>NZ_CM125969.1:0-3856736 GCF_052322135.1 Glutamicibacter soli
GTGAGCAGCGACGAAACCAATAGCATTGGTAGCTCATGGCGCCAGGTAATCCGGAAGATCGAGGACGACGACCGAGTCAAGGCCCGCCACCGCGCCTTCGTCTCCTTGGCCAAGCCTCAAGGATTGATCGGGACCACCCTGCTGGTCGCTGTGCCCAACGACTTGACCCGAGACATGCTGCAGACCCAGCTCCGAGAGCCGCTGGATGATGCACTGCGGGCAGTCTTCCAGGACGATATCCGCTGCGCCGTCAGCGTCGATCTGTCGTTGTCCGATGAATTGGAAGCCGAAGAGCCCGAAGTTCAAACAGCTCCGGCAACACCACCAGCGGTGACTGAAGCCCCAGGTCCGCGCCCGCAGCCGGCACCGCAGCCCACTCCCCCATCGAACTCGCAGGAATTCGGCCGTCTGAACCCGAAGTACATTTTCGACACTTTTGTCATCGGCTCATCGAACCGATTCGCCCATGCTGCCGCCGTCGCAGTAGCCGAGGCACCGGCCAAGGCGTACAACCCCTTGTTCATCTACGGCGACTCCGGACTGGGCAAAACCCACCTGCTGCATGCAATTGGGCATTACGCTCGCCACCTCTACAAGGGCATTCGTGTGCGCTACGTGAATTCAGAGGAGTTCACCAACGACTTCATCAACTCCATCCGCGATGACGAAGGCGCCAGCTTCAAGCAGACTTACCGCAACGTCGACATCCTGCTGATCGACGATATCCAGTTCTTGGCAAACAAGGACGCCACCCAGGAAGAGTTCTTCCATACGTTCAACGCCCTGCACAACCACAACAAGCAGGTTGTGATCACGTCGGACCTTCCGCCCAAGCAACTTCAGGGCTTCGAAGACCGCATGCGTTCGCGTTTCGAGTGGGGCCTGCTGACCGATATCCAACCGCCTGAGTTGGAAACCCGTATTGCGATTCTGCGCAAGAAGGCCGATGCGGAGAATCTATCCGCGCCCAGCGATGTCATGGAATACATTGCTTCGCGCATCTCAACCAATATCCGCGAGCTCGAAGGCGCCCTCATCCGTGTCACCGCCTTCGCGTCGCTGAACAATCAGCCGGTCGACCTGGCCCTAGCGGAAACCGTGCTCAAGGATCTGATCAGCGACGACGGCGCGCAGGAAATTACGCCCTCGACCATCATCAAGCAGACCGCTGAGTACTTCGGGCTGAGCATTGAAGAACTGAACAGCAAGTCGCGTACCCGCACGCTGGTCACCGCGCGGCAGATCGCCATGTACCTGCTGCGTGAACTGACCGAGATGTCCTTGCCGAAGATCGGTGCGGAACTTGGCGGGCGCGACCACACCACCGTGATCCACGCTGACCGCAAAATCCGTGAATTGATGGCCGAGAGACGCGCGATCTTCAACCAGGTGACGGAATTGACAAACCGTATTAAGCAGAGCCAGCGGGAGCATTAAAAGCTGAAATCACAGGTGTGGATAAATCTGTGGAAGATCTGGTGACGATCTGCGCATAAGTACGGCATCGCATGTGGACGACAGAAATCATGGAACTGAGTTTCAACAAGCGCATGGAACTCAGTGTCAGCTTCAATCACATCTTGTTCACATGCACAATCTGCACCAGATCTGACGCTATGGCGGTTATCCACAGTATCCACAAGGGTTATTAACACTTCTACCTTTAAGACCTATTCATCCAAATAACGAGTCCACTCCCCGCCCAGGACTTCGGAACTGTGCAGAACCCAAATTTTTGTTGGCTGTTCCACACTTTGACCCCTTCGCTGCGACAGCGTCGGAGGGACGTGGCAAAATTATTTGCAGAGAACGTGCAACTACCTGATCTATGCTTAAGAACTTGGCGGGAAACTACCTTCTTGGCCTGACTTAAGACTTATGGGTTTCGAAAGGCGGATTTTTCGTGAAGTTCAGCGTTGAAAAGGATGTTTTGGCAGACGCCGTATCTTGGACCGCCCGGTCCTTGGCGCAGCGGCCCCCTTCGCCTGTATTGGCTGGCATTCTGATCACTACCCACGAGGGCATCGTTCGCCTTGAGGGATTCGATTACGAAATTTCGTCCCACATCGAGATTCCAGCGGACATCTCCGAGCAGGGATCTATCCTGGTCTCCGGCAAGCTGCTGGCAGAGATCACTCGTTCACTTCCGAATTCCACGGTCACCCTCGAAACCGAGGGTTCGAAGATTTCCCTGACCTGCGGCCGTTCGCGCTTCCATCTGGCAACCATGCCAGTTGATGAATACCCGACCTTGCCGGCCTTGCCTGAAATCGCAGGCACCATCGACGGACAGGCATTCGCCGAAGCCGTTTCGCAGGTCATCGTGGCCGCATCGAAGGATGACACCCTCCCGGTGCTGACCGGTATCAAGGTTGAAATCGAAAACGATCTCATCACCTTCCTAGCCACCGACCGCTACCGTCTGGCCATGCGCGAGCTGAACTGGACTCCAAACCAGTCGGAAATCTCGACTTCGTTCCTGATCAAGGCCAAAACCCTCAGCGAGGTTGCCAAGACCCTCTCAAGCTCAGGTGAGCTCAAGCTGGCCATCAGCCAGAATGGCGAAATGATCGGCTTTGAAAGCACGAACCGTCGCACCACGTCGCTGTTGATTAACGGCGAATACCCGAAGATCCGTTCGCTGTTCCCTAGCGACACCCCAATCCATGCCACCGTGCGAACCAGTGAATTGATCGAGGCCGTACGCCGTGTCTCCGTCGTTGCCGAACGCAATACCCCGGTACGCATGGCATTCACCGACGGCCAGCTGACCTTGGACGCCGGCACCGGAGAGGATGCACAGGCGGAAGAAGCCATTGTCGCCGCCCTGCGGGGTGAAGACATTGTGGTGGCGTTCAACCCGACCTTCCTTTCCGAGGGCCTGAACTCCTTCAACACTGATTTCGTTCGTTTCTCCTTCACCAGCGCACCCAAGCCGGCCATGTTGACAGGCCAGGAAAAGCTGGACGAAGAGGATCAGGACCAGTACCGCTACCTGGTCATGCCAGTTCGACTGCCGAACTCCAACTAGCAAATTCTCGGTGGGCGGCAACTGCCGCCCACCGCTTCTTCCTGTCAGGATTCCGGTGTATATCTCGCAGCTTTCCCTCACGAGCTTCCGCTCGTATGCGCAAGCCGACGTGCACCTTGTTCCCGGAATCAACGTCCTGGTGGGGCCGAACGGCGTGGGCAAGACCAACATCGTCGAATCCATCGGTTATCTGGCAAATCTTGCTTCCCATCGGGTCAGCAACGATGCTCCGCTCTTGAATTTCGGCGCCGACCGCGCGTTGATCCGAGGCACGTTGCATCGCGGAAACCAGCAAACGCAGCTCGAGGTGGAGATCACCAGCGGGAAGATCAACCGCGCGCGCATCAACCGGGCGAATCCGGTGCGTGCCCGGGAAATCCTTGGCATGGTTCGCACGGTGCTGTTCGCACCGGAAGATCTTGCGTTGATCAAGGGCGACCCATCGAACCGCCGCCGTTTCCTCGATGAACTGCTGGTGGCCCTGCGCCCGGTCGAGGCCGGAACCAAAAACGACTACGAACGCATCGTGAAACAGCGCAACGCGCTGCTCAAGTCGATCCGCGGCAAGTCCAAGCTGACTGCCTCGCAGGAAAATACGCTGCAGGCGTGGGATCTGCAACTGGCAGCCTGCGGAGCGCGGCTGATCCGCGGAAGGCTGAACGTCCTGTCGCTGTTGCGCCCCTACATGCAGGCCGCCTATGCGGATCTTGCAGACGGCGCGAAGGAAGCCAGCGCGGTATACCGTTCGTCGCTCGAAGGCGAAGTGGAAGATGCCAGCCTGCCGGCCCGGGACCTCGAATCCCTGGACCAAGAGGAAATCCAGGATCTGCTGCTGTCTGCGATCGAAGCGAACCGCTCCCGCGAGCTGGACCGCGGCATTTCCCTGTTCGGACCGCACCGAGACGATCTGGTCCTCACCCTCGGCGCGGCGCCGGCCAAGGGGTACGCCTCGCACGGTGAAACCTGGTCCTTTGCGTTGTCGCTGCGTCTGGCTGCCTACCGGGTCTTCGGCGACGACGACCCCCGTCCGGGCTCCGGGCCGATCCTGATCCTTGACGACGTGTTCGCCGAGCTGGATGCAACGCGCCGCAACCGCTTGGCCCATATTGTCGCCGGAGCCGAACAGGTGCTGGTCACCGCTGCCGTGGTGGAAGACGTTCCCGAGGCCTTGAAGGGGCATTTCTTCCAGGTCTCCCCTGGGCAGGTTGTCGATGCCTAGCCACAACTTCGACGACGAGCATCGCCTGGATCCGGAAATCGACGCCGCCAAGGCGTTGCTCAACCGAATGCGCAAGCTCGCCGAGGAGCGCGGCGATTCGCGTCTGGACGCGGCCCGCATGGCCAAGGTGCGCAAACGCCAGCTCTCCCGCAATACGCTGGGGTCCGCCAAGAAAACCACGGACGAGGACGCTCCTCGCGACCCGAGGTCCATCGGCGCAGTGGTGGCCAGGATGTCCAAATCCCGGGGCTGGAGCACCCAGGTGGCCGTCGGATCGGTGCTCGGCCGCTGGAACGAGCTGGTCGGCGAAAACATCGCCAAGCACTGCCGCCCCGAGTCGTTCGAGGACACCGTGGTCGTGGTGCGCTGCGATTCCACGTCCTGGGCGACCCAGCTGAGGCTGCTGAGCCACCAGCTGCTGAAGAAATTCGATGCCGAGCTCGGCCCCGGCATCGTGACAGTGATCCGGGTGCTCGGTCCGAATGCCCCGACGTGGCGCCACGGCTCGAGATCGGTGGCCGGCCGCGGCCCCCGGGACACCTACGGCTAGAAATGCTGGCATGGCATATGGCGGTCTAACGCACCTCCCGGCTGGACCCCCCTCAGATGATCACTCAAACTCGCTCAGATGGTCGATTCTGTGCCTTCTGCGGCTGATTTAGGCCACAGAATCCCCGATAATTTTGCTATAGGCGGTAGAATTAGGGGTAGTGAATTGACTGTGCCGTGGGTTAACCCGCGTCTAGGTCGCTCCAGACCAAGATCGCTGAACGCGTCCGGGCTCGGACCGCGCATGGTGGTCGCGCGCCAAATTCGAGGAGTTCGTAGCACCCGTGTCTACCGAAAACGCTTCACCGCAGGAACCGGACAACATCCCAGTACCTGCTGAATCGATGACTTCCAAAGTCGAGCACACATACGGCGCCCAGGATATTACCGTCCTCGAAGGACTCGAAGCGGTACGCAAACGCCCGGGCATGTACATCGGTTCCACCGGCCCCCGCGGCCTGCACCACCTGGTTTATGAAGTCGTTGACAACTCCGTCGATGAGGCGCTGGCCGGCTACTGCGACACCATCAACATCACCCTGCAGGCCGACGGCGGCGTACGCTGCGAAGACAACGGCCGCGGCATTCCCGTGGACATCCACCCCACCGAGGGTAAGCCCACCGTCGAGGTTGTCATGACCATCCTGCACGCCGGCGGCAAGTTCGGCGGCGGCGGCTACGCGGTTTCCGGCGGCCTGCACGGCGTGGGCATCTCCGTGGTCAACGCGCTGTCCCGCAAGGTCGACACCGTGGTCCGCCGGCAGGGCCATGCCTGGCGCATCGGCTACTCCAACGGCGGGCACACCACCACTCCGCTGACCCAGGGCGAGGCCACCGAGCAGACCGGCACCACCCAGACGTTCTATCCGGATCCGGAAATCTTCGACACCATCGACTTCGACTTCGAGACCCTGCGCGCCCGCTTCCAGCAGATGGCGTTCCTGAACAAGGGCCTGCGCATCACCCTCACCGACGAGCGCGTGCCGGAGGTCGCCGAGCCGGAGGCCGAGGTCGAAGAGGAGATCGAGAACCAGGTCGTCAAGCCGCGCCGCGTCGACTACCTCTACAAGGACGGCCTGCTGGACTACGTCAAGCACCTGAACGCCGCCAAGAAAGTCGAGCTGGTCCACGACGAGGTCATCGCCTTCGAAGCGGAGGACACCACCCGCGGCATCAGCCTGGAAATCGCCATGCAGTGGACCACCGCCTACGCGGAGTCGGTGCACACCTACGCGAACACCATCAACACCCATGAGGGCGGAACCCACGAAGAGGGCTTCCGCGCCGCGCTAACCAGCCTGCTCAACCGCTACGCGCGCGAGAACAAGATCCTGCGCGAAAAGGACGACAACCTCACCGGCGACGACGTGCGCGAAGGCCTGACCGCGGTGCTCTCCGTGAAGCTTTCCGAGCCGCAGTTCGAAGGCCAGACCAAAACCAAGCTGGGCAACTCGATGGCCCGCGGCTTCGTGCAGGGTGTGGTCAACGACGAGCTCGGCGACTGGTTCGGCCGCAACCCGAACATCGCCAAGGACATCATCCGCAAGGCGCAGCTGGCGTCCCAGGCCCGCATGGCCGCGCGCAAGGCCCGCGACAACGCGCGCCGCAAGTCCCCCATGGAATCCTTCGGCATGCCCGGCAAGCTCTCGGACTGCTCCTCGAAGAACCCAATGGAGTGCGAAGTGTTCATCGTGGAGGGCGACTCCGCAGGCGGCTCGGCCAAGCGCGGACGCAACCCGCATACCCAGGCGATCCTGCCGCTGCGCGGCAAGATCCTGAACGTTGAACGCGCCCGCCTGGACCGCGCGCTGGGCAACGCCGAGGTACAGGCGATGATCACCGCCTTCGGCACCGGCATCGGCGAAGAATTCGACATGTCCAAGCTGCGCTACCACAAGATCGTGCTGATGGCCGATGCGGACGTGGACGGCCAGCACATCACCACGCTGCTGCTGACCCTGATCTTCCGCTTCATGCGCCCGCTGATCGAGCAGGGCTACGTCTTCCTGGCCAGCCCGCCGCTGTACCGCATCAAGTGGTCCAATGCCCCGCACGACTACGTGTACACCGACAAGGAACGCGACGCAGCCCTGGTCGCCGGCGCCGCCGCCAACAAGCGCCTGCCGAAGGAAAACGGGATCCAGCGCTACAAGGGCCTGGGCGAGATGGACTACTCCGAGCTGTGGGACACCACCATGGACCCGGACCGCCGCACGCTGCGCCAGGTCACCATGGATGATGCCGCCGCCGCGGACGAGATTTTCTCCGTGTTGATGGGCGAGGACGTCGAGTCCCGCCGCAACTTCATCCAGCAGAACGCGAAGGACGTCCGCTTCCTGGATATCTAGGCGATACCACCCGCGGACCGTAGAACTTTTTGATGTGTAAGGGAAGAAATTGAGCGACGAGCAGACCCCTGAGAACGAACCGCTGGACGGCGAGGTCATAGCGCACGAGGGCGGGCGCATTGACCAGATCGACCTGCAGGCAGAAATGCAGCGGTCCTATCTTGACTACGCCATGGCCGTGATCGTCGGCCGCGCGCTGCCGGATGTGCGCGACGGCCTGAAGCCGGTGCACCGCCGCGTCATCTATGCGATGTTCGACGGCGGCTACCGCCCCGAGCGCGCGTACAACAAGTGCGCCCGCGTGGTCGGCGAGGTCATGGGCCAGTACCACCCGCATGGCGACACCGCGATCTACGATGCGCTGGTCCGCCTGATCCAGGACTGGGTCATGCGCTACCCGCTGGCCCTGGGCCAGGGCAACTTCGGTTCCCCGGGCAATGACGGTGCGGCCGCCCAGCGTTACACCGAGACCAAGATGGCCCAGCTGGCCATGGAAATGGTCCGCGACATCAACGAGGACACCGTTGATTTCCAGGACAACTACGATGGCAAGAACCAAGAACCCACCGTCCTGCCGGCGCGTTTCCCGAACCTCTTGGTCAACGGCTCCTCCGGCATCGCCGTGGGCATGGCCACCAACATCCCGCCGCACAACCTGCGTGAGGTCGCCGAGGGCGTGCAGTGGTACCTGCAGAACCCGGAAGCGTCGCGCGAGGAACTGCTGGCGGCGTTGATGCAGCGCGTGAAGGGCCCGGACTTCCCGACCGGAGCCATGATCCTTGGCACCAAGGGCATTTCCGATACCTACCGCACCGGCCGTGGCTCGATCACCATGCGCGCTGTGGTCAACGTGGAGGAAATCCAAGGCCGCACCTGCCTGGTGGTCACCGAGCTGCCGTACATGGCCAACCCTGACAACCTGGCGGTGAAGATCGCCGAGCTGGTGCGCGACGGCAAGATCTCCGGCATCGCGGACATGCGCGACGAGACCTCGGGCCGCACCGGCCAGCGCCTGGTGATCGTGCTCAAGCGCGATGCCGTGGCCAAGGTGGTGCTGAACAACCTCTACAAGCACACCGAGCTGCAGTCCAACTTCTCCGCCAACATGCTGGCGATCGTGGACGGGGTGCCGCGCACCCTGCCGCTGGATGGATTCATCCGCCACTGGGTCACCCACCAGATTGAAGTCATCGTCCGACGCACGCAGTACCGCCTGCGCAAGGCCGAGGAAGAGGCGCATATCCTGCGCGGCCTGCTCAAGGCACTGGACGCATTGGACGAGGTCATCGCCCTAATCCGCCGTTCCTCGACCACCGAGGCGGCACGCGACGGGCTGATGGAGCTGCTGGACATCGACGAGGAACAGGCCCGCGCCATCCTCGACATGCAGCTGCGCCGCCTGGCCGCCCTGGAACGCCAGAAGATCCAGGACCGCCATGCAGAGCTCGAGCGCATGATCTCCGAATTCAAGGCGATCATCGCCGATCCGCAGCGCCAGCGCACCATCGTCTCGGAAGAGCTGGCCGAGATCGTGGACAAGCATGGCGACGACCGCCGCACCAAGATCCTCATGGGCTTCGACGGCGACATGAGCGTCGAGGACCTGATTCCCGAAGAGGAAATGGTCGTCACCATCACCCGGGGCGGCTACGTCAAGCGCACGCGCATCGACAACTACCGTTCGCAGGCCCGCGGCGGCAAGGGCATCAAGGGCGCGTCCCTGCGCGGTGACGACGTGGTGGAGCACTTCTTCGTTACCTCCACGCACAACTGGCTGCTGTTCTTCACGAACCACGGCCGCGTCTACCGCACCAAGTGCTACGAGTTGGCCGAGGCCGGCCGCGATGCCAAGGGGCAGCACGTGGCCAACGTGATGGCATTCCAGCCGGACGAGCACATCGCCCAGGTGCTTGACCTGCGCACCTACCAGGATGCGCAGTACCTGATGCTGGCTACCCGCAACGGCCTGGTGAAGAAGACCCGCCTGGAGGACTACGACACCAACCGCACCGCCGGCGTGATCGCCATCAACCTGCGCGAGGACGACGAACTGGTCTCCGCGCAGCTGGTCAGCGAATCCGATGATGTGATGCTTGTCTCGCGCAAGGGCCAGTCGGTGCGCTTCACCGCCACCGACACAGCGCTGCGCCCGATGGGCCGCGCCACCTCCGGCGTGACCGGCATGAAGTTCCGCGACGGCGACGAACTGCTCGCCGCCGACGTGGTCCGCGAAGGCTCCTACATGTTCACGGTGACCGACGAGGGCTACGCCAAGCGCACCACGGTCGAGGAATACCGCGTGCAATCCCGCGGCGGCTTGGGCATTAAGGTGGCCAAGCTCAACGAGGAACGCGGCGAACTGGTCGGCGCCATGATCGTCGACGAGACCGACGAGGTGCTGGTGGTCATGGGCTCGGGCAAAGTGGTCCGCTCCGCGGTTTCGCAGGTTCCTTCCAAGGGACGCGACACCATGGGCGTGATCTTCGCGAAGCCCGACAAGAAGGATTCGATCATCGCGGTCGCCAAGAATACTGAAACCGAGCTTGAAGAGAACTCGGAGGAAGATACCGTAATCTTGGATCCGGAAAACATCACCAATGAGTCATCAGGCACGTCGGAAAGCATTTCCGAGTCCGCAGAAGATGACACCACTAACGGAGGTAACGCATGAGCACGCCCTCGACGCCACGCCCCAGCGGCAGTGCCCCGAAGAGCGCAGCGCCGCGGCCTACCCAGGTAAAGCGACCTGCGACCGCCGGCAGCCGCCCAGCACCGGGCCAGCGCCCGGCCGCCGGACAGCAGCGTCCGGCCGGAGCGCCCCGCCCATCCGCTCCACGCCCAACCGGCCAGCAGCGTCCCGCTGGAAGTCAGGAGCGCCTGGTGCGTCCTGCGCCGAAGGCGAAGGTCCGCAAGGCCCGCCTACTGGTTTCCAAGGTTGAACCGTTCTCGGTCCTGAAAATCGCCTTCCTGCTCTCGGTGGCCTTCGGCGTCATCACCGTGGTCGCCGCGGTGGGCATCTGGGCCGTGCTGGACCTGAGCGGAACGTTCGATGCCTTCAACCAGCTGATGCGCGATGCCATTGGCGCTGAAGACAGCTTCGACCTGCGCGATTCGATGTCCCTGGGCCAGGTGGCGTCCTATGCAACCATTCTTGCCGTGGTCAACGTGGTCGTGATTTCGGTGGTCGCCATGCTGGGATCGGTGTTGTACAACATCGCTTCCTCGCTGGTTGGCGGCGCCGGAGTGACCCTCACAGACGACTAGAATCACCCAAGTCGAGCCCGGGATTCATGCTGTGACGCATGACACCCGGGCTCGATTTGTATCTTCGTAAAAACCCCGGTAAAGTTTTATTTCGTTCCGAAGGGAACAAAACAAAAGCAAGGGCGTATAGCTCAGGCGGTTAGAGCGCTTCGCTGATAACGAAGAGGTCCCAAGTTCAAGTCTTGGTACGCCCACCGAATCCTTGCTGGAGGGAAAGAGGAAGTAATGAAAAAGTTCCTGGTTCTCGCAACGATCGCAACTGCAGCGGCAGTTTTGATCAAGAAGGTCAAGGCTTCTTCGGAAACCAAGGATACCTGGCACCAGGTAGCCGATAAAGTTTCCTAATGCTTTTGGGGCCTTAGCTCAGTTGGTAGAGCGCCTGCTTTGCAAGCAGGATGTCAGGAGTTCGAATCTCCTAGGCTCCACAAAAAGGAAAAATGGAAAGCGGAAGCTTTCCGTTTTTGCTTTAACCCAGATCGGCCGGTAAGTTTATTCCGGCCATCGGGGGCCTTAGCTCAGTTGGTAGAGCGCCTGCTTTGCAAGCAGGATGTCAGGAGTTCGAATCTCCTAGGCTCCACACCAGAAAACGACGGAAAGCAAAGGCTTTCCGTCGTTTGTTCGTTAACCCCTGCCCTTGTCCAAGCGCCGGCTCCCAACCAGAGCCGGGCCCGTTGCGCTGCCCTGGCGCCTGAGCACCGATTTGTAGTGCTTGAGCAGCTCGTCGCCGATCTTCTGCCAGCTCCTTCCCTGCACGCTTCCCAGCGCGGCAGCGGCGAACGCCTCGCGCTTGCCATCGTCGAAGACCAGGTCGCTGACGCGGTAGGCGAGCTCGTCGAGTTGTCCTGGCTCATACAGCCACCCCGTTCGCGAAGAATCCACCAGATCCAGCGGGCCGCCCCTGCCCACGGCAACCACCGGGACGCGGCTGGCCATCGCTTCCTGGATGGTCTGGCAGAAGGTCTCCGACTCCCCCGGGTGCACGAAGACGTCAAGGGATGCCATGATTTCGGCCAGCCGGATGCCGGACAAGAACCCGGTGAAATGGGCTTTAGGCATCAGTGCCCGCAGCTCGAGCGACTGGGGGCCCGAACCCACGACCACCAGACGCGCTCCAGGCAGCTCGCTGAGTGCCCGAAGGTCCTCGACCTGCTTGTCGGCCGACAAGCGGCCTACATAGCCGATGAGGCGCTTTCCGGATGGTGCAACGGTTTTGCGGAAGGCCTCGTTCCTCCGGCCGGGCGAGAACAGCGCGGTATCGACTCCCCTGCGGAACAATTCCAGGTTGCGGATCCCGAGCGAATCCAGCTGGGCCATGGAAAAGCTGCTGGGGGCCAGCGTCAGGTCCGCAGCGCTATGGACGGCCCTGACATGCTCCCAGAGCCTGTCGGCCAGCCAGGGGAACTTGTAGCGCGCCGCATAGGTGGGAACTTCCGTTTGGTATATCGCAACGGTCGGCAATCCGAGCTCGCCGGCCGCACGCAGCGCACTCCAGCCCAGGAGAAACGGGCTGGCCAGATGAACCAGTTCCACCTGCTCCCGGCGCAGGATTCTTCGCAGCCTATGCCACGAGGCAGTGGACAGCCGTACGTCGGGATACTTCGGCAGCGGTATCGAAGGTACGGTGATGACGCGGAACCCTCGGTAGCGCTTGGGAACTGCCTTCCCACTGAACTCGTTGGCCAGCGAGCCTGCTGGGGCGATGACGACGGCTTCGTGGCCCCTAAGAGCCAGATGCTCAAGGGTCCGCAGGATCGAATTGGTAACCCCGTTGACGTGTGGAAGAAAGGATTCAGCGATGATTGCTACTTTCACACCTACAGCTTCGGCCCTGCAGATGGCCATGAAATGAACTGGAATTGCAGGACGCATGAACAGGAATATTCGGCTGGTGCTGTCCCCAGTTGAAACCAAGCGCCAATAGTTGGCAGGATGTCAGGGTGCTGAATGACGATGCAATGCGCCGAGACATCGACGCGACCCAGACGAAGACCGAGAGCAATTCGCGAATCGCGGTGTTGCTCTTCCCTGCTCTGATCCTGCTCGGCGGCGTCGCCGGAGTCCTGGTCCCCCATGCTTTTTCCGGGCTGTCGTCGTGGATCAATCCACTGCTGATGATCATCATGTTCTGCATGGGGCTAACGCTCACCCTGCCGGACTTCGGACTGGTTTTAAAGAATCCGCTTCCGGTGCTCGGCGGCGTCGCTGCCCAGTTTGTCGTGATGCCGGCGATGGGCTGGCTGGTGGCGTGGGGGCTGAACCTGGATCCTGCCCTGGCTGCCGGTCTGATCCTGGTTGGCTGCGCACCAGGCGGTACCGCTTCCAACGTCGTCGCCTACCTGGCAAAGGGGAATGTGGCGCTCTCCGTGGCGATGACGTCGCTGTCCACTCTTGCTGCACCCGTTCTCACTCCGTTGCTCGCGTTCTGGCTTGCCGGCCAGTATCTGCCGGTGGACGCCCGGTCCATGGCAGGAACGGTCCTCCAGGTCGTCTTGATTCCAGTGGTACTTGGCATCGTGCTTCGGATGCTTCTCAACAAAGCAGTGCTCAGGATCTTGGCGGCCCTGCCCTGGCTCTCGGTCACGGCCATCACCATCGTGGTGACCATCATCGTGGCTGGCAGCTCCGAGGCGATCCTGTCCGCAGGGCTGCTGATCTTCGTGGCAGTTGTCCTGCACAACGGTCTCGGACTGCTGCTCGGCTACGGCATCGGAAAATTGCTACGGGTACCTGAGGCTTCCCGGCGGACGATCGCCATCGAAGTCGGGATGCAGAATTCCGGTCTTGCCGGCGGGCTGGCGAAGCAGTATTTCACGCCCGAAGCAGCTCTTCCCGCTGCAGTATTCTCCGTGTGGCATAACTTGTCAGGAGCCATAATCGCAGCCTTCTGGCGAAGGAAGCGACGCGCGCAATATAGCCTAAAATAGCTTATGACATATATATATGCATATAAAAGAATGTATTTTCTGGACCCGGTTCGCAGGCTACATCGGGATTGCGGCAAACGATTTAAGAGCGGTATCAACAACGGGTAATCTTAGCCTGTGACATTTTTGCTTGCTGCACTGGGAATCCTGGGGATTTCGGCCTCCGGCCCGATCATCGCTGCATTTCCCCAAGTTCCCGTGCTGTCCATGGCTTTGTGGCGCAATGGCGCAGCTGCCGCCGTTCTGTCAGTTCCCGTGCTCAAGAGGAACCGGCAGTCCTATCGGCAGATCACGAGCCGTGAATGGTTCTTCACCAGCGTCGCCGGTGTCGCCTTGGCACTGCATTTCGTGTGCTTCATGTACTCGATGCGCCTGACCAGCGTCGCCGCCGGCACCGCCCTAGTGTGCATCCAAGGTGTATGGATCGCGCTCTTCCAGGCATCGCGCGGGGTCCGGTACCGCAAGCCGGTTTTCTTCGGGATGGGCATTGCGATCTTGGGAGTCGTGCTGATTACCGGTTTCGATCTGGGACAGGGCTGCGATGCAATTATCGGAGACCTGCTCGCCCTTGCTGGCGGTGTGCTTGCCGCCATTTACACACTGGCGGGTGCCACGGCACGCAAGACCATGGGCACGGCAACGTACTCCTCCAGCTGCTACGGCATCACCGCGGTGATTCTGCTGGTGCTTTGTCTGGTGGCCGGCCAGCCGGTCTGGGGTTTCAACGCCACCGGATGGCTTGGAATCATCCTGCTTACCGTCTGCGCCCAGCTGCTCGGGCACACGGCCATGAACCACCTGCTCAATGTGCTGGGCCCGCTGACAGTTTCCACGCTGATCCTGCTCGAGATTCCAGGCGCCGCTCTGCTTGCGGCGCTGGTACTAGGGCAAGTCGTGCCGACGGCGACCTATCTGGGACTTGCAGTGATCCTGTTGGGGCTGGTTCTCGTGGTCAGAGGCCAAGTACCGCCTAAAACCGCGGCGTGACCCAGTTACTGGTCTTCGCTCAGAATTTCGCGTACTTCGTCGACAGTCGCTTCGCGCGACGCGACCGGCTGCTGCGGCTCGGCGCTGGCAGGCTCGTTTTCCCATGGGTCCTCAACCGGCTTGGACGCTTTCCAAGCGGCCACCAGCAATGCGACGAGTCCGGCAATTAGGCCTACGGCTAGTAGCTTTCCAGCATTGCTCTTCTTGCTCATGTTTGCTCCCTCTTGATTCAAGCTGTTGTCGAACAGACACCTCCAGCCTAGGCACATGCCACTGCCGGAGCCAGCGTTTGGCCGCCGTGCATCGAAAATTGCCCGAAATTTTCACTGACCGCGTAGGCCGCTTTTCGCGGCTCGGGCCGTGCTCATGGAAGAATAAGAGCATGACCGCAAACGCAACGCACAAAGCCACGATTCACACCTCTTTGGGCGACATCGTTGTCGATCTTTTCGGCAACCACGCTCCAAAGACTGTCAGCAACTTCGTCGGCCTTTCCACCGGTGAGCAGGAGTGGGTTCACCCGGAATCCGGTGACAAGAAGACCAACACCCCGCTGTACAGCGGAACCATTTTCCACCGCATCATTGCAGACTTCATGATTCAGGGCGGCGACCCACTGGGCCAGGGCTTCGGTGGCCCAGGCTACCAGTTCGATGATGAGATCCACCCGGAACTGAACTTCAACGAGCCTTACAAGCTGGCCATGGCCAACGCAGGCATCCGCATGGGCCGCGGCACCAACGGTTCGCAGTTCTTCATCACCACCGTTCCAACCACCTGGCTGCAGGGCAAGCACACCATCTTCGGTGAAGTCACCGAAGCCGAGTCCCGCAAGGTTGTCGACGCTCTGAATGCTGTTGCCACCGATGGCCGCGACAAGCCACTGGAAGACGTAGTTATCAACTCGATCGACATCGAGACCCTGTAACTTCTTCGTCCCGCGATTCGAAGGCTCCGGCGATTCCCTTAGTGGAGTCGACGGGGCCTTCGATGCTTAACCACGACTGTTCAACCCAACGCTAGGTAGAAAACCAAATGTCTTACGGGCAAGTGAATCCTCAAGGCCACTCCCAGCCAACCTGCTTTCGGCATCCAGAGACGGTCTCGTATGTCTCATGCAACCGCTGCGGGCGTCCAGTTTGCCCGCAGTGCCAAGTCCCTGCACCCGTCGGTGTTCAGTGCGTTGAATGCGTGAGGCAGGCGAATCAGAATATTCCGACGCAGAAGACGCAATTCGGCGGCCGTCTGCGCACCGGCGCACCCCTGGTCACGATGATTTTCATCGGGCTGAATGTGTTCGTCTACCTGCTGCAGTGGATTATTCCCGGCTTTACCAAGGATCTGGTGCTGATCCCGGCCATCGCGGCCTACGAACCATGGCGCCTGCTCACCAGTGCCTTCGCGCACTCCACAGGATCGTTCCTCCACATTCTCATGAACATGTACGGCGTCTACATTTTCGGCATGCTTCTCGAACCTCGGCTTGGCAGGCTTCGATTCACATGGCTGTACCTTCTCAGCGCATTGGGCGGTTCGTTGGGAGTCATGCTTCTGAGCCCGGCCACGACGGCAACACTGGGCGCTTCCGGCGCCTTGGCGGGCCTCTTCCTGGCTACGTTCGTAGTTCTGCGAGGCAACAAGCAGGCGCTGCGCCAAATGGCGATTATTCTGGCGCTTAACGTCGTCCTCGGCTTCGTTGTTTCGGGAATCTCATGGCAGGCCCACCTCGGCGGCGCGGTGGCCGGCATTGTCGCCGCTTCTTGCATCATGTTGATTCCTAGGAGTAATCCACAGCGTTCGAAGATTCAGCTTTCGCTCTTGGGTGCATTGAGCGTGGTCATGATTGTTTCAACCTATCTCGCCGTCGAATCGGCTAAGTGGCCTCTGGCCTGATTCGAAAACACGCCAGCAAAGATATCCACACCGCTTATCCACACTGTTAATAACTTACACCCGTGTAACTCTGCGTCGGCGAAGTTATTAACAGCCCGGATTGACTGCAATCCCAGGGAATAAGCCTCCCGAATCGTAGATACTCACACCTTTCTCCCCAGCTGTGGATAACTTTTAAACACGGCTGTAGATATCGCGTCTACGAACGGGAAACCTGTTAATAACCTGCGGTTCGAATCTTTAAACGAAACAGGTGAGTGCTACCGCTTGCTCGGTAAAATGGGTATTTCCACAAGAGGGATCCACAGTGTTAATAACTTTTGTACACAACTAATTTGTTGCATAAAAACCCTCTGACTTGGAGCTTTGCTCTAAATTAAACACAAATGCCCATGTTGTCCCCATCTGTGGATAACGTTGTGAACAAGTTGTAACTATGGGCTATCCACAACGCCTGTGGATAGGTGTGGATAGTTGTTGGTTAACTGGTGAAAAGTGGTGCCAAGAGCATGATGGCGAATGTCGACATGAAGATGCAGATGAGGCCATCCAGAACCCGCCAGGCGGTGGGCTTGGCGAAGAATCTGGACAGGAAGCGCGCTGCATACCCCAGCGCGGTAAACCAAAGCACGCTTGCCAGCATCGCTCCCACCGCGAAGGCGCCAGACGCTTCGCCCTGGGATGCGCCGATGGAGCCGAGCAGGAGCACCGTGTCGATGTAGACATGGGGGTTGAGCCATGTCAGCATCAGCGCCGTCGCGGCAACCGACCATGCAGTGGTTGGTGCTGAGGTGCTCGACGAATCCATGCCCGATGGAGCGATGGCGCGTCGCAGTGCAAAAAAAGCATAGCAAATCAGGAAGATTGCTCCGCCGATGCGGGCAATCGTCAGGATCCATGGAGCTCGCTCCACAACCATGCCCACGCCGGTTATGCCCGCGAAAATGAGTACTACGTCGGACAGTGCGCAAAGCACCACCGTCAGCAGGATGTGTTCGCGGCGAATTCCCTGTCGCAGGACAAACGCGTTCTGCGCTCCGATGGCAACAATGAGCGATAGTCCCGTCGAGAGTCCGAGAAGGAGGGAAGCGTTGATCATGGAATGACAGTACGAAAATCAACAAGATGATGTCGAACTTAAGTTTCTGATTCTGCATTAGGGTATCTAATGTGAAATTCGATGTGGAACACCTGCAGACGCTGTTGGCCGTCGTGGATGCTGGAAGCTTCGATGATGCATCCATTGATCTGGGGATTACTGCCTCTGCCGTGAGTCAGCGGATTAAGGCACTGGAGAACAGGCTGGGGGCCGTGCTGGTCGTGCGCAGCCGTCCTGTGGTTCCGACGGAGCAGGGAATCAAGGTGTTGCGGTATGCGCGGCAAATTGCGGCGTTGAGCGCAGAATTCTCCTACGAGATCTCCCTGACAGGCCACCAGCAGATCGCCGTGGGAGTGAATGCCGACTCGCTATCGACCTGGTTTACGCCGGTTTTCGACGAGCTGGCCCGCTGGACCGATGTTTCGGTCGAGATCCTGCGCATGGATGAGAGTCGATCCCTCGACACCTTGCGCAGCGGGCGGGTCAGCGCGGTGGTCACCAATAGCTCGGTTGCCGCCCAAGGATGCACTGTCCGCAAGCTCGGCGCGTTGCGCTATCGAGCAGCGTGCACCCCCGGGATGGCCCGGGAGCACTTCGCCCGTGGATCCTCCGATGGATTCCTAACCGCCCCCATGATGATTTTCGACCGCGAAGATCGGTTGCAGCACCATTTGCTGGAGCAGCTGGGGCTGGATCCGGGCCAGCGGCACGGGGCAGTGCACATGGTTC
Source organism: Glutamicibacter soli (assembly GCF_052322135.1). Classification (NCBI taxonomy): domain Bacteria; kingdom Bacillati; phylum Actinomycetota; class Actinomycetes; order Micrococcales; family Micrococcaceae; genus Glutamicibacter; species Glutamicibacter soli. The sequence continues at coordinate 18,044 of NZ_CM125969.1, forward strand.
CGGATTCATGGCAGTTCTTGCGCGCGATCCAGGCGGGCATGGGATGGGGGATGGTCCCCGAACAACAACTCGCTCAAGTTCACGGGCTCGAAGAGCTCGATGATCGGTGGTTCATCGACGTCCCGTTGTATTTTCAGCGCTGGTCCGTGGATTCGGAGATTCTCGGACGCTTGGAATCCACACTGCTTCAGGTGGCCAGCGAGAGCGGCCTGGATTTGCTAACCTGAATGCCAAGCGGGCACTTCGGTCCGCATCCGGACGATGGAGCCGTACCCGGGATCACGACAAGACGGCCAGAGAAGGAATCTGGCGATGTACTGGCTTGTCTTGATTGTTTCCGGGATTTTTGAAGCCGTCTGGGCGACTGCGCTGGGGCTCAGCGACGGATTGTCGCGGCTGGTCCCCACCGTCGTATTCTTCGTGGCACTGCTGCTTTCCATGGGCGGACTAGCCTACGCAATGAAAGAAATCCCCACCGGAACCGCCTACGCGGTCTGGGTGGGGATCGGTGCATCGCTGACCGTCATCTACTCGATGGCCACGGGGCAGGAGCCGGTGACCATTTTGAAGATGGTTTTCATTCTCGGCCTGGTTGGATGCGTGATCGGCCTGAAAGCCGTCAGCCACTAATGTGGGTCTATTTCCAGCCTGTGGTCATGAAGAATCCAACCATGGCAATGCCGAAGCCGATGACGATGTTCCAGCCGCCGATGTTCGGGATCGGGAACAGGGTCTGGGAAATGTAGTAGACCATGATCCACACCAGGCCCAGAAGCATCAGGCCGAACATCACCGGCTTGTACCAAGCGGGCATCGGCTTATCCACGGCATGGGATCCCTGGTTCTCCTGGGACTGTGGCTTGTTCTTGCGTCGTGGCTTTGACTCCGGCACTCGAATGCTCCCTTAGCTTCTTCCGCATAATGTAGTACATGTGGGAGACGATTGGATCCTCCCGGTACGCTAGGTGCAGGAGAACGTTCGCATCGTTCCAGTTTTCCTGCGTAGCTTCCATACTAACGGTAATGCGTCCTGCCCAGAGAGTCGGAACGACTCCTCGCCAAGGAGCTTGCGCCTTTACCGATGCCCGCCCTTAAACAAGGAGCATGATCGACGTGAACCGTGCCGCAACCGCGACAGGCCGCCGAGCGACCCGCCCTCGGCAGTCAGTGGGTAGCCGGATCGCCGGGTTCTTCGGTGAGCTGCTGATTACCCTCGGCATCGTGCTCATGCTCTACGTGGCGTGGGAACTGTGGTGGACAAACATCGATTCGGCCCAGGCCCAGCAGGAAGTCACGAACAATCTGGTTCAAAACCTCGGCGAAGTGGTCATTCCGGAGGTCAAGGACGACGGCAAGGACTACGGCCCGGCGCCGGTGTCCGAATTCGGGTCGGGGGAGACCTTCGGCATCATGTATTTCCCGACGTGGGGATCGAACGGAACCTACCATCCGGTCACCAACGGGGTGGGGGACGACGTCATCAACAACCTGGGCATCGGGCACTACCCGAACACCCAGCAGCCCGGAGAAAAGGGAAACTTCGCGGTGGCGGCGCACCGCCAGACGCATGGCCAGGTGTTCTGGGACATCGACAAGCTCCACGAGGGCGACAAGATCTACCTCCAGACCAAGGACGGCTATTACACCTACACCTGGTCCAAGACGGAGATCGTGAATCCCTCCGATGGGGAGGTCCTGCTTCCCGTGCCGCACGAGTGGGGTGCCGAACCAACGGACTCCATTCTCACCATGACCACCTGCCACCCGAAGTACACGACGCGCCAGCGCATGATCGCATACTCGGAGCTGACCGATTGGCGGCCGCTTGATGCCGGGCCGCCATTGGCAATTCGCGATCTTGTTGCCAAGGCAACCAGCTAGGGGAGAACAATGTACGCCTGGATTTTCCGCAACCTGCCCGGTCCTATGTGGCTTCGTATTATCGAATCATTGATCCTCATTGCCGCCGTCGTGCTATTACTGATGATGTATGTCTTCCCGTGGCTGAATGAGTACATCAGCCCGTTCACCGACTCGACGATTGGCCAAAGCACCCAGTGAGCAGCATCAAGATCCTCGTGATCGACAATTATGACAGTTTCGTCTACACCTTGGTGGGGTACTTGCAGGAGCTGGGCGCGCAGACAACCGTCTACCGCAACGACGACCTCTCCTTCGCACAGGCGGCCGAATTGGCCGCCCAGCATGACGGGGTGCTGGTTTCCCCCGGCCCGGGCGACCCGGCAGGCGCCGGCGTGAGCATCGAGCTGATCAAGTGGTGCGGCGAGCAGTCCAAGCCGATGCTCGGGGTCTGCCTGGGCCACCAGGCGCTAGCCGAGGCCTATGGCGGGGTCGTGACCCACGCCGAGGAACTAATGCATGGCAAGACCTCGCTGGTCTCCCACGACGAGCATCCGGTGTTTGCCAAGGTGGCGAATCCGTTCACCGCCACCCGCTACCACTCGCTGGCTGCAGTGCGCGAGAGCATCCCCGACGAACTTGAAATCATTGCCCAGACCGAGGGAGGCGTCATCATGGGGCTGGCGCACCGTGCTGCGCCGCTGTGGGGCCTGCAGTACCACCCGGAGTCGGTGCTGACCGAGCAGGGCTACCAGATGCTCGGCAATTGGCTGGAATTCGTCGGTCTGGCCGGGGCGGCCGAGAAGGCGTCAACACTCAGCCCGCTATTCAGCGGCGAATAAACAGCGGTCAAACGCATCGCGCCGGACCTTGGTCCGGCGCGATGCGTTTAATGGCGGTTATTCGGTCTGCGGACCGGTGGTAGGCCGGGTTCGATCTCGTCCATTATTCGACGAGTTGCTGTTGTTTCCGTTATTTCCACCGTTTCCCTTGCCATTATCATCGTCAGATGCGGAAGGCTGGTCTTGGGGGTCTTCGCTGACCGTAGCGCTCGGCGAAGGGGTCGGCGTCGGGGTCGGAGTCTGCTCGGGCTTCTCCTTGGCCACCGAGATCTTGACCAGGCTGCCTTGCTCAACGTCGGTGCCAGCGGCCGGATCCTGCGCGAAGAGCGTGCCTGGCTCGTGGTCGTCGGTCTCCACATCGATGAACTGGACCTTGAGCTGGAAGTCCTCGGCGGTCAGGGCCTTGGTCGCTTCATCCTGGGACATGTTGGTCGCGGCGGGCACTGTGACCTGGCCGGTGGACAGGATCAGGTCGACCTTGGAACCGGCCTTGACCTTTGCTCCCAGCTCCGGGCTGGTGCCGATGACCCAGTCGGTCGGAATTGTCGCCGAGTTCTCGCGGCTAACCTCGCCGACCTCGAGCCCGGCCTGGCGCAGCGCATCGCGCGCCGCGGTTTCGGACTGGTTTTCAAGGTTCTTCGGGATCGTGCGCTGCTCCGAGCCGTCGGAGATGTACAGATCCACGGTGGATTCCTTGGCGATCTCCTGGCCGGTGACAGGGTCGGTGCGGGTCGCGTTGCCCTCGTCGACCTCGTCGCTGAATTCGTGTTTCACGCTCACATTGAACGTCGCGTTGCGCAGCAGGCTGGTGGCGTCCTGTTCGGACATGTTCAGCACGCTCGGCACGGCGACCGGGGCCTTGCGCTCCTGGTCCGCCTGGATTGAACGGATCACCAGGAAGCTGGCGATGCCCACGGCGAGTAGCGCGATGATGGTCAGCAGCACGATCAACCCGCGGTTGGTCTTGTGCCCGGGCTGGTCGTTGGCACGTGCTTCGGACCGGGTGGCGAATACCGGGTGCTCGTTGGTCAGCGGGGCCGGTTCGGCCGCGTAGAGCGTCTCGGTGGAGTCGTGTGTGCCGTAGATCGGCATGGTGTAGGTAGGCACCGTGGATTCGTGGAATTCCACGCCGCGGGAGGCGTCCTCCAAGGCGTCGGCAAAGGCGCCGGCGGACTGGAAGCGCTCGTCACGGTCCTTGGACAGCACCTTGAGCACGATCGGATCGTAGATCGGGTTGATGTCCGGGTTGGCCTCGCTGGGCGGGACCGGTGCTTCGCCGACGTGCTGATAGGCCACCGACACCGGCGAATCCCCGGTGAAGGGCGGCTTGTGGGTGAGTAGCTCGTAGAACAGGCAGCCGGCCGAGTAGATGTCCGTCCGGTAGTCGACCTGTTCGCCACGCGCCTGCTCGGGGGAGAAGTACTGCGCGGTGCCGACCACCGCGGCGGTCTGCGTCATCGTGGCGGAGTTGTCCAGCGCCTGCGCAATGCCGAAGTCCATCAGCTTCACATGGCCCGACTCGGTGACCATGACGTTGGCCGGCTTGATGTCGCGGTGCACCACGTTCTTGGAATGCGAGTGGTCCAGGGCGGAGCAGACGCCGCGGATCAGCTCGACCGCATGGTGGTCGTCGACGTCTCCGTCGGCGATGACCTGCTTCAGGGTGCGGCCGGTGACGTACTCCATGACCATGAAGGGCAGCGCCTCCGCAGACTGGTCGGTCGCCGGCAGCAGTCCGGTGTCGTAGACCGCGACGATGTTCGGGTGGCTGAGCCCGGCCACGGCCTTGGCTTCGCGGCGGAAGCGGTTCACGACCATCGGATTGCCGGCAGTGTCCTGGCGCAGCACCTTGACCGCGACCTGGCGGGCCAGCACGTGGTCGGTCGCGAGGTAGACGTCGGCCATGCCGCCGCGGCCGATCAGCGACTCGATTTCATAGCGCTCGTTGATCAGGCGCGGAAGTCCCGCAGGCAGCGGTTCAAATTCGCTCATTACTCGCCGCCTGGCGCCTCATCCTGCGCAGCGTCCGTCGAATCGGAGGTCTGCGTTGGAGTCGCGGTCGGGGTGGCGGTCGGGGACGACACCGGCTCCGGGCCCTTGGAAACCGTCAGGCTCACGCTGGTCCCGGGGGCGACTTCGCTCTTGGCGGGGACGCTCTGGGAGATCACGGTGCCGGCCACGGACTCGTCGAAGGTTTCCGAACCCTTGACCGCGGCCAAGCCTGCGGACTGCAGCAGCTGCTGCGCGGCGCTGAAGCTCATGCCGGACACCGATGGAACCTGCACGGTTTGCGCGGCCATGGCGTAGACGACCTTGATGGTCGAACCGGCCTCGACGCTGCCCGAAGGGCTCACGGAGAGCACGGTGCCCGGATCGGCGTCCGAGGTCTCCTGGGCGACGTCGTTGACCTCCAAGCCCAGCGACTTCAGCTCGGCGATGACAGTGTCGATGTCCTTGCCCACGAGCGAGGAGCTGACCTGGACGAATTCCTTCTGGGTCTCGCTCGGCGAAGCGGTGGGGGAACTCTGCGTGGGAGCAGTGGTTTCCACGCTGGATTCGGTGGTTTCCGCAGTGGTTTCGGTGGCTTCGGTGCTCTGCGTGGTTTCCGTCGTCGGGCTCTTGCCATCGTTGTTGCCGGTGAACGCGGGGATCAGCCAGGCGGCCAGGCCGATGAGCGCGGCGAGCACGATGATCGCGACCAGCGGGATCACCCACGGGCTGCGCTTGCGCTCCGGGTCCTCGTGGTACTCCTGGACGTCGGCGTCCTCGTCGTCGAACCCCTCGCCGTCGCCGGCGCTGGAGACGGTGAATTCGTCCTGCGCCGGGTTGGCCGGGGCCACCACGGTGGGCATGGCGTTGGTCATCGCCGGCGCGGAATCCGCGGCGGAGAAGGCCTGGGTCGCGTCGTCCTCGAGGTTCAGCGCCTGGGTCGCGTCATCGGCGACGCCGGCAGCCAGCATGCCGGGCACTGCCAGCGTCGCGGTGTTGGTGTCTCCCGCGCGCAGGGCGTCGGCAGCCTTGGCCAGCGCCGTGGCGTTTTCCGGGCGGTCGGCGGGGTTCTTGGCCAGCATCGACATGATCAGCTGGCGCACCGGGGCCGGGATGGTCTCCGGCAGCGGCGGCGGCGCGTCGTTGACCTGGGCCAGGGCGATGGCGATCTGCGATTCGCCGGTGAACGGGCGGCGCCCGGCGAGGCATTCGTAGCCGATGACGCCCAGCGCGTAGATGTCCGAGCTGCCGGTGGCGTTCTGCCCGGTGGCCTGCTCCGGGGCCAGGTACTGGGCGGTGCCCATGACCTGTCCGGTGGCGGTCAGCGGGACCTGGTCGGCAAGGCGGGCGATGCCGAAGTCGGTGATCTTCACGGTGCCCGAGGGCATGACCAGGATGTTGCCCGGCTTCACGTCGCGGTGCACCAGCCCGTGCTCGTGGGCGGCGGCCAGAGCCCGCGCGGTCTGGGCAATCAGCGACAGCGTCCGGTCCACGTCGAGCTTGCGCTCGCGCTCGATGATGGTGGACAGCGGCGGGCCTGGAACGAGCTCCATGACCAGATAGGCCGAGCCTTCCTCCTCGCCGTAGTCGAAGACGCCGGCGATGCCGGAGTGGTTCAGCAGCGCGGTGTGCCGGGCCTCGACGCGGAAGCGGGTCAGGAACGACTCGTTGTTCGTGTATTCCTCTTTGAGGATCTTGATCGCCACGAGGCGTCCAAGAACCTGGTCCCGCGCTTTCCATACTTCGCCCATGCCGCCGATTGCAATGCGATCGGTCAACTTGTAACGCCCGCCCAAGGTGGTGCCGGTTATTGGCCTCACTTGTTGAACACCGCCTCTACCATCTTCTTCATGATTGCCCCGGCCGTGTTGTGGCCAGTGTTGTAGTCTACTTGCTGGATTGTCACCGTGATGGCGACCTGCGGATCATCCGCCGGCGCGAAGCCGGTGATCCAGGAGTTCACGATCGGCGTGCCGTCCTCCAGGGTCTTCACCTGGGCCGTGCCGGTCTTGGCACGGAGGTCGACACCCGGAACCGCAGCGTTCATGGCGGTGCCCGACTGCACGGGGCCCTTCATCAGGGACTTCAGGTCCGCCGCGACCTCCGGGGTCGTCGCCGTGGAGAACTTCTCCGGCTTCGGTTCCTCGATGACCCGCAGATCCGGAGCGGTGACCTTCTTGACCATGTTCGGCTTCATGATCACCCCGTCGTTCGCGATGGCCATGGCGGCCATGTTCATCTGCAGCGGGGTGACCTTGTTGTTGTATTGGCCGATGGCCATCTGGGCCAGCTGCGCCGCAGTGATGTCCTTGGTCGGGAACTGGCTCGGGGTGACCGACTGCGGGATGTCCAGCTGCTGGCCGAAGCCGAAGCGTTCGGTCACGTCCGCGAACTTCTCCAGGCCGAGCTTCTGGCTGATCTCCATGTACGGGGTGTTGCAGCTCTGCGCGAAGATGAACTCCAAGGTGGCCTCGGAACGGCGTCCGCAGATGCCCTCGTAGAAGTTGTTCATCGTGTTGCTGGATCCCGGGTAGTTCACCGACGCGGGGTTCTTGATCACGGTGTTCATGTCGTAGTGCTCGGACTCGAGCGCGGCAACCGTGCTCAGGATCTTGAATGAGGAGCCGGGGGAGACCAGGTCGCCGATCGCCGGGTTGACGTAGGGGCTCAACCCGTCGATCTCGCTGATCTTCTTCATGTTCTTGGCCGCTTCGGAGGTCGAGTGGACCGCCAGGTCGTTGGTGTCGAAGGTCGGCTTGGAGACCATGCTCAGGATTTCGCCGGTCTTCGGGTCGGTGACCACCACGCTGGCGCGCAGGCCGTCAGGGATCGCGTCATAGGCTGCCTGCTGCAGCTTGCCGTCGATGGTCAGCTCCACCGAAGCGCCCTCGGCCTTCTGGCCGGTGAACATTCCGGCCAGGCGGTCGAAGAGCAGGTCGGAGCTCGAGCCGGTCAGCCAGTCGTTCAGCTCGGACTCCAGCTGGGTGGTGCCGTTGGCCAGCGAGTAGTAGCCGGTCAGGTGCGCATACAGCTCGGGATCGGTGTACTTGCGCTGGTAGTTGAACTGGCCGTCGTCGGTTTCCACCGACTCGGCGATCGGCTTGCCGTCCACCAAGATGGCGCCGCGCGGAAGATCGAACTCGCGGAACAGCTGCCGCTTGTTCAGGGCGTTGTCGTTGAGGGTTTCGGCGTTGAAGAACTGGATGTAGCTCAGCGCGCCGAGGCAGATGAGGAACATTGCGGTCAGGGCGACCCATACGCGCTTGATTGCCTGATTCACTGATTGGTCACCGCCTTCCGGTCCTTGAGCCTGCTGGTGGAGGGAGTTGCGATTTCATCGGTAGGTCCTACGGTGCCGCTCATGGGGCGGCGGGCATTGTGCGAGATGAGCAGGAGCAGGGCGATGATGATCCAGTTGGCCAGCAGCGAAGAGCCGCCGGCGGCCATGAACGGGGTGGCCAGGCCGGTCAGCGGGATGAGCCGGGTGACGCCACCGATGATGACCACGCACTGCAGGCCCAGGGTGAAGGCCAGGCCGCTGGCCAGCAGCTTGCCGAAGGTGTCGCGGGCCCCCAGCGCGGCGCGCAGGCCGCGCGAAACCAGCAGCATGAACAGCAAGACGATCGCGGTGACGCCGATCAGGCCGATCTCTTCGCCGAAGGAGGCGATGATCATGTCCGAGTTGGCCAGCGGGACGCGGTACGGGGAACCCCCGCCGAGCCCGGTGCCGAACAGGCCGCCGTCGGCCATGCCGAACAGGCCCTCGACAATCTGCGCGCTGCCGCCCCGGGCCTGGTAGATCTCCGGGTCGAAGGCATTGAGCCAGACGCTCACGCGGCGTTCGACGTGGCCCATGGTCAGCGCGGCGAATACGCCGCCGACCACCACCATCAGCAGGCCGATGATGACCCAGGAGATGCGGGCCGTGGCCACGTAGATCATCAGGATGAACAGGCCGAAGAACAGGATGGCCGAGCCGAGGTCGCGCTGCACCACCAGCACGCCGATGGACAGCAGCCAGGCGATGACCATCGGAGCCATGTCGCGCATGCGCGGGAGCTGCAGCGGCCCGACCTTGCGGCCCGCCATCAGGATCAGGTCGCGGTTCGACGAAAGATATCCGGCGAAGAAGATCGACAGGGTGATCTTGGCCAGCTCGCCGGGCTGCAGCGAGAACGGGCCGACATGGATCCAGATGCGCGCGCCGTTGATCGTGGCGCCCAGGAACGGAATCAGCGGTAGCAGCAGCAGGACGATGGATGCCAGCAGCGCGATATAGGTGAAACGCCGCAGGATGCGGTGGTCCTTCACCGCCCACAGCACCAGGGCCGCGACCAGGATGGCGATGGCCGTCCACATCAGCTGTCGGCTGGACTGGGACGTGCCCTTGGCCAGGTCGATGCGGTGGATCATCGCCAGGCCCAGGGAGTTCAACGCCACGGTGATCGGAAGTATTACCGGATCGGCATACTTGGCGAAAATCCGCAGAAGTACGTGGATGATCAGGGCCAGGGCGCCCATGATCCCCATCTGGATCAAAAAGTTCTTGCTGTCGTTGTCCTCGGTGGCGCTGCCGACCAGGAAGAAGGCGGCACCGCCCACGCACAGGGCCAGCAGCAGCAGCAGGAGCTCGAGATTGCGCCGAGGCACCGGTGCGGTTTGCACTTCGGTCATTGCATGATCTCCTGACAGTAGCTTGGCAACGGCGTTTGCGTGGATTGGTTGTCCGCATTGCCCGGAACCTGGACCGGGCAGTTCTGCTTCGCGGTGACCAGAAGCTCCTGGATGATTGACTGGGCGTGCTCCCGGCTGTCGGCCGGAATGGTGGACTCAACACGCTGGCGCGAGTACTCCGGCAGCGCCTCGAGCGGAACCGAGCTGACGGTGTCGATTTCCGAGAGGGAAATCGGGCCGAGCTCCTGCGGCACGCCCTTGTAGATGGCGACCTTCCCGTCCACCGGGCCGACGAAGTACTGGGTCTGTGTCCACATGTAGCCCCAGGCCCCCAGGATCACCACCAGCACGGCCGTCAAGGTCAACAGGATCGGCATCAGCCAGCGTCGATGCGGCAGCGATTCCTCGATGGGATCCAGCACGCCGCTGGCCGCGGGGGAGCGGTGCGTGAGCAGGGCGGCTGCGCGGCGTTCCCCGGTGTGCTGGGTGACGACAGGGATCTGGCCGGTCTGCGTGGCCAGCTGGGCGGCCCCCACCAGCAGGTGCGGGCGCTGGGAGATCTCGTGGCGCAGCAGCGAGGCGCTGGCCTCGACATCGCCTTCCGCGGCGATTGCCAGCTGGCCGGTATCCGGAGCTGGCTCCAGCGCTTCCGGTTCATCGCCGTCCGGGGCCTGGTCTTCCACGATTTCGAACATCACCACGGTGACGTTGTCAGGTGCGCCGTTGTTCAGCGTGATCGCGACCAAGTCGTTGACCGCCTGATCCATGTCCGGGGTCGAACGGATGATTTCCTCGATGACCGGCAATGGCACTGCGTCGGTCAAGCCATCCGAGCAGAGCATCCAGCGTTCGCCGACGCTTGCCTCGAGCTGCTGGACGTCGAGCTCGGGGGAAGCATCCGAATCGCCCAACACGCGCAGGAGCACGTTCTTGTGGGGGTGGATTTCCGCTTCCGCGCGGCTGATGCGCCCCTCTTCGACGAGGCGCTGGACGAAGGTGTGGTCGGTGCTGATCTGCTCGAAAACGTCGTTTTTCAGGCGGTAGGCGCGTGAGTCGCCGATATGGGCCATGTGCAGCGTCGAGCCGGACAGGAGCAGCGAGGTCACGGTGGTTCCCATGCCGGAAAGCTTGGGATTGGCGCCGACCAGTTCGTTCAAGACGAGATTGGCGGCCTGGATTTCATCCGGCAGCGCATTTTGCGGATCGGCCGTCACTGGACGGTCCAGATGCACCAGATCCAGCACGGTGGAGGCCGAGGCGACGTCGCCTCCTACATGGCCGCCCATGCCGTCGGCCAGGACCGCGAGGTGCTGACCCACATAGGCGGAGTCGTCATTCTTCTTGCGGATTCGTCCGACGTCGGACTTGGCGGCAAATTTAAGCTTCAAAGCCATAGGCTAAGCCTTCAATTCCAAGACAGTCTTCCCAATGCGGATGCGCTGCCCCGGCTCAACTGCCTGGGCACGGGTCAGCTGGCTGTCTCCTACGAAGGTTCCGTTGGTGGAACCGAGATCTTCAATGAACCAGCGCGAGCCCTGTGGGAACAGGCGGGCGTGGCGTCCCGAGGCGTAGTCGTCTTCCAGGACCACCGTCGCATCCTGGGCACGGCCGAAGAGGATCGGCTGCCCCTGCAGGGTGATGGTGCGTCCGGCCAGGGGGCCCTCGAGGATCTGCAATGCGCTTGCGGGTTTGCGGGTGGTCGGTTCCGGCTCGGCCAGCTCGGGGTTCTTCTTCAGCGCCCGGGCGCTCGGCTTTCCGGTGCGCGACCGCGAGCCGATGGCCAGATCGCGGCGCATCGACCCGACCACGCTGAGAACGAGCAGCCAGATCAGGACAAGGAAGCCCAAACGGAGCAGGCTCAGAACGAGGTCATTCATGCATGGTCTCCGTTGTTCGTGGTAATCAGTCGGAAGACGATCTTCGTCTGTCCGATATTGATGATTGAACCGTCAAATATACGGGTTTCAGAGGAAATTTTCTTTCCATCGACGTAGGTTCCGTTGGTGGAACCGAGGTCGGAGACGACATAGGTATTCTGTCCGCGGGTCTCGACGCGGACGTGCTGGCGCGAAACTCCCGAGTCGTCCACCGGGATGTCGGTGCTGGCCGAACGGCCGAGAACGATTGAGTGATGGTGCAATGCGAAACGTTCGCCGTCGACTTCCAAGATCGCCTGCTTGGGGATGGAAGGTGCCGCGGGCTCGGGCTTCGGGCGGCTGGTTGGGCGCGGCTGGGCGGTGGTCTTCGGGGAAGCTGGCTCGCGGGGGATTGCGGCGGCGCCCGATGGCTTGGGCTCCGGTTCGCGAACCGGGGCAGAGGCGGCCGGTTTGGAGCTGGCATCCTTGATGGAACCGTTGATCTCCATCTCGCCGACCTTGAAGTTCGGGTCGGAGACGAAATGGATCATGATGTCGCTCTGCACCGAGTAGCCCTGGGTGCTTGCGTGTTCCGCGGTAACCTTGGCCAGCTCGTTGACGACGGATGAGCCCCATCCCTTGGCGGTCTCGAAGTCCTTCTCGCTCAGGGAAACGACAAAGTCATTCGGCGCCAGGCTGCGGCCCTCGCTAATTGGCAGAATGCCGCGATCCATCTCATTGCGCAGGGCGGTGGTCAGCTCTACGGGTTTGATCTCGCTGGTGCTGGTGCCCCGGAAGAAGCTGGTGACGACCTTCTCCAAGCCTCGTTCGACCTTGTCGAGAAAGCCCATTACTCGCGCTCCTTCCTACCTTTTTGGATATCTATCGAGCCCCGATTGAGGTGGCCATTACGACCAGAACACGGAACTTCATTGTCGATCTTACTGTTTTCAGCTGTGCAATTGCCGGAAATTTGCTGGCGAACACGTGGTGCAATAGGCCAACGGAGCGGGCATTAAAAAAGTTGCAAATGTGTTGCTGACCACAAAGTACCGTTTCGATTAGGTGATCGGTAAAAGTGTGTGTAAGCTAATTCTTGTTGCCGCGAGAGTGGGCAGCGAAAAAGTAAATATGCGCGAGTGGCGGAATTGGTAGACGCGCTGGCTTCAGGTGCCAGTGATCGCAAGGTCGTGGGGGTTCAAGTCCCCCCTCGCGCACAAAATGGATAACCTCCGGTTTGAGATCTGAATCTCGAACCGGAGGTTATTGCTTTGCCTTGGAACAGCTGTTTCGCGGCCCAAGGCCGTCTGCAAAAACACCTTCTTGCGTCGTGCAGATCTCACCCGGCGCGGACTACTCCGGCGGGCGCCTCGTGTCGGCTATCAAGAAGCCGCCTTCCGGGCGTGCCGCCAGCGGCCCCGCGCATTGACGGCGCAGGCGCGGACCGCGATGGCCACGGCGATGCCGGTGACGTATCCCGCGACCGGGCCGAAGCCGCCCTGCGGATGAGGGTCGAGGAAAGGGTACGGATATCACCCCGGAGTTGTCGCCGGGGTTGTCGCGAACGGAGCGCCGATCCAGGTGTATCCGGGCCAGGCCAGGGGGAAGGTGAGCGCCAAGGCCACGGATTTCCAGGGCAGCGCGCGGGGCTTGTGGTCGAAAAGCGCATCGAGAAGCGTGACGACCGGACCGAAAAGGTGCATGACCTCGTTCGACCAGAGCACGGTGATGCCCTGATCCAGCATGATGCCCCTGAGCAGCAGGTTGTAGGCCACGCCGGTGACGTGCATATAGGTCGTTGCGCAGGCAAGCAGGCCGGCCGTGCGGTGTCACGCGGCCTCGAGCCCTGGCTGGTCATCGGCCATGCGGCAAGCAGCAGCACCACGGCGCAGAAGATATTGGACAGGATCGTGCAGTAGTTGAAGAAATTGGCCATTGTGGTGACCGGATCCCGGTCGAGCGCTACGGTCCTTTCGATGGTGGCCCGGGTCTGGCCGCGAAGGCCGCGGGAAGCAGTAGGCCCATCACGCCGCGCACGGCAGCCCAGGCAAGCCACGAAGCGTTGGTTGATCCGGTCGAGCCCTGGGGCCGCGCGCGTGATCCCCACGGGAAAAGAATCCTGGTAACGCGGAGTGTTCCAATGCCGGGGCGTTCCCGACGGTGGTCAGGTGGCATAAAATCAGTCTCGGGAATTCACCGAAGGGATGGGCTGATGGCTGCCAAGGGCGAAGCATTTGAACTGACCGGAATCGTGCGGCTGATCGCCGACCGGCGAATCGTCGCATTCGACCAGGAATCCAGCGATCGGCTGCCCAGTCGCGGCCAGGTTGCGGTGGAACTGTCGGGTGCCTGCGACACGGTCACAGTCGTGCTCGACCCGGACGGGCGCAAGGGGCACTGGCTGTCCATCGACGGCAGCGGACCGGTGGATATCGACGCTGAACCAGGCTCGAAGCTGGCCTTCACCGCCCAGCTCTGCGGCAGCTGGCCGGAAACCGAGGTGCCGGGGGATCTTTCCGCGGCGCTGAAGGACACCCCGGAGTTGGACGGGACCTGGGCAGGGCTGACCCCGATGGCGCGCTGGGAGTGGGTGCGCTGGGTCGGCGCGACCAAGAATCCGCAGACCAGACAGCGTCGCGTGGAGGTCAGCATCTCCAAGCTGCTGGACGGCAAGCGCCGCCCCTGCTGCTTCGACCTGTCCTCTTGCACCGACCCGGAGGTCGCCAAGGGCGGAAAGCTGATCGTCTAGGACCAGCCGGGCAGTGCGGCCTTCAGCAGATAGTAGGTGTCGAGCTCCGGCTCGGGATCGAAGATCAGGCCCAGCACGCCGCTGCTCATGACCACCATGCCCAGCACCACCAGCAGGGCCACGACCGCGGTGGCGACGGTGAAGAACCGTGAATTGCGCACTCCTACAGCCCGCCGTCGGCGGTAGTGGAGCCGCGGACCACAAGGGAGCTTGGAAGCATCGACTGCAGCGACTGCGGCGCCTGGCCGTCGATCAGTTCGCGCAGCTTGAGCGCGGCCTGCCGGCCGACCTCGGTGGCGTGGAGCTGGACGCTGGTGATCGAAGGGCTCGAGGTGGCCGAGTACGGCAAGTCGTCGAATCCGGTGACGGCCAGGCGGTGGGGGATTCGGATGCCCAGGTGGCGCGCCGCGTGCAGCACGCCGAAGGCCTGGGTGTCCGTGGCGCAGGCCAAGGCGGTCACCCCGCAGGACTCCCACATCGGCCAGTTGCGGCTGAATTCATCGGATGCCGCGCCGACGTCGATCATTGAGCTTGCCACATTGCCTGGCAGGACCTCGATGCCGTAGTGCGCGGCGGCGTCGAGGAAGGCTTCGCGGCGAACCATCAGGGTGTCGGTGCCGGTGCTGCCGTCCAGATAGGCGGCCTTGGTGTGCCCCAAGCTGGCGAAATGGGCCACAACTGCCTCGGCGCCCTGGGCCACATCCATGTTCACCGCGGGAATCGAAGGGTCGATGCCCGGCGCATCCAAGGCCACCAGCGGAAGCGGACCGGCCAGGTCTTCCAGAAACACCTTGGTCGGCGCATGGACCAGCAGCCCGGCCGGGCGCAGCCCCAGCAGGCGGCGGGTCTCGGTGGCGCTGGGGGAGATGCCCGCATCGGTCACTGAGAGCAGCAGCTGGTAGTCGTTGCCCAGGACCGAGCGAACGCCGGCGATCACCTTGGCGAAAAACGGGTTCGAAATATCAGGCGCCACCAGGATGACCAGCGAGCTGACTCCCTTGGCCAGCGAGCTGCCGATGCCGTCCACGAAGTAGCCGAGTTCGCGGATCGCCTCCCGGACGCGTTCCTCGTTGTGCTTCGAGACGCGGCCGGCGGACTTGCCGTTGGCCACCAACGACACGGTGGCGGTTGAGACCCCGGCGTGCTCGGCGACCATCGCGGCGGTCACGCGGCGCGGAGGCTGCTTGCCCGCAGATTTTTCCCCAATGTTCATGGATCCATACTAGTGCGCATTCCCGCGTTTGAAAGGCAATAGTTAAGCGTTTGACGATCGTGGTGGTTGCCGGGAGAATCAAGGAAGAACCGTAATCCATGCCGGCGGCCGCCGCCCGGCGCCCGAAGGACAGCACACCATGACTCATGAGGCACCTGCCGCTCGCAAGATCATCCTCGACTGCGATCCAGGCCATGATGATGCTGTCGCGATGCTCCTGGCCCACGGCAGCCCGAAGATCGATCTGCTGGGGGTCACCACCGTGGCGGGCAACCAGACCCTGGACAAGGTGACCGCTAATGCGCTCGCCGTCGGGACCATCGCCGGGATCACAGGCGTCCCGTTCGCCTCGGGTTGCGCCCGCCCGCTGGTGCGCGACATCGAAACCGCAGGCGACGTGCACGGGGATTCGGGCATGGACGGCCCCGCCCAGCCCGTGCCGAACATCGAGCTCGATCCGCGCCATGCCGTGGACCTGATCATCGACACGATCATGGCCCACGAACCGGGCGAGGTCACCCTGGTGCCCACCGGAGCCCTGACCAACATCGCCCTGGCCGTGCGCAAGGAACCACGGATCGTCCAGCGGGTGCGCGAAGTGGTGCTCATGGGCGGCGGCTACCACGTCGGCAACTGGAGCGCCGTGGCGGAATTCAACATCAAGATCGACCCGGAAGCCGCGCACATCGTCTTCAACGAACCGTGGCCGGTGGTCATGGTTGGACTGGACCTGACCCACCAGGCGCTGGCCACCGCCGAGGTCGTCGAACGCATCGAGCAGATCGGCACCGGCCCGGCCCGCTTCGTGCGCGAACTGATGGATTTCTTCGCCCAGGCCTATCGCGACAACCAGGGATTCGACGCGCCCCCGGTGCATGACCCGTGCGCCGTGGCCTATGTGATCGACCCCGACGTCGTGCGCACGGTCAAGGCCCCGGTCAGCGTGGAGCTGCGCGGCGAACTCACTCTGGGCATGACCGTTGCGGATTTCCGGGCCCCTGCGGCAGAGGATTGCCATACCTCGGTGGCGGTAGACCTGGACCACGCAGGATTCTGGAATCTGGTCATCGACGCGCTCGAGCGCATCGGTGATGTCGAGCTCCCGCAGCCCGCGTCCCGCTGAGCTCCGCGCCGCCACGGAGAAGTAGCCGTCACCACACCGCTGATTCACTGATATGTGACTAGGGTCAATGCAATTTCTGCCATCCGTTTTATAGACTGAAATCAACGCGGTATTCATTGAAACGAAGGTTGTGAGATGGCAGTACAAACCCCGCACCAGAACGTGGCATTTGAATCCTCCGGGACCGAAGCGCACGGATACCTCGCGCTGCCTGAATCAGGCAAGGGGCCCGGGGTCATCGTGATCCAGGAGTGGTGGGGATTGACCGACCACATCCGCGACGTCGCAGACCGCCTGGCCGCCCAGGGCTTCGTGGCGCTGGCCCCGGACCTCTTCGGCGGCAGCATCACCCATGACGGCGAAGAGGCAAAGCGCATGATGTCCGAGCTTCCCGAGGAAAAGGGCGCCGAACTGCTGGCCGGTGCAGTTGACTACCTGCTGGCGAGCGACAATGTCACCAGCGAGAAGCTCGGGGCCATCGGCTTCTGCATGGGCGGCGGGTTCGTCCTGCAGCTGGCGGCGCAGCAGGGCGAGAAGATCGCGGCGGCCGTGCCATTCTACGGCGTCGGCCAGGGCGTGCCCAACGACTTCAGCGGCGTGAGCGCCGCGGTCCAAGGCCACTACGCGAACTTCGACGACTTCTACCCGGTCGACCAGGCGCGCGAGCAGGAACAGCAGATCCGCCGCGAATCCGGTACCGAAGTCACCTACTTCTACTACGACGGAAAGCACGCCTTCCACAACGACGAGAATCCGGCCGGGAACTACGATCCTGCGCTGGCCGACACCGCCTGGAAGCGCGCCGTGGAATTCCTGCAGGAAAAAGTCGCTTAAAACCCATAAAGTGGTATCCATCACAGCAAGCAGCATCATTACATAGAGGAGAAAATATGTCTGAGACCATCATTGTCGGCGTCGACGGTTCCGAAACCGCCCAGCGCGCCGCACGCCGCGCCGCCAGCCTCGCAGTCAAGCTGGACGCCGAACTGGTTGTCGTCACCGCGCACGCATCGGACAACACCGAAGTCGTCTCCATCGGTTCCGACACCTGGATCCTGGACGACGCCGAGCAGGCCCGCAAGCTGGCCCAGCGCGTCGCCAACGACGTCAAGAGCGCAGTTCCGGACGTGAACATCACCGCGGCAGCAGGCCACGGCAAGCCGGGCGACGTCCTGATCTCCGAGGCCGAGGGCCGCAACGCATCGCTGATCGTCGTCGGCAACGTGGGCATGAAGGGCCTGGGCCGCGTGCTCGGCTCCGTCGCCTCTTCGGTAGCCCACTCGGCTCCATGCGACGTGCTGGTCGTCAAGACCGACAAGTAAGCAGCAGACTTCACCCGCTGGCGGGCGCCGGATTTCCCCGGCGCCCGCCAGCGGCGGTTAACCCAAACGACGAAGATCAAAGACAAGTAGGCTTTAACCGTGCAAAAACTTCGAGTTTCCTACGTCGCAGGCGTCACCCCGGGCAAATGGATGGACCGCTTCGCCGAACGCTACCCGGATGTCCAGCTGGTGGCCGCGCGCCACGACGAGGGCGACATCCTCCAGCTGCTGGCCGACGGCACGGCCGACGCGGTGTTCGTGCGCTACCGCGGTGACTCGCCCAAGGACGCAACCCGCCACGTCATCCCGCTGTACGAGGAACTGGAAGTGGTCTGCGCGGCCAAGGACCACGACGTGGAGTACTACGAGGAATCCATCCCGGCCTCGGTCGTTCGGAGCTTCGCGCAGCTGGACCTGGCCGACTACCCCGAGGAAGTCGGCGGCATTCCCGTTGCGATGGAGGTCGTCGCCTCCGGAGCTCAGGTGGTCCGCGTGCCGCAGAGCATCGCCCGGCTCTTCCACCGCAAGGACGTCATCTACCGCCTCATTGAGGACGGCAACCCGACCCAGATCGGCATCGCCTGGCCCGCCGCCATGGAAGACACCGCCCTGGTGGATGAATTCATCGGCATCGTGCGCGGGCGCAGCGCCAACTCCTCGCGCCAGGCCTCGGTGCGCCAGGACCAGCAGCAGGCGAAGAAGGTCAACGACCAGGCGAAGGCCAAGGCCAAGGCCAAGGCGCAGGAAGCGGCCAAGAAGGCAAAACAGCAGGCCAAGAGCAAAGCACGGGCCTCAGGCTCCAAGCCGCGCAAACGCCGCTAGACACCCGCGCAATCTCCTAGGACGTGATCCGCAACTCATGAGAGAGTTTGGGTATGAAGCAATTCGATACCCTCACCCTGTCCGTCCAGGACCATGCCCTGATCCTCACCATCGACCAGCCCAAGAGCCTGAACGCGCTGGCCCGCGAGGTGGTCAACGACCTCGAGGCGTTCCTCGACTGGTTTGAAACCACCGGCTACGAGTACCGCGGCCTGGTCATCACCGGCGCGGGGGAGAAATCCTTCGTCGCCGGGGCGAACATCGTGCAGATGAACTCCATGGACGAAGCGACCTTCCTGGCCTATGCCCGCCAGATGCACGTGGTCACCGAACGCTTCGAATCCCTGCAGGTCCCGGTCATCGCCGCGGTCAACGGCTTCGCCCTGGGCGGCGGCTGCGAACTCGCGCTGGCCTGCGACTTCATCTACGCTTCCGAGCGCGCCAGCTTCGGCCAGCCGGAGGTCAACCTGGGCCTGGTCCCGGGCTTCGGCGGCTCGGTGCGCCTGCCGCAGCGCGTGGGACGCGCCATGGCCCGCGAACTGATCTTCACCGGACGGCGCATCAAGGCCGACGAGGCGCTGCGCATCGGCCTGGCCAACCGCGTGACCGCGCCGGACGAGCTGCTCCCCGCGGCCATCGCGACCATCGCGGAGATCGCCGCCGTGTCGCCGACCGCCGTCACCATCGCCAAGCGCGCCATGGTGCAGATGGACGGGCTGGACACCCACGACGCCTTGGCCAAGGAAGCCGACGCCTTCATGAGCGCCTTCCACACCGAGGACTCGGTGGAAGGCCGGGCCGCCTTCGTGGAAAAGCGCGCGGCGAACTTCCCGGGCAAATAGGCATGCACTACGGCGCCCACCCCGACCAGTGGCTCCAGTACTACGAACCGGAGGCAGTCACCGCCCGCGGGGCCGTGATGATCATCCACGGCGGGTACTGGCGCGAAAAATACACCGCCAGCCTGGGTGCGCCGCTGGCCGCGGACCTGGCCGCGCGCGGCATCCCGGCCTACAACCTGGAATACCGCCGCGGCCCGGGCAGCGCCGCGCAGATGCTGGCCGACGCCAAGCTGGCCGTGGGGCTGATCAAGGAGGAAGGCCCCATCACGGTCATCGGGCATTCGGCCGGCAGCCAGCTGGGCTGCGTGCTCGCCGCCCATGACGAACGCATCACTCAGGTGATCAGCCAGGCCGGGCTGCTGGACCTGGGCCTGGCCCAAGCCCTGGCGCTCAGCGACGGGGCAGTGGACGAGCTGCTCGGCCCGCTGCCGCGCGCCGCCTACGACCCGGTGGAATTATGGCCGGTGCGCGCCCGTGTCATAATCTTTCATGGACGGGATGACGCGGACGTGCCGGTGAAGATCGCGCGGCGCGCCGCCCAGCGGGCCGCGGCCCTGGGGCAGGAACACGCCTTCACAATCTTCGAGGGCGACCACTACACCTGGATCGACCCGAGCAGCAGCCAGTGGGACGCCTGCGTGCGGGCGTTGTCCCCCGCGCACTATTAAAGGAGCAACATGAACCCGACCGTCATCGGCGAAGCGCTCGTCGATGTCCTGGCCTCAGGCATCGCCCCGGCCCAGGAATTCGTGGGCGGATCTCCGCTGAACGTGGCGGTTTCGCTGGCCCGGCTGGGCTACCCGGGCACCCTGATCTCCCGCTGGGGGGACGACGAGAACGGCCGCAAGATCGAGTCCTACCTGGCCGGCAACGACGTGCGCTACATCGGCGGCAAGGACAGCGAACCGACAGTGCTGGCTCACGGCATCCTGGACCCGGCCGGCGGGGCCAGCTTCACCTTCAACGCCTACTGGCAGATGCCGAAAATCGGCCCCGAGCTGCCGCAGGACACCGAGCTGGTGCACACCGGCTCCATCGCCACGCTGTTCAGCCCCGAGGAGCTGCTGCCGCTGCTCGCCGCGGCCCGCGCCCATGCGACCATCAGCTACGACCCGAACCTGCGCCCCTCGCTGGTCTCCAGCCACGCGCAGACCGTCGCCCAGGTGGAGCAGTTCGTCGGCCGGGCCGACGTGGTCCGCGTCTCCGGCATCGACCTGAAATGGCTCTACCCGATACGCTCGGTGCAGGATTCGGCCCGCGCCTGGCTGGCGCTGGGACCGGCGCTGATCGTGGCGACCTCCGGCTCGCGCGGCTCCTGGGGCGTGGTGCGCGCCGGCGACACCGCCCATGAATCCTCGGCCGTGGAGGTCGCGGACACCGTGGGCGCCGGCGACACGTTCACCGCGGCGCTGCTGTGCTGGCTGGCCGAGCACGGCACGCTCGGCGCGGCAAACCGCGCCAAGCTGGCGGACCTGCAGGTCGGCCAGCTGGCCCAGGCGCTGGACTTCGCCTCGCGCGCCGCTTCGGTGACGGTGCAGCGCGCAGGCGCCAACCCGCCGCGCCGCGAGGAGCTGTAGATGATCAAGCTGATTGCCTCGGACCTGGACGGAACCATCGTCAACCACGACGGAACGATCAGCGGCCGCACCCGGCAGGCGTTCCTCGCCGCCAGGGACGCTGGCATCCAGATCGTGTTCGTCACCGGGCGCCCGTTCCGCTGGCTGACCCCGGTGATCGAGTCCTTCGGGGAGATGGGAACCGTCATCTGCTCCAACGGGGCGCTGCTCTACGACCTGGAGCACGACCAGGTCATCTGGTCGCGCACGCTGCCGGTGGAAACCGCCAGGCAGGCCGCGCGCATCATCCTCGACCACGAGCCCCACGCGGCGTTCGCGGCGGAAACCACCAAGGGGCTGCACCTGGGCGAGGGCTTCGCCGACCGCCACCACAACTTCGGCGTGCAGGCTCCGCTGGACCTGTCCAGCGACGAGATCGAGGCCGAGGGCATCGTGAAGTTCCTGGCCCGCTCCCCGCGCATGGCGATGGACGACTTCTACGCCGCGGTCGCCCCGCAGCTGGGCAGCCTGCTCTCGGTGACCCACTCCGCCTTCGACGTCTCGCTGCTGGAGATGGCGCACGTGGACATCCACAAGGCCACCACGCTGGACGAATACTGCCGCCGGCTGGGCATCGGGGCCCACGAGGTGATGGCCTTCGGGGACATGCCCAACGACATCGAGATGCTGCAGTTCGCCGGCCACGGCTACGCCATGGCCTCCGGGCACCCGCTCACCCTGGCCTCGGCCCGCCACGTGGCCCCGCCGCTGGAAGAGGACGGCGTCGCCCAGGTCATCGAGGGCCTGCTGCCATGACCCGCGCCTTCACCCACCGCGGGGTGCGCACCGGGCTGGAGGAGAACACCCTGATTGCCTTCCAGCGGGCGGTGGAGCTGGGAATCGACCACCTGGAATCCGACGTGCATGCCTCCGCGGACGGCACCGTCTACCTGTTCCACGATCAGACCCTGGACCGGGTCACCGACGCCGCCGGGCGCTTCAACGACCACTCGGATGCGCAGCTGGCTCAGGTGCGCGCCGGGGGCCAGCCGCTGTGCACCCTCGAGACGCTGCTGGACGCCTTCCCGCACGCCCTGCTGAACCTGGACGTCAAGGACGATCACGTCATCGGCCCGCTGGCACAGCTCATCGAGCGGCGCCGGGCGCACGGCTCCATTGCGCTGGCGTCCTTCGACACCCGGCGCAGCGCCGCGGTCGCCGCGTTGCTCTCCAAGCCGGTGAGGCGCTCGCCGGGGCGGCGCCAGATGGTGCTGATCTGGCTGTGCGCGCACCTGTTCGGGCGTGTTCCGCGCCGGCTGGTCAGGGATTTCTGGGCCGTGCAGGTCCCGCTGAAACAGGGCGCCATCCCGGTGGCCACATCCCGCTTCGTGCGCGCGGTGCAGCGCGCCGGGGCGCAGGTGCACGTGTGGGTCGTCAACGACGAGCCGACCATGCGGCTGCTGGCCGCCCGCGGCGTCGACGCCATCATGAGCGACGACGCGGCGCTGCTGGTGAAGGTGCTCGGCGCGCAGGCCTAGGCCAGCGCGAGCGTATCCAGCACCAGCGCGGCATTCTCCTTGAGCTGCTCGTCCCCGGCGTCCAGCAGCAGGCGCAGCCAGGTTTCATGCTGCGACAGCGGAGCTACCAGGCAGGCCGGGGCCACCAGGTCGTAGAGGTCGTCCGCGCTGCCGTAGGCGGAGAACTCGTTCAGGTAGGCCGCCAGCGCGCGCATGACCCGCTCGTCCTCCAGGCTGCAGTTCCACGCCTCGCTCATTGCCGCCAGCGCGGCTGCCAGCGAGGAGAACGGGTGCGCCCAATGGGCCGCGCCCAGGTTCAGGATGCGTCCGTGCTCGCCCGGCTCGGCCGGGACCACGACCTGCGCCAAATCGAAGCCGCCGTGCTCCAGGCTCAACGGCACCGGACCGGCATGCAGGGCCTGGGCCGCGCGGGAGAGCGCGTCGACGTTGGCGACCAGCGCATCGGCGCGGGCGGGATCCAGGTACAGCGGGTGGGCGGGGTCCAGCGAGACGTGCAGCATCAGCGCCTGCTCGAACTGCTCGGGCAGGAACTGCGGATCCACCACGGTCACCCCGGCGTTGAAGAAATCCTCCTCGTGGCCCATGAGCGCCACCTGGAAGGAGCCGAGCGAGGCCAACGCCAGCTCCCAGTTCTCCACCGAATTGCCCAGCTCGATCAGGGTGTGCCCGAAGTCGGGGCTGAGCATGTACCCGGCCATGCGGTCGATCGCCAGCGGCATGACCACGCGGTCCGGCAGCAGTTCACCGGCCTTCACGGTCGCCGCCGCCTCGGCGGCCAGCCCCGGCGCGTTGGCGCTGAAGATCAGGTCGGCCGCGTCGGTCTGCACCAGCGCCGAGATCTGGTGCAGGCTGGCAGGCCAGAAGTCCGGGCCGCCAACCCGCGAAATGTTGTAGGCGCTGCACGCCTGGTCGATCCATTCGGCGGCAGCTTCACGCCAGTCTTCGCTATTCCACACATCTATCCACTGAGCCACGTTCTTAATCGTAGTATGCCGGGTCAAGTGCGCAATGAGTTGCTACCGTAGGAATCACGGCCAGCAATTCGCCCCCTCTGTCGAAGGATTTCGATCGTGAACGATTTTCGCCCCAGCTACCGGCACCGTGACTACAAGGCCGTCCTGTTCGACCTGGACGGCGTCCTGACGCCGACCGCGCTGCTGCACCGCTCGGCCTGGCACGAGCTCTTCTCCGGCTACCTCGCGGCCGAGCACCCCGAGCTGGACCCCTATACCGAGTCCGACTACTTCCGCCTGCTGGACGGGCGCCCCCGCTACGACGGGGTCGCGGCGCTGCTCGGTTCGCGCGGCATCGAGCTGCCCTGGGGAACCCCGGACGACGCGCCGGGCTACGGCAGTGTCTGCGCCCTGGGCAACATGAAGAACAGCGTGTTCACCGCCGTGCTGGAGCGCGACGGCATCGAACCCTATGCCGGGTCGCTGGCCTACCTGCGGCAGGTGCTGGCCGCGGGCCTGGACGTCGCGGTGGTTTCCTCCTCGCGCAACGCCAAGGCAGTGCTGGCAGGATCCGGCCTGGGCGAACTGATCCCCACGGTCATGGGAGGCACCGAGGCCGCCTCCCGCCAGCTGGCCGGGAAACCCGAGCCCGACACCTTCCTGGCCACCGCCCGCGACTTGGGCTGGCGCCCGGAGGAATGCGTGGTCATCGAGGACGCCTCCAGCGGGGTCAGTGCGGCCCGGCGCGGCGGCTTCATGGTGGTCGGCGTGGCCCGCGAGGACAACGAGGCCGACCTGATGGCCTCCGGCGCGCACTTCGTGGTCGGCGACTTGTCCGAGCTGGTCTCCGAGCAGGCGGCCGACGCCTGGGAATACGACCCGTGGTCCATCACCCGCGACGCCGGGCGCGACGAGAACGGGGCCCAGGACACCGTCTTCTCGCTGGGCAACGGCTTCCTGGGCTGCCGCTCCGCGCAGATCGGGCTGGGCGAGCAGGTCGGCGGGACCTTCATCAACGGGCTGCACGAGACCTGGCAGATCCGCCACGCGGAGGGCGCCTTCGGTCTGGCCGAGACCGGACAGACCATGATCAGCGCCCCGGACTTCCGCACCCTGCGCGTATTCATCAACGACGAGGCGCTGGAAATCGGGCGCACCGAAATGCTGCGCGACGACCTGCGGCTGGACTTCCGGGACGGCACGCTGGTGGCCACCAGCCTCTGGCGCACCGCCGAGGGGCACCGCGTCGCGGTCACCGCGCGCACCATGATCTCCTTCTCCGACCGGCACCTGGCCCTGCAGGACCTGCATGTGCGCTTGCTGGACGCCCCGGCCAACGTGATCGTGCAGTCTTCCTTGATCGGCTACCGCTCCCAGCGTGCGGTGGCCTCGCCAGGCGAGCTGGACGCCTCGGGGCCGGCCTTCGACCCGCGCCGCGCGGACGAGGCCAGCGTGAACCCGCTGAGCTCGGCAGGGCACCGCCGCGACGGGGCCCGCATGGGCATTTCCTATGACGTGGCCGGATCCGGCATGTCGGTAGCCGCCATGGTCGAGCACCAGGTCACCACCACCGGGGGCGGGGCACCACTGGTGGACCTCACCCGCACGGTGAACGAGGAACGCGCCGAAGAGGTGGCCACCGCCCGGCTGGATGCCGGCCAGGGGGTGCGCGTGGCGAAGTTCGCGGTCTTCCACTGCTCGCGGCGCCACCCCGCCGAAGAGATGCTGCAGCGCGCCAACCGCGCGCTGAACCACCTGGTGCCGCGCGGCATTGATGCGCACTTCCGGGCCCAGCGCGATTTCATGGCAGCCTACTGGGAGCGCAGCGATGTCGTGGTGGACAGCAAGGACAAGTCCCTGCAGCGCAAAATCCGCTGGAACCTGTTCCAGCTGGCCCAGGCTTCGGCCCGCGCGGACGGCATGGGAATCAGCGCCAAGGGGGTCAGCGGCAACGGCTACTCGGGGCACTACTTCTGGGACACCGAGATCTACGTCCTGCCGTTCCTGACGTACACCAACCAGCAATGGGCCCGGAACACGCTGCGCGCGCGTGTGGCGATGATCCCGGCGGCCAAACGCCGTGCGCGGATCATGAACGAGGACGGGTTGCTTTTCCCGTGGCGCACCATCAACGGCGAGGAAGCCAGCGCCTACTACCCGGCCGGCACCGCGCAATACCACATCAATGCGGACGTGGTGTATTCGATGAACCGGTACCTGACGGCGATGGAGGACGACGAATTCCTGATCGGCGGTGGCGCGGAGATCCTGGTGGGCACCGCACGCATGTGGTCTTCGTTGGGCTTCTGGCGTGGCAGCGGGGAGAACGAACGCTTCCACATCCATGGGGTGACCGGCCCGGATGAATATACCGCCGTGGTCAACGACAACCTCTATACCAATGTCATGGCGCGCTTCAACCTGCGTCGCAGCGCCCAGTTGCTCGGAGAGTTCGCGCAGCGCCATCCCAAGGCTTTCAAAGATTTGTCCAAGCGTCTGAATCTGCACCCAGAGGAGCTCTCCACTTGGGAACATGCAGCTTCATGCATACATATTCCGTATTCGGAAAGGGTGGGGATCCACCCGCAGGACGAGCATTTCTTGAACCGCGAGGTATGGGATCTGGAGAACACCGGCGCCGACAAGCGTCCGCTGCTGCTGCACTACCATCCCTTGGTGATCTACCGCTTCCAGGTCATCAAGCAGGCCGATACAGTGCTCGCCCTGTGGCTGCGCTCCAGCGATTTCACCGCGGAGCAGAAGCTCGCCGATTTCAACTACTACGACCCGCTCACCACGGGCGACTCGACCCTCTCTGCCACGGTGCAGTCGATCCTCGCCGCCGAGGTGGGATACCGCGATTTGGCGTGGGAATACTTCGAGCATGCGCTGAACGTGGACTTGGAGAACCTGCACGGCAATACGGCCGACGGGGTCCATGTCGCCTCCACCGGCGGGGTTTGGGCCGCACTGGTGTACGGCTTCGCCGGACTGCGGGACGACGACGACAGGCTCTGCTTCGATCCCCGGCTGCCGCAGGAGTGGAATTCCATGAGCTTCAGCCTGGCTTGGCACGGCACTCGCATCTACATCACGCTGCGCCAGCGGTCCATCGACTTCACGCTGCGCGGGCCGCATTCGCGTCCGGTCTGGGTGCGCGGCGAGCAGCTGGATCTGCCGGTGGACGAAACCGTCACGGTGCCGCTAGACGACCAGGGACCGTTGCGCGAGGGGCGTCCAACCTTGGACCACGTACTCTCGCTGCAGGCCGAGGCCGGAGCCGAGGTGCCGATCAAACCCTGGTAGCCGGGACTCAGGAATCCTGGCGCAGGTTGTTGCCCGCGGTCTCGCCGCCATCGATGGCGATCGAGGAACCGGAGACGAACCGGGACTCGTCGCTGGCCAGGTACAGCACCAGGGAGCTGATCTCCTCGACCTGCGCCGCACGCCCGGCCGGCACCTGGCCGAAACCGCGTTGGAGCCCGGCGGTCAGCGGCGTCTGCACGCTGCCCGGGTGGATCGAGTTCACGCGGATGCCGTCCGGGCCGAAGTCCAGCGCCGAGGTCTTGGTCAGCCCCTGTACCGCCCATTTGGAGGCCGAGTACGCCGCCCGGTTCTTGAATCCGGTCAGGCCGGCGATCGACGAGATGTTGATGATGGACGAGGTGTCCTGCTTGCGCAGTTCGGGTACCGCCGAGCGCATGCCGTAGAAGGTGCCGTTCAGGTCGATGTCAAGGGTGCGGTGCCAGTCGTCGAGGCTGGCGCTTTCCACTGAGCCGGGGGTGTAGATGCCCGCGTTGTTCACCAGCACGTCGAGGCGTCCGAAAGTTTCCACCGCGGTGCGCACCGCCAGTTCCCAGTCCTCCAAGCTGGTGACGTTCAACGGCGCGAAGACCGCCGCCTGGCGCCCGGTCTCCTTGTTGATCGACGCGGCAAGCTCGCGCCCGGCCTGCTCCTGCAGGTCGCCGATCACGACGCTCGCGCCATGGCTTGCCAGCACCCGGGCGTGCGATGCACCCATGCCTTGGGCGGCTCCCGAAATGAGGACTACTTTGCCGGCTGCGCGGCCGGCGGAAATCTGTGCATTCATGCGACTCAGGCTATGAGCCGGTGCGGCCAGCAGAACCCGATGTTCCGTTCAACGGTATATTCTTGAGGATCGCAGGCAGAGAGGCAGGTGCGTCATGGCGAACTCGCCATCTGGAGAATCGGTAATCCACCGCGTGGTGCGGATCCTGTCCGCCTTCGGCGAGGATTCCCCCGCCCTGGGCCTCCGGGAGCTCGCCCGCTCGGTCGACCTGCCGGTATCCACGGTCTACCGGCTGGTCAGCGAGCTGGAGCTGGAAGGGCTGCTGGTGCGCGATACCGCGGGCCGGCTGCGCCACGGGCACCGGCTGTGGGAGCTGGCCTCCCGCGGATCCCGGGCGTCCTCTTTGCGCGAAGCTGCCCTGCCGCCCATGGAAGACCTGATCAACCACGGGTTCAGCCACGTCTCGTTGGGCGTCCTGGAGGGCAACGACGTGCTCTACATCGAGCGCCTGGCGGCGGACGACGCCACCGTGAACATCACCAAGATCGCGGGGCGGTTGCCGGTGCACGGCTGCTCGGCCGGACTGGTGTTCATGGCCTATGCGCAGGAGGTGGTCCAGGAGATGTTCCTGTCCCGGCGGCTGGAAAAGCTGACCGAAGACACCGTCACCGAGCCGGAGAAGCTGCGTGCCATCCTGGCCGAGATCCGCGGCCGTGGCTACGTGAGCATGCGCGGCATCATCGTCCCTGAATCCAGCGGCATCTCGGTGCCGATCTTCACGGAGAAGAACCATGCGGTGGCCACCTTGTCGGCCATCGTGCCGCGCGGCGAGGAGTCGCTGAACCTGATTGTTCCGCACCTGAAAATCGCCTCCAGCGCCATCACCCGCCGGCTGGGCTATGAGCCCTCCGGGCGCGAGATCCAGCGCCGCAGTACGCCTGCTGCGTTCTAGGTGTTTCATTCAACGGAGCGCGGTGCTCCGTTGAATGAAACACCCCGCCCAGCCCTTGGTGTGACCCATGTCATGATCTTCTGCATCCCAGCAATGCACCTGATCGAAGGGGATCATTTCCATGCGCATCCTGAACCCGCAATCCCGGCAGCCGCTGCCCGGCTACGACGTCGTCGTCGTAGGCTCCGGAGCCGGCGCGCTGACCACCGCAGCCACCGCCGCGAAGGCCGGCCGCTCGGTCATCGTCCTGGAAAAGAGCGAGCTGCTCGGCGGCACCTCGGCGGTTTCCGGGGGCATGCTCTGGGTGGTCGACAACCACCATGCCCGCGAAGCGGGGATCGAGGATTCCAAGCAGGCCGGACGCGAGTACGTGCAGGCCGTAGCCCGCGGCCGCGGGCGCGCCGAATTGCTGGATGCGGCGCTGGACTACGGAGATGCGATGTTGCGATTCGCCGAAACAGAACTCGGCGTGAAATTCATCTTCCTGGACAACTTCCCCGACTACCGCCAGGACCTGCCCGGCGCGGTGTCCGGCGGACGCACCGTCGAACCGGAGCTGTTCAACTTCCGCGAAGCGCTCGGCGAGCTGGCCGCGCATGTGCGCACCGACGGCCGCCACCCCTACACCATGCAGGAATACGAGGACTGGGGCGCCTTCACCAAGTTCCCTTGGGAGGAACTGACCGCCCGGCAGGATGCCGGCGTCGCCGCCAAGGGCCACGCGCTGGTTTCCATGTTGCTCAAGGCCTGCCTGGACAACGGGGTCACCCTGGCCGTCGAGGCCTCCGTGGCCGGACTTGAAACCAGCGAAGGCCGCGTATCCGGCGTGCGCCTGCAGGACGGCACCCGCATCGAGGCCGCCCACGGCGTGATGCTGGGAACCGGCGGCTTCGAATGGGACAAGCCGTTGGCCGACTCGCTGCTGGCCTCCCGCCTGTACACCATGTGCTCCCCGCCCACGAACACCGGCGACGGGCTGAAGATGGCCCAGCGCATCGGCGCCATGACCCGCGGCACCCGCGAAGCCTGGTGGGCCCCGATGTCGGTCACCGGAACGCTGCGCGACGGCGAGCCGGTGGGATCCCTGCTGCGCTTCGAGCGCCAGGGCCCGGGATCCATCATGGTCAACCGCCACGGACAGCGCTTCGCCAACGAGGCGCAGAACTACAACGACCTGGCCCGCGTGCTGCAGTCCTGGGACTCGCCGAACAACCAGACGCTGAACACCCCTGCCCACGTCGTCTTCGACGAGTCGTACCTGCAGCGCTACGGCATCTTGGACTACCGCGCTGGCAAGCCGACCCCTGACTACCTGGTCCAGGCCGACACCCTGGAAGAGCTGGCAGTCAAGATCGGCGTCCCCGCCGGGAACCTGGCGGCCACCGTCGAGCGTTTCAACCAGCACGCGGTGCGCGGCGAGGACCCGGACTTCGGCCGCGGTTCCTCGGCCTACGACCGCTACTGGGGCGATGCCGGGAACCAGTGGCCCAACCCCTCGCTCGGCCCGTTGCAGTACGGACCGTACTACGCGATGGAGGTACTCAACGGCGCCTTCGGCACCTGCGGCGGCATCGGCACCGACGGCCGCGGCCAGGTGCTGGATGTTGACGGGATCCCGATTGAAGGACTGTACGCCGCCGGCAATACCGCCGAAAGCGCCTACTCCGCCGGATACCCTGGCGCCGGAGCGACCCTCGGGCCGCTGATGACCCTCGCCTACCTGGCTGGACGGGCCATCGCCGGCCAGCCGTCCGAGTACTCGGCGCAGAACCTGAGCGCGGTGGCCCTATGATCCGCCACATCGTGATGTTCCGCTTCTCCGAGGGATTCACCCCGCAGATCCGCGAACGCTGGATCGCCGGCCTGGAAGCCATGAAGGGCAACATCCCCGGCATGCTGGATCTGGTCCACGGGCCGGATGTCATGAAGACCGACCGCTCCTGGGACCACGTGATCGTCGCGGACTTCCGCAGTGCCGGCGACATCGCCGTCTACAACACCCACCCGCTGCACGAAGCGATCAAGCCGCTGTCCCTGCCGAATGTGCTGGACCTGGCTTACGTCGATTTCGAGCTGGATTCCTCGCTTCTCCCCTCGCACAGCTAAGGACGCACCATGAGCACCTCACCCGACGTGGCGCCGCAGTCGCCCACCGAGCACGGCGGATCCGTGCCACGGCGCACCCCGGTCAAGGCCGCGCTGGCCTCTTTCCTGGGATCGACCCTGGAGTACTACGACTTCTTCATCTACGGCACCGCCGCCGCCCTGGTTTTCCCGCAGCTGTTTTTTCCGGCGGGCAATCCGGCCATCGCCACCATCGCGGCCTTCGCCACCTTCGGCGTCGCCTATGTCGCCCGTCCGCTGGGCGGACTGGTCATGGGACACTTCGGCGACAAGCTGGGACGCAAGAACGTCCTGCTCTTCACGCTGATGCTGATGGGCCTGGCTTCGCTGGGCATCGGCCTGCTGCCGACCTATGAGCAGATCGGGGTGTGGGCCACCGTGCTGCTGGTGATCGCCCGCCTGGCCCAGGGCTTCTCCGCCGGTGCCGAATCGGCCGGCGCCTCCTCCTTGACCCTTGAGCATTCTCCGGAGGGCCGCCGCGGTTTCTTCACCTCGTTCGTGATGACCGGGTACGCCTCCGGCATGGTGCTCTCTACGCTGGTGTTCATCCCGGTTACTGCGCTGCCCCAGGAGCAGCTGATGAGCTGGGGCTGGCGCATCCCGTTCCTGCTTTCGGTGCTCGTGCTGGCGCTGGCCTTCTGGGTCCGGACCCGGCTGGATGAAACCCCTGCCTTCGAGGAGCAGGTCGCCGAGGACCAGCCGCGCAAGCTCCCCTCACGCGAGGTGCTGCGCTATCAGCGTTCCGACGTGCTGCGTGTGCTGCTGATGTCGATCTTCTCGGTCATGCAAACCATCTTCACCGTTTTCGGCCTGTCCTACGCGGTGCAGCACGGCGGGATCGAGCGCACTTCCATCCTGGCCGTCAACGCGGTGGCCATCGGACTGTCCATGGTGGCGATGCCGCTGTGCGGCCGGCTCTCGGACCGGATCGGGCGCCGCCCGCTGATGCTGACCGCAATGATTGGCAGCACCGTGAGCCTCTACCTGTACTTCCTGGCGCTGGGCACCGGGAACATCTGGCTGGTCTTCGCCGCGAGCTTCTTGTTCATGACGGTGTTCTACTCCGGATTCAACGGGATCTGGCCGTCGTTCTTCGCCGAGCTGTTCGCCACCCCGGTGCGCTACACCGGCATGGCCATGGGCAACCAGCTGGGCCTGCTGGTGGCGGGCTTCGGCCCGATGATCGGCGGACTGCTGCTCACCGAAGGCGAATTCGGCTGGGTTCCGGTCGCGGTCTTCGGCAGCGTCTGTGCCCTGCTGGCCGCCATTGCAGCCTTTTCCGCCCGCGAAACCGCCCACACGAACATTGCCGAGCTCGGCGAGCCCTACCTGCGGGCCGTCGCCTCCAAACGATAGGACCAGCACATGACTACCACCTACAACTGCGACTTGCTGATTGTCGGATCCGGAGTGGCCGGCCTGGCCGCCGCCATCCGCGCCGCCCACGACGGGCTGAACGTGATCGTCGCGGAGAAGTCCCCGCACTTCGGCGGCACCACCGCCCTCTCTGCCGGCTGGTCCTGGGTTCCGGGCAACCGCAAGGGAGCCGCCGCCACCGGCGACACCCGCGCCGAAGCGGAGGAATACCTCAGGGCGCTGGCCCCGGACAGCTACAACGCCAAGGGTGTCGCAGGATTTCTGGATACCGTGCCGGAGGCCATCGACTTCTTCGAGAACGACACCGACGTGGTCTTCTCCTACCCGGAGAAGGCGCCGGACTACCAGATGGACCTGCCCGGGGCGAAGCTGGGGGGCCGGGCGATCCTGCCCTCCGACGCCGATGTGCGCATGCTGGGCGACCGGCGCAAGGAAATCCAGCCCTACCTCAGCTCCTACACGGTCTTCGGCTACATGCCGCAGGTCGGGCCGGACCTGACCCAGTTCCTGCACGCCAACCAGTCCCCTAAGTCCTTCACCTACGTGGCCGCCAAGCTGCTGAAGACCTGGAAGGACATCGCATTGCACGGCCAGCCGATCAAGCGCACCAACGGCTCGGCGCTGATGGTGCGCATGGTCCGCTCCGCGCTGGATGCCGGGGTGCGGGTCTGGACCGGCACCCCGGTGCAGCAGCTGCGCACCGCTGCGGACGGTTCCGTGACCGGCGCGGTGCTCGGCGGCAAGCACGCCGGTCTGGTCAACGCCAAGCTGGGTGTGGTCCTGGCCGGCGGAGGGTTCTCGGCCGACGACGAGCTGCGCCAGAAGTACTTCGCCCATGACACCCTCGGCGGCCAGCACTTCACCCCTACCCAGGGGCATGACGGCTCCTCGGCCCGCATGGCCATGGCCGCCGGCGGCCGGATCAACGACAACGTCTCCTCGGTGGCCTCCTGGGCTCCGGTCACGGTCTTCAAGTACCTTCGCGGCGGCGCGCAGCGGCTTTTCCCGCACCTGCGGCAGATCGGCCTGCCGGGCATGATCACCGTTGACCGCGACGGCAAGCGCTTCGGCAACGAGGCACTGAGCTACCACGACTTCGGCCGGCAGATGCTGGACCACCACGCCAACGAGCAGGACGTCTACGCCTGGATCATCGGCGACAAGCGGCTTATGGACAAGTACGGCATCGGCTACGCCAAGCCGTGGCCGGTGCCGCGCGGCTTCTTCCATCGGATCGGCTACCTGCACAAGGGACGCAGCATCGCGGACCTCGCGGCGAAGATCGGTGTGGACCCCCAGGGCCTGGAGCAGACCATCGAGCGCTTCAACCGCGATGCGCTCGCCGGGAAGGATACCGAATTCGGCCGCGGCTCCACCGCCTACAACCACTTCCGCGGGGACATGGAGCACAAGCCCAACCCGAACCTCGCCCCGCTGGCCAAGGGCCCGTTCTATGCCGCGAAGGTGCAGATGGGGGACATCGGCACCTTTGCCGGCATTGACGTGGACGACCGGTCGCGGGTCATCCGCGAGGACGGAAGCCGCATTGACGGCCTGTACTCGGTGGGCGCCGCCGCGGTGTCGGTGTTCGGGGGAGGCTACCCGGGCTACGGCTCGCACATCGGCCCCGCGCTGGTGTTCGGCTACCGGCTGGGGCGTGACATCCTCGAGCTGGTCGGTGAAACCCGCGAGGTGCGCCAGCGGTGAGCCCCGATGCCGCAGTGGTCACCGGTGCGGCAACCGGCATCGGGGCCGCCACCGCGCGGCTGCTCGCCTCGCGCGGGTATCGGGTGGTCATCGGGGATGTCGATGCCCGGGCTGAGGATGTCGCTGCCGGGATCCGGGCCGAAGGACACCACGCGCTGGCGGTCTGCTGCGATGTCTCCGACGAAGATTCAGTGGCCGGGCTCTTCGCCTCGGCACGGGACATCGGCCCGTTGCATGTACTGGTCGCCAACGCCGGCATCGCCGAAACCAAGGGGCCGCTGCATGAGCTGGACAGTTCCTCCTGGAACCGGGTGCTGGACATCAACCTCGGTGGTACCGCGCTGAGCATGAAGCATGCGCTGCGCCATATGGTTCCGCAGGGATCCGGCTCCATCGTGGCCATCTCATCGATCCTCGGGCTGGTCGGCCAGGCGAATTCCGCCGCTTACTCGGCGGCGAAGGCCGGGGTGGTGAATTTGGTGCGCTCCACGGCATTGACCTACGCCGCGCAAGGGGTCCGGGTCAATGCCGTAGCCCCGGGCTACGTGGACACCGAACTTCTGCGGAGGCTGCCGCCGGAAGTGCGTTCCCGGATGACCAGCCGGCAGCCGCTGGGCAGGCTCGGCACCCCTCAGGAAGTCGCGAACGTCATCGGGTTTCTCGCTTCGCCTAAGGCGAGCTTGGTCACCGGCGCGGTCTGGGCCGTGGATGGCGGCTACACGGCGCAGTAGGTTTTAACGACCCAAGGAGGCGGGAACTGTGCTGGGTTCCCGCCTCCTTGCCTGCGCCGTGATGCCGGCCGCTACAGCGTCATGTCCTCCAGTGTGCGCCCCTTGGTCTCGCGGATCAGGAAGGCTACGAACACCAGGGACAGCAGCGCGAAGAACGCGTAGATGCCGTAGGCCAGGGCCAGACCCGCCTCGGCCAGCGCCGGGAAGGTCGTGGATACGACGAAGTTGGCGATCCACTGCGCGGAGGCCGCCACGCCCAGGGCCATGGCGCGGATGGAGTTCGGGAAGATCTCGCCCAGCAGCACCCATACCGCCGGGCCCCAGGTGGCGCCGAAGCCGATCACGAACAGGTTCGCCGCGACCAGCGCGACCATGCCCCAGGAGCCGGGCAGCGAGACCGCGCCGTCCACGGTGACCGCCTGCGCGAAGGCCAGGCTCATCGCGCCCAAGGAGAGCGTCATGATGCCGGAGCCGATCATCAGCAGCAGCTTGCGGCCCAGCACGTCGATCAGCAGCACCGCCACGATCGTTGCCAGCACGTTGATCACCGAGGTGATCAGGGAAATGGTGAAGGAATCGGATTCGGCGAAGCCCACCGACTTCCATAGCGTGGTCGAGTAGTAGAAGATGACGTTGATGCCAACGAACTGCTGGAAGACCGAGAGCAGGATGCCCACCCAGACCAGCGGGTGGAAGCCGAAGCGGCCCAGCAGGTCCTTGAACTGCTGGCGTCGCTCCACATGCACGGTGGCGCGGATTTCCTCGATTTTGTCCTCGGTCGGCTTGCCGGGTTCCAGGCCCATATCGCCGGTGAGCACCGAGGCGGCCTCGACATAGCGCCCGCGCTCCACCAGATAGCGCGGGGATTCGGGCAGGCGCAGCGCCATCAGGCCGTAGAGCACAGCGGGAACGGCCAGCGACAGGTACATCCAGCGCCAGGCGGCCAGGCCGAACAGCCCCACCGCGTCCGCCGAGCCCATCACGAACACCAGCAGCGCGCTGACCAGGAAGGCCACGAAGATGCCCAGCACGATGGCCATCTGCTGCATGGAGCCCAGCCGGCCGCGGTGCGCCGCCGGGGAGATCTCGGCGATGTAGGCCGGGGCGATCACCGAGGCGAAGCCCACGCCGATGCCGCCGACGATGCGCCAGATGACCAGGTCCACGGCGCTGAAGCAGAGCCCGCAGCCGATCGCGGAAACGAGCAGCAGGATCGAGGCGATGAGCATGGTGCGCACGCGGCCTACGCGTTCGGAGACTACGCCGGCCACCCAGGCGCCCAGTGCCGCGCCGAGCAGCGCGCAGGACACGGTGAAGCCGACGGCTACCGCGTTCAGCGAGAATTCATGTTCCACGGCGTCGACCGTGCCGTTGACGATCGACGAGTCGTAGCCGAACACGAAACCGCCCAGCGCCGCCCCGAGGGCGACGAAGATCAGGCGTGCAGAGATCTTTCCATCAGATGTGGTCGCAGTCATAGTTGCTCATCGTAGCGGAATTACGGGCCCGCGTCACTTTTTGGAAAGTACCCTTACTATAAGCTCAGCTCAGCGGCTTAAGCGGGAACGGCGGCCGGAACCCGATGGGGGATTCCGGCCGCCGCAGCGGTGGAGAAGAGCGGACCTAGGCTCCGGTCTGGGACAGGTCGTTGCCGCGCAGCTTCGCCGCGGCGCTCATCAGGTGGAAGACCACCAGGGTGGCAATGGTGCCCAGGGCGATGCCGCCCAGCTTGAACTGGCCGAAGGCGATTTCGCTGGTCACCGCGATCGCGATGATCAGGCCGGTGCCGGCGGTCATCAGGTTGATCGGGTTGCCGAAGTCAACCTTCGACTCGATCCACAGGCGCGCGCCCACGATGCCAATCATGCCGTAGAGCACGATGCCCAGCCCGCCGATCACGCCCTCGGGGATGGTGCCGATCAGCGCGCCCACCTTCGGCATGAACGCCAGCGCCATCGCGGCGATCGCTGCCACCCAGTAGGCGGCGGTGGAGTACACGCGGGAGGCAGCCATCACGCCGATGTTCTCCGCGTAGGTGGTGGTGGCCGAGCCGCCGCCGAAGCCCGCCACCATGCTGGCGGCGCCGTCGGCCATCAGCGCGCGGCCGTTGAACGCGGTCAGGTCGCGGCCGGTCATCACGCCCACGGTGCGCACGTGGCCGATGTTCTCCGCGATCAGCACGAATACCGCCGGCAGGAACATCAGCGCGGTGTCCAGGTGGAAGCTCGGGGTGTTGAATTCGGGCAGGCCGAACCACGCGGCTTCGCCGACCTTGGCGAAGTCCACCTGGCCCTGGGCCAGCGCGATCAGGTAGCCGGCGACCAGCCCCACCAGGATGGACAGGCGCCCCAGCAGGCCCTTGAACACAACGGTGGCCAGCACCGTGGCGATCACCGTCAGGAACGTGGTGGCCGGGAAGTCCTGCATCGGCTTGAGCGTGGCGCCGGCCAGGTTCAGGCCGATCAGCGCGACGATGGTGCCCATGACCACCGGCGGCATCAGCGCGTGGATCCAGCCGGTGCCGGTCTTCTGGACCACCAGGCCCACCAGGAACAGCAGCGCGCCGGTCATCACGATGCCGCCCAGCGCCGCGGACATGTCGTGGGCCTTGGTGGTCGCGACCACCGGGGCGATCAGCGCGAAGGAGGAGCCCAGGTAGCTGGGCACCTTGTTCCTGGTGATCAGCAGGAAGAGGATGGTCGCCACGCCCGTGAAGAGCAGGGTCGTGGTGACCGGGAACCCGGTGATCGTGGGAACCAGGATGCTGGAGCCGAACATGGCCAGGATGTGCTGC
Source organism: Glutamicibacter soli (assembly GCF_052322135.1). NCBI lineage: Bacteria > Bacillati > Actinomycetota > Actinomycetes > Micrococcales > Micrococcaceae > Glutamicibacter > Glutamicibacter soli. Next base: position 55,098 of record NZ_CM125969.1, read on the forward strand.
GTGCCGATGGAGATCGTCTGCGGCCAATGCAGCCGCTCATCCGGGGCAACAACCTCACCGGGGGTGATGGTCTTGCCGTTGCCGTGAATGCTCCAACTCATGCAGTCCTCCAGACTCTGCGGCCCCAACGCGTTTTAGGCCGTAGAGAATTCTACGCTCTCGGCATGGGCCTGCGCGAAAAAGGCCAGCTCGTGCTCGCTGGAACGCAGGAACGCCTGGCGCATCCGCTCGCGCTGCGCCGGGTCCGCCAGTTTCCATGCGGCGCGCACCATCCCGATGGCCTGCGCGGTGGATTCGTCGAACTCCTCCGAGGCGTAGGTCTGAAGCCAGTCGCCGTAGGGGTGGCCTTCGTAGTTGGCCGCCGCAAGCCGCTTGCCGATGTCCTGGTACAGCCAGTAGCACGGCAGGATCGCGGCGATCAGCTCCGGGTAGCTGGAATTGCAGGAGGACAGGTGGTTCACGTAGTTCAGCGTGGTGGCCGACGGGTTCGCCAGTCCTTCCACCAGGTGGCTGCGGTGCAGCTGCAGCTCGCCCTCCAGGATTTCCCCGGCGCCCTTGGCCCAGAAGCGCTGGGAATCCAGCTCAGGGGCCAGCGCGCTGGCCTGCGCCAGCACCTGCGCGTAGCGCTGCAGGTACAGGGCGTCCTGCGCCAGGTAGTATTCGAACTTCTCGCGCTCCAGGCTGCCGTCGGCCAGCTGCACGATGAACTCCAGCTCGTCAATGCCCGCGCGCAGCGGTGCGATGTCCTCCCACCAGGCGGCCATCGGATCCGCGGCGCCGAAGAAGTCGACGAAATGGTGCACCGGCCCGTGCCCGGAGCCCACCTGCAGCTCGTCAGCGGCGCCGATGGCGCGCAACAGGTAGCCCTTGGCCTGTTCCAGCGCGGTCGCCCAGTCGCCGGTGGCGGCGAAGCGGGTGGCCAGCGCGCTGGACAGGGTGCAGCCGGTGCCATGGGTGTTTTTGGTAGCCAGGCGCGGGGAGCTGAACTCGGCCAGCACCCCGGCGGCGGAGACCAGCGCATCGGGGCACTGCGCCCCGGCCAGGTGCCCGCCCTTGGCCAGCACCAGCACGTCGTGGGCGGAGGCCAGACGCCGGGCCTGCTCCAGCACGAGCTCCCAGTCCTGCGCGGCGGCTTCGCCGAGCAGCGCGCCGAGCTCGGCGGTGTTCGGGGTGATCACGGTGGCGCGGGCCAGCAGCGGGTGCAGCGCGGCGGCGTCCTCCAGCAGGGCATCGCCGCTGGTGGCCACCATGACCGGGTCCAGCACCACCGGGGCGTTGACGGTATCCAGCCAGGCGGCGACAGCGCCGATGATCTCCTGGTTTGCCAGCATGCCGATCTTCACCGCGTCGATGCGCACATCCGCGCTGAGCGTTTCAAGCTGCGCGGTGACGAAATCCCCGTCGATGGCCTGCACTCCGCTGACCCCGCGGGTGTTCTGCGCGGTCAGCGCCGTGATCACTGCCATGCCGTAGCCGCCGTTGGCGGCAATGGCCTTCAGATCGGCCTGGATGCCGGCGCCGCCGGACGGGTCGGAGCCCGCGATGGAAAGGATGTTCACCTGGCCGCCTCCCAGGCGGAAACCAGCTGGGCGCTGGCGCTGCGCGGATCATCTGCCTGGCAGACCGGGCGCACCACGGCCATCCCGGCGCCGCCGCCGGCGCGGATGGCCGCGGCGTCATCGGCGGTCACCGCGCCGATGGCCACGCAGGGCAGCGCGGTCCAGCCGGTGCGTTCCGCGAAGCCGTCCAGGCCCAGCGGGGTGGGGTGGTCCTTCTTGGTCGGGGTGGCGCGCACCGCGCCAACACCCAGGTAGTCGATGAACTCGGCATCCAGGTTGGCCTGGGCGATCTGCTCCCGCGTGGAGGCGCTGAGCCCGATGATGCCCTCGCCGATCAGCTGGCGGGCCAGGGACACCGGCACGTCCTTCTGCCCGATGTGGATGCCGGCCACCGCGGCCCCGGCGGCGCGGGCCGCCAGGAATACGTCGATGCGGTCGTTGACCAGCAGCTGCGCCTTGCCCTCGGTCAGCTTTGCGGCCGCAAGCGTCAGCTCGAAGAACTCGCGGGCGCTTTCCTCCTTGGCGCGCAGCTGGATCCACTGGATCCCGCCGGCCACGGCTGCCTCGATCACCTCAAGGGTGCTATGCGGGCTGCAGCTGGCGGTGTTGGCCACCAGGTAGGCTCCGAGATCACGCATAGGTCTTTTCCTCACAGTTCAGGGTCTCAAGTGCGGCGGGCTCGACGGCCGCCAGGGAATCGAGGAAGGCCACGGCAAAACTGCCCGGCCCGGAGCTGGCGGCCAGCGCCTTTTCGGCGGCCAGGCCGTAGTAACCATGGGCCGCCACGGCGGCTTCGAACGGGTCCTCATGCACCGCGAGCATGCCCGCGCACACCGCACCCAGGGCGCAGCCTCCGCCGGTGATGCGGGTCAGGCCGATGCCGTTGGTGTGCACCAGCACGGTGCGCTGCGCGTCGATGATGGCGTCCGCCTCGCCGGAGATCGCGACCACCGAACCGTATTTCACTGCCAGCTCACGCCCGGCGGCGGTGGCTTCCTGCACGCTGTCCAGCGAATCCACACCTCGGCCGGAGGACTCCCAGCCGGCCAGCGCCATGATTTCCGAGGCGTTGCCGCGGATCAGCGTGGGGCGGCGGGCGACGATGCGCCGGGCGAATTCCGTGCGGACCGGCAACGCTCCGACGGCCACCGGATCCAGCACCCAGGGGGTGCCTGCGGCGCTCGCCGACTCGACGGCTTCTTCCATGGCGCGCAGCTGCTCGGTGGTGGGCGTGCCCAGGTTGACCAGCACGGCCGAGGCGGCCGCGGCGAACGGCCCGGCTTCCCCGGGCAGGTCAGTCATGGCCGGGGCCGCGCCGGAAGCCAGCAGTACATTGGCGGTGAAGTTGGTAACCACGGTGTTTGTCAGGCAGAACACCAAGGGGGATTGTTCCCGGTAATTGCGGGCAACAATAGGCAGAGTCATGCGACATCCCTCCGCTAGCTTGACCTAGTTCAGGTTCAACGGGTCTCATCTCAGTCGGCTTCTCCGACACCCCGTGTCACTGATCCCGAGGGTACGCAGATATCTGCGCAAGGACAAATCCTTAACGCCGTTGGAAGTCGGCCGGCCCATGCCGGCCGCTAGAGCCTCGGATCTTCGTAGCCCCTGCCGCGATCGATATTCTTCCGCGCTTCCCGAAGTGCCCTGGAGATTTCCGGGTCAGATCCTTCGAGGTCGTCGGCTCGTCGGTCGAGACTGCGCATGGCGCCTATGGCAAACGGCAGCGCGCAAAGTATGACCAAAACGCAGACGATCAAAATCGAAACCGGATCCACAGGTTATCCATTCCAAGCATTGCGGTGAGCTTAGGCTGAGCCTACAAAGAGGGGCGGACACCGTCAACCGAATCCCGGTTGCTCGGGAAATGATGCGGTGGTGACAGGGTTACCGAGCTATCGCGTCCTCCGCGCAACCAGCGCCTTGACCGTCGCCGCGTCCACCCCCAGCTCCGCGGCCAGTGCCCAGACCCTGTCCACTGCCTCGACCAGGTGCTCGTCCAGCGCTGGCTGCCCTGGCAGCTCATTGACCACGGTGCCCGCCCGGCGACGCGAGGAGATCAGTCCTTCGGCCTCCAGTTCCTTGTAGGCGCGGGCCACGGTGCCGGCGGCCACACCCAGATCGGCGGCCAGCGCGCGCACCGTGGGCAGCCTGCTCCCGGCGGCCAGTTCGCCCAGCGAAATCAGCGAAGCCACCTGGGCGCGGATCTGTTCATAGGGCGGCAGCGCCGAGTCCAGGTCAACGGTGATCTGGGCGCTCATCGGCGGCCCGCGTCACTGGTCTCCGGCCGCATCGAACCTTGCGGGCGCGGAAGCGCCAGCACCGCCGGCGCACAGAAGACCAGCAGGCCGAACAGGGAGAATTCGGCGAACAACTGGTATCCCATCATTGGCATGGCCACGAACGCGCCGGCGACTACGCGCAGCGAGCGGATTTCAAGCACCTGCCGATACCAGATTTCCACCTCTGCGCCCACCTGCCAAGGGATCGCCACGGAGCGGACGAGCAGGACGAATCCTGCATGCGCGGCGAGCAGTGCCGCGGCCAGCCCGGCAATGATCCACCGGTTCGGCGCGACAAATCCCCGCAGCGGATCCAGCGGAGGGAAGAGCAGGAAGTATAGGCTGGCCGCCATCAGGAGTCCGGCAACGACATAGGTCCACAGCGGCAGCCGTGCGGCGGGTTTGGGCATTCGCGCGGCCGCGCGGGTCTTGATCGCCATGTACGCCAGGTAGGCGGCGTTGACCAGCAGGTAGAACAGCGTCGCGCCCGCGAGGAGGGCCAGGATGGCGGTGGCGCGTTCGGCGGTCGGCATCTCCTGCGTCTCGGAGCTCGGCAGCATTGGCCATCCGACGGCGACCAGCAGGATGGCCGCCATGGCGCTCAGATACTGCACCGCGAACAGCTGCTCGCGCAGCCGGGTGAAGGCGCTGGAGACGGCCGGCCGCAGGGATTCGAAGTTCACCGGCGGGCGCCAGAAGAACATGACGACGGTGATGGCCAGGGCGATGTAGTTGGCGGTCTGGTCCCACCGGCCCGCGAGGTCGTTCATCCGTTCCCAGTACTCGATGCCTTCGCCACCCATGGATTTGTCGGCGTCATCGGAGATCCACCGTGCCTTGAAGTGCAGGGCTTCGCCGGCGAGGCCGGCCAGGAGCACCGTCACCGTGCGGTAGAGGCGATTGAGCCAGGTGATGCGCAGCAGCCGGTTGTCGTGCTCGCTGATGCCGTCCAGCGGCTTGCGCCGCAGGATGAGGATGGTGGCGGCGAAGGCGGCGACCAGCAGGAGGACCAGGCTCAGTGCCAGATAGGGCAGGACCTCTGCGGCCGAACGCAACCCGTCCTGGGCATCGGCGGTCATGTAGTAGCCGTCGCCGTCGTCCTCGATGACCTCCGGCGTGGGGGCGAAGCCCGTGACGTCGCGGACGCTGTAAATCGCCAGCATGCCGGCGGCGAAGGTTGCCGCCATGATTCCGACCAGGGACTTGGGCACCAGCCCGGACAAGGTCCGAGGCTGCAGCGAGGCCGTGCGCTTCGGCCGGAGCTTGTGGGGCCAGGTGAACTGCCCTGCGATGTAGATGAAGGCGACCCACAGCGCCGGGGTCGCGGCCGCCCCGATGGCCTCGGGAATGCGAAGCGGCGATTCGTCGTAGTACGGGATTGCCGCGAGGGTGCTGAACCAGTCGGCCGACGTGCTGGCGAAAAATCCGATGAGCGCGCACCAGAAGGCGTGCCGGCGGGCCAGAGCCAGCCGGTCTCCGCCCTCCTTGGACGCGAGGTTGCGCAGGATCACGTAGATGACCAAGGCCGCAATCGCGAAGCTGTCGAACTGTGAAGTCAACGAATTATTCATTGGTCCCGCCTTTCGAAAAGAATGTACCAACTAGTTGATACAAAATAAAGGTGGTCGCAATCAGGTCAAGTCCAGCCCGTTGACGTAGTCTCGACTCATGGGTCTGTTTACTTCCACTCCGCTGCCCGATCCCGTCGGCGACTTCGCGCCGCCCGTGGATGAGCATCCGTCGAAAATCGCCGCCACGCTGGCGAACCTGCGCCACTCCGCCGATACCCGCATCACCCACCCGCGCCGTTTCCGCGTCCAGCAGCTGCGCGCGCTGGAGAAGATGCTCGAAGAGCACCTGGACGACTTCCTCGCCGCGCTGAACGAGGACCTAGGCAAGGGCGCCACCGAAGCGAAGTTCTCCGAGGTGGACGTGGTCCGCGCGGAGATCGACTTCGCTCTGCGCCACTTGGCCGAATGGATGGACCACACCAACGTCAAGGTGCCGCTGGCGCTGCAGCCGGCCATGGCCAAGGTCGAGCCCCGCCCGCTGGGCCTGGTGCTGATCATCGGCCCGTGGAATTACCCGCTGCAGCTCATGCTCGCCCCGCTGGTCGCCGCCATCGCCGCCGGCAATGCCGCGGTGCTGAAGCCTTCGGAGATCGCCCCGGCGACCTCCGGGGCGCTGGCCAAGTTCCTGCCGCTGTACCTGGACAACCGCGTGTTCGCCGTCATCGAGGGCGGTGTGGACACTGCCACCGAGCTGCTGGCCGCGCGCTGGGACCACATCTTCTTCACCGGAGGCGAGAAGGTCGCCAAGGTGGTCGCCGCCGCAGCCGCCAAGCACCTGACCCCCACGACCCTGGAGCTGGGCGGCAAGTCCCCGGCAGTGGTCGACAACCAGCTGCCGGCCACCGCCAAGCGCCTGGCCTACGCGAAGTTCATGAACGCGGGCCAGACCTGCGTGGCCCCGGACTACGTGCTGACCATCGGCGACTCGGCGCCGCTGATCGAGCGCCTGGGCCAGACCATCCACAGCTTCTACGGCAAGGACCCGTTGACGCACCCGGACTTCGGGCGCATCGCCAGCCACCGCCATTTCCAGCGCCTGCTGGACATGTTCGAGCAGGGCGAGGTGGTGCACGGCGGGCAGTACGACGAGCAGACCCTGCGCATCGCGCCGACCATCATGCGCAATGTCGACCTCGAAGGCACGCTGATGCAGGAGGAGATCTTCGGCCCGATCCTGCCGGTGATCGAAGTGGCCACCTTCGAGGAGGCCCTGGAATTCATCGCTGCGCGGCCCACCCCGCTGGCCGCCTACCTGATGAGCGAAAGCCCGCGGCTGCAGTCGATCTTCTCCGACCGGGTGCGTGCCGGCGCGATCGTGCACAACGCGCCGCTGGCCCAGATGATCGTTCCGTCCCTGCCGTTCGGCGGCGTCGGGGCCAGCGGAATGGGCTCCTACCACGGCAAGCACGGCTTCGACCGTCTTTCGCAAATGCGCTCGGAACTGAGCAAAACTACGGTGGTCGATACTCTGAGCGCGATATATCCTCCATATTCTTGGGCTAAGCGAAAGATTATTGATCGCTTACTGTAGCGCGGTTCATAGCTTTTGAGCTCGCCGGGGTGCTTGGATTGAAAGGTTGGATTTTTCTATGCACCAGGAGCTGTAACGCATGAGTGAGCCCGCACCGTCCCAAGACGGTCTGAAGCGTGGTCTCAAGGCCCGCCACCTGCAGATGATTGCAATTGGCGGATCGATCGGAACCGGACTGTTCGTCGCCTCCGGCGGAGCCATCGCCGACGCGGGCCCCGGGGGAGCGCTCATTGCCTACGGCCTGATCGGCCTCATGGTGCTGCTGCTGATGCAGTCGCTGGGCGAAATGAGCGCGCGGCTCCCGGTCGCCGGCTCCTTCCAGACCTATGCCACTGTCTTCGTGAACCGGCATTTCGGCTTTGCCATTGGCTGGAACTACTGGTTCAACTGGGCGATCACCGTCGCCGCCGAGCTGGTCGCCGCGGGCATCATCATGTCCTACTGGTTCCCCAATTCCCCGAGCTGGATCTGGGCGGCGCTCTTCCTGGCGCTGCTCACCGGCCTGAACGCCCTGTCCGCCAAGGCCTTTGGCGAGGGCGAGTACTGGCTGGCGATGATCAAGGTCGTCACCGTGATCGTGTTCCTGATCTGCGGTGTGGCGATGATCTTCGGCATCATCGGCGGAACCTCGCCCGGCTTCAGCAACTGGACCGAAGGCGAGGCGCCGATCGTCGGCGGCTGGCTGTCCATCGTCTCGGTCTTCATGATCGCCGGCTTCTCCTTCCAGGGCACCGAGCTGATCGGCGTGGCAGCCGGCGAGGCGGAGAACCCCAAGCGCGACATCCCGAAGGCCATCAAGGCGATCTTCTGGCGCATCATGCTGTTCTACATCGGCGCGATCTTCGTGATCGGCATGCTGATCCCGTACCTGGATCCCTCGCTGCTCTCCTCCGAGGCATCCGACATTGCGACCTCGCCGTTCACCCTGGTCTTCGAGCGCGCCGGCATCGCTTTCGCCGCGGCGCTGATGAACGCAGTGATCCTCTCCGCCATCCTGTCCGCGGGCAACTCGGGGCTATATGCCTCTGCGCGCATGCTTTATTCGATGGCGCTGGACGGCAAGGCGCCGAAGATCTTCGGGCGGCTGAACCGCCGCGGCGTGCCGATGCCCGCCATGCTGCTGACCGCTTCGGTGGGCCTGTTCGGCTTCCTGACGGCCATCATCGGGCAGGGCGCAGCCTACACCTGGCTGCTGAACGTCTCAGGCCTGTCGGGGTTCATCGCCTGGGTGGGCATCGCGGTCTGCCACTACCAGTTCCGCAAGCAGTACATCGCCAGCGGCCAGGACCTTGCCAAGCTGCCCTACAAGGCGCCGCTGTTCCCGCTGGGCCCGATCCTGGCGTTCGTGATCCTCATCGTGGTCATCGCCGGCCAGAACTACCAGGCGGTCATCGAGGGCAACCTGCTGCAGGTGGTCTCCTCCTACATCGGCCTGCCGATCTTCCTGCTGCTGTGGCTGGGCCACTGGCTGGCTACCCGCAAGCAGCCAGCCGTGAAGATCGACCCCTGGACCGCAAAGCTGCACTAGGCGTTCAGCGCCGCATCCACGATCACCCGGGCCTCTGCCAGCACCTGCTGCAGATGCTCGGGTGATTTTGTCGATTCCGCGTAGATCTTGTAGATATCCTCGGTGCCCGAGGGGCGCGCCGCGAACCAGGCGTGCTCGCTGGAGACCTTCAGCCCGCCGATCGCGAAGCCGGAGGCCTCGGTGGCCTTGGCGGTGATCGGGTCGCCGGCCAGCTCGGTGGCCTCGACCATGCCAGGGTTCAGCTTGCCCAGCACCGCCTTCTGCTCGCGGCCGGCCGGGGCGTCGAAGCGGTCGTAGAAGCTGCCGCCGTGGCGGGCGACCAGCTCGGCGTGGATCTGGCTGGGGCTCTTGCCTGTCACCGCGCGGATCTCGCTGGCCAGCAGAGCCAGCATCAGCCCGTCCTTGTCGGTGCTGAAGGCACGGCCTGCGAAGTCAAGGAAGCTGGCGCCTGCCGACTCCTCGCCGCAGAAGCCCACCTGGCCGGAGGCCAGCGGCTCCACGAAGTACTTGAAACCCACCGGGACCTCCAGCAGCTCGCGCCCGTGGGCGGCGACCACGCGGTCGATCAGCACCGAGGAGACCAGCGTCTTGCCGACCTTTGCGTCGGCGGGCCATTGCGGGCGGTGGGTGAGCAGGTAGTCGATGGCCACTGCCAGGAAGTGGTTCGGGTTCATCAGCCCGGCGTCCGGGGTGACGATACCGTGGCGGTCCGCGTCAGCGTCGTTGCCGGTGGAGATGTCGTACTTCTCGCGGTTGGCTACCAACGAGGCCATGGCGTGGGCGGAGGAGCAGTCCATGCGGATCTTGCCGTCCTTGTCCAGCGTCATGAAGCCGAAGCGCGGATCCACGGTGTCGTTCACGACGCTCAGGTTCAGCCCGTAGCGCCGTCCGATCTCGCCCCAATAGTGCGCCGAGGCGCCGCCCAGCGGATCGGCGCCGATCGAGATGCCGGAGTCCGCGATGGCCTTGAAGTCGATGACCTGCGCCAGGTCCGCGATGTACAGCTCGCGGAAGTCGAATCGCTGCGCGTCCGGGGTGCCGCGCTTGATCTGCCCGCCGCCGGCCAGCAGCTCGTTGGCGCGGGCGGCGATGGGGCCGGTGATCTCGGATTCGGCCGGGCCGCCGTGCGACGGGTTGTACTTGATGCCGCCGTCGGCCGGGGGATTGTGCGAGGGGGTGATGATCAGCCCGTCCGCCTGAGCGCCGCCGCGCGCGTTGTGCACCAGGATGGCGTGGCTCAGCGCCGGGGTGGGGGTCAGCCCGTCCTCGGCCAGCACCGTGACGCCGTTGCCCGCCAGCACCTCCAGTGCGGTGCGGTAGGCCGGTTCGGAGAGCGCATGGCTGTCCTTGCCCACGTACATCGGGCCGGTGATGCCGGCGGCGGTGCGGTAGTCCACGACGGCCTGGGTGATCGCGGCGATGTGCGCTTCGTTGAAGGTGCCGTTCAGCGAGCTGCCGCGGTGGCCGGAGGTGCCGAAGACGACCGCCTGGTCGGGGTTCGCGCTGGAGGGCACGATGCCCGTGTAGGCGTCGAGGACCGCCTTGAGGTCGATCAGGTCGGTTTCCTGCGCCGGCTGGCCGGCTCGTTCGTGTGCCACTGCGTGTATCTCCTAGTTGGTGCGATGTCCGCGGGGTCGTAGACAATGGATAGTGATGAGCTACTACCCATACCCGCAAAACCCCTACCAGCGCCCGCCGGAATCGACCGGGCTGTCGGTGGCCTCGCTGGTGCTCGGCATCCTCTCGATGCTGGGCTTCGCCATAATCATTCTAGTTCCGCTGGCCGGAGTCATCACCGGACACCTCGGCTATCGGCGCGAACCGAACTCGCGGGCGCTGTCGCTGGCCGGACTGATCACCTCGTGGATCGCGCTGGTGATCGCGGCCCTTCTCTACGCGGTCGTGATCTGGCTGGTCTTCTGGATGCCCGGGGCGATCTACGAATACACCGACTACGCCTACAACGACCTGAATTACACCTAGACCCGCAGTCGGAGCGATGCTAACTTAACGATAATCGTTATTAACGACTATCGATAGGATCGCCATGCTCGCGATATTGCCACTGCTGCTGGTCTTGGTCCTGCCCGTGACAGTCCTCGGGATTGTCTACGTGCTGCGCCGCAAATCGTCCGATAGCAGCGCAGTCGTCGCCTTCACCCGGATCGTCGCCTGGATTGGCGTGGTGCTGATCGGCGGCTCCCTGCTTGTCGGCGCTGTGGCGGCGATCGCGAATGGCGAATCGACGCTCCAGGTGCCGGTCGAACCGTACTGGCCTGAATTTCCCGCGGTCAGCGACGTGACCCCGGACCACGGCGACGCCGTGCGCAGCGAAATCACCACGGTGACGGTGACCGCCACGAACCTTGGCGCCGCAACCCGCGGCTTGCTCGCCGCGGGCTCCCTGGTTTCCGGTCTGGCCGTTATCGCGGTGCTGGCGGCCCTCATCGCCCTGTGCGGCAAGCTGCTGGCCGGCAAGCCGTTCAGCGATTCGCTGCGCCGCGCCGGACGGATCGCCGCCTCGGCGCTGGCCCTGGGGACGCTGGTCGGCCAGACGCTCACCGGCATCGGCGCCTACCGGGCGGGCGAGGAAACGCTGCGGGTGGACGGCTACACCAGCACGGGAGACCAGGAATTTCCGGGTTTCTCCCCGTGGCCGGTCCCGGCCTTCTCCATCGACTACGACTTCGCGCCGTTCCTCATGGCCTTGGCCATCCTGGTGGTGGTTGAGCTGGTTAATGCCGGCATGGCGATGGCGCGGCAGAACGAGCGGCTGCGGGCCGAGACCGATGGGCTGGTCTGACCCGTGGAGCTGCGCACGGTGCACTGCAGGCTAACCGAATTGCTGGCCGAGCGCGCTATGACCCTGGTCCAGCTCAGCGAGCTGGTCGACGTCTCGGTGGTGAACCTGTCTGTGCTGAAGAACGACCGGGCCAAGGCCATCCGCTTCAGCACCCTGGTGGCCATCTGCCAGGCCTTGGACTGCGAGATCGGCGAGCTGCTGGTCCTTCGTTAAACGGCTGCGGCGCGGATCCCGGAGGAATCCGCGCCGCTTGGGTGTCCGGGCTTTAGTGCACCGAACCCATGAGCTTCTTCAGGGCCGGGGTGGCCGCCAGCATGGCGATGCCCAGCACGACGGCGGTGCCGCCCATGGCGATGAAGTAGGCAACCTCGTTGCCCGGGGTGTAGAAGCCTGCCAGCACGCCCGACAGGGTGGTGCCCAGCGAGATCGACAGGAAGAACAGCGCAATCATCTGGGTGCCGAAGGCGGCGGGAGCCAGCTTGGTGGTCACTGCCTGTCCGGTCGGGGAGAGCAGCAGCTCGGCGATGGTGCACAGCAGCAGGATGCCGATCATGGCCGGCAGCGGGGTCATTTCCAACGAGTTCAGCGGGATGAAGCACAGGAAGGCTGCGCCCACCACCACTAGCGACAGGCCGAACTTGGTGCCGGTGCGCGGCTGGCGCGTGCCCAGCTTGGTCCACATGGCGGCGAAGACGCCGGCCAGCAGCACGATGAAGACCGGGTTGATCGACTGGACCCAGCTGGCTGGCATCTCCCAGCCGAACAGGTGGCGGTCAAGGCGCTCGGCCGAGTAGGCGGCGACGAAGGTGAACTGCTGCTGGAACAGCGCCCAGAAGGCCGCCGAAGCGATGTAGAACGGAATGAACGCGTACACGTTCTTGCGCTCGCGGTCGGTGACGCGCGGGCTGCGCAGGATCAGCACGAAGTACACGATGCTGGCGGCGATCACCACGTAGGCGATGGTCGAGGCCAGGTTGTCAGGGGTGACGATCTTGGTCGCGAAGGCGGCGATGATCGCCACGATGACTGCCAGGAAGATGACCACGTAGCGGGTGCGCTCGTTCTTCGGCAGCGGGTTCGGGACCTCGCGCACCGAGTCCGGCAGGTTCTTGCGGCCGAACGTGTAGATCAGCAGGCCGACGCCCATGCCCACGGCCGCGGCGCCGAAGCCCACGTGGAAGCCGAAGTTCTGGTGCAGCAGGCCGGTCAGCAGCGGGCCGACCAGGCCGCCGATGTTCACGCCCATGTAGAAGATGGAGAAGCCGGCGTCGGACTTCGGGTCGTCCTTGGCGTAGAGCGAGCCGACCAGCGCGGTGGCGTTCGCCTTCAGGCCGCCGGAGCCGATGGCCACCAGCACCAGGCCGATGGCCAGACCGGTGACGCCCGGCAGGAATGCCAGGGCAAGGTGGCCTGCCATAATCATCAGGGCGGAGACGAACAGCACGCGTTCCGAGCCCCACAGTCGATCGGCGATCCAGGCGCCGAGGATGGTGCTCAGGTAGACTGCGCCGCCGTAGGCGCCGACCAGCGACAGCGCCAGTCCCTGGTCCAGTCCCAGGCCGCCGTCGGCGACCGTGAAGTACATGTAGTAGGCCAGCAAAGCCTGCATGCCGTAGAAGGAGAATCGCTCCCACATCTCGACGCTGAACAGGTTTGCGAGCGCGCCCGGGTGGCCAAAGAAGGTCTTGGCCGGGCGTTGAGTGCTCGGTGTTGCAGTAGACATACGTAATATTTTTCGCTTTTCCGGAGGCGAGTACCTACTTCTGTCGGAAAGCTCACACTGAGATCTGCAACGCTAAAGCCAGGAGCATCCCCTCGTCCGAACGCGGTGAAATCAGCTGGATTCCCAGTGGGAGGCCTTCTTTGCTGGTACCCACGGGGACGGTAATCGCGGCCGCGGAAGAGACGTTGACCATGGAGCTGTACGGGGAGTACTGGCACTGCAACATATAATCGCGCTCCGCCGATCCTTGGGTATAGTGCCCCACCATCGGCGGGACGCCTGACAGCGCCGGGGTGGCGATCACGTCGTAGGCCGACCACTGCCGGATGAAGTCCGCCGCGATCTGCCGGATCCGGGTGGCCGCCTGGGTTGCGGCCTGCAGGCTGCGCTGCTGCGAACGGCGCCGGAATTCCCGCGCGAGGGCCCCAAGCCTCGATTCGTCCTGCAGCGGGATGTCCTTCAGCCCGTTGGTCCACACCGCGCCGAAGGCCTCGGGGTAGTCCTCCGCATAGGCCAGTTTGGCCAGCTCGACCTGGTGGCGCTGCGCCAGCAGCTTCAGCCCGGCGCTGAACGCCTGCTGGGCGTCGGGGGAGACGGTGATCTCGTAGGCGCTCTGGAACGGCGAGTGGGTGCTGTAGCCGATGCGCAGGTTCGCCAGCTCTTCCGGGTAGCGCCCGCGCAGCAGCGGCAGGTAGTGGTCGGTTCCGCGCATCGCATCCATCAGCAGGGCCGCATCCAGCGCGTCGTGGGCCAGCGGCCCGGAAACCGTGAGCTTGGGGGCGCCGAAGCCGTCGCTGTAGCCTTCCAGCACGTCGCTGGGGATCCGACCCAGCGAGGGCTTGAGTCCCACCAGGCCGCAGGCGGCCGCCGGGATGCGCACCGAGCCGCCGCCGTCCGAGCCCGGGCCCACCGGAATCATCCCGGCGGCCACCGCGGCGGCCTGCCCCCCGGAGGAACCGCCGGAGGAGCGCTGCGGGGCGAGGGGGTTGCGCGAGGGCGCGGCGATCAGGTTCTCCGAATAGCTGCTCAATCCGAACTCGGGCACCTGGGTCTTGCCCAGCACGATGACGCCCTCGGCGCGCAGCCGGGCGGCCAGCGCCGAATCCCGGGTCGCGATCGGGTGTTCCACGGCGGCCGAGCCATGCGTGGTCGGCATGCCCGCTACGTCCCCCAGGTCCTTGAACGCGGTGGGCATCCCGTGCATCCGGCCCAGCTGCCCGCGGTTTTTCACGAAGGCCTCGTCGGCCCGGGCCGCGGCATCCAGCGCGGCCTCGGAAACGTGGACGAAAGCGCCCAGGGAGCGCTGCTCGTCGATCCGCTGCAGGTGGTGGGCGGTGGCCTCGCGGCTGGAGATTTCTCCGGCGGCCAGCTGGTCGCGCAATTTCACGGCGCTAAGGGGCAACATGTCGGCTTTCGACGGAGGAATGACTAGTCTTTTAAGCAAACACCCAATCTGAGAGGAATTCCAGCCATGAGCGACTTCGAGACCGTCACGGTCACCAACGTACCCAAGGACGCATTCATCCTGGACGTGCGCGAGGACTTCGAGTGGGAAGCCGGCCACGCCGCGGGCGCCACCCACGTCGCGCTGGGCACCCTGCCGGAGCGCGTTTCCGAGCTGGACCCGGACGTGGACACCTACGTCATCTGCCGCACCGGCGGGCGCTCGGCGCAGGCCGCCGCTTGGCTGACCGGCATGGGCTACACCGCCTTCAACATCGCCGGCGGATCCGACGCCTGGATCGAGGCCAAGCTGCCAATGGAATCCGAAAACGGTCAGGAGCCGACCGTCCGATGAAATACGCCTATCTGGGCCCCTCAGGAACTTTCACCGAATCCGCGCTGCTGCAGCTTGACGGCGCGCGCGACTCGGAACGCATCCCCGCAGCCAACGTGAACGCCGCCCTGTCCATGGTGCGCGAGGGCGACGTCGACGCCGCCGTCGTGCCCATCGAGAATTCGGTGGAAGGCGGGGTGTCGGCCACGCTGGATTCCATCGCCACCGGCGACTCGCTGCAGATCGTGGCCGAAATCCTGGTGCCGATCACGTTTGTGCTCGCGGTGCGCGAGGGCATCACCGAGCTGGGCCAGATCAGGCAGGTATCGACGCACGGGCACGCGTGGGCGCAGTGCCGGCTGTGGGCCGAGGCGAACATCCCGGCGGCGGTCTTTGCCCCGGCGTCCTCCACAGCGGCCGGCGCGCTGGGCCTGCAGGATCCCGAGCAGCACCACGACGCCGCCATCTGCAGCCCGCTGGTCGCCGAGGAGCGCGGCCTCCACGTGCTGGTGCGCGGCGTGGAGGACAACCTCGGCGCGGTCACCCGGTTCATCGTGGTCACCCGCCCGGGACGCATCCCGCAGCCCACCGGCGTGGACAAGTCCACGCTAATCCTGCCGCTGGCGGAGGACCGCCCGGGCGCGCTGATGGGCATCCTGGAGCAGTTCACCGCGCGCGGGGTCAACCTCTCGCGCATCGAGTCGCGCCCCACCGGCGAGGGCCTGGGCAAGTACTTCTTCTCGGTCGACGTGGAAGGCCACGTGGCGCAGGAGCGGGTCGCCGCGGCGCTGTCGGGCCTGCACCGGCTGTGCCCGGAGCTGAGCTTCCTGGGGTCCTACCCGGCCGCCCAGGGCGCCGCCCCGTTCGTCGACACCCACAACTCCGACGACGCGTTCATCGAAGCGCGCGCGTGGGTCGACGCCGTGCGCGCACGCCTCTAGGGGGTGCGCAGGCGCAGCGAACCGGCGTTCACCGAGACTTCGAGTTCGTTGACCTGGCCGGTGGGATCCCCGTCGATCTGCGTGTTCATGGGTTCGGCGCAGCGCAGGGAGATCCCGCTGGTCTGGTAGAAGCTCATCACCGGGATCTTGTTTTTCGCGCGGAACGCGGTCTTCAGCAGGATCCAGGTCCAGCCCGCGGCCGAGCGCGGGGAGAGCACCACGGCATCCAGCACGCCGTCATCCAGCTTCGCGTCAGGCACGAAGTCCAGCCCCTGCAGCTTGCCCACGTTGGCGAACAGCACCGAGCGGACCTTGCGGGTCTGCCAGTTGGAATCGCCCGAGAGCTTGAAGTGCACGCGCTTGCGGCGGCCCGGCAGCTGGCGCAGGCCAGCCTGCGAGTAGGCCAGCCAGCCGACCTTGGACTTCATCTCCTCGTCGGTGTCGTCGAAGAGGTCGGCGTCGGTGCCCACGCCGGCGATCACGAGGAACGCATGGTCCGCGGTGGTGCCGTCCAGCAGGTTCAGCTTCATGTGCCCCACGTCGATGCGCCGCACCGTGCCGCGCACTGCCACCAGCGCGGCGGTGTGCAGGTCCTCCAGCGGGACCTCCACGTTGCGCGCCAGCAGGTTTCCGGTGCCCAGCGGGATGATGCCCAGCGTCGATTCGGTGCCTTCGAGCACCTCGGCCGCGGCGCGGATGGTGCCGTCGCCGCCCGCGGCGACAATCGTGTCGCATCCGGCGTCCAGCGCCTTGCGGGCCGCATCCTGCCCGGCGTTCTCCGGGGTCGTATGGAAAACCAGCGGCGCCTCCATGCCCGCTTCGGCACAGACCCGGGCCACCGCCTCTTCCGCGTCATCCCCTCCTGACTTGGAGGGATTGACGATCAACGCAACCTTGGACGGCTCTGTCTGGGCCACCTTCTCGGCAGGCCTGCTCAGCGGCTTGCTTGACTGCGAAAGTTTGCGCACCGAGTACCAGCTGGTTGCCGCGGCGGCAGCTGCTGCGGCCGCGGCAGAGAGAATGATCGCCCTATTTGTCTGCATAGTGCTCTCATCGTACTCATGGTTGCTACGCTTAATGTGTGATCGACCTGAAAATGCTCACCGAAAATCCGGATTTGTACCGCGCTTCGCAACGTGCCCGCGGTGCCGACGAGTCGCTGATCGATCAGCTCATTGAAGCTGATGCAGCCCGTCGCGAGACCATCGCCACCTTCGAACGCCTGCGCGCAGAGCAGAATGCGTTCTCCAAGAAGGTCGGCCAAGCCAAGGGCGAGGAGCGCGCCGCGCTGCTGGCCGAGGTCAAGGAACTGGCCGCCTCCGTGAAGTCAGCGCAGGCCGAGGCCGACGCCGCGGCGGCCGCTTCCGTGGCGCTGCAGCGTTCCATCCCGAACCTGATCATCGACGGCATCCCCGCCGGCGGCGAGGACGACTTCACCGTCATCAAGCACGTGGGCACCCCGCGCGATTTCAAGGCAGAGGGCTTCGAGCCGCTGGACCACTTGCAGATCGCCGAGAAGCTCGACGCCATCGACATGGAGCGCGGCGCCAAAGTCTCCGGCTCCCGCTTCTACTTCCTCAAGGGCATCGGCGCACGCCTTGAAATCGCCATGATGAACATGGCCGTTGACGTGGCCATGGACCACGGCTTTACTCCGATGATCACACCGACCCTGGTCCGCCCGGAAACCATGCAGGGCACCGGCTTCGACGTCGAGCACGACGACGAGATCTACAAGCTCGAGCGCGACGACCTGTACCTGGTCGGCACCTCCGAAGTGGCTCTGGCGGGGTACCACGCGAACGAGATCATGGACCTGTCCGAGGGCCCGCTGCGATACGCCGGCTGGTCCTCCTGCTACCGTCGCGAGGCAGGTTCGGCTGGCAAGGACACCCGCGGCATCATCCGCGTGCACCAGTTCAACAAGCTGGAGATGTTCATCTACACCAGCGTGGAGAACGCCGAGGCTGAGCACGAGAAGCTGCTGGCCATGGAAGAGGACATGCTCGGCCGCATGGAGCTGGCCTACCGCGTGATCGACACCGCCGCCGGCGACCTGGGCATGAGCGCGGCCCGCAAGTTCGACTGCGAGGCCTGGGTGCCGACGCAGGAGACCTTCCGCGAGCTGACCTCGACCTCCAACTGCACCACCTTCCAGGCGCGCCGCCTGAACATCCGCGAACGCGAGATCGTCGACGGCAAGCCGGGCAAGACCCGTGCGGTCGCCACCTTGAACGGCACGCTGGCCACCACCCGCTGGATCGTCGCCATCCTGGAAACCCACCAGAACGAGGACGGCACCGTGAATGTGCCCAAGGCGTTGCAGCCGTACCTCGGCGGACTCGAAGTCCTCAAGTAAAACCACAAGCAAACCGGCCTTCGGGCCGGTTTGCTCGTTTAAGGAATACTGCGCTTCACCCGAAGTTCACCTGTGCCTGTGCCACGGATCATCGCAATATTTCGCAGGTGATGGTTCACTGGGGACATGACAGTTTTAACTAGAACCGGCAACGATGACCGGTTGAATACACGAAAATTGATGATTTGCCTCGATGTGGACGGAACCATCGTCAACCACCGGGGACAGATGAGTGAGCGGGTACGCCGTTCCGCCCGCGACGTCGTCGAGCGCGGCCACGAGGTCGTCATTTCCACCGGACGCTCGCTGGGCGCGGCCCTTCCTATCGTCCGCGAACTGGGCATCGACCACGGATATGTCGTCGCCAGCAACGGCGGCGTCCTGGCGAAAATCACCGGCGAGGACGTCGACGTCTTCCATCGAGAAATTTTTGATCCGTCGCTGGCGTTGGCCGCCTTATGGCGTTCGCTGCCCAACGCCAAATACGCGCTGGAGAACGAACGCGGAGAATTCCTGTCCAGCGATGTTTTCACGGACGCAAGCTTCGGCGCCGAATCCCAGGTCGTGGACTTCGAGGAGCTGGTCAACAGCAAGGCAGTGCGCGTGGTGGTGTTTTCCACGGACGCCACCGCCGAGGACTTCGGCCAGGCGGTGCAGGGGCTTGGCCTCTCCGGCGTCACCTACTCGGTGGGCTGGACCGCTTGGCTGGATATCGCCGCCGAGGGAACCACCAAGGCCAGCGGCCTGGAACGCCTGCGCGCGATCCTGAAATTCGACACGGCCGACACTCTGGCCGTGGGCGACGGGCGCAACGACATCGAGATGCTCCAGTGGGCAGGGCTCGGCGTTGCCATGGGCCAGGCCCCGGACGAGGTCAAGGATGTCGCGGACGCGATTACCGACGGCGTAGATGACGACGGTTTGGCAGTGGTCCTCGAAGAGCTTCTGCAGCGATAGCCTACGGGTCGGGGTCTTCGAGGGGGTCTTCGAGTTCCTCCCGGGTCCAGGGTTTCCCGCGTACCCATTTGGACTGGGTGAGCAGGTCCGGGAACTGCCGGTGCCGGTACCCGGTCACCGGCGGGGCGACCGACCGGTAGTACGCCCCGGTGCCGGGGTTGATCCGGATCGAGTGGGAGAACTCCCCGACGGGCACTTCGACCCAGTTCGGCGATTCCTTGGCCTTGTTGCATAACGCGCAGCGTCCGTCGGCGTTCAGCACGTTGGTCGGGCCGCCGAGGTGGTGCTGGATGACGTGGTCGACTTCTTCGACCAGTCCGTCGCAGTAGGGGGTGCGGCAGTGCTTGTCGCGGATCTTGATGAATTCCTTGAGTCCGGGCGGGAAGGCGCGGGCGGTGGAGTCCATGGCGATCAGCTCGCTGTCGCCGGGGGCGGTGTAGAGCCGCTGGATGTCGGGGAAGGTTTCGATGCGCAGGGCCAGGTCGTCGTGCGCGTCGGGGTAGTGGTGGAAGTAGTCCTCGTTGCGGATTTCCGCGCCGGCGATGAGTTCTCGGGCGTGCTGGGCGGGGATGTAGCCGTAGCCTTCGAGGTAGGCGGGGGTGCGGTCGCCGAGGAACAGGGTCTTGTCGGTCATGACCAGTTTGATGTTGAGGGCCAGGGGGAGTTTGTCGGGGTGCCCGGCGAGGGGGTAGGCGGTGAACAGGTCCGCCTGCAGTTGGGTGCGGGTGCGCGGGTCGCCGTGCTGGCGCAGCCGGCGGGATTCTTGGCGCAGGTGCTGTTGCAGGGCGGTGCCGGCGGCGAGGGGGAGTTTGCCGTTGACGCGGATGCAGTCGCGGTCCTTGGTGAAGCGCAGGTAGCGGTCGGTGCCCGCTTCCTTGATGCGGTAGGACTTGGTGTGGCTTTCGAACTGCAGGGTGTATTGGGTGACGGTTTCGCTGATCTGCTTGGGTCCCATGCCGTCGAACAGGTCCGGGGTGGCGCGGAAGTGGGTGTCGAAGGCGGTGCGGCGGGCGGCGTTGACGTCCTGCAAGGGGGTGAGGATGGCCATGGCCTGGGGTTCGGTGAGTTCCCCGAGGGCGAAGCGTTGGGCGAGGAAGGGGGTGTCTTCGGCGAGGATGCGGGCGTTGGCCAGGTAGGAGCGGTGGCCGCGGGGGTCGCGTTTGCGGGCCAGGGCGACGGTGCTGGCTGCTCCGCGGGTGAGGTCGTTGGCGTGGGTGCCGTTGTTCTCGTTGGTGCGGAAGACTTCTTTTTCCAGCTGGTGGGCGAGCATCGCTTTGAGGTAGTCGTAGCCGGCGGTCAGGGCGGTGAGTTCTTCGATGGCGGCGGCGCAGTCGGCGGTGCTGCCGCATTCGAGGGTGCGGGCGAGCTGGGTGGCCAGGGCGGTGAGCACCGCGGTGCATTCGGTGTGGACCGGTGGTACGGGCGGGCGGTGGCGTTGCTGCATTGCTTCGTACATGTGTTAATTGTACGGCGTTTAATCGAACTTGTATTCGAATATAGGGCAGGCTTTTCCTCAGGAAAAGCTAAAGGTTGTCCGCTAATTCCAGAAGGCGGGCAATGCCGGAGCGGGCTCCGAGCTCGTCGTTGTAGCCAGAGCGGAGAATTGCCGCGGACACCGCCTGCGGGGTGATGCCCAGCGTCTGGGCCACCGCCTTCTGTTGACCGCGCACCCCGGGGGTCAGCAGGTCGACCACAGCCCATTCAGACTCGCTGCGGGTGCGAATCGACTGCCCGAGCAGGCGCAGTAGCCCTTCGAGCTCGGCGTCCAGCTCGGCGTTGCCTGTGGAGACGCAGATCGGCACGCGTTCCCCGCGGTGTTCTGCCGCATCGAGAGCGCCCTGGGCCCGGCGTAGGGCCCTTCCGTCGACCTGGTCCGCTTCGGCGGGCACCGGTTCGTACAGCGCGCCGACGCCCAGCCCGATATGGCAGAAGTTCAGCCGGGCCGCGCGCAGGACTGCGTCGACGGCGGCATCGGCATCCGCGGGCACCCCCAGCAGCAGTTGGCCGCTGACGGCCGTGAACGCGGCGTGCGTGGATACCTGGGCCAGTTGGTGCCAGAGCGCCTCGCTGGCGGCGGCGACATCGGTGACCGAGCGGGGCCGGGGGCTGAGCGCAACGACAAACATGGCTTAAGTATTGCTTGTGAGGCCGGGTTTGTCGCGTATCCGAGACATATGGCGGAGGTCAGGCCCGCTGCGGCAGCCGCACGATGGTGAAGCGGAAGAACAGCTGGGTGGCCGGGCCGATGAGCAGCGCATAGGCCACGGTTCCCACTCCCACCGGGCCGCCCAGAACCCAGCCCAGTCCCAGCACCGACAGTTCAAGCACGGTGCGGATCAGCCGGATAGACTGCCCGGTGCGCAGGTGCAGTCCGGTCATCAGCCCGTCGCGTGGCCCGGGCCCGAGGTGGCTGCCGATGTACAGTGCGCCGCCCAGCCCGTTGACCAGGATCGCGGCGGCAACCGCCAGCACCTGCCAGCCCAGGCCGTCGATTGCGGGAAGGAAGCGCAGGAAGAAGTCCAACGCCAGGCCCAGATACAGCGTATTGGCGATGGTGCCAAGGCCGGGCCACTGCTTGAGTGGAATCCATGCCAGCAGCACCAGCGCCCCGACCAGGATCACGATGGCACCCAGCGACAGCGGCACGTGGTTCGCCAGGCCCAGATGCAGCACGTCCCACGGATCGACACCCAGCTGGGCGCGGATCAGCATCGCCATAGCCAGTGCGTAGAGCGTGAGCCCGGCAAAGAGGTTGGCCAGGCGCAGCGGGAGGCGTCCGGCGCTCAGCTGCTGGCGGGGAGTCAGGTTCGTGATGGTCATGTAGACAAGCTTCCGGTAAATTGGCCATGGAAAAAATAGCCAATTTTGAACTGGTGGATCCATGGGACGCATCACAGCCTCGGCGCTGGCCCGCATGCTGGGGGACCCGGACTCCTCGATGTCCGCGTACCGCTGGCTTTTCCTCGCGCTGCGCTCGCTCATCGCCAACGGCAGGATCCTGCACGGGACCGCGCTGCCCAGCGAACGCGACGCCGTGGCTGCCCTGGGGCTGAGCCGCACCACGGTCTCCCGCGCCTATGCCGAGCTGCGCGAGAGCGGGTACGCCAGATCCCGCCGCGGCTCGGGCACCGTGGCCCAGCTTCCCGGCGGGCCGGTGGCCGGAGGCGCCGAACCGCTGCCGCTGGGCGGCTTCGGCCCGTTGCCCGGAAGCAAGGCCGTGGACCTGACCTGCGCGGCGCCCAACGCGCCGGCCGGCATGCTGGAGCAGTTCGAGGCCGCGCTGCACGAACTTCCGCGCTACGCGGCGGGCATGGGCTACTACCCGCTGGGCATCGAGCCGCTGCGCGCGGCGCTGGCGGAGTACTACACCCGGCGCGGGCTGCCGACCGGACCGGAGCAGATCATCGTGACCTCCGGGGCGTTGTCCTCCGTGGCCGCCGCCGGGCGCGCGGTGCTCGGGCGCGGCCAGGGCGTGCTGGCCGAAACCCCGACCTACCCGAACTCGCTGCTGGCGTTGAAGGCCCACGGCGCGAGGACCGCGGCGGTGCCCATCGGGCAGCAGGGCTCCGACCTGGACCAGATCGCCGCAGCGCTGGCCGAGGTGCGGCCCGCGGCCATGCTCTGCCTGCCTGATTTCCACAACCCGGTGGGCACGCTGCTGGATAACGCGGGGCGTCAGCGATGGGCCGCCGAGCTGGACCGGGCAGGCGCCGTGGGCATCATCGATGAGACCTGTGCCGAGCTGTGGCTGGATGACCGCCCGCAGGTGCTGCCGATGGCGGCGTTCTCCCCGAACCTGGTCACCGTGGGCAGCGCCAGCAAATCGCACTGGGGAGGGCTGCGCCTGGGCTGGTTGCGTGCCCCGCGCCACCTGGCCGCTGCGTTGGCCCGCGCCCGGATGAGCATGGATTTGGGCGCCCCGGTGCTCGAGCAGCTGGTGCTGGCCAACCTGATCTCCTCGGGGCAGACGTTGTCCGAAGCCACCCGCACCGCGCTGCGCGAAAACCGGGACTGGATGATCGGGGAACTGGGCCGCATCCTGCCGGACTGGGAGCCGAACCGTCCGGCCGGCGGGCTGAGTCTGTGGTGCCACCTGCCGCGGCCGCGCTCCTCGGCCCTGGCCCGCCGGCTCACCTCGGTGCTGCTGGCCCCCGGATCCACCTTCGCGGTCGAGGGGCACGGGCTGGAGCACTACCAGCGCCTGCCCTTCGCTCAGGACCGCGCACAGCTGGAAGCGGCGCTGCCCGCCATCGCCGCGGCCTGGGAGCAAGTGGCCGTATAGCTACAGGCTTGCCGCCACGAGTTCAACCGCTGCGAGCAGCTGTTCCATATCCCATGCGGAGGCCGGCGCGGCGGTGGAGGCCGCCCGCAGATCGGTTTCCCGCCCCACGCCCGCTTCCGTTCCGCCCGGACGCAGCGCGGGGACGTGGATGAACAGCGCCGGGACCGGTTGCGCGTAGGCCAGATAGGCGACGTGGTTGCAGACGAAACGTCCGGCATTCCGGGAAACCTGCGCGGCGAACCCGGCTGCGGCCAACAACGCGGTGATGCGCTGGGCATCGAGGCTCGATGGCAGCGACAATGGGCCGTCCGAGATGATCGCTGCACCGCGGGGCCGGGCCCCGTCGTTGTCCGGGATCCGCGCATCGTCTTCGTTGGCGGCCCTGGCCTCGGGCGTCACTGCGGCACGTCCGCCGGCCTCGCCCACGCAGATCAGCGCATCGGGCCGGTGCTCCGCAAGCAGCGCGGAGAGCGCCTCGCCCGAGCGGTGGAAGGAAACCGGCAGGATCGCGGTGGTCAGCCGGCGCCCGGCAATGCTGGCCGGAAGCGCCGACACCACGGCGCTGCTGGCGTTGAAATTATCGTTTCCGAAGGGCTCGAACCCGGTCACCAGAATGTGCATGGCACCTATTATGTCGAACTGTCGGTGGCGGCTGATAGAGATTGAGTTGCTCTCCAGCCGGTTCAGGGAAGGTTCGATTTCATGATTATTGCCGTTTTTATCCTAGTCATACTAAATATTCTTGCGGCAGTATGTATTGCGCTACTGTTGATCCGGCGCACCGGCGGCGTGGATGACCAGGTGATTCGGGAGGCAGTGCGATCCACCCACGGCGAGTTGCGCCAAGACCTGAGTGCCCAGCGCGGCGAACTGCGCCAGACCCTCGGTCAGGTGCGCACGGAGATCGACGCGAAGCTCGGCGCGATGGCCGACGGCAACGCCCGGCGCCACCTGCAATTGCAGACGCTGATGCAGGAGCAGATGGACAAGCTGCGCGCCGGCAATGAAGCCAAGCTGGAGCAGATGCGCGAGACCGTGGACGAGAAGCTGCAGGGCACGCTGGAGAAGCGGCTCGGGGAGAGCTTCGAACTGGTGAGCAAACGGCTGGAAATGGTGCAGCAGGGGCTGGGTGAAATGCAGTCCCTCGCGCAGGACGTCGGCGGGCTCAAGCGCGTGCTGACCAACGTGAAAAGCCGCGGCACCTGGGGCGAGGTCCAGCTCGAGCGCCAGCTGGAGGACATCCTCACCCGGGACCAGTACGAGCAGAATGTTACGATCGTGCCCGGAAGCCGGGAGGCCGTCGAATTCGCGGTCATCCTGCCCGGGCGCGAGGATGGCACCATCTACCTGCCCATCGACTCCAAGCTGCCGCAGGAGGACTACGAACGGCTGCTCGACGCGCAGGAATCGGGCGACAAGGCGGCCGTCGAGCAGGCCAGCCGGGCGCTGGACAAGGCAATCATCGAGCAGGCCAAGCTGATTTCCGGCAAGTACATCGCCCCGCCGCACAGCACCGACTTCGCCATCATGTACCTCCCCACCGAAGGCCTGTTCGCCGAGGTGGTGCGCCGCCCGGGACTGGCCAGCAAGCTGCAGACCGAGCACCGCGTGCTGGTCACCGGGCCGACCACGCTGATGAGCCTGCTCAACTCGCTGCAGATGGGCTTCAGGACGCTGGCCATCGAAAAGCGCAGCAGCGAGGTCTGGCAGGTGCTGGCCGCCGCGAAAGACGAATTCCGCAAGTACGGGGATGTCTGGGACAAGCTGGGCAAGCAGCTTTCGGCCGCGCAGAACACCGTGCAGGCCGCCGGAACCCGAACCCGCGCCGTGGAGCGGACCTTGCGGGACGTGGAGTCAGTAAACGTTGAACCTACGACTTTGCCAGGAATCATGCCTGGAATTTAGTACGGTTTCATACATCGGGATCGACCGTGGATGATGGAACGCCAACGTCATACGTATTCGTCGAGAGTTTTGACGAGGTACCCCGTGATGATTCAAAACTAGGAGGGTCGCGCAGGCGGTGTTCCCCCCAGTGACCACCCGGTAGCTGTGTAGAAGAATCTCGCCTGGTAAACTGCCACGAGTCGTCGCCCAGAATGGCGCTAAAAGCCTTGCAAAAGATGCTCGCTATTCGTCAACCTATTTGGTGTCATTCGCCAGTGCGCTACCTGTATTTGCTGACCTGCGAGTCGAATGCACGACGGTCTCTGTGCAAAGCCACCCGCGGATTTCAACGGTTGGCACGGGGTGACGAAATCACCTGAACAGGCTGTTCTCAGTTCTCAGATATACAGCCATATCACGCCACCGACGCAACTGATCGCCCCGGCGATGCCGATGCGTCGGATAACGAATGTGATGGCGTTTGCCGGAGTGGTGAGGTATCGAACAAGAGCTTCGAAACCCATTCCTCCTGCACCTCCGAATCCAAGGCACGCGCCAATGATTCTTTTTACCTCGGGGTGAAGAAGAGCAGCAGGTTGGGCAACGCCTATGCCAGAGATGCCCGCGACCGGAGCATCTGCGCCGGATGCAAGCTTTTCGATGACTCGACCTCTCTTGTCGAGGGTCAAGATTTCTCCGCTATCCATATAACGCATGGCGGCGACGCTGGTGGGGAGCTTTTGTTTACCTGCTGTTTCGCGTGAATGGTTGATAATTTTGAGCGTAGAGGGATCAATGGATTCACTGATTCCGGGCCCTAAGTTACTACCCAGGGAGATTGATGCTGGCGCCGACGTTCCAACAGTTTCACACGACAAGAAGGTATTGGGAGCCTCAATTGCGTGCACCGGCGCGGAAGTGACGTCTGTCGACTCAGCAGTCTTCTCGACGCCGAAACTTGCAGTCGGCGCAGTGACTAATAGTGTTGCAGCAAGTGCGGTTGAACTGAGCATCGTTACCCTCTTTTTGAACATTTCGAATGTTTCCTTTGATTCAAGAAGTGGCTGCGTAGAGTGATGTAGGTTGGCGTGACGAGAGTTTGATTCAACGCAACGGCTAGAACCGATTAACTTAATCTATTTGCGAATAATAATAAAACTACTCGAAACCAATCATATAAAAGTATGATTGATTAAAATGCTACAAGCAGAGGCGTAATATTTGAATAACGTGTAACCGCAAGATCAGTTGTGCATTTTCTGACTTGAGCCCAAACTCGATGAGGTTGCGGTCTACCTGTTGCTGCCATTATTCGGCGGGCTACTTCGCACATGGATGCGCTCGGCGATCAAAGTGCTCACGAGCAGCGATCCGAAGCCGCACAACGCTGGAATGTAGGCAGCAAACCCGGAAAGGGGCGAGAGTAACCAAGTGAATAACGCGAAGACTGCAACGGAGACGATGAAGCAGATGAGGAACGAGCCCCATTTCGTCCGCTCGCTTACTCCGTGCCAGAGCGGCAAAGTATCTTGAGATGATTCGCCGGACAAGCCAAGCCAGGATGAAAATTTAGTCATTATGAAAGATCCTCTCGGCAAGGGAATATACATACAAGAAGATTAGATACTATCTGTTAGCATCACTTTCACGGTACGGTTCAAGTTGAGCATTGCGCAATCATACTTTTGACTGACTAGGACGTCTGGCCGGCAGTGTGGCATGTGGCGGAATACGTCAAAGTTTCAACGATCGCATGGGGCGGAAAGATGAAACCGAGCCCGTCACTAGCGCGACAATTCATGACCTGATGCCATCGGGTTCCATAGAAGCGGGCGTTCCGGGAATCCATCGTTTGGCCATGCATTTAGGTTGCTAATGACCCATGTAAGAACTTCAGTGGCATCGCATCATGCTCGACAGATTCGAACACTGCTGAGGAGGGGCCTGAAGCAATGGAAGTCGAGGGGTTTGTTCCCGGGTGTCGTCGCCTATGAAAATCATTGCAAGGACTCATGCGGCGATGACAGTTTTCGGTGTCTTGTTGGGGCTTGGCCATGTACAAGTTGATTCGCCCAACGTAAGAGGACGGGAGCATGAGAAATCGGGAAAAAGAATGGCGGCAACCAAGTGGTTGCCGCCATTCGTAGCACTTAGGCCTTGAAGCGCTCGATGGAGCGAGCCAGCTCGGCTTCGGCGGCCTCGCGGCCCTCCCAGCCCTCGGCCTTGACCCACTTGCCAGGCTCCAGGTCCTTGTAGCGGGTGAAGAAGTGCTCGATCTCCTTGATCAGCCACTCGTCGATGTCCTCGAGC
This sequence comes from Glutamicibacter soli, assembly GCF_052322135.1. Taxonomy (NCBI): domain Bacteria; kingdom Bacillati; phylum Actinomycetota; class Actinomycetes; order Micrococcales; family Micrococcaceae; genus Glutamicibacter; species Glutamicibacter soli. The sequence goes on from NZ_CM125969.1 coordinate 82,608, forward strand.
TCCTTGATGTGGTCAAAGCGCTTGTCCGAAGGAACGCACAGCAGCTTGGCATCTCCGCCGCCGTCGTCGGTCATGTTGAACACGCCGATCGGGCGGGCCTCAACCACGACACCCGGGATCAGGTCGACGCCCGGGATGTACACCATGGCGTCCAGCGGATCGCCGTCTTCGCCCAGGGTGTCGTCGAAGTAGCCGTAGTGGGTTGGGTACTGCATCGAGGTGAACAGCACGCGGTCCAAACGCAGACGGTGGGTCTCGTGGTCGATCTCGTACTTGACGCGCGATCCGGTAGGGATCTCGATGGTCACGTCGTGGCTCATGAAAAGCACACTCCTAAACTAGTCTTAGGGTTATCCGCCCTTAAGCGTATCGCCCCCGGGCGCTGCCTTGATAAACCCGCGAAAGGAATGTCACCGCATGAACACCGCCGCCCGTCGCGTGATCACACTGGGCGCGGCCGTGGTTGCGGTGGTGGGCATGGTGCTGGCCATGCTGTTCGCACCGCGTTTTTTCACCGGTGAACCTGAAGCCTTCTACACCCCAGCCAGCGCGCAGATCGCGGAAAACGCCCCAGTCACCGTGCAGGACCTGAACCCGGATGCGGTCATGCCGGACACCGCCGTGTTCACCGCCCAGCTGGACGCGATCCTGGCGGACCAAGGTGATGGAACGAAGTTCACCGCCCAGGTGGTGGATGTCGCGACCGGCACAGTGCTTTATGACAAGAACTCGACCGCCAACGGCACCCCTGCCTCCAGCCTGAAGGTGGTCACCGCCCTGGCGGCCGTGGATGTGCTGGGCGCCGACACCCAGCTGGCCACCAGTGTTTGGCTGGACGGGGACACCCTGGTGCTGCGCGGCGGGGGAGACGTGCTGCTGGGCGACGGTGCCTCGGACCCGTCCTCCACCAAGGGCTACGCGGGGCTCGCGACGCTGGCCGAAAAGACCGCCGCCGAGCTGGAGAAGCGCGGTGTGGACTCCGTGAAGCTGTGGCTGGACGACTCGCTGTTCGGCACCGCGCAATCCAACCCGGATTGGGACAAGTCCCTGTTCACCTCCAACAACATCGCGCCGGTCTACCCGCTGGCGCACTATGCGGGACGCGCGGGCGAGAACCTCGCCTCCCCGTACCAGTCGGATTCGGCGCAGCAGGCGCGCCAGGTGTTCGCCGCCGCGCTGGGTTCTTCGATCAAGGTGGCGCAGGGCGGGCGCGGAGCCTACGAGGGCGGCGAGCAGATCGCCGAGGTGCGCTCGGCCCCGCTGCGCGACGTGGTCAAGCACATGCTGCTGGTCTCGGACAACTACATCGCCGAGACCCTGGGCAGGCTGGTGGCCTTGGCCGAAGGTCTTCCCCCGGAACAGGCAGGGCCCGCGGTGGCCAAGGCCGCGGGGGAGCACGGCGCCCAGGGCCTGGTGCTGTCCGACGCCAGCGGGCTGGCCGCTGCCAACCAGATTTCGCCCGCGGCGTTGACCACGGTGCTGCGCTCGGCGGCCACCAGCGGCAAGGCTGGACTGCGCGAGCTGGTCTACTCGCTGCCGGTGGCCGGATACAACGGCACGCTGAGGCAGCGGCTGGGCGGCGACGCGACCCTGGGAATGGTCCGCGCTAAAACCGGTTCGCTGACCGGGGTGGCCACGCTGACCGGCATGACGCCGACTAAGGACGGCAGGCTGCTGGCCTTCTCCATCTTCGCCAACCAGCCGGACGGAACGCTCGCACCGCACAAGCCAATCATCGACCAGGCAGTCACCGCCATCCGCGGCTGCGGCTGCCGGACATAGTCAGGAGCACGCATGAAGCAATTCATTGACTGGGACGTCGCTGTCGGAACCGCCAAGACCCTGATGCCGGCCGGCCCGGCCATCGACGGACGGCAGGCGGCGCGGATTATCGAGGAGCTGCGCATCGCCGGCGGCCAGGGCCTGGTCGAAGCGGAGAAGATCTCCCTGCTGAGCTCTACCGCGCCATCCCAGACCCTCGTGGTGGACCGCGCCGGCTGGGCCAAGGCGGTCAGCCAGAACTTCGCGGCGATGCTCCCGGAGGGTATCGACGCCCCGGGCGCGGTGCCGCTGGTCGCCGGCGCCGAGCTCGGCGCGGTGCTCGCGGTGCTCGGCACCCGTGTACTGGGCCAGTTCGACCCGTTCGTCGGCCCCCGGCTGCTGCTCAACGCCCCGACCATCACCCAGCTGCGCGGCGAACTGAACCTGAACGCCAAAGACTTCTACCTGTGGATCGCCACCCATGAGCAGACCCACCGACTGCAGTTCGAGCATGCGCCGTGGATTCCCGGGGTCATGAAGCAGACCCTGGCCGAGGTGTTCGAGCCGCTGCGCGGCACCACGCATTCGATCAACGACCTCGGTTCCAAGCTCAAGGCCATGAAGTCGGAGGTCAGCGAGCTGACCAGCATCATGTCGGTGCTGGAGGGGCACGCCATGGTGGTGATGAACGACGTGAAGTCCATCGGCACCATCAAAACCATCCGCCGCCGCTTCGAGGCGCGCGGGGAGAACCGTTCGGCGCTGGCCACGCTGGTTGGCAAGCTGCTGGGCATGGAGGCCAAGGCGCTGCAGTACAAGCGCGGGGCGAAGTTCGTGCGCCACCTGGTCGACGAGATGGGCTACGAAGGCTTCAACACGATCTTCAGCGAACGCGAGCTGTTTCCCAGCGCCAAGGAGCTGGACCACCCCGAACGCTGGCTGGCCCGCACCCGATGAGCCGCGCCATTGACCGGGCGCGCCACGCGGTCGCCGCGGCGGCGCCCACCGGACTGAGCTTGGCCGCGGTTTCCGGCGGGGCGGATTCGCTGGCCCTGGCGGTCGCCGCCAGCCAGCTGCCCGGGGACTTCGGGGCGGTCATCGTGGACCACGGGCTGCAGGCCGGCAGCGCCCAGGTCGCGGTCCGGGCGGCAGGGCAGTGCCGCGAACTCGGGCTGGAGCCGGTGCTGGTGCTGCGGGTGGACACCCGCCCCGACGAGGCCTCGGCCCGCACCGCCCGCTACGAAGCCTTCGACCGGGCGCTTCAATCCACCGGAGCGCAGCGCATCCTGCTCGGGCATACCCGGGACGACCAGGCCGAACAGGTGCTGCTGGGGCTGCTGCGCGGCTCCGGCACGCGGTCGCTGGCCGGCATGCCGGCGGTGCGCGGGGCCTACGCGCGCCCGCTGCTCGACCTGAGCAGGCAGGACACCGAGCAGATCTGCGCCGGCGCCGGGCTGGAGTACTGGGAGGATCCCAGCAATACGGACACCTCCTACCGCCGCAACCTGGTGCGCAGCGAGATCCTTCCCTACCTGCGCGGACAGCTGGGCGAACACATCCCGCAGGCGCTGGCGCGCACCGCGCAGCTTGCCGCGGCGGACGCCGACGCGCTGGACCAGTGGGCCGGCCGGGCCTGGGCCGAGCACGGGACCAACCTGAAGTCGCTGGCGGCCCTGCCCCCGGCCGTGGCCTCCCGGGTGCTGCGCCTGGCGGCCGCCGATGCAGGCGCCAGGAACCTCGGCCGGGAGCGAACAGCGGCCCTGTGCGCTTTGGCCGGGGTCGGCACCGAAAAGTCCAAATCAGCCGGGCCAGTGCAGTTGGAGGGGAAAATCAGCGCCTACCGCCGGAGCCCGGTGATTGTTTTCACCGACTCGCGCTAAGCAACCACCGGTGAAATGTGGCACTCTAGGTAGGTACCACACCTCTAGAATCAGGAGAACCCTCGTGGATTCCAATGCCGTCAAGGCCGATCTGACACACGTTCTGTACACCAAGGAAGAAATCCAGGCCCGCGTCGAAGAACTGGCAGCGCAGATCGACAAGGACTACCAGGGCCGCGACATCCTCGTCGTCGGCGTGCTGAAGGGCGCGGTCATGATCATGGCCGACCTGGTGCGCGCACTTGATTCCCACGTGAGCATGGACTGGATGGCCGTGTCCTCCTACGGTTCCGGCACCCAGTCCTCCGGCGTGGTACGCATCCTGAAGGACCTGGACTCGGACCTCATGGGCAAGCACGTGCTCATCGTCGAGGACATCATCGATTCGGGCCTGACCCTGTCCTGGCTCAAGGCGAACCTGGAGTCGCGCGGCCCGGCCAGCGTCGAGATCTGCGCGCTGCTGCGCAAGCCCGCAGCCGCCAAGGTCGAGATCGACGTGAAGTACGTCGGCATGGATATTCCCAACGAATTCGTCGTCGGGTACGGTCTGGACTACGCGGAGAAGTACCGCAACCTTGACTGCGTGGGCACCCTTGCCCCGCACATCTACGAGTAGGGAACTTTTCGCGCCGGCCGGGCGTTGAGAAGAATCGAAGGTGGCGTGCCCCGGACGCCATGACAGCGGGTGAGGGAGATGCGTAGGGCGCGGGACCCGGCGGATCAATGAAAACAAAGAAGCTATTTAACAGCTGGATCATTTGGGTTCTCGTGGGCGTCGTTGCAGTCGTCCTGTTCCTGCCGATGGTTTTCGGCAACAACACGGCGAAGATCGACACTTCGCAGGGCCTGCATGAGCTGTCCAGCGGCAATGTGACCCAGGCGAAGATCTTCGACGGAGACCAGCGCGTGGACCTGACGCTGCGCAACGCCCTGACCGTCGACGGCGTCGAAAAGGGCACCAGCGTCAGCTTCTTCTACTCCTCGGCCCGCGCCGTGCAGGTGGTCGACGCGATCAACGACGCGAAGCTGGACAAGTTCACCGACCAGCCGGTGGAAAGCAACTGGCTGCTGTCGATGCTCGGCGTGATCGTGCCGTTCCTGCTGATCGCCGGCATCTTCTGGTTCATCCTCGCCCGCTCCCAGGGCGGCGGCTCCAAGGTCATGCAGTTCGGCAAGTCCAAGGCGAAGCTGATCACCAAGGACATGCCGCAGGTGACCTTCAAGGACGTCGCCGGCGCCGACGAGGCAGTGGAGGAGCTCCACGAAATCAAGGAGTTCCTGCAGGAACCTGCGAAGTTCCAGGCCGTGGGCGCCAAGATCCCCAAGGGCGTGCTGCTCTACGGCCCTCCGGGCACCGGCAAGACCCTGCTGGCCAAGGCAGTGGCCGGCGAGGCCCAGGTGCCGTTCTACTCGATCTCCGGCTCGGACTTCGTCGAGATGTTCGTCGGCGTGGGCGCCTCGCGTGTGCGTGATTTGTTCGAGCAGGCCAAGAACAACTCCCCGGCCATCATCTTCGTCGACGAGATCGACGCGGTGGGCCGCCACCGCGGTGCCGGCATCGGCGGCGGCAACGACGAGCGCGAGCAGACGCTGAACCAGCTGCTGGTGGAAATGGACGGCTTCGACGCCACCACCAACGTCATCCTGATCGCCGCGACCAACCGTCCGGACGTGCTGGACCCGGCGCTGCTGCGCCCGGGCCGCTTCGACCGCCAGATCCCGGTGGAGGCGCCGGATCTGAAGGGCCGCGAAGACATCCTGAAGGTGCACGTCAAGGGCAAGCCGATGGATGCCACGGTGGATCTGAACGCGGTGGCCAAGAAGACCCCGGGCTACACCGGCGCCGACTTGGCCAACGTGCTCAACGAGGCCGCGCTGCTCACCGCCCGCTCGAACGCCAACCTGATCGACGACCGCGCGCTGGACGAGGCCATCGACCGCGTGATGGCCGGCCCGCAGAAGCGCACCCGCCTGATGGACGAGCACGAGCGCAAGGTCACCGCCTACCACGAGGGCGGCCACGCCCTGGTCGCCGCCGCGATGAACCAGACCGCGCCGGTCACCAAGATCACCATCCTGCCGCGCGGCCGTGCCCTGGGCTACACGATGGTCGTGCCGGAGTCGGACAAGTACTCGGTGACCCGCAACGAGCTGCTGGACCAGATGGCCTACGCCATGGGCGGGCGCGTCGCGGAGGAGATCGTGTTCCACGACCCGTCCACCGGAGCCAGCAACGACATCGAGAAGGCCACCGCCACCGCGCGCAAGATGGTCACCGAATACGGCATGAGCGAGAAGGTCGGCGCGGTGCGCCTGGCCAGCTCCGCCGCCGAGCAGCAGATGGGCACCGGGGCGCGCGAGTACTCCGACGAGATGGCCCACCTGGTCGACGAAGAGGTGCGCCAGCTCATCGAGGGCGCGCACAACGACGCCTACTGGGCGCTGACCACCAACCGCCACGTGCTCGACCGCCTGGCCCTGGCCCTGCTGGAACGCGAGACGCTGAACCAGAAGGAGATCGCGGAGATCTTCTCGGACCTGGTGAAGATCGACAAGCGTGTGGTGTGGCTATCCAACGACGAGCGCCCGGTGCACCCCGAAGGCCCGGTGTTAAGCCCCAAGGAGCGCGCCGCGCAGTCGACCGACTAGGATCGAAGCGTGACTGAAGAAAATCTGATCGACCAGCCGCGCATCGCGGCAGCCGTGCGCGAAATCCTGTTGGCCATCGGCGAGGACCCGGACCGCGACGGCCTGCAGGACACCCCCAAGCGGGTGGCCAAGGCCTACGCGGAATTCTTCGCCGGGCTGCACCAGCGTCCCGAAGAGCACCTGTCCACCACCTTCGACATCGAGCACGACGAGATGGTGCTGGTGAAGGACATCGCGTTCTACTCGACCTGCGAGCACCACCTCGTGCCGTTCTACGGCCGCGCCCACATCGGGTACATCCCGGGCAAGTGCGGCAAGGTCACCGGCCTGTCCAAGCTGGCCCGGCTGGTGGAGGTCTTCGCCCGCCGCCCGCAGGTGCAGGAACGGCTGACCACGCAGATCGTGGACGCCCTGGTCGAGCACCTGAACCCCTCCGGCGCGATCGTCGTCGTCGAATGCGAACACATGTGCATGTCGATGCGCGGCGTGCAGAAGCCGGGCGCGAAGACCGTGACCAGCGCGGTCCGCGGCCAGCTGCGGGAAACCGCCACCCGCGCCGAAGCAATGAGCCTGATTCTCGGAAGGTAACCCCCTATGTCTCTTGGAGCAATCCCGGGCACCGGTCCGGCCACCAGCCCGTTGACCGTGATCCGCAAGATCAAGCAGAAAACCTTTGCCGACCTGCCGACCGACCGCACCCTGGTCATGGGCATCCTGAACGTCACCGAGGACTCCTTCTCCGACGGAGGCGCCTACCTGCAGCGCGAGGCAGCCATCGCGCAGGGCCTGAAGCTGCTCTACGCCGGCGCCGACATCATCGACGTGGGCGGGGAATCCACCCGCCCCGGCGCCGCCGCGGTGGACCCGGAGATCGAGCAGGAGCGCATCCTGCCGGTCATCGAGGCGCTGGTCAAGGCCGGTGCGGTGGTCTCCGTGGACACCATGCACGTGGACACCGCCCGAGCGGCCATCGCCGCCGGCGCGCACCTGATCAACGACGTCTCCGGGCTGACCTACGAGCCAGGCATGCCGGAGCTGATCGCGCTCACCGGTGTTCCCTACGTGCTGATGCACCGCCGCGGCACCGCGCAGAACATGGTCACCCAGGCCAACTACCAGGATGTGGCAGCCGAGGTGCTGGCCGAGCTGCGCGCGCTGCGCGACGACTTCGTGGCCCGCGGCGTGAAGCCCGAGCAGATCATCCTGGATCCGGGGCTTGGCTTCGCCAAGGACGCCGCGCACAACTGGGCGCTGCTCAAGAGCCTGCAGGCCTTCGAGGACCTGGGCCACCGCGTGCTGGTCGGCACCAGCCGCAAGCGCTTCCTGGGCGAGCTGCTGGCCGAGGGCGGCGCTGCGCGCGAACCGCTGGGCCGCGACGCGGCGACCCTGGCCACCACCGTGCTGGCGGCCGCCGACGGCGCCTGGGCGGTGCGCGTGCATGACGTGCAGGGATCGCGCGACGCCCTGAAAGTCGTGAAGGCCCATGGACCGAATTAGCATTTCCGGGATTTCCGCGATCGGCTACCACGGCGTTTTCGACTTCGAAAAGCGCGACGGGCAGAGCTTCGTCGTCGACGTGGTGCTGCACGTGGACATCTCCCGCGCGGCGGCCAGCGACAACGTCGCCGACACCGTGCACTACGGCGAGGTCAGCGAGCTGGTGGTCGCCCAGATCCAGGCCGGTCCCTGGGACCTGATCGAGAAGCTCGGCAGCGAGATCGCCGAGGCGATCCTGGCCGCCTACCCGACCGTGGCCACCGTGGAGGTCGTGGTGCACAAGCCGCAGGCGCCGATCCCGGTGCCGTTCAGCGACGTGAGCATTTGCCTGGTCCGCCACCAGACGCTGCACACCGCGGTCATCGCGCTGGGCGCCAACCTGGGCGACCCGCAGGCCACGCTGGCCGCCGCCGTGGCCGAGCTCGGCGAGGAAGTCCAGATCCTGAAGGTCTCCCCGCTGGCTGTCACCAAGCCCGTGGGCGGCCCGCCGGACCAGCCGGACTACACCAACCAGGTCATCGAGGTGCGCACGCAGCGCTCCCCGCATGAGCTGCTGGATCTGTGCCAGCGCATCGAGGCCGCGCACCACCGCACCCGCGAGGTGCGCTGGGAGGCGCGCACGCTGGATCTGGACCTGATCACCTACGACCACCTGGTGCTCGAGGACCCGAGGCTGACGCTGCCGCATCCGCGCGCCGCCATCCGTGGCTTCGTGCTGGCCCCGTGGAGCTGGATGGACCCGGACGCCGTGCTCGGCGGCCAGCTGGTCTCCCGGCTCGCGCAGCAGGCGGCGGACACCAAGGACATCATCCGGCTATGACCCGGCTGAAGGTTCTCTCGCTGGTGTGGTGCACCCTGCTCGGGGCGGTCCTGGGCTGGGTGGCGCTGCGCCTGTTCGTCGCGGCGGGGCATTCAACCCCGGTGCTGGACTACACGGCGCTGTATTCGCTCGGCGCGGTGTGCGCGGTGGTGCTGTTCCTGGGCATCCGGGTCAAGCGCTCGACCCTGGGCAAGGCCCACTTCGACGCGATCGCCGCGGCCCGCACCCTGGTGCTGGCCCAGGCGGCGGCCTACGCCGGCGCGCTGATCACCGGCTGGCATCTGCCGGCGCTGGTCAACCTGTGGGTGAACGCCGGCGCCTCGCCGAGCCTGACCCGCGCCATCGTGCTGGCCGGAGCCGGCCTGTTCATGGTGGTCATCGGGTATGTCGTGCAGCACCTTTGCAAACTTCCACCCGAAGATCCGGAGGACAATACCGATGGAATCGCCGATGGAACGGTCACCGAATGACTTCCGGCCGGTCGCTCCCGAATACTTCACCGTCAAGCTGATCGGCTGGGCGCTGAACACCGCCCTGTACCTGCTGATCGCGCTGGTGCCGCTGATCCTGCGGCTGTTCGGCGTGCAGACCCCGAACTGGCTGGCCATCGTGCCGCCGCTGGCGGTGCTGCTCGTCGCCCTGCTGGTGCTGCGCCTGCTGCGCCGCCGAGTGCGGGCGCTGGGCTACCTGGAGCGCGAGGAGGATCTCGTGGTGCGCTCCGGGGTGATGTGGCGCAAGCAGCTGGTCATCCCCTACGGGCGCATGCAGTACGTGGAAGTCACCAGTGGTCCGCTGGAACGCAAGTACGGGCTGTGCAAGCTCACCTTGAACACCGCCTCCGGCTCCGCCACCGCAGTGATCCCCGGCCTTGGGCAGCGCACCGGCGAAGACCTGCGCGAACGGCTGAGCGCCGCGGGCGAAGCGAAGATGTTATGACCGACCAGTGGCAGCGGGTCCATCCGGCCAGCCCGTTTGTGCGCGGCTGGGTGGCCATCGTGGGCCTGGCCTACATCTACTGGCAGAACACCAATGACCTGACGCTGGCCGAGCGGCTCAGCGGCGAAAGGCTGCGCTGGACCGTGGTCATCGGTGCGGGAGCGCTGCTGGTGGTGCTCGTGTTCTACGCCCTGTCCTGGTATTTCACCCGCTACATGATCACCCCGAGCCACGTGTACGTGAACTCCGGGATGATCTTCCGCAGCCAGAAGCAGGCGCGCATCGACAGGGTGCAGGGAATCGAGGTGGCGCAGCCGCTGGTGGCCCGGCTCCTGGGCCTGGCCGAACTGCACTTCGACGTGGCCGACGGCAGCCAATCCATGCTGCGGCTGTCCTTCCTGCGCAAGGCCGACGCGCAGCAGCTGCGCGCGCTGATCCTGGACCGGGCGCACGCAGCCCGGGGAGGCCAGGCGCAGCCGGACGTGCCGGAAACGGAACAAGCTCCCCACGACGTCGCACCGGCCGGTGCCGCGCCGGAGACCGGTGTGCTGATGGCCAAGGTGCCCCACGGCAGGCTGCTCGCCTCCCTGTTCCTGCGCATGCCCACCATCATCGGCCTGCTCAGCGCGCTGGCCCTGGGCATCATGACGCTCAGCGGCATCGGCGGCATGGTGGCCGGCTTGATCCCGGCGCTGCTGGCCTTCGGCGGCTGGTTCTACAAGGAGCTGAACAACTCCTGGAACTTCAGCGCCGCGGCCACGGACACCGGGCTGCGCGTCAGCCGCGGCCTGGCCGACACCCGCCAGCAGTCCATCCCCGCAGGCCGCGTCCAATCCATCCAAGTCACTTCCCCGGCCCTGTGGCGGCTGCTGGGCTGGTACCGCGTCGAGGTCAACGCGCTGGGCGTCGGCTCGCAGGAGGAGGCCCAGAACCTGCTGGTGCTGCCGGTCGGGGACTTCGACGCGGTTGCCCGGGTCATGGGCATCCTGTTGCCGGACCTCGGGGTGGAGAACCAGCGCAAGGTGCTGTTCACCGCGATCAACTCCGGAGGCGAGGAGCACGGATTCACGCTGTCCCCGCAGCGGGCCAGGCCGCTGTCACCGGGGGCGTGGAAAAACCAGGGGTTCCTGGCCACCGACACCACAGTGATTACCCGCTACGGCTGGCTCGCCCGGGTCACCGCCTTCACCGCGCACAACCGGGTGCAGGGCCTGATGCTGCGCCAGGGCCCGCTGGAGCGCCGCCGGCAGCTGGCGGGGCTGCGCATCTACAGCGCCGGCGGCACTGTCACCGGCTACATACAGCAGGTGGATGCCCAAATCGCTGGTAAGTTCTTTGAGGAACAATCCCGCCGCATCGCCGGCAGGTAATTTTTCGTCGCGGAAGGTAGGACGTGGACGCACCACGCTTGGGAATCGGCATCATCTCCGCCGGCAAGGTCGGCACGGTGCTCGGCGCCGCCCTGGCCGCCAGCGGCCACCGGATCACCGGAATCCATGCGGTCTCGCAGGATTCGAAGGACCGCGCGGACGCGCTGCTGCCCGGGGTCGAGATCCTGGACCCGGCAGAGATCCTGCGGCGCAGCGAACTGGTGCTGTTCGCCGTGCCCGACGACGTGCTCGGCGAACTGGTGGCGGGGCTTGCCGCCGCAGGGCACTTCACCAGCGGGCAGCTGATTGCCCATACCGCCGGACGCTACGGCACCGGGATCCTGCAGCCGGCGCTGGATACCGGCGCCTTTGGGCTGGCCATCCACCCGGCCATGACCTTCACCGGCATGAGCATGGACCTGCAGCGGTTGACCGACTGCGTCTTCGCGGTGACTGCCGACGAGATCATGCTGCCGGTGGCCCAGGCGCTGGTGGTGGAGATGCGCGGGGAGCCGGTGGTCATCGCCGAGCAGGACCGCGTCAGCTACCACGCGGCGCTGGCCCACGCCGCCAACCACCTGAACACCATCACCGCGCAGTCCGCGGACATGCTGCGCCGCATCGGTGTCGAAGAGCCGTCGAATACGCTGCGCGCGCTGATGTACGCGAGCCTGGACAACGCGCTGCGCTCGGGAGCCGGTGCGCTGACCGGCCCGGTGTCCCGCGGGGACGTCGGAACGGTGCAGGCGCACCTGTCCGCGCTGGAATCCGATCCGGCGGAAACCAACGACAGCTACCGCAGCCTCTCGCGCGCCACCGCGCTGCGGGCGGCCGCCCGGGGCCTGATATCCCAGCCGACGCTTGAGGAACTGCTGCGAGTTCTAGAATAAGAGGGTGAAAACCCCAAAAATCGTCAAGACCCGCAGCGAATTGAAGGCAGCCATTGCCGAAGCAAACCCGGGGTCCCTGGGCTTTGTCCCGACCATGGGCGCCCTGCACGACGGGCACGCGTCGCTGTTCAAGGCGGCCCGCGAGGAAAACGAGCTCGTTGTCATCTCGGTCTTCGTGAACGAGCTGCAGTTCAACGACGCCGCCGACTACTCCAAGTACCCGCGCACCCTGGACTCCGACGTCCAGCTGGCCGCCGGCGCCGGCGTCGACATCGTGTTCGCGCCCGAGGCGCAGGAAATCTACCATGCGGGGCTGCCGCTGATCCGGCTGAATTCCGGTGCACTGGGCGAGATGTACGAGGGCGCCTCCCGCCCGGGGCATTTCGACGGGATGCTGGCCGTGGTGGCCAAGCTGCTGCACCTGGCCGACCCGCGCCAGGGCGAATACCGCGCCTACTTCGGGCAGAAGGACGCCCAGCAGGTCGTGCTGATCCAGCGTATGGTCGCCGACCTTGACTACGCGGTGCAGCTGCGTTCGGTGCCGATCGTGCGCAGCGAAAAAGGCTTGGCGCTGTCCAGCCGCAATGCGCTGCTCAACGAGGAACAGCTGCAGGCCGCCCTGGTGCTGCACCGGGCGATATCGCTGATCGCCGGCCGGGCAGCCCGCCACGAGCCGCTGAACCTGGAGGACGCCATCGGCATGTTCCAGATGGAGCCGCTGGTGGAGCTCGACTACTTCGTGGTGGTCGATCCGGCCAACCTGCAGGAACTGGCGTTCAACTGCCAGGACACCCCCTTCACCGGGGAGGGGCTGATCCTTGTCGCCGCCACCGTGGGCGGCGTGCGGCTGATCGACAACCAGCCGATCTAGGCGAAGCGCTGGGCGGCGTCCGACAGGATCCTGCGGAAGCCTCCCAGCTCGGCCAGCACCTCGGCGCAGGTTTCCTCGCGCTGGACGAATTCCACAGCTTGGCCCGCATAGACGGGGGCCAACGCCACGTCCGCCTCGGCGCGGGCGCGGACCATGCGTTCGCGCAGTTCCTCGGTGGCTTCCAGGGACACGAGGTCATCGGCGTAGCGGTTGCTGAAGTCATTGGCCAAGGCGCGGCCGCCGAACTCAGGGGCCCACGGCAGCTGCTGGGCTATGTCGAAGGCCCGGGTGTAGACGGTGTCATCCAGCCCCGAAGCGCGCACCGCCGCTTTCAGGTTCTCGTGTCCGCTGGCTTCCTTGGTGGACAGGAACCGGGTTCCGATCCAGGCCGCTTCGGCGCCGGCGGCAAGCACTGCGGCGATCCCCGCAGCGGTTCCGATGCCGCCAGCCGCAATCACCGGCTTCTGCGTCTGGGCGCAGGCCAGTTGCAGCAGCGGCAGCGTCCCGGATTCATTGCGGCCGTGTCCGCCGCCTTCGCCGCCCCGGGCGATGACGATGTCGATGTCGTCCTGCAGTGCACGTTCCAGGTCTGCGGCGTTGCCAACCTGCATGGCTGTCAGCACGCCCGCTTCGTGGGCCAAGGCCGCGGCGCGGGTGACATCGCCGAAGCTGATTGAAACCAGCGAGGGGCCGTACTCGAGAAACGATTCAAGCGGTGACAGGTCCGCCTCCAGCGCCCAACCCATGAAGCCGACACCCCAGGGAGTGTCGATCTCCGACACGTGGGATGCCTGGGCCTTGATCCACTCGGCAGTGGGCGCCGGGGAGACCCCGATCATCCCGACCCCGCCGGCCGCGCTGACGGCAGCGGCCATGGCACCACCTGCGGCTCCTGCCATGGAAGCATTGAAGATTGGTTCACGGTATCCAAGAAGTTTCTGCAGGTCGCTCATACGCCCAGACTAGAACAGCACCATGAATGTGACCTAGAACGCGGCCCGCCGATTTGAAACATCCGAAAATGACCTGTATAGTTTTTATCTGTTGCCGCAAGGAAAACAGCCCGAAATACACGAGCTGTTCACGCGGTGGCCAATCACTTTTCACTTGAAGATTTCGATCGATTTTGATCGGCTCACGAAGTCTGGTAAGCTTGAAAAGTTGCTCCGGAGCGAAGCAGCTCGAACCCTTCGGGTTCGGGATGCGGTGTCGAGAGTGTTTGTTGTTTGAGAACTCAATAGTGTGCCAAGTTTGTTGATACCAAATTATTTTTTGTTTGGTGAATACGAAACATTTTGCTTGGGATGATGCACCCCCGTGTGTTGTTCCGAGTGTTTTTATTCGCCAGGATTTCATCACCACGTGTGGCCCCGTCTTTTTCCGGTGGGGTTGTGGTGGCTTTTTGTTTTTTATGGAGAGTTTGATCCTGGCTCAGGATGAACGCTGGCGGCGTGCTTAACACATGCAAGTCGAACGATGAAGCCCAGCTTGCTGGGTGGATTAGTGGCGAACGGGTGAGTAACACGTGAGTAACCTGCCCCTGACTCTGGGATAAGCCCGGGAAACTGGGTCTAATACCGGATATGACTTTTGACCGCATGGTTGAGGGTGGAAAGATTTATCGGTTGGGGATGGACTCGCGGCCTATCAGCTTGTTGGTGAGGTAATGGCTCACCAAGGCGACGACGGGTAGCCGGCCTGAGAGGGTGACCGGCCACACTGGGACTGAGACACGGCCCAGACTCCTACGGGAGGCAGCAGTGGGGAATATTGCACAATGGGCGCAAGCCTGATGCAGCGACGCCGCGTGAGGGATGACGGCCTTCGGGTTGTAAACCTCTTTCAGTAGGGAAGAAGCGAAAGTGACGGTACCTGCAGAAGAAGCGCCGGCTAACTACGTGCCAGCAGCCGCGGTAATACGTAGGGCGCAAGCGTTATCCGGATTTATTGGGCGTAAAGAGCTCGTAGGCGGTTTGTCGCGTCTATCGTGAAAGTCCGAGGCTCAACCTCGGATCTGCGGTGGGTACGGGCAGACTAGAGTGATGTAGGGGAGACTGGAATTCCTGGTGTAGCGGTGAAATGCGCAGATATCAGGAGGAACACCGATGGCGAAGGCAGGTCTCTGGGCATTTACTGACGCTGAGGAGCGAAAGCATGGGGAGCGAACAGGATTAGATACCCTGGTAGTCCATGCCGTAAACGTTGGGCACTAGGTGTGGGGGACATTCCACGTTTTCCGCGCCGTAGCTAACGCATTAAGTGCCCCGCCTGGGGAGTACGGCCGCAAGGCTAAAACTCAAAGGAATTGACGGGGGCCCGCACAAGCGGCGGAGCATGCGGATTAATTCGATGCAACGCGAAGAACCTTACCAAGGCTTGACATGTTCCAGATCGCCTCAGAGATGGGGTTTCCCTTCGGGGCTGGTTCACAGGTGGTGCATGGTTGTCGTCAGCTCGTGTCGTGAGATGTTGGGTTAAGTCCCGCAACGAGCGCAACCCTCGTTCCATGTTGCCAGCGGGTTATGCCGGGGACTCATGGGAGACTGCCGGGGTCAACTCGGAGGAAGGTGGGGATGACGTCAAATCATCATGCCCCTTATGTCTTGGGCTTCACGCATGCTACAATGGCCGGTACAATGGGTTGCGATACTGTGAGGTGGAGCTAATCCCTAAAAGCCGGTCTCAGTTCGGATTGGGGTCTGCAACTCGACCCCATGAAGTCGGAGTCGCTAGTAATCGCAGATCAGCAACGCTGCGGTGAATACGTTCCCGGGCCTTGTACACACCGCCCGTCAAGTCACGAAAGTTGGTAACACCCGAAGCCGATGGCCTAACCACCTTGTGTGGGGGGAGTCGTCGAAGGTGGGACTGGCGATTGGGACTAAGTCGTAACAAGGTAGCCGTACCGGAAGGTGCGGCTGGATCACCTCCTTTCTAAGGAGCTAACCAGTTTTGGTTGCCCATGTCTGTGCCCGAGTGTGGTGCAGGTGGGTTGCTCGAGGGTGGAATGTCAATGAACTCAACACTGGGAAACGGGTTTTCGAGGGCGATCGTGTGGTTGTTTTCGGGGGTTCGGGTGTTGGCATGGTTTGTGTTGTGTGGCGTGTGTGGTTTAGTACGCAGTGCCGGCCCTCTTGTGGGGTTGGTGGTGTTGGAAGGGCGCATGGGTCATGGGATGCGAATGGGTATGTTTGGTGCACTGTTGGGTTTTGAGGCAACAAGCCTCCTGGCCGCCTGGTCCCTTTGCGGGGTGTGGTGGTTGGGTGCTTGGTGTTTCGGTGTTTGTCCTGTGTCTGCTGGCATGGTGTCCTGGCTGGTCCTTTTGGGGCTGGTGTGTGGGGTGCTGTTGTTGGGGGTGCGGGGTTGTTGTTTGGGAACTGTATAGTGAACGCGAGCATCTTGCAGACAAGATGAGTTGCACGTGCCTGTCCTGGGTGTGTGTGGTGTTTGAGTCTTGTTTGTAGTGATTTTGTTGATTGTTTTATAGCTCAATTTTTGAGAACTTTGTTTTGTGTTGAAGTTTTTAAGGGCGCACGGTGGATGCCTTGGCATCAAGAGCCGATGAAGGACGTGGGAATCTGCGATAAGCCTGGTGGAGTCGATAACCGGACGTTGAGGCCAGGATTTCCGAATGGGGGAACCCCGCACCATGTTATGTGGTGTGACCTGCAGCTGAATGTATAGGCTGTGTGGAGGGAACGCGGGGAAGTGAAACATCTCAGTACCCGCAGGAAGAGAAAACAATAGTGATTCCGTTAGTAGTGGCGAGCGAACGCGGATGGGGCTAAACCGGTTGGTGTGTGATAGCGGATAGGCGTTGCATCATCGGGGTTGTGGGGTCCACATGTACCAGTTCTATCTACGCTGGTGGGATGAGGTGCAGGCGTATAGGTGAATCGGTTGGAATGCCGGACCAGAGAGGGTGATAGTCCCGTAGGTGTAATGCGTGTCTGCCGTTCTTGTGTGGATGCCCGAGTAGCACGGGGCCCGTGAAACCTTGTGTGAATCTGCCAGGACCACCTGGTAAGCCTGAATACTACTTGATGACCGATAGTGAATCAGTACCGTGAGGGAATGGTGAAAAGTACCCCGGGAGGGGAGTGAAATAGTACCTGAAACCGTGCGCTTACAATCCGTTAGAGCAGCCACTTGTGGTTGTGATGGCGTGCCTTTTGAAGAATGAGCCTGCGAGTTAGTGTTACGTCGCGAGGTTAACCCGTGGGGGGAAGCCGTAGCGAAAGCGAGTCTGAATAGGGCGAGTCAGTGGCGTGATCTAGACCCGAAGCGAAGTGATCTACCCATGGCCAGGTTGAAGCGCGTGTAAGAGCGTGTGGAGGACCGAACCCACTTCAGTTGAAAATGGAGGGGATGAGCTGTGGGTAGGGGTGAAAGGCCAATCAAACTTCGTGATAGCTGGTTCTCCCCGAAATGCATTTAGGTGCAGCGTTGCGTGTTTCTTGCTGGAGGTAGAGCTACTGGATAGGCGATGGGCCCTACAAGGTTACTGACCTTAGCCAAACTCCGAATGCCGGTAAGTCAGAGCGCAGCAGTGAGACTGTGGGGGATAAGCTTCATAGTCGAGAGGGAAACAGCCCAGAACGCCAACTAAGGCCCCTAAGCGTGTGCTAAGTGGGAAAGGATGTGGAGTTGCTGTGACAACCAGGAGGTTGGCTTAGAAGCAGCCACCCTTGAAAGAGTGCGTAATAGCTCACTGGTCAAGTGATTCCGCGCCGATAATGTAGCGGGGCTCAAGCACACCGCCGAAGTTGCGTCATTCAAACATGTCATTGGCCTTTGTGGTCCAGTGGTTTGGATGGGTAGGGGAGCGTCGTGTGGACGGTGAAGTCGCGGTGGAAACCAGCGGTGGAGGCCACACGAGTGAGAATGCAGGCATGAGTAGCGAATGACGGGTGAGAAACCCGTCCGCCGAATGATCAAGGGTTCCAGGGTCAAGCTAATCTGCCCTGGGTTAGTCGGGACCTAAGGCGAGGCCGACAGGCGTAGTCGATGGACAACGGGTTGATATTCCCGTACCGGCGAAGGACCGCCCATACTGAGCAATGGATGCTAACCATGACGGATTCCAGCGTTGATGCCTTTTAGGTGTCTTGTTGGTTGGTGTGGTGGGAACCGATGTTGTGAGGTCAGCGTATTAACAGGTGTGACGCAGGAAGGTAGCCGAGCCAGGCAATGGAATTGACCTGGTCCAAGGGTGTAGGAAGAACGGTAGGCAAATCCGCTGTTCATTGTTTCTGAGACCTGATAGGCGCCCCGTTTGTGGGGTGATTCGGTGATCCTATGCTGCCTAGAAAAGCATCGGCGCGAGGTCCCAGTCCGCCCGTACCCTAAACCGACACAGGTGATCAGGTAGAGAATACTAAGGCGATCGAGAGAATCATGGTTAAGGAACTCGGCAAAATGCCCCCGTAACTTCGGAAGAAGGGGGGCCTGCCCCGTGAACCACCCTTGCGGTGGGGAGGCGGGTGTGGGCCGCAGAGACCAGGGGGAAGCGACTGTTTACTAAAAACACAGGTCCGTGCGAAGTCGCAAGACGATGTATACGGACTGACTCCTGCCCGGTGCTGGAAGGTTAAGAGGACCGGTTAGCACACTTGTGTGCGAAGCTGAGAATTTAAGCCCCAGTAAACGGCGGTGGTAACTATAACCATCCTAAGGTAGCGAAATTCCTTGTCGGGTAAGTTCCGACCTGCACGAATGGAGTAACGACTTCCCCGCTGTCTCAACCATGAACTCGGCGAAATTGCAGTACGAGTAAAGATGCTCGTTACGCGCAGCAGGACGGAAAGACCCCGAGACCTTTACTATAGTTTGGTATTGGTGTTCGGTGCAGCTTGTGTAGGATAGGTGGGAGACTGTGAAGCTCGGACGCTAGTTCGGGTGGAGTCATCGTTGAAATACCACTCTGGCTGTACCGGTCACCTAACTTCGGACCATGATCTGGTTCAGGGACAGTGCCTGATGGGTAGTTTAACTGGGGCGGTTGCCTCCTAAAATGTAACGGAGGCGCCCAAAGGTTCCCTCAGCCTGGTTGGCAATCAGGTGTTGAGTGTAAGTGCACAAGGGAGCTTGACTGTGAGAGTGACAGCTCGAGCAGGGACGAAAGTCGGGACTAGTGATCCGGCGGCACCTCGTGGAAGGGCCGTCGCTCAACGGATAAAAGGTACCTCGGGGATAACAGGCTGATCTTGCCCAAGAGTCCATATCGACGGCATGGTTTGGCACCTCGATGTCGGCTCGTCGCATCCTGGGGCTGGAGTAGGTCCCAAGGGTTGGGCTGTTCGCCCATTAAAGCGGTACGCGAGCTGGGTTTAGAACGTCGTGAGACAGTTCGGTCCCTATCCGCTGCGCGCGTTGGAAATTTGAGAAGGGCTGTCCTTAGTACGAGAGGACCGGGACGGACGAACCTCTGGTGTGTCAGTTGTACTGCCAAGTGCATCGCTGATTAGCTACGTTTGGAAGGGATAACCGCTGAAAGCATCTAAGCGGGAAGCCTGCTTCGAGATGAGATTTCCATCCACCTTGTGTGGGTGAGGCCCCCAGCTAGATTACTGGGTTGATAGGCAGGATGTGGAAGCAAGGACCAAAGACTTGTGTAGCTGACCTGTACTAATAGGCCGATGGCTTACAACACACTATCTAAACTGTGTGTCGACAAAATACGTTTTTCTGATTGTTCGCGTTCACTATGCGGTTACGAGACAACAACCTCGAACCACAAAATAAGAGACTTTGCAAGGACGAATCCACCGGACCACCATGGTTGGTTTGTGTGCTTCGTGATTGTTACGGCGGTCATAGCGTGGGGGAAACGCCCGGTCCCATACCGAACCCGGAAGCTAAGGCCCATTGCGCCGATGGTACTGCACTCGTGAGGGTGTGGGAGAGTAGGTCACCGCCGGACTTAACTTGAGAAGTGGGAGGCTCCAACAGTGTTGGGGCCTTCTGCTGTTTAACCCGGTCGGTGCTTGGGCGCCTGGCGGGTGGCTGGTGCGGTGGGGGAGCGGTGGCTCCCCCGTTTCGTTGTTTAACCTGGGTTTTCGGTGGCGGCGCGGTGCCCTCTGGGCGGTCTGGGGTGCTGTCCTGCGGCCGGCCCCGTGGGGATGGCGTGGGGCAAGGCAGTTTGGTAGTGGGGGAGCAGAAGTTCCCCCGTTTTCCTGTTTATGCGGAGTTCAGCTGCAAGGTTAACTTTTAGTGCTCTGTGTCGAGTTGTCCAATACCGGGACTCGGCCCCTCAAGCTGCGGAGCTTATGTTGGCAGTATTCTGCTGATTAGCTAGTCGAAATCTATGAACCTTGAGTTGGCGATGCTAATTCGGCAGTATTCTACCGAATTGTTTACCTCTTGAGGCTATGATGATTAGACTGCTACTTACGGCGATATTCTGCCGGTCTGGAGATTCTCATGAGTTCATTGTCGGAGATCGGCGCAGTGATTCAATCAGTGCGTAAGGAGAACGGCCTTACTCAGGAACAGCTTGCCGACCTGGCTGGAATCTCTGAACGAACATTGAGATCGATGGAAAGTGGGCAGGGCAACCCATCTTTTAGCGCCGTTGTTTCAACTGCATCCGTATTGGGAATAAAGCTCATGGTGGAGAAGTGACCTACGAACTTCAGGATCTCAAACAAGTACAAGAGGCGGATGTCTACTACGAGGATGTATTGCCGGGAAGCTAGCTCGACGTCAAGACGGCAGCGTGGTGTTCTCCTACTCCGACTCATATTTGGCTTCGGGTGCACCGCGCATTGCATCCTCTTTGCCGACCCGCGAAGGGCCGTATACCGGCGCACGGGGTGCCCTTCCCTCCTTCTTCTCAGGGATGCTTCCTGAGGGTCACAGGCTCACAGTGCTGAAGCATGCGGCTAAGACGAGCATGTCAGACGAGCTGACACTGCTCATGATCGTAGGGGCGGATACACCGGGCAACGTCAGCATCGTCCCTGCCGGAACAGCGCTGACGCAACCGCCGGCACTTGCAGAATTTTTGAAACCTTCTGAACTGGACTTCACAGCCTTGGCGAAGTCGCTTGATCTGCACTCAATTCCTGGGGTTCAGGAAAAGATCAGCGCCACGATGCTTACTACGCCGATGTCATTGGCTGGGAATGCATACATGCTCAAATTGGATCCACGCGATCATCCACATCTCATCGTAAATGAAGCAGCACCTCTCGCTGCAGCAAGGTTTCTGAAACTCCCTGTCGTGAAGAGCAAGCTGGTCCATGACGCGCATCAACTTGGAGGACTGCTGGTTGAACGTTTCGGCAGAGTGTACAGAGCTGGTGTATCTGGATCGAAGAAGTTGGCATTGGATGACGCTACGCAGGTGCTGAACCCTCCACCGAGCGCGAAGTACTTGGTAACCTCCGAGGAAGTATCCGAAGCCCTGGCTCGGAATTGGCACGCTCCACTCCTTGCCAAGAGGAACCTCTACATTCAGTTTCTCTTCGCATGGCTCAGTGGCAACGGTGACTTACATGGAAAGAACGTATCCATGCTGGCTGGCCAAGACGGACGCTTCGCGATTGCACCAATTTACGATGTTCCGTGCACTTTAATCTATGGCGACGATACATTGGCCCTCACGGTTGCGGGCAAGACAAAGAACCTCCGCCGTAAGCACTGGGAAGAGTTTGCGCGGGTACTCGGCCTGACCGATAAAGCCGCAGCTTCCGCAAACCAGCTGGCCCTGAGGGCAGCGAACAGCATCGACCTGAGCGCGCTTCCTTTCAGTGGATCCCCTCTACGCGGGACACAAAGGGAGCTGCGTTTTCGCCGGCTAGCAGTCAGCTGAAGCATCAGTCGTTACATGCTCGGTGCTATTCTCGGGAAATCTTCTTCGGGCGCTAGTTCTCTTGGCTCGTTCGTAGCCAAACGAGCAGTCTTGGGCAGAGGTAGCCAGTTTCATCGTTGATCCTGCTGTGGCGCGAAGGCGGAACGGTTGCTCGCCCCATACTGGCGTTCCTTGGACGAGTGGTGTCCACAAAACTGAATGATCGAGCGTTGGCGAACACTAGTTTGCATGCACACCTGTTGTTGGCCGGGAATCCAGGTTCACGCCATACGTTGCCTTCGCCGAGCTAGCACACTCTTTCGCTCATGCATTACTATCGAACCCGCATCACGGCAGATCTGCTGGCCTGAGGGCAGGCAACGGTCAAAGACCTCTTATCGGTGTGAATATCTGCAAACTGCAGGGGAAATCGTCCAGCATGTTGCCCAGAAGGCCACGGCGTTCTACCTATGGTAGGGCCGAGACTAATTTACGCGCCTTGGTCTGAAGCTGGCGCTGAACGGGCAACAGAGGTTCTAGAAGCCTTTCGCCCCGATGGGCAGCGCCGGCTATCGGAAGCACAGCAGGCCCGCACGCTTCGCTTCCAGCCACATGCCATACTCCGTCTTGCCAACCATACCTTTGCAAGTAGACGGATCGAAAGTACGTTCGAGTGAGCCAGTCGTGGTTCCCTGCGAGCAACTGCAGCTCCGGCGACCGGAGGCTCTTGACTTCGAACCGCGGCGGAAGCAACCCGATCAATAGATGCTGCCGGGCGCTCACAGGTGTTGGCGGGTTGCCAGAATGCCGGTGCCAGCAGAACCGATGTACTACGAGATATTGCAACTGCGCAGAATTGGCAAGGTCGTTTGGAAGAACGATCATGAGCTCTGCACCGTGACTGAAGTTTGGGCAGAGCGCGGCGAAGTACTGGTGCAATATTGAGACTGCCTAAGAGTGCCCCATCAAAATCATTGGAAGCAGGGATCTTAATACAGGCTCCCCAGATGCAGCAGGCTGTCGTGCACGGGGTGGGAGTCCACAACAACGACGTGAACGGTTGGGAGTCTTATGGGCCTTCGCCGGCAAGGACGTTTCGCAAGTTTCCGGAAGGTGATTCCAGGAGCGTGAAAGGGCCGGCCCGGGGTCGGGCGGAATCCACACTGTAGATTGCTGCCCATCAGTCGACTGGGCTCGTTATTGCTTCCTGCGCTCATGGGCATACAAAAAACATCGATTATCGGGATCCAGAAATGGCCTCGTTTTTATGTGTCCACGCTCACCGCCCCGCAGCACCCCGCCGATTTGCAGACCCCCGACAACCCGTGTATAGTTTTTCCTTGTCGCCACGAGCCGGACGGAACACCAACCGACCAGGACGAGGCGGCGAAAACCCCGGAAAATCAAGGTTTTCCACACCATGTGTGGATAAGCTGGAATTGAATGGGAATCAAAGAATACTGGTTCAAATCACAAAGAATCGATTTGACTTTCAGAATTCAATGATTATAGAATATGAATATAACGCTGGACGATATCGCCTCCTGGAATGGGGTGGCGGAGAACCGGTAAGTGTTTGTTGTTTGAGAACTCAATAGTGTGCCAAGTTTGTTGATACCAAATTATTTTTTGTTTGGTGAATACGAAACATTTTGCTTGGGATGATGCACCCCCGTGTGTTGTTCCGAGTGTTTTTATTCGCCAGGATTTCATCACCACGTGTGGCCCCGTCTTTTTCCGGTGGGGTTGTGGTGGCTTTTTGTTTTTTATGGAGAGTTTGATCCTGGCTCAGGATGAACGCTGGCGGCGTGCTTAACACATGCAAGTCGAACGATGAAGCCCAGCTTGCTGGGTGGATTAGTGGCGAACGGGTGAGTAACACGTGAGTAACCTGCCCCTGACTCTGGGATAAGCCCGGGAAACTGGGTCTAATACCGGATATGACTTTTGACCGCATGGTTGAGGGTGGAAAGATTTATCGGTTGGGGATGGACTCGCGGCCTATCAGCTTGTTGGTGAGGTAATGGCTCACCAAGGCGACGACGGGTAGCCGGCCTGAGAGGGTGACCGGCCACACTGGGACTGAGACACGGCCCAGACTCCTACGGGAGGCAGCAGTGGGGAATATTGCACAATGGGCGCAAGCCTGATGCAGCGACGCCGCGTGAGGGATGACGGCCTTCGGGTTGTAAACCTCTTTCAGTAGGGAAGAAGCGAAAGTGACGGTACCTGCAGAAGAAGCGCCGGCTAACTACGTGCCAGCAGCCGCGGTAATACGTAGGGCGCAAGCGTTATCCGGATTTATTGGGCGTAAAGAGCTCGTAGGCGGTTTGTCGCGTCTATCGTGAAAGTCCGAGGCTCAACCTCGGATCTGCGGTGGGTACGGGCAGACTAGAGTGATGTAGGGGAGACTGGAATTCCTGGTGTAGCGGTGAAATGCGCAGATATCAGGAGGAACACCGATGGCGAAGGCAGGTCTCTGGGCATTTACTGACGCTGAGGAGCGAAAGCATGGGGAGCGAACAGGATTAGATACCCTGGTAGTCCATGCCGTAAACGTTGGGCACTAGGTGTGGGGGACATTCCACGTTTTCCGCGCCGTAGCTAACGCATTAAGTGCCCCGCCTGGGGAGTACGGCCGCAAGGCTAAAACTCAAAGGAATTGACGGGGGCCCGCACAAGCGGCGGAGCATGCGGATTAATTCGATGCAACGCGAAGAACCTTACCAAGGCTTGACATGTTCCAGATCGCCTCAGAGATGGGGTTTCCCTTCGGGGCTGGTTCACAGGTGGTGCATGGTTGTCGTCAGCTCGTGTCGTGAGATGTTGGGTTAAGTCCCGCAACGAGCGCAACCCTCGTTCCATGTTGCCAGCGGGTTATGCCGGGGACTCATGGGAGACTGCCGGGGTCAACTCGGAGGAAGGTGGGGATGACGTCAAATCATCATGCCCCTTATGTCTTGGGCTTCACGCATGCTACAATGGCCGGTACAATGGGTTGCGATACTGTGAGGTGGAGCTAATCCCTAAAAGCCGGTCTCAGTTCGGATTGGGGTCTGCAACTCGACCCCATGAAGTCGGAGTCGCTAGTAATCGCAGATCAGCAACGCTGCGGTGAATACGTTCCCGGGCCTTGTACACACCGCCCGTCAAGTCACGAAAGTTGGTAACACCCGAAGCCGATGGCCTAACCACCTTGTGTGGGGGGAGTCGTCGAAGGTGGGACTGGCGATTGGGACTAAGTCGTAACAAGGTAGCCGTACCGGAAGGTGCGGCTGGATCACCTCCTTTCTAAGGAGCTAACCAGTTTTGGTTGCCCATGTCTGTGCCCGAGTGTGGTGCAGGTGGGTTGCTCGAGGGTGGAATGTCAATGAACTCAACACCGGGAAACGGGTTTTCGAGGGCGATCGTGTGGTTGTTTTCGGGGGTTCGGGTGTTGGCATGGTTTGTGTTGTGTGGCGTGTGTGGTTTAGTACGCAGTGCCGGCCCTCTTGTGGGGTTGGTGGTGTTGGAAGGGCGCATGGGTCATGGGATGCGAATGGGTATGTTTGGTGCACTGTTGGGTTTTGAGGCAACAAGCCTCCTGGCCGCCTGGTCCCTTTGCGGGGTTTGGTGGTTGGGTGCTTGGTGTTTCGGTGTTTGTCCTGTGTCTGCTGGCATGGTGTCCTGGCTGGTCCTTTTGGGGCTGGTGTGTGGGGTGCTGTTGTTGGGGGTGCGGGGTTGTTGTTTGGGAACTGTATAGTGAACGCGAGCATCTTGCAGACAAGATGAGCTGTGCGTGCCTGTCCTGGGTGTGTGTGGTGTTTGAGTCTTGTTTGTAGTGATTTTGTTGATTGTTTTATAGCTCAATTTTTGAGAACTTTGTTTTGTGTTGAAGTTTTTAAGGGCGCACGGTGGATGCCTTGGCATCAAGAGCCGATGAAGGACGTGGGAATCTGCGATAAGCCTGGTGGAGTCGATAACCGGACGTTGAGGCCAGGATTTCCGAATGGGGGAACCCCGCACCATGTTATGTGGTGTGACCTGCAGCTGAATGTATAGGCTGTGTGGAGGGAACGCGGGGAAGTGAAACATCTCAGTACCCGCAGGAAGAGAAAACAATAGTGATTCCGTTAGTAGTGGCGAGCGAACGCGGATGGGGCTAAACCGGTTGGTGTGTGATAGCGGATAGGCGTTGCATCATCGGGGTTGTGGGGTCCACATGTACCAGTTCTATCTACGCTGGTGGGATGAGGTGCAGGCGTATAGGTGAATCGGTTGGAATGCCGGACCAGAGAGGGTGATAGTCCCGTAGGTGTAATGCGTGTCTGCCGTTCTTGTGTGGATGCCCGAGTAGCACGGGGCCCGTGAAACCTTGTGTGAATCTGCCAGGACCACCTGGTAAGCCTGAATACTACTTGATGACCGATAGTGAATCAGTACCGTGAGGGAATGGTGAAAAGTACCCCGGGAGGGGAGTGAAATAGTACCTGAAACCGTGCGCTTACAATCCGTTAGAGCAGCCACTTGTGGTTGTGATGGCGTGCCTTTTGAAGAATGAGCCTGCGAGTTAGTGTTACGTCGCGAGGTTAACCCGTGGGGGGAAGCCGTAGCGAAAGCGAGTCTGAATAGGGCGAGTGAGTGGCGTGATCTAGACCCGAAGCGAAGTGATCTACCCATGGCCAGGTTGAAGCGCGTGTAAGAGCGTGTGGAGGACCGAACCCACTTCAGTTGAAAATGGAGGGGATGAGCTGTGGGTAGGGGTGAAAGGCCAATCAAACTTCGTGATAGCTGGTTCTCCCCGAAATGCATTTAGGTGCAGCGTTGCGTGTTTCTTGCTGGAGGTAGAGCTACTGGATAGGCGATGGGCCCTACAAGGTTACTGACCTTAGCCAAACTCCGAATGCCGGTAAGTCAGAGCGCAGCAGTGAGACTGTGGGGGATAAGCTTCATAGTCGAGAGGGAAACAGCCCAGAACGCCAACTAAGGCCCCTAAGCGTGTGCTAAGTGGGAAAGGATGTGGAGTTGCTGTGACAACCAGGAGGTTGGCTTAGAAGCAGCCACCCTTGAAAGAGTGCGTAATAGCTCACTGGTCAAGTGATTCCGCGCCGATAATGTAGCGGGGCTCAAGCACACCGCCGAAGTTGCGTCATTCAAACATGTCATTGGCCTTTGTGGTCCAGTGGTTTGGATGGGTAGGGGAGCGTCGTGTGGACGGTGAAGTCGCGGTGGAAACCAGCGGTGGAGGCCACACGAGTGAGAATGCAGGCATGAGTAGCGAATGACGGGTGAGAAACCCGTCCGCCGAATGATCAAGGGTTCCAGGGTCAAGCTAATCTGCCCTGGGTTAGTCGGGACCTAAGGCGAGGCCGACAGGCGTAGTCGATGGACAACGGGTTGATATTCCCGTACCGGCGAAGGACCGCCCATACTGAGCAATGGATGCTAACCATGACGGATTCCAGCGTTGATGCCTTTTAGGTGTCTTGTTGGTTGGTGTGGTGGGAACCGATGTTGTGAGGTCAGCGTATTAACAGGTGTGACGCAGGAAGGTAGCCGAGCCAGGCAATGGAATTGACCTGGTCCAAGGGTGTAGGAAGAACGGTAGGCAAATCCGCTGTTCATTGTTTCTGAGACCTGATAGGCGCCCCGTTTGTGGGGTGATTCGGTGATCCTATGCTGCCTAGAAAAGCATCGGCGCGAGGTC
Source organism: Glutamicibacter soli (assembly GCF_052322135.1). NCBI lineage: Bacteria > Bacillati > Actinomycetota > Actinomycetes > Micrococcales > Micrococcaceae > Glutamicibacter > Glutamicibacter soli. The sequence continues at coordinate 109,762 of NZ_CM125969.1, forward strand.
CCAGTCCGCCCGTACCCTAAACCGACACAGGTGATCAGGTAGAGAATACTAAGGCGATCGAGAGAATCATGGTTAAGGAACTCGGCAAAATGCCCCCGTAACTTCGGAAGAAGGGGGGCCTGCCCCGTGAACCACCCTTGCGGTGGGGAGGCGGGTGTGGGCCGCAGAGACCAGGGGGAAGCGACTGTTTACTAAAAACACAGGTCCGTGCGAAGTCGCAAGACGATGTATACGGACTGACTCCTGCCCGGTGCTGGAAGGTTAAGAGGACCGGTTAGCACACTTGTGTGCGAAGCTGAGAATTTAAGCCCCAGTAAACGGCGGTGGTAACTATAACCATCCTAAGGTAGCGAAATTCCTTGTCGGGTAAGTTCCGACCTGCACGAATGGAGTAACGACTTCCCCGCTGTCTCAACCATGAACTCGGCGAAATTGCAGTACGAGTAAAGATGCTCGTTACGCGCAGCAGGACGGAAAGACCCCGAGACCTTTACTATAGTTTGGTATTGGTGTTCGGTGCAGCTTGTGTAGGATAGGTGGGAGACTGTGAAGCTCGGACGCTAGTTCGGGTGGAGTCATCGTTGAAATACCACTCTGGCTGTACCGGTCACCTAACTTCGGACCATGATCTGGTTCAGGGACAGTGCCTGATGGGTAGTTTAACTGGGGCGGTTGCCTCCTAAAATGTAACGGAGGCGCCCAAAGGTTCCCTCAGCCTGGTTGGCAATCAGGTGTTGAGTGTAAGTGCACAAGGGAGCTTGACTGTGAGAGTGACAGCTCGAGCAGGGACGAAAGTCGGGACTAGTGATCCGGCGGCACCTCGTGGAAGGGCCGTCGCTCAACGGATAAAAGGTACCTCGGGGATAACAGGCTGATCTTGCCCAAGAGTCCATATCGACGGCATGGTTTGGCACCTCGATGTCGGCTCGTCGCATCCTGGGGCTGGAGTAGGTCCCAAGGGTTGGGCTGTTCGCCCATTAAAGCGGTACGCGAGCTGGGTTTAGAACGTCGTGAGACAGTTCGGTCCCTATCCGCTGCGCGCGTTGGAAATTTGAGAAGGGCTGTCCTTAGTACGAGAGGACCGGGACGGACGAACCTCTGGTGTGTCAGTTGTACTGCCAAGTGCATCGCTGATTAGCTACGTTTGGAAGGGATAACCGCTGAAAGCATCTAAGCGGGAAGCCTGCTTCGAGATGAGATTTCCATCCACCTTGTGTGGGTGAGGCCCCCAGCTAGATTACTGGGTTGATAGGCAGGATGTGGAAGCAAGGACCAAAGACTTGTGTAGCTGACCTGTACTAATAGGCCGATGGCTTACAACACACTATCAAAACTGTGTGTCAACAAAATACGTTTTTCTGATTTTTCGCGTTCACTATGCGGTTACGAGACAACAACCTCGAACCACAAAATAAGAGACTTTGCAAGGACGAATCCACCGGATTACCAGTGGTTTGTGTGCTTCGTGATTGTTACGGCGGTCATAGCGTGGGGGAAACGCCCGGTCCCATACCGAACCCGGAAGCTAAGGCCCATTGCGCCGATGGTACTGCACTCGTGAGGGTGTGGGAGAGTAGGTCACCGCCGGACTTAACTTGGTGCGTGTGGTCCTGGACTTGTCAGTCCGGGGCCGCACGTGGTTAACGGGAGGCCCTGACACGTCATGTGTCGGGGCCTCCCGCTATTTAAAACCCCGATTCCGGGCCGATAATTGACTTAGACAATGGAGTTCCGGACCAAGATTGATTTCCTGCTAAACGCCTTTTTGTCGCTAACCTGTTCTTAAGCGCTCACCGCGAACTCATTTCCGCGGTTCAGCGACAGACATCGAGATGAATCGAGGACTCAGGTTTTGAGAACTTACATCGTAACTGGAGCAGGATCCGGAATCGGCATGGCAACCGCAGAACTTCTGCGCGAACGCGGCCAGAAGGTGATCGGCGTGGACCTTCGCGGTGCTGAAATCACCGCAGATCTCTCTACCCCCGAGGGACGCAAGGCTGCCATTGAAGAGACGCTGCGCTTGAGCGAGGGCAAGATCGACGCAGTGATCGCAGCTGCTGGCATTTCCGCTCCCAAGGCGCTGACCGTTGCCGTCAACTTCTTCGGCGTCACCCAGTACCTCGAGGGACTGCTGCCGGCACTGTCTCAGTCCGAGGCCCCACGCGTTGCCGTGGTGTCCTCGATGGCGTCGCTGCAGCCGAACTCGGTCGAGCTTGTCGACGCCCTGCTGTCGGGCGACGAAGACGCTGCACTGGCCATCGGCAAGTCCCTGGAAGAGCAGGGCCCGAGGACTGGCTACCTGAACTACCCGTCGTCCAAGCGTGCCCTCAGCCGCTGGGTCCGCCGCGAATGCATCACCCCCGCCTGGGCCGGCGCCGGCATCCCACTGAACGCCGTGGCGCCAGGCACCGTGATCACCAACATGACGCGCGAGATGCTTTCGACCGAAGAGGGCCGTGCCGGCGTTGACGCCCACGTGCCAATGCCGCTGAACTACCACTCGGAAGCGGTTGTCATCGCCAAGCTGCTGCTCTGGCTGACCAGCGAGGAAAACACCCACGTCACCGGCCAGACCATCTACATCGACGGCGGCGCGGATGCCTCGCTGCGCGGCGATGATATCTGGAGCTGATTCTAGGCACGCGAAGCCTGCTGACCGCAGCGAACTGTTGCGGATTTCAGGCTTTCCCATGTATCTGCTGCCCCGAACACCTCGGTGTTCGGGGCAGCAGCTGTTTAAGCCGTGGGTGGAGGACTCCCGGAGCCGAACCCTATTTCAGAAGAACTGGTTACAGTGTGTAATAGGTTTAGCCCGATCTTCTACGAAGGAGCAGCTCCTTGACTACCGAATTGCCTGATGTCCTGAAGTACCGCGACGACGCCATTCGCCCGCAGGACGACCTGTACCGCCATAGCAACGGCAAATGGTTCGAGACGGCGACCATCCCCAGCGACCAGGGCATTTACGGCTCCTTCATGGAACTGCGCGACGAGGCCGAGGCCGCTGTGCACGCCATCATCGAAGACGCGGTCGCCGCGCACCAGTCCGGTGCCGAGATCGACGGCGCAACCCGGCGCATCGCCCACCTCTACGGGTCCTTCATGAACGAGCAGATCATCGAGGAGCGCGGCGCGGCCCCGGTGGCCAGCTACCTGGAAGCCATCACCCAGGTCCAGGACGTCCAGGGACTGCTCGAGCTCTCCGGCTCGTTCTACCGCAAGGGCATCAGCGGCTTCGTCGACATCGGCGCGATGAGCGACGCCGGAGACCCGGACCGCAACCTGCTGACCTTCCTGCAGGCGGGGCTTGGCCTGCCGGACGAGTCCTACTACCGCGAGGAGCAGTTCGCGCAGACCGTCGCGGACTACCGCGAGCACCTTGCGCGCCTGTTGGGCCTGGGAGGCATCGAGAACGCCGAATCCGCCGCGGAATCCGTGGTGCAGCTGGAAACCGCCATCGCCTCCCACCACTGGGACCGGGTCAAGGTGCGCGACGCGCAGGCCCGCTACAACCTGCTGACCGGCGAAGACCTGTTCGGCCTCATGCCGGGCCTGCGCGCCTGGCTGGATGGCGCCGGCATCGATCAGAAGTACTTCGGCGAAGTGGTGGTCTGGCAGCCGAGCTACATCGAGGCGCTCTCGGGGCTGCTGGCGGAGCAGCCGCTTCAGGCCTGGAAGAACTGGCTGACCGTGCAGGTGCTGCGCTCGTTCGCGCCGTACCTGTCCAGCGCATTCGTGAATGAGAACTTCGCCTTCTACTCGGCCAAGCTGGGCGGCGTGGAGAAGCTCAAGGACCGCTGGAAGCGCGGGGTTGCCTTCACCGAGGGCGCCGTCGGCGAGGACCTTGGCCAGCTCTACGTGGCCCGGAACTTCCCGCCGGAGGCCAAGACCGCCATGGACGCGCTGGTGCAGCGCCTGATCGAGGCCTACCGGATCTCCATCAGCAACCTGCCGTGGATGGGCGCGGACACCGTGCAGAAGGCTTTGGACAAGCTCTCCAAGTTCCGCCCGAAGATCGGCTACCCGGACCAGTGGATCGACTACTCGTCGATTCAGACCGACGAGCTGGACGTGATCGCCAACCGTGCAGCCGCCAACGAATTCGAGTTCAAGCGCGAGCTGAAGAAGATCGACGACGGGGTGGACCGTGAGCTGTGGTTCATGTACCCGCAGACCGTCAACGCCTACTACCACCCGCTGCTGAACGAGATCGCCTTCCCGGCCGCGATCCTGCGCCTGCCGTTCTTCGACGTCGACCGCGACATCGCCTCCAACTTCGGCGCCATCGGCGCGGTGATCGGCCACGAGATCGGGCACGGCTTCGACGACCAGGGCTCGCAGTACGACGGCAGCGGCCAGCTGACCAACTGGTGGACCGACGAGGACCGTGCAGCCTTCGAGAAGCTCACCGGCAAGCTGGTTGACCAGTACAACGCGCTGAGCCCGACCGAGGCCCCGGACCACCAGGTCAACGGCGCGCTGACGCTGGGCGAGAACATCGGCGACCTGGGCGGGCTGGGCATCGCCTACAAGGCCTACAAGCTCGAGCTCGCCGCCAACGGCATCGTCGAGGACGAGGTCATCGACGGCGTCACCGGCGACCAGCGCTTCTTCTATTCGTGGGCCGAGTGCTGGCGCACGCTGATCCGCCCGGAGACCGCGGTCATCCGGGTGACCACCGATCCGCATGCGCCCGGGGAGTTCCGCTGCAACCAGGTGCCGAAGAACCTGGACGCATTCCACAAGGCCTTCGAGACCAAGCCGGGGGACGGCATGTGGCTTGATCCGGAGGATCGTGTAGTGATCTGGTAGACCGATTGCCGGGCGCGGAAGGCACAGGCCTTCCGCGCCCGGCGCGTTAACCGCGCTGTGAGGTGTAAGTCTGGTCATGATCAGGCCAACACCCCCGGAATCACACGTAGAATGGGATACTGTGACTTCCGAAATTAATTCCGCACAGGCCCCTGATCCGAACGACCAGCGTCAGGTCCGCACCGATAAGCGCAACCAGCTGCAGGCACTTGGTGAGGAAGCCTACCCAGTTGGCGTTGCCCGCACCCATTCCCTGCAGGAGGTCCGCGAAAAGTACGCGCACCTGGAAGCGGGCCAAGAGACCGAGGACGTCGTCGGCATTGCCGGCCGCATCGTCTTCATGCGCAACACCGGCAAGCTGTGCTTCGCCACCCTTCAGGAGGGCGGCCCGCAGGGCGTCGGAGTCCGCCTGCAGGTCATGCTCTCGATGGCGAACGTCGGCAAAGAGCGCCTGGCCCAGTGGAAGTCGCTCGTCGACCTGGGCGACCATGTTTTCGTTTCCGGCAAGGTCATCTCATCGCGCCGCGGCGAGTTGTCCATCATGGCCGACTCCTTCCAGATGGCGTCCAAGGCGCTGCGCCCGCTGCCGGTGCTGCACGCCGACCTGAATGAGGAAACCCGCGTCCGCCAGCGCTACGCCGACCTGATCGTTCGCAACGAAGCCCGCGAGATGGTCTACAAGCGCGCCGCCATTGTCCGCGCCGTGCGCAACACCCTGGAGAACCACGAATACGTCGAGGTCGAAACCCCGATGCTGCAGCTGGTGCACGGCGGCGCCTCGGCCCGCCCGTTCAAGACCCACCTGAACGCGTTCGACCAGGAAATGACCCTGCGCATCGCGACCGAGCTGTACCTCAAGCGCTGCGTCGTGGGCGGCGTGGACCGCGTCTTCGAAGTGGGACGCATCTTCCGCAACGAAGGCGTCGACTCGACCCACTCGCCGGAGTTCACCACCCTGGAGTGCTACGAGGCCTACGCCGACCAGTACGTCATGGCCGACCGCATCAAGGAGATCATCCTCAACGCGGCGGACGCCATCGGTGCCGGCCGCACCATCGAGACCTCCAAGGGCACCGTCAACCTCGACGGCGAATGGCGCTGGCTGAGTGTCTACCCGGGCCTGTCGGAAGCTGTTGGCGTTCAGATTACCCCGGAGACCGAGGCCTCGGTGCTGCGCGAGATCGCCGAAAAGCACGAAGTGAAGTTCGACCCGGCCTGGGGCGCCCAGAAGCTGGTCATCGAGCTGTTCGGCGAGATCGTCGAGCCGACCCTGATCGACCCGACCTTCGTCTGCGACTACCCGCCGCTGGCCCAGCCGCTGGCACGCCCGCACCGTTCCAAGCCGGGTGTCATCGAAGCCTGGGACCTGATCATCGGCGGCATGGAGCGCGGCACCGCCTTCTCCGAGCTGATCGACCCGGTCATCCAGCGCGAGCGCCTGACCGAGCAGTCGCTGATGGCCGCCGGCGGGGATCCGGAAGCCATGCAGCTGGATGAGGACTTCCTGCGCGCACTTGAATACGGCGCCCCTCCAATGGGCGGCATCGGCCTGGGCATCGACCGTCTGGTCATGCTGTTTACCGATGTAGGTATTCGCGAGACAATCTTGTTCCCACTTCTCAAGCCGGAGGCGTAATTACCATGCCATTTGTAGAGGCGTTCGTTCCCAGCATCGCGCTTGGATTGCTTTTTTGGTACGTAATGAAAGCACTTACCAATGCAGACCGTAAAGAGCGGCAGGCGGAATCAGAAGCGGATGCGCTAATTGAGAACCGAACTGAATCGGATACTCGTTCAACGCGCGAATAAGCTATTCCTGATAATTCCTTGTGAATTGATCTTCTAATTCGAAATGTTTCGTATTAATGTCTATACTTGAGCTACGAAATTGGAGTAACGCTTGCAAGCACTACTCAACGACATTAGAGCCGGAGGGAATTCTCAAATGGCACGTCAGGTTCAAATTGCGCTGATTGATGATATTGATGGCAGTGAAGCAACCGAATCCATTGCCTTCAGCATCGCTGGTCAGCATTTTGAGATCGATTTGAACGATGAGCACGCTGCGCAATTCCATGCGGCCTTGGAGCCTTATATTGAGGCAGCGCGCTCCTCGAAGCAGACCGCAGCGAGTGAAGCCCCGGCAATTCGTGCCTGGGCCAAGGAAAACAACATCAAGGTAAACGCCCGTGGGCGCCTGAATGCCGATGTTGTCGACGCCTACAATGCAGCCATGCGCAAGGGTGGCCGCAACCGCGCCAAGTAATGCGAGCGCTAGGAATAAGCCTCTATTTTAGGAAGCCCGTACTTTTTAAGTGCGGGCTTCCTGCTTTAATCACTTGCTGAAGAAAATTTCTCTCGCTATTTACTTGGTGTACTAATAAATGAATTTCTATCTACTTGCGGTTATCTTCTCGAACCGAAGCGAACGCGAAGCGGCCGCATCGGTTATCCCCGTGGCGAACAAGGGAGAATTGCTGGCCCCGGGTGCGTAGCATCGAACTATTGGTAAGCAAGGAGTGTGCCGAAGATGTTTGAGAGATTTACCGACCGTGCCCGTCGAGTTGTCGTGCTCGCCCAGGAAGAGGCGCGCATGCTCAACCACAACTACATCGGCACCGAGCACCTGCTGCTCGGTCTAATCCACGAAGGCGACGGGGTGGCCGCGAAGGCCCTCGAGTCGCTGAATATTTCGCTGGGTGCCGTCCGTGAGCAGGTTCAGGAGATTATCGGCAAGGGCCAGCAGGCTCCTTCCGGTCACATCCCGTTCACTCCTCGCGCCAAGAAGGTTTTGGAGCTCTCGCTGCGCGAAGCGCTGCAGCTGGGCCACAACTACATCGGTACCGAGCACATCCTGCTCGGGCTGATTCGCGAAGGCGAGGGCGTCGCAGCCCAGGTGCTGGTCAAGCTCGGTGCCGACCTCGGTCGTGTGCGCCAGCAGGTCATCCAGCTGCTCTCCGGATACCAGGGCGGCAAGGAAACCGCCTCGGCCGGCGTCAGCTCGGGCGGCCAGCAGGAAGGCGTGCCGGCAGGCTCGGCAGTGCTGGACCAGTTCGGCCGCAACCTGACCGCGGCAGCCCGCGAGGGCAAGCTCGACCCGGTTATCGGCCGCGAGCACGAGATGGAACGCGTCATGCAGGTTCTCTCCCGCCGCACCAAGAACAACCCGGTCCTGATCGGTGAGCCGGGCGTCGGCAAGACCGCAGTCGTCGAGGGCCTGGCCCAGTCGATCGTGCGCGGCGACGTGCCCGAGACCATCAAGGACAAGCAGCTGTACACCCTGGACCTCGGTTCGCTGGTGGCAGGCTCCCGCTACCGCGGCGACTTCGAGGAACGCCTGAAGAAGGTCTTGAAGGAGATCCGCACCCGCGGCGACATCATCCTGTTCATCGACGAGATCCACACCCTGGTCGGTGCCGGTGCCGCCGAAGGTGCCATCGACGCGGCGTCGATCCTCAAGCCGATGCTGGCCCGTGGCGAGCTGCAGACCATCGGTGCCACCACCTTGGACGAGTACCGCAAGAACATCGAGAAGGATGCGGCCCTCGAGCGCCGCTTCCAGCCGATCCAGGTCAAGGAACCGTCCGTCGAGCTGACCACGCAGATCCTGCGCGGCCTGCGCGACCGCTACGAGGCGCACCACCGCGTGACCATCACCGACGGCGCGCTGCAGGCAGCGGCCCAGCTGGCGCACCGCTACATCTCGGATCGCTTCCTGCCGGACAAGGCGGTGGACCTGATCGACGAGGCCGGCGCGCGGCTGCGCATCCAGCGCATGACCGCTCCTCCAGCCCTGAAGGAGATGGACGAGGAGATCGCCACCGTCCGCCTCGAGAAGGAAGCTGCCATCGACGCGCAGGACTTCGAAGGCGCTGCATCGCTGCGCGACAAGGAGTCCAAGCTCATCGAGGCCCGCAACGAGAAGGAAAAGGCCTGGCGCAACGGCGACCTTGACGAAATTTCCGAGGTCACCGAGGATCTGATCGCCGAGGTTCTGGCGAACTCGACCGGCATCCCTGTCGTGAAGCTGACCGAGGAAGAGTCCACACGCCTGCTGAACATGGAAGACGAGCTGCACAAGCGCGTCATCGGCCAGGATTCGGCCATCAAGGCCATCTCCCAGGCAATCCGCCGCACCCGTGCAGGCCTGAAGGACCCGAACCGCCCGGGCGGCTCGTTCATCTTCGCCGGCCCGACCGGCGTGGGCAAGACCGAGCTGGCCAAGGCGCTGGCGGAGTTCCTCTTCGGTGAAGAAGACGCGCTGATCACCCTGGACATGTCCGAGTACTCGGAGAAGCACACCGTTTCCCGTCTGTTCGGTGCCCCTCCGGGCTACGTCGGCTACGAAGAAGGCGGTCAGCTGACCGAGAAGGTCCGCCGTCGTCCGTTCTCCGTGGTGCTGTTCGACGAGGTGGAAAAGGCCCACGCGGACCTGTTCAACTCGCTGCTGCAGATCCTTGAAGACGGCCGCTTGACCGACTCGCAGGGCCGGGTGGTGGACTTCAAGAACACCATCATCATCATGACCACGAACCTGGGTACCCGAGACATCTCCAAGGGTGTCATGACCGGTTTCCAGGCTTCGGGCGATACCCGCACCGGCTACGAGCGCATGCAGGCCAAGGTCCAGGAGGAGCTGCGCCAGCACTTCCGCCCTGAGTTCCTGAACCGCGTTGACGACATCGTGGTCTTCCCGCAGCTGAGTCAGGAAGAGATCGAGGAGATCGTCGACCTGTTCATCGGACGACTGCGCAAGCGTCTGGACGAGCGCGGCATCACCATTGAGCTGACCGCCGCCGCCCGCACCCTGCTGGCACAGCGAGGCTACGACCCGGCCATGGGCGCCCGCCCGCTGCGCCGCACGATCCAGCGCGACATCGAGGACCAGCTCTCCGAGAAGATCTTGTTCGGCCAGATCGTCACCGGCCAGAAGGTCACCGTGGACGTCGAAGGCGAGGACGAGCAGCGGAAGTTCGTCTTCCACGCCGAAGGCGGCCCCGGTGAACTTGAAGGCGAACCGGCACCGGCAGCGCTGGAAAGTTAGGGCAAGCACTAAACAACCCGCGGGGCGCGGACCTGGAGCAATCCAAGTCCGCGCCCTGCGGGCTTTAACATTCCTTGGGCAACCGGCCTGCTGGCCGGTAGGCTCGGAATATGTCTGCAGCTCGCAAATATTCCATATTGCTGATCGGGCTCGGCGCAGCGCTGCTGCTCTACGCAGGGTCCTATCTGCTACTGCGTGCGGGTCTTCCCGCCCAGCTGGTCCGCCACCTCGGGCCGGAGGGGGCAGGCTACGATTCGACGCCCCTGGTGCTGGGGGTGGTTGCCGCGATCGCTGCGGCTGCGTTCGGCATCGGGGTTTGGACCTGCAACGACCTCACATCGCTGGGGCACTGGTATGCCGGACCCAAAGCGATCGTCGTGTGTTCCCTGGCTGCCGGCTACGCGGTCCTGGCCTTGGGCCTGGGAATGATGCTGGCTGCCAGCATCCCCGGAGCCGAAGACCAAGGCGCGAACGTGATCGGATTCAGCTTGCTCGCGCTGCTAGCGGGTTTTAGCGCCGCGGACGCGGTGCTGAGCGGAATCCTGCCCGCGGCGCGGCCGGAGGCCCTGGGCTAGTTTCCGACGGCCTTGCCGACCAGCGCGGCGACCTGCGCCTCGAGCCGTTCGTCCAGCGAGGTGATGGCGTAGGCGGTCGGCCACATGCTTCCCTCATCAAGCTGGGCCGCGTCGTTGAACCCGAGGGTCAGGTAGCGGGCCCCGAACTTCTCCGCGTCCTGGACGAAGCACAGGATCTGTCCGTCCAACGCGTAAGCGGGCATCCCGTACCAGGTCCTGGGCTCGAGCTGTGGCGCGGTTGTGGTGATGATGTGGTGCAGCCGTTGGGCGATTTCCTTGTCGCTTCCGCTGTAGGAGGCGATCTTGACTTCAACGTCCTGGCGGGCTTGGGCCGCTTTTTCGGCTTTGGTCATGCGCTTCTTCGGGGCGCGGACCTCCGCCGCGCGTTCTTTCATGGCCGCTTTCTCCGCGGCGCTGAAGCCTTCCTGATCGGTGGTGGTCATGATGTTTGCTCCTAAGCTGCCTGATTGATGCGGATCATGTTGCCCGACGGATCCCGGAATGCGCAGTCGCGTGGTCCCCAAGGCTGCTGCATGGGTTCCTGCAGCACTTCGGCCCCGCCTGACGACAAGGAGTCGAACAGCGAATCGAGATCCGGCACGGTGAGCACCAGCCCTCCCATGGCGCCCTTGGCGACCAGCTCACCGAGCGCTTGCGCGTCCTCGTCGGAGCGGCCCGCGCCAGGCGTCGAGAGCACCAGATTCAGGCCGCCTTGGGCAGGGACGGACAGCGAGACCCAGCGGAACCCTGCGTTGGATACGTCGGAGACCACGTCCAGCCCCAAACCGTCACGGTAGAAGCCGAGGGCTTCGTCCACGTCCAGCACGGTGACCGGGATGTATTGCACTGAAATGTTTGTCATGGTTTCAGGCTAGGGGAGCCTGCTGCCGCGACGCTTCTCCAAAACTGCTCAGAATCTTTCGGGCCGCAGAAGGACCTTGGCAATGCATGACGGGATCTGTTCGGTCTGCGAATGCTCGCGTTCCCGGTAGGCCGAGGGGGACTCCCCGACGACTTCGGTGAAGCGGGTGCTGAAGGAGCCCAACGACGTCCATCCCACCTGCATGCAGGCATCCGTGACTCCCACCCCGGAACGCAGCAGGTGCATGGCCCGTTCGATGCGCCGGGTCAGCAGGTAGGAGTGCGGAGTTTCGCCGTAGGCCCGTTTGAACTCGCGCGAGAAGTGCGCCGGGGACATGAGCGCGCGCTGAGCCATGGCGGGCACGTCCAGCGGCTCTGCATAGTGCCGGTCCATCAAATCCCGTGCCCGGCGCAGGTGGGCCAGCGTTTTCAGCATCTTGGCATCCATGGGCTAGGAGCTCCTGCGGCGCCGGAACACCAGGAACAGGCCGAGCAGGGTGCAGCTGAGGTAGATGCAGACCACGGCGATCCAGCCAGCGGTGAAGCCGCCCGGGGAGCTGATCAGCAGGCCCATGGCCAGCGGGCCGATGGTGAATCCGCCGAACTGCCCTGCCGAGACGATGCCGCTGGCGCTGCCCATCCGGCTGATTGGAATGGCGCGCAGCAGGGCGGCCATCAACACCACCGAGACGCCCAGCGCCGACGCGCCGTGAAGCACCACGGCAAGCCACAGAAGCACGGCCGAATGAGCCTGCTGGGCCATCAGGAAGCCGAGGCCTCCGGCGGTGGCGAGCACTGCGAGCAGGAGCAGCAGCTTCGGCGCGGGAACGCCGCGGGACATCATCCTGCCCCAGCCCACGCGGGCGCTGACGCCCACCACTCCGGCCACTGCGGCGGTGAGGCCGCCTGCAACCAGCGAGAAATCCAGTTCGCGCACCGCAAAAAGCGGGATGTAGACGTTCGTCGCTTGGACGCCGATGCCGTTGATGAAACCGAAGAGGGCCAGCGCGAAAACGATGAAGCGGGTAGAGGCGGTATCCGGGCTGGCCGCCTGCCCGGACACCGAACGGGGCGCCGCGGCCGCCGGAGCCTGCAGCAGCGGGACCGCCGAGACCACCTTGATGGCAAGAACGCCCAGCAGCGCGGCGACCACGGCGCCAATCAGCGACGCGCCGTGCCAGCCGATGACCGCAGCGAGCATAGGGAAACCCACGCTGCCGATCAGCTGGGACACCTGGACGCCGGACTGCTTGATGCCAGTCCAGGCGATGCGTTGGTTCTTCGGCACCCGCTGGGCGAGAATGCGGTTGGTGACCCCGTTGGGAAATGACTGGGCGAAGCCCGAGATGCCGGAAGCAACCAGCAGGAAGGCGTACCCCGCCGGCAGCGCGGCAAAGCCCATGGCCAGCGCGGCCATGCCGAAGACCAGCAGGAGCAGCCGGATATCAGGTTGCCGATCGGCGAACTTGCCGAACGCCACGTTGCCGATGGCCGCGCAGCCGAAGCACACGGTGGCGAGCAACCCGAACTGGGTCTCGCTGATGCCCAGATCCCTGATGACCAGGTCGCTGGTGGCACTGAGTCCGTAGTTCAGCAGCGGGGCGATGCCAACCGCTGCAAGAAGGATGGATAGCAGCCCCATTCCCGGGCGAGCTGTGCTCTGCGACATTCTCATCCTTCACTTCAGCCGGTAGTCATCACCGACACCAAGTTTGGCACAGGTCACGTGGCACGGTGCGCTCCGTGACATATCGGCCGCGAAGCTCGAATCCATGATCCTGCGGGCATAGGATTTGAAAGGTGAATACTTTTACCGTCCGTTCAGCGAAGACCACCGATGTCCCTGCAATCCGGAACCTCGTGCGACCACTGGCCGAGGAGCGCATTCTGCTGGACAAGGAAGCGGTGACCTACTACGAGTCCATCCAGGAATTCGTGGTCGCTGAAGACGCAGACGGGAACGTAGTCGGTTGCGGCGGTCTTCACGTGATCTGGGAAGACATTGCAGAGATCAGGACCTTGGCCACCTCCGCAGATCTGCGTGGCAAGGGCGTGGGGCACGTACTGCTTAAGGAGCTGCTCCAGAGGGCACGCCAGGTAGGGGTGCACCGTGTCTTCTGCCTGACCTTCGAGGTGAAGTTCTTCGAGCGCCAGGGCTTCAGCGTCATGGCCGACCAGAGCGCCGTGGACCCGTCGGTGTACCAGGAAATTCTGTTGTCCCGCGACGAGGGTGTGGCCGAATTTCTGGACTTGGCTAGGGTCAAGCCGAATACGCTGGGCAACACCCGGATGATTATTTCCCTCTAGCTCAATCCTCCATGGTGTCGAACCGGGAACGGAAGACCAGAAACAGCGCATAGGACAGCAGGCCCGCGCCGACGAGTACCAGCGCAAAGGGGCCGAACTGCTGCTCGCCCAGAGCCTTCAACGCCCCGTCGATACCCGTCGATTCCTCGGGATCGCCCTGCACTGTGGAAACGATGAACAGCAGACCCGCCGCTGCCAGCACCAGGCCCTTGGCCGGATAGCCAACGACGCCCGAGACCGTAATCGCCTTGCGCAGGGCGCGATGGCCGGTGGTCTGCAGGTCCTTCAGGAATCCGCGAGTTATTCCGCGGTATACGAAATAGCCGCCGACCCCGATCAGCACCACTCCCAAGGCGATCAAGGCTCCGCGGCCTGCGGTGGAGCGCATCAGCATGGCGCTGAAGGAGCTGGTGGTCTGCCCCGAATCGCTCTGGTTGCCGAGAGCGAATTGCAAAAATGCGCCGCTGAGTCCGAGGAAAACTATTCCGGTGCCCGCGGATTTAAGCCTTCTGAACGCTTTGGGTTGGGGCAGCGCTGCCTGTGCGAGGGACCAGAGGCCCAGCAGGGCAGCTCCGATCGCGCAGACCCACAGGAGCACGATCCCCCAGGGTTGCCCGGCCAGCGTCTGCAGCGCCCCGCTCTGGTCGGCTTCGGCGCTGCCACCCCTGGCCAGCACCAAGGCAAGAAAACCGAGCGTCGCGTGCAGCACCGCATTGGCCACGTAGCCGAGCCGCGCCGCGCGTTGGAACCATGGGTTCCGGGCCGTCTGGCGTGCCTTGCCGGCAGCAGAAGAAATGTCCATGACCCTAGCTTAGGGGCGCATCCGTATTCTGGCACAGGCTTTCGGCCATCGCTCAGGAGGGGAGCCTGACGCCTTCCGGGTCGGCAACCGCCAAGCCGTCCTTGAGCAATCCCGCCAGCGCCCGCTCGCGCTGCTCCAGCGGGGATTCGAGCTTGCCCAAAGCGACATACATCGCGTGGGTTTGCGCAGAAAGATCCGCCAGGAACGTCGTCTCCGGCACCGGATCTTCGTGCTCGCGCAGGATTGCCATGATGGCCCCGCGCACCTGGCGGTCCGTGCCGTGCCAGGCCTGCCCCTTGGGGGTGTAGTGCGGTTCCGGCCTTCCTGCAGTGATCCAGGCGCAGTCATCGAAGACCGGGCACAGCTCGCACTTGGGGCTGCGTGCGGTACAGACCAGCGCGCCGAGCTCCATGACGGATATGTTCCAGAGGTTCGCCTCCCGGCGGTCGTCCGGCTGCACCTCGCGGGCCCGGGCGAACTCGCTGGCGCGGGGGTTGGGTTCGGGCAATGCCATGCCGCCGAACACCCTGGCCTGGACGCGGCGGATGTTCGTATCAACCACCACGGTAGGCTCGCCGAAGGCGAAGCAGGCGATGGCAGCTGCGGTGTAGTCTCCCACTCCGGGCAGCGCCCGCAGTTCGGCTTCGGTCTGCGGCACCTGGCCGTTGTATTCGGTGGTGATCTCAACCGCCGCGGCATGCAGCCGCTGGGCGCGGCGCGGATACCCGAGCCTGCCCCAGGCTTTCAATGCCTCGGACAGCGGTTCGGCCGCCAGATCTTCAGGAGTTGGCCAGCGTTCCATCCACTCTTCCCAGACCGGAAGCACCCGCACCACCGGAGTCTGCTGCAGCATGAATTCACTGACCATGACTTCCCACCCGGTGACCCCGGGGCGGCGCCATGGCAGGTCGCGTTGGTTGTTCAGGTACCAGTGATTGATCTTCTCGTGAATTTGCTGCACCCATCCACTCTAAGTCAGCTGATTCACGGTGCAGAACCGCTGGATATCACACGGTGCGGGCGTGCAATGAACTAGCCTTAAGCCATGAGCAACACATCCGGGGGCAAGCCATCGGCCCGCGTCTATCGGCGCCGGCGCATCACCGTGGCTGTTTTGGCTCTCGTGCTTGTCGGACTCATCGTCTGGGGCGTCACCGCGGTCGTCGGAATGTTCGGCGCAGACGACGAACCCAAGGGGGCGAACCCGACCCCTGTCGAAGCTTCGCCCAATGCCTCCGAGCCCTCCGGGGAAACGGAATCCAACGCCTGCAAGGCCGGGGAAATCACCATTACCGCATCCACCGACAAGCAGTCCTACGCCTCGGAAGAGGACCCGGTGCTCACCCTGGGAATCGAAAACACGTCCAAGCGCGACTGCGAGCTGAATGTCGGCACCAGCCAGCAAGAATTCCTGATTTCCAGCGGCTCGGACAGGATCTTTTCCACGGTCGACTGCCTGAGCAACGGCGAAGACGTCGTGCTGGCTTTTGCCGCCGGGCAGAAGGAAAGCGCGAAGTTCACCTGGAACCGCAACCGCTCCGCCCCGGGCTGCAAGGCGGTCAACGCCAAACCGCTGCCGGGAACCTACAAGTTCACCGCGGCGATCGGCGAGATGACCAGCGACCCGACGACATTCGTGCTCAAGTAGCCGACCGCCCGGCGCGAGCCTAGATGTAGCGGTCAAGCAGCGAGGACTCGGCCATGCGCGCAAGTCCCTCGCGGATCGAGCGGGCACGCTGCTCGCCCACGCCCTCGATCTCCATCAGCTGGCTGGTCGACGCGGCCATGAGCAGCTGCAGGTTGTCGAAGGACGCAACCAGGCGCTCGCCGATGGCCTTGGGCACCGTGCGGATCTGCGACAGCAGGCGGTACCCCTTGGGGGTGAGCGTATCTTCCTGGTCTGCTGTCGAATTCGGGAACAGGATCTTGGTCAGCGCCTCGGGCTCGATCAGCTGGGCATCGGAAATCTCGTGCAGCTTCTCCAGCGCCGCCTCGATGTCCAGTTCCTGCCCCTCGGCGTGGGAGTAGTCGCGCAGCAGCAGCTGGTTGTCCACCTGGATGCCGGCCAGCAGCTCGGTGTGCTGGGAGGCCAGCAGGCGGCCGTCCGCGCCGAGCTCGAGCACTGAACGGGAAATTTCTTCGCTGGTGCGGCGCAGCATCTCAGTGCGTTGCAGCACCGCCAGCACCTCGCGCACCGTGGCGGTGTCCTCGATCTCCGCGGCGGACAACGCGCTGGTCACCTGGTCGAGCCGGTGGCGGTAGCGTTCGAGGGTGGCAATCGCCTGGTTGCCGCGCGCCAGCAGGCGTTCGGCCGGCTCGAGCACATGGCGCTCGCCGGCGGCGTAGAGGGTAATGGTCTGCATCGACTGCGACACCGAAATCACCGGGAAACCGGTCTGCACCGCGACGCGTTCAGCGGTGCGGTGGCGGGTGCCCGATTCCTGGGTCTCGATGGCCGCATCCGGCATCAGCTGCACCCCGGCCTGCAGGATCTGGCGGGCCGAGGCGTCGAGGATGATCGCGCCGTCCATCTTGGCCAGCTCGCGCAGGCGGGTGGGGGTGTAGTCCGTGTTGATCCGGAAACCGCCCGAGCAGATGGATTCGACCTCCTTGTCGTGCCCCAGCACGATCAGCGCGCCGGTGCGCCCGCGCTGGATGCGTTCCAGCCCTTGGGCCAGCTCGGTGCCCGGGGCGATCCGGGCCAGGGTGGAGAGTAGTTCGGGGGCGGGATGCGATTTCAACGTGCGTCCTTTCAACGGGCAGCAGCTCCCATTTTATCGTGTGGGCTTCTGCCTCTGGTTGAACGCGATATCCAGGGCCTGGGCAATGTTCTCCACCTGGAAAACGCGGATGCCGTCCGGGATGTTCTTCAGCGGCTCGGGTGTCGCCGGGGCCATGGCGAAGGAGAAGCCCAGACGCTGGGCCTCGGTGATGCGCCGCGCGATTTCCGGAACCTGGCGGACCTCGCCGGCCAGCCCCACCTCGCCGAAGGCGACGAAGTCCTGCGGCAGCGGGAACTCGTTCAGCGAGGAGGCCAGTGCCAGCGCGCAGGACAGATCCGCGGCCGGCTCGCTGATCTTCACCCCGCCGACCGTGGCGATGTATGAATCCATGGAGGACAGGTCCATGTGGGCGCGGGCCTGCAGCACCGCGACCACCATCTGGGCGCGCGCCGCATCCAGCCCGCTGGTGGCACGCCGCGGGGCTGGCCCGCTGCCGCGCGAGAGCAGGGTCTGCACCTCGGCGACCAGCGGCCGCCGGCCTTCCAGCGTGACCGTGATGCAGGTCCCCGGAACCGGGTTCCGGGTGCGGGTGACGAAGAGCTTGGAGGGGTCGGTCAGCGATTCGATGCCGTCCTCGTTCAGGTCGAAGCAGCCGACCTCGTCCGTTGCCCCGTAGCGGTTCTTCAATGCGCGAAGTATGCGCAGGCGGGAATGCTTCTCCCCGTCGAACTGGCACACCACGTCAACCAGGTGTTCCAGCAGGCGTGGACCCGCCACCGAGCCTTCCTTGGTCACGTGCCCGACCATGATGGTGGTCATGCCGCGGGTCTTGGCCGAGTTGATGATGGAGGCCGCCACCTCGCGCACCTGGGAGACGCCGCCGGCTGCGCCGTCGACCTCTGCGGAGGAGAAGGTCTGCACCGAGTCGAGGATGAGCAGCTGCGGGTTGATCTCCTGGATCTGGCCCAGCGCCAGCGAGAGGTCGGTTTCGGCCGCCAGATAGAGGTTGTCCGCGACGGCATTGATGCGCTCGGCGCGGGACTTCACCTGCGCTGCGGATTCCTCGCCGGTCAGGTAGAGCACCTTCAGCCCGGTGTGGGCCGCCTTGGCCGCGACGTCCAGCAGCAGCGTGGACTTCCCGACCCCGGGCTCCCCGGCCAGCAGGATGGCCGCGGCCGGCACCAGGCCGCCGCCCAGCACGCGGTCAAGTTCCGAGACCCCGCTGGGCCGGAAGGCGGCTTCTGAGCCGTCGATCTGGGCAATGGGCTTGGCCGGATGCGCGACCTTTGCCGCGGGGGCGGTGCGCGCGGAGACCACACCGACCTCTTCCACGGTGCCCCAGGCCTGGCATTCGCCGCAGCGTCCCACCCATTTAACCGTGGTCCAGCCGCATTCGGAGCACTTGTAGCTCGCGGTGGATTTGCTGCGCGTGGAAGTTTTGGCCATGGGTTAATGCTAGCGACCGGCTAGGACAACTTGGGCAGCACCTCGATGGCGGCCTCGTGGTCGCGTCCGGCGGCTTCCAGCAGATCCACCAGCATCGGGCGCAGCAGTAGCACCAGTCCTTCGCCCTGCAGGCCCTCGACACCCAGCGCCCGCGGGTCGAGCTGCGCGGCGGCGGCCTCCAGCTGGCTGCGGGCGCCCTTCTCGAACTTGCGCTGACCGGCCAGATTCGGCTCGCGCACCGAGTGGGCCAGCGCATTGATACCTTCGGAGATCTCGCGCAGCAGCGGCGCCAGGCTGGCGGATCCTTCCGGGGTCAGCGCGCTGTTGCTCAGCACCGAGGAAAGCCTGCGGGCGAAAACACGGGCGTTGCGGGCGGCCCAGTCGTAGTGGTTGAAGCGTTCGGAGAGCCGGGTGAGCTCCTCGCGGTGCCGCCGCCCGGCCGGGGAGAGCATCGCGATTTCCTGGGCCGCCCTGAACGCTCCGGGCAGCTGGTCCAGGTGCTTTTGGGTGGCGCGGGCCTTGATCAGCGCGTGGAACGCCGCCCGGCGGTCGTCATCCCGGATCGCCCAGGAGCATTCGAGCATCGCCTCGGAGAGCTCCTTGAACAGTTCCGAGAGCGCTGCCACCGGGGTGCGGCGCGGGTCCGAGGGCCACAGGATGATGATCAGCAACGCCAGCACCGAACCGGTCAACGCGTCCAGGGACCTGGAGAACGGCCCGTCCACGCTGATCGGCAGCAGCACCACCAGCGCCGACTGCATACCCAGCTGGGTGGAGAAGATCGGGCCCGAGTCCAGATAGCGGGCCACCACCAGGCTCAGCGACATCACCACCGCCGCCTGCCAAATGCCCTGCCCGAGCAGGTGCATCAGCGTATCGCCCAGGGCCACGCCCAGGGTGCACCCGAGCGCCACCTCGGCGGTGCGGCGGATGGTGGTCGCCCCGCCGAAGCCCAGCGAGATCAGTGCGCTGGTCGCCGCGAAGATCGGCTGGGTATGCCCCAGCATCGTGTCGGCCACCCAATAGGCGCCGACCGCGCCGAGGGTCATGCGGATGATCCGCGGCAGGGAGTTCCCGGCGCGGGCCAGCCCGGCGGCGTTGCGCCGGGCCAGGAAGTTCACGAGGTCTCGGCGATTGCTGCCGGAGGTGCGAGCGGTGGCCATGAGCCTAGTCTTTCATGAGCCGCGCAGGCTCCCGGGGCAGAGACACAGCAGATGCGGTGATCAGGATCACTGCAAGTTAAAGGCGTTGTTAACCTTTCGTTCACCTTCGCTGGGGGATCTGGTTACTTTGGCTCCTTAGCCTCGTAAGTGAAGCGGGACAAATGACCGCTGAAGGTTCAGATTCTTATCTACCGACTCTTATGGGGAGTAACTCTCGTGAAGCTCAATCGTCTTGGCAGTGCAGCTGCTGTTCTTTCCGTCGCAGCTCTCGCACTGACCGCTTGCGGTTCGGACAACCCGACCGGCGCCGGCGCGTCGGCATCGGGCGAAGCCCCGGCCGCCAACGCCGAAGTCACCGGCACCCTGACCGGCATCGGCGCGTCGAGCCAGAAGTCGGCCATGGAAGCCTGGATCACCGGCTTCAAGGCCGAAAACCCGCAGGCCAACGTCCAGTACTCGCCGGACGGCTCGGGCGCCGGCCGCAAGGCCTTCCTGGCCGGCGGCGCGCAGTTCGCCGGTTCGGACGCCTACCTGAAGCCTGAAGAGGCAGAAGAGGCCAAGCAGGTCTGCGGCCCGGACGGCGCATTCAACGTCCCGGCCTACGTTTCCCCGATCGCCGTGGCCTTCAACCTGGATGGCGTGAAGGAGCTGAACCTCGACGCGGCCACCATCGCCAAGATCTTCAAGAAGGAGATCACCACCTGGAACGATGAGGCCATCGCCAAGCAGAACCCGGACGCCACCCTGCCGGACACCGCGATCACCGTGGTGCACCGCAATGACGAGTCCGGCACCACCGAGAACTTCGTGGAGTACCTGAAGGCCGCCGCAGGCGACGTGTGGACCTACGACGTCTCCGGCGACTGGCCATCGGACATCCAGTCGGAGAACGCCAAGGGCACTTCCGGCGTGGTCTCCACGGCCGGCTCGACCGACGGCGCCATCACCTACGCCGACTTCTCCGCGGTGGGCGACCTGTCCGCCGTGAACGTCAAGGTCGGCGACGAGTACACCAAGATTTCCTCCGAGGCCGCAGCCAAGGCCCTGGAGACCGCGACCCCGGTCGAGGGAGCCGCCAAGAACGACCTGGCCCTGGACCTGGAGCGCGACACCACCGAGGCCGGCACCTACCCGATCGTGCTGCTCTCGTACCACATCTTCTGCACCACCTACAAGGACCAGGCGACCGTTGACCTGGTGAAGGCCTTCGGCAACTACGTCGTCTCGGCCGACGGCCAGAAGACCGCTTCGGAATCGGCCGGCAACGCCCCGCTGTCGGCCAGCATGGAAGAGAAGGCAGCGGCTGCCATCGATTCCATCACCGTCGCCAAGTAGCACCCCGCCGGGAAACCGGCATCCGGTGTGGGCGGGCAACCGCCCACACCAAACCCCCTCCACCCCCGCAGCGCAAGCTGCAACACCCCTCCAATATCCGTAAAGGCTTAAGCCAATGACTACCAATGCTTTGACGAGCAAGTCATCGACTTCCGGCCGCGCCGGGGACAAGATCTTCTCCGGCGCCGCGCTCGGCGCCGGTGTACTGATCCTGATCACCCTGTTCGCGGTGGCGGTCTTCCTGCTCATCCAGGCCCTGCCGACGTTCTTGGCCGATCCGGCCGATATTTCCGGCGGCGCCGGCTTCTTCTCCTACATCGCTCCGATCATCGTCGGAACCGTCGTCGCAGCGGCCATCGCCCTGCTGATCGCCACCCCGGTCGGACTGGGCGTGGCGCTGTTCATCTCGCACCTGGCCCCGCGCCGCATCGCCGGCCCGCTGGGCTACGTGATCGATCTGCTGGCCGCCATCCCGTCGGTCATCTACGGCGCCTGGGGCTACATGGTGCTGGCCCCGGCGCTGGTTCCCGGCTACGACTGGCTGGCCACCAACCTGGGCTTCATCCCGATCTTCGAAGGCCCCGCCAGCCAGACCGGCAAGACCATGCTCACCGCCGGCATCGTGCTGGCAGTGATGGTGCTGCCGATCATCACCTCGCTGTCGCGCGAAATCTTCCTGCAGACCCCGAAGCTGCATGAGGAAGCCGCCCTGGCCCTGGGCGCCACCCGCTGGGAAATGATCACCACCGCAGTGCTGCCCTTCGCCCGCCCAGGCATCATCTCAGCCACCATGCTCGGCCTGGGCCGCGCACTGGGCGAGACCATGGCAGTGGCACTGGTGCTCTCCACCGGCAACCTCATCCCGTCGCTGATCAAGTCCGGCAACCAGACCATTGCCGCCGAGATCGCGCTGAACTTCCCCGAGGCCTTCGGGCTGCGTCTGGCCGAGCTCATCGCCGCCGGCCTGGTCCTGTTCCTGATCACCCTGGTCGTGAACATGATCGCCCGGGCAATCATCGCCCGCCACAAGGAATTCTCCGGAGCCAACTGATGAGTGCCATGACTACTTCCGAACGCAGCAACACCACGACGCAGCCGACGCCTCCGAGCCGCAAGCGCAATTCGCTGGCCAAGGGCAAGCTGCCCAAGTGGGCCATCCCGGCCATCGCCGGCGGCTCGATCATCCTCGGCGCGGCGGGCTCCACGCTGACCGGCTTCCACGTGGCGAGTTTCGCCATCTACTCCGCAGTCATCTTCCTGATCGCCGCCTCGGTGGCCACCACGGTGGTGGAGGGCAAGCGCCGCGGCAAGAACGCGACCTGGACCTACCTGATCTACGCTTCCTTCATCCTGGCGCTGATCCCGCTGGCCTCGGTGCTCTACACCGTGCTGGAAAAGGGCCTGCCGGGCATGAACATGCACTTCCTGTTCAGCTCCATGAACGGCGTGACCGGCGCGGTCGACAACCAGACGGTCGAAAACGGCACCCCGGTGCTCGGCGGCGCCTACCACGCGCTGATGGGCACCTTGCTGATCACCCTGTGGGCCACCGTGATCTCGGTGCCGGTGGGCATGCTCACCGCCATCTACCTGGTCGAGTACGGCAAGAACGGCCCGCTGGCCCGCGCCATCACCTTCTTCGTCGACGTGATGACCGGCATCCCGTCCATCGTCGCAGGCCTGTTCGCCGCCGCCTTCTTCGGCCTGATCCTGGGCCCGAACTCGCGCATGGGCATCGTCGCGGCCGTCGCCTTGAGCGTGCTGATGATCCCGACGGTGGTCCGCTCCACCGAGGAAATGCTCAAGATCGTCCCGAACGAGCTGCGCGAGGCTTCCTACGCGCTGGGCGTGCGCCGCTGGCGCACCATCCTGAAGGTGGTCATCCCAACCGCGATCTCCGGCATCGCCTCCGGCGTGACCCTGGCCATCGCCCGCGTCATCGGCGAAACCGCCCCGATCCTGGTCACCGCCGGCATCGCCAGCAACATCAACCTGAACGTGTTCGCCAACTGGATGTCCACGCTGCCCACGTTCATCTACTACCAGATCATGACGCCGACCAGCCCGACCAACGTCGACCCGTCGATCCAGCGCGCCTGGGCAGCTGCCCTGCTGCTGATCCTCATGGTCATGGCGCTGAACCTGGCCGCCCGGCTGATCGCCAAGCTCTTCGCTCCAAAGAAGGGCCGTTGAGCCAGCGCTCCGGCCCTCGACACCCCAAGAATTTTCAAGGATAAACACCATGGCAAAACGCATCGACGTCAACGACCTGAACGTCTACTACTCCAAGTTCCGCGCAGTTGAGGGCGTGTCCATCAACATCGAGCCGAAGTCGGTCACCGCCTTCATCGGCCCGTCGGGCTGCGGCAAGTCCACCTTCCTGCGCACCCTGAACCGCATGCACGAGGTCATCCCCGGCGGCCGCGTCGAGGGCGAGGTCCTGCTGGACGGCGACGACCTGTACGGCCCGGGCGTCGACCCGGTGACCGTGCGCAGCCAGATCGGCATGGTCTTCCAGCGCCCGAACCCGTTCCCGACCATGTCCATCAAGGACAACGTGCTGGCCGGCGTGAAGCTGAACGGCAAGAAGATCTCCAAGTCCGACGCCGACGCGCTGGTGGAGAAGTCGCTGCGCGGCGCGAACCTGTGGAACGAGGTCAAGGACCGCCTGGACAAGCCGGGCTCGGGCCTCTCCGGCGGCCAGCAGCAGCGCCTGTGCATCGCCCGCACCATCGCGGTGAAGCCCGACGTGATCCTGATGGACGAGCCGTGCTCCGCCCTGGACCCGATCTCCACCCTGGCCATCGAGGACCTGATCAATGAGCTGAAGAACGACTACACCGTGGTGATCGTGACCCACAACATGCAGCAGGCCGCACGCGTCAGCGACAAGACCGCCTTCTTCAACATCGCGGGCACCGGCAAGCCGGGCAGGCTCATCGAGTACAACGACACCGCCGCCATCTTCTCCAACCCGGAGCAGAAGGCCACCGAAGACTACGTCTCAGGACGCTTCGGATAAAGATTTCGTCTACCGCCTGCCGTCAGCAGGCCGGTAGGTGAACCGGAAGGGGGGTCTTCCGGGGATCCTGGAGGGGATCACCGCCAGCGGCGCACCGAAAGGTGCGCCGCTGGTTTTTAAACCTTGATGTAAAGCAACCTTGACTGTAAAGGAAGCTTAACTATAGATTGATGCCACGAGGAAGAACCGACAGGAGGAAGAGCGATGACCGAGATCAAGAAGTCGGCCTGGGGCCGCATGCGTTCGGGCGGGAACACCCGCACACTGCTTTTGCTGAGCTTCGGAGGAGGCCTGGCCGCCGCGCTGGGTGTTGCCGCGCTCGTTGCCGCCGCGGGGCCCGAGGAGCGGTTCCTTGCCACGTTGCTGGCCTTCGGGTTCAGCTTCTGGCTCCCGTTCTCCGCGCTGCTCTGGGTGCTGCTGGTTGACCGCGGGACCATGCGCGACGCGCCGCGCAACGTCGAGGACTCGGTGGAATACCGCTGGAGCGAACGCGCTTCGGCAGGGGTGTTCCGCGACATGCTGGTGCTGCTGGGTGCGGGCGCGGCTGTGCTCAGCGTCTTGGAGGTCGCCATCGACCTGACGCTGCGCTGGCCGCTGCACCTGGTGCTCGCAGGCCTGGTGGTCCTGGCGATGGTGGATTTCGGCATCCGGATGCAGCTGAGCAAGGGGGCTGAGGGCTAGTGCGCAATTCACTGGCCGAACGGCGCAAGGACAGGGGATTGTCGCAGCAGGCGCTCGCCGACGAGCTGGGGATCTCGCGCCAAAGCATCATCTCCTTGGAGAAGGGCCGCTACGACCCCTCGTTGCCGCTGGCGTTCAAGCTGGCCGCGCTGTTCGGGTGCCCCATCGAGGACTTGTTCACGCCGGATCCGGACTAGCCCGGCCAGTCGCCGGGAAAACCGCTAGAACAGCGGGCTGATGGCCAGCGTGAGCACCGCGCCGCCGAAGACGCATACCACGGGCGTCAGTACCCAGTGCCAGGCCACCCTGGCGACATTGCGCCAGAAGACCGACTCGAAGGCCTGGTTCTTGCCGGCGCCGACGATGCCGCTGGTGACGGTCTGGGTGGTGGACAGCGGCAGATGGAAGACCAGCGAGCCGACGAACAGCATGATGGCGGAGACGCCCTGGGCGATCATTCCGCGCATCGGGTCGAAGTTCACCAGGCGGCGTCCCAGCGTGTGGGTGATGCGCCAGCCGCCCAGCAGCACGCCGAAGGACAACGCGGCGCCGGCGGACAGCTGGATGGCCCAGGTGACCGGCCCTGGGTCCATGGCGTCCCCGGTGATCAGCACCAGCGCGATCAGCGCGCCGGTGCGCTGGCCGTCCTGCAGGCCCAGCCCCAGGGCCGAGGCGCAGGCGGTGACCGCTTGGCCGGCGCGCGAGACCTCGTTCACGGTGCGCGAGGTGTCGTGCCGAACCAGCCACATCGCCGGGATCACCACCAGGTACGACAGGGTGTAGGCGATGATCGGGGAGATCAGCAGCGGCAGCAGGACCGAGCCAACCAGCAGCGCCCAGGCCCCGGACATCGACGCATCCCCCATGAAGGCCGCGGCGCCGCTGGCGCCCACCAGGGCGGAGAGCAGCGAATGGGTCGAGCTCATGGGCAGGCCGCGCCACCAGCAGTAGAGCCCCCAGGCACCGGCCGTCAGCAGGCCGCAGATCACCAGCTTCAGCCCGTCGATGCCGTCCGGGACGTTGAAGTTCAGCGCGTCGACCAGCGCGGTGCTCAATCCCGAGGTGGCGATGGTGCCGAGGAAGGCGAAGAACGATGCCACCACGACGGCCACCACCGGGGTCAGCGCCCTGGTGCGCACCGCGGCGGCCACCGCTGTGGAGGCGTCCCTGAAACCATTGAGCACGGCGTAGCCCAGGGTCAGGACCACCGCAACGGCGGTAAGGGACGAAATAACGGTCATGGGTCTTAGGACTCCTTGACCAGCACGCGGCCCAGGTGATCGGCGAACTGGCGCAGGGTGTTGGCGGTGAGCATCAGGTGGTCGGCCACGCGCTGGTGGCGGTGGATGGTGCTGGCCTTGGAGAAGCCCGCGATTTCATCCACCCACACCAGGTGGGTCCTCGCCGCGCGTTTGGAGGACTGCACCATCTGCAGCCAGTTGTCTTCCAGGTCGTCCAGGTTGCCAAGGTGCTGGACGGAGTCGGAGGCCAGGTCGGCCAGCTGCGAGATGAGCTCGAGCTGCTCTGAGGAGCGCTCAGAAAGCGGGGTGGTGCCGATGTTCATGATCAGCTCTCCGGTGCCGCGCAGCTGTTCCATGGTTTCGTGCAGCAGCCTCGAGAGCGTGTACATGTCCTCGCGGGGCAAGGGGCTGATGTAGCTGGTTCGCAGGTGGGTCAGCACCGCGTGGACCAGGTCGGAGGCCTCGGCCTCCGCCGCGGCCAGGTCGCGCAGCTGCTGGGGGCGCCCCTCGGGGTTGCCGATCATCTCGGAAACGCTGGCGACCGAGCGTCGAATCGTTGCGGCGAGGTCGCGCAGCAGCTCAATGCCGCGCGAGGCTGAGGGAAAAATCTGGAACTTCACTTTGTACGGCGCACCATTCGACTAGGGCATGCGGGCAGGTACCAACGCAGAACAGTTTACGTCGTTGAAGTGAACACAAGAATTGTGGTGGTGCCGGACCGGGAACGCCTCTCGGCGGAAGGCCGCTCTAGGCGGCAGAGTTTTGGAGCCCGGGGTTACCAGCAGCCCGGCACCGACTCCTAGTTTTCTCGCTTGAAGCGCTTGCTGTCAACCGCCTGCCCGACGGCGTGCCGTTTCTCACGTTATCGCCGCAGCGACTTCTCGATTCCGCTGATCCCCAGTAGCGCGCAGCAGAACCAGATCGCCCCGGCAGGGCCCATGCCAGCTGCCACGGTACTTGCGATAATCGGCAAACCTACTTGTCCGAGCCGGTTTCCCATGAGCCGGAGAGCCAGCGCGGCACCCCGGTCGGCCGGTTCCACCGAGGTGGAGATCATGGTCATGGTCAGCGGCTGGCCAAGTCCCAGGAAGAAACCGCCGACCAGCATCGCGGCGCCCGAGATCCACAGCGAGTCGATGAAGAACGGCGCGATGGCGATGGTGGCGGCCGCCAGGTACAAGCTGGTGGTGAGCAGGGCCGGGCGGCTGAAGTGCGCGGATAGCTGCGGGATCACCAGGCGCGAGACCACCGAGGCGCAGCCGCGGATGGCCAAGAGCACACCAACTGCCACAGGTGTGACGTTATGTTGCTCGGCGACCAGCGGCAGGAAGGCGGTGAGGATGTCCAGCATGGACAGCAGTGTCAGCGCCGCGAGCATGTGGGAGGTCATGCCGCGAACCCGCAGGATGGCCCAGGCGGAGGTCTTGGGGCGGGCCGATGCCGCGGAAGCGGTGTTCTTGGTGGTCGACGGCTGGAAATTGGCCAGCAGCAGCGGGGCCGCCAGCAGCGAGCAGCCGGCACCGATCCACAGTGACAGGCTGATGCTGGCGATGCGCTCTGGGGAGTCGGCCGCGGTGCCGGTGCCCAGGATCAGGCCTGCGGCCAGCGGACCGAGGAATTGGCCGGCGGAATACGCGGCGGTGAACCAGCCGAATCCCTTATCCAGTTCGCTGTCGGGCAAAAAGCGTGCGATGGAGGACTGGCCGCCGATGGTGAACATCAGGTGCCCCATGCCCAGCACCGCGCTGGCGGCCGCGACCAGCAGCGCGTTGGGGGACAGGGCGATGCCAGCGCCGCCGAGCGCCAGCAGGACGACGCCGCCCAGCATCAGGTAGCGGATCTGGCGCATGCGGGAGCTGAGCCGGCCCATGGAAATCGCTGTCACCAAGGGCAGCAGCGCGAAGGCGGCCGTGGCCGCGCCAACCGTCACCGGACCGGAACCCAGCGCAATGAGCTTGTAGGTCGTGACCGGGCGGATTACGTTCAAGGCCGTCTGGGACAGCAGCGCGGTGGCAATCAGCACCAGGAGCCAGCGCATGGCGCCCGAGGATGCCGCCTTGTTGTTTGCGCCCACGCACCGGCCCTTCGCTTGAGGAATTCTGCCGTCCCAATCCTAAGGCCACAGGGAGGCGGAGCCGATTTTTGTTGCTAGTCCAGCGTGCCCTGGCGCCACATTCGGGCGCAGATCTCCAGATCCTTGGCGGTGTTGTCCAGCGAGCGCGCCCGCAAGGTCAGGTTGGTGCCGCGCTCGCTGCTGGCCAGGTCCGCGGCGTCGGCGTGCTCGGTCATGCCCAGGGCCAGCACTCTGCAGTAGGCGGCGGTGCGCTCAAGGGCGTGGGCGAAGTCCCCGTTGAAGGCCCCTGAGAGAATCGAGCTGGTCATCTTCTTCAGCTCCTCGGCGCTGGGCGGCTCGGCGGCGCCGGCGACGATGCGTTCGACCTCTGCGCGGTGGGCTCCGGCGGAGAACCGTGCGGCCATGACGTCGGGCATGTTCAAGGTGGCGGTGCGGACCGCGTACAGGCGCCAAAGCGCGCCGGGCAGCGAATGCGCCGGGGCCTCGCTCCAGAGTTCGGCGAGCACCTCGATGCCCTCGTCCTCGGCGACGGCAATCAGCCTCCGGGTGACCTCCGGGTCGTCGTTGGCCAGCCCTTGCTGGACGAAGGCGCGCGCGGACAGGTGCGCGGCCTCCGATATCCGCGCGGGATCGGCCCCGCCTTCATAGGGCTCGAAGTCGATCGGGGCGAAGGGGCGGGGTTTGTGATGCCGGTACCCCGACTCGTGGGCGGTTTGCGATCCGGAACGTGCACCTCTCATGGCGACTAGGTTACTCCCTTATCCTTGGCGTTTTCCGCTGCTTGCGACGTGGATCGGCCTCGATTAAGGATGGACGGGCACTTCAGGTAATATGGTTTCTGGCCGTAGGCCGTGCGCCTTTAGCTCAGCTGGTAGAGCACTGGACTTTTAATCCATTGGTCGCGGGTTCGATCCCCGCAGGGCGCACCAGACAAAACCCCGCCACCCCGGCTTCACCGGAGGAGGCGGGGTTTTCCGTGTTCCGGCAGGAGGCTAGCTATCGAGGCAGGCGGCCAGGGCGCGGCGGATGACCGGCGCGAAATCCAGCGAGTCGTCGACCGTGATCCGGTGCAGCAGTGCGCCGTCGAGCGTGGCCATGATGAATCTCGTGCAGCCCAGGGGGTCTTTGGCGCCCAGGGCGGCCAGCGTCGCGGTTGTCCAGTGTTCGAAGACCCTCCGGTTGTCCTTCAGCGGCGCAACAAGTTCCGGAGAATGGGCCAAGTCGATGAACAGCGCGTAGCGGGCCAGCGTCCTGCTGCGGAAAATCCCGCTTTGGGTTTCCAGCATTCTGGTGAATGCCTCCTCTGCCTCCGCGCGCTCGAGGATTGGCGCAGCTTGGCCGAAATCCTCGCGTTCGCGCTGGGCAAGGTGCGATGCGACGCCCTCGAGCAATGCCTGCTTGGTACGAAAATAGTTGGATGTCGATCCTGCTGGCAGCCCGGCTGTCTGGTCGACGCGGGCATGGCTTAGTGCCCGCACTCCTTGCTCGCCGAGGAGCGCAAGTGCTGCGTTCAAGGCCCGCTCTGCCCGGGAACTTGGGTTGGAAGTGGAAGTCTCCATAATTTCATTCTCCATCACTATAATCATAGTGACAATTCATTGTGGACGTAGTATTGTGTGAGAGTGGGCAAAGCTCTCAAAGTTGAATACGCCATGTTGTTGGCGCGAGCCGGTCTGGGCGTTAGGCGACAGGAAACCCTCGGGTGCTCCTGCGGGTCCTTCCAAATGACCCGAGCGCGAGCATGCGCCCTGGCTTTTGGCCAAGGTTAGTCGATAAGCCTGGGTCCCTTCCCGCGGTCCCCGATGCGTGATTGCTTGGCGCGCGGCAACACGGCGGTGAGAAGGATCCCAAGAATTTCACTGTGGTGGGATACAAAATGACTACGGAAAGCCAAGCATGGCCGGCCATGCCGGTGGTGGCTGGGGTCGACCACGAATTCCTGGAAGTCGCCGGTGGGCAGATGCACGTGGCGGCTATGGGGTCCGGCGACCCGGTGCTCCTGTTGCACGGATTCGGTCAGACGTGGTGGCAATGGCGAGAAATCATGCCGGCACTTGCGGCTCAGGGGTATCGGGCCATCGCGCCCGACCTTCGCGGTGAGGGATGGACTCGCCTGCCGTACCGGGACATCGATAGGACCCGCCGAACTCGAGACATCCTGGAATTGCTCGACGTTTTGGATCTGGGCGAGGTTCGCATGGTGAGCCAGGACATGGGAGCCGTTTCTGCATTCCAGCTGGCGATGCACTACCCGGAACGAATAACCAGTCACGTGATGATTGCCGTGCCGCCTCCGCAAATGCGATTTGATCTGGGCATGATGCCAGGCATGAGGCACTTGTGGCACCAGGAAGCGCTGTCCATGCCGAAGCTCGGTCCCTGGCTCATGCGCTCGGGACGAATGACCCGCCATTTCTTCTCGCCGATTTTCATGGTCCAGCCCCTGGACCAGGCAGTGGTCGACCAGTATCAGGCAATGATGAGCCATGAAAACTCCGCACGGGCCGCCGTGCCCCTTTGCCGCCGTATGGTCCTCCCGGAGCTGATGCGGATAATACGAGGCAGCTACAGGGCTGAACGCTTTGCCATGCCATCATTGTTCATTTTCGGAACCAAGGATGCTGGGTTCCCACCGGCAGTCGTGCGCAGGGCTTTCGCTGATACTTCCATTTATGGGACTGATGTGCGCTTGGAAATTATCGAGGACGCCGGGCATTTCATAGTCGACGAACAACCAGCGGCGATCATGAAGGCGATTTCCGAATTCTTCGACTCGCTCAGGCCGGACCCCAGAGAGTAGCTCCGCATGCCTAGAGCTGCAGTTCCAGGTCCTCGGCGGGAGCCGCCATGCAGGCCAGAATCTGGTTCTCCGCCACCCGGGCGCCAGGATCCAGCGGGTAGCCGACGCTGCCGCGGCGCAGCGTCAGTGCGCATTCGCCGCAGGACCCTGCCCGGCAGGAGCTGTTCGGGGTGAGCCCTCGGGCCTCCAGCGATTCAAGCAGCGTGCCGTCCTGCGGGCGCCAGGTGAATCCCGCCGCGCCGGAGGAGAAGAAAATCCGTGCCGGGGCGTACTGCTGCAGCAGCTCGCCCAGGTCGGCGGCGGGGGAGGCAAAGGTTTCCCGGTGGACGTGCTGCGGCGCGATGCCGGCCAGCTCGCAGGTCTCCAGTGCCAGCTGGGTGAATCCGGCCGGGCCGCAGATCACCACGCTGTCGCAGGACTCGATGGCCTGGGCCAGCTGCGCCGCGGTTGGCCGGCCTGCCCGGGAATCGACGTGGCTGATCCGGGCGGGCAGCCCCAGGCCGCGGGCCAAGGCGCCAGCGCGCGTGAACAGCTCGCCACCGGGCCCGCGCTCCACATGGAACAATCGCAGTTCATTCAATTCAGGTGCCTGGCCGGCTCCGCGAAGCAGCCCCAGGGCGGGGGTGATGCCGATGCCGGCGGTGAGCAGCGCGGTGCGGCCGTGCAGCACGCGGCGTGCGGTCATGGTGCCGTGGGGTCCCGAAGCCAGCAGCTTGTCCCCGGCCCGCAGGCCGGCCATCTTCTGCGAGACGGTTCCGGCGGTGCGCACGGCGATGCTGATGACGTCCCGGTGCACCGCGGTGATGGTGTAGTTGCGCCACAGCGGGTCGGGCAGGTGCACCCGCAGATGGGTGCCCGCCTCGTCGTGGGCCGCGATCCAGCCGTGCGGGTCGCGCAGCGAAATTTCCACCGCATCGCCGTCCAGCTGCCGGCGCTCGATGACCTCGAGGTAGCGCGGGGTGCGCTTGGCAGGCGCCAATGCCAGCGCGCGCCGGTCTTCGGAATCAATGCGGATCTCGTCCCCTGCCTGCAGCGTCCCGCCGGCCAGGACCGTGCCGTAGACGCCGCAGTGCAGGTGCCCGAAATGGCTTGCCAGCAGCCGCGGCCCGTTGACGTCCACTTGCGTGGTGGCGGGATTGACCGACGTGGCAGGGCAGCGCTCGATGGACTTGGTGATCGCGATCCGGGTCTCGCCGATACGCAGGACCTTGCCGATCAGCTCGAACTCGCCGAAGGCCGGCACCCCGTCCAGCAGGATGTTGCCGCGGTAGCGTAGCGGATCCAGCGTGACGCCCGCGGCCTTCGAGAGCGCCTCGACCGTGCGGGGGTTGATCAGCGAGATGCCAGAGAGGCGGGAATCGAACATCCCGTGGGAGGCGGCGACCAGGGTGCGGGCATGGCCTCCCTGCGCCGGGATGTGCGCTGCCATGTAGTCAGCGGCCGCCGAGCGCTCGCCGGCATCGGAGGAGTCGAAGGTGAAGGGAGCGGCCCCCGTGGCCGCCGGGGCTGTCACCGTGATGAATGGGGGAGCGGAGACGACCTGCCACTGTTGCAGGGACGTGTCGTTTTTCAGCGCGGTGAAGGAGCCGCAGGACTGCCACTGCCCGTCCGCGACAGGGGTGCTGCCGTTGCCCAGTGCGACGGCGCGGTCCCCGGCTACCCCGCCCTCGGCGCTCACCGCGGCGCGGGTGAGCTCCTCGGCGGGCAGGCCCTTGACTGGGAAACGGAACAAACGCTCGATTCGCATATCAAGATTCTAGTGGGCGGGGGAATTGCCGGGCAGGTTGATGGCCCTAGATGTCGGCCAGGAACTTCTTGATGCGCTCCATGACCAGCGCGCGAGCCTGCGGGTCGTGGGACGGCAGCGAGCTGTCGGTGAACAGGTGCTTGTCGCCGGGGTAGGTGAACAGCTGCGCGAGCCCCTCGCCCTGGTCGTTGACGAAGCGTTCGGCCGCCTCCAGGTCGCCCTCGCGGGCGAAGAACGGGTCGTTGTCCATGCCGTGGATCTGCACCGGCACGGCGGTCGGCCAGGGGCCGAAGCTCCATTCGGCATCCAGGTCCACGAATGACTCGAGCAGGACGGCGCCCAGCGCGCCCGGACGCTGCTGCGCGCACTGCTGGGCCAGGGCCGCGCCCCAGGAAGTGCCGATGTAGACCAGTTCGTCGGGCAGGTTCTTGAACAGCTTGTCCACGCGCTGCTGGATCTTGTCCTCGCCGACCTTGTTGGCCAGCAGGATGCCAGCCTCCAGATCCTTGGGAAGCTTGCCGGCGAACAGGTCCACCGGGTGCACGGTGTGCCCTTCGGCCCGCAGTTCCGCGGCCATTGCCTGGACTCCCGGGGTCAGGCCCTGGACGTGGTGGAATAAAACAATGGTTGCCATGGGAAAACTCCTAGGATCGGCTCGATGCGAGCCGGAATTCGGGGGTGCCGCGGTCCAGCGGGGCCGCGGCGGTGCTCAGCGTTCGTCGACCAGGTTGTCGATGCGTGCCGGCAGGTGCTCGATGGCGTGGGCCCAGCCGGGCATCTGGCTGTTGATTTCCACGCTGTAGCCCTCGGCCAGGTGGAACTCGGCGCAGGTCAGATCCTCGGCTTCCGTCCCCGCGTCGTAGATGAAAGCTCGTCGGATATCCTCCCAGAGCAAGGTGGCGGACTGGTCGATGACCAAGCCGGCGTCGACGACTTCTACGGTGCGCTGCGGGTAGGACATGGTTGAACTGCTTTCGGTCCTGGGCGTTGTGCTTTATTCAAGTCTACGCGGGCTTCCTGCATGAATCACGCCCCTGAGACCTCGACCTTGGCCAGATTCCGCGCGGAATCAAGGCTGAGCGCGTAGTCCAGTCCCAGCTGCGCGAGGAAGTCCTGGTCGTGGCTGACTACCAGCAAGGCGCCGCGGTAGGCATTCAGGGCTTCGGCCAGCTGGCGCACGCTGTCGATGTCCAGATTGTTCGTGGGCTCGTCCAGAATCAGCAGCTGATTCACAGGAACCGCTACCAGCAGGCAGGCCAGGTAGACGCGCAGCCGTTCGCCTCCGGAGAGGGTTCCCAACGGGCGGTCGACGTTGGCGCCGCGCAGCAGCAGCCGGGCCAGCGTATTGCGGATGGTCCCGGAGGGGACGTCCGGAGCCGCGCGCTGGACGTTGTCCAGGGCGCTGAGCGTATCGTCCAGTCCCGCCAGCTGCTGGGGCAGGTAGCCCACCCGGTCCACATGCAGAGTTCCGCTGATCCCGTCGGAGGGCTCGGCTCCGGAGAGCAGCTGCCGCAGCAGCGTGCTCTTGCCCGCGCCGTTGGGGCCGGTCAGCGCCACGCGCTCGGGGCCCTGCAGCAGATGCCAGCTGGTGCCGTCGTCCAGCTCAAGCACCCGCCGCCCGGCCGGCAGCCCGGGATCGGGAAGTTCGAGGTTGATGTGCTCGATCTCCCTGATCCTTGACTGCGCCTGGTCGACGTGCTGCTGCGCGGCGTCGATTTTCGCCTCGTACTGGGCGCGGGTCTTGCCGGCGTTCGCCTCGGACTTCTGCTTCAGGGAGTTGGCCAGGATGCGCGGCATGTTGCCGCCGAGCTGTTCGGCGCGGCCCTTGCGTTTGGTGCGCGCCAGCTTGGTCTCCGCTTCGGCGCGCTGCCGCTTTTCCACCTTCAGCGCGGAGCTGGCGGTTTTGGCCGCCTGCAGCGCCGCCTGCTGCTCGGTCGCCAGCTGCTCCTGGTACAGGCTGTACGGGCCGCCGAAGAAGCGCAGCTGTCCGTGATGCAGTTCGATGGTGTGCTGCATCTGCTCCAGCAGCTGCAGGTCGTGGCTCACTACGACGAGTGTTCCGGGCCAGGTGCGCAGCAGCCCGTACAGCAGCTGCCGGGTCTGGCCATCGAGGTTGTTCGTCGGCTCGTCGAGCAGCGTGACGGGCTTGCGCGCCAGGCGCAGCCCGAGGACCGCCAGCAGCATGGTTTCGCCGCCGGACAGCTCGTCGACCCGGCGCGACAGGTCCAGGCCGCCGAAGCCCAGCGGGGTCAGTTCGGCCTGGATCCTGGCTTCAAGGTCCCAGTCGGAGCCGACGGCGTCGAAATCCTCCGGGGCGACGCTGCCCGCCTCGATGGCCTGCAGCGCGCGGTAGGCAGGGGCGATGCCCAGCAGGTCCGCAAGCGTTGCGTCCGATTGCAGGGTGATGTTCTGCGCCAGGTAGGCGACGTCGCCAGCCGCCGAAACCTGTCCGGAGCTGGGGGCCAGGCGCCCGGCGATCAGCTTGAGCAGGGTGGATTTTCCGCTGCCGTTGGCACCGATCAAGCCGCTGGCGCCGGCGGGGAAGGTGCCGTCAAGCTGGGAGAGCACCTGCTCGCCGTCTGGCCAACAGAAGCTGAGGGAGGTCAGGGTGATGGGTGGGGTCAAGGCCATGGTGGCTCCTGTGAAGGCTGAGGAGGCAACCGGGAAAAGACGTCGTTGGAGGGTTCGTGGCAACAGCTGGGGAACCGGGGAAACGGAAATCTGCACCGGAAGCCGTGAATGAACGTGCGCCGCTGAATGGGGCGCGAGACTGTTCGAGGCTATGCGCAGATGAGATCCATGGTTTCGAGTGTAACAGGCGCACCCGGCCGTGGGGCTGGGCAGAAAAAATCGGGGCGTGCCGCCAGGCATGCCCCGATTCACAACTTG
Organism: Glutamicibacter soli; assembly: GCF_052322135.1. Lineage (NCBI taxonomy): Bacteria > Bacillati > Actinomycetota > Actinomycetes > Micrococcales > Micrococcaceae > Glutamicibacter > Glutamicibacter soli. The sequence continues at coordinate 145,287 of NZ_CM125969.1, forward strand.
CTGTTCAGCTTACTTCCACGCGCGGTGCACCGCGACGATGCCGCCGGTCAGGTTGCGGTACTCGACGTTCTTCCAACCCACGTTGACGAACTTGCGGCCCAGCTCTTCCTGGCCCGGCCAGGCGGCGATGGACTCGGCCAGGTAGGCGTACGCCGAAGGATTCGGCGAGACCATGTAGCCCAGGGCTGGAATCACGCGCGGCAGGAACTGCTGGTAGGCGACCTTGATCGGGGTTACGGTCGGGGTGGAGAACTCGGCAACCACAATGCGTCCGCCGGGCTTGGTGACGCGGTGCAGCTCGGACAGCGCCTTCTCGGTGTCGTCAATGTTGCGCAGGCCGTAGGAGATGGTCACCGCATCGAAGGTGTTGTCCTCGAATGGCAGATCGTGGCCGTCGCCGTAGACGAATTCCAGCTCGGGGTAGCGCTTGCGGCCCTCGGCGAGCATGCCGTGGGACATGTCGCACGCGGTCACGCGCGCGCCGGCCTTGGCCAACGGCACGGACGAGGTACCGGTGCCGGCTGCCAGATCCAGGATGCGCTCTCCGGGCTTCGGGGCGATCGCCTCGGTGGTGATCTTGCGCCAGTAGTTCACAATGCCGCCGGTCATCAGGGTATTGAGCAGATCGTACTTTGGAGCAAGATTGTCGAACATTTCCTGAACCTGATTCGCCTGCTTGTCCAGGCCTGCGCGCACATTGTGGGTACTCATGACACTAAGTGTTTCACATTTGCCCCGGCCCTTATCGCGATTGTGGGGCGTATCGCTCAGAGCAGTGATTCAAGGCGTGCGTAGCTGGCCTCCATTCCCTCGATCATTCCGGTGGCCAGCACCATGTCGCGGGTTTGGGCGTCGGGGTAGGTGATGACCAGGCTGAGCAGGGTGCCTGACTGCACCGGGGTGAACGTCGTTTCATTGACTGTTGCCGGGTAGTCGGTGTCGATCATCTGCTCGGTGAAGGATTCGAAGCTGCGCGGGGTGCTGGACAGACAAACGCCGGCGAATCCGAACCCCTGGCCTTCGACGCCGGAATTCGGCTCCCACCAGTAGCGGTAGCTGTCTCCCACCTCCTTGGGCAGGATGCATTCGGTCATCTGCCAGCCGTCGGGGCCCAGCAGCCAGCGCTTCATGAGCTCCGGATCGTGGTGTGCGTACCAGACCTGCTCCTGGGTGCCGCGGATGAGGCGGCTGACGCGCACCTGGGTGTCGGAAAGCAGCTGGGCTTCGGTGGCGAAGGTCTGCGCGTAGTTGCGCAGGTCGATCAGCACCTGCTCGATCTGGCTCATGGCCGAACGCGTGCCATCGATCATGCCCATGGCGACCACCTGCTCGAGCTCCTCGGCCGAGTCGAAGTTGGCGGTGATGGTCAGCTTGGACCCCTCCTCGTGGGGGTCGAAGCTGAAGACGGTGCGGGTGGCGGGAAGGTCTTCGTTCACTGATCCGTCGGAATGGGCGAAACCGTCGGTGACCTCGAAGAACTTGTGCTCGACGACCTCGTTCCAGATCCAGTATCCGTGGAACTGCTCGCCTTCAGGCGAGGTCATGTAGTAGTTGCTCCGGCCTCCGACCGCGCCGTCGTGGCGCGTGAAGGTGGCAGGGTATTCAACCGGGCCCCAGAACTTTTCGATCTGGCGGGGGTCGAGATAGGCATCCCAGAGCCGGGAAACGGGGGCCGGGAAATTGGCGTGAACGGTCAGTGTCAGCGTTTCCGGGTCCTTGAGTACGGAGGTGACAGGCATGGCGAAATCCTTAGTCGGTTTCATCTGCGAGGAAGTCATCGAGCCGGCTGATGCGCTGACGCCAGATGTCCTCGTAGGCGGTTAGCAGTTCCTGGACGTGTCGGATGGTGTCCGGCTGGCCGCGGACGATGCGTTCGCGGCCACGTGCGATCTTGGTAACCAGGCCCGCCGCTTCAAGGGCGGCCACGTGCTTCTGCACCGCGGCAAACGACATGTCGTAGGCCGCGGCCAGGTCGCTCACGCGCACCTCGGCGCTTAACGTCCGCCGCACGATGTCTCGTCGTGTGGCGTCTGCCAAGGCGCGGAAGACCTTGTTTACCTGTTCATCGCTCAACTCATATACAACCATTTGGTTGTATATTACTCCCGCTGCGCGCCAGAGGGAAGGGGGCGGATCAAATTAGTTCTCCGGAGCCAGCATTGTGTTTAAAGGGGAGATAAATCACCTATTATGCAAGGTGTTAAGTCTCCTATGGATCGCGTCCGACCAGCGGCGACGCCGCCGTTTCGTGCGCGGAGTCCAGGGGCCGTGGACCGGATCAACAGGATGATCACTACAAATCCCCACCCGCATGCCCTAGTGTGTAAGGTACGCATGGGAAAGTGACCTGCGTTACGCTGAATTTTTACAGGTATCTGGAGTCACGGTGGGCGAAACTGGCATGGACTGGTCGGCTGCGGCGAGCCAAGCGCGCAAAGCGCACGAGCTCTTGGGGTCGCATCTGGCTGACCTTGACGCGCTTCCATTGAGGAACGTCGTTCGCGAGTCGTGGCGGCGATCCCTCTCGAACCCTGCGCAATTCAGCTATCCCTCGATGCTCAGCGACGACAGCCTTCGTCTGGCGCGGGAGCGCAGCGAACTGCAGCGCATTTGGCCTGTTTTCGAAAAGTTGCTGGTTCCCGCCGCCAGCGACGCTAATCTTCTGGTGGCCCTTGCCGACGCGCAGGGGACGCTGCTGTGGGTTGCCGGCAACCACGGAGCCATGGACGGCGCTGAAAATGTCGGGTTCAGCGCGGGCGCGAACTGGGGCGAATCTTCGGTGGGCACGTCGGCTCCAGGGCTGGCGCTTGCGACGGGAAGCGGCGTCCAGGTTTCCGGCGCTGAGCACCTCTATGAGCACGTGCACCACTTGAACTGTTCCGCGGTGCCGATCCGCAACCCGCGGACCGGCCGCATCATCGGCGCGGTTGATCTGACCGGCGGTGCTGATGCGATTGCCGTGCATTCGCTGCCGCTGCTTCAGGCGGCGGTGGCTGCGGCTGAGGGGCAGCTGCTTCTCCCGTCACTGGCTGAGGAGCGGGTGGATGAGGATTTCCTCGATTTGTGCGCCAGTGACGGCCCGCGGCTTTCCGGCAAGCCGTTGTCCCTTCGCCATGCGGAGATCCTGACCATACTTGCGGCCCAACCCCGCGGGCTGAACAGCGCCCAGTTGGTCGAAGAGCTTTTCGAACAGCCCGACAATGCTTCCGAAGGGACCCTGCGCTCCGAGCTGGTGCGACTGCGCAAGGCGCTCGCTGATTCGCCTGACCGCCGCATCGCCGCACGCCCCTACCGCCTGGAATGGGAACTGCAAACCACGCTGACCATGCTCTGGCAGGCCATGGAGGAGGGCGATCTGGAACGGGCGCTGCAGCTGTATCCCGCCGAGATCCTCGTGCGCTCGCAGGCCCCTGGCATCGTTGCGCTTCGCTACCGCGCGCAGATTGCCCTGCGGGAAATGGTGCTGGATCGCGGCACCGCACAGCAGTTGCTGCGGCTTGGAAGGCAGAGCGCGGATTCTCAACTGCTGCTGGCCGCCCTGCGTGAATTGCCGCTGGATTCGCCGGCGCGTTCACTGGTTGTCGCCGAGATTGAAGCGCTGGACGGGTAGTCGATCCCGGAGTTCGTTCGCGTTTTTTTCGCGACACGGCCCGATGCCACGGCGCTTGCCGCGGGGAGTGCGGGTCGGGTCATGTCGTGGAGCCGGTGCACTTCCTGACACCGCTGCGCAGCGTTGCAACGTTGTGCAACCTTCTCGCAACGTTTAAGTGACTAGAGTCACATACCAAGACGGCGAGGCATCCAGCCACCGGCACGAAGCGAAGAGACGAAGGAGTCACGCAGCCATGAGCATCTACGCAAACCCGAACACCGATGGAGCATTGGTCAACTTCAAGTCGCGGTATGAGAACTACATCGGCGGCCAGTGGGTTGCTCCGGCCAAGGGGATGTACTTCGAAAACATCACCCCGGTTACCGGCAAGTCCTTCTGCGAGGTCGCACGATCCACCGCCGAAGACGTTGAAATCGCACTGGATGCGGCGCACGCGGCGGCACCGGCCTGGGGCAAGACCAGCCCGGCGGACCGTGCCCTGGTCCTGAACCGCATCGCAGACCGCATCGAGGAAAACCTTGAAATGCTGTCCGTCGCGGAAACCTGGGACAACGGCAAGGCCATCCGCGAATGCCTCAACGCCGACTTGCCGCTGGCAGTGGACCACTTCCGCTACTTCGCAGGCGCCATCCGCGCCCAGGAAGGCAGCCTCTCGCAGCTCGATGACAACACCACCGCCTACCACTTCCACGAGCCGCTGGGTGTTGTCGGACAGATCATCCCGTGGAACTTCCCGCTGCTGATGGCCGTCTGGAAGCTCGCCCCGGCGCTGGCCGCCGGCAACGCGATCGTCCTGAAGCCTGCCGAGCAAACCCCGGTATCGATCCTGGTGCTGATGGAACTGATCGGCGACCTGATCCCGGCCGGCGTGCTGAACGTCATCAACGGCTTCGGCGTCGAGTGCGGCAAGCCGCTCGCCTCGAACAAGCGCATCCGCAAGATCGCATTCACCGGCGAGACCACCACCGGCCGCCTGATCATGCAGTACGCTTCGGAAAACCTCATCCCGGTCACCCTGGAGCTCGGCGGCAAGTCGCCGAACGTGTTCTTCGAGGACGTGGCGGCCAAGGACGACGCCTTCTACGACAAGGCCCAGGAGGGCTTCACGATGTTCGCGCTGAACCAGGGCGAGGTCTGCACCTGCCCGTCGCGCGCGCTGGTCCAGGAAAGCATCTACGGCGAATTCATGGAAAAGGTCGTGGCCCGCACCAAGGCCATCAAGCAGGGCAACCCGCTGGACACCGACACCATGATGGGTGCCCAGGCATCCAACGACCAGCTGGAAAAGATCCTGTCCTACATGGACATCGGCAAGGCCGAGGGAGCCAAGCTGCTCACCGGTGGCGGGCGCGCGGACCTGGGCGGCGACCTGTCCGGCGGCTACTACGTGCAGCCGACCATCTTCGAAGGCACCAACAACATGCGCATCTTCCAAGAGGAGATCTTCGGCCCGGTGGTCTCGGTGGCGAAGTTCAAGGACTACGACGATGCGATGGCCATTGCCAACGACACCCTCTACGGGCTGGGCTCGGGCGTGTGGAGCCGCAACGGCAACACCGCCTACCGCGCAGGCCGCGACATCCAGGCCGGACGTGTCTGGGTCAACCAATACCACGCCTACCCGGCGCACTCGGCTTTCGGCGGCTACAAGTCCTCGGGCATCGGCCGCGAAAACCACCTGATGATGCTGGATCACTACCAGCAGACCAAGAACCTGCTCGTCTCCTACTCGGAAGACAAGCTCGGCTTCTTCTAAACTGCGATACCCCAACGCAGCCCATCCCCCATCCTCTGTCACCATCCCCACGCACGACCGACAGTTTCACAGACCCCGAAGGCTCGGGGCGGTTCCGGAGCACCAGCTCCAGGACCGGCCCCGGTCTTCGAAAAACACTGCAAAGGACTTTCCCCATGAGCACCATGAAAGCTGCCATCGTTGAAGGTTTCGGCGAAGAACTCAAAGTAGCCGACACCTCGATCCCCGAGCCGGGCCCGGGCCAGGCCCTGGTCAAGCTCATCGCCTCGGGCGTGTGCCACACCGACCTGCACGCCGCCGAAGGCGACTGGCCGGTCAAGCCCAAGCTTCCGCTGATCCCGGGCCATGAGGGTGTCGGCACCGTCGTCAAGGTCGGCGAAGGAGTCACCGAGGTCAAGGAAGGCGACCTCGTCGGCAACGCCTGGCTGGCCAGCGCGTGCGGCAGCTGCGAATTCTGCCGCACGGGCTGGGAGACCTTGTGCGAATCCCAGTCCAACGGCGGCTATTCGATGGACGGCTCCTTCGGGCAGTACATGCTGGTGGACGCGAAGTTCGCCGCGCACATCCCCGAAGGCTCGGACCCGCATGAGATCGCCCCGGTGCTCTGCGCCGGCGTGACCGTCTACAAGGGCCTGAAGATGACCGGCGTGCGCCCCGGCCAATGGGTTGCGATCTCCGGCATCGGCGGCCTGGGCCACATCGCAGTGCAATACGCGGTAGCCATGGGCATGCGAGTTGTCGCCATCGACGTGGCCGATGACAAGCTGGCCCTTGCAACCAAGCACGGAGCTGAACTCACGGTGAATGCCTTTGCGCAGGATCCCGCCACCGTGATCCAGGAAAAGATCGGCGGAACCCACGGCGTGCTCGTAACCGCGGTCCACCCGGCGGCTTTCGGCCAGGCCATCGGCATGACCCGCCGCGGCGGAACCATCGTCTTCAACGGCCTGCCGGCCGGCGACTTCCCGGCCCCGATTTTCGACATCGTCCTCAAGGGACTGACGATCCGCGGTTCGATCGTCGGCACCCGCCAGGACATGATCGAAGCGCTGGACTTCTATGCGGCAGGAAAGATCAAGCCGACTTTCCACACCCGCCCGCTGGAAGACATCAACGCGGTCTTTGACGAAATGCGCCATGCGAAGATCGATGGCCGTGTCGTGATCGACTACACCAAGTAACCATCCAACCCCCAACCCCAACCTCCCCCCAAATCCCTGTGGCCCGGCATGACATCGTCTGCCGGGCCACAGGGGCATGGACTCCCGGAGACGTTTGGAGGACACTGAGCTTAAAGCCAAGGCCAGTGATCCCGAAGACCAGAGGAGCGAGTCATGAGCACGATTACCGAAACCCGTGCGGCGATTGCCGGTGAGGAATTTTCCCGCGTCGCCTTCACCGATGAGTCCCTTCAACTGCTGCGCAAGCTGTGGGGCATCCACGGCCCGCTGATGTTCCACCAGTCCGGCGGTTGCTGCGACGGCTCCTCGCCGATGTGCTATCCGGCCGGCGAATTCCGCACCGGAGGATCCGACGTCCTGCTCGGAGTGCTCTGCCTTGACGACGGCTCCGGCGGCGCCCTGGGCGATATCGATTTCTGGATGTCCAAGGAGCAATTCGAATACTGGAAACACACCAAGCTCACCGTCGACGTGGTGGTCGGCCGCGGTTCGGGTTTCTCCGTCGAGGCCCCCGAAGGCAAGCGATTTCTGATCCGCAGCGAGATCATCGAATTCCCCCAAAGCTGATCTTCTGACGTAAAAGCCCTGGCCGGATTCTCCCTCTTTTTGGGGAGCCAGCGAGGGCAATGAGCGGCGGGTCTGCGCCCGCGGTATGCTGGCCATCAACTGCATCAAGAAGTTGCGCCGGACCCATCGTCAGGTATCGGGATGCCCGGCTCCCGCCCGAGCGTCTGCGTCAAGCCGGCGCCGGCTTGAAGCGTGATAGCCGGTATTCCAGCTCTCCACAACGGCGGCAGCGGCTAGGCTGGCACGACGCAGCCCCACGGGTTGCGCCCCGCCCGTCCACGAGAGGTGCACCGAATGCCGAGCATTCCCTATCAATTCCGCTTCGATGCAGCCGCAGTGGAAGAACTGCGAACCCGCATCGCGCTGACGCGCTGGCCGCAGCGCTTCGCCGCGCACAACTGGGACTTCGGTGTTGACCAGGACTACCTGCGCGACGTGGTGGATTACTGGCGCGACGGCTTCGACTTCGAGGACGCCGAACGCAGGATCAACGCGATCCCCAACTACCTGACGTCCATCGACGGGCTGCCAATCCACCACCTGCACTCCCGCTCGGCGCAGGAGGACGCCGTCCCGGTGCTGTTGCTCCACGGCTGGCCTGGCTTAATCGTCGAGTTCCTCGAGGTCATTCCGAAGCTGTCCGCCCCGGAATCGGCGGAACTGGAATCATTCCACGTGGTGGCACCGTCGTTGCAGGGCTTCGGGGCTTCTCCCGGGATCGGAGAACCGGGGATGACCCCGGTCCGTATCGCGCATCGGATGGCTGCGGTGATGCGGGAGCTGGGCTACGAGCAGTTCGTCGTGCACGGGGGCGACTGGGGCACGCTGCTGGCCACGCACATCGCATCGCTCTATCCCCAGCGGGTGCTGGGACTGCATGTGACATTGACGCACCCAATCCCGCCGGGCGATGTGCAGGATGCCATGGCCCTGGTGCAGGACCACGAACGGAAGTGGCTCAAGGGCAACGAATTCAACGCGCTGGATGGCCGCGGCTACTTCGAGATCCAGAAAACCCGCCCGGAAACGCTGGGTTTCGCATTGAACGATTCACCGGCGGGATGGTGCGCCTGGGTCCTGGACAAGTTTTACCAGTGGACCGACTGCGAACGCGACGGCATCAGGGACGTGCGCCATGCGGTGAGCTGGGAGAAGTCCCTGGCTAACCTGTCCGTGTACTGGTTCACTGACACGATTTCCTCGGCCATGCATTTCTACCGGGAACAGTATCTCGCGCTGCGGAACGGGACCGGGGCGGCCGGCAAGGTCGAGATCCCCACCGGGGCGGGCATTTTCCCCCAGGAAATCCTCAAATCGCCCCGAGCGTGGTTTGAGCGGCGGTTCCCGCTGGTGCACTGGACCGAACATGCAGCCGGCGGACACTTCGGCGCGATGGAACAGCCCGAAATCTTCGCCAGCGACCTGAGGGCCTTCGCCCAGGCGGTTGCCAACCTGAGCCTGGTGGCCTTCGAGCAATCGAAGAGAAGTTGAGCGACGAAAATGCGGTTGAATCGGCCAGACGGCGGCGCGGGGCGCCGACACTACACTTGAAGCATGCGCCTGTGGTCACTTCACCCGTCTCTGTTGGATTCCAAGGGCCTGGTGGCCTGCTGGCGCGAAAGCCTGCTGGCCCAGAGAGTGCTCGCAGGCCAGACCCAAGGGTATGCAAATCATCCGCAGCTGATCCGGCTGCGCAGGCAATCCGATCCGCTGGAGACCGTCGGCGGCTACCTCCAAGGCCTGCTCGTGGAGGCCCTGACGCGCGGCTACAACTTCGACGCGGCAAAAATCCTGCACCCTGCACTGCCCGAGCATGCAGGCTCGGTGCAGGTGAGCACCGGGCAGATCGGATTCGAGGTGGAGCATCTGCTGCGCAAGCTGCAGCAGCGCGACCCGTCGCGCGCGACTTACTTGAACTCGTTGGACACCGGGCAGATTCCCCTGCATCCCTTATTCACCGCGGTCCCGGGGCCCATTGAAGCCTGGGAGAAGGACGCGGCAGTACGTCATTGAAGATGCATAGAAAGTGAATGTTTGTTGCAATGAGCCACATGAGTCGAAGTGAGAACCTCCCCGAGGGCGGGGAAGAAGTAGAAATCCACCTGCGGTGGAGCGACCAGGACAGCCTGGGGCATGTGAACAACGCGCGCGTGGTAACGCTTGTGGAAGAAGCCAGGATCCGCTGGTCCGGACGCCACGGCCAGTCGGACCTCTTTCCCCACGGACTGGTGGTCGCCTCGATGAATCTGGACTACTTGCGACCGGTCTATTACACCTCCAGCGTCATGGTGCGGGTCGGCGTCCAGCGCATCGGCACCAAGTCCTTCGTGGTGCGGCATATCGGGTCCCAGGACGGAACCCCCGTGTTCGACGGCAGCAACGTCATGGTGGCGCTCGCCGAGGACAAGCTCACCCCGCGGGCGCTTAACGAAAACGAGCGCAGCTGGCTCAGCGAGCGGCTTTTCCAAACGAAGGAGGCCGCCCGATGAGCGGCCCCGTCGAACGGCACGTGCTTCTGCACGCCACGCAGGCGCCGGAGGACATCGCCCGGGCCGTGGCGGCGCTCGCAACGCTGGGCGAATCCCTGCCCGGTGCCCGGATCAGCGTGATTGTGAACGGCAAGGCGTTGGCCGGGGTGCGCATGGATGCCGAGCCCATTGATCCAGCCAGTCGCGCACAGGTTTTCGCCTGCGAACTGGGTATGAGCCGCAACGGCATCACGGCCGAAGACCTGCAGGAGGGCTTGGGTACGGTGCCGTCGGCGGTAGTTGCCCTGGCCGCCGGCCAGCTGGACGGCGCCGCCTACATTCGGATCTGAGCCGCGGTCTGCGGTGGAAGCAGATCACGCCATGCCGGAAACCGGCATGGCGTGATCCTTTGGCGCAGTTCTAGAGCATTTCGGCGCGCAGCTGCGCGGCCGACTTGGGCGAGAGCAGCCCGGGGGCGACGTCGAAGACGGTCTGCGCTCCGGTGACGCCTGCCTGGTTCATGCGGTGCACGGCGCGGGCGTAGGCTACGAGCACGCTGGAGGTGAACTCCGGGTTGGAGCCCAGCGCCAACGAGTACTCGATGACCTGCTTCTGTTCGTCGCTGGTGTTGCCGGAGCGGATCACGAAGCCGCCGTGCGGCATGTCGGCGTGCTCGCGGGCCAGGGTCTGGGAGTCGATGAAGTTCACCGTGGTGTCGTACTGGTCGAAGTAGTGCTCCATGGTGACGATGGCTTCGCGCACGGCATCGGCGTCCGCACCGTCCTCGAGCACTACGAAGCATTCGCGCTGGTGCTTGTCGCGGGTGTCCAGCGTGGGGCGCAGGCCGGCGCGGACCTTGTCGATCGCCTCCTGGCTGGGAATCGTGTACTGCACGCCGGCGGCGACGCCCGGCACGCGGCGCACCGCGTCCGAGTGCCCCTGGCTCAGGCCGCGGCCCCAGAAGGTGTACGTTTCGCCGTCGGGCAGCAGCGCTTCTCCATAGACCCGGTTGATCGAGAACATCCCCGGGTCCCATCCGGCGGAGATCAGCGCGGTCTTGCCGGCGGCCTTCGCCGGGGCATCCACGGTCTCGAAGTATTCCGGGATGCGTGCGTGGGTGTCGAAACTGTCCACGGTGTTGTACAACGCGGCGTACTTCGGGCCCTGCTCCGGCAGGTCGGACTTGGATCCGCCGCACAGGATCAGTACGTCGATATCCCCGGTGTGCTGCTCCAGCTCGGTGATGGCAAAGCGCGGAGCCGGGCTGGCAAGCTGCAGTTCCTGCGGATCGCGGCGGGTATAGACGCCGACCAGCTCCATGTCAGGGTTCTTGGCAATCGCCGCCTGCACGCCACGGCCGAGGTTGCCGTAGCCGGCAATGCCAATACGAATTTTTGAAGTCATGGAGCTTGTTTTCCTTTGGGTTGCATCCGGGGATCTGCGGTGGCGCCCCGCGCGCCTGCGGGGCAACCGACCTGCAGCCCGCACGTGGTCAGTACTTCGGATTATTCCAAAGAACGCAGACGCAGGGTAACTGCGCGGCGACTGTGTCAAGGATTCGGCGGACCCGGGACCGCTTAAATGGAATCGGCCCCGCGCCGACATCTTTGCTGGATGTCCGCACGGGGGCCGATTGCAGGGGCTAGCGGCCGAAGAGGCGGCTGAAGAAGCCGGTCTTCGGCTCGGCTTCGTGGCCCTGGCAGCGGTCCCTGGCGGGAACTCCGCGCATGACCGAGTCAACGTGCTGGCCGCAGCCGGCCCAGGTGGTCTTGCCGCATGTCTTGCATGAAACCTGTCGGCACATAGGATGCCTCCTTCTGGCTTGTTAGCCGTAATTTTAGGAAAGTGAAAGGAAGAGCTTTTCCAGCTCTTCGACGGTCAAGCCGTCTTCTGCTTCGGCGGTCTTCTCCGGATCAACCAGGCAGTGCTGCATGGCCGAGGAGACGATGGCGAATCCTGCGCGGTCCAGCGCGGTGGACACGGCAGACAGCTGGGTAACCACATCGCGGCATTTGCCGTCGTTCTCAACCGAGTTGATGACAGCGTCAAGCTGGCCACGGGCCCGCTTCAAGCGGTTCAGGATTCGCTTGCGTGTGGCGTCGTCTGCGTTGCGCATGATGTGCTCCATTTCGAAAAAGACCGTGGGGCGGACCCCGGGATTAAGACTGGGACTTCTGTGCGTCGGCCATTTCGGCGTGCACGGCTTCCATGTCCAAATTCTTCAGCGAGGTGATCAGCTCTTCCAAGCCGCGGGAGTCCAGTGCGCCGGGCTGGGAGTAAACCAGCACGCCGTCCTTGAACGCCATCAGCGTCGGGATGGAGGTGATCTGGGCGGCGGCCGCCAAGCTCTGCTGCGTCTCGGTGTTGACCTTGCCGAAGGTCACGTCCTCGTGCAGGCCGGCAGCGGTGTCGAAGACGGGCGCGAAGTTTCGGCACGGGCCGCACCAGGCTGCCCAGAAGTCGACCAGCAGCATGGGGGAGGACTTGACGGTTTCAGCGAAGTTCGTCTCGGTCAATTCTAGCGGTTTCATGGGTACTCCTTGGGTAGATGTGAGCTAGTCCGCAGCCGGTGCCAGCGGAGCAGGGGCCTTGCGCCAGGGGCAGATCGTGGCCAGCGCAGGGATCTTGGTGCAGAGCACCCAGACAAGCGCGGCGACTGCGGCGGCAATGGCGAGGATGAGTCCTGCCGGATGCGGCAGCTCCTGGGACAGGACGAAGACGCCCATGACCAGGACGAAGTAGCCGAATCCTCGGCGCAGCTTCTTCGCCGGCACCATGGCGGTCAGTCGCGCTCCGATCAGCGAGCCGATGATCGCCGCTGCCGTAATGGACAGGGTCAGCGGCCAGTTGACGGAGGTGGAGTTCAGGTGCCCCAGCATGCCGGAGGCCGAGTTCAGCGAGATGACCAGCAGGGAGGTGCCTACCGCGTGCTTCATATGCAGGCCTGCCAGCAGCACCAGGGCCGGGACGATGAGGAATCCGCCGCCGGCTCCCACCAGGCCGGTGACCAGGCCGACCACCAGGCCGACGGGGATGTACATCAGCAGGGACCGCCCCTTGGCCGCGGACTCGGAGCCCTTCTTCCGTCCGCGGATCATGTTCCTTGCACTGGCCAGCATGATGACGGCGAAAGCCACCATCAGCACCGCTCCGGGAATGGCCGCGCTGGCCAGCCCGCCAAGGAACGCGCCGCTCATGCTCGCGGCCGCAAAGACCAGGCCGGGAACCCAGCGGATATTGCGGGCCCGCGCATGCGGCAGCAGGCTGGCCAGCGAGGTCACGCCCACCACGAACAGCGAGGTGGTGATCGCTTCCTTGGCATCCATGCCCGCAACATAGGTGAGCAGTGGAACCATCAGGATGGAACCGCCGCCACCCAGCAGACCCAGGGTCAGGCCGACGACGACCGACAGTGCCAGGACCAGAATCAATAATGGTTCCACGTCGAGTCTCCTACTTGCTGTTCGGGTTCAGCAGCTGCCCGGCGTTGGGGATCTGGGCCAGGGGGTTGGCCTTGCCGGCGGTGCTGACCTGGTTCCACGGCATCTTGGACAGCATGCTGGCCATGGCGCAGGAGTTGCTGGCCGCCGAGTAGGTCAGGCCCGCTCCGATCGCCGCCGACAGGTAGCCGAGCTTCGGGTGGATCAGCTTTGAGGCGATGAAGCCCAGCAGCACCAGCGAGCCGGCGGTCATGCGGACCTGGCGGTCCATGGCCCAGCGCTGGGTGCCGCGCACCACGTTGCCGCCGGACTTCTCGTAGGCGGCGATGCCGCCGTCGAGCACGCTGCCGGCGTCGATCTGGATGTCGACCAGCTTCTGCTGCGCCTGGGAGGCGCGGGTGCCGGACTGGCAGACCAGCACGATCTGCTTGCCCAGCTTGCGGGTCACGTCGTGGGCGTGTTCAGCGACCAGGTCCAGCGGCAGGTTGTAGGAGCCCGGGATGTGCACGGATTCAAACTCCGCGGGGGTGCGCACATCCAGGACTGCTACGCCGGATTCATCGGAAGCCAGCAGCTTCTTCAGGGTCGGTGCGTCCATGACATCAATGGGGGTGCTCATACTTGAGGGGGTGTCCTTCGTAGGGGGTGGGGTTAGGCGTTGGTCTTGTTCATGGCGGCATCCCAGCCGGCGTAGCTGCCGGCCAGTTCGACCACGTCGTACCCGGCGTCGCGCAGGGCGCTGGCAACGATCGAGTTGCGCAGGCCGCTCTGGCAGTAGGTGACGATCTTGCCGTCGGTCGGCAGCTCGTCCAGGGTCCACAGGGCGCGGCCGCCGGAGATGTGCTTCGCGTTCGGGATGGCTCCGGCGTTGAACTCGCCGCGGCCCCGGACGTCGAGCAGCAGCGCGTGCTCGAAGTTCTCCAGCTCGGCCGGGTCGACGCTCGGCGGGGTGAAGGCCGGCAGGCCTTCGAGGGTGGTGGCGTAGCCGGATACTGCATCAATGCCCACGCGCATCAGGTGGTCGCGCATTTCCTGCGCAGCTTCCAGGTTCTCGGCGAACAGGATCAGCTGGCGGTCGTCGGCTTCCGGGTCGAAGGCCCAGGCGCCGAAGTTCGCCATCTTGGCGATGGCCGGGATGGCCAGGGCGCCGGCGACGGTGCCTTCGGCGACGGCCACGTGTCCGCGGGTGTCGACGAAGACTGCCTCATGGGCCGCGGTCTGCTCGATGATCTGCTCTGCGGTGAACTCGACCAGCTGCGGCAGGGTGCCCAGCACCTTGGCACCGTCGCGGTTCTGGCGCTTCATGCGGGCGAAGTAGGCGTGCGCATCGGGCTGTCCGTCGAGCAGCTCGGCGATGAAGCCTTCCTCGTCGTTGGCGGCCAGGTAGCGGCCCCACCAGGCGAAGTTGCGCTCGTAGCCCACGGTGGTGGAAGGGACGGCGCCCAGTGCCTTGCCGCAGGCGCTGCCCGAACCGTGGCCCGGGTAGACCTGGATGTGGTCCGGCAGTTCCAGGAAGACGTTCTTCAGCGAGGTGAACAGGTCCTTGGCTCCGGCGAAGCGGGTGTCCACGCCGCCGGCTGCCTCGTCCAGCAGGTCCGGGCGGCCCAGGTCGCCGGCGAAGATGAAGTCGCCGGAGAGCATGTAGCCCGGCTGGTCGCTGAAGGCGCCATCGGTGATGAGGAACGAAAGGTGCTCCGGGGTGTGGCCCGGGGTGTGGCGGGCGGTCACGGTGATGTTGCCCAGCTTGATGGTGTCCTTGTCCATCAGGCGCTCGGCCTCGAAGCCGTACTGCCAGTCGGCTCCGCCTTCGCCCGAGACGTAGGTGGCCGCGCCGGTGGCGGCGGCCAGCTCGCGGGTGCCGGAGAGGTAGTCGGCGTGGATGTGGGTTTCGGTCACCGCGACGATGCGCATGCCGTGCTTGGCGGCCAGCGCCAGGTAGTCGGAGATGTCGCGACGGGCATCGACCACGATGGCCTCGCCCTTGGCCTGGCAGCCGATGAAGTAGCTGGCCTGCGCCAGGTCCTCGTCGTAGAAGCGTTCCAAAAGCATGGTGCGTCCTTTCGTTGGGGTGTCTGCATCTACCGTAACCCATACCCCCGGGGGTATGTCAAAAATAGGGGTGGGGGTATACGCGGAACCGGGATGCCGCGACGGCCGCCCGCCGGGCCCGGCGGGCGGCCAATGCTGGCAATCGCCTTGGAATCCCGGGGATTGCGACCGTCCACCCCGGACGGTGCGTAGCGTGAAGGGACGTTCAGCCGGCGGGTGCAAGCGCCGCCGGCATGCAGATCAAGGAGAGGACACGATGTTCAACCGCCATCCCACCGACCCGCCCATCAACCCCACCGACCCGACCGGTCCCATCGCGCCGCCCAGCGACCCGACGGCCCCGGACGGCCCGGTAATCGACCCCACCGGTCCGAGCGACCCGCCATTCGACCCGACCGCGCCGCCGATTCCGCCGGAGCCTGAAACCGCCCCGGAACGCCAGCGCAACGAAAGGTAGGAAATCATGGGAGAAAAGCACATTCCCGAAAAATTGCACCCGGCCCCGGAAGCGGACGCCGCGTCGAAGGACCATGTCTCTGACCCGAAGCACTCGGATGACACCGGGCATGATTGGAGCGACGAGGGAGGCGCCACCGAGGAAGGCTCTGCGGCGCCCAGCGATGCCGGTGCGCCCGACCGCGCCTAGTGGCGTGGGAAGAGTGCGAGCCAGCGGGTGATCCGCTGCTGGTCCGCGGGGCTGAACAACACCAGGCAGCGCAGGCCCTCGGCGGCGGGCTGCAGGACTGCGGCCTCGTCCCTCGCGGCGTGCGCCAGCGCATCGCCCGCCGGGGAATCCGCCCCGGCGTGGGCGCCAGTGGCCATGAACAGCGGGGTCGGCGAACTGTGCAGGGTTTCGAGGATCCCGAGCCTGCCGCCCAGGAAGGACTCCAGCTCATCGGCGCGGAAGTGCCCGGCGGTCCCGCTGACGGCCAGTTCCACCGCGGGAATCCGCCGTGCGCCGCGCCGTCCCACACCCAGCACCCGGGCGCGGAACTCTGCATGGTGCACTTGCAGAGGCTCCAAGCCATCCAGCCTGCGTTCCCAGTCGTCCCCGGTCCCGGGGGCAGTGGACTGCTTGCGTGCGAACAAGCCCATGGCGTCGATCCCGCTTTCGTCTAGGTGAGGGTATCCAGGTGCGCGGCGAGCTTGGCGCTCGCCGTCTGCAGGTGGTCGGCCAGTGCCTGGGCGGCCTCTTGCCGGGATCTGGCGGAGATCAGCTCGAGCAGGCGCGCATGCTCGGCGGCGATGTCCCGGGTGGATAGCAGCGTAGCATCCTGCACGTGCGTCATGCACAGCCGGATTTCGTCCGTGAGCTGCGCATAGATCGCGCTGGTTCGCGGCGAGCCCAGCGCCTGCACCAGGGCTGCGTGGAAACGCACGTCGGGTTCCACGATTTCTATGGGGGAGGCGTTGGACAGCGCGGTGATCTGGGCGTTCGCCTCCAGCGCGGCTTCGGGCACTTGGCCGGTGCCGGCCAGCAGGCGCACGGCTTCGGCCTCGATGATGGCCCGGGTCTGGTAGATGTCGCGGGCGTCCGCTGCGGAAAGCACCCGCACGCGTGCGCTTTGGTGCGCGTTGCGCGTGAGCAGTCCGCTGGCCACCAGGTTCTCCAGGGCGGCCTTGGCGGTGGGGCGGGCGACCTCGTAGTGCGCGGCCACATCGACCTCGCCCAGCGGGGTGCCGGGAGCCAGCTCGCCGCTGAAGATGCGTTCGCGCAGCGACTTGATGACGGCCTGCACTACCGAAACCACTCCTAGACGGGCAGCCACGTGCGTCCTTTCGGGAAGAAGTACATTTGACCTACCAAGTATTCCACGCCACGTACTACCATGGCATGTGTACTTGTAAGACAAAATCCGCAGACGGCAGGGCCGGCCTGCAATCTAACAGGAGCGCACCATGGCATTGAGCACGCCAGCACTCGGCGAAACCACGGTTTCATCCAGCATCCTCGACCTGGTCGGCGAGTCCGACCGGGTGATGACCCGATCCATCGACCGCGTGGCCTACGCCTCGGATGCGTCGCACTACCTGTACACCCCGCAGGCGGTGGTGCTGGCTAAGGACGCCCGCGAGGTCTCCGAGCTGCTGGCCGCCGCGAACCGGAACCACCAGCCGGTGACCCTGCGCTCCGGCGGCACCTCGCTGGCCGGGCAGGCCAGCGGCGACGGCCTGATGATCGACGTGCGCAAGAATTTCCGCGGCATCACCGTGCTGGATGGCGGCCAGCGTGTGCGCGTCCAGCCCGGTGCCACGATCCGCCAGGTCAACGCCCGGCTGGGGGTCTACGGCAGCAAGCTGGGCCCGGACCCGGCCAGCGAGGCGGCCTGCACCGTGGGCGGGGTGATCGCCAACAACTCCTCCGGAATGGCCTGCGGCACCGAGTTCAACACCTACCGCACCCTTGAATCGATGACCTTCGTGCTGCCCAGCGGCACCATGATCGACACCGCCGCCCCGGACGCCGACGCCCAGCTGGCCGCCGCCGAACCGCAGCTGGTGGCCACCCTGGAAAAGCTGCGCGACCGCGTGCGCTCCAACCCGGACTCCGTGGCGAAGATCGAGAAGCACTTCGCGCTGAAGAACACCATGGGCTACGGCATCAACGCGTTCCTGGACTTCGACTCCCCGGCGCAGCTGATGGCCCACTTGATCATCGGCTCCGAAGGCACGCTGGCCTTCGTGGCCGAGGCGGTGTTCCGCACCGTGCCGATCCGCAAGCTGGCCATCGCCACCCTGGCGGTCTTCGACAACCTGGATCTGGCCACCCGCGCCCTGCCCGAGCTGCTGGATTCGGGCGCCGCCACCCTGGAGCTCATGGACTCCACCTCGCTGCGCGTGGGACAGTCGCTGCCCGGCGTGCCCGAAGCCATCATGGGCTTCGAGGTGGACCAGCAGGCGGCGCTGCTCATCGAATACCATGCGGACAGCGACGAGGAACTGCGCGGCCTGCAGGACGCCGGGCAGAAGCTGCTGGACACGGCCGCGCTGCGCGCCCCGGCGGTGCTCTCCCCGGATGCGAAGAACCGCCAGGCCGCTTGGAAATTCCGCAAGGGGCTGTACGCCTCCGTGGCCGGGGCCCGCGTCTCGGGCACCACCGCGCTGCTGGAGGACGTCGCGGTGCCGGTGCCGTCGCTGGCTGAAACCTGCGGCAGCCTGCAGGAGCTGTTCACCGAATACGGCTACGAGGACTCGGTGATCTTCGGCCACGCCAAGGACGGCAACATCCACTTCATGCTCACCGACCGCTTCGAGGGCGAGCGGGCGCTGAACCGCTACAACGGATTCAACGACAAGATGGTGGACCTGATCCTGTCCAAGGGCGGCAACCTGAAGGCCGAGCACGGCACCGGCCGCGCCATGGCCCCGTTCGTCCGCGCCCAGTACGGCGACGAGCTCTACGACGTGCACCTGGAACTCAAGGCCGCCTGCGATCCGCGCCTGATGATGAACCCCGGGGTCATCATCGACGAGGACCACTCGGCCCACATCCGCAACATCAAGCTGAACGCCACCATCGAGGTGGAGGCCGACCGCTGCGTCGAATGCGGCTACTGCGAGCCGGTCTGCCCCTCCAAGGACCTGACCCTCACCCCGCGCCAGCGCATCGTGGTGCGCCGCGCCATCGCCAAGGCGGAGGCGGAAGGCAACCGGGAGCTGGCCGCGGAGCTTGAGAAGGACTACGACTACAACGGCGTGCAGACCTGCGCCGTGGACGGCATGTGCGTCACCGCCTGCCCGGTGGGCATCAATACCGGCCTGCTGGTCAAGCGCCTGCGCCGCGAGGACGCAAACCCCGCGCTGGCCGCCGGGTTCAAGACCGCGGCCAAGGGCTGGGGCGGCGCCACGCGCGCCGGCTCGCTGGCCCTGAGCGTGGCTGACAAGTTCCCCGTGGGCCTGGTCCGCGGGGTCACCGATGCGGCGCGCAAGGTCATCAGCACCGATGTCATGCCGCGCTACGACGCGGAACTGCCCGGCGGCGGCAAGGCCCGCAAGCCGCTGGCCGGAATCCTGGGCGCCGCCGGCACCGAACCGCTGGCCATCTACCTGCCGGCCTGCGTGAACTCAATGTTCGGCCCGGCCGGCGAGGGCCAGGGCGTCGCTTCGGCGTTCACGCAGCTGCTGCACGCGGCCGGCGTCTCGGTCTACGTCCCGCAGGGCATCGAGTCGATGTGCTGCGGCACCCCGTGGAGCTCCAAGGGCTACGCCGACGGCCACGACCTCATGGCCCAGCGGGTGCTCGACGAGGTGGCGGCGGCGCTGCCGGGCAGGAACCTGCCGGTCATCTCCGACGCCTCCAGCTGCACCGAGGGCTTCGCCCACACGCTGGAAGAGCACGGCTACACCGTGGTGGACCTGCTCGCCTTCACCGCCCAGCACCTGCTGGAAAAGCTGCCCGAGGGCCGGAAGGTCTCCTCGCTGACCCTGCACCCGACCTGCTCCTCCACGCAGATGGGGCTGAATCCCGATTTGGAGAAGGTGGCGCGGGCGGCCGCGGACACCGTGAACGTGCCGGTCAATTGGGGCTGCTGCGCCTATGCGGGCGACCGCGGCATGCTGCATCCGGAGCTGACCGCCTCCGCCACCGCCGCCGAGGCAGCCGAGGTGCGCGAACTCGATGCCCAGGCCCATGCTTCCTGCAACCGCACCTGCGAGCTGGGCATGACGCGCGCAACCGGCAAGGACTACCGCCATGTGATCGAATTGCTGGCGGAAGCAGTCGCGCGGTAGGCGCAAGGCCGGACGGCGGCGGGGCCGGGTGCGATATTCGCATCCGGCCCCGCCGCCGCCTTATTCTCCCGGATGGAAGCGCTTGACCCGGTGCAGGGTATTGACGTCGGTATGGCGCATTTCCGCGCCGAGGGCCACCAGGCGCAGCAGCAGGTCCGAGGTGTAGCTGAAGCTGCCGTCCTCGTGGAAGGTGAAGGAGCTGCTGAACTCCTTGATCTCCGCGCGTTCCATCAGGTACTTGTTCTGCAGCACCCCGTAGGAGGGATCTCCCGGGGTGGCGTTGAAGTGCACGGTGGTGTCGCGCGGTCCGGCGGTGCTACCGGCCAGCACCGCGATGCCGCGGCCGAAGACCACGTTGCGCATCACCTGGCTGTTCTCGCGGTCCCAGAGCAGGAAGCCGATTTCGTCGTGGAACGGGTCCATGGCCTCCTCGCCGTGGCGCCAGGCCGTCATCGAGTAGTTCAATCCCCACAGGGTCTGCTTGCCGTTTTCCTGGATCGGGATGGGCTTGAACACCGCGCGCTCGTAGTAGCCGGTTTCGCTCGTTTCGTCGGTGAGGTTGTGGTAGGAAAGGTCGACCCCGGCATTCCCCTCCCATTCGCCGACGAGCGGGGTGAGTGGACCGAGCTTCTGCGGTCCCTGGATGGTCGAGGTTCTTGCCAAGACGGTCATGGCTGGGTTCTCCGATCAGTGAGTGGTAATCGTGGTGCCGTGTGGTGCGGCCGGCGGGATGCCGGGTCGGCATTCAGGGCAGAGCCCCCAGTAGGTGACTTCTGCTTCCTCGATCGCATACCCGGTAGCGTCCAGGGGCCTGAGGCACGGGGCCTTGCCGACAGGGCAGGGGACATCGGCGATGCGTCCGCAGGCGCGGCAGACCAGATGGTGGTGGTTGTCCCCGCGGGCCAGCTCGAAAACCGCCGGGGATCCGGGCAGCTCGATGTTGCGCAGGATTCCGGCGCCGGTCAGGGTGTGAACGACATCGTAAACGGCCTGGGTCGACACGCGGCCGATGCGCTGCCGCGCGCCGGCGGCGATTCGCGCGACATCGATGTGGGAGCGCAGGAGCAGCTCGTCGAGGACCGCACGCCGCGGCCGGGTGACGCGCATTCCCAGCTCCCGCAGTTGCGTTTCGAGCTCTTTCATGCCGGCCTTCCCGCAATTGAATTGATCAATTCCAATGTAGGCACAATATTTGCATTAAGCAAGAGTTGCTTCAAGCAAGTCTTTGGATGTGCGAGCTCATGGTCCGGAACGCTGGATTGGCGACGGCTACAGGGGCAGGTGAGTGCTGTTCGGCTGGGGGATGCTGTGGCCAACCAGGCCGTGCAGCTTGTCCAGGGCAGCCGCGCAGGCGGCCCGCTCCGCGGGTTCCAGCAGGTCCAGGGCCTCGCTCAGGTCCTGTCGTCGGCGTTCGGTGACCTGCTGCACGACCTGGCGGCCCGAGGCCGTCAGCTCCAAGGTGACCACACTGCGGTGCGCGGGGTCCGAGCCCCGCGTCAGGTGCCCGGAGGCATTGAGCCTGTCGGCCAGCCGGGTGATGGATGAATTGCCCACGCCCAGTGCCTTGGCGCAGTCGCTGGATGTCGACCGACCCCGGCGTTGCAAGGTCAGCAGCAGACGGAACTGGGGCAGGGATACCTCGAGCTGTTCAACGCTGCTCAGCGCCAGCCCCACGAGGTCCTGCGTGGCGCATTCGAAAGCCGCGAGCTCCTGCTCCGAGGTCTGCGGCCGATCCTGGATTCCCATGGAAACCAGTTTGTCACAAGAGCGCCGGCCGGCAGGGTCTGCCGCGTGGCATCGGGCGTGGGCGGAGCTCCTTGAAACTTGCTTGAAGTCGTATCCGCAAGTGGCGAAAACTGATTGAATGTGGGCATGGCCGTCATTCTTGAAACAGCAATACCGTTCCCCGCCGACGAAGTGTTCGCCTGGCACGAGCGGCTCGGCGCGATGAGCCGGCTGCTTCCTCCATGGCAGCCGGTCCGCGCAGTGCGCCAAGCGGAAAACCTGCGCGACGGCAGCTCCGAGCTGGCGATGCCTGCCGGATTGCGCTGGCACGCCCGGCATCTTGCCGACGGGTATGTGCCCGGTCGCGTCTTCGTGGACGAGCTGGCGCCGCAGGGGCTCGCTCAGGCGCCGCTGCGGCCGATCCGCTGGCGCCACGAGCACCACATCCTGCCCGACGGGCCGCAGCAGTGCGTGCTGCGCGACGAAGTCAGCACCAATATGCCGCAGAACATGGTGCGGCGCATGCTCGCCTACCGGCACCGTCAGCTGTCCGAGGACCTGCGGGCCCACCAGCGCGCGGCGCAGCACGGCCTGAAGCCGCTGACCGTCGCACTGACCGGTTCGCACGGCATGGTGGGAACCTCCCTGGGTGCTCTTCTCGAATCGGGTGGGCACCGGGTCATCCGGTTGGTTCGTTCGGCCCCCCAAGGTCCGAATGAACGCCTTTGGAATCCCGCGAGCCCCGACGAATCCTGCCTGGATGGGTGCGACGCGGTCGTCCATCTGGCCGGGGCGAGTATCGCCGGGCGATTCAATAGTGAGCACCGCAGGAAGATCCGCGACAGCCGCATCGAGCCCACGCGCCGGCTGGCGCAGCTGGCTGCGCAATCCGGTGTCGCGGTCTTCATCAGCGCCTCGGCCATCGGCCTGTACGGCGCCGACGCCGGAGAAGACGAGCTGACCGAAGACGCCCCATACGGCCGGGACTTCCTTGCGGAAGTTGTCCGCGACTGGGAGCAGGCGGCCCAGGCGGGGCCCGATGGCGGCATGCGCCGGGTCCAGGTCCGCACCGGTCTGGTGCAAAGCCCCACCGGCGGGCTGCTGCGCCAAATGCGTCCGCTCTATGAAGCAGGGCTGGGCGGCAGGCTCGGCGATGGCCGGCAGTGGCAGTCCTGGATTGGACTGGATGACCTGGTGGACATCTATCACCGCGCACTGTGGGACAGCGAACTGCAGGGTCCGGTCAACGCGACCGCGCCCACCCCGGTGCGCAACAGCGAGTACTCGGCCGTGCTGGCCAAGGTGCTGCACCGCCCCGAGATCTTCCCGGTGCCTGCCTTCGGGCCGCGGCTGCTGCTGGGCGACGAAGGTGCGCAGCTGCTGGCGTTGGCCAGTCAGCGGGTCGTTCCCGCGAAGCTGTCAGCCCGAGGCCACACCTTCCGCTCCGAAGAGCTTCCCGATGCGCTGGCCCACCTGCTGGGCCGAGAGCTCTAGGCGCAGGTCCTGCGTCGGCACCCTTGGCGGGCTGTCAGCAGCGGGGTCTTGCCGTATTCGCGATAAAGTGTGCCACATGACCTCCTAAACATATATGCGAGTTGTCGTATGCACCGCAGGCCTTGAACTCGATGTCCTATTGCGAGACGGTCGCCGGTTCGGAAGGCCTGCGGCGCCCCCACGTCATAAGGTATCGCGCGCGTACGGCAACCGTGCGTGGAATTCCGTCTTCCCGGATGATTCCGAACAAATCCGACCTTTCGGATACGATCTGACTAGCATCTTTATTTGGCGTCCAGAAACGCCGAAAACCGTCGGCAGTCGCCGACGGCCAGTCCGGCGATCGCTTGGAGGGCGGCCATGACGCAACACGCGGAGTCCCAAGATGTTCCGACCGACGCTTTCGATGCGATCGTCAGGGATCTCCAGACGCTGCGGATCGAAGCAGGCGACGTTCCCTACGCGGAAATCGTCCGCCGTATCGGGAAGCTGCGCGAGCTCTGCGGAGTAGATGCCGTCGCCGAGAGGCCTGCCCGAACCACTGTCTATGATGCTTTCCGCCTCGGCCGGACACGTATTAATGCCGAGCTTGTGGGGGAAATCGTGCAAGCCCTGGGCTGTTCGCCGGAGGAAGCGAAAACCTGGGAACGCAGATGCCTCCAAGCCCGT
Source organism: Glutamicibacter soli (assembly GCF_052322135.1). Classification (NCBI taxonomy): domain Bacteria; kingdom Bacillati; phylum Actinomycetota; class Actinomycetes; order Micrococcales; family Micrococcaceae; genus Glutamicibacter; species Glutamicibacter soli. Next base: position 168,980 of record NZ_CM125969.1, read on the forward strand.
CTCGACCAAGCAGCAGCCAAGCGGCAGGCGTCCGCCGCCCCGCAGCCATCGCCAGCCGCGCCGACAGTTCACATCGTTTCCACTCTCGGACAGGAAAATACAGCTCCCAGCAGGCGACGGATATATATACTCCTTTCGGCATGCTTGATACTGAACCTGGCGGGTTTCTGGCTAGTTGATGCGGCAGGGCTTCGGCTTTATCTGGACATGATCGGCACCGCTTTAGCCGCCATCGCCTGCGGGCCGTGGGCAGGGGTGCTTGTCGGTCTGGCGACCAACATCATTGGGCTGTCGATTACCGATTCATCGGCAGCGGCCTTCGGCCTGGTGAACATGACCGGGGCACTGGTCTGGGGGTACGGTGCGAAGCTGATCAAGCGCAACTCGGCGTTGCCGAAGTACGTTCTGCTCAACGTCGTGGTGGCTGTTGCATGTTCGGTGGTATCGAGCATCATCCTGGTTCTGCTTTTCGGAGGTATGACGGGGCACGCCTCGGAAACGACGATGCAGTCCATCCTTGCCAGCACCAGCTCGCTGGGCCTGGCGGTGTTCGAAGCTAACCTGATGTATTCGTTGGTGGACAAGCTGTTGACCGGATTCATCGTGATTGCACTGCTCGGACTCGTCAAGCAGTGGATCCGCGTCCCTGTCTACGAGCATGTTTCAGAGCATGCGCTGGATTCCCTGAACCGCGCCTACCGCTTGACGAAGACCGGATTCGGTTCCTTGCGGGCCCATCAGGGACGGGCCCTGGGATAGCCCGTTCAGCTCCGCGAGGAGCCCGGGACGCCCGCGCCTAGCGCAACACCACGATTCTGCCCTATCATCAATGAGTCAGGAAGCGCGACCAAGCGGATTCCGGCGCTCTCAAAAGGGGCGATACCCGTTGCCGAAACGCAACCGGTAGCGGCAGACATATATGGAATTTTCTTCAGCACCATACTTTTGAAAAGAGTCCATGATGTCTAGCGTTTCTGCCGCCATCGCCCATGCCCTCAAGCCACTTGCACCGCAGATCTTCGGTCTGATGGGCAACGGCAACGCACATTTCCTCGACGCGGCCGTGCGCCAAGGGTTCACCTATACCGCAGTTCGCCACGAATCGGCCGCGGTATCGGCCGCGGACACCTATTTCCGCATCTCCAACAAGCTCTCCATCGCTTCCACCACCTACGGCGCCGGCTACACGAATGCCGTGACCGCGCTGGCGGAGGCCGCCGCTGCACGCACCCCGCTGCTGTTCGTCACCGGCGACGCACCGACCTCGGGACTGCGCGGCTGGGACGTGGATCAGGCCGCCATTGATACCGCGGTACGCGCCCCGCGCTACGTGGTGGACCGGGAAACCCCGGGAGCCATCGCGTTGCAGGCCGCCGCGCATGCACTGCGCGAGCAATGCCCGGTGGTCCTGGCCATCCCCTACGACCTTGCCGCCCTCGAGACTTCCGAAACGGAACTTCCGGACTTCGCCGCCCTCGGCCCCACGCCGCCCGCCCCGGAATTGAACTCCACCCAGCTTGAACAGGTCAGCTCGCTGCTGGCAGGCGCCCAGCGCCCGCACATCCTCTACGGCCGCGGCGCCATCGACGCCGCACCGCTGGTCAAGGAGCTGGCAGCCAAGATCGGCGCCACCACCTCCGGTACCCTGCTGGCCCGTGACCTGCTGGACTACCCCTACGATCTGGGAATCACTGGCGGCTTCGCCACCGAGAGGAACGCCGAGATCATCGCCCAAGCGGATGTCCTGCTGACCCTCGGTGCATCGCTGAACCAGTTCACCATGCGCTTCGGGGGCCTGGTCAACGAGTCCGCCACCCTGATCCAGATCGACCTGGCTGCCACCGCCACCAATCCACGGGTGGACTACTTCGCCACCGCCGATATCAGCGCCGCCGCCGCGCACCTGCTCCAGTCGGTGCCAGCGGCCGAAGCCTCGTGGGCCAAGGAGCTGGACCTCGCCGCGCTGCGTACCCGCCCTCTCGGCGACGCTAAGACCGCCGACGGCTTGCTGGATCCGCGCCGCGTGGCCAGCGAAATGGAGCGGATCCTGCCGGCCAACCGCGTGCTGGTGCAGGATGGCGGGCACTTCATCGGCTGGGGACCCATGTATTGGTCCACCAGCGGCGCCCGATCGCTGACCTGTGTCGGCACCGCCTACCAGTCCATTGGCCTGGGTATCGCTTCGATGGTAGGCGCCGCCGCCGCGGCCGATGGACGTACCGTGGTGCTGGCATCCGGCGACGGCGGCTTCCTCATGGGACTGGCAGACCTGGAATCCATCGTGCGCACCGTCACAAGCGGTGTCATCGTCATTTACAACGATTCGGCATACGGAGCCGAGGTGCACCAGTACGGATCGATCGGGCTGCACGAGGATCCGATGCTGATCCCGACCGTGGACTTCTCGGCACTGGCCCAAGGCATGGGCGCCACCGGCATCAAGGTTGAAACCTTGGATGACTTCGGCAAAGTCAGCGCATGGGTGGAAGCCGGGGCGCAGGGCGTTTGCCTTGTGGACGCACGCATCTCGGCGCATGTCCGAGCTCCGTACATGGAGGAAGTCCTGGAGGCGAACCGCAAGGCCGCCGGCGCTGCAGCATCACAATCGGATTAAGATGCTGGTCAGCGCGGTCCCCACCGCGTAGGGTTGCAGGGTGCACAAGTTTTTGGTTGGAACAGCGGGCCTGGGGATCGGGGCGCTGTTAATGCTCCCTGCAACCCCGTCTTTAGCCGCACCCACCGGCCCGAATGACGGGGCCGGTGTGACCGCACCCCTGCTGTCCGAAACTTCCCTGCGCGTGGCCACGATGGCAACCGACCTGAGCGGGGAGGAACCCGGAGACCTGTATCGGGATCTGCTGACCCGGACAGACACCGAAGCCCTACGCGTGGCCGATGCAATCAGCGTCGCGAATCCCGACATCGTGGTGCTGACCGGCATGGATGCCGATCCGGATGCGGTAAATACCTTCATCTCGGACTACCTGAACAGCCCGGACGACGAACATACCGGTGTCGGCTACGCCTACTCCTATCTCGCAATCGGCTCCAGCGGAGTGCAGAGCGGCGCGGACCTGGACGGAGACCGCGTGGTCGGAGGCCCGGGCGATGCCTGGGGCCAGGGCGCATTCGCCGAACAGTCCTCGACTGTGGTGCTGTCCAAGTATCCGATCAACCAGCCGGACGTCGTTTCCGTGTCGGCGCTGAAGTGGGACGAGGTGGCAGGCAACAAGCTCTCAAGCTCCGAGCTGAGCGGTGCCGTGGCCGCGTCCATTCCGGTGATGCACAACGGGCTGTGGGACATCCCCATCGAGTATCGCGGTGAACGCGTCCATATCCTGGCGGCCCAAACCGAGCCAGCCCAGAGCAGCTACGGCTTCGGCGCACCACGCCAGAAGGACCAATTGAAGGTCATCTCCGACTACATCGCCGGGGAAGACTACGTTGTCGCAGACGACGGAGCCAAGGCTGGAGGCATCGACGAGAACCGCATCGTGGTGACCGGTGCATTGGCGCAGCGCACCGAGTTCACCGCAGCCGCGTTGGCTCTGGGCGATGAGCTCGGCCGGGATGACGCGTTGAACGACTCGGGGAACTTCGTCATTCCCAATCGGGGCTGGAACGTGCTGGGCCAGGGCCGCATCGGCGCCGAAGCCCCGGAAGATTTCCAGTTGCTGCCGGGCGCAACGCCCGAGAGCATCGAAACCTCCGACCTGATCTGGACCGACGTCCAGTTCTAGGCGTTCAGCAGTTCACGCAGGTAGCCGTTGACGAACCGTCCCTGGGGATCGACCTGCTGCCGCACGGCCTGGAAATCCTTGAACCTCGGATACAACTGGGTGAGCTCGGCCGCCCGCAGCGTGTGCTGCTTACCCCAGTGCGGACGTCCGCCGTGCGAACGCAGGATTGATTCCATGTCCGGGAAATACTGCGGGACCCGATCCCGGATATAGCGGTGCACCGCGATGTAAACGCTGTTTCGGCCGCTGGCAGTGCCCAGCCAGGTGTCGTCGCCGGCAGTTGTCCGGACTTCCAGCGGGAAAACGACAGGTGCGGGTCGAAGCTCGAAATAGCGGCGCAGTTCCGCAAACGCGGCAGCGAAGTTCTCCAGCGGCAGCGCGTACTCCATCTCGGTGAACTTCACCCGCCGCGGGCTGATGTAGGTCTGGTTCCACGACGCGGTGTAGCTGCGGTCTGAAAGGACCCGGCTGGCGAACCAATTGAGCCGGGGAATCATGCGCGGCATGGCGGCGCCTAGCGAACAGATGGCCTGCAGCCCGCCATTGGACAGCAGTTCGTCGTTCACCCAGGTCCTGAGCCTGTCCGGCATCTTCGCCGGGGCATCGCCCGGCAGCCGCGTATTGGTTTTCACCTGGGCATTGCCGGTACCCGGGAACCAGAAGAACTCAAGATGGTCTTCCTGGGCCGCTCTTTCGACAAAACTTTCGGCCAACGGGTCGATGGCCTCGATGGTCTCGGTTGCGTGCATCATGTAGTGCGGGACGCACCGGAGCCGGACATGGGTGATGACACCCAACGCGCCCAATCCGACACGAGCCGCCTGGAACAGGTCCGGGTGCTCCGTGGCGCTGGCACGCACCTGCGTCCCGTCGGCCAGCATCAACCGCAGGCCGGTGATCGCGCCGCTGAATCCGGTGAATTTCAGGCCGGTGCCGTGGGTTCCGGTGCTGATGGCACCGGCGATGGACTGCCGGTCAATGTCGCCCATGTTCTCAAGCGCCAACCCGAAGGGCTCCAGCAGGTCAGGAACCTGCCACAACCTGGTCCCGGCCCGGAACGTCACCTCATGCGTGAGCGCATCAACTTCCTCGATTCCTTGGAGGCCGTCGAGATCCAGCAGGATGTCGTTGGTCTTCGCCAGCGGGGTGAATGAATGGCCGGCGCCCACGGTGCGTACGGTGTGCCCATTGAGCGCCGCCGATTCGAGCAACCCGCCCAGCTGGTCCAGGGAGGCGATCGACTGGCGCATCGTCGGAGCGGCAGTCACGGTACCGGCGAAATTCTGGAAGGTGCTCACAGGAAGGCTTTCCCTTCGCCTCGATAGGTTGGCCATTGGCCGCTGATCTTGTTCTTCGAGTAAACGGCTACCTTGTTGATCCGTTCTGCCGGCTCCCCGGATTTTGCATGGCGCAGCCATACGGTATCGCCGATGTTCAAGCGGTGCGCGGTCGGTCCGGTGAGCGGGGTCTGGACCTCGCCTGCGCCTTCCAATGGAAGGTAGCGCAGCTTGCGGGGGTGCTCGATGCTCGGCAATCGGTCCTTGCCTGCCGGACCTGATGCGGTCCAGCCGCCGCCGAGGATGGTGATCGTCTGGTGATCCGGTCTGCGGACTACCGGGAACCCCAGGAACAGGGCGGGGGAGGGGGAGAACGAGCGGAAGGAGTCGAACAACGCCGGGGCGAAGAGGCCGGAGCCCGCTGCCAGCTCCGTCACCGCTGCTTCCTGGGTGGTGGTTTCAAAGGATCCCGTGCCTCCGGCATTGACGAAACGCAGGTCCGCGATTCCTCGCACTCGGCTCACGGCCTCGGCGCGCCGCTCGGCAAGCTCGGCAGCGCTGCGCTTCCTAAGCGCCCGGGCGATCCAGGCCTTGGGGGCGAACCCTCCATCCGGAACCGAGGCGATCTGGGATTCGTAGGCCATGAGCCCGTCCAGTTCGAACCCCTTCCGGCGCTGGACCTCCTCGGCGAGTGAAGCCAGATCCTCCGGCTCGGCTAACGGAGACCGCGCTGCCCCGATACGCAGTCCCGCCGTCGGATAGTACGCGGCATCCAGTTCAAGGGCGACCTTCAGTGGGTGATGGTGCGGGACGATCCGATCGATGAGATCCAGTTGCGCAACGGAGTCGACCATCACCGTGATCTCAGCGCGGGCTTGCTCGCTGGTTGCCCAACGGCTGATAGCCTCCGTGTCGGTCTGGGGATAGGCCACCACCAGGTCCTTCAGCCCATGGCTCGCTAGCCAGAGTGCTTCGCCCAGGGTAAAACACAGCACTCCGCTGAACCCGTCGGCGGCCAGTGCCCGTTCAAGGGCCTTGCGGACGCGCAGGGATTTGGAGGCGACGCGTATCGGGATTCCTCCGGCTCGTTCGCGAAGGGCGATCACGTTGGCATCGAAGGCATCAAGATCCAGCAATGCTACTGGTCGTTCGTTGACCCCGGCTTGTTTCACAGCGTGGTTGTACCGTTTGGCCTGCGCGTTCTTCATATCCCAACTCTTCCATCGGTGTTTGGGTCTTTCAAGGACTGGGCCGAACATGATTGGCATTCCGAGGATATTCAGGTATCGGAAGCATCCGATTCACGGAAACTTACAGGTTTGGCTCGATATGCTGGCACCATCATGAGCAAAGATCCCATTTCGATGACGGTCATCGGCAACGATGGCAAACCACGTACTGTAATCCAGGACGCCATCATGAAAGGTGTCGGCGTCCAGCGACCGCTGGTTCTTGCATATTTGAAACGGCTGCGCCGCAAGCACCCCGAGGCCACGGCGGCAGAACTCGCCAAGATTGCCGAGCGCGACTACTTGAAAATCGTGACCGGTTCGGGAGCAGCCGTTGGCGGCACCGCAGCCATCCCCGCGGTGGGCACCGGTGCCGCACTGGGCCTGTCTGTGGCAGCCACCCTTGGATTCCTCGAAGCTTCTGCACTATATGCGCAGACCCTTGCTGAGCTCCACGGAATTGCCATCGAAGACCCGGAACGATCCCGAGTGCTGGTTATGGGTGTGCTGATGGGTGAGGAAGGCAGCGCCATGATCGCCGGCCTCACCCGGCAGGCGGCCGGGCGCGGCGGCGGGCCGATCAAGGGGTGGGCCAAGGCCTTCGGCGCGAACAAGTCGACGAGCTTCTATGCTTCACTGCAAAAAACGATGCAGAAGTCGTTCATGCGCAAGGTTGTAGGCACCCAAGCCGCAAGCGTTGTCGGCAGGATCGTTCCCTTCGGCGTGGGAGCTGTCATCGGTGGCGCCGGCAACCGTTTCCTGGCCAAGCGTGTTGTTGAAACTGCAGCAGTCGCCTTCGCTGGGATTCCCACCATGGCCCCAGACCAGCTGGAATTGGATGATCCGCGGATCATCGACGTCGAAGTCATCGAAGAATAGTAGAGGTCAAGCGCAACCCCGTAAATATAGAGTGGCTGCCCGGGACCGGGAGTTTTCATGTGTCGGGCGGGTGTCGAGCGGGGCGCAACGGGATAAAGAATTCCGGTTAGGGCGGGCCGCAGTCGCTTAAAACCGCGCGTTCTCGGGCGTTAAGCGCATAAAAAGCCAGTAATGAACACGATTCTGTTTTTATGTGTCCACGCTCACCGCCCCGCAGCACCCCGCCGATTTGCAGACCCCCGACAACCCGTGTATAGTTTTTCCTTGTCGCCACGAGCCGGACGGAACACCAACCGACCAGGACGAGGCGGCGAAAACCCCGGAAAATCAAGGTTTTCCACACCATGTGTGGATAAGCTGGAATTGAATGGGAATCAAAGAATACTGGTTCAAATCACAAAGAATCGATTTGACTTTCAGAATTCAATGATTATAGAATATGAATATAACGCTGGACGATATCGCCTCCTGGAATAGGGGTGGCGGAGAACCGGTAAGTGTTTGTTGTTTGAGAACTCAATAGTGTGCCAAGTTTGTTGATACCAAATTATTTTTTGTTTGGTGAATACGAAACATTTTGCTTGGGATGATGCACCCCCGTGTGTTGTTCCGAGTGTTTTTATTCGCCAGGATTTCATCACCACGTGTGGCCCCGTCTTTTTCCGGTGGGGTTGTGGTGGCTTTTTGTTTTTTATGGAGAGTTTGATCCTGGCTCAGGATGAACGCTGGCGGCGTGCTTAACACATGCAAGTCGAACGATGAAGCCCAGCTTGCTGGGTGGATTAGTGGCGAACGGGTGAGTAACACGTGAGTAACCTGCCCCTGACTCTGGGATAAGCCCGGGAAACTGGGTCTAATACCGGATATGACTTTTGACCGCATGGTTGAGGGTGGAAAGATTTATCGGTTGGGGATGGACTCGCGGCCTATCAGCTTGTTGGTGAGGTAATGGCTCACCAAGGCGACGACGGGTAGCCGGCCTGAGAGGGTGACCGGCCACACTGGGACTGAGACACGGCCCAGACTCCTACGGGAGGCAGCAGTGGGGAATATTGCACAATGGGCGCAAGCCTGATGCAGCGACGCCGCGTGAGGGATGACGGCCTTCGGGTTGTAAACCTCTTTCAGTAGGGAAGAAGCGAAAGTGACGGTACCTGCAGAAGAAGCGCCGGCTAACTACGTGCCAGCAGCCGCGGTAATACGTAGGGCGCAAGCGTTATCCGGATTTATTGGGCGTAAAGAGCTCGTAGGCGGTTTGTCGCGTCTATCGTGAAAGTCCGAGGCTCAACCTCGGATCTGCGGTGGGTACGGGCAGACTAGAGTGATGTAGGGGAGACTGGAATTCCTGGTGTAGCGGTGAAATGCGCAGATATCAGGAGGAACACCGATGGCGAAGGCAGGTCTCTGGGCATTTACTGACGCTGAGGAGCGAAAGCATGGGGAGCGAACAGGATTAGATACCCTGGTAGTCCATGCCGTAAACGTTGGGCACTAGGTGTGGGGGACATTCCACGTTTTCCGCGCCGTAGCTAACGCATTAAGTGCCCCGCCTGGGGAGTACGGCCGCAAGGCTAAAACTCAAAGGAATTGACGGGGGCCCGCACAAGCGGCGGAGCATGCGGATTAATTCGATGCAACGCGAAGAACCTTACCAAGGCTTGACATGTTCCAGATCGCCTCAGAGATGGGGTTTCCCTTCGGGGCTGGTTCACAGGTGGTGCATGGTTGTCGTCAGCTCGTGTCGTGAGATGTTGGGTTAAGTCCCGCAACGAGCGCAACCCTCGTTCCATGTTGCCAGCGGGTTATGCCGGGGACTCATGGGAGACTGCCGGGGTCAACTCGGAGGAAGGTGGGGATGACGTCAAATCATCATGCCCCTTATGTCTTGGGCTTCACGCATGCTACAATGGCCGGTACAATGGGTTGCGATACTGTGAGGTGGAGCTAATCCCTAAAAGCCGGTCTCAGTTCGGATTGGGGTCTGCAACTCGACCCCATGAAGTCGGAGTCGCTAGTAATCGCAGATCAGCAACGCTGCGGTGAATACGTTCCCGGGCCTTGTACACACCGCCCGTCAAGTCACGAAAGTTGGTAACACCCGAAGCCGATGGCCTAACCACCTTGTGTGGGGGGAGTCGTCGAAGGTGGGACTGGCGATTGGGACTAAGTCGTAACAAGGTAGCCGTACCGGAAGGTGCGGCTGGATCACCTCCTTTCTAAGGAGCTAACCAGTTTTGGTTGCCCATGTCTGTGCCCGAGTGTGGTGCAGGTGGGTTGCTCGAGGGTGGAATGTCAATGAACTCAACACTGGGAAACGGGTTTTCGAGGGCGATCGTGTGGTTGTTTTCGGGGGTTCGGGTGTTGGCATGGTTTGTGTTGTGTGGCGTGTGTGGTTTAGTACGCAGTGCCGGCCCTCTTGTGGGGTTGGTGGTGTTGGAAGGGCGCATGGGTCGTGTGATGCGAATGGGTATGTTTGGTGCACTGTTGGGTTTTGAGGCAACAAGCCTCCTGGCCGCCTGGTCCCTTTGCGGGGTGTGGTGGTTGGGTGCTTGGTGTTTCGGTGTTTGTCCTGTGTCTGCTGGCATGGTGTCCTGGCTGGTCCTTTTGGGGCTGGTGTGTGGGGTGCTGTTGTTGGGGGTGCGGGGTTGTTGTTTGGGAACTGTATAGTGAACGCGAGCATCTTGCAGACAAGATGAGTTGCACGTGCCTGTCCTGGGTGTGTGTGGTGTTTGAGTCTTGTTTGTAGTGATTTTGTTGATTGTTTTATAGCTCAATTTTTGAGAACTTTGTTTTGTGTTGAAGTTTTTAAGGGCGCACGGTGGATGCCTTGGCATCAAGAGCCGATGAAGGACGTGGGAATCTGCGATAAGCCTGGTGGAGTCGATAACCGGACGTTGAGGCCAGGATTTCCGAATGGGGGAACCCCGCACCATGTTATGTGGTGTGACCTGCAGCTGAATGTATAGGCTGTGTGGAGGGAACGCGGGGAAGTGAAACATCTCAGTACCCGCAGGAAGAGAAAACAATAGTGATTCCGTTAGTAGTGGCGAGCGAACGCGGATGGGGCTAAACCGGTTGGTGTGTGATAGCGGATAGGCGTTGCATCATCGGGGTTGTGGGGTCCACATGTACCAGTTCTATCTACGCTGGTGGGATGAGGTGCAGGCGTATAGGTGAATCGGTTGGAATGCCGGACCAGAGAGGGTGATAGTCCCGTAGGTGTAATGCGTGTCTGCCGTTCTTGTGTGGATGCCCGAGTAGCACGGGGCCCGTGAAACCTTGTGTGAATCTGCCAGGACCACCTGGTAAGCCTGAATACTACTTGATGACCGATAGTGAATCAGTACCGTGAGGGAATGGTGAAAAGTACCCCGGGAGGGGAGTGAAATAGTACCTGAAACCGTGCGCTTACAATCCGTTAGAGCAGCCACTTGTGGTTGTGATGGCGTGCCTTTTGAAGAATGAGCCTGCGAGTTAGTGTTACGTCGCGAGGTTAACCCGTGGGGGGAAGCCGTAGCGAAAGCGAGTCTGAATAGGGCGAGTCAGTGGCGTGATCTAGACCCGAAGCGAAGTGATCTACCCATGGCCAGGTTGAAGCGCGTGTAAGAGCGTGTGGAGGACCGAACCCACTTCAGTTGAAAATGGAGGGGATGAGCTGTGGGTAGGGGTGAAAGGCCAATCAAACTTCGTGATAGCTGGTTCTCCCCGAAATGCATTTAGGTGCAGCGTTGCGTGTTTCTTGCTGGAGGTAGAGCTACTGGATAGGCGATGGGCCCTACAAGGTTACTGACCTTAGCCAAACTCCGAATGCCGGTAAGTCAGAGCGCAGCAGTGAGACTGTGGGGGATAAGCTTCATAGTCGAGAGGGAAACAGCCCAGAACGCCAACTAAGGCCCCTAAGCGTGTGCTAAGTGGGAAAGGATGTGGAGTTGCTGTGACAACCAGGAGGTTGGCTTAGAAGCAGCCACCCTTGAAAGAGTGCGTAATAGCTCACTGGTCAAGTGATTCCGCGCCGATAATGTAGCGGGGCTCAAGCACACCGCCGAAGTTGCGTCATTCAAACATGTCATTGGCCTTTGTGGTCCAGTGGTTTGGATGGGTAGGGGAGCGTCGTGTGGACGGTGAAGTCGCGGTGGAAACCAGCGGTGGAGGCCACACGAGTGAGAATGCAGGCATGAGTAGCGAATGACGGGTGAGAAACCCGTCCGCCGAATGATCAAGGGTTCCAGGGTCAAGCTAATCTGCCCTGGGTTAGTCGGGACCTAAGGCGAGGCCGACAGGCGTAGTCGATGGACAACGGGTTGATATTCCCGTACCGGCGAAGGACCGCCCATACTGAGCAATGGATGCTAACCATGACGGATTCCAGCGTTGATGCCTTTTAGGTGTCTTGTTGGTTGGTGTGGTGGGAACCGATGTTGTGAGGTCAGCGTATTAACAGGTGTGACGCAGGAAGGTAGCCGAGCCAGGCAATGGAATTGACCTGGTCCAAGGGTGTAGGAAGAACGGTAGGCAAATCCGCTGTTCATTGTTTCTGAGACCTGATAGGCGCCCCGTTTGTGGGGTGATTCGGTGATCCTATGCTGCCTAGAAAAGCATCGGCGCGAGGTCCCAGTCCGCCCGTACCCTAAACCGACACAGGTGATCAGGTAGAGAATACTAAGGCGATCGAGAGAATCATGGTTAAGGAACTCGGCAAAATGCCCCCGTAACTTCGGAAGAAGGGGGGCCTGCCCCGTGAACCACCCTTGCGGTGGGGAGGCGGGTGTGGGCCGCAGAGACCAGGGGGAAGCGACTGTTTACTAAAAACACAGGTCCGTGCGAAGTCGCAAGACGATGTATACGGACTGACTCCTGCCCGGTGCTGGAAGGTTAAGAGGACCGGTTAGCACACTTGTGTGCGAAGCTGAGAATTTAAGCCCCAGTAAACGGCGGTGGTAACTATAACCATCCTAAGGTAGCGAAATTCCTTGTCGGGTAAGTTCCGACCTGCACGAATGGAGTAACGACTTCCCCGCTGTCTCAACCATGAACTCGGCGAAATTGCAGTACGAGTAAAGATGCTCGTTACGCGCAGCAGGACGGAAAGACCCCGAGACCTTTACTATAGTTTGGTATTGGTGTTCGGTGCAGCTTGTGTAGGATAGGTGGGAGACTGTGAAGCTCGGACGCTAGTTCGGGTGGAGTCATCGTTGAAATACCACTCTGGCTGTACCGGTCACCTAACTTCGGACCATGATCTGGTTCAGGGACAGTGCCTGATGGGTAGTTTAACTGGGGCGGTTGCCTCCTAAAATGTAACGGAGGCGCCCAAAGGTTCCCTCAGCCTGGTTGGCAATCAGGTGTTGAGTGTAAGTGCACAAGGGAGCTTGACTGTGAGAGTGACAGCTCGAGCAGGGACGAAAGTCGGGACTAGTGATCCGGCGGCACCTCGTGGAAGGGCCGTCGCTCAACGGATAAAAGGTACCTCGGGGATAACAGGCTGATCTTGCCCAAGAGTCCATATCGACGGCATGGTTTGGCACCTCGATGTCGGCTCGTCGCATCCTGGGGCTGGAGTAGGTCCCAAGGGTTGGGCTGTTCGCCCATTAAAGCGGTACGCGAGCTGGGTTTAGAACGTCGTGAGACAGTTCGGTCCCTATCCGCTGCGCGCGTTGGAAATTTGAGAAGGGCTGTCCTTAGTACGAGAGGACCGGGACGGACGAACCTCTGGTGTGTCAGTTGTACTGCCAAGTGCATCGCTGATTAGCTACGTTTGGAAGGGATAACCGCTGAAAGCATCTAAGCGGGAAGCCTGCTTCGAGATGAGATTTCCATCCACCTTGTGTGGGTGAGGCCCCCAGCTAGATTACTGGGTTGATAGGCAGGATGTGGAAGCAAGGACCAAAGACTTGTGTAGCTGACCTGTACTAATAGGCCGATGGCTTACAACACACTATCTAAACTGTGTGTCGACAAAATATGTTTTTCTGATTGTTCGCGTTCACTATGCGGTTACGAGACAACAACCTCGAACCACAAAAAGTAAGAGACTTTGCAAGGACGAATCCACCGGATTACCAGTGGTTTGTGTGCTTCGTGATTGTTACGGCGGTCATAGCGTGGGGGAAACGCCCGGTCCCATACCGAACCCGGAAGCTAAGGCCCATTGCGCCGATGGTACTGCACTCGTGAGGGTGTGGGAGAGTAGGTCACCGCCGGACTTAACTTGAGAAGTGGGAGGCTCCAACAGTGTTGGGGCCTTCTGCTGGTTTAACCGGTGGATCCACGGGGCGGGTGGTCTGGCCGGGACGGCCTGCCGGTGGGGTGGGGGAGCGGTGGCTCCCCCTTTTTGTTGTTTAACGGGGAAAGAAGCAACATACCTGAGAACGTTTGGTGAGAGCAGCGCCATACCGCGTAGCGTAGAGACCATGGATACGCTTTTCTACGCGCACCGGGGCAGCTCCCACAAGTTCTCTGAGAACACTCGGGCAGCCTACCTTCAGGCCATCGACGAGGGAGCTGATGGCATAGAGTGTGACGTCCATCTGACCCAGGATGGGATTGTCGTATGCCACCACGATCCGACCGTGGACCGTACCTCGGATTCGACGGGTCTGGTTTCCGGGTTCACGCTGTCCCAGATGAAGGCCATGGACTTCACCGGAGTCATCCCGAACCTGATTCCCGCGGGCTACGGGCAGGAGAATGAACAGCTCCTGAGCCTGGCCGAACTCTTCGAGATCCTCGAGGAACGGGGACAGCCCATTGGCCTGGCCATCGAGATCAAGCATCCCAGCCCGTTCGGGCACTTGCTCGAAGACGGGGTGCTCAAGGTCCTGGCCGACAACCATTTCGATCGTTCTACCGGTACGGCCGGCAGCAAGAACCAGATTGCCGTCACCCTCATGAGCTTCGAACCGGAATCGCTCCGGTACCTCTCCCGCACGGTGAACAAGGAGCTGCTCTGCCAGCTGATCACCGAGGTGGACGCATCGTGGGTGGACGAGCTGGTCTCCACCGGCCAGATCGGGCGCGCAGCGGTGTATGAGGTGCTGTATCGGTCGGTAGCTGAAGGGATCGAGTTCATCGACCAGGGCGGCGCCGGAATCATCGGTCCCGGGGTTGCGTGGACCCGGGCCAATGAGAAAATCGTGCGCGAGTGGCTTGGGCGTGGCCTGACAGCCAGGATCTGGACCGTTGACCGGCCAGCCGACGCGCAATACCTGGTCAACCTCGGCGTAAGCCAACTGACGAGCAACCGGCCTGCTGAACTGCGCAGGGAATTGGAACAGAACTAGGAAACATGAGCACGGCTACAACGCAAGAAAATCTGTATCTGCAGGACACTTATGCTTTTGAAGCCCAAGCGCAGGTGCTTGCCACCGGTGTCGACGAAGACGGAGCGTGGATCGCGCTCAGTCCGAACATCTTCCATCCGCGAGGCGGCGGTCAACCGGAGGACAGCGGGACGGTAAACGGGCACCCGGTCAGCGTGAGCCGCAAGCAGGACGGCCTGGTGATCCTCCACGGCGCACCGGAGCTGGAACCGGGCACGCAGGTGTTCAGCTCAATCGACAAGCAGCAGCGCCTGCTGAACGCGGCACTGCACACCGCAGGGCATGTCGTGGGTTTCGCGGGAGAAGACCGCGGCTGGCAGCACAAGGGCCATTCGCATTTTCCCGGACAGTCCCGTTTGGATTTCGACCCGGCCAGCGTGGACCTGCCCTTGGCGGATGACACGCAGCGTGCAGCCGCCAGGGACTGGCTGCAGGAACGCGTGGATGAATTGCTGTCCGGCGGCGGGGCCGTCATATGCACCATGGACGCCGACGGGCTGCGCACCGTGCGCATCGAGGGAATCAACGCCGAACCATGCGGTGGCACCCATGTCAGCCACGTGAGCGAACTGGCGGACGTGGTGATCAAGGAAGCCAAGGTCAAGCGCGGCGTTTACAAGGTCAGGTACGATGCCCGGCACGCGGAGTAGCCGGCTCACCCCCGCGACGAAGATGGGCCTGTCCATCGCCATTGCGACGGGTCTCTACGGAATCTCTTTCGGTGCGTTGTCCATCGCCGCGGGGCTGAACCTCTGGCAGACCGTTGCCCTGAGCGCGCTGATGTTCACCGGCGGTTCGCAATTCGCCTTCATCGGGGTGATCTCGGGCGGCGGCGCCGCGTCGGCAGCGTTCTCCGCCGCATCCCTGCTGGGCATCCGCAACGCCGTCTACGGGATGCAGATCAAGCAGGCGCTGCGTCCCCGGGGCAGGCATGTGCCATGGATGGCGCAGGTGACCATCGACGAATCCACCGCCGTCAGCTTGGGGCAGGCCGACGTAGACGAAAAACGCCGCGGGTTCTTCAGCGCCGGGGTCGGGGTGTACGTCCTGTGGAACTTCTTCACCATTGCCGGGGCGCTGCTCGGAGAACGCATGGGCGATCCCGCGGCCTGGGGGCTGGACGGGGCAGCGGTGGCTGCGTTCATCGGACTGCTGTGGCCGCGTTTGAAAGCCATGGAGCCGGTGCTCATCGCGCTGGCCGCTGCGGTGGTCACCGCGATCGCGGTTCCGCTGACGAGCCCGGGACTGCCGATCCTCATCACCGCCACCTGCGCCGCGGTCTATGCCCTGACGACCGGACGCCGGAGCAAGCCGGCAACCGAGCACGGAGAGCTGCAGAACGTCCAGGAGGACCGGGCATGAGCGAACTGAGCTGGTGGATCCTTGCAGCCTGCCTGACCGCCTATGCGATCAAGATCTGCGGTTACTTCGTACCGCGCAAGGTCCTGGACTCGCCGACGATGTCCCATGTCGCAGCCACCTTGACCATTGCACTGCTGGCCTCGTTGGTCACCGTGAATGCGTTCACCTCCGGCCAGGAGCTGGTGATCGATGCGCGCATCGGCGCGCTGGCCGCCGCCGTCGTCGCGCTGGTTTTCAAGGCCCCGTATCTGGTGGTGGTGATTGCCGGCGCACTGGCGGCGGTTCTGCTGCGGGCTACCGGATTGGCCGCCTGACACCCCGGCCCGGCCGAGGGGTGCCGTGCAGGCGGATCAATCCGGAGTCCGGGTGGTGCGCCAGTAGCTGTTGATGGCGATGCCCAGAGACACCAGCAGGCAGAGCCCGCCGAAAGCCGCGAACGCGCCGGATAGGCCGGCCAGCGCCGGGGTGATGGCCAAGGCGAAGGCCGCGATGGCCAAGAAAACCAGCAGGAGTATGGTGATCCGCTGCCTCCGCATGACCTGTTCTTCGTGTGTCATTTCCTGCCCCTTCCCGGTAGTTTCCACCGCAAACTGCAAGGAGTAGTGGCTTTGCCGAAGGAAGTGACGCAGTCACCGCATCCTTCTTTCACCATAACAGCGCGGGCGGCTTGCGGACAGGGCACCCGGATCTCTCGGCAGCGGCGCAACACGTTAGGAGTTTCCCCGTGTCCGGTGGGACAGTGGACTCATGATCGTAGCTTTCTCAGTTGCCCCCAGTACCGACAACCCCAACGGCTCCGTGCACGACGCGGTCGCCGAAGCCGTGAAGATCGTCCGGGAATCGGGTCTGCCCAACCGCACCAGCTCCATGTTCACCGAAATCGAGGGTGAATGGGACGAAGTCATGGACGTCGTCAAGCGGGCCACGTTCGCCGCTGGCCAGTTCGGATCCAGGGTGTCCCTGGTTCTGAAGGCGGACATCCGCCCCGGATACACCGGTGAGATCGACGGCAAGCTGGAGCGCCTGGAACGCGCCATCGACGCATCCGGGGCGTAGCCGGAGTGCCGGGGCAATTGCCCCGCCATCGCTCCACCCTGCCGCGGCTGTGCATGGGCAAGGTCATTGGCGTGACCCCTGCACTTCCTGGAGCATCAGGAGTACCCTGAACTCGACAGACCTGTACCGGCCGGTCCGGAAAGCCGCCCGCCGATCACCAGCTGATCTGCGAGGCGTTCTCGGGCGCGCCGGAGGGCTGGCTCCTGCGCGGTTCGCCCCAACGGGTGGCCGGTTCGCAGGGGCGGTGTGCTGCACCAGGCAGCCGGGAACGTGAGGAGAACCAGAGACGATGATCCACCATCTGGCAGACCGTGAGAGCCCTGCAGTCGATGACTACTTGAATGTAGCTCTCGGACTGGAAGTTCCGGAGCTGGAAGCCGGGCGAGAGCATGCCCGCAATGCCGGGTTGCCGCGCATCGAAGTGAGCACCGCGCAGGGCAAATTCCTGCAGCTCCTGGTGGAAATCTCCGGCGCAACCCGCGTCCTGGAAATTGGTACGCTCGGTGGCTACTCGACCAGCTGGCTGGCCCGGGGCGTCGGAGCCCGGGGCAAGGTGGTCTCCTGCGAATTCGAGCCGCTGCATGCATCCGTCGCGCGCGAGAACCTGGAGCGTGCGGGGCTGTCGGACCGGGTGGAGATCAAGCTCGGCGCCGCGCAGGGGACCCGGGAGCGGCTGATCGGCTCGCGCAGCGCGCCGTTCGACCTGATTTTCATCGACGCCGACAAACGGAACAATGTGGTGTACCTGGAGCGCGCTGTGAGACTGTCCCGCTCCGGAACCGTGCTGGTGCTCGACAACGTCATCAGGGCCGGGAAGATCCTCGACGATCCGGCGCAGCACGGGCTGCAGGAAGCGGATCTTCGAGGGGTGCAGGAGTCGCTGCGCTGGCTGCGTGACGAGCCGCGGGTTTCGGCCACGGCGCTGCAGACCGTCGGATCCAAGGGATGGGACGGTTTTGCGCTGGCCCGGGTGCTTTAGCTTCGCCGACTAGCTGCGCGAAGATTCGCGGACGTTCAGAAAGTAATTCTCGTCCGCCTCTTCATCGGCTCCCGGTTCGGCGAATGGCGGGGACTTCATGATCAGCAGGTAGGCGGCCAAGCCGCAGAGTAGGCCGACAGCCGCGCCGGCCCAGCCCGCATACTGGGTATCGCGCAGCAAGCCGCCGGCCGCCGGGCCAACGACCATGGGCGCGACATAAAAATAGGACCCCGACGAGGCAGGACCCCAGAAACGCTCCAGCTTGGCCAGGGTGCTGAATCCGATGACCAGGACCAGGCTTCCCAGCAGGATGACCCAGAAACTCGGGGACAGGCTGACCACCACGGTCAGGCTGGCGATCACTCCACCGGTCAGCGCGGCGAACGACTGGTTCCGATGCACGGACTGACCCCTTTTCCATCAATGAGCTGTAGTTATCCGGCCATCATTTCAAAAACCAGCTGCGACCGCAATCGTACTTAAGTAGGAGGGGTGGTGCGTTCCGGGGCTGGGCCGCCGCCCTGCCGTAGGGTTGGTAGCGTGCCTGAACTGAAAGATTATCGAATCCGCGCGGCAACCGCCGCGGATGTGCGCCCGGCGCTGGAAATGAAGCTGGCTGCCTGGCGGCAAGCCTACAGCGGGTTCCGCGGTGAGGAATTCTTCGCCTTCCACGAGGAACAGCTCGAGGCCCAAGTGGCCTGGTGGGAACGCGGGCTGGCCGGCGGCGCCCAGTTCTACATCGCCGAGGACGCCGAAGGGCGGATCATCGGACTGGCCGGCGGGACGCCGGTCATCGACGAGGACCAGGACGCCGGCGTCGAGATCGAGCTGGGCATGCTCTACATCCTGGCCGACTTCTACGGCTCCGGCCTGGGTGCCCACCTGCTCCAGGTGGTGCTGGGCCAGCGTCCGGCGCTGGTCTGGGTGCTGCAGGGCAACGAACGAGCCATCGCCTTCTACCGCAAGCACGGCTTCGAGCTCGACGGCGTCAGCGAGGAGCTCACCGGGTCGTGGAACGGGCTGACCGAGCTGAGGATGGTGCGCCGCAATGGCTAGGGACGCCGCGCCGACGCTCGTGGGAAGCTACCCGATCGACACCGGGCTGGCGGAGATCGAATCCGACCCCTACGGGGCCAACCGCTACATCCTCAAGGTCAACGGGGTGCCCTCCTCGCATGTGGACCTGGACGACCCGGGCTACCTGGACTTCGAGTACATGCGCTGGATGGAGCCGATCTTCCTGACGGGCTACCCGCCGGAGGACTACGACGGCCGCGCCCGCAAGCTGCGGGTGCTGCACCTGGGCGGCGGGGGCTGCTCGATGGCCCGCTGGGTCGCCTCGCGCTACGAGAACGCCCGCCAGGTCGTGGTGGAGCTGGATGCCAAGCTGGCCGAGCTGGTGCGCACCAACTTCCAGGTGCCGCGCGCCCCGCTGGTGCGCCTGCGCGTGGGGGATGCCGGGCAGGTGCTTCCCACGCTGAGCGAGGACAGCCGCGATATCATCATCCGCGACGTGTTCGCCGGCAGCACCACCCCGCGCCAGCTGACCACCGTAGGCTACGCCTGCCAGGCCCAGCGCGTGCTGGACGCGGGCGGGGTGTACATCCTGAATTGCGGCGACACCGCGGACCTGGCCGGGGCGCGGGCCGAGGCAGCCACGCTGCTGTCGGTGTTCAAGCACGTGGCGCTGATCGCCGATCCGCCCATGCTCAAGGGCCGGCGCTACGGGAACATCGTGTTCCTGGCCGGCGACGAGCCGCTGGCCCTGGGCCCGGCCTTCGAACGCAGCCTGCGCACCGCGCCGCTGCCCGCGCAGCTGGTGTCCGACTCGGCCGTCGCGCGGTTCGCCGGCTCCGCGGCACCCATCGAGGACTAGGCTTCCGGCAACCGGTCGCCGCGGCGGTAGCTGGATCCGTCGGCGGCGCGCAGCAGCAGGCCGTGGTCCACGAGGTAGCGGCGGATCAGCGCGGTATCCGGGTGGAATACCCGCAGCCGCTCGTTGAGCTGCTCCTCGCGCAGCTGCTCGTCCCCGTCGATGACCGCGTCGCGCAGGTACGCCATGACCTGCAGCCGGTCCGCCGGCTTGGCAGGCAGCGTGTGCAGCTTCGTGCCGGTGAAAAAGCGGTTGATGCCGCTGCGGTCGGCCTTGGCGGTTCCCGCCGCGGCCAGGGTGTCGGCCAGCAGCTGCTCGTTCAGCTCCCAGGTCCCGCCCGCCCCGAGGCGCAGCAAGCCGATCTGCTCCCAACGGGCCAGGTCCTTGGCCCTGCGGGCCCCTGCCGCTTCCTGCTCGGGGTCCTGCCCGGTGAGCACCTGGCCCAGCAGCTTGCGCATCGCCGGGTTCTTCAGCCCCGCCGCCACCTGGATCCAGGCTCCCGCCGGGGAAGTCCCCGGTGTTTCGTTGTGATCTGCCATGCCCCCATGCTAGCGAAGCGGCACGGGCCCGTCCGGGAACGGCGGCGGCCCGCCCCGAGGGAATCGGGACGGGCCGCCGCGCGTGGCTGGAAGGGGTATGCCTACTTGACCCCGGCCCAGTCCTCGATCAGTCCGATGCCGAAGAACAGCACGAAGGCGGTAGCCACAACCCACATCAGCGGGTGGATTTCCTTCGCGCGGCCCTGGGTGGCGCGGATGAAGACGTAGGAGATGAAGCCTGCGCCGATGCCGTTGGCAATGGAGTAGGTGAACGGCATCAGGGTGAAGGTCAGGAAGGCAGGCAGCGCTACGCCCCAGTCGTTCCACTCGATCTTGGTGATCTGGGTGATCATCATGAAACCGACAACCACCAGGGCCGGGGCCACTGCCTCGAATGGCACCAGGTAGATCAGCGGGCTGAGGAACATCGCCACGATCATCAGCAGGCCGGTGAAGACCGAGGCCAGGCCGGTGCGGGCGCCCTCGCCGATGCCGGCACCGGATTCGACGAAGATCTGTGCCGAGGAGCTGGAGGTGCCGCCGCCGACGATAGCGCCGGCCGCATCGACCAGCAGCACCTTGTCCACGTTGGGGATCTGGTCGTTCTCATCCACCAGGTCCGCCTCTGCGGCCAGGCCCACCATGGTGCCCATGGCGTCGAAGAAGATGGACAGCAGGATCACGAAGGCCAGCAGCGAGGCGGCCGTCGGGCCGATCTTGGCGAAGGCGCCGAACAGGCTCACCTCGCCGATCAGCGACAGGTCTGGCAGGTGCCAGTCGGGCAGCGAGGGAACCACCAGCGACCAGCCGTTGGTCTCGGACTCGCTGACGTGGAACACTGCCTCGAAGATGTTGGCGACGATCGCGGAGACGACGATGCCGATCAGGATCGCGCCCTTGACCTTGCGGACTACCAGGGTCATGGTAAGCAGCAGGCCGATGATGAAGACCAGGATCGGCCATCCCATCAGCTGGCCGTCGAAGCCCAGGCCCACCGGCACGGTGGTGTGCGCGGCATCCGGGACGCGCTGCACGAAGCCGGCGTTGACCAGGCCGATCAGGGCGATGAACATGCCGATGCCCACGACGATGGCGGTCTTCAGCCCCGCGGGGACCGCGTTGAACACCGCGGTTCTAAACCCGGTGAGCACCAGGATGAACATCACGATGCCGGCGATCACCACCAGACCCATGACGTCGGCCCAGGTCAGTTCCGGGTTGGTGGTCACGGTGATGGCCACGAACGCGTTCACGCCGAGGCCCGTGGCCATGGCGAACGGGCTGCGGGCCCAGATGCCCATGATGATGGTCAGGATGCCGGAGACCAAGGCGGTCACGGCGGCCACGCGCTGGATCCCCAGCTCGCCGCCGGAGGAGTCGGCGCCGGAGAGCACCAGCGGGTTGAGCACCACGATGTAGCTCATCGCGAAGAACGTGGCGATGCCACCGCGCAGTTCGGTGGAGAAGGTGGAGCGCCGCTCCGAAATCTTGAAGTAACGGTCAAGGCGTTCGCGCATACTACTGGCAGGCGCTGATTTTGTGGAGGAGGACATAGGAAAATTCTAGGTGCTTTCGGGCTCATTCCAATACCCAATTCGAATCTGAGTAGGCTCTGCGTGAAATCTTTAGATCCAACTCACATGATGGCGCACCAACGAAGTACATTGGGTGTAAGGGGCATCACGCCCACGTGAAACCGGAAGTAGTTGAGGAGCGGGTCTGATGAGTGACGAAGCACCAGTCGCAGCTGAAAAAATCGAAGGCATCGTGGTCGGCGTCGACGGATCGCAGCAGAGCAAGTGCGCACTGCGCTGGGCCGAACGCGAAGCGGTGCGCCGCGGAAGCGTGCTGAACATCGTTTCGGCCTACACCATCCCGGTTTTCGCCGCCTCCTCCATGGATGCGGGCTACTCGACCCTCGACGACGACCTGATCCGCGGCGGCGCCGAGGACATCGTGCGCCAGGCGCGCAAGGAGCTGGAAAACAGCGAGGCCACCATCCGCACCTACATCGAATCCGGCGACCCGTCGGGTGTGCTGCTGGACCTGAGCAAGGACGCCGAGCTCGTGGTGGTCGGCACCCGTGGCCGCGGCGGATTCGTGGGCCGGTTGCTCGGCTCGGTTTCCTCGGCCCTGCCGGCGCACGCCAAGTGCCCGACGGTGGTTGTTCCGCTGGCCGTGGCCAAGGAACAGGAAGGCGACGCAGCGGCTGCAGCCGCCGCGGCGCGCAAGTCGATCGTGGTCGGCGTCGACGGCTCGGACCGCGCCCGCGCCGCGGTGCTGGCCGCAGCGGACGCCGCCATAGCCAGCGACCTGACCCTTCGCCTGATCTGCGCGGTCGCCCCGGTGGGCGCCGCGCTGGCCTGGATGCCGGCGACGGTGGACCAGGAGGCGGTGCTCGAGGACGTGCGCTACCAGATGAGCGTCGGCGTGGCCTGGCTGTCCTCGCACTACCCGACCCTGAAGATCGAGACCGATGTAATCAGCGGCCCTCCGGTCGAGGTGCTGATCCGTGAATCCGAGCACGCGGTGCTGACCGTGACCGGTTCGCGCGGCCGCGGCGGCTTCGCCGGCATGCTGCTGGGCTCGACCTCCCAGGGCGTACTGCACCACTCCAAGGGCCCGGTCATGGTGGTTCCGGATTCCGACGACCCGCGCCTGGCGGACCGGAAGAACTTCGACACCCGCGCCAACGACTAGCATCCAGGCCGCCGCGCAAGCCTGACGTGCCCCCGGGGAGCGATCCCCGGGGGCACGCTGCTGTCTGCGCCGGAAAACAGCAGAGCACCCGCGGGGACTTCCCTGCGGGTGCTCTGCTGTGGCCTGCTCCTAGTAGCGGGCGGCCTTCGAGTGGAGGTTGTTCACCCAGCTGAGCGGGGTGACCGAGATGCCTGCATTCGGGTTGCGTGCGTGGACCACTTGGCCGTTGCCGATGTAGATGGCCACGTGGTAGAACGAGGATCCTCCGTTTGAGGAGGAGAACACCAGGTCGCCGGGGCGCAGGTTGTTCAGCGACACGTACTGCGGTGCAGCGAAGAACTGCTGGGTCGAAGTGCGCGGCAGGCTGATGCCCGACTTGCCAAATGCCCGCTGGGAGAAGCTGGAGCAATCGAAGGCGTTCGGGCCGTTGGCGCCGTAGACGTAGTACTTGCTGTTGTCACTGGCGGTATTCAGTGCCCAGGAAATTGCAGCGCCGTAGCTGCGTCCGCTGCTCTGGGGAGCAACTTCCTGCTCCTGCTTGGGAGCTTCGGTCTTCTGCGGCTTCGGCTTCGGCTTGGGCTTCGGGGTTTCCTTCGGCTTTTCGGTGGCCTTGGGGGTTTCTTTCGGCTTCTGCGTTGCCTTCGGGGTTTCCTTCGGCTTTTCGGTGGCCTTCGGGGTTTCCTTCGGCTTCTGGGTTTCCTCGGCCTTTGGAGTCTCGGCAGGCTTCTGGGTTTCTTCGACCTGCGGGGTTTCGGTCTTCTGCGGCTTCGGAGCGCTCTCCGGCTCAGGAGCCAAGGTCGGAGTGACGGTATCCACTTCGTCCAGCGGCTGCGCTTCAGGCTTTGGCTTCACGGTTGGCTCGGCGGTCGACTCGTCGACTTCCAGTTCCTGCGGCGCATCCACGGCCAGCGGCTGGATCGTGCCGGTCTGGCTTGGCTTGACGACCGGTTCGTCGTCGGCGCTGAGGGTTTCCTGCAGGGCGGTTTCGCGTTCCGCCTCTTCCTGCTTTTCGACCTGCTTGCGGACCTCGGCTTCTTCCTGGTCCTTCAGGCTTGCCAGGTTGCTGATCAGCTCGTCGCGCAGGTCCTGCTCTGGCTTGATGGCGGCCTGGTAGGTGGCCAAGGTGCTGTTGGCGGTCGACGCGGAGGCATCGTAGTTCGCCGCGGCTTCTTTCGCTGCGCTTTGCGCGGCGTCTGCGTAGGATTCCCAGGAAGAGACCAGAGCCTCGGCCTCGGTGGCCGAATTGACCGACTGGACCTGCTGCTGGCTCAGGGTGTCAATGGTGGCGGCCTTGTAGAAAAGGTCGTTCGAGTCGTCGCTGTTCAACAGGATGCCGAGCGTGGAGTTGCCGGCGCCGTTGCGGTAGATGTCCGAAGCGATGGCGCCCAGATCGGTCTGGCTCTGTTTGAGGTACTGCTTGGCATACTCCAGCTGCTTGACGGCCTTTTCGGCGTCGGCGGTGCGCAGATCGCGCTCCTCGCCTGCGGTCAGCAGCGACTCCTGGGCCTCGGCGGCCGCCGTTTCGGCCTGGAGCAACTCGGCACGGCTGGAGGCCAGCGAAGCTTCCAGGCGCGCGATCATCGCATTGGTGGAGTCCTTGTCCTTCTTGGCTGCCTCGATCTCCGCTGCACTAGGCAGGCCGGAAACCGAACGCTCGGCTGCGATCGACACGGTGGTCGGGAATGACGTAGTGGTTGCTGCTGAAGCGGGTGCTGCTCCGGCAAGGCAGGTAACTGCCAATGCAAGAGTGCTCGCTGCAACGCCGAGCGTGTGGCGGTAAGCCATATCGTTCCTCACTGATTCCAAGAGATGACATTGGGGCAGTTTCAATCCGTGATCATCCAACGGGGTTAGGTCACGATTTGGATAAGCCCCAAATAGCACACTATGCCAACATCGGTACCGTTCGCAACAGTAGTCACACCAGTCACACGAATTACATTGACGGAATTATGAGACTGAAAATGCCTGTGATGTGGAGCGACGTGAAAACGGGGGCTGGGTTCGCGGCCGATGGAAACTCTCGAAGATCACCGGTCCCCTTTCCCAGTTCGTGGTTAACGGGGCCATCGAGTGACGAAAATGTAACGGTCGATCACTGCCGACCGCGACACCGATTTTTTGACCTCTTAAACGTGCGGGCGAAATCCGCCGCGTGACCCGGTTGCGGCGCTCCGCTGACTGCGCGATGAGCCGGGCACGGACCGGGTGACTTGCAAACACAGAAGGGGTTTCTCTGTGAGGTCGGACACCGCCGCTGGGGCAGGTGGCTGCAATCTCACCGTATTTTGTGACGCACATCTCAGAAAGACTTTTTCGGGAAATGCGCTCATGACCACCCTAATTCGTGCAGTCTGGCGTCGTCGATGCCGAAGTGGTGGGCTACTTCGTGCATGACCGTAATCTTGATTTCGCGGACAACATCCTCTCGATTTTCGCAGGCCCGAAGCGTGGGATTTTTGAAGATGGTGATGCGGTCGGGAAGGGCTCCAGCCTCCCATCCCTGATCTCGTTCGGTCAGTGCCACTCCGTCGTAAATCCCCAGAATCTCGGTGTTTTCCGGCTCTCCGGGGAGTGGCTCGTACTCGTCTTCAATAAAGAAAACGACGTTATCCATCATGTCCAGGGCCTGCTGCGGAATGGCGTCAATAGCCTCCTGAGCCAGGGCGTCGAACTCGTCGTCGGGCATCTGTAGATCCATGCCTCCAGCCTAGGTCGACGACCCGCTTTTGGGGTGGTTCGAGAGGTTGCGAATGCCGATTTTGCGAAAACAAAAAAGCCCACGTATAGTTATTGGAGTCCGCAGCGGAGACGAAAGAAACCGCAGCTGATATAGGCCCCCATCGTCTAGCGGCCTAGGACACTGCCCTTTCACGGCAGCGGCACGGGTTCGAATCCCGTTGGGGGTACAAACAGCCACTTTGTGGTTGTCAGATGGAGAAATCCATCGGCTTGCGAAAGCAAGGCCCTGTAGCGCAGTTGGTTAGCGCGCCGCCCTGTCACGGCGGAGGTCGCGGGTTCAAGTCCCGTCAGGGTCGCTCAATTTACTAGCAATAGTAAATTAGGTGTCCAAATATTGTGACGCCAGGCTCTGTAGCTCAGTTGGTAGAGCGTTCGACTGAAAATCGAAAGGTCACCGGATCGACGCCGGTCGGAGCCACGCAGGCCCTCGGGTAACCGAGGGTTTTACTGTGTGAATTGGGATTATCCCAAAACACCAGGCCCTGTAGCGCAGTTGGTTAGCGCGCCGCCCTGTCACGGCGGAGGTCGCGGGTTCAAGTCCCGTCAGGGTCGCAGTACATGAAAGCTCCAGTTCAAGCGAACTGGAGCTTTTCCCTTTCCCGGAACGGGCCCGGTTTCGCTTGGGTCCGGTTAGTTGGCCCGGCCCAGCTGGCGCGGGCCGATCCATCGATTGCTCAGGCGCCGGTAGGCCGCCGCGGCCATGGTCATGTCGCCGTCCTCCAGGGCCTGGATTCCGTGCATCAGGTCGTTCACGGATTCATCGGGCCAAACGATGTCCGCAAGCAGCCCGTAATCCAGCTCGATCACCGACTGCGGGTCGAAGGATTCAAGCCAGCCGCCCAGTGACCCCAGTTCTTCGAACAGCGGTGCCTGCGGCGCGTGGGTAGCCATGGTCTGCACCGCCCAGGCCAGGCGCTCGATGGCCTGCTCAAGCGGAACCAGCAACCGAACTGTCCGCAGCCGCTCCCCGACGTAGAGGACCTCGCACTCGTCGTCATCGCGGAACAGCGAGAACCAGCTCAGCGGGATGCCCCAGGTGGAGGTCCGGGTGTGCAGGTGCGTCAGGTCAGCGGCAAGCTTGTCCGTGTCCACGCGCTGCCCGTTCGCGCGGCGGGCGGCCGGCGGGATCAGCAGATCGAAAACTTCGGCGCGCATGGCTTCCTCCGCCTGCTCCGCGGCCAGCAGGCTCCGGGCCTGGATCTGCGAGGGGCAGTACCGGGTATGCTCGGCGCCCTGGTAGTCGAGGATCTTGACGGTGCGGAAGGTTTCCTGCTCGGTGTGGGGGAACGGGTCGGAGACGCCGCGCAGGGTTCGCTCCCACAGCTGCTGGTTCTCCAGCACGTCGAGCTGGTCCGCGCTGCGCCCGGGGGTGTTGATGATAATGGACTGGGCCCAGTCCTCGAACGCGGACAGCGGTTCGTAGACACGCAGGTGCGCGGTCGCTGCCGTCAGGTCGTACAGGGGCCCAGTCATCTTCATTCCCCTAATCTATCCGTCCAGCTCCACAATTACCGGCGCATGGTCGCTCGCGCCCTTGCCTTTGCGCTCTTCGCGATCAATGCTCGCGCCGGTGACCCGCGCGGTGAGGGCCGGCGAGGTCAACGAGAAATCGATGCGCATGCCTTCGCCCTTGGGGAAGCGCAGCTGGGTGTAGTCCCAGTAGGTGAACTGGCCTTCGGTGTGCGGGCGGACGACATCGGTGAATCCGGCGTCCTCGAAGGCCGCGAAGGCCGCGCGTTCGGGAGCAGAAACGTGGGTCAGCTCGTTTTCCAGGAAGAAGTTGATGTCCCAGACATCTTCGTCCTTCGGGGCGATGTTCCAGTCGCCCATGAGCGCAATCTGCGCCTGCGGATCGGCTTCCAGCCAGCCGACGGTGTCCTGCTTGAGCGCGTCGAGCCAGCTGAGCTTGTAACCCATGTGCTCGTCATCCAGGGCGCGGCCGTTGGGGACGTAGAGGCTCCAGATGCGCACACCGCCGCACGTCGCGCCGATGGCACGCGGCTCTAGAATCGGGTTCTTGCCGCCCTTGCCGAATTCCGGCTGCCCGGCGAAACCGCGCTGCACGTCGTCCAGACCGACGCGCGAGGCAATGGCCACGCCGTTCCACTGGTTCACGCCGCAATGCGCGACTTCGTAGTCGTTGTTCTCGAACAATTCCCACGGGAAATTGTCGTCCTTGCATTTCGTTTCCTGGATGGCCAGGACATCCACGTCGGTGCGGCGCAGCCAGTCCTCAACACGGTCGGCTCGGGCACGCAGCGAATTTACATTCCAAGTCGCAATCTTCACTTCTTCAACCTATCAAGTTTGACCGAGCGAGCCACTTCAATTTACTTGGAAGTCCGAGTATATTCGTCTCTGAAGGTGACCCCAATCACTCAAAGGAGAGGCCCTTGCCTGAGATCCTGACCCAGCGCCGCGGACATCTGGGGCTCATTACCCTGAACCGTCCGAAATCCCTGAACGCACTGAATACGGACATGTGCCGCGCCATCCTGGACGCGCTGCTGCAGTGGCGCGATGATCCGGAGATTGAACACGTGGCTGTTGTCGGGGCCGGCGACCGGGCCTTCTGCGCCGGCGGGGATATCGTCGCCATCTACCAGGACATCCTGGAGCGCAATGGTTCCTCGGAAGAATTCTGGCGGGTCGAATACCAGCTCAATGTCTTGATCGACGAGTACCCCAAGCCGTATATCGCGTTCATGGACGGAATTGTGCTGGGCGGAGGCATCGGCATCTCGGCTCACGGGAGCCATCGCATCGTGACCGAAACGAGCCGGTGCGGCATGCCGGAGGTGGGCATCGGATTCTTCCCGGATGTCGGGGGCACCCACCTGCTATCCCGCGCCCCGCGGGCGGCAGGACGCCTGGCGGCGCTGACCGGCATGAAGTTCGGCGCCGCGGACACCATGGCGCTGGGACTCGCCGATACCTACGTACTGCAAAAGGATCTGGCGGCCCTGCTTGAGGCGCTGCGGACCGAGCCGGTGGACCGCGCGGTGTCGCGCTTCGCGGGAATCCCCGAGGCCGGCTACCTGCACGAAGAGTGGGTCCAGTCCTTCTCCGAGCCGAGCATTCCGGCGGTCGCGGCGGAACTGTCCGAGTTCGAGAACCCACGGGCTGCAGCGGCCCTGGCGGCGCTGGAAGCCGCGTGCCCGAGCTCGGTGCGGCTTGTGGACGAGCTGCTGCGGGATGCCGGGGCCGACTTGCGCGCGGACTTGGCCCGCGAGTTCCGGGTGGCCGTGCATCGGCTCGACGACCCGGATTTCGCTGAGGGCATCCGTGCCGCGGTGATCGACAAGGACCGAAAGCCGCAGTGGAACGAACCGCTGGAAAACTTCAGCCCCGAGCAGCGCACGGCCAGGCATTTCAGGCCGCTGGCCGGCTCCGAATTGAATTTCACCCTGATTGACCAGGGACTATGCGAAAAGAGTGGACGATGAGCAATCTGCCAGTTATTGGATTCCTGGGACTAGGGCACATGGGACTGCCCATGGCCATCAATCTTCACCGGGCCGGCTACAAGCTTAAGGGCTTCGATGTCGTCCCTGCGGCGGTGCAAGCCGCGGCGGATGCCGGCATCGAAACGGTCGACAGCGGAGCCGACGCGGCGAAGGACGTCGACATCGTGCTGACCATGTTCCCCTCGGGCCAGCATGTGCTGGACGCCTACCGGAGCTACCTGCTCGACGCCGCGGCGCCGAATACGCTGTTCCTCGAATGCTCTACCATCGATGTCGCTCAGGCCCGCGAAGCGGCTGAGCTGGCCGTCGCCGCCGGGCATCGCAGCGCGGACGCGCCGGTCTCCGGCGGAGTGGTCGGAGCCGAAGCAGGGACCTTGACCTTCATGCTCGGAGCCGAGGCCGCGGACCTGGCGGAGATCACTGCCGTGCTGGAGCATATG
This sequence comes from Glutamicibacter soli, assembly GCF_052322135.1. NCBI lineage: Bacteria > Bacillati > Actinomycetota > Actinomycetes > Micrococcales > Micrococcaceae > Glutamicibacter > Glutamicibacter soli. The sequence goes on from NZ_CM125969.1 coordinate 198,582, forward strand.
GGCAAGCGGATCGTGCACTGTGGCGGCCACGGTTCGGGGCAGGCCGCGAAAATCTGCAACAACATGCTGCTGGGCGTTTCAATGATCGGCGCGGCCGAGGCCTTCGTCCTGGGCGAGCGCCTGGGTCTGGAACACCAAGCGCTCTACGACGTCATTTCCACTGCCTCGGGCCAATGCTGGTCGGTGACCACCAATTGTCCGGTCCCCGGGCCGGTGCCCGCGTCGCCGGCGAACCGCGACTACCAGCCCGGCTTCGCCGCGGCGCTGATGGCCAAGGACCTGGGGCTGGCGTCCAGCGCGCTGGAGCATACCGATACCGATGCGCGAATGGGCGCCCTGGCCGCGGCGCTCTACCGCAAGTTCAGCGACGAGGGAAATGCCGGCACGGACTTCTCGGGAATCATCAACGCGGTGCGCGAAGGAACGTTATAGGAAGTCGCCCGAGGCCCTGCGGAAGCGCGAGAGGATCTGGAACAGCTCCCGCGCATCCGCGACCGGCAGGCCGCTGTCGGCGAACAGCTGCTCGTTGAGATCGTCGCGGGCCGCGGCCAGGACATTCGCCCCCTCGGCGGTCAGTTCAAGCAGCCGGGTGCGGCCGTCGGTGGGATGCTGAATCCGGCGGACTAGGCCGGTGGCTTCCAGCCGGTCCACGGAATTGGTCAGGCTTGTCGCATGCACCTGCAGCAGGCGGCTGGCGTGGGTCATGGGCAGCGAACCCCGCTTGGAGAAGCCGAGCAGCGCGAGCACCTCGAAGCGGGCGAAGGTCAGGCCGTGCGGCCTGAGTATTGAATCCGCGCGCTGAAGAAAGATCGAGGCGGTGCGCATGACTGCGGTAATCGCGGCCATGGAGTCCGCCTCGGCATCCCAGCCATGGGAGACCCACTGGTCGCGGGCCTGGGCAATCGGGTCGCGCGGCAATGGTGACGACATTTTCTACCCCCAAAATAAGACCTAGTCCAACAATATACTTGGACATCCTAAGGTTTGGAAGGAGATCCCGGATGGACCTCATGACCGACATTTCGGCGCAACTCACCCAGTCCGAGCGCGCGCGCCTGGCCCAGGTGCGTGAACTCGCCCAAGGCAGGATCCGCAGGCAATCCATCGAGTACTGGAATCGCGAGGACTTCGCTCCCGGGCTGGTGGCGGAGCTCGGCGCCGCGGGCCTGGGCGCGGTGCAGCTGGAGGACTGCTCGCATCTGGCGCGTGGGCTGATCCATGCCGAGCTGGCCCGCGCTGACATCTCCCTCTCCTCGGTGGTGGGAATCCACAATGAACTGGTGCTCGGAATGATCAACGAATTAGGCTCCGAAGCGCAACGCCGAGAGTGGCTGCCGCGTTTGGGCAGGCTTGAGGCATTCGGAGCGTTTGCCATGACCGAGCCGGAGCATGGATCGGACATTGCAGGGGGAATGGCCACCAGCGTGCGCCGGGAAGGTGACGAGTACGTCCTTACCGGGCGCAAGCGCTGGATCGGCATGGGAACCATCGCGGACTTCGCGCTGGTCTGGGCCAGGGAACCGGAATCCGGGGACATCGGCGCCTATCTCGTGGAATCCGGCAGGCGGGGATTCAGCGCCTCCAAGATCGGAAACAAGATCGGCCTGCGCATCATGCAGAATGCCGACATCGAACTGCACGAGGTGCGTATTCCGCTGGAAAACAAGCTTCCCGGAGCCACAGGCTTCGCCGCAGCGAACCACCTGCTCATGCAATCCCGGGCGTGGGTCGGCTGGCAGGCTGCCGGCGCGATGCTGGCGACCCTGGACGTCTGCACGGCCTACGCGGGCAGTCGTGGGCAGTTCGGCAAGCCGTTGGCATCCTTCCAGCTCATCCAGCAGGCACTTGCCGAAATCGCCGGCAATGCCCGGGCCGGGCTGTCCATGATGGGCGACATCGCGCGCAAGCAGGAGGCGGGAAAGCTGACCATGGCCGATGCAGCGCTGGCCAAGTCGACGGCAACCCGGCTGGCGCGGGATGCGGTGGCCAAGGGCCGTGCACTTCTTGGCGGCAATGGGGTGTCCTCGGAATACGAAATGGCCAAGATCTTCTGCGATGTTGAAATCCTCCATACCTACGAAGGCACCTATGAGATCAATTCGCTCATTGTGGGGCGTGCGTTGACTGGAACGGGCGCCTTCGTCTGATTACAGGGGCGCCGCTCGCCGTCTCCTCCCGTTTTGCACGCGCGCCCAGGCTGCCGGCCCTGGAAGATCCGGGGTTGGCAGCCGCTAAAACAAAAACTGAGAAAGTACTTTCCAATACAGAAAGTACTTGTTAGTCTTTTGGTACATCGGAGGAACGGAACCGCGGGAGCAGGATCATGAACAAGATGTCCAATGCCACGTACTCGATCATCATCAGCCTTGCGGGCGTGCTCTTCGCAGCTCTCGCGCTCTTCGCCTACTTCAGCGGCCGCAACGCGCTGATTTTCGTGGGAATGGGAATCTTTTTCGCCGTGACGATGACCATGAGCTCATTGCACGCTCGGCAGCAGGCCGCGGCCCGCGCGGAAGAGCGCGCGTCATGAGCGCCGAAAACAACCTCAACCCGGAACAGCAGCTGGCAGCGCTGGCGCAGGCCCAAGCCGACATGGACCGTGCCGTTGGCTACGGCTCAAGGCTTCTAGGCTGGTACAGCATCATCGTTTCGCTGGTCATCGGCGCCCTCGCTTTCCTGCTGCAGCTGTATCCACCGCAGAAGCACATGGCCGGCTTCATCGTGATCATTGGACTCTACGTGGTGGCGATCCTCGCCGCGTCGCTGGCCTACCGTAAGCTCTACCGTTCGCTTCCGATCGGCGCGTCAAAACGCTACACCTGGGGGTTCACCCTGACCATCGCCTTCTATGCGGCCTCGTTGGCGCTCCTTCCGCAGCAGCTGAGTTCCTGGGCCATCCTGGGGCTGATTTGGATCGTTGTATCGGCCCCGCTACTGATTGTGGGAATCGGTTTGGTGCGGAAATGACCACGCATGCCCGGACCCGACTCAATGACGACTTCTCCAATCCCGTCCGCCTGTCCATCATGGGCGCGCTGAACATGGTGGAGGAGGCGGATTTCAAGTCGCTCAAGGAAGCGCTGGGAATTTCGGATTCTGTGCTGTCCCGCCATCTGAGCGCCTTGGAGGAAAAAGGCCACGTCAAAATCCGCAAGGGATTCGTGGGAAAACGTCCTCGGACCTGGGCCAAGCTGAGCCCCGAAGGGCGCCGTGCCTTCACGGGGCACGTCCAGGCCCTGAAGGAAGTCACCGGCCTGGCCTAGCCGCCGTCATTTCCCGGCGGGCCGTGGTGACCGGGCGGATTTTCCTGCTCGGCTCCACAGCCTCCCTGCCGCAGCGATGAGCAACGGCACGGTCAGCACGGTCCAGAAGGGATCGGCTGGAAGGCCGGTCAGGAGGGCGGCCCCTGCGGCCATCGCCGCAGTCCAAGCCAGCCGGCGCGGGACGCCTGCGGCCCCAGCTACCGCTGAGGACTGGATCAAGCTCAGGTTCGAGACGCTCACCGCCCACAGCGCGAAACTCAGAGGGCTTGCCGAAGCCCTGCCCGAGGGGAGTAGCTCCCATCCGGCGTAGCCGATGTAGATGCCGAGGAGAATTCCCAGCACCGGCCGCCAACCGGCGGCACCCGCCGTGCGGTGTTCGGATCCGGCTTCCATGGATGCGTCCTCGTTTGCCGCGGGGCGGTGCCGTAGCGGCACCGTGGCCGCAGCCTAGCGCCCGAAGTCGGTGAAATCCATGAAACCCTCGTCCAGGAAGACTTCCTCTAGGCTCTCCACCATTTGTCGAGGTTGGTGGCGGGAACGGTCCGCTTATGTCGCGAGAGGATGAAGCGCCGTTCGATCGACAGCGCGGCGGCCTCGTCGATTTCGCGGCCTTCGAGGTAGTCGTCGATCTGCGCGTAGGTCAGTCCCAGTTCGTCCTCGTCGGTTCGCTGAGGCTGGCCGTCCAGCAGGTCCGCGGTGGGAGCCTTGGCCCAGAGCAGCTCTGGGGCGTCCAACTCGCGCAACAGCGCCTGGTTCTGCCGCTTGTTCAGCCCGGCCAGCGGCAGCAGGTCTGCGCCCCCGTCGCCGAACTTCGTGAAGAACCCGGTCACGGACTCCGCCGCATGGTCGGTGCCGATGACCAGCATGCCGCGGTCCCCGGCCACCGCGTACTGGACGATCATCCGCATGCGGGCCTTGGCGTTGCCTCGGTTGAAATCGCTGATCGCAGGATGCCCGGCATCGGCCAGGGCTTCATCCAGTCCCGCCACGGGCTTGGAGATATTGACCTCGAACTCCTGGTCGGCGGCGACGAACTCCATGGCAGCCGCGGCATCCGCCGCATCATGCTGGACCCCGTGGGGCAGGCGGACGGCGATGAATTCGGCGGTGCCGCCGGCTTCGCGCACTTCCTGGACGGCAAGCTGAGCCAGGCGTCCGGCGAGCGTGGAATCGATGCCGCCGGAAATGCCCAGCACGAAACCCTTTGCGCCGGTCGCGGCGAGGTAGTCTTTCAAGAAGTCGACTCGGGATCGCACTTCCTCGGCCGGGTTGATGGAAGCCTTGACGCCCAGCTCTTCTATGATTGCTGCTTGAAGTTCACGCATGTAACTAATCCTAGGTATATCGGAGGCAGGATGCGGTCGTAACTGCGGAAGGGCGGCGAAACTTAACGAGTTCTCAACATTCGCCGCAGCTCCTAGCTTTCTTCGGCGTCCGGGTCCCATCCGAGGTTGCGCGCCATCTTCTCCAGCGTGGCGACCACTGCAGCGTATTCCGAGCCGTCGAGATCCTGTCCCGACTGCGTCCGGATCTTCTCGATCAGTTCGCTGAGCTTCATCAACGAGACGTGGCCGCGGTCGGTGATGGAGAACTCGCCCTCGTCGTGCGAAATCCATCCAGACTCCACCAATTCCATGAGGTGCTCGGAGACCGACGTCGGTTCGTCGGGCGACGCGAAGAATGGCGAAAGTCCGGCGGTCAGTTCCGGCTCGGTGGCGGGTTGCTGTTCCAGGAGATTCAGCACCTGCCATTGCCGGCGTGTCACGCCATGCTCTTCCAGCGTCGCAGCAAACTGCTCGTCAATCAGCGAATCCACCAATTTCAACCAGTAACCCAAGGGGCGTGTAGCGTTCATGGGATCAGCCTAGCGAGGATGCCGACTAGAATCGAGGGTATGAGCGAAACCAGCGCCCGCGGGCGGCTAAAAGAACTGATCCAGGAATTTGCCATTGTGCGTGGCAAGGTCATCCTCTCCTCTGGCAAGGAAGCCGATTACTATATCGACCTTCGCCGGGTCACCCTGCAGCAGGAAGCTTCAGGTCTGGTCGGCCAGGTCATGCTTGATCTTCTGGATGAAGCCGGTCTGGAGTTCACCAACGTGGGCGGGCTGACCATGGGCGCTGACCCGGTGGGCACCGCCATCATGCACACTGCGCGCGAAAAGAACCGCGCCATCGACGCTTTCGTGGTGCGCAAGGCGCAGAAGTCCTACGGCATGGGCCGTCAGGTTGAAGGCCCGAGCGTTGAGGGCCGCAACGTCATCGTGCTGGAGGACACCTCCACCACCGGCGGCTCCGCGCTGACCGCGGTCGAGGGTGTCCGCAAGGCTGGCGGCAACGTCATCGCCGTGGCCGTTATCGTGGATCGCGACACCGGTGCCAAGGAGCGCATCGAGGAAGAGGCCGGCGTGCCTTACCTCTTCGCCTATGGCAAGGACGAGCTGGGTCTGTAGTCTGCAGCTTTCCCGTCAATCTCTTCGACCGCAGGGGCTGGGCGAACCTCAAGGTTCGCCCAGCCCCTGCGGGTTTTCCCGACCCTGAATGCCGTCAACTTTGATTGACTGGCAACATGCCGTCAACTAAAGTTGACCCCATGGATGAGGGGATTCGAACAGCCATCGACTCCGAGGACCACGGAGGTCCCTTGGCGGAGCTTCGGCGTCTGACCGCGGGGCAGCGGGAACTGGCCCGGGCGCAAACCGCCGAGGTGCGCCGGGCGCGCGCCAACGGGTATTCCTGGCAAGCCATCGCATCTGCCCTGGAGATTTCGAAGCAGGCGGCGCACAAGAAGTACGGACGGGTCTAATGGAGCAACCGGCCGTGGGGCTGCCCGGCTGGTTCAAGCAAAGCGAAGCGCTACGGCGTCCGCCGACGCAGGGTCAACGATCCGACCAGCAGGGCGCCGAGAATCCACGCAGCGATGACCAGAAGGCTGGCCCAGGTGCCGCTGTCCTCGGTGCCCGCAGCGACATCGCCCAGCGCGTCGATGGCATGCGACAGCGGCAGCCAATCGCCGATGACCTCCAGCGTCCCCGGCAGCTGCTCGCGTGGCAGGATCAGCCCGGACAGCAGGAACTGTGGAAAGATCAGCAGCGGCATGAACTGGACGACCTGGAATTCGGTGCGGGCGAAGGCGCTGGCCATCAATCCCAGACTGGTTCCGAGCAGGGCATCCAGCGCCGCCACGCTGAAAAGCAGCACCAGGCTTCCGGAGATCTGCAGCCCCAGTACCAGAAGGGCGAACGAGACCGCGATGACGGTCTGCAGCACCGCAATCAAGGTGAACGCCAGCGCATAGCCGAAGATGAACTCGCCCTTGGCCAGCGGCATGCTGAGCAGCCGCTCCAAGGTGCCGCTGCGCCGTTCGCGCAGCGTCGCGATGCTGGTCACCAGAAACATCACGACAAATGGGAACAGCGCGATCATCGCCGGGCCGATGCGCTGGAACACCTCGGTATCGGTGAAAATCCAGGCCATCAAGCCGATCAATAGGCTGGGGACTACCAGCATCAACGCGATGGTGCGCGGGTCGTGTCGGATCTGGGTCAAGACCCGGGCCGCGGTGGTCGCGGTTCGTTTCACGATCCCTCTCCTTCCGCCCGGTGCCGTGCGGTGGACGGGTCGCGCGGTGGCGCGGACCCCAGTCCGCCGGAGGCGATGAGCCTGAGGAATGCGTCTTCCGGGTCGCTGGCGCCGGTGCGCCTGAGCAGTTCGCCGGGGGAGAGCTGGGCCAGCAGCTTTCCGTTGCGCAACAGCAGCATTTCATCGCAGCGCATGGCCTCGTCCATGACGTGGCTGGAAACCAACAGGCAGATTCCGGTCTTCGCCAGCTTGGCGAACAGGGCCCAGAGCTCCGCGCGAAGTACCGGATCCAGCCCGACCGTCGGCTCGTCGAGGATGACGATGTCAGGAGACCCGAGCAGCGCGATGGCGAGGGATACGCGGTTGCGCTGCCCGCCGGACAAGTCCAGCACCAGCCGCTTGGCCTGGTCCTGCAGGTCGGTGGCTTCGATGACTCGGGTGGCTTCGGCATCTGGCAGGCCGAGGACCTTGGCGAAATAGGCGACGTTTTGCTGCACCGTCAGGTCGTCGTAGACGCTGGCAGCCTGCGTCATGTAGCCGACCCTATGCCGCAGGGACTTGTGCCCGGCCGGCTGCCCCAGGACGGTGACCGTGCCGCCGGCGGTGATCTGGTTGCCCACGATGCTGCGCAGCAGCGTGCTCTTGCCGCTGCCGCTGGGCCCCAGCAACCCGACGATGCGGCCCGGGGCCAGCTCGCAGTCGATGTCCTGGAGAACCAGCGATTTGCCTCTCTTGACGCTCAACCGCTGGACCTGGATGCATGCAGTCTTGTTGGTCACACAATGAATTAGAGACCCCTGCCGTGGCAGGGTCAATGCTTGGCGGCGAATTGCCGCCCCGGCGGCCTCGGGAACGGATCAACGGCGCTTGGCCCACAGTCCGACGACCAGCACCAGGTAGACCAGCGCGATGAAGCCGAACAGCTTGTGCTCGCCCCACACCACGGTGTTGCTCATGGAGCAGTGCAGTTCCGCCCCGGCGCCGAGGCATGAGCGCATAGCGTAGTTCACGGCGATCAGCAGCGTCAGGCCCAGATAGAGTCCCACGGCGATGAGCACGAACTTCCAGACCCGCCGCCGGAAACGATAGTTCTCCATGGCACCTAGTATCCGCCCGTGTTCCGTCCCTGCCTAGGGTGGTGGTGCGACAAAGAAAAATGCCCCGGCAGCCGGTTCAGCGGTTGCCGGGGCATGGGAAACTAGGCTACTTGGAAGCGGCCTTGGTTTCGGCCGGATTGGCGTCGGACGGGACACGCCCCTTGACGAGTTCGGCATGCAGGTTGGCAACCGACGGGTACTGCAGGTCAGGGCGGAACGGGAAGGTGTCCATGTCCTCGCGCGCGGTGATTCCCGAGTAGACCAGCGCGGTCAGCAGGCCTGCTTCCATGCCCGCGACGATGTCGGTGTCCATGCGGTCGCCGATCATGGCAGTGGTCTCCGAGTGCGCGTCGATCCTGTTCAAAGCCGAGCGGAACATCATCGGATTCGGCTTGCCCACCACATACGGATCGCGGTTCGTCGCCCGGGTGATCAGCGCGGCAATCGCGCCGGTGGCCGGGAGGCTGCCCTCGGCAGATGGGCCGGTGGCATCCGGGTTGGTGGCGATGAACTTCGCGCCGCCCTCGATCAGGCGGATGGCCTTGGTGATGGCCTCGAAGGAATAGGTGCGGGTTTCGCCGAGCACCACGTAATCGGGGTTCTGGTCGGTCATGATGAACCCGGCGTCGTGCAGGGCCGTGGTCAATCCCGCCTCGCCGATCACGAAGGTGCGTCCGCCCGGGCGCTGGCGCGCCAGGAACTCGGCGGTGGCCATGGCGGAGGTCCAGATGTTCTCCTCCGGCACGTCCAGCCCGGAGGCCAGCAGGCGGGCGCGCAGGTCGCGCGGCGTGTAGATGGAGTTGTTCGTCAGCACCAGAAAGCGCAGGTTGTTCTCGCGCCAGTACTGCAAGAGCTCCGAGGCGCCCTTGAGTGCGTGGTTTTCGTGGACCAGGACGCCGTCCATGTCGGTCAGCCAGCATTCGATATCGTGGACGGTGCGTGCGGCGCGGTTGCTGAGGGTCACGAGGTGTCATTCCTCCATTGGCAGTAGGTGGCGGGAGCTATCTGCGCTGAAAGTTTCCCTGTAACCCAAAGCCTACACAGCATCCGCCGGAGGTGCAGTGAACGGCGGCACTCCCGCGACCTACTACCCTTAAATGTGTGAGCCACGAAGTGAATGAAGCAACCGAGAACACCGCCGAGCACGTCATCGGCGTAGGGCCCTGGGAAGGCGAGCTGCCGCAGGACGAAAAATATGATCCGCAGCTGCTGGCCGAAGGCGACCGCCGCAACGTCGCCGACAAATACCGCTACTGGACCATGGATGCGATCATCGCCGACCTCGACGAGCGCCGCCACGACTTCCACATCGCCATCGAGAACTGGCAGCACGACATGAACATCGGCACCGTGGTCCGCTCCGCCAACGCCTTCTTGGCCAAGGAAGTCCACATCATTGGACGCCGCCGCTGGAACCGCCGCGGCGCCATGGTCACCGACCGCTACCAGCACGTGCGCCACCACGCCACGGTCGAGGAATTTGTCGCCTGGGCCGAAGCTGAAGGGCTGACCATCCTGGGCATCGACATCTTCCCGGATTCGGTGCCGCTGGAAACCTACGACATCCCGCGCAATTGCGTCCTGGTGTTCGGCCAGGAAGGGCCGGGATTGAGCCCGGAAGTCCACGCCGCGGCAAAGGACACGCTGTCCATCGAGCAGTTCGGCTCCACCCGGTCGATCAACGCGGCCTCGGCCGCAGGCATCGCGATGCATGCTTGGATCCGCCGCCACGTCTTCGGGCAAAAAGTAGGTTAACAAGGAATTTATTAATAAGCTCTTTAGTCGAGCATCTGGATTAGTTGCCATTGAACCCCTAGGCTTGGAAACGATATGAATTTGTGATCCGGGGGGATTAATCCGTGCGTCGACGTCATCAGGTGAACCATGACCTTCTGCTGCCCGGGCTTCCCCGACGCAAAAAACCGGTGGTGGTCTGGGGGATATCGACTGCCGCAGCACTGGCGCTGTCCAGCGCCGTGGCGATTCCCCTGGTGGCCCAGTCGGCTGATCCGCGCAACGGAGACATCCCTGTCGCCATCAACGCGTTATCCGACCCCGGGCTGTATAACGATCCGATCCTCGTTAGCCAGGACGCCCCGCTTCATGCATTCGGCGGCTCCGGCAAGGAGCTGGCCATCGACGGACGCCCGCTGCGCATGCTGGCCGGCGCCGACGAATCCCCGGTGGATGAGCAGTCCGAATCGGAGGAGAACTCCACGCTGCTCGCCGGCGAGGTGGGCCAGGTCGGCGAACTCCCCGGCGGCCTGCAGCTGATGCACCCGGTCACAACCCGCCGCATCTCCAGCCCCTACGGCTGGCGGTCGAACCCTACCGGTGCCGGCAACCAGATCCATATCGGCCAGGACTACCCGATCGCCTGTGGTTCCCCGGTGTATGCCGCCGAGGCGGGGACCGTGACGGTGTCCGGCTGGGCGGGGCACTCCGGCATGCGCGTGAGCATCGACCACGGCAGCGACGTGCAGACCGGCTACAGCCACAATTCAAAACTCATCGCCTCGGTGGGCCAGGAGGTCAAGCAGGGCGAGCTGATCGCCCTGTCGGGAACCACCGGCAACTCCACCGGATGCCATGTGCACTTCGAGGTCATCGTGGACGGCCGCTGGCACGATCCGCGCAACTACCTGCCGATCATCCCGGGCCAGGGCCAGGCGATGATCGATTCCTCGCGCCTGACAGTTAATGCCAACAGCGCGCCGAAGGGCGATGGCGGCAAGCCGCCGGTGCGCGACGAATCCGATCTGAGCACCGATCCGGATGTCGTGGTGCCGCAGGATGACACCCCGGTGGTCCCCAAGCCGAAGCCCGGTGCCAAGCCCAAGCCTTCGCAGTCCCAGAAGCCCGCGCCGTCGCCGAGCCAGACCCAACGCCCGGGATCCTCGGCTCCAGACTCCGAATCGCCAAGCGCCAAGCCCTCGCCAAGCACTGCGCCGTCCGAATCCGAGTCGCCCAGCGGATCGGCGAAGCCCACCGGCGAGGCGACGCCGCCAACCGAAGCCCCCTCGACCGGACCGACCCCGAGCAAGAAGCCAACCTCGGCGCCAACCCAAAAGCCGGGCTCGCAGAGCCCGTCCGGGTCCGGCTCCGGCGCCGCCGAGTCGAGCTAGCCCGCGATGCAGCCGGGGCAGGGGCAGAAGTTGGCGTGTCACGAAGACAGATTTAGGTCTGCCGGCCCCTGCAAACCGATAGGATGGACACGAACTGCCGTCGACGGCGACGCGTGAACCCCGCCAATCCTCACAGGAGTGAAGCATGCCTATCGCAACCCCCGATAAGTACAATGCAATGATCGATGCCGCCAAGGCTGGCGGCTACGCCTTCCCAGCGGTGAATGTCACCAGCTCGCAGACCTTGAATGCCGCCATCCGCGGTTTCGCCGAAGCCGAATCCGACGGCATCATCCAGGTTTCCACCGGCGGCGCCGCCTACTGGTCCGGCGCCTCGGTTAAGGACATGGTCGCCGGCTCGCTGGGCTTCGCAGCCTTCGCCCGCCAGGTCGCCAAGAACTACGGCGTGAACATCGCGCTGCACACCGACCACTGCCCTGCAGACAAGCTGGACGGCTTCGTGCTGCCGCTGCTGGCCGCCTCGGAGGCAGAGGTCGCCGCCGGCCGCGACCCGTTCTTCAACTCGCACATGTGGGACGGATCGGCCGAGACCCTGGAAGAGAACCTGCGCATCGCAGCCCAGCTGCTGCCGCGCACCGCCGCCGCCAAGCAAATCCTCGAAGTTGAGATCGGCGCCGTGGGCGGCGAAGAGGACGGCGTGGAGAACGCCATCAATGACAAGCTGTACTCCACCGTCGAGGATGCGCTAGCCACCATCGACGCCCTGGGCGCCGGCGAAAAGGGCCGCTACATCACCGCTTTGACCTTCGGCAACGTCCACGGCGTCTACAAGCCGGGCAATGTGAAGCTGCGTCCGGAGCTGCTCAAGGACATCCAGGACAAGGTCGGCGCCAAGATCGGCAAGGCCAACCCGTTCGACCTGGTCTTCCACGGCGGCTCGGGCTCCACCGACCAGGAAATCGCCGACGCGGTGTCCTATGGCGTGATCAAGATGAACATCGACACCGACACGCAGTACGCCTTCACCCGACCGGTGGCTGGCCACATGTTCGCCAACTACGACGGCGTGCTGAAGGTAGACGGCGAGATCGGCAACAAGAAGACCTACGACCCGCGCGTCTGGGGCGCCAAGGCCGAAGAATCCATGGCCGCCCGCATCGTGGAAGCCGCCCGCCAGCTGGGCTCGGCAGGAAAGAGCCTGAAGTAGCCATGGTCGGAGAGAACCTGCTGGGCATCCCGGCCACGCTGCTGCCGGAGGAAACCGACGTGCTCGCCCGCCTTGAGGCCGGCGACGAAGCGGTGGATCTGGCTGCGAAGTTCCCGTCGTCCTCCCTGGTGTGGGCGCTGCTGGCCGACGAAGCACACGCCGAAGGCCGCACCGTGGAATCCTACGCGTACGCCCGCGTGGGCTACCACCGCGGCCTTGACGCGCTGCGCAAGGCCGGTTGGCGCGGACAGGGTCCGGTGCCATGGAGCCATGAGCCGAACCGCGGCTTCCTGCGCTCGCTGTACGCGCTGGGCCGCGCGGCCGCAGCCATCGGCGAAGCCGAGGAAGTCGAGCGGATCGGGAAGTTCCTGAACGATTCGGATCCGAGCGCCCGGGCGGCCATCGAGGCCAAGTAGCCCGAGAAGCAGCATCCTCGCATCATTGCCCGGGCCGGTCCCGCATCGGCCCGGGCAATCGTGCGCTTCGACGCGTTCGATAGCAAGCAGCGGGATAGCGATGAGCAACGTGCAGCCAAGCTACCCGCTGGGCGCGGTCACCACGCGCGAATACGATGCGGTGGACCGCGTGATCGCCGAAACCGACCCGCTGGGCCGGCGCACCACCGCCGGGTACGACGCCGCCGGACGGCCCACCTGGCAGCAGGATCCGCACGGGCGGCTGTCCGCCACCGCCAGCGCGGGCAACACCCTGGTTCAGCTGCAGCGCGATGCGGCCAACCGCTGCGTGCGCATCACCGATGCCACCCGCGGCGACGGGCGCACCGCGCACACCGACGCCAACGGCCGGCGCACCCGCTGGCAGCGCGATGCCGCCGGGCGCGTGAGCGCCGTGCAGCACCCGGTGTTCGGCACCGTCAGCTACGCCTACGACCTCTCCGGCAACCTGGTCGGTGCCGTGGCCGGAGACCTGGCCCAGTACTGGGACTACCGCGGCGGCGTCCTGGCCGCGCACCGGATCGCCGGCCCGGACGGGGTGGAAACCAGCACGCTGGAACGCGACGAGGACGGGCGCATCACCGCCATCCATGACGCCGACGGCACCACCGCCTACGCCTATGATGCCGCCTGCCAGCTGGTGCGGATGAGCGGGGCGGATGGCACCGTGACCGAGTGGCGCTACGACGCCGCCGGGCGTCTGGCGCGTGAAACCGTGGATGGGCAGACCCGCGACTACGAGTACGACGCGGCCGGGCAGCTACGCGTGCGCTCGACCGATGACACGGCGACCACCTACGACTACGACGGCGCGGGACGGCGCACCGCCGCACACGCGCAGGACGGGACCACCCGTTACCAGTGGTCCGCCATGGGCACGCTGCGCGAGGTCGAGCGCACCGCTGCTACGGGCACCACCCGCCACGAGCTGTGGGTCGACGCGCTGGGTGAACTGGCCGAGGTCGACGGCACCGGCCTGTGGTGGGACACCGCAGAGTATGCACCGCGCGTCCTGTCGGTGGGTGGCCTCTCGGTCACCGCGATGCCCGGCGGGCTGGCCGCGGTGGACGGCACCCTGCTCTCGGCCGGCTGGCGCGGCGAACATCCCACGGCGGCGGCCAACCCCTGGGCTCTGGCAGGACAGTCGCTGCCCGGCCTGTCTGAGGGCCTGGGCCTGGCCGCCAACGGCGGCGTACAGGTTGCCGGGCTGGACTGGCTGGGCGCGCGCGCCTACGATCCGTCCACCCGCGGCTTCTTGTCCGTGGACCCGCTGGAGCCGGTGATCGGTGCCGGCTGGGCGGCCAACCCCTACTCCTATGCGGGCAATGACCCGCTGCACGCCATCGACCCGCTCGGCCTGCGCCCGGTCACCGAAGACGAGTTGACGGCATACCGCGAATCGAACAACGGCGCGCTGGCCGCGGCCGGCGACTGGATGAGCGAGAACTGGGAGTATGTTGTTGCCGGCGCTGCCATTGTGGTGGGTGTCGGATTGATGTTCACGGGTGTGGGCGGTCCAGCTGGACTGGCCCTGATGGCCGGTGCCGGAGCGCTCGTTTCAGGCGGAATCTCCGTGGCATCGCAAAAGCACCAGAACGGAACTGTGGATTGGGGGAAAGCGGGAGTAGATGCCGCCATTGGGGGAGTTTCCGGTGCGTTTGGTGCGGGGACCGGCGCATTAGTAGCTGCCAAATATGGTGGGGGTCTGGCCGCACGCGCAGCAGTCGGTGCTTCGAGCGGTGCTGTTGAAGGTGGTGTGTCGGGCGTTGCGGGATACGCGGTGGGAGACGGGCCGCACACCGTGCAAGGGTACGTGCAATCAGGCCTGACCGGGGCAGGGATCGGCGGAATAACAGGAGGGGTTACCGGGTACAAACCTGCATGGTTGAACCGCGACACCGCCAGCACCTTCAGGTTCGGAATTTACCGGTCCGGGTACACGCATGGCGAGACCCTCCTGTACCGCGCGGGTGACAGCACGAGCACCTCTCCGTGGGGCAGATTCTGGTCCAGTGATCGTCCAGTCAGTATTGAGCAGGTCAGAAACGACAAGGCGGTCCTTCCGGTGTGGCCCACGGGTGACGCGAGCCCCATCGACAGCGCATACCGTGCCTCGTTCACGCCGGGCACAACCACTTATTCAGGGACTGTGGCGCCCCAGACGGGCAATGATGGCACTATTTATCCTGGAGGGACAAATCAGACCTATATCCCGAACCCGTGGGACCGAGGGGAGATCATTGAATCATGGCAGCTGAACTAGAACGCAAATCGTTCGGGCAAGTTGCGGAGCAGTTGCGTGAACTGTCTTCGTACGTGAAACACGAGCGCCTCACGGCAGCCGCCCAGACATTCAGGGCGTTCGCCAGTGAACTTGAGGCGGGTGTCCGTCCTGATCGGCTGCGGCAGATCACCCGGGAACTGCAAGAGGCGCTGCGAGCCGGTCCCATGAGCATCAGCGATCATCCGGTAACGAATTCAAGCGGGGAAGTGGATTCTCAAGCTACGGCAAGATTTGCGGTGCTGATCGGGGAGCTGCGCAGATTCGCCCGGCACAACGGCGGACGGACCGGTCTATTCGGCTTGCTGGGTAGCCGGAAACGGTAGGTTGTACTTCATGGAGTCCTTCGCGTTGAATTGAATGCCAATCCGCGATCACACAAGCGACATTGCTTGCTCACGGTACCCACCGATGTGTACGCAGAATCCGGCTACGTGAAAATTACGACCAGGTGGATGCCGAATAGGATTAGCGGTCCCGAAGTTCCGTGGCAGCCAAGTTGAAGCGGCTGACGGAACTGGGAGGGTGCTGAGTGACGTTCGGTCGTCAGCTTGTCGCGATGTCTGGAAGCTTCGAACACAGTGGTTGCGTGGAGATTGCAACAGTGAGCATCGAATCGCCGTTCGAGGAAGATGACTGTAATGGAAGTCGGTGGAGACAATGATTGAGAAAGCTGAGCGCAAACCGCGTTATGCCAAGGGGGCCGACGCCGTGTCCTGGGCCGTTGCCATCGCCGCTCCATTGTCGGCAGTTGCGTTGTCTCTGTCCTTCGTGGGGGTGGGTGTGCTTCCACTGCTTTTGCTGGGAGTAGCCGTAGGAGTGCTGTGTGGATCTGCGATGTACTATTTTCTGCGTCCAAATCTGGCTGGTGTGGCGCTTTCACTAGTGGTCTTCGCCAGCATTGCGCTGCTTGGCCTGACCGAGAGCCGATGGCTGGGTTTGTGGCCAACGGAATTGGTGAGTGCGGCGTCCGGGGCCATTATCGGGGCACACTTCAGGTTCCTGGCGGATCGGCGCTATTCGAGAACCGGCAATGTGTCGCGTCGTGAGGGAAGAGTTTGAAGAACGCTCGGTTCAGGGTCCGCCGAATCAATAATGGCGCCCGCATTTTTCTTCGCAGTGCGTTATATGACGTCGAGGCAATCCCGCCGGGGCGGTTATGTCAGCTTTCCGTGTAGGGCAAGTAGCTTCCCAATAACTCATAAGCGAAATCTGTAGACATCGGCGCGTGGACTCCAACCTTTACTTGTCGTCGTGACGTTATTGGTTCAACAAGCCGATCGAACCCGCTGGAAGGGCGGTGCCGGACGCCGGGACAAGTGGTAGTCGCTATTCAGGGGGTGCCCCCATGTTTAAATTCAAGCAATTTTCAGCTCTGGAACATCATAAAGTGACCCACCCCGGATCATCGCGAACAGCACCGTCAGCCGGCGGTGAGCCAGGGCGATGAGCGCCTGATTATGCCGTTTGCCTTGGCCTCGTTTCTGGTCATAGTAGTCACGGCTTGCAAGGTACTTTGAGGGAATGTGGCAACTAGAAAGTGCCCAGAAGTACGAAAAGACTGCATTTGAACTTGAGCGCGGTGTCACGCCACAACGGCTATATCGAATCTGCAAGACGGTTTTGGGCACGGTCACCGGACACCATGATGGTCTGTTGGTAATTTACGTTCAAAAATCTGACGGATCACCGGCCTCCAGAGAAATTGAAAATATAATGTTTTACTCAAAGAAGTTCAAGCTTTCGCGCGCCGAACCGTTATTGTTGCTACATTCCATTGGACTCCCCGTGGATTCCGGTGGTAGGCATTAAAAGGTCATCTGACGCACTGTATCTAATGAAATAGGCGACCGTACACCTAGGGACGAAGTGCGGAAGGACTACGCACTGGGGGTGTGGGTCGAATCTTCCGATGGGTGCATCAGGCAGATCTGGCTCCTGAAAGGGGCACCGCAAGCTGGTGAGCTGCCTGGTTCAGCGATCTAGTTGATAAGAAGACGCTGGAGTTGGTCTATCTTCTGATCGCTTCCGGAGGCACCCGATCCGCCCTTGACTCCTCGTGCGCCGGGGTCCCTTGTTCTCTCGGGTGATTGATGCGGGTTTTTCAGGGCCTCCACCGGTAGCGCCGGACCGTCAGTTGTTGTCATGCATCCCAAGACGCACATGAGAGTCTTCTCATCGGCTTCTTTTATTTCCTTCATTTGGCCTTCCTACTCTTGAAACAAGAGATGAACTTTCGGTGAAAGGTAAATAAAATGTTGTCATTCTGGATGGGTTTGGCCGCCAACGTCGTTGGCATGACCGTGCTGGTGTACTTCGTCTACTTCCGCCGGCACTTCCGCCGTGATCTGGTCCTTGCCTACATCGCGTTGAGCATGGGCATCTTCGCGGTCACCATGCTGCTGTCCGGCTCGGGCGCCGGGGTTGGCCTGGGCATGGGCCTGTTCGGCATCCTTTCGATCATCCGCCTGAGGTCTGACACCCTGACCCAGGAGGAAGTTGCCTACTACTTCATCTCGCTGGCCATCGGCCTGGTCAACGGCCTGCATCCGGACCCGGCTTGGTTCTCCCCGGCGGTGACCGCGGCCCTGGTCGTGGTGATGTTCTTCGCCGACCATCCCGGCTTCGCCCCGCGCACCCAACGCCAGACAGTGACCCTGGAAAAGGCCTACCCGCGCTCGGAAGATCTGGCCCGGGCCCTGGAGGAGCTGCTGGGCGCCAAGGTCCTGCGTACCGTGGTCATCGAGCTGGACATGGTCCGCGACCTGACCATTGTGGACGTGCGTTTCCGGGTCGGCCCGAGCCGCGGCGAGCGGGAATCCGGCGGTTCGTACCAGCTGGCCAACGCGCCCCGGCAGAATGCGCCGGTCGCCCAGGAGACGTGGTCCTGATGCAGCCGCTCGCAGGCCGCGCCAAAGCCGCGCTGGAAGAAGCAGTGGTGTGCCGTGCACCTATCGGCCTAGACGAGGTGATCGACCAGGCGGCCCTGCAGACCCGCGTGGACCGCAAGTTCCTGCTCACCGCCCAAGAGTTCACGGCCCTGGCGCAGCGGCTGCGGGAGGATTTCAAGATCATGGAGATCGACGGTCTGCGGACCTTCCGCTACGAATCGGTCTACTTCGACACCGAGGATTTCGCCCAGTACCGCGCGCACCGCCAGGGGCGCCGGCGCCGCTACAAGGTGCGCAGCCGCACCTATGCGGACACCGGGCTGTCGATGTTCGAGATCAAGACCAAGGGCCTGCGCGGCGCCACCGTGAAACACCGCATCGAACAGGAACTGGACGACGCGGGGCGGCTGACCGACAGCTCGCTGGAGTTCCTGAACCAGGTGGTGTCCAGGGAATACGGCGAAGAGGTGCCCGATTTGATGCCGGTGCTGGACAGCTCCTACATCCGCAGCACCTTCGTGAACCCGCTGGACGGGGAACGGGTCACCTGCGACGTGGAGCTGGAGTACGCCAACGGCCGGCAGCAGGTGCAGGGGCCGGACTTGGTGGTGGTGGAAACCAAGTCAGCGGACGGGCGCGGAGTCAGCGACCAGGCGCTGGCGGCACTGGGAATCCGCCCGGTGAGCATGAGCAAGTACTGCATCGGCATTGCGCTGCTCAATCCGCAGCTTCCTGCCAACAAGTGGAGCCGGCTGCTGGAGCAGCGTTTCGGGTCGTCCCGGCATGCCAGCGGTCCGCGACCCGCTTCGAAGCTCCGGGGCACCGGGCCCTGGCAGGCCGCCGCTAGCTAGCGCGGCCGGCGCCTCCGGCCCCCTCCACGGAAGGCGCTCCTCAATGCCTTGGCCGCCAGCCCCGCAAGGGGACAGGCGGCCAAGGCATTGGTTTTGCGGGATCCTAGGATTCGCGGGCCAGCCTGTAGCCGACGCCGCGCACCGTCTCGAAACGCTCCCCGCCCAGCTTGTTGCGCAGGTAGCGCACGTACACGTCCACCACGTTGGAGCCGGGGTCGAAGTCGTAGCCCCAGACCCTGGAGAGCAGCTGCTCGCGGCTGAGCACCAGCCCCGGGTTGCGCAGGAAGGCCTCGGCCAGTGAGAATTCCCGGGCTGACAGGTCCACCTCGACACCGTCGACAGTGACCAGACGGCGCAGCAGATCCATTTCCATGTTTCCGTGCGAAAGGACCGAGACGTCGGAGGACGAGTCTTCGGTGCGCAGCCGCAGCCGCACCCGGGCCAGCAGCTCGTCGAAGTGGAAGGGCTTGGCCATGTAGTCGTCCGCGCCGTTCTGCAACCCGGCCACGGTGTCGTCCACGCTGTTTCGGGCGGTCAGGATGATCACCGGGACGTCGATGTGCGATTCGCGCATCCGACGCAGCAGGCTGAAGCCGTCCTCGTCCGGCAGCCCCAGGTCCAAGATGATCAGCTCGAAATTCCCGGACCGGGCCTGGGCGTAGCCCTCGCGCGCGGTGGCGCAGACGGTGGGGATGAAGCCGGCGGCCTTCAAGCCCTTGGCAATGAAGGAGCTGATTCGCGGTTCGTCTTCGATGATCAGGATGAGGCTCATACGCTGTGGGCTCCTTCGGCCAAGGGGATGTCGATGTAGAACGTCGAACCGCTGCCGGGCACGGAATCCACCCAGACCGATCCGCCGTGGGAATCGGCGATGGCCGATACGATATTCAGGCCCAGCCCGGAGCCCTTGGCCCGGTCGCTGTTCTGGCCGCGGCCGAAGCGCTCGAAGATCCGTTCAAGGTCTTCGGGGGCGATGCCCACGCCGGCATCGTGCACCCAGAGGCGCAGCACCGGCGCCTTGTCCTGCTCTTCGAGCATGGCCGAGCCTAAATCGATGCGCGAACCCTCGTCGGAGAATTTCACGGCGTTGGCGGCCAGTTGCAACATGGCCTGGGTAATGCGGGCCGGGTCCAGGGTGACGTTGGCTTCCTCGCGGTGGCCGATGCGCCAGTCGCGGTTTCCCAGCGCGCGGACCTTGTCCAGGATTTCGTCCAGCAGGGTGCCGATGTCGGTCGGCTTGGCGGACAGGAAATCCGCGCGATTGGCCCCAGCCAGGGTCATCAGGTCGTTGATCAGCAGCGACATGCGCTTCAGTTCGTCCAGTGCGATGTCCTTGGTCTGGGCGACGTCCTCGGAATCCTGGACATCCATGAGCTCCAGGTGGCCGCGGATGATGGTCACCGGGGTGCGCAGCTCGTGGCCCACGTCGTCCAGCAGCTGGCGCTGGGAATTCAGTGCGTCCTGAAGCCGGTCAAGCATGTCGTTGACGGTGACCGTCAACTCCGCGAACTCGTCGTCCCCGGTGACCTCGATGCGCGAGGACTGGTCGGATTCGGAGATCTGGCGGGCGGTGTCGCGCAGCCGGCGGATGGGTTCGAGCATGCGCCCGACAATCAGGTAGGCCGCACCTCCGGCAAGCAGCATTACCACCAGGCCCACGCCGAAGAACACCATGAACTGCTTGTTGATGCGGCTGACTTCGGCCGTGTAGTCGTAGGCCAGCACGAAGCGTGCTGGCTTGGGGTCGGAGGAGAGCTGGATCGGAACCACGATGGCGCGGTATTCGCTCAGTTCAGTCTCGAAATTCTCGATGCGCACATGCTGGTCCGCGGCGCTGGTCTTGGCCCATTCCAGGAACTGCGGGTCTTCCTCCAGCCGCATTTCCACGGTGGCGGGGGCAGTCCACTGCAGCTGGTCAGCGCTCAAACCCACCATGCCCTGGTAGCGGGCGGGCAGCGTGCGCTGCATGGCGGTGTAGAGCAGGTCCTCGGCGTGCTTGAAGCCGTTGCCGGTCTGCGGATCGATGCCGGTTTCCGCCAGCACCCGGAATTCCTCCACGGTGCGGGTCAGTGAATCATCCAGGCGCGCGTTGAGCTCCTGGCGTTCGTAGACGTAGATCGCGGCACCGGAGACCGCCAGGGCGAAGCCAACCAGAAGGATCATCGAGGCGAGCACGCGGGCTCGGATGGAGACCCGGCGACGCGGCGGTCTGCTAGTCGTCGTCATCATCGTCGTCATCGTAGGCGTCGTCGTCCCAAGCGTCGTCATCATCCACTGGGGCCTTCGGCGGAAGCGGTTTGACCGGACCTTGGGTGGGCTTGGGAGAGCTGGTTTTCGAAGGCCTCGGCTTGCTGGAGGCCGAGGGGCTCGCCGAGGCCGACGGGCTGGCCGGTTCCTTGGGGTCTTTGCTCGGGGTAGGCGCGGCCGACGGGTCGGCAGGTTCCCCGGTACGCTCGGCGAAGCCGGCGTCCTCGCTGGGCACCTCGGATTGGTGGACGACGATGCCCGGGCCCAGATCCCTCTGGGAAGGTCCGGAGACCAACTGAGCCAGAGCCGCGATTCCCGCTCCGATGATGGCGAGAGCCGCGACCAGGCCAATCGCCCGAAGCGCTATGCGTTTTCCCATGTCCTCATTCTCGTCGTGCCAGATGAGACGAACATGAGAAAACGGCTCATCGTGTGGTGTGCTCCCCAATCGCAGCAAGGCTCATGATACGGCCATGTGAAATAAAAATCATCAGGTCATCGAGGGTTCGCAGAATTCTTCGAATGATGTGGTGCGACGGCGCAGTCCGCAGCGCAGGCACCTGGATTTCAGCGGATGTTCACCTGACGTCCACCGGCACCCCGGCTAGCGCAGGTGCTCGAAGATGATATTCGTCTGCGTGGAGGAGAACGCACGGTTAGATCCCAGATGGCTCGCGACGAAAGTGCGCAACTCGTCGATGGACCGGGTGGCGACCCTGATGAGCAGGTCCGGGGTGCCGCCGAGCACGAAAACGTCGCGGACCGGAGGCAGCGCCGCCAGGGCCTTGGCCGCGGGAAGCATCCGGTCCCTGGCCTGCGGGGCGACGATCACGGAGATCATCGCGTTGACCGTGACACCCAGCAGCTTCTCGTTGATCTTGGCCTCGTAGCCCTCGATCACCCCGCGGGTGCGCAGCATCTTGACGCGTCCCAGGCAGGTCGAAGGAGCCAAGCCCACCCGCTGCGCCAAGACGTTGTTCGCCAGGCGGGCATCCCGGCTCAGTTCGACGAGGATCGCCAAGTCAACCTCGTCGATGTGAACGGAATTCGCCGAGTCGGCCCCCGAAACTGCCCATACTGAATCCGGCACGGATCAGCCTCCCTATTATTTGCAAAAATTCGGAACCCAAGAAATTTTCCTGCTTCTGATTCTACGATGGAGGGACATTCATGGCATCCAGGAAGGGAAGCACAGCGTGCAGACGGTACACACCCGCGAGGAATTGGCACAGCTCGACGCGCAGGATCCGCTGCGCCGGTTCAAGAACCGCTTCGCACTGCCCGAATCGGTGATCTACCTCGACGGCAACTCGCTCGGTGCGCTGCCCCATGGCGCGGCCGAACGCGCGGCGCAGGTCGTCACCGCAGAATGGGGCCAAGGCCTGATCCGCTCCTGGAACGAAGCCGGCTGGTTTGAGCTTCCGCTGGTGCTCGGCGACAAGCTGGGCCAGCTGCTGGGAGCGAACCCCCGCGAAACCGCTATCACGGACACCACCAGTCTGAACCTGTTCAAGGCGCTGGCCTCCGCGCTGCGCACCCAGAAGTCTGATGCGCCGCACCGCCGAGTCATCATCACCGAACGGGACAACTTCCCGACCGACATCTACATCGCCGAGGGACTGGCCGACCTGGTCAACTCGCTGTCGCAGGAAACGGGTGTGCCCTACGAGGTCAAGCTCATCGATGACGAGGCCTCGCTGCGCGCGGCCCTGGGTGATGACACCGCCGTGCTGGCGCTGTCCCACGTCAACTACCGGACCGGTTCCATGTGGGACATGAATCAGATCACCGCCGCCGCCCACGACGCCGGCGCGCTGGTTATCTGGGACCTGGCCCATGCCGCCGGTGCGGTCCCGGTAGACCTGAACGGCGCGGACGCGGACTACGCGGTGGGCTGCACCTACAAGTACCTCAATGGCGGGCCCGGATCCCCGGCCTTCATCTGGGTCAACGCCCGCCACCACGACCGCTTCTGGCAGCCGCTGTCCGGCTGGTGGTCGCACAACGCCCCGTTCGAGATGGCCGAGCACTACACCCCGGCCAACGACGTGCGCCGCTTCATGTGCGGCACCCAGCCGGTGACCTCCCTGGCCATGATCGAGGTCGGGCTGGATATCGCCCTGGAAGCGGATATGGACGCGGTGCGCGCCGCCTCGCTGGAACTCACCGACCTGTTCATCGAGCTCGTCGAGACCCGCTGCGCCGACCACGGCCTGGAACTGGTCACCCCGCGCGAGCACGCCCAGCGCGGCAGCCACGTCAGCTTCCGCCACGAGCACGGCTACGAGATCATGGCGGCGCTGATCGCCCGCGGCGTCATCGGAGACTACCGCGAGCCGGAGGTCCTGCGTTTCGGCATCACCCCGCTGTACCTCTCGCGCACCGACATCTGGGATGCGGTGGAAATCCTGCGTGAGATTCTGCACACCGGCGACTGGCAGCGCGAAGAGTTCACGGTCCGAAATGCCGTGACCTAGGCGGTATCCGCCAGACCCCGGATCTTCGGCGAAGATCCGGGGTGAAAGCTCCCGAGTACGCTTAGACGCGGCGCGCAAATGAAGATCCGCGTGCCGCACACGTACACAGCAGGGAGCATCGTTGGCGCAGCAGCCGGTTGGAACCAAGGGGCCCGGCCCCGGCCTGAAGAAATCGCTGACCCCTGCCCAGATGGCGATGATCGCCCTGGGCAGCGCCATCGGCACCGGACTGTTCGCCGGCAGCAAGCTCGCCATCGCGATGGCAGGCCCCTCGGTCATCTTCAGCTACGTGCTGGGGGGAGTGATCGCGCTGCTGGTCATGGGAGCGCTCGCCGAAATGACCGTGAAGCAGCCGGTGGCCGGCTCCTTCGGCGTGTACGCCGAACGCTACCTCGGCCGCTACGCCGGCTACCTGACCAAATACATGTACTGGTCAGCGCTGATCTTTGCGGTCGGCACGGAGGTCAGCGCCATCGGCGAATACATGCAGTTCTGGTTCCCCGAGGTGCCCGGGGTGCTGTGGGTGCTGCTGTTCTCCGCCGCCCTGCTCGCGGTGAACTTCTCCAGCGTGAAGGTCTTCGGCACCACCGAATACTGGTTCTCCGCCATCAAGGTCTTCGCGGTCATCGCCTTCATCGTCATCGCCGCCTGGCTGGTGTTCCACGACCCGGCCGACGGCTTCGGGTTCGCGAACTACAGCGTTGATTCGGGCTTCTTCGCCAACGGCCTGTCGGGCACCTGGAGCGCGGTGATCGTGGCGATCTTCTCCTACATGGGCATCGAAGCGATTTCCATCGCGGCCGCCGAGGCCCGCAACCCGCAGCTCGCGGTGCGCAAGGCCTTCAAGGTCTCCTTCCTGCGCCTGCTGCTGTTCTACGTGCTGACCATGGCGCTGATCCTTGCCATTGCGCCGACCAGCGAACTGATCTCCGGCGGTTCGCCGTTTGTCACCGTCATGGATCAGGTGGGCATCCCCTTTGCCAGCTCGGTGCTGAACTTCGTGCTGATCATCGCGGCCCTGTCGGCGATGAACGCCCAGCTCTACGCGGCGACCCGCATGCTGCACTCGCTGGCAGATGCAGGCCATGCCCCGAAGCTGGCGCACCGCACCAGCCGCAACGGCTCCCCGGTGCATGCAGTGTGGATGTCAGGCGGAGGCATCGCCGTGGCGGCGATCGCCGTTGCGGTGCTCCCCGAGGGAGGCTTCGGCCTGATGATGTCGCTGGCCACCTTCGGCGCGCTGGCCACCTGGTTCATGATCCTGTTGACCCACGTCAGCTTCCGCCGTCAGGCCGCCCGCGAGCGCAGCCCGCTGGAATTCAAGCTGCCGGGCTACCCCGCGGCTTCCATCCTCGGGGCGGCGCTGCTGGGCGGGCTGCTGCTGACCACGTTGTTCGTCGAGGAATTCAAGTTCACGCTGGTCTTCGGCCTGCCGTTTGTGGTCGTGATGTCGCTGCTGTACTGGCTGGTTTTCGCCCGCCGGCAGCCCGTGGCGCGCAGCTGACTACGCGCGCAGCCGGAAGAACGAGCTGCCCGCCACCAGATGCGATCCGGGGATCAGGGCGATCTTCAAATCGGGATTGAACTGGCCCTCGATCTGGGTTCCCGGATCTACGGCGGCGCTCAGCGCCGTCGGATCGAGCGGTTCCAGAATCCATTCGCGCGGGCCCGCGCCGATATGCAGCAACCCGGTGCCGCCGTCCAACTGCAGCCAGGCGCTGATCCAGTCATTGGCGAAGCGGGGCAGGGGGTTGGCTGTCAGCGGCTTCGCGGCCAGGCCGAGATGGGTTTGCTTGCTCATGGGTCCACGCCTTTGCAGGTTGTTGTCCTTGCCCGAAGCGCCGGATGCGCCGCGAGCCGCTTCGTCATCCGAGCCACCCGCCGTACAACTGTGTGGGGTTGGCGCCTGATCGGTCGGAGCCTTGCCGGAACCCGTGGGGTTCCCAGCGATCAGATCTCGTGAAGCTGGCTCCATGCTATAAAACCGTTTCGGTGCGGGGGAAGCGGCGGCGGCGATCCGCACGCCGCTCGGTCACAATTGGTCGCGGAACGACATGCAGTGTCATGGAGGAATGGGTCCCGGGCGCTAAAATCGTAGGTGGTCTGCCGCTGGCAGGCCGATGGATTCGACAAGGGGCGACTGTGGCCAAGCTGTATTTCCGATACGGGGCAATGAACTCGGGCAAATCGACGAGCTTGCTGCAGGCCGCCTTCAACTACGAAGAGCGCGGGCAGCGGATCCTGCTGGCCAAGCCCGGGGTGGACACCAAGGGGGAGAGCTCGATCGTTTCCCGGCTCGGACTGAGCCGTGCGGTGGACCTGATTGTGTCGCCCTTGGACAACGTCCGCGAGCAGTTCGCGGCACTGGCTTCGGGCGACGACCCGGACGCGCTCGTCCCGCACATCGACGCTCCGCCCGTGGCCTGCCTGCTGGTGGACGAAGCCCAGTTCCTGAGCCGGCAGCAGGTCGACGACCTGTTGCGTATTGCAGTGCTCGATGACGTTCCGGTGCTGGCCTACGGCATCCGCACGGACTTCCGCACCCATGCGTTCCCCGGCTCGGCCCGGCTCATGGAGCTGGCGCACTCGCTTGAAGAGTTGAAAACGATTTGCCGCTGCGGGCGCAAGGCCATGTTCAACACCCGGCGCATCGGCCAGAACGTGGTGTTCGACGGGGACCAGGTGGCCATCGACGGCGAGGACGTTTGGTACGAATCGCTGTGCGCGGCCTGCTATCTGGAGCTTTCCGGGGGAACGCTCGGTTAATCCTGCGCGGGGGCTGGCGCCGGGGAAAGCAGCCCGGCGACGGCCCGCTGCAGGCCCCAGTCGTAGCCGTCGCTTTCCTCCGAGTCCACGTCCAGCTGGATGAGGTTCTGGCGGTAGGCGACCGAGCCCAGCACGTGGTTGAGCAAAAGCTGCTGGCCGAAGCGCGCCTGCTCGGCAGTCAGCCCGGCCCGTTGCAAGAGGGCACGCAGGAGCAGCACCGGCTGAAGGTCCTTCACCTGCATGGCGCTGGCAACCTCGATGACCTCGGGGCTGTCCTGGATGGGAAGCAGCGCCAGATAGAGCTTGCGCATCAATTGCAGCACCGCCTCGCCCGGCGAAGCGAAGTCCTCGGCCCGCACCGCGAGCGCCGGGGTGTTCAGCAGCTTCGCCGCGACCTGGGCCAGCAGCTCCTGCTTGTTCTTCACGTGCCAGTACAGGGCGCCGACCTGGACATCCAGTTCCTTGGCCAGTCGACGCATCGACAAATCAGCCAATCCGAACTGTTGCAGGATGTCGACCGCGGTATCCACGACCGTTAACTGAGTCAATGCCATGCCTCAAGTCTAGACGTACGCCCTGTCCCACGGACCGGCGGCTATGCGCCGGCGAACTGGTGCTGCAGGATTTCAGCCTCCCCTGCGGCCGGTTGCGCGTGCTGGTGCGCCAGCCGCCGGATTAACGGACCCAGCTGGGCAGCAGCAGTCTGCGAGTGCTCCGGGTGCCACTGCACCGCTGTGGCCTTGGCGGAGTCGTGGACCACTGCCTCGATCACGCCGTCGCTGGACATGGCCGCGATCTGCAGCCCCGCCCCGAGGGCGTGGATGGCTTGATGGTGCGAGCATAGGTGGAGGTCCCCGGACGACAAGTCTTCGGCCAGCGCTTCGGCGACAAAGCCCACACGGGTCTGCGCAAACGGATCCGTCCCTTCGCGCCGGTGGTCCTGCACGTTGTGCAGGTGCTGCACCAGGGTTCCTCCCAAGGCGACGTTGAGCAGCTGCATGCCCCGGCAGATGCCCAGCAGGGGAGTGCCGGTGGCCATTGCGTAGCGGATGGCGGCGATCTGAATGCGGTCGGCCTGCGGCTCGTGGGTTCCGGATCCCGGGTAGTCTTCAGGGCCGTTGTAGAATTCCGGGTCCACATCTTCGCCGCCCATGATGATGACGGCATCCGAACAGTCCACGAGCTGCTGCACCTGTTCCAAGGACAGCTGCCAGGTCGCGACAAGTTCCGGTTCATGCCCCTCCGCGAGGATCTGTGTGGCGGCGCTGGCATTGAGCTCGTCCAGCTCCAGCTGGAATCCGGGGTCGTGCTCGCGAGTGTCGCGGATATGCAGGACGGCAATTTTCATCGGTTCCATGTCGGGCTCCATTTGGCCTTGGCCGCTCCCGGCAGATGCGTCGGAGCGGTAAATTCGCGGGGTGCCCTGCCAGTGTAAAACCGCGTGATTTCGTGATTAGGTCAGGATTGTTTCACCGGGATTTCCGGAAATTCTTCAATAGCCTTCCGTTAACAATCCCGTGCTGGCGTGTATGAATGTGCTCTCGAAAATACTCCCGGAGTGAATGCGAGGCAAAAATTATTTCGGGCAGCGACGCGCAATTTACATAAATGTCACGACCGCGATATGTGGCTCGAATAATGAAACATTCTGTTTCTTCGCAGAAACAAAATCGAAAGCACCGCGGAATCTCACGTCGATAGTTTGAACCCACTCGCACTCAAACTCTTCGAAAGGGGTCCCGAGATGGAAGCTGCTGACATGGCTTGGCTGCTGGCTGCATTCGCCATGGTCCTGCTGATGTTTCCTGGGCTGGCAATGCTGTACGGCGGCATGCTCAACGGACGCAACGTATTGAACATGATGCTCATGGTGCTCAGTTCACTGGCCGTGACCGGCGTCGTCTACGTCGTGGTCGGCCACGGGCTTGTACTCGGCGACTCGGTCGGCGGACTGGGGCTCATCGGCAACCCGCTGGACTTCTCGTTCTACACCGACTTCATGAGCGATGACGAGGCCGGCGGAACCTTCTGGGCGGCGTTCTACGTCTTGTTCGCCGCGATCTCCGCCGCCCTGGTGGCCTCGGGCGCCGCAGGCCGCATGAAATTCGGATCCTGGCTGGTTTTCGTGGCGTTGTGGGTTCTGGTGGTCTACAGCCCGCTGGCGCACTGGGTCTTCGCCTTCGACAATCCGGAAGCCGGGACCGTGGGCGGTTGGATGCGCAACCAGCTGGGCTTCCATGATTTCGCCGGCGGCACCGCGGTGCACATGAACGCCGGCGCCGCCGGCCTGGCGCTGGCGGTGGTGCTGGGCCGCCGCAAGGCGCAGGCCGGACGTCCGCACAACCTCCCGTTGATGATGATCGGCGTGGGCCTGCTGGCCACCGGCTGGATGGGCTTCAACGGCGGCACGGCCGGGGGCGCGAATTTCCTGGCCCAGTACGTGGTGCTCACCACCTTGCTGTCGCTGTGCGGCGGCATGCTCGGATTCATCGCGATCGAACGGATCCGCGACGGGCATGCCACCATGCTGGGCCTGGGAACCGGCGCGATCGCCGGCATGGTCGGCATCACCCCGGTGGCCGACGTGGTCGGCCCGGTCGGCGCCATCATGGTCGGCTTCTTGGCTGCGGCGGCCGCGGCCTGGGCCATCACCTGGAAACGCCGCCACCGCATCGACGACTCGCTGGATGTCTTCGCGGTGCACGGCATCGCGGGCATCACCGGCTCGCTGTTCGCCACGTTCTTCGCCAACCCGGCGGCTCCCGGCGAGATGGCGGGCATCGTCTTCGGCGGGGCGTTCTCTGAGCTGGGCAGCGAGCTGATCGCCATTGCGGTCACGCTGGGCTACAGCTTCGGCATGACCTTCGCGATCCTGTGGGTCATGAACAAGATCCGCCCGATCCGTGTGGACGAGGCGGACGAGGAAGCCGGACTTGACCGTTCGGTCCATGCCGAAACCGCCTACGACAGCCGTCCGTTCTAAGTCCCGCATCGAAAGGCAGGCAAATGAAACTCGTCACCGCAGTGATCAAGCCGATCCGGCTCGAAAGCGTGTGCGCCGCATTGGAGAAAGCCGGATTCACAGGAATGACCGCCACCGAGGTGCAGGGCCGCGGCGTCCAGGGCGGGCGCACCGAATACTACCGGGGCCAGGAATACTCGGTGAACTTCCGCACCAAGATCCGGCTGGAACTGCTCGTTCCGGACGCGAAGGTGGACAGCGCGCTGGACACCATTCTGGAGGCCGCGCGGACAGGCCCGGATGGCGAAATCGGCGACGGCAAGGTCTGGGTTGCCTCGCTGGAGCAGATCATCCGCGTCCGCACCGGCGAAACCGGCGAAGCGGCCATCTAGAAATCCACCAACCACCAGCTTCCGCACTTCATTCACGAAAGGTCCACCAATGACCGCAATCAACTTCCGCTACCTCAGCGAACAGGACATGATCGCCGCCGGCGTCACCGACATCGCCCGCTGCACCGACGTCATGGAAGAGGCATTGATTCTGCTCCGCAACGGGGACTACATGATGGCCGGCGAAAACGGCAACTCCCACGGGGCGATGATCACCTTCCCCGAGGTGCCGGTCCACGAGGGCATGCCCTGCGACGGCCCGGACCGCCGCTTCATGGCGATGCCCGCCTACCTCGGCGGCCGCTTCGGCACCACCGGGGTCAAGTGGTACGGCTCCAACACCGCCAACCGCGCCAAGGGCCTGCCCCGCTCCATCCACCTGTTCACCCTGAACGACACCGATACCGGGGCGCCGATGGCGATCATGAGCGCCAACCTGCTCAGCGCCTACCGCACCGGGGCGGTGCCGGGCGTGGGCGTCAAGCACCTGGCCAGGGAAGATGCGAAGATCGCCGCCGTGGTGGGGCCGGGGGGTGATCGCCAAGTCCGTCATCGACGCCACGCTGACCCTGCGCCCGGGCATCGACACCGTGCGCATCAAGGGGCGTTCGGCCGCCGGCGTGGAAACCTTTGCCGCGTACATCCGCGAGAACTTCCCGCAGGTGGCCAACGTCATCGCAGCGGAAACCATCGAGGAGGCCATCAAGGACGCGGACATCGTCATGGCTACCACCAGCACGGACATCGAGGGTTCCGGGGCCTTCCCGTACTTCCCGGCCTCCGCCATCAAGCCCGGGGCGCTGTTCCTGCTGCCGGCCGCGGCCAGGTTCGACGACGACTTCGTGATCAACCAGGCCCGCCTGGTGCTCGATGCCCGGGGGCTGTACGACGCCTGGGCCGAGGAATACGACACCCAGGCCTACGAGCTGCTGGGCATCCCCGGTACGCACTTCCACGACCTGATGCGCGAGGGCAAGCTGCCCGAGTCCAAGCTGGAGGAAATCGCGGACGTGGCCACCGGCAAGATCCCCGCGCGCCGCAATGACGAGGAGATCATCCTCTACTCGGTCGGCGGCATGCCGATCGAGGACGTGGCGTGGGCGACGGACCTGTACCGTTCGGCGGAGCAGAAGGACCTCGGCCAGGTGCTGAACCTGTGGCAGGCCCCGGTGCTCGCGTAGCGGCACCCGGCAAGAGACCCGGGCTTCGGAAACGGAGCCCGCATGGATGTAGTTCCCCGGACGGCGGAGTGTGGCCCCCGTCCGGGGAACTGCTATTTAACTGCTATTTAACGTCCGCGCCCGACCGCGTGGCGGGTGGGGCCGGATGCGCCGGACGGCCGATAGCATGGGGTCCTAGTGATGCACGGGGAGGTGCTTGTTGATGAGGCCAGCGGCCGAAGTTCTGTTTTTTGCGGCATCCGGCGCGGGGATTCTTTTGCTGCCGGGCTATGCAGCGGGCTGGCCGCAGCTGGCCCTCGCGGTGGTGTACTGGCTGGCGACACGCAACGCGGCGCGTTCCCAGCCGCGGTCGGTGGCGAGAGTCTACCGCCGCAACACGCTGATCCTCTTTGCCGCATGCTTGGCGGCCCTGCTGGGATTCACCACGGCCGCGGGGCTGCTGCTGCTCGTGCTCGGCCTGGTGGCCGCGGTACGTGCGCGAAACTACGGGCACCCGAATCCCGACCGGAACGATGTCCCGGCGCTGTTGAAGTCCTTCTGACTGGAACGAGCCTCGGGTTGCCGGTGGCAGCTTCGGCGGCGCGGGCGAAAGCCCGGGGCCGCATCCGGAATTCTCCGGATGCGGCCCCGGGCTTTCGCGCAGGGGGTTCGTCTGGCGCGGGGATCAGCTCAACAAGCCCTGCAGCGCGTCAGCCAGTGCCAGCGCGCCGAGCTCGGCATCCGCATCCTCGACGTATTCCTCGGGGGAGTGGGAGATGCCGCTGGGATTGCGGACGAACAGCATGGCGCTGGGAACGTGCCCGGCGAGCACGCCCGCATCATGGCCCGCTCCGGTGTCCAAGACGGGAGCGTTGCCCAGCGACGCGCCCAGCCTGCGGGACAAGTCGGCGTCGAAGCCGACGGTCGGACTGAGCGACTCCTGCGAGAATTCGAAGCCGCAGTCTTCTTCCGCCGCGATCTGCTGCGCGGCGCGGTGGATGTCCTGGACCACGGCTGCGGTGACCGCGTCGTCCGGGTGCCGGACATCCAGCCAGAAATCCACGCGCGAGGCAATGACATTGGTGCCGCCGGGAACGGGGTGCAGCCTTCCGACGGTGGCGCGGGCGTTGTCCTGGGCGCGGGCAATCTGCTGCACGGCGGCGATGGTCCGGCCGGCGGCGACCATGGGGTCGCGGCGGTCGCGCATGAGCGTGGTGCCGGCGTGGTTGCCCTGCCCGGACATGGACAGCTTCCAGCGCCCGTGGCCCAGGATGGATCCGCCCACGGCCACCGGATGCTGCAGCTGTCCAAGCCCGAGCCCCTGTTCCACATGCAGTTCGACAAAGGCGCCGAGCTGTCCGAGCAGCGCCGGATCCGCTCCGATGCGCCGTACGTCCAGCCCATGGTGCGCGGCGATTTCGGCGAAGGTGTTGCCGTCCGGATCGCGCAGGTTCAGCGCCTTGTCCCGGTCGATGGCGCCGGTCAGCAGCCGTGAACCCAGGCAGGCCACCCCGAAGCGGGATCCCTCCTCCTCGGGAAAGACTGCCAAGACCAGTGGGCGGGTGGGTTTCAGGTTCCTGGACCGCAGGATGTCCACGGCGGCCAGCGCGCTGGCTACCCCCAGCGGCCCGTCGAAGGCCCCGCCGCCGGGGACCGAGTCCAGATGGCTTCCGGTGGCCACGGCGTCCGCACGGATCCCGGAGGGAAGGTCCCACCAAGCCCACAGCGCGCCGTTGCCGTCCTGCTCCACGCTCAGCTGCCGCGCGGCGGCCTGCTCGGTGAACCAGCCGCGCAGGTCCAGCTCTGCAGTGGAATACACGGGACGGGTGTAGCCGCCGCGCAGCCGGTCCCGCCCGATGCCGGCGATCTGCCCCATCAGCGAGGCGACGGTGGAAGCGGGGATGGTGCTGGCGGTGTCAAGATGCTGCATGCGATTTCTCCTGCGGGTTCGCTCTAGGCCAGGGCCTTGGCATGGGAGGACAGGCGGAAGAGCTCCGGAACCGTGCCGGTTCCGGTGGCCAGGTCTGCGGCCAGGTCACCGAGCAGCGGGCCGAACTTCGCCCCGTGTCCCGAGCAGGGGGACATGATGGTGATGCCCTGGGCTTCGTCCATGATGAAGTCCTCGGTGGGCGTGGACGTGAAGATGCAGGTGGTCTCCGCATACGGGGTCGGGTCCAGACCGGGCAGGTAGCGCTTGACGTAGTCGATGACGCGTTCGCGGTTGGCCGGATCGATGCGCCCGTCCTGCGCCGCGGCGCTGTCCATTCGGCGCCCGCCCATGTATTCGGCGACCTTTTGACCGCGGAACCCGGCATCGCGTCCGCCAGGCAGGCCATAGGACTTGAATGCTGGATCCTTGTGGATATACGTGGGCCAGGCTAGGCGGGCCTCGGGATCCTGGTTGCGGTAGGGGAAGTGGTATGCGTTTTCCTGGTAGACGTCCATCGTCGGCACGCTGCCTGCGAAGCCCGCGGGCAGCGGCAGGTTGCCCAGCAGCCCGGGCAGCCACCCTCCGGCGGCCACGACGATTCTGGACCCGAGGTAGGAGCGCCCGTCCGCGCTGTTGACCCGGTAGCCGCTGCCGGCTGCTTCAACGGATGCGACGGGCCAGTTGGTTTCGACCCGAGCACCATGCGCCTTGGCCTGGGCGACCATGGCCTGCACCGACCGTTCGGCATCGATGACGCCGGCACCCGGATGCCAAAGCACCTCGGTGTCGAAGTCGATGCCCGCGAAGCGGTCGCGCGCTTCGGCTGCGCTGAGCAGTTCGTGCTCGACTCCCGCGGATTCCAATACCGACGCCAAATGGCGGGGGTTGCGCAATGCCCCGTAGTCGACCGAGCCGTGCGGGGAGATCAGCTGCTGCCCGCTGGCCAGCTCAAGTTCGTCCCAGGCGGTCCGCGCCCTGCAGACCAGATCCGTGTAGAAGCTGTCAGGGTAGGCGTAGCGGAAGATGCGCGCCGAGCCATGCGAACTGGCATCGGCCGCGGCGGGAACCTTGCGCTCGAGCAGTGCGACTTCGTGGCCGCGCTGGGCGAGCTTCCATGCGGCTGCGGCACCGCTCAAGCCCGCTCCGATGACAATGTATTCGGCGGATGGGGCGTGGGTCTTCTGGCTCATTGTGTGCTCCTGGACGACGGTGTGCGATTGTTCCGCTTCCAGTAACCCACAAAAATTATTATCTAGTCCAATACTATTTTCAATGAAATTATTAGTGTTCGTGCAACAATAGATGCATGGAACTTCGACAGCTTCAGTACTTTCTCGTGGTGGCCGAGCACCTGCACTTCGGGCGCGCCGCCGACTCGCTGCGGATGTCGCAACCGCCCTTGACCGTGGCGATCAAGAAGCTTGAGCAGGAGCTCGGGGTGCGGCTTTTCAGCCGCACCACGCGCAGCGTCGAGCTGACCCCTGCGGGGCGCGCCTATCGCGATCGGATAAGCCCGCTGTTGGCGGATCTTGAGCGGGCCAACCATGAGTTGACCGAGGCCGGGCTTGGGCTGCGGGGCAGGATCGCCGTGGGTTTCGTCAGTTCGGCCAGTTATGCGGCCCTGCCCGGTGCCATTAGGCTATTTCGCGAGCTGCGGCCCAGTGTGGATCTTGCGCTGCGCCCGTTGACCACCGATGAGCAGATTGACCAGCTGCTGGATGGGAAGCTGGATCTGGGAATCCTGCGTGACCCGGCTCCGGTTCCGGGACTCGTGCTCACCGAGGTGCTTGCCGAGCCGCTGGTAGCGGTGATCCAAGCGGACCACCGCCTCGCGGGGCAGGCGGAGCTGGAGATTGAGCAGCTTTTGGGTGAGGACTTTGTGCTCTTCCCCTACAAGTACATGAATGGTTTCTACACCTTGGTGCATTCGTTGTTCGAAGGCTTTTCCCCGCCACGCATCGTCGAACGCGCCATCCATCAGGAAACCATCCTGGGGCTCGTGGCCTCCGGGCTCGGGGTGTCGATCCTTCCGGCCTCGGTGTCGCGTTTCCAGATGCCGGAGGTGGTGTTCCGGCCGATCGCCGGCAATCCGCGCAGCGCCCTCTATGCGGCGGCGAGCTCGGATAATCCCGCGGCGGACGTGTTTCTGCGATGCCTGAAGGAAGCCGCGGGAACAACCTAGACTGATCGGTCTAACTAGACTAGTCTGTCTATTTAGACCGACCTGTCTACTTGGAGGTTCCCTTGTCCCCGCGCCTTGATGCCAGATCCAAGCTCCTGGATGCCGCGGCCCGGCTCTTCTATGCCCACGGCATTTCCGCCACGGGCATCGATGCAGTCATCGCGGAAGCCGGAGTGGCCAAGATGAGCCTCTATAACAATTTCGAATCCAAGTCGGGGCTGGTGGCGGCCTACCTGCAGGCCCGCCACGAGGAATGGCTGGAACTATATCGCGCCCGCCTCGGTGCGTCCTCGGATCCGGTCGGCGGCGTGCTGGCCATCGTGGACGCCTACCTCGACCATGCCGAGGCCGGTTATGAGCATGGTTTCCGCGGCTGCGGGCTGCTGAACGCGGCCGCGGAGCTGCCGGCGGGAGACCCCGGACGGTCCATCGTGGCCGGGCACAAGGCCCAAGTTGAAGACCTGCTCCGCGAACATCTTGAATCGCTGACCGATTCCAGGCAGGCCGCCGCGCTCGCCGAACAGATCTCTTTCCTGCTTGAGGGCGCCATCTCGCGGGCCGGCCTGGAAGGCCACAGCGAACTGCTGCACCGAGCCAAGTCGCTGATCACCAGCATGGTGCGTGCCCTGTGAAAAATCCGGCCGGCGGTGCGCAGGGCACAGCGGTGCTGATGCTGCTGGCGGCTTCGGTGCTCTGGGGAACCACCGGCACCGCCGCGGCGCAGGCCCACGGCGTCTCGCCCCTGGCCATCGGGGCTGCGTCGCTCGGCATCGGCGGGCTGCTCCAAGCGGTGCTCGGCGCACGTTCCCTGAAGGCAGCCCGAGTCCCGTTGGTGATCAACCGACGCCTGGTCATGCTCGGGGCCGTGGGCATCCTGGTTTATCCGCTGGCCTTCTATTCGTCCATGCATCTGGGCGGCGTCGCCCTGGGAACCGTGATTTCGCTGGGGACCGCACCGCTGTTCTCCGGACTTCTTGAGCGGCTCATCGACGGAATCAAGCTCACCACCCGCTGGTATCTGGCGGCGGCGCTGGGCATCTCCGGCAGTACGCTGCTGGGATTCGCCAGGGCCGCGGGGGACAACGCCAATGCCGATACGGTCTTTCCCAGCTGCCTGCTGGGACTTGCCGCCGGTGCCAGCTACGCAGTCTATTCCTGGGCCGCCGGACGGCTGATGGCCAACGGGATTCCACGGAAGGCAGCGGTGGGAGCGGTTTTCGGCCTGGGAGGTTTGCTGCTGATGCCGGTGTTGCTGGCCACCGGGGCGCCGCTGGTACAGGATCCGCTGAATTTCGCGGTCGCCGCCTATATGGCTTTGGTCCCGATGTTCCTGGGATACGTCCTGTTCGGGATCGCCCTGTCCCGGGTCCCGGCCAGTACCGCAACCACCGTCACGCTGAGCGAACCTGCCGTTGCCGCGGCGCTCGCCGTGTTCCTGCTGGGCGAGCGCGTGGGCCTGATGGGGTGGATTGGCATGGTGCTGATCGCCGCGGCGCTGGTTGTCCTGCTTCTGCGGCCCCGGTCCCGGGTGCCGCTGCGAGCCGGCGTGCTGCTGGACGTCGACTAGCTCCGCGCGTAGGGCTGCTGCAGTTCGGTGACCCAGTCGGACTGGTCCTCCGGTTCCGAGCGTACGTACAGTTCCCGGCACGGGCCGCTGGGGGCCGAACCCCGGTCGAGGATTTCCTGGTGCACCGCCTGCCAGCTTTCGTGGATGCGGTCCATGGACCCCAGATGCACCCCGCATAGCGCCGCCGGCTGCGCGCCAAGCTCAACGATGTCGCATCCGGCCACCGCCGGCCCTGCATATTCGAAACCCGCCGTGACTTCCAGCCCGTCTTCGACCGGACGGTACTGGGCAATGGCCATGGAGTCGGGAATTTCGGGAAGCGCGGCCTCGACTTGGGCGAACATGCCGCCGATGACGGTCGCGATTTCGGGCTGGGACTGCACGGTACGTGTCAGCGCGGCGAGTCGCAGCGCCGGCAACGGCTTGTCGATCAGTTCGATCCTGGACATGTGGTGCTCCTGTTCGATGAGATCCAACCGGCGTTGGACATCCGCCAGCCGGGTGGTTGCCAGTTCGTACTCGGCGGCGACATCAGACCTGCGGGCTTGAAGCAGGTCCTTGAGCCGTTCGAGATCTGCTGCGCCTTCGAGCATCAACGAGATTTCGGCCAGGCCGAACCCCAGCTGCCGCAGCGCGACGATCCGGTGCAGCCGATGCAGCTGCGAGGGATCGTAGGATCGATAGCCGCTGGCCCGGTCCACGTGAGCGGGGACCAAGAGGCCAGCGGTGTCCCAGTGCCTCAGCATGCGGTGGGTCACCTGGCCGATCTGCGCGAACTGCCCAATGGTCAACATGTCTTCAGTTATCCCATCTGACACGGTGTCAGGGTCAAGAATGAGGCAGATTTTCTTGCTGTCACTTGACGGAGACGCTGAGCATCATCGCCTTCAGGGTTCGGTATTCCTGCGATTTCATGATTTTCTTGGCCGCTTCGATTGTTACGTGGTCGTCGTCGATGCCCAATGCCTCTGGCAGATCGCCATCGGACTCGAAGATGGTATAGAAGTCGGCGACGGGCATGAAGTAGGACAACGCAGGGTCCGTGCCGCGGTCCTCGGCCCTTTCTTTGGTGCTCAGGAACATGACGAACTTTTCGTCATTCGAGTCGTCTCCGGATTCGGTCTGGACGAAGTGCTCCGCCACGAACACTGCGGGGGTGTGCAGCTTCGCCGGAACCTTTTCGGTTTCCAAGGTGGTGCGCTTGTAGGTGGCAAGATCGCCGTCGGTGTCCTTGGCTGAATTCGCCTCGAACGTGGCGATGGAGTGGCCTTTTTCGGTGACGATGTCCCAATCCTGATAGGGATTATCCGGATCGGGAGACGGGTCGTCCAAGTCATCCACGCGGATGGTCCAGTTGCTTGGATACTTGAAGGAAATGCCGTGGACGGCAAAGGTCTTCCAGTCGCGGGTGTCGACCTCGGCGGCTGACTCGGTTTCGGTGGTGCTTGGCGATTGCCGCGTTGGCGTAGCGCTCGGGCTATTTGTCATGGTCGGGCTTGATGATGCGGCCGTAGGAGTGCTGGAAGCCGTGGCCGAATCGCCCGCCGGCGCGTCCGGGGAGCCCGGCGTGCACGCGGCGAGAAGTGCCGCGATTGGAATGAGAGCCAGAAGACGAGGCTGCGTTTTCATCGGTTGTCCTTGCGTTGTGTACGGTCCTGTCGGTGCGGTGCAAACGGTGCGTGCCACGTGGTGCAAATGACTATCCGGCGCCGTCCATCCATACTGCCGTAGCTGCAGGATTAATCAAGGCTATGGAGTGAATTGAAGCCCAATGCATACCGTTTTTCCGGGCTTCTCGACGCGTGCAGAACCAGCCCACCACGCGCCGGAAGGCTTCCCGGCTCGCACTTCCGCTAGCGGTTCGGTAAACTTTGGTCGTAAGAGCCCCTAACTCTTGCGATGCCCGGCTCGGGCAAGTGAGCAGGACAGGGGCATATTTTTTGCCCGGTACCGTGCCGGGCCGGCGCGAAGCACGCCGCAACCGCTGCTTTTTATGCAAGGGGGAGGATCCCATGCCAGCAATCGTGATCGTCGGAGCCCAGTGGGGCGATGAAGGTAAAGGAAAGGCCACCGACCTGCTCGGCGGCAAAGTCGACTACGTAGTGAAGCCCAATGGCGGCAACAACGCCGGGCACACCGTGGTCGTTAACGGCGAAAAGTACGAGCTCAAGCTCCTGCCAGCCGGCATTCTTTCCCCTGACACCAACCCGATTATCGGCAACGGCTGCGTGGTGAACCTGGAAGCCCTCTTCGCGGAAATCGACGGCCTGGAATCCCGCGGTGCGGACACCTCGCGCCTGCGCGTCTCGGCCAACGCCCACCTGGTGGCCCCGTACCACCAGACCATGGACAAGGTGACCGAACGCTTCCTGGGCAAGCGCGCCATCGGCACCACCGGTCGCGGCATCGGCCCCGCCTACATGGACAAGGTCGGACGCCTGGGCATCCGCGTGCAGGATGTCTTCGACGAATCCATCCTGCGCCAGAAGGTCGAAGGCGCGCTGCGCCAGAAGAACGAACTGCTGGTCAAGATCTACAACCGCCGCAGCGTCATCGCCGAGGACATCGTGCAGTACTTCCTGTCCTACGCCGACCGCCTGCGTCCGCTGGTCATCGATTCCACCTACGTGCTGAACAAGGCGCTGGACGAGGGCAAGGTCGTGCTCATGGAAGGCGGCCAGGCCACCTTCCTGGACGTCGACCACGGCACCTACCCGTTCGTGACCTCGTCGAATCCGACCGCCGGCGGCGCATCCGTGGGCTCGGGCATCGGCCCGACCCGCATCACCCGCTCGATTGGCATCATCAAGGCCTACACCACCCGCGTGGGCGCAGGTCCCTTCCCGACCGAGCTGTTCGACGAAATGGGCGAGTACCTGCAGAAGACCGGCGGCGAATTCGGCGTGAACACCGGCCGCCCGCGCCGCTGCGGCTGGTACGACGCGGTACTGGCCCGCCACGCCTCGCGCGTGAACGGCTTCACCGACTACTTCGTCACCAAGCTGGACGTGCTGACCAACATCGAGCAGATCCCCGTCTGCGTGGCCTACGACGTGGACGGCGTGCGCCACGATGAAATGCCGATGACCCAGACCGACTTCCACCACGCGAAGCCGATCTTCGAGTACTTCCCGGGCTGGACCGAGGACATCTCCGGAGCCAAGACCCTTGAGGATCTGCCGGAGAACGCCCGCAACTACATCCTGGCCCTGGAGAAGATCAGCGGCACCCGCATCTCCGCCATCGGCGTGGGTCCGGACCGCGACCAGACCATCGTGCGCCACGACCTGCTGAGCGACAAGCTCTAAACAGGAGAAAAGCATCGAGCCACCTGCCCCTCCCGGGGCCGGTGGCTCGATGCTTTTGTGGTTGCTGCGCAGGCTAGTTGCGGGTTTCCGCCATGACGCCTTCTTCCTGCGATTTGCCCGAGACGCGCAGGTTCCAGTGCGCGAGCACCCCGGAATCGGTGGGCTTGGAGGCCAGCGACACCACGATGAAGGTCAGCGCGGAGGCGATCAGGCCGAAGTAGATCGGCTCGTTGGCGTAGACACCGTCGAACTTGTTCTCGGCCTGGATCTCCAGCACGATCATGGTGCCCAGGGTGACCAGCGTGCCGGCCGCCATCGAGGCGGTGGCCCCGAGGCCGTTGCCGCGCTTCCACAGCAGGCCGCCGATGATCGCGACCAGCAGTCCGCCGACCAGGATGTCGTAGGCGATGGTCAGCGCCGCAACCACGTCGTCCACCAGGATCGCCAGCGATACCGTCACCACGCCGAGCGCCAGCACCCAGATGCGGTTCGCGCGCACGTCGTGCTCCGGGTTTTCGTTCGAGTTCACTTCGATGGTGCGGCCGAACCAGCCGGCGACAAACGCGGTGACGTCGGTGCGGGCCACGGTCGCGGCGGCGATCAGCGCACCGGAAGCGGTGGACATCATGGCCGCCACGGCGGCCGCCATGACCAGGCCGCCCACGGCCACCGGCAGCAGCTGCGTGGCAACTTCCGCGTAGACGACATCCTTGTTGGTATCGGCCCCGGTGATGTCCGGCAGCGCCACTCGGGCGGCCATGCCGATCAGGGCGCCGGCTATGCCGTAGATGATGCAGTAGATGCCGGCGGTGGTGCCGCCCCAGCGGGCGACCTTCGGCGTCTTGGCAGTGAACACGCGCTGCCAGATGTCCTGGCCGATCAGCAGGCCCAGGGTGTAGACCACGAAGTAGGTGATGATGGACTGCAGCCCGATGCCGGTGATGTCGAAGAACTCGGCGCCGATGCGCTCGCGGATGCCGTCCATGCCTCCGGCCGCGTTCAGCGAGAACGGCAGCATCAGCGCGAAGATGCCGATGGTCTTGATGACGAACTGGACCTGGTCGGCCAGGGTGATGGACCACATGCCGCCGATGGTCGAGTAGACCACCACGATGGCGCCGCCCACGGCGATGGCCACCCACTTCTCCCAGTCGAAGAGCACCACGAAGATCGTGGCGTAGGCGCTGGTCGAGGTCGCGCACAGCATCAGCGTGTACGCCAGCATCACGATGCCGGAGGTGTTCGTGGCCGATTTGCTGCCGTAGCGCAGGCTCAGCATCTGGGAGACAGTGAAGACCTTCAGCTTCTGCAGCGTCGGGGCGAAGGCCAGGGACAGCAGGATGACGCCGGCGCCGATCGCCGCGACAAGCCACATGCCGGAGATGCCCCACTTGTAGCTCAGGCCCACGCCGCCCACGGTGGACGCGCCGCCCAGGACCACTGCGGCCATGGTGCCGGTGTAGAGCACCGGACCAAGTCGGCGCCCGGCTACCAGGTAGTCGCTGCTGTTTTTGGTCCGGGACTTGCCCCACCAGCCGAAGGCCAGCATGGCCGCGAGGTAGACCGCGACTATCGTTCCGTTAATGAATTCCATGGGAGAACCTAACTGGAGAGTTTGACTAGCCGGTGATTCCTGCCAGTAAACATTAGTTTTCTAATAGAATATTATTTCAACGTGATCTGGTCAACATTCCGGGTTGCGCGACGCCGTTTGGCGGGAGTGGATTTCAGTGATGAAGGACACTGTCCCACTGTTCGGAATTCTGTAGACAATATGAGCAAGGATATGCATGAAGTCGCGCATCATGTCATACTCGCGTAGCAATAGGTATTCATGCTGTGCAATTACTCTGGTTTTAGTAGTGTTTTTTGACGACGCAACGTTGCATCGCACGATCACAATGATCTTTTAACTCGTTGTTGCGTCTGACGACCTAGAAAAAGAAAGACGCCCCTAGAACATGAGTGAAAACGGTCAAGCGCAGATGCGGAAATCTGCCGGACATGTAATTGTCGATACGCTCGCCGCGCACGGTGTTGAGCGCACCTATGTCGTTCCGGGGGAGAGCTACCTCGACGTCCTTGACGGACTGCATAATTCGCCGATCGAGACAATCGTCTGCCGCCACGAAGGCGGGGCGACCTACATGGCCGAAGCCGACGGAAAGCTGCACCAGCGCCCGGGCGTCGCCATGGTGACCCGCGGCCCCGGCGCGGCCAACGCCCACGTCGGGCTGCATACCGCATGGCAGGACTCCACCCCGCTGGTGCTGTTCGTCGGCCTGATTCCCTTCGAGCACCGGGAAAAGGAAGCGTTCCAGGAATTCGATCCGAAGGCCTGGTTCGGCACCGGCGCCAAGCGCGTGATGATCCTCGACCATGCGGAGCGCGCCAGCGAAATCGTCGCCGAGGCAATGTTCGCGGCGATGTCCGGCCGCCCCGGCCCGGTGGTCGTGGGTCTGCCCGAGGACATCATCCGCCATGAAATCTCCGCCGAGCTGCACCCGGAGATTCCGGTGGCCACCGGCGGCATGACCGTGACCGACTGGAAGGCGCTGAACTCGGCCCTGCAGGAAGCCGAGAAGCCCTTGTTCGTCTTCGGCGGCAACGACTGGTCGCACGAGGGCGCCGCGGACTTCACCCGCTGGCTCGAAGAGCACGACCTGCCGGCAGCCGCGGAGTGGCGCTGCGAGGGCACCGTCCCGTTCAGCTCGCCGTCCTACGTCGGCCCGATCGGCTACGGACGTCCGAAGCCGACCTACGACCTGCTCGAAGAAACCGACCTGCTCGTCTTCGTCGGCACCGTTCCGGGCGACGTGATCACCGACGGGTTCAACGTCCGCCAGAACTGGGAAAAGAAGAACTTCATCGTGACCATCGACCCCGCCCTGCGTGGTCGTTCAGGTCCGGTTTCCCATCAGATCGTGGCCAAGCCGGACGTGTTCGTCCGCGACCTGCTGCTGATGGACCTGCCGGTCAAGGATTCCTGGAAGGAATGGACCTCGCGGATGCGCGGCGAGCAGGAGAAATTCGCGCAGCTTCCGCCGGCAGCTCCATCCGAGGGCCAGGCCAAGATGGCCACCATGATGGCCAATCTGGTGCAGTCGCTGCCCGAGGACGCCATGGTGACCTTCGGCGCCGGCGAGCACACCAACTGGGCTCACCGCTACTTCCCGACCAACGGATACGCCTCGATGATCTCGGCGCGCAACGGCTCCATGGGCTACTCCGTGCCGTCCGCCGTGGCGGCGTCGCTGAGCTACCCGGGCCGCCGCGTCGTCACCATCGCCGGCGATGGCGAGTTCCTCATGAACGGCCAGGAACTGGCTACCGCCGCGCAGTACGGCGCCACCCCGCTGGTGATCATCATGGACAACCAGCAGTACGGAACCATCCGCACCCACCAGGAGCGCCAGTATCCGGAGCGCGTCTCCGGCACCCAGCTGGCCAACCCCGACTTCGCGCTGATGGCCCAGGCCTTCGGTGGATTCGGCGTGCGCGTGGAGCAGGACGCCGAGGTTCCGGCGGCGCTGGAAGCGGCGCTGAAGGCCATCGACGAGGACAAGAAGTTTGCGCTGATCCACCTGATCGTGGAGCAGGGCGTCAAGGCCTACTAGGGGCTCCGTTCCGCGCGGCTGGTGTCGTGCGGAGGGGATTCCCCGGCTCAATAGACGTATAATTCCAGCGGGTGTCCTTTTTGGGCGCCCGCTGGATGCCTTTAAAAAGGCATTGCTCTGCTGTGCAGGAATCCGCGGCAGGGACGACGAGACTCGGGGAGCCGACAAACCGTGAACGAAGCCCTAATTGCCAGCCTGCAGCGCGCCGTTGAGCAGGCCCCCGAAGATCTGGAGCTCGGGCTGCACCTCGCGCAGCTGCTCCACGGAGCCAACCGCCAAGCGGAAGCACTGGCTCAGCTGAATCTCGTAATCCAGAAAGACCCCGGAAACGCGACTGCGCTGGGCCTGCTGGGCCAGGTGACCGCGGCACTGGTCGGCGGCACGGCTGCCGCCGAGCGCCCCGTGCAGCCGCCGCAGCCAACAGCGCCGGCCCCCTCCGCATCTGAACCCGACCCGGGATCCGGAACGGATGCAGCGGACGGCGGCTATGACTGGACCGCGGCCGCCGCGCAGTTCAGCGACGCGCTGGCCGCGCCCTTCATCGAGCAGCCCCTCCAGATCAGCGAGGATTCCGGCGCGCTGGAGCCGCCGCTGGAGCCGGCGGGCGAACCGGTGACATTGGCCGACGTGGGCGGGCTGCAGGCGGTCAAGGACCGGCTGAACGAATCCTTCCTGGCTCCCATGCGCAACGCGGCCATCGCCAAGGCCTTCGGCAAGTCGCTGCGCGGCGGGTTGCTGCTCTACGGCCCGCCGGGCTGCGGCAAGACCTTCGTGGCCAGGGCGGTTGCCGGCGAGCTGCAGGCGAACTTCATGGCCGTGACCATGACCGACATCCTCGACTCGCATGTGGGAGGTACCGAGAAGAACCTGAAGGCAGTGTTCGACAAGGCCCGCGCGAACGCCCCGACGGTGCTGTTCCTCGACGAAGTCGACGCGCTGGGCCTGCGCCGCGGCTCGCTGACCGGTTCCGCCTCCTGGCTGCGCCAGATGGTCAACCAGCTGCTGCTGGAAATGGACTCGCTCTCGGCCAACAACGACGGCCTCTACGTGCTGGCCGCCACCAATCATCCGTGGGATCTGGACGAGGCGCTGCTTCGCCCCGGACGACTGGACCGCTCCGTGCTGGTCACCCCTCCCGATGCCGAGGCCCGCGGGTCGATCCTGCGCCACCACCTGCAGCGCCGCCCCATCGCCGGTATCGATCTCAAATGGATCACCTCCCGCACCGACGGGTTCTCCGGAGCCGACCTGGAGCATCTGTGCACCACGGCCGCGGAGAAGGCCATGATGCAGTCCATCGAACGCAATGAGGTCGTTCCCGTGGACATGGGCCATGTCCAACAGGCCATCGGGGAGGTCAAGCCTTCCACGTTGCCGTGGCTCGAATCCGCGCGGAACGTGGTCCGCTTCGGCAACGAGCACGGCCGCTACGACGACCTGGCCGACTACCTGCGTTCGCGGAAAATGCTCTAGGGCGCACAGGAAAACTCGTCTGATGGAATTCGACGTACTGCGTAC
The DNA here is from genome assembly GCF_052322135.1 of Glutamicibacter soli. Lineage (NCBI taxonomy): Bacteria > Bacillati > Actinomycetota > Actinomycetes > Micrococcales > Micrococcaceae > Glutamicibacter > Glutamicibacter soli. The sequence continues at coordinate 243,420 of NZ_CM125969.1, forward strand.
CCGGGTCAGCCACCACCTGGCGACCAGCCGCGCCGCGGAAGCGGTGGACCTGCTTAAGGAAAACCTGCAGCAGCACCAAGAGAATCCCGCATTTTGGGTGCACTACGCCTCCGGGCTGCTGCATCTGGACCGCCACGCCGAAGCAGCTGATGCCGCGCGTGCAGCGCTCAATCTGGATGTCGAGCAGCCCGAAGCGGGACTCTTCCTGGCCTTCGCGCTGATGCGGCTGGGGCAGCGCGACGAAGCCCTGCAGACGGTGTACTGGCTGATCGAGACCTGGCCGGAATTCGCTGATGCCCACTACCTGCTGGGCCTGATCCTGGCCGGTTCCGTGCGCAGCGCCGAAGACCGCATGCTGTCCCGGCAGGCCACCGAGCATGCGCTTCGGCTGCAACCGGAGAACCCCGAGTACTATCTCGGTGCGGCGATGGCCGCCCGGGTCTCGGGGGACCACCGCGCCGCCCTGGCCCACCTGCAGGCGGGCCTGGGCATCGACCCGCACCACCAGGGGATGCTGCGCTACGCCGCCGAGGTGGAGAACGGCCAGCAGCTTGTCGGCGACCGCGGGCAGCTGCTGCGCGGCCTGCTGGCCCGCGACCCCCTGAACCAGGGGCTGCACGAAGACTTCGCCGAAACCTTCATCGAAAAGCAGCGCGTCTACCGCAACCGCTTCTGGATCTTCATCCCGCTGCTGGCCTGCCTTGCCATGTTCGACTCGCTGGCTGAGGCTGCGGTCTTGGTCATCATGCCCGCGTTGATCGTGCTGGTGTCCGGCGCCTTCGCGCTGTGGAACCGGAAAACCTTCAAGAAAGCGTCCGAACCCCTGCCGGCAGGGTACGCCGGCGACATCCGCGCCCGGCACCCCTGGGTCTTTCGGGGGCTGCGGCTCTACCGGGCAAGCTGGGTCGCCGGGCTGGTTGGCGCGCTGCTGGCCTGCTTCGATGCCGCAAGCCTGCTGGGGACCGTTGTGCTGCTGCTTGGCGTGGCGGGCAGCCAGCTGGCCGCCGCATGGGTCGACCGGGAGGCCGCCGGTGTTCCGCAGGATCCCGCGGACCGCGAGGCGCGTCGGCTGTTCCTGCTGCGCCGCAGCGGGTGGCTGGCCTCCGGGTTCTGGATGCGGGTGCTGATGGTGTGCATCAACCTGGTGCTGTTCGGCTACTGCGCCGACGGCGGCAGCAGGCTGGCCACGGTGCCACTGGCGGCGCTGGGCTTGGGCCTGCTGTCAGTGGCGGTGCCCCTGATCGTCGCGCACATCCGGTTGGGCGCGGCGGGCAACGCATTTGCCTACGGCCAGGTCGTGGGTGCCTCCTCCAAGCACCGTCGCGCGGCGCTGGTCCACGGCAACGTGGCGGGGATCTACTTCATCGGGTTGCACCTGGTGCCCGGCCTGTTGGCGACTGGATTCGCCGCCGCGCTGCTGGTCATGGGCCCTTCCGGACTGGCCCCCACCGGCCCGTTGCCGATGGATCCCAAGCGGTCCGAGCTGGATTTCAACCTGCTCGACGAGAGCCTTGACGAGCTGCGCACCCAACGCCCGGAGATCGTTGAACTGCCCTCGCTGCCGGCCGTTGAGCTGCCCTAGCGGCCGTTGCCGCGAGGCATGGATCACGATGGCCCGGGTCGTCTTGGCACATGGAACGCCACAGCTTAAGATGAAGTGCTACCGAACTGCGCGCGCAGTTCACTTCCCGAGCACGAGGTGGAAAAACAGATGGCACAAATGAGCGAGGAGCTCATTGAGCAGTGGGCAGATGCCACTGCCGAAATCTACAATGAGTCCCTGACCGGTATTAATCTGACCAGGTTGCCCGATGCCGTGGCTCAGTACACTGATCTCTTCGCCCAGAGCGAGGACCTGACGTTCAATGAGGGCGCCACCCCGACCGACTACTTCGAGCACCATCCGTTCGTGGCGATCACCGCGATCCTCAACAGTCCCGATGCGCTCGAGGTGCTGGACTCGGACGCGCAGGACGCCTTGGACTCCATGGCCGACTTCGCCGAGGCCTGGTACAACTTCGACCTGGAGCAGGAGCCTGAACTCGGCATCTCCGAGGCGGACGAAGACGAAGACTGGTAAATCATCCCTCCCGCCCGGCCACCACGCCGGAAGGAAGGGCCGCAGGCCGGTTCACGCAGCGCCCCGGGCGCCGCGTGAGCCGGCCTGCGTTCTCCGAGCTTGCGCCGCAGCGTCCCGCGGCAGGGGCCGCGGGGCTTCCAGCCCTTGGCAAGACGGGCCGCGGATGGGACGATGCCGGTATGAGCCAGTTCAGCGTGTTCGAGAGCACCGTGACCATCCATCTTCCGGTGCATCGCGTCTGGGAGCTGCTGACCGACTGGGCGGCGGCACCCCTGTGGATGCACGGCATCGGATCCATGCATTCGGATGACCCCCAGCTGCGGGTGGGAACCACCTTGACCTACCGGGTCGCCGGGCACGAACGCCGGTACGAGGTCCGCGACCTCATCGAGAACCGGCTGCTGGTGCTGCACACCTCGCAGAACCCCGACGGGTTGTCCTACCGCTACGACCTGAAGGACGACGCCGGGTACACCGAAGTGGTGCTCCAGGTGGCAATCATCAATCCGGACCTGAGTGTGGAGGAGTGCGAGGAGCTGGCCGGGCATGTGCGTGAAAGCGAGGAAGACAAGCTCGACCAGCTGCGCATGTACGCCGAAACCGCTCCCTGACCCGACTCAGCCCTGCGCCGCCGCCGGGTGCGCGCCGCGCTCATAGGCGGCGCCGGGAACGAAGTCGGTTCCGGCGAAGAGCTGGTCGACGGTCACCAGGGTGTAGCCCTGCTCCTTGAGCTTTCCGACCAGGTCCGGGACCGCCTGGACCGAGCTCTCATGGATGTCGTGCATCAGGATGATCGAGCCGGGCTTGAGCTCTTCCATGGCGATCTTCACGGTCTTCACCGGATCGTGGTGCTTCCAGTCCAGCGTGTCCACGTCCCACAGCACCAGCGGGTAGGGGACCAGCCGGTCGTAGACCACGCCGTGGCTGCCATAGGGCGGGCGCAGCACATCGGGCTTGCGCCCGGAGGCCTTCTCGATGGCCTCGTCGGTCCACTGGACCTCGTGCTCGATCTTCTCCTTGGTCAGCGTCGTGATGTCCGCATGGTCCCAGGTGTGGCTGCCCAGCTCGTGCCCCTCGGCGACCATGCGCTTGACGGTGTCAGGGTATCTGCCCACGTTCTTGCCCACCATGAAGAAGGTGGCCGGGGCGTCGGCTTCCTTCAACTCATCCAGCAGCCGGTCGGTGAATTCGCCCGGCCCGTCGTCGAAGGTGAGCGCCACGCACTTGGCAACGGTGCAGTCGACCGGCGCGGCGCTTTCCTCCGGCGGGGCGCTCGCCGTCTCGGAGGGGGCGGGGCCGGAAGCGCACCCGGTGAGCAGGCCGAGGCTCAGCAGCACTGCGGCGGCGCGCGGCAAGATGGTGGACGAAGACCTCATGCGTCCACCATCTCGCTTTTCGCTCCGCGCCGCATCAATGCCACGCATCCGGTGCTGGATTTTCGGTGAACAACTAGCCGTTCTCCAGTTCAGCCACGGGATCCGGGGTATCCAACGGATTGGCCAGCTCGTCCTTGGCGAATTTCCCGGCTTTCCAGGCGATGATCCCGAAGACCGGGGAGATGACCCCGGCGCAGATGAAGATCGCCTGCAGGCTCAGCAGCTGGCTCAACGGCCCGGCCACCGCCATGGACACCGGCATCAGCGCCAGCGAGACGAAGAAGTCCAGGCTGGAAATCCGTCCCAGCAGGTGCTTCGGCACCCGCCGCTGCAGCAGCGTGCCCCAGATGACCATGCCCGCCGCGTCGGTCAGCCCGAAGACCACCAGGATGGCGAAGAGCATCCAGGCGGCGTCGACATAGCCGACGAGGGCCAGCGGCAGCGTGCCCAGGCACCAGCAGGCGGTCATCAGGCTGAGGTAGCGCCGCGGGAACCGGGAGGAGGCGATCAGCAGTGATCCCGCCGCCGAGCCGATTCCGAAGAACGCCAGCGCGTAGCCGAACAGCGTGGCGTCCCCGTGCAGCTGGTCGCTGACGATGAACGGCAGCAGCACCTCGAAGGGCCCGATGAAGGAGAACACCGAGACTGCCGAGAAAAGCAGCGTCCAGCGCAGCCAGCTGGTGCGCATTGTGTAGCCCACGCCTTCGCGCAGCTGTGTCAGGATGCCGGGCTGGCCGTGTTCGTCTTCCGGGGCCGCGGTGTCGTATTCCGGACGCCGCCGGATGAACTGCAGCACCGCCAGGGCCGTAAGATGGCACAACGCCACCCCGAGGATCGCATGGGCGGGGGAAATCAGCGCGACCAGGAAGCCCGCGGCCATGGGCCCCAGCGCGGTCTGCACGACCGGGCGGACAGTTCCCTCCAGCCCGTTCGCGGCCAGCAGCTGTTCCCCGGGAAGCATCCTGGGCAGCAGCGCGGAATACGCCGGGTAGAAGAAGGCCGCCCCGGCCCCTGCGAAGAAGCCGGTAACGCTCAGGTGCCACAGCTGCACCGCGCCGGTCAGCGACAGCACCGCGGTGCCGGACATGACCAGCAGGTACAGCCCCTGGATGCCGATCACGATCCTGCGGCTTGAATAGCGGTCGGCCGCGATCCCGCCGACCAGCACCAGCGCCAGCAGCCCGACGCTGTTCACGGTGGCGACCACCGACAGCTCCATCGGCCCGCCGCCCAACGCGCGCACCTGGTAGACCATTGCCACGGCCCACATGCCCGAGGCGAAGGTTGATGCCACCATGGCGCTGGCCAGCAGCGCATAGTCCCGTTGTGAAAATGGCCTGACCAGGCGCTGCATGGAAGTCGTCAAGGTGCTCATGACGTGCTCCTGTCCCGCATGTGTAGAAATCAATCATCAGGCCACTGATTGAATTTTGTCAATCACTATTTTTGCGATCTTGCGGGCAAAACAGCGGCGCCGGCGGCCCCGGGAAAATCGGGGCCGCCGGCGCCGTGGCCAGCTGCTGGAACTACTCGGAGTCGTGGTCGGTTTCCAGAACCTTGACCAGTTTGTCCAGGGCTTCCTCGGCGCCCTCGCCCTCGGCGCGCAGGATGACGGTGGTGCCGTATTCGGCGCCAAGCCCCATGAGGGAGAGGATGCTGGAGGCGTCCAGCGCGTCTTGGGCCGGTTCGCCTTCCAAGGCGATGGTGACCTCTACGGGGGCCTCGGCCGCGGCTTCGGCGAAGATGGCTGCCGGGCGGGCGTGCAGTCCCACGCGGCTGCCGATGATTGCTTGACGTTCTGCCATGACAGGCTCCTTTGATCTGGTGGTTTGTTTTCTTGGTTCTATAGGCCGAAGCGGTCCAGCTCCGGCAGTTCGGCGCGCACGAGCCGCCGGGCCTCGGAGGCCGAGTCGGCGTCCAGGGCGAGCGCTGCCAGACGTCGGGCGGCGGGCAGGTCCACCGTGCGCAGCACCGCCGCGACCGGGGACAGCGCCCGCTTGTTCATGGACAGTGTGTTCACGCCCAGGCCGACCAGCACCACGGCTAGCGCCGGGTCGGCCGCGGCCTCGCCGCACACGCCCACCGGCTTGCCTCCGGCGCTCCGGGCACCCTCGGAGGTGGCCTTGATCAGGTGCAGCACCGCCGGCTGCCACGGGTCGTTCAGCTCGGCCATGGCGCCCAGCTGGCGGTCGGCGGCCATCGTGTACTGGGTCAGGTCGTTGGTTCCCAGCGAGACGAAGTCGCAGCGGGACAGGATGCCGCCGGCCAGCACCGCCGCGGAGGGAACCTCGATCATGGCGCCGCCGGTGTGCAGGCCCGCCTCGGCGACCATGGCCGCGAACGCGCCGGCCTCGGCCGGGGTGGAGATCATCGGGGCCATGGTCCAGACCTCGGCCTGGTGCTCCCCGGCCGCCTGCGCGATGGCCGCCAGCTGGCGGGACAGCACGCCGGGGCTGGCCGCGTCAGTGCGGTAGCCGCGCACACCCAGGGCGGGGTTCGGCTCGGTGGTGTCGGTCAGGAAGGGCAGCGGCTTGTCCGCGCCGGCATCCAGCGTGCGCACCACGACCTTCTTGCCGGCGAAGGCCTCGAAGACCGCGCCGTAGGCGGCTACCTGCTCCTGGTGCGTCGGCTCGGCGTCGCGGCCCAGGAAGCAGAACTCGGTGCGCAGCAGTCCCACGCCCTGGGCACCGGCGGCCGCGGCCGCCTGGGCATCAGTCCCGCTGCCCACATTGGCCAGCAGCGGAACCAGATGCCCGTCGGCCAGCATGCCGTTGCCGTCGAAGTTCGGCAGCGGTTCGCGGTTTGCGTAGGTGGCTGCCAGGTGCTCCTGCTCGGCGCCGGGGTTCGTGGTTACGGTGCCGCTGATGCCGTCGGCGAAGACCAGCATGCCGTCGTCCAGCGCGGTGGTGCCGGCGGCGGCGACGATGGCGGGCAGGCCCAGCGAGCGGGCGATGATCGCGGTGTGCGACTGCGGCCCGCCGTCGGAGGTGACCAGGGCCAGTACCTTGGCCGGATCCAGGGTGGCGGTGTCGGCCGGGGCCAGATCCACCGCGGCCAGCACGAACGGCACGTCCGAGTCCGGGATGCCCGGGGCGGGCACCCCGCGCAGCTCGGCCACGATGCGGGCGCGCACGTCCAGCACGTCGCCGGCGCGTTCGGCCATGTAGCCGCCCAGCGCCGCGAGCTGGGTCGCCACCGCGTCGGCGGCTTCCCAAATGGCCGATTCGGCGCAGGTGCCGCCGGAGACCAGCTTGCTGGCGGACTTGAGCAGGGTGCGGTCGCTGGCCATCAGCGCGGTGGCCTTCAGCACGGCCTGCGCGTCTCCGGTGGCGGTGGCCGCGCGGGCCTTGAGGGCTGCGGCGACGGACTGCGTGGCCGCGGCCAGGCGCTCGATTTCAGCGTCGGCGGTGGAGCCTTCAGGCAGCGGGGCGCCGTCGGCCGGGGCGGTGATCGGATCGGGCATGCGCAGCACCGTCCCGATCACGCGCCCGGCGCTGACGCCGACGCCGTGGTAGGAAACCTGCTGCGTGCTCATGCTGCGACTCCTGCCGATTCGGCGGCTGCCGGCTGGGCCTGGACGGCCGGGGACTTGCGGACGAACTTCTTCAGGATGATGACCAGCAGCGCCGAGATCACCGTACCAATCACGGTGGCAAGCAGGAAGAGCGGCCAGGTGTTGTTCATCGCGAAGAAAACGAAGATGCCGCCGTGCGGGGCCTGGCTGACCACGTTGAAGACCATGACCAGCGAGCCGGTGACACCGGCGCCCACCATGGAGGCGGGGATGACGCGCAGCGGGTCGGCCGCGGCGAACGGGATGGCTCCCTCGGAGATGAAGGCGGCGCCCAGCAGCCAGGCGGCCTTGCCGTTCTCGCGCTCGGCCCCGCTGAACAGCTTCGGGGCGATCACGGTGGCCAGGGCCATGGCCAGCGGCGGCACCATGCCGGCGGCCATCACTGCGGCCATGATCATCAGCGGGGCGGGGTTCTCCACCAGCGAGCCGGCGCCCAGGCCAGCCACGGCGAAGGAGTAGGCGACCTTGTTGACCGGACCGCCCAGGTCCACTGCCATCATCAGGCCCAGGATCAGACCCAGACCGGCGGCTGCCACACCCGACATGCCCGAGAGCCAGTCGTTCAGCGCTTCGGTCAGGCGCGCGATCGGCCCGCCGAGCACCAGGAACATCAGCCCGGAAGCGATGATGGAGCCCAGCAGCGGCACGATGACCACCGGCATCAGCCCGCGCAGCCAGCGCGGCACGGACCAGGAGTTGATCCAGCGGCAGGCCAGGCCGGCGATCACGCCGCCGACGATGCCGCCGATGAAGCCTGCGCCCATGAATCCCGCCACCGCGCCGGCGGTGAAGCCAGGGGCGATGCCCGGACGGTCGGCGTAGGCGTAGGCGATATAGCCGGCCAGCGCCGGGACCAAAAAGCCCATCGACAGCGAGCCGATCTTGAAGGCGGCGGCGCCCAGGTAGGCGAGCAGCCCTGCCTCGGGCAGGTTCCAGAGCGTGTTCTCGCCCAGGTAGGTGTCGGCCACGTCGGTAATGGCGTAGCCGCCGAGCAGGAAGCCCAGCGCGATCAGCAGGCCGCCGCCGGCGACGAACGGGATCATGTAGGACACGCCGGTCAACAGCGCGCGCTTCAGCCCTCCGCCGAAGCTTTCCTTCGTGGCGTCCGGACCCTGGGCGGGATCCTCGGCCGCAGCTGCAGGGACCCGGCGGGCGTGCGGGTCGGTGGAGGCCGCCACCGCGTCGGTGAGCAGCTTGGCCGGCTCGTCCACGCCGCGCTTGACCGGCACCTGGATGACAGGCTTGCCGGCGAAGCGGCCGCGGTCGCGCACGTCCACGTCCACGGCGAAGATCACCGCGTCCGCCTCATTGATCAGCGCCGCATCCAGCGGGGTGGAGCCGGAGGAGCCCTGGGTTTCCACGGCGAAGTCGATGCCCAGCTCAGCGGCGGCCTGGGCCAGCGCGTCGGCAGCCATGTAGGTGTGCGCGATGCCGGTCGGGCAGGCGGTGACCGCGACGACCTTCGCGCGCTTGGTGACGGCCGGTTCGGCCGCTGCCGGTTCAGTCGCGGCCGGGGCTGCTGCTGGCGCGGCCGGGGCGTCGGAGATGACCTCGGCGACCAGGTCCACGATTTCCCGGGGGCTCTTGGCCTCGCGCAGCGCGGCGGTGAAGCTCTTCTTCACCAGCGCGCGGGCCAGCTTGGAGAGCAGCTTCAGGTGGTCCTTGTCCGCGCCTTCCGGGGCGGCGATGAAGAAGATCAGGTCGGCCGGGCCGTCCTTGGCGCCGAAGTCCACCGGATCGGCCAGCCGGGCCATGGCCAGGGTCGGGGCGGTCACCGCGGCCGAACGGCAATGCGGGATCGCGATGCCTCCGGGCACGCCGGTGGCGGTTTTCGCTTCGCGGGCCAGCGCGTGCTCGGCCAGTTCCGCGGCATCGGTGGCCCGGCCCTGCGCGGTGATCTGGTTGGCCAGATGCGTGATGACGTCATGGGTGGTGGTGCCCAGGGAGGCATCCAGAGTGACGAGTCCGGGGGTGATCAGATCGCTCATGGTTAGGATCCTTGTCTTGGCGTGAGAGCGGTGACGGCGACAGCGTCAGTGCGGAGGTCGTGGCGGGTGGGAATGGTCGAACCGGGCAGCGAGGCCGCGGCCGTTCCGTAGGCGATGGCCAGGCGCAGTTTCTGCGCCGGGTCCGCTCCCGCCGTATCTGCCAGCAGATAGCCGGCCAACGATGAATCCCCGGCGCCCACGGTGCTGCGCACGGTGATCGGGTCATGGATTCCATGCCAGGAGCCGTCCGCGGTGGACAGCACCGCCCCGGCGGCGCCCAGCGTGGCGAGCACGGCGCCGGCTCCGCGTTCCAGCAGCGTGGCGCTGGTGCGGGCAGTGAGTTCGGGGGAGGCTTCCAGCTCGTCCTCGGTGAGCGTGGATCCGGCCAGTTCGGCCAGTTCCTCGCCATTGGGCTTGAGCAGGTCCGGGACGTGCTGCGGGCCGTGGGCGAACAGCTGGCGCAGCGGGGCTCCGGAGGTGTCCACCGCGATCTTCGGGCAGCCGGTGCCCAGCCTCTGGCGCAGCCGCGCGGTCAGCTTGGCGTAGTAGTCGTCCGGGACCCCTGGGGGCAGCGAGCCTGCCATGACCAGCCAGGACGCCGAGGTGGCGGCCAGCTGCTCGGTGATCAGCTGTTCCAGCTGGGCCAGGGTGGCGGCGCCGAGCACCGGGCCCGGTTCATTGATCTTGGTGGTGACGCCTTGGCGGTCCACCAGCGTGATGTTGGTGCGCAGCGGGGCCGCGATGGGCAGCGCGCGGTGCGGGAGCTTGTCGGCGGCCAGCGCCATGACCAGCGGGTCGCTGGCGTCCCCGGGCAGCAGGGCCAGGGATCCTGATCCCGCGGCGGTGATGGCTCGGGTGACATTCACTCCCTTGCCGGCCGCCTGCACGCGGCTGGAGTCGGCGCGCTGCACGGCCCCCGGCACCAGCGCAGCGCCCAGCTCGATGGTCTTGTCCAGCGCCGGGTTGCAGGTCAGGGTGACGATCATGCCACGATCACCTCGACGTCGGCTGCTTCCAGCGCCGCGGCCAGCTCGGCGCCCGGCTGCCGGTCGGTGACCAGGGTGTCGATGGCGTCCAGCGACGCGAAGCGGACCAGGGTTTCCTGGTCGAATTTCGAGCCGTCGGCCAGCAGCACCACGCGGCGGGCGCTGGCCACCAGCGAGCGCTTGACCGCCGCCTCCAGCGGATCGGGGGTGCTCAGCCCGAAGTCCGCGGCGAGCCCGTTGGTTCCGATGAAGGCGATGTCCGCGCGGTAGTTGGCGTATTCCTGGGCGGTGCGGGCGCCGCTGGCCGCGCCGGTGATGCCGCGGACGCGTCCGCCGATCAGCTCCAGGGCGATGTGCTGGCTCTGCACGAGCACCGAGGCAATGGGCAGCGCGTGGGTGATGACCACCAGGCTGTTTCCGGTGTTCGTCTTGAGCATGCGCTCGGCCAGGATTTCGGTGCTGGTCCCGGCGTCCAGGATGACCGAGGCCTCGGAGACCGGGATCAGGCTCAGCGCGCGCTGGGCGATGCGGGCCTTGGCCTCGGCATGGATGGCGGTGCGCACCACGTAGCTTTCCTCGCGGGTGCTTGCTTCGCTGGTGGCTACGGCGCCGCCGTGCACGCGGCGCAGGTGGTTCTCGGATTCGAGCTGCGCCAGGTCCCGGCGCACGGTTTCACGGGTGATGCCGAAGCGGTCGGCGAGCTGCGCCACGGTGACTTTTCCGTCGACCGCGAGCTGCTCTACGATCAGCCGGTGTCGTTCTTCGGCGAACATTTCTGCCTCCGCTGGGATTCATGACCTGCAACACATGGATCTGTGTTTAGATGACTTTATGCCCGATTGCGTGGCTGGGTCAAGTGAAATGCGGAGAAACTTTTGGCTTTATCTGTGTTTGAGTGGGTTTTGCGGGCCGCGGGTGCGCCGGACTAGCGGATCTGGTTGCGGCTGGCGTAGGCGGTCGAGCTGTTGAACTCCTGCCCGTCGAACAGCTCGTCGATGGTGACTGGGGAGTAGCCCTGCTGCTTCAGCCGCTTGATGAGCTCGGGCACGGCCTTGACCGTGCTCTCATGGATGTCGTGCATCAGGATGATCGATCCGTCGCGCACTTCCTCCATGGCGATGCTCGCGACCTTCGCCGGGTCGCGGTGCTGCCAATCCAGCGTGTCCACGTCCCACAGCACCAGCGGGGCGTCGATGAGCGCATCGACCTGGGCGTTGTGCGCACCGTAGGGAGGACGCACGGTGCCGGGATGGACGCCGGTCAAATCCTTGATGATGGCAGCCGCCGTGTCGATCTCGTGGGTGATCTGCGAGCTGCTCAGCGCGGTGAGCGCCTTGTGGTCGTGGGTGTGGCTGCCCAGCTGGTGCCCTTCGATGACCATGCGGTGCAGGGTTTCCGGGTACTTCTGCGCGTTCTGCCCCAGCAGGTAGAACGTGGCCGGGACATCCGCGGCGGCCAGGTGGTCCAGCAGCCGCTCGGTGTGGCGCCCCGGCCCGTCGTCGAAGGTCAGCGCCACGCACTTGGACTGGTCGCAGTCGACCTCGGGGCGCGGATGCAGCCGCATCGGCCCGGCCGGCGCCACTACGGCGGGGATCTGTGGGGCGGCTTGCGCGAGAACGCCGGTGGACCCCGAAAGCCGAGGGCTTTCCTGGCCGGGAAGCAGCATCGTCACCGCCTGCTTGGCGAAGCCGTCCTCGGCTTGGACCTGCGAGGTGCAGGAGGCCAAAAGCAGTGCGGACGCGACGACAGGGAGCACCGCAAGGCGGCGGGAACGGGGAGGCATTAATCAACCTTCCCGCGCCGCCGCCGCGGTTTTCAAACTGGCGGACCGCGTCGTCCGCAAACTCCACCGAATTGTTATCAAAACCGCTGAAAACCACCGGAATTCCGGGGATAAATGTGCCTTGGGTCTCAGTCGGGCGTGCGGGGCGCTACCCGCGGACCTTCTGGGTTCCGCGATTGAGCAGGTACACCAGGTAGATGCCGCCGATGCAGACAGTTACCACACCTACCGGCAGTTGGATCGGGGCGAAAAGCCGCTGGGCCAGCAGGTCTCCCAGCGCCAGCAGGAAGGCCCCGGTCAGCGCCGTCGGGATCAGGTTCAACGAGCCCCCGCCCACCAGGCGCCGCGCCAGCTGCGGGGCGACCAGCGCAACGAAAGCGATCGGGCCGGCCAGGGCGGTCACCGCGGAAACCAGCAGGACCGCCAGCGTCACCAGCACCAGCTTGGTGTGCTCGACCTTCATGCCCAGGGCGCTGGCCAGGTCGTCGCCCATCTGCAGCATCTGCAGGGACTTCGAGCCGACAAGCACCGCGGCCAGGGAGGCCAGCACGACAATCGACACGGGAATCACCCCGGCCCAGGTCACGCCGTTCAGGGTGCCGGCGCCCCACACTGCGGCGGCCATGGCCACGTCCAGTTCCGCGCGCAGTACCAGGTAGTGGTTGAACGAGGCAAGCACCGCGGAGACGCCGATGCCCACCAGGATCAGCCGGAATCCGTGGGTGCCGTTGCGCCAGGCCAGCAGGTACACCACGAAGGCGGTCAGCAGGCCGCCGGCCAGCGCGCCGAGGCTGGTGGCGAGGAATCCGCCGCCGACCACCGTCAGCACCACCAGCGCCCCGGTGTAGGCGCCGGTGGAGAAGCCGATGATGTCGGGGGAGCCCAGCGGGTTGCGGGTCAGCGTCTGGAAGACCGCGCCGGACACGGCCAGGCCGGCGCCGAAGACCAGTGCGGCGGTCGCCCGGGGCATGCGCCATTGCCAGACGACGGTGGTCTCCAGCCCCTCGCCGCCGCCGAAGAGGATCGTCAGGACCCGCCACGGGCTGAGAGAGTACTCGCCGCCGGATACCGCGAAGACGGTGGCCAGCAGGACGGCGGCCGCCAGGGCAAGCCCGACCGAGCGGGAGCGGGTGGAACGCTTGAGGCTCCGGGTCTTGTTGGTCGATACGATGCTCACAGGGCCGCCGCCTTGGGGCTGCGGGCCAGCATGATCAGCATCGGCGCGCCGATGAACGCGCAGACCACGCCGGCCTGCAGCTCGCCGGGAAGCATGACGCGGCCCAGCACGTCCGCGACGAGCAGGAGCATGGGTGCCAGCAGGCAGGTGTAGGCCATGACCCAGCCGGTGCCGGAACCTGCCAGCCGGCGCGCGGCATGCGGCGCCATCAGGCCGATGAAGCCGATGGCGCCCACCGCGGCGGTGGCCGAAGCAGCCAGGATGGTGATGGCGATCAGCACCAGGATGCGGGTGTTGCGCACGTTCACGCCCAGCGCGGTGGCCGCGTCGTCTCCGAGCGCCAGCCCGTCCAGCGACCGCGCGCAGAGCGCAGCGAGCAGGATTCCGACGGCGGTCAGCAGCGCCAGCGGAACGATGATGGAGGCGTCCCGGCCCTGCAGCGAACCGATGGTCCAGGCGCGCAGCTGGTCGAAGGCCTGCGGGCGCACTAGCGACAGGGCGGTGCCAAGTCCGGTGAAGATCGCGCCGATGGCTACACCCGAGAGCACCAGGCGCACCGGGTCCGAGGAACCCGCGCGGGGACGGCCGATCAGGTAGACCAGCGCTGCGGTGAGCAGGGCGCCGAGGAAGGCGAAGGGGACATAGCCGGCGAACCCCGAGACGCCCAGGAACCCGACAGCGGTCACGATGGCCAGCGAGGCGCCGGCGTTGACACCCAGGATGCCCGGTTCGGCCAGCGGGTTGCGTGTCAGCGACTGGGCCAGCAACCCTGCCACACCCAGCCCGGCGCCGGCGAAGACTGCCAACAGCGCGCGCGGCAGCCGCGAGGACAGGATGAGGCTGCGCTCGACGGACTCCACGGGATCTGCCAGCGCGGAAAAAATTTGTTGCAGGCTCAGGGATTTTGAGCCGATGGTCAGCGACACGGTGGCCAGAGCGACCAGCAGGACCGCCAGCATCCCGAGAATCAACAAATGTTTGCTCGGTGACTTGCTACGTTGCAAATCATCGGGTGGAGATAAGGTCTTCACGGTGTGGGGGTCGCACTTTCACGCTGAGAATGGTGACTGGAACACCTTATCGTGAATGTGGCAGTAGATGATGCTTACCTATCAAGGTGCGCAACTGAATACGGTATATTGGCGTTGTGAATTTCTTGAACACTCGTACTTCGTGGGGCCGCACCATCCTCGGCGCCACCGCTGCACTCATGGTTGCAGTCACCGCCGGCTGCGGCGCAGCCACCAGCACCTCGGACTCCAACGCCGGTAACAAGGACGTTGCCGTAGGCGGCCAGAGCTTCACGACCGCGGATGAGGAAACCGCCAAGTTCGGCTCGGATGCCGAAGCCGGCCAGTTCCCCCGCACCGTGACCCACGCCAACGGCACCACCGAAATCCAGGCCAAACCGCAGCGCGTGGTCGTGCTGGATACCGGTGAGCTGGACGCGGTGCTCTCCCTGGGCGTCACCCCGGTAGGCATCCCGTCCACCGAGGGCGCGAACTCCGTGCCGAGCTACCTGGCCGACGAGGTCAAGGATGCCAAGACCGTGGGCACCATCCAGGAGCTGAACCTGGAGGCCATCGCCGCGCTGAACCCGGATCTGATCATCGGCTCCCAGCTGCGCGCAGACAAGCTGTACAGCCAGCTCAACCAGATCGCCCCGACCGTCTTCTCCATCCGCCCGGGCTTCCCGTGGAAGGAGAACTTCCTGCTGGCCGGCGAGGCGCTGGGCGAGGAAACCAAGGCGGTTTCCGTGCTGAACGACTACCAGGCCAAGGCCACCGCGCTGAACGAGGACGTCGAGGGCGATCCGAAGATCTCGCTGCTGCGCTTCATGCCGGAGAAGATCCGCCTGTATGCCAACAAGTCTCTGATCGGCGTGATCCTGGCCGACGCCGGATTCTCTCGTCCGGACAACCAGGACATCGACGACCTGGCCGCAGAAATCTCCGCGGAGAACCTGGCGGATGCCGACTCCGACTGGCTGTTCTACACCTCCTACGGAACCCCGGAAGCCACCGGCGAGAAGGCCGCGGTGGAAGGTCCGCTCTGGGGCCAGATGCAGGCGGTCAAGGACGGCCAGGCCATCCGCGTGAACGACGACGTCTGGTTCCTGGGCCTGGGCCCGACCGGCGCCAACCAGATCCTGGACGACCTGCGCGGCTACTTGGTCAAGTAGCGCCGAAAAAGACAACACAGCGGTGCCGCCCTTCATTCAGAAGGGCGGCACCGCCGTGTTCGTCCCGGAGATTCCCTAGGCCAGCAGCTGGCGCTTGGAGGAAATCACGCCGGTGTTGAATCCGGCCAGGCGCAGCCCGCCGTGGAAGCGGGCATGCTCGATCTTCACGCAGCGGTCCATGACCACGTTCAGGCCCGCGGCCTCGGCACGGTGGGCCACTTCTTCATGCCAGGTGCCCAGCTGCAGCCACAGGGTCTTCGCCCCGACCGCCAGCGCCTCGTCCAGCACGCCCGGGATGTCCTCGTGCTTGCGGAACACCTCGACCAGGTCCGGGGACTCCGGCAGGTCGGCCAGCGACTTGTACACCGGCTGGCCCAGGATCTCGTCCAGCACCGGGTTGATGAAGTACACCTTGTACTTCGAGGAGGACAGCAGGTAGGTGGCCACGAAGTAGCTGGCCCGCGAGGGCTTGTTCGAGGCGCCGACAATCGCGATGGTCTTGGTGTCGCGCAGGATGTTCAGGCGCTGCGCGGCGCCCGGGCCCTGCCAGGTGCGTTCAGCGGTGCTCATTAGTTCGCTCCCTTCGAAGCGGCGGGAACGGCGCAGGATGCTCCGTCGTAGGCCGGTGCCGCGAAGTCGGACTCCAGCGTGCCTTCCTGCGAGGCGGCCAGCGCCTGGTCGAGGTCCCAGAGGATGTCCTCGACGTCCTCCAGGCCGACCGACAGGCGGATCAGGTCTTCCGGAACGCCGGCGGCGACCAGCTGTTCGGCGCTGAGCTGCTGGTGGGTGGTTGAGGCGGGGTGCAGCACCAGGGTGCGGGCGTCGCCGATGTTCGCCAGGTGGCTTGCCAGCTGCAGCGCGTCGATGAACTTGGCGCCGGCCTCGCGGCCGCCCTTGACGCCGAAGCTGAAGACCGAGCCGACGCCCATCGGCAGCAGCTTGGCTGCCTGCTCGTGCTGCGGGTGGGATTCCAGCCCCGCGTAGTTCACGTAGGTGACTCGCTCGTCGGCTTCCAGCCAGGCGGCGACCTGCTTGGCGTTGGAAAGGTGGTTGTCCATGCGCTGGGGCAGGGTCTCCAAGCCCTGCAGCAGCTGGAAGGCCGACTGCGCCGGCAGCGCCGGGCCGAAGTCGCGCAGCTGCTCGCTGCGCAGCTTGGTCAGGAAACCGTATTCGCCGAAGTTGGCCCACCAGGAGACGTTGCCGTAGCTGGCCACCGGCTCGGTCATGGTCGGGAACTTGCCGTTGCCCCAGTTGAAGGTGCCTGATTCGATGACCACGCCACCCAGGGTCGTGCCGTGGCCGCCGATGAACTTGGTGGCCGAGTGGATCACGATGTCCGCGCCGTGCTCGATCGGGCGCAGGATGTACGGCGGAGTCAGCGTGGAGTCGACCACCAGCGGGATGTCGTGGCGGTGCGCCACCTCGGCCAGTCCGGCCAGGTCCGCGATGTCTCCGGAAGGGTTGGCCACGACCTCGGTGTAGACGGCCTTGGTGTTCTCGCCGATCGCCGCCTCGAAATCGGCCGGGTCGTTGGAGTCGACGAAGGTGGTGTCGATGCCGAAGCGGCGCAGCGAGACGTCCAGCTGCGTAATGGTGCCGCCGTAGAGCTTGGCCGAGGCCACGATGTGGTCGCCGGCCTGGGCCAGCGCGGCGAAGGTGACGAACTCCGCGGCCATGCCGGAGCCGGTGGCTACCGCGCCGAGGCCGCCTTCCAGCGAGGCCATGCGTTCCTCGAACGCGGCAACGGTCGGGTTGCCGATGCGCGAATAGATGTTCCCGTACTTCTGCAGGGCGAACAGGTTCGCGGCATCGTCGGCGTCCTTGAAGACGAACGAGGTGCTCTGGTAGATCGGCACCGCGCGGGCGCCGTGCTCGGCATCGGGGGTGCCTCCGGCGTGCAGCGCGCGGGTGCGGAATCCAAACTTGTGGTCTGCCATGGTGGCTTATGACTCCTTGTCGATACGTTCTTGGCCTCCGTGCCGAACACGGAAGCCATCGAGGCAGGAATCCCGGTCAATGTCGCTTGAACGCCGGGTAGGCGGAAAGCAGCTCCATCGTTTCTGGCGGTAGCACCGTATCCACCGGCTGTGGCAGGTTGCTGCGGCGTCATCGAACCAGATCTCTCGGCCGCTCGGGATGGTTGTAACAATCTTCGCAACATGACCGAAAATGACCCAACTATGAGTCGTAACGTTGCGTATTGCTTCCCTCGCCACAGATTCTTCGATACCTTTGCGCTGCGCTTATGCTCGAGTCATGGACACCGCGCTGGCATTGGTACGACATGGGCAGACCGACTGGAACCTGGCTGGCCGCCTGCAGGGCCGCACCGATATCGAGCTGAACGAGACCGGACGCCACCAAGCACGCAGCCTGGGGCGCTTCCTGAAGGGCAAAGGCTGGGATCTGCTGCTGGCCTCCCCGCTGGCCCGCGCCCAACAGACTGCGGCGCTGATCGCCGAGCAGCTTGGGGCGGAGACCGGACCGGCGGTGCACACCCTGACCGAGCGCAGTTTCGGCCCGCTGGAGGGGCGCATCATGGCCGAGGTCAGCGATCTGGAAGCCGCCGAGGTGCAGCACGAACTGGAAACCCACCAGCAGATCCTTGACCGGGCGCTGCCTGCGCTGCTCCAGCTGGTGCAGGAGCACGCGGGGCGCAGGATCATGGTCGTCAGCCACGGCGCGACCATGCGCACTATCCGCGACGCGCTCGCCGGAAGCCGGCAGCCCCAGGGCGTGGAGAACGGCGAAGTGATCGACATCGACCTGAAGCGGCTGGAAGAAATCGCCGCTGACTTGGACACGGTGCGCCTGTAGCTGGCTTCTCCGATTGCGCCTTGGCGCCGCGGAGCAAAAAATTTTCGCTCCCGACCTCACAAACGGCGCCTGCGGTACGTTTACAAGGTGAGAGCCCGCAAGGGGAAGCAGCTGCCGGGAGAGCCATGCAGATACCGTTCGAACGGATTGTCCAGGACCATGGGCTGGCCGTGCTGCGTGTGTGCCGTGCCCTGCTGGATGAGCATCGCGCCCAGGATGCGTGGTCGGAAACGTTCCTAGCCGCGCTCAAGGCCTATCCGGATCTGCCGGATGATGCCAACGTGCAGGCCTGGCTGGTCACCATCGCCCATCGCAAGGCCATCGACGAACTGCGCAAGAACCCGTCCGAGGTGTTGGCCGAGGTGCTGCCCGAGACAGAAGTCGGGCAGGCGGGACGGCCCGAAGCCAGGATCATGGATGGAGAACTGTGGCAGGCGGTCAAGGCGCTGCCTCAGAAGCAGCGTTTCGTGCTCGCCTACCGGTACCTGGGCGGGTTGAGCTACGCGCAGATCTCGCAGATCCTTTCAGGTTCCGAAGCGGCCGCCCGCCGCGCGGGCAGCGACGGAATCAAGAACCTGCGTGCCCATTGGAAGCACGCGCAGATGCTGGAGGAGTTGTCATGAGCGAACGGACTACCGCCTTCCCGGCGACGCAGGACGAAGAGCGGATCCTGGCCGAATTGAACAAAAAATTTGTTCATGATGCCCGCCGCCAGCAGTTGATCGAGATCTCCTACCGCATTGTCGACAGCCCGATCGGAGGGCTGCTGCTGGCCTCCACGGAGGCCGGGCTGGTCCGGGTGGCCTTTGAAACCGAGGGGCATGAGCGCATCCTCGATGTCCTGGCGCACAAGGTGGGCCCGCGGATCCTGAAGGACGACAGATCGCTCGACGACGCGGCCAGGCAGCTCGACCAATACTTCTCCGGCGCGCTGCAGGAGTTCAGCCTGCCGCTGGACCTGCGGCTTTCCACCGAGTTCCGTCGGCAGGTGCAACTGGAGCTGGGCCGCATCGCCTACGGGCAGACCCAGAGCTACGCCCAAGTGGCCGAGCACATCGGCAAGCCGAAGGCGGTGCGGGCCGTCGGCTCGGCCTGCGCCACGAACCCGCTGCCCATTGTGCTTCCGTGCCACCGCGTGCTGCGCACGGACGGTTCGCTGGGCGGCTACCTCGGGGGACTGGGCGTGAAAACGCAGCTGCTGAAGCTGGAGAACCCGGAATTCGGCGGCGGCGAAGCCACCCTGTTCTGAGCATGCCGCCAACACTGTGCCGGCAGCAACTGCAAATGAAGAGACCGGTGGCCGCCGCCTTCCCGAAGGAAGGCGGCGGCCACCGGCTTCTCAGCTAGAAGCTAGCGCAAGGGAACTAGTTCTTGCGGGCCAGCTCGAAGCGGTCTGCGTCCATGAGCTTGGCCCAAGCCGCTGCGAAGTCCTTGACGAACTTCTCCTTGGCATCGTCCGAAGCGTATACCTCGGCGAGGGCGCGCAGCTCGGAGTTGGAACCGAAGACCAGATCCACGCGGCTGCCGGTCCAACGGCCGTCGGTGGTGGTGTAGGTCTGCTCGTCTGCCGACGGGGTCCACTCCAGGCCGAGCTCCAGCAGGTTCGCGAAGAAGTCGTTGGTCAGTGCGCCCGGGGTGTCGGTGAAGACGCCCAGGTTGGAGCCGTCCCAGTTATTGCCGATAACGCGCAGGCCGCCGAGCAGCACGGTCATCTCCGGAGCCGACAGGCCCAGCAGGTTCGCGCGGTCGATCAGCAGGTACTCGCTTGGCAGGTCCAGGAAGCCCGAGTCGTAGTTGCGGAAGCCGTCGGCGACCGGCTCCAGCCAGGCGAACTGCTCGACGTCGGTCTGCTCCTGGGTGGCGTCTACACGACCCGGGGTGAACGGAACTTCTACCTGCTGGCCTGCGGCCAGGGCAGCCTGCTCGACACCCACGTTGCCGGCCAGGACCACGACATCGGCGAAGGAAGCCTTGATCTCGGAGGTGGCGTTGAACTGGTCAACGATTTCCTCGAGCTTGGCGATCACCGGCTTCAGCTGCGCTGGCTGGTTGACCGACCACGAAACCTGCGGCTCCAGGCGGATGCGGCCGCCGTTGACGCCGCCTCGCTTGTCCGAGGAACGGAAGGTCGCTGCGGCCTTCCACGCGGTGGAGACCAGCTGCTGCACCGACAGTTCGGCGCCGTTGATCAGGGACTTCAGCTCGGCGATTTCCTTGGCACCCAGGGTGACCTCAGGAGCTGCCGGCAGCGGATCCTGCCAGAGCAGATCCTCGGCCGGAACCTCCGGGCCGAAGTAGCGGGACTTCGGGCCCATGTCGCGGTGGGTCAGCTTGAACCAGGCACGGGCGAAGGCATCGGCGAACTGGTCCGGGTTCTCCTTGAAGTTCTTGGAGATCGGGCCGTAGATCGGGTCGAAGCGCAGAGCCAGGTCGCTGGTCAGCATGCGCGGTTCGCGGTGCTCCAGGGTATCGAATGCCGGCTGGACCAGGCCTGCGCCGCCGCCGTTGACCGGGCGCCATTGCTTGGCACCTGCCGGGGACTCGAAGAGCTCCCACTCGTAGGCGAAGAGGATGTGGAAGAACTCGTTGTCCCAACGGGTTGGGTGGTAGGTCCAGGTGACCTCGAGGCCGGAAGTCACGGTGTCCGCGCCCTTGCCGGTGCCGTGGCCGTTCTTCCAGCCCAGGCCCTGCATTTCCAGCGGGGCTGCTTCCGGATCCGGGCCGATCTTGTCATCGGCGTGGGCGCCGTGGGTCTTGCCGAAGGTGTGGCCGCCGGCGATCAGGGCTACGGTCTCTTCGTCGTTCATGCCCATGCGGCGGAAGGTTTCGCGGATGTCGATGGCCGAAGCCAGCGGATCCGGGTTGCCGTCCGGGCCCTCAGGGTTGACGTAGATCAGACCCATCTGGACTGCAGCCAGCGGGGCTTCCAGGTCACGCTTGCCGGTGTAGCGCTCGTTGTCCAGCCACACCTTCTCCGGGCCCCAGTAGACGTCGTCGTCAGCTTCCCAGACGTCCTTGCGTCCGCCGCCGAAACCGAAGGTCTCGAAGCCCATGTCTTCGAGAGCCACGTTGCCGGCAAGCAGGATCAGGTCGGCCCAGGAGATGGCCTGGCCGTACTTCTTCTTCACTGGCCACAGCAGACGGCGAGCCTTATCCAGCGACACGTTGTCCGGCCACGAGTTCAGTGGCGCGAAGCGCTGCTGGCCTGCGCCGCCGCCGCCACGGCCGTCGTGGGAGCGGTAGGTGCCGGCGGAGTGCCATGCCATGCGGATGAAGAACGGACCGTAGTGTCCGAAGTCTGCTGGCCACCAGTCGTGGGACTGGGTCATGATTTCAGCCAGATCGGCCTTGACGGCCGCCAAGTCGAGGGCGCTGAAGGCCTCGGTGTAGTCGAAGTCCTCGTCCAGCGGGTTCGAAACCTGCTGGTTCTTGGCCAGGATCTTCAGGTTCAGCTTGCTCGGCCACCACTCGGTGTTGGCGTTGCCCTGGGTTGGGTGCACTCGGCCAGCGCCGACTACTGGGCACTGACCTGCTGTCGTCTCAGACATATGCTCTTCCTTCCGGTTTAAGGGGTTTTTGGGGCAGCGTCCGCCGGGAGGCTTTCAGCCCATCCGGCGGGGCTTGGGAACTAAGGGGTGCTTTTCAGCTGTTCAAGGCTTGGCAATCCGGGCATTTGCCCCAGTAGATCACTTCGGCTTCATCTATCTGGAAGCCGTGATCGTCTGAGGCGTGCAAACACGGAGCTGCCCCGACCGAACAATCGACATCCGCCAAATGCCCGCAGGAGCGACACACCACATGGTGGTGATTGTCGTCAACGCGGGTCTCATAGCGGGCGATGTGCCCCTGAGGCTGGATCTGCCGCACAACACCCAGACTCGTGAAGAGCTTGAGCGAGTCGTATACCGCCTGGTGGGACACATGCGGATGCTCCTCATGCACAGCCGAAATAATGGTTTCGGTGTCGGCATGGGGGTTCGCAGTCACCGCCGCGAGTACCGCAACACGAGGTTGCGTCACCCGCATGGATGCCTCTTTCAGCACCTGCTCGATCCCTGCCTTTGATGTCATGTCTCAAGCATGCCTACTTATTTTGAATGAGTCAAGATAAGAATTGGTGTGTTGCGGGTTACTTTTTTCCGAACAAGGGATGAATGTTCTCGAATATCGCTTGACATGTATATATGCGTCTCCATGGATGTAATTGGTTTCAGGGATCCCGACTCTCCTTGATCCATGTGGTGGCCACGGAACTGCGCGCTTCGAGGTGGCGGGCGCCGCTCTCGGGCGTAGCGGGGCATCTTTGAGCGGTGTGAATTTCTTGAATTCACGATCATGAGAAAAAGTTTTCTGCAATCTTTCAAAAATCCTTTGTCGAAAATATCCGAATATATCCAACTTTATTGCGGTATAAATTAGACAAATTCAACCGGCGACGAAGCTCACATTTGATGCCTGCATCCCTCTAGTCACGGGAAACATCGATTGTAATTCCGTGGAATAGAAGCGCTGACTGATTTGTGAAGTTTGACCTTGCTGTCGATCTCGCTAAAGATGGAAAAGCCCTAATTGGGCCCGTTTGAGCCAAGGTTCGACAAATAATTTCCGCCAAATTGCCTGGTTTGTACGTAGAGTATGGGCACAAGCACGCAAGCTTTCATCGTGTGCCGCGGGTCGATCTTGGATTCAGTGAACCGAAGCAGTCAAAGCAATCCTCAACCGAATGCACTAGCCGGATGGCGTTCCCCCGCAAGGGAGCTGGCGCCCCCGATAGTCAGGTGGCCGATATGCTCGGCCCCTGCCTGGCTGGTGGGGAAAGAACGCAATGAAGCAGAGTGACCAATCAATAGAAGAGATCGTTGGCGAGCTGCACTCAGCTCGGCAGCGTAAGCCGAAGAAGTACAAGCTCGAAGGCACCGACTACTGGGTGTTCGGCATTGCCGGAGCACTCGCACTGGCCTTCATCATCTGGGGTTTCATCACGCCCGATGGACTGGGCACAGTAGCGGACGCAGCCCTTGACTGGGTCATTACCAATACGGGCTGGCTGTTCATCATCGCCGCCTCGGTCTTCGCCGTCTTCGCCATCGTCGTGGCGGCCAAGAACTTCGGCCGCATCCCGCTGGGCAAGGACGACGAGAAACCTCAATTCAGCACGGTGTCGTGGATTTCCATGATGTTCGCAACCGGCATGGGCATCGGACTGGTGTTCTACGGTGTCGGCGAACCCCTGTTCTTCTACATGTCCCCTCCACCGGGAACCGTCGAGGGGCAGACGGATGCGGCGCTGAGCACCGCCATGGGCACCACGCTGTTCCATTGGACCCTGTTCCCGTGGGCCATGTATGCAATCGTGGGCCTGGGCATGGCCTACGGCAGTTTCCGCCTGGGGCGCCCGCAGCTGTTCTCCTCGATGTTCACCCCGATCTTCGGCGACCGGGCCATCCATGGATGGGGCGGCCGCGTCATCAACATCCTGGCCATCATCGCCACGCTGTTCGGCTCGGCCTGTTCCCTGGGGTTGGGCGCGTTGCAGATCGGCGGCGGCATCCAGGCCACCGGCATGATGGAAAAGGTCGGATCCGGAGTCCTGGTCGTGATCATCGCGATCCTTACGGCGCTGTTCGTGGCCTCGGCGGTCTCCGGCATCGAGCGCGGCATCCAATGGCTGTCGAACACCAATATGGTGCTGGCAGTGATCCTCGCCCTGATCGTGTTCATCGGCGGGCCGACCCTGTTCATCCTCAACGTCATCCCGAACGCCATCGGTTCGTTCATCGGCGACCTGCCGCAGATGGCCTCGCGCACCGCGGCCTCGGGCGATGAAGCGGTTTCCTCCTGGCTGTCCTCGTGGACCGTGTTCTACTGGGCCTGGTGGGTCTCCTGGACCCCGTTCGTGGGCCTGTTCATCGCGCGTATTTCCCGCGGCCGCACCATCCGCCAGTTCGTGACCGGCGTGCTGCTGGTGCCTTCCACGGTGACTCTGCTGTGGTTCGCGATCTTCGGCGGCGGAGCCATCGGCATCCAGGAGCGCGCGGAGCGTGCCGGGGATACCTCGGCGCAGTTGGCGCAGATCGTGGACGGCGCGCCGGACATCAACTTCGACCTGATTCTCTTCGACATGCTGGGCCAGCTTCCGGTTGCCGGATGGGTGTCGGTAGTGCTGATGGTGCTGGCAGTGCTGCTCATCGCGATCTTCTTCGTCACCGGAGCGGACTCCGCGTCCATCGTGATGGGCGCCCTGAGCGAGAAGGGCGCCGAGAACCCCACGCGGAAATCGGTCGTCTTCTGGGGTGTGGCCACCGGAGCGGTGGCTGCCGTGATGCTGCTGGCCGGCGGCGACAATCCAGCCGAAGCGCTGAACGGCCTGAAGAACATCACCATTGTGTCGGCGCTGCCGTTTGTCGTCGTGATGCTTCTGTTGTGCGTGGCCATCTGGAAGGACCTGAGCAAGGATCCGCTGGTGCTGCGCAGCACCGTGGCGCGCCAGGTCCTGGAGAATTCGGTCTCGCGCGGCGTGGACCGCCATGAGGGCGGCGGATTCAGTCTGATGACCACCGAGATTCCGGTGGTCGAGGCGGCGAAGCTGGGCACCGAGGACGGGACGGTGGTGGAAGAGCGCGAAGTGCTGCTGGCCACCGAACCAGCTGACCCAACCGAGCCAACCGACACGGCCGGGCCGAAGCCCGGCGATCCGAAGAAATCCTGACACCGACTGATGGGCTGCCCCGGCAAGGCAACCGGAACTGAACAAGCTGGCCGGGCCCGTGCATGGTGCACGGGCCCGGCCAGCTTCTAATCAGTGCGGACAGCGGCTGCGGTCAGCCCCGGGCGCGGCAGATCTCGTTGATTTCCGGGATGCACGGCTCATTTTGCAGGCTTGTCGTGTCGCCCAGCGTGGTGCCCTCGAAGAGCTGGGTGAGCAGGCGCCGCATGATCTTCCCCGAGCGGGTCTTCGGGACGTCCGGAACCAGCACCACATCGCGCGGCTTGGCGATCGGGCCGATCTGAGCGGCCACGGTGCCGCGCAACTGGGCGATGAACTCGGCCTGGCGTGCGGCGGTGGCCTCATCGGGATCCAGCGCGATCAGCGACTTGTCCAGCGGGACCACGAACGCGGTGGCCGCATGCCCGGTCTTGGCATCCTGGGTCGGGCAGACCCCGGCCTCCACCACGCCGGCGTTGGTGACCAGTGCCGACTCGATCTCGATGGTGGACAGCCGGTGCCCGGAAATGTTGATCACGTCGTCCGTGCGGCCGAGGATGTAGATGTCCCCGTCCTCATCGAAGCGCGCGCCGTCCCCGGCGAGGAACCAGCCCTGCTCGACGTATTGCTGCCAGTAGCTGGTGTAGTAGCGCTGCGGGTTGCCCCACACGGTGCGGGCCATGGACGGCCCGGTCTCGGTGATGACGATGTTTCCCTGCTGGTTCGGCCCCACGGTGTTCCCCGCTGCATCCACGATGTCCACGCTCACCCCGGGCAGGGCGCGCGCGGCGCAGCCCGGCTTGAAGTGGGTGTCGGTGGGCAGCGGGGAGAGGATGGTCGCCCCGGACTCCGACTGCCACCAGGTATCCACCATGGCGATGCCTTCGGCGGTGTCGCGGCCTACCTGGGAGCGCAGCCAGCGCCAGGCCTCGGGGTTCACCGATTCGCCTACGGTGCCGCCGATCTTGATCGAGGACAGGTCATAGCTGGCAGGGATGCCGTCCGGGAACCAGCCCATCAGCGAACGGACCAGGGTCGGCGCGGTGTAGTAGCTGGTCACGCGGTAGCGTTCGATGATCTCGAAGTGGCGTCCCGGGTGCGGGGCATTCGGCACGCCCTCATAGATGACCTGGGTGACGCCGTTGGCCAGTGGACCGTAGATCTCGTAGGTGTGCGCGGTGACCCAGGCCAGGTCCGCGGTGCACCAGTGCACGTCGTCGGCGCGCTGGGTCCGGTCGGGGTTGGCGAACAGCAGGTTGTAGCTGTAGGCCGCCTGGGTGAGGTAGCCGCCGGTGGTGTGCACCAGGCCCTTGGGCTGGCCGGTGGTTCCGGAGGTGTACATGATGAACAGCGGCGTCTCGGAGTCGAAGAACTGTGGGGTGTGCTCGGTGGACTGGGTCTCGACGACCTCGTGCCACCACACGTCGCGGCCTTCGGTCCAAGCGATGTCATCGCCGGTGCGGCGGATGACCAGCACCTTCTCGATGCTGTTCTCCCCGGACACGGCCTGGTCGGCATTGTCCTTCACCGGCACCGAGGTGCCGCGGCGGAACTGCCCGTCGGTGGTGACCAGCAGCTTCGCCTTGGTGTCTTCCACGCGGAATTTCAGGGCCTCTGCGGAGAACCCGCCGAAGACCAGCGAGTGGATGGCGCCGATGCGGGCGCAGGCCAAGGTGATCACCACGGTTTCGATGAGCACCGGCAGGTAGATGACCACGCGGTCGCCCTTGGTGATGCCCAGCTCCAGCAGCGCGTTGGCGGCCTGCGAGACGCGTTCTTGCAGGTTCTTGTAGGTGACCGCGATGCGGTCGCCCGGTTCGCCCTCGAAGTACAGGGCCACCTTGTCCCCGTTGCCGGCGGCCACGTGGCGGTCCGCGCAGTTCACTGCGGCGTTCAGCGTGCCGCCCAGATACCAGGAGATCTGCGGGCCGCGCTGGGCCTGGGGATCCGCGGGAATGATCTGGCTGGTAGTGTGCCAGGGGGTTTCCCAATCCAGAAGGTTTGCCGCCTCGTCCCAGAATTCGTGGCGGGCTTTGTCCCGGTTGGTGAGATCTTGGTCGGATGAAATTTTGTCTAATACAGGAGCGGACAAGATGTCAGCCATATTTTCTCCAGGTTGGGTGGACGCGAGCTAGTGGCCCGTTGGAAGGGTGTGAATCGCGTGCGTGATGCGGTTATACGGTTTGTGCCGTTGGGGCCGGTGAATCGGTTTCGGCAAATCCATCTGGCGATTCGGTGGACTGTTCCTTGCGGGCAGTGGATTCGGTGCCGAAGAACAGTGCCATCGAGCTGCAGAAAACAACAATGAAGATGCCCATACCGACCAGGCCGTAGCCCTTGAGCCAGTCGTAGCTCAGCAGTAGGGCGACCAGTGCGGCCACGGCGCCCGCCGTAAACCGAAGCGAGATACGGCGTCGGGATGGAGCCGCATTCAGCTGCCAGCGGGTGGTTGCCAAGGTCACGAGAACCAGAGTCGTCAGGTTTGCGATCATGCCGACCCAGACCGGATGCGTCCCCAAGAAGAATGCCGTGGCGGACCAGCCGCCGACATGGTTCCAGAGTACGCCGGCGGTGAAACCGGTAATCATGGAAGCGTAGACAGCCTTTCGGGTGGCCAGCGGCCAGAAGAACACGGCAAGTACCGGGGCCAGAGTTGCGCCGTTGCGCAGGGTCCAGGCAAGGATGTTCCACCAGGCCGACTGCTCGGTGCGCAGGATGCTGAAGATGATCATCAAGGCGGTCAAAGCCACCAATGACCAGCGGGTATAGCGAATGAGCTGTGCTTCGCTCGCCTTCGGATTGACCGCGCTGCCAAAGTCCTTGCCCATCGACGTGGCGCCGGAGAACTGGCATGGTCCAGCCCAGCCCATGGCGCAGGCCCAGACCCCCAGGAAGAACAATCCAACCAGCGGCGCAGGGAGCACCTGTTCAAGGTAGTGCGGGATCGCAACCAGCGGAAGCTGCTGGTTCGGGTTGATGACGGCGGCGGAAGTGCCGATGAGGGCACCGATCAGAATGAACGGAATACCGAAAATAGCGGCCGTGTACAGGCCCTTCTGGCCGTCTGCCGGGGTGCGGCAGGACAGCGTCATCTGGAAGGCTGCCTGCGCCAGCGGGACATTGACGATGAAGGTGCCGAACCATGCTGCAATGAGCGAGACTCCGGCGTTGCCGAGATCGAACATTGCCGGGTCAGCCGCGGCGAAATCCTTGAGGCCTGCAATGCCAGGCTTGGCCAGAATTGCGTAGGCGCCCACCAGGAGCATGCCGATAAATGCGATGCAGTTCATGGTTTGGTTGAATGCCACCGAGCGCATGCCGCCGCCTGATAGATAAGCCAGCAGCAACAGGGCCGTGAAGATCACTGCCAGATGCAGGCTGATGCCGGTGAAGGCGCTCAGTGCGGAGGCGAAAGCAATGGTAGTTGCCACCGACCACATAGGGAAGGTGAAGGCGGTGATAAGTCCCGAGATGCCTTTGGCCGCGCGGCCGAACCTGTCGCCGATGATACCCGTGACCGTGACCACCAGTTTTTCGCGCAGGGGCTTGACCAGTAACAACGCGATGAGGAGGATCTGTACGGTTTCGGCGACGCCGTACCACAACGCGGAAATACCCGTGCGGTAGCTCAACTCCATGATGGCGATATAGGACGAACCCGAGAATAACCCGGTGATGCAGAACGCAACTGTCCAGGGGCTGAAGGACCGTCCGCCGACGAAGAATCCGCCGCTGGCTGCGGCATTTCTGCGCTGCACAATACGTCCGCCGAACAGGACGAGCACGGTGTAGATCAGGGCGAAACCGATAGTCCAGAATCCTGCGGCGCTCATACCCGTGCCTCCTTCTTCAGCGTTGCGTAACCCAACGCGGCGTTGCATGCTGTCTCCGCGTCATCTTCATGAACTTTCTCGGCGAAAACCCATGCGGTATCCAGTGAGACGCCGGCAGCGAGCACCAGATTGATTGCAGGGCAGCGTTTGTGGACCTGAGCTTTCAGCTCGTCAAGCAGAAGCGCATCGGCTAGTGATGTTTCGAGGTGGATTTCAAGCCGGCAAGAGTGGAAGAACGGCGAAACATCTGCAGTTCCCGCGAAGCCTCGCGTGTCCTGCGTGGCGATGGCGTAGGTCTGCAACGCGGTGAAGGGAACGCCGAGTTCTTTGGCGACTTGCTCTACCACGACGGAGACGCACCCGTTCAGTGCTCCGATGACGAACTCCATGGGTGTCGGGGCCGTATCGGTACCGCCGACTGGCACAGGTTCGTCGATGTCATAGCTGAAATTGCGTGTTTCGACGGTCGTTCGCATGGATCCCTGCCAAGTTCCTTTGGCACGAATTCGTTTGTTGAACGAAGCGTTTTCTGAGGGCGCGGAATGGCGCAGATCGGCAGAAGCCATGATCATCTCCATCGGTCCTGGCGGTAGCACCGGCCGTGAATTCCGGGAATTCAACGGTGGTTGCTGCGGCGTCGTAGAGCCAGATCTCTCGGCCGCTCGGGATGGTTACGCATCCATTACACGCATTCGAACGATTTCATTGCAAATCCTGCGTAACATGAAAAATATTCGATGTAAGCGCGTAATCTGTGGGATATTTCGTTATTTATTTCATTGAGCGTTGGTTTGATCGATCTTTGCCCCTCTTCCTTGGGTCATCTTCGGCGGTTCGCGGCAATCGGCACTCGCGAGCCCCTGCCACCCGTGCGTTTTCAGCGACGAAATATGACTTCGGGGCTTGGAGCCGCCCGATTGTTACGGCTACAAATGATTACGACCCATCCAGAGCGGCTGAGAGATCTGGCTCCACGACGCCGCAGCAACCACCCATGACAGGGACGGTGCTACCGCCAGGATCGATGGAAAGAATCGAGGACTTTTTATGTCTTTTGGCGCACCCCAAAACGATTTTGAGGTGGACTTCAACACGCTGAGCACCCCGGGCGCCGGCAATGCGCTGGAGCTCGACGAGTTCACCGAAGACCGTCCGACCCGCCAGCTGCTCAAGGTGACTCCGGGGCCGGGGGCCGACGAAGACTACGAGCGCCTTGCAGCGATTTTCCGTCCGGTGTTCGCCCAGATCGCCGCCGGCGCCAAGGAGCGCGACCGCAACCGCATCCTGCCCTTCGAGCAGGTGGGCCTGCTGAACCGCGACCGCTTCGGGGCGCTGCGCCTGCCGGTCGCCGACGGCGGCCACGGGGCCCGACTCAGCGACGTCTTGCGCCTGCTCATCGAGCTTTCCGAGGCCGATTCCCATATCGGCCAGCTCTGGCGCGCGCACATTGCCTTCGTCGAGGACGTGCTGCGCCTGCAGGACGAGCAGCTGAAGGCCAAGTGGTTCGCCCGCATCGCGGCCGGGCAGATCGTCGGCAACGCCTACACCGAAAGCGGCGGCAACGCGCTGGGCACGCTGAATACCAAGGCCAGCCAGGTCGACGGCCGCTGGGTGGTCAACGGCGAGAAGTACTACTGCACCGGCACCATTTTCGCTGACTGGACCACCGTCGCGGTGGCCCATCCGGAGCGCCCGGGACGCCAGATCGCCGTGGTCTCCACCCAGCACAGCGGGGTGAAGATCCTGGACGACTGGGACGGCTTCGGCCAGGGGCTGACCGGCACCGGAACCACCGAGTTCCACCAGGTGCCGGTGGACAGCTTCATGCCGGAGGATCCCAACGACCCCGAGGCCTCGATCTTCCAGCTGGTGCTCATGGCGGTGCAGGCAGGCATCGGCCGCGCGGCGCTGAACGACATGCGCAGCTCGGTGCAGGCGCGCACCCGCAGCTTCACCACCGGCACCGGCGTCCCGGTGCACCGCGAACCGCAGGTGCTGCAGCTGGTGGGGGAGGTCTCCGCGGAGGTCTTCGCCGCGGACTCGGTGGTCATCGGAGCGGTGCTGGAGGTCGAAGCCGCGCTGCAGGACGCGCAGCTGAACGCGGAGGAGCGATTTGCGGTCTGCGAGCTGGCCGCCAACCGGGCGCAGACCATCGTGCAGCCGCTGGTCATCAGCGCCACCAGCAAGCTCTTCGACGGGCTGGGCGCCTCGTCCACCCGCAGCAGCTGCAACATGGACCGGCATTGGCGCAACGCGCGCACCATCGCCACCCACAACCCTGCCATCTACAAGGCGCGCATCGTGGGGGACTACGAGATCAACGGGGTCCAGCCCCAGCGCCTCTCGGTCACCGGCGACCTCGCCGCACCCACCGGGCACCACGCCGGCTAGCGGCCGCCGCGCCGTGCACCCACCAGACTTCCACTTCTCAACCACGAACAAGGGGCACATCCATGAGCGAGAACCAGCCACATAACGCGAAGCGGGAAATCCTCTTCAACGCCTTCGACATGAACTGCGTCGCCCACCAGTCCCCGGGCCTGTGGCGCCACCCGAAGGACAAGGCCGCCGACTACAAGACCATCGGCTACTGGACCCACCTGGCCAAGGTGCTGGAAAAGGGCAAGTTCGACGGTCTGTTCATCGCCGACGTGCTGGGCACCTACGACGTGTACAACGGCACCAACGAGTCCCCGCTGCGCACCGGCGCCCAGGCCCCGGTCAACGACCCGTTCCTGCTGGTCTCCGCCATGGCCGCGGTGACCGAGAACCTCGGCTTCGGCGTCACCGCCGGCACCGCCTACGAGCACCCGTATCCCTTCGCACGCCGCCTGGCCACCCTCGACCACCTGACCAACGGCCGCGTGGGCTGGAACGTGGTCACCGGCTACCTGCCTTCGGCCGCCCGCAACATGGGCCAGGAAGACCAGATGGAGCACGACGAACGCTACGACCACGCCGACGAGTACCTCGAGGTGGTCTACAAGCTGCTCGAAGGCTCCTGGGAAGACGACGCGGTGCAGGCCGACAAGGAAACCGGCGTCTACACCGACCCGGCCAAGGTGCACCCGATCAACCACGATGGCAAGTACTTCAAGGTTCCGGGCATCGCCATCACCGAGCCGAGCACCCAGCGCACCCCGGTCATCTACCAGGCAGGCACCTCGCCGCGCGGCCTGAAGTTCGCCGCGCAGAACGCGGAGGCGGTTTTCGTGACCAGCCCGACCCGCGAAATGCTCAAGGACACCGTCACCAAGATCCGCGACCATGCCGAGGCCGCGGGCCGCGGCCGCTACGACATCAAGATCTTCGCGATGCAGACCATCATCACCGCCGAGGATTCGGCAGCAGCCCAGGCCAAGTACGAGGACTACAAGTCCTATGCGGACATCGAGGGCGCCATGGTGCTGATCTCCGGCTGGATGGGCATCGATTTGTCCACCTTCAACCCGGACGAGGTCATCGGCGCCGACGTGAAGTCCAACGCCATCCAGTCTTCCGTGGCCACCTTCCAGAAGGCCAGCGGCGACGAGGGCAACCCGTGGACCGTGCGCCAGCTGGCCGAATGGGTCGGCGTGGGCGGCTTCGGCCCGATCACCGTGGGCTCCGGCGCCGAGGTCGCCGAAAAGCTCATCGACTGGGTGGACTACACCGACGTCGACGGCTTCAACCTGGCCTACGCCATCACCCCGGGCACCTTCGAGGACATCGTCGAGTACGTGGTTCCCGAGTTGCAGGCCCGCGGCGCGTACAAGACCGAGTACGCCGACGGTTCGCTGCGCAACAAGCTGTTCGGCGCGGGCGACCACGTCAAGGACACCCACCGCGCGGCGTCCTTCAAGGTCTCCAACCGCTTGGCCGCCCAGGTCTGATCCCGGAACTACCGCACGGCCTACCGGCCCCGGAGCCCCGTCAAGGGCGGCGGGGCCGGCAGGCCGTTAACCAGTCGTGCCGCTGCGCCACAGGTCAGTGGATCGGCACGCCGGCGCTGTCCACGACCCACCACACGTCGCTGACCGCCTGGCCCTTGGTGTCGCCGGGTTTGCTGTCCGAAACGTAGTAGTACATGGGCCAGCCGTTCAGCGTCAGCTGCGGCTTGCCATCGGTGCCGGTGATGGTGCCCAGCTTCCCGGTGATGCCCTTGGCATCGCTCAGCGAGGCCGGGCCCGAGGGGACCGGAGGCCACAAGTCGAGGCATCCGCCGGTGCAGGAGGAATCCCCGGAGTTCTGCGTGTCCTCGTCGAACTGGTAGATGCTCATGCCCCGCTGGTCGGTGGTGATGCTGCCCAGCTCGGTCCGCCGCATTTCAAGGATCGCTCCGTTCTGCTTGAGATTCGGCACCGGGCTGCTGCCGGTATTCGGCACCCCGTAGTTCGAGGTTCCGGAATTGCCCTGGCCTGGATTGTCCTGGGCTGAACCGTTCTGGCCGGAGCACCCGGCCAGAACCAACGTCAAGGCTGCGGTGAGGACCGCGGCTTTCGAAAATGCCTTGCCCATGATCGTGCTCCTTGTTCGTCCTGGTTCCTCCCGCAGCGCCGAGGGCGGGAGCGTGGGAAACCGTACAAGGTGAGAACGAGATAGAGCCCGCTCCGGTTCAGCATCCCGCAAGCTTTTTTGCGCGGGCAGCCAGTGGCTTGGAACGCTGTGCCCCGTCCGCAGGCCGGACGGGGCGCAGGAGCGGCGCAGCGGGCGGCGCCCGCCGGGCTACTTGGCCGGCTTCACCACCATCGCGGAGCCGCCGCCGCGGCGCACTGGTTCGGCCGCCGCGGTGAGCTTGCCGTGGGAGTCGACCTCCACGGCCGCTACCGCGCCGATTTCAGCCTGCGGGGTGAACGAGTCCCCGGCAGGGGTCAGCTTGTGGCCGAAGGCCTCCAGCGCGGAACCGTAGGCGGTGATGAACTCCGGTTCGGCCGTGACCGCCGCGGTATTGCGCTGCGAGGCGCGCGGGGCGGCGATAGCCTGGCCGATGTCCATACCCAGGTCGATGCGGTTGACCAGGGTCTGCAGCACCGTGGTGATGATGGTCGAGCCGCCCGGCGAGCCGATGGCCAGCGCCGGCTGCCCGTCGCGCAGCACGATGGTCGGGGACATCGAGGAACGCGGGCGCTTGCCCGGTTCGATGCGGTTCGGATCCTCGGGGTTGTACACCGTGGAGAAGTCCGTCAGCTCGTTGTTCAGCAGGAAGCCGCGCCCCGGAACCATCATGCCGGACCCGCCGGTCTGCTCGATGGTCAGCGTGTAGGAGACCATGTTGCCCCAGCGGTCCACCACCGACAGGTGCGTGGTGGACACGTTCTCGGTGTCCTGCTCGTCCACCGGTGCGCCGGTTTCCGCCGGGCACAACCCGTCGAAGTTCTCGACGTCCCCGGGAGCCACCGGCTTAACGGCCGCACGGGTCGGATCCAGCGCGCAGGCTCGTTCAGCGCCGAAGAGCTGGCTGGTCAAGGTCCTGGTCGGCACATCCACGAACGCCGGGTCGCCGACGAACTTGCCGCGGTCGGCATAGGCCAGTGCGGTGGCTTCCAGGTAGTGGTGCAGCGCGGACGGGGTCTGCATGGAGGACAGGTCGAACTGCTCCAGGATGTTCAGCGATTCGCCGATGGTGGTGCCGCCGCTGGAGGACGGGGCCATGCCGAAGACCTCGAGCCCGCGGTACTCGACCTTGGTCGGCGCCTGCTCCACCACGGCGTAGTCGGCCAGGTCCTTTGCGGTGATGAAGCCGGCCGGCACCGGCAGGTCGGTGTCCGCGTTCTTGGGCGGCGCGGTGACGGTGTCAGCGATCTCCTGCGCAAGCTCTCCTTGGTAGAAGGCCTTCGGCCCGCTCTTGGCCAGCAGCCGGTAGGTGGCCGCCAGGTCGTGGTTCTTGAAGATGCTGCCGACCTTCGGGGCGTCCCCGCCGGGCAGGTAGAGCTCGCTGGTGTCGGGGAACGCCTCGAAGCGCTTCTTGTTGTCCAGCGTCTGTTCACGGAAGGTCGTATCCACCACGAACCCGCGCGACGCGGTCTGGATGGCGGGGTGCAGCACCTTCTTCAGGTCCTGGGTGCCCCAGTTGTCCAGCGCCCGCTGCCAGGTGGCAAGGGTTCCCGGAACGCCGACCGCGGCGCCGCTGGTGACCAGCTCGGGGGTGAAGTTGTAGGGTTTGCCGGTGGCCGGGTCGATGAACGCATCGTGCGGCATGGCCGCCGGGGCGGTCTCGCGCCCGTCGATGGTGCTGACCTTGCCGGTTTTGGCGTTGTAGTACATGAAATATCCGCCGCCGCCGATGCCGGCGCTATAGGGTTCGGTAACGCCCAGGGCCGCCGCAGTGGCGACCGCCGCGTCCACGGCGTTGCCGCCCTTGCGCAGGATCTCGATTCCCGCTGCGGAGGCCTGGGGGTCCACGGAGGCGACGGCGCCTCCGCTGCCCTGGGCGATGGGGTCCTTCTCGGTCTGTCTGGGATCGGCGCTCGCCGGTACTGCGGATGCTGCTCCCAGTCCTAGGGCCAGCGCTGCGGCGCAGGCAAGGGCCCGGATACGTGGTCGTGACATACCTGAATCTCCTCAGAAGATGGGGATGAAGTATGCGCCAATGTACGGGACAAACATCATTCCAGCGCCGCGTGACACGCGCCACATGCTGATTTCGGCCGATTATTAAACCGGCCGCGGGCATGGAAACGCCCGGGCGCACGCAACGCTGCGTGCCCCCCGGGGCGTCCTGCCGGCCTGTGCTTCGGCTACTTGATCGGGGTGCCGGCGGCATCCAGCACCCACCAGACGTCTTTCACGCCCTGGCCTGCGGTGTCGCCGGCCTTCTTGTCGCCGGCGAAGTAGTACAGCGGCCACCCGTCCAGCGTCAGCTGGCTTTCGCCGTTCACCCCGGTAATGGTGCCGGTCTTGCCGGTGACCCCGTCAACCGTGACATCGGTTCCGCCCGGGACCGCTGGCCACTGGTCTTCGCAGGGTCCGGTGCAGGCCGAGAAATCGGCGCCCTGGGTGTCCTTGTCGAACTGGTACACCGTCATGCCCTTGCCATCGACCACGATCTTGCCCAGCGAGGAGTCGGCGAGCGCCAGGGACGCGGCACCCATGTCGCCGCTCGGGCTGCTTTCCGCCGGGGCGGAGGACGCGGCGCTGGACTGGGCGTCGGCGGAGGGGGAAGCGGTATCGGTGGATCCCGAGTCGTTCGCGCATCCGGTCAGGGCGAATGCCAGGGCCGCGATGGCTGAGGTTGCTGCGCACCAGGACTTCAGTGACGATTTCATGAGCTGTGCCTTTCTCGTGGTGTCCGCGTGAGCGGCTTGCCTGCTACACGAGGCGCAGCCCGTCCCGGTTCACTGATCCAGCAAATTCTTGTCCATCGGCGACTGCAGGACCGTCAGCCCGGCCAGGGTCTTCACCGTCACCTCGGCGATCTGGTCGACCGGCAGCGAGGTGGCGGCCTGGAGGGTGATCTCCTTGCCGGGCACTGCCTTCCACGTGGCGACCTGCATGGTGCTTCCCTTGGTGTCGGTCACCAGCAGCGCGTAGGACCACGGGCCGTTGGCGTCGCCGAATTCGTAGCCTGCGGGATAGTCGCAGTCGATGTTCAGCCGGGTGCCCCACGCCACCGACTCGAAGCCGACGTCGGCGCTCAGCGACTGCCCGGCAACCTGCTGCAGGGCAAGCACCGGTCCGGGCGCGGCAGGGCGCAGCAGGAACGGCAGGCCGATGCCCAGGATCACGGCGACGGCGGCCGCGGCCAGCAGGAACATGCGGGTGCCGCGGCGCCGGCGCGCGGAGGCCGCGCGCCGGGCGGTCTTCTCGAACAGGTCCGCCGGGGGCTGCGGCACCAGGGCCGTCACCTCTTCCGGGTCGTGCGCGCGCGAGAGCAAGCCCGGCAGCGCGCTGAGCTCGGATACGGCGCCCTGGCAGCGTTCGCAGTTCTCCAAGTGCTCTTCGAACAGCCGGCGGTCGGCCGGCTCCAGCGCGCCCAGCACATAGGCGGCATCCCATTGGGCGAACTTCTCATGCTCGCTCATCGTGTTACTCCCCGTTCCTGGAGGGCCAGCTTCAAGGCCCTCATCCCATAATGCAGCCGGGACTTCACGGTTCCGTCCGCGATGCCCAATTCCGTTGCGATCTGCTGCGTGCTGTAGGCGCCGTAGTAGGCCAGCACCACCACCTGCCGGTGCGGTTCGCTGAGCGCAGCGAGCGCGTCATGAATGAGGATCTCGTCGAAAATCTGGTCGGCGTGATCCGCGGCGGGCTGATCAGGCAGCCGTTCGATGCTGCGTTCATGCCGTGAGCGTGCGCTGCGGGACTGGTCGATCACCAGGTTGCGGGCCACCGTGAACATCCACCCGCGGACCTCTTCCACCGGCTCGTCGAGAATCCGCGGGGAATTCCAGGCTTTGAGCAGGGTCTCCTGGACGATGTCCTCCGCCTGGTACGAGTCTCTGGTCAGCGAGAAGACATAACGCCACAGCGGCTGCGCGAATCTTTCATGCAGCAGCCGCAGGGTGGCGTCATCGCTGGTTGTCACGCGCCCCTTTCGCGGCCAGGATTTTCGGACCTGATTCTCACTCATGCAAGTTACACGAGCCAGCCGGGCTTTTTGTTCACCCCCGGGCCAAGGATATTCGCGCCGGGCCGGTGTGCGCTCGCCGGGACGGGGGCTGCCGGATTCCCGGCGCCTGCCCTAGCTGTCCAGGGCCTGCTTGATGGCCTTGCCCAGCGAGGTGGGTGCGTGGCCGATCAGCCGGGCGAGGTCCGAGCCGTGCACCTCAAGGGCGCCGTCGCGGATACGCACGTCGGTGTCCACCAGGATCTCGGCGTAAACCTTGGGAATTCCGGACTGTTCGTAGATGCCGGCCAGGGTCTGCGGGTCCAGATCCCGGTAGGTGACCTCTTGCCCGGTGGCGGCGCCGAGCGCTCCGGCCAGCTGGCCGAGCGTGAAGGGCTTGTCTCCGCCGAGCTCGTAGATGGTTCCCCCGGCAACCTGCTCATCCAGCAGGACGGCCGCTGCAGCCTCGGCGAAGTCCGCGCGGGTGGCGGCGCTGATTTTTCCCTCGCCCGCCGCGCCGAGGATCACCCCGCTGTTGAGGTAGCCCATGAGCTGGTCCGTGTAGTTCTCGGTGTACCAGCCGTTGCGCAGCAGGACATAGGGGATCCCGGATCCTGCCAGCAGGTCCTCGGTGGCCACGTGTTCGGCGGCCAGCTTCAGCTGGCCGGTGCGCGCGTTGGCGATGGATGTGTAGGCGATCAGCGACACGTCAACACGCCGGGCGGCATTGATGATGTTCTCATGCTGCGGGATCCGGTGGCCCACGTCGCTGCCGGAAATCAGCAGCAGCCTGTCGACGCCTTCGAGGGCCGCGACGAGCGTGTGCGCCGCGTTGTAGTCGGCGGCGCGGGTCTCCACGCCCTTGGCTGCCAAGGCGGCGAGTTTCTGCGGGGACCTGCCGAGCGCGACCAGGCTGCCCGCTGGGGCGCCCCGGGATAACAGCGCATCGATAACGAGGGTGCCGAGTTTTCCGGTAGCTCCGGCGACTGCGATCTTCATGAGTTTCCTCCGTTGACGGTTACCGTTGCCAACGACGTGCCGGCCGAAGGCATTCCCGCGGCCGGTGGCAGGTCGGTGCAGAACTTCCGAAAACCTAGGATGCGGCGCTCAGCTCGCTGGCGCTTGCCTTCAGCAGGTCCTCGAAGATCGCCTTGTTCCACTGGAACCCGCGCTTCGCCTCGTCCAGCACCGCTTCGGCATGCGAGGTGTTCGCCCCGAAAACATCGAGTTTGTCGCGGTAGGAATCCTTGTAGATTTTTGGCTTGTCGATGGCCTCGAACTTCCACATGTTCAATGCTTCATCGGGAATGGAATAGTGGCGGGGTACGAGCTTTCCGATGGCTAGGCCGCCGGACAGGTCTCCCAGGTAGCGCAGGTAGTGGTGGGCGACGAGGCGCGCCGGTTCCGCAGCCGAGGCGCGGATTGCCGCAACGTAGGCCTCGGTGGCCGGCAACGCCGCTGGGATCTCCTTCAACCCGTGGGCCGGCAGCAGGACATCCAGGTCTTTTGCAATCTGCCCACTGCGTTCAAGTGCCGCGTCCAAGATTTCGCCAAGTTCCGGATCCGCGGCAAGCACCCGGACTTCTTCTTCCAACGCACCGTAGATGTAGTGGTACTGGGCAATCAGCAACATGTAGTCGCGTGCCGAGCGTTCCCCGCCCATCAGCGTGGTGATGAAGTCGCTGGATTCTGCGGCGTGGTGATCTTCCTGGGTGACGCTGCGAAGCCGGGCGGAAAACTGTGTTGCGTCGGTGGCGCTCATGTTGCCCGTCTTTCTTAGCGAGATTGGAATGGCGAAATTTTTTATTAAGGCTAACCTAATTTCCGGTTTCAATCGAGGGTTGTTCCATTCTGCAGGAGACGGTGATTTCCGTGTTCACCGGACGGCGGACGCATCGGCTTGGGAAGGGCGGGCCGTGGTCGCTGATATCGCGATTTTGTCCAACCAGCTCCTTCATCCATGGAGCCGCAACAGATCTTGCTTCCTGGTGCCGAGTCAAGAATTTGTCAGAGCTGTCGACAAGAATCGTCACAAGACGCTTTGTGACGTGCAAAATGACTCGTTTCAAGAGCGTTGATAACCGTTGCTGGGTTTCATGACGTTTTACTTACGTCACGCTTGGTCATATTCAACTCCGTGTTCGACACTGAAATTGTTCAAGAAATTGGACACCACACCATCCAGAGCGACTGAGAGACCTGGCTCGTTGACGTCGCAGCAACCACCCGACATCGGGAGCGGTGCTAAGGCCAGGACCGATGGAGATTGCTAGATTTCGCAACGGTCCTTCAAGGGGAGATCTCTGCCTTCCCTCGAACTCGCTACAAGCGGATCGTTGAACATCAGGCGTAATCCTCGGGTCCAACACCGAGAGGAACACACGAAGATGCGTACTTCGCACCTGAGCTTGAAAGCAGCGGCCCTTGTCACCGTCCTAGGCCTGACGCTGACTGCCTGCGGCGGAAACTCGACAACTGCCGCCCCAGCGGAAGGCGCCCCGACCGCCTCCGGCGAACCGGTTGAAGGCGGCACCTTCACCTTCGCCGAGGTCACCCCGATCAACAACTGGCAGACCCAGGCAGCGCGCTTCTACGAGAAGGCCAACGTGCTGAACTCGGTCCTTGACCGCCTGACCTACTTCGACGTTGAATCCGGCAAGCTGGTGGGCTGGATTGCCAAGGATTTCAAGGCGAACAAGGAGCAGACGGAATTCACCTTCACCATTCGCGACGGAGTGACTTTTTCGGATGGATCCGCGCTTAATGCCGAAGCGGTCAAGCTGAATCTTGACGCGCTGGGTCTGGGCATCAAGGATGCACAGATCGCTCCAAACGTGGACTTCGGCGCCTACAAATCGGCCGAGGTCGTGGGGGAGAACCAGGTGAAGGTGACGCTGAAGCGTCCCGATGCCAACTTCCTGCGCGCTACTTCTTCGGTCGCCGCAGGCCTGGTCTCCCCGAAGACCTTGAAGCTGGACAATGCAGGCCAGTCAGCCATCGCCAAGATCGTCGGTTCCGGCCCGTTTGTCTTCGAATCGGAAAAGCCGGACGAAGAAGTGGTGTTCACCAGCCGCGACGACTACGCCTGGGCCCCGGAAACCGCCCCGAACCAGGGCGACGCATACCTTGACTCCCTCGTGGTCAAGTACCTGCCTGAAGTCGCAAGCCGCGCCGGCGCCGCCCAGTCGGGCCAGGTCGACCTGGTCCGAGGTCTGCAGCCGGTGGACGAGCAGGTACTGGCAGCCAACGGCGGCCAGGTCTTCGCCGCGCAGGGAGTGGACCTGACCACGAACCAGGCAGCAGTGCGCATCGGCTCCGGCAAGCTGGCGGACGCCAAGGTCCGCCAGGCGCTGCAGGTCGGAATCGACCGCCAAGCCATCAAGGACACTGTGCTGTCCGACAGCTACGTCGTGGCGGGATCGATCTTGAACCACAAGGCCCCGGGTTTCGTCGACCTGTCCTCTGAAATCGCCTACAACCCGGAGAAATCAAAGCAGCTCCTGGACGAAGCAGGCTGGAAGGTCGGCGCCGACGGCATCCGTGAGAAGGACGGCGAAAAGCTGGAAATCACGGTGGCCACCTCGAACAACTCGGTTGTCATCAAGCCGGCCTTCGAATTGATCGAGCAGCAGTGGCGCGACCTTGGCGTGAAGCTGGTCAACCGCGCGGCCGACAACACCTTCCTGGTCAACGCACTGGTCGACGACAAGGTCGAATTCTTCGGCACCCGCCAGTTCGCCCTCGGCGGCCTCGGCCCGGTGTACGCGCCGGCCAACAATACCCAGACCCTGAACTCCGACGAGGAACTGAACAAGCTCTTCGCCAAGGAACAGGCGGCAACCAGCGAAGAAGAGCATCTGAAGCTGGTCGAGGAAGAACAGCGTGCACTGGTGCTGGACAAGGCCCTGACGCTCGTACTGTGGGACGAGGTCCAGGTCTACGGCGCGAACGAGTCAGCCCACGTCGAGTTCACCTCCGGTACCGCCCCGATCTTCCAGGGCGCTTGGAAGAGCGAAGGCTAGGAGTCGAAGCCATGGGCGGATACATTGCCAAGCGCGTAGGCCAGGCCCTGCTGGTGATCTGGCTTGCCTACACCGCGGTATTCATCGCAGTTCAGTCGCTTCCCAACGACCCGGTGACGATTTTCCTGAACTCGGACTCGGCAGCTGATCCGGCGACTATCGCGCAGATGAAGGAGTACTACGGGTACGACCAACCGGTCATTGTCCAGTACTTCTCCCAGCTACTCGGTCTGCTGCGTGGAGATCTGGGATACTCCCTGTCCAGCGGCTCTGAAGTATCCGCCCGCATCGGCGAAGTCGCCGGTTCAACGTTGGTGCTGGCAGGCTCGGCCTTCGTTGTCGCGGTCGTTTTCGCTGTGGCGCTCACGGCCGCGGCCAGCCTGGCCCGCGGCGCCAAGCTGCGCAACCTGCTGCTGAATCTTCCGCCGCTCATGGTTTCCATCCCGGTCTTCTGGCTTGGGCTGGTGCTGCTGCAGCTGCTGGCGGTCCAGCTCGGCGTGATGTCGCTGTTCCCGGACGATTCGTTCCTCTCTCTGGCGGTGCCGATTTTCGTGCTGGCGGTGCATTTGAGCGCACCCATCGCCCAGGTGCTCATCAAGAGCGTGCAGGAAGTCAACACCCAGCCATTCGTGGACGTGCTGCGGGCCAAGGGCGCCAGCGAATCGTGGATTTTCTACCGCCATACGCTGAAGAACGCCGCGCCCGCCGCGCTGTCCATTGCCGGCATCACCATCGGAACGCTGCTTGCCGGGTCGGTGATCACCGAAACCGTTTTCGCCCGTGCAGGGTTGGGCCAGCTGATTCTCCAGTCGGTCACCGTCCAGGACATCCCGCTGGTCCAGGGGCTGGTCCTGCTGACCGCCGTCGTGTTCACAACAGTCAACCTGCTGGTTGACCTCATCCATCCGAAGCTCGATCCGCGTATCATCACCGCCCGCTCCGGTTCGCCCCGCGCGCTTGCGGCCTAGGGAAGGAAAAGTCCATGAGCCTTCTGGCAGACAACGTCGATACGACCGCCGCACCCCTGGCCGCTTCCGAACAGCCGGTTGCGCGGACCTCGGGATCCTCCGCGGCGCGGCGCCGGCTGGCGCGGTGGTGGGTCCTGGTTCCGCTGGCCATCGTGCTGTTGTGGGCCTTGGTTCCCTCGCTGTTCACCGGCCACGACCCGATCACCGGAGTGCCGGCGGACAAGCTCCTGGCTCCAAGCTCCGAGCACCTGTTCGGCACCGATCACCTGGGACGCGATGTCTTCTCCCGAGTTGTGTACGGAACCCGGCAGACGCTGCTCACCGCGGGGCTTGCCTGCCTGATCGGCAGCATTGTCGGTTCGATCCTCGGGCTGCTTGCCGGAACCGCCGGCAGGTTTGCCGATAGCGCAGCCATGCGCCTGGTGGATGTCATCCTGGCAGTCCCGGCGTTCCTGATCGCCCTGATCCTGGTGACAGCGACCGAACCCGGCCCGCTGTCGCTGGGACTCGGTGTCGGCATCGCTTCCATTGCGGCCTTCGCACGGCTGGTGCGCACCGAGGTGCTCCGGGTCCGTTCCCGGGACTTCGTGCAGGCCGCGCTGATGAGCGGGGGCGGATACTTCACCGTTCTGCGCCGACATATCATTCCACACGTGATCGGGCCAGTGCTCTCGCTGCTGGCCGTTGACCTCGGCGCGGCAATCCTGGCGATCTCGGGGCTCGGTTTCCTCGGCTTCGGTTCCCCGCCGCCGACCCCGGAGTGGGGTCTGCTGATCTCCGAGGGACGGCAGTACCTTTCTGTCGCCTGGTGGCTCACCACCCTTCCCGGCCTGGTCATCGTTGCCGCAGTGATGCTGATGGCCACCTTGGGGCGAGCCGTCAACAAAGCCTTCCGCTTCTAGCGCCGTACCCGGTTGAAAGGAGAGATCCATGAATGCCCCACAGAATACCGCCAATCCGGTGATCCGGATTGAAGACCTCACGGTTCAGTACGCGCAGGGAACCATCGCCGCGGACAACATCAACCTCCAGATTCCCGGCGGGCAGATCGTTGCCATC
Organism: Glutamicibacter soli; assembly: GCF_052322135.1. Classification (NCBI taxonomy): domain Bacteria; kingdom Bacillati; phylum Actinomycetota; class Actinomycetes; order Micrococcales; family Micrococcaceae; genus Glutamicibacter; species Glutamicibacter soli. The sequence goes on from NZ_CM125969.1 coordinate 286,495, forward strand.
GTCGGCGAATCCGGCTCCGGCAAGTCGACGCTGACCAAGTCCCTGATCGGTTTGCTGCCCCAGGGCACCAAAAGCACCGGCAGCGTGCGCTTTGGCGGCACCGAAGTGACCACGTTGAACGTGCACGAATGGCGCAAGATCCGCGGGGCAGGCATCGGGCTGGTGCCGCAGGACCCGGGCGCCTCCCTGGACCCGGTGAAGACCATCGGCTCCCAGGTGATCGAGGTGTTCAGGCTGCACCCCAGCCGTTCGGTCCCCAAAGCCCAATGGCGTTCCAAGGCGATCGAGCTGCTGGAAAGCGTGGGCATTGACCGCGCCGAAAGCAGGATGTCGCAGTACCCGCATGAGCTGTCAGGCGGGTTGAAGCAGCGTGTACTGATCGCCATTGCGTTCGCACTGAACCCGAAGCTGCTCATCGCCGATGAGCCTACGAGCGCGCTGGATGTCACCGTGCAGCGGACCGTGCTGGAGATCTTCGTGTCGCTGGCACGCAAAAACGGAACCACCGTGCTGTTCGTGACCCACGACCTGGCCGTCGCCACGGATATCGCCGACCGCGTCCTGGTCATGAACTCCGGGCGCATCCTCGAAGACCGGAGCGTGGCGGAATTGGTCTCCCAGAGCATCGACCCGTATACCAAGGCGCTGCTTGACCAGGCCTACGCCACCGCGAACCAGCAGGACACGCGGAGCACCGATGACCTGGCGATCTCGGTCGCGAACCTCGGCAAGGTTTTCGGCAAGGGGACTGCGGCCCATACTGCGGTGTCTTCCGTGTCCTTCGACGTCGCCCGGGGGACCACGTTCTCTCTGGTCGGCGAATCCGGCTCGGGAAAATCCACCACCGCGAAAATCATCATGGGCCTGCTCGAAGCCAGCAACGGCAGCGCGCGAGTCAACGGCAACGAGGTGACCGGCATCGGAGGAAAGCAGCGCTACGCGCTGTGGCGCGAAGCCCAGCTGGTCTACCAGAACCCGGACTCCGCGCTGGATCCCCGGCAGCGGGTCGAAGCGATCATCGCCGAGCCAATGGTCAACTACCGCCTGGGCGACGCGGCCTGGCGTCGCGCTCGCGTGGCCCAGCTCATGGAACAGGTCAATCTGGGTGCGGAGCTTGCCTCCAAGCGGCCCGGCGAACTGTCGGGCGGCCAGCGGCAGCGGGTGGCCATCGCCCGGGCACTGGCAAGCGGCGCTAAGATCCTGGTGCTCGACGAGGCGCTGAGCGCACTGGACGTCCTGACGCAGGAACAAATCCTGGAACTGCTCGATACGCTGCAGCGCGAGAAAAACCTCACCTACCTGTTCATCTCCCACGACCTGCACGTGGTTGAACGCATCAGCCACCAGGTCGGCGTGATGCGCGGCGGCGAACTGGTCGAGGTCGGATCCGTCGCACAGGTCTTCTCCGACCCGCAGCACGAGTACACCCGAACACTGCTGGCAGCGAACCCCGGCCGCGTACTGCGCGAGCTCGCCGAGACGCGCAGCCGCTGAACATCCACGAACCACTTATTTCACTGAATTCCGAAAGAGATACTATGAGCACCGACGCCCTGGAATCGACCCTGACCATTACCGCACCGTACGGCAGCGAAGCCGCCTACCAGCAGCTCTCGGCCCGCTTCAGCGAGGTATTCGCGCGTATCGCCGAAGGCACCCGGGAACGCGAACAGCAGCGCATCCTGCCTTTCGAGCAGGTCCAGTGGCTGAAGGACGCCGGATTCACCACGTTGCGCGTGCCGGCAAGCCACGGCGGGGATCCGGTCAGCCACGAGCATCTTTTCCGCCTGCTCATTGAACTGTCGGCCGCCGACTCCAATGTGTCGCACCTGCTGCGCAGCCACTTCTCCTTCGTGGAAACCATTGCGCTGCAGCCGCAGGAATTCCAGGATCGCTGGTTCCCGCGTGTGCTCGCCGGGGAGATTTTCGGCAATGCCGCCACCGAGCGCGGCGGCAACGCGCTGGGCAGCACCAACACCAAGCTCGTCAAGACCGATGCCGGGTGGGTGCTGCGCGGCGAGAAGTACTACACCACCGGCTCGATCTTCGCCGACTGGGTAGTTGTCATGGCGACCACGGACGGCGTTGAGGGGCGCCAGTACGCGGTGGTCGACCGCCATGCCCAGGGCGTTGAGATCCTCGACGACTGGGACGGCTTCGGCCAGCCGCTGACCGGCACCGGCACCGCGATCTTCACCGACGTCGCGGTGGACGAGCAGAACATCATCCAGCGCAAGGTGGCCTCCACCCTGGAGCCCGCGTTCTTCCAGCTGTGCCTGCTTTCGGTGCTGGTCGGCATCGGCAAGGCGGCCCGCAACGAAGCCGCCCGCATTGTGGCCACCCGCACCCGTACCTTCAACACCGGCTCCGGCGCGCTGTTCAAGGACGACCCGCAGATCCAGGAGCTCGTGGGACGCCTGGCCTCCAACGTGTTCGCCGCGGAATCGATCGTGGTGTCGGCGGCCCGCGACCTGGACGCCGCGCTGGACCCGAGCCTCGGACTGGATGCGGAGGCCTCCTTCCTGCGCGCCGAGCTCGCGGTGCAGCAGGCGCACGTGGCGGCCCCGAAGCTGGTCCTGGACGCCACCAGCGAGCTCTTCGACGTCACCGGCGCCTCGGCGGTCTCCACCTCCAAGTCGCTTGACCGCTTCTGGCGCAATGCCCGCACCGTCGCCACCCACAACCCGGTCGCCTTCAAGGCCCGCTCGGTGGGCGACTACTTCATCAACGGAACCATCCCGATGGGCCTGCACTCGATCGGCGAAGCCAAGGGAGCCAAGTAGCCATGGGAACCTTCGACTCGCGGCCGCGCTTCCTGCTCTCGGCCTTCCTGATGAACACCTCCAGCCACATCCTCGGCGGCATGTGGCGCCACCCTCAGGCCGAGCAGCACAAGTTCAACGAGCTGGCGCTCTGGGTGGAGCTGGCCAAGAAGCTGGAAGACGCCAAGTTCGACAGCCTGTTCTTCGCCGACGTGGTGGGCTTGTACGGCGACCACGAGGGCGGCTGGGCCTCGCTGGTGCGCAAGGGGCTGCAGGTTCCGAGCCAGGACCCGCTGGTGCTGCTCTCCGCGCTGTCCGCCACCACCAGCGACATCGGGCTGGCCATGACCAGCTCGGTGGTGCAGGCGCACCCGTTCCAGTTTGCCCGCCAGGCCTCCACGCTCGACCACCTGTCCAACGGCCGCGTGGCCTGGAACATCGTGACCAGCGTGCTGGAGAACGCGCACCGAAACTTCGGCGGCGACAACCTGGTCGCGCACGACGACCGCTACGCCTGGGCCGAGGAGTACGTGGAAGCCGCCTACAAGCTCTGGGAGGGCTCCTGGGAGGACGATGCGCTCAAGGCAGACAAGGGGTCGGGCATCTACGCCGACCCGGCCCGGGTCAACAAGATCAACCACCGCGGCCAGCTGTACTCGATCGACGGACCGCACCTGGCCCTGCCCAGCGTCCAGCGCACCCCGTTCCTGTTTCAGGCGGGGTCCTCGCCGCGCGGCTCGCAGTTCGCCGCCACCCATGCGGAGGCGACGTTCCTGTTTGCGCCGCACCCGGAATACGTGGCCAAGAAAAACGCCCAGCTGATCGGCAACCTCGAAGCCGCCGGCCGCACCCGCACGGATATCAAGGTCTTCGCAGGGCTCTCCTTCGTGGTCGGTTCCACCGAAGCAGAGGCCAAGGCCCTGGAAGCGGAATACGACCAGTATCTAGACCTGGAGGCCATCGTTGCCCATATTGGGGGAGGCATCGGCGTCGACCTCGGCGGGCTGGACTTGGACACTCCACTGGGCGCGGTGAAGACCGAAGGCGCCCAGGGCGTGCTGGAAGCGGTACTGGCCTCGACCCCGGGACGCAATCCAACCCTGCGCGACCTGGCGAACTACCGGGCCAAGGCCCAGCAGATCGTGGGCACCCCGGAACAGATCGTCGACGAGCTGGAGCGCTGGCAGGATGCCGGGATCGACGGGCTGAACATCATGAACCACGTGCTGCCCGGCTCGTACGACAACTTCATCGAAGGCGTCCTTCCGGAGCTGCGCCGCCGCGGCCTGGCGCAGAGCGAGTATGCGCCGGGAAGCCTGCGGCAAAAGGTCTTCGGGCGCGGGGACAAGCTCCCGGCAAACCATCCGGCAGCCCAGTACCGCGGCGCCTTCACCGAATACTCGGCCGCAAATTCCGAGGCCAGCCTGCAGTACCAGGGCTAGCAACAAAGCTTGGCAGGCAGATCCAACTGGGAGGGGATCTGCCTGCCATTTCCTGATCCGCAGACTTTCACCGGCAACGGCGGTATCGTTGCGCACATGGGCACCAACCACGTAAACGATCCCGCAGTCATCCGGCGACTGCTGACAAATCGAGGCCGCTGGGCAGTTGTCGGCCTGACCAACAATCCGCGGCGCGTCGCGCCTTCGGTCGCACGCTTCCTCCAGGACTCGCTGGGCATGGAAATCATTCCGGTGTCGCTCACCGGGGAGTCGGTATTCGGCCGGAGCGGTTACGAGAAGCTGGCGGAGATCCCGGGCACGATCGACGTCGTGAACTGCTTCGTCAACTCGCAAAAAGTCGGCGAAATCGTAGACCAGGCAATCGCTGTCGGTGCGCGGGCAATCTGGCTCCAACTAGGGGTAATAGACCAGAGCGCGGCACAGAGGGCAGCCGCTGCCGGCTTGGACGTCGTCATGGACACCTGCCCCATGATCGAATTTCCGCGTATTTAGCGACCCGGTATCGTCGGGGCGCCGATAGCCCAGCACGAAGCCGATTCAGGCTGATACCGTTGGCTCCGAAACGTGGATCGTTGAGGGAACCGGGGAGCTCACAATGTCGGGCAATGGATCGTCGCATAGCGACAAGGAACGCACGGAAAATGCCTGGCGGGCCTTGTGCCTGCAGATGCCCCGCGCCTATGAAGACCATCCGTTCGGGCCGGAAACGACAGTCTTCAAGGTCGCCGGCAGGGACCGGGAGAACGGCAAGCTGTTTGCCTTGATCATGCACCTGCACGGCGAACTGCTGCTGAACCTGAAATGCGAACCCGCGCTGGCTGACCAGCAGCGAAGCGAGCACCCGGAGATCACCCCGGGATATCACATGAACAAGAAGCACTGGAATTCGGTGCGAATGGGGCTGGACGAGCAAACCATGCGCGAGCTCATCGAGGACTCCTATGATCTGGTCGTCGACGGAATGCCGAACCGGGACAAGGAAGTCATCCGCCGTTCCTGGTGAATGCCGGCCAAGCCGGCAAGGCAAAAAGTATCGGGAGGGGCGGCTCTCCACCGTATTGGGGGTAAGTGGAGAGCCTCGCTGCCGCACAAATAACTTGGGGGATTATTTGCGCCGCCCCGGCAACAATGGATGGTTGTAAGCGCCATCCTAAATTCAGTCTTGTCAGGATGAATTTGGAATTCAATATACGGCTCAATCATTCACTACCTATATTTGCCCAGGCTGCTACCTGCAAATAGAAACAAGCGGCTCCTGCTTTCGGCATCGCCCGGGCCGGACGCCTCTATCCAAGGCACCGGGCCTGCGGCGCATGGTCCTGCTTCCGGGAATCTGGGGCCTGAGTCCAGGTCGGGGACCGGAGCCTTCGCGGATGCTTGAGGCGAGCCGACGCGGGGCATTGACAGCGCATCGTCGAATGAGAACCATGGATTCATGAGCCTGTTCATTACGTGCCCCGTCCAGAGCATCGAGCGAGCGACTGCGTTCTACACAGCCCTCGGTTGGACGCTGAACTCTGAGATGTCCAGCGAACAGGTCGCCTGTTTCGCGATCTCGGCTGATCAGTATGTCATGCTCGGCAGCCGTGAAATGTATGCGAGTGTCGGAGGCGTGGAAGAACTTATCGCCGGGCCCGATACGCCCTCGAAGGTCACGGTGTCATTCGACCTGGGCAGCCGCGAAGCGGTCGACGAGCTGGTCGAGCGAGCTGGAGCCGCAGGAGGAAAAATCGGCGACACCGATGACTATCCGTTCATGTACCAGCGGCAGTTCGACGACCCGGACGGATACCACTATTCTCCGTTCTGGATGAAGGACGAGGCCGGCCCGACCACTTGAGCCCCTATCTGCCTCATGCCTTCTTGCCAGCCTCCGGAGAAGGTTCTGGCCGGGACCTGTGGACCACGGTTTCGCCAAAGGGACCAAGAATACATGTGCTGAAGGGCCCAAAACGCCGGTGGATCAATAGACTGGAAGCATGTACTTCATCGTTGTTAAATATCAGGTAAAGCCAGAATTCACCGACAGCTTCATGGACCACGTTGCCGAGTTCACCAAGGCCACCCGCGCCGAAGAAGGCAACCTGTGGTTTGACTGGTCGATCAGCGTCGAGGATCCCAACGAGTTCGTGCTCGTCGAGGCATTCCGCGATGACGAAGCCGCTGGCGCCCACGTCAACTCCGCACACTTCGCAGCCGGCCTGGAGTCCATGCGCCCGCTGCTGGTATCCACCCCGAAGATCGTCTCCCGCAAGGTCGACGGCGAGGACTGGGACACCATGGGCGAACTTGTCATCGACTAATTCACTCATTAAGCGTTGAAGGCGCGGACCCCGAACGGGGTCCGCGCCTTCGCTCTACGCAGCTGGTGCGGCGGTCAGCCTAGTGGCTGTTCTTGTTTCCGAAGCGGCGTACCAGCAGCAGGAGGATGCCCAGCAGGACAATGGCACCAGCGGCAATGCCGATCCAGGATGCGCTGAAACCGGTCTGCGCCAGGTCATCACGGTCATTCTGGTTGCCGTTGTCCGTCGGGGTGGCCGAAGCTGTCGGCGTGGCCGAGCTGGTCGGCTCGCCCGACTCGTCAGGAGTCTGTGTCGGGGACGGGCTTGCAGTTGGCGATGCGCTTTCCGAAGGCGTCGGGCTGGCTGGCGGCTCGGCGGCCACCACGGTGAACGTGGTGGAGATGCTTTCGCGCTGCACCTGCGAGATCAGCAGCTCGTAGTCGCCGGCCTCGGTGCCCTCGGCAATCGGCAGTGTGAAGCTGGTGGTTCCCTGCGCATCCGCCGCCGAGATGTCGGTGATTTCCAGCTCCCCGTTGAAGGCCGAGGCGGTGATCTGCGCGCCTTCCTCCAGACCGGAGACGGTGACCTCGATGTCCTGGCCGGCTTCTGCCTCGGTGGCGGAAAGCTCGACCTGGGCCCAGTCGGTGCCGGCGATCATCGCCCGTCCCAGCGGGGCTGGATCGACGACATCGTGGGACTTGAAGTAGTTCACGGTGGCATCTAGATCGATTTGGCCGGAATCCGCATGGTCGGCACCCTCGGCGAAGGCGGTGAAGTTGTCGCCGCCGGCCGCCAGGAACGCATTGGCCGCGACCTGGAAGGTGGCAGTTTCGTCCAGCGGTTCTCCGTTGAAGGTGATCGTCTTGATGTGCTCGCCGCGTGGGGCGTCTTCGACGTAGGTGTAGGAGAGTCCCTCGGAGATGCCCAGATGCAGCTTGGAACGCTCGGAACCCTCCGGCTGCCACTGCTGCTCCAGCGCCTCGCGGATTTGGGCGCCGGTCATTTCGAAGGTGATCAGCGTGTTGGCGAACGGCTGAACGTCTGCGGCGGCCTTGTAGGTCACCGTGCCGTCCTCGCCGTAGAGCAGGTCCGCGCGCAGGCCGCCCGGGTTCATGAACGCGATCTGCGCCGGGGTTCCGGCGAAGTCCTCGTTCGAGGTGGCCCAGAGGTGGATATCAGCTACGGTGTTGCCCAGCGTGGACTCCACGCCGCGGTCGGATCCCGGAATGTCGCCGCCTCGCAGGATATCGGCTGAAATTTCGCCGACCTTCACGTTGCCGACCTCTTCGGAATCCGCCAGCGCCTTATCGACGATGGATTGCACCGTTTCGTTCGCGGTGTAGTTCGGCTGCCAGTCGCCAGCCTCGCCCTCGGTTGCCAGTGGCAGCAGCGAAGGGGTGGAATCCACGACATCTCCGGTGGCGCTGTCGATTTCCAGGGAGACCTTGCCCAGCGTAGTGCCGTACTGGTGGGCCTGGATGACCGGGCGCTCGACGCCGTCAGGGCCCGCGACCATGCAGTCGTAAGCCTGGTGGGTGTGGCCGGAGACAATGGCTTCCACCTGCTCGCTGGCACCGCGCAGCAGCTTGCCGTAGCTGGTGTCCTCCGCTGCGATGGTCTCGCAGGTGTCGCTTTCGGAGCCGTTGTGGGTCAGCAGCACCAGCACGTCGGCTTCGCCGTTGCCTGCATTTCCATCCGACAGCTGCTTCGCGACGCGGTTGACGGCTTCGAGCTCGCTGCCGAAATCAAGGTCTTGGATGCCCGTAGGGGTGACCAGCGACGGGACGTCTTCGGTCACGGTGCCGATGAAGCCGACATTGATGCCGTTGACTTCGCGAATCGCGTATTCGCGCAGGGCTGGGGTCTTGGTGCCCTTCTTATACACATTCGCTCCGAGGGCGAAATCTTCGCCATCCTGTCCCGACGCGGCGGCGTAGCGGTCGACGACGCGCCCACTGAGGTCCGCGAAGCCCTTGTCGAATTCGTGGTTGCCGACCGCGGAAACATCGAGCCCGCCTGTAGCCAGCGCGTCGATGGTCGGGTTGTCGTCCTGCGAAGCCGAGGCGAAGGTCGAGGCTCCGATGTTGTCGCCAGCTGAGACGAACAAGGTGTCCGGGTTTTGCGCGCGCAGTTCGTCGACTGCTCCTGCCAGGACTGCTGCGCCGGCAGAGTCGCTGTTGGGAGCGATGCGCCCGTGGAAATCATTGATGTCCAAGATGTCCAAGGTGAAAGTTTCGGCAGCTGGCGCTGCCACCGTTGCGGCCTGGGCTACCGCGCAACCGGCCGCAACCAAGGATGCGGTAGCCAGGGAAGTCAGCGAAATGTTCTTGATCCGCCTGAGCGCAGGCATAGATTCTCCTCAGAGTTAAGCGTGTGACTTCTCTCATGTTTATCCCATGAAGGTGAACCTGTCGATGCTTGAGCGTAAATTTCACGTATAAAACAGATCTTTTTGTGCAGCAAGAGTCCTGTTCGGTGGGTTGCATCGCTGGAAATGCCGCATGCCCTGCCGAGCCGGCAGGCATGCGATGGAAATGGGGCGCAGGCTTTACCTCTGGCGCCTGCTGCGTGAATCGCCGGCGGTCACGGAGGATGATCCGACGATGCCGCTCAGAAGCAGCATGGCTGCCGCAATGAACATGAGGGTTGACGCGACCCAGCAGGTTGTTGCCAGGGAGCGCTGGGGGTTGTCCAGGGCGAACACGAAAATGCAGACGCTGGCAAGCAACAGTACTACGCCAAACAACCGTGACTTCATTGTGCACCCTTGAACTGTCGATTTTCGCCAAGTAATCGCGAAAACAATTCGCTATCAGCTGGAATAACATCCATGATGCCATATCTCCAGCCGGTTGAACATACATCCAGGGTGGTAATTTACTGTGAAATACTCAGCCCGGGGGCTGAGTGCGGTGCCGGAGGGCTTCTGCTATATGCAGGAGGTCAGGATCTTCTTGATGGAATCATGCTCGGCTTGTGTCATCCATGCACCGTACTTGGCCTTGACCTGGGTCTGCCGCGACACGTATTCGCAGCGGAAGTCCTTGTTGGGTGGCAGCCATGTTGCCGCGTCCTTGTCGCCCTTGGCGGCGTTTGTGGGTCCGTCCGAGGCGAGGAGATTCAACGGATCGTTGGCGAACTGGAGGCGCTCATCCTTGCTCCATTTCTGGGCGCCCTTCTGCCAGGCGTCCGACAGCGCGACGACATGGTCGATCTGTACGGCGGAACTTGTGGTTTGGCCGCGCTCGAAATTGATCGTCTTGCCCGTGTAGGGGTCATGGAAAGTTCCGCTCAATACCACGCAGTCGACCCGGGCCGGTTTGTATTCAACATTGTCCAGATCGCGAGCGAGGATATCGTTGCGCGCATCGCAGCCGTTGTTGTCGGTATCTTTCCATCCGTTGCTGAATTGCTCGCGAGAGTAGCCGGTCTTCGGTGCGCGACCCTTGATGGCGATGTCTTCCAATTGGTTCAGGGACGTGGCATACGTCGCCTGCTGATCGGCTGTCGGGGTCGCGGCCTGGGCGCCGTTTGTCCCGGTGAAATCCGTGGAAGCCAGCGATGAGCAGGAAACCAGTCCGAGGGTGGATGCGACGAGAACTAGGGACAGGGTGCGGCGCAGCAGTCGCATGCGGTGGTACTTCTCCTTGAATATGCGGCGGGACTGCAATCCGCGGTCCCAGCATTCGACTCTATGTGCCTGCACCGACGAAACTCTGATTCGCTCCAGGTGTCTTGCTGTGATTCTCTTCTCGGAAGTTGGCAGGCTGAATTGAAAAAGTTACCATTTTGCCGCCATAATCCGCTGTGACAAGTATTGTTTTCTTTCGGTAGGCGAAATATGGTCAGCATGATGCTGATTTGAATGACCATCGGGATGTTGCTGTGAAGAAGTTTCTGTATCCACTGCTGGCCGGCGTACTGCTGCTCAGTGCCTGTACGACACCCGTATCCAAGCTTAAACCCGTGGAACAGCAAGATCTCGGCGGGTATGACTCGGCCTGGGAAGCGGAACAACACGGTGACGATCCCTACGCGAAGTATTACCAAGAAGGTGTTCCGATTTTCTCAGAGCTGCAAACACAGGTTCTGCGAGCTACCCCGATCTTCGGCGACCTTGATACGCGTGATGATGGGGACGAATTTGCCATGGGACTTTCGGGATTTTTCCGATCCACGACCTTTATAGGCGAAAATGGCGAGCAAGAGGTTATCAACGATTCGACATCCATGAGCGGCACCGCGGAAGAAGCGGGTGATTACAAGGTTGAATTTGGTTGCTGGGGTGTTGGGCGCGCGGCCGTGCAGGTTTTCATCAACGTAGATTTTCCGGAAATTGGCATGGAGCCATCGGTCGAGATCCCATTGACCTGCGAGGTCCCCGCAGCAACCACCCACGGCGAGTTTGAAATCGGTCCATCCGCCGAGAGCTACAGCATTTTGGTTTCCGGTGATCCCGAAACCATCGGATCCTACGAACTCAACCTGTACCAAAATGATGGCAAGTGAGCGAATGAAGAAAATGCTGCCTCTGCTCGGAGCTGTAATTCTTGCGCTCACGTCCTGCACAACTCCGGTGTCCCAGCTCGGCCCGCTAGATCGCGAATCGCCCAGGCAACAGTCAAACACCCTCCAATTCCAGCAACCCGTCGAGGAATCGTCGCCTGAGGAGATCGCCCACCGCCAAGAAGTTGCACTGCACTACCCGCCGCTGATGTATCTGGCGATGGTCGGAATATCCTCAGACCCTACCGCTATGGACGGCATAGGATTCTGGCAGGGCGAAATCGAGCAGCGCGGATATCAAGGGTTGGTTGCATGGAACGCCGCACGCTTTCTGTACCAGCAAGGCGGAACCCTTGCGCCGGAAGAACTCTCCTTGGAAACAGATGGCTTACCGGGTCCCTATTTGATCAAGTTCAGTTGTTCAGGCGTGGGCCAGATCGACCTACGCGTCAGGGATGGGCAGAGCGCCCTGAAGCAAAAAATTGTCCAGTGCTCGACAGATCCGAATGTCGTGGAATTCGAACTTGACGAGAAAAATATCGAGAATCTGGTCATCGAGCTGATCCCGGAGCTCTCGGCTCCGGCGGGTTTTGAAGTCCAGGTCATCCAGTAGCTCCGGAAACACCCGGCGAAGACACGTGTTCGGCCGTCCCGGACGGCTTGTGGTACTAATGGGACGTAGTGACACGGGGTGCCGCCATGCGGCTGAGATAAAACCCGTCGAACCTGATCCAGTTAGCACTGGCGAAGGGAATGTCCTGGATACCTCGATGCCACGCATCTACGCCGGGGTCCCGTTCGCCTTGACACATCTTCAAGGAGTTCGAGCACCATGAACGCACACGCAGCAACCGACACCGCAGCATCCACCACCACCGCACTGCCGCTCAAGGAACAACTGGTGCTGGTCACCGGCGGCGCCCGCGGGCTGGGCGCGGCCATCAGCGCCGCTTTTCTGGACGCCGGGGCGAAGGTCGTCGTCAACTACCGCAGCTCGTCGCAGGCGGCCGAGGAACTTGCCGCCGCATTCCCCGGACAGGCGCTGGCATTGCAGGCCGACGTGCGCGACGCCGCCGGGCTGAAGGACCTGGCCGCCGCCGCGGCCGAGCACTTCGGCCGCCCGATCACCACCTTGGTCAACAACGCGCTGGTGGATTTCTCCTTCAACGCAGATGCCCGTTCCAAGGCAGACGAGCTGTCCGCCGAAGAGCTCACTGCCCAGTTCGCCGGTTCCGTGCTCGCACCTGTCGCCGCGATCCAGGCAGTGCTGCCGGGCATGCGCCAGGCGGGCTTCGGACGCATCGTCAACATCGGCACCAACCTGTTCCAGCACCCAGTGGTCCCGTACCACGACTACACCGCGACCAAGGCGGCGCTGCTCTCGCTGACCCGCACCTTCGCGGATGACCTGGGCCCGGAAGGCATCAACGTCAACATGGTTTCCGGGGGCCTGCTGCGCACCACGGATGCCTCGGCCGCCACTCCTGAAGAGGTCTTCGACCTGATCGCCTCCGGCACCCCGCTGCGCCGGGTGACCTCGCCGGCCGAGCTCGCCGACGCGGTGCTGTTCTTCGCCTCGCCGCTCTCGCGCGGGGTGACCGGACAGAACCTGATCGTCGACGGCGGCCTGGTCAAGGGATGAGCGCATCGAGGAAGCAGGCCCGGTTCAACCTGTTCATCTACGGCGCGGGGCACCACCAGGCGGCCTGGCGGGCGCCGGATTCCCCGGCCGAGCGGCTGGGCGAGACCGCGTACTACGTCGAATTGGCGCAGCTGGCCGAACGCGGCCTGCTGGACGCGGTGTTCCTGGCCGACGGCCAAGCCGTCTCCCCGGAGGCCGCGGCGGCAGGTCCTACTTGGTTCTTCGAACCGTTTACGCTGCTGTCCGCGCTGAGCCAGAAGACCAGCCGGATCGGTCTGGTCTGCACGGTGTCCTCCAGCTTCTACACCCCGTTCCACGCCGCGCGCATGCTGGCCAGCCTGGACCGGCTCTCCGGCGGCCGGGCCGGCGCCAATGTGGTCACCAGCATGTGGGATACCGAGGCGCAGAACCACGGGCGCGAAACCCTGGGCGACCATGCCTACCGCTACGGCCGCGCCGACGAGTTCATCACGGTGCTGCGGGGGCTGTTCGGATCCTACCCCTCAGCGGCGGTGCGGGCCGACCGCGCAGGCGTGTTCACCGACCCGCGGCAGCTGTCGGCCATCGACCACGCGGGCGAGCACTTCGGTGTGCGCGGGCCGCTGAATATCCCCGACGGGCCGCAAGGCTCCCCGGTGCTGTTCCAGGCAGGGGCCTCCGCCCAGGGGCGCGAGCTCGCGGCGGCCCATGCCGAGGCGATCTACGCGGTGGCCGCCGACCGGCAGATGGCGCTGGACTACGCACAGGACGTGCGGTCCCAGGCCGCCGCGGCCGGGCGCGATCCGCAGGCCCTGGCCATCATGCCGGGGCTGGTCGCCTACGTGGGCCGCACGCTGGAGGAGGCCAAGGACAAGCAGCGCCGGCTCAACGACCTGCTGCCCGTCGAGCAGGCACTGGCCCAGCTGGCGTTATTCGTGCAGCAGGACACCAGCGCCTGGGAGCTGGATGCACCGGTGCCCGAACTTCCCTCCGCCGCAGACTTCACCGGCCCGGCCGGACGCTACACGACGATCCTGCGGTTGATCGAGATCCACCAGCCGACGGTGCGCGAGCTGCTCGGGCTGCTGGCGGCCGGGGGAGGGCACTGCACCTTGGTCGGAACGCCGGAGATGATCGCCGACGAGATCGAGCTCTGGCTGGATACCGGGGCGGCTGACGGCTTCAACCTGATGCCGCCGAGCCTGCCCGACGGCTTGGCGGATTTCGTCGAGCTGGTGATCCCCGAGCTGCAGCGCCGCGGACGCTTCCGCACCGCCTACGAGCACCGCACGCTGCGCGGCAATCTGGGCCTGCCGGCGCCGGTGGCCGGGGGACGCGCTCGCCGGCCCGCATTAGGAGCTGCGTCGTGATGCGCTGGCGGGAAGACAAACGAAGTGGATTGCGTTCGTGGATTCTTCTCCGGGGCCGGCAGGCCGCCGGCACAGCGGTCAGCGCATCAGCCGTCCTTCGCGCAGCGTCCAGTAGGAGGAAATGTGGCTGGAGCGCTTCGACAGGTTCCAGCGCTCGCAGATGCGGCTGATGGCCTTGACGGTGCTTCGTTCAGCATGGGCCACGACACCCAGGCCTTGGCGCGGGACCGCCAGCGTCTGGAAAGCCTCGGCCAGGACGTCGCTGCGTCCTGCCGGCACGCCGTCGCGGGAAAGCCAGCGTAAATCAATGCCCTGGGGATGTTTCACGTCAAACATTGCTCCTTCGCCGGCAATTTCAAGCAGCGCCACACCCTGCGCGTACTCCGGCAGAGTTTCGAGGATCTTGGAGATCGCCGGTATCCCGGCTTCATCCGCGGCCAGCACATAGTAGTCGGCGCCCAGCTGGATGGAGGTCTTGCTGCGCGCCGGGGAAATGACCAGCGCCGCACCAGGCTCGACAGTGCCTGCCCAGTGCCCGACAGTTCCGGGCTCGCCGTGGATCACGAAGTCGATGGCCAGCTCATCGACCACCGGATCGATCCAGCGGATGGTGTAGGACTTCGAGCGCGGCACCTGCTCGCGCGGCAGCCGCTGGCGAAGCTCTCTCAGGTCGTAGGGCGGAACCAGCCCGAGGGCGGGATCCGCGGCATACACCTTGACGTATTCATCCAGTGCGCCGTTGGAGCGGTAGCCGTCGAGCTTCGGTGCGCTGGCCACGAGGCGCACCAGCTGGTCGCTGAGCTTCTGCACCCGGGTGATGGTCAGGACATGCTGGTCGACCTTGTGCCGAGGGGCTTCGACGTGGCTGACCGGCGGTGAATAGCGGGCCAACGACTCCTCGTAGGTTTCGGAATACGGCCGCGTCTCCTGCGCGGCAGCGGGTGCTGCGTCAGACGCCGCGCCGGGAGCCGGCGGAGCGTAGTGGCTCGGCCTGAATGAGGTGCGCAGCGTCTTGTCCAGGACCTTGCGCGCCGCGGTGAGCGCCGCCGCGGCCCCGGCCCGTTCGGCGGCGGCCAGCAGTTCGTCGGTCTGCTGCTCGTTCAGCAGCGACCCCCTGGCGATGCTCTGATACAGGTGTTCCTTGGCTGTTGCCTGCCCGGCTTGGGCTCCGGCCTTCTCGGCAAGCTTGAGCACCTCAAGAGTCAGGCCCTCCTTGGCGGAGAGGGACACCTGGGGGCCGTACTTGTTGTATTTGTGCTTCGACATGGTGTGCCTTCCCGCGCTGTTCGGGCTACTGCTCCTAGCCTGAGTATGAGCGAATCGGACCGGCCAGGCAAGGGCGAGTCCCACTGGCAGGGGTCTCTGCCGGCAGCCGGAAAACGCCCGCTTTGCGAAGAGGAATCCGCTTCCGTCCGATATTCGATTCGGTCGACAATAAACAGGTCAGCTCACTAAAATTAGCTCCATGTCTGATACTTTGCCGCCATGCCCGAACTGCTCCAGCGAGTACGCCTACCAGATGGATGCGCTGCTGGTCTGCCCCGAATGCGGCCATGAATGGAACGCCGAGGCCGAGACGGCTGAAACTGCCATGGCGGTCATCAAGGACGCCGTCGGAAACGTCCTGCAGGACGGGGATACCGTCAGCATCACCAAAACCATGAAGGTCAAGGGGGCGCAGAGTGCGCTGAAGGCCGGAACGAAGGTGCGCAATATCCGTCTGGTGCAGGGCACCGGAGACCACGACATCGCCGCCAAGGTCGACGGCTTCGGCCAGATGGAACTGAAGTCCTCGATCGTGAAGAAGATCTAGGTCTCGGATCTTTCCTGCTAGGTCAATGCCCGCCCCTTCGGTTGAAGGGGCGGGCATTTCCCTCTGCGCCTACTGTCCGGGGAGCGGGGCCGCCGGGACGGCCAGGCCGATGAGCTCGGCCAGCCGCTCGCGGTTCTGGTTCGCGCCGAATGCCGGCTGCCCGGGCTGCAGCCGCACGCCCTCGGCCAACGGGCCGATCGGCAGCGGATCGAAGCCGAAGGCATCGATGATCCGGCTGGTCTCCTCCACGTCCGCGGGACGGTCGCCGGCCAGCGCAATGGCCTTGCGCTGTTCGGCGCCAGCTGGACGGGCTTCGTCCTCAAGGTCGTGGTAGCCCATGTGGTTGAATGCCTTCACGAGCCGCGAGCCCGGCAGGAAGTCCTGGATCAGCGCGGAGGTGGAAACCCCCGGGGTGTTCAGGTCGTCGCGGATCCCGTCGGTCTCCCACCAGTAGTTCATGGCGTCGATGACCAGCTTGCCCTGAAGCTGCGCGGCCGGGATGCTCCGGTACTTGCCCAGCGGCAGGGCGAGGATGACGATGTCGGCCTGGCCGGCGGCGGTGGCAGGGTCCACGGCGACCGCGCCCGGGGTCAGCACCTCGATGGTCAGCGCGATGGCGCTCGGGTCGCCGGATCCGGCGATGAGCACCTTATAGCCTGCCGCCAGCGCGCGGCGGGCGAGCACGGTGCCGATCTTGCCGGCGCCGAGGATGCCGATGGTCTGCTGCTCCATGTTCTCTGCCTCCTGGCTGCTTAGTTGTTGATCTTGGCGGGCTTCTCGGCGAGCATTTCGCGCACCAGCGGGATGACCTTGGTGCCGTAGAGTTCCACGGCCCGCAGGCGGGCGCCGGCGTCCACTGCGCCGCCCGAGTAGATCAGGTCGAAACGTCCGATGTCCAGGCTCTGCACGGTGGTGGCGATCTTGCGCGCCACGGTCTCCGGGGAGCCGATGTACAGCGAACCTTCGGCGGCTTCATGCTCGAATTCGCTGCGGCTCATCGGGCTCCAGCCGCGCGAGGCGCCGATCCGGTCACGCTGTTCCTTGTAGGCGTCGAACATCAGCTCGCGGGCCAGCTCGTCGGTATCTGCCACGAAGCCGGGGGAGTGCAGGCCCACCGGAAGGGTCTCGTGCCCGAACTGGTCGTTGGCCCGGCGGTACAGGTCCACGTACGGGGCGAAGCGCTCCGGGGAGCCGCCGATCACGGCGAGCATCATGCGGAAGCCGTAGTGGGCGGTGCGGATCACCGACTGCGGCGAACCGCCCACGCCCACCCAGGTCTTCAGGCGCCCGGACTCGGTCTTCGGGAAGACCTCCACGTCCTGCAGCGCGGCGCGCGTGGTGCCGTTCCAGGTCACCGGCTTCTCGCCCAGCAGCTCGTTGAACAGGTTGATCTTCTCGTCGAAGAGGATTTCGTAGTCGGCCATGTCGTAGCCGAAGAGCGGGAAGGACTCGGTGAACGATCCACGGCCCAGCATGACTTCGGCGCGCCCGTTGGACAGGGCGTCGACCGTGGCGAAGCGCTGGAAGACGCGCACCGGGTCGTCGGAGGAGAGCACCGTGACCCCGGAGCTGAGGCGGATGTTCCGGGTGGCTGTCGCGATGCCTGCCAGGACGGTTTCGGGGCTGGAGATGGCGTACTCAGGGCGGTGGTGCTCGCCCACGGCGATCACGTCCACGCCGGCCTGGTCTGCGACCACGGCTTCCTGCACCGTGGCGCGGATGGCTTGGGCATGCGATACCAGCTCGCCCGACGGCCCGCTGGGCACGTCGCCGAAGGTGTCGATGCCGAATTCGATGTTCTCGATGGCGTTCATCTGCAGTCCCCGTTTCCGAAATAGGTTGATAGCCCAATCATGCATCAAACTTGTTGACGTGTCAACTATAGGAGATGAGATGGTGCGCGGCGGCCCGGAAATGCGCGACGGCGGCCGCTCCCGAAGTGGGAGCGGCCGCCGTGGCGCGGCAGTACGGTCGGGGCTAGCCGAAGTACTTTTCCATGGTGCCTTCGTGGGCTTCGCGCAGGTCGTCCACCGAAACGGTGAACTCGCCCTGGACCTCCAGGGCGCCGGACTGCGCGTCGACGACACCCAGGCGGGCCACGGTGACGCCGCGGGCGCTGGTCATGTCGTTGAAGCGGACCTCTTCGCTGCGCGGCACGGCCACCAGGGCGCGGGCCTGCGACTCGGAGAACAGCGCGGTGAACGCGTCGATGCCGTCGCGGGACTTGATCTCGTCAAGTGCCACGCGGGCGCCGACGCCGTAGCGCAGCACCATCTCGGACAGCGCGGCGGCCAGGCCGCCCTCCGAGAGGTCGTGCGCCGAGTCGATCATGCCGTCGCGGCTGGCGTTGATCAGGATCGCGCCCAGCGCCTTCTCGGCTGCCAGGTCGACCTTCGGCGGCAGGCCGCCGAGGTGTCCGCGCAGGTTGGCGAACTCGGAGCCGTCCAGTTCATCTTTGGTGGTGCCGATCAGGTAGATGGCCTGGCCGTCGGCCTCTTCGCGCCAGCCCGACGGGGTGCGGCGGGCGACGTCGTCCAGCTTGCCCAGGGTCGCAACCACCGGGGTCGGGTGGATGGCCTTGTCGCCGGTCTGGTTGTACAGCGAGACGTTGCCGCCGGTGACCGGGACACCCAGCTCCATGCAGGCGTCCGACAGGCCGCGGATGCCCTCTGCCAGCTGCCACATGACGTCCGGATCCTCGGGGGAGCCGTAGTTCAGGCAGTCGGAGACGGCCGCGGGGATGGCGCCGGAGGTGGCGACGTTGCGGTAGGACTCGGCCAGCGCCAGCTGGGCGCCGGCGTACGGGTCCAGGTAGGTGTAGCGGCCGTTGGCGTCGGTGGCGATAGCCACACCCAGGCCGGTTTCCTCGTCGATGCGGACCACGCCTGCATCATCCGGGGAGGCCAGGGCGGTGTTGCCGCCCACGTAGCGGTCGTACTGGCGGGTGATCCAGGACTTGTCGCACATGTTCGGGCTGGCGATCAGCTGAAGCACGGCGGCCTTGAGCTCTTCGCCGGATGTCGGAAGGTTCTTCCCGGCCTCCGAGGAGCGGAAGGTGTCGGCCTGCAGCGCATCCTGCCATTCCGGGCGGGCGTACGGGCGGTTGTATTCCGGGCCGTCCACCGCAACGGTGCTCGGGTCCACGTCGACGATGACCTCGCCGTTCCAGGTGATGGTCAGGCGGTTGTCGTCGGTCACCTCGCCCAGCCAGGAGTACTCGACGTTCCACTTGGCCATAACGGCTTCGAAGGCTTCCACGTTCTGCGGGGAAACCACTGCCATCATGCGTTCCTGCGACTCGGACATCAGGATCTCGCCCGGGGTCAGGGTGGAGTCGCGCAGCAGCACGTTGGTCAGCTCGACATTCATGCCGCCGTCGCCGTTGGCCGCCAGTTCCGAGGTGGCGCAGGAGATGCCCGCGGCCCCCAGGTCCTGGATGCCCTCGACCAGCGAGGCCTTGAACAGCTCCAGGCAGCACTCGATGAGCACCTTCTCGGCGAACGGGTCGCCGACCTGCACTGCAGGGCGCTTGGAGGGCTTGGTGTCGTCGAAGGACTCGCTGGCCAGCACCGAGGCGCCGCCGATGCCGTCGCCGCCGGTGCGGGCGCCGAAGAGCACCACCTTGTTGCCCACGCCGGAGGCGTTGGCCAGGCGCAGGTCCTCATGGCGCAGCGCGCCGACTGCCAGCGCGTTGACCAGAGGGTTGCCCTGGTAGATCGGGTCGAACACGGTCTCGCCGCCGATGTTCGGCAGGCCCAGCGAGTTGCCGTAGCCGCCGATGCCGGAGACCACGCCGTGCACCACGCGCTGCGAATCCTCGTGGTCGATCGCGCCGAAGCGCAGCGGATCCATCACGGCGATCGGGCGGGCGCCCATCGAGATGATGTCGCGCACGATGCCGCCGATGCCGGTGGCGGCACCCTGGTACGGCTCCACGTAGGACGGGGAGTTGTGCGACTCGATCTTGAAGGTCACGGCCCAGCCGTCGCCGAGGTCGGTGACACCGGCGTTTTCGCCCATGCCGACCATCAGGTCCTTCTTCATCTCGGGCGTGACCTTCTTGCCGAACTGGCTCAGGTGGGTCTTGGTGGATTTGTAGGAGCAGTGCTCGGACCACATGACCGAGTACATCGCCAGCTCCGCCGCGGTCGGGCGGCGGCCCAGGATCTTGACGATCTCGGCGAATTCGTTGTCCTTCAGGCCCAGCTCGGCCCACGGCAGCTCGACCTCGGGGGTCACTGCCGCGTTATCGACGGTGTCGATGTTGAATGCTTGAGTCTGCTCGCTCACTTCTTGCCTCCAACGAGGTGGGTCAAAACACTGGTGAAGAACGTCAGGCCGTCGGTGCCGCGGTGATCCGGTCCGAAGCCTGCCTCGATGGCGTGCTCCGGGTGCGGCATGAGGCCCACGACGTTGCCCGCCTCGTTGGTGATGCCGGCGATCGAGCGGCGCGAGCCGTTCGGGTTCCAGCCCACGTAGGAGAATGCGACGCGGCCTTCGCCCTGGAGCATGTCCAGGGTCTTCTCGTCGGCGACGTACTGGCCGTCCTGGTTCTTCAGGACGATGGTGATCTCCTGGCCGGCTTCGTAGCCGTTGGTCCAGGCGGTCTGGTTGTTCTCCACGCGCAGCACCTGGTCGCGGCAGATGAACTTCAGGTGGTCGTTCTTGATCATCGAGCCGGGCAGCAGGTGCGCCTCGGTGAGGATCTGGAAGCCGTTGCAGATGCCCAGCACGGGCAGCTTGGCGTCCGAGTTCGCGGCGTCCACGATCTTGCCCATCATCGGGGCGAAGCGGGAGATGGCGCCTGCGCGCAGGTAGTCGCCGTAGGAGAAGCCGCCGGGGATCACCACGGCGTCGACGTCCTGCAGGTCGGTGTCGGCGTGCCACAGGGACACTGCCTGGGCGCCGGCGGCGCGCACTGCACGTGCTGCGTCGCGGTCGTCGAGGGTGCCCGGGAAGGTCACCACGCCGATGCGGGCGCCCGACAGTTCAGCGGTTGGCGTCGAGTAGTCGCCAATCAGGGGAAGTTCGGTGCTCATTAGTCCGCAACGACCTCGACGTTGACAACATCTTCGATGACCGGGTTGGACAGCAGGGTCTCGGCGGCCTCGCGGGCCTGGGCCAGGATTGCGTCGGTCACCTCGCCGTCTACGGTGAGTTCAAAGCGCTTGCCCTGACGGACGGCCTCGAAGGAGTTGAATCCCAGGCGGGGCAGTGCTCCCGCAATGGCCTTACCCTGGGGGTCAAGGATTTCTGGCTTGAGCATGACATCTACAACGATGCGGGGCATCCGGCGTATCTCCTGTGCGCGAAGGGGTTAAATGCCACACGGAGACGTGCCGTCTCACACCAAGGGGATTTGGCGCTCCGCGAGCTTGCCTACCCAGTCTAGCGGGAATGTGACGGGTAAAACCGGCCTGTGCAGGCCTAGAACTGTTTCTCCTAGTTATTCGCCATGTGATTTTAGGCTCATGAACCGATTTCCGGGTGCCGCGCGTAAGCTGGACGGATGGAAATCACAGCCGACAACCCCTGCCCCTGCCGAGCGCTCGACGCGGACCAGGCCAGCTATGCGCAATGCTGCCAGCCGTTCCACGAGCACCGGGCCTCGGGGCAGGTGCTGCCGGCGACCGCCGAGCAGCTGATGCGCTCGCGCTACAGCGCCTTCGTGCTGGGCCTGGCCGATTACCTGCTGCAGTCCTGGCATGAAACCACCCGGCCGGCAGAGCTGCTGCTGGACGAGGACCTGCACTGGGAAGGGCTCGACATCGTGAAGACCCGCTCCGGTGGGGCCCAGGCGTCCCGCGGGGTCGTGGAGTTCACCGCGCACTATTCCCAGGACGGGCAGCGCGGAAGCCAGCATGAGGTCAGCACGTTCGTGCGCGAGAACGGGGCCTGGTTCTACCTCGACGCGCTCTACTAGCTGCTGGCCGCGACGAGCATGTTCAGCATCTGCGTCTGCTGGCGTTCCTTGGCCAGCGTGAAGGCATCCGAGCCAGTCTGGTCCTTCAGCGTCGGATTCGCTCCGTGGGTCACCAGCAAGCGGGCGATGGTGATGGAATTCGTGGTTCCCTGGCCCAGCACGATGGTTTCGTGCAGCGCCGTCCAGCCCAGATCGTTGACGTGGTCGACGGGAATGTCGGTCTTCAGCAGCGCCCGCACGGAACCGACCTGACCGTTCTCGGCGGCCACCGACAACGCGGTGCCGCCCACGCGGTTGGTCGAGCGGGTGTCGGCGCCCTTGTCCAGGAATGCGCTCAGCGTGCTGACCATGCCCGAGGCGCTGGCCCGCAGGAATGGCGACTCCTGGTAATCGTCCTTGGCGTTCGGATCCGAGCCCGCATCCAGCAGGTGCTTGCAAATGGCTGCATTTCCCACGATCACCGCGCGCATCAGCGGCGTGCGCCCGGAGGAATCCTTGGCGTGCAGATCAGCTCCGGCCTTGACTGCCTTGCGCACCGCATCCGGCTTGCCGTCCTCGATCGCGCGGTACAGCGCCGAGGTCTGCTTTGAGAGGCTGGCGGCCGCAGTCGGCAGCGCGCTGAGCGTCGCCCCCGCCACCGCGCCGGAGGACAGTGGCGCAACGCTCGCCGTAGGCGCAGCAGGGGCAACCGGGGCAGTGGTTTTCGGTGCTGCCGTGGGTTCCACCGATTCGGCGCCGGCGGCGGACTTCTCCGCTTCGGCTTTCGCCTGCGTCGTGGCCGGAGCCGGGGGCGCGGAGGACGCCGGGGAAGCAGGTTGTTCAGCGGAGGGCGACGGGCTGGACTGGACGCTTTCGGCCTGCGGCGCCGCTGGCCCGCACGCGGTGCAGGCGCCGATGACGGCGGCCAGCGGAAGAGCCAGCAACGCAACACCGCGACGGGTCGTGGTGAATCCGGTACGAGGTGCCATCGTTCCTTTCGCGGTCCGCAAACCTCGTTCGCAGCCGCAACGCGGCGTTGAACACTGCTCGGTAACTTACGTGATCTGCAATTGAGCTTAGCGCTCGAAGCTGAAAATTTGCGGGCAATCCGCGTCGAGAACTCTTGGCGTTCCGCCCCCGGGTTCTTCGCTAAAATCGTAGGCACCATGGAATGCCTTTATTTCTCCGCCGACCGCTGCCGCTCCTGCATCCTGATGACGGTGCCCTACGACCGACAGCTGCAGTCGAAGGTGGACCGCTGCCAGGAGCTGCTCTCGGATTTCGGGCAGCTGACCTTCCTGCCTGCCCAGGCGAGCCCCGAGCAGGGTTTCAGGAACAAGGCCAAGATGGTCATCTCCGGCACCACGGACAACCCCACCATCGGCATCCTCGACGCCGATGGCCACGGTGTTGACCTGAGAAACTGCGGTGTCATCGATCCCGCCCTGCGGGCCATGTTCCCGGTCATCGAACGCTTCATCCACGAGCTGAAGCTGATCCCCTATGACGTTCCCAAGCGCAAGGGCGAATTGAAGCACGTGATCCTGACCCTCTCGGATACCGGGGCGATCATGGTCCGCTGGGTGCTGCGCACCAAAAAGCACTTCGTGGCCCTGCGCAACTCGCTGCCGCAGTTCGTGGAGAAGATGCCCCCGGGCTCGGTGGTGTCGGTGAATTTCCTGCCCGAGCACAAGGCGGTGCTCGAAGGGCAGGAGGAGATCATCCTCACGCGCCGCACCACACTGCAATTCGAGCTCAACGGCATCCCCATGCACCTGCGCCCGCAGGGCTTCTTCCAGACCAACACCCACATCGCGGCGGCGCTCTACCGCCAGGCCCGCCAGTGGATCAACGACGTGGATCCGGAAAGCATCTGGGACCTGTACAGCGGCGTGGGCGGCTTCGCCCTGCACTGCGCCGGCGAAGGCCGCACCGTGCACGGCATCGAGACCAGCACCGAGGCAGTCGAAGCCGCCGCCACCAGTGCCCGCAGCCTGGGCCTGGAGGGCGTGGAATTCATCGCCGGCGACGCCACCGAGTACGCGCTGGGCGCGGGATGGGCCCCTAACGCGGTCATCGTGAATCCTCCGCGCCGCGGCATCTCCGCCGAGCTGGCCGCCTGGCTGAACGATTCGGACGTCGAGCACCTGGTCTATTCCAGCTGCAACGCCGAATCGCTGGCCCGCGACCTCAAGCGCCTGGACAAGTTCACCCCGCAGCTGGCCCGCGTCATGGACATGTTCCCGCAGACCGAGCACTACGAGGTCATCGTCAAGCTGCAGCGCAGCGCGGCCTGAAGTCCCGCTAGCGGTCCAGCGTCGCGGTGCGCCGGTCCAATCGGCCCATGATCTCGTCGACCAGATGCGGATCGACATTCGGCTCGCGCCGCGCCTTGAGCAGCTCGGCACGGGCAGCCTGCAGCGCGATGCCCTGGATGGCGTCGGCCTTGGCGATCACCGCGCGGATCTGCGTGTACTTCTCGTCGGTGATCGCATCGTGCGGGTCCGGGTCGGTGGCCAGGATGGTGTGCAGCGAATTCATGCGCCGGCGCACCGCCTGCTGGTAGTTCTCCGGCAAATCCTGCAGCTCCACGTTCTTCTTCAGCGTCGCAATGGCCACTGCCTCGGCCCGGCGGGCCAGCGCGCGGCGCGCCCGCTTGGTGTCCTGCTCATTGCCGCGCAGCTTCAGCACACGCATCAGCGCCGGCAGCGTCAGCCCAGGGATCACCAGGGTCATCAGCAGCACCGAGCACGCGGCGACCACCACGAAGTTGCGTCCCTCGATCGGCGCGCCGTCGGCGGTGACCTTGGGCAGCGCCAGCGCCAGGGCAAGCGTGGCCAGCCCGCGCATGCCGCACCAGGTGAGCACCAGCGTGTCCTTGGCGGCGGAGATCCTGGGGTTCTTGCGGTTGGGCAGGTAGTAGGTGGCGAACATCCACACGGCGCGCACGCCGATCACGACCACGCAGATCGCGATAATGCCCGGGATGAAGCCCAGCAGGTTGCTGCCCTCCTCCTGGATCACGGAGTTCATCTCGATGCCCATCAGGCCGAAGGCCAGGCCGGTGGCCAGCATCTCCAGCACCTCCCAGAAGGCGTGGCGGGTCAGCCGCTCCTGCGAATCCTGCGGGCGGTCGCGGCGCACCATTTCCAGCGCGGTCACCACCACGGCGATGACACCTGAGACGTGCACCTCCTCGGCCAGCATGTAGACCGCGTAGGGAGCCACCAGGGTCGCGGCGCAACGGGCCGCGAGGTTCGGCACGAAGCGGTTCAGCGCGCCAATCAGCCAGCCCATGGCCAGACCCAGGACCACCGCGCCGGCCGCGCCGAGCAGGAACTGCGGGATGATTTCCAGCCCGACCTCGGACTGGTTCTCGGTGGCCTGCACCGCGAGCTGGAAGATCACGATGGCCATCGCGTCGTTGAACAGGCCCTCGGTTTCCAGCAGCGAGGTCAGCCGCCGCGGCATCTTCACCTTGGTGGCGATCGCGTCCACCGCCACCGGGTCGGGCGGGGCGACCACGGCGCCGAGCGCCAGCGCCAGCGGAATCGAGGCGATGGGGGCGAAGGCCCAGGCCGCAGCGGCGACCAGCCCGGCGGTGACCACGATGAGGATCACGGCCAGGCGGATCAGCGCCTTCCAGCGGAACCGGAACACCGACCAGCTGCTGCGCTGCGCCGTGGCGAAGAGCAACGGCGGCAGGAAGATCGGCAGGATCAGCTCCGGATCGATGTGCATCTCCGGCATGAAGGGCAAAAAGCCCGCCAGCGTCGCGAAGATCAGCATCAGGATGGGATAGGGGAGCTTGATCCGCTCGCCAATACCCACGATCAGGATCGTGGCGAACAACAGTGCAATGACCAGCAGGAAAAACTCCATAGTCTTCCTATTCTAGTTCTCAGCCCCGCAGGATCAGGGATTTTAGTTGCTGTTTAACGCGCCATCGCCCAGCAGCGGAGCCGCGGCAGCCCAGTCGTCGATGGCGCAGCCGTTGTGCCGGTCGAAGGAGACGCTCACGCTGCGCCCGGCCAGCGTCCCGGTGATCTGCGCGGTGTCGGGGCCTCCGTAGATCTCGGTGCAGATCCGGTTCTGGTTGGCCGCGGGGGAGAGCACGGCGGGGTTGGAAGCGAGCAGCGCGCAGGCCGCCTCGGCGGTGGGCAGGGTGCTGCCCGCGCCGACCTGCTCGCCCTGGCACCGCAGCCGGTATTCGCCGGATACCGTCGCGCCGTCATTGCGGACCAGGATCTCCAGGTCCGTCGGGGAAGCCTGGGGTTCCGCCGCGGAACAGCTGGCCAGCGCAATTCCGGCGGCGAGCGCCGCGGCCGCAATCAACAACCCGGAGGCCAGCGGAGGGTGGCGTTTCAGCGTCTGCGCATCATCCATGGGCTCATTCTGCACGCCAGCCGCGCACATTGCCAGAGGTCGTGGCCGCAGGGCCGATCGGTCCGTTTATTCGGGCAGCACCAGGGCATTGGCCACCTCCAGCAGCCGGGCGCGCAGCACCTCGGCCCGCTGCGCGAAGTCCTTCTGCAGGCGCACGTACTCGGCCTTGCCCTCCGGGGTTTCGATGCGGATCGGCTCATGGCCCCAGTCGACCAAGTCGTAGGGGGAGGCCTGCATGTCCATGGTGCGGATGTCCCACGCCAGCTCGAAGCAGTCCATTACCAGGTCGCTGGGCACCGCGGGCGTGAGCTTGTACGCCCACTTGTACAGGTCCATGTTCGCGTGCAGGCAGCCGGGCTGCTCCAGGTCGCGCTGGGTATCACGGGTCGGCTGCAGCTCGTTGAGCGGCGCGGCCTGCGGGGTGTAGAAGCGGAACGCGTCGAAATGCGTGCAGCGGATCCGGTGCGATTCGACCACCTCGTCCGTGCCGGCGGCGCCCAGCCGCAAGGGCAGGTACTCGTGGCGGATGCCGTTGACCTCGGACTTGTAGGCCATGGCCCACTCGTGCAGGCCGAAGCAGGCGAAATTGCCCGGACGCTGCGCGGTACCGGCGAGGATGATGCGGGCGAACCGGATGGCCTCGGTGCGGGCCTGGCCGAAGGCCTCGGCATCCAAAGCCCAGCCGGGTCCGGCGGCGGTGTCCACCGGCCGATAGAACTTCCAGCTCTCGCGCTGCGCGGCCTCGGGCCCGGAAAGCACCACATCCATCCCGGGATGCCAGCGGTAGAGCTGGCCGGGCTTCTGCGTGTAGTAGGTGAACAGGAAGTCCTCGATGGGGTGCTTGCGCCCCTTCATCCTGCGGGCCACGAAGGGCTCGCCGAAGGCGCGGGCGCGCTGCTCGTGCGCGGCCGCCCGGGACAGCCAGTCGGCGGGAGCAAGGACCTCAAGGGTTTGGGGCATGGCTCAATTATCCGGTCTCGCGCGCGGCAACTCCACCTTTGGTACGCCAGTTCACACCTCCCCCAAACGCCGGGGGAGGCTGGCGGACGGCGCCGCGGCTGCGCATACTGCAAGGCAGGAACACCAAAAACCCAGAAGGCCGCACGATGAAGGAACCATTATGGGAGCCGCCGCTGGCCGGCACGGAAGCGCAGCACCTGTTCGGCATGCTTGACCGGCTGCGCGCGACCTTCCGCTACAAGGCCGACGGGCTGGGCATCGAGCAGCTGCGCTTCAGGCTTGCGTCCAGCGCGCTGAGCCTGGGCGGGCTGCTGCAGCACCTGGCCGCCGTGGAGGACGAGAAGTTCATCTGGCTGATCGCCCGGCGCAAGCCCGAAACGCTGCTGGCGCTGACCGCGGACGGGACCGACCAGTTCCAGGTCGTTGGCGAGGATCCCGCTGCGGTCTACCGGATCTACGACCGCGCCGTGGCCGCCAGCCGGGAGATCCAGCTCGAACTGCTGGAACCCGGGGCGCTGGAGAAGCCCAGCGCGCTGGATTTCGGCGGCGAACACCCCAGCATCCGTCGGCTGGTGTGCGACGTGATCGAGGAATACGGCAGGCATGCCGGCCATGCGGACCTGCTGCGCGAGGCGCTGGACGGCCGCGTCGGCGAGGACCCGCCCTGGGACTACCTGCCGCCGTGGTATCCGCGCAGCTGAAGGCAAAAAGCTGCGGCCCGCACCGCCACCGATCGGGTGGAGGTGCGGGCCGCAGGTGGCGGCGGATGCCGGGGGCAGATCCGCCAGGCGCCTAGCCCATGGCGATCGCGCCGAACAGCACGCCGGAGGCGAGCATGACCAGGCTGACCACCAGTGCACGCCACAACACCTTCTTGTGGTGGTCGCCCAAGTCCACGCGGGCCAGGGAGACCAGCAGGAGGATTGCCGGGACGAGCGGGGACTGCATGTGCACCGGCTGGCCGGTGATGGAGGCGCGGGCCATGTCCACCGCCGGAACTCCGAAGTGCGCTCCGGCCTCGGTGAGCACCGGCAGGATGCCGAAGTAGAAGGCGTCGTTGCTCATGAAGAAGGTTGCCGGGATGGAGATCAGGCCGGTGATCACCGCCATGTACTGGCCCAGCGAATCAGGGATGATCGTCACCAGCCACTGGCTCATCGCGTCGACCATGCCGGTGCCGGACAGCACGCCGGTGAGCACCGCGGCCCCGAGCACCATGGAGACTACCGCGATAATCTCGCTGGAGTGCGAGGCGATCATCTTGACCTGGTCGGAGACCTTCGGGAAGTTGACCACCAGTGCGATGGCGGTGCCGATCATGAACAGGTAGGACAGCGGCAGCACGTCCACGACCAGCAGCACCATGATGGCAACGGTCAGCGCGAGGTTGAAGAAGAACAGCTTCGGGCGCAGGGTTTCGCGGTTCGGATCCAGCACGGTGCCGTCCATGGTCGCGGTTTCGGTGCCGTCGCCCTTGGTGGCTACGGCTTCCAGCACGGCGATCGGGGAACCGGACACGCCGCCCCGGGTCTTGCCGCCCTTGCCGGAACCGCCCTGGCCGCCGGCGAGGTTGCCGCCGCCGAACGAGGTGCCCCACAGCTCGGGATGCTCGCGCTGCATGCGGCGGCGCTCGGCGATACCCATCTGCCAGGCGAAGATGCCGATGACCACCAGGGCGATGCCCAGCGACGGGAGCATCGGGACGAACACGTCGGAGGCCTCGACCCCCAGCGCCGCGGCGGCGCGGGCGGTCGGACCGCCCCACGGGACGATGTTCAGCGTGCCGTTGGTCAGGCCAGCCACGCAGGTCAGCACAACAGGGCTCAGGCCCAGGCGCTGGTAGATCGGCAACAGGGCCGCGGTCACCACGATGAAGGTGGTGGAGCCGTCGCCGTCCAGCGAGATCACCGCGGTCAGCAGGGCGGTGCCCACGACGACCTTGGCCGGGTCGTTGCCGACCAGCTTCTGGATGCCGGCGACCAGCCGGTCGAAGAGCCCGACGTCGATCATCAGGCCGAAGTACATGATGGCGAACATCAGCAGCGCCGCGGTGCCGGACATCGACTTGATGGCGTCCATGATCATGTCGCCCAGGCCGAAGCCGGCGCCGGCGAACAGGCCGAACGCGGTCGGGACGATGATCAGCGCCAGCAGCGGGGTCATGCGTTTGGTCATGATCAGGACCATGAAGGTGATGACCATGAGGAATCCGAGTGCAACGAGCATTGCCCCGACCTCCTTGGATCGTGGTGCCACATCGGCGTGGCATCCGGTGGAATGAGGAATCCCTTCCACGCTACGTGTCGGCGCTCACGTTGCGGGGCTTGTGCTGATTACCGCCCCCTTTTGGTCATTGGAATCTTTTTGCTCATAAAACTCACTCGGGCGCACTCCGGTGGATATGCTTGGTGCCATGCATTCCTCCCGACCCGGAACCCGGCACTTCGCCTCGCGCATCATGCGCCTGCAGTTCATCGTGGTCGGCTTCCTGATCGTGCTGGTCACGGCGGGAACGCTCTACGCCAGCTACAACCAGGTGTTCAACCGGGCCGAGGACCGCTCGCTGACCATCGCGCGTTCGGTGGCAGTCATGCCCTCGGTGGTCCAGGAGGTCGAGCGCTACGCGGCCCAGGACCGGCTCGATGTCCAGGCGCTGAGGACCGGCCCGCTGCAGGAGACGGCCCAGGCGATCGTGAACCGCGGAGATGCATACTTCGTCGTGATCACCGAGGACCGCGGCCTGCGCCTGAGCCATCCGAACCCCGCAGAACTGGGGCTGAAGGTCTCCACCGAGCCGGTGGCCCTGGCTGGTATCGAGGACGTTTCGCGCGAGCACGGCACCCTGGGCGAGTCGGTGCGCGCCAAGGTCCCGATATATTCCTCTTCCGGCATGGTCATAGGCGAGGTATCGGTTGGCGTGACCACCGATTCGCTGACCGGGGCGCTGGCGCAGTCCTTCAGCTGGATCGCGCTGTTCGCCCTGCTGGCCGCCGCGCTGGCGGTGCTCGCCGGACGCTACACGGTGCGCAAGCTCAAGCGGCAGACCCTGGGCCTGGAACCCTCGGAGATCGCGCAGCTGGTCCGCGACCAGCAGGCGGTGCTCTACGGCGTGACCGAAGGCGTCATGGGCATCGGCGTGGACAACCGGATCACGGTGCGCAACAAGGCGGCCCGACAGCTGCTGGGCCTGCCGCACCGCACGGAGCTGCAGGACGTCGTGGGGCGCCACTACGCGTCGGCCGGGCTTGATGCGGCCCTGGTGCGCGCCATCCGCGAGCACGACAAGGCGCCGCTGCGGTTGAACGCGAACGGGAATTCGCTGATCGCCCGCGTCACGGACGTGAACCGCGACGGCGTGGATCTCGGGCAGGTGGTGCTGTTCCACGACGTGACCACCGTCGAGGCGCTGGGCACCAAGCTTGACGCGGTGCAGGACATGGCCGATGCGCTGCGCGCCCAGCGCCACGAATTCGCCAACCGCATGCATGCGGTGCTGGGGCTGATCAACCTGGGCAAGATCGAGCAGGCCGAGCAGTACCTGCAGGAAGTCATGGAAACCGGGCCGAAGATCGCCCAGGTCCCCGGGCTCGAGGCAGTGCAGGACGCCTACCTGTCGGCATTCATCTCCGCCAAGGCGGTGCGCGCCCACGAGCAGGGCATCGAGCTGCGCGTCTCGCCGCAGTCGATGCTCTTCGGGCAGATCGCCTCCGCCCATGACGCGCAGGACGCCACCGCGGTGCTCGGCAACCTGCTGGACAACGCCTTCACCGCCGCGCTGCGCGGCGCCGGGGAACCCTGGGTGGAGGTGGACCTGCTCTCCGAGGGAACCACCTTGCACCTGGCCGTGGCGGACTCCGGGCCGGGCATCACCACCGGCCTGGACATCTTCTCGCCCGAGGTCTCTACCGGCTCCGCCCTGGGCGGCGAGCACGGCGCCGGGGTGGGGCTGCCGCTGATCCGCCGGCTGGCCCAGTCGCGCAGCGGGGACGTCTGGGTGGCAGACCCCGGGGGCGCCGACGGCGGGGCGGTGCTGGCTGCCCGGCTGCCCGCGGCGCTCGCCGAACCCCGAACCCCCACCGAAACCCCAACGGAAGGACAGCGCCCATGAGCGGCAAAACCACGGGAAACTACCGAGTGCTGATCGTCGACGACGACTTCCGCGTCGGCGCGCTGCACGCGGAGATGGTCAACGCGCTGCCAGGCTTCCAGGCGCTGGAACCGGTGCAGGATCCGCGGGTGGTGCCCAAGGTCGTCGCCGCGCAGAAGCCGGACCTGGTCCTGCTGGACCTGTACCTGCCGCATGTCAGCGGGCTGGAACTGCTGCCAGCCCTGGGCGTGGACGCGATCATGATCTCTGCGGCGACCGAGCCGGAGAACATCTCCCAGGCGATCTCGCGCGGGGC
This sequence comes from Glutamicibacter soli, assembly GCF_052322135.1. Classification (NCBI taxonomy): domain Bacteria; kingdom Bacillati; phylum Actinomycetota; class Actinomycetes; order Micrococcales; family Micrococcaceae; genus Glutamicibacter; species Glutamicibacter soli. The sequence goes on from NZ_CM125969.1 coordinate 317,963, forward strand.
GCTGTCCTTCATCATCAAGCCCTTCGGCGCCAAGACGCTGTCCTCCAAGCTCAAGGGCTGGGCCCGCTACCGCCGGCAGCTGGAGGGCGCCGGGCAGCTGGACCAGCAGGGCATCGACCGGCTCTACAAGACGCTGCAGGGGGTGGACGACGCGGCCGCCGCAGGCGCGAGCGCCGCGCCCACCGAGCAGGCGGTGCTGGCCTGCGTGAAGCAGTCGGCGCAGCCGATGAGCGTCGCCGAAGTGGCCGAGGCGGTGGGCGTCGCGCGGGCCACCGCGCAGCGCTACCTCGCAGCGCTGGTGGCCAACGAGGCGCTGGAGCTTCAGCTGGGCTACGGGACGCGCGGCCGCCCCGAGCACCGCTATATCTCGCGTTAGGTGGCGTCCCAGAGGCGGCGGTAGAAGTCGATCTTCCGTTCATCGGGCTCGATGCCGTAGCCGGCGTACACCTCGGCCTGGACCCCTGCCCCGAAGTTCCATTCGGTGCTCCATGCGGCCACCGCCAGATCGGCCCAGCGGTCGCCCACGCCCAGCTCGCCGAAGTCCACGTGCCCGGTGACCTCGTACCCGGGGCCGACCAAGGTGTTCGGCGCGCAGGCGTCCCCGTGGCAGACCACCAGGTCTTCCTCGGGCGCCTCGGTGAGGAAACGCTCGCGCAGCTCGCCTGCGAGCCAGCCCGCGCGGGTGGCCACGTCCCAGCGGAACGGGCAGCGCTCGACCGGCAGCGCCTCGTGCAGCCGGCGCAGCCCGCGGCCCAGTGCGCGGGCCGCCAGCTTCGGTTCGGCCTTGCCGACATCGGAGACCAGGTTCTGGCCGGGCAGCGCGGCGGTGACCATGAGCTGGCCGTCGTCGAACTCCTCCAGCGACAGCACCCGCGGCACGGCCAGGTAGTCCGCGGCCCAGCACAGGCGCTCGGCCTCGAGGCGCAGGTCGAGCTCATCGGCGGCGCTGCGGCCCGCCCCGTTGGCCGAGGCCGTGTACGGGGACCACTTCGCGAAACGCTGCGCCGGTCCTTCGCCGAGGCGGTAGGTCACCCCGCCCAGCGCGTTGAGCCAGACCCCGTGGACCGCCTCGCCCCTGGCAGCCTGGAGCACGCGGGGCGGCACGGGAAGATTCTCCGGCGGGGCGGCGGCGAGGAAAAGGGGTTTGCTCATGCACCCAGCATGACAGCGCCGCGTCCGGCCCCGCAAAGCCCGCCGGCGCGTTAACGCCGCAGGCGGCCGGGCACCGAAGTGCCTGGCCGCCTGAGGATCCAGCGGATGGTGAGCCTAGCGGCCGGTGCCGCCGTATACGGTAGCTTCCACCTCGGTGTCCAGGTTGAACGCGGTGTGGATGGCGCGCACCGCGTCGTTGAGCTTGTCGGCGTCGGTCACCACGGAAATGCGGATCTCGGAGGTGGAGATCATGTCCACGTTCACTCCGGCCTGGTGCAGTGCCTCGAAGAAGGTGAAGGAGACGCCCGGGTTCGAGCGCATGCCGGCGCCGATCAGCGACAGCTTGCCGACCTCGTCGTTGTGCTCGATGTCCTCGAAGCCGATCTCGCCCTTGGCGGTGTTCAGCGCGTCCAGCACATGCTTGGTCTCGGTCATCGGCAGGGTGAAGGAGATGTCGGTCTTGCCCGAGCCGCGCGTCGAGATGTTCTGCACGATCATGTCGATGTTGGCCTGGGCCGCGGCGATCACGCCGAAGATCTGCGCCGCCTTGCCCGGGATGTCGGGGACACCGATGACGGTGACCTTCGCCTCGGAATGGTCGTGGGCAACACCGGAGATGATTGGCTGTTCCAAGGGTTCTCCCTCTTGAATCTTGATCTTGTCGTTGGGGTCCGGGAGCACCCAGGTGCCCTCGTTGGTGCTGAAGGAGGAGCGCACATGCAGCGGCACTCCGAAGCGGCGGGCGTATTCCACGCAGCGCAGGTGCAGGATCTTGGAGCCGCTGGCCGCCATCTCCAGCATTTCTTCGCTGGTGATCTGCTCGATCTTGGTTGCGGAAGGAACCACTCGGGGGTCGGCGGTGTAGACGCCGTCCACGTCGGTGTAGATCTCGCAGACGTCGGCGCCGAGCGCTGCGGCCAGCGCCACCGCGGTGGTGTCGGAGCCGCCGCGGCCCATCGTGGTGATGTTCTTCGATTCCTTGCTCATGCCCTGGAATCCGGCGACGATGGCGATGAATCCGCGGTCGATGGCGCGGCGCACGCGCTGCGGCGAGACCTCCATGATGCGGGCCTTGCCGTGGGTCGAGTCGGTGATCAGGCCGGCCTGGGAACCGGTGAAGGAGGCCGCGCGTTCGCCGAACTGGTCGATCGCCATGGCCAGCAAGGACATGGAGATGCGTTCGCCGGCGGATAGGAGCATATCCATTTCGCGGGCGGGCGCCTCGTCGGTCAGCTGGCCGGCAAGGTCCAGCAGGTCGTCGGTGGTGTCGCCCATGGCGGAGACCACCACGACCACTTCGTGGCCCTGGTTCTTGGTGTCAATAATTCGGCGCGCGACGCGTTTGATGCCTTCGGCATCCGATACGGACGAACCGCCGAACTTTTGCACAATTAGGCCCATGGGCACTCACTCCACCTGTTGAAAGCTGTGGCTCGCGCGCTTGTCCGAAGCACCGCCGACACCGCGGGTGGCGGGCGCAGGAAAATGCCGCGCGAGACATCTACCAGATAAATATTGTGACAGCTTCGCTCGATCATGACCTACTTGTGACGTTAACGGTTGGTCATATTGCCTAGAGGGCGCCGGGGAATGTGCCTTAAATCGCTCCCTATCCCTTGGTGCGAGCCAAAATTTGTCGCCAAAAGGACTTCCACTCCGACACCATCTCGGGGTTCCCAGCCTTAGTAACGTTTACGGCAATGCTGACTTTTTCGCCCTTGAGCCCAATGTCTACTTGGGTCTTGGTGCCGTCGCTGAAACTCGCCCGCCAGTAGCGCCAACGTTCGCTGGAGCTGAGCGCAGGGTCCTCGGCCAGCGTCTGCCCGTTGAATTCGGCCAAGCCGGAAACCGCCTGCAGCCAGCGTTCCAGTGCGCCGTCCAGCGTCGTCGGGAGCGTAGCGGTGGTCGATCCCTGGAAGCTTCCATCCTGGGCCTGGCCGGGAACTCGGCGGCCGATTTCCTGTTCGAAGGCCACCGCGACACTCTGGGCCCACCATTCAGGGTTCTTCAGGTCCTTCGGCATCAGCGTGGCGGCCAGCTGGGCAATCTGCTGATGGACCAGCTCGGTCGCCGAAGCCTCATGCAGGGCCTTCGACCATTGGCTCCACGGCCGTCCGGTGGCGCGGGCGATTGCTTCGGTGTTGCTGCTTCGTGTTGCCATGCTTGAAATCTAGCGTGAATGCACCGCACCCTCCAGTTGGGGACGTGTTATTGCCTGCAATAGGCGCACACGATGGAACGCGCCAGCATCAGGCGTTCGTTCTCCGGGACATTTCGGCGCAGCTTCGATTTTCTTGTCCGGATCCATAAACGAAAGGAGCCGCGGACTTCGATATGTGTCGAAGTCCGCGGCTATTCCGACGGCGTCCGGAATCTAGGCGGAGTCGAAGTCCAGGTTCAAGCGGCCGATCAGCGTGGTCAGCGCGCCGAGGTCGTCATCGCTCCATTGCTCCATGCGGGCCCTGAGGTCCAGCCGCCAGTTGTGCAGCCATTCGCGCCGCCGGGTCACCGCCAGCTCGGTGGGCAGCAGCTGCGAGACCCGGCGGTCGTCCGGATCCACTTCGCGGGTGACCAGGCCGAGTTCCTCGAGCTTGGTGACCATGCGAGAGAGCGCCGCCTTGTCGATCAGCAGGCGGTCGCAGATCTCGGACTGCGAGATGCCCTTGGAGCGAACGACCAGCCCGAGCACCGGCAGCGCCGCCGTCGTCAGCCGGTGCTCCATGCGTGCGGCGACTTCCCGCTTGGTGCGGGCGATGACCGCGATGAAGTCCAGCAACTGCTGCTCGGCGGCCTCGTAGAGTTCGGCGCGCTCAGCGCTGGTGCTGGCGACGCGGCCGTTCACGGTATCCATGGGCCTTCCTACGCCCCGGCGGGGGAGCCGGGCTTCTTCTCGTTGTCGCCGTCAGCGGTGGCAGGGGCTTCGGTGAGCAGGGTGCCTTCGGCGCGCTGCGCCTCCAAGCCCTTAGCGCCGTCAACGGCAGGGACCGAGGCAGGAGCCTGGCCTTCGCCTTCCTGATGGCGTTCAACCGCGGTCTGCGTGCGCAGCTTCTGGTTCGGCAGCAGGCACACGGCCACGACGGTGATCAGGGAGATCGGGGCGGCCACTGCGAACAGCGCCGCGACACCGTCGCCGTACACGGATTCGAAGATCACTCGCACCGGCTCAGGCAGCGTGGAGATGCTCGGCAGGCTGCCGGAAGCCAGCTGCGCGGAGACCTCGGCGGCCTTGTCACCCAGCGTGGCCATCGCCTTGGCCAGATCGGACTGGCGGTCGGCGATCATGTTCGGAATGTTGATTGCCAGCAGGGCGCCGAGCCCTGCGGTGCCGGCGGTGCCGCCCAGGGTGCGGAAGAAGTTCACGGCCGAGGAAGCCACGCCGAGTTCATTGACCGGAACGGCATTCTGCACCACCAGGACCATGTTCTGCATGACCAGGCCGACGCCGGCGCCCAGGATGAACATGTACACGCCCACCAGGACGAAGTTGGTGTCGTAGTGGATGGTGCCCAGCAGGAACAGGCCGACGACCTGAAGGATCGAGCCGGTGACCACGAAGGCCTTCCACTTGCCGAAGCGGGTGATCAGCGCGCCGGCGATGGTGGAGATGACCAGCAGGCCGGCCATCATCGGGAAGGTCATCAGACCGGCCTGGGTGGCGGTCGCGCCGCGGGCCATGATCATGTACTGGCTGAGGAACACCGAGGTGCCGAACATCGAGACGCCGATGGCCAGCGAGGCGATGACTGCAAAGGTGAAGGTGCGGTTCTTGAACAGATCCAGGTTCAGCAGCGGTTCGGCCGCCTTGAATTCCGTGAGCACGAACAGTGCCAGCAGAACCACGGAGCCGCCGGCCATCAGGTAGCTGGTGGTGGAGTTCCAGTCGAACTGCGAGCCGCCCATGGACATCCAGATCAGCAGCAGGGCTACGCCCGAGGACAGCAGCATGATGCCCAAGTAGTCGATCTTGACCTTGCGCTTGGCGAAGGCCGGAAGATGCAGGGTGCGCTGGATCAGCAGGATCGCGACCACGGCGAACGGCAGCGCCACGAAGAAGTTCCAGCGCCAGTTGATGGTGTCGGTGATGAAGCCGCCGATCAACGGTCCGCCCACGGTGCCCACGGCCATGACGGCGCCGAACAGGCCCATGTACTTGCCGCGTTCACGCGGGGAGAGGATGTCGGCCATGACGATCTGGCTCAGGGCACCCATGCCGCCGCCGGCCAGGCCCTGGACGACGCGCATGGCGATCAGGAATTCGGTGTTCTGCGCGAAGCCCGCGGCGGCCGAAGCCAGTACGAACATGGCCAGCGCCAGCTGCAGCAGCAGCTTGCGGTTGCCGAGGTCGGCGAGCTTTCCCCAGATCGGGGTGGAGATGGTGGTCGCCAGCAGCGTGGCGGTGACGACCCAGGTGAAGGCGGTCTGGCCGCCGTCCAGATCGGAAACGATCACTGGAAGTGAACTGGAAACGACGGTGCCGGCCAGGATGGAGACAAACATACCCATCAGCAGGCCCGTCAGGGACTGCATGATTTCGCGGTGGCTCATCTTGGGCTGGGCGACCGGTGCGGTTGCGGTCATAAGCGCTCCAAAGAAGAAGAGAAGAAAGGTTGATTCTCGTCAACTATAAATGATTAGTTGACAATCATCAACCATGTGTGGGGTGCTCCACAAAAGTGCCGCGGCGGGAATAAAAACACCCCGCCGACGGCGCGCTGAGCGCGGACGGCGAGGTGGATCCTGCGGAGAGCGGGTGGTCAGCGGGTCGCGCTGCGATGGTCGTCCATCTCCGGAACGACGAAGCGCGGCTGCGTTTCCGCACCGGCCTCGGAAGCCGGCTCCGGGTTTTGCTCGGCGGGCTGGTCCGGCGCAGGGGTGTCCTTGCGCGGCTGCGGCTCGGGAACCGGCAGCTGCGGCGCAACCTGCGGGGCGGCGGCCCGTCCGGCAACCCGGCGGCCCTCGAAGGCGCGCGCCAGCGTGACCTCGTCGGCGTACTCCAGGTCGCCGCCCACGGGGAGGCCGGAGGCCAGGCGGGTGATCTTGATGCCCAGCGGGGCCAGTGCGCGCACCAGGTACACCGCGGTGGCTTCGCCCTCGAGGTTCGGGTCGGTGGCCAGGATCAGCTCGGTGATCGAGTCGTCGGCCAGGCGGGTGACCAGCTCGCGGATGTGCAGCTGCTCGGGTCCCACCCCGGCCAGCGGATTGATGGAGCCGCCCAGCACGTGGTAGCGGCCGGCGAAGGCCCGGGTGCGCTCGATCGCCAGCACGTCCTTGGACTCCTCGACAATGCAGATCGTCGTGCCGTCGCGGCGCTCATCGCGGCAGATCGCGCAGGTGTCCTGCTCGGAGATGTTGAAGCAGATTTCGCAGAACTTCACCTTCTCCTTGACCAGCTGGATCGAGGCGGCCAGGCGGGTCATGTCCTCGGCGTCGGCATCGAGAATGTGGAAAGCGATGCGCTGCGCCGATTTCGGGCCGATCCCAGGCAGCCGACCGAGCTCATCGATCAGTTCCTGTACAGCACCTTCGTACACGTGCGCCTTCTTTCGTCGCTTGCAGGGATAGGTCTTGAGCGGCCCGCGGGCCGGTTGCGGGGAGGCCAACGCACCCCGCCAACGTACACACTAGTGTCTCACTCCGACAGTTGGTATGGCTGCCGGATCGGTCACAGGCTGCGCTTGATTTCCACGATGTTGCCGTTCACGTCGCGCTGCTCGATGACCATGCCGCCGAGCAGCCGCTCGACCGCAGGAACGCCGATCAGGGCGGAGTCCTCCACCTCGATGTCGTCGTCGCTCGGGACGAACTCGTAGGGATCCTCCATCGCAGGTTCGGGCGGCAGCGGCGCGCCACCCCAGCCGCTGGCGGACTGCACCGGCGCGGCGGCCGGAGCAGCGTCCTTTGCCTGGTTCATCAGCTGCTGGTAGCGGCTCATGCGCCCGGAGCCTGCGCTCGGACGCGGGTCCGCCGGGGTGCTCGCGGGCTGCGCGGCCGGATCCGGGGCGCCCCAAGACGGAGCGGTTTCCCGGGCAGGGGCCTGCGGCGGCTGCGCGGGCCGGAACTGCTGCGGAGCGCCGTGCGGCGCCGGGGCAACGGGTGCCGAAGCTGCCTGCTGGGACGGAGCTTGCTGCGCGGGGGCCTGGGACTGCGTCTGGATCGGTTCAGGAGCCTGCGGCTCGGGCTCGCGGGCGCTGGCCGCCGGCTCGAAGGAGTCGGTGGTGCTGCCCGGGCGCAGCGGCGTCGAGGACACCGGGCGGTCGATCGAGAAGCCGGGGCGTTCGGCCTGGCGGGCGTTCATCCCGGCGGTCATGCGCGGGCGCGGAGCCACCGGCGGGCCGTCGAAGGAACGCGGGGCGCTGCTGCGCTGCGGGGCCGGAGCCACCGGAGCCTGGAAAGTAGGTGCTTCAGGCTGGATCGGCTGGACCTGCTGGACCGGTGGCGCGGCGGGAGCCGCTGGCTGAGCCGGAGCAGGCGACGGAGCCTGGGGTTTCGTCGCTGCGTAGGGGTCGCCGAAGGTGCCGTCGTCAGGGAACGGCGGCTCGTCCATGTACGGCTCGTCGTACGGCGGAGGCACGTCGTCGTAGCTGGATACGTAGCCGTTGTCTCGCGCGGGCGCGGCGGCAGCCGGCGCAGCGGGTGCCGGGGACCTGCGTGTCGCCGGAGCGGCCGCGGTCCGGGCCGATGCAGGCTTCGAGGGGCGCGAAGCTACCCCAGCGGAATCAGCCTTGATGAACTTGGTTGGTGCTGGGGTTGGCGCCGGGATCGGCCGGCGCTCACCTTTTGGGGAACCACCGCCTGCAGGGTTCGAGCCGCCTTCGGTGATGACAACCTCGATCGGCCCGCCAGCCACCTGCGAAAGCACTCCGGTGAGCGTCTGCATCATGTCCGGCCGGTTTCTCAGATTGACGATCGGACCGGAATTGCTGAAGGCAAGCGTCAGCGTGCGGCCGTCGAATCCGGCGACCGATCCGTAGTTCGACACCATGGAGTGCAGCACGCGCGAGTTGGACTGCAGCTGTTCCAGAATCTGCGGCCAGGCCTGCTGGAACTTGGTGACCGGAGAAGCTCCGGCTGGAGCAGCCGTTGGCTGGTTTCCCTGCTGAGGGTGCTGCTGCTGGTACTGGTTCTGCTGCTGGGCGGCCTGCGCCTGCTGGCGCTGCGCCGCTTCGCGTTGGGCTTGTTCGCGCTGTGCCTGCTCTCGGGCGGCCTGTTCCTGGGCTGCGCGTTGGGCTGCTTCGCGCTCGGCCTGCTGGCGCTGGGCGGCTTCACGCTGCGCCTGTTCACGGGCGGCCTGTTCCTGGGCTGCACGCTGGGCTGCTTCATGTTCGGCCTGCTGGCGTTGGGCGGCTTCACGTTGGGCCTGCTCACGCTGAGCTTGTTCATAGGCGGCGCGCTGCTGTGCTTCGGAGTCCGGCTGGATTGGCGGGACCGGGGCGACATGCTGCTGCTGGTGTTGCTGCGGTGCCTGGCTCTGCTGAGCCGGGTTCTGCAAGTGCTGTGCCTGTTCGTAGGCGGCGCGCTGCTGTGCTTCGGAATCCGGCTGGATTGGCGGAACCGGGACTGCCTGCTGCTGTTGCGGGGCCTGGTTTTGCCGGGCAGCGGCCTGGGCTTGCTGCTGCGACTGCTGCTGGGCGCGGGTTTCTGCCGCGCGGCGGGCGAATTCAGCCATGGCAGGGTTCTGCTTGACGTCGTCGATGGAGACACCGGTCCCGAAGGACAGGTCTTCGCCGCTGGCTGGATCCGGCACCAGGCTGAACGGCGCGACGCCGTCGGGGCGCTCGGCCGGAACGCTCGGGCCGGGCTGGATCTCGGTGGTGACCGGGTTCCGGTCTTCCTTCGGTCCCCAAGTGGCGCCCCAATCGGCGTCCGCGCCGGTGTTCAGCGAGGCTGCCGCTCCCGGATCCAGCGGAGCGTTGAGATCGTCCGCGGCCTGAGCCTGGGCGGCGGTCTGCTGCTGTGCGTCTGGCTGCGGCTGGGCAGGCGCCTGGGAAGCGTGCGGAACCTGGGATTCTTGGTGCCGCTGGGCTGGCTGGGTGTGCTGATCCTGCGGGGCCGATGCGGGCTGCGCCGGAGCCTGCTGCACGGGAGCCTGCTGAACCGGTGCAGGCTGGGTTTCGGCCGGAGCTTCTGCAAGCGCTTCGGGAATCGGCTCTCCGTCGCGGCGGGCCTTGGCCGCGGCCAGAGCCTGGCGTACGGCGGCGGCGCCCTGGCGCGCTGCGCCAGGATTCGGCGCCGAGCCCATGGAGACGGCAACGTCCTCGGATCCCTCGCCATCCAGCGCGGGCAGCGCCCCGCCGGTCATGGCATGGCGCTCCAAGCGGTCCAGCCGGGCGGCGAAGGAACTGTCCGAGCTCTGCGAACCGGGAAGCAGCAGGCGCGCGGCCAGCAGCTCAAGGTGCAGGCGCGGGGAGGTTGCGCCGGTCATGTCGGTCAGCGCCTGATTGGTGACATCGGCCCAGCGGGACAGCTCGCCGGCTCCGGCCAGCCCGGCCTGCAGGTGCAGGGCTTCGAGCTGGTCGGCGGGAACTCCGCGCAGGATCTTCTCCAGGCCCTCCGGCATCGCCTTGGCGATCACCAGGTCGCGGAAGCGCTCCAGCAGGTCCTCGACGAAGCGACGCGGATCAAGTCCGGTCTGGATGATGCGGTCGATCGCGCTGAACAATCCGGCCCCGTCTGATTCGTGCAGGGAGAGGACGACCTCGTCCAGCAGCGTGGAGTGGGTGTAGCCCAGCAGCGCGATGGCGGTTTCGTAGTCCAGGATCCCTTCGCGGGCGCCGGCCATGAGCTGGTCAAGCACCGACAGGGTATCGCGGACCGAGCCTGCTCCGGCGCGAATGACCAGCGGCAGCACGCCATCGGCCACCGCGACGTTTTCGCGGTCGCAGAGGACCTTGAGGTATTCCAGCAGCGCCTCGGGCGGCACCAAGCGGAACGGGTAGTGGTGGGTGCGCGAACGGATGGTGCCGATGACCTTGTCCGGCTCGGTCGTCGCGAAGATGAACTTGATGTGCGCCGGCGGCTCTTCGACGATCTTCAGCAGCGCGTTGAAGCCTGCCGAGGTGACCATATGGGCCTCATCGATGATGAAAATCTTGTAGCGGTCGCGGGCAGGGGCGAACGTCGCACGCTCGCGCAAGTCGCGGGCATCTTCCACGCCACCGTGGCTGGCGGCGTCGATTTCGATGACGTCCAGGGAACCGGGGCCGCCGTTGGCCAGCTCGACGCAGCTCGGGCAAGTGCCGCAAGGGATCGGAGTGGGACCCTGCTCGCAGTTCAGGCAGCGCGCGAGGATGCGGGCCGAAGTGGTCTTGCCGCAACCGCGCGGTCCGGAGAACAGGTATGCGTGATTGACCCGGTTCTTCTCCAGAGCGGTCATCAGCGGAGCGGTAACGTGCTCCTGTCCAATGACGTCGGCGAAGGTATCGGGACGATATCTGCGGTAAAGCGCTGTAGTCACACCGGTTCCCTATCGGTTGCGCGATGCCGGGGGCATCAGCTGTTGGACAATGTTTTCAGGCCTCACGATCCACGGTTCGCGCGGAAGCGCGGCTGGGTCGAATGCCTCCAAGGCTGCCTGCAAATCCTGACCCGGCAAGCCCAATGACTCTAGCAAAAATGCACGTATTTCGGCTGGATGCACACCTTGTTCGGTGATCTCTTCGAGCGTTACAGCGCCATCGCGCTTGGCCAGCCGCTGGCCCTTCTCGTTCAGCGCCAGCGGTACGTGCGCGTACGTCGGAACGGTATAGCCGAGCAGCTGCGCGAGGTACGCCTGGCGTGGTGCCGACGAGAGCAAGTCATCGCCGCGGACTACTTGGTCGATTCCGCTGGCCGCATCGTCGACGACGACCGCCAAGTTGTACGCCGGTGCACCGTCGTTACGCACCAGGACGAAATCATCCACCGTCCCCGTGTAGCTGCCGGCGAGCTCGTCCTGAACAGTAAAAACGTTCGCTTCGGCGCGCAGACGCAGCGCCGCTGGCCTGTGCCGGGCCTTTTCGGCACGCTCTTCCGCGGTGAGGTTCCGGCAAGTTCCAGGATAGGAGCCCGGAGCGGCATGCGGAGCGCTGCCGGCCTCGGCAATGTCCTTGCGGGAACAGAAGCATTCGTAGACCAGCCCCTGCGCTTTGAGATCATCCACAATGGCGCGGTATACAGGCAACCGATCGGACTGACGCACCATTGTTCCGTCGAAACTTAGACCCAGCGCTTTGAGCTCGGCAAGCTGCTCGTCTTCGGATCCGGCACGAACGCGATCCAAGTCTTCGACGCGCAAAAGATAATCGCGGCCAGTGGAGCGGGCGAAAAGCCAAGCCAGGACAGCGGTGCGCAGGTTGCCGATGTGGAGGCGCCCTGACGGGCTAGGGGCGAAACGGCCAGCGCCCACGTGGACTCCATTCGGCTTGCGTAAAAAGTAAAGACCCCTCATGCACCTGTCAGAGCCCATCTACCCTTGCTACCTTCCGGTCCTGGGGGAGTTCAACAGGATGACACCACACGAGGGGTCACCAAAAATACTACCCGAGGAAGGGGTGTGGATAAAAATCGTAGGGCGTGCGCTTGCTCTCACCGGGTGCCCGCAAGTGAAAGTGAACCAAAAATCTGATCAGATTTCTCACGCGGCTCGTTTCCGGGTGGCCAGTCAATTGCTTGTCGGCGACTAAGGCCGGAGTTGACGCAAAATTTTGATCAAGAAATTTGTTCAGGCGAAGATCGGGCGTAGGCGGCTGAGATTTGTAATCCCTTGCGCTTGCGGTTTACAGAGTTAAAAATCTTGTCAAGATCTTTTAGTGCCACTGCGTGGGCTAGTGAGCTTGCGTCAGATGCACTCGTTGTGACGGCATTGCCCAGAATTCTGATCAAGAAATTTGATCAGGAAGACAACTAAGTCGCCAAGCGCCGGAGGCGGCGGCCTGCGCTGAAGGTCTCGGCGAACTGAACGAAAAATTTGATCAGAATTCGTCGAGGTCTCCAACTTGTACTCGCGGCTGCAGCCCTACGCATGATGAGCGAGGGCTGTTGCATATCTTGACCGGAGAATACGGCCATTTGGACCAGAACGACATGGCGATGTGAGCCCTTCTGAACGGGTCCACGACGTACGGGAAGAATACTTTGAATGTCGTGCGGCTGTCGAAAGAACTTTAGGGCTGGGTTTCTGATCAAAAAAATGGATCAGCATCTCATCAACTGGTGATCTGTTGCGGAGGCTATCCAGCAGCGGCTTCTGGAGGGTCGTACCAGCCAAGTACCCTGCGAACGCGATCAGTCATCTCAACCTCGGGAAGGACCGGCGTCTGGTTTCTCTCGAAGTCGAAGTTCTGTACTGATTTCACGCTCCCCGGAACCTCAAGACAAACAATCCCATTAGGTGTGCGCCAGTTGACAGATCCATCAGGGCGATAGGTTACTTCCCAACCCAACGCGTGTTTGAACAGCTGGTGCCTTTTGCATAGGAGTTCGGTATTAGTGCGTGATGTGTGGCCTCCCTGCGCCCAGCCATCAATATGGTCGGCCTCTGACTGCTCGGCCAGCCGATTGCAACCGGGAAAACGGCACTGAACGTCGCGGAAACGCAGAAGATCCTTTAGCGCCTTGCTTGGGCGATACTTTTCCCGGGCAACATCAATCGCGGCACCCGTCCACGGGTCTGTTAGCACCTTGATGAACGATGGTGCATCCCTTGCAATATTCAGTGCTGTACCAATAGGTATCGGACCGTAGCCTTCTAGCTCGGCGAGGGACTTTTTGGGGTCGGCCAACATTTCCAAGGCAGGGATAGTTACGGCTACGCGCGCTTTCAAAGGAGTGCCATTCGTGTCAGGCCAGCCATCAATCATTGCATCGCGGAAAATGTCAGCTCGGCGCTGCCGCTCGGTGCGCTCATCATCCTCATCAACATTCGTCACGGCGAACCAGTTGACTGTGTTGATCATACTGAAAATATCCTCCGCGGGAAGATAGACCTGAATCGTGGCCATGCCATTTTCATCCGCCCACCACGTAATGGAGCGACCTTCACGTGCCTCTTTATGTCGTTCGTCAAGGGGCTTCGGATGAAGCCGCTCTCTCATTCGGCGGGCTCTTTGCGAGATCGCTGAGTCTGTAGCTGTCTTGGCCAGGGGAAGCAATACGTGTTCCATCTGTTTGATGTCTTCAGGCTCCAGATCCTGAGATTGCTTGACTATTTCTTTGGCCGCTTTCGTAGTGATATCGCCATTGGCCAGAGCTGACAAGGTATCTACGCACAAGTTGCGCAGACCTTCCGCGGTGAACAGCTTGCCTTGAATGTGAGTTTCCGAATCTCGCATGGCGACTGCCGCTTCGGCGATGAAAGACGACCTGACCGTGATCTCGTCAGCCAAATTGACGCCGTAGTACTTAGCCGACAGCTCTCGGGCCTGATCGTCCTCCTGATCGAGCAAGGAATCTTGGACGCCCCTGTTGGCAGATTCGCGGGCACACATTTCCAAGGTGTCCGCCATGAGTGACGCTTCGGCTGCGTCCAGCATGCTTCGAAGCCGGCCGATGGCTTCAAGACGCCTGAACCCGTCAGCTGGTGTATCCACAGGCGGAAGGTTGTATAGATCCAAGGCGGTGGACGCGAATTTATTGAAGAACTTGTGCTGGTCAAGTTCCGCGTCCCACACTCCTCCTGAACCGAAATTCTTTCGAAGACCAGGAGGATACATCGGTAGACGATGGGCATCATCGTCGCTGTGAAATACCTCTCTTTTGCTCATGTTTTGAGTATCCTCCGCACTACGGACAGTTTGGTGGGGCCTGTTGCAGCGTGGGGAAAGCGCGGAAAATCGGCTAAATCTAGGGGATCGCGGAGTCGCTCGGAAAGCGATTTGCCAGCGCGTGGTCTTCGATTCGTGATTGTGTGGAAATTTAGATATGCTTGATTCTGCTCCACGGAGCAGACTGAGGAGGATTCGCCTAGCGGCCTATGGCGCACGCCTGGAACGCGTGTTGGGTTAACGCCCTCAGGGGTTCAAATCCCCTATCCTCCGCCAATGGAAAACCCCCGAGAAATCGGGGGTTTTTTCGTTTAATTTCACTGGAACGGGATCCCCGCCGTCCACGCGATCTTGAAGTGTTCTTGCAAGATGTCGGATTGCCAGCTGATTCGCCGTTACCTCCAAAGACAACTTGTAGTTTCGAGCCCTAGACAGCAATTGGACGCCTCAAAGTGATACGCGGTTCCCCTAGGATCTGGTCTTGGGCGAAGTTCAGCGAGGCGCTTTTTTGCTGATTCGCTGGCAACTTCCGGTTTGGTCGCGTTAAAGGGAGATAGGCGTATCATCCGAGGCGAAGGCGGTCATCCAAGTGCTGCCTGTGGAGCGGGAAGTTGTGGGCCATGTCCGTAGTCATCAGTGAGATTGCCATTGATTGTAAGAATCCAATGCTTGTTGCCAAGTTTTGGTGCGAAGTATTGGGCTATGAAGTTCGAGAAGAAGCCGCAGGCTTGGTGACCATTGGGCGGCGCGGAGATGGGTCAAATGAAGCAGTGATCTGTTTCGCGCAGGTGCCAGAGGAGAAGAGCATCAAGAACCGGATGCATCTTGACCTTCGGCCGCAGGGTAGTTCGCAACAGGACGAAGTCGACCGTGTGCTGGCGCTGGGGGCGCAGTACGCGGACGTCGGGCAACGCGACGACGAAGACTGGGTTGTTCTTTATGACCCGGAAGGTAACGAGTTCTGCGTGCTCTCCGGTAGCATTTAGTCCACGCAGCGGTCTGTAACGTTAGGCCGCCGCGATCGCCTTAACAGGGGATTGGGGAAAAACGTGGTTGGGGAAATAGCAAAGGCTGTCGTCATTGAGTACGACGAAGCCGTGCGTGGAAAAATGACAACTCTGCTTCGGCAGATCGGGTTTGCCATACAAGAGGAGTCCAGCGGGCAAAGGGGAGTTGCGCTGGCCCATAGGGCAAAGCCGGATCTCATTGTCGTGGGCTTTGGCCTGCCCGATATCGATGGCATCGAAACGATTCGCCGCTTAAGCGCCCATCTTGACGCGTACATCTTGGCGGTGATGGACGTCAGCGAAGAGATTGAAGTGGTTTTGGCCTTCGATGCAGGAGCAGACGGGTATTCTCCGAAGCCGCTGCGTGAACGTGAATTCCGGGCCAGGATCGATTCGTTCTCGCGACGTCAAGCCCGCATCAACCAGATGTTGAGCGACAGGCAGGGCTCCGCCGTCGAGGTGCTGAGTCATGGCGCGTTGCGCTTGGACTCTTCAACGTGGGAAGTTCATCTGGATGGCATGCCCATCGTCCTGACGGCTACCGAATTCACCCTCCTCCATGTGCTAATGCAAGTTCCGGGCAGGGTGCGCAGCAAGAAAGAGCTTGCTCGGAGGGTCAGCCTTGAAGGCGACGATCTTGAGCATGGCTATGTTTCCGACTCGGACGTTCGAAGCATTGAGGTTCACATAGCAAACCTCCGGCGCAAGTTAGGTGACTCTGCGCGTTCTTCGCAGTGGATTGAGACCGTGAGGGGCGTTGGATACAGATTGGTAAATGATCCCGGTTCATACTAGTGATACCTGAAGCTTTTTAAAGAAAACTATTGGATTTTCGGAGGCTTGATGCAATCTTGAGCTAATTGATAACACAGCTTAAGTGTGGTCTTGCACAATGAGTCCCATGGCCGAAAGGTCTAGCGAGAACTACGAAACTGAACGATGGCTGGTTTTTGGGGGAATGGCCAAATCGCCTTGGGGGAGGCGTCGGGTAAGACAGCAAGCTCGCGAAAAACGTGAAGACTTCGATGCGGTGGCGCAATACCCCGTCGAAGTCTTCACGTTTGTTCTGTCCGGAACCCGGTCGCTCATTGAGCTGTTGGGGTCAGGCGGTAGCCCGATTCTGGATCAGCTGCGGGTAGTGGATCGCAGCGGTCTGCGGATGGGCGCGCAGCCAACCCTTGAGCACGTTGGCCCCGTATGAGGCCAGCATCGGGTTGTGCGGGTCGTCTGAGACGCCGCGCGCGTCGGCGGCCAGCTCGGCCGGAAGCTCAACCTTGTCGATGACAGCGTCCAGGCGCGGGGAGTAGAAGAACGGCACCGAATAGCGGTCGACATTGGCCGGCGGGGCGATTACGCGGTGGATGGTGGCCATCAGGTAGCCGTCGGTGGCGACCTCGAGCATTTCTCCCAGGTTCACCACGAGTGCCCCTGGAGTCGGCGGAACCTCGATCCACGAATCCTGGCCGTAGGGCTGGACCTGCAGCCCGCCGACCTGGTCTTGTAGCAGCAGGGTGACGAAACCGTAATCCGCATGCAGACCGACGCCCTGGTTGCCGGCCTCCGGCACGATGCCGCCGCCCACGTAGTGCACCAGCTTGCCCATCCATGCGGGAGCTCCGGAGAACGGTTCGTCGAAGTAGTCCTCGCCCAGGCCCAGACCGACGGAGATCGCCGAGAGCAGTTCATGCCCGGTGCGGTTCATCAGCTCGGCCCATTCCATGGCGTGTTCGCGCAGTTGCGGGAAGTCCTCGGGGAACTGGTTGCGGCCCTGCAGGTTCAGGTACGGCTTGTCGGCCGGCACGACGGCCAGCGGCTCACGGTCCGGCCCGTAGTCGATCTGTTCGCGCGAGTCGGCGCGGCCTCGGGTGATCTCGGTGCCCAGGCGGGTGTAGCCGCGGAACTGGGCGCTGTTGCGGTTGTCGAGCCCGATCTTCTCCTCGACGGGCTTCGCGAAGAACTCGGCAACCGTGTCCAGCAGTTCCTGATCCTGGTTGGCGCGCGAGGCGTACCCGACGATCTGGAAGAAGCCGACGCGGTGGGCAGCGTCGAGCAGTGCGGCAACGAACTCGGGATTGAACGTGCCATCGGCATTCCGGGAAGTGGAGATATCAAGGACTGGGATCTCGGTTACTACGTTGTTCATAACCCTAGGGTGCACCCGACTGATGGATTGTTACTATCTAAAATGACGCACCGTTCCGCCACGTTTCAGCCGTTGTAACAATCCTTGCCAAGCCCTGAACCTGGGCGCATACTTTGCGCTCGCAGGGGTTCGGGACCGGATTTATCTGCGAAGCGGATGTTTGAGGTTCGCGATTCGGCGGTGGTCCGTTCGACGTGCATAATGCCCGATTCAGCGCCCGGCCCGGTGATCTGGTCGCTTCCTCGGGTAATTTGTTACGCGGGTGCCTATGCTTGAAGGGTGATTTTCAGAGCAGTGGGCGATTCGCGTCCGTACCCCGAGCACGAGTTGACCAGCACCCGCGACTGGAGCGCCATTCCGCCCTCGCAGGTCAAGCTCGACCAACTGGTAACCACCAAGTCAACGCTTGATCTGGAAACGCTGCTCTCCGAGGATTCGACGTTCTTCGGCGACTTGTTCCCGCACGTCGTGCGCTACCGGAACGTGCTGTATCTGGAGGACGGGCTGCACCGGGCGCTGCGCTCGGCGCTGCACCACCGTTCGGTGATCCACGCCAGGGTCTTGGATCTCGACGCGGATTAGGTATGCTTTCGCCACAAAGGGGAGCTGCCTGAAAGTGGGTGCGATGATGCACGAACGCGAGGACCCTGCGACGTTGCGCGGGGCTCACATCGTTGGCGAGCGAGAGCTGAGTTTCGTGTCCAACGCCCAGGCAAAGCGCGACGCGCGCAAGCGGCAGAACGTCATATTCTCGATCATGGCAATCATGGTGCTCGTGGCGTTCATCGCCGCCACGCTGGCCTTCACCGGGGTGCTGAAGATCGGCGGCGCGCCGACGGCGGTGCAGGCCGACGACCAGCCCGCGGAGCAGATTGCCAACCCGGCCTGCCCCACGGCCAGCTTCAGCTACCAGGACCCCGCAAGCTTCAAGGTGCGCGTGCTGAACACGACCACCATTTCGGGACTGGCCGGCAGGACCGCGGAGGCGCTGAAGGAGCGAGGCTTCCAGATTTCGGCCACCACCTCGGGGCTGGACAGGTATGAGGACAAGGTCGCCGTGGTGCTGGCCGGCCCCAAGGGGTACGCGCAGGCGCTGACCATCCAGCGTCAGGTGCCCGGCTCCGAGTTCGTCTACGACGAGATGATGTACGGCACCGAGGTGGACCTGGCGCTGGGCACCGGATTCGAGAACCTGGTCAAGGACCGCAAACTGAACACCGCCCCGGGCACGCTAGAGTGCATCGCGCAGCAGTAGCGGGGAACCGGCCCGGCAGCCGCTAGTTGGCGCCGACGGTTTCGGCGTGGACCTGGGTCAGCGCGTTGGCGAAGACCTCGGCCGGCTGCGCGCCGGAGATGCCGTACTTGCCGTCGAGGATGAAGAACGGCACCCCGGTGACGCCGATCTGGCGCGCTTGGGCGATGTCCGCGTTGACCTCGTCGGCGTAGCTGCCTGCCTCCAGCGCGGTGTGCAGCGCGGCGGCGTCAAGCCCGACCTCGGCGGCCAGCTGCAGCAGGGTGTCCACGTTGCCGGTGTCCAGGCCCTTCTCGAAGTGCGCGGAGAGCAGCGCTTCCTTCATTTCGCCGCCCAGCCCCTGCTGCTTGGCATGTTCCAGCACACGCAGCGCGGTGAACGAGTTGGCGACCACCAGCTTCCGGAAATCGTAGGACAGGCCTTCCTCGGCGGCCTGGGCGGTGACGTGCTCCAGCATGCCCTCGACCTGGGCCGGATCCATGCCCTTGGCCTTGGCCAAGTAGTCCAGCTCGCTGCCGTCGTAGTGCTCGGGCAGGGTCGGATCCAACTGGTAGGCGTGCCAGTAGACATCGACGTCCTGGGCCAGGCCGGAGGATTCCAGACCGGATTCGAAGCGGCGCTTGCCGATGAAGCACCACGGGCAGGCGATGTCGGAGAAGATATCCACGCGCAGGCGCTTGGCGTCGGCGGGATTCTGGGAAGCAGTGGTTTCACTCATGCCCGTATAACGCGCCGCGGCGCGCAGGCATTCCTTCAACGGGGCGTTGCCCGCGGCACGGGATAATGGCTTCAGGCGGGAAACCGCAGTCGGGGACGGAAAGGACGGGACGGCGTTCGGTGGCCAGGAATCTGGGATGGCGCGGAATTTTCTTCGCGGGGACGATCACCGCGATGGCGGGGTTCGTCGACGGCGTGGGCTTCATCCACCTCGGCGGCTACTTCCTGTCCTTCATGTCCGGCAACTCGACGCGTTCCTCGGCAGCCCTGCTCACCGGCGATGCCGGCGGCTGGTCCATGGCCATGGGCTTCGTGGGCAGCTTCGTGGGCGGTGTGGTGGTGGCGACCGTGCTCACCGCGCGGGCCGCGCGCTACCGCCGTCCGATCGTGATGTACCTCAGCGGTGCGCTGCTGGTCACCGCGGCGCTGCTCGGTTCGCTGGGCGAGCTGGGTTTCGGCGGGGCCTGCCTGCTGGCGGCCTCGATGGGCGCGGTCAACGTCTCCTACACGCGTTCGGGGGAGGTGTCGCTGGGCCTGACCTACATGACCGGCACGCTGGTCAAGCTCGGCCAACACCTGGGCGGCGCGATCCTGGGGCTGCTGACCGGCTCGGACCGCGGGTCCGGGCGGCTGCTCTGGGTCCGCTACGCGGTGCTGTGGGCGATGATCACCCTCGGCTCGCTGGCCGGGGTATTCTCCTACCTGCATCTGGGCCTGTCCAGCCTGTGGATCGCGGCCGGAGGCATGCTGCTGTGGGCCACGCTGGCGCTGGCGGCGGAACGGTGCACCGGGCCGGAGGTCCAAGCCCCCGCCCCGGCGCGCCGCGAGATCCATTAGCTGGGAGCCGGACCGTCTAGCGGCCGGTGGAGACAGCTTCCGAATCGCGCTCGCGGCCGTCCGCCGAAGGACCGCCGGAGGTGCCGCGCACCGCGAAGCGGTAGACCACGGCAAGGATGGCCAGCCACGCAACGCCGGTGTACAGGGCCACGCGGGTTTCGGCGCTCAGCGCCAGCAGCACCACGATGAAGACCATGAACGCCATGGCGATCCAGGCGGTGGCCGAACCGCCGGGAACCGCGTACTCGCGCGGGCCCTGCGAGGCCGCCGCGGCCTCCTTCTTCTCCGCCCGGCGCATGGCCAAGTAGGAGGCGAGGATCATGATCCAGACCCATACTGTCGCGAAGGTGGCGATCGAGGCGATGATGGTGAACAGCTTTTCGGGCAGCAGCGCGTTGAGCACCACGCCGACCAGCAGCACAATGGTCATGATGAGAACGGTCATCCACGGCACGCCGTTGGAGGAGACCTTCGCGAAGGACTTCGGGGCGTGGCCCTCGGCCGACATCGCGAAGAGCATGCGCCCGGCGCCGAAGGTGTCGGCGTTGATCGCGGACACGGCGGCGGTGATCACCACGGCGTTGAGCACGTGGGCCGCGGCCGGGATGCCCAGCGCGTCGAAGATCTGCACGAACGGGCTGGCGCTGCCGTCGATCTGGCGCCAGTCGAAGAGCATCATGATCACTGCCAGCGAGGCCACGTAGAACAGCAGGATGCGCCACGGCACGGTGTTGATCGCCGCAGGCACCGACCGCGAGGGGTCGTCCGCCTCGCCGGCGGTGATGCCGATGGTCTCGATGCCGCCGAAGGCGAACATCACCACGGCGAAGGACAGCAGCAGCCCGATGAAGCCGTTGGGGAACAGCGTTCCGGCGGCCATCAGGGTGTCGATGCCGGTCGCGGTCTGCGCGTCGGGGGCGTTGAAGCCGAAGATGATCAGCGCGATGCCGCCGCCGATCATCGCGATGATGGCGCTGACCTTGACGATCGCCAGCCAGAACTCGGTCTCGCCGAACACCTTGACCTTCATCAGGTTGATCGCCGCGATCAGCAGCACCACCGCTAGCACCCAGATCCAGGTGGCGACGTCGGGGAACCAGAAGCCCATGTAGACGCCGAAGGCTGTCACGTCGGCGATCGCCACGATCGCCATCTCGAAGGTGAAGGTCCACCCGGTGATGAATCCGGCGAAGCGGCCCAGGTAGCGGGAGGCGTAGTGCGCGAACGACCCGGAGACCGGATGCTTCACCGCCATCTCGCCCATGGCGCGCATGACGATGAAGACGGCGGCGCCGCCGATCATGTAGGCGAACAGCACGGCCGGGCCGGCGGCCTGGATGGCGGCGGACGAGCCGTAGAACAGGCCGGTTCCGATGGCCGAGCCCAGGGCCATGAAGCGGATGTGGCGGGCGGTGAGCCCGCGGGCGAGGGATGCCTTGATTTCGGTCACGATGAACTACTTGGATCCTCATATGGGGGATGGGGTGCGCGTGTCCCTGCGCCGCGCTGGGCGGGCGGAACATACCAAATCGTACGTGGGTCGGCAAGCAGATGGGGTAAAAATGTGTCTGGGCAAACCCGTGGGATTGCCCACACCCGCCGGGCGCGGACCCGTCGCGGTGGAAGAATGGTACGCATGAAGCTGGGATTCGTCCGCCATGGACAGACGCAATGGAACCTCGAAGGCCGCCTGCAGGGAAGCAGCAACATCCCGCTTAACGACACCGGGCGTGCCCAGGCTGCCGCGGCGGTACAGGTGCTCGCCGGCGGGAACTGGGACGTGGTCGTCTCCTCCCCGCTGGACCGCGCGCGGCAGACCGCGCAGATCATCGCCGACGGGCTGGGCCTTGAGCTGGGCCCGAGCTACGAGCTGCTGGTCGAGCGCGACTACGCGCAGGGCGAGGGCATGATCGAGGCCGAGGCGCTGCGCCGCTGGCCCGGGAAGCTCGGCGGCGGCATCGAGCCGCTGGAATCGGTGGTGGACCGCGGGCTGCGCGCCATCGGGCAGATCATGGAGGACTTCCCCGGGAAAAACGTCGCGGTCATCTGCCACGGCACGATCATCCGGTATACGCTGTCGGATTTCGCCGGCTACACGCTGGATACCATCCGCAACGGCTCGGTGGCGGTGCTCGAGCAGGACGAGCGCGGCCGGCTGCGCCTGGAACTGGTCAACGACCAGGCGCCCGCCGCGCTGTAGCGCCCGAGGGCCGGGTTAGGCGCCCGGAACCACGCGCCGCACGCTGGCGGTCAGCTGCGAGTCGTGCTGCCGGTTCTTGATCGCGGCCAGCCACGATCCCAGATCCAGGTAGGCCCGGGTGCGCACCGGCGGCGCGGAGAGGAAGACGTCGTGCAGGGCGTCGGCCAGCCGCACCAGGTGCAGCTCGCGGCCCAGGTCCAGGCTGCGCTCGGCGATCTGCTGCACGTTCAGCGCGACGTCCGACTTCGACGCGGCGTCCTGCCAGCGCGGCAGCAGGTAGTCCTTGGCCGAGAGCATCACCAGCACCGGCATCTGCAGGTCCAGGCCCTTCTTGACCTTCGCCTGCGCGTCGAAGACCGCGGAGATGAACCCGGTGGTGATCTTGAAGCCGTTGACCGGGCGCCAGGCCAGATCGTAGTCCCATTCGCCCTCGAACTGGCTGGAGACCGTGCGGGTGTAGAAACCGGGGTCGATGCTGGGCAGGAAGCGGTGCGGGTTGCGCGCGCTGGAGGCCTGGAACAGCCTGGACAGCGCGGTGCGCCCCAGCTCGCTGGCCTGGAATTCCAGCCACGGGCTGTTCAGCGCGAGCGCCTCGATCTTGTGCGGGTTCGCCGCCGCGTACAGCGACGCGCTCAGCCCGCCGGTCGAATGCCCCAGCAGCACCACCCGGGTGCCGGGGTGGGCGCTGGTGATGATGCGCAGCGCCGCGTCGAACTCTTCGAAGTACTGCTCCAGGTTGTTGGTGAATCCCGGCGGGGTCTGCCCGGCCGGGTCGCGCTCGGCGTCCAGCGGGAGGTTGCGTCCGTAGTGGCGCAGGTCCAGGGCGTAGAAGTCGGCCCCGGCATCGGTGAGGAACCGCGCCAGCTCGCCCTGGAAGAAGTAGTCCGACCAGCCGTGCACGTAGAGGATCGACAGCCCGCGCAGCGGCGGGGCCAGCCGCGGGAGGCGGGACGGCCGGCGGTGGCGGACCAGCGTGGCGGTGGAGCCGTCGAGCATCGGCAGCGTGCGCCGGGAGAAGCCCTCGCCCAGCAGGTCGGGCTCCCACAGCTGCTCGGCCGGGTTTTTGAACTGGAACGCCATGTGTTCAGCCTACCCAACACCGCAGGGCCGCAGGGCGCGAAAAACGGCATCCACCCGCGGGACTGGTTACCAACGGATGAATGCCGCAATTCGTGGCCGATTCACGAGGACGACTGGTTGACAATCGGCCGGGTCTCTAGGTGCTGCCTGCCTGCGGGGCTAGCCTGCCATTTCCAGTACTGGAACTGGCATGTCCAGGTAGCGCAGGTAGGCGTTGCGGGTCATGAAGGTCGGGAAGTCGTCGCGCAGTGCGCAGGCCTCGAAGATCTCCATGGCGGATTCGAAGCGGTCTCCCTCGAAGCGCTCCATGCGGTCCATGGTCTCCTCGGCCAGCTCCTGCACCCAGCGGCGGGTGACGATTTCGCCCTCGTCGGTGATGGCCGACTGGTGGATCCACTGCCACAGCTGCGAGCGGGAGATCTCGGCGGTGGCCGAATCCTCCATCAGGTTGCGCAGCACCACCGCGCCGTTGCCGCGCAGCCACGACTCGATGTAGCGGATGCCGATCTCGATGTTGTCGCGGATGCCCTGCTCGGTGATCTTGCCTTCCAGGCCGGCCACGTCCAGCAGCGCAGTGGCGGAAACCTGAACGTCTTCGCGGGTGCGGCCGATCTGGTTCGGGTTCTCGCCCAGCACCTCGGTGTACACCTCGCGGGCCACTGCCACCAGGTCCGGGTGGGCCACCCACGAGCCGTCGAAGCCGTCGGCTGCCTCGCGGGCCTTGTCCTCGCGCACCTTGGCCAGATTGAGCTCGTTGATCGAGGCGTCCTTGCGGCTTGGCACGAAGGTGCTCATGCCGCCAATGGCGGTGGCGCCGCGGCGGTGGCACGCACGCACCAGCTGCTCGGTGTAGGCCCGCATGAACGGTGCGGTCATGGTCACCGAATCGCGGTCCGGGAACACGAAGCGCGGTCCGCGGGAGCGGAAGTTCTTGATGATCGAGAAGATGTAGTCCCAGCGGCCGGCGTTCAGGCCCGAGGAGTGCTCACGCAGCTCGTAGAGGATCTCCTCCATCTCGAAGGCCGCGGTGATGCACTCGATGTGCACGGTGGCGCGGATGGTGCCGCGGTCGATGCCCAGCATGTCCTGCGCCATGTTGAACACGTCGTTCCACAGGCGTGCCTCCAGGTGGTTCTCCAGCTTCGGCAGGTAGTAGTACGGGCCGCGGCCGGCTGCCATCAGGCGCTTGGCGTTGTGGAAGAAGTGCAGTCCGAAGTCAACCAGCGAGGCCGACATCGGTGCGCCGTCCACCCGCAGGTGCTTCTCCGGCTGGTGCAGTGCGCGGGGGCGGACCACGATGGTCGGCAGCTGCTTCAGGTCGTGGGTGGCCAGCTTGTACTCGCGGCCGTCCGGTGCGGTGAAGTCCAGCTCGTTGTCAAGCACGCGGATCAGGTTCACCTGGTTCTTGATCACGTTCTGCCAGGTCGGGGAGCAGGCGTCCTCCATGTCGGCCAGCCAAACGTTGGCGCCGGAGTTCAGTGCGGCGATTGCTGCCTTGCGCTCGATCGGCCCGGTGATCTCCACGCGGCGGTCTTCCAGGCCCGGTGCGATCGGGGCGACCTGCCATGAAGCGTCCTCGCGGATGTTCCGGGTTTCTTCCAGGAACTTCGGGTCGCGGCCGTTGGCGATGCGGGCCCGGTTGAGCTGGCGGCTCTGCATCAGCTCGTTGCGGCGGTGTTCGAAACCCTGGTGCAGTGCGGAGAGGAAGTCCAGTGCCTCGCTGGTGAGGATCTGTTCCTGGTAGCGCACTTCGGTGGCGGTGATGGTGATGTTGTTCAGGGTGATCGGGGTGTTCATGGCAGCGTCCTTAAAAGCTTAAAAATGGTGGTGGTGCCGGCTGACGTCATTGTCAGCCGGCACCATCGACCCGTCAGGGTCTAATGGAATTGGCCTTCTTCGGTGGAACCAACCAGCGCCAGGGTGGAAGCGTTCGGGTTCAGCGTGGTGGAGATGGCATCGAAGTAGCCGGTGCCGACTTCGCGCTGGTGCTTCGTGGCGGTGTAGCCGTCAGCCTCGGCAGCGAATTCGCGCTCCTGCAGTTCGACGTAGGCGCTCATGCCGTCCTTCGCGTAGCCCTTGGCCAGATCGAACATCGAGTGGTTCAGTGCGTGGAAGCCGGCCAGGGTGATGAACTGGAAGCTGAAGCCCATGGCGCCGAGTTCGCGCTGGAACTTTGCGATGGTTGCGTCGTCCAGGTGCTTCTTCCAGTTGAAGGAAGGGGAGCAGTTGTACGAAAGCATCTGGTCCGGGAAGTCCTTCTTGACTGCCTCGGCGAACTTGCGGGCAAGTTCCAGGTCCGGGGTGCCGGTCTCCATCCAGATCAGGTCCGAGTACGGAGCGTAGGCCTTGGCACGGGCGATGCATGGCTCGATGCCGTTGCGGACCTTGTAGAAGCCTTCCGGGGTGCGCTCGCCGGTGATGAATTCCTGGTCGCGCTCGTCGACGTCGGAGGTGATCAGGGTTGCCGCCTCGGCGTCGGTGCGGGCGATGACGACGGACGGGGTGCCGGCGACGTCAGCTGCCAGACGTGCTGCGTTCAAGGTGCGGATGTGCTGCTGGGTCGGGATCAGGACCTTGCCGCCCAGGTGGCCGCACTTCTTCTCCGAGGCCAGCTGGTCTTCCCAGTGGACGCCCGAAGCGCCGGCGGTGATCATGGACTTCATCAGCTCGTAGGCGTTCAGCGGGCCGCCGAAGCCGGCCTCGGCGTCTGCGACGATCGGGACCATCCAGTCCTCGACGGTCTGGATGCCTTCGGAGAACTCGATCTGGTCTGCACGCTGCAACGCGTTGTTGATGCGGCGGACAACCTGCGGAACCGAGTTAGCCGGGTACAGCGACTGGTCCGGGTAGGTCTGGCCCGAGAGGTTTGCGTCGGCTGCAACCTGCCAGCCGGAAAGGTAGATGGCTCGCAGGCCGGCCTTGACCTGCTGGACTGCCTGGTTGCCGGTCAGTGCGCCCAGTGCGTTGGTGTAGCCGCCGGTCGGGGTTTCCTCGGTGAGCTGCTTCCAGAGCTTCTGGGAACCGCGCTTGGCCAGGGTGTGCTCTTCCTGGACCCGACCCTGGAGCTTCACGACGTCTGCAGCGGAGTAATCGCGGGTGACGCCTTCCCAGCGGGGGTTGGTTGCCCAGTCGTTTTCGAGGGCGGCGACGCGGTTCTCGATCGAATTCTCGTTGGTAGTCATGTTGCTGGCTCCTTCGCACAAGCTCGGTGTTCGTTCGGACCGGTGAACCTGGCGGTTTCGATCCGGTGAACTTCTTCGTGACAACAACTATTCCCTGCCTGCAACCCCTCCAACAGGGGAATTTCAGATTAAGATTCGCCGTTCTTCGTTTTTCTGGAAGGTTTGCACTTCTTGATGCTGATTGTGATCCAAGAGGCAGAAAGTCGCGATTTTGGGTCGAAATCGGTGTCAAGAAATCACGGAATTCCTTGTCTGAATGTCGGTGAGTGGGGTGCCTCCTTCGTTGCGGGAACTGCGACATGAAGTTGACATAGCAGGTGAGGGGCGTGCTTCGAGGCTGTATCCGGGAAACTTTTCGAGGGCTCGATGCGGATTCGGGGGCTGGCGAATTGCGCGCTTCCCATATGCCGCATGCTGTGCGCCACCTCACTGTCGCGCGAAAAGTGGAGGGGATATATCCGCGTGTGGCCGGTCGAAGAAATGGCGTTCTTTCAAAATGCTGTATTTCGCGATCGCCGGGGATTCGGGCGCAATTTCCGCGACACGGGGTTCTGGAAGCGCCGCAGGCACGCTTGGTCCTAGAAAAATGTGGCCCAACTGGCCCTTTGGGGTCGAGCAAGCGTTTGGCATAGTGACTTGAGCCACAGAAAAGATGAAACAAGAATATAGTTCTAGCCATGGCGTTTCGTTTGCGAAAGGGCGGACTGCACGCTGCGGACAGCGCGGCAGCTACACGAGCGCACAGCCAGCCACGACGATTTCTGGGGCATTTCAACCTGCCTTCGGATGAACGAGGGCAGCACGGTCGAAAAGATGCAAGGGAGACAAACGTGTCGAGTACCAAGGGTTCGGGCCTGAGTATTGCACCCGGGATCCCGCTCAAGCTGAGCGCGGTCGTGGGATTCTTGATCTTCGTGGAATTCACCAGCGGATTCGTGCAGGGCTACTACCTGCCGCTGTACGGAGCGCTGAGCCAGCGGCTTGGCATCTCCGATGCGGACATCACCTGGTTCGTCACCCTCTGGACCCTGTCCTCCGCGGTCTGCATACCGGTGCTGGCCAAGCTGGGAGACATCTTCGGGCATCGCAGGATGCTGCGGGTGGCGGTCTTGGCGGTGCTGGTGGGCGTCTGCTTCGTGGCGTTTTCCGGGAACTACGCGCTGGTGCTCATCGGGCGCATCCTCACCGGACCCCTTTCGGTCTGGCTCCCGCTGGAAATCGCGATGGTGCACGACCGGATTTCCGGGGACCGCGCGCGGCGTTCGGTCGGGTTGCTCATTTCCTTCCTGACCATCGGGGTGATTGCCGGCATGCTTGCCTCCGGTGTCATCGCCGGGCTGGGCTGGAACTTCACCACGGTGCTGCTGGTGCCGGCCATCGTGACCGGGCTGTGCATGATTGTTGTGCTGTTCCTGGTGCCCGAATCCACCGTGCGTTCGAAGTCCACCGTCGACTACCTGGGTTTCCTCGGCCTGGGCGCCTCCATGGTGACCATGCTGCTGGGCCTGAGCGGCATCCAGAAATTCGGCATTTCCTCTCCGCAGGTGCTGCTCACGCTCTTCGCCTGCGTGGTCATCACGGTGGCTTGGGTGTTCTGGGAGTCTAAAACCAGTTGCCCGGCGATCGACCTGAAGCTGGTCTGCTCGCGGCTGATGTGGCCGCCCTACCTCTCCGCGTTCCTCTACGGCACCGTCATGCTCGGCACCCAGACCATCGGCACGACGTTCCTGGCGGCCAAGCCGGAGGAAGTCGGTTTCGGCTTCGCCCTGGCCCCCGGGCTCATTTCGCTGCTCAGCGCCGGGCTGACGCTGCTCAGCTGCATCGCCGCGGCGATCTTCGCCTACGTGGCCAGGGTGACCGGCATGCGCGGGGTGCTGCTGCTCGGGGTGTGCCTGGGCGCGGCCGGACTGCTGCTGCTGGTCTTCTTCCATGACGTGTTCGCCATGGTCATCGCCTACCAGTGTCTGGCCGGACTGGGCTTCGGCATGCTGATGGGGGCCATGCCGGCGCTGGTCGCCGAGATCTCCCCGGTTGACCAGACCGGCATAGCCACCGGCATCTACAACTCGGTCAAGACCCTGGGCGGGGCAGTGGGCGGTGCGGTGTTCGGCGTCATCCTGGCCTCCACCGTGGGACCGGCCCAGGGCGCCTCGATAGACTCCTACCGCCTGGTGTGGATCATCTGCATCGCCGCGCTGGCGCTGTGCGTCATTTCGCTGCTGTTCATGCGCAACGACAAGGCCCCGCAAGCCGCGAAGCAGGCGCTGGAAACCGACCTGGCGCGGTAGGCTTCGCCGCCGCGCTTCACTACCGTACCCAAGAAGACCGGAGAACCCATGACATCGCAGACCATCATCTATCCCGCCCGCGCGGTCCACACCATGGATCCGTCCCGTCCCGCCGCCCAAGCGGTGGCGGTGCGCGAGGGGCGCATCCGCGCCGTGGGCAGCCTCGACGAGCTGCTGGGCTACCCGGACTGCGTGGTGGACGAGCGCTACCGCCACAAGGTGATCGTCCCGGGCTTCGTTGAGGCGCACGCCCATGCAGGATCCGGCGGGATGTGGGACGGACAGGTCTACGTGGGCTACTTCGACCGGACTGACCCCCAAGGGACAGTGTGGCCCGGCTGCAGGGATGCGCAGGCGATCCTTCGCCGGCTGCGCGAGGCGCTGGAACAGCTGGAGCCGGGCGCCCCGCTGAAGGCCTGGGGGCTGGATAACATCTACTTCCCGGACACCCGGATCCTGGCCCGGGAGCTTGATTCGGTCGCCGAGGACCGGCTGGTGCAGATCACCCACGCCAATGGCCATGTCGCGGTAGTGAACAGCGCGACGCTGCGCGCCGCAGGCATCGACGGCTCCACGCAGGTTCAGGGCGTGGAGAAATACCCCGACGGCACCCCCACCGGCGAACTGCGCGAGTTCGCCGCGCTGGGACTGGTGCATGAGCTGTTCGGCGGCGGGCTGCTGGAGCTCTCGGAGAAAAGCCTGCGCAACTTCGCGCAGGACGCGGTCAACCACGGGGTCACCACCATCACCGACCTGGGCAGCATGCGCCCGCTGAGCGAGGAAGGCCGGCGCGACTACTCGGACACCGTGGACGAGCACTTCCCGGTCCGGCTGAACGTCTTCCAGTTCGGAATGGGGCTGGGCACCGGGCCGCTGGCCGAGCAGACCGCGCGGCAGCTGGCTGGGATCAGAACGCTGGGGCACGAGAAGCTGCGCTTCGGGCATGTGAAGCTGATGCTCGACGGGTCCATCCAGGGGTTCACCGCGCGCCTGCAGGAACCGGGCTACCTGGGCACGCGCGAGAACGGCATCTGGAACACGTCCCCCGAGGAATTCGAGGCGGCCTTCAGCGCCTTCCACCAGGCGGGGCTGCTCATCCACGTGCACTGCAACGGCGACCAGGCCAGCGAGCTGTTCCTCGACACGCTGGAAAAGGTGCTGATCAAGCACCCGCGGCCGGACCACCGGCACACCATGACCCACTCGCAGCTGACCACCCAGGCGCAGTACCGCCGCGCCGCCGCGCTGGGCGCCTGCGCGAACATCTTCTCCAACCACCTGTGGTTCTGGGGAGACCAGCATGCGGACAAGATCCTCGGGATCGACAGGGCCTCGCGGATGAATGCCGCGCGCTCCGCGCTGCGTGCCGGGGTGCCGATCTCGCTGCACTGCGATACCCCGGTCACCGAGCTGAATCCGCTGCAGACAATGAAGCATGCGGTCACCCGGTTGACTCCGTCGGGCAGGGTGCTGGGCGACCACGAGCGGATCAGCGTCGAGCAGGCGCTGCACGCGGTGACGCTGGGCGCAGCCTACATGCTCAAGATGGACCACGAGGTCGGCTCCATCGAGGCCGGGAAGCGGGCCGACCTGGCCATCCTGGACGAAGACCCGTTCGAGGTCGAGCCCGAAGCGCTGGGCGGCATCCAGGTGCACGGTACGCTGCTGGGCGGGGTGCCCCAGCAGGCCCGCCACGGCGCGGCGCTGCAGGGACGGCGATGAGCAGCGCCGTCCCGCTGACGCTGCTCGGCGGCTACCTCGGGGCGGGCAAGACCACGCTGGTCAACGACCTGCTGGAACAGTCGGCGCAGCGCATCGCGGTGCTGGTCAACGACTTCGGCGCGGTGAACATCGACGCGAAACTCATCCGCACCGCCCGCTCCGATTCCGTCGAGCTGGCCAACGGGTGCCTGTGCTGTTCGCTGCGCGACAGCGTGGCCGAAACCCTGCAGCCGCTGGCCGGCCGCGGGGACTTCGACCGGGTCGTGGTGGAAGTTTCAGGGGTGGGCAACCCGGCAAAGCTCGCGCCCTGGCAGGGTTTTCCCGGGTTCGCGCCCGGGGGACTGGTGGTCTGCGCCGACGCCGGGGCGATCGGCAGGCAGCTGCGCGACGGGTTCATCGGCGACACCGTGCTGGACCAGCTGCGGGCGGCCGAACTGGTGCTGCTGTCCAAAACGGATCTGCTTCCCGAAGACCGGGCAAAACAGGCCGCGCAACTGGTGAGCCAGGCCGCCCCGCAGGCCGCGGTGCTCGCCTCGCCGCATGGCGCGGACCGCATCGCCGCATGGCGCGGACCGCATCGCCGGTCTTGAACGCTGGCTCGGGGCGCTGCCGGACCAAGCCGGGGCGCGGGAACTGGAACCGGAGCCGACGCCGGAGCACGGCGGGAACCACCCCTTTGCCAGCCTGGCCCTGCGCGGGACGCGGCCGGTCGACCGTGAGCGGCTGGAGCGCGCGCTGGCCGGGTGCCCGCAGGTCCTGCAGCGCGCCAAGGGCTTCCTCCGGCTCCAGGACAGCCCGCAGCGCCGCACGCTGGTGCAGTACAGCGGCTCCGGCCTGGAGCTCGAAGACTGCGGGGCCTGGTCCGGTGCACAGGAACCGCAGCTGGTGCTGATCGCCGCCGGCGAGCGCGCCGAGGACGTGCTGGCCCAGATCGCCGCCGCGCTTCCGGAGCTGCAGGCCTCGCCGGCGGATGGAACCTCCTAAGGGAGAGTGTGAAAATTTCCACCATAATTCGCGCCGATGCCGGTGAATTGCGGGTAACCATGGGAAATATGCCGGATTCTACTGGAAACTTTGCAACTTCTTCCCTTACTCTGGTCGTGTGACTG
Organism: Glutamicibacter soli; assembly: GCF_052322135.1. Classification (NCBI taxonomy): domain Bacteria; kingdom Bacillati; phylum Actinomycetota; class Actinomycetes; order Micrococcales; family Micrococcaceae; genus Glutamicibacter; species Glutamicibacter soli. The sequence continues at coordinate 349,392 of NZ_CM125969.1, forward strand.
CTACCACATGGAATCGAGATGCCCGTCCCGAGGGGCCGGCCGCCGGCGCCGGAGTCGAGGAAGAGCTCGACGTGATCGCCCTGGGGCGGCGCATCCGCTACCTGCGCAAGGAAAAGGGCATGACCCTTGACGACATCTGTGCGCTGGTTGAAACCGCGCCAAGCCACCTGTCGCTGGTGGAGAACGGCAAGCGCGAGCCGAAGCTCTCGCTGCTCAAGTCGCTGGCCGCGGCGCTCGGCGTCAGCGTGGACGACCTGCTGGGGGCCGAGCCTCCCTCGCGGCGCGCCGCGCTGGAAATCGAGCTCGAACGCGCGCAGCGCGGTCCGCTCTACGACTCGCTGGGCCTGCCGAAGGTGAGGATCTCCAGCCGGCTGCCCATGGACGTGCTCGAATCCCTGGTCGGGCTGCAGCGCGAGCTGGAGCACCGGCTCGACGAGCAGGCGGCCACCCCGGAGGAAGCCCGCCGGGCCAATACCAAGCTGCGCGAGGAAATGCGCCAGCGCAACAACTACTACCAGGAGATCGAGCAGGAAGCCGGACGCATCCTGAAGGCCGCCGGGCACACCGGCGGGCCGCTGTCCCACCACCGCTCGGCCGATATCGCCGAATACCTGGGCTTCAGCCTGCGCTACGTCGGCAACCTTCCGCACTCCACCCGCTCGGTCACCGACCTGAAGAACCACCGGATCTACCTCACCCAGTCCACCCGCGCGGACCACGACCCGCGTTCGGTGCTGCTGCAGGCGCTGGGCCACTATGTGCTGGGGCACCAGACCCCGGTGAACTACGCCGATTTCCTGTCCCAGCGCGTGGCCACGAACTATTTCGCCGCGGCGCTGATGATGCCGGAGAAGGAAACCACCGACTTCCTGCATCAGGCGAAAAAGGAACGCGCGCTGGCCGTGGAGGACATCCGCGACGCCTTCGCGGTGTCCTACGAGTCGGCCGCGCACCGCTTCACGAACCTGGCCACCGAGCACCTGGGCATCACCTGCCACTTCCAGAAGGTGCACGAGTCGGGCATCCTGCATAAGGCCTATGAGAACGACGGGGTGAACTTCCCGGCCGACCACACCGGAGCCATCGAGGGCCAGACCATCTGCCGCTACTGGACCAGCCGGGTGGTCTTCGACGTGGCGGACAAGTTCCGCGCCTTCGAGCAGTTCACCGACACCGTCAACGGCACCTACTGGTGCACCGCCCGCACCGAGCGGCACTCGTCGGGGCTGTATTCGCTGTCCATCGGCGTGCCCTTCGAGCACGTGAAGTGGTTCCGCGGGCGCGACACCAAGGAACGCTGCCAGTCCAAGTGCCCGGACGAGAACTGCTGCCGCCGCCCTCCGGCGGATCTGTCGTCCACCTGGTTCGGCAATGCGTGGCCGGCCACGCGCGCGAATACGCACCTGCTGGCGGCCATGCCCACCGGGGCCTTCCCCGGCGTGGACGAGACCGAGGTCTATAAGTTCCTGGAGGAACAGGCTTAACCCATTGACGCCGGAAGGGCGGTAAAACGTGAAGTACGTGATTGGATGCACCGCGGATGAACGCGGCCGTGAGGCGATCTCGCTTGCACTGACGCTGGCGCGCTCATTGGCCGACCCGTCGACCGTCAGCTTGGAGCTGGTGCACATCATCAGGGGCGAGGCGCCGGAGAACACTGCCACGCAGAGCGAGAAGACCTTCCAGCAGTTTCAATACGATACCGCCATGGGCTGGATGCAGCGCTGCCTGGACCTGGTCCCGTCGGCGCTCGACGCGCAAATCCACATTCGGTTCGCGGATTCCATGGCCGGCGGCATGCTTGAAGCCGTCGCGGCCTTCAACGCGGACCTGGTGGTGATCGGCGCGGCGAGCCACGGCCCGCTGCGGCGCTTCACGGTAGGCAGCGTCGCCAACGCGCTGCTGCATTCCTCCCCGGTACCCGTGGCGCTGGCCCCCTCGGGGTACCGCCCGCCCCGGCTGCTGACGCGCATCACCTGCGCCCTGGGCACCAGGTCGGGGTCCGAAGCGGTACTGCAGTCGGCTGTCGAAGCCGCCGCGGCGCGCCACGTCCCGCTGCGTCTGGTGTCCCTGGTTGCGCTGGATCTCAGCCAGGCCCAGGGCATCAGCAACCTCGGCCAGCGCACCCAGGCGCATTCCAGCCGCGTGCTCGACGAAGCGGTCAGCGCCGTCGCCCACCGGACCGTGGTGACAGCCGAGGTGGCCCAGGGGCGTTCCATCGAGGCCGCGATCAACACCCTGGACTGGGACGAGGAAGAGCTGGTGCTGATCGGCTCAAGCCGTTTGGCCGAGCGCAGCAAGATCTTCATGGGGGCCACCGCGAACAAGATGCTGCGCGCCCTGCCGGTGCCCATGGTGGTGGTGCCGAGGTACCACATTGCCGCCGGCTCCGAACCCGCAGCCAGGCTGTAGGCGGTGACCGTGCAGGAGGAGGGCGCCCGGACAGTCGAAACGCAGGCCTTGGCCCCGATTTCCATCGGGGAGGATTCAGCCGAGCCGCTGTACCGGCAGCTCCGCCTGGCCCTGGAGCACCAGATCCATACGGGAAGCATCGTGCCAGGCTTGGCCCTGCCCAGCTCCCGCGAGCTCTCCCGTGAACTCGGGCTCTCGCGCAACACCGTGAATGCCGCGCTGCAGGAGCTTCTCGCCTCCGGGCTGATCGAGTCCAGGGCGCGCCGCGGATACTTCGTGAACACCCAAATGCTCTCCTCGAGGAACGTGCAGCGCGGACCGGGGAACTCGGGCGCTTCGCCCATCGACGTGCAGCGGCACATCAAGTCCCGCGTCGGGGCCGGGCGCCCCGAGATCACCAAGATCGGCAATTGGAGGGACTACCCCTACCCATTCGTCGCCGGCCAGGTGGATGAACGGGACTTTCCCCGCTTGGCGTGGGCTCGGGCGCTTCGCGAATCACTGGACCCGCCGCATCTGCACTATTCGCTGCGCGACTCGGTGGACGAAGACGACCCGTATCTGGTGGACATGCTCTGCCAGCGGGTGCTCCCGGCGCGCGGAATCATCGCACACCCGGAAAACATCCTGATTACCGCCGGGTCGCAGCAGGGGCTGGACCTGCTGGCGCAGACGACCATGGACTCGCGCACCACCGTGGCGGTGGAGAACCCCGGCTACGTGGACGCCCGCCACACCTTCGCCCGCACCGGCGCGCAGCTGCTGCCGCTGGAGGTGGATTCCCACGGGATGGTGCCGCCCGACTCGTTCGAGCGGATCGACACGGTGTACCTGACCCCGAGCCACCACAGCCCGACCAACGCGACCCTGAGCGTGACCCGCCGCCGCGCAATCCTCGACGCCACCGCGCGCAGCGGCACGCTGGTCATCGAAGACGACTACGACAGCGAATTCCGCTATCGGGGCAAGCCGACGCCTGCCCTGAAGGCGCTGAAGAATTCAGGCCATGTGGTGTACCTGGGATCCTTCACCAAGTTCCTGGCCCCCGGCCTGCGCATGGGCTACTTGGTCGGCGACGCGGCGCTGATCGCTGAATTGCGCACCCAGCGCCGGTACCGGGTCAGGCATATCGCAGGGCATCCGCAACGGGCGATGGCGCTCATGATCGATTCGGGCCAATACCAGCGCACCATTTCCCGCCGCAGGACCCAGCTGCAGCGCAAGTGGGTCAGCCTGACCGACGCCCTGCACGAGCATCTGCCCTGGGAGCTGAATACGCCCCCGGGCGGGGTGAGCATCTGGATCCAGGGGCCGCCGGACCTCGACTGCCGTGAGCTGGGCGCGCGGTGCCTGGAACGCGGAGTGGTGATCGAGCGCGGGGACATCTTCTTCGACAGCCCGGAGCTGCACCGGAACCACTTCCGCCTCGGGTTCGCGGCGATCGACGTGGAATCCATCGAGCCGGGGGTGCGGATCCTGGCCGACACGATCAAGACCCTGCTCGGCCGGCAGGCGTGAGCCCGCGGCGCTGGTCTTAGGAAAATCGGGGCGAACTGGGTCTGGGTGCCGTGCGGTTAATGGGTGACAGTTGGGACAATCAATCGCTACCAGGAGAAAGGCCCGACAATGCCCAGTCCCACGATTTTCCTCGACTCGGCGGCCCGGATCGACACCGCGAACCCGCAGCGCAGCGCGCTGATCGACCTCGGAGCCATCAGCGGCAATGTTGAAACGCTGCGCGGGATCGCGGGCACCGCGAAGCTGATGGCGGTGCTCAAGGCCGACGGCTACGGCCACGGGCTGGTCCCGGCAGCCCGCGCGGCCCTGCGCGGGGGCGCGGACTACCTGGGCACCGCCGTCCTGGAGGAGGCCTTCGCCTTGCGCGCCGCAGGAGTCGATGCCCCGATCTTCACTTGGCTCAATGCGCCCGGGAGCAACTACCTCCGGGCCATCGAGGAAGATATCGATCTGGCAGCCTACGACTGCGCCCAGCTCGAGGAGATCTGCCACGCGGCCCGGCAGGCCGGGCGGCCCGCGCGCGTCCATCTGAAGATCGACACCGGCATGTGGCGGGGCGGGGCAAGCGCCGAGGACTGGCCCCGGCTGTGCGGCGCGGCGCGGCGCGCCCTGGACGCCGGGCTGATCGAGGCCACCGGCATCTGGTCGCACCTGGCCGCGGCCGACGAACCGGAGAACCCGTCGACCTCGATGCAGCTGGCGGCATTCCGCGCCGCGCTCGCCGTGGCCCGGGACCTCGGAATCACCCCGAGACTGCGCCACATCGCCAACTCGGCGGCCACGCTCAGCAACCCGGAAGCCCACTTCGACCTGGTGCGGCCCGGGATCTCCGTCTACGGCATCAACCCGCTGCCGCCCGAATACCGCACCTCCCGGATGGACCTGCGCCCGGCCATGACCCTGCGCGCGGCCGTCGCGCATGTGAAAGCCGCCCCCGCCGGCGCCGCGGTGAGCTACGGGGGAACTGAACGCGCCGCGGCCGCCACCCAGCTGGCCATCATCCCCCTCGGGTACGCCGACGGGGTGATGCGCAGCGCCAGCAGCAAGGGACCGGTGCAGATCGGCGCCGGGAGGTACCGGGTGATCGGGCGCGTGTGCATGGACCAGTTCATGGTCCAGGTCGGTTCGGACGCCGTGGTGCCGGGCCAACAGGCCCTGCTTTTCGGGCCGGGAACCGACGGGGAGCCGCACCTGGACCAGTGGGCCCAAGCCGCGGACACGATCCCGTACGAAATCCTGACCCGCATCGGAACTCGGGTGCCCAGGATCTATCTCGAGTCGATTCCCGCCCCGGACGTTCCTGGTACCTAAAAAGTTGGTTCATTCTGGCTCTGGGAATGGACCCAGCAAGCGGGCAGAGTGATACACACCACATGGTGTCTCCATGGGTCACTAAAGGAGGAAAAAGATGACGACTTCAGATATCCGCACGCGGGCACAGCGCCACCTTTACCCGCACTTCACGACGGGGCAGATCTGGAACAGCGACCAGCTGCCGATCATCGTGCGCGGCGAGGGCAGCTACCTGTTCGACGAAGACGGCACCAAGTTCCTCGACGGACTGGCAGGCCTCTTCTGTGCGAATATCGGGCACGGGCGCCAGGACATCCCCAAGGCCGCCTACGAGCAGATGTCCAAGCTGGCCTACTGGACCAACTGGGGCTCGGCCCATCCGGCAGCCGTCGAGGCAGCCACCGCCATCGCCAACCTGGCTCCGGGCGACCTGGAGACGGTGTTTTTCGTCAACTCTGGCTCCGAGGCGGTGGAGTCGGCCATCAAGTTCGCCCGCCAGTACCACCGAGGCCAAGGCCAGCCTCAGCGCACCAAGATCATCGCCCGGAACATGGCCTACCACGGCACCACCCTCGGCGCCCTGGCGGTCACCGGCATTCCGGCCTACAAGGAGCCCTTCGGCACCCTGATGCCAGGAGTTTTCCACGTGCCGAACACCCTGGGTGAGAGCATCCCGGAGGGCGGCAGCGCAGCCGACCTGCCCTCGGTGCAGGCCATCCGCGAACTGATCGAGCGCGAAGGCGCGGAGACCATCGCCGCCCTGTTCGCCGAGCCGGTGCAGAACTCCCGCGGCGCACTGGTGCCGCCGGCCGGCTACTGGCAGGAACTGCGCGCCATCTGCGACAAGCACGGCATCCTGCTGGTCGCCGACGAAGTCATCACCGGTTTCGGACGCCTGGGCGAGTGGTTCGGCAGCATCAAGTTCGACGTGGTCCCGGACCTGATCACCTTCGCCAAGGGCTCCACCTCCGGCTACGCCCCGCTGGGCGGCGTGATCATCCGCAAGCCGCTGGCCGATGCCATGCTGGCCAGCGAGCAGGCAGGCATCTTCACCCACGGCGCCACCTGGGGCGGGCACCCGGTATCCACCGCGGTGGCGGTCGCCAACCTGCAGGCGCTGGCGGAAGAGAACATCACCGGCAACGTGCGCAGCCTCGAACCCTACTTCCAGAACGGCCTGGACAAGCTCGTGGCGGCCCATTCAAGCATCAAGGAATACCGGGGCGCAGGCTTCTTCTACGCCATCGAATTGATGGGCGACCGGAACAGCGGCCGGGAACTGAGCGCCGACGAGTCCAAGGCGCTGCTCACGCAGGTCATGCCGCAGGCCATGCGCGAGGTCAACCTGATCACCCGCCCGGACAACCGCGGAGCCACCATGCTCGTGCTCTCGCCGCCGCTGGTGGCCGACCAGGACGTGCTGGACGACCTGCTGGGCAAGGTGGACCACGTGATGAGCGCGGCCGATTCCTACCTCCGCCTCGGCGCACCGTCCCTGGCGCGGGCCTAAGGGCGGAAGGGCACACCATGCTGTTGGCCAGCGCGGTGCCGCAGCACGCGGACATCGACCCCATGCTGCATGAACGCTTTGCCCGGGTTCGCGCAGGCGGCGGCGCACAGCGCATCATCTTGCCGGAGGGCGACGATGCGCGGGTGCGCCAGGCCGCGGACATCCTGCGGTCGCTGGGCGCCGAACCCCGGCTACTGGGGGGAAGCTCGTCCGGCGCCGCCAGACAGGACCTTGTGCAGCTGCGCAGTGTCGCGGTGCTGGAGCATCTGGAGCGCGCGCTTGGCGCCCGCGGGCCGGAGGCCCTGCCCGAAGCGCTGGAGGATCCGCTGGCGGTCTCGATGGCGGCGGTGGCGGCAGGCGAGGCGCAGGCAGTAGTCGCCGGCGCCACCAGCCCCACCTCGCAGGTCATGCGGATGGCCTTCCGGGTCGTTGGCCCGTCAACCCCCGGCGGCACCGTCTCCTCCAGCTTCCTGATGCGTTTGTCATCGGGAGAGTACCAGTGCTTCGGCGACTGCGCGGTGATCCCCGATCCGACGGTGGAGCAGCTGGCGCAGATCGCCATCGCCACGGCAGATAGCTTCCGCGCCCTGACCGGCGGGGAACCGCGGGTCGCGATGCTGTCCTTCTCCACCGCAGGCAGCGCGGAACACGCCAGCGTGTCGGTAGTCCGCGAGGCCACAGCCAGGGTGCGCGCTCTGCGTCCCGGGCTGTGCATCGACGGGGAGCTGCAATTCGACGCCGCGGCCGACCAGCTGGTGGCTGCGGCCAAGGCTCCGGACTCGGCCGTCGCAGGACGGGCCAACGTCTATATCTTCCCCAACCTGGCGGCCGGAAACATCGGGTACAAAATCACCCAACGGCTCGCGGGCGCGCAGGCCTACGGCCCCATCCTCCAGGGGTTGGCCGCGCCGGTGAATGACTTGTCCCGCGGGGCGAGTGTTAGCGACATAGTCAATGTCTCCCTTATTTCCTTGGTGCAGGCGGCAGCCTACAACCCCCCTGGCGGCGAAACTCGTCGCGAGAGCGGCCCGCACCACCAACGAGCGAGGTTCTCATGAAGGTGACAACACCACAAGGCAGCAACCAGGCGGCAACACCCCAGTCTTCGGGAGGTGCCGGCATGCCCGGCGCGGCCCCGGGCAGTGAACAGCCCGAACGTCTTGCCAAGACGCTGAAGGCGCGCTGGGTCTGGGCCATTGCCCTGGGCTCCGCGGTCGGCTGGGGCGCATTCATCCTGCCGACCGACTGGCTCGCGGTCGGCGGGCCGGTCGGGGCGATCAGCGGATTCATGATCGGCGGCGCGCTGATGGTCCTGATCGCGGTCAGCTACGGTTTCCTGATCAAGTCATTCCCCGTGTCCGGCGGCGAGCTGGCCTTCGCACTGGTCGGCTTCGGCCGGACGCACGCCTACTTCTGCGGTTGGTACCTGACGCTGGGCTATACGTGCATCGTGGCGCTGAACGCCTCGGCCATGGCCTTGCTCTTCCGCAAGCTGATGCCCGATCTCGTCCAGCAGGGATACCTGTATACGGTGGCCGGCTGGGACGTCTACATCGTTGAAGTGGTCATTTCAATGACCGTGCTCGTCGTGTTCGCATTGCTCAACATCCGCGGCACCGCGCTCTCGGGGCGCATCCAGTTCATCGCCTGCGTGATCATGCTGATTGCCGTGGCCTGCATCCTGGTGGGTGTGCTGATCAGCCCGCAGACGGTGCTGTCCAACGCCACCCCCGCCTTCCCTGCGGGTGTGAACCCGGTGGCAGCCATTGCGGCGATCGTGGCCATCGCGCCGTGGGCCTTCATCGGCTTCGACAACGTGCCCCAGGCGGCCGAGGAATTCGACTTCCCGCCGGCCAAGGCCATGCGCTTGATCGTCCTGGCGCTGCTGGCAGCGGCCGTGCTGTACTGCGCAATGATCGCCTCGGTGGCATTCAGCGCACCATGGGAAGCCCTCGCCAACGGCGACTCGGCCTGGGGCAGCGCTGATGCGCTGACCGGCGTCATGGGCGGAATCGGCATGCTGCTGCTGAGCATCGGCATCACGATGGGCGTGAGCACCGGCTTGAACGGATTCTATGTATCCGCCAGCCGCATCCTGCTTGGGATGGGCCGTGCGCAAATGGTTCCCGCGATCTTCGCCCGGCTGCATCCCAAATACAAGACCCCGCACTACGGCGTGCTCTTCGTCGCAGCGGTCTGCCTGATCAGCCCCTGGTTCGGCCGTGCGGCACTGACCTGGGTCGTGGACATGTCGGCGGTCGGCGTGACCGTCGCCTACCTCTACACCTGCCTGTGCGCGTTCAAGCTCTTCCGAACCACGAATTCCAAGCGCGGCCAGAGCGAGCTGGGGGACGTGAACTCGACATCCAAGAAGGTGCTGAGCCTGCTGGGAGCCATCACGGCGCTGACCTTCATGGCGTTGCTGCTGATTCCGGGATCCCCGGGCGCTCTGGGCAAGGAATCGATGATCGCACTGGTGGTCTGGACCCTGCTGGGAGTGATTTTCTTCCTGATGCGCCGCAAGCACAACAAGACGCTGAGCGATGAACAGGTCGACATGCTGGTGCTGGGCGCTCCGCGGCCAAAGGGCACCGAATTGCGCCAGGGTTCCAGGAGCTAGGAAGCAGCACTGCCCACAAGAATACCGTTGTTGCCGGCCCGTGGAAGGGGCCGTCAACAACGGTATTTTTCAGCGGATGCGGAGCATACGCTGCAGCAGCTGCAGGAATTCGCGAATGCCCTGGGCGGTGGCCAACTGCCCGGTGTCCAAGGTGGTGCTGCAGTCGCCGAAGTAGTTGCTCATGTCCAATCCGACTCCGAGCGCGCCCACGTCGAGCCCGGTGCCTCGCGCGGCCCAGACGGCGTTGACCAGGTCGTGCTGGAGATATGACTCACCGTTGGCATTGCCGGTGGCGGCGTCCGACGGGCTGCCGTCCGACAGGACAATGAGCAATCGGCGCTCGGCAGGGGACTGGCCGAGCCGCTCAGCGGCCCAGCGAACAGCTTCCCCGTCGATCCCTTCCTTGTAGCGGGGCTGATGCAGCAGCGCCCCCAGGGAGAGCCGGCTGTTCCGCCAGCTTTGCTCCTCGGTCTTGAACACCAGGTGGGCCAGTTCGTTGAGGCGGCCGGGGTTCGGCTCAGCGCCTTGCTTGCGCCATGCAGCCAGCGCGCGGCCGCCGTTCCAGTTCCCGGTGGTGTATCCGAGGACTTCGGTGGGCACGTCGCAGCGCTCAAGGGCGCGCAGCAACAGGTGCAGGAACGCGGCGACCTGCGGCGCGTGATGGCGCATGGAACCCGAACAGTCCACCAGGAAACTCACTGCGGCGTACGGCGCCGAGCAGTGCTGGTCTTCGAGGAAGATGCGCCGTTCCTGCGGCATGGCGACAAGCTGGGCCAGCCGTGAGCCATCGAGCAATCCCTGCTCCGCACCACCGCAGCGCCCATCGACATCCGGCTGGCAGAGCAGGGCCCGAAGCTGTCGGGACAGCAGCGGCTGGTTGACCCCGGACCGCGCGGCGATGTCGTCGACGGTCTGGCGGTATTTTTCGAGTTGCGCACGGCGTATGGATTGGGCGGCAGGTATCTGCCGGTCGAAAGCCGTGGTGAAAATCCGGTAGTTTCCGGGGTCCGCCGCGCTGGCGCCGCCGTCGGACAAGGCCGCCTTGCCATAGTGCTGGGCTTCGTTGGCGACATCAAGATGCAGGGTAAATCCGCGCACGTCCTTTGCCGAGCGTGCAGGGGGTTGAGACCGGCCTCGTGCCGCCCGCCGTGCGGAAATATCCGCGTCAACCAGCGAGGCGATTTCCTGCGCTATTAATGCATAGGCCTGCTGGTCATGGCGGATCGCGCGCAAATTGGAAATGGCTGCGCCGAGCCCGGGAGGGAAGGCGGCCCTGGTCGCCTCGATGCGGTCGCCGATGTCGGTGGGCAGTTCGACCCCGTTGACCTTGGCGTGGGCGAGAACGCATACGGCCCAGAGCAACTGGCCCAGATCGGTTTCCGCCAGCGTTGACCCGTGAAACTGCCAGGCCCAGTGCCAGAAAGTGTGCCTGAGATTTGTCTTCACTCCCGGCAGGGAGCACAGGGATTCGCAGCGCAGCTGTTCGAGCAGTTCAAAGATGAAGCGTCCGCCGTCGGATTCCGGCAGGCGGCTTTGATGGCATTCCAAGGACGAGTGCCTGGTGCGCAGGGCTAGCCCGTCACTGGCCCCGCGCGCCAGACGGATATCGCTGCCGTCGAGTCTCGGGTACAGGTGCCCTGCGTTATACGGAAGCGGCAAGCCATGCTTCCACGCAGTTCCGCCGCGAAGCTCCAGCTGCGGCTCGGAGCTGACCGCGCGCAGGCTCGCGGCCTGCAGCCGCCGAAGCAGCTCCGTGCCCTGTGCGGCGCCCATCTAGGCCACCAAATCAGAAGAATCCAGGGATTCGGCAAGATCCGCATCGAAGCAGCGCTGGTAGTACTCGGCCAGCAGCGGGCGCTCGGCATCATCGCATTTGTTCAAGAACGACAGCCTGAAGGCGAGTGCCGGGTCCTGGAAGATTTCGATGTTCTGCGCCCAGGTGATCACCGTACGCGGCGACATCAGCGTGGAGAGGTCTCCTGCCGCGAATCCTTGGCGGGTTAAGGCCGCCAGCTCGATCATGCGTTCAATGAGCGTCCTGCCGGCGTTTCGGGCTGCCAGATGCGGGACACGCGATGCGACGATGTCCAGTTCCTGCTCGGCCGGCAGGTAATTCAAACTGGCCACGACATTCCAGCGGTCGAGCTGGGCATGGTTCAGGCGCTGCACGCCGTGGTAGAGACCCGTAAGATTGCCCAGTCCCACGGTATTGGCAGTGGCAAAAAGCCGGAAGTCAGGATGCGGCCGGATGACCCTGTTCTGATCGGGGAGAACCAAAGCACCATCTTGTTCCAGCAGGCGTTGGATCACGAACATGACATCAGGTCGTCCCGCGTCGTATTCGTCCAGGATCAGCGCCATCGGCTGGCTCATGGCCCAGGGCAGGACGCCTTCTTGGAAGACTGTCATCGGCTGGCCGTCGCGCAGGACGACTGCATCTTTTCCCACCAGGTCCAGTCGGCTGAGCTGCCCGTCGAGGTTCACCCGCATCACCGGCCACCGCAGCCGGGCCGCGACCTGCTCAATGTGGGTCGACTTGCCGGTTCCATGCATGCCTTGGACCAGAACGCGGGATTTGTGCGTGAAGCCGGCCAGGATGGCGAGGGTAGTTGACCTGTCGAATTGATATGAAGCGTCCAGCGTCGGGACCTGTGCCGTGGCGCGGGTAAAACGGCTCACCGTCAGGTTGCTGTCGATCCCGAAAAGCCCTCGGACGTTGACGTTTTCCCTGTCCGGTGCGTTTTCCTCGGCGACCGCTTGAGGGATTTCGGTAGTTTCCGGGACGTTCATGGGGCTCACCATCCTGATGCTTGGAGTTCGGAGTTGTCGGTCAGGTCTTCGATACGGGCAATGTCCGCGGCGGCGCGCTGCATCAGGGGAAGGAGGCCTTCGAGATCAGCTGCGCTCTTGCGCATGATCGGGGCTTGCACCGCAACACACATATTCGATCGTCCCGATGCATTGGGGACGAGCACTGCGAGGCACACCAGTCCGTCGAGGTATTCCTGCTGATCCAGCGCGTAGCCTTGCTGGCGGATCCGTGCGAGTTCGAATTCCAGTGCGGGGTAGTCGGTGAGCGTGTGGGCGGTGAAGCGGGTGAGCCGATCGTTGTTCAGCAGCCTTTCGCGCTGCGCGGTTCCGAACTGCGAAACAATCAACTTGCCGCTGGCAGAGCAATGCGCCGGAACCCTGGAACCCGGGCCCAGGTGGACGCGAATCGGTTCGGTCGTCTCCACGCGGTCCAGATAGATGACCTCGTTCCCGGACAGCGCCGTGACATTGCAGCTTTCGCCGATCTGGGCCACGAGGTCTTTCAGGATGGCGTTGCGCGCCCCGTTGCGGGTGTCGTTGAGAAGAGTATCCTCGGCAAGCCGGCGCATGCGCGAGCCTGTTGCGTAATGCCGGCCGTCGCTGTGCCGGGTCAAAAGGTTGGAACTTTCCAGCTGTTGCAGCATGCGGTGCAACGTGGGTTTGGGAATGCCGGTTTGGTCGACGAGTGACTGCAGGGTGAACAGCTGGTCGCGGGTGGTGATGAGTTCCAAAAGCGCGATCATTCGCAGAGCTGGCGTTTCACCTTGTACTGCTCCGCTGGGGCCCAAGGAGGGTTCGGTGAGGTTTTCCATTAGTTAGCTCCTAGCCTTGCGAGTTTCATTAAATATTAGCATTTGAAACAAAAAGCTGAACAGGGGTTGACGAATGTGACCCACGACGCATAGTTTTGATCTCAATCCCACTTTTTGTGGAATGTGCAGGCAAAAAATGAGACACAATCAAATGGCTCCTTAGGGGTCCGATGTCCGAAGGGGGCAACATGTCCGAGCAGATCATCGAATCAGCAAACGCCGAGGTTCAGAACTCGGTGGCCAAACGCGAAGCGGTCAAGGGCGCGCAGAAAATGACCTCGTCCGAGGCTTTTGTTGAAACGCTGGTTGCCAATGACGTCACCGATATCTTCGGAATCATGGGATCAGCCTTCATGGATGCCATGGACATCTTCGCTCCGGCAGGCATCCGCCTGGTTCCCGTGGTGCATGAACAGGGTGCAGCGCACATGGCCGACGGTTATGCCCGCGCTTCCGGCCGCCACGGTGTGGTGATCGGGCAGAACGGCCCGGGCATCTCCAACTGCGTGACCGGAATTGCCGCAGCATTCTGGGCCCACAGCCCGGTTGTCATCGTCACTCCGGAAGCCGGCACCAACACCATCGGCCTGGGCGGATTCCAGGAGGCGAACCAGCTGCCGATGTTCCAGGAGTTCACCAAGTACCAGGGGCATGTCACCCATCCGCATCGCATGGCTGAATACACCGCACGCTGCTTCGACCGGGCCATGAGCGAGATCGGCCCGACGCAGCTGAACATTCCTCGCGACTACTTCTACAGCGAGAGTGTCACCGAGATTCCGGCGCCGCGTCGTGTGGACCGCGGCGCCGGTGGAACCAAGTCCCTGGATGAAGCGGTGCAGCTGCTGGCCGAGGCCAAGTTCCCCGTGATCATTTCCGGCGGCGGCATCGTCATGGCAGACGGCGTCGAAGAGTGCAAGGCCCTGGCCGAACGCTTGGGCGCCCCCGTGGTCAACAGCTACCAGCACAACGACTCCTTCCCTGCGAGCCACCCGCTGTGGGCTGGCCCGCTGGGCTACCAGGGCTCCAAGGCAGGCATGAGCCTGATTGCCCAGGCGGACGTGGTTCTGGCCTTGGGCACCCGGCTTGGCCCATTCGGTACCCTGCCGCAGTACGGACAGGAATACTGGCCGAAGAACGCCAAGATCATCCAGGTGGACGCCGACCACAAGATGCTTGGACTGGTCAAGAAGATCTCCGTGGGTATCTGCGGCGACGCCAAGGCAGTGGCCACCGAGCTGGTTGCACGACTGAAGAACCAGGCGTTGGCCTCGGACGCCACCAAGGCCGAGCGCGCGGCGACGATCCAGGACGCCAAGCAGTCGTGGGAAGCGGAACTTGATAACTGGACCCATGAAAAGGACGACTACTCCCTGGACGTCATCGAGGAGGCGGAGCAGGAAGAAGGCAACTGGCTGCACCCTCGTCAGGTATTGCGCGAGCTGGAAAAGGCCATGCCTCGCGACGTGATGGTGTCCACCGATATCGGCAACATCAACTCGGTAGCCCACAGCTACCTGCGGTTCGAACGTCCGCGCAGTTTCTTCGCACCGATGTCCTTCGGCAATTGCGGTTACGCGTTGCCGACCATCATCGGCGCCAAGGCCGCGGCTCCGGAGCGCCCTGCAATCGCCTACGCAGGTGACGGAGCTTGGGCCATGAGCATGGGCGAGGTGCTCACCGCGGTACGCCATGACATCCCGGTGACTGCCATCGTGTTCCGCAACCGCCAGTGGGGCGCCGAGAAGAAGAACCAGGTCGAGTTCTACGGACGCCGTTTCGTGGCAGGCGAACTGGACAACGGCGAGAGCTTTGCAGAAATGGCACGCAGCATGGGTGCCGAGGGTGTTGTTGTCGACAAGCTGGAAGACGTAGGTCCTGCGCTGCAGGCAGCCATCGACGCGCAGATGGTCGACGGCAAGACCACGGTTATCGAAATCATGTGCACCCGCGAGCTGGGCGATCCGTTCCGCCGCGATGCGCTCTCCACCCCGGTCCGCCACCTTGAGAAGTACCAAGACTACGTATAAGTCATAGGTGCCAGCAACTCAACACTCCGATGCCCCTGAACCGTTTATGGTCCAGGGGCATCGGTGTATCTCGAATCCAGCGTTGATTCAGCCGCTGGCAAGGCAGGAAGCCATCCCGAGGCATGCTTCGGAGGCTGCCGGAAAATTGCGAGTCCCTCGGCGCCGGTGATGTTGGCACCTAGCAACCTAGCAACCTAGCGTGTTGCGTATCTGTCGTACCGTTCGGGCAACGGTGCCGGATGCATCGATGACGGTCCAGCCCTGCTGTGCCGCCATCGTCAGATATTCTCGTCGACTCGAAACCAGATAATCCAGTGTCTCGAAATCCTCCGCGCGCGCAACGATACGTTCCTGCGCGAGTGCGGGGTCAACGTCCAAGACGATGATCTGGGATTCCCGGACCATATATTTCGCAAGTTTGGGAAGCAGCAGGCCCGCTGGCTGGCCGCGGAGCCTGCGGAGCACCAACTGGCAGTGCAAGTGGCGATCCATGACGGTTAAGCCGTCGAAACGCGTTGCGGTAAAGGAATTGACTGCGACATTGAGCGTGCGAATGCACGATTCAAACAGGTCGAGCATTCGTACGGGGATCGTGCGGCCCTTGTCCGTGAATTGACGGGTGAACCAGCGACGCCCAGCCGGGTTTGCGACATTTCTTGCGGCTATTCCATCGCGTACGAGTTCATCGACCAAGGCATTGATGGTGGTGGTCTTGCCGCTTCCATCGCTGCCCACGATGATGAGTGTTCGGGAGCCCCCAGTCGGCAGCGGGGAATCGGTTCGGGGTTCTATAACGGTTAGCGCCATGGATGCTCCTGATGGACGTGGCGGGTGTAGTAGTAGAACGAACGAGCAAAAGAGTGGATTCCAGAATCAAGCTGTGAATTCGGTGAACAGATTTCAGGGTAGCGAAAGGCATGCGGAAATGAAGCGAGCCGTGGCCTGGGCAAGACCTGACCCGTCCTGCTCCGGGGTGCGCCCCGAGCGTGCCACCTTGAACGAGTGGTCTCCGCCTTCGAACCAAACCAGTTCGGTGCGGTTATTCAGCTTGGATGCCACATCCGCCATGATCTGCGGGTTGGCGAAGGGATCTCGGGTGCCTTCGAGGAAAAGCATCGGAACCTGCAACGGGTACAGGTGCTCGTCGCGCAGCTTCTCCTCTTTCTTCGGCGCATGCAGCGGGTAGCCGAGGAAGACCAAGCCTGCGGTGTCCATTCCCTCGGACACGGCCACGGATGCCATGCGGCCGCCGAAGGATTTGCCGGCGGCGAAGATGGGAAGATCGCCGGCAAGGTTCTCCGCGGCCCAGTCGCGCACGTGATTCCATACTGAGACAGCCGTCGGCGCCTTGTCCGGAAACTTCTTGCCTGCATCCATGTAGGGGAAGTTGAAGCGCAGGACGCAGATACCCAGTGCGGCGACCGCCTGCGCGTAGCCAGCCATAAACGGGTGGTCCTTGCCGGCTCCGGAGCCGTGCGCTACGACTAGCAGTGCGGTTGGATCATCCGCGGTGTCCAGCAGGGCGCTGACCGCACCGGATTCAACCGGGATTGAAAGTTCTAGGCTCATGGGACCAGCGTAGATGGCTTAGCCATTGATGGACTCATCGTATTCTTCGACGCTGGTGTCTTCGCCGCCGCGTGCTGTGACGGTCAGTTTCTCCAAAGGCTGCAGACCGTCGTTCTTTTCGTTGATGCGGATCATCATGTTGCTGGATACAAACCCTGATGCCGGCAAATCGTAGGTGCCGTCCATCCATGGTCCATCCTCGAGGGTTACCACAAGTTCACCGGGTGCGGGAGATTCAACTTTGTCGATGTAGGCATGCGGATCGCTCGGAATGCACTGACGGTAGATCTTGAGGCTGGTGATTTCCGCTTTGCAGAACGATTCGTAGGTGTCGTTCATGCTGTTCAGCCATTGGACGTATTTCTCCTGCGCCCAGGCTTCGCGGTCCTCCGGATCGGCCCCGGTCAATGCGCGGGTGTAGGTGCCTGAGTACTTGTTGTTTTCGGTGGAGAACGTAATGGTTTCAAGTTCGGGCGAGTCCTTGCCGATGCTCTCGAACATGATCAGACCCATGAATCGAAGCTCATCGGTCGGCCCTTGGTAGGACTCCTGCATTCCGTCCTTGTTGAAGACCATGTCATTCGCGAGCTTGATGTCGATGACTCCGGATTTGGGCGAGGTCCAGCCGGTCATTAAGTTGTAGGGGTACAGGAATCCCTTGGTGGACTTGATCCCGGAATTGTCAACCCACATCTGGATTTTCTCGTCGGCCCAGTCCTGCCCGGAATTCCGGAGTGGTTCCACCGATTGTTCTGCGGACTGGGTAGATGACGGTGCTACGGCCTCGGCGGCAGGGCTCGACGCGGTCGAACCCACTGCCGGGGGAGCCACCTCGGGCTGCTGTGGCGGGGCGGAGCTGCAACCAGACAGCAGGAATGCTGCGGTAACTGCAAGGCCCAGAATGCGGTTTCGGATGACGACCTCCAAGGATATGGCAGAATCTCCAGTCTATGTGCACGGCCGAGAAGAGCCTTCTTCGCACGCAAAAATGAACAATTCGCCGAACGCGGCTGGAAATACGCTAGCTGGCCGGGGTCGCTGCCACCAGTTCGGCCTTGCGGAGCAGCGGGTGCTTGACCAGCTCCCCGCCCAGCGCGTCCAGGATCGCCTGCGCGGAGTCGCCGTTGAAGACGAACACCGGCCCGTCGAAGCGGAAATAGACGTCCTCATGCCATCCGATGGTGCCGTCGCCCAGCGCACGGTGCAGCGCCAGCACGGTTGCTTCCAGATCCGCATCTAATTCCTCGGCCAGACGGGTGCGCAGCAGCACGTATTCGCTGGTGCCCAGCGCGGTGCGCTCGCCGTCGACCTCGATCCATGAACCGCGCGCCAGCCCGTTGGCCACCAGCCAACCGCTCACGGCCGCGACCAGCTTCTTCAGGTCCGGGCAGGAGACCTCGAACTGCACATCGCTGGAGAGCGGTTCCTCGTGCTCCGAGATCGCGGTTCCCGAAGCGACCACGCGCGCGGCGCACTGCTGCTTGGCCGCCGCCACTTCCAGCAGGGCCTGCTCCTGCTGCTGGCGCAGGCGGACGGTCATCGGCTGCGCGAAATGCACATCGATGCGGTGGGTTGCCGGCTGCGCGGACTTCTTGGAGAAAAGGCCCATGAGACTAGTCCCCGTGGGGATCCGATAAGCAGAAGACGATGCCGAAGGGGTCACGCAGTACGCTCCACCCGAAGTCGGGGTCATCCGTGTGCTCCTCGACCAGGGTGGCCCCGGCCGCCAGCAGCTCGTCGACTTCCTTGGCTCGGTCGGCCTTGGCCTCAAGGTCCAGATGCACCCGGTTCTTGCCTTCAGCCACCTCGTCGACCTGCTGGAAGCCGATTCTGGCCGGGAACCCGGGAATCGAGAGCATGGTGAAGCCGGGGTACTGGCCCGCGTATTCGCCGTGCAGCACCAGCCGCCACCAGGCAGCCGCCGACTGCTCGTCCAGGGTATCGAGAGTGATCATGCCGATATTCGCCATGGGTACCAACCTACCGGGGCGCGGGGATCTTGGGTAGGGCAACGCAAGCAATTGACCGGGACGGCGAAGGGCGGCCTGCGGGACCGTTGCCGGTTCCCGCAGGCCGCCCTTCGCTGGTCTGGCTGCGCTGGCTAGCTGCCGAAGAAGTCCATGACCTTTTCCTCGGCTGCCGGCGGAGCCGGGGGCGCGACCTGCTTGGCGACCTTCAGCTTCCCGTCGGCGTAGTCCACGGCGATGGTGTCCCCGGCGGCGACCGCGTCGTTGATCAGCAGGTCGGCAATCGCGTCCTGGACCTTGCGCTGCACCAGGCGGCGCAGCGGGCGGGCGCCGAACTCCGGGTCGTATCCTTCGTCGGCGAGCCAGGCCACAGCGGCGTCGCTGACATCCAGCGAGAGCTCCTGGTCGGCCAGGCGCTCGCCGGTTTCGGCCAGCACCAGCTTGACGATCTGCCCGATCTCCGACTGGCTCAGCTTGCTGAACAGCAGCACCTCGTCCAGCCGGTTCAGGAACTCGGGGCGCATGAACTCGCGCACCTTGCCCATCACCTTGGCGCGGATCTCGCCGGCCTCGCTGGCCGCATTGGCCGAGGTGAAGCCGAAGTTGCCTGCCTTGTTGGCCAGATACTCGCCGCCCAGGTTGCTGGTCATCAGGATCAGCGTGTTGGAGAAATCCACGGTGCGCCCGGCCGAGTCGGTCAGCCGGCCGTCGTCAAGCACCTGCAGCAGCACGTTGAACACGTCCGGGTGGGCCTTCTCGATCTCGTCGAGCAGGATCACCGAGTACGGGTTGCGGCGCACCTTTTCGGTCAACTGGCCGGGCTGGTCATGGCCGATGTAGCCCGGAGGCGCTCCGATCAGGCGTGCCACCGTGTGCTTCTCGCCGTATTCGCTCATGTCCACGCGGATCATCGCGTCGGCCGAGCCGAACAGGTTGGTCGCCAGGGCCTTGGCCAGCTCGGTCTTGCCCACGCCGGTCGGGCCGAGGAACAGGAAGGAGCCGATGGGGCGCTGGGCGGGGGACAGGCCGGTGCGGTTGCGGCGCACCGCGCGGGCCACCGCGGCCACGGCTTCGGACTGGCCGATCACCGAGGCGTGCAGCGACTCCTCC
This sequence comes from Glutamicibacter soli, assembly GCF_052322135.1. NCBI lineage: Bacteria > Bacillati > Actinomycetota > Actinomycetes > Micrococcales > Micrococcaceae > Glutamicibacter > Glutamicibacter soli. Next base: position 369,044 of record NZ_CM125969.1, read on the forward strand.
AGCGTCGACAGGCGCGCCTTGTCGTCTCCGGAGATCCGCGAGGCCGGGATGCCCGTGGAGCGGGAGATGACCTCGGAGATCTGGGCTTCGTCGACCACGCGGGTGATACCGGCGTCGCCGGCCTGCTCCGCCGCGGCAATGCGCTCGCTCAGCGCGGTGATATGGTCGCGCCAGGCTCCGGCGTCCTCGAAGCGCTCCTCGGAGATCGCCCGGGCCTTGTCGCGCTCTGCATCGACCAGCTCGGCGCGCAGGCCCTGGACGTCCTCGGTGTCCCCGGCCGCGATGGAACGGCGGGCGCCGGCGATGTCGATCAGGTCGATCGCCTTGTCCGGCAGGCGGCGGTCCGTCAGGTAGCGGGCCGACAGGCTCACCGCGGCCTTCAGCGCCTCAGGGGTGTACTGCACCTGGTGGTGGTCCTCGTAGGATTCGCGCAGGCCCTCGAGGATCGCCAGCGCGATCTCCTGGGACGGCTCCTCCACGGTGACCTTGCCGAAGCGGCGGGCCAGCGCGGAGTCCTTCTCCACCTTGCGGAACTCGTCCAGCGTGGTGGCGCCGATCAGGTGCAGCTCGCCGCGCGCCAGGCGCGGCTTGAGGATGTTGGCGGCGTCCATGTTGCCCGATTCGCCCGAGCCCGCGCCGACCAGCAGGTGCATCTCGTCGATGAAGACGATGGCCTGGCCCTCGGCGTCGGCGACCTCTTCCAGCAGGCCGGTCAGGCGCTGCTCGAAGTCGCCGCGGTAGCGGGTGCCTGCGAGCATGCCGGGCAGGTCGATGGAGATCAGCTGGGCGCCGCGGATCTGCTCCGGGACCTCATCCGCCACGATGGCGCGGGCCAGCCCCTCGGCGATGGCGGTCTTGCCCACGCCGGCTTCGCCGATGAGCACCGGGTTGTTCTTGGTGCGGCGGGCCAAGATCTCGATGACCTGGGCCAGCTCGTCGTCGCGTCCGATGACCGGGTCGATCTGGCCGTCCGCGGCCAATGCGGTCAGGTCGGTGCCGTAGCGCTCCAGCATCGAGACGTCGGACTCCTCGGAGTCCTGCGCCTGGCCGGACTGGGCACGCTGGACCTGCTCCATGGCTGCCTGCTGCAGCGACTGGCCGGTGATCCCGTGCTGGGCCAGCAGGTTGCTGACGGGGGATTCCGGATTGAAGACGAAAGCAAGGAACAGGTGGTCCGGGTCGATGTAGGTCGAACCGTAGTTGCGCGCCACCTGGTAGGCGTCGAACAGGCTGCGCTGTGCGGCGGAGGAAAGCCGGGTCGGCTTCTCCTGCTGGTCCTGGCTCTGCGGCAGGTGGGCGATGGCATCCTTGGACAGGGACTCGATGTCCGTGCCCATGGCTTCGAGGTGCGAACGGATGGGTTCGGTGCGCAACAGCGCAATGAGAAGGTGGAGCGAATCGATTTCGTCATGGCCGTGCTCATGCGAAATCGAGGCTGCGGTGGTGACTGCCTCATGGGTGCGTGCGGAAAGCAGGCGGGTGATATCGATCGGCCGGGCAGCTTGAGCGCGCGAGGAAAGGAACCGGGAGAGGAATTCCTCGAACGAGCCGTTGTCGGGTGAGCCGAAGAATGCTGGCAAGTGAACCTCCTAGTAGAAACTTGAGCGGTCTATGCTCATGTTCAACGTATTCGGCACAAATCTATTCCCGGCACCTGCCGGGAAGGCGTGTTAGGAGACCTATTTCACCATCGGCGAAGCTGCTTACTGATCGCGTGGAATCTCGATGAGGCCCATGCGCGTAGCGGCGACCAGCGCTTGGACGCGGTCGCGAACTTCGAGCTTGGAGAAGATCTTGGCCATATGCGTTTTTACGGTGGCTTCTGAAATCTTCAATTTTCGGCTGATTTCAGTGTTATTAAGTCCGTTCGCCAGAAGGTTCAGAATTTCCACCTCGCGCGCAGTGAGGCCGAGATCCTCGATCAGATCCCGGACTTCCTGACTGGTGTCCCGGTATGCCGATTGAATTGCGGAGACGAGATCCGAAGAAACCGAGGGGGAAATGGCTGCGGTTCCGTTGTGGACCGCATGGATCGCGCTGATGATCTCAGCCGGTTCGGTGTCTTTGACCAAGTAGCCTCCGGCTCCGGCAGCCAGCACGGGGACGAGGTAATCGTCCGAGGAGAAGGCGGTGATGGCCAGGATTGCGGGGCTGTTTCGAGTGGCCTTGATTTCGCGTGTAGCCTCGACGCCGTCCATGACCGGCATCTGCAAATCCATCAGAACAACGTCGACTTTATTGTCCCGGCAAAATTCAACCGCTTTTAATCCGTTATCTACAGATTCAAGCGTTACAATTCTCTGATCCGTTGCTAGGATTGTGCCCAGCGCATTCCGAATTAGAGGCTCGTCGTCGACGATGAGCACTTTGATCTGCTCCATCAGTTTCCTTAGAAAGATACTGCAGGCCAGGTCCGGACTGCTCACTCGAAACTATATATAAGAATACTCAACCATGGGGTGTGTTATGAAGGCACTGAAGATGCTCGCGGTAGCGGCATTGGTACTTGCGCCGGTTACTGCAGTTGCAGCTCCGGCATCGGCCGCAACCGCTGGCAGCCAGCTGATCTCGAAGGGTGGCGCAGTTGCGACCCCAGCTGGCTGGGGCACTGACTTCTCGAACTGGTTCTGCAAGAACTACGGTCTGGCCTGCTAAGAACTTCATCTGCTTGACTTCACCATCTAGCCAGTGAAGTATTCGGCGTATGAAAGCAAGGCTGAAAGACACCCTGACCAAGCAGTTTGCTGGTCGGGGTGTCGTTGTTTGGGGTGGCACCGCAGTACTGTTGGCGATTTCAGCCACCGAGATCATCACCATACTTCAAGATGGATTTAACGAAGCGCCTGAGAGGGCGATCCGTGGAGCGCTAGCAGGAGTGGTGCTTTGTACGGCGCTGATTATTGGCCGTCGCTGGGTTGGCGCGTCTTTGGGTATTTATATTGCCTCAGCGTTTTTTTTCTTCGGGAATGGGCAACTTCTCCTCTGGATAGTGCTTTCTTCTGTGGCGTTTTCGGCATTGGCTGCAACAGCATCATCCAAGCAAATTCGCGTTTGGTACCTGACTCTCTTTGTAGGTTGGATGGTGCAGTTCATTGCAAGAGCTGGTGACGATGCGATCCTAATTCTTATGGTGGCACCGTTTGCGGCATTGTCTTTCGCGCTGACGCGGAGCATCTTCGTTCTGCGTGAACGGAACGTCAAAGCAGTCAAAGATATTGAAGAAGCTGGCCGCAGGGCGCAGCAATCCATCGAAGACGAGCGGAAGAATATCGCACGCGATCTCCACGACATCGTGGCTCATGACATCACTGTAGTTGCGATGCAGTCCAAGGCTGCAAAATTCGCCAATGATGGACAGATGGCGTTGGATGCAATCGACGTTATCGCCAAGCTCAGTACCGAAACTCTTCATGACCTGCGCCTGATGCTCAATGTCTTGCGTACGGATGGAACCATGGCGGATCCGGCCGTGAGCGCCTCCGACAAGCCAGCGGCAACTACGGTTTATGCGGTCCAGGGCGTCGAGCTTTTCTCCCAACGGCTACGTGAGGCGAATTTTGTTGTGTCCTCGCACACCGAGGAAAAAATTTCCGACCTCCCGCGCTCGGCGCAAACCGCGCTCTATCGAGTCATGCAGGAGGCGACGACCAACGTCATTAAGCACGCATTGCCTGGCGGTGAATGCTCCATCTCTCTGACCGTTCATGGCAACGAGGCACGGCTTAAGATTACTAATCAGACCACGGATTCGAGCTCTGGAAAATCTTCCTTGCCAATCGGCGGCAGCGGCCTTATCGGCATGGAGGACCGCATGAAGGCTTTCGGCGGAAGATTCAATACTTCAGAGCGCAATGGGCGCTGGATTTTGACGGCCAGTATCCCGTTCTAGGCCTACCCTCCTACTAAAGTATGATTTCGCAATTCTTGCAGACACGATAAGTTATAGATGTATCGGTGAAGACCGATCACCGGTTAGGTACTTGGTGGTGTTTTGCGAGTGGCACCACGAAGGACCAAGGGTGATTAAAAGGTACGTTGCGTTACTGAGCGGACGATCTTTCATCGGCGTTGTGCCCCCATCGCACGCCGTTGTCCGCAAGTGACGTAACGTACCTTTTATAACGCAGGGCTTATGCGCATTCTAGTGACAGTGTTCACAAAGCGGCAATAGCGGCACGGGAACTTTATATCCTATTCACCAAGGATCCGTGAAAACTGCGAAAGCGAGCCCATGACCATTCAAGCTGAATCCAGCATCTACGAAGCACTTTCGATCGATCCGGCTGCCGCCGATCAACTTTTCTTCGAAGCCCGCAGCGCGAATTCATTCAGCGATGAGCCAGTATCCGATGAAACCCTCGATGCCATCTACGACGCGATGAAGATGGGTCCTACGCTGATGAACAATCAGCCGCTTCGCATTACCTGGGTCAAATCGGACGAAGCACGGCAAACCATCGCTGGAACCATGTCGGGAACGAATGCGCAGAAGGCGCTGACCGCTCCTGCGCTGGCGGTGCTGTCCTTCGACACCGAGTGGCATGAAGAATTCCCGAGCTTCTTCCCCCACGCTCCAGAGCGCAAGTCCATGTTCGAGAATCCCGACGTGCGCACCGCGGTGGGCAACAACAATGCCTGGCTCCAGGCCGGATACTTCATCATGGCCGTGCGCGCCGTCGGCTTGGCTGCCGGCCCCATGGGCGGTTTCGACAAGGCTGCTGTCGACCAGGCCATCAACGCGGACAACAACCACAAGTCGTTCCTGATCGTGAACGTCGGCAAGCCAGGCGAGAACCCGTGGTTCGACCGCCTGCCGCGCCACTCAAGCGAGCTGGCAACCCGCAGCATCTAGCGGATGGGTTGTTCAAGGAAATAAAGGCTGAAGGAGTGCGACGCATCTGTCGCACTCCTTCAGCCTTTAAGGTTTTCCGCGATGCGCCCTATTTGACCACATCGGCCTCAGCATCCTCGGATTCCGCGTTGCCGCCAAGTACGTGGTCGGAAACCTTGGCGAGCGCACGTTCCAGCGCGGAGCGCAGAGCGACAGGCACGGTGATCTCCTCGTCGATCACCACAAGCCCTTCGCGCTCGAAATTGCGCAGCAGGCTTTCGACCTGCGGGATGACAATCTCAAGGCTCGGGATCAGGTGGTGTTGCTCTTCCGGCAGGTCGTCGGTGGTTGGAACCTGCAGCGCGAACTCCGTGCGCGGAGGCGTGCTGGAGGCCGCGTTGCTCAGCACGCCGGCCGTCATTTCCGCGATGGTCGACTGGCCCGGGGTTTCCAGCGTATTGATCAGCACGTGCGAGAAGAGGACTTCCGCGATGAGTTCCTTGACCAGGCGTGAGCCGGGGCCGGTCGAGCCGAGCAATGCCTGGGCCAAAGGCTCGGTCGGCATGGCGTTCGGTGCCTGGTAACGCAGCATGGCGGTGCCGATCAGCGCGTCCCAGTAGGCCGAAAGGCGCGGGACTTCGGCCAGGCTGGATACGGTTGTGCCGTCTTCCGGCTCCCAGAGGACCGATCCGGCCGCCGCGGGTTCCGCGCTCTCGTCGACGGTGATCAGCAGGCCCAGTGCGGACGCCGCATCCTGAAGGGTCTGGCCGGTCAGCACGCCTGAAGGCGAAGTGGGTTTGCCTTCGCCGACCCAGTTGACCAGCTCGCGGGCGGCATAGACGTACGGCATGGATTCCAGCGCGGCGTTTGCCTCGTCGTCTTCGAGGAACGGTGCGATGATCGGCGAATCGCCGGCCATGCGGGAGAGGAACTCGAAGGTCTGCTTGAAGTCATCCACGCTGCCGCCGAAGTTGGCGGTGGTGCCCAGGAAGGTCAAATAGTGCTTGAGGATCGCCGCGCTGGCCTCGGCAACTTCCTTGCCCAGTGACGACAGATGGCCCAGCTGTTCGCCGAGAACTTCAGGGTCAAGCGTCTTCACGTCCACGGACTTGCGCAGCTGGGCGTGCACGGTCAGCAGCGTGGTCAGCCCTTCCAGCGCCGCACGGGTTTCGCTGGCAGGACGGCCCTCTTCCTGGAAATGGCGGAAGAGCTGGGACTTGAAAGGCTGCAGATCCTGTCGGACCTCGGATTCAAAGGGAACCGAGCTTGCGCCTTCACGGCGGGCTGGATGGCCCTGCGACTGCTTTTTCTTGGCTGGTTTGCGTGATGCCATAAGTTTGCTGATTTTCCTTAGCTAGGCAGGAAAGATGATTCCACTCCAGTCTACGCAGGCAGCGAAATCCTCGACCCACAACTGTGCGAATCAGTGGTGCTCCGGAGGCTTTTTATCCGTCGAAGCGTGATTGGCCGAAATAAATACGGCGCTTGAGTTTGATCTCCGTATAAAACGCAGATCACAGGTTGGTGTGTCCTCGCTCACCGTCGAATCCTCAGGACTCGTTGATTTTCGCCCTGTTTCACGCAAAAGTGAGTTGCGACGGCCCCGTGTGGAGGGGCTCTGAAAACTTAGGAGTGTGGATCATGGGTGCAGCTGTTCCTGATCATGTTGTAGTTGTCGGCGCAGGTTTCGTTGGCCTGTCGACCGCTTGGTACCTGCAGGAAGCCGGCGTCAAGGTGACCGTCGTGGACCGCGGCGGCGTGGCCTCCGGCTCGTCGTGGGGCAATGCCGGCTGGCTGACCCCGGCGCTGACCCTGCCGATCGCCGAACCGTCGGTGTTCTCCAACGGCCTGAAGATGATGCTGGATCCAGCTTCGCCGCTCTACATTCCGCTGAAGGCCGATGGGAAGCTGCTGCGCTTCCTGCTCGGCTTCGCCTGGCACTCGACCCCGAAGAAGTGGGAAGAAGCCATGCGCATCTTCTCCGAGGTGGGCCACACCGGCCTGGACGCATTCGACGAAATCGCCGAAGACACCTCCGCGGGACCGGGCGCCCGCGAGCTGACCAAGCCTGCAGACCCGTTCCTGACCGGCTTCGTTTCCATGAAGGACCGCGACGCGCTGCTGCATGAGTTCGAGATGATCCACAAGACCGGTGGCCATGTCGACTTCGACCTGCTTTCCGGGGACCAGCTGCGCAGCATCGAGCCGACCCTGTCGGACAACGTTGCCGCCGGCATCGCCATCAAGGGCCAGCGCTACCTGAACCCGCCGAAGTTCATGGAATCGCTCGCCGAGTCTGTGGTCGCCCGTGGCGGCGACATCATCGGCGCCTTCAACGTCACCGACGTGCGCGACAACGGCGGATCGGTCACCGTGATCGGTTCCGAGGGCCGCGCCATCACCGCCGACCACGTGGTGCTGGCAACCGGCGCATGGATGACCGACCTGGCGGCCAAGTTCGGTGTCAAGGTGGTTGTCCAGGCAGGCCGTGGCTACTCGTTCACCGTGGAACCGGAGAGCATGCCGACCCACCCGATCTACTTCCCGTCCCAGCGCGTGGCCTGCACCCCGCTCGGCGACCGCTTCCGCGTGGCCGGCACCATGGAGTTCCGCGACGTCAACCACAAGCTGGAACCGAAGCGCATCGAGGCCATCGTGGCCGCGGCCACCCCGGTCTACAAGGGAATCAACTGGGAGAACCGCAAGGAAGAATGGGTCGGCGGACGCCCGTGCACCGCTGACGGCCTGCCGCTGGTTGGCCAGACCTCCTCCTCGCGCGTCTCGGTCGGTGGCGGGCACGGCATGTGGGGCGTCGCCCTCGGCCCGCTGACCGGCAAGATCCTTGCCGCCCAGATCACCGGCCAGGCCGCACCGGCCATTTCCCGCCATTTCAACCCGCTGCGCAAGGGTTTCTAGCCCGTTTCGGTCCACACCCGGAACGTGAAAAGGCGAACCGGCCTGCACGCACCCATTCAGGTCGTGCAAGCCGGTTCGTTTACGTTTAACCGCTGCTCAGGGGTGGCGCGATGATTCCCCGGCCAGCACCGAGCGGTAGCCTTCGCGGTACCCGGGGAATGCCAGCGTGAAGCCGGTGGACAGCAGCTTGGAGTTATCGATCCTGCGGTCCGCGGCGCGCCGGGCGGCGGGTTCGGCGGCCGCCGGGGGAATCGGCAGGTCCAGCTCGCCGGCCAGGAACGTGAAGATGTCCTCCAGCTGCGCCGGTTCGTTGTCGGTCACCAGATACAGCTGCTCGGCGAGGTCGCCCAGTTCCGCCACATGGACGATGGCCCGGGCCAGGTCGTCGCGGTGGATGCGGTTGGTCCAGTGCGATCCGAAAGGCAGCCGTGCGGTGCCGTTGCGCACCTGGGTGATCAGGTGGTTGCGTCCCGGGCCGTAGATGCCCGAAGCGCGCAGCACCGTCACCGGCAGTCCCGAATCGAGCAGTGCCTGCTCGGTGCGGGCCAGCACCACCGAGGTTTCGCGGTTGGGTTCCGAAGGAGTTGACTCGTCCACCCAGTCTCCGTGGTCTCCGCCGGAGACCGCCGAGGAGGAAACATAGATGATGCGCTCAAGCTGCGGCGCCTGCTCCTTGAGTGCGGCGACCAGCTTGCCGGCCACCTGCAGGTAGGCCCGCTCGTAGCCCGGCACGTCGCGGCTGGCAGGCACCGGGGTGAGCACCGCGATCCGGGTTTCCGGGTCGATCCGCGGCCAGGGCTCGTCGCCCTGCAAATCGACGTCCTGGCCGTGCAGCGGCGCGGGCAGCTTGGAGCTGTTCCGGCGCCATCCGGTCACCTCATGGCCGAGGGCGGCGAAGCGCAGCCCGGCTTCGGTGGCCACGTCGCCGCAGCTGATCAGCAGAATTTTCACGGTACTCCTTGGCTGGAACGGTGCGGGCTGCGGATGCCGCGCTCTCCCAGCGTAGGTGCAGCCGTGTGCCCTGGCCATTTCGGGCTTCACAAATAGTCGTCGGCACGGTGTCGATCAAACAGGGTACAATTCCAATTGTTCGAAAGTTTATGCGAATAAATTCTCCGTGGGATGGATCGAAGCAGGTGAGAAAGCGGTGGCAGATGCGCAGCCGTACGTGCCGGAAGGCGCCAGCCAGGGGCCCGTGCAAGCGGTCTCCGCGATGGGCTTTCCTTCCCCCGCCCGCGACTATTTCGACGGCGGATTCGACCTGAACCGCCTGCTGGTCAAGGACCGGGTATCCACCTTCATCATGCGCGTGGGCGGAGGATCCATGCAGTCCGCCGGAATCTACGACGGCGACGAGATCATCGTGGACCGCTCGATGCCGGTACGCCACAACTCCGTGGTGGTCCTGACGCTCAACGGCCAGCTGCTGGTGCGCCGCTGGCAGATCGACGGACAGCGGGTCGGGCTGCTGTGCGACGAGTCCACTCTGCCGGTGGTGCTCGCCGAGGGGGACGACGTGAGCGTCTTCGGAGTGGTCACGAGGTGCCTGCACCATGTTCGGTGACCACGTCGCGCTCGTCGACGTCAACAACTTCTACGTCTCCTGCGAGCGTGTTTTCGACCGTTCGCTGATGAACCGGCCGGTTGTGGTGCTCTCCAATAACGACGGCTGCGTGGTGGCCCGCTCCCAGGAGGCCAAGGACCTGGGCATCGGGACCGGCGAGCCGTTCTTCAAGGTGCAGCGCTACATGCAAACCCACAACCTCGCCGTGCGCTCAAGCAACTACGAACTCTACGGCGACATCTCGGCGCGGGTCATGGAATTGCTCGGCCGCTTCGGCACCTGGCATGAGGTGTACTCCATCGACGAATCATTCGTCGGACTTGAGGGCGGCCTGGAACAGGTGCGCACCACGGCCGCGCAGATCCGTTCGTCCATCGACCGCCTGATCGGGGTCCCGGTGTGTGTCGGGGTGTCCTCGACCAAGACGCTGGCCAAGTTCGCCAACCACGTCGCCAAGCACAATGCGAACCTCGGCGGGGTGTGCGTGCAGGACCTCATGGACCCGGACGTGCTCGCACGGATCAAGTCGCTGGTGCCGGCCACGGATGTCTGGGGCGTCGGGCGCAAGACCGGCGCCAAGCTGGCCGGCATGGGCATCGAATCCATTGCGGACCTCGAAGCAGCCGACCCGATGCTGATCCGGCGAAAATTCTCGGTGGTCCTGCAACGCACGGTGTTCGAGCTCAACGGGCAACGGTGCATCGGCCCGGTCGAGGAGCGCAGCGACAAGGGGCAGGTCATGTTCACCCGATCCTTCTCCTCCCCGGTGCGCACCCGCGAAGCCATGGAAGAAGTCATGTCCATCTACGCGCAGAAGGCCGCCGCGCGCCTGGCCAAGGAAGGCCGCTATGCGTCGCTGCTGACGGTGATGGCCGGGACCAGCCGCTTCGCCCAGGGGGAGGCCTCCTTCCCCAGCACCCAGGTGCGGTTGCCCAAGCCCACCCGCGACCCGATCCTGCTGACGCGTCTGGCCGTGGCCGCCATGAACGGGCTGATGCACACCGGCGTGGACTATGTGCGCGGCGGAGTCATCCTCTCCGGGCTGAGCGACTCCCCGGGCGAAGCGCAGCTGGACCTCTTCGGCCAGGGCGGGAATGATCCGGAGCACGAACCGGTGAACGTCTCGGGCGTGGTGCAGGACATCTCGGCGCGATTCGGGGCCAAGGCCATTGGCCTTGGACGCGCGGGGATCGCGCAGGCTCCGGCATGGTCGATGAAGCGGGAGCACATCTCCCAGCGCTACACCACCGAGTGGGACGAGCTGCCCCTGGTGAAGGCCTGAGATTCCCGGCCCGCCAAGCCAAGTTTCCTCGCAGGATCGAATGGAAGAATGTTCCCATGACACCTTGTACGCGCCGGCTTGTTTCGCTGGGTATGCTTTCCGTCCTGGTGCTGGGCGGCTGCAGCGCCGCCCAGCCCGGCAACCAGAACCCCACCCCCAGCGCGTCCGCAACGTCTGCACCGGGGGTGGGCAGCTCAGCGTCCGCAAGCCCGCAGCCGTCCTCCACTCCGACCGAAGGCCCGGAGCAGAGCTCAGCGCCATCCAGCCAGGGCACCGAGTCCTCGACGCCCGCTGGCGGATCCGGCGTGCGGGAGCAGGCCGAGGCGCTGGTTGATGAGATGACTCTGGATGACCAGGCGGCCAGCCTGGTGATGGCCGGTGTTCCAGCCACCGGCGCCGGCGCAGCGCAGATCGCCGCGCTGGAGGAGCAGGGTATCTCGAATGTCTTCCTGCGCGGACGCTCGCAGCTCTCGGTCTCCCAAACTGCGGCGCAGGTCCGGAAAATCACCGACGCCCTGGACCGGAATGTCCCGGGCAAGCTGCCGGTATGGGTGGCCACCGACCAGGAAGGCGGCTTCGTCCGAGTCCTGCAGGGCCCCGGGTTCACCGAACTGCCCACTGCGTTGACACAGGGTGCCTGGTCCCAGGCCACGCTGAAATCAAGGATGTCCGCCGTTGGCGGCGAACTGGCCGAGGCAGGCATCAACGTGAACCTGGCGCCAGTGGCCGATGTGGTTCCTTCCAGCATCGGCACGGCCAACGACCCGATCGGCTACTTCGGCCGCGAGTATGCGAACAACGCCGCGGATGCCGCCGCGGACGTGCTGACGATCAACCAGGCGCTGGCGGCCGAAGGTGTCCAGCCGGTGGTCAAGCACTTCCCGGGGCTGGGGCGAGTCACCGCGAATACCGACACCTCAAGCTCCGTCACTGACACATCGGTTGGCGCCGGGTCCCAGGATCTTGAGCCCTTCAAGGAAGCGATTGCGCAGGACCTGTCCTGGGTGATGGTTTCCAACGCCCGCTACACGCAGATCGATGGGAAGAACGACGCGCCATTTTCGTCCAAGGTGATCACCGGGTTGCTGCGCGACAAGCTGGGATACGACGGACTGGTCATCTCCGATGACCTGTGCGAGGCGGAACAGGTGTCGAGCGTTTCGGTGGGGCAGCGTGCGGTGAAATTCGTTGCGGCCGGCGGCACCGTGCCGCTGTGCGTGAATACTTCGGACGCCGTCACGATGGCCGCGGCGCTGGCTCGTGAAGCCAAATCCGACAAGCAGTTCGCTGCCCAGGTCCGCGAGGCGGCGGTGATGGTGCTGGAGGAGAAGCTGGAAGGAAAATAGCCAGACTGCACCTCGGGGGAATCGTTTTTAACAGGCGGCGGCCCGGACGACTTCTTACTCGCGAAGAAGCCGTCCGGGCCGGTCTATTGCTGGGACGCTGGCTGGGAGCCTGCGGTCCTAGCGGATTTTGAGCACCTGGGCACGTTCGCCCGACTCATTGTGCAGGTGCAGCAGCAGCGCCTTGGCATCCTTGGCGTTGCGGGCAACCGAGACTGGCAGGCGGGTGTCGTCCAGGTCGGTGAACAAGGTTCCGGTTGCGCCGAAGTCGACCTTCGGAGCGGTCACATTGAACTTGACCCATCCGGTCTCGTCAATCGGAACCATCGAACCCTCCTCGTTGGTGTTGTACCAGGAGTAGCTCGCCACGCGGTAGGAGATGTCCGACGACTTCTCGGTCAGGCCCAGAGCAGCCAGCGACACCGGGAGGATTGCCGTGTTGGTGTCGAAGCTGTTGGTGTCCACATCGCCCAGTACGCCGTTGACCGGCTGCAGGTCGACCTGCTGGAGGGTCTTCAAATCGAAGGTTGCCACCAGATCGAGATCGATCTCGTCGATCGCGGTGGTGAAGCTGACAAAGTCGGCCTCGCCATCGTTGTTGGTGTCGATCTCGACATCAAGCTCGGTTCCGCCGGCCAGGTGAGCCCAGTTGGCGTAGGTCGAAATACCGACATTCAGCAGACCGTCGGCGACACCGGTGCGCGGAGCTGTGGTCGAGGCACCGACGTGCTGCAGGTCCATCGACCGTGCGCCTGGAATGGCGTCCAGCGAGGACGGGCCGCGCTTGCTGCTAGCGCCCAGTTCAAAGGCTCCCATCAGGGAGAAGACTTGGCTTGGGCCCTGGCCCGCGATGACGTCATCACCCTTGAGCGAAAGTTCCAGAGCCGAATCGTGCTTGCCGTTCTTGACCTTCTTGACCTTGGCCGACATGTCGGCGACTAGCTTCGGAGCAGCCTGGACAGGCACGCGCAGGGTTGGCGCGGACTTGCTGGTCAGCTCTACGCGTCCGGTGGCGTCTGCCAGCCACGCGCGGTCGAGGCCCGACTGCTGGGCGTCCATGGTTGGATCCATGGTCTTGGCCCAACGCTTCGGATCAACCTGCAAGGTGACCTTGACCTTGGTGCTCTTGCCCGGGGCGACAGTCACCGAACGGCGGTCGAGGCTGTAGGTGGCACCCGGAATCTCGGTGGCAGGTACATACTTCACCGCGTAGGTCTGGGTCTTCTTGCTGGTGTTCTTCACCGTGATGTCGCGGCTGGCCTTGTACTTCTTCTTGCCCTCAAGCTCGACAACCCCGAAGACAACGCTGGTCAGATCCGAGTCCTTGGACGCGTAGGCGTAGGCCGGAGTGGAGATGGCCTTGTCTGCCATGACGCGGCCGGCGCCCACGCGGTTCGGACCGTAGACGTCGCCGTCGGCATCCTTGATGTCGGTGGCGGCGGTGTTCATCACGATGCTCTTGGCCTGGGCCGGCGTCAGATCCGTGTCCTCAAGCACCAGTGCTGCAATGCCGGCAACCAGCGGGGTGGCCATGGACGTACCGGACATGACGGCGACGCCGTTGCCGGTGCCCACGCCGACCGAACCGATCTGGGTACCCATGGCGGCGACATCCGGCTTCACGATGCCGTTGGACCCATGCACGCCTCGCGACGAGGACGAGTTCAAGGTATCGAGCACACCGGAAGGGCTGGAAGCCGCGCCGGCGAAGTCGGGGGAGAGGGTGACCTTCAGCGTTCCGGCCTCGGCGGCAGGGCGCAGCTTGGTGGAATTATCCAAGGTCAGCTGGGCGCCGGGGATGGTCGTGTTGCCGGCGATGCCGGCGTCGAAGACGTTGGCTTCGGAATCCAGCAGGACACCGGTGGCGCCTGCAGCCTCCGCGTTATTGAATCGAGCTGCGGAACCGCAGGGGAATTCGCCGTTTTCACTCCACTGCAGCCAGACCCACTTGCCCTTCAGCGAACCGGGCTCGAACGGGCTGCAACCGAAGGCGTTGGACGAGGGGGCCATAACAACTTCGCCGGTCAGCTCGGCAGGATCTGCGTTGGTGTAATTGAAGTTCGCAGAGTACTGGCCAGCCACGTCACCGGCGACATCTGCCGGGGCGTCGACGCGAATCTTGTCCATGGTGAGCTTCGAGCCGACCGAGTTTGCCACGGTGAGCGAGCTGCGGGAGTTGCCCGGCGAGCCGCCCACATCGGTGACGTCGCCGGCGTTGCCGGAGGCCACCACGGAGAGGATGCCTGCAGCCGACAGCGCATCGACGATGTCATTTTCCGGATCTTCCACTGGGGAGTGGTCCGAACCGAGGGACATGTTCACCACGTCGGCGCGGTCGGAGAAATCGCCGTCGCCGTTGGGATCAAGTACGTAGTCAAGTGCCTGGCCCACCACGTCGGATGAACCGGTGCAGCCGAAGACGCGGATGCCGATCAGCTGCGCCTCCGGGGCGGAACCGGGACCGACCTTCATGCCCATGACGTCGTCAGCCTTGAGCTTGGAGTAGTCGCCGGTGAAGGTGGTGCCGTCCGCGTTGACGCCGTACCCGGCTGCGGTGCCTGCCACGTGGGATCCGTGCCCGGCGAGTTCGCAGTCCAACGGGTTGGGATCAGGATTCGGGATCGGCTGGTAGTCGTCGGCATCCGGGTCGGCGTTGTAGTTGTCTCCGACCAGGTCCCAGCCGCCGATGAACTTCTTCGGGTCCAGCAGGCCAGAATCCGCAGCGGGAAGGCCCTTCGATGCCTGGGCTTGCTTGTAGCCCTCCAGGGTTCCGGGGCCGCCGAAGCTGGCGTGGGTGTAGTCGATGCCGGTGTCCAGCACCGCGATCTTCACCCCGTCACCGGTCTTGTCCAGTGCCGTCCACGACTCCAGCGCGCCGGTATCGATAACCGACCCGCGGTTGGATGGTTTCTTGGGAACAATGGCGCTGATCTTGGCGACATCCGTGCGCTCGGCCAGTGCCCGGAGCGCGTCTGCGTCACCGGTCAATGCCACGCCGCGCACGGCGTTGGACGTCGAGTAGATGACCTCGGAATCCGCCTGGGCGGCGAGCTCCTTGCCCTTCTGCTTGACCTCTGAGCGGATCTTCTTGACCTTGGCCGCATCCTTGGACTTGCCGGACTTCTTGACCTCCTGGAAGGCTCCGTCGCCTTCCAGCTGGACGAAGACCGAGACTTCTCCGCTGGCCTTGGCCAAGGGCTTGGAAACCTTGAGGTTTGAAAGGGTATCGCTGCGGGTGACGGACAGCGAAGCTGCCTCATCCCCGTCCGCAGGTTGTGGAATATTGACTGCGCTTGCCGGACCGCCGATGGTGACCGCCAATGCCAAAGCAGTGGCTGATCCCAGCAGCAGGCGCGGCAGTGTGCCAGTGCGCCGTGTGACCATGATTCTCCTAGCCGAGCTGGACAGCGGAAATGCTCCCGAGGCCGGGCGGCCGATACGACAAAGCGGTGCGTGCCATGATGATCGTCCAGGGGCCGACGTCCGCCGAAGCATCAAGCCCCTAGTCTGGAATCATAGGTGACGCACGCCATATATCAAGGGGATATTGAACAATTATTGCGGGCCCGGCGGGCGGCCTGAATCCGTCTTTCATATTCAGTTGGCGGAAATTTCAACGGAGAATCGCCGATAGGTCAACGTGCGAGAGCCAAAATTTTTAGATTATTCCGTTCCGGGGCACGCGGCCTGTGACGGAAAGTGCATCGGCAGGGGAGGCGACGCCGGCGGAACAAGGCATGTTTCCCTGCTCCGCCGGAGGCCAGCTAGACGCGTTGGATGAAGCTGTCCACGCGCTCATCGAGCTGGATGATGCGCTGCGCAACGACCGCCATGGGATCGGGATTGATGGGGTCCTTCGGCGGAGCGATGCGTACGTTGGCGGAGCATTCGAAACGGGTGCAGAGCAGGGTGCCCAACGTGTCCCCGTCGCGGCCGGCCTGGCCGGAGCGGCGGGTGGTGAACATTCCCACCGCGCACGGCAAGGTGACGTCGCGACACATCTCGCACATGGCGGCGCTGCCACCCTTGCGCGCGCCGTCGGTGGCGCGCAGCAGCAGGCCGCGGGTTTCCCCTGCGGTATTCGTATAGATCATGTAGCCGCGCTGCGGCATCTTGGGATCGCGCCATCCGAGGTATTCCAGCGACTCCCAGTCGAGGCTGTTGAAGTTTTCCGGCAGGGTGAGTTTTTTGGCTTCCTGGCGGCTGGCGTTGATGAAGCTGGCGCGGATGGTTTTTTCGGTCAATGGCTGCATGGTAATTCCTTGGAGGTTCCGTCCGGTGCCCGGCGGGAATGCCGGACGGCGCGCCAAAGGCGCTGAATAGTGGGAAGGATCGGGTCCCGTCTAAGGCGCGGAAACGATGCAGGGCAGCAAGGCATTGGCCGTCAACGCTGGAGTTGAAGCCGTGCTATTTGCCAGTTGCCCCGTCCGCCGCAGGGACGAACGGGCAGAGCGTCAAAGTGGCGTGCATCGCCGACCGCCCTTTCCCGTGCCCAGGCACGCAACAAATTGAGATACTTCAACCACTTTAGCAAGCCGGCCCGCTTGCCCCCAAGAACGTCTGGTCAGGTGGTTAAATACAGACGCCGAGGAGAACGGTGGTTTTCCTCGGCGTCGGCGGTTCCGCGTGCAGGGCGGACTAGCGGCGGCCGCCCTGCCACAGGGCGTCGAATGGAGTCTTGCCGGCGACGCGGTTGCGGATGCCTTCGGTGACGAATGTCTTCGCGGTGCGTGCAGCCTCAAGCGGGGTCGCGCCCTTGGCCAGTTCGGAGGTCACTGCGGCGGCCAGGGAGCAGCCGGCGCCGGAAACGGCGACTTCGCCGATCTTCTTCTCGCGCAGGATTTCGAGGGTCTCGCCGTCGTAGAACACGTCCACGGCGTCGTCGCCCGCGATGCGGACTCCGCCCTTGGCGAGCACCGCTGCGCCGGAGATTTCATGGATCTTCTTGGCCGCGGCCACCAGATCCTCTTCCGAGGTGATGGTCAGCCCCGAGAGCTGTTCGGCCTCGAAGTGGTTCGGGGTGACGAAGGTGGCCAGCGGCAGCAGGTTGGCCTTCAGCGCCTCGTCGGTGTCCAGGGCATGGCCTGGCTCCTGGCCCTTGCAGATCAGGACCGGATCCAGCAGGATATTGTCCCACTCCTGGGACTTCAGTGCGGTGGCGACGGTGTTGATCGTGGCAGGCGAACCCATCATGCCCAGCTTCACGGTGCCGAGCTTGCCTTCGTAGCAGGTCTGGATGGCTTCGAGCTGGTCGGCGATGACCTGCTGATCCACTGGCACGAAGCGGTGGTTCCAGGAATCCTTGGGGTCGAAGGACACGATGCAAGTCAGCGCGACGATGCCGTAGGTTCCCAGTTCCTGGAAGGTCTTCAGGTCGGCCTGGGCACCGGCGCCGCCGGTGGCCTCGGAGCCTGCGATGGTCAGGGTGAGCGCAGGGCTGCTTCCGGTGTTTGTATTAGTCATAGTCCCATGAATGGTTGTGCGTACTGGTGGTTACTTTTAGCCCTGTTGCCAGAAGCTGAGGTCGGTGGCCTTGGACCAGCCTTCGGCCAACGTTCCCGCATTTTCGCTGGACGCGACCAATAACAGCCATGGTATACCGTGCCCGTAGGCAGCTCCGGCAAAGTTCGCGAGAATCGCCCGGCGGGCGGTATCGGGGTCGCTGGGCGCATGCAGGTCGGGATCCGACAGCAGGCCGAAGTTGGAACCGTAGTGCATTCGGCCGCGGGCAACCGGGCGATCGAAGTCCGTGACCTCGACGACGTCGTAGTCGTTCATGGGGGCTTCGAACAATGCCGAGGTGTCGGGAAGTTTCACGACCTGTTCGACGTCCTCCGGCTTGCCTGCCAGCAGCGACATCTTCGCGGTTTCCTTCCAGCCTGCATCCTGCAGGCCTGCCGCGGTCTGTTCGTCGACAGGTCCGAGGAAGATCAGTCGCTGGGCATCGGCCGGAGCGGTCCAGGAGGCATCCGGCCAGTATCCGAGGACCTCGACATCTTCGCCGTCATGGTTAACCGAACGAATCTCGCCGGGAGTGGGAAACGAAGCGATGCGGTCCCGCAGGAGCGCGTACGCCTCGGTCCAGGCTGGCAATTCACGTCGTGTTCCGCTCATGTTGTATCGCACTCCTTCGAAGCCAGTGTCACCGGTTGTCACTTCCGACTTTACGCCCAAAACATGGCACCGCCAGAATGCGAACCGTGAACGTCCTGTGCGAGGCGTGGAGCTCCGCTGTCGCTTGCCGCGCAGGGGCCCGAATCAAGAAGCTTTGAAAACCTTCGGATCCGATGCTTGGCCTTCCTCTTGATCCCGAATCGAGTTTCCCGAATCCATGAGGGACAGGACATCTTCGAACAAAGAGCGCACCACCGGCAGCCTGCAGAGCACCGCGAACTTTGCGACCACGGGCGCGGCGTTGTTCATGAGCAGCATCGAGCGTCGCTGGTTGGCTGACTGGTCGTAGGCCCAGGCGGAGAACAGCTGCCGCGACAGGAGCCAGAGGAATTTCGGCAGATCCCTACGGATGCCCAATGGGGGCAGCGGCCGTGCGCCGGAAACGGCTTTTTCCCAGAGGGAGAATTCCACCGCGGAAAGTTCGTTGTCCATCAGATCCTGGGACAGCAGAACCTTCAGGAATGCGGGCCCGAACTCATGGTAGGGCTGCATGACATGCAGGCCCGAGGTGAAAACTGAACGGATGTTGCTTTCGAGTGTGTTTCCTTCATTGAGTGCGGCGTGGCATTGATCGAATTGCTCGGTGCGCAGATTCAGCAACAGCCGGGCGACGATGTCCTCCTTGGAGGAGAAGTAGTAGTAGGCGTGGGAAAGCGAGACCCCGGCGCGCGCGGCAATGACACGCATGCTGGAGGCTTTATACCCTTCGGCGGCAAAGCAGTCCAGCGCCGTGTGCAGGAGTTTGGCTTGGGTTTCCTGCCCTTTGAGCGTGCGCGGCTGAATGGTCATGTGGACGATTCTACCGAGTTTTTGAACGCGTTCAAAAACATGTCGAGTTCATGCGGAAGTAGGGGAGGCTCGTCACCAGGCTTCTTCGTACCTCGATTTCATGTTCCAAAGAAGTTCAAGTGAGATGTCTCTTTTGCAACTCTTGAATACGCGAATCATTGTTACTATGAAGTAGGTCACTCGGCGGGGCGTGCTGGTGCATGGGATACTTGCTGGGTAAGTGCTAATACAGCGGGACAGCATGCTGAACGCCCTGCGCATCTCGAACCACGTACCGTGGCGAGGCGGCATCGGCCAAGGGCGGTCCTGGCGAACCACTTTGACAAGGAAAATAATCATGGGCGAATCCAACGCCAAAACCACTCTGCCCCCATCTTCAAAGGCGGTTTTCGCCGCTGCGGGGTCCCCGTACTTCTCCACCGTTCTGACCCTGATGGGAGCGGTGGTCATCCTCTCGAACATCGGCGCTTCCAAGGGCGTCACCCTAGGCCCGCTGGTGACCGATGGCGGGTTCTTCCTGTTTCCACTGGCCTATATCCTCGGCGACGTCATTTCCGAGGTCTACGGGCTGAAGGCGGCGCGGCGGTCGATCATCACCACCTTCGTGCTCGCATTCTTCGCGGTGGCCTGCTTCTGGATCATGATCCAGCTGCCAGCCGCCGACTTCTACGACGGCCAAGAAGCCCTTGAGCGTACGCTCGGACCGATCTGGCAGATCGTTGCCGCCTCGGCCGCCGGTTTCCTGGTGGGCCAGCTGGCCAACTCGTGGGTGCTGGTCAAGCTCAAGGAACGCACGGGCGAACGCGGACTGGTCGCGCGCCTGATCGGTTCCAGCGGCGTCGGCGAGCTGCTGGACACCATCATCTTCTGCGCCATCGCAGCTCCGGTCATCGGCATTGCCGACGCCCCGACGTTCATCAACTACGTGGTGGTCGGTTTCCTCTACAAGACCGCCGTGGAGATTATTTTCGTCCCCGTCACCTCGTTGGTGATCCGCTGGTTCAAGAAGCGCGAGCCGGGATACGGGCGGCTGGCGGCCGGACAGGAGTAATCCTCCAAGTCATCATTTCGAGCGACTCCCTGCCGTGCTCGCGCTCGATACGCTGGGCAGATGGCGACAGAATCAGAGACCCGGACGCATCTGGAAGCCCGCGGACTGGTCATCGGCTATCCGGAGCGCACAATCTGCGGCCCCCTGAACCTGAAGATCGGCACCGGCGACGGGCTGGGAATCATCGGTTCCAACGGCAGCGGCAAATCCACTTTGCTGGCAACCCTGCTCGGACGCACCCCGGCCCAATCCGGTGAAACAGCGTTCCGCGGCCTGCCCCTGGACGAGGATTCGCTGGACTTCCGCCGGAACGTTGCCGTGCAGGTCAGCGACGGCGCGTTCTTCGAAGAACTGAGTGTCGCCGAGCACCTGGAAATGGTGGCACGGGGGCATTCGGTGCCCGGCTGGGAAAAGAAAGTCCAGAACGAGCTGGAGTTCTTCGAGCTCACGACGGTCGCCGGCCACCTTCCGGGGGAACTCTCCTCGGGACAACGGCGCAAGCTGCTGCTCGCCGCGACGCTGATCCGCCCGGCCGAGCTCCTGATCCTCGACGAGCCCGAACAGCGCCTGGACCTGAGGATCCGCCAGCAGTTCTACGAGCGGCTGGCCGGGCTGCGCCGCGAAGCGGTCAGCATCTTGGCGGTGACGCACGATCCTGCCATGCTGCGGCTGTGCCTGGACCAGGCGCTCCTGCTGGACGGCGACACCGGGGAATACCTGGAGTCCGAGCGCGGAGCGCAGTGGCTTGAACGCTAGTCCAGGCATGCCATCGGCCACCAGTTACGATCCGCGCGAGATCCTTCGACGTGTGCGTTCGGCGCGCAGTTTTTCCGAACGCTTCGACTCGTTCTCCGACATCTACGTCTGGGTGCTCGCCGCCATCGTGGCGCTGACCTATCTGGCCAGCGCCCTCTATGGAACGATCTTCGTGCTGCTGGGCGAAGGCGTGCCGCACCTGGAGCTGGCCAGCGCGCGGTGGAGCCTTGATGCGGTGGTGCTGTTCCTGCTGCCGGTGCTGCTGTTGTTGGTCTTCCGGCTCATGCTTTATCTCGGTCCCAACGCCGTGGGACCCCAGCAGGCCGACTGGTGGTTGCCCCTGCCGGCGGACCGCCGGGTGCTGCTGCTCCCGGCTTGGCGCCGTGCACTGGGGCTGGGCGCCGCTGCCGGCATTTTCCTCGGGCTGCTGTGGGTGCTGGCGCTCTTCGCGCTGACGGGTACCTGGTCCCCGCCGCTGCTGATGTGGGCAGTGGGCTTTTTCGCGCTGGCCGGGCTCGGCTCGGCGGCAGCGGCCGGAGTGCTTCAAGGCGCCGGACGCCAGCAGGCCGCGAGGCGGTTCTGCTCCGCAGGGCTGCGGGTGCTCGCCGCCAGTTATGTGCTGCTGTGGGCGTCGCAGCTGTTCGGGATGGGCGCAGCCGACGCCGGGCAGGTGGCCTGGCAGCAGTCGCTGCTGGAGGTCGGGCTCTGGATGATTTTGTGCAGCGGCGCCCTGGCCGCCGCCGTGCCATGCATTCTCTGGTCATCGCGGCGGCTTGCCGGAACCCCCGGGGCGGCGCTGCGCGAGGGCGGGCTGCGCCAGCAGCAGCTTGCCGGAGCGATCATGCAGGCCGATGCGCGCGGCGTGCAACTGGATGCTGGCCGCAGGCGGAACCGCGGCAGTGGCCGGCTTGCCCGCGGGCTGCCGGTGGCCCTAGCGGTTATCGTCCTGCGCTGCGTGCGCGGAGGCTACTGGAAGCCGGCGCTGGGGTTCAGCGCGGCGATCCTGGTGCTGCTGCTCAGTGTCCGCGCTGCGGCCAATCCGCTGGCACTGGCCGGGGCTCTGGCAATCCTGTTGGTGGTCCTGGGCACGAGCCTGGCCGAGGTGCTCCGGCCCACCGCCACCCATCCGGAGCTCGGGCTGATGATCGGGGTGGCCCGCAGCCAGATGGAGCGCGCAATGACCGTGGTCGCTGTGGGACTGTCGTTGGCGGTCCTGGGCTTCTGGAGTCTCGGGCTGTGGGGTATCGGAGCGCTGGCGGAGGCGACCTGGTGGGCTTGGGCCGCGGCCGTGCTGTTCGCCGCGCTGGGCCTGGCCTCGGCAGGCCTGGCGCACGCGCGGCGTGCGGAGCGCGACTGGGAAGAAATCTTCGCCGGAGCCGCGAATGAGATGTCCCTCGCGGTGGTGCTCATCCCGCAGGCCTGGACCCTGTTGCGCGCAGCCGCCTCGGGAGCTGCGCTGTATGTCCTGATCCTCGCCCCGGCGGCCGCCGTCCCGTGGGGGATCTGGGCGGTGTGCCTGCTCAGCGCCGCCCCGTCGCTTAAAAAGATCGCCGGGTGACGAACCCCGAATCCTGCGGAGGTTCGCCGCCCGGCGGGTGGTGCGCGGCTCCTACTTGGCAGGCTGCGCTACCGGCTGGCCTTGGGGATCCGGTGCGCCGGCGTAGTAGCTGGCCAGCACCCGCTCCTTGAGCTGGAAGAACGTTCCGTCCTCGATCGCCTGGCGGGCGGACTCGACCAGGCTCACGGTGAAGTGCTCGTTGTGGATCGAGATCAGCGTGTGGCTGAGCAGCTCCTTGGCCTTGTACAGGTGGTGGATGTAGGCGCGGGAGAAATTCTGGCAGGCGTAGCATTCGCAGCCGTCCACCAGCGGGGTGAAATCGCGCTTGTACCGTGCTCCGGAGAGGTTGAAGCGGCCCCACGGGGTGTAGAACGCGGAGTTGCGCGCGACGCGGGTCGGGGAGACGCAGTCGAAGGTGTCAGCGCCGTTCTCGATCGCGGTGAAGATGTCGTCCGGCTCGGAAATGCCCAGCAGGTGCCGCGGCTTGTCCTCGGGCAGCTCCTCGGCGCACCAGCCGACGATGGTTCCCAGGTTCTCCTTCTCCAGCGCGCCGCCGATGCCGAAGCCGTCGAATGCCATGGCGCCGAGATCCCGGCAGGCCTTGCGGCGCAGGTCTTCGTACTGCGCGCCCTGGATGACCCCGAACAGCGCCTGGTAGTCCTTGCCCTCGCGGGAATCGGTCAGCGAGAAGTGCTCGGCAATGCAGCGCTCGGCCCAGCGGCGGGTGCGCTCCAGCGACTCGACCTGGTAGCCGCGCGAATTCTGCAGCGTGGTCAGCTCGTCGAAGGCGAACATGATGTCCGCGCCGATCTGGTGCTGCACGCCCATGGAGATCTCGGGGGAGAAGCGGTGGCGGTTTCCGTCCAGGTGGGACTTGAACCAGACGCCGTCCTCGTCCACGTTGGCCAGGCGTTCCTTGCCCGGGGCGACCGCGTCGTCCGGGCCTGACTGGTCCACGGACTTCATGTCGATGACCTTCTTGAAACCCGAGCCCAGGCTCATCACTTGGAATCCGCCGGAGTCGGTGAAGGTCGGGCCGTCCCAGCCCATGAACTTGCCCAGACCGCCGGCCTCGTCCAGGATGTCGGCGCCCGGCTGCAGGTACAGGTGGTAGGCGTTGGACAGCACCGCCTGGGCGCCGAGCTGCTTGACGTGCTCGGGGGTCAGCGCCTTGACTGTCGCCTTGGTGCCGACGGCGATGAACGCAGGGGTCTTCACTTCGCCATGCGGCGTGCGGATCACGCCGGTGCGTCCGAGCATCGGGGTTCCGTCCTCGGCAGTCAGTCGGGTCCCGACTTCAAAGCCGAATTCTTGCTGGCGCGGGTGGGGGGCACTGGGATCAAAGTTCATATCGGGCACGTACCAAGTTTGCCGTATTAAAGAGCCGGTGAGTAAAACGACAGTGTGATCCGGCCCCGAAACCTAGGCTTTCACATGGGAAAGAGCGAATAATGGAGGCTGTCTTGTTGTGTGCAACGCGACGGAAGGAAGCTGTGGGTCTAGAGCAATTGAAAGAATCCGCGAAGTCATTGATCACGCTAGGCCCTGCCCGCAAGGACCACTGGATCGGCCTGCGTACCGCCGTCGGCGTTTTCGCCCCGCTGATCTTCCTGATGGCCATCGACCGCCTGGACCTGGTGGTGTTCGCGGTCTTCGGCGCCTTCGTCGGCGTCTACGGCCGGGTGGACGGCTACTGGAACCGCCTGCGCATGCAGGTGCGTTCAAGCGCGCTGCTGTTCGGCGTCATCGCCGCGGCGCTGGCCGCTTCCCACCTGTGGATCGCCCACGACCAGCCGGAGCTCAAGGCATGGCAAATCGTCGGCGCCACGACGCTGGTTGCGGGGCTCTGCTCGGTGCTCGCTGGATTCCTGCGGCTGCGTCCGGCCGGTTCGCTGTTCCACATCTTCGCGTTTGCCGCGATTGCCTCCATTTCCAACCCGGTCCCGGCCTGGCAGGGACTGCTGGTGGCGGTGCTGACCATGATGCTGGCGCTGGTGATCGGCGCGGCCGGAGCATTGGGCCAGTGGTCGAGCCTGTGGCAGCGCACGCCGCTGCCACCGCTGTCGGACAACGTCCGCTCCGCGATCTGGTGGGAAGGGCTGTTCTACATCCTGACCGCCGGCATCGCCGGAGCCCTGGCCAACATCGTGGGAAGTCGGCTGGAAGCCGGCCACAACTACTGGGCCATGGTGGCCGCGGTGGTGCCGCTGGTCGGGCACACCACCAAGCTCAGGATGCGCCGCGGCATCCACCGCGTGCTGGGAACCCTGGTCGGGCTGGTGCTCATGGCGCTGCTGATCGTGCTGAATCCGCCGTTGTGGCTGCTGCTGACGCTGATCGGATTCTTCCAGTTCATGGCCGAGATGCTGGTCATGCGCAACTACTTCATGGCGCAGATCTTCGTCACCCCGCTGGCGCTGGTGGGCGTCTCCGTGATGTCGGGACTGTCCACGGCGCTGCTCTACGACCGCATGGTGGAAACCGTGATCGGTTCCGTGGTCGGAATCCTCGGGGTGCTCCTAGGGAGCTGGTTTGGCGGGATCAAGCGGCGCCAGGCCGGCATCGACCCGCCAAACCCGGGCAAGCAGTTCTAGATATTCACTCCGACGTGGGCTAATGCCTGCCGAAGAATATTTTCGCGGCCTCCGGCGAACTCGCCCTGGATGTCGCTGCTCAGCGCTTCGGCAGGGGTGAGCCAGGTCAGTTCCAGCGCGTCCTGGCGTGGCGAGGACTCGCCGCGCACCGGCACGATATAGCACATGGAGACCGCATGTTGGCGGTCGTCGGTCAGCCCGGTTTCGCTGGGCGCCGGGAAGTACTCGGCCACGGTGAACGGCACCGGGGACGCCGGGAGCTGCGGCAGCACCATGGTGCCCAGATCCTTCTCGATGTGCCGGATCAATGCGGCACGGATCGTTTCGCGGTACATGACGCGTCCGGAGACGAAGGTGCGCAACATGCGCCCGTCGTTGTCCGCGGTCAGCAGCAGGCCGACCTCGTTGACGTAGCCCAGCGGGTCCAGGCGCACCGGAATGGCCTCGACGTACAGCATGGGAAGGCGCTGGCGGGCCTCGTAGAGATCTTCCTCAGAGAGCCATCCAGGGTAGGGATCAGGCGTGCGCACGTTCATGGTTCCATCTTGGTACACAAACACCTCTTAGGCCATGAATCTGTATCCGTGTTGCGCAACTCACCAATCTGCTGCGCCCGCGCCCTAGTATCGCGCCGAGGCGCTCTGTAGAATTGATTGGGCTATCCCAATCAGAATGCATCTGACCCTGGACCGGCCGACCATTCCCGCACTTCTCTTGGAAGCAGACCTGTTGTGTCACACGCTCCGGACCGCTTGAGCAAACAAAATTTCACGACGATTGCCGTGCTGATCGTCTCCAGCTTCGTTGTCATCCTCAATGAAACCATCATGAACGTGGCACTGCCCGTGCTGATGGAGGAATTCAACGTCACCGCCGACGCCATCCAGTGGCTCGCCACGATCTTCATGCTGACCATGGCGGTGGTCATCCCGACCACCGGATTCCTGCTGCAGCGGCTGAGCACCCGCAAGGTCTTCGTGCTGGCCATCGGCCTGTTCACCCTGGGCACCGTGCTGGCCGCGGTCTCCCCGGGCTTCTCCGTGCTGCTGGTCGCCCGCGTCATCCAGGCCTGCGGCACCGCGATCATGATGCCGTTGCTGATGACCACGATCCTCGACCTGGTGCCGCCGGCACGCCGCGGGGTGCTGATGGGCAACGTGTCGATCGTGATCTCGGTGGCCCCTGCCATCGGCCCGACCCTGTCCGGCATCATCCTGCAGTACCTGTCCTGGCGGTTCATGTTCATCGTGATCATCCCGATCGCCGTGGCGGCGCTGCTGATCGGCACCCCGCGCCTGTCCAACGAACCGGGCGACAACTCCGCGCCGCTGTCCATCCCGTCGCTGATCCTGGCCGTGCCGGGCTTCGGCGGCCTGGTCTACGGCCTGAGCGGCCTGTCGGCCGGCGTGACCCCGCTGGGCCTCGGGATCCTGGCGGTCTCGGTGCTGTGCCTGACCGCCTTTGTGTTGCTGCAGGTCAAGCTGCAGCACGGGGACAAGGCCCTGCTGGACCTGCGCTCGCTGACCTACCGCGACTTCACGCTGTCGCTGGCGCTGATGATGTGCGCGATGATCTCCCTGTTCGGCGTGATCATCCTGCTGCCGCTGTTCTTCACGACGGTGCTGGGCATCGAGACGCTGACCACCGGCCTGATCATGCTGCCCGGCGGCCTGCTCATGGGCCTGCTGGCCCCGCTGGTCGGCAAGCTCTACGACAAGGTCGGCGCCCGCCCGCTGATCGTTCCGGGCTCCATCATCCTGCTGGCGTCGCTGTTCGGCTACGCGCTGATCCTGAACGCCGCCACCCCGATCTGGCTGCTGGTTCTGCTGCACCTGGTCATGAGCCTGGGCCTGGCCTTCATCTTCACCCCGGCGTTCACCACCGCGCTGAACCCGCTGCCGCACCACCTGCACTCGCACGGCTCGGCGCTGCTCTCCACCCTGCAGCAGCTGGCCGGCGCCATGGGCACCGCGCTGATCGTCGGCGTGGTGGCCGCGTCCACCGCCTCGAAGATCGCCGCAGGCACGGACGTCGTCACCGCGACGGTTCAGGGCTTCAAGCCCGGCTTCCTGGTGGGCGCCGCGTGCAGCATCGGCATCCTGGTCATCGGGATCCTGCTGGGCGGCAAGAAGCAGGAGACCCAGCAGCCTTCCGACCAGGCTCCGGTGGCATCCCACTAGCCAGAGCGGAATTCTCCGGCTTTGCCGCGCAGCCCGGCACCCTCGTGGTGCCGGGCTTTTGCGTGCCAGCGGGCTCCCGGGCACCGGGATCCGGATCTTCACCTTTGCCCATGCGGGCGATAGGCTGACCGGAGATTCACGACTATCGAAGGGGTTTGCATGCAGCTACGGGATTCGGTCGCGCTGGTGACTGGCGGACTGTCCGGGTTGGGACGGGCCACGGCCCAGAAACTGGCTGCGCAGGCCAAGCACGTGGTGGTGCTGGACCTGCCGCGCGAGGACGGGGATGAAATCGCCGCGGCGATCGGCGCGAACGTGCGCTACGCCCCGGCGGACGTCACCAGTTCCGAGGAAGTGGCAGACGTGATGGAGCGCGTGCGCGAGCTGGGCCAGCTGCGGGTGCTGGTGAACTGCGCAGGGGTGGCAACCCCGGGCAAGGTGCTGGGACGCGAGGGCGTGCTGCCGCTGGAGAAGTTCGCCAAGGTGCTCCAGATCAATGTCAACGGCACGTTCAACGTGATCCGCCTGGGCGCCGAGCTGATGGCGCACAGCGAGTCGCTCATCGACGCGCAGGGCACCGCCGAGCGCGGGGTCATCATCAACACCGCCTCCGTGGCGGCCTTCGACGGGCAGATCGGGCAGCCGGCCTACGCCGCCTCCAAGGGCGCCGTGGCCGCAATGACGCTGCCGCTGGCCCGTGAGCTGGCGCAGCACCAGATCCGCGTCATGACCATCGCCCCGGGCATCTTCCAGACGCCGATGATGGCAGGGCTGCCGCAGGCGGCGCAGGATTCGCTCGGCGCGCAGGTGCCGCACCCTTCGCGGTTGGGCCGCCCGGAGGAGTACGCGGCCTTGGTGGAGCACATCGTGGCCAACCCGATGCTCAACGGGGAGACGATCCGTTTGGACGGCGCGATCCGCATGGCGCCGCGCTGAACCCGCGGCGCAGACGGGCCGGACTCAGAAATCCAGGGTCCGGCCCGCCTGCACCCGGTGCTCGGCGTGGCTGATCTGGAACCGCCGGTTCTCCGCGCAGACGAACACCACGATCGCCAGGAACACCCACAGCACGCAGGCCCACAGCGGGGTGGCGCCCAGCATCCAGCCCTGGGCCGCGGCAGCGGCCAGCGCCAGGCCGAACCCGCTGGCGAAGGCATGCCTGCCGCGTTCGGAGTGGGCGAACACCGCCGCCGGCACCGCGGCGGCCACCGCGACCAGCGACACCGCCAGCGCATGGCCCGGCTCGTTCCAGCCGGCGGCTGCGAACACCAGCTGCAGCGTGTAGACCAGGGCGAATCCGGCGAAGAAGCCCAGCGGCATGTCCGTGGCGATACGCTCGGTCCGGTTGCGGGCGGTATTCAGGTTCAGCTGGTGCACCCCGTACAGCGCGATCCCGGCGGCCGCCGCGGAGACCGCCGCGGCGGTCCAGGGCAGGAACCCGGAGGCGAGCGTCAGCGCGCAGCTCAGCAGGGCCGCGGCGCTCAGCGCATGGATGCCGGCGGCGCGCTGCCGGCGCGAGGAGAGCTGGGCGGGCAGGGCGCTGAAGGCGGCGCTGGCGATCAGCGCGATCCCGATGACCGGCCAGATCACCGCATGCACCAGCCCGGTATCCAGCAGGCTGGCCTGGGTGCGGGCATCCATCCCGGCGCCGAAGGCCAGCGAGGTGGCCAGCAGCAGCACCCCGGACAGGGCGAACAGCCCGGCGCGGACCTTGTCGAAGACTTCCACCGCGGGATTGGGCCGCAGGTCAGGGGCCGTATAGGGCAGCTCGAACGCAGGCCTGCGCGTGGACTCGGCGATGGCCCGCTGGGCGGAGCCCACCAGGGTGCGCAGCTGCATATTGGGCTGTGGCTCGGCCATGGCATACCATCCTTCGTCGGGCCCGTGCAGGGGTGTGCAACAGCCTAGGGTAAATATGCCGAGGTGAGAAGAGGCGCTAGGCGGCCGGGGCTTCGCGCAGGCTCTGCGCGGAACTGAAGCTGCGCGCGGCGCCGGTGATCGGGTCGGTGAAGGAAATGGTGTGCGCCAGCAGCTGCAGCGGGCGGTCGTAGTCGTCCGGCGCCAGGTCCCACAGCCGCGGGTAGAAGGCATCGTTGACGATGCCCAGGCCCAGCGAGGCGAGGTGGATGCGCAGCTGGTGGGTTTTGCCCGAATGCGGCTCCAGATCCATCAGCGCCACCTCGGTGCCCGCGTGGAATCCGGCGCTGCGGCCGATGGCCTCCACGCTGATCAGCGTCTGCGCGTTGGGCTCGCCGTCCTCGACGATCGAGCGCAGCTGGCCCTTCACCTTGGACATGCGGTTCTCGTAGGTCATCGGCATGCCAGCCAGCAGGGCGCGCAGTTCTTCGCTGGTGCGTTGCTGGCTGTGCTCCCCATTGGCCTGCAGCACCACGCCGGTCTCCAGCCCGTCGCCGGGGGCCAGCGCGACCACCGCCTTGTAGCGTTTGGCGATCTCGCGGCGCTCGAAGAGCATCTGGTAGGCGCCGCGGGTTTCCGGGTTGACGGCGAAGAGGATCACCCCGGCGGTGGCCCGGTCCAGCCGGTGCATCGGCACCAGATCGTCGATGCCGGTCTGGTTGCGCAGCCGCACCAGGGCGGATTCCTGGATGAACTTGCCGCCCGGAGTGGTGGGCAGGAAGTGCGGTTTGTCCACCACCAGCAGGTGCTCGTCCTGGTGGAGGATCTTGGCTTCGAAGGGGATCGGGATCTCCACCGGCAGCGAGCGGTAGTACCAGATGAACTCGTGCTCGCCCATAGGCGTCTGCCGGTCCAGCTTCACCCCGCCGATTCCCACGATCTCGCCGTCATCGAAGCGGCGCAGGATGCCCTCGGGGTCCACATGCCCGAACCGTTCGAGCAGATACTGGGCCACCGTATCCCATGGACCGGTGCGCGGCAGGTGCAGACGGGTGGCGTTGACGCCGTTGCGGACGGGGAGCGGAGATGCCATGGCCATGGCTCCCATTCTTTCATCTTTGCCCCGGGCCGTTGTCCTCATCAGTGCGCAGCCGGCTGGCAGGAAGGGCAGAAGTAGCAGTCTCGCTCCAGGCCCGAATCCTCGGCCGCGATCTTCAGCAGCTGGATCTTCGCGCCGCAGCGCAGGCAGGGCTTGCCGGCGCGCCCGTACACCCAGTAGGGCTCGCGGGTCCGGGCCAGGCCGGTGGTGACCCTGCGGGAACGCTCCTTGTTGACTTCCAGCAGGCGCTGCGACATCTCGATGACCTTCCCGAGGTCCACGACCTGTCCCACGGGCGTGAGTGGGTGCAGCCGGGTGAGGAACAGGACCTCGCAGCGGTAGATGTTGCCCACCCCCGCCATCAGCCGCTGGTCCAGCAGCGCCTCGCCGATCCCGCGGTGCGGCTGCGCCCGGAAATTCGCGGCCGCCGCCTGCGCGTCCCAGCCGGGCCCCAGCAGGTCCGGGCCCAGATGCCCGACCAGCTGCGCTTCCTCGGCAGTGGGCACGAGCTTGACCTGGGCGATGTCGAAGCCGACCGCCACGACGCCGTCGCAGGCGAGCACCACGCGTGCGGTGTGCGCCGGACGCTTGAAGCGGGCTCCCGGACCGTAGAGATCCCACCGCCCCTCCATGAGCAGGTGCGAATGCAGGGTCAGCGGCGGCTGGTTGAAGGCAGGTTCCGCCGTGGCGGGAGGCTGCAGCCGCATGAGCAGGTGCTTGCCGCGCGGGAGGACCTCGGACACCGTGTAGCCGGCCAGGTCCACCGTGGACAGTGCCGGGACCCGGAAGTCCGAACGCAGGATGCTCTTCCCGGCCAGCGCATGGTGCAGCCTTGCGGTGGCCCGGTAAACGGAATCGCCTTCCGGCATGGTGCATCTCCTTTGCTGCTGCCAGCCGCCGCGTACAGCGCGCTGGTGTCCAGGCTACCGCCGGAAGCGGATGCCCTGCGGGGTCGAGTAGAAACCGGCGCCCAGCAGGGCGGCGGCCGCCGGGTGCTCCTGCACAGGTTCGCCGTTGACCGTGGCGATGGCGATCTTGTCCACCCCGGCACGGCGCAGCGCCGCAACCAGCCTGGCCGCCAGCAGCGCCCAGGCCTGCTCTCCGGGTTCGCCAAAGGCCAGCACGGTGCGTCCGCCGCGTTCGAGGTACAGCACCAGCTCGCCGTCCAGCATGCCCACGATCGCCCCGGCCTTGCGCCCGGGGCGGTGCCCGGTCTGCGTGGCGGGCCACGGCAGCGCCGCGCCATAGGGGTTGGCCGGGTCGGTGGCGGCTAGCACCACGGCTTCGGGCTGGCGGCGCGGGTCCTCGGGCAGCACGAAGCCGCGCAGCCGGTCAATGGTGTTCGAGGTGGAGAACTGCGCGGCGCCCAGCTTCTCGATGAAGTAGCCACGGCGCGCATGCCCGGCCTCCTCCAGCTTGGACAGCACCCGGTAAAGCTGTCCGAAGCCCCCCGGCACCGCCTCGGCGGCCACCGAGCCGCGGGTCAGCACCCCGTAGCGCTCAAGCATGATTTCCGCGGTGGCGTGCGCGGCGATGGTGGGGTCGCGCACCGGCTCGGGCAGCAGCGCCCAGCGCGCCGAACCGCGGGTGCTGCGCGCATGCACCACGCCCTGCTCGCGGGCCATGCGGCTGAGTCCGGACAGCCGGTTCAGCCGGGCGGCGCGGGCGCGCGGGGCGGGCTTGGCGATCTTGTGCGCGGTGCTGCCCCCGGCCAGGTAGCCGCGCACCGGCGCCAGGGTGTCAGGGGAGATGAACCCGGCCCAGAACAGCTGCCAGCAAGCCCCGGTGATCTCCTGCTC
Source organism: Glutamicibacter soli (assembly GCF_052322135.1). NCBI lineage: Bacteria > Bacillati > Actinomycetota > Actinomycetes > Micrococcales > Micrococcaceae > Glutamicibacter > Glutamicibacter soli. The sequence goes on from NZ_CM125969.1 coordinate 400,837, forward strand.
GCTGGGCGGGCGCCCCTCGCCGGGGTGGATGCGCGCGGCGATCTCCTGCACGAAGTACGCGCCGGTCGGGTCGAAGGATTCAAGCACCCGGCGGGCCAGCGCATCCAGCGGCGCGGGGTCCGGGATCGGCAGGCTCAGCGGGGCATGCTCGGCGGTATGCAGCGAGAGCCAGCCGTCCTTGCCCCCGGCCGCGCCGGCGCCGCAGATGAGCACGTCCCCGGCGCTGGTCAGCTCGTCCAGCCAGGCGCTCTGGTAGCCGGGCAGCCGGGCAGGCAGCACAAAGGACTCCAGCGCGGAGGCGGGCAGCTCGACGCCTGCCAGCTGCATCGCCACCTCGTAGACTCCGTCGCTGCCCTCCAGCCGGGAGCCGACCTGCTGCCAGGCCGGCAGGAAACGCGCGAAAGCCAGCTGGTCCACCGGCTCCACCTCGGCGCGCAGGGCGGCCAGCGAGCGGGTGCGGATGGTGCGCAGCACCTGCACGTCGCAGTACTCGTCCCCGCTGACGCCCTCGGGAATCAGCTCCACCGGGCGGAATGCTCCCAGCGAGAGCCGCCCGGCGGCGGTCATGGCATCCAGCACCGGGCGCAGCACCGCCACGCCCAGGCCCAGCACCCCGGAGATCTCGGTGAGCGTGAACGGGGCGTGGGTGCGGGCATAGCGCGAAACCAGGTCCTCGACGGGCTGGGCCGCGGGCTCCAGGAAGGCGGCGGGGATGCCGGTGGGCAGCGGGGTGCCCAGTGCGTCGCGCAGCTTGGCCGCGTCCTCGATTCCCGCGTAGGCCAGCTGCCCGCCGATCCGCAGGGTGAACGCACGCCGGGTGGCCACCAGCGATTCGGCGTGCGCGCGGGCCGCCGCCTCGGCCAGCGGGGCCTGCTCGTCGGCAGGATCACGCAGGCGTTCAGCCAGCTGAGCGGCGGTCAGGGGGCCCAGCAGCCGCAGCAGGTCCGCGGCCCCCTCCATGCCGGCCAGCCGGCGCTTGGGCGCCAGGTACTGCAGCTGCTGCGCCAGCTCGGCGATGACCTGCGGATCCAGGATCTCGCGCACGTCGTTGCGGCCCAGCAGCTCGCCCAGCAGCACCGGGTCCAGGCTCAGCGCCGCGGCCCGGCGTTCGGCCAGCGGAGCGTCGGATTCGTAGAGGAACTGCGCCACATAGCCGAAGAGCAGCGACTGCGCGAAGGGCGAAGGCAGCTCGGTGGTGACCTCCACCAGCCGGATGGCGCGCGAAGAGACCTGGGACAGGATCCGGGTCAGCGCTGGCAGGTCGTACACGTCGTTCAGGCATTCGCGTACGGTTTCCAGGATGATCGGGAAATCCGGGTAGTTGCGGGCCACGTCCAGCAGCTGGCTGGCGCGCTGGCGCTGCTGCCACAGCGGGGTGCGCTTGGTCGGGTTGATGCGCGGCAGCAGCAGCGCCCGGGCGGCGCATTCGCGGAAGCGCGCGGCGAACAGCGCCGAATTGGCCACCTGCCCGGTGACCAGATCCACGATCTCGTCGGACTCGAACGCGAACAGCTCGGCCCCGGGCGGCTCGTCGTCCATGGCGGGGATGCGCAGCACGATCCCGTCATCGGCGGCCATCGCGGAGGCGTCCAGCCCCCAGCGTTCACGCACCCGCGCACCGACTGCCAACGCCCACGGGGCGTGCACCGCCAGCCCGAAGGGCGAATGCAGGATCACCCGCCAGTCGCCCAGCTCGTCGTGGAAGCGCTCCACCACGAAGGTCTGGTGGTTGGGGACCTGCCCGGTGGCCTCGCGCTGCTCGCCCAGGTAGTTCAGCAGGTTCTGCGCGGCGAAGGCATCCAGTCCTCCTGCGCCCAGCTCTTCGGCGGCCTCGGAGCGTTCGCGGGCCAGCAGGCCGGTGGTGAATTCGCCCAACGCCGCGCCCAGCTCCACCGGGCGGCCCAGCCCGTCGCCGTGCCAGAAGGGCAGCTTGCCGGGCTGGCCGAAGGCGGGGGTGACCAGCACCCGGTCGTGGGTGATGTCCTCGATGCGCCAACTGGTGGCGCCCAGGGCGAACACGTCGCCCACCCGGGACTCGTAGACCATTTCCTCGTCCAGCTCGCCCACGCGTTTGGGCGCCTTGTCGTCCTCGGATCCGGCCAGGAACACGCCGAACAGCCCGCGGTCAGGGATGGTGCCGCCGGAGATCACGGCCAGGCGCTGCGCTCCGGGGCGCGCGGAGAGCACCCCGGCGTCGCGGTCCCAGATGATCCGCGGCTTGAGCGTGGCGAATTCGTCGGAGGGGTACTTGCCGGTGAGCATGTCCAGCGTGGCCAGGTACACGCTGCGCGGCAGCTGCTGGTAGGGGGCCGCGCGCCGGACGGTGTCGAACCATGCCTCGACGTCCAGGTCTTCCATGGCCACCGCGGCAAGGGTCTGCTGGGCCAGCACATCGAGCGGATTGGCAGGGATCGCCATCTTCTCGATCTTGCCCTCGCGCATGCGGGTGACCACCAGCGCGGTGGAGAGCAGGTCGGCGCGGTGCTTGGGGAAGAAGATTCCCTGGGAGACCGAACCCACTTGGTGGCCTGCGCGGCCCACGCGCTGCAGTCCGGAAGACACCGAGTTGGGGGACTCGACCTGGATCACCAGGTCCACCAGCCCCATGTCGATGCCCAGTTCCAGCGAGCTGGTGGCGACCACCGCGCGCAGCCGGCCGAGCTTCAAATCCTCCTCGATGGCCGCGCGGGCGTCCTTGGAGACCGAGCCGTGGTGGGCGCGGGCCAGCAGCGGCGCCTCGGGATCCGCGGCCGCGGTGGACCCGGCCTGCGCCATCATCACCGCGGGGGAGGAGGACAGCTGGTTCTCTACCGCGAAGCCCTCGCGCTCGGCATAGATTTCATTCAGCCGCCCGGTCAGCCGTTCGGCCAGCCGCCGGGAGTTGGCGAAGATGATGGTCGAGTGGTTGGCCAGCACCAGGTCCACCAGCTGGTTCTCCACGTGCGGCCAGATGCTGGCCGCGGCTGCCGGAGAGGAGCCGGGGCCCAGGTCGTGGGCGGCGGCAGCGGAGGGCAGGTCGGTCATGTCCTCGACCGGAACCCGCACCTCAAGCTCCCATTGCTTGGTGGATTCCGGGCGCACGGTGTTCACCGGGGCGGAGCCGGCCAGGAAGCGCGCGACTTCCTCGGGCGGCTCGACGGTGGCTGACAGGCCGATGCGCTGTGCCGGGGCGGCGAGCAGGGAATCCAGCCGTTCCAGGGACAGCGCCAGGTGGGTGCCGCGCTTGGTGTTGGCGATCGCGTGGATCTCGTCGATGATGACCGTGTGCACCTGCGACAGCGTGGTGCGCGCCTGGCTGGTCAGCATCAGGTACAGCGACTCGGGTGTGGTGATCAGGATGTCCGGGGGATTGCGCAGCAGCTGCCGGCGCTCGGAAGCGGGGGTGTCGCCCGAGCGCACGCCCACCGAGACCGAGGGCTGGGAGAGTCCCAGCTCGTGGGCGGTGGCCCGGATGCCGGCCAGCGGGGAGCGCAGGTTGCGCTCCACATCCACGCCCAGGGCCTTCAGCGGCGAAATGTAGAGCACCTTGGTGCCGGTGCCCGTCGGATGGTCGCTGTCCTGGTCCAGTCCGGGCAGCGCCGGGGCATCCAATTCCGCGTGGTGCAGCCGATCCAGCGCCCAGAGGAAGGCCGCCAAGGTCTTGCCGGAGCCGGTCGGGGCGATGACCAGCGTGTGGTTGCCTTCGGAGATGGATGTCCAGGCACCGACCTGTGCGGTGGTCGGCTCGGTGAAGACTTCGGTGAACCACTTCTGGGTGGCCGCGCCGAAGCGGGTCAGGACATCGCTCATGGAATCGATCCTACGTTCTGTCACGGACAGCTGGAGGGCTTATTCGCCCTCGGTGATTTTGCGCAGTGCCGCCAGATGGCCGACGTAGGCACGGCGGCCTTCCTTGCTCAGGCAGAGACGCACGTGGCTGCGGCCGAGCTTGGCGAAGCGTTCCACCTCCACGTATCCGGCATCGGTGAGCTGTTTCAGGTGTTTGCTCAGCACTGAATCGGCAACGTTCAAATTTTCCTTGAGGTGCGCGAACTCGGCCCATTGGACGGGTGCGAGGCTTGCGCAGATCCGCAGGCGCAACGGTGCGTGAATCAGGTCGTCAAAGCGTGGTTCAGCAGGCTTGCTCACTGCCGTCCTCCACGCGTTCCTGCGTCAGCGAAGCACGCATTTTGTGGGCTAGGACCCCGAGGATTGCACAGCAGACAACCATCTTTCCCGCGGCTTCGAACCAAGTAGATGCCTCCCACATACGCAGGAACATCGTGGCCAGAATGATCACCACCAGGTAGCAGCCAAAGGCTGTCGAATTGCCGGGCAGTGGCCGCTGCTTGGCGCGTTTGCGTAGAAAGACAGCCAACCAAATAATCAGGGGAATGAACAACGCGAAAAGCGAATACAGAATCTGGTCTGGAACGAGACCGTCGATACTTGTCAGCGTACTGATCAGCAGGACTACACAGGTGGTGAATCCGCGCGGAGAGTCGCTGCTTCGGACCATGTTCTGAGAGGCGGCCTGTGCGTCGGCAAGGAGACTGGAGGCCTCGTGCTTGGTCGGGTTCGCGGCTTCTTGCGGGTTCATGTTCCCTCACTTTCCGTTACGGAAAGTTTTGTCTTTCCAAGATGGAAAGTCAAAGATGGCTAAACGTGGTGGTACTTGCCGCCGGCCAGGATGTCCTGGGCGCGGTACAGCTGCTCGGTGAGGATCAGGCGGACCAGCTGGTGCGGGAACACCAGCTTGGACAGCGACCAGGTGAAGTTCGCCCGCGCGTGAACGGTTGGATCAACGCCGTAGGCTCCGCCGATGATGATCACGACATTTCGCGCAGAGTCGATCGGCGTGCGCAGGGTATTGGCCAGCGCTGGGGAGTCGACGTTCTTCCCGCGCTCATCGAGCAGCACCACGAAGTCCCGGTCGTCGATTTTGGCCAGGATGCGGGCCGACTCCTCGGTGCGTGCCGCGTCGTTTTCCCGCGAGGAATGCGAGAGCAGCTGCCACGACAGGTCGAAGGGTTTCTTCAGCCGCTTCTCATAGCGGGAGATCCCCTCGTCCACCCAAGACTCATGCTTCTTGCCGACGGCCAACACCTTGATTGTCATGGTTCTATTCTTCCGCATAGCCGCCGGTCAGCGAACACAGGGGGTCTGTGGATACGATGGAGACCATGCGATCTTCATGGTTTTTCCGCCCGGGTCAGCGATCACGCGGCGTGCAGGCGTTGTGGATCGCCTTTGGACTCATCGTGGTGCTGTTCTATTTCACCCGGCGAATGCTGGTCTCCCTCAGGATCGGGGGATGGTCCAAGGATGTCGACCTGCCGGTCGAGCAGTGGGTTCTGGCTCACCAGGATCCTGTGTGGCACTCGGTTGCCACCGTGCTCTATCTCTGGGGATCAACGCCCGGCATGACGGTGACCATGGTGATCCTGACGGCAATCATTTGCCTGTGGGCGCGCAGCTGGTGGCCTTTGGCCACGGTAGCCTTCACCGCCTTGGGGTCGGTGCTGCTGACGGTGGTGCTCAAATCAGTGCTGCAGGTTGCGCGCCCGACTGGCGTGCCCGGAGGCCCTGCGCCGCCGGGGTCCTTCTCGTTCCCCAGCGGGCACACGCTGAATGCGGCAGCTCTGATTGGCATCGCCACCTACCTGGCTGTGGTCTACGGATTGCGTCGCTACGCATACCTGCTGGGCGGCATAGCGGTGTTGTTCGTCGCGGCCATGGGAGCCTCCAGGGTCTACCTTTCCCACCACTGGGTTTCTGACGTCCTAGTCGGGTTGCTCATTGGCGCAGGCTGGGCGGCTGTTGTGGCTATCTTGCACTATTTCTTCGTCCCCTCGAAGAGGATTCGGCAATCTTCCTAGCTTGCTGAACATCCCCGGGTGGATGTGACATTAACTTCAAATATGATTCCGACATCGCGGGCCGACTTATCGGCCTGCGATGCGCTGCTTAACGACCCTGTTGGTGTTGCTCAACTAGCCCGGAGTTCAAAAGCGCCGCTTTAGCGCACGTCAGTACGCGGAACCTCGGGAGATTTCATGTTGTTCAACAATCCATTGGAGAATTTGGGCATGATTCCGGGGCGCTGCCGGCGAGGCACACCTTTTCCAGCGACTGAGAATTTGCCCCGATTCTTTCTCACTCGGTGAGAATTTCGATTTGTCCTCGCCGCATACATGACAGAACAATGGTTCATTGTGCCAATTTCCGCCGGCGGGCGGACCCGCACGAAAAAGTTGTTCACGGCCGTCCACGGCCTCTCGATGAAGGTGCCATGAGCGTAAGGAAAGAGTCCGATTCACAGACCGCACGGGTCTTGTGGATTCTCTCTGCATTGGCGAAGGTTCCGCAGGCAAGCGTGCGCGAGCTGTCCACCGAAACCGGCATTCCGGTGAGCTCGGTGTACCGTCTGCTGGACCACTTGGTGTTCTCCGGCTTCGTCCACAAAACTTCCTCCGGACACTACGGCGCCGGCGCCGCGGCCGTGCAGCTTGCCGAACGTTACTGGGATTCCAGCCTGGCGAGCGGAACCGTCGCCCCCTACCTGCGCCAGCTGTCGCAGGACTCCGGCGAACTCGCCGCCTTCATCGTGGCCCATGGCGCCGAATCGGTGTGCGTGGAAACCATCGAGTCCACCCAGGCGTTGCGGTGCAGCTACTCGGTGGGCACTTCCCACCCGCTGACCCTCGGGGCCTCGGGCACCATGCTGATGGCCCTGATGTCCCGGGAGCAACGCGCCGAAATCTTCGACTTCCATGATGTCGATGCTCCGTCGAGGACACGCCTTGAGCAGGCCTGCGAATCGGCCTTCCGAGCGGGCTACGCAGTCAGCCTCTCTGAGGTGGAGGAAGGCGTCTGGTGCGTCAGCTCCCCGGTCACGGACCTGAACGGAGAGCTGCAAGCAGTGGTGAGCCTAATGGCTCCCGCCCAGCGCAGCCTCGAACGCCAAGCTGAACTGATCCAACAAACCTGCAGAACCGCACTGAGCCTGAGTGGAGGAATCAAATGACCTGGAAACAGGCAACCGACTGGACCGGACGCAACGATGGTCCCGGTCCGGAGCATGCCCGCTGGCACAACACCATCCAGGCCTGGACAGCCGGGGCCGAACCCGGCGCCGCGCTGCTGGGTTTCGCCAGCGACGAAGGCGTGCGCCGCAACAAGGGCCGAGTGGGTGCGCGCGACGGGGCGCAGGCCCTGCGCACCGCGCTGTCCTCCATTGCCCTGCACGAACCGGTCAAGCTCTACGACGCCGGAGACATCGAGGTCGACGGCGAAGACCTGGAATCCGGGCAAGAGGCCTTCGCGGACGTGCTGGCCCAGCTGCTGCGCGAAGGACACTTCACCGTGGGTCTTGGCGGAGGCCACGAAATCACCTTCGCCAGCTACGCCGGACTGGCCCGCGCCCTCGGCGAAGACTCCAGCTGGAGTCTGGGCATACTGAACATCGATGCGCACTTCGACCTGCGCGAGGCGCCGCTGCCGAGCTCCGGCACCGGTTTCGCGCAGATCGCCAAGGCCCAGGCAGCCGCCGGGCGCCCCTTCCGCTATGCGGCCGTGGGCATCAGCGAAGCAGCCAACACCAAGGTGCTCTTCGACCGCGCCGCCGAGCTTGGCGTCGAGGTGCTTCTGGACACCGAATGCCATCTGGGCAACCTGCAGGCGGTGCGCGAATTCATCGCGAACTTCGCCGACTCGGTGGACCACCTGTACCTGACCATCGACCTGGACGCGCTGCCGGCCAGCGTGGCACCGGGCGTCAGCGCCCCGGCCGGCTTCGGCGTCAGCCTTGAAATGGTCCGCGAGATCGTCTTGGCCGCCGCCCGCAGCGGCAAGCTCAAGCACGCAGATATTGCTGAGCTCAACCCTCTCTTTGACATCGATCAGCGCACCGCCCGCACTGGCGCGCGACTGCTCAATGACCTGATCTTGAACCGAGGTTAAGATATATGGAATTACAACTATCCTTGGTCCAGACCGCGGCACTGGCGCTGATCCTGCTGGTCTTCGGCGAGTTCGCCCGCCGCCGCGTCGCCTTTCTGGAGAAGTTCTGCATCCCGGCCCCCGTGGTCGGCGGCTTCCTGTTCGCCCTGCTGGTGCTCGTGCTGCGCCAGACCGGCACCGTGGAAATCAGCCTGGACACCTCCCTGCAGACCCCGGCGATGATCGCCTTCTTCACCACCATCGGCCTGGCAGGTTCGCTGGCGACCATCAAGAAGGGCGGCAAGCTGCTGCTGATCTACCTGGTGGCCTGCTGGACGCTGGCCTTCGCGCAGAACATCATCGGCATGGGCATGGCCAAGCTGCTGGGCGTGGACCCGATGCTGGGCATCATGGCCGGCGCGGTCAGCCTCGAAGGCGGACACGGCGGCGCCGCGGCCTTCGGCCCTACCGCTGAATCCATGGGCGTCGAAGGCGCCACCACCGTGGCCATCGCCTCGGCCACCTTCGGCCTGGTGGCAGGCAGCCTGATCGGCGGCATGCTCGCCAGCTTCCTGATGCACCGCCACAAGCTGGAAGTTCCTGCCAAGCCGCAGACGATCGCCCAGAAGGTCGGCGCAGGCTACGGCGTGAAGAAGCTTGCAGGCGGCGGCGGTTTCGCCGGCGGCCCGGCCACCGGAGAGGACCTCGACGAGGCCATCAAGCAGCCGGGCGACGAGATCAGCAACTACTCCTCGATCCTCTCCACCTCCACCATCATCGGCATCATCATGGTGCTGGGCATGCTGCTGGGCGACTGGATCGCGCAGATGACCGGCTTCTCGCTGCCCGCCTACGTGGGCGCCATGATCGCCGCGGTGATCTTCCGCAACCTGAACGACAAGTTCAACTGGGTGAAGATCAATGACGACTCGGTCAACCTGATCTCCCAGCTGACCCTCGGCTTCTTCCTGACCCAGGCCATGATGAGCCTGAAGATCTGGGAACTGGCGAACCTCGCCGGCCCGCTGTCCATCATCCTGCTGGTGCAGCTGGTGTTCATCACCCTGTTTAGCGCGATCGTGGTCTTCCGCATCATGGGCAAGAACTACGACGCGGCCACCATGGTCGCAGGTTTCATGGGCCACGGCCTGGGCGCGACCCCCAACGCCCTGGCGAACATGGACTCCTTCAACGCCAAGTACGGCGTGCGCTCGGAGAAGGCGTTCCTGATCGTGCCGCTGGCCGGCGCGGTGCTCATCGACCTAGTGGCGCTGCCCTGGATCGTATGGTGCATGAACCTCGTGGCAGGTTAAATCCGCCCAACACCAAGTGCCCTCGGCGCATCGGGAATACGATGCGCCGAGGGCACTGCTGTCTGCACGGGATTAATTCAGCACCCGCACCGGTTTGCCCTTGGCCCAGGCCCGGATGTCCGCGGCCGCGTCCTGGTAGAATATCGCGAACTGCTCCACCGTCACATAGCCGATGTGCGGGGTGGCGATGACCCCACGGGTTGACGCCAGCCGGTCGCCTTGCGGCAGCGGCTCCACATCGAAGACGTCCACCGCGGCCAGGTAGAGCTGCTCGTTTTCCAACGCATCAATGAGCGCATCGGTCTGCACGATGCGGCTGCGCGAGGTGTTCACGAAAATCGCGTCAGGCTTCATCCAGGCCAGCTGCTTGGAGCCCACCACCCCGGTGCTGCGCTCGGAGAGCTTGAGGTGGATGGTCAGCACGTCGCTGGTCGCGAACAGCTCGTGCTCGCTGACCTTGCGCACGCCGACTTCCGCAGCGCGCTCCGCGGTCAGGTTCTGGCTGTAGGCGATCACGTGCATGCCGAAGGCCAGCCCGATCTTCGCCACGCGGGAGCCGAGGTTTCCCAGCCCGTAGACGCCCAGGGTCTTGCCCGACAAGCCGATGCCCATGGTGCTCTGCCACCCTGTGGAGTGCTCCAGCGGGCGCTGCGCGGAGAAGATCTCCACATCCAGGCGCCGGGCCGCGGCGAGGATCAGCGCCCAGGTGTGCTCGGCGGCGTCGGTGGCGATGTAGCCGGTATGGCTGACAACCACTCCGCGCTCCGCGGCCGCGTCGAGGTCGATGGAGCCGTTGCGCCGTCCGGTGGTCACCAGCAGCTTCAGGTTCGGCAGGGCCTGCAGCCGGGAGCGCGGAAACGGCGTGCGTTCGCGCATCGCGACGATGACGTCGAAGGGCTCAAGCGCCGCGATCACGGTGGCGTCGTCATGCCCCAGGAATTCGGTGAAGACGCTCAGTTCGGCGTCCAGCTCCTGGGCCAGGGACTGGAAATCGGCGAGCGTGCGGGAGATGTCGTGGTAATCGTCGAGGACGGCAATTCGCATGGCTCAATACTAAGCACCACCGGTGCCGGGAAACGAGAGTATTTCCCTTATTTCCGCTGACCAGCACGCACTCTGGCAGACTGGGTGGAAACTTCCGGGTGAAGGGAACATCCATGGACTTGAAACAATCCCTGCTCGCCGGGCGCCGCGGCCGCCGGCTGCTCAGCAGTATCGTGCTGTCCGGGACCGCCCCCGAGGCGCAACACCTGATGCGTTCGGTGTTCGACGCGTCCTTCGAATTGGCGCAGCAACGAGGCGACGGGGTTGTGCGCTTCACCATGGCCGAGGAAAGTGCAGGTGCAGAGCCGCAGGAATCCGCCGCGGATGAAACGGCGCCATCGATTGCCCAGATTGCGCAGATGCTCCGCACCGTGCCCCTGCCCGAAGCGATGCCCGAGCTGATTCGCTCAGCGCTGGCGGACAGCGTCGATTGGGCCATGTACTGGCAGCCTCCGGATGCCGAGGACACCTTGTTCGGCGACCCCCGACTCGTTCAAGCACTGGAGCGGGTAGCAGAGCATGTCGCGTCAACCGGCATCATCCAGAGCTGGATGGGCGCATCCACGCAGGCGAACCAGTGGATGATCACCTGGACGGGCGAAAGCGCCGAAGGCCAGTGGGAACCGGGCCTTGAACCTGCGCAATCCCAGCTGAAGGCGTGGAACCTCGATCTCGCGGAGAAAGAACGCGCCAGCAAGGCAGACCTGCGGGAAAAGATGGACCAGCTGGCCAGCGGGCACTGGTGGTCGAATCCGCCGGGCGGGCTGTACCGCAGCTTCGGAACCTTCGAGCTTGAAGAGCCCATCGGCCTGGCTTGTGTGGAGGACGGCATGGGATGGAGCTCGGCGCTGGTGCGGCGCCTGCAGATCGAATGCCGGAAGCCGGTATTCCACATCACCGAGCCAAGGCACTGGGCCGATTTGTGCCGCCGCTACCCGCTGGAAGTCAGCGCAACGATGCGGCGCAACTGGTTTGAAACGACCGGGCGCGACGGGCTCTGGGTCCAGCCGGACTGGCAGGCCGTGGCCGAGGACTACGACGGGGTGCATCTGGGCCTTGGCGCCTATCTGGCCGGAGCGGGGGAGATCATCGCGGTGGATGCCCGGCGCGCCAGCGTCATCGCCGGATGGAACCCCGATGAGACCTACTGGTTCACCGATGCCGTGCAACCGGTGGACGAGGTGCGTACGTGGGGAATCAGTGATGCGGGTGGGCGCGATGTTTGGTTGCGAAGATAGCCTTTGCGGTGCGCATGGACCCGGCATTCAGGACACTCCAGCGGGACGGTCCGCACTCGCGCAGCTCCAAGCTGTTCGGGTGCAAGCCGCCCCGCAGATTTTTTAGCGCCAATGCGCGACATCGCGGCGGCTAATGCGGTTCGGCGCGCCGCATGCGGATGAATCCCACCGCAAACGGCAGGAGAACCCATAGGGCAAATGAGGACAACGCAGTGCCTATACTTCCGTCGCCGATCAAGGAATTGGACATCGAGGCGGTTTGCAGGAAAGGTCCGATGCCACCGGGCAGCAACAACAGCAGATTGTCGATGAGCAGCACTTGGATGATCACTATCACCACCGAAAGCGGCGTCGACAGCAACGCGGAGCCCAATGCCGCACCGCTCAGCGAACCGGCAAACGACAACACAATTAGCATGCCGAGGACCTCCAGAGAACCTTGGGCAGTCCAGGCCATCCCAAAGGCGCTGGCCAGCCCGAAACTAACTGCCAGGCCGGTCGCGATGAACGCCGCGCAAAGAGCGACGCCGATGAGCACGGAGGTCACCAGTTTCGCCAGGAAAACACGGTGGCGACGTGGTTCCAACGCCAGAATCATCAGTATGTCCCGATGCTGCCAATCCATCGTATAGACCAGAATTCCAAGAATTGGGGTTCCCAAGGCAGCGCATACGGTAAACGCCATCATGATGACTGAGAAGGACAACTCGGCTTCCTCCTGGGCAATTAGCACCCAGCACACTCCGAAGGACAGCAAGAGCCCAAGCCCAAGCATGCTCCACAGCACTGACTGCCCGGAACGAACCGTTGTCAGTTTCCGAAATTCCAGCCCCACCAAGCGGCCCAGTGTGGGCCGGGATCCAACAAGCGGTTGCCGTTCTGGTGTATCAGTGGTTTTCATAGTCAAAGTACTTCCGTCCGGTGAACACTGTATTCACCCTGTGTAAGGCGCAGGTAGGCTTCCTCCAGCTGGTGTTCCTGTTGCGATCCCAGCGAGGTGATCAGTATTCTGTGCTCCATGGCAATCTGCGCCACCTGTCGATTGCTGGCCTGGACCTTGAGCCAACCAGGGACGGCATGGTCCGAGACGGCAAATCCATGAGCCAGCAGCAACTTGGCGAGTTTCTCCGGCTCGTCGGCTTCGACGCTGACTTGTGAATCCGGGTTGCTGAGATCCGACAGCGTGGATTCCGTCGCGACGCTGCCGCGGTCGATGATGACCACGCGATGAGCGTAGGATTGCAGCTCCTGCAGGAGATGGCTGGAAACCAAAACGCTTCCCCCGTCCTGGGCGAACCCTGTCAACAAGCCGCGCAGCCAGCTGATGGCTTCGATGTCCAGCCCGTTGACGGGCTCATCCAGGATCAGGCACCGAGGACGCCCCAGGATTGCAATTCCAAGCCCGACGCGCTGGCGCATCCCGAGAGAGAGGGACTTGAATCGTCGTTTGGCAACAGATTCCAATCCCATTTGCTCAATAACTTCGTCGCGGCGGCTGTTGCTGATCCCGAGCATGCCTGCTGCAAGACTGAAGCTGTCGCGAACATTTCGTCCTGGATGCCGAGCGGCTGCGTCCAGCAGCGAACCGACTGCCGCTCCCGGGTTCGGCAGGTCGGAATACCTGACCCCGTCGTAAAGAATGGAGCCTGAATCGGGGGTGCCCAGACCCAGCACCATTCGCATCAGCGTAGATTTTCCGGAACCGTTAGGGCCCAAAAGGCCGGTGATTTGTCCTGCAGGTATCGAGCACGATATCTCCTTGAGGATATGCGCCTTCCCGTAATGCTTGGATACCGAAGAAACTTGGATATGCATGCTTATTCAACGCCCTTTGGGATTCGATGATCTACCATTGCGCCAATGATCGAGCCGATGAAAGCTATGGCCAGCGCGCCGACGAGGGTCAGAACGCTGATCAGCGGGTTGGACTCCCCGGCTGTAGCAAACGAGGTAACCACCCGGCCGAGGACCACTAGTACGGCGACGGCAACAGCAACGGTGATGATCCAAAAACCCTTCGATGTGGCTTTCCCCTTGGTGAACGTTTCGGCGAAACTTTTCTCCGGACCGAAAAGTTCCAATGGGGTGCTTTGAGCCGCCTCGGATTCCGCGCGGACTTCCCGGAGGGTTTGTGCGACGACGGACTCCGGCATGCGGCGCCAGCGAAGCTGATAGGCCAGGTTCTTGAAGTATTCGTCGTTCATCATGTCAGTGCTTCTCTTCGTCTAGTAATTGATTGGTGACCGCAGTGAACTCACGCCACATTTTGGTCTCCGTTTTCAGAGCAACAAGGCCGGCGGCGGTGATTCGATATGTCTTGCGGCTTGGGCCGTGCTCCCCTTCTACCCATTCAGTCTCGACCAATTCGTCGTCGACGAGGCGTCGGAGGAGCGGATACAGGGTTCCTCCGCCAACATTCCCGAGGCCGTAGCCCGCCAACAATCCGATAACTTCATGCCCGTACGTTCCGCTGTGGCGATGGATGGTCCTCAGCACACATAGCGTCAAGGAAGCCTTGAGCCACCCGCTGGGCCATTTCTCCGCTTGATTCATAACTAGATCGTAATCCGATCTACAAAGGAAGTCAATGAAGGTCGCTTTGCGTTGCCAAGGAGCAGTAGCCAGCTGACCGCAAGGACCAGCGCAATATCCATGCCGAGAATCACGGGACCTACCAACAGCTCGCTGGCTGTTTCCGAAAGGGATATAACCATGAGATTGGCGATCAAGTGAGTGGCTGCAGAGGCAATCCATGAGCCAGTCAGCGCACATATGGCGAATGCCGCCAAGGAAAACAACGCTCGATCAGCAACTAGCCAGGGGTTGCTGATCGGGTGGGCTAGGCAGAATCCAACAGTCGCTGCAGCTGGGATCATCCATCGATGGCGTGGACGAAGATGCTTGCGCATCCTCCAGGGAAAGTACCTGAAGGCAAGCTCTTCGGCACATGAGGCGAGGGCCAGCCCGATGAGCACTGCGGGAGACGTCCACTGGGCGACTCCCGCGATCAAGGCGAATAGGACGGCGACCACGCCTATGAATTTTCCGGTAGACGGGCTTCCGGCTTCTGGATATTTTTCAGGGTTGTTGCAGATCAGGTAGGCGGCCGTGGCCGCGGTTGCCATAACGAGCGCGCCAAACCATTCGCTCGCCACGAGGTGATCCCATGCTAGCGCCAGGCTAGCGAGAGTTAGCATGGCGCTGATGGCCACATATGCAAGAAGTCTTGTCATTTCGAATTGGGTTCTACAGGGTCGCCCGCGTTGCTCGCGGGCGACCCGCTAGATGCTAGAAGAAGTAGTGCCAGAGAGCGTCGAAGAGCTCCCAGAGGCCACCCGAGGCAACGAAGTCGATTCCCCAGCGGATCCACGAAGCGAGGCTATTCCACCATTTCTTAAACGCGTTCCATCCTTTTTTGACGGCGGACTTCATGCTGTTCCAGATTTGAGGAGCATTTTTCTTGATCCAGTCAATGACTGGCTTGATGCTGATTCTCTTCTGCGCGTCGGAGGCCGAAGCTGTTCCGAGATCCGGGGAGGCGACGCTGCGCGTGCCGCTATCCGCAGCAATGGATCCGGACGATACGGTGCTCGCCGACGATGCGACAGTTTGGACGGACGAGATTGAGGGCTGGGCAATGGCGCTAGCGGCTCCGGTAACTGGCGCAAACAGCAGGGCGCCACAGAGTGCCGCAGCCAGGGTGCGACGCTTGATCGGATTGGCCGATGGCGTCGTCTTTCGAGCTTGACTCATTTCGAGTTCCTTTGTCTCTCTTGTGAATGATGATGGTCCTGCAGGATCCGAGACTAATGTATATAAATCCATCGCATTTATGTCCAATACGACAAAATGTTAAGGCAAGCGTGGTGCGTTCGGATATCCTGTAGCGGTTTGGCGGCAGAGTCATGTTATATTGCCGTAAGTTGACTAAACCCCAATTCATTCACGCTAAGTTATCAAGTATTAGCAAGCAAGATGACCTATCTTTGTCTTGAGATCATTCTGAATGCTTGTAGATGCGGTGCGTGTTTGGCCCCTGTTCGGCCGCCTGTTGCGTCTGGGGGATTGACGCAGTTCGCGGTTGGCGACACAAAACACTATCTGTTAGTGTTTTGAACTGCTTTCTGATGGGTTGCGCAGTCCGTCCGTTCGGGCGCGGCCTAGCCGCACTTCCGAAAAAGGTATTTAAGGTCGGAACTTGCTTTTGCCTGTGCGGCAACAGATGCGTACGCGACAGCCTTGTGGCTTCCGTCAGATCGTTCGCCGACAGGCAATGAATGAGTAGCAGATGACCCGGTCGATTCGAAACGTGGCCCGTGCGCGGCACGCGATGGCGGTTGCAGAAGCAACTCGCGCGGTGCCGTGGCCTCAAAGATTTTCAGCGTTGGTTCGAATGCCAGGTGTAATAGCGCCAAAGTTAAAGGTGCGCTGGGTGCCAAACGACAACGGGCTGTTCCGCCGGCCCCACGCATTCACGGACGCGGGGGCCAGCGACGAAGCATCGGCATTCGCGTCTGTGCCGGCCGCAGACCAAGAGCAAGGTGCAGCGGTTCAACCGGACGATGCTGGAGCAGTGGGCGTACGCGATCCGGTACCGCGCGGTGGCTGAGCCGGTTGCTGCTTTGCAGGGGTGGCTAGGTTATGAGAACTACCGTCGAGGGCAAGCTTCGCTGAAGGCCCGAGTACCGACCGACAGTGTTCTCAACCTTGGCAACACAGCTAGGAGGCCTCGTACTCGG
This sequence comes from Glutamicibacter soli, assembly GCF_052322135.1. NCBI lineage: Bacteria > Bacillati > Actinomycetota > Actinomycetes > Micrococcales > Micrococcaceae > Glutamicibacter > Glutamicibacter soli. The sequence goes on from NZ_CM125969.1 coordinate 417,091, forward strand.
CCAAAACTTTCTTGCCGATCTTGAACGCGACGTTGGCCGCGGGCACCGAGCAGTAGATGGCGCTCTGGAGGAAAACTTCCTTGATTTCATCAGGGGTCATGCCGTTGCGCAGGGCCGCATGCACGTGCATTTCCAGCTCCTCCCAGTAGCCGCCGGCGATCATGGCGGTCAGGGTGATGGCGCTGCGGGTGGTGCGCGGCAGGCCGTCGCGGGTCCAGATGGTGCCCCAGGCGTAGCGGGTGATCATCTTCTGGAACTCGTCGGTGAAGTCGTTCGAGGTGCTGGTGGCGCGGTCGACGTGCTCGCCGCCGAGCACTTCGCGGCGCACCACCATGCCGGCGTCGTAGGTGTCGCCGGGCAGGCGCTGGGAGTCAGTCATGTAGCTAGGCCTTTGCTAGTTGGCGGTGAAGAAGTTGATCAGTTCTCGTGCGGTCGCGGCCGGGTCCTCGGCCGGGGCCAGATGGGCCACGGTGTCGATGACGGCGAAGGCTCCCTTCGGGGCGTGCTCGGCGATGAACTGCGCGTCGCTTGGCGGGCAGACCTGGTCGTGGGCGCCGTTCAGGCCCAGGATCGGATCGGTCATGGCCGCCAGCTGCTCGCGCAGGTCGAACCCGGCCAGCGCACCGCAGACGTGGGCGTAGGAGAAGCGGTCGGCATCCTGCAGGTTGTGCAGCAGGTTGGTGGAGGTGACCGCGTCCTTCTCGATGAAGCCGGGGGCGAACCAGCGCTGCGCGGAGCCGACCACCATGGTCGGGGTGCCGGCCTGGGCGACCAGCTCGGCGCGTTCGGTCCAGGCTTCCGGGGTGCCGATCTTCGCCGCGGAGCAAACCACGGACAGAGCCTTGAAAACGCCTGCATGGTCGTTGGCCAGCTGCAGGGCGATGGCCCCGCCCACCGAGACTCCGGCGTAGTACAGCGCCGCGTCCTGGCCGATGACCCCGTCGCCGCGCAGCGCGTCGATGGCGTCCATGACGCCCTGGGCGAGCTGCGCCATGGTGAACGGTTCGGCGGACGGCTTGCTTTCGCCGTGGCCGGGCAGGTCCCAGGCGATGAGCTGGAAGTGGTCCTTGAGGAAAGGCGCGGCCGGCCCCCATAGGTGCAGCGAGGAGGTGCCCAGCGAGGGGCCCAGGATCAGCGTCGGCAGCGAGGTATCGAGGTTCAGCAGCGAGGGGGTTAGTTGTGGGACAGCCATGATTCCTTCCACAGGGCATAATCGGCAAGAACTGTATGGGTGAAGCGTGCGGCGCTGCCCAGGTATCCGGCGGGATCCAGCAGCGCGTCGAGCTGAGCGTCGGAGAGGTCCGCGTGGGAAACCTCCAGGCGCAGCAGCTGGCGCAGCCCGATCGGCTCGGTGAGCGAACGCAGCACAAGTTTCTGGATGGAGGGCTTGCCGCCGGTGATGACCGGGGCCAGCACGGTGGCGATGCGCTCGGAGAGCACCGCATCCCCGCCCAGGGCGAGGTTGCGGGCCAGCGCCGGCTCGTTGACGGTCAGCCCGTTGGCCAGCACATCCGCGTGCTCGGCGGCGCCAATTGCCAGGCGCAGCAGCTCGCGCAGCGCCGGCCATTCGGCATGCCAGCCGCCGTCCGGGCGCTCGTCCGCCGCGGTGCCGGCGGCGGTGAAGAGCGTGGAGACCAGGCCCGGGGCGCCCAGCGCCGCGGTGCGCAGCAGCAGCGAATGCACGGGGTTCTGCTTCTGCGGCATGGCCGAGGAGCCGCCCTTGCCTGCCTCGCGCGGTTCGGACAGCTCGCCGATTTCCGGGCGGGAGGCGGTGAGCACGTCGGTGCCGAAGGTGCCCAGCGCAGCGATCACCGCGCCCAAGGCGGAGCCTGCCTGCAGCAGCGGCACGCGGTTGGTGTGCCAGGGGACCTGCGGGTCGGCCAGCTGCAGCTGATTGGCCAATTGCGCGGCCAGCTGCGCGCTGTCCGCGGCGCTGTCCGAGGTCGAGAGGAACTGGTCCAGCGAGGCGAGGGTGCCCACCGCGCCGCCCCACTGCAGCTGCAGTCCGGCGGCCACCGATTCCAGCTGGCGGCCGGCGGCGAGCACCGCCGACAGCCAGGAGGCGGCCTTCCAGCCGAAGGTGGTGGGCAGCGCATGCTGGGTCAGCGACCGGGCGATGCACGGGGTGTCGTCGTAGCTGCGGGCCAGTTCAGCCAGCCCGGAGGCCGCCGAGCGCAGCCGAAGGAGCAGCTCGCGGATGCCGCGGGACAGCAGCAGCATCAGCGCGGTGTCGATGATGTCCTGGCTGGTGGCCCCGCGGTGCAGGGCAGTGCCTGAACCGGCCGGAGCGCCGTCGTCGACCAGCCGGGCGCGCATCATGCCCAGCAGCGGGATCAGCGCGTTGGCCCCGTCGGGGGTCAGCGCGGCCAGCTCGGCCAGGTCGTAACGCCCAACGTCGGCTACCGCCTCCACGGCGGCAGACTGCGCGGCGGTGCACAACCCGGCGGCCGCCTGCACGCGCACCCAGGCGGCCTCGACATCCAGCATCGCCTGCACGAAGGCCGCGTCATCGGCCAGCCGGGCGCCGGCCCCGCCGGCCCAGACCGGGTTCAGCACCCCGTAGTCGGCATTCATCATGGCAAAACCTCACTTGTGGCAGTACGTCCAATACCCCGCCGGGGTGGAAGGCCGCGGTGCGCGGGCACCTGCAGCTTCCACCCTAGCGGGGCACATGGTCTTCTTGTATTCAGCTTTCGCGCGGGTAGGACAGGAACACGGTCTCGTCCTCGCCCTGCAGGCGGATGTCGAAACGCAGCGAACCGTCCGCCTCGCGGGTGGCGATCAGCGTCTTGCGGCGGTCCTCGGGCAGCGAGGTCAGCAGCGGGTCATTGGCCAGCGCTTCGGTGTCCTCCGGCAGGTAGATGCGGGTGAACAGGCGGTTGAGCAGTCCGCGGGCGAAGACGGTGAGCATGATGAACGGGGCCTTGCCCTCCTCGGTGGCACCCGGGTTCACCGTCGTGAAGGTGTAGTGGCCCACGTTGTCCACCGGCACGCGGCCCCATCCGGTGAAGGTGTAGCCGTCGCGGACCAGCGAACCGTCGGCCGAGGCCACGTTGCCGTGCTCGTCCGCCTGCCAGATTTCAAGCATCGAGTCCGGGATGACCTCGCCGTTGCCGTCGTAGACCACGCCGTGCAGGCGCACCGCGGCCGGGTGGGCCTGGTTGACCAGCTCGCCGCCCTTCTCGAAGGGCAGCGCGTAGCCGTAGAACGGGCCGATGGTCTGTCCCGGGGTCGGGACGAGCTTCAGTTCAGGTGCCTGTGCCATTTAGTTCTCCCCCTCTTCGTCTTCCATCCAGGTGCGGTTGCTGCCGGTGAGCACGATGTCCCAGTTGTAGCCGGTGGCCCATTCGTGGCTCGTGATCGAATGGTCGTAGGTCGCGACCAGGCGGTCGCGTGCCTTCTGGTCGGTGATTGCCTGGTAGATCGGGTCCAGGGCGAACAGCGGGTCGCCCGGGAAGTACATCTGGGTGATCATGCGCTGGGTGAAGTCGGTGCCGAACAGCGAGAAGTGGATGTGTGCCGGGCGCCAGGCGTTGTGGTGGTTCTTCCACGGGTACGGGGCCGGCTTGATGGTGGTGAAGGAGTATTCGCCGTTCGGTCCGGTGATCGCGCGGCCCACGCCGGTGAAGTTCGGGTCGATCGGGGCCGGGTGCTGGTCGCGCTTGTGCACGTAGCGGCCGGCAGCGTTGGCCTGCCAGACCTCGATCAGCTGGCCCGCAACCGGGCGGCCGTCGCCGTCCAGCACGCGGCCAGCCACGACGATGCGCTCACCGATCGGTTCGCCGTTGTGCTGGATGGTCAAGTCGGATTCGAGGATGTGCACGTCGCGCTGGCCGAAGGCCGGGGAGTGCAGCTCGATGGTCTCCGGGTCGGTGTGGTGCAGGTCCTTGGTCGGATGGCGCAGCAGCGAGGAGCGGTAGGGCGCGAAGTCCACGCGCGGCTGCGTTTCTTCCTTGGCCCCGGCCAGCACCTGCTGGCGGTAGGCCGCGTGGGCGTCGCTGATTTCGGTGCTGATTTCCTCCTGTGACGCGGTGGACGCGGCGGGATCCAGGACGTGGGCGTTCTCGAAGGACTCGTCCGGTGCGGTCTGGGTGCTCATCGGTGGGCTCCTTTCGTGGTTTGGTGGGCGTGGGGTGCGGGAATTAGGAGTGCGGCCAGCCGGTGTAGGACTCGGCCAGGTACTGCATCCCATAGCGCGAGGAGGTCACGGTGTCGAGCTCCCCGAGGGCGCGCTGGGCCATGAACGGATCGGCGTCCACCGGCGTGTGCAGCATGGAGGTCATCCAGTAGGAGAAGTTCTGGGCCTTCCAGACCCGCTTCAGCGCGAGGTCCGAGTAGCCGCCCAGCAGCTTGTCGCTGCCGGTGGAGAAGAACGAGTCGAGCGCTTCGAAAAGCACCTTGACATCGGCGAATGCCAGGTTCAGGCCCTTGGCGCCGGTGGGCGGCACGGTGTGCCCGGCGTCGCCGATCAGGAACATGCGCCCGTGCGAGAGTGGCTGGCGCACAAAGGAGCGGAAGCCCAGCACGGTCTTGTCGAAGATCGGCCCGGTCTTCAGCTCGAAGCCGTCAGGCCCCGCCACGCGCTTGTTCAGCTCGGTCCAGATGCGGTCCTCGCTCCAGTTGTCCACGTTTTCGTTCGGGTCGCACTGGAAGTACATGCGCTGCACGGTTTCGCTGCGCTGGGAGATCAGCGCGAAGCCGTGCGGGGAGTTCGCGTAGATCAGCTCCGGGGAGGACTTCGGAGCCTCGGTGAGGATGCCGAACCAGGCGAACGGGTAGGTGACCTTGAAGTCCTGCTTCACGGAATCAGGCATCTGGCGGCGGGCGAAGGAGCGCGAGCCGTCGGCGCCGACGATCACGTCGGCGTGCACCTCGAATTCGACGCCCTCGGCGTCGGTGAAGCGGAACTTCGGGGTGCTGGTCTCCATGTCCAGGATCTCGGTGACCTCGCAGTTGAAGCGCACGTCGCCGTTGTCGCGGGCGCGGGCCGCAGCGAGGTCCACGAACACCTCGTTCTGCGCGTAGAGGGTGACGGTGGCGTCCACCAGGTCGCGGAAGTCCAGCGGGTGGGATTCGCCGTTGAAGCGCAGGTCGATGCCGGCGTGCTCGTCGCCGTGGGTCAGCACGCGCCCGTCGACGCCGGAATCGGTCAGCATGGCTACCGCCTGGGCCTCCAGGATGCCGGCGCGGTGGGTGTTGCGGATGGTCTCGTGGTCGCGCATCTCGACAACGACGTTGTCGATGCCTGACTTGGAGAGCAGGTGGGAGAGCATCAGGCCGGCGGGGCCGCCGCCGATGATGCCGACCTTGGTTTTCAGAATACGGGCTGCCTGCGCCATGGAGGCTCCTTTGCGTGTACTGCCATGTGTTGTGGGAGAGGACCGGCCAGCGCGGCCGCGTCGTCAACATGGACGCCGACGTTGAATCCTCTACAGCATGACGGTGCGGTGCCTCACACTTCGCCTTTGTTCTTATTGAATGGGAAAAGTGTCGGTGTGCGGGATGGTGGCTTGAGGGCCGTGACGACTTAGGCCTCGGCGTGTGAGGTGGCCTAAGCTGGCGGTAGCGCCCTTCGGCCTTCCGAGGGGCTGGCAATCATGCTGCACTACTGAATGGATGGTCATGGCCAGGGGCGCCGAACGACGAATTGGAGTCCTAGGGCACGGGGCCATCGGATCCCTGGTCGCCGCCCAGATAGCGGCCGGCCATGTGGCCGGGGGAGTGCTGGAAGGCGTGATCCTGCGCCGCCGGCAGGATCTTCCCTATGAGCAGTTTTCCCTGGACGAGGCGCTGGAGCGCTGCGACATGATTGTCGAATGCGCCGGGCAGCAGGCCGTGCGTGAGCATGCGGTGCGCATCCTTGAAGCCGGCGCGGACCTGTTGGTGATCTCGGTGGGAGTGATGGCAGACCGGGAATTCGCCGCGCGCCTGGAGCTGACAGGGCCTGGCCGGCTGTACTTCAGTTCCGGCGCGGTGGGCGGCTTGGACCTGCTGGCCTCCGGAGCCCGCATGGGTGCATTCTCCGAGGTTGTCATCACCACCCGCAAGCTTCCTACAACCCTGGCCCAGCCATGGATGAGCCAAGCGCAGCGCACCGAACTGGAATCTTCCGCGGCGCCGGTAGAGGTTTATTCCGGATCGGCGCGGCAGGCCGCGCAGCAGTTTCCCAAGTCCCTGAACGTCGCCGCGGCGGTGGCCCTGGCGGTCGGGAACTGGGATGTGGTCTTGGTGCGCCTGCTGGCCGACCCCGACGCCGCCTTGACCGAACACGTGATCGAGGCCCGTGGCGCCAGCGGGGAGTACAGTTTTTCGATCAGGAACCAGCCCTCGGCGCATAACCCGCGCACCAGCGGCGTGGTGCCCTGGGCGGTGCTGCGCTCGCTGGAAACCGCGCTCGGCGCGCGCGGAGGCCTTCTCTAAGAGCCGGTTCTAGGCGTCCGCCGCGTAGCCCAGCGCGCGGGAGATGCCGCGCGCCGCGGTGCGCAACGCCAGCGCGGCGGCCGGTAGTGTCGCGGAACCGCGCGGCACCACCACGGACAGCACCGCCAGCGCGTAGCCTTGCAGGTCCAGGATGGGCGCGGCCACGCCGGTGGTTTCCTCATCGATGTAGCCGTCCATGGAGGCGAAGCCGTTGCGGCGGATCTCGGCCATTTCCGCGCGGAAGTTCGGGTGGGTGGCCAGCATCAGCTCGCGGTGGCGTTCAAGGAACCCGTGGATGGCCTCCGGCCGGGAGAAGGCAAGCAGCGCCATGCCCATCGAGGTGCGGTGCACCGGCATGCGCCCGGCCACGCTCGCCTGGTTGACCACGGATCCCGGGCGGGAGAGCCGCTCGATGATCAGCACCTCGTCCTCGTGCAGCAGGGACAGCTGGGTGTTCTGCCCCAGCAGCGCGTTGATGTCCTCCATGAAGGGCAGCGCCGCCTTGCGCAGGCCCTGCGTCGCGGCGCTGCGGTTGGCCAGCTCCCACAAGCGCAGGCCCAGGGTTACCTGGCCGTCCTTGCCGCGGGAGAGCAGTCCGTGGGACACCATCTCGTCGAGCAGCCGGTACATGGTCGCCTTGGGAATCTGCGCGCGCCGGGCCAGCGCCAGTACGCTCATCGACGGCGTGTGCTGGTCGAACGCGTCGAGGATGCGGACCAGCCGGTCCAGCATCGAATCCCCACTGGGCGAATTGGCCATGGAACCTACTCTAACTGCCCGATCCGGCAGGCGGTCGGACGACGAACGCCGGGCCCTTGGGAGGGGCCCGGCGTTGCTCGAATGGAATTGATTGAGTGCGCCGCTAGGCGCTCTTGGGCTTCGGGATCTGCGCGATGACTAGGACCGCGATCAGCGCCGCGCCTCCGTAGAGGAAGAACGCGCCCGGGTAGGCGGTGCCGGCGGCCACCATCAGGCCGGTGACGTAGGGGCCGATGATCGCCCCGAAGCGTCCGATGCCCGAGGCCAGGCCGATACCGGTGGCCACCATGTCACGCGGGTACACGTGGCCTGCATACACGTACATCAGGCACTGCGAGCTGAAGACGAACACGCCGGTTACGAACAGCACGGTGTTCAGCAGCACCTGGCTGCCGAACGGCACTGCCAGCAGGACCAGGAAGACCGCGGAGGCGGCGAACCAGAGCAGCGAGATGAGCTTGATGCCCTTGGCATCGGCCGCGTAGGCGCTGATGATCAGGCCGGCGATCGCGCCGAGGTTCAGCACGAAGAGCATGGTCAGCGAATCGGCCACCGGGTAGCCGGCGGCGCCCATGATCTTCGGCAGCCAGGCGTTCAGGCCGTAGACCAGCACCAGGCCCATGAACGCGGCGATCCACAACCCGATGGAGCTGCGCAGGTACTTGGGCTTGAGCACGTCCATGATGGAGGTCCGCTCGCCGGACGGGGTGATGTCGCTTTCGGGCAGCTTGAACCACAGCAGCGCCAGCAGTACCAGGCCCAGGCCGCCGCCCAGGTAGTAGAGGAGCGACCAGTGGACCCCGGCGGCCTTGCCGGCCAGCGAGGCCAGTACCGCACCCAGGTGGTAGCCGACCATCGGCAGGTTGTTGGCCAGCGCGCGGCGTCCCACCGGGGCGTTCTCCTGCATCAGCGCCAACGCCACCGGCATGCAGCCGCCCAGGCCGAGACCTGCGATGAAGCGCACCAGGCCCATCAGGGTGGCCGAGGGCATGATCGGGAAGATGAGGGTGAAGATCGAGAAGACGAGCACCGCGAGCAGCAGCGGGCGGCGACGCCCGAAGCGGTCCGCCAGCCGGCCCATGAAGGCCGCGCCGACGCCCACGCCGATCAGGGAGAAGGTGTTGACCCAGTTCATTTCATCGACGCTGAAGCCGCCGACGTTCGGGTCGGTGAGCACTGGGATCGTCGCGCCCAGGGCGACGATGTCGTAGCCCTCGAAAACCACGATGAAGAAGCAGAGGGCGGCGATCCAGCCACCGAGTTTGACTCGGGTGGTGCCGGCGGATGTCGTGGCCAATTCAGGTCCTTTCGAAAACTACTCGCCATGAATGGTGACGCTTATCATGACCTAGTGAGACTAGCACCTCATTCGCAGTGTGGACAAATGTTCACTCTGCGAACTCCTTGAATCGATCGCTTTCATCCAAACCCTTGAGGTCGCAGGTGTGGGACTGGTAAAGTTCTTATTATGAACTTAAGTTCACACAGTGAACTTTTCAATCGTGATGGAGCAGTGACTATGCAGAAGGCCTACCTGTACGACGCAATCCGCACCCCGTTCGGCAAGATCGGCGGCACGCTGTCCGGGCACCGCCCTGACGACCTGGCCGCGCATGTGGTGCGCGAGCTGGTGGCCCGCTCGGCCTCGCTGGACCCGGCAACCATCGACGAGTCGATCTTCGGCAACGCCAACGGCGCCGGCGAGGAAAACCGCAACGTCGCGCGCATGGCCACCCTGCTGGCGGGGCTGCCCACCTCCATCCCCGGCACCACGATGAACCGCCTGTGCGGCTCCTCGCTGGACGCTGCCATCGCCGCCTCCCGCCAGGTCGCCACCGGGGACGCCGATCTGGTGCTGGTCGGCGGCGTCGAGTCGATGAGCCGCGCCCCGTGGGTGCTTCCCAAGACCGAGCGCCCCTTCCCGATGAGCAACCTCGAGCTGTCAAACACCACCCTGGGCTGGCGCCTGGTCAACCCTGCCATGCCCGGCGAATGGACTGTCTCGCTGGGCGAGGCCACCGAGCAGCTGCGCGAACGCCACCAGATCACCCGCGAGGACCAGGATGAATTCTCCGCCCGCTCGCACCAGCAGGCCGCCGCGGCCTGGGACGCCGGCAAGTACCAGGACCTGGTGGTCCCGGTGCCGCCGGCGAACAAGCGCGGAGCCGAAGTCACCCGCGATGAAACCATCCGCGCGGACTCCACCGCGCAGACCCTGGCCGGGCTGCGCACAGTCTTCCGCACCGGAGAGAACGCCACAGTCACCGCCGGCAACGCCTCGCCGATGTCCGACGGCGCCTCGGCGGCCTTCATCGGCTCCGAGCGCGGCGGCCAGCTGCTGGGCGCCAAGCCCATCGCCCGCATCGTCTCCAACGGAGCCTTCGCGCTGGATCCGCAGTTCTTCGGCTTCGCGCCGGTGGAAGCGGCCAACAAGGCAGTCGCCAAGGCCGGGCTGACCTGGAAGGACATCGCCGCGGTCGAGCTGAACGAGGCCTTCGCCGCCCAGTCGCTGGCCTGCGTGCGCGCCTGGGACATCGACGAATCCATCGTCAACGCCTGGGGCGGCGCCATCGCCATCGGCCACCCGCTGGGCGCCTCGGGCCTGCGCATCCTTGGCACCCTGGCCCGCCGCTTGGCCGAATCCGGCGAGCGCTACGGGGTGGCCGCCATCTGCATCGGCGTGGGCCAGGGCCTTGCCGTGGTCCTGGAAAACACCACCGCCTGACAGCTGACCAACGGGGGATGCGAACCCCCGGCCCCACGACATTCTGAACCTAGAGAGGCAACAAGATGGCACCACGCATCGCCACCAGCGCGGCCGACGCGGTCGCGCAGATCACCGACGGCTCCACCGTCCTGATCGGCGGCTTCGGCAACGCCGGGCAGCCCATGGAACTGATCGACGCGCTCATGGAGTGCGGCGCCACCGACCTCACGGTGGTCAACAACAACGCCGGACAGGCCGACGCCGGCCTGGCGCTGCTGATCAAGGAGCGCCGGGTCACAAAGATCATCTGCTCCTTCCCGCGCCAGTCCGACTCCTGGCACTTTGATGAGGCCTACCGCGCCGGGGACATCGAGCTGGAACTGGTCCCACAGGGCAACCTGGCCGAGCGCATCCGCGCCGCCGGCGCCGGCATCGGCGGCTTCTTCACCCCGACCGGCTACGGCACGCTGCTGGCAGAGGGCAAGGAAACCCGCATCATCGACGGCAAGGGCTACGTCCTTGAATCGCCGATCCACGCTGACTTCGCGCTGATCAAGGCGCTGCGCGCGGACAGCTTCGGCAACCTGGTCTACCGCAAGACCGCACGCAACTTCGGCCCCATCATGGCCACCGCGGCCGCGCAGGCCATCGTCCAGGTGGACGAAATCGTGTCGGCCGGCGGCATCGATCCGGAAAACGTGATCACCCCGGGAATCTACGTCGACACCTTGGTGGCGCTGGGAGGCAGTAACTAATGACTACGTACACGCCAGAAAAACTCACCCGCGATGAAATGGCGCAGCAGGTGGCAGCGGACATCCCCGCCGGCGCCTTCGTGAACCTGGGCATCGGCCAGCCGACCAACGTCTCGAACTTCCTCACCGCCGACCAGGGCGTCACCCTGCACACCGAGAACGGCATGCTGGGCATGGGCCCGGTCGCCACCGGCGATGACATCGACCCGGATCTGATCAACGCAGGCAAGATCCCTGTCACCGAGCTGCCCGGCGCCAGCTTCTTCCACCACGCCGACTCCTTCGCGATGATGCGCGGCGGGCACCTGGACGTCTGCGTGCTCGGCGCCTTCCAGATCTCCGAAGAAGGGGACCTGGCCAACTGGCACACCGGCGCCGAAGGCGCCATCCCCGCCGTGGGCGGCGCCATGGACCTGGCCATCGGCGCCAAGCAGACCTGGGTCATGATGAGCCTGTTCACCAAGGCCGGCGAATCCAAGCTGGTCAAGGAGCTGAGCTACCCGGTCACCGGGCTGGGCTGCGTCTCGCGCATCTACACCGAAGTGGCGGTGTTCGAGCTGCGCGATTCCAAGGTGTTCGTCCGCTCCACCCACGGCATCAGCTTCGAGGAATTGGAAGCCCGCATCCCGGTGGCGCTGGAGCGCGCCTAAGCGGATCGGCTTTGGCAGACCAAGTAGATTAGTGGGGGTGCCCGTTGCGGGCGCCCCCACTGGTATTTTTCGACGAATTTCAAAGGATGGCCGATGAGCGAGCAGAGTACGGGCACCGCCGGCGTGCAGTCCCTGGCCCGCGGCCTGCAGGTGATCAGCAGCTTCGACGCGGAGCACGCATCCATGACACTCTCCGAGGTGGCAGCCCGCACCGGCCTGTCCCGCGCCACCGCCCGGCGCTTCCTGCTCACCTTGCAACAGCTGGGCTACGTCCGCTCGGACGGCAAGTACTTCGAGCTGACTTCCAAGGTCCTGCAGCTGGGCTATGCCTATCTTTCCAGCGCCACGCTGCCGCAGCTGATCGAGCCGGTGCTCGAGAGCCTGTCGGCGGCCGTGGGCGAGTCAGCCTCCGCCGCCGTGCTGGAAGGCAGCGAGATCATGTACGTGGCCCGCGTGCATACCCGCTCCATCATGCGGGTGGGCATCTCGGTGGGCACCCGGTTCCCCGCGGCCAACACTTCGATGGGCCGGGTTCTGCTTGCCTTCTCGGACCCTGAAACCGTGGATCGGATTCTTGCCGACGGCGTACAGTCGTTGACCGGCCACGGGATCGACAACGCCGAGGATCTGCGATCCGAGCTTGAGAAAGTTCGTGCTCAGGGATACGCGCTTGTCGATCAGGAACTCGCGGTTGGGCTGCGTTCGGTGGCAGTTCCGGTGCTCGACCGGGAAGGAAACATCGTGGCCGCCATGAACGTGTCGATGAGCGTCGCAATGAACTCGAATGACAGCGTGTACGAGGCCGCTGAGCAGGTGCTCCCCAAGCTGCAAGAGGCGGCAAACCAGGTTCAGGAAGCCCTGGTTGCACGCCGCTGACTGCATTTTCCGCTGGTCTGGAACGCCTGGCTAATTGCGAATGCCGTCATCGGCGGTGAGCGGCAGGCTGGAATTCGAGATGTCTCGCAATGTAGCGGTTAGGATGTTGTCGCCTTTTGCCGCGACCACGCAGCGCCGGGAATCATTGGATTCCTGTTGTTCGACAGTTAGCTGAGTGGTGAAATTTGCGCTGCTGATTCCCAGATACCGTTCCGCGGCTTCCACGCAGTTTGCCGTTTCCGTTGATTCCGGAGCGAAGGTTTTGACGACCTCGGCCGTATGGATTTCGTTGCATCCGACATCACTATTCGTTTTCGCGTCGGAGCACAGTCTCATGAACTCGGAATTTTTGCTAGCCAAAAACATCGCCGCTGTCGTATTGAGCTGGATTTCAGGCGGCAAAGTCAGCACGCACCCTTTTCCCGACACCTCAGTGATGTCCAGACCCTGTCGCAGCACGTCAACACCCGGGACACCACCCAGATATTTGACCAGGGTTTGCTGGTTACAGGACTGAGCCGACGCAAAGATTTCTGCATTGTGCGGACTGTCACAAGCGATTCGATTCAGATTGCCCTGCTCAGCAAGAAAGCAACCCTCGTCAAAATCGTCGGACGACGAGGAAGAAAGCAGGTTGTCGGCTTCTGATGGTGTTGTTGCCGGAACTTGCGTCGCAGGGCTGGATTGGCTGGTTTGCCCCTGGTTGACGGCGAACTGGGAATCGGATGAACCAAAAATGTTTGTCCACAGGGTCGAACTGTCGGCAAGGAAGCCAACAAGCAGGGCTGGGACGGTAATGGCCCCGGCAATTGTCCACTTCGGCCATTTTTTCTTGGGCTTGTTTATGCCGGCGTGCTGCTTCTCAAAGTTCTGGTTTCCCGAGTTCATGCGATCGGCCTACTGGATCTTGATGTCGTAGAAGACCGCAAGTGCAGATCCGTCGCCGCAGTTTTCCGCTTCCTCATCGAGATATGTTTCAATTCGCAGCGCGTTGACTTCGGGAATGTCCACGCTGAACGACTGATAATTGTTGAACGGCACGCGATAGACCTCAAGTTCCTTGTTATTGCCTATTACCCGCACAACAAGTTTTTGATCTGTAGAAACGGAAAGATTGTCCTGTCCGACAGAGAAATCGAGCTTTTCGAAGATATTTCCCAGTCGAAGTTCCAGGGTTTGAGGGTTGTAATCGCCGCAACTAGGGCGTGTCTCTTATATCCGTAGCCAGACCAGAATCGCTGCCAACACCACTCCCGCACGATACGTGACCGCAAGCTTGTCATAACGAGTCGCAAGCCCCCGCCACTGCTTCATCAATCCAAACGCCCGCTCGACCACGTTGCGATCTTTATACTTCTCAGCATCGAACCCCGGCGGGCGCCCACCCGCGCGACCCCTACGCTTCCTGGCAGCGATCTCGTTAGATTTCTCCGGAATCACAGCAGTGATGCCCCGCTTACGCAGGTACGTGCGGTTCACTCGTGACGTGTAACCACGATCAGCAAGCAGCGACTCGGGGCGCGTCCGCGCGTTCCCCGACCCGGTTCTTGGCACTCGAATATCGCCGATTACTTCCTGGAGCATCGCGCCGTCGTGACGTTGCCCACCCGTGACCACAATCGATAATGGGCGGCCATGCCCATCGACCGCGAAATGCACCTTCGTGCTCAACCCTCCGCGCGATCTCCCTATCCCATGACCTTCCGGTTCAACCTCGCATAACGGCAGATTCTTGTAATTCGATAGAGCCCCCTGTGTCCTGGTCCGGACGCGGAAGGTTCGTGCCGTGCTGGTGAGCACGGCTGATCGTCGCGTCAATCGACACGTTCCAGTCAATATCACCTACGGCATCGGCCTCGGCGAGGATGTGCGCGAATACGCGGTCCCAGGTGCCGTCGGTTGCGTAGCGGCGATGCCGCTTCCAGACGGTCTGCCAAGGGCCATACCGGTCAGGGAGATCACGCCACGGGATTCCGGTCCGGTAACGGTAGATGATGCCTTCTACGACGCGGCGGTTGTCACTGAAGGGACGGCCTTTACGGCCTTCGTTCGATGGCAGGAGTGGTTCGACTCGTTCCCATTGCGCATTCGTGAACTGCGTAAATCTAGACCTTTGTGCCACGACTCAATCATGGCGCGTGCACACAACTAGATTTAGGAGACACGCCCTAGAAATTTCTTGCCCGATGCCGTTAACGTTCGATTTGCTGGCGATGTTGTATCGGTTCTGCTTCCATTCTGAATCCGGGCGGACGAAATCGGACAGTACCAGCGAGCGGCCGGCATCCTCCGGCCCGATCATCTTTACCCCATCGTCCGGTTCGGAGCTGGACGTGTCGAAGTCGTCGGTCTCGACAGGCTCTGTGGGTTCGAGTTCGGCCTCAGTGGTAACAGTCGGAACGGCTGATGTTGGAGTTGCCGTAACAATTTCTGTTGCCGTAACTGTCACCGTTGCGGTTGGTGCTGCGGTGTCACTGCCTTCCGCAGAGCTGCAGGAAGCCACAAACAACGTAATTGCTCCCAGCAAGAGGAGCGCACAACTTTTCCGCATCAAAGTCCCCAAATCATGAATGTCCAGTTTCGTTCATTGAACCATCGATCACTTTGCGGCATAAGGGTGATGGGCGATTATTTCGCATAAATGATCTGTTATTACCCTCTAAGACTGAAATTCAGTAAACCGCGGGGGCCTCAGCAAGTCAGGACCCTGGCGACTTAATGGTTGTCCAGCCATGCATCACGTGCTTGAGAAATTGGTCTCGGATATAGATTTTGGATTGGATACCCGCAATCATAATTTGCGGCTAACAACTTGGGCGCTATGTCTGAATGTTTCGCAGCGCCCTCCGGCGTGGCGGATCGATTCGACTCTCGCCTTGGGTCACCGCGATACCCTATGTGTTAGGTAGCAGCTTGGGGAACTACCCGATGCGGGCAAATCATCGGTTGGTAGAGGCTACCTGAGTAATCGAAACTCTTGTTAAAAACTCATCGGGGGAATGATGTCGGCACGCGATTGGCTTTGCCGGATTGAATTTACTGGTCGCAAACTCCTCGACCCTAAACTGGGATTATCGGCGAAGAAACTGCGCGGCCGGAAGTACCCCTGGCATCTGTGCCTGGTGGCGACCACCTTCTGGGTCGGGGAGATTTACGACCCCCAGGCCGCGGACGGCTCCCAGGTCATCAGCGCCTACGACGGCTGGTGGTACGAACGCTTCGGCGGCTGCGACGGGGTCATCGAGGACGGAATCTGCCAGACCGAGCCGCGCACCGCTCAGAACGGCTTCTTCCCCAGCTCGATGACGCCCCAGCAGAACCCCTTCTACCTTGACCTGCCCTTCGACGATGTGAACAACGATGCGGCCTTCGCGCTGCGCGGCCAGATCCCGTGGGCGCAGGATCCGGGGTATGCCGGGAAGCTGGAGGACCGCGAGTTCTCCTATATGAAGAACCGCTGGGTGCAGCTGCAGTACAAGGGCAACACCTGCTACGCGCAGATCCAGGATGCGGGCCCGGCCGAATACGACGACTTCGACTACGTCTTCGGCGACGGAAGCACCGGACCGAAGAGCACCAAGTTCGACGGCGCCGGGCTGGACGTCTCCCCGGCGGTGGTCGGCTGCCTGGGCTTCGAGGAACTGAACAGCACCCAGTCCGGGGTGTCCTGGCGCTTCGTGGACGATGTGGACGTGCCCGACGGGCCGTGGAAAACCATCGTCACCGACTCCGGCTACGACTGGACCAGCGGCGGACCGGGGAACTAGGGCAGCCGCGGATCAGGCTGGCGCGCGGTCCAGCAGCCGCACCAGCTGCTGCACCGTGTCGGCGGTCAGGAACCCGTCCTGGTGCCCGCGCGAGATGTCCAGGTGGTAGCTGACCCCGTCGCCGGCCAGCAGCGCCAGCTTGGCCAGCACCGGGTCGCCCAGCGCGTCGTTGAGCACCTGGTACCAGAGGTCGCGCCCGCGGCGCAGCGCCGCAGAGGCATCCTCGTTGCCGCGCTGGGCCAGCCGGGTGGCAGCCACGACCATGCGTTCGAGCGGCGAGTCCTCCTCCATGGAAGAGGCGAAATAGTAGTGCACCGCCTGCGCGGGATCCGCGCTCATCGTCGCCACGTCCGCGTCGATCAGCTCGTTCAGGCGCCTCACCAGTTCGGTGTCCAGCGCCTGGCGCGAGCGGAAGTGGTGCAGCAGCCCCGCCTTGGACAAGCCGCTGCGCTTGGCGGTGGCATCGATCGTCGCCTCGCGGGCGCCGTGCTCGTAGAGCAGCGCCACGTAGGCGTCGAGGATGATCTCCTGCTTGGTTGCGGTGCTCATGGGCGCGGTTTCTCCAGGGGCTCAGGGCTGCAAGTTTACTTTTCGACGATACCCCACGGCGAGCCATAGCCCGCCGGTTCGGCCGCAGCCAGCAGGTCGAGGAACGGGGTGGCCTCGAAGGCCTCCGGGCCGAGCACGCCGGCGCCTGACCAGGTGCCGTTGGCCAGCAGCTCCAGGGCGATGACCGGGTTCACCGCGGTCTGCCAGACCACTGCCTGGGAGTCGTCGCGGGCCATGGTGTCCTCGTTGTCAGCCACGTGGTACAGGTAGCGCGAGCCGGTGGACCCGTCCTTCAGCGTGCCGGTGACCAGCACGCCGGCGCAGGTCTTGCCCTTCATCAGCGGGCCCAGGGTGGCGGGATCCGGCAGGCAGGCGGCGACGACGTCGCGCGGGGAGACCTGCACTCCGCGCACCGGGACCGGGTCGGTGGAATCCAGGCCCAGCTTGTTCAGGGTCTTGAGCACCTCGATGAACTCGTTGCCCAGGCCGTACTTGAAGTCCACGCGCTGCGCGTCAAGCCAGCGCGGCATCATGGTGACTTCCTCGTGCTCCACGTTCACGCATTCGACCTCGCCGATGCCTTCCGGGAACTCGAAGACCGTTGGCTCGGAGAACGGCGCGGTGGTGTACCAGCCGCCCTTGGCCTTGTCGAACATCACCGGCGGGTTCAGGCATTCCTCGATGGTGGTCCAGATGGAGAAGGACGGGGCGAACTCGTAGCCTTCCACGCTCAGGTTGGCGCCGTCGCGCACGCTGAGCTCCTCGATCGTTTCGAACAGCTCGTCGGCGGCGTAGCGGGCCAGCACGTTGGACAGGCCCGGCTCCACGCCGATGCCCACCAAGGCCAGTTGCCCGTCGCGCTCCCATTCATCGGCCACGGCGAATTGCTCGTCGCCCAGCTTGATGTGGGTCTGGGTGAACGGCTGTTCGGGGTGGCGCTGGGACAGGCTCATGGCCATGTCCAGGTAGGTGACCCCGGCGGTTTTGCAGGCGTTGAAGATCGGCATCACGAAGCGCGGATCCACGGCGTTGAGCACGTGGGTGGCCCCGGTGGAACGGATCAGTTCCACCAGCGAGTCCTCGGACGAGGCATCGACCTGGGCGGCGGCGTAGCGGGCGTCGCCAATGGCCTCGATCAGCTGCTGCGGGCGGGCGGGGTCGTAGTCGGCGATGGTGAGCTTTTCGAAGAAGCTGCGGCGGGAGGCGATGCGGGCCGCCGCGGAGCCGACGCCGCCGGCGCCAATGATCAGGATCTGCATGGAAGGTGTTCCTTTGGTGGAGTAGCCGGGGGGGAGGAAGTTGCTCGGGTAACGGGGCCTGGGGCGCCTAGTTCTCGGGACGCCTACTGCTCCGGAACCAGTACCGGGGTGTCGCGGTTCAGCGAGCGGCCGGCGAAGTAGTCGCGCGACGCCGGGCGCAGCGCCCACAGCCCCATGACGACCAGGCCCAGGGCCAGCGAGCCGACACCCATCACGAAGGTGCCGCTGATGCCCAGGATGGTGGTGGTGCCGTATTCCGGGTCGAGCATGCTGATGGCCGAGTAGATGAACACCGCTGACATCATCAGCCCGCCGACCAGCGGCATGACCAGGCGGAAGCACAGGTTGCGCAGCGAGTCGGTCAGCGAGGAGCGGAAGTACCAGATGCAGGCGAAGGAGGTGATCGCGTAGTACAGGGCCACTGCCAGCGAGGTGCTTTCGATGGTGTCGGCCAGGATGTCGCCGGAGATGATGGTCATGCCCACGTAGAAGACCAGCGAGGCCGAGCCGGTGAACAGCGTCGAGAATGCAGGGGTCCTGAAGGCCTCGTTGACCACGCCGAAGCGCTTGGGCAGCGCGCCGTAGACGCCCATGGACAGGGTGCCGCGGGCGGTGGGGAGGATGGTGGTCTGGCAGGTGGCCAACGCGGAGATCGCCACGGCAAGCACCAGCAGCCAGCCCCAGGATCCCATGGCGTCCAAGCGCAGCGCGAAGAACACGTCGTCCGCGCCTTCAGGGTTGCCCAGTCCCTTGCCGGTGTCGCCGATGCCGGCGAACATCATGGTCAGCACCGTGATGCCGATGTAGGTCACCAGCAGCATGGCGGTGGACAGCAGTGCCGCCAGGCCCGGGGTGGTCCGCGGGTTCTTGGTTTCCTCGGCCAGCGCCAGGCAGGTGTCCCAGCCCCAGTAGATGAAGATCGCGATCAGCACACCCTGCACGAAGCCTGCAGGGTTGTCGGTGGCGAAGGGGTTGAACCAGTCCCAGGAGAACTTCAGGCCCAGTTCCGGCATGGTCTGGATCGCGAAGTACAGCCCGATGCAGAAGGCGATGATCGCCGCGTACTGCAGGGCCATCAGCAGGTACTGGGTGACCGCGCCGGTTTCCACGTCGCGGTAGGAAATCCACGTCATGGCGATGATGATCAGCGCGCCGAACGCGGTGACCAGCACCTTGGAGTCGGCGATCGAGCCGTCGCCGATGAGCAGCAACAGGTACTTGGAAGCGACCTCGGTCTGGCTGGACATCACGATCACGCCGGCGACCATCACTGCCCAGCCTGCCATCCAGCCGGTTTTCGGGCCGAAGGCTTTGGCGGCCCAGGTGAAGGCGGTGCCGCTGTCGGGGATCGCGGTGTTCAGCTCGCGGTAGGCGAAGGCGGTCAGGCACATCGGGACGAACGCGACGATCAGCGCCGCAGGGGTCTGCGCCCCGGCGGCCATGACGATGAAGCCCAGGGTCGCGGCCAGCGAGTACAGCGGCGCGGTGGAGGCCAGGCCGATGACGGTGGACTGCACCAGCCCGAGCTTTCCCGCCGCAAGCCCCTTGCTGGTCAGCTTCGGGGGTCTGCTCGTGTGCTGCTGCGTCGTCGTCATACGTGGAAGTCCTCCCGGGAAATACGTCAAGCATGAAATTTAACCAACCAACTGGTTGGTCTGCTATATCCTGCCAACTTCGGGGAAGTGAGTCAAGTTACACCCCCGGGTGACGCGCTGCACCACCGGGTGTGGGCGGGGTTACTTTGAATCGTTCAAGGAAACCTTCCCGGTGCGGTGTTTCCGCGGGCTGCGGATCCGGCGGCGCGGCGGTCCCTTCGACCGCAGGATGAATCAAGTGTTTCCTCGATTCTCATCCAGCGTTAATTCCTCCGTGGCTGGTCCTTTGCCGGACTTCGGCACAGTTGACGGCATCAAGGAGACCTACAGGAGGAACAAACCCATGACGTTGCGACCTCTCGCACTCGGCACCCTGGCTCTGGGCATGGCAGCAGGCATCGCGGTTCCAGCGGCGGCGGCTCCGGTGGACCACTCGGCGCAGGACGCCACCCTCATCGGCCACCGCGGGGCGGCCGGCGTGGCCCCCGAGAACACCCTGTCCGCCATCAAGGCCGGCAGCCAGTCGGGCGCCGACTACATCGAGATCGACGTCCAATTGAGCAAGGACGGCGTGCCCTTCATCTTCCACGACGAAACCCCGAACCGGACCACCAACGCCAAGGACGTGTTCCCGGGCCGGGAAAACGACCCGATCACCTCCTTCACCTGGGAGGAGCTGCAGCAGCTGGATGCCGGATCCTATTTCTCCGCGGCCTTCGCCGGCGAGAAGATCCCGCACTTCGACAGCGTGCCCGGAGCCCTGGCCGGCACCACCGGCGTCTACATCGAAATCAAGTCCCCGGCGAAGTCCCCGGGGGTGGAGCAGCTGGTGGCCGACGCGCTCGCCGAGGACAAGGGCTGGTCGCGGCTGCTGGAGCAGGACCGGATCGAGGTGCTCGGCTTCGATGCCGCCTCGAACCGGACCTTCGCCCAGCTGGCTCCCGAGGTGCCGCTGCAGCAGCTGGCCGGAAGCGTGCCGGACGCCGCGACCCTGGAAAGCTACGCGCAGTTCGCCGACTCCTTCGGCACCAGCTACCGCACGCTGGATGCCTCCGGCGCGCAGCGCGTGAAGGACGCCGGACTTCAGCTCGGGGTCTACACGGTGAACTCGACCGAGGCCGCCGAGCAGTCCCTGGATCTGGGTGTCGAGCGCATCACCGGCGACTTCCCGCAGCAGGTGGCGCGCCACCTGTCCGGGCGCAAGCCCTTCCCGTCCAACGACGGGCTGGTGATCGCGGAATCGGTGAACGACGTGCCGGGCAACGACCTGCAGCCTGAAACCGGGGAGCATGTGGTGCTGGAGAACACCGGGCGGCGCACGCTGTCCCTGGAGGGCTACCTGGTGCGCGATGCGGCGAACAACGTGATGCGCATTCCGGCCGGCTACCAGCTGGAGCCGGGCGAGCAGCTGCGCCTCTACCCGGGGCCGGGCACCAACAGCGCGCAGGCGGTCTACCTGGACGGCGGCGTCGCGGTGCTCAACAACGGCGGCGATTCGCTGGCGCTGTGGAACGCCAAGGCGAAGCTGATGGACACCTACGCCAACTAGGAGCGGTCGGAAAGCAGCAGGTCCCGGGCGAATACCCGGGACCTGCATCTCGTTAGCGGCGCGGGCCGTGCCCGTCGTCGGCCCGGGGACCGGAACGCTGCGTCAGCAGGTGCTCGAGGATCGGATCCAGCACTGCCAGCCCGTCCTCCACCCCGCCCGAGGAGCCTGGCAGCGTCACCACCAGCGTGCGGCCGGCGAATCCGGCCACCCCGCGGGTGATCACCGCCATGGGCGTGGAGCTTTCGCCGCGGCGGCGGACGGCCTCGATGATGCCAGGCAGCTGCACGTCCAGCAGCGGGGCGACCATTTCTGGGGTCTGGTCATCGGGGGAGACCCCGGTGCCGCCGGTGGTCAGCACCACCGAGGCCCCGGTGGCGATCTCCGCGTCCACCGCGAAGCGCACCGGCTGCCCGTCGGCGACCACCAGCGGGCCGGTCACGGTGAAGCCGCGCTCGGCCAGCCATCCGGCGAGCACCGGTCCGGTGGTGTCCGCGGCGCGCCCGGCCGCGGCGCTGGTGGAGGCCACGATGACCGAGGCGCGCCTACTCACCTGCATCACGGGCCCAGTCCCCGCTTTTGCCGCCGGACTTCGCCAGCACCTTCACCTCGGTGACCTCTGCCTGCTTGTCCACGGCCTTGACCATGTCGTACAAGGTCAGCGCCGCGACGCTGGCGGCGGTCAGCGCCTCCATCTCCACCCCGGTCACGCCCTTGGTGGTGACCTGCGCGGTCACCAGCACCGCGGAGTCCTGCGCCTCGAAGTCCACCGACACCTTGGAGATCGGCAGCGGATGGCACAGCGGGATCAGCTCCCAGGTGCGCTTGGCGGCCATGATGCCGGCGATGCGCGCGGTGCCCAGCGCCTCGCCCTTGGGCAGGTTGCCGGTCATCAGCATCTGCACCACCTCCGGGCGGGTGGTGAACAGCGCCTGCGCGGTGGCCACGCGCTTGGTCACGGCCTTGTCGCTGACGTCGACCATGTGGGCGCTGCCGTCCTCGCGCAAGTGGGTGAGTTTCTCAGACATTCATTCTCCAAACATCGATCATGGTTCCGGCGGCCAGCTGCTCGACTCCCACCGGGATGTGCACCAGCGCGTCCGTGCGGGCCAGGTCGTGCACGAGGTGCGATCCCGGATCCAGCACCCGGACCTTTCCCTGCTCCAGCAGCGCCCGGCGCACCTGGTGCTTGCCCGCAGGCGAGTGCACCTCCGCGGCCAGCTCGTACGGTTCGGGGACCGGCGCAGGCAGTGCGGCCAGCTGGCGCAGGGCCGGGGCGAGGAACAGTTCCAGCGAAAGCAGCGCGCTGACCGGGTTGCCCGGGAAGCAGAGCACCGGGGTGCCGTCCAGCTGCGCGAAACCCTGCGGTCCCCCGGGCTGCAGCGCCACGTGGTGGAAGCTGCCGCCGCGCGGGGCCAGCGCCTCGCGCACCACCTCGTAGGCGCCGGCGCTGATGCCGCCCACGGTGAGGATGAGATCGACCTGCCGGGCCTGCGCCTCCAGCGCGAGGCCCAGTGCCTGCGCGTCGTCGGGCAGCCGCAGGGTGTCCACCTGCGCGCCGTAGCCGCGCAGCGCGGCGGCGAGCATGGGCGAGTTCGAATCCGGGATCCGTCCGGCCTGAGAGGTTCCGTCCATCAGTTCGTTGCCGGTGGTGCACACCAGCACCCGCAGCTTCCTGCGCACCGCTACCTCGCGCACGCCGCTGGCCGCCAGCGCGCCGATCAGCGTGGGGGTCAGCCGCGCCCCGGCCTCGGCGACCAGTGCGCCTGCCTGCAGGTCCTGGCCGACGGGGCGGATGAAACGCCCGGGCTCGGACGGTGCGGTGAAGGTCGCAGAGCCAGTTGGCCCGCCTTCGCCGGCGCGCACCAGCTGCCCGAAAACGCCGTCCGAGGTGGCTTCCACGGGAACGACGGTGTCAGCCCCGGCCGGGATCACTGCCCCCGTCATCACCGGGGAGACGGTGCCGGGCAGCAGCTCGATCTGCCGATCCCCGGCCGCGGCGGTGAAGCCCAGCGGCAGGACGACCGGGTGCTCGTTGCTGGCGCCTGACAGCTCCGCGCTGCGGGCGGCATACCCGTCCATCTGGGAATTGGTGAAGGCGGGGATGGGAAGCAGTGCAGGCAGCTGGGCCGCGGCAACCCGTCCGGGCAGGTCCGCGGCTTCGACCGGCAGCGTTTCGGAACCCAGCGCCGCGATCGCCGGGACCAGCAGTGCGGCGATTTCCGCGCGGTGTCCATCCAGGGTGCAGGCCATGGCTTATCCGCCGGCGAAGGGCGGCAGCACGTCCACGGTCAGCTCGCCTTCCGGGCCGAGCTCGCCGTCATCGCGCCTCACCACCCCGTTGATCAGGAAGCTTCCGGCGCGCAGGACCTGGGCCATGGGATCGCCGTAGGCGCCGACCAGTTCGGCCCGCAGCTGGGCCAGGGACTCGGCGCGCGGCCAGCTCTCCTGCTCGGTGCCCGCCGCGGCCGCCGCGGCGGCGAAGTAGCGTATCGTAATCTGCGACATGACTTCATGCTATCGCCTATCATCCGGCGCGGCCGGGCGCGTAGGATCCGACTATGAGTGATCGCGCGTTTAAGCCCCTGGTCGACCCGGCCCCGGCGCTGAGCGACGAGCAGCAGGCCCGGGCCCAACGCCAGCTTGCCCTGCCCGGATTCGGGCCCGTTGCCCAGCGCCGCCTGGCCGCCGCCCGCGTGCTGGTGATCGGCGCCGGGGGACTGGGCAGCGCCAGCATCCCGTACGTCGTCGGAGCCGGGGTTGGCACCGTGGGCATCGTGGATGACGACGTGGTGGAACTGTCCAACCTGCACCGCCAGATCACCCACACCACCGCGAACATCGGGCTGCCCAAGACCGCCTCGCTGGCCGCCGCCGCGCGGGCGCTGGATCCTGGCGTGCGGATCATCGAGCACAACCTGCGGCTGACTTCCCGGAACGCGCTGGAAATCTTCTCCGGCTACGACCTGGTGATCGACGGCAGCGACAACTTCCCGACCCGCTACCTGAGCAATGACGCAGCCCAGCTGATCGGCATCCCGCTGGTCTGGGGCTCCATCCTGCAGCACCACGGGCAGGTCTCCGTCGCCTGGCATGAGCACGGCCCGGGCTACCGCGATTTGTTCCCCGTTCCTCCGGCCCCGGGCACCGTGGCCGACTGCGCTACCGGGGGCGTGCTGCCGGGACTGTGCGGCACCATCGGCTCGCTGCTGGCGACCGAAGCCCTGAAGCTGATCACCGGTATCGGCGCGCCGCTGGTGGGCCGGGTGCTGGTCTACGACGCGCTGGGTGCCAACACCCGCACCTTGGAGTACTCGCGGGATCCTGCCGCGACACCGGTGACCAGGCTGATCGACTACGAACTGTTCTGCGCGGGCGGGCTGCAGGAACCGGCGCAGATGGCTCCCGAAGACCTGGTTGCCGCCCTGCATTCCCAGGATCCTCCGGTGCTCCTGGACGTGCGGAACCAGGACGAGCGCGACGAGCTGAGCATTCCCGGCTCGATCTTCCTGCCGCTGCCCCAGCTGGAAGCTGCGGTGGACGCGGGGCAGGACTTGCCACAACTGCCCGAAGAACTGACCATATACTGTGCCAAGGGACCGCGTGCCATCCGCGCCGCCCAGCTGTTGGCGCGTCGGGGCATCACGACCCGCTACGTGCCCGGGGGAGTACCGGCGGTGGCCGCGCTCGCGCCCGAACTGACCGTCTCGAAAAGAGGAATGGATTGAGCTACGCGCTGATCACCGAGGACGTTATCGATGAAGCCGCCGTGCAGGCTGCCGTGCTCAGCGACACCGCGGGCGCCGTGGTCATGTTCCATGGCATCATCCGCAACCACGACGGCGGGAAGTCGGTGAATTCCCTGGACTACTCTCACCATCCCGAAGCCCAGAAGTTCCTAGAGAACATCATTGCCGAAGAAGAAGCGCGCACCGGCCTGAGGCTTGCCGCGGTGCACCGTGTTGGCCCTTTGACCATCGGGGATGCCGCGCTCATCGCGGCCAGCGCCGCCTCGCACCGCAAGGAAGCCTTTGACGCGATCGAGAACCTGGTGGAACGCATCAAGGCGGAGGTACCGATTTGGAAGCGCCAGCATTTTGCTTCCGGGTCTTCTGAATGGGTGGGCCTGTAGGCTCGCCGCTAGATGCGCAACCCTTCGAAGATTATTAACTTCGCCTAGTTCGGGTGTTCGATTCAGGAAGGTAATGGACCGCGCTCGGTCGACGTATGCAGGACGTACGCATGGGGCACGACATGTGCACACCGGTCGAATCAACTTGGCATAATTGAAGAGTTGAGGGCAGTAGCGCTCGAAAGTAGGCCCGGCAGTCCTCCGGAGGTGCGACGAGCCGGGTTAGCGTCAACCAAGACATCTGTCTACGTTTCAGAACCCTGCAGCAGTCTTGAGGACCAACCATTCAGCAGCTCGCGCAGTTCTGCAGGTTGCACCTCGCTGATCTTCGCCTCGCATAGCGCCAGACCGAACGCCACCCAGCGCAGGTCCGAGTCCTCGGCCCGTACCAAACAGCTGTGCTCATCAAGCTGCTGAATCTCGAACCACCTGCCGATCCGCGACTCCAGCTCGTCCGCTCTGGCATGCACCCGGGCGCTGACCCGCAGGTTTCCGGCTCCGCGCAGTCCGGCGCGGACGAACTGCGCCGCATCGCCGCCCGGGATTTCCCGGGGTGCGAAGCGTAGCGCCCGAGGCTCGGCATTTTCCGCCCGATCCACCCGGAAGCTGCGCCAATCAGCACGGTCCAGGTCGTAGGCCACCAAGTAATAGCGGTTGCCTACGTTGACCAGTTTGACCGGCTCCACTCGTCGTGAACTGGCATTGCCCCGTGCATCGCGGTAGTCGAAGGCAATACGTTCGCGGTCGCGGCATCCCTGGGCGAATACCACCAGCACCTGCGGATCCACCGGTTCCGGGGTGGAATGCTGCGAGTCAAGCGGGACGGTGCTCGCGGCCAGCGCCTGGGCCCGCTGCCGAAGTTTGGCCGGGAGCACCGGAACCACCTTGGACAGAGCGCGCAGCCCCGCATCGGCCAGCGCATCCTCGCCTCCGTGGATTATCGACTGCAGGCCGACGACCAGTGCCACCGCTTCCTCGTCGTCGAGCACCAGCGGAGGCAGCGCCGCACCGGCGGCCAGCTGGTAGCCGCCGCCCACACCGCGTTCGGCCTGCACCGGGTAGCCCAGTTCGCGCAGCTGGTCCACGTCGCGGCGCAGGGTACGCAGCGAGACCTCCAGGCGCTGCGCCAGCTCCTCGCCGGACCAGTAGCGCCGGGTCTGCAAAAGCGAGAGCAGGCGCAGGGATCGTTGGCTGGTACTCATAAAAATATTCTGCCTCTATTTAGGACAGAAACTGGCACTTATGGCTCCTATCGTGGATTTATCAGCACATCAAGAACGAGGAGCAAGACCATGAGCACCACCATGAAGGCCACCGAAACCACGCTCACCGGAGAGCGCGCCGACCTGCACCAAGCCCTGGCCAACGCCCGCCACTTCCTGCGTTTCACCGCCCAGAACCTGACCGACGAGCAGGCCACAACCCGCACCACCGTCAGCGAACTGACCCTCGGCGGATTGGTCAAGCACGTGAGCGCGGTGGAGCGCCAGTGGCAACAGTTCATGGTCAAGGGCAAGGCGGCCATGAATTGGGACGGGATGGACTTCAGCAATCCGACGCCGGAACAGTGGGAAGCCTTCGCCGTCGAATTCACCATGCAGCCCGGCGAGACACTTGAAGGGCTGCTGGAAAGCTACGCTCAGATCGCCGCAGAAACCGATGCGCTGCTGGCTGACATCGATCTGGACGCCACGCACGAGCTGCCCAAGGCCCCGTGGTTCGTGGACACCCACTGGTCCGTACGCCGCACGCTGCTGCACATCATCGCGGAGACCACCCAGCACGCCGGGCATGCGGACATCATCCGCGAGTCCCTGGACGGCCAGAAGTCCATGGGCTAAGACGGTACTTACGGTTCGGCGAGCGGACAAGGATAATTGAGCCTTATTCTGGCCATTTATGGCTGAGCCAAAGTCGCAAGGGGTCCAAATGTCCGTCCGAACCGAATCCGCCAGCGGTCTGATTTGGAACACTCAGAAGGAACAAATTCTTTTGGGCTCGGGCATCAAGAAAAAGCTGGTTCATGTTCGTGTCCGCTCGCTTCCCCAAAATGGTTATTTCATCGAGGAACTCGCTGCGGCTTGCCCCGAGGTCGGGGCCCTCACCATGGAGTTGGACGAATCCGACGCCCGCGGAACAGCCGTTGCCGACCTGTCGGGACTTGAAGCACTGGAGAATCTGGAATTCCTGAGTGCGGCGCCGCATGGCGAAGTCGTCGTCTCGGAGCGAATTGAGGTTTCGGATCTTCGACTGCGTAGGCTGTCCACCGGATATTTTCCGGGAATGACCGAGAATCTGGTGGGCGCACCGCGACTCAATGCCCTGGAAGTCGACGGCTCCACCATCGACATTTTGCTCGACGTGCGTGCGGACCTTCGGGAACTGACATTGTTCCGGACCCGAAAGTCCGACTGCCCCGCGGCGTGGAACGAAGTCTCAGGACTTCAGGAGCTGAACATCGATCAGGCAGGAACGCTCAAGGCCTACCCGCCGGAAAATGGATGGCCTCCCAGCGTCAGCATCCGCTGGGCCAAATCGGTGAAGGGCCTCGTCGAAGCGTCGCAGACTCGGCCTTTCCAACACCTGTACCTGAACGGCATCAGGCTGTTCGACGCTAGCTCCTCTCTATGGGATTTGAGGGCGGAGAGCATCTTCATCGATTTCGCAGACAAGCCGCCGAAATGGCTGGTCGAGGCTTGGCCCCACCGTCCCGCTGATTGGTCGGAGCGGTTCAAGGTCGCCTATCACCCGAGCCTTCCCGACTCGGAGGATTCGTTCAATTGACGAATTGCTTGGCGCCCGCAGCGGGCAATTTCCAAGGCACCTAGCTACCCGCCGATGTAGGACATCTCGATGCGCTTGCGGTTGCCAGGGGTGAGCGCGGCGCGCAGCTCCGAGTAGTTGTCGTCGCGCTGGCGCCAGCGACCGGTCAATGCCCGGGCCAGTTCCGCGTCATCGGCCCCGCCGCGCAGCAGCGCGCGCAGATCGAAGCCGGAGCCTGCGAACAGGCAGGTGAACATCTGCCCCTCGGCCGAGACCCGGGCCCGTGAGCAGGCCCCGCAGAACGCGTTGGTGACACTGGAGATGACGCCGATTTCCCCGCCGCCATCCGCGTAGCGCCAGCGGTTCGCGGTTTCGCCGGGTTCGGTCTTGGTCACCGGTTCCAGCGCCCAGCGCTTGTTGATCCGGGAGACCACTTCCGCCGAGGGGACCACGTCGTCGAGCTTCCAGCCGTTGGTGGTGCCCACGTCCATGTACTCGATGAAGCGCAGGATCTGCCCGGTGCCGCGGAAGTGCTCGGCCAGGGACAGGAGCTCGTCGTCGTTGACCCCGCGCTTGACCACAGTATTGATCTTGACCGGGCCCAGCCCCACCTGGCTGGCGACCTCGATGGCGTGCAGCACCCGGGAGACCGGGAAGTTCACGTCGTTGATCGACTTGAAACGGGCGTCGTCCAGCGAGTCCAGCGAGATTGTCACGCGGCGCAGCCCCGCGTCCTTGAGCTGCTGCGCCATCACCGGCAGCGCGGAGCCGTTGGTGGTCATCGCCAGGTCCACCGGCTTGCCGTCCGGGGTCGCCAGCTTCGAAAGCATGCCCACCAGGTCGACGATGCCGCGGCGCAGCAGCGGCTCGCCGCCGGTCAGCCGCAGCTTGTGCACCCCCAGGGACACCGCCACGCGGGCGAGGCGTTCGATCTCCTCGAAGCTGAGCAGCTCGGAGCGCTCGCGGAAGGCGAAGTCGCGCCCGAAGATCTCCTTGGGCATGCAGTACACGCAGCGGAAGTTGCAGCGGTCGGTGACCGAGATCCGCAGGTCGTGCAGCGGCCGGGAGCGTGCGTCGAGCAGCGCTGCCGCAGGTTGTGCCTTCATCCTCCCAGCGTAGCCCCTTGCCCGGCCGCTGCGAAGAGGCGCGAAAGTTCCAGCTCACCGGCGGTCACCTTGCTCCCGTCAGCGGCCTTGGCGGTTGTAGCATGGCAGGCAGGAGAGAACCGTCCGCCACTTCTAAGGAACCCCATGCGCCTTTCGCCGCCCGCCGCACTTCGCGCCCTCGCCCTGCTGGCCGCCGGGACCCTGGCGCTGGCCGGATGCGCGGGCCAGCCGGGCTCCCAGGATGGCGACGCAGTGGCCACCGCGGCGCCCACCAGCACGCTGACCATCTCCGCCGCCGCCTCGCTGCAGCGCTCCTTCGACGAGATCGTCAAGGAGTTCACCACCGCGCACCCCGAGACCGCGATCTCCACCATCGCCTACGACGGCTCCTCCACGCTGGCCACCCAGATCGTCGAGGGCGCCCCGGTGGACGTGTTCGCCTCGGCCGACGAGAAGAACATGGCAGTGGTGACCGACGCCGGCCTGGGCGGCGACCCGGTCATCTTCGCGACCAACACCCTGGTCATCGCGGTGCCGAAGGGCAACCCGGGCAAGGTCAAGTCCCTGGCGGACCTGGCCGGGGCGACCACCGTGCTGTGCGCCCCGCAGGTGCCGTGCGGCTCGGCCTCCGCCACGCTGCTGCAGAACCAGGGGGTTGAGGTGAAGGCCGCGAGCCAGGAGCAGAACGTCACCGCGGTGCTGCAGAAGGTCATCGCCGGGGAGGCGGACGCGGGCCTGGTCTACGCCACCGACGTGGCCGGCGAGGATGCAGTGGAATCCATCGTGCCCGCGGGAGCCGAGCAGGTCGTGAACTCCTACCCGATCACCGCGCTGGGCGAGCAGCCCGGCGCCCAGGACTTCGTGGACTTCGTGCTGGGCCCCGAGGGCCAGCAGATCCTCAAGGACCACGGTTTCGGCAGCGCCTCGGCGGGCGCCGATGGCTAGCGACACCGGGGTGCGCGCTCCGGGGCTGGCCATCGCCCCGGCGCTGCTGGGCATCGCCCTGCTGGTCATGCCGCTGGTGGCGCTGGTGGCCCGCGCCGGCTGGGACACTTTCCTCACCGACGTGACCAGCCCCGCCGCGCTGGACGCGCTGTGGCTTTCCCTGCGCACCGGCGCCGCGGCCACCGCCGCGTGCGTGCTGCTGGGGGTGCCGCTGGCGGTGCTCATGGCCCGCAGCGGCCCGAAGCTCGCCCAGCTGCTGCGTGCCCTGGTGGCGGTGCCGCTGGTGCTGCCGCCGATGGTCGGGGGCGTGGCGCTGCTGTTCCTGTTCGGGCGCACCAGCCCCATCGGGCAGTTCATCGACTCCGTCTGGGGGTTCACGCTGCCGTTTTCCACCGCCGCGGTGGTGATCGCGCAGAGCTTCGTCGCGCTGCCCTTCCTGGTGCTCTCGGTGGAGGGCTCGCTGCGCTCGCTGGGCACCGGGTACGAGCAGGCCGCCGCGACCCTGGGCGCCGGGCGGTGGATGGTGCTCACCCGCATCACCCTGCCGCTGGCCGCCCCGGGCCTGGTCGCCGGGGTGATCCTGTGCTTCGCGCGGGCCATCGGCGAATTCGGCGCGACCGCGCTGTTCGCGGGCAACGCGCCGGGCATCACCCAGACCATGCCGCTGGCCATCTACACCGCGTTCAACGGGGCCGGCGACGGGCGCGACGCCGCCGTGGCGCTGTCCCTGCTGCTGCTTGGCGCCGCCGTGCTGGTGCTGGTCTGCGTGCGCGCCTGGCGGCCAGGAGCCCTTAAATGAACGGGGCGCTGAAATGACGCTCACCGCCCGGCTGGAGATCCCGCGCACCGGCTTCACCGTGCGCGCCGAATTCACCGTGGAGTCCGGTCAGGTGCTGGCGCTCATGGGTCCCAGCGGCGCCGGCAAGTCGACGATCGTGCACGCGCTGGCAGGCATCCAGAAGCTGGGCGCCGGGCGGATCGAGCTGGACGGCGCGGTGCTGGCCGACGCCCGCACCCACGTGCCCCCGCACCGCCGGCAGATCGGCCTGCTGGGGCAGGACCCGCACCTGTTCCCGCACCTTGACGCGGCGAAGAACATCGCCTTCGGGGCGCGCGCCGGCGGCATGGACAAGGCCGCCGCCGCCCGCGAGGCGGCCCGCTGGCTGCACCGCCTGGGCCTGGGGGAGATCGCCGGGCAGCGCCCCGCCGCCCTGTCCGGGGGCCAGCGCCAGCGCATCGCCCTGGCCCGCGCGCTGGCCGCCGAGCCGCGGGTGCTGCTGATCGACGAGCCTTTCGCCTCGCTGGACGTGGAAGCCGCCGTGGACATGCGCCTGCTGGTGCGCGAACAGCTGCAGCGCACCGGCATCAGAGCGGTCATCGTCTCCCACGCCGCAGCCGACGCCCAGGCGCTCGCCGACCAGCTGCTGGTGCTCGAACGCGGGGCCGCCACCCACCACGGGCCGGTGGCGCAGGTCTTCGCCGCGCCGGCCACCCGCTTCATGCGCGCCGTCGTCGCCACGCTGCCAGCCGGCGCCCCCGCACAGCTCAAGGAGGCCATCGATGGCGCCTGATTCCCGTTCCGGCGCAGGCCCAGGCGCCGCCCCGGTCCCGCCCGAAGAGCACCTGCGCGCGGTGCTCCAGCTGGTCCGCCCGCTGCCGCCGGTGCAGCTCTCGTTGGCCGAGCCGGGGGACTTCGCCGCCCTGCACGGGGCCGTGCTGGCGCAGGATGTCGCCGCCGCGCACCCGCTGCCGTTGTGGGAGAACTCCGCGATGGACGGCTACGCGGTGCGCGCCGCGGACACCGCGCAGGCCCCGGTGGACCTCCAGGTGCTCGGCGTGGTGCCGGCCGGCAGCGGGGCCGACCCGGTGCTGGGTCCCGGGCAGACCGTGCGCATCATGACCGGCGCCCCGCTGCCCAGCAGCGCGGATGCGGTGGTGCGCGTGGAGGACACCAGCGGCTTCCACCCCGGCACGGTGCGCATCAACACCGCCGTGCAGCCCGGGCGCGACGTGCGCCGGGCGGGGGAGGACCGCGCCGCCGGCGCCCCGGTCGCGCTGGCCGGGGAACCGTTGACCGCCGCCCGGCTCTCCGCGCTGGCCGCCGCCGGGGCCGCAGCCCTGCTGGTGCGCCCCGCCCCGAAGATCGCGGTGCTGGTCACCGGCGCGGAACTGCGCACCCCGGGCAGCGCGCTGTCCCGCGGGCAGATCCCGGAGTCCAACTCGCTGCTGCTGGCAGGCCTGCTGGCCGAATCCGGGCTGCCGGCGGCCACCGTCGAGCACTGCCCCGACGATCCCGGGCTGGTCCGCCAGCGGCTGGACGCGCTGGGCGCGCAGCATGACGCGGTGATCTCCACCGGCGGGGTGGGCCCGGGCGAATACGACGTCATGCGCCAGGTCCTCGAGCAGGAGCCTGAGGTGCGCGCGGTGCGCCTGGCCCTGCGCCCCGGAGCCCCGCAGTGCGTGGGCCGGCTGCGCGCCGGCGCGTTGGTGTTCGCGCTGCCCGGCAACCCGGTCAGCGCCGCGGTCGGCTTCGAGCTGTTCGTCCGCCCCGCCCTGCGCGCCCTGCAGGGCCATGCCTCCCCGCGCCGCCCGGTGCTGCGCAGCACCGTGCTGCGTGGCTGGAAATCCCCGCCGGGCCGGCTGCAGGCGCTGCCGGTGGTGTTCGACGAGCACGGCGGCTGCGCCCCGGCCGTGGACGCCGCCAGCATCTCCCACTCGGTCGGCGGCTTCGGCGCCGCGCAGGGCTACGCGCTGATCGGCCCGGACACCTCCCAGGTCCGCCCGGGCGACACCGTCGACGTGCTCAGGCTGCAGCCGTGAGCGCCGGGCAGTTCCAGGCGCTGGTGCTGGCCGGCGGGCGCGGCTCCCGGCTGGGCGGGGCCGACAAGGCAGGGCTGCTGCTGCACGGGCGCCGGCTGGTGGACCGCGCGGTGGACGCCGCCCGCCGCGCCGGCGCCTCGCGCGTGGTGGTCATCGGCCCGGACACCGCCGGCACCCTGGCCGACGCGGTGCTGCGCGAGGACCCGCCCTTTTCCGGACCGCTGGCGGCCATCGCCGCCGGCCTGCCCGAGCTCACCGCGCCGTGGACCATGGTGCTGGCCTGCGACCTACAGCGCCCGGCCGCAGTGGCCTCCGCGTTGGCCGCCGCGCACGCCGCCGCCCTGGCGGAAGGCTCGGCCGGCGACGGCGCGCTGCTGCGCGATGCGGACGGCCGCATCCAGTGGCTCGCCGGGATCTACCGCACCCAGGCCCTGCGCACGGCCTGCACCGCCCTGGGGGACGGGGTCGCCAACGCGCCGGTGCGCCGGGTGCTGGGCGAACTGGACCTGCAGCAGCTGCCGGTGGACAACGACACCAGCAGCGACATCGATACCCCGCAGGCGCTGGAGCGCGCCCGCCAGAAGGAGAGGAACACTATGGGACAGTACCTGCCGCCCGAGGCCCTGGAGGCCTGGCTGACCGCGGCCGCCGCGGAGCTGGAGCTCGACGCCTCCGCCGTGGACATCGCCACCGTGCTCGACGCCGCCAAGCACGTCGCCCACGAGGTCGCCCGTCCGGCCGCCCCGCTGAGCACCTTCCTGCTCGGTCTGGCCGTCGGCAGCGGCAAGGGTGATCTCGCCGGGCTCTCCGCCCAGCTCATCGAGCGCGCGCACCGTTGGGCCGACGAGCACCCCGACGAATAAGCCCACCCAGTCAACCTGCTTTTCTGTGGATGGCCGGCATTGGACGATTGGCATTGAACGCACTCCGGCACCGGGCTGCTTTTGCACCGCGGGGTCGGAGGGCGTTTGCTGTTGCCCGGGTGGTTGTCCACATCCCGCCACCAACCGCCCCCACACCCAGCCTCATCAACCTACACTATGTCCCAACTTTCGAACCACACCTATAACATGCGGGGCGCTTTCAGGTCAAAATAAGTCTTCACATTCCCGTTATTCCGTCATATAATGGAGGTATGTTCGACTCATACGAAGCAGAGGAAGACTACTTCGAAGTCACTCCCTGGAAAGCCGGGACCTTCGAACAAAACCCCTGTCTGGACCCCTGGGATGCCACCTTCATCAACACCGCCCTGGGCTCTACCGACCCCGCTCTGCAGCTGCGGGTGCTGGAACAATGCGAACGGTTCAAATCCTTCTACGCCTCCATCCAGGCCCGCGCCGCCGCCCGCCTGGACTCCCTGACCGGCACCACCCCCGAGCACCACCCGTTGAGCGTCGAACGCGGCACCGCCCACGCCATTGCCCTGGCCCGCCACCAAACACCCCAAGGCTCCTTGGTCTACCTGCGTCGTATGCGCAACCTCATCCCCGACATGCCCTACCTTTTCTCGCGCTTCGAACATGGCCACCTCGGCGAAGAGATGATTCTGGCCATCATGACCCCCTTGGACGATTCCACCACCGCCGAGCGCCGCGAATTCGACCGCTTCTACGAGCAGCACCCCGACCTGTTCGACGGCGCCAGCACCACCCAAGCCAAGGACACCGCCCAAAAAGCGGTCGATCTCATGCGCGAAACCCCACGCACCGAAGAGATCGAACACGCCACCGCCGAACGCTACGTGCGCATCCGCAAGGGTAAGGACTGCATGCACATTAACGGGAAAGTCTCTCCTGAGATCGGGTTGGCCCTGGAGGACTTCCTCACCCGCGAAGTCGACAAGGCCCTGGCTGCCGGCGACCCCCGCTCGCGCAGTCAACTACGCGCCGATTTGTTCACCCGCGCCATCACCGGCCACAAACTCGATGAACCCCTGCCGGTCACCTTGCACGTGAACCTGGTCATGACCGACCGGGCCCTGTTCATGCGCACCCCAGACACCGCCAGCCTGCCCGGCTACGGCAGCATTCCGGCCGAATACGCCCGCCAGCTCATCGCCGACATTAAAGCCTCCTTCGGTGCCACCCCGCCCCAGCACATCCAGGAGAACTTCTCCGCCCGCGTGCACGCCTACCCGATGTTCCGTCGCCTGTTCATGGCCCCCAACTCCCAGGACCTGGTCACCATGGACTCCCACGAACGCAGCTACCGCGGCCAGCTGCGCCACCTGATCCAGCTGCGCGACCAGTTCTGCCGCACCCCCTACTGCACCAACAAGCCCGAACACCTGGACCACGTCCGCCAAGCCGCCAGGGGTGGGCGCACCAGCTTCGGCAACGGCGCCTTCAAATGCGCCAGCTGCAACCTCGCCAAGGAAGCGCCCGGCTGGGAAGAAGAAGTCGAATCCAGTGCCCCGCACCGCATCCGCATCCGCCCCACCTCCGGCGTCGAATACGTTTCCTCCAGCCCGCCGACCACCGGAATGGGACGGCTGAACCGCATGTTCTACGACGGGGAACACCTCATCCCGCCGGTCCCGGTGAAATACCCGCCACCCGATCCCGACGGCATCACCATCTACTAACCCACCACCAACCCGCCACGCTGGCATGACGGCATGGACGCTATGCCCTGTGGGCAGGCCCCTACCCCCTATTCCGGGGCTGGAGCCTGCCCACCACGCGCGCGTGCGAAAAACGGCCACTCGAATTCGCAGTACAGCAAATGCCGCCGTCTGAGGATGACGCGGTGGTCCGGTGGATCCATCACACACAGATGGATCGCACCGAAGCGAGATCCTCAAATTCGTAGAATAAATTTCCCTGGTGTCCTAGGCTGGAGCCATGGAGCCATGGAGCCATGGAGCCATTACGCCTCAGCCTTGCAGGTATCACGCTTATCGTCATGGCAACAATAGGGGTGGCTCTACTTCTCCAAGGAGATGCCGCAAATGCCCGGAGCACCTTCGCCCTCGGCATGATCGTGGGGCCGTCAGCGGCGCGTCGACGGTCTACCAAGTCAAGGCGTGGAAGCTCCAGACGCAGTCAGTGATCCATTTCGGGATCATGTTGGTCACGGTGCTACTCGCGATGTATCTCAGCGGCTGGTTCGCCTTGGGCAACGCCATGGACTATCTGCAGGTGCTCGGCATATTCCTCATGGTCGGCGTGGCCTTGTGGCTTCTGTTCTATCTGATTTTCGGGGAGCTTCAGCCCAGGTTCTCCTTCAAGCAGGTGAGCAGCTGATCCACAGCGTTTTAGGCATTTGTGCCGGTTCCACCAGAGTAGTGGAACCGGCACAAATGCTTATACGGTTATCGACTGCGCCGTCCGCGATTGTTCGGAGGAGTCGTGATCGGATCCCAGCCGCGGCGTACCGGGCGGGCGCCGGCACCCCGGGACTCATCCCGCGAACGGTAGACGATGTACGGGCGGAACAGGTACGGGATCGGCGCCGAGAACACGTGGACCAGACGGGTGAATGGCCACAACGCGAACAACAGGCATGCGGTGATCACGTGGAGCTGGAAGAAGATCGGAACCTGCTCCATCATTTCCGGGTGGGGCTGGAAGATGATCATCTGCCGAATCCACGGGGAGATCGACTCGCGGTAGGAGTAGCCCGCCCCGAAGACCTGGTACACCAGCGTGGCTAAGGTGCCGAAGAACAGCGTGGCCCCTAGGAACACGTACATGATCTTGTCCATCGGGGTCGTTGCCAGGAAGACCGGGCCGACCGTGCGGCGGCGGTAGATCAGGATCGCCAAGCCGGCCAGCGTCAGGATGGCAGCCGCGGTGCCGAGCCATGTCGCGCCCAGATGGTACATGTGCTCGCCGATGCCGATGGCGTACAGCCATTCGCGCGGGATCAGCAGGCCGACCACGTGGCCGGCGATCACCATCAGGATGCCCAGATGGAACATCGGCGAACCCCAGCGCAGCAGCCGGCTTTCGTAGGTCTGGCTGGAACGGGTGGTCCAGCCGAACTTGTCGAAGCGGTAGCGCCAGATGTGCCCGACGATGAAGACCACGGCGCAGGCGTAGGGAAGCACTACCCACAGCAGAAGCGATCCGGTACTCACGGGTTCCCCCTAGGACTGAACGGTGGAAGGTTTCCAAGGAATGAAAGGCCCACGGTTTCGGTGGGAGGCCCTTCGCTGACCAGCGCCAGCACCCGCTCCTGGGTGGCTGCGTCGACCGGAGGCAGGGACAAAGTGATGGTGCGGACCAGCGGTGCCCAGATGCTGCCAGTCGCTTCCAGCGCGGCGCGCAGCACCTCGATGCCCTCCACATGGGCGGCCAGCAGGGCCTCGGCGATCTCGTCTTCGCTGCGCGCGGAGAATTCCAGCACCGCGGGCAGGTAGTCCGGCAACTCCTCGGCCTCGAAGTCCCAGCCGGCGGCCCGGTACGCCTCGATGAAGGTGACCAACGCGGTGCCGCGCTTGCGGGTGTCCCCGGTAGCGAAG
The DNA here is from genome assembly GCF_052322135.1 of Glutamicibacter soli. Taxonomy (NCBI): domain Bacteria; kingdom Bacillati; phylum Actinomycetota; class Actinomycetes; order Micrococcales; family Micrococcaceae; genus Glutamicibacter; species Glutamicibacter soli. Next base: position 454,208 of record NZ_CM125969.1, read on the forward strand.
TAGCTCAGGTACAAGCTGCACTTGCGCTTCAAGTCGAAGGTGTCCACGTAGTCGCGCTGCAGCTGCCCGGCCCCGGTCTGCCGGGCGGCGTCGATGAACCCGGCGAAGAGGCCGGCGATCTGCGGGGGAACCCGGACCAGATGGGACTCGAGCTCGTCGAGCCGGGCGAACCAGGCCTCGTCCGGGTAGTCCAGCAGCAACGAGGCCAGCATGTGCACCCTGGAGCGCTCGGAGCGGTTCATCCTCACCGGCTCCAGCCGCCCGGGCAGCGGGCGGGTGGGGGTCGCCCGGTTGAATAGCCGCGGAATCATTTTTTCTCCTCAGGCGGGAACAATCCCTCGGGTTTGCCGTTGCCGTCCCAGTTCAGCAGGTTCACGCGCCCCGGACTGGATGGCCGGTCCGCTGTCTGCCGGTTCTTCAGCGAGTGGAAGTTCTCCACCGCCACCGGGACCGAGGCGCCGGAAGAGGAGCCGAATGGTCCGGCGCCGCCCATGCCAGGGCCGTCCTCGAAGTCCAGCGAGCAGCCCATTTCCTCCAAGTCGTGGGCCTGCTCGGCGTGTGCGGCCGGGATGACGTAGCGTTCCTCGTACTTCGCGATGGCCAGCAGCCGGTACATCTCTTCCATCTGCGCGCCGCTCATGCCCACCGCGTTCGCGATGGACTCCTCGCGCGTATCGTGCAACGAGATGCCGCGCATGTAGGAGCGCATGGCCGCCAGCTTGCGCAGCGACAGTTCCACCGGCGCCGGATCCCCGGCAGCGAACAGCTCCGCCAGGTAGCCCACCGGGATGCGCAGCTTGTCGATCGCGGCGAACAGGTTGTTCACGTCCTCGCCGTCGTTGCCGGTGTTGGTGACCACGTCCACCACCGGGGAGAGCGGCGGGATGTACCAGACCATCGGCATGGTGCGGTATTCCGGGTGCAGCGGCAGCGCGACCTCGTAGTCGCGGATCAGCCGCCAGATGGGGCTGGCCTGCGCGGCGGCGATCCAGTCCTCCGGAATGCCCTCGGCGCGGGCGGCCTCGATGACCGCCGGGTCGTTCGGGTCCAGCAGCACGTTGCGCTGGGCGTCGAGCAGCTGGTGCTCGTCCTCCACGCTGGCTGCCGCGGCCACCGCGTCCGCGTCGTAGAGCACCAGGCCCAGGTAGCGCAGCCGTCCCACGCAGGTTTCGGCGCAGACCGTGGGCAGGCCGACCTCGATGCGCGGGTAGCACAGCGTGCACTTCTCGGCCTTGCCGGTGCGGTGGTTGAAGTAGACCTTCTTGTACGGGCAGCCCGAGACGCACATGCGCCAGCCGCGGCAGGCGTCCTGGTCCACAAGCACGATCCCGTCCTCCGCGCGTTTGTACATCGCGCCCGAGGGGCAGGAAGCCACGCAGGAGGGGTTCAGGCAATGCTCGCAGATGCGCGGCAGGTAGAACATGAAGGCCTTCTCGTACTCGGCCTTCACCTCCTCGCTCATCTTGGCCAGCAGCGGGTCCTGGTCCATGGTCTCCAGCGAGCCGCCCAGGTTGTCGTCCCAGTTCGCGGACCAGGAGATCTTCATGTCCTTTCCAGTCAGCAGCGACTTCGGGGTGGCCACCGGGGTGTGCTCGCCGGAAGGCGAGTTCAGCAGCATGTCGTAGTCGTAGGTCCACGGCTCGTAGTAGTCGTGGATCTCGGGCAGCTTCGGGTTGGAGAAGATGCGCGAGAGCTTGTGCAGGCGCCCGCCGTCGCGCAGCCTCAGCCGACCGCGCTTGTTCAGCGTCCAGCCGCCGCGCCACTTGCCCTGGTCCTCATAGGTGCGCGGGTAGCCGACGCCGGGCCGGGTTTCCACGTTGTTGAACCACACGTACTCCACCCCGGACCGGTTGGTCCAGGCCTGCTTGCAGGTCACCGAGCAGGTGTGGCAGCCGATGCACTTGTCCAGGTTCATCACCATGGACATCTGGGCCATGACCTTCATCGGTACTGCACCTCCTGGTTGCGGCGGCGGATCGTGGTGACCTCGTCGCGCTGGTTTCCGGTGGGGCCGAGGTAGTTGAACGCCCAGGCCAGCTGCCCATAGCCGCCGATCAGGTGGCTGGGCTTCATGAGGATGCGGGTCAGCGAGTTGTGGATGCCGCCGCGTTTGCCGCTGGTTTCCGCGATCGGCACATCCACAGTGCGGTCCTTCGCGTGGTACATGTACACCGTGCCCTCGGGCATGCGATGCGAGACGATCGCGCGGGCGACCACCACGCCGTTGCGGTTGTAGGACTCGATCCACTCGTTGTCCCTCACTCCGATCTTCGCCGCGTCCTGCGGGGACATCCAGATGGTGGGGCCGCCGCGGGAGAGCGAGAGCATGAACAGGTTGTCCTGGTACTCGGAGTGGATGGACCACTTGGAGTGCGGGGTCAGGTAGCGCACCGCGACCTCGGCGTTGCCGGACTGGTGCGAGCCGACCTCGCCCAGCCGCGCGTCGCCGAACAGCCGGTGCATGTCCAGCGGCGGCCGGTAGATCGGCAGCGTCTCGCCCAGCTCCTGCATCCAGTCGTGGTCCAGATAGAAGTGCATGCGCCCGGTGAGCGTGTGGAAGGGCTTGAGGTGCTCGACGTTGATCGCGAACGCCGTGTAGCGCCGACCGCCGTGCTCCGAGCCTGACCACTCCGGGGAGGTGATGACGCTGCGCGGCTGCACCTGCACGTCCTTGAAGGAGATGCGCGAGCCCTCGTGCTCCTCGGAGAGGAACGCCATCTGCTGCCCGGTGTGCTCTTCCAGCTGCTTGAAGCCTGCAGTGGCCAGCCGTCCGTTGGAGGTTCCGGAGAAGGCAAGGATCATCTCGCAGGCCTTCTGGTCGGTGTCCAGCTTGACCGCGCCCTCGGCTGTGGCCCCGTTCAGGCTTCGCAGCGTCTCGATCTCCGGGGCGACCTGGTACTTCACTCCCTTGGTGACCATGCCGAGTTTCCCGGTCAGCGGTCCCAGGGTGCTCCAGCGCTCGTAGAGGTTCGGGTAGTCGCGCTCCACGACCGCCAGCTTGGGCATGGTCAGCCCCGGCACCCGCGGCGCATCCTGCGGCACCTGGCCCTTAACGGTGGCCATGGCATCCGGGGTGTCGTGCTGCAGCGGGGTCGCGACCAGGTCCTTGCGCTTGCCCAGGTGGGTCGCGGCGAACTGCCCGAAGCGCTTGGCCATCTGGCCGAACAGCTCGAAGTCGGTTTTCGTCTGCCACGGCGGGGCGATCGCCGGGTTGAAGGAGTGGATGAACGGGTGCATGTCGGTGGAGGACAGGTCGTACTTCTCGTACCAGGTGGCGGCCGGGAAGACCAGGTCGGAGAACAGCGTGGTGCTGGTCATGCGGAAATCCGCGGTGGCCAGCAGGTCGAGCTTGCCCTCCGGCGCCGCCTCGTGCCAGGCCATGTCCACCGGGCGCGAGCCTTCCGGGGTTTCCGGGGCGCGCACCGAGGCGTCGGTGCCCAGCAGGTGCTTGAGGAAGTACTCGTTGCCCTTGCCGGAGGAGCCCAGGATGTTCGCGCGCCAGATGAGCACCACCCGCGGGAAATTCTGCGGGGAGTCCGGGTCCTCGCAGGCAAAGGCCAGCGAGCCGTCATTCAGCGAGTCCACCACGTGGGCCGCGGGCTCCTTGCCCGCCGCCTCCGCCTCGTCCACCAGGTCCAGCGGATTGCGGTTGAACGTCGGGTAGTCGGGCATCCAGCCGCGCTTGATCGATTCGACCAGGCAGTCGGCGGTGGTGCGGCCGTCGAACTTGCCGGTGGCCAGCGGGGAAGCCAGCGAAGTGGCCGGCAGCCCGTCGTAGCGCCACTGGTCGGTGGCCAAATACCAGAAGGCGGTGCCGATGGTGTGCCGCGGCGGGCGGCCCCAGTCGCCGGCGGCCGCGTACTGCTGGTAGCCGGTGATAGGGCGGACCTTCTCCTGCCCGACGTAGTGCGCCCAGCCGCCGCCGTTCACGCCCTGGGTGCCGGTCATCATGGTCAGCGCCAGAAAGGTGCGGTAGATGGTGTCCGAGTGGAACCAGTGGTTGGTGCCCGCGCCCATCAGGATCATTGAGCGGCCCCCGGACTTCTGGGCGGTGTCGGCGAACTCGCGGGCGATGCGGATCGCCTGCTGCGGCGGGACCCCGGTGTGTTCCTCCTGCCAGGCCGGCGTGCCGACGGTGGAGGCGTCCATGAAGCCCCTCGGCCAGTCGCCGGGCAGCGAATCGCGCCCCACGCCGTACTGGGCGAGCATCAGATCGAATACCGTGGTCAGCTGCTTGCCGGCGATCCTCACCACCGGCACGCCACGAGAGAGCACCCCGGATCCGCCGGCATGCTCCTGCCCGGCCTCGGGGGCAAGGTCGAAGCGCGGCAGGCTGATCGCCGCCGCCTGCCCGTCCCAGCTGTCCAGGTCCATGACCGAGAGCATGGGAGTGATGTCTCCCAGATCCAGGTTCCACTGGCCCTTGTCCGCGCCGGAGAAGCGGTGGCCCAAGGTGCCGCGCGGGACGCGGGCGGTGCCGCTCGCATCCAGCAGGGCGGGCTTGAATGCCGCGTTCTCCTCCTGCTCCAGGCCCAGGTCCGCGGCGGTTAGGAACTTGCCGGGCACCGGGGTGCCGGTGGCGCTGTCGATTTCCACCAGGAACGGAGAGTCGGTGTAGCGGCGCATGTAGTCCTCGAAGGGCGCGGTGCGCTTCTCGACGTAGTGCTCCTTGAGGATCACGTGACCCATGGCCATGCCCAGCGCCGCGTCGGTGCCCGGCTGCAGTGCGACCCACTCGTCGGCGAACTTGGTGTTGTCGGTGTAGTCGGGGGAGACGGTGACGACTTTCTGCCCGCGGTAGCGCGCCTCGGCCATGAAGTGGGCGTCGGGGGTGCGCGTGACCGGGACGTTCGAGCCCCACATGATCAGGTACTGCGCATTCCACCAGTCGGCCGATTCAGGCACGTCGGTCTGGTCGCCGAACACCTGCGGGCTGGCCACCGGGAGGTCGGCGTACCAGTCGTAGAAGGAGAGCATGGTGCCGCCGATGAGGTTCAGGTACCTGGAGCCGGCGCCGTGCGAGACCATGGACATCGCCGGGATCGGGGAGAACCCGGCGATCCGGTCCGGGCCGTATGTCTTGACCGAGTAGACCTGGGCGGCCGCGGCGATTTCCAGCGCCTCGTCCCAGGTGGTGCGGATCAGCCCGCCCTTGCCGCGGGCCTTCTTGTAGCTCCTGGCCTTGGCCGGGTCCTCGACGATCGAGGCCCAGGCCTCCACCGGGTCGGGGTGCGCGGCCTTGGCCTCGCGGTACAGCTTGGCGAGCACGTCGCGGATGTACGGATAGCGGACCCGGGTGGGGGAGTAGGTGTACCAGCTGAACGCCGCGCCGCGCGGGCAGCCGCGGGGTTCGTATTCGGGGGAGTCCGGGCCGACGGAAGGGTAGTCGGTCTGCTGGGTTTCCCAGGTGATGATGCCGTCCTTGACGTACACCTTCCAGGAGCAGGACCCGGTGCAGTTCACCCCGTGGGTGGAGCGGACCACCTTGTCGTGAGACCATCGGTCGCGGTAGAAGACGTCGCCTTGGCGCCCTCCGGAAAGGAACATTGCTCGCAGGTCTTCACTGGTATCGCCGCGGCGCAGGAATCTGCCCATGGAAAGCAGCGAATCAGCGAGAGGGCCATCAGTGGCCGGCGGTGTGCGGTGTGGCCGATCTGTCATGGCTGGGTCTCCCTAACTGTGACTCGTACCACCAGCTTCGTCCTAAAGTTCGAGAGTTTCAAGGGGTGGGGTTCTAAAAGGTGTAGATCGAGTACCCGGTGTTCACTGGCGCGAATTTAGTCCCGGACTCTGGCGCGGGGCTGGATCTGCGTTTAGGGTGCTCAATAGAAGCTGTGTGAAAACTCTGTAACTTTGCCCCGTGGAGGGTTGAAATGAGCACGAATTCCGCACCGTCATCGGCGACCGCCCAGCCCGAGCTGCGCGGCCAATTTCCGCAGGTTCTGCTGGCCACCCTGGCCAGCGCCGTCGGCTTCTGGGCATGGATGCTGATCGCCCCGATCCAGAAGTACTACTCCGAAGGCATGAACCTTTCCGAGGGCCAGATCTCCCTCATGCTGGCCACTCCCGTGCTGGTCGGAGCGCTCGGGCGCATCGTCACCGGAGCGCTGACCGACCGCTTCGGGGCGCGCAAGATGTTCACCGTGGTGCTGCTGGCGTCGGTGCCGGCCGTGCTGCTCGTGGCGCTCGCCGGAACGATCGGAAGCTTCGTGCTGCTGATCGTCGCAGGCACCCTGCTGGGCATCGCCGGCACCATCTTCGCGGTGGGCGTCCCGTTCTCCAGCGCCTGGTACGAGCCGAAGCGGCGCGGCTTCGCCAACGGCGTGTTCGGCATGGGCATGATCGGCACCGCGGTCTCCGCGTTCTTCACCCCACGGCTGCTCAGCGGCTTGGGCTACTTCGGCACCCACCTGTTCATCGCCGGGCTACTGGTGGCCATGGCCGCGCTGGTGTGGTTCTTCCTGCGCGAGTCCCCGGCCTGGACGCCGAACGCCCAGCCGCTGGTCCCCAAGGTGATGGGAGCGCTGAAACTGCCGATCACCTGGCAGATGTCCTTCCTCTACGGCATAGTCTTCGGCGGGTTCGTGGCCTTCTCCACCTTCCTGCCCAAGTACCTGACCACCATCTATCCCGACCAGGTGGACCCGGTGGGCGCCGGCACGCGCACCGCGCTGTTCGCGGTGGCCGCGGTCATCGCCCGTCCGATCGGCGGCGTGCTAGCGGACAAGTTCGGGCCGAAGGTCATTGCGCTGATCTCGCTGGCCGGCATCGTGTCGCTGGCCTACATCGTGGGCCAGCAGCCGGAGGAAGGCATCCTCACCGGAACCGTGTTCATCCTGATGGCTTCCGCCATGGGTCTGGGCATGGGCGCGGTGTTCGCCTGGATCGGCCCGTCCACCCCGCCGGAGAAGGTCGGAGCGGTCTCCGGCGTGGTCGCGGCCGCCGGCGGCCTGGGCGGCTACTTCCCGCCGCTGGCCATGGGCGCGACCTACCATGCAGAAACCAACTCCTACGCGCTGGGCCTCTGGCTGCTGGTGCTGGTCGGCACCTTCGCGCTGGTGGTCGCCGGAATGCTGCGCGGCTCCCGGGACAAGGCCGCGTAGCAGGCTGGACTCATGGAAGAGCAGGCGGCGCTGTACAGCGAGCAGGGAGCCGTCATCGGCCGGGCCCCGCGGTCCCGGGTGCGGAGGGAGAACCTGCGCCACGGCGCCACCGGAATCGTGGTGTTCAACCCGCAGGGACAGGTCTACGTCCACCAGCGGACCTGGAGCAAGGACCTGTACCCCGGATTGTTCGACTTCACCGCGGGCGGGGTCATCCAGGCCGGGGAGGACCCGTTCGACTCGGCGCGCCGGGAGGCGGCCGAGGAGCTCGGGGTGCGCGGCGAGCTGGTGAGCCTGGGCGAGGCGGACTACGCCGACGCGCACGCCAGGTACCGCGCGTTCCGCTATTGGACGATCGCTCCCGGCCCGCTGGAACTGCAGGCCGCGGAGGTGCTGGGCGGGGAATGGATGGAGGTTTCCGAGCTGCTCGCCCAGGTCGACGCCGAGCGCTGGCGCTTCATGCCCGACGCGGTCGCGTTATTCCTGCCGTGGCTTGCTTCCTTGGCGGCGCTGCCGCCGGCCGCCGGCCGGTAAAATCGTGAACCATGGCTATTGGCGCAACTATACGGACCTTTGACATCCAGCTCTCCGACATGGATCGAGGGGTGTACGAGGAACTGTCCCTGCGCGTGGCGCAGCACCCTTCGGAAACCGACGCCTACTTGGTCACCCGGTTGCTGGCGTACTGCCTGGAATTCGAGGAGGGCATCGCCTTCGCCGCGGCCGGGGTGTCCAACGGTGAGGAGCCGGCCGTGCTGGTCAAGGACCTCACGGGCCTGACCACCGCCTGGATCGAGGTCGGCGCGCCTGACGCGCAGCGCCTGCATGCCGGCAGCAAGCTGGCGGACCGTGCGGCCGTCTACACCCACCGCGACCCGCAGCGGCTGCTGGCCTCCTGGAGCGGGAAAACCATCCACCGTGCCGAGGACATCGTGGTGCGTTCCTTCGACTCGAAGTTCGTCGACGCTGCCGCGGCAGAGCTGACCCGCCGCAACATCATGTCCCTGTCGGTCACCGAGGGCCAGCTTTACCTGGAGCTTAACGGCGCCTCGCTGGAAACCCAGATGCAGGAACACCAGATCGGCTAGGCGATGCGTCGGAAGCGGGGGCCCTCGTAGTCCCCGCGCTCGACGAGATCGTCGAACATCTCCAGCGGGCGGGCCCAGAAGCTGTAGTCGCCGTAGAGCGTGCGGTAGAAGACCAACTGCTCCTCGGTCTCGCTGTGCCTGCCCACGGCGAGCACCTCGTAGCGCTGTCCCTTGAAATGCTCATAGATTCCGGGTTCGATGCCCATGGATACGATCCTTCTGAAATGTTGTTGATCTGCAGATAGTGCGCGCGGATGGAACCGCGCGGCAACCGAATGGCATCTCCCGGGCGCGGTGGCCACGGGCCGTTTGGATGCGACCGGTCCGCCGGGGTTTTTGGTTCGCCGTGGCGTTTGGTCCGCGATTCGTCTTGCGGGTATCGCTGGCTGCGACATATGGCTCAAGCACGACGATGCGAAAGGCACCATCATCATATCTACGGCGGAACAACCGCGGCCTCCGACCTTCCCGAGCGGAAGAAGTCGATACTTGACGCGATCTAAACTGTGGCGCGCTGGCGGGAAATCCCTACCGTCGATACTTGCTTCCCCATCCGTTTCATTTTGGATTTTCAGGAAGTGGAAAAGTCAGTAGGCTAGCGATCTTCGACAGGAAAGGATTTCGATTTTCGCCGAAGCAACCAGCATCACGCATCTGCGGAGAATGGGATTGCCCATGGCCAACCATCCAGACGCAGGTATTCTCATTGCAAGAAGTGCCGTGCCACGTAGGCGCGCAGAGGCCTCTGTGCAGGCGACTGATATCTGGGGGGATACGGTGATCTACCACTTCTTCGGCTGGTCTCTGGTGCTGTGATGGCGGCAGAGACCAGCTTTCTAATTTGCCCCCCCAACAGAATGCCAAAGATGCCTCTTCTCGTGCATATGGGCCGCGAGCATGCTTGAAAGCCAAGACCCTCCCCGTGACCGTGCCGGCCGGCGAAAGTGGCATTGAAGAGCCAATCCTGAGTTGGTGGAGAGCGATCAATGGAGCAGGGGTCCTACTTCGCAAAGTAGGACCCCTGTCCTTGTCGTGCAGGCTAGGCCCGTTTACGCGTAAGCAGTCCCCAAATAATGAGGACGAGCAGCGAACCACCGATGGCCAGCAACCACGTCGAAAGCGACCAGAATTCGTTCACTCCGACACCGAATGCCGCGGAACCAATCCAGCCACCAATGACGGCGCCGACAACGCCGAGGAGCAACGTGGCGATCCAGCCGCCACCCTGCTCGCCTGGCTTGATCGCCTTAGCAATCGCACCGGCGATGAGGCCCAAAACAATCCAACCAATGAAACCCATAACTTCCTCCTAGTGGATCGAGTGACTTCGTTCAGCATCTGGACTGAGATGCACTTTATGAACGATAGCGTACCGATCAGTATGTGGTAAGCATGGACACGAGGGCATTTATTAGGCATTCGCCGAAATTCGGTTGTCTGCTGCGCAATATTGACACTTGTGCCATCCGCGATAGCATCCGTTGTGTCTACGATATCGGCTTGCGACAACTGGTTGCAGAGTAAAGCAATCCATCTGCGTGCCTCGATTGTTCGGTGCACGGTTCAGTTCGACGCCACAGATTATCGCCCTGGCATTCTGGGAAGGGTGAACAGGGTTAGGGGGTGTCGGGGAAACTTAGTATTCAAGTCCTGCCGTTGCCAAAGAAAAACAGGATCCTGCGTATTGAGGCGGGAGCTGGTCGGCGTGTGGAGGTGTTTCGGGCCCAGTAGGCAATGCCTGTTCCTTCTCCGACCCGATGAGCCCCTTGCCTCATCCAGCCGGAGGAGGACTGGGTTCTGCACCCGGGCTCCTGAGGGCACGCGTGCGTAGCCCGTCCGGCAGCCCCGGCAGGCTAGTGGTGTATTTCGTCCTGCTTACGCGATGCTCACAAAGGACACCTCAGACTGAGGTTTCCTGGGCGCAAGCGTGCGGGCCGGCGTGGTGGTGGAAGCCGTTCTCGCCATGCATGAGGGGCATGCCACGGCGACCTTCCACTGGACGACGCGCCCGCGCCCGGTGCGCAGCGTCTGATCATTAAAAGAAGAAAACCCCTAGCTAACTAGGGGTTTTCATTGGCGGTGACGGTGGGATTTGAACCCACGGTACGGGGTTACCGTACACAACATTTCGAGTGTTGCACCTTCGGCCGCTCGGACACGTCACCAGACCTGATAACTCTATAACGAACATCTGGCGAATGCCAAAACGAAGGGGCTCCAATCGGGCGCAAGTGGCCCGAAACACAGTTTTTCCGGCTGCGGCTCAGCGCTTGGATCTGAAGAAGTCGTGCAGCAGGCCGGCGCATTCCTGCTCCCTGACGCGGGGATAGACCTCGACCCAGTGGTTCAGCCGCGGTTCGCGCACGATATCGAACACCGAGCCGCAGGCCCCGGCCTTCTCGTCCCAGGCGCCGAACACCACCCGCGGGATGCGCGCGAGCACGATCGCTCCGGCGCACATCGCGCAGGGTTCCAGCGTGACCACCAGGGTGCAGTCCTCCAAGCGCCAGCCGTCGTCCTCGCCGCGCGCGGCCAGGGCGGAGACCGCGTTGCGGATGGCGACGACCTCGGCGTGGGCGGTGGGGTCCTTCAGGGCTTCGCGTTCATTGCGGCCGGTGGACAGCAGCTTTCCGTCGGGGGAGATGACCACCGCGCCGATGGGGACGTCGTCGGTGGCCAAGGCGGCCCGGGCCTCGTCCAGCGCGAGGTCCATCCAGGCTTCGTGTTCACGGTTCATAGTGCTCCAACCATACGTGTTCGGGTGCCGCCGCCGGGGACGGCGGGCGGTTTTACTGTTCGCTTGGGCACATAATCCGGATTTCCGTCGGGGAATTGCCGGAATTCCTCGATCGGGCAAAGGCCGGGCTGATAGATTTTGATGCATGCGCGTACAGGTAGTCGACCACCCGTTGGTGGCACACAAGGTCTCAGTTCTTCGTGACAAGAACACCCCGTCCTCGATTTTCCGCCAGCTGACCGATGAACTGGTCACCCTGCTGGCCTACGAGGCCACCCGCGAGGTGAAGACCGAGCAGGTCGAGGTCGTCACCCCGGTCGCGGTCACCACCGGTACCACCATCGCCAAGCCGACCCCGCTCGTCGTCCCGATCCTGCGCGCAGGCCTGGGCATGCTCGAAGGCATGACACGCCTGGTGCCGACCGCTGAGGTCGGCTTCCTGGGCATGGCCCGCAACGAGGAAACCCTGGACATCATCACCTACGCCGACCGCGTTCCGAACGACCTGTCCGGACGCCAGGTGTTCGTGCTGGATCCGATGCTGGCCACCGGCGGCACCCTGGCCGAGGCCATCAAGTTCATCTTCGAGCGCGGCGCCAGCTCGGTGACCTGCATCTGCCTGATCGCCGCGCCGGAGGGCGTCGAACGCCTGAAGTCGATCCACGGCGACGACGACCGCGTGCACGTGGTGCTGGCCTCGCTGGACGAGAAGCTGGACGATAAGTCCTACATCATCCCGGGCCTGGGAGATGCCGGCGACCGCTTGTACGGCGTCACCCCGCCGATCGCCTAGTTTTCCGGCGCCGGCGGTTCTCCGCCGGACAACGCGAAAGGGGCTGCCCGCACCACTGGTGCGGGCAGCCCTTTTCTCAATCCCCGATTCGCTCCTGCCCCTGGGCTAGACCGAGGCCTTGGGGGAACGTCCGGCTGAGCCGGCGGGTTCGGCGTCCTGGTCGATGAGCGGGAGCCTGACCTCGAAGACGGTGTCCCCGGGGACCGAGCGCACCGAGATGCTGCCGCCATGGGCTTCCACGATGCTCTTGGCGATCGGCAGGCCCAGCCCGGTGGTGCCGTCCGAGCCGGAGCGGGCCTTGTCCGCGCGGGTGAAGCGCTCGAAGACCGTGGGCAGGAAATCCGCGTCGATGCCTTCGCCGGTGTCGTGCACCAGCAGCACCGCCTCGTTGCTGTCCGGGTCCTGGCGGACCGTGGCGGTCACGGTGTTGCCGGGACTGGTGTGCTTGCGGGCGTTGGCCAGCAGGTTCGTGATCACCCGGCGCAGCGAGGAGGAGTCGGCGTAGACGAAGGTCTGCGGGTCCTGGCAGTCGAACTCCCAGATGTGGTCGTCCGCGGTGACCTTGAAGTCCTCGGTGATGTCGGCGGTGAGCAGCCCCAGATCCAGCTTGGTGCGGCGGAAGGCGTTCGCCTCGTCCAGCCGGGCCAGCAGCAGCAGGTTCTCCACCAGCGAGCCCATGCGGTGGCTCTGCTGCAGCACCCGCTCCACCGAACGCTGCCCGTCGGGGGAGAAGTGCTCGGTCGCGGCGAGCAGCTCGGTGTAGCCGCGGATGGAGGACAGCGGGGTGCGCAGCTCGTGCGAGGCGTCGGCGACGAACTGGCGCATCTGCGCCTGCGACTTCTCGCGGGCGGTCAGCGCCGTGGAGACGTTGTCGATCATCGCGTTCAGGGCGTAGCCCACGTTGCCGACCTCGGTGCCCGGGGTCGCGTCCTCCTCGGCCACGCGCTGGGTCAGTTCGACCTTGCCCGAATCCAGGTCGGTGTCGGCCACCGAGGCCGCCACCCCCGCCACGCGCTTGAGCGGAGCCAGCGAGCGGCTGATCAGCCAGGAGCCGGCCAGGCCCGCGCCGACGATCAGGATCATCGCGATGAACAGCGTCAGCCAGGCCATTTCGCGCAACGCCACGTCGGTGTCGGACAGCGGCAGGCCGACCACCAGCACGGTGTTGGTGCCGGCGTCCTGCACCGCGACCAGGTAGTAGTCGCCAACCGTCAGGTTTGCGCGGCGCGGGTGGAATGCTCCGGGGGTGTGCAGGTCGCTGACCGGCAGCTGCACCATCGGGATGGCGTCCTGCTGGCCCAGCTGCTTGAATTCACCGGTCTTCTTGTCCAGCACGCCGCCGACGAAGACCAACCGGTCGAAGCGCGCGGTGAGCGTGCCGGCGGACTGGCCGGGGGCCTCGATCCGGCCGTTGCCGGCTTCCTGCGAGTAGTTCAGGGCGCGCTCGGTGGTCAGCTTGAGCTGGTCGCCGAGCTGGTCCATGAGCGTCTGGCGCATGCCGGCGTTGTAGAGCAGCCCGAGCAGCGCGGAGACTGCCGTGACCGACGTGAGAAGGATGATCATCAGCTTGCGCTGCAGCGCATGCGGAGAACTCACCTTCGGGGTGGTGGTGAACATGCTCATGCAGCGGGCTTCAAAACGTATCCCACGCCGCGCACGGTGTGAATCATCGGTTCGGCGTCGACGTCGATCTTCTTGCGCAGGTAGGAAATGTACAGTTCAACGATGTTCGCCTGGCCGTCGAAGTCGTAGTGCCAGACATTGTCAAGGATCTGCGACTTGGACACCACGCGGCGCGCGTTGTTCATCAGGTAGGAAAGCAGGTCGAACTCGGTGGCGGTCAGCTGGATCTCGCGTCCGGCGCGGGAGACGTCGTGGGAGTCGAGATTCAGCACCAGGTCGCCGACCACCAGCTCCGCGGTATCTGCGGTGGTGGCTCCGGAGCGCTCGACCAGGCGGTGCAGGCGGATCAGCACCTCCTCCAGGCTGAAGGGCTTGGCGACGTAGTCGTCGGCGCCGGCGCCCAGGCCTTCAATGCGGTCCTCGACTGCATCCTTGGCGGTCAGGAACAGCACCGGGACGTCGGGCAGGTGGGTACGGACCTTGCGCAGCACCTCGGGACCGTCGAAGCCCGGCAGCATCCAGTCCAAGACCAGGACGTCAGGGGTGAAGGAACGTGCGGTGGCGACGGCTTCGGGGCCGTCATGGGCCATGGTCGCTTCCCACCCGAGCATGCGGGTTCCCATGGCTACCAGTTCGGCGAGCGATGGCTCGTCGTCAACCACCAGTACCTTGATCGGCGTGCCGTCCGGATGGGTGAGACGTGGAAGCTGGGCGGGAGAGAATCGGGAATCGTTCATGTTTAAGAGCATCCCCTATTGCCTTGGGCTGACTTTATGATTTACCTGTGCAGAAGCTATGTCCACATGACGATTTTATGCGAGATATTTGCAATCAGATAGCGCTTAATTTGGTCAAGGGTGCAGAACGGCGAATGTTTGAAGTGTGAACATCGAATGTCAATGAATGAATATTCAGACCTCTGCATAGGGTAGGCATACTGCGCATTGATCCAAAAAATCCTGAACATATTGAGTAGTTAAGCGCTTAGATCGCCATGTTTTGCCTAAAGTGGCGCACGTCACTTTCGGACACATCCGTCTCACATCGTGGACATGGGTGCTTATTGTTACTTGCAAGTTCCCAATGTTACGAGGAAACTAGAGGTGTGAGTAAGGCGCAGAGCAGTAAATGGAACCCCGGCGGGACATCGCCGCTGGCCTCCCTTTGCTGTTGTCGAATGCTCGGCGTCAGCGGCACCGCATCGAATTTCTGAGTTACTGGAATTCGGTTCACGGGCAGCCGTTGACGGGAAACCCAACTGCTGCTGGTGGACGAAGGCCGCTGGCAGCGCAAGCAAAACCCGAAGCATCAGCGCCAAATCACTTGGCCTTCGCACACATAGAGGAAAAGCAATATGTCGGCAGGATCCGGATACGTTCACGTTTCAATTCGCAATGCCCAGAACCGGGCAGCGGCGGCGCAGCGCGCGGCCGCAGGAAGCTATGCCCCGGCAGGCTATCGCCCGCTGCGCGCCGTTTCCAACGTGCATGAGACCCGCGAACCAATGCATCAGCCTGCCGCCGCACCTGTCCAGTCAGCAGGAGCCCAGAGCGCTGACACCTCGGCCCGCGGCTTCGTGCTGTATGTAGGCCTGGACGAAGCGGCAGCCCAGGCCCAGGGCACCTCGCTGGGCAAGCTGGCCACCCAGGTGCGCGCCTTCCTGGCGACCCTGTCGCCGCAGGCCCAGACCCACGCGGCCGTGGCACTGGCACCGACCAGCGCCCAGGGCGAGCCGATCGACGTCGTGCGCCAGGCGCTGGGCGATCCGACCCTCTCCCGCCGCCCGCGCGCCGAGGCGCGCCCGAGCACCCCGCGTCCGTCGGGCGTGCTGATCGACCTGTCGCGCCGCGAGGTCTACCTGGACGGCGAGACCCTGAACCTGACCTTCAAGGAATTCGAGCTGCTGAACTTCCTGGTGGAGAACGGCACCCGCACCGTGGGCCGCGAGGAGCTGCTGGAAAACCTGTGGCGCAATGCCGACGAGGTGCCCAACGAGCGCACCATCGACGTGCACATCCGCCGCCTGCGCTCGAAGCTGGGCCGTCTGGCGAACACTGTGCGCACCGTGCGCGGCCAGGGCTACCGTTTCTACGAGCACCCGGAGGTCGTTGTCTGGGCGGCGCCGGAATACTCCATCTAGTCTTCGGAGTCGGCGTCCCTGGGCGGGACGAACCGGCGGCGCGGCGGGCAAACCATTGGGTATGCCCGCCGCGCTTGTCTTAAGCTGGGGACTATGAATGCTGCCCAGACCCGCCGCCTGATCCTGATGCGCCATGCCAAGGCGGACTACCCGCTGGGCGTGCCCGACCACGAGCGCCCGCTGGCCTCGCGCGGGAACCGCGAAGCCCCCGCCGCCGGGGCCTGGCTCGTGGAGAACGACCTCATCCCGGACTACATCATCTGCTCCGACGCGCTGCGCACCCGGTCGACCTGCGCCTGGGTGCTCTCCGAGCTGGGGGAGAAGGGCCCGACCCCGTACATCGACTCGCGCATATATACCGCCTCGGTCTCCGCGCTGTGCTCGATCATCAACGAGGTGCCGGACACCGTGGGCACGCTGCTGGTCATCGGGCACCAGCCGGTGCTGCAGGAGCTGGCGCTGCGCCTGGCCTCGGCCGACTCCGACGAGGAAGCGGTCTACGAGCTGGCGATGAACTACCCGACCCTGGGCACCACGGTGCTGGAGACCGGCCACCCCTATTCGCACTTGGACGCGCGCGACGCGAAGGTCACCCACTTCGCCGTTCCACGGCCCTGAGCCCCGGCCAATCCGCGGGTCGGACGCCTGCGGCCCAAGATGAGAAAACCCTCACGGGATTCTCCTGACCATCTCATCGGATGTCCACGTTCGGTTAACCCTGGGCGACTTCACTGTAAATAGTCGAGCCGAACGGCCGGCCGCGGGGCCCAGGCTCCCCGTGGAAAGCGAGCAAGGAGAACCCGCCATGGGTATTGCACCAATCATCGAAGAGCACCCAACCCCATCGGCCGCGCCGTCGAGCGACCGCCAGGAGCTGGGCGCCCGCACCGTGGCCGCCATCCGCACCGCCTACACCACCCGCTTCGTCGGCGCGCAGCTGCAGCGCAACCCGGGCGACTTCCATCTTCTGGGTGGCGCCGCGCTGGCCCCTGCCGCCGGAGACGTGGTGGTGGCCCGCGTGACCGAGATCGGCCAGCACACCGCGCTGCAGTCGGCCGAGGGCCGCCGCCAGAAGCTGTTCGTCGGCCAGCTGGTGCTGGTGGCCTACGGCGACCGCTACGCCCCTGACCAGTTCCTGGCCCACGTGCCGCTGGACCTGGGCCCGTGCCAGCTGGTGGCCGGCGGCGGCGTGGCAAGCCGCGTGGAATCCATGCATGCTTCCATCGAGGCGGCTACCGAGCTGGAGCCGCTGGGCCTGCTGGCCCGCGACGGGCAGGTCGTGAACCTGGCCGACTTCGCCCCGCTGCAGGTGCACACCCCCTCGGCCGGCGCGAGCGCGCAGCCGGCCCGGACCGGCGTGCCGGTCATCGCGGTGCTGGGCACCTCGATGAACTCGGGCAAGTCCACCACCCTGGGCTGCCTGGTCAACGGGCTGACCAATGCCGGGCTGGATGTTGCAGCCGGCAAGGCCACCGGCACCGGGGCCGGCAACGACCCGAACCTCTTCAAGGACGCCGGCGCGGTGTCAGTGGCCGACTTCACCGACTTCGGCTACCCGACCACCTACATGGTGCGCTACGAGCAGGTCCGCGACCTGCTGGTGGCGATGATCCGCGAGCAGGCCGCCACCGGCGCCGACGTGGTCGTCATCGAGATCGCCGACGGATTGTTCCAGGGCGAGACCTCCCGCCTGCTGAACGACCCGGTCTTCTCCCGGCACGTGGACCGGGTGCTGTTCAGCGCCCAGGACGCGCTGGGCGCGCTGGCCGGCGAGCAGATCCTGCTCTCCGCCGGACTGGACCTGGCCGCGGTCTCCGGGCGCCTGACCGCCTCCCCGCTGGCCGCCGACGAGGCCCGCGCCAACCTGCGCACCCAGGTCATCGACACCTTCGAGCTGTGCGACCCGCAGGTCGCCACGGCGCTGCTGCCGCGCTCCTAGCCGCGGCGGCGAAGGCAAGCCATGCAGGAGAAGACGGACACCGGGATGGGCGCGCGGGCGCGGCGCGGCAGGCTGCCGGCCCTGTGGGCCCCCGGGCGCCGGGCGGCGTTGTCGTGGCTGCTGGGCCTGGGGCTTGGCATGGGCGCGCTCACGGTGCTGCTGGCCTGGCTCACCGGGCAGCTGACCCGCGCCTTCACCGTTTCCGGGCTCTGGCTGGTGCTGGGCCTGGCGCTCGCGTTCGGGCTGGGCAAGTTCGCCGAGCGGGTGCTGGCCGAGGAGCTGGGGCAGCACTACGTGGCGCAGCTGCGCGGCGGGCTGCTGAAGCAGTCGCTGACCGCCGACCGGGCCCCGGGGCTGGGCATCACCGTCGCCCGCTCCACCAACGACCTCTCCTCGGTGCGCAACTGGGTGATCCAGGGCATCGTGCCGCTCATGGCGGGCATCCCGCTGCTGCTCTTCGCGCTGGCCGGGCTGTACCTCAGCGCGCCGCCGCTGGCGCTGGCGCTGCTCATCCCGCTGGGACTGGAACTGCTGCTGCTCGGGGTGCTGGCCCCGGGAGCCTACGGCGCGGCCCGGGTGCTGCGCCGGCGCCGCGGGGCGCTGGCCTCGCGGATCGCCGAAACCCTGGACGCCGCCACCTCCGTGCGGGCCGCCGGGGGCGTGGGGCGCGAGGTGGGCCGGCTGCAGGGCGCCGCCGCTCGCATGGCAGCCGCCGCAGTGCACCGCGCGCGATTCGCCGGGGCGCTGCGCGCCAGCGCGCTGGCCGTGCCGCTGATGGGCAGCGTGCTGCTGGTGGGCCTTGCCTCCAGCGCC
Source organism: Glutamicibacter soli (assembly GCF_052322135.1). Lineage (NCBI taxonomy): Bacteria > Bacillati > Actinomycetota > Actinomycetes > Micrococcales > Micrococcaceae > Glutamicibacter > Glutamicibacter soli. The sequence goes on from NZ_CM125969.1 coordinate 472,444, forward strand.
GGGCTGCCGGCCTCCGCGATCACCAGCGGACTGCTGCTGCTGGGCATCAGCAGCGCGGTGCTCGGGGAATTCGGGCGCATGGTCGAATACCGGCAGAACTACAAGGCCGCCCGGCGGATCCTGGCCCCGCTGCTGGCCCAATTGGCCGCGCGCGGCACCGGCGCCGGGACCCGGCTGCCGGTGGGCGCGCCTGGCAACACCCCGGACGTGGTGCGCCTGCAGCCGGCCGCCGGCCCGGACGGGCGGGCCTGGCCCACGCTGCTGGCAGGTCCGGGCGAGCGCATCGAGGTGGGCGGCGGCCGGGCCGCGCAGCAGCTGCTGCATCGGCTGGCCACCACCGGGCTGGCCTCGGATCCCCAGCCCCACGGGGCCTGGGTGGGCGGACGGAACCTCGGGCTGATCCCCGAACGCAGCCGGCGCCGGCTGCTGGGCGCCGCGCTGTCAGGGATGGTGCTCGAACGCGGGTCCATCGCCCGCGCGCTGCGCTACCGCCGCCCGCAGGGAAGCCTGGAGGAGGCGCTGCGGCTGGCGCAGCTGTTCGGGCTGGATGTCGACGAGCTGCCCGACGCGGAGGCGACCATGCTGCGCCGCGGCGGCGAACCGCTGGACGACGCGCAGCGCGCCGGGCTGCTGCTGGCGCGGGCGCTGCTGGAGAAGCCGGCGCTGCTGGTGCTCGACGGGCTGCCGGGGGCGCTGTCGCCGGGCGCCGCCCGCGAGGCGGGCAGGCTGCTGCAGGACTACCCGGGGGTGCTGCTCTACCGCGGGACGCTGCCCGGACTGCAGCCCACCCGCGGCTGGGAACCGCAGGCGCGCACCTAGCGAACGTCCCGGGACATCGCGCGCAGCCCGTGCACCGTGGCCATCACCGCCAGCGTATTGGTGTCCAGATCCGGCGGCGCCTCGCCGTCGGACCGTTCGCGCGCGGTGAGCAATGCGGCGCCGAACATCGCGCGGGCGGAAGCGGCCAGCAGCGGCTCGGGCACCTGCACCGCGCGGCGCAGCGCCTCGGTGATCTGGTCGGTGATCCGGTGGCGGAACTCCTGCACCTGCTCGCCCCACGGGCTTTCGCCGCGCTGCTGCTCGCTGACCCACAGCTGGGCGTAGGAGGGGTACTCCTGCACGAAGCCGAACGCGGAGCGCACCATCGCCTCCAGCGCCGCCATCGGATCCTCGACCGCCGCGTCCCGGCCCAGCTGGTCCAGCAGCTTGCGCGCGCCGAACTCCAGCAGCGCGCCGATCATCTTCTCCTTGGAGCCGAAGTTGTAGTAGACGGTGCCCTTGGAGACCCCTGCGGCGCGGGCGATCTCGTCGACCGACACCGCGTTGACCCCGCGCCGGCCCAGCAGCGCCATCGAGGCGGCGAACAGCCGCTCCTTCGAATCGGTGGCGCGCACCCGCGGGCGGGCGCCGAACTGCCCTGTCATTCGCCCAGCTCCGGCTGCAGGGTCTTCAGCGTCCAGGTCTTGTGCAGGCGCACCGCCAGCAGGCTGCAGCCCAGACCCAGCAGCGTGTAGCCAACCAGCACGCCGCCGATGGCCGACAGCATGCCCAGATCCGCCCCGTACATCAGGTGGCGCATGCCCAGCACCACCGAGCTCATCGGCAGGATCTGGTGCAGCACGTGCAGCGGCTCGGGCAGCGTCTCCCAGGGGAAGGTGCCGCCGGCGGTGACCAGCTGCAGCACCATCAGCACCAACACCACGAACTTGCCGGCGGTGCCCAGCAGGGCGTAGATGCCCTGGATCAGGGCGCTGAAGCACAGCGCCGCGAGAAGGAACAGGCCCCAGGTCAGCCACGGGTGGGCGGTGTTCAGGCCGAGCCCGAAGTGCACCACCGCGAACAGCAGGCTGGTCTGCAGCAGCGCCAGCCCGGCGAAGGGCAGCCAGCCGCCGATGGCGATCTTCCAGTTCACGCCGTTGGAGGCCAGCGCGCGGGTGGTGATCGGGCGGACCACCTGGGTCAGGATCAGCACGCCGATGAACGTCGCCAGGGTCATGAAGAACGGGGCCAGCCCCTCGCCGTAGGCGTGCGCCTCGGCCTGCTTCTGCTGGGTCACCGAGACCGGGTCGCCGATCACGTTCGCCAGCTTGTCGCTGGTCTTCGCATCCGGGTCGGGGACCTGTCCCACGCCGTCCGCCAGGCCGCTGGACAGCTCGCCCGAGCCGTCCTCCAGCTGGGTGGTGCCGTCCGAGAGTTCGCCGACGCCGTCGGAGAGCTGCACCAGCCCGGAGTGCAGCGCCCCGGAGCCGTCCACCAGCGCCCCGGCGCCGGAATCCAGCTCGCCGGCTCCCGAGGCCGCCTGGGTGGCGCCGTCCAGCGCGTCGTGCTGGCCGCCGGCCAGGGTAGAGGCCCCGGAGGCCAGGGTCTTGGCGCCGGACGCCAGGTCGGAGCCGCCGTCGGCGGCCGTGGAGATGCCCTCCACCAGGGAGGGGACCGCGGCGTTGAGCTTGCCGGTGCCCGCGGACAGGGTGCCCAGGCCCTTGGCGAGCTCGGCATTGCCGTCGGCCACCTGCTGGGAGCCGCCGGCCAGCGCGTCAAGGCTTGACTGCACGGCGCCCAGCTCGGCGCGGACCTTCGCCGCCTCGTCCTTCACCGCCTGGCTCGCGGTCGAGTCGTCCACGGCGCCGGCGAGGTCCTTGGCGATCTTCTCCGCCTGTTCTTCGCTCAGCGCGCCGGAGGCCACGAGTGCATCCAGGCGCTGGGACATCGCATCTTCCACCTGGCCCAGCCGGTCCTTCGCGTCGACCTGCAGCTGGTCGATCACCTCGATGGCCCCGTCCGCGGTGGCGGCGAGCTTGGCATTGCCGTCGGCGACCTGCTTGGAGCCGGCGGCCAGCTGGTCGGCGGCCTTCTTGGCGCTGTGCGCTCCGTCATCCAGCCGCTTTACCGAGTCAGGCAGCGCTGCGGTCTTGGACTCCAAGGTGTCCAGCCCGGCGGAGAGCTTGCCTGCGCCGGCGGAGAGTTCGGCGGCGCCGGAGGCGAGCGAGTCGGCCCCGTCGGCCAGCTTGCCCTGCCCGGCGACCAGCGAATCCAGCCCGGTGCTCAGCGAGCTGGTGCCGTCCTTGAGCGCGAGCGTGCCGTCGGCCAGCTGGGAGCTGCCGTCCACCAGCTTGGTGGTGCCGTCGGCCAGGGTGAGCACGCCGTCGCCCAGGGACAGGGTGCCCTCGTAGACCTGCTTGGCGCCGTCGGCGGCCTCGCCCATCGACTGGTGGATGTCCACGAAGCCGGCGATCATGGCGGAGGCGGTTTCGGTGCCGACCTCGTTGGCCACCGAGGTGCGCACCTCGCCGGCCAGGGTCTTGGCGAAGTTGCTGACCATGAAGTTGTTCGCGTCGTTGGTCAGCAGCTCGATGTCCGCCTGGGTGGCGTCCTTGAAGTCCCCCGGGGAGGTCAGCGCCGCGGAGAAGTCCTCGGGCAGGATCATCGCGAAGGCGTAGGTGCCGTCGGAGACCGCCTGCTCGGCCGCTTCGCGGGTGTCCAGCTGGGCCCAGCTGAAGGTGCCGTCCTCGTCCAGCGACTCGACCACGGTGTCGCCGACCTGCTTCTCCTTGCCGTCGACGGTGGCGCCCTCATCGAGGTTGACCACCGCGGCGGTGACATTGTCCAGGTTGGACTGCGGATCCCAGTTGGCGTAGAGGTAGAGCGCGCCGTACAGCAGCGGCACGCAGGTGATGGCGATGAGCGCGAGCTTGGGCAGCGTGCCGCGGGTCATGCGCTTGAGTTCGGAAAGCGCCAGACGCAGTGTCGTCATGGGTTAGTCCTTTGCTTGGCTGGGGTCGCTGGCCGGCCGCGGGGTCGGCGTGGGGGTGTCCTGTTCTTCCGGCGTTCCAGGTTCCGCGCTGGCCGATGGGTCTTGAACCGGTTCGGAAGGCTCGGGTTCGGCGGGCTCCGATTCGGCGGGCTCGTGCGGCGGTTCTGCGACGGCCGGCACCATGGCGGTGGCCGGCTCGATCGGCATAACCGGCTCGGCAGGCTCACCTGGTTCGGACGGTTCGACGTGCTCGTCCAGCCCGGTCCGGATCCGGTCATCGGAGTCCTCGGAGGTTTCTTCCGGCGCGGCGTCGGGGAGCGGTGCAGGTGCTTCATCCGATGCGAGGCCATCGGCCCATTCGGCCACCCCGAGGTAGGCCACCGGACCGGTCCAGCTGTCGGGGATCCGGGCCACCGTGGCGACCACGGCGAACTGGCGGTCCGACAGGGCAAAGCGCTCCAGGGCTTCGAGCCATGCCTCGTCCTCGCCCAGGTGCCGGTCGGGCGAATCCACGACCAGCAGCCTGATCTGCGGATTCTCGGCGGCCAGCTGCGTGAGCATCTCGGTCATGCGCACTGGATCGACCGCGTCGACCCAGTCGCCGGCGATGTCGCCGTAGCCGTGCTCCGCCATCCACTTCTTGGGATTCGGCTTGCGCCACGGCGGCGAGGGGATCAGCGAGAGGTCCTCGCTGACCACGTCCCGGACCTTCAGGTGCGCCTCGGGATCGTTGATGTTCGGGGAGTCGACCACCGCGCTGTGCTTGCGCAGGTGGGCCAGGCGCGAGCTGCTGCCCCAGGTCACCGTGCCGCCGCCGGGCTTCATCCGGCCTGAAAGCAGCAGGGCCAACGCGGTGCGCGCGCCCTGCGGTTCCCCGGCGACAAGCAGCATTTCCCCGGGCGCGACGCTCAGGGAAGTGGGCGGAACCAGTTCGCTATGGCGTCCCTGGAATGAAATCGAGTCTGCAACAAGCACGTTAACGAGACTAATTGAACTGACCGGTCAGTTCAATTAGTGGGAATATCTTTTGCATCACCTCTGGACGTAAAGCGCGTAATGCATTTGGATGATTCATGAGCTGTCACCGAGTGCGCCCGGGGGAATTCACGGCGAATTCAAGTTCGTCTGGTTTATTCGGTGCTGAGCTTACGGCGCGGTCACCTGTCCGCGCTCACGACACCGACGTTGGGAATCACATGCGCAAACGCACCAGCATGGCTCTTGCGGCCGCTGTTCTGGGCGCCAGCCTCGCGGCTGGCGGAATCGTGCCGGCCACGGCCGACGACCCCGGAATCACCTCGATCGAGGAAATCCAGGGAACCACCGACGCTTCTCCTCTCGCGGGGCAAAAGGTGACGGTCCAGGGTGTAGTCACCGGGGCCTATGCCGAAGGCGGCATCCGCGGCTTCTACCTGCAGACCGCGGGCAGCGGCGCGGAGATCTCGCCGCTGGGCAGCTCCGGCATCTTCATCTACGCGCCGCGGCAGGTTTCCTCGCTCGCCGTGGGCGACCACGTGGAAGTCGCGGGCACCGTGTCCGAATACTTCGGTCTGACCCAGATCAGCGCCTCCGGCGTGCAGCAGCTGGACGAACCGGCCGAAGCGGTCAAGCCGCTGGCGATCGCGCTGCCGGCCTCGGATGCCGCCCGCGAGCGCTTCGAATCCATGGTGGTCGACCCGCAGGGTCGGTTCACTGTCTCGGACAACTACTCGCTGAACCAGTTCGGCGAGGTCACCCTCGCGCAGGGAACCAGCAGCATCGTGCCCGGAGAGCGCACGCTGCGCCAGCCCACCGACGTCTTCGCCCCGGGCAGCGCCCAGGCCCTGCAGCTGGCCGCCGAGAACGAGCAGCGGGCCATCGTGCTGGACGACGGCGCGACGCTGAACTTCTCAAGCGCCTCCAACACCTCGGTGCCGCTGCCGTACCTCGATGCGCAGCGCCGGGTCACCGTGGGAGCGGCTGCGACCTTCACCGATCCGGTGATCATGGACTACCGCTACGACCTGTGGAGGCTGCAGCCGACCGGACAGGTGACCGGTGCGCAGGATGCTGACATCCCGGTCAGCTTCGAGCAGATCGACAGCGGCGAGCCGGAGGACGTCGGGGGCAATGTGAGCGTCGGCAGCTTCAACGTGCTCAACTACTTCACGACTACCGGCGACAGCCTCGAGGGCTGCACCTACTACAACGACCGCCAGGGTGTTCCGGTGACGGTGCGCGGGGGCTGCGACGCCCGCGGCGCGGCCACGGAGGCAAGTCTGGAGCGGCAGCAGTCCAAGATCGTGGCGGCGCTGAACAAGTTCGACGCCGACGTCGTGGTGCTTGAGGAGATCGAGAACTCGGCGCGCTTCGGCCAGGACCGCGACGCCGCGCTGGCGCACCTGGTTGGCGAGTTGAATGCCGCGGCCGGGGAGAACCGCTGGAGCTACGTGCCGAGCCCCGGCGCGGTTCGGGCCGACGAGGACGTGATTCGCACGGCGATGATCTACCAGCGCGATGCGGTGAAGCTGATCGGCAAGTCCACGATCCTCCAGGACCCCGCCTTCGACAACGCCCGCGACCCGATGGCCCAGGCCTTCCAGCGTGTGGGCGGCAACCAGAAGACCCGCTTCCTGGTGGTTGCCAACCACTTCAAGTCCAAGGGATCCGATCCCAAGGACGGGTCGGCCAACGCCGACAAGGGCGACGGCCAGGGCGCGTGGAACGCCGCGCGCGTCGAGCAGGCCACCGCGCTGGTCGAGTTCGCCGATTCGCTGAAGAAGACCTCGAACACCGACCAGATCCTGCTGGCCGGTGACTTCAACTCCTACTCGGCCGAGGATCCGATCAAGGTGCTGGCCGATGCCGGGTACGTCGACCTGGGCGCCAAGGCCGATTCGCGCAGCTACCTGTTTGCCGGGCTGACCGGTTCGCTAGACCACGTCTTCGCCTCGAAGCCGTTGGCGCGGAAGGTGGCAGGACAGGACATCTGGAACATCAACGCGACCGAATCCATCGGCTACGAGTACAGCCGCTACAACTACAACGTGACCCAGCTGGTCACCGGAGACCAGTACCGCTCCTCTGACCACGATCCGGTGCTGGTGGGCCTGCAGCTGGACAAGAAATAGCGGCGCCAGGCTAATAGCTGCCGGGCCCGGTCGCCTGCGCGCAGATTGCGTGCACGCGACCGGGCCGCTTGCGTCGACGCCCCGACGGCAGGGAAATTGGGGGTTGACACTTCGTGGATCCCCGGGCAATCTTAGTGGAGATGATTTGTGAGAGCGCTCACACGGTTGATGCGCGAGTGCTGTTGCGACTCATGCTGCATCGGAAACTCTGCGGAGTTTTATTTTTTCCTCAATTTTGAGAGCGCTCTCACGACATCTCGGGACGCTCGAAATTTCACTCGCAAGCTCAGCACTCTGAACGGAGTCACCGTGGACATCACACGCACATCCCGCATCGCCAAAGCGGCCGCCGTCGCCGGAAGCCTGGCCCTGCTGGCCACAGGTTGCGGCGGCAACAACAACGCGACCAGTGAACAGCCGGCATCCCCAGACAACCCGATCACCCTGACAGTGACCACCTTCGGCACCATGGGGCTGGATGACCTGTATACGAAGTACGAATCAGAGAATCCGGGAGTCAAGATCCAGGCGACGAACATTGATACCGGCGGCAACGCGCTGACCGACTGGAAAACCAAGCAGGCGGCAGGTGCGGGCCTTCCCGACGTGCAGGCCGTCGAGGAGGGGTGGCTTGGCCAGGTCATGACCGTCTCCGACTCGTTCACCGACCTGCGCGACTACGGCGCGGGTGACATTGCCGGCCAATGGGTCGACTGGAAGGTCCAGCAGGCCACCGACGACGAAGGCCGAATCATCGGCTACGGCACCGACATCGGGCCGATGGGGCTGTGCTACAACGCGGACCTCTTCAAGGAAGCGGGCCTGCCCAGCGAGCGCGATGCGGTGGCCGAACTCTTCGGTGGCGACAACGCCACCTGGGAGCAGTTCGTCGACGTTGGCAAGGACTACGTGAAGGCCTCGGACAAGGCCTTCTACGACCAATCCGGCTTCGTATGGAATTCCATGGTCAACCAGCTCGACGAGGGCTACTACAAGGCCGACGGAACCTTGAACATCGAGGGCAACACGCAGCTGCGCGAGCGCTGGGACCTGCTGGCCGATGCGGCCTCCAACGGACTGTCTTCCGGGCAGACCCAGTGGGACTGGGGCAAGGGACAGGCATTCGTCGACGGTTCCTTCGCCACCATGCCGTGTCCGGGATGGATGCTCGGAGTCGTCAAGGGGCAGATCGAGGGCGCCGGCGGCGATTCGACCGGCGGTTGGGACTTTGCCGACGTCTTCCCCGGCGGCCCTGCGAACTGGGGCGGAACCTTCCTGACCGTGCCTGCGACCTCGCAGCATCCGGCCGAGGCGGCGAAGCTGGCCCAGTGGCTGACCAGCGCGGATTCCCAAGCCGCCGCCTTCGAGGTGGCCGGAACCTTCCCGAGCAGCCTCGACACGCAGCAGTCCGAAGCGGTGACCGGAGCCAATGACCTGACCAAGTTCTTCAACGACGCGCCGATCGGGAAGATCCTGGCCAACCGCGCCGAGGGAGTCAAGGCCCAGTTCAAGGGGCCGAACGACTCGGTCATCCAGGAGCAGGTCTTCGGCCCGGCCACCATCGCGCTGGATTCCGGAACGGATGGACAGAAAGCGTGGAACGACGCGCTGGCAACCTTGAAGGACCTGGACATCAAGTAGCGGCCGACGCAATCGGTACCCGGGTCTGCCGACCCGGGTACCGAGGAAGAAGCGAACAATTTTCATGAGCACCATGACCAACAAGCCTCCCGGAGCCAGCACCGGGCCTGCCGGGCGCAAAGCTCGGCCGTCAGCACCCACACCCGAGAAGCTCCGGGAGGACCAGCTGACCGGGAAACAGCGGCACCGCCACTTCTTCAGCCGGCTGGACTACAAGTACTCGCCGTACCTCTACGTTGCACCGTTCTTCATCCTCTTCGCACTCGTCGGGCTCTTCCCGCTGGTCTACACCTTCGTGGTCTCCATCAACGACTGGGATCTGCTGGGCGGAGCGGGGGAGTGGGTGGGGCTGGAAAACTATACCGCGGAGTTGTCCTCGCCGCTGTTCTGGAACTCCCTGTTTAATACGTTCAGCATCTTCCTGCTCTCGGCCATCCCGCAGCTGGCGATCGCGACGTTCATCGCCGCGATGCTGGACCAGAACCTCCGAGCCAAGACCTTCTGGCGCATGAGCGTGCTGGTGCCATATGTGGTGACCCCGGTCGCCGTCACGCTGATCTTCTCCAACGCCTTCGACGAAAAATACGGCTTGATCAACAACCTGCTCCAGGTTTTCAACGTGGATCCAGTGGCTTGGAAGACCTCCGTGTTCCCATCCCACCTGGCCATAGCCACGATGGTGAACTGGCGCTGGACCGGATACAACGCGCTGATCCTGCTGGCCGCCATGCAGGCGGTTCCGCGCGAGCTGCACGAGTCGGCCGCGCTCGACGGCGCGGGCAAGCTGCGCAGGTTCTTCTCCATCACCCTGCCCAGCATCCGGCCGACCATGATCTTCGTGATCATCACGGCCACCATCGGCGGAATGCAGATCTTCACCGAGCCGAAGCTTTTCAACGCCAGCAGCTCGGTCCCCGGCGGACCCGACCGCCAATACCAGACAACCGTGCTGTATCTGTGGGATCTGGCGTTCAATCGCGGGGACTTCGGCCGGGCTTCGGCCGTGGCCTGGATGCTGTTCCTGATCATCATCCTCATCGGAGTCATCAACTTCCTGTTGTCCAGGAAGATCGCTTCCTCCGGCGAGAAGCGCGCCGGCCGCCGGCCAGCGCGTCGCGGCCGGAGAGCCGGCAAAACCGCCATACCGGCCAGCGGACAGGACATGGCAGAGGCCAGGAGGAGAAACCATGGTTAACCAGACCCTTAATAGGGCAGCCCCGCTGCCGCGACGCAAGCGGTCCCATAGCTTCACAACCGAAAGCCGGCCGGGATTCCTGGTCTACGGCATCCTGCTCGCGTTCTTCTTGGGCAGCACCTACCCGCTGTGGTATTCGATGGTCATCGGATCCTCGGATTCTGGGGTCTTCGCTTCGGCCAGGCCTCCGCTGCTGCCGGGCGGACACTTCTGGAGCAACGTGGCCGAGGTGTTCAACACCGTCGACTTCTGGGCGGCCCTGGGCAACAGCCTGGTGGTGTCCTCCGTGATCACGCTGTCGGTCGTGTCCTTCTCCACGCTGGCCGGGTACGCCTTCGCCAAGCTTCGTTTCCGCGGCCGCGAGGGCCTGCTGGTTTTCGTGATCGCGACCCTAGCGGTGCCCACCCAGCTGGGCATCATCCCGCTGTTCATGATGATGAAGGAATTCGGCTGGACCGGTTCGCTGGGAGCCATCATGATCCCGACCCTCGTCACAGCGTTCGGGGTGTTCTTCATGCGCCAGTATCTGGTGGACATCATCCCCGATGAACTGATCGAGGCCGCCCGCGTGGACGGCGCCAGCATGATCGGCACGTTCTGGCATGTGGGGGTTCCCGCCGCCCGCCCGGCCATGGCGATCCTGTCGCTATTCACCTTCATGACCGCATGGACCGACTACCTGTGGCCCATGCTGGTGGCCCCGCAGACCCCCACGCTGCAGGTGGCATTGAGCCAGCTGCAATCCGCCCGCTACGTCGACTACACCATTGTGATGGCCGGTGCGCTGATGGCCACCATTCCGCTGCTGGTGCTGTTCGTCGTGGCCGGCAAGCAACTCGTTTCCGGAATCATGACAGGAGCTGTCAAAGGCTAATGACTCGACATCTATCCCAATCATTCGCGTGGCCCGAGCACTTCATCTGGGGTTCGGCCACGGCGGCGGCACAGATCGAAGGCGCAGCGCATTCCCACGGAAAAGAGGATTCCATCTGGGACGCGTTCGCCCGCACTCCCGGGGCCATCGCTGGCGGGGACGACCTGCAGGTCGCGGTGGACCACTACCATCGCTACAGCGAAGACGTGGCCCTGATGCGCGAGCTGCATCTGGACTCCTATCGGTTCTCCACCAGCTGGGCCCGGATCGTGCCCGGAGGGCGGGCCGTCAACCAGCAGGGGCTGGACTTCTACTCGCGGCTGGTCGACGAGCTGCTGGAGCACGGCATCCTGCCCTGGCTGACGCTGTACCACTGGGACCTGCCGCAGGCACTGGAGGAACTCGGCGGCTGGGCCAACCGGGATACCGCGTTCCGATTCCTGGAGTATGCCGAGGTGGTCCATGCGAAGCTGGGGGACCGGGTCACCCACTGGACGACATTCAACGAGCCCTTGTGCTCATCGCTGATCGGCTACGCCGCTGGCGAGCACGCGCCGGGACGGCGGGAACCTGCCGCCGCGCTGGCCGCCGTGCACCACCAGCATCTGGCGCACGGGCTGGCCACTGCCCGGCTGCGCGAGCTGGGAGCAGAACACCTGGGCATCACCTTGAACCTGACCAACGCGGTGCCCGATGACCCCGCCGACCCGGTGGACCTTGAAGCCGCGCGCCGAATCGACGCCCTGTGGAACCGCATGTACCTGGACCCGATCTTGCGCGGCGGATACCCGGCAGACCTGTTGGAGGACGTCGGCGACCTCGGACTGAATGCGGTGATCAAGGACGCGGATGCGATGCTCATCGCGCAGCCCATCGATTTCCTCGGCGTCAACCACTACCATGACGACAATGTGTCCGGGCATCCGCTGGCCGCTGGCGAACCGGCGGCCCTGGTACCCACGGATTCGCCGAAATCCTCGCCGTTCGTCGGCAGCGAGCACGTCACCTTCCCCACCCGCCACCTTCCGCGCACGGCCATGGGCTGGGAGGTGAACCCGCAAGGGCTGCGCGTGCTGCTCAACCGGCTGCGGGACGACTATCCGAACTTGCCGCCGCTGTACATCACCGAAAACGGGGCGGCGTATGAGGACGCGGTCACCGCACAGGGCACGGTGGAGGACCCGGAGCGGGAGGAATACATTTTCAGCCATCTGGACGCGGTGGCCGGGGCCCTCTCCGACGGGGTGGACGTGCGGGGCTACTTTCTCTGGTCGCTGCTGGACAACTTCGAGTGGGCCTGGGGCTACAACAAGAGGTTTGGAATCATCCACGTGGACTACCGGACGCAGCAACGCACCATCAAGAACAGCGGCCGGGCCTACGCCAGGCTCATCGCCGCCAACCGTACAATGGCATGACGCCCGGACCCGGGGTGCGGCGATCAAACCGCGCCCCGGATCCCCAGCGTCCAGGATCGGCGAAAGCCCTTGAAGTAAAGAGAACAAGCATGTCCGAAGCACGCAAGCAGCAACCGACGCTGGAACTCGTTGCAGAGCGCGCCGGGGTCTCCCGCGCCACGGTGTCCCGCGTCGTCAATGGTTCGGAGAAGGTCAAACCGGAAGCGATGCGCGCGGTGGAACAGGCGATCCGAGAGCTGAACTACGTGCCCAACCGGGCGGCCCGCTCGCTGGCCCAAGGAAGAACCAATGCGATCGCGCTGGTGGTTCCGGAAAACACCGCAAAATTCTTCGCCGATCCGTATTTCGCAAAGGTGGTCCAGGGCGCCGCCCAGTATCTGGCTGATACCGAGTTCATGCTCTCGCTGCTGCTGTCCACCGAATCCGATCCCGGGAAAACCACACGCTATCTGCGCGGCGGCAATGTGGACGGCGCCCTGGTGCTGTCCCACCACTCCGCCGACCGTTCCTACGCGGATCTCGGCGGGCAGCTCCCGCTGGTGTTCGGCGGCCGAACCATGAGCACCGACCAGAACGAAATCTACGTGGTCGACATCGACAATATCGCCGCGGCGAAGCAGGCCACCAACGTGATCATCGATCGCGGACGCCGGCGCATCGCCACCATAGCCGGACCGCAGGATATGGGAGCGAGCCTCGACCGCCTGACCGGGTTCACCCAAGCGCTGGCCGAGTCGGGACTCGAACCAGCGGCGGTGCTGGAAGGCGATTTCACCCCCGATAGCGGACACCACCTGATGAGCCAGCTGATCGAATCGGGTGCAGACATCGACGGGTTGTTCGTGGCCAGCGCCCAAATGGCTTTCGGCGCGCTGCAGGCGATGGCGGGCGCCGGGCTCAATATTCCGCAGGATGTCTCCGTGACCACGGTCGACGACGACGCTTTCGCACGCAACGCCGTCCCGCCGCTGACCACGATTGCCCAGCATCCGGAGCGCCAAGGGGCGGTCATGGCCGAGATACTGATCAAACGGATCAATGGCGAAAGTGTGCCCGAATGGAGCATCATGGACACCGAATTGATCCTGCGCGCTTCGCACTAGCACTCTCCAGGATGTCCTGCGTTCCGGCGGGAAGCCGGAACGCAGGTTAAAACAGAAATTCCCACTCTTTCGAGCGGGAATTTCACTTTGTGCGCCCAAAGGGATTCGAACCCCTGACCTTCTGTTCCGTAGACAGACGCTCTATCCAGCTGAGCTATGGGCGCATATTCATTTGTTTGCCGCCTTGACGACTTGAATAACAATACACGAGATTCCGCGGCGGCAAAAATCGAAAAGGCCAAAAGTGCCCGGTCTCACATTGAAGGGAAGTCCTGCCCGGCAAGTGCCTCGTCGGGCCCGGTTTCCAGCAGGCGCTGGTAGAGGTTGTGGTCTTGCCAGTGGCCCGCGATCTTCAAATAGCGCGGCGCCATGCCGATCTGCTCGAAGCCGCATTTTTGCAGCACCCTTTGCGATGCGTGATTGTGCAGCAGCGTGCTGGCTTCGATGCGGTGCAGGCCAAGGGCCGAGCCGGCGATCCGGCAGGTGGCGCGCACCGCGAAGGTCGCTAATCCCCGGCCGGCCAGCTTGGCATCCATCCAGTATCCGAGGTTGGCGCTTTGAAAGGGCCCCCGGACAACCCCGGTGAGGGTGAAGCGTCCGATGATCCGGCCCTCCTCGAAGAGCGCCGCCGGATAGGCGAGCCCGGCGGCGTGGCTACCGAGCTGGATTTCGAGATTCCTCCGCTGCCAGTCCGGCGTGAAGAATTCCTCGGTGCGCTCGGGTTCCCAGGGGGCCAGGTGTTCCCTGTTTCGACGATAGGCGGCGGCCAATTCCTCAGCGTCGCCCAGGTGAAGGAGGCGCAGTATCGCGCCGTGGCTTGAACTCACTGGAAATTGCATAACGCTCCTCGGGAAGCAAAAAAATTCCCACTCTTTCGAGTGGGAATTTCACTTTGTGCGCCCAAAGGGATTCGAACCCCTGACCTTCTGTTCCGTAGACAGACGCTCTATCCAGCTGAGCTATGGGCGCATATTTATTTGTTTTGCTCCGCCGTGGCGAACCTCGAATAACTATACAGGTGGTTGCGTGTACGTACAAATCGAGGGCGCGTATCGCCGGGAAGCGGCGGAAAACCGGTTTTATGAAGAACCGAAAAGGGTACCGGTCTACGTGACCTTCATCACATTAACGCGGGGTGTTGAATTGGCAAACCCCCGGAATTCCGGGGATCTGTACTAACTCAGTTTAGCCCACCTTGAATCGTGAGGTTTGAGTCACAGGGTTTGGGGAAGTGCCACCCCCTAGCCTTGTTTTATCGCTAGTTCAGCCCAATGGAGGGAATCGACAATGAGCACGAGCTCGGATCAGAACGTAATCGACGCAGCGCCCACTTCGCATGTGAAGCTGGCAGCCTGGGTCGAGGAAGTTGCCGCACTGACGAAGCCGGATCGTGTTTATTGGGTTGACGGATCAGCTGAAGAGAATGACCGCCTGTGCGCCGAGCTTGTTGAAGCCGGCACCCTGGTCAAGCTGACCGACCCGAACTTCCCCAACTCCTACGCCGCATTCTCCGATCCCAAGGACGTTGCCCGCGTAGAAGAGCGCACCTTCATCTGCTCCGAAAAGGAAGAAGATGCGGGCTTCACCAACAACTGGGAAGACCCGAAGATCATGAAGGAGCGTCTGAACGGCCTGTTCGACGGCTCCATGCGCGGCCGCACCATGTACGTGATTCCTTTCGTCATGGGCCCGCTGGATGCAGAGCAGCCAGCCTACGGTGTCGAGCTCACCGACTCCGCCTACGTTGTCACCTCCATGCGCATCATGGCCAAGATCGGCAATGAAGTCCTGCGCAAGATGGAAGCGGAGAACGCTTTCTTCGTTCCTGCACTGCACTCGATTGGTGCCCCGCTTGAGCCGGGACAGGAAGATGTCGCCTGGCCGTGCAACGAAGACAAGTGGATCGTGCACTTCCCTGAAGAGCGCGCCATCATGTCCTACGGCTCCGGCTACGGCGGAAATGCCCTGCTGGGCAAGAAATGCTACTCGCTGCGCATTGCCTCGGCCATGGCCCGCGACGAGGGCTGGCTTGCCGAGCACATGCTCATCCTGAAGCTGACCAGCCCGCAGAACAAGTCGTACCACATCGCGGCCGCCTTCCCGTCGGCCTGCGGCAAGACCAACCTGGCGCTGCTGGATCCGACCATCGACGGCTGGAAGACCGAGACCCTGGGCGATGACATCAACTGGATGCGCATCGGCAAGGACGGCGAGCTGCGCGGCGTGAACCCGGAATACGGCCTGTTCGGCGTGGCACCGGGCACCGGCTGGTCCACCAACCCGAACGCCATGCGCGCCATCACCAAGGGCAACTCCATCTTCACCAACGTCGCGCTGACCGACGAAGGCGGCGTGTGGTGGGAAGGCATGACCGACGAGGCTCCTGCGCACCTGACCGACTGGCTGGGCAACGACTGGACCCCGGAGTCCGGCACCAAGGCAGCGCACCCGAACTCCCGCTTCTGCACCCCGATCGACCAGGTCGACATGCTGTCGCAGGACTACTACTCGCCAAACGGCGTGAAGATCGACGCGATCCTGTTCGGCGGCCGCCGCAAGACCACCATCCCGCTGGTGACCGAGGCCCGCAGCTGGACCAACGGCATTTTCATGGGCTCGACACTGTCCTCGGAGACCACCGCGGCAGCTGCCGGCGCCGTGGGCCAGGTCCGCCGCGACCCGATGGCCATGCTGCCATTCATCGGCTACAACGCCGGCGACTACCTGAACCACTGGGACCAGATCTCGGGCAAGCTCAACCCAGAGCAGATGCCGAAGATCTTCCTGGTCAACTGGTTCCGCCGCACCCCTGAGGGCGGCTTCGCCTGGCCTGGCTTCGGCGACAACTCGCGTGTCCTGAAGTGGGCAGTCGAGCGCATCGAGGGCACCGCGGACGCCAAGGAAACCGCCATCGGCTACGTGCCAACCGGCGAAGCCCTGGACCTGACCGGTCTGGACGGCTTCACCCCGGCCGACGTGGAAACCGCCGTTGCGGTGAACACCGACGAGTGGCTGACCGAGGTCGAGAGCATCGAAGAGTGGTACGCCAAGTTCGGCGAGGCGCTGCCGGCTTCGCTGCGCGCCGAGCTGGACGGCCTGAAGGCCCGCCTGAGCGCCTAGGCATTACAAGAGGATCCCCGGCCACCCGCCATCCGCCCTTCGGGGCGGAGCACGGGTGCCGGGGATTTTTTGCGCCCGCCGGGATTCCTAACCCAGCTTCGGCTGGTGGAAGCGGTCCGCGGTGTAGACCAGGGCGCTGGCCGCGACGATGGCGCAGGCGAGCGCGGTGATCGAGAAGGCAATGGGAGAGTTATCGCCGCTCAGGCCGACCAGCGGGGTGGCCACCGCGCCGATGAAGAACTGCGCGCAGCCCAGCAGCGCGGAGCCGGATCCGGAAACCTCGCGGACCTCGGCCACGGCCAGCCCGGTGGTATTGCCCATGGTGAAGCCCACCGAGGTCACCATGACGAAGATGACCGCGCCCAGGGCCAGGCTGCGCACCCCCAGCTGGGCCATGACGGCCATGGCGATGCTGGAGGCCAGCAGGACGCTCAACGCGATGCTGATCGTGCGGCGCAGCGGTACGCGTGTGGCCAGCCGGGCCGAGACCAGACCGGCGGTCACCAACCCCAGCGAATTGATGCCGAAGAAGACCGCATAGCCCTGCGGGCTCAGGCCCATCACGTTCTGGTACAAGAATGGCGAGGCGGAGATGTAGGCCATCATCGCGCCGAAGGCGAACGCGAACTGGATCATGTAGCCCACGAACCGGGGCTTGGACAGCGCGATGCGCAGCGGCGCCACGAAGCTTCCCGTCGAGCGCTGGTGCTGCGGGTGGGTTTCCCGGTAGATGCCGAAGGAGCCCGCCGCCATCAGCAGCGCAATCAGAGCGATGAACCACAGCACGGTGCGGAAACCGCCAAACTCGCCGAGCACCGAGCCGATCAACGGTGCCACAGCCGGTGCCACGCCGCCGAAGGTCATCAGCAGCGAGAAGATGCGGGCGGTCTGCACGCCCCGGGTGGTGTCAGCGACGATGGCCTTGGAAATCACCAGGCCTGCCGCGCCGCCCAGGCCCTGCAGGGCGCGGGCTATCGTCAGCGTCGTCAGCGTAGGCGCCACGGCTGCCACGATGGATGCGACGACAAACAGCGCGGTGCCCCAGCGCAGCGGCTTGGCCCGGCCCAGCCGGTCGGAGAGCGGCCCCCAGAAGATTTGGCCGAAGGCGATGCCCATCAGGAACGCGGTCAGCGTGAGCTGGATTCCCGAAGCGGACGTGGCGAATTCGCGGGTCATTGCCGGAAAAGACGGCAGGTACATGTCGGTGGCCAACGGGCCGGTGGTGCCCAGCAGGATCAGCAGGGCGAACAGCGGCGGCGTCAGGCGGGAACGTTCAGGGGCATTGGGCATGAGGCAATTCTATGGATCGCTGCAGGTGAACTGGGAAAGATGACCGCGCAATGCGCGGCGTATGAACCAAGGTCACAATCGGGGAACACTTTTCCCACGCCCGGGCGGGTGGGTGCAAAATCAACTAACTGTGAAAAGATGAAGTTATGGTTTTGGCACGATTGATCCTCGGGCTGTTGTGCTTGTCGCCGATGACCGGCTACGAGCTCAAGAAGCATTTTGACTCCTCTATTAACCACTTCTGGAATGCAGACAAGGCGCAGATCTACCGCACCCTGGCCCAGCTGGTGGACCAGGGGTACGCCACCGTGCGCACCGTCCCCCAGTCGAACTATCCGGACCGGCAGGAACACCACATCACCGAGGCCGGCCGGGAAGTGCTGAACCAGTGGCTTTCCAGCGGGGCCGCCCGCTCCCCGGAACGCGATCCGTTCATGGGGCAGGTCTTCTTCGCCGCGGAGCTGGAGCGCGAGGGCATCGAGCAGCTGCTGCTCGAACGCCGCCAAGCCACCCAATACGTGCTGGACGACTACCTTTCCCAGCGCGAGGGGATCGACATGCGTGCGGCAGCTGACCGCCGCAGCTTCCTCATGGCCGCCACCTTGGACCATGCAATCAGACAACAGGCCGCCGAGCTGGAGTGGCTTGACGCAGTATTGGAGCATTTGCCATGACCTCTGCCAACGACCAGGGAAAGAACCCTATGGCCGATCCGGCGCGGGACGCGACCGACTATCCCGAGGTGCATCCGGCGCGCCGAAAGCCCGAGGACAGCGCTCCGGTGCAGACCCTGGTCTTCCTGCACGGCGGCAACGTGGGCAACTGGAGCTGGGATCCGCAGGTGCTGGCCTTCGGGGACTTCAACATCCTCACCCTGCATCTGCCGGCGTTCGGCGCCCGGTTCGAGGAGAACTGGGAGGGCCTGGACTCCGCGGCGGACGATGTCGCAGCGCTGATCGCTGACGAGGTTTCCGAGGGCGGCGTCCACCTGGTGGGCATGTCCCTGGGCGGCGTCATCGCCCTGCACGTGGCGGCGCGCCACCCGGAGCTGGTCGAGTCGGTATTCGCCACCGGGGTGTCGATCGCACCGCTGGGCACCGCGGCCAAGGCGGTGCAGCGTATGCAGCTGAAGCTGATCGGCAGCGAGTGGTATTGGAAGTTCCAGGCTGGCGCCTACGGCATGGTGGACAACGAGCGCGAGCTGTTCGCCGAGCACGGGGTCAAGCTCAAGCCGGAGAACATGCGCGCGATCATGGGCGACCTCGATTCCGGCGGACTGCCGGCGGACCTGTCGGCCTACACCGGTCCCGCCCTGGTGCTGGCCGGCGCCAGCGAGCCGAAGTTCGTCCAGCGCTCCTTCCCGGCCATCGCCGAGGCCCTGCCGCAGGCGGCCATCCGCGTGGTTCCCGGCATGCACCACCAGTGGAATATCGAGAACCCGCTGCTGTTCAACTCGGTGCTGCGCCGCTGGATCACCGGGCAGCAGCTGCACCAGGTGCTGCGTGAGCCGGTGGAGCCCAAGCTGCGCGGTGCATCGTTCAAGCGCACCTCCACCCTGGAGGAAATCGACCCGCAGGAAGCAGAAGCCGCCGCCGGCGCGGCGCAGGCCCCTGACGCCGGCGCGGCCGATAGCGGCCAGCCCGCCCCGGAATCCAAGGCCAGGGGCTTCGCCGACCGGCTTGATCCGCGCAAGCTGGACCCGCGCAAGCTCGACCTGAAGAGCGCGCTGTCCAAGAAGCCCCCGGTGGCCAAGCGGCCTTCCGAATCCGACGGCTCCGCCGAATAGTTTCCCGGCAGACAGAACAGCCCGGACTGGACCCCCATATGGCCAGTCCGGGCTGTTCCGGTCTAGTGGGCTGCGCGCCTTAGGCGGCGAGCCAAACGTCCGGTCCGAAGACCTCGTAGTGGATGTGCTCGGCCGGTATGCCGGCGGCCAGCGCCTGCGAGCGCACCGCGTGCATGAACGGCAGCGGGCCGCAGAGATAGACCTGGCTGTCGGCGGTCAGCGAATCGGTCAGGTCCATGTAGCCGGCCTTGGCGTCCAGGCCCTCGGGCAGCTCGCCGCGCTCGAACCAGGTGCGGATCTTGGCGTTGGGCAGCTGGCCCAGCGATTCGAGCATCTGCTCGCGCAGCGGCCAGGAAGCGAACTCCTGGTCGGCATGCAGCACGGTGATCTCGCGGGTGGAGCCCGCCGCGGCCAGGGTCTGCAGGGCCGCGGCGCTCGGGGTGCAGCCGATGCCGGCCGTGGCGATGACCAGCGGGGCGCCCTCGGTGTCGATGACCAGGTCGCCGTACGGGTTGGACAGCTCCACGACGTCCCCGACCTTTAGCGAGTTGTGCAGGACCGGGGTGAATTCGCCGTCCACGTCCAGCTTCACGGTGACGGTGCGGCGGGTGGTGGACTCGACGTCGTTGCTCAGGGTGAACTGGCGGACCTGGCGGATGCCGTCGGCCATCGGCATGCGCATGGAGACGAACTGGCCCGGCTTGGCGATGGTGGCGGCGGTGTCATCGGCCGGTTCGAAGCTGAAGCTGACCGAATCCGCGCCGGTCGCGGTGCGCTCGACGAGCTTCCAGTTGCTGTAGATGGTGGCGTTGGCCTGCCGGGCGTAGAGGCCCTTCTCGATCTTGATCAGCGCCTGGGCCATCAGCCAGTACACCTCGGTCCAGGCTTCGGCGATTTCCGGGGTCAGCGCGTCGCCCAGGTCCTCGGCGATGGCTGCGAACAGGTGCTCGTACACGATGCCGTACTGCTCCTCGACGACGCCCAGCGAGGTGTGCTTGTGGGCGATGCGGGACAGCATGGTCTCCGGGGTGGTTTCCGGGTTGTTGACCAGGTAGGTGGCGAAGACCGCGATGGATCCGGCCAGCGCCTGCTGCTGGGTGCCGTTCTTCTGGTTCGAGCGGGAGAACATGCCATCCAGCAATTCCGGTCGGGCGGCGAACATGCGCTGGTAGAACTTCGGGGTGATGCTCGAAATTCGTTCGGCGATGATCGGCAGGGTTGCTTCGATGACCGGGCGGGACTGGGTGGACAGCATGGTGTATCTCCTCGGAGAGTGTCTGGTTTATCTTGCATTTGAAATGCAAGATTTATGCTTTAAGTTCTACGCCACGTAGAAACGAATTGCAAGTTGAGCTGCGGCACATCCGGAAAATTCCGGTTTGACTAGTGGTTTTCTGGTGGGAAAGATTACGCGCTGCGTCGCACGGTGGGGAAAGGCAGCAGCGTGATGGCCGGGGAAGTCTCGCAGATCTCCTGGATCGTCAGCGGATCCAGGGCCGCGTAGAAGGCCTCGCGGGCCGCGCGCAGGGCGCCGCGCAGGCGGCAGCCGCCGGCCAGCGGGCAGTTGCCGTTCGCGTCGTGGTCGGTGCAGTCAACGACGTCCTCGCGCTTGTCCAGGGTGCGCAGCAGGGCGCCGACCGAGGTCTGCAGGCCGGTCTGCGTGATTGAGGCGCCGCCGTTGCGGCCGCGCACCACGTCCAGCACGCCCAGCGTGCGCAGCTCCAGGACCGCCTTGGTGACGTGGTTGTAGGGCACCGAGACCAGGTCCGCGATCTCGCGGCTGGTCAGCTGGCCGGCTCCGGGCGCGCCCAGCACCATGACGGTCCGCAGGCAGACATCGGCAAAGGCGCTGAGTTTCATGTTCTCCAGTCTACGACGACGCCCTCCGGCCGGTCAGCGGTGCAGGTCACTGCTGGTCGGCCGGAGGGCGTGAAGTTGTTGCGGGCTCGTTTTAGCGGGCGTTGGCCCAGACGGCTTCTGCGGCTTCGGCGGCAGGGTCCTCGAAGGTCCACTCGCCGCCCGGCTCGGCCGGCATCAGGTAGGGCTGCACGATGGCCAGCGCGGCGCCGACCTTGTGCTCGGCCACCACGTGGATGGCGTCCTGGTCGTTCTCCTGGAGCAGCACGTCCGAGGCGATGGCGATGGCCTCGAAATGGGTGCCCTGCTGGTTGAGCACCTCCACCAGGTCCGCGGCCATGGCCTCGGTGTCGATGTCGGCTTCCGGATCCTCCGGGTCGTCCGTCGGCGGCACCGCGATCAGGCGCAGTTCGCCCTCGTCGGAGCCTTCCTGCGGCTCCAGGCCGATGGCGAAGGGCAGGAAGACGCCCTGCTCCTCCAGCTGCTCGCGGGCCACGCCCAGCGCGGTGCTCAGCACCTTGTTCAGCGCGTCCTTGACGCCTTCGTCCAGTGATTCGAAGTTCATGGCTGTCCCCTAGTCGGTTGGCTGTTCTTGGCGCACGATCGCCAGCACGGCGTCGCGGATCGGTTCGATGATTTCTGCGGTCGCGCCCTCGCCGTTGAACCGCAGGTACGGTTCGGTGTTCGACGGGCGCAGGTTGATCCACCAGCTGCCGTCGGCCGCGGCGATGGTGGTGCCGTCCATGGTGGAGATCTCCACCGGCTGGCCCTCGAAGCGGGCCACGACCCGGGCGGTGGCCCCGGCCTTGTCCTCCACCTCGGAGTTGATCTCCCCGGTGGCGACGTAGGGCTCGTATTCGGCGCCCAGCTGGGACAGCGGCAAGTCCTGCCCGCCCAGCGCCGCCAGCACGTGCATGGCGGCCAGCATGCCGGTGTCGGCATTGTAGAAGTCGCGGAAGTAGTAATGGGCCGAGTGCTCGCCGCCGAAGACCGCTCCCTGCTCGGCCATCTCCGCCTTGATGAACGAGTGGCCCACACGGGTCATCACCGGGGTGCCGCCGGCGCGGGTGACGAATTCAGGCACTGCCTTGGAGGTGATCAGGTTGTGGATGACCACCGGGCTTGCCTCGCCGGCAGCCTGCACGCGGGCGATTTCGCGCACTGCCACCAGCGCGGTGATGGCCGACGGGGACAGCGGCAGGCCGCGCTCGTCGATGACGAAGCAGCGGTCGGCGTCGCCGTCGAAGGCCAGGCCCAGGTCCGCGCCGTGCTTGAGCACCGCCGCCTGCAGGTCCTTGAGGTTCTCCGGCTCCAGCGGGTTGGCCGGGTGGTTCGGGAAGGTGCCGTCCAGCTCGAAGTACAGCGGCACGATGTCCAGCGGCAGGCCGTCAAGCACCGCGTCGCCCAGCACCGCAGGGGTGGTCAGCCCGCCCATGCCGTTGCCGGCGTCCACCACGATCTTCAGCGGGCGGATGGCGGACAGGTCGACCAGGCTGCGCAGGTAGCCGGAGTAGTCGGCCAGCACGTCGCGGCGGCTGACCGAGCCCTGCGGGGCGTCGGAGGAGACCGGCAGGCCCTCGTCGAGGTACTGCTGGGCCAGGTCGCGGATGTCGTACAGGCCGGTGTCCGAAGAGATCGGCAGCGCGCCGGCCTTGGACATCTTGATGCCGTTGTACTGGGCCGGGTTGTGGCTCGCGGTGAAGACGACGCCGGCGGCGTCCAGCTGGCCGGAGGCGAAGTACAGCTCGTCGGTGGAGATCTGCCCCAGCATCACCACGTTGGCGCCGCGGTAGGTGGCGCCCCGGGCGAAGGCCGCGGAGAATTCGGCCGAGGAGGGGCGCATGTCGCCGCCCACCAGCACGGTGTCCCCGGTCAGGCCCAGGATGTCGACGAAGGCCGCGCCGATGGCCTCCACTGCTTCGGCGTTCAGCGACTGTCCGACGATGCCGCGCACGTCGTAAGCCTTGAAGCTCTGGCTCAGATCAATTTCTTCACTCACATCTTTCAGCCTACCGGCTGGAACGGCACGTTGGCCGGTGGATCACGCCGTGGACCATGGGAATTGCCTTACATTTCAGGCCCGTGCCGCACCGCGGATCCCCAGCGCGCGTGCGGTGCGGGCATTTCGTGGGTGGGAACTGAAATACTGGGGGCATGGATGCCTCACTGCACTCGGACCTGCTGTCCTCCGCCACGGCCAAGCTGCGCGCCCTGGTGCGCAACCCGGACGCGCAGTTCCACGACGGCCAGTTCGAAGCGATCAGCGCGCTGGTGGCCCAGCGCCGCCGCGCCCTGGTGGTGCAGCGCACCGGCTGGGGCAAGTCCGCGGTGTACTTCATCGCCTCTCTGCTGCTGCGCGAGCAGGGCTTCGGGCCGACGCTGATCGTCTCCCCGCTGCTGGCGCTGATGCGCGACCAGGTGACCGCCGCCGAACGTGCAGGGGTGCGCGCCGCGGCGATCAACTCCGCGAACGTGCTTGAATGGCGCGAGATCCTGGAGAAGCTGCAACGCGACGAGATCGACGTGCTGCTGGTCTCCCCGGAACGGCTGAACAACCCGTCCTTCCGCGAACAGCAGCTGCCGATGCTGCTGGACCGACTGGGTCTGCTGGTGATCGACGAGGCGCACTGCATCTCCGACTGGGGCCACGACTTCCGCCCCGACTACCGCCGCATCCGCGATTTGATCAACAAGCTGCCTGCCGGGCTGCCGGTGCTGGCGACCACCGCGACGGCCAACTCCCGGGTGGTGGAGGACGTGGCCGAGCAGCTGGCCGGGGGAGCGGGGGAAGTGTTCACCCTGCGCGGCACGCTGGCCCGCGATTCGCTGCGCCTGGGGGTGCTGCGGCTGCCGTCCCCGCGCATGCAGCTGGCCTGGCTGCTGAGCCATATCGAGGATTTCACCGGTTCGGGCATCATCTACACGCTGACGGTCTCCGCCGCGGAGGACATCGCCCGGATGCTGCGCGAAGCCGGCCACCAGGTGGCCGCCTACACCGGGCGCACCGATCTGGAAGAGCGCGAACGCCTGGAAGCGGCATTGAAAAACAATGAGGTCAAGGCCCTGATCGCCACCAGCGCGCTGGGCATGGGCTTCGACAAGCCGGATCTGGGTTTCGTGATCCACATCGGAGCCCCCAGCTCTCCGGTGGCCTACTACCAGCAGGTCGGCCGCGCCGGCCGCGGCAGCATCAACGCCGACGTGCTGCTGCTCCCGGGGACCGACGACGCTGAGATCTGGGAGTACTTCGCCACCAGCTCCATGCCTGACCAGGTGCGCGCCACCGCGGTGCTGGAGGCGCTGGGCCAGGCCGACGGAGCGATGAGCGTCCCGGCGCTGGAGAGCGCGGTGAACTTGCGCCGTTCCCCGCTGGAACTGCTGCTGAAGGTGCTGGCCGTGGACGGCGCCGTGGAACGCGTGGCCGGCGGCTGGATGCGTACCGACCTGCCTTGGTCCTACGACGCTGACCGCTACAAGCGCGTGGCCGCCAGCCGCGTGCACGAACAGCGGCTGATGATCGACTACGAGAACACCCGCGGCTGCCGCATGGAGTTTTTGACCGCGTCGTTGGACGACCCGCGCTCCGCTGCCTGCGGGCGCTGCGACAACTGCGCCGGCGCCTGGTACAACGACCACATTCCCGAAGAGTCCAAGGACAACGCGCAAAATGCCCTGGGACGCGCCGGGGTGAGCATTGAACCGCGCAAGCTCTATCCCTCTGGACTGAATCGGCTGGGGCACACGCTCAAGGGCAAGATTCCCGAGGACGAGCAGGTCTCGATCGGCCGGGCGCTGGCGCGCCTGACCGATCTTGGCTGGGGCAACCGGCTACGCCAGCTCTTCGCCGATCCCGCCGACCGCCCGATCGACAAGACAATGTTCGAGGCCTGCATCAAGGTGCTCTCGGAATGGAACTGGGAACAGCGCCCGGTGGGCGTGGTGGCGATGCCGTCCTCCACCCGCCCGCAGCTGGTCACCTCGCTCGCGCAGCAGCTGGCCGCCGTGGGTCGGCTGAGGTACCTGGGACAGCTTGAATACCGGGGGAAGCCGCCGCAGAACGGGCCGGGCGGCAACTCGGCCTTCCGTGTTGCGGCGGTGGCCGATGCCTTCGAGATCCCGGAACCGCTCGAGGCGCTGCTGGCCAATGCCCCGGGGCCGGTCATGCTGGTCGACGACCTGACCGATTCGCGGTGGTCCTTGGCCATGGCCGGAAGGGCCCTGCGCATCGCCGGGGCTCCCGGTGTTTTGCCTTTCACTTTGGGAATCGCTGGGTAAATGTTCAGTTAAACGAAGTACGCTGGATGTATGGAATTTCTCATCTGGCTCATCGTCATCATTGCCGTGATTGGCCTGGGCTACCTCGGGTTGCAGTCGCTTCGCAAGAAGAACTCCGCGGAAGTTGCCCAAGCGGTGACGCGTGAGGCCGCGCAGGCGGCTAACGCGAAACTGGACGATGCCTCGCGCAACGCCATCTACCGTAACCTCGCCAAGGGCGATGTCATGGGGGCGGTGCAGAATTACCGCGCGGTGACCGGCGATACGGTGAAGAACTGCGTTATTGCCGTGCGCAGCCTCGACAAGTACCCGCAGACCGCACCGGCCAAGGAGCTTCCGGTCAGCGAAGAGGACATCCAGGCGCTGCGCGAAAAGCTGGAAGCGCAGACCGCCATCGATGAGGGAACCCCGGCTTCCGAGCCCGCCCAGGCAGAGCAGCTCCCTGCGGCAGGCCCGGCGTCTTCCGAGGATTCCTGGGTCATTCCGCAGGAATGGCATGACCAGTTCGGCTCCGAATCCGAGCCAAGCGCCACCCACTTCAAGATGGCGTTCGAACTCGACGGAGAGCAGCGTGAATTCTCCAGCGAGCAGCTTCCGCCCAATGAATACGACCAGCTGTTTTCCATGCTGCGCGATTCGAACTTCGCAGGCGCCGCAAGTGTCCTGCACGGCTACACGGGGCTGCCGCTGGAAGACCTGGAGCGCATGATCGCCTCCTCGCCGATGTCCGGAGACAACATCCAGGGCAATGTGGCGGACTTCCGTTTCGAGGGCCAGGGACCCGACGGTCCGGTGCACTTCGACGCAGCAGATCTGCCGGAAGCCGAACGCGAGGCGCTCTTCGACGCCATCGCCGATAACGACCTGCAGAGCATGACCGACATCATCGCCCGCCACACCTCGCTGCCGGACGACATCGTGCAGAACATGCTGCGCACGTTCGTCAAGCGCCAGGACTAGGTGCCGGCGTCGCGCGACTGGGAGATCCATGAACGTTGGGGACACGCCGTTGTACCAGTGGAAATGACTTGTTAGTCTGGATTCCACATTTCGCCGCAACGAATTGTGGAAGGGGATCGACCATGCCAGACAAGAAGGCCGACAGGTCCCAGCCGGGCGAGACAATCGGCGACGACGCACTGCGCAACGAGTTGCTCAATGCCGAAGCAGCCAAAAACCTCAAGCAGGCTGAAGACCAGGTCAAGGAGACGGCTCACGACGTTGAACGCAACCTCAAATAGATAGTGCTTTGCGAAAACCCCGGGTTTAGACCCGGGGTTTTCGCGTATCCGGAAGCGGCGACGCCACAAGCGCCCGGAATTATGAAACCGACGCGCGGAAAATTCCTCGAGAGTGTCCTTGTTCACTGTTTTCTTCAAGCAAATAAGGTTTAAACGCTCCTACCCAGAGCGTGAGGCTCGTCGCTACCTAGTTTGTCTTTGCAAACTACCTAGTTTTAGCGATCTGGTCGATATTTCTTGCTTCGGGATGAAATGAGCGGTAATCTCAGAAGTGCGTTAAGCGGTTGACTGGACATTATGGGGATGCTTCTGGTCGCTGGAACATTTGGTTGGGGGACCGGGTGTTCACCGTGTAGGCCCCGCAGGATTCGTTAGGATTCTGCGGGGCCTGACCATTTAAGTTGGAGAATGCCGGAACCGGACGTGCGGATCGCTTTACCGCGGCGCCGGATAGTCTCGGGGAGGAAGCTTGTTAAAAGCAAAACCCCCTAGTCATCTAGGGGGTTTTTGGCGGACACGGGGGGATTTGAACCCCACCCCAAAATCGGCTCGGAATCCGATTCTAGCCCGGAATCATGCGGATATTCAAGCGTTGACCCAGTTTCGAGAACAGCACTAAACAGCACTTGGAAACACTCTGAAATGCTAGGCATCCCCCCAATGGGGGGAGGTTTTCGTGTCACGCGGTGGCCAACTGTCGGCTTCTCGTTATAGGCTTGTCGCAACCTCTCATTCGAACATATCTACGAACAATTAGGGGAAGTAGTGCCTGAGAGCATCGACCAGACCAACGAGAAAAGCGCCACCGTTTTCACGATGACGCTTTCCCGCCTAACCGCAACAGATGTTGCAGCGCTTTCGCTAGTTACCGGACTCTGCCCCGGTGAACTCTTCGATAGCCTTTCGAAGCACTTCGCCAGGATCCAGATTTAGTTCCTTGCAGATTAGTGCGAAGAGCGGAGCCGGGATATCGCGCTTGCCGTTGATGTATCGGCTAAGTGAAACCAGTTTGATTCCGGTTCGCTCTGCCAGTTCCTTGACTGGCATTCCAGTTCGACCGCCCGTGACGTCTTGAAGCTGCTGGGCAATCGACTGGGATAGTGGGTTATTTATGTCCATATGGACACTATAGCACCAATTTGGACGTGAGCGCGTCCGAGTTGGTGCTTTATTACTTTATGTCCAAATGGGCTTGTGCGCGTCCAAATGGACGTGTACAGTCATAACCATGAACAACGAAATCGCAGAAAAGATTGCCAACGCAATCAACCGCACAGACGGAGCAACCCGATCCAGCACTGCGCTCGCATCAGGCATCGCCCGCAACACGTTCACCCGCAAGATGAACGGAGGCGGCGTAGACTTCACAGCCTACGAAATCGCCCGCATCGCAATCGCACTCAACATCCACCCAGCAGAACTCCTACCAAAGGAGTTCAAGAGCAAGAACGCTCACAAGGACGCGGCATGACACGACGCACCGCATCCTACGCAACAACTGAAGACCTCGCCGCAGAGTACAACATCAAACCGATCACCGTACAGCGCCGAGCAGCAGACGGAACCTGGCCAGCCGGCAAAGTAGGGAACCGATACAGGTTCTCCCCGGAACAGCAGGAAGAAATCCGCCAGATAGTCCTCGGCAACCGAGGCAACCGGTTCGACAAGAACCGCATCGCGGAAGCACTCCGCAAAATCGCCTAATCAGGCATCACACCACTCTTTGTATTACTTCCCCTTGGGTTCGTCCCTTGGAGTAAGGACTAATTGTCATGCCTAAAATCAGTTTGGCTTTCATGGAGAACAAGGCTCGTGAGGCTGTTCCAGAGCTTCCCCGCAGCGCTTATAAGAAGCTCGGGAAGGTCGCCTATAAGAGGTTCCAGGCGTTCACGTATGAGCCGTCTGAGGCTGAGGTGTTGGAACTGTTCCGCACGATTGTTTACGGGGACCCTACCGGCGATACAGCAGTACGTCACCTTATGAACCCTACTGAGTGCGAGCATCACGCGTCAGTTCAACGACGGCTAGCTGCCGCATAGGGATGGTAGTCATGCGCAAAACACTGCCGATAGCTGAACGCCTAGCTGCTAGAACCGAACGTCAGGGCGACTGCTTAGTGCTGACATCATCCATTCTCAGCAACGGGTATGGGTCGATACGTGCTGATGCTCCAAGCCGAAAGAATCTCAAAGCTCACCGGGTAGCTTACGAGCTCCACTACGGCCCTATCCCAGATGGGTTGGTGATCGACCATATCTGCAGAAACCGATCATGCGTAAATCCTGAGCATCTTCGGGCTGTGACTAAGAAGCAGAACTCTGAGAATCGGTCTAGGTTCAATGCTTCAACTGATTCTCACGTTCGTGGTGTTCATCTGAACAAGAAGGCGAATCTTTGGGGAGTCCGCGTGAAGCATAACGGTGTCACTCACTGGGGTGGCTATTTCAAGACAGTTGAGGAAGCGGACAAGGTTGCTACTGATTTACGCAATCGTTTGCATACTCACAATGACGCTGATCGCGTCACCAAATAAACGAAACCCACCAGCGGCTATCTGGTGGGTTTCTTCATTCCCGAAAGGAACAAACAACATGAGTAAGTCTAACCGATTCGATCCTGAGGCTGGCAAGGACTACGGGCGTTGCCGCGACTGCGATTTGACTCTGGAAACGAGAGAAGATGCTGAGTCTCATATGCATTCCAGCATGCAAGACGATGGCCGCGGTGGTCGTGCAAGCCATTCCGTTTCGGTTCTGAACCCACCACGACAGGCTCGTATCGATAGCGAGGTTCGTTGGGCGGTTTCAGGAGCCTTAGATGATGCCGTGGCTCAGTTGGAGAGGCTGTTGCGTGATGCTTCTGAGGATGAGATCAGTTCGGCGTTGTCTGGCTACCCGGATTTTCGGGATGCTTGGGAGGGGTTCTGTGATGAGCGGTAAGCCTTTGCCAGTGCCGATGGTTTTGGATGATCGTGCTGAGTGGTTTGAGGCGGCGAATAAGGGTATGGATGCTCTGATTGCCAGGAACTTCTCATTCACTGCGGACGATCTGAGGGACATGATTCCAGCCCCTTCTAATCCGAATTGGGTTGGCGCGGTTTTTACGGCGTATCAGTCGATGGGTTTGATCCGGTATGTGCAGCATGAGCGGTCGCGGTCTAGGTCGCGTCGTGGTGGTGCTGTAGCCCGGTGGGCGGCGGTGAAACAACGTGGATGAAATCGACTTTGAAACCCGCGCATGGGTTGCTGTTATCGGCCTCATGTCTGCACTTCTATTCGTAGCCTCGGTGAAGATCGTCGGGGCTTTACTCATGCTCACAGTAGGGAAAATCTGATGGAAAAGAATGTTGACGTTGAGCGGTTGAATCGGCACCTGAGCGAGTTGGCTTGGGCTCCAACTGTTGAAATTAGTAGGGCTGAGCTCGTTGCTGTCCTGTCCCGCCTCGAACAGGCTGAACAGGCCGTCGCAAGAGTGCGTGCGAAGCATGCTGAACGGGTTCTGGTTTATCCGAACGGAGCCGAGGAACACTATTGCGCTGCCGAAGAAAACTCAGCATGGCCATGCGATACCATCCGCGCCCTGGACGGTGATGGATGCCGGTTGGCTGACGACGCGCTCGGAGGTGACAACAATGGCTGATCTGTACGAGTTCAAAATGCGGTACGCCCAAGCCGATAAGACCGGTTACTACCACACCCGCTGGGATCAGGGTGGCGTCGCCGAAGTCATCGCATCGACCCGCGAAGAAGCGCACCAGAAGCTCTTGACGCTACTGGGCAGCTGCCCCCGCGGATTCGGATGGGGCTGGGCAGTCAAAATCCTATCCATCCGCGACCACCGAATCGTAGCCAAGGAGAAAACCGATGGCTAAGCAAATCTGCAAGGACTGTGCAGGCCGTGGATGGATTGCCGGGCCACTCTACGCACTGGAAGGTAGCTACAAGTGCCCCACCTGCGACGGCGCGGGTAAGGTCCACCGACCCCGCTGGAAAGTCGCGTGCATCAATTGGAGCCACCCCGGCGTGCCGAAAGCACTTGCATATCTGGTCGACAAAGACGGCTACTCAGTATTCGGCAGAGTATTCCCCACCCATGCCGAAGCCATCCGTTACGCCGACCGGGCCGCAAGATCAGGAGGTCCCAGCAATGGCATGCAAAGTTGATGACTGCGACGGAAAAGTGTTTGGGCACGGATGGTGTCAAAAGCACTACAACCGCTGGCGCAAATACGGCGACCCGGAGAAAGTCAACATCATCCGGGGAAATGATACCTCCAGATTTTGGGGGCATGTAGACAAGAGTGGATCGTGCTGGCTGTGGACTGGCCGTCTGAACCACGCGGGTTACGGGCAGATACGCATGGGTTCCATGAAACAAGCTCACCGAGTTTCCTATGAAATGACATTTGGTCACATACCCGAAGGTCTGGTAATTGACCACCTATGTCACAACCGTTCATGCGTTCGCCCGGATCATCTGAGGGCGGTCTCGGTGAAGCAGAACTGTGAGCATAAAAAGGGTGCAAGTAGGAGCTCAAAAACTGGCGTCCTGGGCGTATGGGTCGATTCAACTCGAACACCAGATAAGTTCTCAGCTGCTGTCAGGCATAACGGGAAGAAATATCACCTAGGGCTATTTGACTCGTTGGAAGATGCCGAATCTGCTGTCATCGCTAAGCGTCTGGAATTGTTCACGCATAACGAAGTGGACAAAGCCCATCACGCCCGCACCACCAAGAACGGAGACAACAAATGAGCGAAGTGAAGAAGTTCAAGAGTGCCCTAGATAGCCCGGTGACGCTTGAAGTTGAGGGGAACATCAATTCCCAGGGCGTTTTCTTGGCTGTTGATAATAGCACGATCCTACTCGCCCCGTCTGATGCGCCTGCCTTGTGCCTGGCTATCCTCGAAGCGGTGGGGGTCACTCGACAGGGGGAGGACTTCCTAGCCGGCGCGTTGGAAAGCTTGCAGTTCCACATCGAGGAACAGGAACGCGCTACCGCCGAAGCTCGGGAGCGGGTGGAGTTGGAAGCCGAAGCGCTGGAACTGTTCAACGTTGTGCGTGAACACGACGGGGAGCCCAGGGTAGCAACTTGGGACGGGTTCCATGCTGGAACCATGGAAGTCTACTTACTTCTCGCCCGCCGTGCCCGTGAGCTCGCTAAGGAGGCCACCAAGTGAACCAGCCCCCGCTAAACCCGGACGCTTTTGATGCTGCTTGGGAGGCGCTGTATGAAGCGTTTTCCGGGCGGATAGGTGATCTGAACGGCAATGACTGCGAGCGCATGGCTGAGACTGCGATCACCGCTTATCTCGCCGCCGCGCTGCCGGAAGTGACCAACGTCGAGCAGTGGGACGCGTTGCCCATCGGCACTATGGTTCGCGTTCACTTCAACGGCAATTCCGAACTCATCATCCGATGCCCAGCTAATTCGGGCGCCGGAATCGGTGGCATGTCATTTGTCGGCGGGCGCTGGTGGACTGAAGTGTTCACCGTATGGAGTGCAGACAAACTCGAAATCAAATACATCCCGGAGGTGAAGCGATGAGCATCCTCGAAATCCTCGAAGCGCACACGGTGAAGCGTCCGTGGAGTGAAGCGTCACGGATGCGGTGTAAGTGCGGTGAAACCGTAACCGCTGAGACAGAGGGGCAACTGTACGCCCTGCATCGCGCTCATGTTGTGCAGGTGCTCGAACAGCACGAACGGGAAGCGAAGGCCGGTGCGGTCGAGGGAACGGCAAAGTATCTACGGAAGCGGTTCAAACGTGTGGATAACCCTGAGCACATTTTCGGCGCGAACCTAGCGATCATGCTCATCGCCGAACATGCCGAAGAGATCAGGAACCCCTCATGATCGGTTCTTGGTTTTGGGAGTTCATATTTTCCGCTTACACGCATTGGATGCACTCATGGCTATAGGAGGCCAACAATGACTGGTAAAACCCGTTCGTTTGAGCGACCAACCCTACCCGTGTTCCAAGCATTCTGTGCTTGCGGATGGGTCGGCAAAGAGTGGTCGTTTGAAGCCACCGTCAGGGAAGAACAACAGGAACACAGGTGCGAACAATGAGCGACTACACGCCAACCACCGAGCAGGTACGTCACGCCTACCTCGACCACATGGAGTTTGCGGCTCATGTTCGCGGAGTTGACTCGTACGACAAAGAATCAGGTGACGCATTCGACCGCTGGTTAGCCTCAGTGAAAGCCCAAACGATCACAGATGTTGCCGACCAGATGCGTGACAAGTTCACAGCAGCATGGTTACGCGGCAAAGCACGAGAATACACGCACGGCCCTCGCAAAATTGTGGGGGCCTTCGCAATATCCGAAAGCAACCAGGAGGCCGACTGTGGCGACACTGATTTATGACTTGGATGAAGTCGAGTATCACGCGCACGAGGCTCTTGGATCCACGAGTATCAAGACTCTTTCGGATACGGGGATCAGCATGGCCGAGGTCAGAGTCATGCTGTCCACGAATGAGCACAAGCGGGTGTTTGATACCGGCACGTTGGCTCACGCATTGATCCTCGAAGGAAGCCTTGACCGGCTCGTGGAACGTGTGGACGTGGACGCATGGCGAACCAACGACGCGAAACAGGCGAAAGCCGCCGCTTATGCTGCGGGGAAGATCCCGATCAACAACAGCGAGGTCGATTCGATTCTTGCCCCGGTGGAACGCATGGCAGATAGCGTCATGAACCACCAGCTCGCATCCTCGTTGTTGACTGACTTCCAACCGGAGGTTAGCGCGTTTTGGGAGTCCGATGGCACACCGTTGAAAGCTCGTTTTGACGCGTACCGGCCAAACCACGGGCAGATCATCGACCTGAAAACAACCCGGTCAGCACGCCCCAACGACGTCCGCAAGTCAATCAGCGACTTCGGCTACTACATCCAAGCGCAACACTACTTGAACGGCGCACAGGCGGTCACAGGCTTCGTGCCCGACTGGAAGTTCATCTTCGTGCAAAACTGCGAACCCTACACGGTCAGTGTTGGTTCACTCGACCCCGAAGCGCTCCGACAAGCACAAGCACGCATCAACATCGCACTACGCCGATACCAGGAAGCCCAGTCATCGGGTAACTGGCCAGGCTACGAAACCGAATACACCTACACCCTCACGCCGTGGGAAAACATCCGAAACGAGGAAATGGAAAATGAGTGAAATTGTCCGCGTCGAACCGCAGCAGATCACGATGGCCGAGCAGATGCAGTGGTCGCAGATCGTCACCGAGGGCGACCTTGTGCCGCAGGCTTACCGTGGCAAGCCCGCCAACGCTTTAGTAGCTATCGGGCTTGGGCAGGCCATGGGGCTCGCGCCGGCAGAGTCCTTGTATCGCATCGACGTGATTCAGGGGAAGCCCACCGCCTCCGCTGAACTGATCGCGTCGAACGTGCGCAAGGCTGGCCACAAACTCCGCGTGGAGGTCGACGAGCAGGCCAAGAGCGTCCGGGCAACTATCTGGCGTGCCGACGACCCGGAGTACCCGCACACCGTGGTCAGGGACATGGCGTGGGCGCAGCAGATGGGGTTGTCCAACAAGGACAACTACAAGAAGCAACCCGTGACGATGCTTCAGTGGCGTGCCATCAGCGCGGTTGCCCGCCTCGCGTGTTCTGAAGCGCTCTACGGTGTCACGTACACGCCGGACGAGATGGAAGACATGGGCGAGATCAAAGCCCATTCCCCGCGCACCCCACAGCCAGCGCCAGCGCAAGAAGCACCCACGGTGCCGATGATCAACGAAGCCCAGTGGGGTGAGATCGTCACGGCCGCGACCGCGAAGGGCATCGAAAACCCTGGCGCGTTCGTCGCCCAAACCCTCGGGCGGCAGTTGCCCGGACCGAACGCAATCAAGGCAGACGAACTTCCCCTCATCATGAACACCCTCAACGAAATGGAGGCCATCAACAATGGCTAATGACACGGTGATTACCGTTATCGGCAATCTGACTGCGGATCCGGAGTTGCGTTTTACGCCTTCGGGTAGCGCGGTTGCGAATTTCACGATTGCTTCGACCCCGCGAACCTTTGACCGGAACACCAACGAGTGGAAGGACGGGGAAGCGTTGTTCTTGCGGTCGGCTGTCTGGCGTGAGGCCGCTGAGAACGTCGCTGAGACGCTAACCAAGGGCATGCGCGTGATTGCGCAGGGGCGGTTGCGTATGCGTTCTTACGACGATAAGGAGGGGAACCGTCGCACTGTGACCGAGTTGGAAGTGGACGAGATCGGCCCGTCGCTGACTTTCGCTTCCGCCAAGGTGACCCGTACTCAGCGGTCAGGCGGTGGCGGTACTCGTGCACCACAGCAGAATCAGCAGTCGGCTCCACCGCAGCAGGTTACTCCGCAGCCGAATGGTGGGGGTTCTTGGGCTGGTACTCCGGCGCAGGATCCTTGGGGTACTCAGTCGCAGCAGAACCCGGCGCAGGGCAACGGTGGCGGCTGGGGCAACCCGGGCAACGACGAACCGCCGTTCTGAGTTATCCACACCTAATCAACAAGCGCTAACCCAAACCGGGTAGCGCTTTTTTCATGCACCAAACACGGGGCTGGTTTCACATCTTGGGGGTGAGTAACCAGCCCCAAACCACAACCAAAGGAACAACAATGTCAGCAGTAGACACCGAACCAATCCGCCCATGCCAAGGCTGCAAACGACCAACCAGACCCAACGGATGGTCGCCCGAAGAATACCCCGGCACCGTCACCTACGGCGGATACGGGTACTGCACGAACTGCCGACGCGCACAGGTCAAAGAAGAACAAGCAAAGATGTTCGGGGAACCGCAAGCCGACCGCCCAACCACCGAACAAAACAAGGCCTCGTTGCTCGCCTACTTCAAGGAGCGCCGCCCATACCGTGAAGCACTCGGACAAACCCACTTCCCCGACCCACTAAACCCCTGGCCAACCCCAGCCTGCGGAACCCCAGCAGGCTACAAACACCACGTAAAGCGCAAAGAAAAGATCTGCGACCCGTGCAGGAAAGCCAGATCCGAACAGCGCCCCACACGCCGCACACGAGAGCTGAAGCCCTGCGGAACATACGCCGCATGGATGCGACACGACCGCAAAGGCGAAGAAAAAGACCTCGCCTGCGAAAACGCTTACACACTCCACAAAGCCGAGCAAAGAGAACGCGCACGAGCACGAAGGGCAGCCGCATGAATGAGTGCGATAAGTGCTGTCGTGGGTCCGCACCGTACTTCATGTGCCGTCGAAGTATGGACTGTATTTGCCACAAGATCCGTGACGAACAAGCCCGAACAACCCCGAATAACCTCCCGTGGGCTGATCACACGGCCAACACAGCAATAGGAAGAACCAAATGAGCATGTACAACGTAGGCGACCGGGTACTGGTCGATGCCGTCGATGGATCCACCGGGTTCGTAGAAGTGGAAATCACCGCACTCGAATACAACTACTTCAACGACCTCCGATACCGGGCAGGAAAACGAATCATCCACCCCAAAGAAATCCAAGGACACGCACAAGCACCCGCGCAGGAAACCGACACGGACGAACCCAACGAACGCGCCCGAATCCTTGCCGAGTCCGAACAGCTGATCAACGGTGACCGGGCGAAAGACTACGGCGACCCAAACGAAAACTTCGGCCGCATCGCCAACCTATGGAACGCACAATTCGCCCACAAACTCAACCAACCATTCACCGCACAAGACGTGGCCTACGCACTCATCCACCTGAAAATGTCACGCCTCGCAAACACCCCAGGACACCGCGACTCACTCATCGACGTCTGCGGATACGCCGCACTATCAGGAGAACTCAAATGAAACTCGAACAAGACCACCTCACGGAACTTGCAGAGCTTCGATTCGAGAAGCAGCAACTCGGATACCACCTAGCAGAAATACGAACCAAGCTCCGCGGAAATAACCACCATCGAGGCCTGATTGCGGCGCGAGTTAGAAAGCTCAATCGCCTAAAAGAAGTCGATACGCGTCTCGAAGAACTAAAGACTCTGATCGCAAGGAAGCCCTTTTCACAAATCGACCTAGTAGTTCTCATTGAGCGCTTGGCTGAACTCGAAGCAACCATCGTTGACCAAGGATACGAGGGCGGCCTCAGAGCATTGAGGGCATTCATCAAAGTCGTCATTGCAGACCAGAACCGCCTCAGCTCATTGGAAGGAGCAAGCGAATGACCACGTATCAGGCAGCAGTGAAGCGTGACCATGACGGTGCTGTTGCGGCGCTCATGGACGCGTACCTTGCTTACGGGCAATACCCGAACCATGAGGAATCTTTCCTCATCAACACCATCGTCACAACCTACATCGGCGCACCACTATCCTGCGCGCAGATCACCGAAGCGTTGGCGACGTGCCATGACATCCATTACCGGCGCACCACGCAACCCAACCTCATGTACCACGGTGCCGAGGTCATGCCAGAAGACGACCTCTACCAGGACGCTCTAGCCGACTACGAACACGACAACGAACTCACGTTGTACCGAATCATCCAAGAAGCAACCAAGTAAGGAGGCCAGCATGGGCTGGTTCAAAGTTGACGACCAGTTAGCCTTCCACCAAAAAGCCGTCGTCGCAGGAAACGCTGCAATGGGGTTATGGGTGCGCGCCGGCTCATGGTCATGTGCCCAACTCACAGACGGGTTCATAGCAAAAGCTATGGCAAATGCTATGGCAAACGAATGCGATGCCGATGCGCTTGTTCTAGCCGGACTATGGGACGAGGTCGAAGGCGGCTACCAGTTCCACGACTGGTCCGAGTTCCAACCAAGCGCCGAAGATGAGCGCGAAAAGCGAAAAGCCCGGAGTTTAGCGGGTAAAAAGGGTGCAGCCGCCCGATGGGCTAACAAACCGGATAGCAAATCGCATGGCAAACCGCATGGCAAAAACATGCGGTCGCAATGCCCCGACCCCGACCCCGATCCCTTAAATACTTCTTCCCCAACCCCTTCTTCACAGGAGGAAGAAAAGAAGCCAAGAAAGAAACCCTCAACCAAAATCCCAGACAACTGGCAACCCACCGAAGAACACGCAAAACGAGCACGAGACAAAAACCTCAACGTCAACGAACTCGCAGAACACTTCAAACTCCACGCCGAAACCCACGACCGCCGAGCCGCCAACTGGAACTCAGCATTCACCATGTGGATCACCAAAGCCCAACCACGACAAGCAACCGCCTGGGGATAACCCCAAGCGGTATTTCTTTACCCGAAAGGAGGCCACATGTCCGACCTCAACCACGCCGAACTATCCATCATCGGCGCACTCATCCTCTCCCAAGGCCGAGTCCTAGACGACCTCGAATTCGACCCAGCCGACTACACCCAACCCGTGTACGAGAAGATCCACCGCGCAGCAATGACCATGAAAACCGCTGGGCAACCCGTGGACATGGTCACCATCGCCGCACACATGCACAGCAACGGCGAAAAACTCGACCCCGCCTTGCTTCCGAAAGCCATGGAAACCACACCCACCGTGGCAAACGTCGGACACTACGCCAACATCGTCACCCAAGCCGCCATCGCACGACGCCTCATGGTCGCCGGACAGAAGATCCACCAACTCGCACAAACGAACGGTGGTTCACCGGAGGTCGTGGAGGAAGCACGCAAGACCCTCGACGATGCTTCAGCAAAAGAAACATCAGCACCAGTCACGTTCCTCGCCGAAACACTCGAAGAAACAATCGACCTGCTCGAATCCGACGTACGAGCCATCCCAACCCCCTGGCCACAAATGAACCGACTCATCACCGGCCTACAACCCGGAGCCGTGTACGTCGTCGGAGCCCGCCCAGCAGTCGGCAAATCAGTGATCGCAGTCCAACTCGCACAAGCCATGCTCAACCACGGGTCAGTCGCATTCATCAGCCTCGAAATGAGCCGAAACGACCTCAACCTCAGGATCATGGCGAACGAGCTGAAGATCCCGATGAACCGATTCATGGAACGAAACCTCGAACCATCGGACTGGCAGAAAATCGCCACATGGACGCAAGCACAAACCACCCGGCCGCTCGCAGTCCTCGACCGCCCATCATCGTCCATCACCGAAATCAAACGGTTCATCCGATCCACGCACCGACGCAAACCACTCGCCGGCATCGTTGTGGATTACCTGCAACTCATGTCGCAACCCAACGGTGACCGCCGTCCACGGCATGAGTTCGTATCGGACATGTCCCGTGAGCTGAAGATTCTCGCCATGGAATACGGGGTGCCAGTGATCGTCCTATCGCAGCTGAACCGCAACAGCACCAACCGTGCCGAAGCGTTACCGATGATGTCAGACCTGCGCGAATCGGGATCCATCGAGCAGGACGCAGACGTAGTGCTCCTGCTGCACCGCGAACCTTATGGGGAAGCTTCGGTGGATATGAAAATCGCGGTCGCCAAAAACCGGCGCGGACAAACCGGAGCCATCGAACTGGTCTTCCAAGGCCACTATTCCAACGCACACGACCCAGGAGCGTGAACCCAGTGAGAGAACACCTAGCCGAGCCTATGCGCCTCGGGGGCGTCATGGCCGAGTACCTGCTGGAGCTCGAAGCAACATGCGCTAACTACCAAGCCACTCTCAACGAGGGTGGCCATTCTTTTGCCACCAACCAGGAGGACCAGTGATCAACTTTTTTGTGCCGGGCATCGCAGCACCTCAGGGGTCGAAAAAGGCATTCAAGCGGGGGAAGAAGATCGTGCTCGTGGAGATGAGCGAGAAGCTTCCCGCATGGCGTGACGCGGTGGCTCGTGTTGCCGAGGGTCATGCGCCGGACGAACCATTGGATTGCGCGTTACGGGTCAGCATGGACTTCTACCTGCCAGCACCAGCGCGTTCACGTTTTGGGAAGCACCCTGCTGGCGTCCCGGATCTCGATAAGCTCGCACGTGCTGTCAACGACGGCATCACGGCCGGCGGACTTTGGGTGGACGACTCACGTGTTTGCTCATTGCACGTCCGCAAACACTGGGCAGCGGATACACCCGGCGTGCGCGTGACCGTTGAACCACTGTGGGACGCGCTAGAACGCGCCCTATAGCGCCTAACAGCCCCGCAACGGGCAAATACTCACCCAACACTATTCCAGCGCCCCCTAGGGCGCTTTATTCATTCCAGGAGCAAACGCATGGAGCTTTACCATGACCATTTCCAAAACCACCGACGCTACAACATACCGCCAGCACAACTAATCATTGCTGATATTCCGTACAACATCGGCACCAATGCCTACGGGTCAAACCCCCAGTGGTACGAAGACGGAGACCGAGCCAACGGCGAATCCGAACTCGCTGGAAAGCGTTTCTTCGACACCGATGAAGACTTCCGCATCAGCGAATTCATGCACTTCACCAGCCGCATGCTCAAAAAAGAGCCGAAGGAAAAGAACCAAGCTGGCTGCATGATTGTGTTCTGTGCCTTCGAACAACAGATGCAAGTCATCGAAGAAGGCAAAAAGTACGGGTACAAAAACTACATCAACCTCGTCTTTCGAAAGAACTTCTCACCCCAGGTGCTCAAGGCAAACATGCGTGTGGTAGGCAACACCGAGTATGCGATCATCCTGTACCGCGACAAACTACCAAAGTTCCGCAACAAGGGCCGAATGATCATGAACTGCATGGACTGGAAGCGGGACAGCCTCACACCGAAAGTCCACCCCACACAGAAACCGATCGGGGTCATCGGCCAACTAATCGAAACCTTCACCGACCCCGGCGACGTAGTAATCGACCCATGCGCAGGCTCCGGAGTCTCCCTGCTCGCAGCGGAGAACCTTGGGCGCAAATCGTTCGGCTTCGAAATCAACAAGAAGTTCGTTCACGGCTTCGAAACGCAGATGCGCCCAAACGTCCGAGAACTACTTTTCTAAGCGCCCCAACGCCGGGCGCTATTTTCATACCCGAAAGGCAACACCATGACCGCGTTCGTCAAAATCGCAGACACCTGGATCGAAACCGAATCCATCGAATCCATCACCGCAACACAAAAAGAGAACTACCTCGCGGCGAAAATTCAAACCGTCAACATCATCACTCGATCAGGACAGAAGCACACAGGAGAAATGGTCGAGTCTGAAGTCATCAAACTGCTGGAAAATCTGACTGGAACCAACCGATGACCCGCCGCAAGCAAGGCCACCCAGCACGCACCAACCGGGATGCGTTGCATGTGGAAGTCGAAAAACTCGCAACACGGATCACAAAGCTAGTTCCAGCGATCATCCGCGACCCACGGTTCGATCCAGAAGATGTCACCACCGCCAAAGCCGGATCCATAGCCATGCTCCACCTACTCGCAGTCATGGCCGACCGCCCAACCCCCGCCGAAATCTACGGCCACGGAAAACACGGATACCACAAATCGAAGGACAACAAATGAACACCGTAACCATCCACCTGCGCAACGGAAAAGAACTCACCTTCAAAGGCGAAAACCTTCGGGTAGAAACCCTCAGAAGTGGAAGTGAACTCACCAAGATCAATTGGACCGGACTCAAATATGGAGATTCGCCAATTTTCCTCGACCTATCCGAGATAGTCGCGGTCACTCAGGATCTCGGAGAAGCACCATGACCACCTACACGATCACGTCGCAGCACGGCACACACTGCCTCATGCTCGGAACCATGCTCATCGCACAATCTTCTGACCTCGAAGCCCTCGAAAGAGTGCGAGCCGGACTCGAACACCGCCACCCAGACAGGAAACAACCATGAGCCGACCAAGCATCGGGATAATCATCGAACACCAACGCCACGCATACCGGGTCCTCGAAGTCCGCGAACCACTCGATAGCAACTACCTCTACGAAGTAATCGTCGAACGACTCACCGGACACGCGCCCGGAACACACCACGGGATGAGGATCAAAAACCAACACAAACACTGGCGCGAAATCGGTGAACATTACGCAGTCTGCAACTGCTGCAACGAACTACCACCATGCAGTGGTATCCGCGCTGAACGAGCCGTTCAGCAGTCTGTCGAAGCCATGAAAGTCCCAGACGGATACTGCCCAGCCTGCAAAGAGCCAATCACGCACCGGCAAAAGAAATACGTGTTCCCCGGCCCGAACCTACTGAACCCATTCGGAGCCGACGGAGTGCAGTTCCATCAGCGCAGCAAATGCCAGTCCAGCGCCGCGGCCTACGAAGAAAAGTGGGTGAAAGCAGATCCCACCCGGGCGCGCTCGCTACTAACTCTCACCTGCCCAGGCCACGTGATCGTGCATCACGACGGCACCGGCGAATGCCACCGCGCAGACGGCGAAAGTTGCCCGCACATTCATGCTCGGCATCAGAGTTATTCCGCCTGCTATACCCAATCCCACGGGTGTGGGAAAGAATGCCCACGCAACGGCCATCCAGGATGCCGACTGCACCCCGACCTCACACCCGCCGGAACCATGAAAGGAATGATCCCATGATCCCCGCAATCATCTGCTGCGTCGTAGCCATGATCATCATCTTCACCGTGCTACTCGCATACGCCTGCGCAAAAGCCTCAACAAGGCCATACCCAACCAAGCCAGGGGCTTGTGAAAACAAGTACAAGAACAACCAGTGAGAGCAAGGAAAACACCCTAAAATCCGCATGATCACGCGGAATTTTGGTAGAATTAGGGATATAGAAACGGCCTACGAAGAGACGGGAATCTCGACGCAGGCCTAACCCGAATTCTGACCTAACCAGAAAGGGGGCTAGCAGACATGCTACCCAAAAACCCTTCCGCAAAGAAAATCTGCTTTACCAAAGGATGCGAGAAAGCATCAGTCGGAAGAGGCATGTGCGGAACACACTATGCAGCGTGGCGACGGGGCGGGGGTGTTACACGTGAACCCATCGTCAAGCCAAAAATCTGCATCATCGATGGTTGCTCAAAGAAAGTCATAGCACGCGGGTGGTGCCAAACCCACTATGGCCGGTGGCACGCCTATGGAGATCCGAACAGAGAACCAGGAGTCAAAGAGACGCGCTTCTGCTCCATCGACGGGTGCAACGAAAAGCATTATGGCAACGACCTTTGCAACCTTCACTATCAGAGGCTCCGGTTCAACGGAGATCCGAACAAAGTCCAGAGAATCCGAAACGATGACGAACTTCGCTTCGATAGCTTCGTGGACAAATCGGAATCATGCTGGAACTGGCAAGGCTACCGAAACGACCACGGATACGGGCGACTCAGCATTGGGCAGAAACCCATCCTGGCGCACAGGTACTCGTATGAGCGTCACTGCGGAGAGATACCCGAAGGTCTACTGGTAGATCACATGTGCCACAATCCAGCATGCGTAAACCCGGAGCACCTGCGTTTGGCCACGAATAAACAAAATCAGGAAAACCTGTCTGGACCAAGAGCAGATAACCGGCTTGGGGTTCGCGGGGTATCACTGACACGCACTGGGAAGTATAAAGCCAAAGTTGGCCATAATGGCGAAGTGATCGAAGTTGGAACGTTCGACTCACTAGAAGAAGCCGATCTTGCAGTTCGAGCCAAACGCAATGAGCTTTTCACGCACAACATACTCGATCGCAAAACGGCATAACTAGAACGAGGGCCACCAAACCGGTGGCCCTCAACTATTTAAGAAAGGACGGAACGATGACTGAGAAGTCTCAATGCTTTCTGTAAAAACCACATGGGCGGCATGAAAAACCAATACCCCAACAGAGACAAAGCCCTACAACAAGCAATCTGGCACGCACGCAAAGGACGAGGCGGCACATTCACCATCGTCGTATGCAAGTCAGACCCCCAGATATTCCATGTCATATCAAGCAGAGAGGCCAAAAAATGAGTAAGACGCGCACCACAGCAGGCGAACTCATTGCGATGCTCAGCGAACTAGACCCAGGCACGCACGTCTACGTCGACATCGGCTCATACGACTGGGAAGAATCAGACGCCATCGAACTTCGAACCACACAAGGAAGCATCTACGGAAACAAGAGCAACGGAGACGTACACCTCACCGGACTAAAAGCCGAAGACGTGGAACGGGCCAACACCATCGAAGGAGAAACACTGTGACCTTGCGATCCCTCGCGCAAGAGCTGACAGAACCGCACCTAACAATGATCGGCGGACAAATCGGAAAGGTGCCTGGACTATTGACCGAACTGCGTGAAGCAGTCAGCGGATCAAGCGACACAGGTGCAGGAGGAGCATCAAGCAAAGCACGCATCCTCGTAGACGCATCAGCCCTAGACCTACTCAACAACATCACCGACGAAGTCCGCATCGCGTACACCAACCGATACCAAGATGCTGCGCCCATCCTCGAAAAATGCATCATCAGAATCAGC
Source organism: Glutamicibacter soli (assembly GCF_052322135.1). Taxonomy (NCBI): domain Bacteria; kingdom Bacillati; phylum Actinomycetota; class Actinomycetes; order Micrococcales; family Micrococcaceae; genus Glutamicibacter; species Glutamicibacter soli. The sequence continues at coordinate 516,424 of NZ_CM125969.1, forward strand.
CAGGACGCACACGAACCGGACTGGGAAACAACACTCGAAGCAACACTGAACTGGGCTAAAGGCCAGATCGAAACCTATCTTCGACCCAAGAAACTACGCAGACTCGACGGCGTAACCTGCCCAGCCTGCGGACAAGCAACCTACAGCGAAGACAGGCTCACCGCACTCTACGTAGACTGCTGGGCAGACAACGAAAACCTCAAACCCCACCAAGAATGGAGCGTTGAATGTAAAGCATGTGAAGCGCACTGGACAGGAACAAACGAAATCAAATGGGTACTAGTTGCACTGACCGCACGCACCTGTTAATCTGGTACCAGCTGCGGATACGTGTACCCACAGTCAGAAGCTTCAACCAAAAGGTTGGGGCTTATTTTATTGCCAAAAAACGGCAAGACCCCCGGACGCTGGCCAAACCGGGCGAACAAGCCAGCACCCCCGCGCAGACCTTCCCCCCAACGAAGTGTGCGCTGGGATACGAGAAGTCGCTCGCCTCGTATCCGGCATGCACGTCACTACCGTGCATAGAGCGTCAAACTTACAAAGCCCAGCTACCTTGGGGCCAGCGCGGCTGACTGGCTAACGATCACCCGCAACGCCGCCCGCGTCAGAACCATGGACAACTGACGCGGGTAGCAACAACAAAGGCGGTGACACGATGGCACGAGCCAAACGCATCTGCCCCAAGCCTGGATGCCCACAGGCCGCAGTCAAACGCTATTGCACTGAGCATGAGCGAGAGTACGAACGCGCACGAGGCAACAGCACCCAACGCGGATACGACTCTAAGCATCAAACACTGCGTAAGCAATGGCGCGAACGTATTGATCGAGGCGGAGTCAATTGCGCATCATGCGGACTGCCAATCCATCCAGGCACACCATTCGACCTCGGCCACACTGACGACCGCACAACATACAAAGGCGCAGAACACGCCCACTGCAACCGCTCAGACGGCGGACGCAGAGGACGCGCACAACAGAACTGAACCTGTGGAAAACTACCCGCAACAACCCACACAACCCCCACCCGGGGGGACCTAAGACGTGGTCAGACCAGACCGCCGGTGAGGTGGCTGAGATGCGCGGAGGGTTCAGAAGTTTCTGACTAGGCGTTTTTGGATGCTCTTCTTTCTGCTGGTGTTTGGGTTGCTCCACACTCGGTGCATCGGTAGTCTCCGGAGTCCATGCTGAAGTGGTATTCCTTCGACCAATGGTGATCTTCGTGTGGTGGTTTCCCTGACTTGGACCATGCGTCTTCGAGCTTGTTGGCTTCTTCGAACTGCATCTTTTCTTCTCTTTCTTGAGGTGGTGAGCACTTATGGCCCGTGGTGGTGCTCGTAATCGTTCTGGGCCTCAGGCTGATCCTACTTCGGGGCGCAGTGATGCGCGAGGTGTGAAGTTGGATGCTTTGCCGAATGAAGGGCGTGTCGGTGAGCCGCCTCTAGCTTGGCCTTTGGGTTCGCCGGCCGTTTACATCGACGTGATCGTGAACGGTAAGCCATCCCGTGAGCTTGATGAGGTTGCGACTGCCGAGCGACGTGATGCTGAGCTGGCTCTATGGGAAGAAGTTTGGACTTATCCGCAGGCTTGCGCTTGGGAGTTGGATCGGTGGCGTTGGAACATCGTGGCACTGTATGTCCGCACGTTCCTAGTCTGCGCTGGTCCTGAAGCTAAGGCGGCTGACAAGGCTTCGTTGCATCGTTTTGGCGATCAGTTGGGTCTCACTCCGGCTGGTTTGAAAGAGAACGGTTGGGCGATTGCACGCAGTGAGGTTGATATGAGGCGTGCTGAGAAGCCTAGCTTGTCGGTTATTGACGAAACGGAGCAGGAGCGCCCTCAGCGTCGTTTGAGGGGGTGATCTTGTGTCTGATTTCAAGGTTGATTTCCCAACCTTGGGCGATGTTGTTGATGCTTGGATCGCTCAGCATTGCAAGGTTCCGAATGGTTTTGATCGTGGTGCTTCGTTTGTGGAGTCTGACTGGCAGTTTTGGTGCACGGCGAATCATTATCGTGTGAAGGACGCAGCGCAGTGGGATCCTGTGAAGCCGTTGCGTGCTCAGGCGTTCCATTACCGCCGTTCTCAGATTGTTGCCCCACAGAAGACAGGTAAGGGGCCTTGGTCTGCTTCGATTGTTGCGGCTGAGGCTGTTGGGCCGACGTTCTTTGGTGGTTGGGCTGAGAAGGGCGATGTGTACCGCTGCGAGGATTTTGGTTGTCCTTGTGGCTGGTATTGGGAGTATGAGCCTGGTGAGCCTATGGGGATTCGTCAGCCGTCGCCGTTGATTCAGATGCTCGCTACGTCTGAGGATCAGGTGGATAACGTTTATGGTCCGTTGAAGGCGATGATCCTTTTGGGTCCGCTTGGTTCGTTGATGAAAGTCCGTGAGGGGTTCATTCGTATCCTGGGCGGTGAGGGTGGCGAGGATTTCGACAAGATCGAGGCTGTTTCGTCGTCGGCTGCTTCTCGCCTTGGTAATCCGATTAGTTTTGCTTTGCAGGATGAGACTGGCACTTATACGAAGACGAACAAGTTGATCAAGGTTGCTCAAACTCAGCGTCGTGGTCTTGCTGGTATGGGTGGTCGTTCGATTGAGACGACGAATGCTTGGGATCCTGCTGAGGCTTCGTTGGCGCAGCAGACGTTTGAGTCGCAGGCTCCGGATATTTTCAAGTTTTATCGTCAGCCGCCTGCCGACTTGTCTTACAGAAATAAGCGTGAGCGCAAGCGGATCCATGCGCATGTTTATGATGGGTCGCCTTGGGTGAATCTGGATGACATTGAAGCGGAAGCTGTGGAGCTTTTGGAGACGGATCCGGCGCAGGCTGAGCGGTTCTTTGGGAATCGTTTGGTGTCTGGTTCTGGTGCTTGGTTGAAGGATGGTCTGTGGGATGCAGCTTACGCAGGTAACTTGGTTGCCGAGTCCGCCTGATGGCACGCAGATCACGCTTGGGATGGACGGTTCGGAGAATGACGACTGGACCGCGATCCGTGCCGAAACCATTGACGGGCACCAATTCACGCCGCGTTATGGGCCGGATAAGCGGCCTGCCGTGTGGAATCCCGCCGAATGGGGTGGAGAGATCCCGCGTGGTGAGGTTGACGCTTGCGTTGATGAGCTGATGACCCGTTTCAAGGTGAAACGCATGTATTGCGACCCCCACGGCTGGTATACGGAGATCGGCAACTGGTCGGTCACGTATGGCGATGACGTTGTTTTTGAATGGAACTGTTCACGAATTTCTCGCATGTTCGAGGAAATTGTACGGTTCCAAACAGATTTGCGTGAGAAACGCATAACTCATGATGGTTGCCCGTATGCGGCGATGGCGTTTGCAAATGCCAGGAAGATCGCTAAGCCGGGTCAGAAGTACATTCTTGGGAAGCCTACGCAGCATCAGAAGATCGATGTGGCGATGTCTTCCATTCTTGCTCATACCGCTGCGGCGGACGCTCACACTGCTGGTTGGGGCGAGGAAACCGATAACCGTATGTGGTGTTTTGGATAGGGGGCCGTTTTGGCGTTGACCAATGAGATGACCTCTCTTGTCCAGGGGCTTGAGGATAAGCTTTCTGCTTTGTCTAGCAAGGATTTGCTGAACGACAGGTATTACGAGGGCGCTCAGCGTTTGGAGCATATTGGGTTGGCTGTGCCGCCTGAGCTTCGCCGTTTTGAGACTTCGGCTAATGCTTGCCGGATCACGGTGGATTCGGTGGCGAACCGTCAGAAGTTGAAGACGTTCTATCTGCCTGATTCGGATGAGGCTTCGGCTGAGTTGCGTGATGGTTGGGATGCGAACAACCTTGATTCTGAGTCGCAGTTGCTCAGCAAGGAGAAGCTGATCCTTGGGCGCGGTTTCGTGTCTGTGGGCACGAACGAGGAGGACAAGGATCATCCTCTGATTCGTGTTGAGTCGCCGCGTGAGATCGCTGTGGATGTGGATGTGCGTCATCGTCGGATGAACGCTGCTGCACGGTTCTACGGCGATTCTGTGGAGCCTGGGCGCGCTGAGTTTGCGACGTTGTATCTGCCGAATCAGACGCTCTGGTTGGAGCGTGGTTCTGGTGGTTGGAACGTTGTTGATCGGGATGATCACAAGCTTGGCCGTGTGCCGTTGGTGATGTTCTTGAACCGTCGTCGCTTGGGGCGCTGGAACGGTGTTTCGGAGATGGCGGACGTTATCCCGCTGGTTGATGCGGTCGCTCGCACGCTGACTAACTTGCAGTTGGCTGGCGAGACTCATTCTGTGCCTCAGAAGTATGTTCTTGGCATGTCCAAGGGCGATTTTGTGGACAAGGATGGGAAGCCTATCCCGGCGTGGGAGGCCTATTTCAATGCGATTTGGGCGAACGCGAACAAGGACGCGAAGGTTGGCCAGTTCGCGGCGTCGGATCTGAAGAATTTCCATGAGACGACGAACCATTACATGCAGCTGATTTCGGGTATCACGGGTTTGCCGGTCCGTTATTTCGGGCAGAACACGGCGAATCCTCCTGCTGAGGGTGCGCTGATCGCTGATGAGTCGCGTCTGATCCAGAACGTTGAGGCTAAGAACGCTGAGGATGGCGACTCTTGGGGCTGGGTCATGGGCTTGTATGAGCGTTTCCGTACTGGTGAGTGGGTCAACGGTAACCGGATCGCTACGGAGTGGTACAACCCTGCTACTCCGACTCAGGCGCAGACAGCTGATGCGGTGACGAAGATGTATGCAGGCGGTAATGGGCTGTTGTCTTTGGAGTCTGCTTGGGATTCCTTGGGCTGGTCTGAGGCGCAGAAGAAGCGTGAGTGGGAACGCCGTGAGCGTGAGTCTCGCATGAGTCTGACCATGTTGGAGAAGGACGTTGAACAGGAGCTCTAATGTCGGTTCCTGTTGCGGTGGTTTCTCAGTACAAGGCTAGTCAGCGGTTGCAGTCTCAAGCGGCTCTTGCGGCGCGGAGAGCTTGGGGGCAGGTTCAGGCCAGCTCCATCTCGGAGTCGTGGGAAGCGATTCTCAGGTCTTCGGGGCTGATTGCTTCGGTGTCTGCTGGCCAGTTGGCGAACGCTACGGCGGGGGCAAGCTATTCGGCCGATGCGTTGGCTCAGCAGGGCTTGTATGAGCCTCCTGAGGCGTTCGTGAACCCTGCCGGGTTTGCTGGTGTTGCTGCTGATGGGCGCACGCTTGAGGGATTGTTGTATTCGACGGCTCCTTATGTGAAGACGCTCATTGGCGGCGGCATGGACGTTTCTACGGCTATGGGTGCTGGTGCTAAGCATGTGCAGATGTTGGCGAAGACTACTGTTGCTGATGCTGGGCGTGGTGCTGCTGGCGTGGATATTGCTTCTCGTCGCGGTGTTGGTTATGTCCGCATGTTGAACCCGCCGTCGTGTTCGCGGTGCTCGGTGCTGGCTGGCAAGTTCTACCGTTGGAACACTGGTTTTCGCCGGCATCCTGGTTGTGATTGCGTGCATGTGGCTTCGACTGACAAGGCTGTTAGTGGCGGTAAGTCTGAGGGTCTGATTCATGACCCGTACGAGTATTTCCATGGGCTGTCGGAGGCCGAGCAGAACAAGCTTTATACAAAGGCTGGCGCGCAGGCTATCCGCGATGGAGCTGACTTGTTCCAAGTAGTGAACTCGCGCCGCGGCATGAAGCCTGGTGGTTTGGTCACTACTGAGGGCACTAGTCGGCGTGGCAATTTCGGGCGCGCTAACGGACCACGTCTGACACCTGAAGCGATCTACCAGAAGAATCTTTCACGCGCTGAGACTTTGAAGGAGCTTGAGCGGTACGGCTACATTCTGCCGGGTGGTCAGGATCCTTTGGGTGCGATTCGTGGTCAGCGTGATGGTTTCGGCGCACTGGGTCGTGGCGGTACACGTGTTGGTGCCCGCCAAGCGGCGCTAGAGGTTCGCAGGACGGGCGAACGCAAGCCGAACGACCGCTACAACATGACCGAGGCTGAACGGCGCTTATTCGAAGCTCAACTGCGCTGGAATGCCGTCCGCGAAGGACGTAACCCCTACAGCTCGAAGAAGCCTCTAACCCCTGATATTGCCGCGAGAGTTGAGAAAGACTTCCGGCGCTGGTTGGCCACGGGCGGCCAGGTTTTCTAATCAAGTTTTTGTTCTTCCCTTGCGTGCGATGCGCCGGGGTTATTTGCCGTGCGATGCGGCTGTCAATAAGGAGTATCCAATGTCTGATGCTGTGAATACCGAGACCAGCGAGAGTGCCGAGGCTTCTACTGCGACCACTGAACAGGTGCAGTCGCAGGAAGATAAGCCACTCGGTGAGAACGGTGAGAAAGCGTTGAAGGCTGAGCGTGAAGCACGCAAGGCAGCAGAGGCGCGTATCGCTGAATTCGAGGCCAAGGAGAAGGAAGCCGCGAAGGCGAACCTCTCCGAGGTTGAACGTGCTCAGGCCGAGGCTAGGGAAGCGCAGGAAGCTAGCGCTAAGGCTGCTGCTGAGCTTTCCGTGTACAAGCTGGCGGCTAAGCATGGCATCACTGATGAGGATGATTTGGAGCTCCTGTCTGCGGCCCCGGATGAGGCGACGCGTGAACGGCTTGCCGTGCGTATTTCTGCCGCCGGGTCTGCGCCAACCCCGAAACCGGACCTTTCGCAGGGCGCGAAGGGATCCGACAAGAAGTCCACCACTGGTCAGCAGTTCGAGGACTTCTTCAACAGCAATCTCGCAAACTAAGGAGCTGAAAAGCTATGGCAGGTATTGACCTGAACCGTACGTCCACCAACGTTGCGGCGCTGCTTCCAAAGGAAATCTCGCAGGAGATTTGGAGCAACGCTGTCAGCGATTCGGTGATCATGCAGGCTGCACGCCGCATCAACCTTCCAGGTTCGGGCGTGACCATCCCGATCATCACCGGCGATGCTGAGGCTGACTGGGTGAATGAGACCGATGAGAAGCCTGTATCTCAGGCGACTGTCGGCAACAAGTCGATCACCCCGTACAAGCTGGCTGTCATTGAGCTGTTCTCTGATGAGTTCCGCCGTGACCTGCCGGGCCTGTACGCTGAGCTGGCTCGCCGCCTGCCGTCTGCACTGGGCAAGAAGTTTGACCAGACCATTCTGCATGGCACCGCGCCGGGTTCGAACTTCGACGTTCTGACCAATTCGACCGCAGTTTCCTTGGACGCCACCGACACCATTGGTGATCTCGCTACCGCGCTGACCACTGTTGGTGCTGCTGGCGGCGACCTGTCGCACTGGATGATCTCCCCTCAGGCTGAGGGTCTGGTCATGACCGCCAAGGACGGCACCGGCAACTACGCGTTCCTACGTGATGCGCGTACCGACCGTGGCGCTATCGGTTCGATCTACGGCCGTCCGGTGCTGAAGTCCAACGCCGTGTACGCGAACCCGACCGACCCGACCCCGGACACCATCGGTTTCGCCGGCGACTTCGCCAACTCCGCCATCTGGGGTTCGGTCGAGGGCATCAAGGTTGACATCAGCAACCAGGCCACCGTGAACAAGGGCGGCACCCAGATCAACCTCTGGCAGCGCAACATGTTCGCGATCCGTGCCGAGGTTGAGGTGGGCTTCATTGTCCGCAATGGCGCTCACTTCGTGAAGCTGACCGGCGCGACTTCGGCTGACTAATGCTGTTGGTGAATCCGTTTACCGGGAAGCTGGTTGATGCTCCTAAGGAGCACGTTGATCAGCTTCTCGGTGCTGGCTTCAAGAAGCAGGAGTCAGCTGCGCAGGATCCTAAGGGTTCTGTTCCGGCCCGTCGTGGCCGTCCGCGTAAGACTGATAACTAGGTTAGGGGGTGCGCCGTGGCGTTTGTCGTGGTGTCTGATGTTGAGGCGCGTATGGGGCGCTCCCTAACTGTTGCTGAGGCAACTCAGGTTGAGGCGTGGATTGAGGATTTGGAAGCTGTTGTTTTGCAGCGGGTTCCGGATCTTCAGTCTCGGATTGAATCTGGGGAGATTTCGGCGGCGGTTGTGAAGTCGGTTTTCTGTTCGGCGATTATTCGTGTTCTTAGGAATCCGGGTGGTCTGCGGCAGCGTACCGAGTCGATTGATGACTATTCGGTGACTGAGACGATTGATTCGTCTAGCTCTGCTGGGTTGCTGTACTTGTCGGATGATGAGTGGGCGTTGATTATTCCTGGTGCTACTGGGGATGCGTTCAGTATTCGTTCGTATGGTGCGCCGGATCGGTTGTCGGGTTGGTGGGTTCATCCTGATCAGTGGGTGCCGTACCCATGATGGATGCTCAGGCTGTGACGTTGCGTGGCCGGTTGGCTGCTGAGGCGTTGATGATTGACATGTGTCGTGTTGAGCGGTCAATCGGTGAGGTTACTGATCCGGTGACGGGTGTTGTCACTGACGGTTGGGAAACGGTGTATGAGGGTGCTTGCAAGGTGCAGGGGCGGACGGCGCAGGCGACTGTCCCTGAAGCTGGTGGGCACGCTTTCACCGTGGAACAGCTGATGATTCATTTGCCGGTGTCTGCTCAGTCCAGGTTGGATGACCGGGTGACGATCCAATCGGCCGCGATGGATCCTGATCTGGTTGGTGCGATGTTCCGGCTCACTGAGTTGGCGCGTGGCACTTACCGTACTGCTGACCGTTGGAACGTTGAGTTGGTGACCGGATGAGCGGCGCTGATGAGCTTCGGAAGTTCGCACAGGACTTAGGCAAGGTTGCTGGCAAGGCGGTTCCTGACACTGACATGGTGCTGAAGAAGGGAGCGCAGAACATCAAGGATGACTTGGTGTCTGAGGCTCGCGGTTCGAAGCACTTCAAGGGCATGGCTGGTTCGATCAGCTATGACCCTATTGGTGGTATGGGTTCGCTCGGGTACGAAATCGGCCCTTCGAAGGATCGACGTGGTGGCGCGTTGGGTAACATCGCGTACTTTGGCACGTCGCGTGGCGGTGGCACTTTGGATCTTGAGGGTCCGCTTGGTCGTGAGTCTCCGGCGCTTGAGCGTGAGCTTGGCAAGCTGGTGGATAGGTGGGGTGATGCTCTTGAGTAGTCATTCTGAGTTCCTGGCTTTGCTTGCCACCTTGCCGAGTAAAGCGCCAATCCACAAGGGCACTGTGCCGGCTAACCCTACTTTCCCGTATGTGTTGGTGACTCGCGTGATCCCGTATGCGTCTGGGCGGTCGTTGAATCGTACTGTTCATGCGCGCACGAATCGGTGGTTACTGACCATCGCGGGGCTGAACGATACGTCGGTGGGGATCATTGCTGAGCAGTGCCAGCAGGTCCTTGAGGGTGCCCGTGTGGGCGGGCAACGGCTAGAGGAGATCCCTAACCGCCTCGGCATCGAACCCGACCTTGACGTGACACTCACTAACGGGGCCAACCCGTTGTACACAAAGCAAGAGTGGCACGTTTCTAACTAAATAATTTCCAGTTCAAGGAGTCATGCGTTTTCGTATGGCTCCTTTTTCAATGCCCAAAAGGTGGTTTCGCTATGGCGTTTGTACGCGTCAAAGACAAGGACACCGGTCATGAGTTCGACGTCCCGGAAACGGATTGGCGGATTGAGGCTGGGCTGTTCACCCGTGTTTCTGGCAAGGATTCCGTGGTTCGTCCGCGCCGGCCAAAACATCGTGTCGCATCAAAAGGTGTGACTTCCAAGCCGTCTTCGGCGGCCGAAAAGAAGGAGGCCAAGAATGGCTGAAATTCCTGCAACTCCGGCTGACGGAAATGTTGCCGTCTGGGTTGCCCCTGCTGTAGCTGCAACTGGTGCTCCGAAGCTGACTGAAGTCAGTGCCGGTGCTGTGGTTGACATTTCTTGCTACCTGACTGCGGATGGGTACAACGAGACTCTGGATGAGCAGGTGATCGCTGATGAGCGGTTGTGCTCGACTGAGACTTACGAGCAGCCGGGTCGTTCGCAGCGCACTTTGAGCGTGACTTACATTGACAACACGAACTCTGAGAACGAGGCCACCGACAACAAGGCCAAGGACACTCTGGTTCCTGGTTCGGTGCATTACCTCATTGTTCGTCGTGGTGTTGCGTTCGATGAGCCAGCTGCGGTGGGCCAGAAGGTCACTGTGTTGACTGTGAAGGCTGGGCAGTATTCGAATCTTCCGCCTGAGGCTAACTCGGTTTTGAAGACCACTCAGAAGCTGTTCATCACTGGCAAGACCCAGGTGGACGTGCCGCTAGTAGCCTAGCAATTCTTCAATGCTGGGTTGGAATTTTAGTGGTTTCAGCCCAGCATTGATAACACTTTTCTGGTAGAATTGGGATATTAATAAACCCCCACGTTGCGCTAACAACTGGGGGCACGGACAACACTCTAAGGAAGTGCTGACTTGTCTATTATTGCATGCTCTGTAGCTGGATGCGAAACGCCGAAGTTGAAGCGTGGTATGTGCGAAAAGCACTATCAATACCATCATCGAAACGGGTTGCTAGGTCAGGCCAAGAGAGGCCGTGTCTGCTCGATCGAGGGTTGCGAGCGAACCATTACCGGCAAGGGCATGTGTTCCATGCATTACCAACGGGCAAGGCGCGGCATTACGGACGTCAACATCGCCGATCCGGTGCGCGTATCTGGGCAGACAACTTGCACCTTCGGAGATTGCTCCAAGCCAGCTTTGTCCCTCCACTTGTGCTCGATGCATTATTGGAGGCAGCACGATTTCGGCCCGGAGGGTCTTGACCGTATTTCCATACACGATCCAAGGCATATCGTCGGGTATTCGGCAGTACATCAAGCACTGCGTCACAAGCGCGGCCCTGCCCGGAAGTTTGACTGCAACCACTGTGGAGGGTCTGCTGAGCAATGGGCCTTCGATCACAAGGTAGATGAACCTTTGTTTGACGCTAAGTGTCACAACATGCCGTACACCACTGACCTGAGTCATTACATCCCACTGTGTATCAAGTGCCATGTGGCATTGGATATGCAGCATTCCTACTAGAACTGATTGAAACCCGCTGGCTTCTGCTGGCGGGTTTCCTTATGCCAGCCGTGTGGCGCGCCTTGACAGGGAGCGCGTCGCACGGCTTTCCCTGTTTCCCTGTCCCAATAGTTTTAGGAGTACCCAGTGGCTTTGAAGGTGAAGCGTCCGGAGCGTCTTGTTGAGGTGTGCTTGGATGGTGCGCTCGTTGCAGAGTACGAGGCTGTTGAAGCTGAGTTGGAGATCAAGCGCCGTGAACGTGTTGTGGACAAGCGCATGAACGATCCTATTGTGGCGTTGGAGCGCCGTAAGGGCGAACTGTGGCTGGCTCAGAAGAAAGAAATGGTTGTCTTCAAGCTTCGTGCACTTCCTCGTGCGAAGTGGTCTGAGATCAAGCTGAGCAACCCGCCGCGCAAGGATCATGCTCTCGATGAGCATTATGGGTTCAATACTGACAAGACGTTCGATGCTGCGATGTCTGCTGAGGGAACCATTGTTGAGGTGACTCAGGGCGGAGAGCCAACTGAGTTCACTGGTGAGGATTGGGCTGAGTTTGCTGCGGATCTGACCGCCGGCCAGTTTGGTGCTTTTCAGGTCGCTTTGAATGAGATGAATGGGGGCCATTCTGAGGTCCCTTTCTCACCGACCGGATACAAGATGATCCAGGATTCCGACGCGAACTCCAAGTAGCCCGGTCTTTAGGGATCTCGCATGATGAGTTCTTGAATTGGGATGAGCGCGAGCAGGATAAGATGCTCGCGCTCAAACTGTATGAGGATACTCGTTTATGCCCGATGTGTGGCGGTCCGATTGAGGAGTGCACGAGTTCTGAGAACGAGATGCGTTATCGGGTTGATCCGCCGACTCGTTGCCATAAGCAGACTGCGATTCTCCGTTATATGGAGGGTGATGGTCAGTGGGATAAGCGCCCTCATAATCGGGCTCTTATGCTTGGCGCTCGGCTGGATCCGCGGTAGTCGCCATCTGTTCTTCGTAGATGCGTCGTTGCAACTGGTAGCTCTCTGTGGCGGCAGTCGCGGATTGCTTCAGGTATCCCACGGCCATCAGCAGTAGACCGAAAGTTATTCCAGAACCACCCGCAGCTATCACCGCTTCGCCGCCGGTGAACATTCCTAGAACGATCAAGCCCGCGCTGATGCAAGCAAGTACAGCTCCGGTTGTTACGAATGCGTCGCCGGCCATCGCGGATTTGTTTGGCAACGGCGATGCTGTGTTGTTTTTACTCATACCTCCGATCTTATCGGGGGTTTTCTTATTTAAGGAGTCCTGTTGACGCGAACAGTTAAATTAGAATTGACGGCCAGCGTCTCGGGACTTCAAGCTGGTTTGCGCACTGCTCAGCGTGCGACTGCGAATTTTGCTAAGGATCTTGATTCTTTCCAGAAGAAGCATGAGCAGTCACTGGACACGATTGGCGGCGCTGCCGGCAAAGCCGGCCTTGCAGCTGCGGCAGGTCTGGCGATGGTTGGCAAAGCTGCTATCGATTGGGAATCCGCTTGGACTGGCGTGAAGAAAACTGTGGACGGCACTCCGCAGCAGCTTGGGAAGGTCGAAGATGGGCTCCGTAATCTGGCCAAGACCTTGCCGTCTACCCATGAGGAGATCGCTGGTGTAGCTGAGGCTGCTGGTCAGCTTGGTGTTGCGACGAATGACATTGTGGGCTTCACGAAGACCATGATCGACCTCGGCGAGACGACGAACCTCACCGCCGAGGACGCGGCGACAAACATTGCTCAGATTTCCAACGTCATGGGCACTATGAAGCGTGAAGGCACTGACGGTGTTGAACGATTCGGTGCTGCTCTGGTAGCCCTTGGCAACGATGGTGCTTCGACTGAGGCTGAGATTCTTTCGATGTCTCAGCGTATTGCTGGTGCGGGTGCGACGATTGGCGCGTCCGAGTCGGATGTGTTGGCGCTGTCTAACACGCTCGCGTCGATGGGTGTGAATGCTGAACTTGGTGGCGGCGTGATGACTCGCGTTCTCCTGAAGATGCGCACTGCTGCGGATGAGGGTGGAGAGTCTCTAGAGTCTTTCGCAAAGGTTGCCGGCGTTTCGGCGGATGAGTTCGCAACAAAGTTCCGTGAAGCTCCGATGGAAGCTTTGGACCTTGTTGCTCAGGGTATCTCTCGGGTGAACTCTGAGGGTGGCAACGTTACTGCGACTTTGAAAGACATGGGGATCAAGGGTACTGAGGAAACTCAGGTCATGTTGCAGCTTGCCAATGCCGGTGATCTTTTGGCGGATTCGCTGACTCTTGGTAATCAGGCGTGGCAGGACAATACGGCGCTGTTGGCTGAGGCCGAGCAGCGGTACAACACCACTGAAGCGAAGATCAGTATCGCGTGGAACAAGATCAAGGATGCAGCTATTGAGGCTGGCGGAGCTATCCTGCCGATGGTGGCCAACATTGCGGATGCGATTGGTGGTCTTGCGGATTGGTTTGGAGACTTGCCTGGTCCGATTCAGAAATTCTTGACTGTTCTCGGCGGAGTTGGCGCTGCTGCTGGTCTGGGAACGGCTGGTCTAATCGCGGTTTCGCGTCAAGTGAGCCAGTTGTCCGAAGCGTTCGGAACAATTTATGGTTCCGGGGGCCGCGCTCAGGGAGCAATCAAAGGTGTTGGTAGGGCTCTTGGCGGCATAACCGCTGTGGGTGCTGGGATCATCGCATCTAAGCTGGCTATCGAGGCTATCAATCAGGCAGCTCGTGAGGGTCAGCCAGACCTTGAAGAATACTTCAATTTGCTGGCAACTGGCGGGTCAACCAGCGCCGTCCCTGAACTTGATTTCGGCGGCGGTGGCCGCGCCGTAGAAACCTACCGCAAGCAGCACGAAGAACTGGCTGGGCTGAGTGATGAGGCTGTGCGCGCTGCTCGTGCCATCGAGCAGATGGGCAAGCTGAATAGCCCCGTTGGCTGGCTTGAAGATATGAACGTTGGCCACTTGGCAGACGCTACGAATGAAGCCAAGCGTTTCCAGGACGCTATGGGAGCCACTGCTCGCTTGTTCGAGATGGGTGAGGTTTCCAAGGGTCAGGAGGCTTTGCAAGGGTTCGCCGATAAGCTCTCGCTGAGCGATGAACGTGTTGCCCAACTGATCAACAATGTTCCTCAGCTGAAGTCGGCTCTCATGGGTTTGGCGACTGAGCAGGGTATTCAGATTGATCCGAATGACGAGCTTGGTCTAGTTGATCTGGCTCTTGGTCGGATCAAGACTAGTGCGCCGGCCGCTTCCGGTGGTGTGGATCAGGCGAAGGCTTCACTCGAAGCTATGGGTGTCGCCGCTGATGGAACTGTGGATGAGCTGGACAAGATGCTGGAAAGCCTGCTGGCTTTGTCTACTGGGACTCTGTCTACTCGTGCTGCTGAGCGTCAGTTCCAGGAGTCCATTGATGCGGTTACTGAGTCGATCAAGACCAATGGTAAGAGCTTGGACGAGACAAAGGAGAAGGGTCGCGCTAACCAGGCGGTCTTGGATCAGGTGGCTTCGTCCGGTCTTGCTGTTGCTACGTCGATGGCTGAGGCTAAGGATTCGCAGGGTAACTATGTGAATTCACAGGCGGACGTGCAGAAGTCGTTACAGTCCACCTATGATGCCACGGTTAAATCTGCTGAGGCGTTCACTGGGAATAAGAAGGAAGCTGAAGCTTTAGCTCGTGAGCTTCTGGGCATCCCTAAGGGCGTTTCGGTCGAGACGTGGATGGATACTTTCGCTCGTGACACGGCGGAGCAGACCACAGCGGCTATTGAAGCTATGCCTGGTTACAAGGTTGTGCAGATCGCGGTTACTGAAGACGGAACTGCCGGCAGTGTCCAGTCGAAGATCAACGAGGTCACTGGTAAGACTGAATATGTGTTCGTCTCTGATGATGGGACGGTGCAGACGGTTCAGGCTGCGATTGTTTCCATCGACGGTAAAAACGTTCCTGTGTATGTGACTGATGATGGCACTGTGGTTGGTACGCAGGGTCAGATCAATGGCATCAAGGGCAAGAATGTCACCGTGACTGCTACTGCTGAGACTGCTGGCGCTGAAGCTCAGTTGAACTGGGTTGCTCGTCCGCGTACTTCGTCTATTCGGCAGCAGATCACCAAGGAAATCACTTCTATCGATAATGGGCCGGTGACTGGTCAGTTTGGTGGCCCTCGTCGCGCTAATGGTGGTTCGGTGTTTGGTCCGGGTACTGAGACTTCGGATTCGATTCCGGCGTGGTTGTCTACGAATGAGCATGTTCTTAGTGCGCGTGAGGTTCGTGGGCTGGGCGGTCACGGCAGTGTTGAGCGGTTGCGTGCATTGGCGCGTAACGGCCAAGCGCCAGCGTTCGCCACTGGTGGTCGTGTGGGTTGGTCGCAGGGGAAGGACAAGAGCCTGTCCGCGGCGGCGAAGATCGCGACAGCTGAGCGGAAGCAGGCCGAACGGGATCTGAAGGAAGCGGAGAAGGCACTGTCCAGTGCTGACAAAGCTGCTCAGAAAGCTTCCCGGCGTAGTGCTGACACTAAGGGTGGGAAGAAGAACGCGGCGGCTAAGACTTCGGCTAAGGCTGCTGCACGTGCGGCAGCGGACGCGAAGAAGGAAGCCGCAGCCAATGTGAAATCAGCGAAGAAGGCTGTGGATCGGCTGAAGAAAGCTGAAGACGCGGCCAAGGACCGGTTCAGCGACTCGCGGGCCCGCACCGGCCGTTTGTCTGAGGCAACGTTTGCTCTCCAACGGGACATGAAGCGCGGATCCATCACGGATGCGTTCACTTCAGGTTCCGGCATGAGCGTGGTCGACCGGTTGTTCGAGCAGTCGAACAACAAGGACTTGTCCACTGGGGCACGCAAGCAGATGCGGTCTTTGGCGTACAAGCTGGAGTCCGAACTGCTGCGGTTGGAGAAACGATCCGACAAGCTCGCTGAGTCTTTTGACAAGGCCAAGAGCAAGCGTGATGATCTCCTATCGGTGCGTAACAGTGTCGCGTCCGGGCTGCAGGGCGAGACGTCCCTGTCGGGGCTGATCAGTGAGCATCAAGCCACCCGGTACGGGAAGGTTACGACCGCTGGCATGGTGCAGCTGGGTAGGGCGAAGGTCGCGAAGCTGAAGGCTTTCGAGCAGAAGCTTCGCCAGCTGGGCGCCAAGGGCGTGTCCGGGGTCCTGGTGCAGGAGATCGCTGAGATGGGCGTTGAAGCTGGTACTGAAGCGGCGAACATCTTGCTTGCTTCGCCAGCGAATGACCTGAAGGCGTTGAACCAGGTTTACGCGGATGTGGAGAAGTACTCGCGCTGGTCGGGGGATCGGGTGACCGATGCTCTGTCTGGGGGCATGTACAAGTCCGGGTTGCATGCGGCGAACGGCCTGGTTGCGGGGTTGGAGTCCCAGCAGAAGCAGGTTGAGGACGCGTTCTACAAGCTGGGCAAGTCTGCTGAGACCTCGTTCAAGAAGTCTCTCGGGATCAAATCCCCATCGCGCAATGCGATGGGCTGGATGTCTGACGTGGTGGACGGGTCGGTGATCGGCATTGCGAAGAACACCGGCAAGCTTGAGAAGGCGATGCTGGGACTTGGGCAGGCTGGCGAGAACGCATTCTCCATGCAGGCCGCGTTATCGGTGCCTCCGTCGTTTGAGGTTGCGCGGTTTGCCCAGGCGCAGGCCGCGCCTCCGCAGTTCACGGTGATCGTTGAGAACCCGTGGACTGGCGAGCAGGTCGAAGCGAAAGTGCGAGCGGTCGCTGACCAGTCGGTCGCTGCCGGGCAACGGGCTGTCGCAGCCGGCGTGCGCAACAGCCGCGGGTAACCAATAGCCAACAGGGGGCTGGTCGCAGGTAGCGGCCAGCCCCCTGTTTGGCCGGTGTTCTGTTCAACCACACGATAAAGAGGATGTGAGCCGATGGCCTACGAGGTTACAGCCGAGATGACATCACAGACCGGCGAACCGCCCAGGGTGGCCTTGACCATCTTAAACATTCCCGGCGAGCAAGTCCTGAGGGTGGAACGCACCGTCTCAGGAGAAACGACCATTGTTCCGCGAGCCCGAAGGGTGCGCGCATCGACCGCCGTGCTGGTAACTGACTTCTTCCCGGGGTTGAATGTGCCGACCACGTATGTGGTGTGGGTTGGAGGTCAGGCCATGGCAACAACTACCATCACCGTGGCCTCCGAGGTCGGGTGGATCCAGGACCCGATCTACCCGGATCAAGCCATCCCGGTGTCAGGGAATCACGTAGCGGGAGCGTTGATGCTCACGAGCGACTCGCTGCAAGAGGTGAACTATGGTGCTGGCGGTGAGCAGATCCGAACGCTTGGCTCACGCTACGGGGTGGTCATCGGGGCGAACCGGTCCGCCGCGCAGAACGTCGTGCTGGCTGGTTCGTCGATGGATCGTGGCCTTGATGCCAAGATCAGGGAACTGGTAGCGCAAGCCGCTGTGCTGGTGCTGCGTCCACTGCCTGAAATGCTGCCCCTGCCTGGGGTGGCTTACCTGCATGCAGATTTCACCGACTCCCCGTTCACCACGCACTGGGGCGGAAACCTGGCAAGGTTCACGTTGTCGGGGAACTTGGTGCAGGCGATCACCGCCGCATACCGGTCAGGGCTTGCAACATACCAGGACGCCAGCACCGTCCTCTCGGGGTATACCTATGCTCAGGTCGCAGCCCTTCGTGCTGGGTTGCAATACGTTGACGTTCACAAAGACCCAACACGTGTTTAGGAGAAACGGTGGCACGAGAAATTTCTGAGACCCTCCAAGACGCGTTGGGCGGGTCCATGCCGGATGCGCGCATGACGTTCCACGCATGGTACGACGGGGAAGCGATGAATGAAGGAGAACCACTGCCGGTGTCGTCGTGGTCGTTGAATTGGGACGGCGGCGCGGACACGCTCATGCAAGGGGAATTGTCGCTCACGGTCGCGGACTCCACCGGAGAGCTCGCGCCGTGGGGATTCGACGAAGCGCTGGCTGTCGGCGGGGCGGAGATCCAAGCCAGGTTCGAGCATGCTGATGACGTGGTGGAGCTGGGCTGGTTCCGCAACCAGACCAGCTCACCTAACGAGCAGTGGACGGTTGGCCGTGACGGGTTATCGTTCAACAGTGTTGGTGCCTCGGTGCCTGTCAGTGGGAACGAACGTACCCAGCTGTTGATCAACGATGCGTTCCGGTCCCCGGAATCCCCGCGACCGGGTGGGACCGTCGTTTCGGAGATCCGCCGGCTGTGCGCCGGTATTGTGGCGGTCGTTTTCACGGGTGTCACTGATCGGTCGATCCCGTTGGACATGACCTACCGTGAAGATCGGATGGCGACCATCGCGGATCTGGCCAAGCTTGCCGGGGCCGGGTTCCGCATGACCGGTGACGGGGCTTTGGAAATCTACAAGCTCGTTCGCCCGCTATCAGCGCAGTGGGAGATCCTGCCGTGGGCAGGAAACATCCTGATCAATGTTGCCAGAGAGCAATCCGCGGACCGTATCTACAACTCGGCGGTGGCTACGGGCAACAATGCGGGCTTTGAAATTCGTGAATACGCGGATGCAGAGGGTGTGCTGGGCCCGGAAGGGCCGATGGGGCGCAAAACACTATTCGTTCAGTCGATGGAAACAACCCGTGATGGTGTTCTCGCCGATGCGCGAGCGGCGATCACCAAGACCGGGGTGGAAACCACCACGCAACTGAAAGTGACGTGTCTGCCGCACCCTGGCATGCAGATTGGTGACTGGGTGCAGGTCGTTTCACCGGCCGGCGCCGGCACTGTTCAGGGGTTGAAGGGGCGCATCGTGAGCATGGGGTTGAGTGGTAACGCGGAGTCCTTTGACGCGATGGCGTTGACTGTCGAATGTGATACCGCCGAGGTGCAGCGCATCGCCCAGATTGTGAGGTCATCACGTGAATGATGCCCTCATGTTAGCGCAGGTGCTGGGCAAGAGCAGCATGAAAGTTCGGGTGGAGAGCGGCTTCTGCGAGGAAGGGTCGAAGGTCTCCATCGGCGGTAACGTCCTTTCAGCGGTGTGGCTGAGCCATGTCGCCGCTGAACCTGGTGATCCGTTGACGATGCTGATCATCGACTATAACGATTCGACGTCCAGCGCACCGATCGTTGTAGGTGTCACGGGCATGTTTTCGCCGGCCCCCGTGGCGGTGCCGTTGCCCCTGGAAGGCACGGTGAAGACGTGGGCTGCCGGTTCGTTGACTGCCACCGTGACTACCACGCAGGGGGATAAGACTGCGGTGGTCTTGTCCAATTACACTCCGGTGGTCGGTGATAGGGTGCGCCTGCTCTGGCAAACTGCACCTAACGGCGGGGTGGTCTGCTCCGTGTTGGCGAAGATCGGTGCGGTAGCGCCGCCTGAACCGCCCGCGCCGCCGCCAGCAAAGCCGAAGCCCGAGAAACCCACCGCACCACCCCCGAAGCCAGCTACCGGTTCCACCGTGTTCGCTGCCTCCAATTCGGGCACGTGGTCCACCGGCACCGGATCGTGGAACTCTTACTACGCCACTGAGGTCATGACCGGGAGCGGTTATGGTGCGCCCGGTTCGCAGCATGGTGCGTGGTTCTACCATGACAAGCTCTCGAAGCTTGACGGGAAGAAGGCCACGCGGGTGCAAGTCTGGTTGCCGGTGCGGAAACGGGTTGGTAACTACAACTCGGAGACCACGTTCAGCTTGAACCTTCACACGGCGAAGAAACGACCGTCTGGAAACGTGAATGTGGTGGCCAGCATGAGCGTCACCCTGCCTGCCGGAAGCCGGGCCCAGTGGGTCGACGTGCCCAAAGCCTGGGGCGAGGACCTGATCCGGGGCCACGGATTGAGCATTAGCGGCGGCGGGTACGCAGGATTCGCGGGCGTTAAGAACGACATCAAGTCAGGTCGAGTCAGAATTTATTGGGAGGAATAATGCCAGAGACACTATGGAATAAGATCCGGGTTCCGGCACAACCGGATATGTGGGATCTGGTCCCAGATTTGAAGAAGCTCGCGGAATCGGTGAACGTGCCGGTGGTTGTCGCCTCGGCGTCTGAGCGTGATGCGTTGACGGGGCCCGCGGGCGGGCAGGTCCCCGAAGGCGCGTCGGTGATCCGCACTGATCTGGGTGGTGTTCGGGAAACCCGCATTGGTGGGGTTTGGGTTCGTCAGAACCCTTTCCGGCATCTTCGCTTGAATTCGGACCAGAACGTGGCGAACGCTAACTACACGACGATTTCCCTGATCGCTAGTGGTTCGGGTGACGATAGCGCTTCGGGCATCAGCGTTTCGGGTGGTATTGCTACGGTGTCCCGGTCGGGGATTTATGACATCGAGGGGCAGGTGACGTTCAATGCTAACGCGACGGGCGTGCGTTACGCGGCGTTCTTGATTGGATCTGATCGTTATCGCAGTTTGGGTGTAGCCGCGGGCAGTGCGTCTATGAGTGTAAACAACCATGTGAGGTTGCACATCCCTGCGGGTACGACAATCGCTTTCCAGGCGTATCAGACCAGTGGTGTGACGTTGACTTTGCCTGCGGGGATTGACACGACGCGGTGGTCGATCATGAAGGTCGGGTGACGTCGTGTGGATCAGATCCCTTGGGCGGCGATAGGTGCGCTCACGCCGTCGGGCATGCTCATGTTGGCGGTGTGGCTGATCCTGACTGGTCGTATCGTGCCGAAGTCCACCTACGAGGTGATGGTGAAAGCGCGGGATGATTGGCAGGCTACGGCGCAGAAGAAGCAGGAGATCATTCACACGTTGGCTGAGACGGTGCGGGAGCAGTCGGTGGTGTCTCAGACTGCGGCGAAGGTCATGACAGCGGTTCAGGAAGCGAACCGGGCTGGTGATACGCCATGAGTCTCTGGAAGCGCCGCCGACAAGTCGAAGCCGAAGCGTTGGAAGCTAAGGCTGCGAAGATCGAAGCCGACATCGAACTATCCGCCGTCAAACAAACACAACGCGAAGTGTCCAAACAATCGGAAACCCTCCGCGAAATCAACCGCACCAACCACTTTTCAGAAGGCCTCACCAAGGCATTCCGAGGAAGGCCAGCATGACAATCCAACCACTCACCGGCATCCTCATGTCCATTGCCTTACTGGAAACGCTGATTGTGATGATCGGGTGGCACGGTTTGACGGGTGGCACGTGGACACGCTTTCCTGCTGGGCGGGTGCTCATGGGGTTGCTGGCGGTCATGTCGGCAATCCTCACACTCGCGTCGTTCTCTGGGTTCTTCCCGGCGTTTCCCGGCAGGCCGTGGGTGTACATCGGCCTCTACACACTGCTGATCGGTGTGCTCGGCTGGCTTGGCTGGACGATCTTCAGAGAACAACAGAAACACAACAAGGACTAGCAACTGCTAGTCCATTTTTATGCCCCGTCACGGTGTGTGGCGGGGCTTCGTCATACCCACCGAAAGGGCTGGCCCATGCGCGAGCAGCTGGTCAAACACAAGGACAAGATTTACGACGGCACCAACGGGTGCACGTCGATCACGGTCCACGAAACCGCCAACACTTCCAAGGGCGCCGACGCCCAGGCCCACGCGAACCTGCAGTCCTCCGGCAACGTCCGGCAAGCGTCCTGGCACATCACCGTGGACGACACCGAAGCAATCCGCTCTTACCCAGACACCGCGCAATGCTGGCACGGCGGCACCCGCGAAGCTGCGGAATCCTCCATCGCCGTGGAGATCTGCGTCAACTCGGACGGCGACTACGACCAGGCATTCGAGAACGCAGCCAAGGTCGTCCGGGATCTGCGCCGCCAGCACGGCATCGGCCGCTCGAAGGTGTACGACCACGCGCACTGGACTGGCAAGGACTGCCCGTCGAAGATGCGCGCTGCAGGCCGCTGGAATGAATTCCTCGACCTCACCGAACCCAACCCGAAGGAGAAACCCGTGGGAATGATCAGCCCATTCGAAGGCCGGCTTACCGGCCATCATAACGACCGCGGAGGATACCCAGGGCATAAGGGCTTGGACATTGCCCCGCCGAAGCCGGGTCAGGTCGGCATGCCCGTATACGCGGCGTTCGACGGCACGATTCGCGTGCTGCATCGTACGGCGAAGCCCGGCAACAAGAACAGCACATGGGCCAAGGGGCGCACAGGCAACGGCATGCTGGTCTCCAACCCGGACGGCGAAGGCAACGGCTACAACCACATGCGCCCCCTGGACCACTTCAACGTGGGGGACAAGGTCGTCGCGGGGCAGCTGCTCGGCTACAACGACCGCTCCGGCAACCAGACCGGCCCGCACCTGCACTTCGAACTGTGGGCCGACTG
The DNA here is from genome assembly GCF_052322135.1 of Glutamicibacter soli. NCBI lineage: Bacteria > Bacillati > Actinomycetota > Actinomycetes > Micrococcales > Micrococcaceae > Glutamicibacter > Glutamicibacter soli. The sequence continues at coordinate 538,547 of NZ_CM125969.1, forward strand.
GCGCAACTCGAACTCCGACTACGCGCCGGAGAAAGCCTTCGACAAGTTCGGCATTGATGAGGGTTCGGCACCGGAGCGTACCAGTGTTGCCCCGGTGAAGCCCGCCGGCGGCGGGTCCAAGCCAGCGGCCAAGCCATCCGTGCCGGCTGATGTGGTGAAGAAGCTCAAGGCCATGGGCTACAAGAACCCGGACACGGGCGACGTCGAGAAGTACCAGGCATGGCACGGACTCGTCCCAGACGGCAACTGGGGCGACCGCACAGAGGCGAAGTACCAAGAAGTCGTCCGCGCCCAGAACGCCACCAAGAAGATGAAGGGCGTCCCGGATAACTGGGCCTCCGACGGCTACTGGGGTGCCACCTCGAAGAAGTGGGCCGGCTACACCTCCGGCCGCAACGGGTGGAACAACCCGCACGGCTACCTCACCAAGAAGTACATCAACAATCTCAAGAAAGTGAAGGCCTGGTAATCATGTCCGAAACTGCTGCTGCCCTTTGGGCTTCCATCGTCCGCACCATCGTCCCGCTCGTGGTCGGCGGTGTGCTGTCGCTGGCCGTGGCCATCAACGTTCCGTTGGACCCGGAGTTCGAGAAGCTGCTCACTGCTCTGCTAACCGCTGCGCTGACCGCACTGTACTACGTCCTGGTGCGTCTCTTCGAGACGTACATCAGCCCGAAGCTCGGCTGGCTGCTCGGCTACGCCAAGTCGCCGGACTCGTACTCGGAAAACACCACCGGCAAGCACGTAGCCGAATAAGTGATAGTAAGGAATTCCCTTACTATCACTTAGAAAACAAGTGATAGTAAGCAAAAGAACCGCCCCATCCTCAGCGCGAGGGTGGGGCGGATTTCTGCGTTAACAACTAGAAATCCAATGGGTAACCCTGCGACTCAGCATCTTGCAATGTGATCACGTCAGCTTCACCGATCATGCCCCCAAGATCAATCGTCATCTTCGCGAACTCAGACGGTAACTCATCACCCGTAACTACAATGAATTCCTTCACCGCGCCCGGCTTTGCAGAATACTGCTCAGACTCAAACGCCGCTGAATAAAGATCGAACAACTCCTGATGCTGCTTCCACTCATCGCTCTCGGCTGTAGCGTTTTCAGGGGCATCTGGTAACGCCTCTTGAGTTGCCTCTACTAGATCCAAGGTGCGCATGAAAGTGTACTCCTTGCCAGCCTCATCGTAGCCGAATAGACCGTTCACGAAAGCATCCTCGAAGCCTTCGCGGTTATCAATTTTCACCGTCCAGAACTGAAGTACGTCTTTATAATCTTCACCCTGCGCCTCACTGCTCGCCTCAAGGAACGCCTTCAGTTCTTTGCTCGGCTCTCCCGACCGGGTTACCTTGCCAAACGTCATCCCCGTGGCGAAAGCAAACTCAGGCTCTTCCGTGCCACTGGACTCGGCAGCTGGCTTCTCTGTAGTTTCAGGTTTTACGGTGTCCGGTGCAGATGATTCGGACACAGCGGGCGGGGCTGGTTCTTCCGCTGTCACGGAGCAGCCAGCCAACGCAATAGACGATAATGCGATAGTGGACAGGACGACATAAGTCTTCTTCATATGGGTCTCCTAAGCGGCATGAGTGATTACTAACGAGTGTAGATGATCGGTGCGACAAGTTACGCTTCGATCGGCTCATCAATGATCTCGTTGACTTCAACCTCTTTAGGCTTCCCGGCGAGCGCGGTTTCCACCATTGCAGCAGCACGGAAGTGAGCATCAGGCACAAGGTGTCCATAGGTTTTCGTGGTGGTGGTGATCGACTCATGCCCTAACCGGTCTGCCAGCTCGAACAGGTTCATTCCTCCGGCGATCATCATGGAAGCGTGCGAGTGGCGGATGTCGTGGATCCTTGGCCGGCGTTCGATCTTCAGCGGGTCAAGTTCACTAGCCTTGGCAAGTTTGACCGCATCGTACCAAGCGTCAAGCCATTGTCGGTGCTGCGGGAATACCGTGGTGTCAGGGGAGATGCTGAACACTCGCTGTCCCGCGCTGGTGGACTCTACGCGCTCACGGATAGCGGCAACCGTAGACGGTGCGAGAGCCACAGTTCTACGTGCTTTCTTTGTCTTTGGTGCACCGATGCTCCAACCGTCTTCTACCTCCTGGAATGACTTTGTGATGCGCACAGACGGTATCTCAGCGTCCAGCTGGAAGTCTGACGGGGTGAGCGCAGTTGCTTCGCCTAGGCGCAGTCCTGAGCCGATCAGCAGGAGCCACATTGGTTTATGCCAGCGCGTAGCGTGGTCGATAATCTTGTTGATCTGTTCCATGGTGAGGAACATTGCTTTGTCTTCGGTCGCGTCATCCTTGGGCAGTAGCCGGCCGTTGCATGGATTGTCGGGGCGGAGCCGACGGCGCACAGCGGAGTTCATCCCGGCGTGAATGAAGCCGTGGACGTTGGCGATGGTCTTCGGGGAGCAACCTTTTTTCAGCATGTACTTGATCCAGCGGATCATGTCGTCTTCGGTGACTTGGTCTACTGGCAGGTGCGAGATGGGTTCGAAGTGGTTCTTGATGTAGCCCTTGTACCGTTTGATGGTGTAGTCGCGGACGTTGATCAGGCGTTCAATGTGGCCGCGTGCGACTTCTTCGAATGTGGGGGACTGGGAGGACTGCCGGAGTAAGGCGCGTTCTGCCTGTTTGGTGTCTTCGCCTACTGCTTCGAGTAGTGCTTTCCATTTGTCGGCTTCACCCTGAGTCTTGAATGACATGCGGGTTCTCTTGCCCTTGTCGGTCCATTCGACCCTGTAGCTGGTGATTTTGCCGTCTTTATTTTTGCGTGGTTCTACGCTTGCCATGAATCGACTCTACCTATCCTTGGGGGGATTTTCGCCGATAATGGGGGGAAGCCCGGAAACTTCGTTGAGTTTCCGGGCTTCTCGTGGCGGACACGGGGGGATTTGAACCCCCGGTCGAGTTTAACCCCGACCCTTCATTAGCAGTGAAGTCCATTCGGCCGCTCTGGCACGTGTCCATCCGCTGTTTCCAGCAGAATTAAGCCTACCCGAAGATGGGCGCGTGTTCCAAAACGAGGGTTCTACCTGACCTGGCGCCATAAGAACTCGTAGCTGGTCGCCAGCATCTTGGCCGTGGATTCATTGTCTGTCGACCCTGCGTGGCCACCGCCGTCCGGCTCGTGATAACGCACGTTCTCGATGCCCAGATCCATCATCTTGGCCGCCATGACGCGTGCCTGCGACGGTCCCACCCGGTCATCCGAGGTCGTTGTCCAGATCAGCGACGCCGGATAGTCGTCGTGCGCGTGAGGCTGGTCCGAGAGCCGGTGGACGGGGGAGAAGGTGCGCAGGAATTTCCAGTCCTCCTCGACCTCGGGATCGCCGTACTCGGCAATCCAGGAATGCCCGGCGGCCAGCTGGGTGTAGCGCTGCATGTCCAGCAGCGGGACCCCGCAGGAGATCGCGCCGAACAGCCGCGGGTATCCGGAGATCATGTTGCCCATGAGCAGTCCGCCGTTGGACCGGCCGGTGGCCGCCAAATGCGCCCGCCGGGTGACTCCTCGGGCCACGAGATCCTCGGCGATGGCCGCGAAGTCCTCGTACGCGCGGTGGCGCTTCTCCCGCAGCGCCGCGCGGTGCCAGGCCGGGCCGTATTCCCCGCCGCCGCGGATGTTGGTCATGACATAGACCGGGCGGCGGCCGCTGGCGGTGCTGCGGCTGAGCCATCCGGCGCCCATGGCCGGTGCATAACCGGGAATCATGCTGTGCTGGAACCCACCGTATCCGTCCATGAGCACCGGGTTCTTCCCGTCCAGTGGCATCTGCCGGGCCGAGACCTGGAAATACGGAATCCTGGTTCCATCGGCCGACCGCGCGAAATGCTGCGTGACTTCGAATCCGGTGGCATCGAAGCGCTCGGGCGAGGTCTTGACGGCAGCCTGGCCGCCGCCCACGGTGCCCCGCAGCAGCGTGGTTGGCGTTATGAAACCGGTGATGGTCATCCAGTAGTCGTCCGGCCGTTCGCCATCCTCGTCATCCACCGCGGCCACCGAGACGCTGAGCATCGGGTCTTCCAGCGGAAGCGTGGACTGATCAAAATTTTTGATCAAGTCGATGACGCGGACTTCCGCGGCAACGTCCTTCAGGACCGTCAGCAGCACATAATTCGCAGTGAAGCTCAGCGACTGCAGCGAGGTGCTGGCATCCGGGGTGAACAGTAGCCGTTCCAGCGTGCCGTCCTCCAAGAACGACTCAAGCTTGGCCAGAGCCAGCGAGCCGGCGGGGATCAGCTGGCCTTGGTGCGTCCAGTCGGTCTGCGGGGCCAGCAGCAGCCACTCGCGGTGCAGGCTGACCTCGACATCGGTGGGCACCTCGATGATCCGGTGCTCTGAGCCGAGCATCACGCCGGTGCGCGAGTTGTAGAAGTCGATGGCATCCGTGGTGACGATCCGCTCGAATCCCGGGGTGGAGTCGAAGTAGCCGAAAGCTGCCACGTGCGCCAGATCCACCTCGTAGACGACCTCGGCGGCTTCGAGGTCCGCCCCGCGGGAAAGCCGCCGCAGGGTGCTGGCGTAGGTGGAGCGCGTCGTGTTCGCCTCGGTGGTGGCGGACCCGACCAGCAAGGTGTCCGCATCGATCCAGGAGACGTTGGTCTTGGCGACGGGCAGGTCGAAGCCGTCCTCCGGGAAGTCGAGGGCATCCAGGTCGAATTCGCGCACCCGCACCTGGTCGCCGCCGTCGGGACTGAGCCGGATCAGGGCACGGCGGTGCGGTTCGCCTTCGGCGGGACGCAGCAGCTGCGAGCCGGCGAAGTGCCACTCGCTGCCTTGCTGCTCGGCGTAGGCGTCGAGGTCCAGCAGGGTTTCCCATCGGGGCGAGTCCGTCAGGTAGGAATCCCAGGTGGTGCGGCGCCACAAGCCCAGGCGGTGCTCGGCGTCGCGCCAGAAGTTGTAGTAGTGGTTCCCGCGCTTGGTGACCATCGGGATGCGGTCCTGGGAATCAAGCACGGTCTTGATGCGCTGGACGGTGCCGTCGAACTCGGTGTCGTACAACTCGGCCTCGGTGCGTTCGGTTTGCCGTCGGACCCAGTCCAAGGCGGTTGCATCGTGGATTCCCTCGAGCCAGGTATAGGTATCGGGCAGATGGGCGGCGGTGGAAGCGCGGTCAGTCATGCTCACAGTCTAAGGCTCGGTGCGGAACGTGCGCCGGAGGGTAATACCCTAGGAGTGTGAGCACCTTGACGCAGAACCCCCGACCCGAGTTCAGCCTGGCCATCGTCGGAGCCGGGCCGCGCGGCACGAGCGTTGTCGAGCGCCTCGCCGCACTGGCCCAGAAGCTTCCCGATGCGGCGGTGCGTGTACGCGTGACAGTTTTCGATCCGTACCGTCCGGGCTCGGGCCATGTCTGGAGCCCGAAGCAGTCGGACCACTTCCTGATGAACACTCCGGCCTCCTTCCCCACGGTGGCCCCGGAACGCCGGGGCAGCGAACCCGGGCTGAGCTTCCGCCAGTTCGTCGCCGCGCAGGGGGACGGCAAGCGGATGAGCGAAGCCCACGCTGCGCAGCTGCACGGCATCCAGGACGGCACCTATCCTGCCCGCGCGCTCTACGGCGAATACCTGGAGCACGTGTACGACACGAGTGCCGCGATCCTGGCCGCGCACCCCGGCTTCGAAATTTCCCATGTGCAGGCCGAGGTCGTGGCCGTGCGCCCCGAAGCGAACGGCTACCGCGTGGAATTCCGCCGCGGCCCGGAAGGGCAAGGCACAGCTGAAACGCTGGAAACCGACGGAGTGGTGCTCGCCCTGGGGCACCAGAGCGCGGAACTGAACCCGTGGCAGAAGCAGCTGCAGCGTTCGGCCGCCCAGTCCGGTGCCACCTACATGCCCCCAAACGTGCCAGCGGACCTGGACTACTCGCAGTTCGCCGAGGGCCAGCCCGCACTGGTCAGGGGACTGGGGCTGAACTTCTTCGACGGCATGGCGGAGCTGACCGCCGGCCGCGGAGGCATCTTCCGGGAAGTCGGCGACGAGCCCGGCTCCCGGTTCGAGTACGTGGCCTCCGGGCGTGAACCGCAGCTGGTGGTCGCCTCGCGCCGCGGAACGCCGTACTGGGGCAAGCCTGTGGTGGACCAGTTCATCCCGGACGAGATCAGCCTGCACCATTTCGACGCGGAAGAGCTCATCGGCAGGCTGGCCGAGGCGCGCGCCGGGAACCCAGAGGCGGCGCTGGTCTTCTCCCGGCATATCTGGCCGAGCCTGCACCGCGACATCCTGCTGGCCTACTACCGCCAGTGCGCCGTGAACTGCGACGGCCGCTGGGAGATTCCGGCCGCCGAATTCATCCGGTCGCTCGAGGCGATCCTGGACGCTGAGCACCACGAAGGCAGCCAGGTCTGGCTGGGCAAGCTGCGCGAATTCATCGCCGGCTTCCCGGAGCTCGAATGGCTGGACGTGCCGGCCCTGGCCCGCCCCTTCGACGAGGTGGGCTTCGGCTCCAGCGAGGAGTACCAGCAGGCGGTACGCGACTACATGCAGGAGAACGCGCGGCGCAGCGCCGCCGGACTGGAAGATCCGCTCTCCCGCGCCATCATGACCATGAACCTGGGGCGCATGGTCATCAAGGACCTGGTCGCCAATGGGATCCTGGACGAGCAGTCACGCATCGAGGAAGTGCAGGCGCACTTCGAGCCGCTGGTCGAAGGACTGTCCTCCGGACCGCCGCTGCAGCGCATCGAGCAGCTGCTCGCGCTGTCGCGCGCCGGACTGGTGACCTTCGTCGGGCCGGATCCGGAATTCGGTTTCGACGAGGTCAACGGCCAGTTCACCGCCTCGTCGCCCTGGGTAGATTCGGAAGTGCACACCGCCCGGACGCTGTGCGAGGCCATGATGCCCGCCAACCGCGTCCTGCAGAACGACACCCCGCTGATCACCCAGCTGCTGTCCGAGCATGTGGCCCGGGTGCACACCTGGAACAACGCCGAAGGCGGGGTGCTGCCGGGCAGCGGCTTCGACGTGGTGGGACAGCCCTACCGGCTGGTCAACAGCGAGGGGATGGCGCACCGGGGGATTTTCGTGCTGGGCTTGCAGCTGTCCTCGGTGCAGTGGGGCACTGCCATCGCAGCCCAGGCCGGGAGCATCGAGAACCCCGCGGCCAGAACCTTGCAGGACGCGCAGTATGTGGTCAACGAGGTCGCCCGGCTCGTGGGGCTTCCCTACAACGAGCTGCAGCTGGAGCACGGCGCACCCGCTTATGAGATGCAGCCGTAGGTTCCAAGGAGTTCCCGTGGAATGAAAAACCTCCGGAACTCGGGGAACCGAGAACCGGAGGTTTCTACTCACGCGGATGGTATGGGATTTGAACCCATGAGACGGGGTTGCCGCCTACTGGTTTTCAAGACCAGCTCCTTCGGCCGCTCGGACAACCATCCAACCCGAAAAATTATACGGCATGAATAGCTAGGGACAGGAATTGGCAACGATGAACGACGTTATGAACGCCTATATTTACCGCGAAGCCGGCGGCCCGGAAGTGATCGAAGCGCAGCAGCGCGAAGTGCCTGTGGCGGGGCCGGGGGAGGTGCTGATCAAGACCGCGGCCTTCGGGCTCAACCGGGCCGATGTCCAACAGCGCCGCGGCGTGTATCCGCCGCCGCCCGGCGCGAGCGACATCCCCGGACTGGAAGTGTCAGGAACCGTTGCGGCACTGGGTGAGGGCGTCACCGGGTGGAACCTCGGGGACCGGGTGGCCGCACTGTTGGCCGGCGGCGGCTACGCCCAATACGTCAACGTCGCCCAGGAACTGCTGATCCGCATCCCCGACGGCATGTCCTTCACCGACGCGGCCGCGCTGCCCGAGGTGGCCGCCACCGTGGTGTCCAACCTGTTCCTGGAAGGCGGGCTGCGCCAGGGGCAGAGCCTGCTGGTCCACGGCGGCGCCGGAGGCATCGGTTCCATGGCGATCCAGCTGGCCAAGGCCGCCGGGGCTACCGTCTACGTGACCGCGTCCTCGGCCGACAAGCTGGAGTACTGCGCGCGGCTGGGCGCGGATGCGGGGATCAACTACAAGGACGAGGACATCCTGGAACGCGTCAAGGAACTGACCGGCGGCCGCGGGGTGGATCTGATCCTGGACGTGGTCGGCGCCAAGTACCTGCAGTTGAACCTCAAGGCGCTCGCCGTCGGAGGCCGGCTGGTAGTCATCGGACTGCAGCAGGGTGCCAAGGCGGAGTTGAACCTGGGAGTGTTGCTGGCCAAGCGCGCCAGGATCATCGGCACCACGCTGCGGGCCAGGCCGCTGTCCGAGAAGTCGGAGATCATCCAGGAGACAGTGCAGCGCGTGATGCCCCTGCTGTCGGAGGGCAAGCTGGAGCTGAACGTCGGCAAGTCCTTTGAATTTTCCGAACTGGCCAGGGCCCATGAATATTTCGACTCCGGCGTGCATACCGGAAAAATTGTCATCGAAGTTTGATTTGTCCCCATCGGGTGGGCGTAGAGTGACAGGCATATCCCCAACATCGTGACCTGAGGCATAGCCGCGGGTCACGTGCATCACTTGTCCCCCTACGAGGAGGTTGCTCCGAGTGAGTACCCAGAACACCCTGCCCCCAGCCGGCGTGGATCCGGATGTGGCCGAACAGGAAGAGAAGCGCTGGACCCCGCTGCGCATCGCGGTGTGGATCGCCATTGCGCTGGTCGGCGGCATCGCCTGGTCCATGCTGGCTTTCTCCCGCGGCGAGACCATCAACGCCATCTGGTTCGTCTTCGCCGCGGTGGCGACCTATCTGATCGCCTACCGCTTCTACTCGAAGTTCATCGAGCGCAAGATCGCCAAGCCCAACGACTTCCGCGCGACCCCGGCCGAAAGCATCAACAACGGCCGCGACTACGTGCCCACCGACCGGCGTGTGCTCTTCGGCCACCACTTTGCCGCCATCGCCGGCGCAGGCCCGCTGGTCGGGCCGATCCTGGCAGCCCAGATGGGATACCTGCCGGGCACCATCTGGATCATCGTCGGCGTGGTGCTGGCCGGAGCAGTCCAGGACTATCTGGTCATGTTCTTCTCCATGCGCCGCGGCGGCCGTTCGCTGGGCCAGATGGCCCGCGAGGAGCTCGGCCTGATCGGCGGCACCGCCGCGCTGATCGCCACCTTGGCGATCATGATCATCATTACCGCCATCCTGGCGCTCGTGGTGGTCAATGCCCTGGGCGAATCCGCATGGGGCGTCTACTCGGTCGGGCTGACCATCCCGATCGCGCTGTTCATGGGCATCTACCTGCGCTTCATCCGCCCGGGCAAGGTGCTGGAAGTGTCGATCATCGGCTTCGCGCTGCTGATGTTCGCCATCATCTCCGGACGCTGGATCGCCGAGTCGCCGTGGGGCGCCGAGCTCTTCCATCTGGATCGCACCACCATCGCCTGGGCCATCATCATCTACGGATTCATCGCCGCGGTGCTGCCGGTCTGGCTGCTGCTGGCCCCGCGCGACTACCTGTCGACCTTCATGAAGATCGGCGTGATCCTGCTGCTGGCCGTGGCGATCCTGGTGGTCCAGCCGCAGATCAGCGTCCCGGCCGTGTCCGAGTTCGCTTCGCGCAACGACGGACCGGTGGTGGCAGGGCACCTGTTCCCGTTCCTGTTCGTGACCATCGCCTGCGGCGCGCTGTCCGGGTTCCACGCGCTGATCTCCTCGGGCACCACCCCGAAGCTTGTCGAGAAGGAAAAGCAGACTCGCTTCCTGGGCTACGGCGGCATGCTGATGGAATCCATGGTGGCCATCATGGCGCTGGTCGCGGCGATCTCCATCGACCGCGGCGTGTACTTCGCGATGAACGCCTCCTCGGCGGCCACCGGCGGCACCGTGGAAACCGCGGTGGCGTTCGTGAACTCGCTGGGCCTGGCCGGGGTGAACCTTGAACCGGGCACGCTGAACGAGCTGGCGAACAACGTCGGCGAGAACAGCGTGGTCTCGCGCACCGGCGGCGCACCGACGCTGGCCGTGGGCATCGCCCACATCATGCACCAGTGGTTCGGCGGCACCGCGATGATGGGCTTCTGGTACCACTTCGCGATCATGTTCGAGGCGCTGTTCATCCTGACCGCCGTTGACGCCGGTACCCGCGTGGCCCGCTTCATGCTGCAGGACACCATCGGCAACTTCCTCCCGAAGTTCAAGGACAATTCGTGGCGTCCGGGCGTCTGGGTGTGTACCGCCATCATGGTGGCCGGCTGGGGATACATCCTGATCCTCGGCGTGACCGACCCCCTGGGCGGCATCAACACGTTCTTCCCGCTGTTCGGCATCTCCAACCAGCTGCTCGCGGCCATTGCGCTGGCGGTCGTCATGGCCATCATGGCCAAGCGCAACCAGTTCAAGTACCTGTGGGTGGTGGTGCTGCCGCTGGCCTTCGCCGTGGTGGTCACGTTCGTCGCCAGCTGGCAGAAGATCTTCTCCCCGGACGTGAAGGTCGGCTACTTCGCCAACCATTTCGCGTACAAGGACGCGCTGGCCGCCGGCGAGACATCGCTGGGCTCGGCCAAGACCGTGGAGGCCATGGAAGCGGTGGTCCGCAACACCGGTGTCCAGGGCTGGCTGTCCGTGGTCTTCCTGATCCTGACCGCCGTGGTCATCACCTCGGCCATCGTCGCCACGGTGAAAGCGAAGATTAACGGTGGAGGAGTGGACACCGAGGATCCGGTGGTCGAATCCAAGATGTACGCCCCGTCGGGGCTGATTTCCAGCCCTGCCGAGAAGGAGCTGGCGGCGGCCTGGAAGCAGGTTGCCCCGGAGCACCGGATCCACCGGGGCGGGCACTAGCGATGGCCGGCCTGCGCGAACGCCTGGGCCAGGCAAAGCGGTTCGTCGACGGGGTGCTGGGCGCCGACAAGTACCAGCACTACCTGGAACACCACGCGCGGACCCATCCGGGGCAGACCCCGATGACCGAGCGGGCGTTCTGGAGGGACTACTCCGACTGGCAGGACAAGCACCCGCAGGGACGCTGCTGCTGACGCTGCGCATCCCCCGGGAAGAGCGGGCAACCACCCGGTGGTTGCCCGTTCTGCCGTCGTGGGTCGATTATGGCGTTCTGGGGTGCCGCCAACATCCGCGTCGCCGGCTCAGGGCTCTCGGATGATAAGTTCCTACCGTTCCTCGCCCAACTCGTCGGTGATCTGGACAAACGCTCCTCCAGCACCAGTGGCCGCAGCGGGCGCTCCGTCTCTAGCTCGATGCAGCGCGAGCGGATCTTGGACGTGGCCGATTTGGCGGCGCTCCCACGGGGTCGAGCGATCTTGACCAGCTCGGGCATGCCGGCTGGACTGATCGAGCTACAGCACTACTCCACCAAACCCTACGGAGAAGATGTGCAAGACTCGCAACGATATTACGAGGGACAGTTGAAGATCTAGCGAATCGCAGAAGTTGATTCCCGTTCGTCTGTTGCTACGACGAATATCGTTGCTCTGTCTGTTGACTAGGCTAAATAATTTTAAAGTTTTGAGGCTGGTCTTCAGCCTCTCGTTTCGTAAGATAATTGGCTAAATAACGTTTAGGATACTTTTTCCCCAGAGCGTTCTTTTTGGTATTTCGCGCGCGCCAGTTATAGCAGAATCTATGTGCTGGCTATGTGTCAGCTTAATTTCTTATCGAAAATTGGGGTCAAAGTGTACCTTCTCAGAGGGGATACCTCTGCGCGCCTGTGGACAGATTTCACAGTACGCAAGAGAAAAATCCTATCGACTATCGCGATCGCCAGCACCAGCGCATTGCTGGCCTCAGGACTCATCGCCCCGTCGGCGTTCGCCGACGAAGAACCGCAAGACGCCACACAAACCGTTCAAGACGTCACCGAACGTCCCGACGGGGTGTCCGCCCAAATTACCGCGAAAGCCACCGGCCACCGCGTCGAGGATTTGTCCCTCCGCACGGCCACCGAACAGGTGTTCGCCAACCCGGATGGAACCTGGACGTCCGAGACGACCTCAGCAGCCCGCTTCAAAGAAGAAAAAGGCAGCTTCGTGCCCTTGGGCACCGACGGGGAGCTCACCGACGCCGCATCCCCGGTCGTAGGTGATGGCACCGAGCTCACCGTCGCTGACGGCAAGGACGCGCTCGGTGATGGTCCCACCCAGGATTCGGTTGTGCTCGCTGAGCTGGAGTCCACCGGGGAGCACGAAGGATCTACCATGAAGCTGGGGTGGGAGGGCGAACTACCTGCCCCGCAGATCAGTGAGAACCAAGCCACCTATGCCGATCAGGTGCAGGTACCCGTCATCGAAGATCCATCCGGCGACGTCATGCCACAAACCTCCACCGTGGACCCAGTCCCTTCGGATACTCCTGCCGAGTCTCCCCGCGACACCAAGGCTCCGGAGGTCGCTGATGAGCAGCCCGCAGAGGGCGAGGATGACTCGTCTTCCGTCCCGACCCCTGAGCCTTCAGAGTCCTCCGCTGATTCATCGGAGCAAGCGGCCGAATCAGAAGCGCCGTCACTCGACATGCCCGCCGAATCCCAGCCGGTGGATGCGAGCGTGATCGTTGAGCCGCTGCGGTCGGGCTTCTCGCACCGCACCGTGCTGGAGCAGGCCCCTGAGGGTGAGGTGTCGCTGCGTTTCCCGATCAAGCTGTCCAAGGGCTTGAAGTTGAGCAAAGACCAGGACACCGGTGACCTGCGCGCGGTAAACAGCAAGGGCGAGACCGTGTTCTTCGCCCCGGCCCCACGATGTGGGATGCCAAGATCGATGAAGCCTCCGGACTGCACCCGGCCGAACGCCTGGTGGAAACCACCCTCACCGAAGAAGACGGCGTCCCGGTACTCACCTTGAACGCTGACGCCGCATGGTTGCAAGATCCGGAACGTCAGTACCCGGTCACCATTGACCCGACCTGGTCTTCCAATGCCTCCGATACCTGGGTGCAGGCCGACGTTCCCGGCTCCAAGGCCGGTGATCCGGAACTACGTGTGGGAACGTTCAACGGCGGGACATTGAAGTCCCGTTCTTTCCTGCAGTTCGCTTCCACCGCGCTGGACGGGAAGAAGATCACCAAGGCCGAACTGCGAATGCACAACTACCACTCGTACTCGTGCACCTCTTCCCCGGTGAAGGTCCAACGCGTCACCAGCGAATGGATTTCCACCGACGTCCGCTGGACCAAACAGCCAACCGCCACATCCAGTGGCGAAGGCACAAACAACGTGTCCAAAGGTTACTCTTCGAGCTGTGCTGCCGGGTACGTCTACTACCCGATCACTCCGATTGCCCAGTACTGGGCAGATAACCCCACCAAGAACTACGGGGTGCGGTTGATCGCGGCCGATGAGACGAACAACTACACCTGGAAACGCTACCGCTCAGCGAACTACGTCACAGGTGCGAACGATCCGAACGAACCCACATTCGTCGTCACCTACAATTCCTACCCCGGCACCCCCTCTGGTGTTTCTTTCAACTCCGGTGAATCGGTAAAGGATGGTTCAGGGAAGCTATGGGTGAAGTCGAAGACCCCGACGTTCCGTTCGACGGTCACCGACCCGGACGGTGGGAACGTCAAAGCCGAGTTCGACATGACCGGTACCGGCACACTGAGCAAGCAAGCCGGTTCCATGGTCGCCTCCAAGCAGGTTTCCCTTTACAAGGCCAACTTGGCAGAAAACGGCACTTATACCGTCAAGGCCTGGGCCAATGACGGGACGCTGCGGTCCAAAGCGGCCGGAGCTGCCACGACATTCACGGTCGACTCAATTGCACCCACAGCCCCGACCATCAGCTCATCAGCCGGGATCACTAACAACGGCTGGCAAGCATCTAAGCCTGGGTCGAACACCTTCACGTTCTCTTCCAGCGCGGACACCGACAAGTTTTCTTATCAGCTCAATAACGAGGCCTGGAAAACTGTCGCGGCTTCCTCTGGGAAATCTACGGTGTCTTGGAACCCGACCGGGGCGAACATCCTGCGGGTAAAAGCCATTGACAAGGCTGCCAATACATCGGGCACCATCACGTGGACCTTCGGCAACGGGGTGGCTTCCTTGACTTCTCCTGCAGCCGGGTCCACGACCTCCGATTCGTTCAAAGTCACCGGCCAAGGCCCCACCTCCTCCACTGGAGCGGTGACGCCGAAGGTGTATTGGCGCGAAGCTGACAGCGTGACCGCCGATACCGCCACCTACGGTTCCAACGCGGGATGGCATGAAGCAGCATCCCTGCCAGAGATCGCAGCGGGTCAGCCAGTCAAACTCGATACCATGATCGACATCTCTGCGGCTCCGGCCGGGAAGCTCAAAGAGCTGGGCAAGGACCGTATCGCCGCACTGGTGGAGCTGCAGGTATGTTTCGACTATGCCGGCGCACCAGCGGCCTCCAAGCTGCAATGCACCACCAACAAGTCCAAGAAACCAGTTCAGGTCACCAAGCTGCCGCACGCGTTCGGGGATAACTACCCCGTGGCCGAGGCCGGCGACGGCCAGGTCGCTCTGACCACTGGTGAGCTGAATCTTTCGGAAACCGATGTCGAGGTCAACGCCGGCAACACCGGCTTATCAGTAAGCCGTTCCTATTCCTCCTATTCCGGGATCGGAGCCAACTCCCGCATCTTCGGCAAAGGCTGGCGCGCTAACATCGACGGCCCGGACGAAGGCCTGGCAGGACTGCTGGTCGCTGAATCCACCGCATTGGATGGCACCATCACCCTGATCAGTGATGATGAAACCGCGGCGGTGTTCCGCCAGCCAGGTAACGGGCGTGTATCTCTGAAAACCGGCACCTATCAGCCTGCTAACGAAGATGCCATTGCGTCTGGTTGGAAACTGGTCGTATCAGGTTCAGGAACCAGCGCGCGGATCAAGATCACAGAAGAAGATGGAACGGTCACCACGTTCAAGCGCGGCGCCAACCTTGAGGGCAACCCCAAGATTTGGGAATGGATCGCCGAGACCGTCACCGGCGGCAACGGCACCGGGACTAGCAAATTCGTTTCGAATACCGCCGGTCAAACCACCATGGTCATCGCCGGTACTGAAACGAACCTTAACTGCGAAGCAGCGACACTTGTGCATACCGAGACGACTGCGGTGAAGGGGTGCCGTCGCATCAACCTGTCCTATGACGCCGCAGGCAAGATCACCAAGGTCACCTACACCGCCTGGGATCCTGCCACGAGCGCCATGAAGACCGTCAATATTGCTGAATACGGCTACGATGGCGCCAGCCTGGACTCCCGATTGACCAGCGTCAAGGATTCTCGCACCGGAGACATCACGACCTACACCTACGGGGCAGAATCTGCGGCAGGGGTACCCCTGCTTGCCTCAACGGAGGAGAAAACCAGTAGCGGCACCCGAGTAGATGCGCCAACCTACTACAAATACGGTAAGGCCAACGATTCAAACCGGTCCGATTGGCTGGAACTGGTCGAGCGAGGCAATGCCATCGATGGAAATACCAGAGTGCAGTATGCTCGGTTCGTGTATGGCCTGAACCCGTCAGGGGACGGAGCTAACACGCCCAAGCTGGCAGAGAGCCAGGTCAAGCTCTGGGAACAGGACGGTACCCACAAGCCGGTGACCGGTTATGCAGTGTTCGGTCCAGGCAAGAATATTGGTTCGTCCAAAGCGGCTTCGGTCGCGATGGCGGATTACAAGTACGCTGACCTGCAATACGTTGATGCGCAGAACCGCGTCGTTAACACCGCCTCCTATGCGGCAGGTGCGTGGCAGCTCACCGCGAACGTGTTCAACGCGGAGGGGAATATCGAGCGGGCCTATGATGCTAGAGCGATCCGCACCATCCAGGCTGCAGCAGGAACCCCCGCGAACGTCGTCAATGGGGTGTTGAACAGCCATGAAGAACACGCTCAGGTGAATGTCTACTACTCAGATCTGGAAACGCTGATTGACAAGGAGGGTAACGGACTCTCAACGAAAACTGACGCCACGGAGAAAGCTGAAGAAATTTCCAAGAATGAGGCGACCGCCGAGTTCCTGCGAGGCTACGTCACCGACACCTATTCACCGGTGACCACCGATGAAAACGATGAGCCCTCCCGGGTACATACCAAGACCAGCTACACTCCGATCACGGATGTTGATGCAGGGGGCATGCCGCGCATGCTGCCGACAACGGTGGCGACTTCGAAGGCCAGCTCCGGGAAGATTGATCGCGACGCTGACAACGAACCGATCATCACCCAGGTGGAGAACGGTTACAACGCCTACACCGTCGACAAGAACGGGAAGGCGACCACCGATAAGAACAATCTGCGTTCAGGTTGGGTGATCGGTTCACCCACTAAGGTCACCCAAGTCATGAGTACCAGCGGTGACAACATTGTGACCGAGACCCGGTTCGATGACCAAGGACGCGTGATCGAATCCCGGCAGCCGAAGTTCGCCGGCGCTGATGCTGGAACGACGAAGAGCATCTACTACACCGCTGGAGCGAACGCAGCGGATAGTGACTGCGGAAGCAAACCGGAATATGCGGGGTACTTGTGCAAGAACACCCCGCAGGGTGCCGGGTCGGTCGCTAAGCATCAGACCGGGTTCAACATCTACGGCCAGCCAGCCACGTTCACCGAGTCCTCGACCGGAACCGATGGGGCCAAGCGCATCACCACCCAGACGTACCGGGCTGATGGCCAGGAAGAGAAGACCACGGTCACCACTAGTGGAATCACCACCACTGCGGTACAGCCGGTGGAGAAGCTCTACGACGTCACCGGAGTACAGAACGGCGTGCGGGCAGTAGCTTCCGGCTCCCTGCCGCAATCCGAAGTGAAATGGACCCAGGACTTGTGGGGACGTACCACTTCCTACACCAACTCACTAGGAGAAACGACTACCACCGAATACGACCTGTTCGGCAACGTCTCCAAGACGGTCTCCCCGGTCTCGACCACTACGTATAAGTACGGGGCCCTATCCAATGACGCGGAGAACATGGGTGAATACCAAGGTGTAGTCACCAGCATGACCGTGTCCAAACACGGCGGCACCAACACCGCAACCTACAAAGCCACCTACGACGGGGATGGCAACGTCCTCACCCAGGCCATCCCCGGGGGCTTCATCCAGAGGATGGACTACGACGAATCCGGCAAGCAGGTCCGCCTGGCCTATGACGGACCGTTGAAAGCCGAAGACGGCACCAGCTCGATCGGCACCTGGATCGCGTGGGAACTGAATCGTGACGTCACCGGACGCATCATGGGTGAAACTACCCCTGAAGGAGATGTGCTCGCTGGCACCTCGACTGCCGGGGACCGTGCGGCGGCCTATGACCGTGCGTTCACCTATGACCGGGCTGGACGTCTCACCGAGGTCAAGGACATCACCGCTACCCCGGGAGAAACGGTGAACACCGACCCCGAGGAAGGGGCCGTGACTCCAACGACGGTGCGGAAGTATGCATTTGATAAGAACGGCAACCGCGCCTCGCTGACCACCACGGTCAACGGCACCCAGACCGCTAAGCGGACCTGGGCCTACGACGCCGCAGACCGTGTCGGTGTGGGCGCTGGGTATGTGTATGACGGGTTGGGACGGCAGACCACGATCCCAGCCGCCGATGCACCAGCAGCTGCTGGCGGGGTCAAGGCCGGGGCTGGGGCGATCACGGTGAAGTACTTCGCTGATGACGCTGCCGCAGCCATCACCCGCAACGGCACCACCTCTACCATCGCCCGGGATCCTGCAGGGCGCCGCCTGACGGTGACCTCGTCCGGAACCGCGGCTGCCGGAACCGAAACCAAGCACTACGCCGATGATTCGGATAACCCTGCCTGGACCACTCGTAAGCAAGGCACCGAAACCATCACCACCAGGTACGAATCCACCATCGGTGGAGACCTGGCGTTGACCATCACCGGGAACACTGTGGAACTTGCGGTGAATAACCCTCACGGGGACGTGGTCGCCACCGTGCCGTTGACCGGTACCGGGGCAGGGCAAGGTATCACCGGATGGGCGCAGTACGACGAGTACGGCAACCAGCTCACCGAACCAGTGAACACCGGCGCCACCACCTACGGATGGCACGGAGCCGATGAACGCGCCGTAGACACCAGCGGGCTGATCCTGATGGGCGCTCGACTCTACAACTCGGTCACTGGGCTGTTTAGCAGCCGGGACCCGGTCGAGGGCGGCAACACCACGACCTACGCCTACCCACAAGACCCAGTGGGAACGAATGACCTTAGTGGACTCTTTCAGTGGGGAAAATGGTTAGATCGAGCAAGCACAGGGCTCGCTGTCGCAGGTATGTTTGGGTGTGCGCTCTGTGCCGCAGGTTCTGCGGCTATTGGGCTTGGCAGAGGTATCTATAAAATACGTAACGGAAAAAAGGGCGAAGGCTGGGTAGATATCGCGGGCTCGGTTACCTTTGGCGTAGGTAAAGGACTTCGAGCTGCGGGTAAACTGTGGAAAAAATCCCAGATGAAGAAGTACCCTAAAGGTCACCGAGTCAACAAATATAAAAGGAAGAAAATAGCAAGAAAGTACCGAAAGTACAACAACAGAGTTGTAAAACGCTATGACAGATTTGACCGAATCTGGAGCACTGGTACCGCAAGCTATTCAAGCTATGGGATGTACACAGATTATAGGGCGTATAAAAAATCAAGACAAAGGAGGTAGTGTTCGTGGAAAATAACAAAAAAATATCATATTTGACAAAAAGTGATATTTTAACATCCTCATTATTCGGCATTGCCATCATTGCCTTGATGATATACATCGAAGAGTATGGATTTGCCTTGGTATTATCGCTGACAGTAGTTAGCGGTCTGATAATTAGCGCAAAAAAGCTTCGCTGGTCGCAAAAGTCTTGGGATGCAATGATGAGTAGCCTCAGAACGTCTAGTTTCAATTCAACATCAGCTCCACGGATCGGATATTGGATTGCTCGCACAACGTCCAGTTCAGAACGCACAACATACTGGTTCGGAAAAAGCTTTCTTGACCATTATGAATTCACTCGAGTGCCATCCAAGCTCGGAGAGAAATTCGAGACTACATTCGACGAGTCGAAGTATCCTCATTTTCAAAAGAAGAGTACGAAATATTCGATCGACGAACAAGCAATTAAAAACTTGTCGAAGTTCGTAAAATTCTAATATCTCGAAGATCGTTCTTTCGCATTAAGGAAACCTATTTTATAATACTGCCGAGTCGCAGAATGAATTCACCATTATTTAAATGAAATTCACTTAGCATATATCGGTATTTAATTATTGAAATACATCTGACAATCAATGCAATAAAACCTGGCCGGCTGAACTTAGCTGGCCAGGTTTTTCACTGTCCTCCCGAAACCACCGATGAGCGGAAGTACCCCTCCGGCGCCTCAGCCACCGGGAACATCTCTGGAAGCTGCGGGTGCATCACCTTGTCATACGCATGGAACGGGCCGTCCTGAGCGGTGAGCCGATCCATCAACGGATAGAAGTAGTCGCGATAGAACACCAAGATCTGCTGCGGTCCATCCCACCGCATCTGCTCCCACGTCTCCCACAACGCGGTAACCACCGAATACACTTCCGAGTACTCATACCAGTTCGGCGCCCACGCATGCCCCGAAGGACCGCACTTCCGCAGGTAACGCGGTAGCGCGTAGCCGCGCAACCACTGCTGCGCGTCCTCATACACGAAAGGCCGCTCCGAGACTGCGTGCTCGGTATCCTGCGGCGAGGTCGCCGGCTGCGCCGCGGGTTCCTGGGGCTCGTCACCGTCCAGATCCAGCTCATCATCATTCGGTGGGATGCCGACCATCGCGACAGCTCCTGTCCTTGGGTGCGGGCCGGCGCTGCCGCTGCCATACCGCGTTTGCGGTGCTTCATCGCCGTCTGCGGATTCTGGGTGCTCGGCGGCAACGGAAAATCAGCGTCCTTCCCGCCCTTCTGCTTCCAGACAGCGATCACCCGTTCCGACGCGGCACTATGCCGATCCAACGCCAGCGTGCCCGCATCCTCCGGGCCAGCCCCCGCCGGGGACGTTGTGCCCGCTTCCTTGGCTTCAGCGGTGCCAGCGTTGACCCGGTCAAGATGTTCTTGACCCTCAGCTCGTTCAGCTTGCCGCAGATGCGCGGCCTCGTCCTGCTGGGCTTCCGCCGCCTCGCCAGTAGTGGTCTCTCCGGTGGCAGCTTTGCACCCTCGGGCACCAGGTGCGGGAACTTCCCGGCAATCGCCCGGTCCACCTCATCGTCATGCCCATACCACGACGGAACAAAACTAATCGTGTCGCGCCCACCAATGGACGGGTCACGCACCGTATCCGCCGGCATCAGTTCCAAGCGACGCAGCACTTCCTGTTTGCTGATCTCCACAGGACGTTCCAAACCATCGTTGTAGTCATAATCCCGGAACGTCCCCTGCGGCTGCGCAAACCACGGCTCCTGGCCCATGGGTGGCTGCTCGGCCTTGGCTCGCTGGCCAGCCAAATAGTCATCCAGCGCATCGCGCAAGGCACGGTGCCGGTCAGTGGCCGCCGTGGGATGATCCCGATTCAGATCCTCAACGTTGATCCCGAACTGGTTGCGGATACGGTCAGCGCCAGCCATGAATGCCTGGGAGGCGGCTTCGTGCCGGCCCGCCAGTTCACTAGCCACGATCATACGATCTGCAATCGCTTCGCTGCCAGCAGTGTTCCAAAACTTTGGAGAGGATAAATCGCGGTGCACAAGCTGCGCGATGTTGCGTTCGTGTTCTGCGTTGGCGTTCGCTTCCGCACCTCGCATCTGCGCCCGACGCTGAGCGTGTACGACCAGTTGCATCCCTGAACCCAACTCAGCCTGCGCGACGCCACCGAAGTCCACTTCGATACTCCACGCGGCGGTACTGCCCGGTAGGCTTGGTACTGACTTGAAACGACAACTTGCAAAGTAGAGCGATGGCATTCTTCTCACGTTTGCGCGCACAGCGTGCGGCAAATCGCGAATTGGGCGAGGGCGTGTGGCGCCGTGCCCACGATCGCTTCACCCGATCCCTGGACCGCATTTTCCAGGTGCTCGAAGGCATCAACGACGTCGAGGTCTACAACCAGCTGGTGAAGCCGGCTAACGAGATGGCCGACCTGCTGCCCATGGTACGCCAGCTGTGCACCGATGCCCAGCGGATCACTCCCAGCGAGGATGAGGTGATTCCGCAGGCCACCGCCAGCGTGCACCGCTCGCTGACCAAGTCTGCCAACGACCTGGCGACCACCGCCCAGGTGATCGCCATGATGCGCATGCAGGCTGAAGCCGGTTCGCCGATCAATGTCCTGTCCGTCGTGCACCGCGCCCAGATCGTGAAAGAGGACGTCAACCGGGCTGCACAGCTTTTGGAAGCGCTCAAGTAAAGCTACCTTACGATGTTCCTGAAAATCCCTGCGGCCAGGGCTGGGGATGCACTAGATTAAGTGCATGACCCAAACTGTTCCAGAACTGAAATTCCACGACGGAAACACCATCGACCAGCTCGGCTACGGCGTATGGCAGGTGCCTGACGCCGAGGCTGAAATCGTGGTCGGCAAGGCCATCGATGCGGGCTACCGCCACATCGACACCGCCAAGATCTACGGCAACGAAGAAGGCGTCGGCCGCGCCATTGCCGCATCCAGCGTCCCGCGCGAAGAACTGTTCATCACCACCAAGGTGTGGAACGCCGACCAGGGCTACGAGAACACCCTGGCCGCTGCCGACGCGTCGCTGCAGCGTCTGGGCTTGGACTACGTCGACTTGTACCTGATCCACTGGCTGCAGCCCAAGCGCGGCACCTACGTGGACACCTGGAAGGCCTTGATCCAGCTGCAGAAGGACGGCAAGGCCAAGTCCATCGGCGTCTGCAACTTCACCATCGAGGCGCTGGAAGAGCTCTACGCCGAGACCGGCGTGCGCCCGGTGATCAACCAGGTGGAAACCCACCCGTACTTCCCGCAGTCCGAACTGCGCGCCTACGAGGCGCAGCACGGCATCCTGCACGAGTCCTGGTCCCCGTTGGGCCAGGGCGGCGACCTCCTGACCGACCCGGTTCTGGTGAAGATCGCCGAAAAGCACAAGGCCTCCGTGGCGCAGGTGGTCATCGCCTGGCACCTGGCCCTGGGCAACGTGGTCATCCCGAAGTCGGTGACCGATGCGCGCATCATCGAGAACTTCGCCTCGCTGCAGCTCACCCTGGATGACGAGGACCTGGCCGCGATCAACGGCCTGGACCGGGGAGCCGAAGGCCGTATCGCCGCCGACCCGGCCACCGCAGATTTCGCCTAGCACCCACTGCGGATGCGAAAAGGTCCTTGGTTTCAGCTGAAACCAAGGACCTTTTCTTCACATGGAGCCCCCTGCCGGATTTGAACCGGCGACCTGCTCTTTACGAGGGAGCTGCTCTACCCCTGAGCTAAGGAGGCCTGCGCCTGCAAGCAGGCACTGTGTAACTTTATCCAAGTAGAACTAGCAACGTCAAAACGACGGGCGAATTCGCGCTGCCAATTAGCAGACGGTGCCCGCTTCGGGGACCTTGCCGTCAATCAGGTAGCCGTCCACGGCGTCGGTGATGCACTGGTTGGAGCGTCCGTACGCGGTGTGGCCGTGGCCCTCGTAGGTCAGCAAGGTGGCGTTCTGAAGCTGTTCGGCCAGCGACTGCGACCAGGCGTATGGGGTGGCCGGGTCGCCGGTGGTGCCGACCACCAGGATCTGATTGGACCCCGGAGCGTCCAGCGACTCGGGCTGGCCGGTGGCCTTGTAGCTCCACTTGTCGCAGGTGAGCTCTCCGTAGGCCAAGTACTTGCCGATCGTCGGGGAGGCCTCTTCCAGCGCCTTGGCGTCAGCCTCCATGGCCTGCTCGCTCGCGTCCATCGGGCGGTCCAGGCAGTTGACCGCGGTGAACGCATCGGTCGAGTTGGACCCGTAGCTGCCGTCCTCCTGGCGGTCGGCGGACAGGTCGGAGAAGTACAGGATCGAATCCACGTCGCCCTGCATGGCCGCGGCCATGCCCTGGGTCAGGTACGGCCAGTTCATGTCGTCGTACAGCGGGATGATGAAGCCGTTGATGAAGTCGATGATCGGCACGGTGCGCCCGTCAGAGGACTCCAGCGGCTGCTCTTCGATGCGCGCGAAGAAGTCCTGCAGCTGGGTTTTGGCCTCGTCGAGATTTCCGGTGAACGGGCAGTTCTCGCCTTCAAGGCAGTTCTGCAGCCAGGCGTCGATCTCGCCTTCGAAGCCCTGGGCCTGGGCCAGGGTCAGTTGCTGCGCTGTGGCCAGCGGGTCCATGGCGCCGTCCAGCACGAACCGGCCGACCTTCTGCGGGAAGAGATCGGCGTAGGTGGAGCCGAGGAAGGTGCCATAGGAGTAGCCCAGGTAGTCAAGCTGGGTGTCGCCGAGCACGGCGCGGATGATGTCCATGTCCTTGGCCGCGGAGACGGTGTCCACATGTCCGAGCAGGTCTCCGGTGTTTTCCGCGCAGTCCTTGGCGTAGTCCTCGGTATCGGCCTCGACCTCGTCGCGGTCCGCCGGATCCCAGGCCTTGAGGTTCTCCTGGCGGCTAGCGTCGATTTCCTTGTCGGTTTGGCAGGTCACCGGGGTGCTCTGCCCCACGCCGCGGGGATCGAAGCCGATGATGTTGTAGGCACGCTGCAGGTCGTTGCTGAGCATCAGCTGGACCGATTCGGCGACCATGTCCAGCCCCGAGCCGCCGGGGCCTCCGGGGTTGACCAGCAGGTTGCCCTGCGCGCCGTCGACGGCGCGGCGGTTCAGCGCCAGCGTGATGCTGTCCTTTTCCGGTGCGGCATAGTCCAGCGGGACCTCGATGTCAGCGCATTCGATGGTGCTGCCGCACTTTTCCCAATCAACCTGCTGGGTGTAGTACTGCTGAAGTGCAGGGACCTCGGTCTTCGTAGCGTCGGCTGCGTTGCCCGCGCTGTCCTCGCCGGAGGTCGGCGCACAGGCGGTCAATCCCAGGGCGAGCGCGGCGGCCGTGGCGGACAGGCGGTACAGGTTGCGTCGTGCGGACAAGATGGTGGTTCTCCTTGGGGGTGGATGCGCAGTCCGGGTGGGGGAATCCGGGAAGCTAGCGGCGGCCGGGGTTCTGCAGCAGCCGGGCCATGAGGGCCTCGAGCGCCATGAGCTGGTTGACGTTGGCGGCGATGCGCTGGCGGGTTTCATCGATCGCGTCGATCTGCGACAGGGTCTTTTCGCGGCTCTGGTGGGCGGCGAAGGCGTTGAGCTTCTCGCGCAGGTGCTCGTTGACCAGCTCGACCTGGGTGTGCAGCTGCAGGCTGAGCACGTCGCGGAAGAAAGTGGTCAGGTCCGTCAGGGTGCGGTCGATGGCGTCGAAGCTGGCCCGCCGGGCGAAGCGCTTGGCGTTCTCTTCCAGCTCGCGGAACTGCCCGCGCAGCCCGGCGGGGATGTTCTCCTCCTCGCCCAGGCCGTTGGCCTTGCGCAGCTCGGCGACCTTGTGCTGCAGGTCGGCGCCGGTGATGTGCTCGGCGCGCTCGGCCGACAGCTTCGAGATCTCCGCGGCGGCCTCCATGGCCTGCGGCAGGGTGGTCACGCGCAAAGGCAGGGTGACGACCTTCTCGCGCTGGATGCGGGCCTGTTCGTCGCGGGCCAGCAGGCGGGCCACGCCGATGTGCGACTGCGAGGCGCGGGCGGCGAAGCGCGCCAGTTCCAGGTCCAGTCCGTCGCGGCGGACCAGCAGCTGGGCGACCTCTTCGGTGGAGGGGATGGACAGGTTCACTGCGCGGCAGCGCGAGCGGATGGTGACCAGCACGTCGGCCGGGGACGGCGCGCACAGGATCCAGATCATGTTCGCCGGTGGTTCCTCGATGGCCTTGAGCATCACGTTGCCGCTGCGCTCAGACATGCGGTCGGCGTCTTCGATGATGATGATGCGCCAGCGGGCCTGGGAAGCCTTGTCCTGGGCCTGGGTGATGATCTCCCGCACGTCCCTGACCTGGTACTCGAACTTCTCGGTCGAGATGAAGGTGACATCCGGGTGCTTGCCGGCAACGACGCTGACGCAGGTGGGGCAGGCGCCGCAGCCGGCGGGGGATTGGGTGCACTGCAGCGCCGCGGCGAAGGCGCGTGCGGCGGTGGTGCGCCCGGAACCCGGGGGACCGGTGAACAGCCATGCGTGGGTGGGGTCGCCCTGGTCGACCTGCTCGGTCAGCGTGGTGATGACACGCTGCTGGCCTGCCAGATCCGCGAAGACCGGGCGGATCACAGCAGGTCCTCCAGATGCGCGGTGATCTGCGCCTGCAGCTGCTCGATGCCCTGGTTGGCGTCGAGCACCAGGTAGCGTTCCGGCGACTTGGCGGCCAGGTCCGCGAAGGCGGTGCGGATGCGGTTGTGGAAGGCATCCGGCTCGGATTCTAGCCGGTCCGATTCCTCGACGCCGCCGGTGCCGGCGATGCGCCGGGAACGGCCGTCGGCCGCGGAGATGTCCAGCAGGATGGTGGCGTCCGGGGCCAGGCCGCCGGTGGCGAAATTGTTGATGGAGGCGACAGCCTCCACGCCGAGCTCGCGCCCCACGCCCTGGTAGGCCAGGGAGGAATCGACAAAACGGTCGCAGACCACGTGGGTGCCGGTTTCCAGCGCCGGGATGATGACCTGCTGGACGTGGGCCGCGCGGGCCGCGGCGTACATCAGGGCCTCGGTTCGGGCGTCGATCTCTCCGTGCCCGTGCTCCAGCACCAGGGCGCGCAGCTCCTCGCTGATCTGCGTGCCGCCCGGTTCGCGGGTGGTCAGCACGGTGGCGTTGCGCTCCCGCAGCCACTGGCTGGTGCGCTGGACCTGGGTGGACTTGCCGGCGCCGTCGCCGCCTTCAAAGACAATGAACAGGCCGCGGGCAGGGGCGGACGAATCGATACTCACCCCACTAGCCTAACGAACCTGCCTGTGGATCCCGTGCGATGAAATGAAGTGAAACGCTTCGGGACGCAGACAAACGCCAGGCGTAATCTGGTGGATATGACCAACCCCGCAGAATCCGCCGCCCCTGTTGCCTCTTGGGATCCCAAGACCTTGATCGTTGCCGGGGGACGTCCGGCCCATGGGCTGGACGCTCCGGTCAACCACCCGGTGACCTTCACCTCCACCTACCACTCGCAGGGGATCGCCGCTGCAGGCGAAAAGGTCTACGCGCGGTTCTCGAACCCCACCTGGGATCCCTTCGAGCAGGTGCTCGGCGCGCTGGAGCGCTCCGAGCTGCCGGCGCTGGTGTTCTCCTCCGGCATGGCGGCGATCGCCGCGGCGCTGAGCCTGGTGCCCGAGGGCGGGACCATGGTGCTGCCGGCCCACTCCTACAACGGCACGCTGGGCCTGGCCAAGGAACTGGAAACTGCCGGGCGCTTCACCCTGCACCCGGTGGACGTCGCCGACACCGAGCAGGTGCTCGGCGCGCTGCAGGGCGCGGACGTGCTGTGGCTGGAATCTCCCACCAACCCGATGCTGGAAGTCGCCGAGCTTCCGGCGCTGCTGGCCGCCGCCAAGGCGCAGGGCGTGCTGGGCATCGTGGACAACACCTTCGCCACCCCGCTGCTGCAGCGGCCGCTGGAACTGGGCGCGGACCTCGTGGTGCACTCGGTGACCAAATATCTGTCGGGGCATTCGGATGTCATCATGGGCGCGCTGGCCACCCGCGACGAAACGCTGCACACCAAGCTGCACGGCTACCGCACCCTGCACGGGGCGATCGCCTCCCCGATGGACGTCTTCCTGGCGCTGCGCGGGGTGCGCACCATGGCCGTCAGACTGGAGCGCTCGCAGGCCAACAGCCAGCTGCTCGCCGAGCGCCTGGCCGCGCACCCGAAGGTCAATGTGGTGCGCTATCCGGGCCTGCCGCAGGATCCCGGCCATGCGCGAGCCAGTGAGCTGATGGATGGCTTCGGCTCGGTCATCGCCTTCGAAGTCGGGTCCGCCGCGCAGGAGGCGGATGCGGTGGTCGCGGGCTTCGGCCTGATCACCGCGGCCACCTCGCTGGGCGGGGTTGAAACCCTGGCGGAACGCCGTGCGCGGCACGCCTCGGAGCCGGCCACTGTCCCGGCGAACCTGATCCGCCTTTCGGTGGGCATCGAGGACGTGGAAGACCTGTGGAACGACCTGTCCCAGGCGCTGGAACGGATCTGAGGCCAGCGCGGATATCAGTCGCGTGGCATGTGAAGCGCGGAGCACGAGTCGACGGTAAGGTGAAAACATGCAATTCATGAATCTTGCGTTCCTGATCGAGGCCTACATGCTGCGCGCCCTAGGGATTGTCATCCTGGTGCTGGCCGTCTGGGCAGTGGTTGATTGCCTGCGCCACCCGGCAGACCGCTTCGCCCAGGAGGGCAAGCGCACCAAGGGCTTCTGGACCGCGCTGACCGTCGGCAGTGCCGTGGTCGCGGCGTTGTCCGTGCTCAGCGCCGGCAGCGGCGGATTCCTCCAGCTGATCGGCGCCTGCGTCGCCTGCGTCTACCTGGCCGACGTGAAGCCCGCAGTGAGCGGCAAAGGCGGCGGCTGGTACAACTACTAGCCCGGTCCTCCGGCGAAGTTTTCGGCTCAACCCGGGTCGCAGCATGTAATACATGTCGCGGCCCGGGTTTTGCGTTCGGCGGTAACGTTCAGCCGGAGATGCCCCGCCATTGGATAAGATGGAAATCATGAGCCACACTTTGATTTTGCTTCGCCACGGACAGAGCGAATGGAACGAAAAGAACCTTTTCACCGGTTGGTACGACGTGTCGCTGACCGAAAAGGGTCGCGCAGAGGCCGCCCGCGGCGGCCAGCTGCTGGCCGAGGCAGGCTACAAGCCTGAGGTTCTGCACACCTCGCTGCTGACCCGCGCCATCGTCACCGCGAACCTGGCACTGGAAGCCGCCGGGCGTTCGTGGATCCCGGTCAACCGCGACTGGCGCCTGAACGAGCGCCACTACGGTGCGCTGCAGGGCAAGGACAAGGCCCAGACCCTGGCCGAATTCGGCGAGGACCAGTTCATGCAGTGGCGCCGCAGCTACGACACCCCGCCGCCGGCGCTGGCCGACGACTCCGAGTTCAGCCAGATCGGCGACGAGCGTTACGCCTCATTGGGCGACGACGCGCCGCGCACCGAATGCCTCAAGGACGTCCTCGAGCGCCTGCTGCCGTACTGGGAGAACAACATCAAGGCCGACCTGTCCTCAGGCAAGACCGTCATGGTGACCGCGCACGGCAACTCGCTGCGCGCACTGGTCAAGCACCTGGACGGCATCAGCGACGAGGACATCGCCGGACTGAACATCCCGACCGGCATCCCGCTGGTTTATGAACTGGACGACAACTTCCAGCCGATCACCGCCGGCGGAACCTACCTGGATCCAGAAGCCGCGGCCGACGCCATCAAGGCAGTCGCCAACCAGGGCCGCTAGCCAACCCGGCTTTTCGGCGGCACCGCCCCGGCCACCTCCCACAAGCTTGGCCAGCGGTGCCGCCGTTGCTGTTTAACGGGAGGTTGCCGTGAAATCTCTGGCTGTGAGCGAAACCATGACTAAGGATTGTCTTTTTGGTATTACTATGCTGTAATCTCCTATTTCGAATAGGCTCAATGGCTCACGTTAGGAATGCAATTCGTGGCAACTGATTACGACGAAGTCCGCCCGGACGTTGCCGAGGCGCGCAAGGCTTCTCTGGACGCGGTTAAGTCCGCCAACGCACCAGACGCCAAGTCCGTGGTGCGCGAGCTCGACGAAACCGATCACACCGACGGCATGGACCTGCCAGGTGCAGACCTGTCCAACGAGGAACTGACCGTTACGGTCATTCCGCAGAAAGACGACGAATTCATCTGTGGTTCGTGCTTCCTGATCCGCCACCGTTCACAGCTTGTACGTGAAGAGGGCAATGTAGGATTCTGCGTCGAGTGCGAAGGCTAAGCCTTCCCTAGACGCCGTGCTCTGCGAATGCGCAGAACACATTGACTGTAGAGGCCAACCGCCGAGGTGGCCTCTACAGTCGTTTAAGCCGGATTTCCGGGCCGCGTCAGGGGCTTGCCGTCGATTAAGCCAGGACGCCGCGGGCGCCGGGGAATTCTCCCCGGCGCCCGCGGCGTTCAAGCTGGTTTGGTGCGCCTAGACCTCTGACGGATCCCATTCACCGGTCACCAGGTAGGTGACCTTGCGGGCGACGGAGACGCCGTGGTCGCCGAAGCGCTCCAGATAGCGGCTAGTCAGCGACACGTCGACGGTGGTCGGCGCATTCGCGGTCCAGGCCTCGTCGGCCACCTGGGTGAACACGCTGGCGTGGAGGGCGTCCAAGCGGTGGTTCAGCTCGATGATGTCGCGGGCAATCTGCAGGTCGCGGGTGTCCAGGAGCTTCGCGACGGCCTGGGCGATCTGGATGTCGAGTTGGGCCATTTGCGAGAAGGTGCCGGTGATTTCCGACGGCAACGCACGGCTCGGGAAACGCAGGCGGGTCAACTGGGCCAGGTGGCGGGCCAGGTCTCCCATGCGTTCCAGCGAGGCGCTCATGCGCAGCGAGCCGACGATCATGCGCAGGTCCGAAGCCACCGGACCCTGCAGCGCGAGGGTGTCGATGGCGCGCTCATCAAGCT
Organism: Glutamicibacter soli; assembly: GCF_052322135.1. Lineage (NCBI taxonomy): Bacteria > Bacillati > Actinomycetota > Actinomycetes > Micrococcales > Micrococcaceae > Glutamicibacter > Glutamicibacter soli. The sequence continues at coordinate 568,046 of NZ_CM125969.1, forward strand.
GGTTCTGCAGGAAGTCGATCTTCGCATCGGCGGCGATCACTTCCTGGGCCAGCTCCACATCGGCGTTGGCCAGCGATTCCCACGCCCGGTCCATGGCGACGGCAACCTGGTTCGCCATCTCAATCAGCTCTTCGCCGATCTGCTGCAGATCGGCCTGAAATACCTTGCGCACGTAATATTCCCTTTCAAGGTTCGGAAGGTGCTCACGCCCGCGTGAACATGGTTCTGTTTTCGGGCATGGCGGAGGGTCTGAATCCAGAATGCCAGCGGGTGATTAACGATTATTCCCGGAAAGGTGAACGTTTGGTGAACAGCGCGCCGAAATGGCTGTTTTCGCGTCATCTGCGGACAAAAGTCCCATGGATGAAAGATAGTCTAAAGATGTGAACGAAGTAATCTCGATCTTGATTGCCGCGGTGCTCGGGTTGGCGCTGGGAGTCGTGGGCATCTTGGCCTTCCGGTTCTCGCAAAACCGCACCGCCCGGCTGCCCGAGGTCGACGAGCCAGTCTTGCCGGAAGGCGCCGCCGCGGTGCTCTCCGTGATCGGGCGCGCCTTCGTCATCCTCGACGACGTCGACGGAGTGGTCCGCGCCAACCCCGCTTCCTACGCCTACGGTCTGGTCCGCGGGCACACCCTGGTGCACGACGAGCTGCTGGCGCTGGTGCGCCAGGTGCGCGCCGACGGCGTGATCGCCGAAAGCCAGTACGAGCTGCAGCGCGCGACCCTGGGTGCCGGGCAGCTGATCGTGCATGTGCGCGTGGCCCCGCTGGGGGACGAGTACATCCTGCTGCTGGCCGACGACCGCACCGAGATCACCCGCACCGAGGCGATGCGCAACGACTTCGTCGCGAACGTCTCGCATGAATTGAAGACCCCGGTCGGCGCGATCTCGCTGCTGGCCGAGGCGATCAGCGAAGCTGCCGACGACCCGCAGGCGGTGCTGCGCTTCTCCACGCGCATGGGCAAGGAATCACGGCGCCTGGCAGCCTTGGTGCAGGACATCATCGAGCTTTCGCGGCTGCAGTCCAGCGACGCGATCACCCACGGCCGCGAGTTCCAGCTCGCCCCGGTCATCGCCGAAGCGGTGGACCGCAACAAGCTGCTCGCAGAGGAAAAGGGCATCACCGTCTCGGTGGGCGGCAGCCTGGAGGAAGAGCTCCACGGGGATCCGGATCTGCTGATGACCGCGTTGCGCAACCTGATCGACAATGCGATCCGCTACTCCCCGCCGAACACCACCGTGGGCGTGGGGGTGCGGCAACGCGACGGCTACGCCCAGATTTCCGTGACCGACCAGGGCCCCGGCATTTCAGCGGAGGACCAGGAACGCGTATTCGAGCGCTTCTACCGCGTGGACGGCGCCCGCTCGCGCCAGACCGGCGGCACCGGGCTGGGCCTGAGCATTGTCAAGCACGTGCTGGCCAACCACGGCGGCGAGGTGTCGCTGTGGTCGCAGCCGGGCCAGGGCTCCACGTTCACACTCAGACTTCCCATGATGGATGAAGAACCGGCTGCAGCGCTTGAGCCGGCCGCAGATATGAAGAAGAAACAAGCGGTTGCCGCGTCTGCGGAAGACCGTGAAGGAGGACGCCGATGACCCGCATCTTGATTGTCGAGGACGAGGAATCGCTTTCGGACCCGCTGTCCTATTTGCTGGAGCGGGAGGGATTCGAGGTCAGGGTCGCCGACGACGGGATTGTCGCGGTGAGCGAGTTCGAACGCCATGGCGCGGACCTGGTCCTGCTGGATTTGATGCTCCCCGGCCAGCCCGGCACCGAGGTGATCCGCCAGATCCGCCTGAACAGCCAGGTTCCGGTCATCATGCTCACCGCCAAGGACTCGGAGATCGACAAGGTGGTCGGCCTGGAGCTGGGCGCCGACGACTACGTCACCAAGCCGTACTCCTCGCGCGAGCTGCTGGCCCGCATCCGGGCAGTACTGCGCCGCCAAGGCGAAAGCGAAGAGCTGGTCAGCAACGTGGTGACCGCCGGCCCGGTGCGCATGGACGTGGAGCGCCACATCGTGTCGGTCAACAACGCCGAGGTGGCCATGCCGCTGAAGGAGTTCGAACTGCTGGAAATGCTGCTGCGCAATGCCGGACGCGTGCTGACCCGCGGCCAGCTGATCGACCGCGTCTGGGGCAGCGACTACGTGGGCGACACGAAGACCCTGGACGTGCACGTCAAGCGCCTGCGCTCGAAGATCGAAGGCGACCCGGCGGCGCCGGAACTGCTGGTGACCGTGCGCGGCCTGGGATACAAGTTCGTGGCCTAGCGGGAACTGCCCTGCCGGGAGCCGCTGCGGGCGGCGGCCGCCGGCAAGCAGAAAACCCCGGCGGTGCCTCACTGTGCAGTGGGCGCCGCCGGGGTTCGTCTGTTCTGAAGCCTAGTGTCCGGACTCGGACTTAGGGCTTGGAACCAGGTGCTCGTTGGTGCTTGCCTCGTAGCCGCCCGGAACGAAGTCGCGGTATTCGGCCAGGGTTCCGTCAACCACTGGAACCGAGAAGTCTACGGTCGTGCCGGACACGGTGAACTTGGTGTCGGCGTGCTGGCCGGCCATGATGCCCAGGTCGCTGATGACGGTCTTGTTCTTCTCGTCTTCCAGCTTGGTCTGGCCCTCGGCGGCGACCTTGACGGTGACAGGCGAGGCGTTGCCGGCCTTGATCTGAAGGCTCAGGTCGGACTTGCCATCGTTGACGACGGTGCCGATCAGGCGAGCGTCGGTGGCCTCGGCGTTGGTCACGAACATCAGGTTGCGGACCTCGGCATCGGCAACGTCGACGTTGATTCCGTCGCTGGCTGCGTAGTCGATATCGGTGGCCTGCTGGTTGATGGCGCCACAGCTGGTGACACCGAATGCCAGGGCAGCCACAGCGAGGGACGCGGCAACGCGGCGTCCAACGGTCATGCGTGCGGTGATCACGACACTAACTCCTCGGTGAGAATAATGAGATGCTTCGGTTCGCGGCCGCGTGAAACGGTCGGCACCTAAGGATCAGTGCAGACAGCCGTATTGACCACGATTACCTCTAAGCCTAGCCGTTTTTTGGTCAAAGACGCGATTTAGCGACGTGCAACACACACTTTTCGACAGCTTGTAGACAGGTTGCCCGATGGGGAAAGGGGCAGGTGGGCAACGTGCACACTCTTTTCATACCACGTTCCTCCGGCGATTGGAAGAGGGAATTCCGCATGATTTCGCGGTTATTCGGGGCACGGTGGAACCGGCGTCCGCGCCAGACATGGTAGACTGGAAGGTGGGAAAGGGGTTTATCCACATGGTTTTTGAGGTTGGCGAGACTGTTGTCTACCCGCACCACGGCGCTGCAACGATCGAGGAGATCAAGCTGCGCAAGATCAAGGGCGAAGAGAAAATGTATCTCAAGCTTCGCGTAGCTCAGGGAGACCTGACTATCGAAGTTCCCGCCGACAAGATTGATCTGGTTGGCGTGCGAGACGTGGTAGATCCGGAGGGCTTGAACCATGTGTTCGATGTCCTGCGTGCTGAATTCACCGAAGAGCCGACCAACTGGTCGCGCCGTTACAAGGCGAACGTTGAGAAGCTTGCTTCCGGTGACGTCATCAAGGTGGCTGAGGTTGTCCGCGACCTGTGGCGCCGCGAGAACGACCGAGGCCTCTCCGCTGGCGAGAAGCGCATGCTGGCCAAGGCGCGCCAGGTCCTGATCAGCGAAATGGCGCTGGCCAAGGATCTCGACGAGACCAAGGCCGAGGGGTTGCTGGACGAGGTTCTGGCTTCCGCCTAGGAAGAATCACCTGACAACACCGCGGGGCGCATCACGCGCACCCGCGGTTTTGCATTTAACCCGACGGCCGGTGGCCGTCGCCCGGGCGCGATAAGCTCTTCCCTGTGAACCAAGTGAAACAGCGCAACGCATCGGTGATCCTGGTGGCCGCGGGAATGGGCACCCGGCTGGGCGCCGGAATCCCCAAGGCCCTGGTGGAAATCGCCGGCAAATCCCTGGCCGAGCACGCGGTGGACCGCATCCTGGAAGTGCCCGGGATTCGCGAGGTCATCGTGGTGACCCCGCCCGATGACGACCGCCTGGCCGAAGCGCTGCGTGGCTACCCCGATTCGGTGCGCACCGCCCCCGGCGGCTCGAGCCGCGCCGGATCCGTGCGCAACGGGCTGGCTCAGGTCTGTCCGGATGCCGAGCTCATCCTCGTCCACGATGCCGCCCGCCCCTTCGCCCCCGCCGCGTTGTTCCAGCGGGTGCTGGAGCAGCTGGAAGTTCCCGGCTGCGACGCGGCCATCCCCGCGCTGCCCGTCACCGACACCATTTCAGTCGTCGCTACGGACCCTGCCGGCAGCGAGCTGGTGGTCCAGACCCCCGACCGCTCGACCCTGCGCGCGGTGCAGACCCCGCAGGGATTCAGTGCCGCCACGCTGCGCGAAGCGCACGCCGGGCTCGGGACGCTGAGCGAAGAGCAGCTCGCTGCGGTCACCGACGACGCCTCGATCGTCCGCGCCGCCGGCGGCGCGGTCCATGTGGTGGCAGGGGACGCCCGGGCGCTGAAGGTCACCCACCCGGATGACCTGGCCGCCGCCGAACAGCTGGCCGCCGCAACCACCGAAGCACCCCACAGGAATGAGCCCCAGGACATGCTGCTGCCCCGCGTCGGCACCGGGATCGACATCCACGCCGTAAGCACCGACCCGGAGCGCGAAATGTGGCTGGCCGGGCTGTACTTCCCGGAAGACATCGGGCTGTCAGGGCACTCCGACGGCGACGCCGTGGCCCATGCCGCCTGCGATGCACTGTTCTCCGCCAGCGGCATCGGGGACCTGGGGACCCACTTCGGCGTCGACCGCCCGGAGTTCGCCGGGGCCAGCGGCGTCAGCCTGCTCACCGAAGCGGCGCGCCTGGTCCGCGAGGCAGGATTTGAGATCGGTAACATCGCGGTGCAGTTCGTCGGGCGGCGCCCGCGCTTCGGCGCACGCCGCGAGGAAGCCAACCGCGTGCTCTCCGCGGCGGCCGGAGCACCGGTGAGCATTACCGCCACCACCAGCGACGGGCTGGGATATGAAGGCGCCGGGGAAGGCATCACCGCCTACGCGACCGCACTGGTCTACGAACGCCCGTAGGCTCCATCCCGGAAGCTGGCGGGGCGGCGCTCAGCGCGGCGAGCTCCAAGCCCCGCACGCAAGCGGCAGGTTCTTCGGATAACCTTAAACCGTGAGCCTGCGATTCTATGACACCAAATCCGCTTCCGTACGCGACTTCCAGCCACTGACCGACGGTGAAGTGAAGCTGTACTACTGCGGCGCCACCGTGCAGGGCATGCCGCACGTGGGGCACGTGCGCAGCGCCATCGTCTTCGACGTGCTGGTGCGCTGGCTCGAGTACCGCGGCTTCGCGGTCACCACGGTGCGCAACGTGACGGATATTGAAGACAAGATCCTGGAAAAGTCGGCGAACTCCTTCGCCGAGGATTTCACCGCCGACGAGTACTACACGCCGCGCGAAGAATGGTTCGCGCTGGGCTACCGGTTCGAGCAGGAATTCGCCCGCGCCTACGAGACGCTGGGCGTGCGCCGCCCGACCTACGAGCCCCGCGCCACCGGCCACATCACCGAGATGCACGAGCTGATCCAGCTGCTGATCGACCGCGGCCACGCCTACCCGGCCACCGACGGCTCCGGGGACGTGTACTTCGACGTGCGTTCCTATCCGCAGTACGGCGCGCTGACCCGCCAGAACATCGACGACATGCAAGCGGCCACCGACGCGGATCCGCGCGGCAAGCGCGACCCGCGGGACTTCGCGCTGTGGAAGGGGCACAAGGACACCGATCCACTCACCGCGTCCTGGCCGAGCCCCTGGGGACGCGGACGCCCGGGCTGGCATCTTGAATGCTCCGCCATGGCCACCAAGTACCTCGGCACCCACTTCGACATCCACGGCGGCGGGCTGGACCTGCGTTTCCCGCACCACGAGAACGAGCTGGCGCAGTCCGCGGCCGCCGGCCACGGCTTCGCCAACTACTGGATGCACAACGGCATGGTCACCTACGAGGGCGAAAAGATGTCCAAGTCGGTGGGCAACACCATCTCCCCGCAAGAGATGCTGGAGCTGGCCGACGCCCGCGTGGTGCGCTACTTCCTGGGCCAGGCGCAGTACCGCTCCATGCTGGACTACCGCCCGGACTCCTTGACGGAGGCCGGCGCCGCGGTGGAGCGCATCGACACCTTCATCTCCAACGCCCGATACCGGCTGGGCGAGGCCGCCCAGGCCATCACCGCCACGCACGTGCCGCAGGCGTTCGGCGCCGCGATGGACGACGACCTGAATGTGCCGATGGCGCTGGCCTCGCTGCATGAGACGGTCCGCCACGGCAACGCCTCGCTGGACGCGCATGAGGACGGCGCGGTGGCCGAGGCGCTGGGCCAGGTACTGGCGATGACCCGGGTTCTGGGGCTGGACGACGCCCGCCAGGACACCGGAGCCGCGGCCTCGGCCGAACATCAGGTGCTTGACACGCTGATCCAGGCGCAGCTGGCTGAACGAGCCGAAGCCCGCGCCGCCAAGGACTGGGCCCGCTCGGATGCCATCCGCGACGCGCTGGCCTCCGCCGGAATCACCGTAGTTGATTCAGCGGACGGCGCCCGCTGGACCCTCGAGAACTAAAACGACTTCAAACCAAAGGACAAGCAGATGAGCAAGAAGGGCCCAACCAAGGGTAGTGGCGGTAAGGGACGCAGTTCCCTCAAGGGCAAGGGCCCGACCCCCAAGGCGGAAGACCGCCCGTACCACAAGGCCTACCGCAACAAGCAGCTGGCCGAGCGTTCGGCTGCCAAGCGGACCGAGAACAAGCGCACCGACCGCATCCGCGTCAACGCCGAATACGTCACCGGGCGCAACTCCGTGGTCGAAGCGCTGCGCGCCGGCATTCCGGCCAAGGCGTTGCACGTTGCCATCCGCATCGACGTCGACGACCGCGTCCGCGATTCCCTGAAGCTGGCCGCAGAGCAGGGCATCCCGCTGATGGAAGCCTCCAAGACCGAGCTCGACCGCATGACCGACGGCGCGATCCACCAGGGCCTGGCCCTGCAGATCCCTTCGTACGAGTACAAGGATGCAGTCCAGCTGGCGGCCAAGGTCGTCAAGGACTACGAAAAGGGCTACCGCACCGCGCAGCCGCTGCTTCTGGCCCTGGACGGCATTACCGATCCGCGCAACCTGGGCGCCATCGTGCGTTCGGCTTCCGCCTTCGGCGCCGACGGCGTGATCATCCCCGAGCGCCGCAGCGTCGGCATGACCGCTTCGGCCTGGAAGACCAGTGCCGGCGCAGCAGTCCGCGTCCCGGTGGCCAAGTGCACCAACCTCACCAATGCCCTGAAGGAAATCAAGGCCGCAGGCATCTTCGTGATCGGCCTGGACGCCGGCGGCGACATGCAGCTGCCGAACTTCGAACTGGCAACCGGTCCGCTGTGCATCGTGGTGGGCTCCGAAGGCAAGGGCCTGTCCCGGCTGGTCCGCGAGCACTGCGATGCGATCGTCTCGATCCCGATCAACTCCGCCATGGAATCGCTGAACGCGTCGATGGCGGTGGGCATCTCGCTGTACGAGGTCTCGCGACTGCGTGCAGAAGAAGCCAAGTAACTGCATCCCTGACCGATAAGGCTGTAATCCACGCACTGAAATGCGCAGATTACAGCCTTATTGCGTTAAGTGAGCCGCTTCATAAACATGTTTTTTGGGGTGATTTCGGGAATTCAAGCCTGTTTGAGCGGGGAAATCCCCGGAATCATGCGGAATTCCCGTCTCCTATCCGGGGAATAGGCCGATTTTGCGTGGGGGCGCAGGGCGTGTAAAGTTTTATCTCGCGCCGCTGACACGGACCGAACGGAAACGGACGGGAAGTCAACGCGAAGCGAACAGGCTTGGAACGCCGAGTTGACACTGGTCAACGAGGTGGTAAGCTTGAAAAGTTGCTCCGGAGCGAAGCAGCTCGAACCCTTCGGGTTCGGGATGCGGTGTCGAGAGTGTTTGTTGTTTGAGAACTCAATAGTGTGCCAAGTTTGTTGATACCAAATTATTTTTGTTTGGTGAATACGAAACATTTTGCTTGGGATGATGCACCCCCGTGTGTTGTTCCGAGTGTTTTTATTCGCCAGGATTTCATCACCACGTGTGGCTCCGTCTTTTTCCGGTGGGGTTGTGGTGGCTTTTTGTTTTTTATGGAGAGTTTGATCCTGGCTCAGGATGAACGCTGGCGGCGTGCTTAACACATGCAAGTCGAACGATGAAGCCCAGCTTGCTGGGTGGATTAGTGGCGAACGGGTGAGTAACACGTGAGTAACCTGCCCCTGACTCTGGGATAAGCCCGGGAAACTGGGTCTAATACCGGATATGACTTTTGACCGCATGGTTGAGGGTGGAAAGATTTATCGGTTGGGGATGGACTCGCGGCCTATCAGCTTGTTGGTGAGGTAATGGCTCACCAAGGCGACGACGGGTAGCCGGCCTGAGAGGGTGACCGGCCACACTGGGACTGAGACACGGCCCAGACTCCTACGGGAGGCAGCAGTGGGGAATATTGCACAATGGGCGCAAGCCTGATGCAGCGACGCCGCGTGAGGGATGACGGCCTTCGGGTTGTAAACCTCTTTCAGTAGGGAAGAAGCGAAAGTGACGGTACCTGCAGAAGAAGCGCCGGCTAACTACGTGCCAGCAGCCGCGGTAATACGTAGGGCGCAAGCGTTATCCGGATTTATTGGGCGTAAAGAGCTCGTAGGCGGTTTGTCGCGTCTATCGTGAAAGTCCGAGGCTCAACCTCGGATCTGCGGTGGGTACGGGCAGACTAGAGTGATGTAGGGGAGACTGGAATTCCTGGTGTAGCGGTGAAATGCGCAGATATCAGGAGGAACACCGATGGCGAAGGCAGGTCTCTGGGCATTTACTGACGCTGAGGAGCGAAAGCATGGGGAGCGAACAGGATTAGATACCCTGGTAGTCCATGCCGTAAACGTTGGGCACTAGGTGTGGGGGACATTCCACGTTTTCCGCGCCGTAGCTAACGCATTAAGTGCCCCGCCTGGGGAGTACGGCCGCAAGGCTAAAACTCAAAGGAATTGACGGGGGCCCGCACAAGCGGCGGAGCATGCGGATTAATTCGATGCAACGCGAAGAACCTTACCAAGGCTTGACATGTTCCAGATCGCCTCAGAGATGGGGTTTCCCTTCGGGGCTGGTTCACAGGTGGTGCATGGTTGTCGTCAGCTCGTGTCGTGAGATGTTGGGTTAAGTCCCGCAACGAGCGCAACCCTCGTTCCATGTTGCCAGCGGGTTATGCCGGGGACTCATGGGAGACTGCCGGGGTCAACTCGGAGGAAGGTGGGGATGACGTCAAATCATCATGCCCCTTATGTCTTGGGCTTCACGCATGCTACAATGGCCGGTACAATGGGTTGCGATACTGTGAGGTGGAGCTAATCCCTAAAAGCCGGTCTCAGTTCGGATTGGGGTCTGCAACTCGACCCCATGAAGTCGGAGTCGCTAGTAATCGCAGATCAGCAACGCTGCGGTGAATACGTTCCCGGGCCTTGTACACACCGCCCGTCAAGTCACGAAAGTTGGTAACACCCGAAGCCGATGGCCTAACCACCTTGTGTGGGGGGAGTCGTCGAAGGTGGGACTGGCGATTGGGACTAAGTCGTAACAAGGTAGCCGTACCGGAAGGTGCGGCTGGATCACCTCCTTTCTAAGGAGCTAACCAGTTTTGGTTGCCCATGTCTGTGCCCGAGTGTGGTGCAGGTGGGTTGCTCGAGGGTGGAATGTCAATGAACTCAACACTGGGAAACGGGTTTTCGAGGGCGATCGTGTGGTTGTTTTCGGGGGTTCGGGTGTTGGCATGGTTTGTGTTGTGTGGCGTGTGTGGTTTAGTACGCAGTGCCGGCCCTCTTGTGGGGTTGGTGGTGTTGGAAGGGCGCATGGGTCGTGTGATGCGAATGAGTATGTTTGGTGCACTGTTGGGTTTTGAGGCAACAAGCCTCCTGGCCGCCTGGTCCCTTTGCGGGGTTTGGTGGGTTGGGTGCTTGGTGTTTCGGTGTTTGTCCTGTGTCTGCTGGCATGGTGTCCTGGCTGGTCCTTTTGGGGCTGGTGTGTGGGGTGCTGTTGTTGGGGGTGCGGGGTTGTTGTTTGGGAACTGTATAGTGAACGCGAGCATCTTGCAGACAAGATGAGCTGTGCGTGCCTGTCCTGGGTGTGTGTGGTGTTTGAGTCTTGTTTGTAGTGATTTTGTTGATTGTTTTATAGCTCAATTTTTGAGAACTTTGTTTTGTGTTGAAGTTTTTAAGGGCGCACGGTGGATGCCTTGGCATCAAGAGCCGATGAAGGACGTGGGAATCTGCGATAAGCCTGGTGGAGTCGATAACCGGACGTTGAGGCCAGGATTTCCGAATGGGGGAACCCCGCACCATGTTATGTGGTGTGACCTGCAGCTGAATGTATAGGCTGTGTGGAGGGAACGCGGGGAAGTGAAACATCTCAGTACCCGCAGGAAGAGAAAACAATAGTGATTCCGTTAGTAGTGGCGAGCGAACGCGGATGGGGCTAAACCGGTTGGTGTGTGATAGCGGATAGGCGTTGCATCATCGGGGTTGTGGGGTCCACATGTACCAGTTCTATCTACGCTGGTGGGATGAGGTGCAGGCGTATAGGTGAATCGGTTGGAATGCCGGACCAGAGAGGGTGATAGTCCCGTAGGTGTAATGCGTGTCTGCCGTTCTTGTGTGGATGCCCGAGTAGCACGGGGCCCGTGAAACCTTGTGTGAATCTGCCAGGACCACCTGGTAAGCCTGAATACTACTTGATGACCGATAGTGAATCAGTACCGTGAGGGAATGGTGAAAAGTACCCCGGGAGGGGAGTGAAATAGTACCTGAAACCGTGCGCTTACAATCCGTTAGAGCAGCCACTTGTGGTTGTGATGGCGTGCCTTTTGAAGAATGAGCCTGCGAGTTAGTGTTACGTCGCGAGGTTAACCCGTGGGGGGAAGCCGTAGCGAAAGCGAGTCTGAATAGGGCGAGTGAGTGGCGTGATCTAGACCCGAAGCGAAGTGATCTACCCATGGCCAGGTTGAAGCGCGTGTAAGAGCGTGTGGAGGACCGAACCCACTTCAGTTGAAAATGGAGGGGATGAGCTGTGGGTAGGGGTGAAAGGCCAATCAAACTTCGTGATAGCTGGTTCTCCCCGAAATGCATTTAGGTGCAGCGTTGCGTGTTTCTTGCTGGAGGTAGAGCTACTGGATAGGCGATGGGCCCTACAAGGTTACTGACCTTAGCCAAACTCCGAATGCCGGTAAGTCAGAGCGCAGCAGTGAGACTGTGGGGGATAAGCTTCATAGTCGAGAGGGAAACAGCCCAGAACGCCAACTAAGGCCCCTAAGCGTGTGCTAAGTGGGAAAGGATGTGGAGTTGCTGTGACAACCAGGAGGTTGGCTTAGAAGCAGCCACCCTTGAAAGAGTGCGTAATAGCTCACTGGTCAAGTGATTCCGCGCCGATAATGTAGCGGGGCTCAAGCACACCGCCGAAGTTGCGTCATTCAAACATGTCATTGGCCTTTGTGGTCCAGTGGTTTGGATGGGTAGGGGAGCGTCGTGTGGACGGTGAAGTCGCGGTGGAAACCAGCGGTGGAGGCCACACGAGTGAGAATGCAGGCATGAGTAGCGAATGACGGGTGAGAAACCCGTCCGCCGAATGATCAAGGGTTCCAGGGTCAAGCTAATCTGCCCTGGGTTAGTCGGGACCTAAGGCGAGGCCGACAGGCGTAGTCGATGGACAACGGGTTGATATTCCCGTACCGGCGAAGGACCGCCCATACTGAGCAATGGATGCTAACCATGACGGATTCCAGCGTTGATGCCTTTTAGGTGTCTTGTTGGTTGGTGTGGTGGGAACCGATGTTGTGAGGTCAGCGTATTAACAGGTGTGACGCAGGAAGGTAGCCGAGCCAGGCAATGGAATTGACCTGGTCCAAGGGTGTAGGAAGAACGGTAGGCAAATCCGCTGTTCATTGTTTCTGAGACCTGATAGGCGCCCCGTTTGTGGGGTGATTCGGTGATCCTATGCTGCCTAGAAAAGCATCGGCGCGAGGTCCCAGTCCGCCCGTACCCTAAACCGACACAGGTGATCAGGTAGAGAATACTAAGGCGATCGAGAGAATCATGGTTAAGGAACTCGGCAAAATGCCCCCGTAACTTCGGAAGAAGGGGGGCCTGCCCCGTGAACCACCCTTGCGGTGGGGAGGCGGGTGTGGGCCGCAGAGACCAGGGGGAAGCGACTGTTTACTAAAAACACAGGTCCGTGCGAAGTCGCAAGACGATGTATACGGACTGACTCCTGCCCGGTGCTGGAAGGTTAAGAGGACCGGTTAGCACACTTGTGTGCGAAGCTGAGAATTTAAGCCCCAGTAAACGGCGGTGGTAACTATAACCATCCTAAGGTAGCGAAATTCCTTGTCGGGTAAGTTCCGACCTGCACGAATGGAGTAACGACTTCCCCGCTGTCTCAACCATGAACTCGGCGAAATTGCAGTACGAGTAAAGATGCTCGTTACGCGCAGCAGGACGGAAAGACCCCGAGACCTTTACTATAGTTTGGTATTGGTGTTCGGTGCAGCTTGTGTAGGATAGGTGGGAGACTGTGAAGCTCGGACGCTAGTTCGGGTGGAGTCATCGTTGAAATACCACTCTGGCTGTACCGGTCACCTAACTTCGGACCATGATCTGGTTCAGGGACAGTGCCTGATGGGTAGTTTAACTGGGGCGGTTGCCTCCTAAAATGTAACGGAGGCGCCCAAAGGTTCCCTCAGCCTGGTTGGCAATCAGGTGTTGAGTGTAAGTGCACAAGGGAGCTTGACTGTGAGAGTGACAGCTCGAGCAGGGACGAAAGTCGGGACTAGTGATCCGGCGGCACCTCGTGGAAGGGCCGTCGCTCAACGGATAAAAGGTACCTCGGGGATAACAGGCTGATCTTGCCCAAGAGTCCATATCGACGGCATGGTTTGGCACCTCGATGTCGGCTCGTCGCATCCTGGGGCTGGAGTAGGTCCCAAGGGTTGGGCTGTTCGCCCATTAAAGCGGTACGCGAGCTGGGTTTAGAACGTCGTGAGACAGTTCGGTCCCTATCCGCTGCGCGCGTTGGAAATTTGAGAAGGGCTGTCCTTAGTACGAGAGGACCGGGACGGACGAACCTCTGGTGTGTCAGTTGTACTGCCAAGTGCATCGCTGATTAGCTACGTTTGGAAGGGATAACCGCTGAAAGCATCTAAGCGGGAAGCCTGCTTCGAGATGAGATTTCCATCCACCTTGTGTGGGTGAGGCCCCCAGCTAGATTACTGGGTTGATAGGCAGGATGTGGAAGCAAGGACCAAAGACTTGTGTAGCTGACCTGTACTAATAGGCCGATGGCTTACAACACACTATCTAAACTGTGTGTCGACAAAATACGTTTTTCTGATTGTTCGCGTTCACTATGCGGTTACGAGACAACAACCTCGAACCACAAAATAAGAGACTTTGCAAGGACGAATCCACCGGACCACCATGGTTGGTTTGTGTGCTTCGTGATTGTTACGGCGGTCATAGCGTGGGGGAAACGCCCGGTCCCATACCGAACCCGGAAGCTAAGGCCCATTGCGCCGATGGTACTGCACTCGTGAGGGTGTGGGAGAGTAGGTCACCGCCGGACTTAACTTGAGAAGTGGGAGGCTCCAACAGTGTTGGGGCCTTCTGCTGGTTTAACCGGTGGATCCACGGGGCGGGTGGTCTGGCCGGGACGGCCTGGCTGGCCAGCTGGCTGGTGCGGTTGGCTTGGCCGGTGGGGTGGGGGAGTAGAAGCTCCCCCGTTTTGTTGTTTAAGCGGGGTTTTCGGTGGCGGCGCGGTGCCCTCTGGGCGGTCTGGGGTGCTGTCCTGCGGCCGGCCCCGTGGGGATGGCGTGGGGCAAGGGGAGCGCTGCCGGGGCCGCGGCGCGGTGCGGTTGGCTGCGGAGCGGGGAAGAGCCCGGACCACAACAAACCCCTCGGCAAGAGATGCTGAATATTGACGTCCGAGCAGCATAGGCACGATTCGTCAGGCATGTTCGGGTCGGTAATGCCTACCGATCCAGGAAAAGGTTTTGAATTCCGCCTGAGCACTTGAGAATCCACAGTGAGTCTTTGGCCACTGGAGGAAGAAGTCAACGGGCGCGGGACCGAATGCTGGTCCTTTTCAACTGCTCTCTCTGCGCTCACGAGCAGGCACCTTCAGTTTGGCACCGAACTCGTTGACGAACGTCTCGAAGGGATTGGGCGAAGTTGTCATTACCCGAGGCTGCATCGCTGCTGATAAACGAGGAGTGCCCCGATACCCTTGACAGCGCCAAGGCGATGATCGAGCCGCACGAGGCTTCTGAATCGTTGAAAAACAAGTACTCCAGGGTAGGAGCGGGTGCCAGTTGGCAATAGACCGGTACGGGCGTTTTGCGCGGAGTTCTCCCGCCCGTCCTTGCCTGACGGGTTCACCCGATTGCTGATGCGGGCCTCTGTACAGAAAACGTGGCAGAGAACGTGGCGACCAATGGATTGCACTCCATGATGCCGGCCATAGGCTTCGCGACCACGGATTTTTCGATACCCACAGGGCATACTCCTGGATAGAGCAATCGCGAGGAAGCTCCAACCCACGGACACGTATGCGATGGATATTTCCCGAACCGCCAGGGGACCAACATTTGGTGATGGCGCTAGTCCGGCCTTGCGTTTAGCAGCGCCGTGCGAGTTCCGTTGGCGACAAGTTCTCGGCGTACGTGTGCTTCAGCCATTTGCATGGCTTAGTCTCCCTTGAGTCATGCAGTTACTCATGCTGGGACCTGTGTTCCTTGAGTCGATACCTTCATCGTCGTGCCGGCGGCTCGAGGAGCCTCGACCTCGTATCGTGGCAACCGATGCCGGCCAGCCATTTGCGCATTGCGGTGGCGCGGACCTTGCCTCATTTTCCCTAAACGAAGCCTTCGACGATGCCCAGATGGTCGTCGATGGTCTTAGCCTGGCAGAGTATCCAGACCCGGGCGGGACCTCGGCACCCGTTCGATCAGCTGCATAACCGTGTGGCGGAAAGTGCCTGACGATTCACTGACGGAGTGAAATGACAACGCTGTTTCGTCGTAAGCTCTGTAGATTTCTTAGATGCCTCGGCCATGGCTCGTACGGAGCGGCTTCCGTGATCCGATGCGCATTGACGACTGGAATCGTCATCATTGATGGTGGAGCGCCAATGGGCATAGGTGACTTTTCATATGGCTAGTGACGAGAAAGAGATGATTGCGCCACGGTTCGCGGCCGCCTGCCGCAGCCTTTCGTCGGCGCTTACTGTCGCTCCTGGCGCTGTCAGATGTAGTGTCTGAACTATGAGCCCGAATGACCATGAAGTCAGACCACGCATGCGACGCAATAAGAAATTGCTTGATGAGCTCACGGCGAGATTTCCTGCAGGCATGGTATCCGTTAGTGATTCCGTGCTCATGGAAAATTCGAGAGATTTCGGCCAACTGGCAGATGAGCCCATGATGCCACTCGCTGTCGTTTTTCCAACAAAAGTTGGGCAAGTTCAGGAACTAATGCAGCTGGCCAGTGAACACCGGCTCTCGGTGATCAGCCGCGGTGCTGGTACTGGCGTATCGGGCGCCGTCCATGTCACTGATGAAGCTATCATCCTGAATCTCAGCAAGATGAACAGGATCATCGAGATTCGGCCTCAGGACGAAGTCGCGGTCGTCGAGCCCGGCGTGATTAACCATCATTTGAATCTTGCCGTCTCCGAGTTCGGTCTGATGTACGCTCCGGATCCGGCAAGTTACAAGATGTCGACCATCGGTGGAAACATTGCGACGAACGCCGGGGGATTGCGTTGCGCGAAGTACGGTGTCACCCGGGAGTCGGTTCTTGGGCTAGACGTTGTCTTGGCGGACGGGAGCCTAATACATGTTGGAAAGAATACGTTCAAGGGCGTTGCCGGCTATGATCTGACAGCCTTGTTCACAGGTTCCGAAGGAACATTGGGTGTGATCGTTCGCGCGGTGCTACGGCTTCGTTATTTGCCCGTTGACGAACGAGACGTCGCATTAGTTTTCGAGGATCTTGAAGTTGCTGTCGAAGGAGTCCAAAGGATTGCCAAGGCACGTATCCAACCAGCGATTCTGGAGTTGATCGATCACGCAACGATGAAGGTCTTGGACGCACAGTATGGGACAGCTCATGCTGGCAGTGGCGGTGCAATGCTGCTCGTTCGACTAGACGGATATGGTGCAGAGCAAGAAGAAGCGGTTCTTCGTGAAACCTTCAAGAACGACTCCGTACGGCTGAGCGAGAGCGGCGATGAATCTGCAACGGCTCTCATTGAAATGCGTCGCACCAGCCGTGGAGATGCGAAAGACGATGCGTACCGTACTGGTGAAGACGTAGCCGTCCCCAAAAGTCTCATGGTTGAGTACGTTCATCGTGTGCAACAAGCCGCGACGCAAGAACAGGTTCAGTTGAGGCTGATTTCCCACGCCGGTGACGGAAACCTGCATTCGACGTTCTACGTTGACCCCTCGGATGGGCCGAACCCGCTGGAGCGACTGGACCGCGCTGTGCAGGAGTCCGTTCGCATTGCCCTTGAAATGGGAGGCACGATTACGGGCGAGCACGGCGTCGGACTCATCAAGAAAGACTGGCTCCCCTGGGAGCAATCCAGCCAAGTTATCGAATTGCAGCAAAAGATCAAGGGGCTGCTGGATCCAATGAACATATTGAACCCGGGCAAGGCGATATAGACTGCGACAAGCGCTTCTATTACGACAGATACGTACGATGACAATCGAATCGAAGCCTCGATTATGCGATCTGAGGTAACCGGGTGTAGAGTAAAAACGTTCTTGATCACGGGATATGGCGCAGTTTGGTAGCGCGCGTCGTTCGGGACGACGAGGTCGCAGGTTCAAATCCTGTTATCCCGACCAGAACGCAAGGAGGAATCTTCGGATTCCTCCTTGTTGTTTAACTGAAGCTCGCAAATGCAGGCCGAACAGGCAGCGAGTCTTAGATCACTATCGAAAAGCTACTCAGGATGTGCGATATCCAGAATTACTGTGTATAGTTATATCTCGTGCTAAGGCATCCAAAAGATCATTACCTAGGTAATTGATTCTGGCGGAGGCCAAGTCATATTGGGATATGGTGTAATTGGCAACACAACGGTTTCTGGTTCCGTCATTCTAGGTTCGAGTCCTGGTATCCCAGCGCTTCACCGGAGCAATTCGGTGAGCTGAAGGAAACTTCAGCATACGGCCCCATCGTATAGCGGCCTAGTACTCCGCCCTCTCACGGCGGCAACACGGGTTCGAATCCCGTTGGGGTCACAAATCTAAACGCGGAACTTCGGTTCCGCGTTTTTTGTTTAACCAGTTCTTCTTGTCCGTCCGCAGGAAGAAAGTTCTTGACTCCGGGCTAGAGGCCAAAATGTGGGCTATAGGCAATAAAGTGTGTCTGGCCCGGACAGGTCGCCAAGGCCAGACCCCACTATTCACAAGATTCGCCACGCTGGCTGCAGAACCAATGAGAACCGGATAAGGGCTTGGGCCTATGGTGCGTACAAAGCGGAGTAGCTATGCGTTGGGGCCCGACTAGTTTCTTGGACCCAAAGTTCATGGTCATGCCAAGAGCTTAGGATAAGGAGCTGCGCACTTGGGCCGACAGCAATCGAAAGCAGTATGGCGACGCCCTGTGGGGCAACGAATGGTTCCACTAATTGACCGAACACCGATGGCGGCACTACAAGCCGGCCTTGTTTCCCGATGAGGTCAGACTGTATGAAAATTCGAGTGGGGTCCAGGCACGTGCGGTCAGCAAGCCATCGATTCATGGACATCTCCGCTAGCCCGCGCTTATTGGGTGACAAGTCATATGATTCTGGTCTGCGTTGAATTTGACGCCGCGAACGTCAACAGGCGGGCATTGACACTGCTCTCGTCGGACATGTCCAACACAGGGTGCAAGACATCTGCTGTATCAGTGGACCATGGATGCGACTACTAGCCAGGAACCATCCCGGATTGCTGTCGTTGGGTAAGCGGTTTGTTTTAGGAGGGAAGGTCGCCCTAGGGCTTAGTCTCACCGCGGTTACACGGAAACTTGGCAGCGTCAGATACCAAGACATCGTCGCAACGGATACCAGGAGTGAACCCATACATCGAACCGGGCAGCTATGAAACCCAATGAACTGTAGCTGGCGTCATCAGCTCATGCTGTCGACGGGATAAGGCCCATTGCCATGCTGTCCGTTCTGCCGGTGACCTCCGGCAGCATTCGGAGAGAACACCGCTTACAAGATTTCGACTGGCTGGCCCCGAGCCCGCAGTATCCAGCGAGCAGGGAACCGCGCTCTCCACAGACCGGAGCTCGTGCTGTCACGTTGGTGTGGCGCGGCAGCCTGTCCGGAGAGCAGGCGACATTGGGGAACTGCTTATCGTGCGCACCGGCCCTCTAATGCCTGTGGCGACAGTCACCCGGAAAAGTAGCCCTACGATTTGTAAGTGCCGAAAAAGGTGTGTATAGTTTTTATCTGTCGCCGAAACAAGGTTCGAGGAAATCTGAACCGAATTCGAAGCGAAAATCCCCGAGATTCAAATGATCTAAAAGATTTTTTTTGCAATTTCGGAAACTAACGCTGGACGATATCGCCTCCTGGAATAGGGGTGGCGGAGAACCGGTAAGTGTTTGTTGTTTGAGAACTCAATAGTGTGCCAAGTTTGTTGATACCAAATTATTTTTGTTTGGTGAATACGAAACATTTTGCTTGGGATGATGCACCCCCGTGTGTTGTTCCGAGTGTTTTTATTCGCCAGGATTTCATCACCACGTGTGGCTCCGTCTTTTTCCGGTGGGGTTGTGGTGGCTTTTTGTTTTTTATGGAGAGTTTGATCCTGGCTCAGGATGAACGCTGGCGGCGTGCTTAACACATGCAAGTCGAACGATGAAGCCCAGCTTGCTGGGTGGATTAGTGGCGAACGGGTGAGTAACACGTGAGTAACCTGCCCCTGACTCTGGGATAAGCCCGGGAAACTGGGTCTAATACCGGATATGACTTTTGACCGCATGGTTGAGGGTGGAAAGATTTATCGGTTGGGGATGGACTCGCGGCCTATCAGCTTGTTGGTGAGGTAATGGCTCACCAAGGCGACGACGGGTAGCCGGCCTGAGAGGGTGACCGGCCACACTGGGACTGAGACACGGCCCAGACTCCTACGGGAGGCAGCAGTGGGGAATATTGCACAATGGGCGCAAGCCTGATGCAGCGACGCCGCGTGAGGGATGACGGCCTTCGGGTTGTAAACCTCTTTCAGTAGGGAAGAAGCGAAAGTGACGGTACCTGCAGAAGAAGCGCCGGCTAACTACGTGCCAGCAGCCGCGGTAATACGTAGGGCGCAAGCGTTATCCGGATTTATTGGGCGTAAAGAGCTCGTAGGCGGTTTGTCGCGTCTATCGTGAAAGTCCGAGGCTCAACCTCGGATCTGCGGTGGGTACGGGCAGACTAGAGTGATGTAGGGGAGACTGGAATTCCTGGTGTAGCGGTGAAATGCGCAGATATCAGGAGGAACACCGATGGCGAAGGCAGGTCTCTGGGCATTTACTGACGCTGAGGAGCGAAAGCATGGGGAGCGAACAGGATTAGATACCCTGGTAGTCCATGCCGTAAACGTTGGGCACTAGGTGTGGGGGACATTCCACGTTTTCCGCGCCGTAGCTAACGCATTAAGTGCCCCGCCTGGGGAGTACGGCCGCAAGGCTAAAACTCAAAGGAATTGACGGGGGCCCGCACAAGCGGCGGAGCATGCGGATTAATTCGATGCAACGCGAAGAACCTTACCAAGGCTTGACATGTTCCAGATCGCCTCAGAGATGGGGTTTCCCTTCGGGGCTGGTTCACAGGTGGTGCATGGTTGTCGTCAGCTCGTGTCGTGAGATGTTGGGTTAAGTCCCGCAACGAGCGCAACCCTCGTTCCATGTTGCCAGCGGGTTATGCCGGGGACTCATGGGAGACTGCCGGGGTCAACTCGGAGGAAGGTGGGGATGACGTCAAATCATCATGCCCCTTATGTCTTGGGCTTCACGCATGCTACAATGGCCGGTACAATGGGTTGCGATACTGTGAGGTGGAGCTAATCCCTAAAAGCCGGTCTCAGTTCGGATTGGGGTCTGCAACTCGACCCCATGAAGTCGGAGTCGCTAGTAATCGCAGATCAGCAACGCTGCGGTGAATACGTTCCCGGGCCTTGTACACACCGCCCGTCAAGTCACGAAAGTTGGTAACACCCGAAGCCGATGGCCTAACCACCTTGTGTGGGGGGAGTCGTCGAAGGTGGGACTGGCGATTGGGACTAAGTCGTAACAAGGTAGCCGTACCGGAAGGTGCGGCTGGATCACCTCCTTTCTAAGGAGCTAACCAGTTTTGGTTGCCCATGTCTGTGCCCGAGTGTGGTGCAGGTGGGTTGCTCGAGGGTGGAATGTCAATGAACTCAACACTGGGAAACGGGTTTTCGAGGGCGATCGTGTGGTTGTTTTCGGGGGTTCGGGTGTTGGCATGGTTTGTGTTGTGTGGCGTGTGTGGTTTAGTACGCAGTGCCGGCCCTCTTGTGGGGTTGGTGGTGTTGGAAGGGCGCATGGGTCGTGTGATGCGAATGAGTATGTTTGGTGCACTGTTGGGTTTTGAGGCAACAAGCCTCCTGGCCGCCTGGTCCCTTTGCGGGGTTTGGTGGGTTGGGTGCTTGGTGTTTCGGTGTTTGTCCTGTGTCTGCTGGCATGGTGTCCTGGCTGGTCCTTTTGGGGCTGGTGTGTGGGGTGCTGTTGTTGGGGGTGCGGGGTTGTTGTTTGGGAACTGTATAGTGAACGCGAGCATCTTGCAGACAAGATGAGCTGTGCGTGCCTGTCCTGGGTGTGTGTGGTGTTTGAGTCTTGTTTGTAGTGATTTTGTTGATTGTTTTATAGCTCAATTTTTGAGAACTTTGTTTTGTGTTGAAGTTTTTAAGGGCGCACGGTGGATGCCTTGGCATCAAGAGCCGATGAAGGACGTGGGAATCTGCGATAAGCCTGGTGGAGTCGATAACCGGACGTTGAGGCCAGGATTTCCGAATGGGGGAACCCCGCACCATGTTATGTGGTGTGACCTGCAGCTGAATGTATAGGCTGTGTGGAGGGAACGCGGGGAAGTGAAACATCTCAGTACCCGCAGGAAGAGAAAACAATAGTGATTCCGTTAGTAGTGGCGAGCGAACGCGGATGGGGCTAAACCGGTTGGTGTGTGATAGCGGATAGGCGTTGCATCATCGGGGTTGTGGGGTCCACATGTACCAGTTCTATCTACGCTGGTGGGATGAGGTGCAGGCGTATAGGTGAATCGGTTGGAATGCCGGACCAGAGAGGGTGATAGTCCCGTAGGTGTAATGCGTGTCTGCCGTTCTTGTGTGGATGCCCGAGTAGCACGGGGCCCGTGAAACCTTGTGTGAATCTGCCAGGACCACCTGGTAAGCCTGAATACTACTTGATGACCGATAGTGAATCAGTACCGTGAGGGAATGGTGAAAAGTACCCCGGGAGGGGAGTGAAATAGTACCTGAAACCGTGCGCTTACAATCCGTTAGAGCAGCCACTTGTGGTTGTGATGGCGTGCCTTTTGAAGAATGAGCCTGCGAGTTAGTGTTACGTCGCGAGGTTAACCCGTGGGGGGAAGCCGTAGCGAAAGCGAGTCTGAATAGGGCGAGTGAGTGGCGTGATCTAGACCCGAAGCGAAGTGATCTACCCATGGCCAGGTTGAAGCGCGTGTAAGAGCGTGTGGAGGACCGAACCCACTTCAGTTGAAAATGGAGGGGATGAGCTGTGGGTAGGGGTGAAAGGCCAATCAAACTTCGTGATAGCTGGTTCTCCCCGAAATGCATTTAGGTGCAGCGTTGCGTGTTTCTTGCTGGAGGTAGAGCTACTGGATAGGCGATGGGCCCTACAAGGTTACTGACCTTAGCCAAACTCCGAATGCCGGTAAGTCAGAGCGCAGCAGTGAGACTGTGGGGGATAAGCTTCATAGTCGAGAGGGAAACAGCCCAGAACGCCAACTAAGGCCCCTAAGCGTGTGCTAAGTGGGAAAGGATGTGGAGTTGCTGTGACAACCAGGAGGTTGGCTTAGAAGCAGCCACCCTTGAAAGAGTGCGTAATAGCTCACTGGTCAAGTGATTCCGCGCCGATAATGTAGCGGGGCTCAAGCACACCGCCGAAGTTGCGTCATTCAAACATGTCATTGGCCTTTGTGGTCCAGTGGTTTGGATGGGTAGGGGAGCGTCGTGTGGACGGTGAAGTCGCGGTGGAAACCAGCGGTGGAGGCCACACGAGTGAGAATGCAGGCATGAGTAGCGAATGACGGGTGAGAAACCCGTCCGCCGAATGATCAAGGGTTCCAGGGTCAAGCTAATCTGCCCTGGGTTAGTCGGGACCTAAGGCGAGGCCGACAGGCGTAGTCGATGGACAACGGGTTGATATTCCCGTACCGGCGAAGGACCGCCCATACTGAGCAATGGATGCTAACCATGACGGATTCCAGCGTTGATGCCTTTTAGGTGTCTTGTTGGTTGGTGTGGTGGGAACCGATGTTGTGAGGTCAGCGTATTAACAGGTGTGACGCAGGAAGGTAGCCGAGCCAGGCAATGGAATTGACCTGGTCCAAGGGTGTAGGAAGAACGGTAGGCAAATCCGCTGTTCATTGTTTCTGAGACCTGATAGGCGCCCCGTTTGTGGGGTGATTCGGTGATCCTATGCTGCCTAGAAAAGCATCGGCGCGAGGTCCCAGTCCGCCCGTACCCTAAACCGACACAGGTGATCAGGTAGAGAATACTAAGGCGATCGAGAGAATCATGGTTAAGGAACTCGGCAAAATGCCCCCGTAACTTCGGAAGAAGGGGGGCCTGCCCCGTGAACCACCCTTGCGGTGGGGAGGCGGGTGTGGGCCGCAGAGACCAGGGGGAAGCGACTGTTTACTAAAAACACAGGTCCGTGCGAAGTCGCAAGACGATGTATACGGACTGACTCCTGCCCGGTGCTGGAAGGTTAAGAGGACCGGTTAGCACACTTGTGTGCGAAGCTGAGAATTTAAGCCCCAGTAAACGGCGGTGGTAACTATAACCATCCTAAGGTAGCGAAATTCCTTGTCGGGTAAGTTCCGACCTGCACGAATGGAGTAACGACTTCCCCGCTGTCTCAACCATGAACTCGGCGAAATTGCAGTACGAGTAAAGATGCTCGTTACGCGCAGCAGGACGGAAAGACCCCGAGACCTTTACTATAGTTTGGTATTGGTGTTCGGTGCAGCTTGTGTAGGATAGGTGGGAGACTGTGAAGCTCGGACGCTAGTTCGGGTGGAGTCATCGTTGAAATACCACTCTGGCTGTACCGGTCACCTAACTTCGGACCATGATCTGGTTCAGGGACAGTGCCTGATGGGTAGTTTAACTGGGGCGGTTGCCTCCTAAAATGTAACGGAGGCGCCCAAAGGTTCCCTCAGCCTGGTTGGCAATCAGGTGTTGAGTGTAAGTGCACAAGGGAGCTTGACTGTGAGAGTGACAGCTCGAGCAGGGACGAAAGTCGGGACTAGTGATCCGGCGGCACCTCGTGGAAGGGCCGTCGCTCAACGGATAAAAGGTACCTCGGGGATAACAGGCTGATCTTGCCCAAGAGTCCATATCGACGGCATGGTTTGGCACCTCGATGTCGGCTCGTCGCATCCTGGGGCTGGAGTAGGTCCCAAGGGTTGGGCTGTTCGCCCATTAAAGCGGTACGCGAGCTGGGTTTAGAACGTCGTGAGACAGTTCGGTCCCTATCCGCTGCGCGCGTTGGAAATTTGAGAAGGGCTGTCCTTAGTACGAGAGGACCGGGACGGACGAACCTCTGGTGTGTCAGTTGTACTGCCAAGTGCATCGCTGATTAGCTACGTTTGGAAGGGATAACCGCTGAAAGCATCTAAGCGGGAAGCCTGCTTCGAGATGAGATTTCCATCCACCTTGTGTGGGTGAGGCCCCCAGCTAGATTACTGGGTTGATAGGCAGGATGTGGAAGCAAGGACCAAAGACTTGTGTAGCTGACCTGTACTAATAGGCCGATGGCTTACAACACACTATCTAAACTGTGTGTCGACAAAATACGTTTTTCTGATTGTTCGCGTTCACTATGCGGTTACGAGACAACAACCTCGAACCACAAAATAAGAGACTTTGCAAGGACGAATCCACCGGACCACCATGGTTGGTTTGTGTGCTTCGTGATTGTTACGGCGGTCATAGCGTGGGGGAAACGCCCGGTCCCATACCGAACCCGGAAGCTAAGGCCCATTGCGCCGATGGTACTGCACTCGTGAGGGTGTGGGAGAGTAGGTCACCGCCGGACTTAACTTGAGAAGTGGGAGGCTCCAACAGTGTTGGGGCCTTCTGCTGGTTTAACCGGTGGATCCACGGGGCGGGTGGTCTGGCCGGGACGGCCTGGCTGGCCAGCTGGCTGGTGCGGTTGGCTTGGCCGGTGGGGTGGGGGAGTAGAAGCTCCCCCGTTTTGTTGTTTAAGCGGGGTTTTCGGTGGCGGCGCGGTGCCCTCTGGGCGGTCTGGGGTGCTGTCCTGCGGCCGGCCCCGTGGGGATGGCGTGGGGCAAGGGGAGCGCTGCCGGGGCCGCGGCGCGGTGCGGTTGGCTGCGGAGCGGGGAAGAGCCCGGACCACAACAAACCCCTGATTTCGAATCGCTAGTCCTTTCACGGCCTTCGTGCTTGCCGCCATTGGGATGAATGGCTCGCAGCGGCAGCGGTGGTAGCAGACTTCACCCATCCTTGCTTCACTGCGTAGTTGTGCTGGCTTTGCCGTTCCTGGGTACATGGCAAACCATCTGCGCTGCCGCTGGCGCGCACCCACGCCGCTCTCAAGCTCCAATCCAGAGCCGGACCGGCATGGGATTGCCAGGCGCTGTATCGTGGCCGGAGACTGGCGCCTGAGGCCTTCTGGAAGCTTAGATCGCCAGAAAGCATCTATGGCGAAGGCCACGTTGCCGAAAGAGTTCCTCGATTGGCGTGGAGGGCGGAGATCCTGCTATAGTTATGGAGTTGTCGCAATCGCGAATGACACCGTAGTTTTCCCACGGCCAAGCTGTGCGGGTTAGAGTTACGGCGATCATAGCGTGGGGGAAACGCCCGGTCCCATACCGAACCCGGAAGCTAAGACCCACTGCGCCGATGGTACTGCACTCGGGAGGGTGTGGGAGAGTAGGTCATCGCCGGGCACAATGTGCCGAAGGCCCCGAGATACCTCGGGGCCTTCGATGTTTAACAAGTCGATAAGGGTAGTGAGGCGGCGTCAGCAGCCGCCGGAGATACCGACGAAGACCAAGGGCTCGGATCCTCATGGATCCGAGCCCTTGGTCATGCGTCAGAGTCTTTGTGGACTAGCCAAGTCGCAGATCGGTTTCCGTATCGAACAGGTGCACATGCTGCAGCTTCGGTGCGATGTTCAGCCGCTGGCCACGGGCCGGTGGGGTGCGGCCATCAACGCGGACAACGATGGTCTGCGGGCGGCCTGCCAGCTCGGCGGTTGCGTAGACATAGGCATCGGCGCCGAGCTCTTCGACGACGTCGATGGTGATCTCCACACCCTCGCCTTCGCCAACGAACTCGATGTCTTCAGGTCGGATGCCCAGCGTAGTGCCGCCTGCAGCGCCTGGCGCGCTCAGGACGGTATTGCCGAACTCCACTTGGCCATTGCTTGCTTCCAGCTGCACGAGGTTCATGGCTGGCGAACCGATGAAGCCTGCAACGAAGACGTTGCGCGGACGGTCGTACAGTTCGCGGGGAGTCCCGACCTGCTGCAATTCACCGTCCTTGAGCACCGCGACGCGGTCGCCCATGGTCAGCGCCTCGACCTGGTCGTGGGTCACGTACACGGTGGTGACACCCAGGCGGCGGGTGAGCGACGCGATCTGGGTACGGGTCTGGACCCTCAGCTTGGCATCGAGGTTCGACAGGGGCTCATCCATCAGGAAGACCTGGGGGGAGCGAACGATGGCACGGCCCATGGCCACACGCTGGCGCTGGCCGCCGGAGAGGGCTTTCGGCTTGCGGTCCAGATACTGCTCCAGATCGAGAAGCTGCGCGGCTTCCTTCACACGGCGGGCTCGTTCGACCTTGTCGACGCCGGCGATCTTCAGGGCGAAGCCCATGTTCTCGGCGACGGTCATGTGCGGGTAGAGCGCGTAGTTCTGGAAGACCATGGCGATGTCGCGGTCCTTCGGCGGAACGTTGGTCACGTCCTTGTCGCCGATGAGGATGCGGCCGGAGTTGACTTCCTCCAGGCCGGCAAGCATGCGCAGGGTGGTTGATTTGCCGCAACCCGAGGGGCCGACCAGAACCAGGAATTCGCCGTCGGCGATCTCCAGGTCGATTCCGTCGACGGATGGCACAAGAGCGCCCGGGTAAATACGGGTGGCCTTATCAAAGGTCACAGTTGCCATAACGACAATCCTTTCACGGGCAGGTACGTGCCCGACGATCCGAAGTGAAAGTGAATTGGGACACCGTTAGTCTCGCATGGAAATCAGACTTTTCAAAAGATCCGGGATATCGAATGGCGAATCAATACGCTGCGTCGCCGCCGTGTCCCCGCTGCCGACCTTGATTCCGAGGTCGTTTTCGGTCAGCACCTTGAAGCCGTTTTCATCGGTGACGTCGTCTCCGATGAAGAGCACCGACTGGACATCCAGGGTGCGGCGCAGCCAAGCCAGCGCCTCGCCCTTGTGGGCGTTGAGCACCGAGGCTTCAAGCACCGCCTTGCCCGACATCAGCTTGACGCCCTCCAGTTCCTGCAGCGATTCCAGCGCTTCGGCCATGGCCGCCTGCGCGGCCTGAGGGCTGGCCTGGCGGACATGCAGCACGGTGGCCGAGGGCTTGAATTCCAGGTTCACGTTCTCGTGCCTGTCCGCGATCGCCTGCAGCCGGCCGGTCAGGGTGCCCAGCAGCTGCGTCTGGTCGAGGCTGAGCGGCGCGTCGGACCAGCCGTTCGAGAACTGCTCGGGGACCAGCCGTTCGGCCCCGTGGGACCCGATGCGGATGGCCGGCAGCGGCTCCGGGTACACCTCGGCCAGGGACTGCAGATTGCGTCCGGAGATCACCGCGGTGTAAACGCCGGCCATTCGTCCCAGCTGCTCCACCAGCACGGCGGATTCGGGCAGCGGCCTGGCATCCTGCGGCCGGTCGACCAGCGGTGAGAGCGTTCCATCGAAATCGAGCGCGACCAGCACCCGGGGATGGCGGGCGAAATCCTGCAGCGCAGCGGAGAGCTGCGGCGAAAGAGGTGACACGTGCTTAAGCCATCCTTCGGGGGCGGTAGTTTCGGCGGTTTGCGGCAAGTTAGGTGCGGGCAACATTCTCCTTGGCCGGAACGGATTTCGAGTTGATGTCTGCCAGCTCCGACAGGAAACGATCAGACCAGCCGGCCACGTCGAATTCCTCCAGATGGTGGTTCATGCGCTTCATGCGCTTGGCCTGTTCGGCCTCGTCCATGTTGACTGCCTCCATGATCTTGACCTTCATGCCGTCAATGTCATGGGGGTTGACCAGCACCGACTGGGTCAGCTGGTCGGCGGCGCCGGTGAACTCGGAGAGCACCAGCACGCCCCGCCCGTCCTGGTGCGCTGCCACGTATTCCTTGGCGACCAGGTTCATACCGTCGCGCAAGGCAGTGACCAGCAGGACGTCTGCCGCAAGGTACAGGGAAATCATTTCGCGCAGGGGATAGGAATGGTGCAGGTAGCGCAGCGTAGTGTGGCTGAGCGTATCGTGCTGGCCGGTGATCTGGCCGACCATCAGTTCTACCTGATCGCGCAGTTCCATGTACGAACCGACGTTTTCGCGGCTGGGGCTTGCCACTTGGATCAGGCATACCTCGCCGGCGTGGAGCTGTTCGTCCGCCAGCAGCTCGCCGTAGGCCTTGAGCCGGTGGCGGATACCCTTGGTGTAGTCCAGCCTGTCCACGCCGAGCATGATGGTTTTCGGGTTTCCCAATTCATGCCGGATCTGCGCGGCTCGCGCAATGATCTGCGGATCCCGGGACAGCCGCTGGATCTGTTCATAGTCGATGGAGATCGGGTGGGCGTCGGCGCGGCAGATATTCTGCAGGTCGTTGTCCAAGGAAGGGGTCGCCTCACGTCCCTTGGTTTGGTAGTCCGTGAATCGGCGCAGGCTTCGCAGGAAGTTGGTCGCGTCGGTTTCGCGCTGGAAACCGACCAGGTCGGCACCGGCCAAACCCTGCAAAATCTGCTTGCGCCACGGCAGCTGCGCGAACAAGCTCGCGGCGGGGAAGGGAATATGCAGGAAGAAACCGATCTTGAGGTCAGGACGGGCCAAGCGCAGCAGACGCGGCACTAGTTGCAACTGGTAGTCGTGCACCCACACCGTGGCGTTGGGCGCCGCGATCCGCAGCACCGCGTCGGCAAAGCGCTGGTTGATTTTTTGGTATCTGTCCCACCAGGTGCGGTGGTACGACGGCGGAACGATGACGTCGTGGTAGAGCGGCCACAGAGTCGAGTTCGAGAAACCTTCGTAGTAGAGCTCGAGGTCGTCTTCGCTTAGCGGCACCGGCACCAGATGGATACCGTCCTTGTCGAAGCTGTCCAGCTCTTCATCAATTCCGCCGTGCCAGCCAACCCATGCTCCTTCCGAAGCGGACATGACGGGTTCCAGTGCGGTGACCAGTCCTCCGGGTGCGCGCTGGAATCCCTGGGTGCCGTCCGGGTTTGTGACCCGGTCAACCGGCAAGCGATTGGCAACAACGACGAAGTCGGATGTACTAGCCATGTGGCCATCTTGTATCGAGCTACTCACGACAAACTCCTGGCTTAACCTTCAACCTGCAAACCGGCCGTTTAGCGATCCCCGGATTGGTGCGAATCCCTGCCCTGCAAGTTCATTGACTTATGCCTTGAGCCTAGTGAAATATCAGGGTCAACGGAATTATGTACAGGATTTACTCCGATAGTGACGTAAACAACCACATTGAACTGGTCAAGCACAGTCATGTATCGAGGCCTGCCTGATGCAACAATTCCACCGGACGCGCTATGTGGCTTAAGTCCGGGCTTTGGCGGCAATTTGAGGAGCATATGCGCCTCCTGTGAACGTGCGGGATTATCAATGAACTAGGTAGACCGGGTCCCGGCATTGGCTAAACTTGATTGCAGATGACAGTATTCCGCTGAGCAAGGAACCATTAAATTTATGTCTACGAATAATCCGCGGCCGTCGAAGGCTGAGCGTACGGCAAGCGCCCGCGAGAAGGCTTCGCAGATGCGCGCCGCACAGGAAGCAGCCGCCAAGCGCAAGTCGCTGTTCGTCAAGCTTGGCGTGCTGGGTGCCGTGATCCTCGTGATCGCCCTGGTAGTTACCCTGATCGTGCAGAACAACAATGCCAAGGTTGCCGATTCCGGCGCCGTTCCTGCGGGCGGCAACGCCGCTGGCGGCATTCTGGTCACTTCCCCGACCACCCTGGGTGAGCGCACCGTGGAGAATGTCGACGTGAAGTCCCTCGAAGTCCCTGCCCAGCAACCGGCAACCCCGGAACCCCGCGACCTGACCGTGGGGAAAAAGGGCGAACCGGTCAATATCACCATGTACGCCGACGTGAATTGCGTCCACTGCGCGGACTTCGAGGCCACCTATGGCCCGCAGATCAACGAGTGGCTGGCGGCCGGCGACATCACCGTGGACTACCGCAACGTCGGATACCTCGACGGCGGCTCGCCGACCAACTTCTCCTCGCGCGGTGCCAACGCGCTGGCCTGCGTTGCCAACGACAACCCGGCAGCGTACATGCCATTCGTGACCGCGATCTGGGGCCACTACCAGCAGGGTGAAATGAAGAACGCCCAGCTGGCCGAGATGGCGATCGCCGCCGGTGCCAGCGACAAGGTCACCAGCTGCATCGAAGACGGCACCTTCCGTCCGTTCGTCCAGTACACGACCGACGTGGCCAAGTACGACGGCGTAAGCGGCACCCCGACCTTGGTGGTCCAGGGCAAGGTCCTGGATCTGGCCAAGGACGATTTCCCGACCGTGGTGAACGCAGCCATCGAGGCGAACAAGAAGTAAATCCGCTCGGGTCGGCGGAGAACGGATGCGGATCGGGTAGAATTCCATATTGATCTCGCGCCAAGACCGGAGGGGAGAAAGCCAGCGACGGCTTTCTCCCCTCCGGCATTTAAGACGGCGACGGGCTCAATTCGCACAGTGGCCGGGTTCTCCGATATTCTTATGCGGTACGCCCCCTTAGCTCAGCTGGCCAGAGCGTCTGTCTTGTAAACTGAAGGTCACCGGTTCGAATCCGGTAGGGGGCTCGAACAAATCCTCGGAGTTCTGCATGAGCGCAGGTCTTCCGGGGATTTTTTGCTGACTGCGGCTTTTCCCGGCTCGCCGGTGCCGGTCCGAACCCGGCAAACGTGCCTAACCACTCGCTGGAAGTTGGATGAAATAGGGCGTGGCCCACGTCGTCCTCGGTAAAATTGGACCAAAGGTATTTTCCCGTGCGCGGATCCGCGCGACCGGGGACCACAATTACAAGGAGACCAATCATGGCCGGTGGCCTAGTAGCCCTGCTGGATGATGTAGCCGCGCTGGTCAAGGTCACGGCCGCGTCGCTGGACGACATCGCGCTCGGAGCGGCCAAGGCCAGCACCAAAGCCATGGGCGTGGTGATTGACGACGCTGCGGTCACCCCGCAGTACGTCGACGGAATTTCTCCCAAGCGCGAGCTGCCGATCATCTGGAAGATCGCGGTAGGCTCCATCCGCAACAAGCTGCTGTTCATCCTGCCGGCCATCTTGCTGCTGTCCACTTTCCTTCCCTGGGCGCTCACCCCGATCCTCATGATCGGCGGCGCCTACCTGGTGTTCGAAGGCGCGGAGAAGATCCTCGAGGCCATGGGGCTGATCGGCCATCACGGCGCCGCCGAGGACGGCAAGGTCCGCGACGAAAAGGTGATCATCGGCTCGGCGACGCGCACCGACTTCGTGCTCTCGGCCGAGATCATGGTGATCTCGCTCAACGAGGTGGTCCACGAACCGTTCCTGACCCGGGCGCTGATCCTGGTCGCGGTGGCTTTCCTGATGACCGTCCTGGTGTACGGGGCCGTGGGCCTGATCGTGAAGATGGACGACATTGGCCTGGTGCTGGCCCAGAAGCAGCGCCAGTTCTCGCAGAAGCTCGGCCGCGGCCTGGTCAAGGGCATGCCGATCGTGATGTCGGTGCTGAGCAAGGTCGGCGTGGTCGCGATGCTCTGGGTCGGCGGGCACCTGTTGCTGACCGGCATGGACGAGCTGGGCTGGCACGCGCCGTACGGCTTCGTGCACCACGTCGAGATGCTGGTCCACGACGCCTCCGGTGCCGCTGGGGGCGTGCTGGGGTGGCTGGTCAACACCGCTTTCTCCTGCTTGGCCGGACTGATCATCGGCTCGTTGCTGACAGTCGTCATCCTCGGGATCAAGAAGCTGCTGGGCAAGAACAAGCCGGCCGCGGCGCACTAGCTATTGCCGCCGCGCAGCGTGCGTAGAATTATTGGATCGTCTCCGAAGGCCAAGCTCCTCGGCCCGGCCATTCTGTCCGGATGCCATGGAAAGATCGATGTGTGTTGAGTAGAGAACAGACCAAGCAGGACCCCGCAGGGCGCCACGCCCGCGGTGCGTACTTCACTCCGGAACCCGTCGCACGCTTCATGGCCCAGTGGGCGCTGGGCGAGCACGGGCACCGGGTGCTTGAGCCTTCCTGCGGCGAGGCGCAGTTCCTCGCCGCCGCGCATGACATCGTGGACGACGGCCGCGGCTCGGTGGAGCTGTTCGGCATCGAGCTGCACGAGCCCTCGGTGCAGGCAGCCCGTGCGGTGCTGGACCGGCAGGGTGCCGCCGCGCAGATCACCCACGCGAATTTCTTCCATGTCGCCGGGAGCCATGACATGGACGCGGTGATCGGCAACCCGCCCTATGTGCGCTACCAGCTGCACCGCGGCGAGGATCGGAAGCTCTCCCGTGCCGCGGCCCGCGAAGCCGGCGTCGAGCTCAACGAGCTTGCCAGCATCTGGGCGGCCTTCGTGGTGCATGCCACCAGCTTCCTGGCTCCGGGCGCGCGCATGGCCCTGGTGCTGCCGGCCGAGCTCATGTTCGTGAACTATGCGGCCCCGGTGCGCCGGATGCTGCTCGAACGCTTCGAGCGGGTGCACCTGGCGGTCTTCGAGGAACGGCTGTTCGCCGACGCGCAGGAGGAAGTGGTGCTGCTGCTGGCCGAAGGCTACGGCCAGGGCTCCAGCACCGCGCTGCGCCTGCACCAGTTCCGCAACGCCGCGGACCTCGACCGGTTGGGCGAGGGCATCGAGCACACCCCGGCCAGCACCTCGGAGCGCTGGACCGGATCGCTGGTCGGCCTCGAAGCGCAGGGCGTGCTGGAGCAGTCCCTGGCCGCGGGCCGTTTCGCGCCGCTGCAGAGCTGGGGCGAGACCTCGCTGGGCGCGGTGACCGGCAACAACAAGTGGTTCACGCTCTCCCCGGCCCAGGTGAGCGAGCTGGGCTTGGCCCCCGAGGACCTGGTGCGCATCTCGCCTCCGGGTTCCCGGCACCTGCGCGGCCTGGAACTGGACAACGAGCAGTGGGAGCGCCTCGGTGCCCATGGCAGCGCCACCTACCTGTTCCGGCCCGCCGCGCAGCCTTCCGCGGCCGGGCACCGGATGGTTGACGCCGGGCAGGTACTGGCGGTGGACAGCGCCTACAAGTGCCGGGTGCGCAGCCCCTGGTGGCGGGTGCCGCTCTTGTCGGTGCCGGACCTGTTCATGACCTACATGAACGCCGACACCCCGCGGCTGACCGCCAACGAAGCCGCGGTGCACCACATCAACTCGATCCACGGCGTCTACCTGGGCGCCGACGTGCGCGGGCTCGGGCGCGAGCTGCTGCCGCTGGCCTCGCTGAATACGCTGAGCATGCTCGGCGCTGAAATGGTGGGACGCTCCTATGGCGGCGGAATCCTGAAGCTCGAGCCGCGCGAAGCGGACCGGCTTCCGGTGCCTTCGGCCCCGGCAGTGGCGGCCCATGCCCCGGCGTTGCGCGAGATCAAGGACCAGGTGCGCGAGCATCTGGCCCACGGCCGCAAGGCCGAAGCCACCGCGCTGGTCGACGGGATTGTCCTTGAACAGCTGCTGGGCCTGGATCCCGCGGCCATCGCCGCGGTGCACCAGGCCCGCGCCGACATGTTGGATCGCCGGAAGGCACGAAGTAAGACGGTGAAAAACTAGACGTGGCAAACCCTGCGATTGAAAAGACCCTCGCCTTTGCGGAGTTCGACACCACGCTGATGTCCGCCGCCAAGGATTCGCCCTGGATCCGCAGCGGCGCGGTGACCGAGGAATTCAATCCCTCCTACGAGGTGCTCGAACGCCTGCTGAGCATCCCGGTGCGCTCCAAGGCCGCCACCCGCTCCGGGCGCTTCGCCCAGGGTGTGGACACCTGGCTGGCCCACGAACTGCGCCGCGCGGGATTCGACGCCGACCTGGTCTGGCCGCGCACCGAGGCGCCCCGTGTGCTCTCCAAGGACATCCTGGAGCTGCTGCGCCGGCTGCCCGAGCGCCTCTCCGAGGAGGTGCACGAGGCCATCATGGCGGGCAAGGCGGGAAGCACGGACGCCCGGATCCTGGGCCGCGCCTACATGAAGCAGACCGACGTGGTGATGACCCACTGGTCCACCGGGCCGGAGCTGCTGCTGAGCACCAAGGCGATGACCTCCTCATTCGGCAAGAACCTGTCAAACCGCTACGAGGAGGCCTACGGGGACGCCGCGAACCTGCGCGCCCGCTATCCGCTGGCCGCCGTCGGATTCTTCTTCGTCCAGCGCGCCACGATCCTGGAATCCGAGCCGGCGGCCTACCGCCGCACGGTGGACATGATCCGCAAGCTGCGCGATTTCGGAGACGGCTTCGGCTACACCGCCACCGGGCTGCTGCTCGTGGACTGGGACGATGAAGCAGAGAACCCACAGGTCAAGTGCGTGCACTCGCCGGTGCCCGCGGATATCGCCGCGCCGCAGTTCCTCAACGCGATGGTGGACGAGGTTCTGAAGGTCACCCCGATCGACCTGCATGAGGCAGCCCGCGCTCGCCGGGCCGGAGAAGTCGCCCCGCTGCCCGGCCACGAAGCTGTGGACGAGCAGCAGGAAGCGCTCTTCTAGAACGCCGGATCGACGCTGGTGGTTCCCAGCCAGTCGTTGTCCGGGGCCTCCATGCCGAGCCTCGGGAAATGCTGGTCGGCCTCTTCGGCCTCCGGGCCGATGTGCAACGTAGGCACCAGCGAGGGAAGCTGTCCCAGCTCCGCACCCAGCTCCATGGCCAGCGACGGCGCCGGCTGGGCCTGCACCGCCTGTTCCAGCGCCGGCTGCAGCGATACCGGTGCGAGGGAATCCTCGGCCGGCAGGGCAACCAGGACGACGTCCTGCACAGCGGGTTCAGGCTGCGGCAGCCCGGCGGCCCAGTCGCGCGCGGCGTCGGTAGCCCGGTAGATGAACTTGGTCTGCCCGTCCTGCTCGAAGGTACGCTCGCGCTCCCACAGCTCGGAACGTTCGTAGTACGCCCACGAGGCGGGGTTCGCAGAATCGATGATGGTGATCGGCGTGCCTCCGGCGTGCAGCGCGAATTCGAGGCGCATCGACGCGACATGCTGGCGGATGCCCATGCGGCGGTAGTCCGGGCGCACCGCCATGGAGCCGAGCTCGAGCGCGTCCATGGCGCTGGTCGGGGCGATGATCGAATCGTGCACCACCCCGGCGGCGACCAGGAGCTCGCCGTCGCGGACGGTTACGACCGCGCGGGCGCGGTCCATTTTCTGGTGCCAGCGGGCATCGGTCACGGCGTATAGGCCAGCCAATTCAGCACGTTCGGCCTCATTTGGAGACAGGCATGACAAGGCAAAAGTCAGGTTTTCAAACACTGGGGTACGGTCCTAAAAAGCTAAGAACGAACGAAAAAGTGGCTTTGCTTCCCGGGGAAAAATCCGTTCGGCGGTTTCGTTGGCCTTGAGGGGACCGTTGCCGGCGGCTTCCGGCAGCTTCCTTGTAGGGCCCAGTTTGAGCTCGATGAGCTAGAAAAATTATGGGGTCTGAAAGTGCACTTTGACAAGTTGAAACGAGGGCTGCGAAGTGAACTCTAAATAAACGAATTGCCACCGTTTTTCAGTGCTTGTCATCGACCATTTTGGAGGTTTTTGATTCCCTCGGCGCGTGGTGTTCCTGGCGGTCGAAGCGGCCCGGGGATGGCGCCGATTCGGCACGATTTGGAACGTAGGTCGGAATGCGGCTAGGATTATCTAGGTGCTGAACCGGAAACGGACAGCGCAGATGGATCTTTAGCTCAGTTGGTTAGAGCGTTCGCCTCACACGCGAAAGGTCGCTGGTTCGAGTCCAGTAAGATCCACCGGTAAAAAAGCCACCGCAGAAATGCGGTGGCTTTTTCGCATCCGGGCTGGCCGCTAGTTCTGCGAGCCTTCGGTGAGCAGCTCGTAGATCCTCGGCTTGACCTCGGTTCCCAGCATTTCAATGCTCTTCATGAGGTGCTCGTGGGGCAGCGAACCGGCGGAGTACTTGATATCGATGCGGGACAGTCCGAGCGTGCGGACCGCCTTGGCCATCTTTCGTGCCACCGTCTCGGGGCTGCCTGCCATCATGGCGCCCTGCGGACCCATGGCCGCTTGCAGCTGGATGCGGCTGGCAGGACCCCAGCCGCGTTCGGCGCCCAAACGGTTCATGGTGCGCTGGTAGTGCGGCCAGAGCAGCTCCAGCGCTTCTTCGTCGGTATCGGCCACGAGTCCGTGGAAGTGGGCCCCGACCGGCTGTTCCGGTTCGCTGAACTCCTTCAACGCCCGGTGGTACAGGTCGACCAGTGGTTCGAAGGCCGCGGGCTGCCCGCCGATGATGGCCAGGAAGAGCGGCAGGCCATGGCGTGCGGCGCGGATGACTGACTGCGGGCTGCCGCCCACTCCGACCCATGTCGTCAACGGCTTGCCTTCGAGCAGCGGGTAGACCTGCTGGCCGCGCAGGGCCGCTCGGTGGCTGCCGGACCACGACACCGGATCGCCGTGGCGCAACTTGGCCATCAACGCGAGCTTCTCCTCGAAGAGCTCCTCGTAGTCTTCGAGGTCGAGACCGAACAGCGGGAAGGACTCGATGAACGAGCCGCGCCCGGCGATGATTTCCGCGCGGCCGTTGGACAGCGCATCCAGGGTGGCGAAGCGTTCGTACACGCGGACCGGATCGTCGCTGGACAGCACGGTGACTGCGGTGCCGAGCTTGATGTTCTGCGTGGTCGCCGCCAGCGCCGCGAGCACCGTCTCGGGTGAGGAGATCGAGAAGTCATCGCGATGGTGTTCCCCGATCCCGAAGAAGTCGAGTCCGACTTCTTCGGCCTTCTGGCCCTCGGCCAGCACGTTGCGGATCACCTGGGCGTGGGACAGCGGGGTTCCATTGGCGTCCTCGGTGATATCGCCGAAGGTCTCGGCTCCAACCTGCGGAAGTTTCACGGTGGTGTTCATGGGTTCGGCCTCTCGCTATATTGCATGCATATACATCTAATTTCCCACTGGGCGTAACTTGCCCCGCCCCGGAACTATTCCCCCCGGGGGCGTGCCACGCCCGAATGTGTTCGGCGATACGCCGTGATTTGGAGGATTCCCCAGCAACTTCCAGAAGTCGGGTTGTATCGTGATTTACATGCAACATCGAACGTTTCGGGAAGGTGATCCGTGGCGCAGTTGAACAACGACCAGTTCTCCGGAAATCCACGTGGTGCGGGGGACGATCCGGATCCGGCCGTCGGCGCATTGCCGCGGATCAGCACCAGCGAAATCAAGATGGGGCAGCTTGCCGAACCCGAGCATCATGAGGAGCCCACGGCCTCGGAACTGCCGCTGAACACTGCGGTCAGCGCCAGCGTCGCC
Organism: Glutamicibacter soli; assembly: GCF_052322135.1. Lineage (NCBI taxonomy): Bacteria > Bacillati > Actinomycetota > Actinomycetes > Micrococcales > Micrococcaceae > Glutamicibacter > Glutamicibacter soli. Next base: position 605,104 of record NZ_CM125969.1, read on the forward strand.
GCGGCCCCTGCCTCGGACCCCGAATCGCGCACCGGCCGCGTTCACACCACGGACGAAGGCATCACCCTGGTGCCCACGCGGGCGAACCCGGTGGCCCGCAGCCTGCTGGCCAAGATGTGGATTTCCACCTCGCCGCCCACCCAGGCGCTGGACATCGTGGATCGCCTGCAGGGCACCCCCTACGCGAACCCCACGGTCAACAAGGACCAGGACGCGTCGGCCCGCCGCACGCTGGAGTTCGCGCTGGACCTGGGCGAGACACTGATCCGCTACGGCGCCGGCGCGCTGGAAGTGGAAACCAGCATCATCGCGGTGACCGCGGCGCTGGGCCTGAGCTACCTGGACGTGGATATCACCAACCAGTCGCTGCACCTGAACTACAGCCCGCCGGACGCCGAAAGCTACTCGATCCTGCGTGTGGTGCGTTCCTCCACGGCGAACTACGCGGGCCTGGTGCTGGTGCACCAGCTGGTCTCCGACATCATCGCCGGCGGCGTCTCGCGCAGCGAGTCCGCCAAGCGGCTCAAGGCGATCATGCGCAAGCCCAAGCCGTTCCCGCGCTGGATCGTTGCCAGCGGCAACGCGGTGTTCGCGGCGGCCTTCGTGCTGTTCATCGGCGGGTCGTGGCTCGGTGCGCTGGTGGCCATGGGCTCGTCCTCGATCGTCTCGCAGATCGGGCGCTACGGCGCCCGGTGGCGCGTGCCGGCCTTCTTCACCATTGCGGCCTCCACGTTTGTGGTCACGGGCATCGCGCTGGTGAGCTACGAGCTGCATGCGCCCATCGACCCGGCGCTGGTGGTGTCCGGCGGCATCCTGCTGCTGCTTCCTTCCGGGCGGTTCGTCTCCGCTCTGCAGGATGCGATCAATGGGTTCCCGGTGACCTCCGTGGGCCGCCTGTTCTCCGCGGGACTGACCTATACGGCCATCGTCTCCGGCATCTCCACCGCGCTGGTGATCTCCTCGGTGCTGGGCTGGGACAGCGTGGACGTGCACCAGATCGACAAGATCGCCTACCCGGCCTGGCTGCTGGTGATCCTGGTGGCGGTGGCGATCATCGCCGGCGCCGTCACGGAACAGAGCTCGGTGAAGCTGCTGCTGCCCACCGCCGGGATCGCCGTGGGCGGCTACCTGATCCAGCTGTTGTGCGAGTACATCGGGCTGGGCGTCCGGGCCACTCCGGCGGTGGTGGCCACGGTCATCGGCTTCGCGGCGCGCTTCGCGGCGGACAAGCTGCATTCCCCGCAGCTGGTCATCGCGGCTCCAGCGGTCATGTTCCTGCTGCCGGGCCTGATGATCTTCCGCGCGATGTACTCCATCGTGTTCGACTCCAGCGACATGTCCAGCGGCCTGGTGGAGATGTTCAACGCCTTCGCGATCATGCTCTCCATCGCCGGCGGCGTGGTCTTCGGCGACACCCTGTGCCGGCCGCTGACCTCCAGCGCGCGGCGCGAACGGCGGCTGATCCGCCGCCGCTGAATGCGGCTACAGCGCAGGCAACGACCAGTCGATCGGCGGCTGTCCGGATTCGGACAGCCGCCGATTGATTTCGGAGAAGGGCCGCGAGCCGAAGAACCCGCGCGAGGCGGACAGCGGCGAGGGGTGGGCGCTGGCCAGCTGCGGCATCCGGTCCATCAGCCCCGCCAGCTTCTGCGCATGCCTGCCCCAGAGCAGCGCCACCGGAGGGTTCTCGCGCTGGTTCAGCGCGCTGATGGCCGCTTCGACGACCGCGGACCAGCCCAGGCGCTGGTGCGCCCCGGCATGACCCGCCTGGACCGACAGCGACTGGTTCAGCAGCAGAACTCCCTGCTCATGCCAGGCGCTGAGATCCGGGTGGGCTGCCGGGGCAATGCCCAGATCGTCGTTCAGCTCCTTGTAGATATTGGACAGCGACCGGGGCAGCGGACGCACCGAAGCCTGGGCGGCGAAGGCCAAGCCGTTGGCATGGCCCGGGGTCGGATACGGATCCTGTCCGATGAGCACGACGCGCACCTGCGAGCGCGGAATGCGAAGTGCGCGCAACATCACGTGCGGTTCCGGGAGGATCTGCTCTCCGGCGGCGCTGCGTCGTGCCAGTTCAGCGGCGATCTTCCGGAGCTTGCCATCGAGTGGCAGCAGCACCGGGACCCAGTCCTGGGCGATGAATCCGCGCTCCGCCATGGATCTGGCGCCGTGGTGGAAGGGGAAATCCTCCGGCTCGTAGCGGGGGACCGGTACCGGCTCCGGGTCGCCGAACAGGGAGGGCTGCAGGTTGTCCATGGCATCCATTCTGCCGGTATTATGGCGTGGCTGTGCCCGCGGGCGCGGCGCAGCACAGGCGAGTTGGTTAGAATATCGGTGGTATGTCCGCCACTGGCGGAGCAGAACGCAGGGCCGAGACCGGACTTTGCCGGGTGAAGGAAAGAGGTGTGGACGCATGGCTGAGGGTGAAGTGCTGGTGGATTTCGTGATGAATCCCGACTCGGAACTCGATGAGCGTTCCCAGCAGATCCTGAACATGGAAAAGTTGTGGTGGAAGTATGCCGGCGCCAAGGAACAGGCCATTACCAAACAGTTCTCCATGTCGCCGACGAATTACTACCAGCTGCTGAACCAGCTGATTGAGACGGACGCGGCGTTGGCTTACGACCCAATGCTGGTCAAACGCCTGCGTAGGCTTAGGTCTACCAGACGTCGTGTGAGCGGTACCGTCGGCTCCGGACGCTAGTTTCCGGAACCGGCCGCGACCAGTCAGACCTCGAGCAAGGACAAGAATGACCAACTACCCACGTGACGAATTCGATCGCGTTCCGGAGTTCAACACCCGTGTGGGTTCGCACCACGCCAACGGGTGGGCGCAGTCTGCCGCCTCCACGACGTCCGGTGGAAAACTTCGTTGGGTAGTTATTGCAGCAGTGCTTGTCGTCCTGGTGGGCGCATTCGCCTACTTCTTCGGCCCCGGCGGCCTGAAGCCGATTGTCGGCTCCGCCCCGAACCCCACCGAAACCACCTCGGCAGCCCCGAGCGAGGACGCCACCTCCAGCCCGAGCGAAACCGAAAGCGCCACCCCCTCCGCCTCCAGCACCATCGATGATGACGACGTGCTCTTCGGGCAGCTGATCGGCGTCTACAACGGCGCCAGCATCGCAGGCATCGCCTCGGCCGGCGAAGACGCCCTGTCCGAGGCCGGATTCACCAATATCACCGCCAGCAACTGGACCCGCCCGGCCGAGACCTCCACCGTGTACTACACCTCGGAGGCCTATCGCACCACGGCCGAAAAGGCCGCTGAGGTGCTGAATATCGACGAGGTTCTGCAGACCCAGAACATTCCGAACCGGGTGACCGTGGTGATGGGCTCGGACGACACCCTCGAAGTACGCTAACCCCGCAGTATCCAATTGCTTCGCTGTGAGCCGATCAGCTTGCACTCGCAGGGCGAGAGTGCCAATATTTGTATTAGCACTCATGCGTTGCGACTGCTAACGCCGATCGGCTTTTCGCGTTTTAACCGCAGCCGGTCCGGCCTCAGACGTCGCTTCGCAGGGAGCGTGAAGAATACCTCAGATAGCGAGAGCTGACGCGGCTGCAGGCCCGATGCCCAGCCGTTGCACTCGTCCGTCGCGGGCGCTGTCTGTCGGTTGCATTTTCGCAAAATCGTCCCGAAAGGACCGAAAGCCACTATGGCCAAGATGATTGCATTTGACGAGGAAGCACGCCGCGGACTTGAGCGCGGCCTGAACACCCTTGCAGACGCCGTAAAGGTGACCCTGGGCCCACGCGGCCGCAACGTTGTTCTGGAAAAGAAGTGGGGTGCCCCGACGATCACCAACGATGGCGTGTCCATCGCCAAGGAGATCGAGCTCGAGGATCCATACGAGAAGATCGGCGCAGAGCTGGTCAAGGAAGTTGCCAAGAAGACTGACGACGTCGCAGGCGACGGCACCACCACCGCAACCGTTCTCGCCCAGGCACTGGTCAAGGAAGGCCTGCGCAACGTTGCCGCCGGCGCCGACCCGATCGCGCTGCGCCGCGGCATCGACAAGGCCGTAGAGGCCGTCACCGCCGAGCTGTTCGCCGCCGCCAAGAAGATCGAGTCCAAGGAGCAGATCGCTGCTACCGCCTCGATCTCCGCAGGCGACCCTGAGATCGGCGGCCTGATCGCCGAGGCTCTCGACAAGGTCGGCGAGCAGGGCGTCATCACCGTTGAGGAGTCCAACACCTTCGGCCTCGAGCTGGAGCTGGCCGAGGGCATGCGCTTCGACAAGGGCTACATCTCCGCATACTTCGTCACCGACGCAGAGCGCCAGGAGACCGTGCTGGAGGACCCATACATCCTCATCGTGAACTCCAAGATCTCCTCGGTCAAGGACATGGTCACCCTGCTGGAGAAGGTCATGCAGTCGAACAAGTCGCTGCTGATCATCGCCGAAGACGTCGAGGGCGAAGCCCTGGCCACCCTGATCCTGAACAAGATCCGCGGCCTGTTCAAGTCCGTTGCCGTCAAGGCTCCGGGCTTCGGCGACCGCCGCAAGGCCATGCTGACCGACATCGCCATCCTGACCGGCGGCCAGGTTGTCTCCGAGGAGATCGGCCTGTCCCTGGACAACGTGGGCCTGGAAGTTCTGGGTACCGCCCGCAAGGTCGTTATCACCAAGGACGAGACCACCATCGTTGAAGGCGGCGGCGAAGCCGACGCCATCGAAGGCCGCAAGGCCCAGATCGCAGCCGAGATCAAGAACACCGACTCGGACTACGACCGCGAGAAGCTGCAGGAGCGCCACGCAAAGCTCTCCGGCGGCGTCGCCGTGCTGAAGGCCGGCGCAGCCACCGAGGTGGAGCTCAAGGAGCGCAAGCACCGCATCGAAGATGCCGTGCGCAACGCCAAGGCAGCGGTGGAAGAGGGCATCGTCGCCGGCGGCGGCGTAGCCCTGATCCAGGCCGGCGCAGCAGCCTTCGAGAAGCTGTCGCTGGAAGGCGACGAGGCAACCGGTGCGAACATCGTGCGCGTCGGCATCGAAGCTCCGCTGAAGCAGATCGCCCTGAACGCCGGCATGGAGCCAGGCGTTGTCGCCGACAAGGTCAAGGGCCTGGCTGCCGGCCACGGCCTGAACGCCGCCACCGGCCAGTACGTCGACCTGCTGGAAGCCGGCGTGAACGATCCTGTGAAGGTGACCCGTTCGGCCCTGCAGAACGCCGCATCGATCGCAGGCCTGTTCCTGACCACCGAAGCCGTTGTCGCGGACAAGCCAGCTCCTGCCGGCGCCGCACCAGCCGGTGACGACATGGGTGGCATGGGCGGCATGGGCGGCTTCTAAGCTTCCCCGCCCGGCTCGGCACCCCGCCGAGACTACCTGGTGCCTGTGGCCCGTTTCCCCTGGGGAAACGGGCCACAGGCCGTTAAAAGCCGGAAGCTATTCGCCGAGCCAGCCGCGCAGCACTGAGATCTCCGCGCCGACGTTGCTGCGGGCCGCGTTTTCCCAGCGGTCGATGCCACGCACGGTGCTGTAGATGTTGTCCTTCTCCAGCAGCGAGCCCAGCACCTTGATCCGTCCGGCAGCCAGGGCCGGGCGCGGGAAATGCGCGTACTCCTGGTAGATCGCCTGGGCATAGCGCTGGTAGGCCGGCTGCGGGCGGGCCAGCACCTCAAGATCCGCATCGCACAGGATCCGGCCCAGGCGGTCGTGGTCGCCGGGGGAGTGCCCTGCGGTGAGCAGGATCAGTTCGCTGACCCTGGACACCGCCCCGGGGCTCAGCAGCCCGTAGAGGCGCTCGCGGGCAAGGATCGCGGACTTGGCCTCGTCGTCCGAGGCTCCGTGGTACACCGCGTCGTGGAACCAGGCGGCCAGCTGCAGCAGCATGCGCTCCTCGCCGTCGGCCTGGTCCTTCGCCAGCCAATCCAAGGCCTCCAGCACGGACAGCAGGTGGACCCTGTCGTGGTATCTGCGATGCGACTGCGACCAGCGTTCCAGCAGCTCGCGGCCCAGCTGGGGTTCGGTGGGCAGAGTTCGGGCCCAACGGCGGGACAGCACCGGTCCCAGCTTTTCCGGGCGGTACTTGGCCGGGATGCGCAGCCCGGAGGCGATCAGCGCCCGAGCCAGGTCGCCGGCCGAAACCTCGTGCGCGCCGTCCCGCACCAGCTCGGCATAGCGGGACTGCGACACGTCGTAGTGGTCCCTGTCGAACGCGCGCTCGGGTAGCTGGTGCGCACGGGCAAAGGCATGCAGTTCATCGAGCGTCGCATCGGAAACCAGATGCGAAAAGAGCGTTCCATGGGCAGGCCATGACGGTGGGTCGATCAGGATGCTCATAGGCTCTAGCCTACGTGTTGGTAACGGTTTTGAAGTCCCGTTCGGGGGCCCTGGGCACGGGTGGGCAAAGTCCCGTTGTAAGAGACGTGGAATTACTTGGCGGCGGTGCATTCTTCGGATAGGTTGTACTTTAATCATTCAGCACTTTCACAGGCCATAAATCTGTCATCACTGAAGCGGAACGCCTCGGCGTCCCGCAACTGCCTGTGACTTCTTTGGGGAATCGAGACACCATGTCGCCTAAGATCAATACCACCCTGCTTTCGGCAGCGGTTATTTCTGGACTTCTCGTCTCTGCCGCTCCGGCACAGGCTACCGAAACCACGGACGATGCCCTCCAGAGCATCACCGTTGCACAGCAGGAAACCCAGACCGAGCCGGCAGCGCCGGCGGCCATTGAGGCCCCCGTGCAGCAGCCTGCCGTCGAAACCCCTGTCGTGCCTGCGCCGCCAGTCGCCGAAGTGCCCACCGACAACGTGGAAGACATTGCAGTGGAAGCCCCGGCAGAGCAGACCGTCGTCCAGGAGTCGCAGGCCCCAGTCGAGGACAGCGTCGAGGAAACGGCTCCGGCTGCACCGGTGGAGGAGAATGCTTCAGTTGAGGATTCGGCTCCCGCGCAGGACCTAGCTGCCGGCACCGAGACCGGCGCGACCCAGCCAGCGGACGAGACCAGCTCCGCAACCGATGAGACGGTCGACTCCGACTACATCGAAGGAGTCGAATCGGACAAGGACTCTTTGGCATCGTTCCTCGAATCCGAGGCTGTCCAGCAGCTGTCGGACGAGTTCGGCGATCTCGACTCTGACATCTCCGAGGAGGAGCAGGCCTTCTGGGAAAAGGTTGATGCATTGCTGCCTGAGGGCAGCGAAGGCTGGGATGATGCCCAATGGGATGCCTTCTACGAAACCGAAGAAGGACAGCAGCTGCTGCAGCTGATCGAGGAAGAATTCGGTACCGAAGATCCGGAGATCTCCGACGAGGACCTGCAGTTCCTCGAAGAGATGATGGACCGTCTCCCCGCAGGCGCTGAAGAGTGGACCGATGAGCAGTGGGGCGAATTCTTCGCGACCGAAGATGGCCAGGAGTACCTAGCGCTCGTGCTGACCTATCTTTTGGATAGCGTCAGCAGCGAAGCGGAGCTTGAAGAGCTCCTGGAATCGATCTGGGCGGAGTTCCCCGGCGATCAGCAGTGGCTCGAAGATTTCCTGGCTTTCTACTTCGGTGAAGAAGCACCGGAGGGCGAGAAGCCCGAGGCGAAGCCCGAAGCCAAGCCTGAAGCAAAGCCATCCGAGAAGCCGGTAGAAATCAAGCCGGCAGGATCCATCGACAAGAAGCCGGAGAACACCGGCTCCGAATCGGCCAAGGGCGACGCGAAGCCGCAGGCCTCGGAGAACGAACTAGCTGATACCGGTTTCAACGGTGCGCTGCTGGCGGCTGCGGGCGCGGGTCTGCTGCTGATGCTGGCCGGAGCCGCCATGGTTCTGCGCCGCCGCAAGGCCTGAGCCTCGTAGCCAACGCATGGATGCTGGCCGCTGGATCATCTTCCCTGAAGCTGATCCAGCGGCCCGTTCTTTGTGGTTTTGGCGCTGTTTTCGCTGGGGATGCGCCGTTTAGTAGCGGAACAGCGAGGTATTGACCTGCTCGACTTCCTCGTACTGCGCCGAGGCATGATGCAACGCCGTGGCGATGTTGCCCAAGGCTTCTTCGATGCGCAGGTGGGTGCTTCGCCATTCGGCCACGATGGCCTGGAACGATGCGGCCGCCGAGCCATGCCATGTGCCCTGCAACTGGTCCAGATTCATCTGCATCGTGACGACTTCTGAACGCAGGCGGTCGATGGTGCCCATAACCGCTTGGGACTTGGCCTGCATTTCGCCGGTGTTGGTGGAGAACGTGCTCATGATTCCTGCTCGCCTTTCATCGGATCGTGATGACCTAACGATAGGAGCTATGGCACCGAAGCAGAGTAAGCCGCAGGCCGGTTGTGGACAATGAGGCTACGACTCGTCGTGCTCCGGATGGAAGTCGAAGTCGTCGTCGCGCGGCTCGGGCATCGGAACGTAGGGCAGCGAGATGGCCATGGTGGCGCCGCCGCCTTCGGTTTCGCTCAGCGACACGGATCCGCCGTGTTGTTGGACAATGGCTGCGACAATTGCCAGCCCCAGGCCGGAACCGCCGGTTTCGCGTTGGCGCGAGGCATCCGAGCGGTAGAAGCGCTCGAAGATTCGCTTGGCGTCCTCTTCGGGAATGCCGTGGCCGTGGTCGCGGACCTCGAATACTGCGTCGAGGGCACCGGCCACCAGCGAACGCACACCCACCGCGATCTCGATCGGGGTCCCTTCGGGGGTGTAGCGCAGGGCATTGGTCAGCAGGTTGGCGATGACCTGGCGGATGCGGGCGTCGTCTCCGACAGTGCTGGCGGGGCTGGGCTGGTTGCTGGACAGGCCCACTAAGGTGACCTTGCGGTCGGGCGCCCGCACCCGGGTGTCCTCCACGATGTCCTGTCCGAGCACCAGCAGGTCGACAGCCTGCTTCTCCATCGGGCGCTGCTCGTCCAGGCGCGCCAGCATCAGCAGGTCCTCGACGAGCTGCGCCATGCGCTTGGATTCGCTCTCAATGCGCCCCATCGCCGAATCGAGGGCTTCGGGGCTCGCCAGTCCGCCGTGGCGGTAGAACTCCGAGTAGCCCTGGATGGTGACCAGCGGGGTGCGCAGCTCGTGGGAGGCATCCTGAATGAAGCGCCGCATCTTCTGTTCGGAAGCTTCGCGGTCCTTGAAAGCCTTCTCGATCTGCGCCAGCATCGAATTCAGCGAGCGTGAGAGCCTGCCGACTTCCGTCTCCGCAGGATAGTCCGTCACGCGCTGGGTGAGGTCGCCGGCGGCGATCATGGACGCGGTGCGCTCGACCTTCGTCAGCGGTTTCAGCGACCGGGTGGTGAGGGCATAGGCGATCATGGACATGACCAGCGCGGCGAGCAAGCCGGTGGAGAGCACCAGCACCGCCGCCTGCTGCGCGGTGTTGTTGACGGTGCTCAGCGGGATCGCCAGGAACAGGTTAAGGCTGCTGCTCTTCAGCGGAATCACCATGGTCCGCCACCCGGCGGAGTTCGCCTGGATGCCCGGGATGGTCACCGGCTTGTTCGGCGTTTCCAGCAGCTTGTCGATATTGGCCGGATTCAACAGCGGCGAATCCAGGGCCGTGCTCGGCGAAACCCGCGAGCGCGGCATGATGTAGACGATTTTCCCGTCTTTATCACGGATGTCGGCGTAGGAGCTGTTCAGCCCGAGCAGCGTCGGGTCGAAGTCCTTGAAGCCGTCGGGGTCCCCGGGGTTGTCCACCGAATACAGGTAGGCCTTGTTCAGACCAAGCCCCATGGTCGGTCCGGCGGCGACCAGCTGGTCATCGATCTGGTTGGTCATCGAGATCCGCAGCGTGTGGGCCGAGCCCACGGCCGTGGCTACGATGGCCAGGATCATCAGCCCGAACATCACTGTCACCAGTTTGGTGCGCAGCGTGGTGCGCCGCCAGAGGGAACGAATCGACTTCATAGGATGACTTTACAAGTCCCTTGCTCGTGGACGGACGCGGCTAGCGGCGGTCCGGGGTGCGCATCAGGTAGCCGACGCCGCGTTTGGTCTGGATCAGCGCAGGCCATTCGGGGCGGTCGACCTTGCGGCGCAGGTACGAGATATAGGACTCGACGATCGACGCGTCGCCGTTGAAGTCGTACTCCCACACGTGGTCCAGGATCTGCGACTTGGACAGCACGCGGTTCGGGTTCATCATCAGGTAGCGCAGGAGCTTGAACTCGGTGGGGGAGAGGTCGATGATCTCGCCGGCGCGGCGGACCTCGTGCGCGTCGTCGTCCAGCTCGAGGTCGGCGACCACGATGGTGGCGTTCTCTTCCTCTCCCGATGACGTGCGGCGCAGGACTGCGCGGATGCGTGCGACGACCTCGTCCAGGCTGAACGGCTTGGTGACATAGTCGTCGCCGCCCACGGTCAGGCCGGTGACCTTGTCCGAGGTGTCGTCACGTGCGGTGAGGAACAGGACCGGGAAATGGCGCCCCGCGGCGCGCAGCTTGCGGGTGATGGTGAATCCATCCATGTCCGGAAGCATCACGTCGAGCACTGCCAAGTCAGGTTCCTCGGCCTCAACCGCTGCCAGGGCGTCCCGGCCGTTGGCTGCGGAGACAACTTCGAAACCTGCGAAGCGCAGGGAAGTGGACAGCAACTCGCGGATATTCGGCTCGTCATCGACAACGAGAAGTTTTGCCTCTGGGGTTTTTGCACTCATGAAACCCAGTGTGCCTAAGAAGTCTGGGAGCTGCCTGTATGAATGCTGGGGTAGAAAATTAGTTGTTGCGACGCCGGATGACGTTGCCGATAACGACTGCAACGCCCAGCAAGAAGGCGACCGGAAGGCCCCAGACGCCCAGAATCATCAGGAAGGGCGGGATGCTGATTTCCTGGAAATAGAGCACCAGCGTCGCAGCCAATGCCAGGGTGGAAACTACGGCAACGCCGATGGCTAGACGCGAAACAACGGACAGGGTGACGGATAAGGTGCTCACCGTTCCTACTTTACCGTTGCCGTCCCGGAGGAGGGAGTCCCGAGTCAAAGAGCGCCCAAGGTGATTTTGTGTCCGGATGAATGACATAATCAAAGGTAAACGACTTGGTTCGACTCCGTGCGTCGAGCACCCGGGAAAAGAATTCGAAAAGCCCGGTGAAAGCTCCGCGGAAGCGAACACCTGAATATGCATGGTGCTGAGCAGGCCTCGGCCATGCAGCTACGCACGAGAAACGAACGAGGTATTACAGCATGCCTACCGGCAAGGTTAAGTGGTACGAGAAGTCCAAGGGCTTTGGATTCATTACCGCAGAAGACGGCAAAGAGATCTACGTCAACGCAGCGGCCCTGCCCGACGGCATGCATGAGCTGCGCCCGGGAACGCGCCTTGAGTTCGGTGTGGCCGAGGGCCGTCGCGGACCGCAGGCCTTGAGCCTCCGGGTGCTCGAAGCGGCCCCGTCGGTGGCTCGCGCCAAGCGCAAGAAGCCCGAAGCCGAGGCCGTCGTCATCGAGGACCTAATCAAATTGCTGGACAGCGTTTCGAATACCTTGCGCAATGGGCGCTATCCTGAACATGCATACGGCAAAAAGGTAGCTACCGTGCTGCGCGCGGTAGCCGACGATCTGGACGCATAAACAATGGCCCGTAAACCCAAGCTGGACACCCTCCTCGCTGAAGCGGTCGATACCGCGCGGCTATCCCTGGCTGAAATCGCCGGGGAATCCGAAATCGGCGAACACCTCGGCGTCACGGCCGAGGGTGAGCGACTTGTCACCCATAGATTTATCTCCCATAAAAAGGGATACCAAGGTTGGACATGGTTCGCGACACTCGCGCGGGTGCCACGGGCCAAGGCCAAAGATCTGACAGTGTGCGAGGTCGGGATCATTGCCGGCGAGGATTCACTGCTGGCTCCTGCCTGGGTGCCGTGGGCGGATCGTCTGGCCAAGGAGGAGATCGAAGCCGCAGAGGCCGAGAACAGCGCCGTTGAAGGCGAGCAGCCTACAGAGGCTGAGACCTCGGCGGCCGCGCAGGATGAGCAGGGTTCGGAGCAGCCGCAGGCAATTCCTGAGGGAGAAGCTGACGCCGTTCCTGCACAGGACGAGCTCGCGACCGACGAGGTTGCGGACGAGGAAGAGCTGCAGTCGGTCAAGTCACCGGCTCGACGCCAGGTCCGCCGTCGGCGCACTGCCCAGCGAACCGCCGCACGTCGCCGCGCCGCGCAACGCAACCGCGCACGCAAGGACGGCTAGCGCCGAAACAGGCATACAGCGAAGGGCTCGGACCATGTGGTCCGAGCCCTTCGCTGTTGTGGTGTCGTGCGTCGTGGGGATTAGAGCTGTTCGATCACGTAGTCGATGCAGTTCAGCAGTGCCTGGACGTCGCTCGGATCGATCGCGACGAAGGTTGCGATACGCAGCTGGTTGCGGCCGAGCTTGCGGTAAGGCTCCACATCGACCACGCCGTTGGCGCGAAGCGCCTTGGCGATGGCGGTGGCGTCGATCTTGTCGTCGAAGTCGACGGTGGAAATGACGTTGGAGCGGTGTTCCGGATTCGCCACGTACATCGCAGCGATGTCGGAGGCCTCGGCCCAGGCCTGGACCTTGGCCGCGGATTCGGCGGTGCGCTCAGCGGCCCAGGCGAGTCCGCCGTTGGCGTTGATCCATTTGATCTGGGAATCCAGCATGACCAGCGTGGTCAGTGCAGGGGTGTTGTAGGTCTGGTTCTTCAACGAGTTGTCCAGAGCGGTCTTCAGGTTCAGGAAGTCCGGGATCCACCGGTCGGTGGCGGCGATTTCCTCGATGCGCGCAATGGCCGCCGGGGAAACGAACGCGATCCACAGGCCGCCGTCGGCTGCGAAGTTCTTCTGCGGCGCGAAGTAGTAGACGTCGGTTTCGGCCAAGTCCACGGCCAATCCGCCGGCGCCGCTGGTGGCGTCGATGACCATCAGTGCGTCATCGTTGGCGCCAGCTACGCGCTTGACCGGGGCTGCAGCGCCGGTGGAGGTCTCGTTGTGAGGCCATGCATAGACATCGACGTCGGCTTCGGCGGCGGGAACAGGAACGCTGCCCGGCTCGCTGGTGATGATGGTCGAGGCAGCCAGGAACGGGGCCTTGTCCGTGGCTTTGGCGAATTTGGAGCCGAACTCGCCGAACGACAGGTGCTGCGCCTTGTTGCGCACCAGGGAGAAGGCGGCCGAATCCCAGAACGCGGTAGCGCCGCCGACACCCAGCAGAACTTCATAGCCCTCTGGCGCGTTGAACATTTCCTTCAGTCCGTTCTGGACCGATGCCACAAGGTTCTTGACCGGAGCCTGACGGTGCGAGGTGCCCAGGAGGGAATCCGCTGCCTCAACAATCGCCTGGACTTGCTCTGCGCGAACCTTGGACGGACCGGCGCCGAAACGACCGTCGGCTGGCAAAAGATTCTGTGGAATGGTGATGTCCGTGCTCATCGTGCTCCTCGATATAGCTATAGATTGAAGGGCTGAAAACCCGCTGTTCCGCGGCGCGGAATAAGGTGGGTGGGTTCAGGCGTTTCAGTACTATCTTCGCAAACCGTGAGCGTTTCAGAGAAAAACCGGACGGAGGGTTACGACATCCTCGGTGGCCGGCCCCGTAACGAATATGTCCAGCGCACCCAGTAGAGTGTGTAGTGACGTCTCATTATTTTTACGAACTTATTGTTGTGACTTCCAGGAGCGGCTGCCGTGTCTGACCTTATCGATACAACCGAGATGTACCTGCGTACCATTCTTGAACTGCAAGAAGAGGAAATCGTGGCCTTGCGCGCCCGAATCGCAGAGCGTCTGGGCCACTCAGGCCCGACTGTGTCGCAGACCGTAGCCCGGATGGAACGAGACGGCCTCGTCGTGGTTTCCACCGACCGCCATCTTGCCTTGACCCAGAAAGGTCACGAACTGGCAACGAGCGTCATGCGCAAGCACCGCCTTGCTGAACGACTGCTGGCAGACATGATCGGGCTCGACTGGGAGTACGTCCACGAAGAAGCCTGCCGCTGGGAGCACGTCATGAGCGAGCGCGTCGAGCGCCGGCTCTACGACTTGCTGGGGAAGCCGACGGTCTCCCCGTACGGCAACCCAATTCCGGGTTTGGAGGTCCTTGGCGGGCCAAAAGTGAGCGAAATCTCATCGGAAGTTCAGAACCTTGACCAGGCTCTTTTGGATGGAGTGGAAGGACCGCTGGCAATCGAGCGCCTCGCGGAACCTATCCAGACTGACCCGATCCTGCTGGGACAGCTGAATGAAGGCGGAATCCGCCCTGGGGCGATTGTCACCCTTGAGCGTGCTGAAGACTACATCGTCGTGCGCGTGCAGGGTGTAGAGGGCGCCTTGGAGCTTCCGGTAGAGGTCAGCAGCCATGTATTCGTCAAGTCCCACAAAAGATAACGAAATTGTAACTTTCCCTTTTGACGGGTAACGTTAGTACACGGTGCACGGGGTTAGACCCGCACCGGCCCATACATTGCGCGAACGCCTAGTATTGCCCTGCGCGCGGATGGGAAGTCAGTTTATGGGGCAATAGCGGGGGACCCACTTTCCGACGTTTACGTCTAGGGGTGAAGTCCTGCCAAAAGCAGGCCGGCTCATTCTCAGGAGCCGAATCCGACAGCTAACTTCGTAGGCGCTACATGAGAGGAATGTTTTGGTAGAAACCAAGACGACCGGCCGCCGCGCCGCCGTTGTTGAGCTGGATGTGATTGGCGAAATCGCAGCTGCCGCTACCGAGCGTGCGGGTGGACGCCGCGCATCGCGGGTGAGCGAATCGGCTGTTGCCATCGAGCCTGCAGCACCGGTGCATGCCAACTACGTAGGTCGCCGTTTCGAGGAACGCGCACGCTACGGCATCGCCCCTACCCGCCAGATGCTGGTGCTGGAAGATGCAGACAGCAATGTCATTGCTCTGCCGGGCGCAGTCGCTGCCCAGCCTGAATCCGCAGAGATCTCGAGCAATGTCGAGTTCATCTCGCAGCTGGACGCTGATACCAAAAAACCATCGCGACTTGGCTTTAGCCACAAAGTCGCTGCAGTTGCCGCAGTTTCGGGCCTGGCCCTTGCCGCTATCGCGCCACAGTTCTCGGGTTCGTCCAGCGACGACGTGGCCGTTGCCGCCGAACGCACCGCAACTTCCGCAGTCGTGGACGTCACCGCGCCAGGATCGGCTGGACTGGAAGTTGAACGCGCAGCGCTGACTTCCGAACTGAACCCTAATGTTGCGGGAGAAGAGAAGCTCTCCGAGGTTATGGCAGCCTCTGGCGGCAACGTCACTGCCATCAAGTCGACGTCCGGGTTGCTTGACCGCCCGGTGAAGTCGAACCGCATTACCTCGCCTTTTGGGCACCGCAATAACCCGACCGGCGCTGGCACCATGATCCATGGTGGTACAGATTACGGTGTGGCCTGCGGCACTGAGGTTTACGCCTCCGCTTCGGGTACCGTAACCGTCGCAGGCTGGGCCGGGCACTCCGGCAACCGGGTAATGGTGGACCATGGCGATGGACTGGAAACCGGTTACAGCCATAACACGAAGGTTCTGGTCAACGTGGGCGACAAGGTCAAGCGGGGAGATCTGATCGCGCTGAGCGGCACCACCGGCAACTCGACCGGTTGCCACGTGCACTTCGACGTCATAATCGACGGGCAGTTCAAAGACCCAGCCGGCTGGTTGTAACGTTCTTCGTCACCATTCCGTGACCTAAACGTGACATTTGGAAAATCATCCTATAGGCTTATACGCGTGCCAGGGGGATCTCCCTGAGCAACATTGCGTGAGAACCGAGCACTGCCAACACGCAATGTGCAGTTATAAACAACTCGTACGGCAGTGGCGGGGGAACCAATATCGGGTCGTTAGTTTGAACTAACAACCCTAGGGGTGAAGTGGAAGAGAAGGAAACTTCGAATCCACCGAGGTAACTCCACTTCGAACCCGACAGCTTACCTCGTAGGTATCAAGGAGAGGCTTTAAAAAGTGACCAAGCGTCAAACTCATGGACGTCGCCGCGCCGATGTGCCACGTACCAATTCTCTGGAAGCGATCTCGCAGGCTGTTGCATCGAACGCTGGCTCTGTAGGTCGTCAGGCAGCAGTCGTAGCTGCAGCTTCCGGTCTGATCATCACCTTGGGCGTGCCTGGCCAGGCAACTGCTCCACGCGACGTTTCCGCGGCTCCGGTTGACACCATCAACCCAGAGCGCGTGGCAGTCAAGGCTGTCAGCGTTGCCGCAGACAAGAAGTCTTCGGTTGATATCGAGCGCGCCAGCTTCACCGCCGACGAGAAGCCGGAGCCGGTTGTTATCGCAGTGGCCAACGAGGTCACCTCGACTTCGTCGAACGCCACGGCGCCGACCACCCGTTCCAACCAGTCGTCCTCCAGCAGCTCCTCGGACGACTTCGCTCCGGTGACCCGCCAGAACGTCAACAGCCAGTCGAACTCCACCCAGTCGACCAGCACCAAGAAGAAGGCCAAGAGCAGCTCTTCGGTCAACACTTCGAACCTCTCAGGTATCGCGGCTACCGCTGCCAAGTACGTCGGCGTTCCATACGTATGGGGCGGCAACGGCCCATCGGGTTGGGACTGCTCGGGCTTCGTGAAGTACGTTTACGCACAGCACGGCATCAACATCGCCCGCGGCACCTCGGCAATCCTGGGTTCCGGCCAGTTCAAGCGCACCAGCAACCCTAAGCCGGGCGACTTGGTATTCCAGAACGGTGGCGGCCACGTAGGCATCTACCTGGGCGGCGGTCAGATGATCGGGGCACAGAACCCAACCGTGGACACCATGATCCACTCGGTGAGCCGTAACCCGCTGTACGGTTACTACACCCTGGCTCGCTAAGCCTAAAAACTTTCCATAAGCCGCCGAACGTGAAAGACGTTCGGCGGCTTATGCCTTTAACCAGGATGAACATCTGGGTCTTCGCAGATGAACTTCGCAGAATATCTTTCTTGAACCCTCACATAGCAGAGGGCTGATCCTTTAGGCTTGCGATAGAGCCTCTCCGTAGGGAACGCGAGCCCCACCAATGCCAGATGGCGGCTATCGGTTCGAGAAGGAAGTACTGCAAGATGCGAACACTGGTTTTGAATGCCGGCTACGAGCCCCTGGCCGTGGTGACCTTCCGTCGAGCCCTTTTGCTGGTGATGGCGGAGAAAGCCACTATCGTCCTGCAAGATGACTCGTCGCCCGTGCGCAGCGCTCACGGCGAGTTACCGCGGCCAACGGTAATCGTCTTAAAGCGCTATGTACGACGCCCCTACAGGGACATGAATCATGTCACCCGTAGGGGCGTTCTCCGTAGGGACAGGTTTACCTGCGCCTACTGCGGCAAGTCCGCCAATACCATCGACCATGTCATTCCCCGTAGCAGGGGCGGTCAGAATACCTGGGAGAACCTGGTAGCGGCCTGTCTGGCCTGCAACAGCCGTAAGGCCGACAAGATGCTCGCACAGCTCGGCTGGCAGCTCCGCGTCACCCCGCACCGCCCGCGCTATGGCGGGCATCTGGTCTCGGGGCTCAACCAGATCGACGATTCGTGGGATGTCTACCTCCAGGCGGGCTGACACCGCGCAACTGCAGGCGGGAGACCTCGACTAGGCCTTGGCGCGTTCAATTGCCGACGGGAGCACGTGCTCGCGCAGCAGCGGCGCGAGATCGTCACGCAGCAGCGCCTGCTTTGGATCGATCCAGAGCAGCTCTTCAAGCTCGGCCAACGGTTCGAGCTCGCCGCTGAAACGCCCCGAAAAAAGATGCGCGTGAATCGAGGTCGAAGCCTCGTTGGCGGCAGGGCCATGCCACTCGCCGCGGTACTCGAGCTCGTCCGGTGCGAACTCGACACCGAGCTCCTCTTTAATTTCTCTAATGACAGTTTGTAAAGGTGACTCGCCTTTCTCGGGTTTGCCGCCAGGCTGCATGAATTTGCTCGTCCCGCGTTTGCGGACCAGCAATATTTCTCCTTGGTTGTTGATTAAACAAGCGGCTGATATAGTCAATTTTTTCTTCATGAATTCACAATATCGCGTGTGCGAAGCCGTCGCAGGTGGTAACGTGCATAAGTGGATCTCCAACGTTTTTAGTTGTTGTTCGCCGTGGTCTTATTACTCGCAATTTTTTGACCGAGTGGGTGGTGACAGGTGAAAGCCGAGGAACGGAAAGATCGATCCATCAAATTTATAGATCTATGGAGCATTAATGCGACGGGGTACCAACCTAGGGCGCTTGGGAGACTTCAACCAAGCCGTAATTCTTGAATCCATCCGCAGGGCACCGGATGGAATCAGCCGCGTCGAACTGGCAAGTTCGACGGGTCTGTCACCGCAGACCATTTCAAATGTTGTGCGTCGTCTTCTTGACGACGGCATCGTGCGTGAAGACCGCACCATCGTTTCCGGCCCGGGCAAGCCACGCACCGTGCTCGAGCTGGAAGGAAACCGTCTGGTTTCGATCGGTATCCATCTGGACCCCAGCATTCTGACCTTCGTGGCCATGAACCTGCGCGGCGAAGTCCTGCGCGAGCGCAGCATCGAAGTCCCGAACCTCGAAGTGGCTTCCGAAACCGTGCAGCTGATGGCGACCACCGTCAAGGAACTGATCGCAGAGATCCGTGTTCCGAAGAAGCATATTGTCGGAGTGGGCATTGCCGTGCCGGGTCCGGTGAACGTCGAGGAAGGCGTGGTTCTGAACCCGCCGCTGCTTGACGGCTGGGCCGACGTCGAACTCGTCAACCCGCTGCGCAAGCTCCTGCGCCTGCAGGTCATCATCGAAAAGGACACGATTGCCTCCGCAGTTGGGGAACTGTGGCAGTCGAAGGAAGAAAAGACCGACGACTTCGTCTTCGTGTACTGCGGCCACGGCTTCGGCGCCGGCATCGTCATCGATGGCGAAGTCCACCACGGTTCGAGCAACAACGCCGGCGAGATCGGGCATTACTCCACGGGCCACAAGTCCGTGTTCTGCGAAGAGTGCGGTGCAGATGACTGCCTGGCTTCCGGCACCTCCTACGAATTCATCGCGTCAAAGGCCAAGGAACGCGGCCTGGAACTGCCGGCCTACGAAATCCTCGGCCCAGAACAGCGCGCAGAAGGCATGAACCGCCTCACCGAGCTGGCGCTGGAAGGCAATGCCGTGGCCAAGGAACTGGTCACCGAGACCATGGTCATGGCTGGCGAAGTCGCAGGCCAGCTGGCCAACGCGCTGGATGTCCGCGAGGTTGTCTTCGGCGGTCCGCAGTGGGACAAGGTCAGCGAGCTCGTCGGCGCAGACGTCGACGCAGCGGTCAAGCGCCGCTTCGGCTTGCGTACGGTGCACGACATCGACACCCGCACCTCCGCGCTGGGCGCCAACGTCGGCGCCGTCGGCGGCGCCTGCGTCGTCATGGACGCCTCGCTGTCGCCAAAGGCCACCGCTTTGCTGCTGCGCTAAGCGTTCATCGCAGCTAGGCCGCCAAAGGGCGCGTTCCCCGTGGAACGCGCCCTTTGGCGCGTCCGGGAGCTGACGCCCGGACGCGGCAGACGAGAAAGGCGCTTCCGCACGATGAATATCGCGGGGAAGCGCCTTTCTCGTATTGGTGCCCCTGGCCGGAATCGAACCGACGGCCTACCCTTTAGGAGAGGGTCGCTCTATCCTACTGAGCTACAGAGGCTGGGCGTGAAAACACCAACAAGACTATCCTACTAGGTACTTGCTGTCGTGAACCACGCTGCCACGCTAGGAGCTCTGGTCGCGGACCTCGGCCATCTTGCGCTTCAACGACCGGTTGGCCCGGGAAAGGCCGAGCCCGATGATCAACCCAGCGGTGATGATCAGCAACGCCCAACGAATCGTGGTGAGGATCGATGCGAACATGACCGCTCCGGCAGTCACCTCGTTGGCGGTGAACAGGGCATCGATAGCGAAGTTCTCCACGATATCCGCCACGGCGAACCCCAAGGGGGCGCACCACGCCAGCAACCGGGTCCGGCGGTTCGGAATCCAGCGGATGAACAGCAGCATGCTCATGGCGGCGGTGAACATCGGGAAGAGCATGCCGGCGGTCTTGTGAACGTAGTTCAGCTGCCCCCGGGCGTCCTCGTCCATGGCGCTGCGCAGCGCTTCAATATCCTCCACCGTGTAGCCGAAGACCCGCTGGTCCGGCATGGACAGGTTGTTGCTGAGATCGGTCATCTGGCTCAATGCCATCCCGTGGAGATAGATAAACAGAAAAAGACTGATGGCCAATCCAGCGGAGATCAGCAGCATGGGATTGGATTTGTTCTCGTGGGAAGTGCTTTGGACGTTGTATTTGTTCAGCTTCCGGTCCAGAGCCTCACCCTGCTGTTCGACGAACTGGGAGGGTTTGCGGTATTTCTTGGACTTCCTGACCTTCTTTGCCATACCTTCCATTATGCCCGGTAGGCTGTGTCCCGGTTCGCTCGGCCGGCATCACGATACTGTCCAATGCGGCACGTAGACTGGCTACACCATGGATTTCCTTTTTGATGACTTCGCTCCTGAACCCACAGCTCGGGCTTTGCCGACCGCGGACGAACTGCTGGTAGGCATGAACCCGCAGCAGGAAGAGGCCGTGCGCTATGCAGGGGGCCCGCTGCTGATCATCGCCGGCGCCGGCTCGGGCAAGACGCGTGTGCTGACCCATCGAATTGCGTACCTGCTGGCAACGGGGCGTTCGCGCCCGCATGAAATCCTGGCCATCACCTTTACCAACAAGGCCGCCGCCGAAATGCGCGAACGCGCCGCCGAGCTCATCGGCGAGGACCAGGCGAAGAAGATGTGGATCTCCACGTTCCACTCGTCGTGCGTGCGCATCCTGCGCCGCGAAGCTGCCACCATCGGCTTGAAGTCGAACTTCTCGATCTACGACTCGGCGGATTCGCTGCGACTGATCACCCTGGTTTCCAAGGGGTTGGAGATCGACCCGAAGCGCTTCACGCCCAAGGCGATCGCGCACAAGATCTCCTCGTTGAAGAACGAGCTGATCGACGACGAGGACTACGCGGCCACCATCAACACGAACGACCCGTTCTCCCGGGCCGTCTCCGAGGTCTACCGCGGCTACACCCAGCGCCTGCGGGCGGCGAACGCGTTGGACTTCGACGACTTGATCGGCCAGGTCGTCTACATGTTCCGCGCGTTCCCGGCCGTGGCGGACAACTACCGCCGCCGCTTCCGCCATGTTCTGATCGACGAATACCAGGATACGAACCACGCCCAGTATTCGCTGGTTCGCGAACTCACCGGGCCCGACGGGAAGACCCCTCCGGGCGAACTGACAGTGGTGGGCGATTCGGACCAGTCCATCTACGCCTTCCGCGGCGCCGACATCCGGAACATCATCGAGTTCGAGAAGGACTACCCGAACGCGGCGACGATCAAGCTGGAGCAGAACTACCGTTCCACGCAGAACATCCTGACCGCTGCCAACGAGGTCATCAAGCTCAACCCGGACCGCAACGACAAGCGCCTGTGGACCGCCAGCGGCGACGGCGAGCAAATCGTCGGCTACGTGGGGGAGTCCGAGTCGGACGAAGCCCGCTGGATCGCCGAGGAGATCCTGCGGCTGAACGACGACGAAGACGTACGTCCCGGCGACATCGCCATCTTCTATCGCACCAATGCCCAGTCGCGCGCGCTTGAAGAGCAGCTGATGCGCGTCGATCTGAAATACCGGGTGGTCGGCGGAACCCGCTTCTACGACCGCAAGGAGATCAAGGATGCGTTGGCATACCTGCGCGCCCTGGTGAACCCGGAAGACGACATCAACGTCCGGCGCATCCTCAACGAGCCGAAACGCGGCATCGGCGACCGCGCCGAAGGCGCCGTCGCCGCGCTGGCGGAGCGCGAGCGCATCTCCTTCATGGAAGCGCTGCGCCGCTCGGACGAGGCTCCGGGCCTGGGCACCCGGGGCATCAAGATGACCGCGGCTTTCGTGGCGCTCATGGACGACCTGAAGATCGTGGCCGAAGGCTCGGGCCCGGCCGAAGCGCTGGAAGCAGTGCTTGAGCAGACCGGATACCTCGAAACCCTGCGTTCCTCCAGCGACCCGCAAGACGAGTCCCGGGTTGAGAACCTCGCGGAACTGGTCGCCGTCGTGCGCGACTACGTCAACGACGAACCGGAGGGCGGCCTGGCCGGATTCCTGGAACGGGTCGCGCTGGTGGCCGATGCAGACCAGATCCCGGAAGCCCCTAGCGATGACGAGGGCGCAGCCATGGCGGCACGCGAGGGCATGGTGACCTTGATGACCCTGCATACGGCCAAGGGCCTAGAATTCCCGGTCGTGTTCCTGACCGGCATGGAGCACGGCGTCTTCCCGCATCAGCGCTCCATGACCGATGAAAAGGAGCTGGCCGAAGAGCGCCGCCTGGCCTACGTGGGGCTGACCCGCGCCCGCGAGCGCCTCTACCTGACGCGTGCCGAGCAGCGAAGCCTCTGGGGACAGGCGCAGTACAACCCTGCCAGCCAGTTCCTGGAAGAGGTTCCCTCCCAGCTGATCGACTGGAAGCGCGAGGGATCGTCCTTCGGCCCGGGCCTGTCCTTCGGTTCCAGCTCGGTGAATTTCGCCACGAGCCGCTACGAGCGCGGAAGCCATTGGGGAGCAGGTTCGTCGGTGGCGAACAATACTGTCCGCGGGCACAACGCCGCTCCGGTGTCGAAGCAGCGTGTGGTGCAGAACAAGGAGATCGTGATCCCTAAGGTCGGGCAGTCGGTCAAGCATACGGCCTTTGGCTTGGGCACAGTCGTCGCGCTAGAAGGCGCTGGCGACAAAACCGTGGCCAAGGTCCAATTTCCGGATTCCGAGAAACGACTTCTGCTTCGGTACGCGCCCCTCGAAATTGTCGAGTAGTCAACCCCATTGCGATATTGGCTTGGTCACAGCGATAGCCAATCGGTGAAATGCGCGGAATCTCTACAACTTGTAAAAGTGGGAAGATCGCGAAAGTAAGGATAGTCTGAGAAATGCGCACGGGCTAAGACGCCGTTTCGGCGTCTGTTTGGTTGCGGTGCGCTCTCTTTGGGTACGGCGCGGACACTGGTCCGTGACTGTGCCGCGAGTCAGCATGAACTTCGAACGAAGGACACAAACCCGTGGACCTGTATGAGTACCAGGCGCGCGATCTATTCGAGGCACACGGCGTACCCGTGCTTGCCGGTATCGTCGCTTACACCCCTGAAGAAGCCAAGGCAGCAGCTGAGAAGATCGGCGGCGTCGTAGTCGTTAAGGCTCAGGTCAAGGTTGGCGGCCGCGGCAAGGCTGGCGGCGTTAAGGTTGCCAAGACCGCAGACGAGGCTTTCGAGCACGCATCGAACATTCTCGGTATGGACATCAAGGGCCACACCGTGAACAAGGTCATGATCGCACAGGGTGCGGACATCGCCGAGGAATTCTACTTCTCCGTGCTGCTGGACCGCGCAAACCGCAACTACCTGGCCATGTGCTCCGTCGAGGGCGGCATGGAGATCGAGCAGCTGGCAGAGGAGCGCCCGGAGGCGCTGGCTCGCGTTGCAGTTGATCCGCTGGTCGGCATCGACGCCGAAAAGGCCGCCGAGATCGTCGCAGCTGCCGGTTTCGCCGAGGAACTGCGCGCCAAGGTCGAAGAGACCCTGCAGAAGCTGTGGACCGTCTTCAAGGAAGAGGATGCAACCCTCGTTGAGGTCAACCCACTGGTGAAGACCGGTGCAGGCGACATCGTCGCACTGGACGGCAAGGTCTCCCTGGATGACAACGCTTCCGAGGTCCGCCACCCGGCTCACGAAGAGCTCGAGGACAAGGGCGCAGCCGATCCGCTGGAGGCCAAGGCCAAGGCTGCAGGCCTG
The DNA here is from genome assembly GCF_052322135.1 of Glutamicibacter soli. Taxonomy (NCBI): domain Bacteria; kingdom Bacillati; phylum Actinomycetota; class Actinomycetes; order Micrococcales; family Micrococcaceae; genus Glutamicibacter; species Glutamicibacter soli. Next base: position 628,797 of record NZ_CM125969.1, read on the forward strand.
AACTACGTCAAGCTGGACGGCGAAGTGGGCATCATCGGCAACGGTGCAGGCCTGGTCATGTCGACCCTGGACGTCGTCGCCTACGCTGGCGAGAACCACGGTGACGTGAAGCCGGCGAACTTCCTGGACATCGGCGGCGGCGCCTCGGCTGAGGTCATGGCCAACGGCCTGGACGTCATCTTGAACGACCCGCAGGTCAAGTCCGTGTTCGTCAACGTCTTCGGCGGCATCACCGCTTGCGACGCAGTGGCCAACGGCATCGTCGGCGCGCTGAACACCCTGGGTGACGCAGCGAACAAGCCGCTGGTTGTCCGCCTGGACGGCAACAACGTTGAAGAAGGCCGCGCCATCCTGGCCGAAGCCAACCACCCACTGGTGACCCTGGCAGCAACCATGGACGAGGGCGCCGACAAGGCCGCCGAGCTCGCCAACGCAGCGAAGTAAGAGGGATAAGCGAACAATGAGCATTTACCTGAACAAGGACTCCAAGGTCATCGTCCAGGGCATCACCGGCGGCGAAGGCACCAAGCACACCGCCCTGATGCTCAAGGCCGGCACCAACATCGTCGGCGGCGTGAACGCACGCAAGGCCGGCACCACCGTGACCCACGGCGAGCAGGAGATCAAGGTCTACGGCACCGTGGCAGAGGCCAAGGCCGAGACCGGCGCTGACGTGTCGATCGTCTTCGTTCCGCCGAAGTTCACCAAGGATGCAGTGGTCGAGGCCATCGAGGCCGAGGTCGGCCTCGTTGTGGTCATCACCGAAGGCGTGCCGGTGCAGGACTCGGCTGAGTTCTGGGCCCTGGCCCAGTCCAAGGTCGACGCCGACGGCAACCAGATCACCCGCATCATTGGCCCTAACTGCCCAGGCATCATCACCCCGGGCGAGGCGCTGGTCGGCATCACCCCGAACAACATCACCGGTAAGGGCCCGATCGGCTTGGTCTCCAAGTCCGGCACCCTGACCTACCAGATGATGTACGAACTGCGCGACCTGGGCTTCTCCACCGCCATCGGCATCGGCGGCGACCCGGTCATCGGCACCACCCACATCGACGCCCTGGCTGCGTTCGAGGCGGATCCGGAAACCAAGGCCATCGTGATGATCGGCGAAATCGGCGGCGACGCCGAGGAGCGCGCAGCCGAATACATCAAGGCGAACGTCACCAAGCCGGTTGTCGGCTACGTGGCAGGCTTCACCGCCCCTGAGGGCAAGACCATGGGCCACGCAGGCGCCATCGTTTCCGGCTCGGCTGGCACTGCCCAGGCCAAGAAGGAAGCACTGGAAGCTGCCGGCGTGAAGGTGGGCAAGACTCCTTCGGAGACCGCACGCCTGCTGCGCGAAGTTTTCGCAGCCCTCTAAGCGAGGCTTCGAAGCCCGGATAACCCGGGTGAGAGCGTAATGGCCGCCTGTGCCACGGGATTACCGTGGCGCAGGCGGCCATTTTCCGTCTCCACGGCGTTGTGGCGACGGATCAAAGATTTGGGAAACAGCCCCAAGCCGGGTCTGGGATGCCGGCCCGGGGGTAATGCGGTGCGCGGGGAGCTTAGCCCCGCAGGCCGGTCGCGGCCTCGGTGTCCACCCTCAGGAATGAGGATCCAATGACCGCGAAGGCGCCCGGAATCAACAGCATCCGGTGCTTCGGGTTGTAGAAAATCTCATCCAGCGGAGAAGCTAGGACCTTCCGGATTTTTTCCAGAAGCCGGTCGTTCTCCAGGAGCAGGCGCTCCTGCTCGGTTTCAATCACCACACGATCTGCTTCCGTCGTCACCGAAGCGTTCATCCAGTCGTCGCTCGGTGTACTCAGAGTCTCCGATTTGATCAGGGACACGGTTATAACCGCCTTCATCTTGCGCTGCCCCCTGAAGAAGACCTCCATGGGGGTGCCCTACTTGTGCGTCCGGTGTGGCGTAACGCACATGAGGTGGCATATTGAATATATCGCGTCTTGCTGGTAAGCGCCTGCTAAACCACGAAGAGTTAATCAACCTGTTACTCGAGCAGGCTCCGGATGTCCTGCGCGGTCAGTGCCTTGGAGAAGCCATCGGCCTCGTCCATGACGGTGTTGATCAGCTTCCGCTTGGAATCCTGCAGGGCCACGACCTTCTCCTCGATGGTCCCCTTGGAGATCATGCGGTAGACCATCACCTGGCGCGTCTGGCCGATGCGGTGGGTACGGTCGATCGCCTGGGCCTCCACGGCGGGGTTCCACCACGGGTCAAGCAGGAAGCAGTAGTCGGCCTCGGTCAGGTTCAGCCCGAAACCGCCGGCCTTCAGCGAAATCAGGAACAGCGGGGCTTCGCCCTCCTTGAACTGCTCGATCACCTCGGCGCGGTTGCGGGTGCTGCCGTCCAGGTAGACGAACTTGATCCCGAGTGCGGTCAGCTTCCCGGCCAGCACCTTCAGGTAGGAGGTGAACTGGCTGAACACCAGGGCGCGGTGGCCCTCGTTCAGCACGTCGTCGAGCTGGTCGAATAGCGCCTCGAGCTTAGATCCGGGCACCTCGGCCAGCTCCGGGTCCACCAGCGAGGGCTCCAGCGCGAGCATGCGCAGGTGCGTGAGCGACTGGAAGATGGTGAAGCGGTTCTTGTCCAGGTCCTCGACCAGGTGCAGGATCTTCTGGCGTTCGCGGTTCAGGTGGGTGTCGTAGATGTGCTGGTGCTCGTCGGACAGGCGCACCAGCACCTGCTGCTCCTGCTTGGCCGGCAGGTCCAGCACCACGGATTCCTTGGTGCGGCGCAGCATGAACGGCTTCACGCGGCGCTGCAGCAGGGCCAGGGTGTCCTTGTCGCCCAGCACCTCGATGGGGCGGGCGAACTGCCGGTTGAAGCGGCTGACGTTCATGAACAGCGACGGGGAGGTCAGCGACAGCAGCGCGCCGAGCTCGGAGAGGTTGTTCTCCATCGGGGTGCCGGTCACCGCCAGCTTGAAGCTGGTCTGCAGGTTCACCGCGGTGCGGTGGGCCTTGGTCGAGCGGTTCTTCACGAACTGGGCCTCGTCCAGGATCAGCCCGGCGAAGCGCTGGGACTCGTAGATCTCGTCGTTCAGGCGCAGCAGCGTGTAGGTCGTGAGCACCACGTCGTAGCCTTCGGCCAGGTCGCGCAGCTGACGGGCGTCGCCCAGCGTGGAATCGATGCTGATAACGCGCAGGCTCGGCGCGAAGCGGCGGACCTCCATCTCCCAGTTAGAGACCACGGAGCTCGGGGCGACCACCAAAAACGGTGCGCGCACCCGCTGGGCCGGCGGCAGCTCGGCGCAGGCCTCGGGGTCCTCCCACAGCTGGTGGGCGTGCAGGACCAGGGCAATGGTCTGCAGGGTCTTGCCCAGGCCCATGTCATCGGCCAGGATGCCGCCGAAGCCGCCCTGGTAGAGGCGAGCCAGCCAGCGGAAGCCGTCGACCTGGTAGGGGCGCAGGGTGGCCTGTAGGGTGTCCGGCACGGAGGCCTGGCCGCCTTCGGCGACGCGCAGCAGCGAACGCATGCGCCCGATGAACAGCTCGGCTCCGTCGATTCCCTCGGCCAGCTCGTCCAGTTCCTCGAACAATGAGATCTGGAAGACCGAGAGCTTCAGGTCGGCGTCCTTCGGCTTGTCGTTCAGCGCCTGGGCCTCGTCCACCAGCGCCTTGAGCTTGGCGAAGATCGGCTGGTCCAGGGAGAACCACGAGTTGTCCGGCAGCTTCAGCTTCATGGCGCCATTGGTCATCGCCTTCACGATGTCCGCGAAGGGCACCTCATGGGAGCCGACGGAGATCAGCAGGCCCAGATCCAGCCAGTCGTTGCGTTCGTGGTCCACGGCGTTGATCTTCAGCTTGGGCAGCTCGCGCAGCTGGCGGTAGACCGGGCGCGGCCCGGTTTCCTCCAGCTTGACGGTCTTCAGCGCGCCCAGGGCGGGAACCAGGTCGGAGACGAAGGCGATCATCTGCTCGCCGGAGTAGAACTTGGGGGACAAGTCGGGGTTGCCGACACCCATGACCTGCTCGAAGACCTCGTTGACCGCTGCGCGCAGGAAACTCTCCGCCTCCGCGTCGTGGGGCTTGTGCTCGTCGTCCACCCCCGGGTAGCTGATGGAGAAGTCCAGGGTGGCCGATTCCTTGGAGCCTTCCTCGGTCTGCTCCACCTTGTAGTCGACCTTGGCGCGGACGAACGGGGGCTTCAGCTCAGGGAAAACCAGGGCCTCGGAGATGCTGCGCACGCCGAAGGTGCGGGCCATGCGCGGATACTCCGTATCGAAGAACAGCTGGTGGTCGGCCGCCGGAATCTGGAGCCGCTGGTGCGAGTCGTACCAGTTCAGCTGCTTGTCTGAGAGGCGGTCCAGGCTCGGGGCGATCAGGATCTGCTCAGGGTCCTCAAGCTGGACGTAGAAGCCGTGGTCGCCGATGGTGCCGGCGGGGCTGTAGTCCTCCAGCGTCAGGTCGTGGCCGGCGGCATGCAGGATGCCGTGCACCTGCAGGTTGTCCTCGTCATCGAGGTCCGCGACCATTTCGGTCCAGGATTGCCCGCCGACCAGGACCGACAGGTCGTTGCGGGTGCCGATCAGCTCGATGCCCAGCTCATGGGCTTCATCGAGCAGCGGCCAGAGCAGGTTCGAGGAGTACTCGTCCAGGAACAGCCAGTCCTCGTCGGTCTTGAAGTTGGTCTGGGTGTTGCTGCGGGCCATCGCCGCGAACCTGCAGAACCAGTGGTGCTGCGCGCGCAGCAGGTTCCAGCCGAAGGTCTTGAAGCCAATGGTGGTCCAGCGCAGCTGGCCGCGCACCCAACGGCCCTCGGAGTTGCGCACCATGGGGCGCACGCCCAGGCGGAAGCGGCGGTTGCGGTGGGTGGCGTGCGGCAGCTTGCCGGTCGGCATCCATTGCTGCTGCTGGGTGGTGTTCTTGGCGTCGAAAAGCAGGAACTGCAGCGCCATCGGCACCACCGGGTCGTTGGGGGAGCCGACCAGCCCGTCGCTGGGGCGCGGCTCGCGTTCGGCGTACCAGGTGTCTGCCTGCTTGGACCAGGTGGTGACGACCTTCTCCTCCATCTTGGTGGCCACCTTGGCCAGCCCGGAGAGCTTGTTGGAGGTCAGCACCAGGGCCGCGATGTGCGGGCAGATGCCGGGGGTGTCGCAGCTGCATTCGCCGGAGTCGATTTCCCAGCCGGCGGCGCCGCGGCGCAGCTGGACCATGGGCGAAAAGTCCTCGCCGCCGGCAAACACGGTGCCTTCGATCTGCCCCGATGACTCATCGAATTCAACATCGACCACGGCATTGGCTTCGTCGGCGAGTTTCTTGCCGTGGAAGAAGGGAACATTGCCCAAGAACGCCAGCAGGTGCCTTGCGTCGATGGTCGGTGGAACGGCATTAGTCATCCGCTAATCGTTTCACGTTCTGGCCCGTCGTGAAAGTTGAGAGCCCCCTACTGTGAATAATCCCTAACTGTCACGTAGCGTGGAGCCATGTCCCAAGTCTGGCCGTATCTTCCGGCGCGCGCCGTCAACATCACCTCACTGGCGGAATTCGACCGCTTGGCGGCCGAAGCGCTGGGTTTCCAGCGCTCCCGCGGCCGCAGCTGGCGGGTGCACCGGGTGGATCTGCGCGGGCGCGATACGGTGCTCGCCGCGCTGGACCTGGCCGAGGCGCTGTTCATCGACTGCCAGTTCAGTGAAGCCGGCCGCGCCTTGGTCCAGGGCACCGGCGGGTTGTGCATGGACTCGGGGGAGCAGCTCCCCTTCCGCACCAGCGACCGCGGGCTGTACACCCCCGAGGAACTGTACGAGGGAATCAGCACGCAGACCTATGAGCATGTGCCGGACGCGCGGATCTACACCTACTCGCAGCAGCACGGTCCGCGCCAGCTGCTGAGCGACGACCAGGCGATGGCATCGACGCTGCACGACCACCACGTGGGGCAGGCGCTGATCTCCGAGGTCTACGACGGCGCCTTCAAGGACACCCCGATCATCGGAGTCATGGGCGGGCACGCCCTGAGCCGAGGCACCGAGCAGTACGCGCAGGCGCTGGACCTCGGGGCGCGGCTGACCCGCGCCGGATACGCCGTGGCCACCGGCGGGGGACCGGGAGCCATGGAAGCGGCGAACGCCGGTGCCTGGCTGGCCGACCGCGGGCGGGAGGAGATCTCCACGGCCCTGCAGATGCTGGCGGCGGAACCGGACGCGATCCACCGGCGCACCGGCTGGGCGCGCACCGCGCTCGCCGTGAAGGCCCGCTTTCCCTCGGAACGCACCTCGCTGGGGGTTCCGACCTGGTTCTTCGGGCACGAACCGCCGAACCTGTTCGCCACGCACATCGCCAAGTTCTTCGCCAACGCGACCCGCGAGGCGCTGCTGCTGGAGCAATCCAACGGCGGGATCGTGGTGCTGCCCGGTTCCGCCGGCACGGTGCAGGAAATCTTCCAGGACGCCTGCGAGAACTACTACGCCACCGGGGCCAGGGTGGTGCCGCTGGTGTTGGTCGGCCGCGAGCATTGGACCCGCACACTGCCGGCTTGGCAGCTGCTCAAGGCGCTGGCCGCCGAGCAGATCATGGAGGACAAGATCGCTCTGGTCGATTCGGTGGCCGAAGCGGTGGAATTCATCGGCGGCATGCAGTCGCTGCGCCGGCGCACCAGATTCTGAGAACGGCAACGGCCGCCGCCTGGTGAAGCAGGCGGCGGCCGTGGGAATGGCTCATCGAGCCTGCGGGGCTCAGGCCACGTTGGTGCCGAACAGCAAGCCGAGGCAGTAGGTGACTGCGGCGGCGCCCCAGCCGATGGCCAGCTGGCGCAGGCCGCGCTTCATCGGCGAGGCCCCGGACAGCAGCCCGACAATGCCGCCGGTGATCATCAGCGCGGCGCCGACCAGCAGCACCGAGGTGATGATCGCAGCCAGGCCTGACATGCCGAAGATGTAGGGAAGGATCGGGATGACCGCTCCGGAGGCGAACAGGCAGAAGGAAGTCGCCGCGGCGCCGGTGGCCGAGCCCAGTTCCTCGTGCTCGTTCGCCAGCTCTTCGGCCCGGGCTTCCGGGTTCAGCGAGAAGGACGGGTTGCAGTCGCAGGTGAACAGGCCCATGCGTTCTGCAGCGCGGTGCTCGGCATCCTCGTCGGTCATGCCGCGGGCCTTGTAGATGAGCACCAGTTCATTGGCGTCCAAATCCAGGTCAGGGGCGGCGGTCAGCGTCACCTGAGTGGGACGCGAAGCCGTGAGCAGCTCGCGCTGCGAACGCACGGAGACGTATTCGCCGGCGGCCATGGACAGCGCGCCGGCCAGCAGGCCGGCGATGCCGGAGAACAGCACCAGTCCGGAGGAAACACCGGTCGCCCCGATGCCCATGACCAGGGCCAGGTTGGAGACCAGGCCGTCGTTGGCGCCGAAGACCGCGGCGCGGAAGTTGCCCGACAGCTGCGCGCGGCCCGCGGTGGCCAGGGCGCGGACGACTTCCTCGTGGACCTGCTCGTCGGCGGCCATCTGCGGCGACGCGTCGGCATCGGTCGCGTAGGGGGTGCTGCTTTCGGCCCGCTGCGCCAGCGCGAGCACGAACACCGAGCCGAAGCTCAGGGCGAGGAAACGCAGGAAGCTGCGACGCAGCGAGGGACGCACCGGGCGGGCATGCGCCCCGAGCTTGGTGCGCCAGTATTCCTCATGGCGTTCTTCCGCCGCGGCCAGTCCCAGCAGGATCTGCTTTTCCTGTCCGGTCTTCTTCTGGGCCAGCGCGCGGTAGATGGCGCCTTCGGCGACCTCGTCCGCAACGTACTTGCGCCAGCGGCGGATCTGGGCGGGGGTGGGCTCAGTCGTGGGGCTGTGTGACATCACGAGGATGACTCTCCTACGGCTTGGGATTTCTCAACGAAACCCGGGATTCTGTTCAGCCTCTCAGTTTAGCCAGCGAGATGGTGCCGGGGAATTTGGCAAGCCTAAAAGCAACGCTGCGCCCATCGGGCTGCCCGGCGGACGCCACGAACACCACCAGCTCGCCGGCCGCGGGATCGAAGACCGGGCGCCGGGAGGAACGGGTGATCAGCCGCTCAAGGTGCGCCGGGTCTGAAATGTAGCGGGTGTACCAGCGGTCCTGCACGGTGAACTGCACCTGTCCGGTCTGCAGATCGATGATGGGGAGGACGGAAAATGCCATGACACGACAACTCTCGCTGAGCTCTTGCCCGCGCATCGGTCGATGCCCGGACCGCTTCTTCATCCGAACCACCCATGAACCTGGGGTTGGTGCGCGGCCAGTCGGAGCTTGGCGCCGCGTCTCGTGAAGCAACAGTGTCGATGCTACCGCCGCAATATTAAGTCGTGAAGTTTCATTCCGTAATATGAACTCCGCGCGAAGCCCTAGTCGGAGCCTCGCTTGGACTGCGCGGTCTGCTGCAGCCGGTCGCGCTGCTCCTGCCATTGCCGGGGCGTGTAGTCCGGCAGGTTCGGCGCTTCCGCGCGCAGCCCGACCTGCCCGTCCAGCAGCTCGCGGACGATGTCCAGATGGCCTGCATGGCGCGAGGTCTCTGCGATCATGTGCACCATGAGATGTTCCAGGGTGGTGTGCCGGTGGCGGACCCACCAGGGGACTTCGGCCGGGGAGGCGAGCTCCAGCTGGTCGAACCCGGCCTCGGCGAAGGCGATGGCCCGCTGGTAGAGCTCGATGACCTGCTGCGCGCTGGCATCGGCTGGCGGAATGAAATCCGCCTGCGGGTCGTCGATGTCCAGCAGCTGCTGGACGTAGGAGTCGTTGACCGGCCGATTGAGGCACGCACCGAAGTAGCCGTACTCGGTGATCGCCAGATGGTGCACGACGCCCAGCACGTGCGTGCCGGTGGGGGTCATGGGTTGGCGGGCCAGCTCCTCGCCGAGCTGCCGGCTTTTGAAGATGACTGCCTGCCGCGCGTCGTTCAGGTATTCGCGCAGCCTGGCCGCGGTGCTGTTCGGGGTGCCGTCCATGGACCGAGTGTAGGTGCAGGCCACGGTTCGGGGAACCCGCTTCAGGAAATGGGAAGCCACCGAAGCCAAGGTGTCATATTCTTCCGCTCCGGTTGGCCGGAAGTTGCGTATTGGTAAACTGGGGACGCAGAGCGGCCGGCAGAAGTACACTCCAGCGGTCGCTGCCTATCCTTCGAGTGAACAGGTCCAGGTGCCCCACGGATGAAAGCTCTGCCCGTCGAACCCTCAGGCTCGTCAATCAACATCGGAGCACGGCTGCGCGGCGTCCGCCAGCAGCAGCACATGACGATCGACCAGGTCGCCGAGCTTTCCGGGTTGACCAAGGGGTTTCTTTCCCGCGTCGAACGCGACTTGACCAGTCCGTCGGTCTCCACGCTGCTCAAGCTCTGCGAGGTGCTGGGGATCGAGGTCGGGACCCTGTTCGAAGTACCGGACACGACTTTGGTGCGACTGGGGGATGCGCCGCGCATCTCGCTGGGAGGCTCGGGCATCACCGAGAAGCTGGTCACCCCGCGCGGCGAAAAGCGCGTCCAGGTCATTCGCGCTGAAGTGGAACCCCGGGGCAAGGGGGAGAACGAACTGTATTCGGTGGATTGCGAGCTCGAAGTGCTGCACGTGGCCTCCGGGGTGTTCACGCTGGTGCTGCCCGAACGGGTGGTCGAGCTCGCTGCGGGGGACACCATGACCTTTCCGGGGCGGGAACCGCACAGCTGGGAAAACCCCGGCGATGAACCTGCCGTGGTGCTCTGGACCCTGATTCTCTGAGTCTGTGCAGTGGCTCCCGGGGTGGTGTGACTCCCCGGACAGAGCCTGCCGCGAAGAGGCGCCGCGTTCACGGCTGGCCACTGCACCGCGTATTCTTGGAATAGTGCCCGCCGACGCAGGCAGGCTAGTGAAGACAGGAAGGAGTGCAATGGCGACTGGTAAATCCACCGGAAGCGCGGAGTCCAAACCGCACGAATTGCGCTCCATCAGCTGGTGGGCTTCGGCCCTGGTCGGCATCCTGGTCGGATCGACCCTTGCGTGGCTGCGGACCCAGCGCAACTTCTTTTTCCTCGGCGCCGCCATTCTCGCGGTCGTCATCATCATGCTGGGTGTGCGCACGATCCGCCGCCGGGCGCGGCATCCGGAAATGATGGAGGCCCGGACGTCCTGGGCCTACAACATTTGGGCTCTGGTCCTGATCGTCCTAGCCGGACCGGTGCAGCTGGTCTACGTTCCCGACGACATCAGCGAGCTCACCATCAAGTCGATCATCCTTTCGGTTGGATTCTGCCTGGGAATTCACGAAGTCGACCGCGCGATGGTCAAGGGTGCCACCTCGGCGAAAAAAGCCTGATCATCGGCCGGAAGGACGCCATCCCGCGCCGCGTTCTTTGGAACTTTTGACTTTCCCTTTGGTTTATTCGTCCAAGGATTTCTCCCCGCCTCTTTCGTAATGTGATCCACATCATTATTTTGAAAGGGGTTGCCATGACGCAAGCAGCGGCGAACCAGCAGGGCGCTGAGCCAGGACTCAAAAAGGTTCTCGGCAAGTGGGACGCACTGGCCATCGGCGTCGGAGCCATGATCGGCTTCGGCTGGGTGGTGCTCACCGGTGACTGGATCACCACCGCCGGCCCGATCGGCGCTTCGCTGGCCATGCTGGTCGGCGGCGGCATCATGGCGGTCGTCGGCCTGACCTACGCCGAGCTCGTCGCGGCCATGCCCAAGGCCGGCGGAGAGCACAACTACCTGCTGCGCGCCATGGGTGCCCGCTGGTCCTTCGCCGGGTCCTGGGCCATCGTCGGCGGCTACATCACCATCGTCGCCTTCGAAGCGGTCGCGCTGCCCAAGTCGGTGCAGTACATCTTCCCCAACCTCTCGCAGATCAAGCTCTGGGACATCGCCGGCTCCGAGGTCTACCTGACCTGGGCCCTCGTGGGTGTGCTGGGCGCCGTGGTGATCACCTGGATCAATATCCGCGGCATCAAGACCGCCGGCCTGGTGCAGACCTTCGTGGTGCTCTTCCTGTTCATCATCGGCGCGATGCTGCTCACCGGCTCCTTCGCCAGCGGCGAATCGTCCAATATGGAACCGTTCTTCGACAACGGGCTGGCCGGGTTCTTCGGGGTCATGATCGTAGTTCCGTTCATGTTCGTCGGCTTCGACGTCATCCCGCAGTCCGCCGAGGAATGCGACATCCCGCCGCGCAAGATCGGCAAGTACGTGGTGATCTCCGTGCTGATCGCCACCGCCTGGTACGTGATGGTGGTGCTGGCCACCTCCTCGGGCCTGGGCCCGGCGGCGATCGCCGGTTCCGAGATGGCCACCGCGGACGCCATGGGCGCGCTGTTCAACTCCGAGATCATGGCCAAGATCCTGATTGCCGGCGGCATCGCGGGCATCCTGACCTCGTGGAACTCGCTGCTCATGGGCGCCTCGCGCCTGATGTACGCCATGGCCACCTCCGGCATGCTGCCGCGCTGGTTCGCCGTGCTGCACCCGAAGTACCGCACCCCGCACCACGCGCTGCTGTTCATCGGTGGTCTGTCCGTGCTGGCTCCGTTCTTCGGCACCGCGATGCTCGGCTGGCTGGTCGATTCCGGTTCGCCGTCCATCGTCGTGGCCTACCTGCTGGTGGGCGTGGCCTTCCTGATCCTGCGCCGCCGCGAACCGCAGATGGACCGCCCGCTGCGCATCGGCGGCAAGGGCAACTTCGGCCAGGTGATCGGCGTGATGTCGGTGCTCTTCTGCGCCGGCCTGATCTCCCTGTACCTGCCGGGCATGCCGGCGGCCATCACCTGGCAGCCGTGGGCCCTGTTCGCCGCATGGTGGGTGTTGGGAACGTTCTTCCTGTTCCGGGTCCCGCGCGGCGTCCAGCCCGGCGAGAATGCCGAAGAGGAACTGCTGCACCTGCTGAGCATCCGCCAGCAGTCCAAGCTGGGCGCGATCGGACCCGACGGCGCGGCCGCCACCTCCCGCAGGGGGCGCCGCCGGCAGGCAACCAACGCGAAACGCTAAAACCGACAGGAAAGCCCCGACCGGAAGGTCGGGGCTTTCCCGCGCCGCAGGGCTTGCCGGTCCGGCTCAGCCTTGGTTGCGGCGCAGCGCCAGCCAGAGCGACGCCGAGATATCCGGGTCATCCAGATCGATGCCCAGCAGGTCCCCGGCCACGGTGATGCGGTGGCGCAGCGAATTGCGGTGGATGCCCAGCGCGCGCGAGGCGTCCTCCCAATGCCCGCGGTGGCGCAGGTACTGGGTGACGGCCGACAGCAGGTCGGCACGGGTGTAGGCGGCCAGCGCCTCCACCCACGTCTGCGCGCTGGCGTCGAAGTCCGCCCCGGCGTCGCTCAGCTCCCCGGCCGGGGCGCCGGACAGCGCCTGGCGCAGCGCCGGAAGATTCGCCGGCAGCTCGGCCAGCGTGAGCGGGGCGGAGAGCACCGCACGCAGGCTCCGTGCGCGCTCCCTGGCCCCGGCGTCCGGTTCCTGCGCCGGGGCGGCAGGGGCCTTGCCCAGCTGGGCTTCGTCCAGCAGCAGGTAGAGCACCGCATCATCCGTGAAGCGCAACTGGCAGCGTGCCGCGGCATCCGCCACCGGAGGCAGCGCGGCGCTCGCCGGCAGCGCGCCGAGGGACTGGATTGCGGAGCGGGCCTCGGCCTCGTCGCCCACGGACAGCGCCAGGACCCTGACCCGGGAGGGCAACTCGTCCATGCCAGCCTCCTGGGCAACCAGCCGGGCGGATTCAGGCTGCCCGTGCAGCAGCAGCTTGGCGGTGGCTCCGCCCAGGGCCGCATTCGTGCTGACCATCAGCTCACGCTGGCGGGCGCGCAGCGAGAGCAGCATGCACACGGTCATGATGATCTGCCGGTCGGCCTTGGTCAGCGTGCGTCCCGAGCCCACCCCCAGGAAGCCGTGGATCCTGGTCCCGGCCAGGATCGGATACAGCACCACGGCCTGGCCGTTGATGCCGAAGGTGGACGCCGAGGGCATGCCGGTGCGCGGGAAACGCTGCGACTCCTGACGCAGCAGGGGCACGAAGCCCTGCGCGGAAGCGGGGTAAACGGTGGCCGGCTGCGGGTCGTCAGGGAGGAACGCGGCCCAGCCGCCCAGCGCCTGCGCCAGCCCGCGCACCACCGCGTTGATGGCATCGGAACGGATCGCGGCCCGCGCCAGCGCGGTCTGGGTACCCAAGGAGCTCATCAGGTTCACCGTGTCGTCCCTGGCCGAGAGCCGCCAATAGGCACGCGAAACGCTCTGGAAGGGCGCGCCGTCCGGAACGATGCCCAGTTCCACTCCGGTCTGCCGGCAGGCGTCGATCACGTGCTGCGGAACCGTGTCCAGCCACGGGCCGAGACCCAGGCCCAACGCCTTGACGTCCTTGTCCTTCAGCCGCTGCATGTAGGCCAGCGAGGCGGTGGCCGAATGGCCGAAGGGCATGCCGGTGGTCAGCAGCAGTTCGCCGCCCTCCAGATAGGTGGTGGGATCCTCCAGCTCGGAAATGTGCACGCCGGTGACCGGGGCGGCGCTGAAGGTGGTCGAATCGGCGGGGAAAAACTCGTTTCCGAGCTCTGACCCCAACTGCAGCAAGGTGATCATGGGTAAATTATCCAATCATTTACCGCTCGTTGGACATAAAAGCTAATGACGCGTGTCACATGGATTTCTATCGTTGGATGCATGACCGAAACTCTTGCGGCGCGCGACGCCGAAACGCTGACCCAGACCCGCTACCTGGCCACCGCCATTCCGGGACCGCGCTCCACCCAGCTACACGAGGAACGTGTGCAGCAGGTCAGCAGCGGCCTGGGCATCACCCTGCCGGTCTTCGTCTCCCGCGCCGACGGCGGCATCATCGAGGACGTCGACGGCAACCGCCTGATCGACTTCGCCTCAGGCATCGCCGTGACCTCGCTGGGCGCCTCCAACCGGCGGGTGGCGCAGCGCGTGGCCAAGCAGCTGGAAGCCTTCACCCACACCTGCTTCATGGTCACCGAATACGAGTCCTTCACCCAGGTCTGCGACTGGCTGAACCGCAACACCCCGGGCGACTTCGACAAGCGCACCGCACTGTTCTCCACCGGCGCCGAAGCCGTGGAAAACGCTGTCAAGATCGCCCGCGCCGCCACCGGCCGCGCCAACGTCCTGGTCTTCGACGAGGCCTACCATGGCCGCTCGCTGCTGACCATGGGCATGACCGCCAAGGTCAACCCGTACAAGCTGAACTTCGGCCCGATGCCGGAGCATGTCATCCGCGCCGCGTCGGCCAACCCGCTGCGCCCCGCTGTCGAGGGCGGCGTCGAGGCGGCGCTGGCCTCCGTGGAGGCAACGCTCATCGAGAACGACCCGGGCAGCTTCGCCGCCATGGTGATCGAGCCGATCCAGGGCGAGGGCGGCTTCATCGTCCCGATGGCCGGCTTCATCCCGGGCCTGCGCCAGCTGGCCGACAAGTACGGCATCGTGCTGGTCATCGACGAGATCCAGGCTGGTATGGGCCGCACCGGCACGCTGTTCGCCTCCGAGCACGAAGGTGTGGCCGGCGACCTGATCCTCACCGCCAAGGCGCTGGCCAACGGCGTCCCGCTGTCCGCGGTCACCGGGCGCACCGAGCTGCTCAACGCCCCGCACGCCGGCGGCCTGGGCGGCACCTACGCCGGCAACCCGCTGGCCTGCGAAGCCGCGCTGGCGGTCTTCGAGCAGTTCGAGGACGGCGGTCTGCTGGAAAACGCCCAATTGATCGAGCGCGTGGCCCGCGAAGTGCTGGAGCCGCTGCTTGAATCCACCGCTGTGGTGGCCCAGGTCCGCGGCCGCGGCGCCATGCTGGCGGTCGAGTTCGCCGACCGCGGCACCTTGGCCCCGCGTCCGGAGCTCGCCGCCGCCGTTTCCAAGGCCTGCCACGCCCAAGGTGTGCTGACCCTGACCTGCGGCACCCACGGCAACGTGCTGCGCCTGCTGCCTCCGCTGGTCATCGGCGAAGCGCTGCTGCGCGACGGACTTGAGGTGCTTGCGCAGAACATCGTCGAGCTGGCCGGCTAACCGCCCGCCGCTGGCCTGCGGACCGGCTCCGCCGCCCCTGACCGGGACGGCGGAGCCGGTCCCTTTTGTTGCGCCGGGAAGTTTCGGGGACTCCGGAGTTTCGCGACGGCCAGCGCCTTGACGTGGCGCAGATCGCAAAATAGCATAATAGGAAACTGAAGTTTCATATTAGACAACTAGTTGCGGACTGGTCCGGGTTGTCGGAAGGATGCTCCCATGAAGGAAATCAGGATTGAAGAGAACGGCAACCTCGGTCCCATCAACGCGGCCCAGATTCCGCGTTATGCGGGTGCCGGCACCTACGCCCGCCTGCCCCGCCTGGACCAGGTGCAGCAGGCCGACATCAAGATCGTCGGCATCCCCTTCGACACCGGGGTCTCCTACCGTCCAGGGGCCCGCTTCGGTGCCAACCACGTGCGCGAATCCTCGCGCCTGATCCGCCCCTACAACCCGGCCACCGACACCTCGCCGTTCGCGCAGAGCCAGGTCGCCGACGCGGGGGACATGGCGGTGAACCCGTTCAACATCCACGAGGCCATCGAGACCATCGAGCACGAGGCGCTGGAACTGACCGCCGACGGCTCCACCCTGGTGACCCTGGGCGGCGACCACACCATCGCGCTGCCGCTCCTGCGCGCGGCCGCCCAGCGCGCCGGCGCCCCGGTGGCGATGCTGCACTTCGACGCGCACCTTGACACCTGGGATACCTACTTCGGCGCCGAATACACCCACGGCACCCCGTTCCGCCGCGCGGTGGAGGAAGGCATCCTGGACACCGAGGCCATCTGCCACGTCGGCACCCGCGGCCCGCTCTACGGCAAGAAGGACCTGGAGGACGACAAGCGCTTCGGCTTCGGCATCGTGACCAGCTCGGATGTCTACTACCAGGGCGTGCGCGAGATCGTTGACAAGCTGCGGGTGCGCATCGGCAACCGCCCGCTGTACATCTCGGTGGACATCGATGTGCTGGATCCTGCCCACGCCCCGGGCACCGGCACCCCGGAAGCCGGCGGCATCACCAGCCGCGAGCTGCTGGAGATCCTGCGCGGGCTGCGCGGGCTGAACATCGTCGGCGCGGACATCGTGGAGGTCTGCCCGGCCTACGACCATGCCGAGATGACCGGCGTGGCCGCCAGCCACGTCACCTACGACTTGATCTCCCTGATCAGCGACTTCCGCAGCCGTGGCGGGGTGAACGCCCGATGACCGCCGTACAGGACACCGTACAGGGCACCGCGCAGCGCAACGGCGGCGACCTGGTCATCGAGACGCTCACCGCGCTGGGCACGAAAACCGTGTTCGGCATCCCCGGGCAGCACGCGCTGGGGCTTTTCGACGCGCTCTCGCGCTCTGAGCTGCACTTCGTCTCCTCGCGCGTGGAGAACAACTCCGCCTTCGCGGCCGACGGCTATTCGCGGGCCACCGACGAGGTCGGGGTGCTGTTCCTGTCCACCGGTCCCGGCGCGCTGACCTCGCTGGCCGGGTTGCAGGAGGCCTATGCCACCGGCGTGCCGATGGTCGTGATCGCCAGCCAGATCCCGCTGGACGGACTGGGCGCGCGCCGCAAGGGCATGCTGCACCAGCTCGACGACCAGAAGGCCTCGGCCGCGAACGTCACCAAGTTCCAGCAGACGGTGCACCACGCCTCCGGCATCCCCTCGGCCATCCAGGACGCCTGGGCCAGGGCTATCACGGTGCCCATGGGCCCGGTCTGGGTGGAGGTGCCGCAGGACGTATTGCTGGCCCCGGTCATGGTGCCTCCGGTGCGCGACGCCCTGGCCGAGGCCTACGAGCATCCGCCGCGCGTGGAACTCATCGAGGAGGCGGTGCGCTGGCTGTCCGAGGCCAAGCGCCCGGTGATCGTGGCAGGCGGCGGCGTGCGCCGCGCCAAGGCCCGGGCCCAGCTGCTCGAAGCGGCCCAGACGCTGCAGGCTCCGGTGCTGTGCACCCCCGGCGGCAACGGTGCCTTCCCCTGGGAGCACGAGCTTTCGCTGCAGTCCTGGGTGGAGGACCGCTACGTCTCCGAGGTCCTGGAGGACGCGGACGTGCTGGTGGTCATCGGCTCCTCGCTGGGCGAGGTGTCAAGCAACTACTTCACCCTGGCCCCGCGCGGCCGGCTGATCCAGATCGACGCGGAACCGCGGGTGCTGGAGTCGAACACCCCGGCCCTGGGCATCCGCGCGGACGCCGGGGCGGCGCTGGACTTCCTGAACGCGCAGCTGCGCCGGGAAGGCTTCGCCGCCCGCGCCGAGTGGCGCGGGCGCAGCCCGCAAGAGGTCGTGGCCGACACCCTGGCCAAGGTCGAAGCCCGGCTGGATGCCCAGGACCTGGGCCTGGAGCGCCGTTTCATGGCGGACATCCGCGAGGCGGTTCCGGCGGATATGCAGACCTTCTGGGACATGACGATTTCCGCCTACTGGGGCTGGAGCTGCTGGGATTCGCGGCAGGGGCAGTTCCATTCGGCGCAGGGGGCCGGCGGCCTGGGCTTCGGCTTCCCGGCGGGCATCGGCGGGGCGATCGGCCTGGGCGAGCGGGTGCTGGCGGTCAGCGGCGACGGCTCGGCCATGTACTCCATCGCGGAGCTGGCCACCGCTAAGCAGCATGAGGCACCGGTGACCTGGCTGATCGTGGACGACGGCGGCTACGGCATCCTGCGCGAATACATGGAAGGGGCTTTCGGCAAGGCCACCGCCACGGAACTGGCCCGCCCCGACTTCGTCGCGCTGGCGAAGTCCTTCGGCGTCCCGGCCCGCGAGGTGCAGCCGCAGGATGTCGGGCAGGCGCTGCGCGAATCCTTCGCGGCGCAGGGCCCGAACGTCGTGGTGGTCAAGACGCTGCTGAAGATGTTCGCGCCGACCCACCTCTAGCGCCGAAACGCGGCTGGGGGCGGCACCCGTACGGGCGCCGCCCCTGGCCGCGTTCTGCACTGTAATTGGTGTTCCCAGTATGGTGCTCAGTGCGTGAAATGGTAGACGATGCCGAACATCATCGTTGAGAAGCCCAGGCTGACGCCGATGAGCAGCGGCACCCAGTCCTGCGTGTGACTCTGGGATGCCAACATCACTGCGAAAGCACCGAAGAGAATCATCACTCCGATCCCTCCCAGGATCAACCCTCCGCCCCCGTGATGACGCACGGCGGAGTGTGCGTTCCGGTGGAATAGTGGTTCCATACTCGTATCGTACGACCGGGAATCTCGAATTCCGAGGGGTTTGCGAAAGATCTTTGGAGTTGTCAGATTACATCGCGGACCCGGTGGTGCGCAGTGCATGCATCCGCTCGGCCGCCCGGGACAGCGAGGGGTAGTCGGCGCCCGGCCCCTGGGCGATGAATCCCGGGCACAGGTGGTCCGCCGCCGGCTCGGATCCATAGCCCAGCCCCCGGTAGCTGCCGCCGGCCATGCGCACCAGATGCGCGCCGGCGGCTACGTCCCACACCTTGGTGTCGAACCCGATGGTCGCATCGCTCCATCCGGCGGCCACATGCGCCAGCGCCAGCGCGGCGGACACCTTGCGGCGTACCGTCGCGAAATCACGGATCCACCCGCCCAGCAGCTCCAGGGCCAGCGGGCCGTCGGCCTGAAGCGATTCGGCGCCGGGGTAGTCGGTCATCAGGTTCGCGCGCGCCTGCTCCGGACGCGCGGCCGGGCTCAGGACCTGCCCGTTGAGGTAGGCGTGGGACAGATCGGCGCTGAATTCGTCCCCGGAGACCGGGTCGATGATCGCCGCGGCGACCAGCCGGTCGTCGACAGCCGCCGCGATGGACACGCAGAAGAAGGCAATGCCGTGCACGAAGTTGCTGGTGCCGTCGATCGGATCCACGATCCACTGCACGGCGCCCGGCGCGGCGGTGCCGGCTTCCGTCTCGACCTGTTCCTCGCCCAGTACCCAGGAACCTGGAACCGCTGCACGCAGCGAACGGGTGATCAGTTCCTGGCTCTGCCGGTCGATCGCGGTGACCAGGTCGTGGGTGTTGGTTTTCTCCTCCACCCGCACGCCGCCGCGGAAGGCGCCGCGCAGCAGCTCGGCGGCCTGCCTCCCGGCGGCCAGCGCGGCGCTTCTCAGGGTTTCGGCGGAGGATTCCAGGTGCGCTTCGGAAAGATCAATCACGACTCCAGCCTATCGGGAGTGAGACCCAGAAAACGTTGACCAAGGCAACTATCTAAACTTAGAGTTGAGTGGAACCCCCGAAGATAGGCAGGCGATATATTGTGCAGTGGCCAGTGAACAAGGCTCCGACCGAGCTGCTCGGACGCCTGCTGGACGAGCTGGCGCGGACCTCGCGGCTGCTGCGTTCCTTCTCGCACCTGGACCAGACCGATCCCGAAGTCTCCAACGCTTCGCACCATGTGCTCAAGACCCTGGACATGCGCCAGCCCACGCACGCGGCCGACCTCGCCAGCCATCTGGGCATCGGCACGGCGGCGATGAGCCGGCATCTGGCCGAACTGGAGCAGGCGGGACTGCTGGACAAGCGGCCCAGCGACCTGGACGCACGCCGCCAGGTCCTGTGGGTGACCGAAGCCGGCAGCGACCGGCTCGAAGCCCGGGCCCAGCTGCGCATCGAACGTCTGCGCCCGCTGCTGCCCGACTGGGACAACGACCGCCTGACCTTGATCGCCGACGCGCTGGGCGAACTGAACAACTCGATGATCCAGGGCATCCATGAACACCGCGAGCTGCAGGCCGAAGAACCGCGAAGCGGCTCGGATGGCTAACCGGACTCCGCGGGCCGCGGGCCCGACCGACCTGGCCGAGGCGGCCGCCGACACCCCGCAGATGACCCAGCGCGAGGTGCTGCGCTCCATCGCCGGCGTGCTGGCCTCGTTCTTCGCGGCGATGCTCGCCGCCACCATCGTCGCCATCGCGCTGCCCACCATCATGGACAAGCTCGGCGGATCGCAGACCGACTTCAACTGGGTTTTGTCCACCACCTTGCTGGCCAACGCCGCCACCACCCCGATCTGGGGGAAGATGGCGGACCTGTTCAACAAGAAGAAGATGCTGCAGGCGGGCATCCTGGTCTTCATCCTCGGGTCCTTCCTGGCGGGCATGGCCTGGTCCATTCCGGTGCTGCTGGCCGCCCGCGTGATCCAGGGGATCGGCATGGGAGGGCTGACGGCCATGGGCATGGCGGTGATCGGCACGGTCATCGCCCCGCGCGAACGCGGACGCTACTCCGGGTACTTCGGCGCCGTCATGGCGGTGTCCACCGCGGCCGGCCCGCTGCTGGGAGGATTCATCGTCGACTCGCCACTGGGCTGGCGCTGGTGCTTCTTCTTCGGCATCCCGATCAGCGTGCTGTCCATGATCCTGATCCAGAAAACCCTCCACCTGAGCCACCAGAAGCGCAAGGTGCGCATCGACTGGGGCGGGGCGCTGCTGCTGACGGTGGCGGTCTCCACGCTGCTGATCTGGGTGTCCTATGTGGGCAAGGACGAGTTCTTCGCCTTCAACTCCTGGCAGACCTACACCATGCTCGGCGGCGTCGCGGTGCTCACCGCGGCCCTGCTGCTGGTCGAATCGCGCGTCGTGGAACCGATCATTCCGCTGAAGATTATCACCACCCGCACCACCTCGCTGGCGATCATCGCCTCCGTGGCGATCGGCGTGGGCATGTTCGGCAGCGGGGCGTTCATCGGGCAGTACTTCCAGATCGCCCGGGAAGCCACACCCACCGCGGCCGGGTTGATGACGCTGCCGATGATCGCGGGGAACTACTGCGGCTCCGTATTCTCCGGCCAGATGATCACCCGCTTCGGACGCTGGAAAATCTACCTGGTCATCGGCTCGCTGCTGAACGTGGCCGGGCTGGGCCTGCTGGGCTCCATGCACCACGACACCGAGTACTGGATCCTGGCCATCGGCATGTTCCTGAACGGCGTGGGCATGGGCTTCATGCTGCAGAACCTGGTGCTCGCTGTGCAGAACACCGTGAAGGTCACCGACATCGGCGCGGCCAGCTCCTCGGTGGCGTTCTTCCGTTCCGTGGGCGGTTCCGCCGGCGTCGCGTTCCTCGGCGCGATGCTCTCCACCCAGGTGGCCTCCCTGGTCTCCGAGGGCCTGGCGAAGCTGGGCGTTGACACCTCGAAGGGCGGTTCCGGAGACTCGCTGAACCTGTCGGGCATGCCGCCGGCAGTGCGCGGCGTGGTCGAATCCGCCTACGGGGAAGCCACGGGACTGGTCTTCCTGGTCTCGGCAGCGGTCGCGGCCATCGCCTTCATCTGCATCCTGTTCATCAAGGAAGTCCCGCTGCGCAAGACCATCTAGGACCTGCGCCGGGACGCTCCCGTTCCGGCGACCACCGCAGAGCCCTTCCGAACCGGGCGGGGCCGCCCAGGAAAGGAACTGCCGTGCCGCACCCACGTTTTCCAACATTCCGCCGGTTCAGCGCCGCCGCGCTTGCCGCGACGCTGTGCCTCGCCGCCGTTCCGGCGGCGCAGGCCACCGAAGCGCCGCAGGGGTGCAGCGGGACCGCCGATCCGGACACCTGCCAGACGGTCATCGGGTGGGCCGCCGCGCAGCTCGGCGACGTGCCCGGGGACGAAGCCGAGCTCGGGGCCGCGAACGGGATGCTCTCCACCTATGTGGACTTCGCCAACCAACCCGGATTCCCCGCGGACTACGCGGCCGAAGCCGCGCGGCGCAACGCGGCCCTGCTGATCGCCTGGGAACCCTACGACTGGGAGAACCGCAGCGTGGACCAGCCGGAATACCGCCCGGCGGCCATCGCGGCTGGAAGCCACGACGACTATCTGGTCTCCTGGCTGAAGCAGGCCCAGAAGTACGCGGCGAACCAGCCGATCCTGGTGCGCTTCGCCCCGGAAATGAACGACGCCATCCGTCCCTGGTCCGTCGGGGTGAACGGCGGGAACACCGCCGCCGACTACGTGCGGATGTTCCGGCACGTGTACCAGCTCAAGGAACGCTGGGCGCCGGATGCCGCTTTGGTCTGGAACCCGCTGGTGGCCGGATCCGCCCCGGATGGGACACCCGTCGACTTCGCCTCGGTCTACCCGGGCGCCGACTCCGTGGACATGCTGGCGCTGGACGGCTTCAACTGGGCCGACGCCAACGACCCCGCTGTCAACTGCAACTGGCAGTCCTACGACGACGTCTTCGGCGCGCCCGTGGCGCAGCTCAAGCAGCTGGCCGGCGGCAAGCCCTGGGGCATTGCGGAGGTCGCCTCGGCCTCGCGCGGCGAATCCTTCTTCACCGCGGGAGGTGAATGCGCCCAGGCCTGGGGCTCCTGGGTGTTCCAGTGGCCGCAGAGCCCGCCGTTCTACGCCGAGGCCGATGACTGGATCACCCAGGCTGGCTGGATGAAAACGATGATGCTCCAGGCGCACGCGGACGGCGCGCTGTTCGTCAACCTGTTCAACATGGACAAGGAAACCGACTGGCGGCTTGAATCCACGCCGGCCGGAACCGAGGTGCTGGGCCGGATCGACGCCACCGGCTCCTTCAGCTTCGGCAATGAGCGCAGCTCGCAGCTGATCCGCGACGCGCTGCACCCCGAACCGGCAGCCCCGTAGCCGCCGCCGGGCGTCTGTGCGACGGCAAACCGTCCGAGCTTTTGTGCATTCTTCACAAGAACTTGGGCAGAACAACCCAAGCTCGTGACGGCGCGCACACCTAGGGTAGAGAAGGACGAAATCAACGAGTAGGGGAGCATCATGAGCGGACTTCGACCATTGGAAGGAATTGTCGTCGCTGACTTTTCCCGGGTTCTCGCCGGACCCCTGAGCACCATGACGCTCGCCGACCTGGGTGCGCGCGTCATCAAGGTCGAACGCCCGGAAACCGGGGATGACACCCGCAGCTGGGGCCCGCCATTCTCCGCGACCGGCGCCACCTACTTCGAATCGGTCAACCGCAACAAGCAGTCCATCGCGCTGGACCTGCGCAACGAGCAGGACCGCGAGGTCGCCCGAGACCTGGTTTCCAAGGCCGACGTGCTGGTGGAAAACTTCATCACCGGCGGCATGGACAAGATGGGCCTGGGCTACGAGGAGCTCTCGGAGCTGAACCCGTCGCTGATCTACGCCTCGATCACCGGCTTCGGGTCGGCGGGCGGATCCAAGATCCCCGGCTACGACTTCATCGTGCAGGCCCTGGGCGGGCTGATGTCCATCACCGGCGAAGCCGATGCGGATCCGATGAAGGCCGGCGTGGCGCTGGTGGACGTGCTCACCGCCAAGGACGCCACCATCGCGATCCTTGCGGCGCTGCAGAACCGGCAGAAGACCGGCCGCGGCGCGCACATCGAGGTCAATCTGCTCTCCAGCCTGCAGGGCGCGCTGGCCAACCAGGGCCAGGCCTACCTCGGCGCGGGGAAGATCGCCGGGCGCATGGGCAATGCGCACCCCTCCATCGTTCCCTACCAGCTGCTGGACTGCCAGGACGGCTCGGTGGCCGTGGCCTGCGGCAACGACGGCCAGTTCGTCAAGCTGTGCGCCGAGCTCGGGGTTCCCGAGCTGTGCGGCGACCCGAGGTTCTCCACCAACACCCAGCGCGTCGCGCACCGCGAGGAGCTCATCCCGCTGCTGGAACAGGCCCTGCGCGCCGACACCGGCGCCAATTGGCAAAGCCGCCTGACCGAGGTCGGCGTGCCGGCCGGCAAGGTCGCGAACATCGCCGAAGGCCTGGACTACGCCGCCTCGCTGGGCCTGGAGCCCACCATTGAAGTGCTGGACGCGCAGGGCGTCGCGGTCGGCGAACAGGTGCGCCACCCGGCCATCTGGACCCCGGCGCTGGACACCCCGCGCCAGGCCCCGCCCAAGCTCGGCGAGCACAATGACGTGGTGCGCGGATGGCTGGGGGCCGCCGCCACCGTCTAGGGCCGGTTCCTAGAATCCGTGCGTTTCAGCGTGCCGCAGCGCAAGCCACAGGTGCGCTGAAACGTCCGGGTCATCCACATCCACGCCGATCAGCGAATTCACCAGCTGCATCCGGTAGCGCAGCGTGTTGCGGTGCAGCCCCAGTTCCCGGGCCGCCTCTTCCCAGGTGCCGCGATGGCGCAGGTAGCTGGTCACCGTGGCCACCAGGTCCGCCCTGGCATACTCGTGCAGCGCCTTGACCCAGTTGGACGCCTTGGATTCGTCGCTGGAACCCAGATGCGTCAGCATGCCCTTCGGCGCCCGCGCAATCGCCGCGCGCAGCGCCTGGAAGATGGCGGGGATCTGCGCTCCGTGGATTTGGGCGGAGAGCACGGCGGCCGTTTCAGGGATCTGGTTTTGGTTCTCGGGGGAGAAGCCAAGCACCTGGAACTCGGTGCCCTCCAGATCATCGAAGGGGCGCTCGCCCAGCGGGGCCACCAGCGACGCGTCAAGCAGGGCAATCAAGGACGACTCGTGTTCGAACACGAAGGGCGTGGCCTTCAACGCCGGCCCCAGGTCGTAGGGTTCCGGGCCCAGCAGCCCGCGGGCCGACTCGGCGGCGAATGACACCGGGATGCTTCCCTGCGCGCGCAACGCCAGCAACCGC
Organism: Glutamicibacter soli; assembly: GCF_052322135.1. NCBI lineage: Bacteria > Bacillati > Actinomycetota > Actinomycetes > Micrococcales > Micrococcaceae > Glutamicibacter > Glutamicibacter soli. Next base: position 653,205 of record NZ_CM125969.1, read on the forward strand.
AGCGTCGAGGGGACATCGGGCAGTCCCGAATCCTCGGCCAGCATCCTGGCCGCTTCCAGCTGTCCGCGCACCGCGAGCTTGGCCACCGCGCTGCCCAGCACCGCCGTGGACTCGGCCTGCTGCTCGCGCTGGCGCGAGCGCATGGCCAGCAGCACGCAAACCGTCGTGATGACCTGCCGGTCCGCCGGGGTCAGCCGCCGTCCCGGACCGAGCGAGAGCACCCCGTACACCTGCGCGTTGACCAGCACCGGATACAGCACCACCGGCTGGTTCAGGATCTCGAAGGTCGCGGTGCTGGGCGCCTCCAGCTTGTCGATGCGGTGCGTTTCCCGCCGCACCTTGGGCATGAACTGCTCGGCGGACGGGGGCCAGACGGTTTCTCCCTCGCCGAAGCGCGGCACGTAGGCCGCCCAGCCGCCCAGCGACTGCGCCAGCCCGCGCACCACCGCGGGCACTGCGTCGGGGCGCATGGCGGCTCGCGCCATGGCGGTCTGGGTGCCCAGCGAATCCATCAGGTCGGCATTGCTGCTGCGCATGGCCAGATTCCAGTAGGCGCGCGAAACGTTCTGGAACGGCACCTGGTCCGGGACCACCACCACTTCCAGTTTCGCTTCCGCGCAGGCCGCGGCCAGCGCCGGCGGGATGGCGGTGAGCGAGGGCCCCAGCCCGATGCCCAGGACCTTGACCGACTTCTCCTGAAGCCGCCGCACGTAGACGGCCGGGTCGACCTGGCCGCGGGCGAAAATCATCCCGGTGGTCAGCAGCAGCTCGCCGCCCGAAAGATACGGGGTCGGGTCCTCCAGCTCGGAGACGTGGACGCCGGCAATCGGGGTGGTGCTGTAGCGGCCCGATGGACCGGGCTCCAGGTCCGACGCGAGGGCGGTGCCGAGCTGAAGAAGCGTGATCATAGAAAAAGTATCCGACAATTCGGACTCTCTTGTACAGAATGTCTAAGGCGCGAATCACAATTGTTGCGTAATTTCAGAGGTAAGCAATTCGTCGGTGTGTGACGCAGTCCCGGCCAACGGGACGGCAAGACGCCGAACCCCACGTTTCAACACCTCTTCAAGGAGACCACCATGGCACTGGCAGAACGCGTTTTGGACCCGGCAGATCTGATCAACTTCGACGCGCTGCTGACCAGCGAAGAGCTCGCCCTGCGCGACTCGGTGCGCGGCTTCGTCAACGAGAGCATCAAGCCGAACATCGCCCGCTGGTACGAGGACGCAGTCTTCCCGCTGGAGATCGTGCCGGAAATGGCAAAGCTCGGCCTGCTGGGCATGCACCTGGACGGCTACGGCTGCGCCGGACGCTCGGCCGTGGAGTACGGCCTGGCCGGAGCGGAGCTGGAAGCCGGCGACTCGGGCCTGCGCACCTTCGTCTCGGTGCAGGGTTCGCTGGCCATGAGCGCCATCTACAAGCACGGCTCCGAGGAGCAGAAGCAGGAGTGGCTGCCGCAGATGGCCGCCGGCGAGGCCATCGGCTGCTTCGGCCTGACCGAGCCGACCGCGGGCTCGGACCCGTCCAGCATGAAGACCTTCGCCCGCCGCGACGGCGACGACTGGGTGCTGAACGGCTCCAAGCGCTGGATCGGCCTGGCCAACGTCGCCAAGGTCGCAGTGATCTGGGCGCAGACCGACGAGGGCATCCGCGGCTTCGTGGTGCCGACCAGCACCCCGGGCTACAAGGCCACCCCGATCGAGCCGAAGCTGTCCATGCGCGCCTCGATCCAGTGCGAAATCGAGCTGGTCGACGTGCGCCTGCCGGGCTCGGCAGTGCTGCCCGAGGTCAAGGGCCTGAAGGGTCCGTTCTCCTGCCTGAATGAAGCGCGCTACGGCATCATCTGGGGCTCCATGGGCGCCGCCCGCGACGCCTTCGAGGTCGCCCTGAAGTACTCGCAGGAGCGCCTGCAGTTCGACAAGCCGCTGGCCGGCTACCAGCTGACCCAGCAGAAGCTGGTGGACATGGCACTGGAAATCAACAAGGGCTTCCTGCTGGCGCTGCACATCGGCCGCCAGAAGGACGCCGGCACCCTGGACCTGCACCAGATCTCCGTGGGCAAGCTGAACAACTGCCGCGAAGCCATCGAGATCTGCCGCGAGGCCCGCACCATCCTGGGCGGCAACGGCATCACCCTCGACTACTCGCCGCTGCGCCACGCCAACAACCTGGAATCCGTGCGCACCTATGAGGGCACCGACGAGGTCCATACCCTGATCCTGGGCAACAAGCTGACTGGCGTTCCGGCCTTCCGCTAAACCGGCCGAACCGCACGAGAGAAGGCATATTTCGATGACCCTATCGACCTCCGCAAACCTGCTCGCCCAGCTCGACCACTACATCAACGGTGTCTGGGTGCAAGGCGAAGGCGGCATGATCACCACGCAGAGCGCCTCGGACTCCGCCGTGGTCCTGGCCTCCGGCAACGCCGCCAGCGCGGACCAGATCGACCAGGCATTCCAGGCCGCCGAAGCGGCCCGGAAGTCCTGGGCGGCCACCCCGATGGCCGCCCGCGGGGCGATCCTGGTCAAGGCGGCCGCCTACCTGCAGGAGAACTCCGCCAGCTTCGGCGAGCAGCTTTCCGCTGAGGAAGGCAAGACCAAGGCCGAAGGCGTGGGCGAGGTGCTGCGCGCCGCGCAGATCCTGACCTACTACGCCGCGGAGGCTGAGCGCGCCGCCGGCACCGTTTACCAGTCCCCGCGCGCCGGGGAGCAGATCATGGTCACCCACAAGCCGCTGGGCGTGGTCGGCGTAATCACCCCGTTCAACTTCCCGATCGCCATCCCGGCCTGGAAGATCGCCCCGGCGCTGGTTTTCGGCAACACCGTGGTGTTCAAGCCTGCCAGCTTGGTGCCGCTGCTGGCGGTGCGCCTGGTGGAGGCCCTGGCCCACGCCGGCCTGCCGGCCGGCGTGCTGAACCTGGTCATCGGACCGGGCTCGCTGGGCGATGCGATCATGGAGCACCAGCACCTTGACGCGCTGAGCTTCACCGGTTCCACCGGGGTGGGCCGTCGGCTGTGCGCCGCCGGCGCCGCCCGCGGCATCCCGGTGCAGGCTGAAATGGGCGGGAAGAACGCCTCCGTGGTGCTGGCTGACGCGGACCTGGACCTGGCCAGCGAGCAGGTGCTGTTCGGCGCCTTCCGCTCCACCGGTCAGAAGTGCACCGCCACCAGCCGGCTGATCCTGGACGAGTCGATTGCCGAGGAGTTCCTGGCCAAGCTCACCGGCCGCCTGGATTCCTGGGTGACCGGCGATCCGCTGGATCCTTCCGTGCACATGGGCCCGCTGGTGGACGCCAAGGCCGCGGTCTCGGTGCGCGCCGGGGTTGACAAGGCGATCGCCGAAGGCGCCACCGTGGCCTACTCCGGCAAGGCTCCGAACGGCGGTAGCTTCATGGCGCCGACCATCCTGGAACTGCCGGCCGGGCCGGCCGGACGCGCGAACACCGCCTGGCGCGAGGAATTCTTCGCTCCGGTGCTTTCCGTAGTGCGCGTGAACGGGACCGAGGAGGCCTTCGAGGCCGCGGAGGACTCTCAGTTCGGGCTGAGCCTGGCGCTGTTCACCCGCGACCTGTCTGTGGCGCTGGCCGCGCAACAGACTCTCGATGTGGGGATTTTGCATGTAAATTCGGAATCAGCGGGTGCCGACCCGCACGTTCCGTTCGGCGGAGCCAAGGCCTCAGGCTATGGTCCCAAGGAGCAGGGCGCCGCCGCGCGCGAGTTCTACACGCACACCACCACGGTGTACCTGCGCGGCTAGTGACGTAACAGTACCCGAGCAGAAAACAGAGGAATCAATGACGATCGAACGCATTCTGGTAATTGGCGCAGGAACCATGGGACGGCAAATTGCCATGAGTTGCGCGCTGGGAGGCTACACGACCATCCTGCAGGACATTTCCGAGCAGGCCCTGGCCGCAGCCCGCACCGAGCTGGAGGGCTGGGCCGCCTCCCGCGTGGCCAAGGGCAAGCTGAGCCAGGATGAGTCCGATCGGGCGCTGGGGCTGCTGACCCAGTCCACCGACCTGGCCAGCTCCGCCGCGCAGGCGGATCTGGTCATCGAGGCCGCGGTGGAACGCCTGGACATCAAGGAGCAGATCTTCGCGCAGCTCGGCCAGGCCGCTCCGGCCCACGCCATCCTGGCGACCAACTCCTCGACCCTGCCTTCCTCGCGCATCGCCGCGGCCAGCGGACGCCCTGAACTCGTGTGCAACATGCACTTCTTCAACCCGGCCCTGGTCATGAAGTGCGTGGAGGTCGTGCGCAACGAGCAGACCAGCGACGCCACCGTCGAGGCGGTCACCGCGGTCGCCAAGCGCCTGGCCAAGCAGCCGGTGCTGGTGAACAAGGAGATCCCGGGCTTCATCGCCAACCGCATGATGGGCGCCATCAACCGCGAAGCGCTGGACCTGGCCGCGGCCGGGGTGGCCAGCATCGAGGACATCGACACCACTGCCCGCACCGCGCTGGGCCACCCGATGGGCCCGTTCGAGCTGATGGACCTGGTGGGCCTGGACGTGGTGGACTTCATCGCGCAGGCAACGTTCGAGGAGACCGGGCTGGAGACGGACAAGCCCCACGCCCTGATCGTCGAGAAGGTCCAGGCCGGCAAGCTGGGCCGCAAGAGCGGCGAGGGCTTCTACCCGTACAAGGGCTGAGCCCCCGCCCGTTGCGGGCATACGCAGGACCCGCAGCGCCAACCGGTGCTGCGGGTCCTGCGTTTAATGGCTGCTGGCGCCTACTGCCCGACCTCGGGCTGCTCGCCGAGCTGGAAATGGCGCCCGGAGATGGAGCGGACGTGGATGCGGATCCAGAAGTCCTTCTGCGTCGGAACCCAAGGGCTCACGCCGCTTTCGCGGGCTTCCTGGATGTCGGCCTCGTGCTCGAGCACCTCGGCGGAGCCGTGCACCACGACGGACCACGCTTCGTCGGCGAGAATCCCGTCGGCTTCGAAGGCCACCTTGTCGTTGATGGTCATGGATGCCAGCTTGTTGCCCGGTGCGGTGCGCAGGAAGAGCTTGCCCTTGTGGACCCCGTAGTTGACCGGGACGATATCGACATCACCTGCGACGGAGGTGGCAACGCGACCGTGCGAGGTATGGGCCAGAAGTTCCCAGGACTGCTCCTCGTTCAGGACGAGGACCGGATGGTTGTTGTCGTGATCGTATTTCATACTCTGATCTTTCTACGTAAAGTAGAAAACCGCAAGGTCTGCGACACATTGTGATTGGTTAAGCCTGCCGACGGCAGGCATGAAAGACTTGGAGCATGAGTCACGCTGCAAGCGACGGAGTTGCGCGCCATGTCGCCTCCCGGTTCGAGGACGGATACCACCACTGGAGGGTCCGCAACGCGGAACGCAAGGGCTTGGGTCCGGTCATCCTGCCCTACCTCGGCTACGGCTACGCCAGCAGCGCCGGCGGCTGGATCCGCGTGCTCGCGCGGGTGGTGCTCGCCAAGCCCGGCGCCTTCGAGGACGGCCACCACCAGGCGCAGGTCATCGCCGACGGCATCCGCGGTTTCCGGAATTTCACGTCCCCGATCCTGCCGGGCGGCAAGGTCTCCATCGAGGTGGCGGGCCAGCGCTTCGAGGTGCAGGCCGACCGCGGCGGGGTCATCGACGCGAAGCTGGCGGTGGACCTGGACCCCGGGTGGCACGAGGTCTCGCTGCGCGCCCACGACGGCGATGACGCCAGCGCGAAAATCCTGGTCATCGACGAGAGCCAGCGCTTCGGCGTGATCAGCGACGTGGACGACACCGTGGTGGTCACCGCGCTGCCGCGCCCGCTGCTGGCCGCCTGGAACTCGTTTGTGCTCTCCGAGCATGCGCGCGTGGCAACCCCGGGCATGGCGGTGATGATGCAGTACATCCTCAAGGAGCACCCGCACAGCCCCACCATCTACCTGTCCACCGGTGCGTGGAACGTCGCGCAGACGCTGCAGCGCTTCATGTCGCGCAACCTCTACCCGCGCGGACCGCTGCTGCTGACCGACTGGGGGCCGACCGACCGGGCCTGGTTCCGCAGCGGCCAGCAGCACAAGGTCGACCAGCTGCGCCGGCTGGCCGAGGAATTCCCGAACATCTCCTGGGTGCTGATCGGCGATGACGGGCAGCACGACCCGGCGATCTACGCCGAGTTCGCCCGCCGCTACCCGGAGCACGTGCGCGCCATCGTGATCCGCCAGCTGACCCCTTCCGAGGCGGTGCTGGCCGGCGGCCGCTCGCAGGAGCTGTGGCGCACCACGCCGGGGATCCCCTGGGTCTATGAGCCCGACGGGGCGCGGATCCTCCAGGGGCTGGCCCGGCTCGGGCTGGTCGATTTCGATACCGATTTCCAGGAGGAAGACTAATGAGCGGTGCACCGCTGCGGGTCCAGGTGCCCATGCGCTGGGGCGACATGGACGCCTACGGCCACGTGAACAACGTGAACTTGATCAGGCTGATGGAGGAGGCGCGCATCGCCGGGTTCGGCGTGCCGGGCGGCACCGGGGCGCCGGGCATGGACCCGAAGGCGGATATCTTCTCCGCGGTGCCTGCCGGGGTGCAGATCCTCGTGGTCGAGCACCGCGTGCGCTATTCGCGGCCGCTGGAATACCGCAACGTCCCGGTGAACGTGGATCTGTGGGTGGCCAACATCAAGCCGGCCAGCTTCGAGATCTGCTACGAATTCCGCGACCCCATCGAGGACTACCTCTGCGTCAAGGCCGCCACCACCCTGGCCTATTTCGACCCGGCGGTGGGCCGCGTCCAGCGCCTGAGCGAGGCCGAGCGCCAGGGGCTCGCGGCGTTCGAAGGGGCGCCGACCTTCGCAAAGTAGGGCGCACGGCTTGGGTGAATTAGGATTGAGTTATCTAGTCTTATTCAGATAGGAAGTGCTACCGTGGCCAATCCCCAAGCCGAACGCCCGCAGGGTGGCGGGCGCGCTGCCCGTCCGCAGACCGTACTGCAGGTCATGAAGCGCGAGCAGATTGCTCCGCACCTGGTGCGCCTGACCCTCGGCGGCCCGGGCTTCGAGACCTTCGTCGACAAGCCGGTCACCGACCGCTACATCAAGATCCTGTTCGCCAAGCCGGAGCTCGGTCTAACTCCTCCCTACGACATGGATGAGCTGCGCGAGAAGCTGGACATGCAGGACCTGCCGGTGCGGCGCACCTACACCGTGCGCAGCAGCGACGCGGAAGCCGGAACCATCCAGGTGGATTTTGTGGTCCATGGCGACGAAGGATTGGCCGGCCCCTGGGCCCGGGACGCCCAGATCGGCGACACCGTCTGCTTCTCCGGCCCCGGCGGCCTGTACTACCCGAAGGAGGAATTCGACTTCCACTTCCTGGTCGGCGACGAGACGGCCATCCCGGCCATTGCCGCGGCGCTGGAATCCATGTCCGAGCACATGCGAGGCGTCGCGATCATCGAGGTTTCCGCCGCCGAGGACGAGATGGACCTCAAGGCCCCGGCCGGCGTGGAGATCCGCTGGGTTCACCGCAACGGAGCCTTCACCCCCGAGAACACCAAGCTGGAGTCCGTGGTGCGCGACTACCCGTGGCCCGAGGGCACGGTGCAGGTCTTCTCCCATGGCGAGCGCGAAGTGACCAAGAAGCTGCGTGGCTACTTCTACAACGAGCGCGGCGTGGACCGCCGTGACATGTCGCTTTCCGCCTACTGGGCCTTCGGTCGCGCGGAAGACGACTTCCAGGCGGAGAAGCGCAGCCCGGTCGGCCAGATCTTCGAAGAAGCTCCGCTCCAGAGAAGTTAGAGTCACCTAAGTTAATTTTTATTAAATTAGCATGCAGGGGTTGACGTTATTGCCCACTGCCGGGTTATGCTTATTCCAGAGCTTCTCCCGTGTGTGGTCGGGAGAAGCTGCAAACTTGACCGATGCGAATCGGCTTGTTCACCGCGAGCCAGGAAATGCTCATCCTGCTCTGGTGGTCGGCCTAGCCGGCTTGAAATAAGGGGAATAGGGAAGCGGTTGACCTGCTCAGTCAGCCGAGTCGCAGAAAGATGAGACCTGCCGGGATCGCACACCCCGGCAGGTCTCATTTTTTGTGCCGTCGCGGCCGACACCGCGCGGCGGGAAGCCTACCGGGGCCAGATTCCGGAGGTGCCGCGGCGATGGGACCCGAGCAGGTGGGTGTCGACCATGCCCACGGCTTCCATGAGGGCGAACATGGTGGTCGGCCCCACGAACTTGAAGCCGCGCTTCTTCAATTCCTTGGCCAGCGCCTTGGACTCCTCGCTTTGCGTAGGGATCTCCGACATGGCGCGCGGTCTGGGGGTTTGCTCCGGCTGGTGCGACCAGATGAGCTGCGCCAGCCCACCCTCGTCGCGCAGGGCCAGGGTGGCCTGCGCATTGGCGATCGTGGCGCGGATCTTCAACCGGTTGCGCACGATGCGCGGATCCTCGATGAGCCGCTCGAAATCCGTTTCGGAAAACAGGGCGACCTTTTCCGGGTCGAATTGCGCGAAGGCGTCGCGGAACGCCTCGCGCTTGGACAGGATGATCGCCCAGGACAAGCCCGACTGGAAGCACTCCAGGCTCAGCCGCTCAAAGAGACCGGTCTCGTCGGTGATCGGCATGCCCCATTCGGTGTCGTAGTACCGGCGCAGCATCTCGTTGCTCGAAGCCCACAGCGGCCGGGCCAGCCCGTCATCGCCAATGATCAGGTCGTTGCTCATTCCTCCATCTTGCCATTGGCGGATGGCGCCAGGATTGAGCGACCCTGTTGCGCGGCGGCTTGAAATGCTATCATCGTCATATGGCGATAATAGAGTCACAGATCCATGCAATGGAAGAGGCCCAGCAGCGCCTGCAGCTCGCGGCGCTGTTCCATGCGCTGGCCGACCCCACGCGGCTATTGATCCTTGAGCACCTGAAAACCGGTGAGCACAAGGTCAAGGACCTCACCGAGCATCTGGGCCTGGCGCAGAGCACCGTCAGCGCGCACCTTTCCTGCCTGAAGGACAGTGGCCTGGTCAGCGTCCGCAGCCAGGGCCGCGCGAGCCTGTACTCCCTGAGCCACGCCCAGGACCTGGCCGCCGTGCAGAGCCAGGCGCTGCGCCTGGGGCGCCCGGCCAACCGCAACCACCAGTGGCATGAGGGCCACCCCTCTCCGGAAGGCGGGGTGTAGCTCCATGGGCCACGACCACTCCCACGAGCATTCCCACGACCATTTCGCCACCAACCGGACCCGGCTGGCCTGGGCGCTGGGCATCACCGCCAGCATCCTGGTCGCGGAGGTCATCGGCGCGATCATGACCAACTCGCTGGCCCTGCTGGTGGACGCGGCGCATATGCTCACCGACACCGCCGGGCTGCTGATGGCGCTGACCGCTGCCAACCTGATCATGCGCAAGCCCACCATGAAACGCACCTGGGGCTTCCGCCGGGCCGAGGTGCTTTCCGCGACCCTGCAGTCGGCGCTGCTGCTGGCCGTGGGCATCTACGCCGCGGTGGACGCGGTCCAGCGGCTCTTCGACCCGCCGGAGGTCCAGCCCGCCGGGCTGCTGGTCTTCGGCATCATCGGTTTGCTCGGCAACATCGCCTCCATGCTGATCATCGCCGGGGGACGGGGCCACAACCTGAACATGCGCGCGGCCTTCCTGGAAGTCGTCAATGACGCGCTGGGTTCGGTCGCCGTGATCGTCGCGGCCGTGGTGATCGCGCTGACCGGCTGGATGCGCGCCGATTCCGTGGCTGCGCTGCTGATCAGCGCGCTGATCGTGCCCCGCGCCGCCACCTTGCTGAAGGAAACCACGCACATCCTGCTCGAATCCACCCCGCGCGGCCTGGACTTGGGCGCGGTGCGCACCCACCTGGAAGGCCAGCCGGGCGTGCTCGCCGTGCACGACCTGCACGCCAGCCAGATCGCCTCCAACCTGCCGGTGCTCACCGCGCACGTGGTGGTCAAGAACGAGATGTTCGACGCGGACGCTGCCGGGGGCCTGCTGCGCAACCTGCAGCAGTGCGTGGCAGCGCACTTCGAGGTCAGCATCGAGCACTCGACCTTCCAGATCGAACCGGAATCGCACAGCGTCACCGAGCGCCATACAGGGTGCTGACCGAGCGGCGCGCACCCGCGGAACCAGCGTCCAGGATGCCGGCTCATACCCAGGTATGAGCCGGCGGCATCCAAGACCGGCCTGTCGGCCGATACGGGTTTCTCTTGGCCTTTTATAGTCTTGGAACATGACATCTGAAACTCTGCCCCTTACCGAATACGCGGTCTGCGCCCGAGGTCTGACCAAAAGCTACGGACATGACAGCACCCGCGTGGAGGCGCTGCGGACAGTAGACGTCGCCTTTGCCCGTTCCCGCTTCACCGCCATCATGGGCCCCTCGGGCTCCGGCAAGTCCACCCTGATGCACTGCCTGGCCGGGCTGGACACCGCGGACGCCGGAGAGATCATCATCGGCGGCCGCGACCTGATGAACCTGAACGACGACGAGCTGACCATGATGCGCCGCGAGCAGATCGGCTTCGTATTCCAGTCCTTCAACCTGGTCCCGACCATCAACGCCAAGGACAACATCCTGCTGCCGCTGTCGCTGGCCGGCAAGAGCCACGACCGCGAATGGTTCAACACCGTCATCGACGCGTTGGGCCTGCGCGACCGCCTGAGCCACAAGCCGCACGAGCTTTCCGGCGGCCAGCAGCAGCGCGTCGCCGTGGCGCGCGCCCTGCTCACCCGCCCCGAGGTCGTCTTCGGCGACGAGCCCACCGGCAACCTGGATTCCCGCACCGGGGCCGAGGTGCTCTCGCTGATGCGCACCTCGACCCGCGAAATGGGCCAGACCATCATCATGGTCACCCACGACCCGGCCGCCGCCTCCTACGCGGACACCGTGCTGCTGATGAAGGACGGCAGCATCGTGGGCCAGCTGGATGACCCGACCGTGGCCACCGTGACCGAGGCACTGGCCTCGCTGGCGGAGTAGTCGATGCTGCACGTAGCCCTCGCCAATATCAAGACCTATGCACGGCGCTATATCGCCGTGGTCCTGGCGGTCGCCATCGGCACCGCCTTCCTCGCGGCCACCCTGGCCGTGAACACCTCGACCCGCGCGACCTTGAAGAATTCGCTGGGCGACACCTACAAGAACGCCGATCTGGTCGCCTTCCAGGACTGGGAACTGGTGCCGGAGGACGATCCCGACTTCGAGTACACCGAACTGGCCATGGAACAGGTCGAGGACATCCGCAAGCTCCCGGAGATCTCCACCGCCTACGGCACCGCCTACGAAACCGGTGAACTGCACACCGCGGACGACGGCTATGGCGTGCTGCTCCAGCCGGTGTCCGCCGAGCAGAACCTCGGCGGCATGGAGCTGCTCGAAGGCCGTGCCCCGCTGAACGCCGACGAGGTCATCCTCGACGACGAGCACGCCGATCGCATGAAGGTCTCGGTGGGGGACACCGTCGGCCTGACCACCTCCGAGTCCACCAAGGACATGAAGGTGGTGGGCATCCAGCGCACCAGCACCGATCCGCAGCTCTCCGGCTACGCCATGGTGGGCCTGCCGGAATCCGTCTGGACGAAGATCGCCGGCGATTCCGGTTCCTTCCAGAACATCGTGATCGATGCCAAGGACTCCCTCCCGGCCGCCCAGCAGGCGCTGGCCGCGTACTTCGCCGAGCACCAGATGAGGGACGTCTCGGTACTGACCGCCGATGAAAAGGTCATCAAGGACGTCGCCATGCTGACGGACGGCACCGACCAGCTCACCGTGGTGCTGCTGGTGTTCGCCCTGGTCGCTCTGGTGGTCACCGGCCTGGTCGTGGTGAACACCTTCAACGTGGTGATCGCCCAGCGCACCCGCGAACTGGCGCTGCTGCGCACCCTGGGCGCCAAGCGCAAGCAGATCCGCAGCTCCGTGCTCATCGAGGCCCTGGTCATCGGCATCGTCGCCTCGGCGATCGGCGTGGCCCTGGCCGTCGCGCTGATGGCAGGCCTGATCCAGCTGCTGCACGTGATGGTGCCGAGCCTGTCCTACGCCACGCTGGCGCTGGATGCCAAGGGCCTGGTGATCCCGGTGGTCGTGGGCATCGCAATGACCGTCATCGCCGCGAGCCTGCCGGCCCGCCGCGCCATGAAGCTCGCCCCGCTGGCGGCCCTGCGTCCCTTCGACGCGGCGAGCGTGAAAAACCGCGCCGGCAAGCTGCGCATCGTCATCGGGATCCTGCTGGCCCTGGCCGGCGCCGGGCTGCTGGCCTGGGGCGCGATCGACGGTTCGCTGCCCATCGCCTTCCTCGGCGGCCTGCTTTCCTTCCCGGGCATCCTGATGCTCGCATCGCTGTTCGTCCCGGCCAGCGTCTTCGGCATCGGCAAGCTGGTGGCCGGGCGCTCGGTGGCTGGCAAGCTCGCCGCCCTGAACGCAGTGCGCAACCCGGGCCGCACCACCGCCACCGCCACGGCCCTGCTGATCGGAGTCACCCTGGTTTCCATGATCATGGTCGGCGGACAGACGGCCAAGTCCAGCCTGAACACTTCCCTGGCCGGCGAGTTCCCCGTGGATCTGACCCTCTCGCTGTATGAGCGCCAAGTCGACGACGCGAAGACCCAGGAACTGGCCCGCGAGCTGGCCTCCTTGGACGGCATCGAGGAAACCTCGACCTTCGTGGCCGGCACCGCGGAAATCAAGGGCCGGGAGGACGAAGCCCCGGTACAGCTGATGGGCGTCGATCCGCAGGGCTTCTCCAAGACCGTGCTGGACCAGAGCATCGTGCCGGCGGACGGGCAGATCATCCGCTTCAACACTGGCACAGAAGAACAGCCCAAGAAGCTGACCGTCGGCGGCAGGGAACTGGACGTCAAGGTGTCCTCCGCGGCGCTGTACCAGGACCTGGTCACCAAGGACACCTTGGAATCGTTGAAGCTGGCCGACTCGGAGAACGAGTACGGCGGCGTGCTGATCAAGGCGGCCCCCGACCTGTCCAACGCCGACATCACCGCCCTGGTGGAGCAGATCGCCGATGTGGCCAACGTCGAGTCGTACATGATCGACGGCGGCGTGGTGCAGAACGCCATGTTCTCCCAGGTTATCGACGTGCTGCTGGCCATCGTGTCCGCCCTGCTGGCCGTGGCGGTGCTGATCGCGCTGATCGGCGTGGCCAACACGCTCAGCCTCTCGGTGCTCGAACGCACCCGCGAGAACTCGCTGCTGCGGGCCCTGGGCCTGAAGAAGAAGCAGCTGCGGGCCATGCTGGCCCAGGAAGCCGTGCTGATCGGCGGCGTGGCGGCCCTGCTGGGTCTGGTGCTCGGCGTGGTCTACGGACTGCTCGGCGCGCATGCCACGCTCTCTGCGGTCGGCGAGATGTCCTACGAGATCCCGTGGCTGCAGCTGGCCCTGGTGCTGGTAGTCAGCATCGTGGCCGCCCTGCTGGCCTCGGTGACCCCGGGACGCCGCGCTGCGAAGCTCTCCCCGGTCCAGGGGCTGGCGACCGAGTAGCCTGGCGCCTCGCGACCGGCAGGCAGACGCCCGGGGCCGATGACTTCACGTCATCGGACCCGGGCGTTGCTCGTATACCGCTGGTTCGATGAACATCGAGCTGATGCGTTGTCGGGTGTAACCAGGCAAGACCGAACGAGTCGACCAGTGGCTCCAGTTCCTGAACTCCAATATGCCGGCGGTGCTGGAAGCCCTGGAGGGGGAGCGGATGTACGTCTAGACGTTATTCAGCGAGACGCTGGACGGGGCTGAGTACCTGTATTGGTACAGCATCCAGGGACACGGCAGCACCGAGGCCCGCGACTCGGGGCACTGGATCGACCGCACGCACCTGGAGTACTGGGACGAATGCATCGATCCCGAGTTCGCCCCGCAGACGCTGGCCACGCGGGTGAGCATGATCCCGCAGCGCCTCCTGGAACAGATGCAGCAGCCGCGTCGAGGGACGGCAAGGGCCCGCAGCACGCTTTGCCGGATGCGTGGCTCAGCGTCCTGCGGGCCCTTACCTGCGCCGCGCAGCTAGCGCAGCGTGATGGTGGTGGCCATGGCCGGGGAGCGGCCGGTGGTGACGAAGCCCGAGATGTTGGATCCCGGATGCTTGATGATGTCCGTGATGGATCCCAGGTGGCGGCTCAAATCGATCTTGTCTTCCGGGGCTGCCAGCACCAGGTGGAAACCGAATTCCTGCAGCGCGCGGATGCCCGCCGCGGCATATTCGGAGTTGGCCTGGATGAACGCCTCGTCGATCATCACCGTGCCGAAGGACGTGAACCCGGCGGTGGCGAAGCCGAGCTGGTAGGCCAGCGCGGCGCCCATGATGAACGAGGTGAAGCGCTGCCCCTCGCCGCCGGAGAGGGTGCCAGGTTCCAGACCGGTCTCCACCTCGCCGTTCGGCTTGTGCTCGTTGCAGCTGATCACCACATGCTGGCGCACGTCAAGCACCGTTGAACGCCAGGCCGAAAGGCCGGGATCGCTCAGCGCCGAGACCAGCGCCTCCAGCGCCTGGTAGGAGCTGGCCAGCTTGCCCTCGTCCTTGGTGGTGTAGGCGTCCTGCAGCGCGTTCTTCAGGTCCTTGCGGAAGGTGGCGGCCTCCATCGGGATGGAGCTTTCCACCTCCAGGCGCAGCAGCGAGCCGTGCTCGAAGGCCACCTCGCCGAGGATCTGGTTCAGCGGCTTGATGCGCTCGGAAATCATCCGGCGCTCCTCGTCCAGCAGCTGCAATAGGTCGCTGAAACGTTCGTAGGAGCGGTTGGCGAAGTATTCGCGGAACTGCGCCTCGTGGTGCGGCAGGCCGTCGGCGACGATCTGCTCATGCAGCTGGGCGTAGTGCTCCGCGGCCTCCGGGGAGGTGCCGTGGGTCTGCGCGTGGGAGCCGCCGAATTCACGGGCGAAACGGCGGAAGGTCTCGCTCAGCGCCCCGCCGATTTCCTGGCGCCGCGCGGTCAGCTCGCTCAGCTGGCCCGCCAGCTGCAGCCTGGCCTCGGCGAAGGCGCTGGAGATCTCCTCGGAGGCCGGGCTGCTGCCGGCGCCGATGGTTTCCAGCAATCCGCCGAGCAGCTCGTGGCCGCGCAGCGCCGCCGGGACCCGCTCCAGCCAGTCGCCGCTGTCCGCGGGACCGGCAGCCAGGACCTTTTCGGCCCGCTCGATCTGCAGGCCCAGCTCGCCGGCGCGGGAGCGGACCAGCGCCAGGTCTCCGACCAGCTGCTCGGACTCGGCTTTGGCTGCCTCGATCTGCGCGCGGACCCGGGAGGAATCCCCGGAGAGCGTGAGCGCGTCGCCCAGCTTCTGCTCGCTGCGGCGCAGCGCCTGGAGCGCGGGGGCCGCATCCAGCTGCGCGAAGGTGCGCTCGTCCTCGATCAGCGCGCCGAGCAGCTGCGCCTTGGCCAGCACCTTGGCCTTGGCGGCGCTGCGGTCATCCGCGGCATTCTTGGCGTCCTGCACCTTGATTTCCAGGCGCGCGGCCTTGGACTGCAGCTCGGAGATCTTCGCCTCGTTGGTGAAGCCCAGCAGGTATTCGGAGGCCGGCAGGGTGCGGGTGTCGCGCTCGAAGAGGCCGGTGCCGGTCTTGATGGTGCCGGCCGGGGTGATGGCCTTGGGATGGATGTGCATGGCCGCGTCGTTCTCCACGCAGGCCAGCGGATAGTCGGAGGTGATCTTTGCACGCAGCCAGGCGCCGGCCTCACCCGGGGCGAAGTCCAGCTTGGTGACCAGGTCCGCCGGACCGGCCTCGGCCTCGCGCGGGGCCAGCGAGATGTCCGCCCAGCGCACCCGGCCCAGCCCGTCGAGCTTGTCGATGGCGTGGGTGACCTGGGCCAGGAACTCGCCGGGCACCAGGAGGGTGCGGGCCACCGAGTGCAGTGCCTTCTCCGCGGCCAGCCGCCACATGGCGCAGTCGGCGGAGACGTCCATCAGCTCGCCGGCGAAGGGCAGCTGCTCCTCGCGCAGCGAACAGGCCGAGGCGATGGCGCGCCGGGCCGCGACCGAGCGGTCGTCGATGTTGGTGCTGCGGCGCTGGTAGGAGCGGATCTGCTCGGCCAGCGTGTCAGCGCGCTTGCGCAGGTTGACCAGCGAGGCCATGGCCTCGTATTCAACGGTCTGCGCGTCCTTGGTGATGGAGTCCAGCTGCTGCAGGGTGCGGGCGGCGTTGGCACGCAGCTCGTCCAGCCCGGTGGCGCTGAATTCGAAGGCCAGCCCGGCTTGGTCGGCCTGCTCCTGCAGGGCGCGCAGCACGCGCTCCTTCTCGCTCAGCGCCTTGCGTGCGGCGTCGGCTTCGCGTTCCAGCAGCATCAGCGAGGCGGAGCCGGCCGAATCGTGCGCGGCCTCCAGCGACTGCAGCTGGTCATCGAGCTTGGCCTTGCGTTCGCCCAGCTCGGCCTGCCTGGCCGTGAGCTGCGCATGCTCGGCGCGGTGCGCCGCCAGGTCGTTGCGCAGCACCAGCTGGCGCACCTGCGCTTCGAGCTGCGCCAGCTCGGTTTCCAGCAGCTGGCGGGTGGCGCCGATCCTCTCGGCCAGCGAGCGGTAGGCGCGGTCCTGCTCCGGCACGGCGGCCAGCACGTCGCGCTGCGCGCGGGCGGTGTCCAGCTGCCGGTAGATGCCGCGCAGGTGCGCGAAGTCCTCCACCGCGGCGGCGGCGGCCTTCAGCGTGGCAGGTTCCTCCAGCACCTCGTGGCGGAAGAACTGGTTCACGCCCTTGGCCAGGCCCTTGCCGTTCTGCAGGGTGCGCAGCAGGGCGAAGGCCTTGTCGCTTTCCACGCCCAGGCGGCGGCGCAGCCGGTCGATGAACGCCTTGTGGGTGTCGAAGGCCTCGGCCGGGGCCAGCGCCTTGGACAGCGAGGAGACCGTGAAGCGGCGCGGGCCGTGGTTCTCCAGCTCGGCGATGTCCAGCGCGCCCTCGCACAACAGGTAGTGCTTGGACACCTGGCCTTCCAGCCCGGCGTCCGGCAGGTCGAAGACCGCGCCGGCGCTGACGGTGTTGCCCATGCCGTCCTGGTAGCTGAGCAGCACGGCGCTCCAGGTGGCCCCGGGGCGCTGGAACACGGTGCCGGCGCTGGTCTTGAACTTGCGTCCGCGCATGTAGGAATAGGTGGTGCGGCGGTCCTCGCGGGTGGCCGCGTCGTTGGCCGACTCGTTCAGCCGCGGGCTGGCGAAGAACACGTGGCCCATGGCGTCGAAGAGCGTGGACTTGCCCACGCCGGGATGGCCGGTGACCAGCGTTCCGGCGCGGTCCACCCCCAGGTCGTGCAGCCCGTGGAAGGTTCCCCAGTTCACCAGCTGGACGCGCGAGAGGCGGTGCTGGCCGGGGTTGATCTCGCCGCCCAGCGGCAGCGTCATTTCAATGCTCATCGGCTACTCCTGCACCAGTGCGTCGGTCTGTTCGGATGCGTCGGACTCGTCGGGCTCCGCCTCGGCGAGGTTAAGCACGCCTTCGTTGGCGTCGATCGCCGCGATGTAGCGCGGGATGTCCTGGATGGAGGCCAAGGGCAGGGCCATGGCCAGCGCCGGGGAAATGCGGAACTCGTCGGCCAGCTCGGTATTGGTCAGTAGCCGCAGCGAGCCCAGCCGGGCGATGGCCGCATCGCAGGACTCGGCGAAGCGCTTGTCGTCGCGGTCGGCGGCGGCGCGGTGCTCGGCCAGGATCTCGTGCATGCCCGCGCGGGAGATCACCGCATCGGCCCCGGTGCCCGACTGCTGCTCCAGCAGCAGCCGCAGTCGCAGGGCCAGCAGGGTCTCGTCGCGCTTGAGCGGGCGGCGCGGGGCGATCGGCGCGGTGTGCGCCTGCTCGATGTCCACCGGCGCCAGCATGGCGATCTTGCGCTCCATGTCCAGGCTCAGCGCTAGGAAGATCTCCGAGAAGTACTTGGTGACAGCGCCTTGCGAATCCAGCAGCAGCTGCCAGGCCGCGGCGTCCACGGAGCCGTCGAGGTACGGGCCGCGCAGCAGCCGCACCAGCAGCTGGCGCAGCGGGAGCGGGAAGCTGCCGGTATCCCCGTCGAACAGCGGATCGGTGATCGGTGCGGCATATGAGTCGGTGTAGGTCATAGCGGCTCCTTCGTGAAGCTCAGGGCGGGCAGGTAGGCGGTGCGCGTGGAACCATCAAGCTGGGTGAATTCGATGCCCAGCAGCTGCGACTCGTCGAGGTTCTCGCCGTTGGTGCGCCCGATCTCGATCAGCGCACGGATGGTATTCAGGTGCTGGTGCTCGGCGGGCAGGGCCGCGAACACCTGATCCAGCGGCACCGGGTCCTGCGCGGCGCCGCGCAGCCGCTGAGCGATCGCGCTGCGCAGCGCCGGCATGTCGGCCTCCGGGGTGCTGGGGGTGCGCACGATGTCCTCGGCGCTGAATTCCGGGGCATGGGCCAGCGGCGGCGGAGCCACATGCTCGGAGGGATCGTAG
The DNA here is from genome assembly GCF_052322135.1 of Glutamicibacter soli. Classification (NCBI taxonomy): domain Bacteria; kingdom Bacillati; phylum Actinomycetota; class Actinomycetes; order Micrococcales; family Micrococcaceae; genus Glutamicibacter; species Glutamicibacter soli. The sequence goes on from NZ_CM125969.1 coordinate 671,545, forward strand.
ATGCCCAGCCCGTGCAGGGTGACGAACTGCGGGGCGAACAGTTCCAGCGGGGCCAGCCCGCTGCGCGGCTTCAGGCCCGCGGACTTGCTGATCGCGGCCTCCGCCTCGCGCACCGCCCGGCGCAGCAACTCGGCCTGCTTGTAGTCCTCGGACTGCACGAAGGCATGCAGGGACTCGGAGAGCTTGCCGTAGGAGGTGTGCACCTCGGCGGCCTGGCGGCGCAGCTCGCGCAGCAGGTTGGTGAGGATCTGGCGTTCCGGGGTGTCCAGGTCGTCCACGAAGTCGCGCTCCAGCACCTCGGCCAGCGCCGCGCGGAAACGCTGCTGGGCTTCGGGGGAATTCAGGAACTCGGTGAAGCCGCGGAAGGTCTCGCCCTCGGCGGTTGAGCGCAGCTGCCGGTCGGCTTCCAGCACCTGGCCCACCGCCACGCCCTTGGCGGTGGAGGCGTCCAGGATTCCCTCGCGCAGCGAATGCAGCATGTCCTGCACCCCGTCGCGCATGCGGCGGAAGTCCGCCGGCAGGCTCGCGGCCAGATCCAGCACCGAGCGGGCCGCGGACAGCGCGGTGGTGCGGGAGAGCACCGCCGGATCGGTGCCGGAGCGCAGCTGGTCGATCTGCGCCTGGCGCTGGGCGATCTGGGATTCCAGCGCGCGGATGCGCGCCTCGGGATCCGGGTCGGTTTCGTGGGCCAGGGATTCCAGCGAGGACAGCAGCGTGTTCAGGCGCGAGGAGTTCAGGTGCGAGTCGTCGGTGGAGAAATCGGCTAGGAAGCGCAGCGTGCGCAGGGTCTGGGCGCTGGGCTCGTAGACGAAGCGCCCGTCGATCAGCGGACGGGCCAGCAATCCCTGCTTGACCCAGGTTTCGGCGAAGTCCTGCGCACTGTAGGTCTGCGGGATCTGCTCGTCGCTCGTGCGGGCGGTTTTCAGGAAGGAATCCAGCGAAGCGTGGAACAGTTCCAGCGCGATGCGCGGGCGGTCCGCGGTGAACTCGGCGCGGATGAAGGCGACCGCCCAGGGCTGGGCCGTTAAGAGCCGGTACGCCGCCGAGCTTCTGAACTGCTGGGACTGGATCCACAGGCTATTCGCGCGGTGCGAGGGCTGCATGCATTTCCTTGATCTTCGTGACGCCTAACCTCCTAATTCTAGAGCATCCGGCTTCACGCCAGATGTGCGCCCCCTGCGCGGCAGATGCCAGTTTTGTATCGATTGGAGTAATGAACTGCCATTCGGTGTTTTTGGCAGGGCTGCCTGTGTAGTGTCGGAACGAGACGATGACAACGCCGTATCTGCTGGTTTTCGGCGCGTTTCGGGCATGGAGGTCGAAGATGATGAAGTTCGCACGGTTGCTGGCCGCAGGGATCCTGGTGGCGGCGCTCGCCGGATGCAGTAGTGAGCAACCCAACCCGCAGGACGCGGCGAACGACGCGTCGGCCGCCCCGGACGCCTCCGCCCAGGCCGCGCAGGAAGAAGCCCGCGTGGCCGAGGCCAAGGCGGAGATCAACCGGCTGGCCGACGGCTACGACTACCCGGCCGCCATCAAGATGGCTTCCAAGGACCCCAGCGAGGAACTGCAGAAACTGGTCCCGGGGCTGGAAGAGGAAAAGTCCCAGACCGTGGCCTGGGAGAAGCCGAACCAGATCCCGCACCTGTTTTTCCACTCGCTGGTCATCGACACCGACCGCGCCTTCGACGGGGACGGCGAAGCCCAGGGCTACAAGGACTACATGGTGACCCAGAAGGAGTTCACCGCGATCATCGAGGAGCTCTACGCCCGGGACTTCGTGCTGGTGAACCCCGCGGACTTCGCCGGCCCGGACAAGAAGGGGAACATGGCCTACCGCAAGATCATGCTTCCCAAGGGCAAGCAGCCGCTGGTGCTGTCGGTGGATGACGTGAGCTACTACGAGTACATGGACGGCGACGGGTTCGCGAGCAAGCTGCTGGTGGACAAGGACGGCAAGGTCCGCAACGAATACACCGATGCCAAGGGCAAAACGCATGTGGGAGCCTACGACGTGACCACCATGCTCGACGACTTCATCGAGGAGCATCCTGACTTCTCCTACCGCGACGCCCGCGGCCTCGTGGCCATGACCGGGTACAACGGCGAATTCGGCTACCGCACCTCGGCCAGCCAGTACCCGGAAAACAAGAACATCAAGAAGGACCAGAAGGCCGCGACCGAGGTCGCGGACGCCATGAAGGACGAGGGCTGGATCTTCGCCTCGCACTCCTGGGGCCACATTTCCACCGGCACCGTGGACATGGCGCGCTTCAAGCGGGACATGAAGCTGTGGAAGGAAGAAGTCGAGCCGATCGTGGGCAAGACCGAGCATTTGATCTACCCGTTCGGCTCGGACATCGCCCGCACCGCCAAGTACTCCGGAAGCCGGTACGAATACCTGGAAGACCAGGGATTCAAGTACTTCTACGGCGTGGACGGCACCATCCGCGCGTGGATGCAGCAGACCGACGACTACCAGCGCCAGATGCGCATCAACATCGACGGGCTGCAGTTCGACAAGGAACTGCGCGGGGACCGTCCGGTGCTCTCCGAGTTCTTCGACGTCAAGAAGGTCATCGACCCGGCACGCTGAACGCGCGCCGGGCCGGCGGACGGCGGGATCCAGCCGGGCTAGAGCGCCATGAAGGCGCCCAGCTGGGATAGGGCCGCCGGGCTGGAGGGCAGGTAGTCAGTCAGCCGGTCGCTGCGCACGATGACCGCTTTCCACTGGCCGCGGGAGATCGCCACGTTGACCCGGTTGCGGTTGAGCAGGAAATCGATGCCGCGCGCCGCGTCGGCCGCGCTGGAGCAGGCCATGCTCATCAGCACCACCGGGGCCTCCTGCCCCTGGAACTTGTCCACGGTGCCGACCCGCACGTCCCCGAGCCCCTCTGATTCCAGGACCTCGCGCACCATGTTGACCTGCGCGTTGTAGGCGGCGACCACCAGGATGTCCGAGGCCGCCAGCGTGCGGGAGGCGGCGTTTTGTCCCGGGGACCATTGCATGCCCAGATGCTCGCGCACCAGCGCGACGATTTCCGCGGCTTCCTCCGCGCTGCTGACGGTGTTCCCGCGGTGCTCCACCAGCCGGGTTTCCACCCCGGCGGCGCTGCCGGCCAGGCTGCGCTGGCCGGCGGCCTGCGCGGAGAACAGCTGGTGGTCGTAGCTCAGCGCGGAGACCTTGGCGCACAAGGCCGGGTGCATGCGCCACGAGGCGGCCAGGAAGTAGCCCAGCTCCCGGGGCAGCACCGGGCGGCCGTTGGACAGCCAGCCGAGCGCCGATTCGTCCACCGGCTGCGGATGCGAGCCCTGGGTCACCTGCGGCAGCTGCTGCGGGTCGCCGAGCAGCAGCAGGTTGCGGGCCGCCCGGGACACCGCCAGGGTGTTGGCCAGCGAGAACTGCCCGGCCTCGTCGATCACCAGCAGATCGAGGCTGCCGGCCGGCACCCTGGATCCGGTCATGGTCCAGGCGGTGCCGCCGATCAGCGCGCCGTCCCGGCCGGACAGCACGCGCTCCAGGTCCTCCTTGTCGGTGCCGTGCCACGGCACCGGGTCCTTGTGCTTGACCTCCTTGGCCACCAGATCCGGGTCGACGCCGGCGGAAATGGCCTTGCGCAGCACGTTCTCCACCACCGCATGGGACTGCGCCACGACACCGATCTTCCATCCGGCATCCACCAGTTCGCGGATCACGTGGGAGGCGACGAACGTCTTGCCGGTGCCCGGAGGGCCCTGCACCGCCAGGTACGAGTTGTCCAGGTCCTGCAGCGTGCGCACCACGGCCTGGTAGACCTGGGCGCTGCCGTCCACCACGGCCGGCTCCACCGGCGCGGCCAGGGTCTTCAGCCGTGGCGGGATGCGGCGCAGGATGTCGATGCCCGGCTGCTGCGGCAGCACCGGGACAGTGGATCCCACCGCGATGGCGAGCTGCGCCAGCGCCTCGTCGATGCTCTTGGTGGCAATGGGCTTGTCGGGGGTGAGCGCGACCGGGAAGGCCCCGTATTCGGGGATCTTGCCGCTGGTCTTCTCCGCGATGGTGATCCAGCCCTCGCCCACCTCCACCACCGTCGCATTGAAGGCGCCGCCGCGCAGCGCCTTGTCGTCGACCTCCATGCCTTCGGGCAGCGGGCCGGCGAACATGGCGAACACCCCGGAGCCGGGGGAGAGCAGCGAGCCCTCGGCCAGGGTGCCGTGCAGCCTTGAAATCCTGGTCACGGTGCGGGCCCGCGGCGTGGGCTTGTGCCAGTCTTCGAGCACCTGCGCCGAATCCACCATGAAGACCCCGCGCACGTCCGCCCACTCGTCCATGTTTTTGCTGAGCCGGTCGAAGTGGTCCCACCAGTACTGCTTCTTCTCACGCCGGTTGTAGCCTGTCGCGGCGGCGACCATCGCGATGGCGCGGTCGTCCGCGCCGAGCGCCTCGCCCTCGGGCAGCGCCGCCAGGTACTCCTGCAGGCGCAGCTCCTCCGGGGCCGGCTCGTACTCCTCGACGGCTTCGGGCACAGCCGAGTCCGGAATCAGCGTGTGCGGCTGGAAATCGACAAGGGACAGCAGCCAGTCGCGCAGGCGCAGCGTCGAGAGGCAGTCGTATTCGTTGTAGTCGGCAATGGAATCCAGCACCTGCTGCGCCTCGGCATCGGCGCCTGAATCGCGGGCCTGCATGTACTGGGCGTAGGCGACCACCGAGGCGCCGGCGTCGGTGACATCGCCCGAGCGCAGGTGCTCGCCCATGTACAGCGGTTCAAGCTTCTTGATCGAGTAGGAGCGGGTGGAGACGACCAGCGAATTGCGCACGGTGTCGTACAGGTCGATCAGCAGGTTCTCGCGCAGCCACTGGTCCACCTCGTCCTCCCCGGCGATGTGGACCTGGGAGAGCTTGCGCAGGGCGCTCTTCTCATAGGCCGCGTAGTGGTAGATCTTCATGCCCGGGAAGCGGCGGCGCCGCTGTTCCACGTACTCGATGAAGTCGAGGAATGCCCGGCGTTCGCCGGCCCGGCTGTGCGCCCAGAACGGACGGAACACCGGTTTACCGGTGTCGTTCTCGATCACTCCGAACAGGTATTCCAGGCCCCATGAATCATCCAGCGGTTCCTGGTAGAGCGGGTCGCCCTCGAAGTCGAAGAAGATGTCCCCCTGGTCGGGGTTGGGCAGGCTGGTGATGGTCTGGTCCGACTTCACCCGGTAGGACACGTTCTGGATGGTGGTGGCCAACGGGTCGGCGCCCACCTGCATGCGGGCCTGCTCCACGGCGCGGGCCAGCGAGGTCTTGGGATCGGGCTCCAGCGCGGCGAGCTGGTCGATTGTGGAAATGCCCTGGCGGCGCAGCTTTTCGCGCTGGGCCATGGACATGCCGGCGACCAGCAGCAGGTCGCGGGTCTGCTCCACCTGTTCGGCGCACAGGCTGCATCGGCCGCACAGGCGCAGCTGGTCCGAATCCCAGGCCACGGGCTGGCCGGAGGCCTGGTGCTCGCGCACCATGGACAGGAAGTGGTCGCGCTGCGCGCGGAAGACCGGCAGGATCTCATCGATGCGATGGGACGAATGGGTGCCGTCGCCCAGCACCAGCGTGGTGTGGGGGTGGACCTCGATGCCCTCGGCCATCATCTGGTCCGCGTAGGCTGCGACTTGGAGCAGCGCGCTGACGCGGGCATGGCGGGCAAGCTTCGTGTCCCACACGGCCCAGGATCCGTCTTCCTGGCGGACCAGGAAGTCGGCGAAGCCGACAAATGACCCGTCGAAGAAGGTCGCCTGGAAAATGACGTCGGCACCGCTGCGCAGCACTGCCAGCGTCTGCTCATGGGCCCGGCGCAGGGACTGCTCGGTCATCTCCGGCCGGTCGGTGAATTTCTTGACCCCGGTCCCGGTCTGCGGGTTGTACTCGCCGTATCTCTGCACAAGCTGGTCCAGGACGCGGTGTTCGTGCACGTCGCCGAGCACCGCGGTGCGGTGCAGCATTTCGTCGGTGACGGCGTCCGGCTTCTCTCGGCGTTCCAGCCGGACGTCCAGCAGGAACAGCGACTGGTACTGGCAGTCGACGGCGATTGACAGGTCGCTGGCCGAGTATACGAGGTGCTGGTTCAAAAAGAACACGGGGCCGGTGCCTTTCGCCGACTAGATAGTTACCTAGTCAACGTAGCACTCGACCCCGACAAAAGGATTATTGGGATTCCTACTGGTCAGCGGCTTTCTTCTTGCCGCCCAGGAGCAGCGAGAGCAGACCGACGCCTGCGGTGACGGTGTTGACTGCAGGCCATGCGCCCATCGACTTGGCCATCGGGTGGGACGCGCCGAAGCCTGAAACGTAGGCGGAGGCCAGGGTGACTGCCCGCGCGGTTCCGGCGTCCTTCTTCCAGATCATGAATGCACCCACGCCTGCCGCACCCAGAACCACTGCCGCCAGTGGACGCTTCTTGGTGGCACGACCGGTTGCGTAGCCGCCAGCCAGACCGGTGACTGCCAGTGCAGTTGATGCCAAACGTGACACGATGAACCTCCAGTGAGATATGTTGTTTTGCTTCATCCATCGTATGGCTGCCAGCTGTGACTATTCATAGAACTTCTCCCTGCACGTGTCGTGCGGTTCGGTTCGCCGGCCCGGGCTTGGAAGAATGGAACCGAATATAGTCCAGGGCTCGCGCAGCCCGAGCGGAAGAGCGGCGAATGAACCTGAATATCGGCGAAGCATGGGCTCGTCTGGCCGAACCGGTTGCTGTCGACCTGCAGGCCTGGCAGTGGGCAGCCTTGGCCGTCGCCGTCGGGTTGCTGGTCCTGCCGCGCCGGATCTGGCGCATCACCGGGCTGTACTCAACACTCATCCACGAGATGGGGCACATTGTCTCAGCGATGCTCACCGGGCGATTCGTCATGGGCCTGCGTCTGGGATGGGACCATTCCGGCGAAGTGGTCAGCCGCGGCCGGGGAAAATTCTCGGTCATTTTCTCGGGCCTTTTCGGGTATCCGGCGCCGTTGTGGGTGTCGGCGGTGATGCTGTGGGCGATTTCCGAGGGTTATGCCGGCCGGGCGCTGGGCGTCTACGCGCTGTTCTTCCTGCTGGCCTTGTTCTTCGCCCGCAACTGGCCCGCGGTGGTGGTCTGCCTGGTCACCTCCGCGGTGGCCCTGGCCGTGGTGTTCTTCGCCCCGGCCGGCACCTATGTCTACCTGTCGCTGCTGATTGCCGGCTTTCTGCTGCTGGCCGGAGTCAAGGACTTCATCAAGGTCATCGGAGTGCACACCTGGCGGCGGCGCGATCTGGGGCAGTCCGATGCCTACCTGATAGCCCGCGCGACCGGTACCTTCGCCACCCTGTGGCTTGTGGTGATGCTGGCGCTGGGGACTGCGGCGTTGCTGTGGGCCGTGAGCAGCCTAGTCGGACTTTTCTGAGGCATGCTTGTCCACTGATTTCTTGGTCGCCCATCGGGTGACAGCCCAGGCCGCCGCGGCAACCAGGACGATCGGCGCGACCTTGGCCTTGCGTTTGGTTTTCCCTTCCGGGTCCACCGCCATGTCCTGTAGCGGATCGCCGCCGTGCTTGATGCGGATTTCCTGGGCCTGGACCAGGTCGCGGTAGTTGGACAGGGACTTCTTGGCCACCAGCGTTGAATCACGCAGCGGCAACTGGACCTCTTCGGCGGACGGCATTCCGGTGCGCAGCTGCCTGAGCCTGATGAATTCGATGTCGACCAAGGCTCCGAGGATCAAGGCGATATTGCTGACCCAGCAGGCGACGATCAACACGATGACGCCGCCGATGGCCCCGTAGGTTGCCGAATAGTTGGCGAAGTTGCTCAGGTAGATGCTGAAGCCTGCCATGGAGAGTCCCAGAATGAACATCGCAGTGACAGTGCCCGGCGAGAACCACTGGAAGCGCGGGCGCTTCACGTTCGGGGTGTAGTAATACAGCAGCGCAAGGACCAGCAGGAAAACCACCAGCAGTGCGGGAGGTTTGGCCAAGTTGAAGATCGTGACAAAGCTGTCGCCCAGGCCGAAGATGTTCCCCAGCGCCTGCGCGACGGATCCGGAGGCGACCAGCAGGACCATGGTGATGACCGCCAAGACCATGATCAGCAGGGTGATCAGGAACATCTGCGGGCGGCGCTTCCACTGGGGCCGGCCTTCGGTTGCGCCGTACAGCCGGTTCATCGACCGGCCGAATGCGGCAACGTAGGCCGAGGTGCTCCACAACGCACCCAGCGAACCTGCCACGATCGCCAGCGTTGTCCCGGCCGCATGTTCAGCCAAGGTGTCGAGCAGCTGTTCGGCCGTGTCCAGCAGCTGCTTCGAGTCGCCGGTCAGTACTTCGCCGTTCGGGGCCAAGGCCATGTGCAGCACCTCCAGCATCCATTCGGTGCCGCTTTCGGTGGCGCCCGCGAGCGTCAACAGCGAAATGAGTGCGAGAAGTCCGGGGAACATGGCGAGCACCATGTAGAAGGACAGGGAGGCGCCGCCATCGAGTCCATCGTTTCTGAAGAACTCGCGCACTGCGCGCGGATAGCAGAGGTAAGCCTCCCGCAGCCTGTCCTTCGCGGACCTTTTCGTCATGGGCATGAGCTTCCTCTGTTGCCCAATGCCGGGCTCTTGGCGTTGCATCTTGGTTTCAGCCTACAGAAGATCGGATTCGCACGTTCCGCAACTGCGCCCTGCCTAGGGATAAATACGGGATTATGCAGTATCGGGCACTCATTTCTCCGCTCGCGGCGCGGTATCGAAAAGATGCATGTGTCGTCGGGCACACCGGGCAGGGAACCCTTTGCTGCTTGGATTGAATAGCTCAGACAAAATGAAGTGGTTCCATATCACAATTGGGGTCCAGGAATCCATTTCGAAAACATAACGCTCGGGGTGCTTCGATGTGGGAATCAGGGCTTGGGGAGAAGATTTCTTAAATTTTTTTTTCTGACTTTGACCTCGTGTTTTAGTGTCCCTGAGAATTCACTGAGTTGCCAAGGTGGCGGGGAGGTGCGCTATCGTCTTTCATAACGTTTCGATAACACTCGCGGTGTTATGGGGAAACAGGTACTGCCGGAACTTCCGAACCGCTCGTCAGGGCAGTGCTTAATCAACGTCGAAATGCGACGCTGAGCGGTGCACAAGGATGGTCTTGGAAGGCCTGAGTGCGGAAGAGCACTGGAGAATAATGATCCAGCAGAAGACTAAGAAGATTGTCCGTCGCGGTGGAGCCACCCTGGCCGCGTTCGCAGTTGCCGGCGGCGCCATGGTTGCCACCACCGCACCTGCCTCGGCAGCAAGCACCTGGGACAAGTTGGCCCAGTGCGAGTCCGGCGGAAACTGGTCCATCAACACCGGTAACGGCTACTCGGGCGGCCTGCAGTTCTCGCCGTCGACCTGGAAGGCCTACGGCGGCAAGGGTTCGGCCCATAACGCGTCGAAGGCCGAGCAGATCCGCGTGGCCACCAAGGTCCAGCAGGGCCAGGGCTGGGGCGCATGGCCAGCTTGCACCGCCAAGCTTGGCATCAGCGGCTCGCCTAAGGGCACCGCCACTAAGCAGGCAACCTCGACCGCCAAGAAGTCGAGCACCCAGACTTCGCAGAAGGCCAAGTCGTACAAGTCGTACTCGAACGACTACGAGCGCACTGCTTCGCGCAGCGCAGCTCCAACCCAGTCGGTCAAGTCGGTCAAGTCGACCAAGTCGGTTGCTCCGGCAACCTCGGGCAAGCGCGTCGCCGCAGCCCCTGCTCCGGTGAGCTTCAACATCGACGTCACCGATTCGGGCAAGAACTACACCGTGAAGTCCGGCGACACCCTGGCAAAGATTGCCAAGAAGCTGGACATCAAGGACTGGCGCGGGCTGTTCGTCTTGAATGACGACCAGCTGAGCAACCCAGACCTGATCATGGTCGGACAGACCCTGAACGTTCCTACGAAGTAATTTCGCAGAACGATTCCCGAGTCCCACGATTGGCATTCAGCCGGTCGTGGGACTCGTCTTTTAAGGCGTCGGAAGCCTCTGGAATCGCGTACTCGTTTTATACCTATATATAAAGGTATAAAAGCGGCATATGGTGGCGTCATGAAAACCGATTTCACCCATCCGCAACCGGCCGTGCAATGGGACATTCTGGGTGCAGGATTCCAAGAATCCGCGTTGCTCGAACGGCCCGGCACGAGGGGCGGCGCTCCCGGCAGCTGGTGGGGCGGGGCGCTGGATGTGGAAGGGCTGGCGAGCCACAGCGTGGGACTAGTCGGCCAGGCGGTCGCCGAGCTGTCCGCCGGACGATGCGAGCTGCGCAGTGGGCCGTCCCAGCTGGCCGCGGGCTTCGAGTCCTTCCGGCACCTGAAGATCGCGGGGCGCACGGTGCAGGCTTTCGCGCCGCTGTCCGGATTCTTCCCGACCGCCCGGGGATGGATCCGGACCCATGCAAACTATCCGCACCATGAACGTGCGCTGTTGGATGCGATGAATGCCAGCGGCCCTGAGCAGCTGACTACCGCGCTCGCGCAGTCCGATGCCTTCGAAGCCCAAGAACGCATCGTGGCCGCCGGAGGCATCGCCGCCGCGGTACGCAGCCGCAAGCAATGGCTCGACGAACCGCAAGCGCAGCCGGCAGCGGCAGGACCCTGGGCGCAGTTCGAGTTGTCCGCAATGCCCGAGACCGGCGTGTGGCGGTTCCATCCGGAGTCCCGGCTGCCCCTGGAAGGACTGAAAATCCTGGACTTCACCCGGGTCATCGCCGGTCCCACGGCGTCCCGGACGCTGGCACTGCTGGGCGCGCAGGTGCTGCGCGTGGACGGACCCCGGATCCCGGAACTTCCCGACCAGCACATCGACACAGGATTCGCGAAGCGCAGCACGGTGCTGGACCTTGCCACGGTGCCGGGGCTGGCGGCAGTCCACGAGCTGCTGGCGCAGGCGGATGCGGTGATCCTGGGATACCGGCCCGGGGCCTTGGAAACGCTCGGACTGTCCGCCGAGAGCCTGCGGGAGCGCTACCCGCAACTAGTCATCGCCCAGCTGTGCGCTTGGGGCTTCGCAGGTCCGTGGGCATCCCGCCGCGGGTTCGACAGCATCGTGCAGGCTGCCACCGGCATCGCGGACGCGTACCGGACGCCGGGCGGGAAACCCGGAGCTCTTCCGGTTCAGGGGCTGGATTACGCCGCCGGATACGGTATTGCGGCCGCGGTGATCGCCTTGCTTCGGGCCCGCACCGAGCGGCAGCGGACCGGGACCGTGCGGTTTTCGCTGGCCAGGACCGCGCAGGCCCTGTTCGACTTCGGCCGCCCCGCCGCCCCGGCAGTGGAGCTCGGAACCCCAGCGACCGCCCGCCGGGAGAGCGGCTACGGCATGCTCGACTACGCGCTGCCGCCCTTCGAGCTCAATGGCGCGCAGCTGGACTACCCGCAGGCGCCGACGCGCTACGGCACGGACCAGCCCGCGTGGGCCTAGCCTTTGAGGAGGGCCGTGGCGAAATGCCGCGCGCCGGGTCCATAGGCCCGGGACAGGGCGAGGAAACGTTCGCGGCTGGGCCGGCCGGGCCAGTTGCCAGGCAGCATGGCATCAGGCAGTCCGGGATCGAGGTAGGGCAGCGCCCGCCAGGCGTCGACCATGGCCACGTAGCCGCGGTAGGCGGCGGCCGGCGAGGCTGGCTGCGCGTCCAGCGCGGCGGTGCTCTCCAGGAAGGTTGAATGCATCGATTCCAGCCGGCCGAGGTCCCACCACTGCCGTGCGGCCTGCATGGCGCCCTCGGGGAAGTCCGGGGTCTGCGTGGTGAAGACGGTGGCGTAGGAGCGGACCTCCAGCGCGCCGAGGACCTGGAGCACTTCCTCGCGCAGGTAGCCGGGGAAGATCCACAGCCCGGCATTGACCAGGCCGCCGCCGAGCTGCAGGAAGTGCTTGCGCACCTGGTGCCGCAGGGGTCTCATGGTCTCCGGCAGCGAATAGGCCACCAGGCACCATAGTTCTTCGTCCGCCATTTGGCGTGGCGTGAAGATCCGGCGGTCGCCCCGGGCGAACATCGCGTGGGCCGCGGCGGTGACCTGCAGGCTGGAGGTCCCGGCGGCCTCCAGCACGCCGCGGTCCGCCAGCCGCGAAATCGCCGTCTGCGCGGTCGGGGCCGAGACCTCGGCGGCCGTGGCCAGCGCCAGGATCTTGGTGCGGGCTACCGGAGCGGCTTCATGGCGCAGGTACAGGCCCGCGATGGTGCGGATGATGGAGGCGGCGCTGCCGGTACGCGCCTCGAAATCATCCAGGGTGAAGGCGACGAGCTGCGTGCTAGCTGCCAATTTCGGTGCGCACCGCAAACAGCTCGGGGAAGAACGTCAGGTCCAGGGCGCGCTTGAGGAAGTCGACGCCCGATGAGCCACCGGTGCCGCGCTTGAAGCCGATGGTGCGCTGCACCACACGCAGGTGGCGGAAGCGCCAGGCCTGGAAGTTGTCCTCGACGTCCACCAGGTCCTCGCAGGCCTGGTAGAGGCTCCACAAGGTGTCCTCGGATTCGTAGATGTCCTTGTAGACCGGGATCAGCGATTCCTGGAAGGTCCACGGCTTGGTGACATCGCGTTCGAGCACCTCTGCCGGGATGTCGTAGCCGTGGCGGGCCAGCGCCGCGAGGAACACGTCGTAGAGGGTCGGCTCGTTCAGCAGGTTGCTGAGCAGCTCGTGCGCCTTGGGATCCGCTTCGTGGACCTTGAGCATTCCGGCGTGCTTGTTGCCGAGGATGAATTCCACCGCGCGGTACTGGAAGGACTGGAATCCCGAGGAGGATCCGAGGAAGCCGCGGAACTGCGCATACTCGCGCGGGGTGAGCGTCGCCAGCACTGACCACTGCTCGGTCAGCGTCTTCTGGATGTGCTTGACGCGGGCAAGGCACTTCAGTGCCTTGCCGATGTCGTCGGCGCCCAGCAGGCGGCGCGCCTCGACTAGCTCGTGGAGCATGAGCTTGAGCCACAACTCCGAGGTCTGGTGCTGGATGATGAACAGCATCTCGTCGTGGTGCTCCGGCACGCTGACCGGATGCTGCGCGGAGAGGATCCGCTCCAGGTCGAGGTAGCTGCCGTAGGACATCGTGTTGTGGAAGTCGGTGCGGACCCCCGACTCGATGTCACGCTGATTGGTTCCATGCTGGTCTTTGCTCATGGAGACAAGAGTATCAATATCGTTTCGCTCGTCACAATAATGAAATTCGCAGTTTTCGCGCACGGGCAGTCAGTCTTTCCGGGCCTCGGGAATAGATCTCCGATGTTGCGGGTTGTTACATGCATACGCATCTAAACCTCGGGAAAGGCGTGAACATGAGCAAGTCCGTTGTGGTGATCAGTGGTGGCCTGGGAAGCCCGTCGAGTTCCTCGCTGCTGGGACGCCAGCTGGGCGAATCCATCGCCGGGCAGCTGGCGCTCGCCGGCGTGCAGGCCGACGTGGCCAACATCGAGCTGCGCGAGCACGCCAGCGACATCACCAACAACATGCTCACCGGATTCGCCGCGCCAACCCTGCAACGGATCATCGACGCGGTGGTCGGCGCCGACGTGCTGGTGGCCGTGACGCCGGTCTTCACCGCCTCGGTATCCGGCCTGTTCAAGTCCTTCCTGGACATCCTGGATCCCAAGTCGCTCAGCGGCAAGCCGGTAGTACTCGCCGCCACCGCGGGCACCCAGCGCCACCAGCTGGCCATCGACTACGCCATGCGGCCGATCTTCGCCTACCTGCGCGCGCAGGTCATGCCCACCACCGTCTTCGCCGCGTCGGAGGACTTCGGCGGCCAGGGCATCTCAGGCACCCTGTCCGACCGCGCGCAGCGCGTGGCCCGCGAGGTGGCCATGGCCCTGGCGGCCTCCGACGGGGAGCTGAAGCCCGACGCCGATCTGGGCGACACCCGGTCCATCGCCCCGTCGGTCAGCGAAACCGCCGACCCCAACGACGAGATGACCTCCCTGCCCTTCGAAGCGCTGCTGGCCAACGTCCGCTCCGGGGCCAGCTAGGCCAGCCCCGGAACCCGTGAATCCCGCGGGGCGCCGAGCTCCAAGCCCGGTGCCCCGCGGGATTTTCCATGCCTGCCGGCATCTCGACCGGATTCGTCGAGGGCAGGGAGAAAATGTTAGTACGATGTGCCATGCCTGCTGAACACCGATAACATCAAGGATTGTGGGTCGAGCAGCGACGCGACGGCGTTCGGCGGTGCCCGCGCAGCTTTGTACTACCAGTGAAAGGTGTAGCAGTCGATGCTATCCGAGGAAACAATCACGGCAATCGCCGATGAACTGGTCCAAGCAGGAGTCACGCGTACCCCGGTGCCCCGCCTGACTGCCCGCTACCCGGAAATGACCGTCGAGGACTCCTATCGGGTGCAGAACCTCTGGCGCCAGCGCTCCGAGGCCAACGGCCGTGTGCTGGCAGGCCGCAAGATCGGCCTGACCTCCCGCGCCATGCAGATGGCCACCGGCATCACCGAGCCGGACTACGGCATCATCTTCGACGACATGGTCCTGGACTCCGGGTGCACCGTGAAGTGGGACCAGTACACCCACCCGCGCATCGAAATGGAACTGGCGTTCAAGCTCAAGAAGGACATCAAGGGCCCGAACGCGAACATCTTCGACGTGCTGGAAGCCACCGAATACGTCATCCCCGCCCTGGAGATCCTCGATTCGCGCATCGAGATGGAAGGCCGCACCATCGTGGACACCATCTCCGACAACGCGGCGATGGGCGCCATGGTCATCGGCGGCAATCCGGTGCGTCCGGAAGCCGTGGACCTGCGCTGGGTCTCAGGCATCCTGTTCAAGAACCAGACCGTGGAGGAAACCGGCGTCGCCGCCGGCGTGCTGAACCACCCGGCCGCCGGCGTGTACTGGCTGGCCAACAAGATCGCCGCCCACGGCGATAAGCTCAACGCCGGCGAGATCATCCTCGCCGGATCTTTCACCCGTCCGATGTGGGTCTACGAAAACGACACCGTTTTCGCCGACTACGGACCGCTGGGAACCGTGACATGCCATTTCGAGTAGAACCCGATGCCTCGCTGAAGGACGCGCTCAAGGACGCCGACCACGCCCTGTCAGGGGTGTGGGTCTGCTCGGGCTCCCCGCTGGTCGCAGAGATCTGCGCCGGCGCCGGCTTCGACTGGCTGTTCATCGACGGCGAGCACTCGCCCAACGACCTGGGCAGCATCCTGGCCCAGCTGCAGGCGGTGCGCGGCTACCCGGTGGTGCCCGTGGTACGCCCGCCGGTGAACGACCCGGTGGTCATCAAGCAGTACCTGGATCTGGGGGTGCAGTCGCTGATCATCCCGATGGTCAATGACGCGCAGCAGGCGGCCAACGCTGTCGCGGCCTGCAACTATCCGCCGGCCGGCGTGCGCGGCGTCGGCTCGGCGCTGGCCCGCTCGGCCCGCTGGAACCGCATCCCCGACTACCTGAACCGGGCCGGGGAGACCATCACCGTCATGGTGCAGATCGAATCCGCCGAAGCGGTGGAGAACGTCGAGGCGATCGTGGCCACCGCGGGCCTGGACGGCATCTTCATCGGGCCTTCGGACCTCGCGGCCTCCATGGGGGTGATCGGCCAGCAGAACCACCCCGAGGTGGTCGCCGGCGTGATGAAGTCCATTGCCGCGGCCCGCGCCGCCGGCAGGTACGTGGGCGTGAACGCCTTCGATGCGGCCACCGCGCGCAAGTACATCGAAGCCGGGGCCCAGTACGTGGGCGTCGGCGCGGACGTGGCGCTGCTGGCCCGCTCCACCGAGGCGCTGGCCGCCAGCTACCGGGCCGAGGCCGCGGGCGCAACGCCTGACAGCTACTGACCCAGGCGATCTGCCTTACCCAAGGTGCCATCATTGCGCGTCGATCATGATCGGTCGGCGCCGATGGTGGCACCATGGAAGATGATGAGCCGCGAAAAGAAACCCATGAAGGCAGTGATGTTGCGCCTGCGCAACGGCTGGCCGATGCCCCTTGCCCTGCAGGGAGTCTTCGAGATGCTGCAATCGGTCGTGTTCGCCCTGGCGCTGATTGCCCTGCCGCTGGTCGCTGTCTACTTCAGCGGCGGCTTCCTGGAGGACTCCTTCGAGACGATCCTGCAGTTCGCCGGGTTCGTCTGGCTGCTCATCCACGGTGTGCCCATCGAGGTCTTCAACTTGGGGCCCGAGACGGATCCGAGCTCGGTCACCGGCTGGCTGACGCTGATGCCGCTGGGGCTGAGCCTGCTGCCCTTCCTCTTCTGCCTGCGCGCCGGGCGCCGCATTGCCCGCGCCTCCTACACCGACCAGCTCTGGCAGGGCCTGCTGGGTGCCATCCTGGCCTACGGGGCCATCGGCACCGGCGTCGGCTTCCTGGTCGCGAACGACTACGGCCGGGTCAATATCCTGGCCGCCACCTTCATTCCGCTGATCATCGCCTCGCTGGGCCTGATCATCGGCGCCCGCCGCGAGGCCGGCTCCTGGGGCCGGCTGTTCGGCATGGACACCGCCGCCTACCTGCACAGCGTCTCTCCGCACCGCCGCTGGGCCGGCTCCTACGTATGGCATGTGATCGTCTCGGGCTTCATGGGCTACGTGGCCGCCGTGGGCATCTCCGGCATCCTGCTGACCATCACCCTGGGGCTGCACTGGACCGAGGTCGCCAACGTCTACCAGGAACTGCGCCCCGGGCCCATCGGGTCCGCCGCACTGACCCTGCTGCAGCTGGCACTGATCCCCAACGCGGTGTTCTGGGTGCTCTCCTGGATCAGCGGCGGCGGGTTCAGCCTGGGTGCGGGCAGCACGCTGTCCACGCTGGAAACCACCGTCGGCCCGCTGCCCTCGATCCCGATGCTGGCGGCGCTGCCTTCCGGCGAGCCGGCCAACCAGTGGCTCTACCTGCTGATCCCGGTGCTGGCAGGCATCCTGGCCGGCTGGTACTTCCTGCGCGTGGGGGAGAACCACCTGGAAGACTGGTTCGCCCGCCGCATCCCGTTCAACGCGCTGGCGCTGGGCGCCTCCACCGCCTGCCTGGCCGTGTTCACCGGTATCGTGGCCGGCCTGATGTCGCTGGCCGGTTCGTGGCTGTCCTCCGGCTCGCTGGCCATCGGCCGGCTGACCGAGATCGGCCCGCACGCCTGGGTGACCGCCGGGGCGCTGGCCCTGCAGATCGGTCTGGGCACCGCCATCGGCTACCTGATCGCCCCGCTGTTCGAAACCGACCCGGTGCTCGAAGGCTAGCGCCGGCGGCGGATCGGTTCAGGCGTCCAGATCCCAGAGGTGGTGCACCACGTCATGCCAGGCATACTGGTTCAGTGTTTCCACCGTAAACGCGGCGCCATTTGAGCGTATGCCCCTGCGGGAATATTTCTCCGGACTGATGCTTTCAAGCCTGGCGGCATAGGCCTCGGCCGCCGCGCGCAGCTTCTGCGACGCCTGTTCCGGGCTCAGCGTGTTGTAGTGGCCCTGCTCGGCGGCAACATCCTGGTCCCAGTTCGGAAAGCCCGGGTCGGCCTGCTCCAGCATCAAATCCAGGCGCCCGAGCATGACTTCCAGCATCTCGGCCACGTGCACCACGTACTCCTGGTCGCTCCAGCGGGCGGGGTTGCGGCGGGTCGCGGCCCCCGGACGCTCCAGCACCGACTGGTAGCGCTTGACCACCTGCGGCACCTGCGCCACGGTTTCCTGCACCGACAGGGTGCGCACGTCGACACCGCACTCGGGGCACACTTCATGCAGGACGAAGGTCCAGTCCTTGTCATCCGGGACGATCTGGCTCATGGTCCACTCCTTGGTTGCTCGGCCGGAAATTCAGTCTAGGCCTGGGCCGGGCCCATGGACAGGGGGCCGGTTCGATGTGACGAAGTTCGAAGGCCGCAGCAGGCACCGGGTCGGTGCAGGCTTGCCGCCAACCGTAGAATGGAAGATATGCGTATTGTGGTTTTGGTGTCCGGCACCGGTTCGAATCTCCAGGCAGTCATCGACGCGGTCGCCAGCGGCGAACTGGCAGATGTGCAGATCGCGGCGGTGGGCGCCGACAAGCACGGCACCTACGGGGTTCAGCGTTCGGCGGCCGCCGGCATCGAGACCTTCGTGGTGAACTTCAAGGACTTCGCGGACCGCGGCGAGTGGAACCACGCGCTGACCGAAAAGTGCCTGTCCTACGCCCCGGACTACGTGGTGTCCTCCGGCTTCATGCGCATCGTGGGCGAGGAATTCATCAACGCCTTCGACGGCACCTACATCAACACCCACCCGGCCCTGCTGCCGTCCTTCCCCGGCGCCCACGGCGTGCGCGATGCCATGGCCTACGGCGTGAAGGTAACCGGTTGCACCGTGCACATCGCGGACGCCGGCGTGGACACCGGCCCGATCCTGCGCCAGGAAGCCGTGGCCATTCTGGACACCGATACCGAAGAGACCCTGCACGAGCGCATCAAGGTGGTCGAACGCCGCCTGCTCATCGCCACCCTGGCGGACCTGGCCGCCAAGTAGCCGCCGCCCGCCGGCCGCACCCTAACGAGACTGAGATGACCGAACACGCTTCCCCGGCCGCGGCCGGCGACCCCGAACTTTTCACCGCCGAGGAACTGGCCACCGCGCTGAAGGTGCTCTCCGTGGTGCACCAGCTGGACTCCGAGGACGAACGGCATATCGCCGTGCGCCGCGCGACCAGCAACATGTTCAAGGCCGCCAAGCGCTACCGCAAGTCCCAGAAGCGCGCCGAGATCAGCGCCGCGGACCGCGCGCTGATCGAGCGCACCGCCACCGGCTCCCCGCAGCGGCTGGACGACGAGACCCTGGGCCTGGATTTGAGCACTCCGACCCTGGAACAGAGCGCCGGGGAATTCCGCAAGCCGCGCGGCTGCTACATCTGCAAGCAGCGCTACACCACGGTGGACGCCTTCCACCACTACCTGTGCCCCGACTGCGCCGCCGCAGGCCGCGAACGCCGCGACGCCCGCGCGGACCTGACCGGCAAGCGCGCGCTGCTCACCGGGGGACGGGCCAAGATCGGCATGCACATCGCCCTGCGCCTGCTGCGCGACGGCGCCCACACCACCATCACCACCCGCTTCCCCAAGGACGCGGCCCGGCGCTTCGCGGCGCTGGAGGACAGCGCGGACTGGCTGCACCGGCTGCGCATCGTGGGCATCGACCTGCGCGACCCCGCCCAGGTGATCTCGCTGGCCGACCGCGTCGCGGCCGAAGGCCCGCTGGACATCCTGATCAACAACGCCGCCCAGACCGTGCGCCGCACGGCGAACTCCTACCAGCACCTGATCGAATCAGAGCAGCAGCCGCTGGCCGGGGAACTGGCCTTCGGGCAGGGCGGCCCGGAGCTGTGGGGAGAAGCGAACCCGCCGGCCGAGCACCCCCGCGCCCTGGCCAGCGCCTTCCGTCTGGAGGACTCGGCGCTGCTGGCCCCGAGCACGCTGGGCAGCTACGATGCGCAGCAGCTCGCGGACCTGGCGATGACCGCCGGCTCCGCCTCGCTGGAGCGCATTGCCGCGGGCACCGCCATCGACGCCGGCGGGCTGGTGCCTGACGTGGTCACCGAGAATTCCTGGACGCAGATCCTGGGCGACGTGGATGCGCTGGAGATGCTGGAAGTGCAGCTGTGCAACGTCACCGCGCCCTTCCTGCTGGCCTCCCGGCTTCGCCCGGCGCTGGCCGCCTCCGAGGCGCGCCGCAAGTACATCGTGAACGTTTCGGCCATGGAGGGCCAGTTCTCCCGCCGCTACAAGGGCGCCGGGCACCCGCACACCAACATGGCCAAGGCCTCGCTGAACATGCTCACGCGCACCAGCGCCGAGGAAATGCTCAAAACCGACCGGATCCTGATGTCCGCGGTGGACACCGGCTGGATCACCGACGAGCGCCCGCACGATTCGAAGGTGCGGATGGTCGCCGAGGGCTGGCACGCCCCGCTGGACCTGATCGACGGCGCCGCCCGCGTCTACCAGCCCATCGTTGACGGCGAGCGCGGCATCGACCTCTACGGCTGCTTCCTCAAGGACTACGAACCGTCCCCGTGGTGACGGACGGTCAACCAGCAAAACCCGTGATGGCGGGGCAGTTCGCAAAGAACTGCCCCGCCATCACGGGTTAATGGGACCTAGCTGCCAGGCTAGGCGCGGCTGGTGGATCAGGCCAGGGTAAAGCGCAGGGTGCGCACCTCGAAGGCTCCGAGCTTGAGCTGAACAGAATTTTCGTTCACTTCCACCGGCTCCAGCGGATCTTCCAGCAGGCTCGCCGTGGCGGCCGAGGCCACCGGGCGGTTGAGGCTCAGCGCGCCGGAGGCGCGGCGTCCCAGCGATTCATACACCCGCACCACCAGGTCCCCGGAGCGGTCGGCGGCCAGCTTCACGCTGGAGACCACCAGGCCGTCGCCGGAGAGCGCCACCAGCGGCTCGACCTCGCGGGCGCCGGAGCGCACGGTTTGCGCGCTGTTCAGCAGTGCGCCGGCTTCGGTGGCGCTGGCGATGTCCGCGCCGATGACCAGCCCGTAGCGGTGGGTCTGCAGCCCCTGGTCCGTCTGCGGATCCGGGAAGCGCGGGGCGCGCAGCAGCGAGAGCCGCACGGTGGTGGTGACCCGGGCGTCCTCGGCGTCGCGGGTGACGTCGAACCCGTAGATCGAGTCGTTGACCAGCGCGGCGCCGAAACCGGGTTCCTGGGCCAGCACGAAGCGGTGCATCGAGGTTTCGAACTTCGCCGCCTCCCAGCTGGTGTTCACGTGGGTGGGGCGCTGGTGGTAGCCGAACTGCGTTTCAGCGATCGTCTGCTCGGCGTGGATATCCAGCGGGAAGGCGACCTTGAGGAACTTCTCCGCCTCGTGCCAGTCGGTGCTCTGGGAGATCTGCACGGTGCGCTCCCCGGGAGCCAGCGACAGTTCCTGGACCACCGTGGAGTTGGAAAAGCTGCGGGTCACCGTCACGGTGGCAGTGCCCCCGGTTTCGGAGAGCTGCAGGCTGTCCGCCGAACGCAGGTCGGTGACCTGGTTGCGGTAGTACTTGTCCACGTCCCAGGCATCCCACATGTTCGGGAAGTCCTGGTGCAGCTGCAGCAGGTTGGCTTCCTTGCCCTCGGCAATGGTTTCGCGGCCGGTGGCCAGGTCCACGGCGGAGGTGATCAGGCCTTCGGAGTTGATGACCACGCGCACCAGCTCGTTGCCCAGCACGTATCCGCCGTCCAGGGCTTCGGCCCGCACCGGCTGCGCCGTGGCGGGCTCCAGCTCGCGGGCCGCGCCGAAAGACACCCCGTGGCGGGTGTAGGCCGCGGCATTGAACTCCAATTGCAGGCCGCCGGATCCGGCCAGCACCTGCTGGGCGCGGGCGATCAAGGCCCGGGCCTGGGTGATGGCCTCGGCGTAGCGGGCCACCACCTCGCGGTGCACCCAGGCGATGGAGGTGCCTGGCAGGATGTCGTGGAACTGGTGCAGCAGCACCGTCTCCCACAGCTCGTCGAGCTGCTCGTAGGGGTAGGGCTCGCCGGTGTACACCGCAGCGGTGGCGGCCCACAGCTCGGCCTCGACCAGCAGCTGCTCGGTGCGGCGGTTGCCCTGCTTGGTCTGGTGCTGGCTGGTCAGGGTGGCGCGGTGCAGCTCCAGGTAGAGCTCGCCCACCCACACCGGCGGGTTGGGCAGCTCGGCCTTGGCGCGGTCGAAGAAGTCGTTGGGATGCTCCCAGGCCACCGTGGCGCTGCCTTCCAGGTTGGCCAGGCGCTTGGCCTTGCCGGTCATCTCCCGGGTGGTGCCGCCGCCGCCGTCGCCCCAGCCCACCGGGGCGATCGAATTGTTCGTGACCCGCGCTTCGCGGAACTGGCGGGCGGCCTTGGCCACTTCCTCGCCCGAGAGCTGGGAGTTGTAGGTGTCCATGGACGGGAAGTGGCTGAACATGCGCGAGCCGTCGATGCCCTCCCAGTCGAAGGTGTGGTGCGGGAACTTGTTCTGCTGGTTCCAGGAGATCTTCTGGGTGAAGAACCACTCGAAGCCGGCGCGGCGCATCAGCTGCGGCAGGGCGGGGGAGTAGCCGAAGGAGTCAGGCAGCCAGACGCCCTTGGAAGTGATGCCGAATTCCTCGCGGAAGAAGTTCTGGCCGTAGAGGAACTGGCGCACCAGGGATTCGCCCGAGGGCATCACGGTGTCGGATTCCACCCACATGCCGCCCAGCGGCAGGAAGCGGCCCTCGGCCACCTGGCGCTTGACCCGGTCCCAGACCTCGGGGCGGTGGGTCTTCAGCCACTTGTACTGCTGGGCGCTGGACATGCCGTAGAGGAATTCCTCCTCGGTCTCCAGCAGCTCCACCATGGAGGAGCAGGTGCGCGAGACCTTGCGGATGGTTTCGCGCAGCGGCCACAGCCAGGCCGAATCGATGTGCGAGTGCCCGATGGCGGAGATCCGGTGGGCGCTGTGCTCGGCCGGGGCGGCGAGCACAGCCGCCAGCTTGTCGCGGGCGTCCTGCGCGGTCTGCGGGACGCGCTGCAGGTCCAGCACGTCCAGGGCATTGTCCATGGCTTGAAGGATCTGGAAGCGGCGCGGGCCGTCGGGCAGCTGCTCCTGCAGGTCGAAGAGCACCTCCAAGTCCAGGGCCAAATCGTGCACCACCGGTTCGAAGACCGCCAAATCCAGGCGGCGCAGCGTGTAGAGCCGGCGCGAGGAGGAAGTGAGGATGTCGCCCTGCTCGGTGGGCAGGAAGGGATGGTAGTCCAGCAGCACCGGGTTGGAGGCCGCTTCCATGTACAGGTCCACCACTTCGCCGCCCTCGGCGGCCGCGGCGACCGGCACCCATTGGTTGCGCGGGTTCAGTGCCTTGATGGTGATGCCGTCCGGGCGGTAGATCAGCCCTTCGCACTGGAAGCCGGTCATGTTGATATCGAAGCCCAGGTCAATGACCGCCTCGACGCGGCGCCCGGCCCAGGAGGCGGGAACCTGGCCCTGGAGGTGGAACCAGGTGGTGCCCCAAGCCGCGCCCCACGGGGTGCCGACCGAGGCCGGGGTGTACTCCAGCGCAAGGCCCTCGGCCGGCGTCACCGGTTCACCGGGCAGTTCGTGCCACGACACCTGCAGCGGAATGCTTTCCGAGTAGATGGCCGGACGAATTCGTTCGTCTAGTACGCGCTTGACTCGTCCGATGGTCAGCGAAGTGTCGTCGTGCATGAAGACCTTTCAAGGGTGGGACCTGCTTCGGTACAGCTCACTGGCCACACTACCGAAAAAACCGGGGCGCGAGCTGGTGCAACTCCCCCTGGCCGCGGGCGCAAGCTGGCAGTTCCCTGCGCGCGGGAAGCGCGCCCCGCGGTCTCCCGCAGGATCGGGCCGTACCAGCTTCGCGGCCTTCGCATGGTGTTGGCCGGAATCCTATCGACCGCGCGTGAAGCCTTCTGAGTTCGACAAATCGAGATGGGGCAGGCGAAAACAGGCGTCTTTTCAGCGCAGATCCGGATGAAGCCCAGCAGATGCCCAAGTTCTGGAACTACACTGAATGCCTCCCAGAATGGAATGATCGCTTCCACTTCGTCAGATCTCCCATCAACGACTACCGTTAGAACGTTGCGGGGCAGGAAAGTTGCCCCGGGCACCCTGGAAACTGTGAAAGGTGGGGAAACGCATGCGCTCAGATGCACTACGACGACGTAAGCAAATTCTCCGCACGGCTCGTGAACTCTTTGCAACCCATGGCGCCAATGTGGCCATGGAATCAATCGCCGAAGCCAGCGACGTCGGTATCGGCACGCTGTACCGGAACTTCGCCGCACGCCCCGAACTTGTTGAGGAAGTCACCCTGGACATGCTCCAGGACGTCCGGCAGGCCGCCGAGCGCGCCGCCGCCGGCCTGGCCCGGGGCGAGAACCAGGCTTGGCAGGAATTCCTGGACGCCCTGGTGGGACTGAACCTGGGTGCGCTCAGCGAATCGCTGAGCCTGCAGCTCCCGCAGACCATCGGCGAGCGGATCATGCAGCCTCAGCGGGACACCGCGCGGGTGGTCAGCCAGGCCCTGGAACTGGCCAAAGCGGCCGACCTGGTCCGCCAGGACCTCACCGGCAACGAGCTGATCACCGGCATCGGACTGGCCACTAGGCCGCTGCCGCGCGCCTTCGCCAAGGCCGCTCCCGGGATCGGCAACCGGCTGACCCGCATCATGCTCGACGGCATGCTGCCCAATCCGGCCATCGGAAATCCCTAGCCGAGGCGTTCAGCCCAGCTCCCGCCCGCGGGTTTCCGGAGCGAACTTCGCCATGAACAGCACTGCGAGCAGCACCAGCGCGGTGGCGCCGGCGAACAGCCAGGACAGGCCGACAACCGGCCAGAGCGCGGCGAACAGCAGCGGACCGAAACCTGCGGCGAAACGGGACATGGTCGAAGCCCAGCCGAAGCCGCTGGCCCGCAGTTCGGTGGGATACAGCTCGGAGACATAGGCGTAGAGCACCGGGATCGCCACCTGGACCACCACGCCGAAGACCAGGATCCAGCCCACGGCGGTGGCCGGGACATCAAGGCTCTGCGCCACCACAACCAGCACCAGGCCCGAGAGCGGGCCGAAGATGCCCAGCAGCCACTTGCGCCCGATCTTCTCCACCAGCAGCGCGGCGATGACCACGCCGATCAGGCCCATCAGCGCCATCACCGCGGTGGCGAAGAAGGACGCTGACTGCGCCATGCCCGCCTCGGTCAGGATGGTCGGAAGCCAGGTCAGAGCCAGGTAGTAGACCAGCAGGATGGTCACGAAGAGCAGCCAGCTGGTGGCCGTCAGCTTCCACGAATGGCGCCACAGCGAGGCAGCCTGCTCCCACCAGCGCGGGGCCTTGGGAAGTTCGTCCTGCTCGATCACGTACTCGCGCGGCGCAGCTCCGGTGCGCGCCACCAGCTGGTCGATGACCGCGCGAGCCTCGGATTCACGGCCCTTGGCCGCCAGATACAGCGGGGATTCCGGGATGGAGCGGCGCACCACGTACACCATGAAGGCCGGCAGGATCATCACCACGAGGATCAGCCGCCAGTTGTTGGAGGTCGCCATGACCCAGCCGGAGACGAAGAACGACAGGGCGGCGCCGACCGGCCACCAGCCGTCCATGGCGGTCAGCACGCGGCCGCGGTACCTGGCCGGGGTGAATTCGCCGACCAGCGCGTAGTCCACCGGGATGCAGCCGCCCAGGCCCACGCCGGCCAGGAAGCGGAAGGCCACGAAGAAGCCGAAGTTCGGCGACAGGGCGCCGAGCACGGTGAATAGGGCGAACATCAGCAGCGTCAGGCTGAAGGCGTTCTTGCGCCCGTAGCGGTCGGCGATGCCTCCCCAGAGGAACGCGCCGATGGCCATGCCCACCAGGTTCGAGGTTCCCAGCAGCGCCGCGGTCGGCCGGTCCAGCCCCCATTCCTGGGCGACCAGCGGGATCAGCGCGCCGTTGAGCGTCACGTCCCAGGCGTCGAACATGAAGCCGAGCCCGCCGATGATGAAGATGGTTCCCTGGACCTTCCACTTGAACGGAAGCTCCTGCACCACATGGGTGCCGGAGGGGAGGGTGGCTGTGGACACGGTGGTGTACCTTTCGCACGGTGCAGATGATGTGGCTTCTACCGCGTCGAAGCTTAGCCGATATCCGCGCGCGGCGGGTACCCGCCTTACGTCTGATTGCCTAAGCCGTCAAGGCCTTTTGCAAGTTCGGGTAAGGGAGTAATCTCTGGACATGGGAGTAGATTGGACCGCTCTCGAAGAGGCGATACGGGTTGCAGCCCTTCGACACGCGGCTGAAGTAATTGAGGCACACCCGGAGCAGACCTTTTATGCGATTGCCCTGCACGGGGTGAGCACCGAAGAGAGCGAAGCCATTGCGATGCCGTTGCTGGCCCTGAACTCGGTTCAGGCCCTGGCGCGCGACCGGGCCGCCGAATCCCGGGAACAACTGGTCGAACGCGGCGAAGACGTGGATGAGCCGGATGACTACGAGGATCGCCCCGACGCTGACGAGCACAACACCCTGGAACCCGAGCCGCCGGTTGCCGACGAGGATTCACTGGTGATTTCGGACTCGGAGCACGATGAGGACTCCGAGGACGAGGAAGACGCGGACGACGGCGAGGACCTGGATACGGTGCTCGCGGTCATCGAAGCGGACCTGGACGAAGACGACGCGGAGAGCTTCTACTCGGACAAGTGGGAGCCCAGCGACTGGCACTGGTCCTCCATCGACCTGTGCGAGGAACCTGCGGCCGGCATCTGGTCCCAGGCCCTGACCGACCAGGCATCCCGCGAGGGATGGGAACCGACCATCAAACGCTATTACCACTGCCTGGTGGCGGTGGCCCACTCGCTGCGCGACGAGTTGAACGCACGGACCTCGGTGGATCTGGTGTCCTACGTCGCCGACGAGGACCATGCGGAGAAGCTGCTGCGCCTTTGCCTGACCGATCAGCAGCTGGCTACGCATTTTCCGCAGCTGGGTGATCTGGTCCAGGGGCACTGACACGAACTGAGGGGCAACCGGCAGATTTCGCTAGAATAGGGGCGGCGGCCTTTCGCCGCCCGCCCCATTCATTCTCACCGCCGGGAGAAAATTTTCGTGAGTAAGACCGTCTTGGACAAAGTCGCTATCCGCCGCGCATTGATTTCCGTCTACGACAAGACCGGCTTGGAGGAACTGGCCGCTGGACTGCACAACGCAGGCGTCCAGCTGATTTCCACCGGTTCCACCGCCAAGAAGATCGCCGCCGCAGGCATCCCAGTGACCGAGGTCGAGCAGGTGACCGGTTCGCCGGAAATGCTCGACGGCCGCGTCAAGACCCTGCACCCCATCATCCACGGCGGCATCCTGGCTGACCGCCGCGTGCCCGAGCACATGGACACCCTGGCCGAGCGCAACATCGGACAGATCGACCTGGTGGTCGTGAACCTGTACCCGTTCGTGCAGACCGTCGCCTCCGGCGCCGCGCAGGACGAGGTTGTCGAGCAGATCGACATCGGAGGCCCGGCCATGGTCCGCTCCGCCGCGAAGAACCACGCCGCCGTGTCCATCGTGGTCGACCCGAGCTTCTACCCGCAGGTCATCGAGGCAGCCGCAGCCGGCGGCTTCGAGCTCAAGACCCGCCAGCGCCTGGCCGCCAAGGCCTACGCGCACACCGCCGCCTATGACACCGCGGTCGCCACCTGGACCGCCAGCCAGTTCCTCGACGAGGACGGCGACGGCGTCATCGACTGGCCTGCCTACTCCGGCGTCGCCCTGCAGCGCGCCGCAGTGCTGCGCTACGGCGAGAACCCGCACCAGCAGGCCGCCCTGTACGTGGACGAGGCGGCCCCTGCCGGCATCGCCCAGGCGGACCAGCTGCACGGCAAGCCGATGAGCTACAACAACTACGTGGACGCCGACGCTGCGCTGCGCGCGGCCTTCGACTTCGACAAGCCTGCCGTGGCAGTCATCAAGCACGCCAACCCGTGCGGCGTAGCGGTGGCCTCCGAGGACGCAGCAGACCCGATTGCCGACGCGCACCGCAAGGCGCACGCCACCGACCCGGTGTCGGCCTTCGGCGGCGTCATCGCGGCCAACCGCACTGTCACCAAGTCCATGGCAGAAACCGTGAAGGGCATCTTCACCGAGGTCGTCATCGCACCCGACTTCGAGCCGGAAGCCGTTGAGATCCTCTCGGCCAAGAAGAACATCCGCCTGCTCGCCCTGCCGGACGGCTACGGCCGCAACAGCAACGAGCTGCGCCAGGTCTCCGGCGGCATGCTGGTCCAGGCCGGCGACAGGATCGACGCCGCCGGCGATGATCCAGCCAACTGGACCCTGGCCGCCGGCGACGCCGCCGACGACGCCACCCTGGCGGACCTGGCCTTCGCCTGGCGCGCGGTGCGTGCCGCGAAGTCCAACGCCATCCTGCTGGCCAAGGACGGCGCCGCGGTAGGCATCGGAATGGGCCAGGTCAACCGCCTGGACTCCTGCAAGCTGGCAGTGGAGCGCGCCAACACCCTGGGTGTGAAGGTCGAATCCGGTGCGGATGCAGCCGGTGGTGCGGAGAACGCCGATACCGCGGCCTCCGAGCAGCGCGCCGTGGGCGCAGTCGCCGCCTCGGATGCGTTCTTCCCGTTCGCCGACGGCCTGCAGATCCTGATCGACGCCGGCGTCAAGGCAGTTGTCCAGCCGGGCGGCTCGGTCCGCGATGAGGAAGTCATCGCCGCCGCGAACGAAGCAGGCATCACCATGTACTTCACCGGTGCACGCCACTTCTTCCACTAGGAACCAATCGCGCCGTTCCGGGCCGTGCCGCCAACGCTTTTCGCGCTGGCTGCACGGCCCGCGGTGCTTAACCGAGCACTGCAGCTGGGGGAGCGCCGCCCGCAGCTGCAGTACAGTCATTGGTTCGGAAATGATGTTCGGCAGCGAGCGGTGCCGGAGCTTGGGTCAAAGCCGTGGAAGTGTTCGCGGGAAAAACGCGAAAGAGTACGGTGAAGCCGCATAGCCGGAACCCCGGAGTCGGGTCCGGGGCAGCCGAAACACTGTCTGCCCCGCCAGCAAAAAGCATCTTTTTTCTGCGGTTGGCGAATCCCCATTTCAGCCCGTGATCACGGGGCAGGATCGCTGCCCGAGATGCCTGAATCCAGCCCGGAGAGGTCCAAAAAGCCCGGGATTTCAAGGTTTTCATAGTAAACTTGTACGCTATGGAATCTCACACGCCACGTCCGCACCCGTCAGGTACGGGATCGAAAGCGACCGAAAAGGGACGTGAAAAAGACCCAAAACAACACCGGGAACGCAAGGGCGAACGCGTGCTCAACGCCCTGCGCCATGCCAAGGAACCGTCCTTCGGCATCCATCCGGGATTGATCCCCGGCATCAGTGTTGAAGACACCGGAGCCACGTTCCCGACCCGCCGCGGAGTATTCATTTCCGCGTTGGTTGCCGTCCTCGCGGTACTGCTCTGGGCCATCATTGCCCCGACGAATTTGAACGAAGTCGGCGTGGGCATGCAGACCTGGGTCGTCACCCACTTCGGCTGGCTGTTCAACGTCATCGTCCTGGGCATCGTGCTGTTCATGCTGGTAGTCGGCTACGGGCCCACCGGCAAGATCCGCCTCGGAGCGGATGACAGCACTCCCGAATTTTCCACCACGTCGTGGATCTCCATGCTGTTCGCCGCGGGCCTGGGCATCGGCTTGATCTTCTACGGCCCGCTGGAACCGCTGAGCCACTTCAAGACTCCGCCGCCATCCACCGATGCGCAGGCAGGCACCAACGACGCGGTGCTCCCGGCGATGACCGACTCCTTCCTCCACCAGGCGACCTTCGCCTGGTGCATCTACGCCTTGGTCGGCGGCGCGCTGGCGTACGTCTCCTACCGTCGTGGGCGCCTGCCGCTGATCTCCTCCCTGTTCGAACCGGTGTTCCCAAACGGCAACAACCGCGTGCTGGGCAAGATCATCGACGTTTTCGCCGTGCTGGTGACTTTGTTCGGCACCGCGACCTCGCTGGGCATCGGCGCACTGCAGATCCGCACCGGTACGAGCATCGTCACCGGAGCGGAACTGGGCAACGGGTTCGTGGTCGTCGCGATCAGCCTGCTGACCGTCGTCTTCACCATTTCGGCGGTGGCCGGCATCAAGAAGGGCATCCGCCTGCTGTCCAACACGAACATGGCGCTGGTCATTTTCATGGCGATCTTCGTGCTGGTCACCGGACCGACCATGTACATCCTGGACCTGCTTCCGGCCTCGGTCATCGCCTTCTTCGACAACCTGCCGCAGATGCTCACGGTCTTCGCCAGCGAGGGCACCGTCGAGAAGGAATACCTGACCGCCTACACCACCTTGTACTGGGCGTGGTGGATTTCCTGGTCGCCGTTCGTGGGCATGTTCATCGCCAAGATTTCCAAGGGCCGTTCGCTGCGCCAGTTCGTCACCGTGGTGATGCTGGTTCCTTCGGCGATCTCCATGATGTGGTTCACCGTCTTCGGCGGCTCCGCCATCTGGATGAACCTCAACGGCCAGGACATCGAAATCCAGGGATCCGGCGAGAACGTCATGTTCGACCTGCTGGCCAACCTGCCGATGAGCCCGGTGATGTGGATCGTCGCCCTGCTGGCGATCCTGGTGTTCTTCGTGACCGCCGCGGACTCCGCGTCGAATGTCATGGGTTCCATGTCGCAGTCCGGCCGCCCG
This sequence comes from Glutamicibacter soli, assembly GCF_052322135.1. Lineage (NCBI taxonomy): Bacteria > Bacillati > Actinomycetota > Actinomycetes > Micrococcales > Micrococcaceae > Glutamicibacter > Glutamicibacter soli. The sequence goes on from NZ_CM125969.1 coordinate 701,600, forward strand.
GTGCCGTCCAAGCCGGTCACCATCGTCTGGGCCGTGGCGCTGGGCCTGATCTCCATGTTCCTGCTGCTGGCCGGCGGGCGCAATGCGCTGTCCGGGCTGCAGTCGATCATGGTCACCTGCGCGTTGCCGTTCGCGATCATCCTGATCGGCGTGATGATTTCCTGGGGCATCGAACTGCGCAACGACCCGCTGATGATCCGCCGCCGCTATGCGCTGGAAGCCATCAAGGGCGGCGTCCGCCAGGGCATCGACGAGCACGGCGACGACTTCGTCTTCGGGATCTCGCAGGTTCCGGAGGAACTCGGCGCAGGTGCCGACTTCGACAGCGAGGATCCGGCGCTGACCGAGTGGTACACCGACAATGCGCCGGAATTCACCGGCGAGCAGCCGCAGGTCGAGGCCGGTGGCCCGAAGCCTGCTGAGCTGACAGGGAAGGACGTGCAACCGAGCCTCGAAAAGGCAGAGGACGACGACGCCCCGGAAACGGTCAAGAGCTGACCTGATCCAAAAGTCGTTCCAATGAAGTCCACCGCTTTTCGGCGTTTGCCAAAAAGCGGTGGACTTCTGTGTTCCGATCCGGGGAATGCGCTTGGCGGCGTATTCCCAGCGCTATGCCAGCGTTCTACTGCGGCGTGATGGCAGCCTGCTTGAGGTAGACAGCCAAGCCACCTCAGTGTTCGGCGCCGGCGTTGAGCAAGGCGTGAGCGGAAAAGAAATTGTTCAACAACTACTTGCCCAGATTGTTCAACAACCTGTATTGTCTTGTGCGTTACATTAGTTCTGTGACAGCAGTCACCGCTACCGCAACGGATGAAATCATGTCTACTCCCGATTCGAAGCCTCAGGCTACGTCAAAAGCCCGGCGCACAGCGCTGCTGGGCGCCATGTTCCTCATGGCCACCAGCGCCATCGGCCCTGGTTTCATTACCCAGACCACTGAGTTCACCGTGCAAATCGGTGCGGCCTTCGCCTTCGCCATCGTCGTATCGATCCTCGTCGACATTGCGGTGCAGCTCAACGTCTGGCGCGTGATCGGCGTCAGCGGCCTGCGCGCCCAGGAGCTGGGCAACAAGATCATTCCCGGCGTCGGCTGGCTGCTGGCCGCCTTGGTCTTCATCGGCGGCATGGTGTTCAACATAGGCAACATCGCCGGCACCGGCCTGGGCCTGAACGCGATGCTGGGTGTGGACGCCAAGATCGGCGGTGCCATTTCCGCAGTGATTGCGATCCTGATCTTCCTGTCCAAGAAAGCGGGCATGGCCCTGGACCGCATCGTGGTGCTGCTGGGCGCCATCATGATCCTGCTGATGCTCTATGTCGCCATCGTCGCCGCGCCTCCGGTTGGCGATGCGCTGCGCAACGTGGTGCTTCCCGAGCAGGTCGACTTCCTGATCATCACCACCCTGATCGGCGGCACGGTCGGCGGCTACATCACCTATGCCGGCGCGCACCGCATGCTGGACTCCGGGACCACCGGCGTCGAGCACGTCAAGGAGATCTCCAAGACCTCGGTGCTGGCCATCATCGTCACCGGCATCATGCGGGTGCTGCTCTTTCTGGCAATCCTCGGCGTCGTTGCCGGCGGCGTGGCACTGACCAGCGACAACAAGGCAGCCGAGGCATTCGGCGCCGCGGCAGGAGATATCGGCCTGCGCTCCTTCGGCATCATCCTCTGGGCCGCCGCGCTGACCAGCGTCATCGGCGCCGCCTACACTTCGGTTTCGTTCATCACCAAGAGCACCACCCCCGAACGCACCCGCAACCTGATCACCGTCGGCTTCATCGCCGTCTGCGCCGTGATCTACGTCTTCCTGGGCAAGGCCCCGGCAACCTTGCTGATCTTCGCCGGCGCCTTCAACGGCCTGATCCTTCCGGTCGGCCTGGCCGTCCTGCTCTGGGTGGCCTGGCGCCGCCGCGACCTGATGGGCGGCTATAAGTACCCCAAATTCCTGCTCTTCATCGGCGCCCTGGCCTGGCTCCTGACGGTCTTCCTGGGCTACAACTCCCTGTCGGGGCTCTCGGCCCTGTGGAATGCCTAAGGCGGATTACCCATGGCAAACGTTCGAGACTTGAGCATCAGCGAGCGGGCGGCCCTGAGCCCCCGCGAAGCGCGCGAGTACTTCCGCCAGGGACAGGTGGTGCCCACCGCGGGCTTCAGCGCCGGCTACGCGCAGGCGAACCTGATCATCGTGCCGCAGGCGCTGGCCTTCGACGTGCTGCTTTTCGCCCAGCGCAACCCCAAGTCCTGCCCGATCCTCGGGGTCCTGGAAGCGGGGCAGGTGTCCAACGAGCTGCTGGCCGGTGGCGACATCCGCACCGACGTCCCCAAGTACGTGGTGTACGAGAACGGCGAAAAGGTCGCCGAGCCAACGGATCTTGCCGAGTACTGGCGCGAGGATCTGGTGACCTTCATCGTCGGGTGCTCCTTCACCTTCGAAGCGGCGCTCATCGAGGCAGGCATCTCCGTGGCCCACATCGAGCAGGACGTCAACGTGCCCATGTACAAGACGACGCGGCGCAGCGCCTCGGCAGGATCCATGTCCGGGCCCATGGTGGTTTCGATGCGGCCGATTCCGGCCTCGCAGGTTGCCGACGCGGTGCGCATCACTTCCCGCTACCCAGCGGTGCACGGGGCGCCGGTGCATATCGGCAACCCGGAGGAGCTGGGCATCACGGATCTGGGCAAACCCGATTTCGGCGACGCCGTGCAGATCCCGGAAGGCTGCATTCCGGTGTTCTGGGCCTGCGGCGTCACTCCGCAGGCGGCGGTCATGGAATCGCGCCCGGCTTTGGCCATCGGCCACGCGCCAGGGCACATGCTGATCACTGACGTGAAGGATACGTTCTACCAGGTGCCATAGGCTCCAAATACGCAGCAAAGCCGCAGGCGGCGCACCCCATCGGGGATGCGACGCCTGCGGCTTTGCGTTCTGTATCGATCAGTCGACCGGCGCGGCAGAGCGCTGGGCCGCGCGCAGCTTCTCGGCCACTTCGATGGCGTCATTGCTCGGCGCATCGGACTTGGCATCGGGGCGGGCGATGAACAGGTACAGCGCCCCGGTTCCTGCCACCACTGCAAGCCCGATCAAGACGATCCAGTCGGCCAGGACATCGCCGCTGGAACCGGGGACCGCGAGCAGCACCATGGCGAAGAGGCCGTAGGCCAGGGCCAGGATGTTGACCAGCATGCCGGCGGCGCCCAGCGAGAACGGACCTGCAGGCTTCCAGCCGCGAAGCCGCTGGCGCAGGGCGGCCAGCACCACTGACTGGAAGGCGACGTAGATGCCCAGAATGGCGAAGCCGGTGATCTGGGTCAGCAGGGTCTCCGGCCCGAAGTAGATGAACACGCACAGCAGCAGCGGGATGCAGCAAGCCACCAGCAGGGCATTGGACGGCACCTTGTTGCGCGGGGAGACCTTTGCGAGCCAGCGGTGGCCCGGCAGCATGCCGTCACGGGCGAAGGAATAGATCAGCCGGGATGCGGCGGCTTGCAGCGAGAGCACGCAGGACAGGAACGCGGTCAACGCAACCACCAGGAAGATCTTGGCGCCCACGGCGCCCAGCGAAGCTTCCAGGATGGCCGGGATGGGGTCCACGTCTTCGCCGTTGACGATTTCCTGGAGGTTCGGGGCTGCCAGCACGTAGCCGGTGAATGAGATGAGTGCCGACACGCCGCCGACCAGGATGGTCATCATCATGGCCTTGGGGATGCGCCGGGCTGGGTTGCTGACCTCTTCAGCGACGTCGCCGCAGGCCTCGAAGCCGTAGAAGAGGAACAGGCCGGCCAGCGCCGCGCCCATGAGGGCCACGCCGTAGCTCCCGTCGCCCTCAACACCCATGGAGTCGAAGAAAACGCTGAACGGCTGCTCGCGCTTGAAGACCAGCAGGTAGAAGCCCACGGCGATCACGCCGATCAGCTCTGCGGCCAGGCCGATGCGGGCGATGCGCGCGAGCATCTTGGTGCCGGAGAAGTTCAGCAGCAGGGCGATGAGCAGCATGGCCGTGGCGAACCAGAAGGTGGTGACCTCGGTCAGCTCGACATTGAAGGTGCTGGCCACGAACCCGGAGCCGAACTGGGCCACCGAGGTGATGGTGACGATCATGGCCCAGATGTAGATCCAGGCTGCCATCCAGGCATAGCGCTTGCCCCAGAGCCTGCGGGTCCACGGGTAGATGCCGCCGTGGATCGGGTACTGCGAAACCACCTCGCCGAAGACCAGCGAGACCAGGAACTGCCCCGCGGCCACGATGAGGATCCAGAAGACCGATGGCGGACCGCCGGTGGCCATGGCCAGGGCGAAGAGCGAATAGACGCCCACCAGTGGAGACAAATAGGTAAAGCCCAGGGCGAAGTTGGCCCAAAGGGACATTGAACGGTCAAAGGACTGTTCATAGCCCAGGACGGCCAGATGGTTCCCGTCTTGGAGATCGTGTTGTGAATTCATGGAATCCTCGTTGCGAGCGTACGCAGAAGCTACGTGTGAAGTGTGACACACCGAGAATAACACTTAAAGATTCTATATAGAAGGTTTAATTTTGGCTGCGCACCACCAGCAGGCTCGTACCTGTTACCACGTCCGAATTTTCAAGGGATTCAGGGGCAATCAGGGCACCCAAGCCGTCCCGCGGATCAGAGGAAGTGATCACCCGGCCGTGCGCGGAGACCAGCGCGGCTGGCCCGTCCAAGCCCAGCAGCAGGCGCTGGAGCGCGGGTTCGACATCCCTGACCCGAAGATCCAAACCGACAATTCCTTCGGCGCTGCCGGTGACCGGAATAGTCAGCGTCAGCACGTAGTCGCAGATGCACAGGTGATCGACGAACGGACCGGTGATATGCCGGCGTCCCGAGGAGTGGGGGACCGAATACCATTCAAGGCTGCGGTAGTCGCGAACATAGTCCGCGTACTCGCGCTGCTCCAGCTGCAGCCGATTGATTTCGGAACCGGCAGCGAACAGCGGATTGTCCTGCATCGGTGCCAGCCACCATTCGAACCGCATCTGCCCGGCGCTTTCGCCAATGTAGCCGGCGCCGACGATGCCGTTGGCATCATCCAGAAGCCATGGGCGCACCAGATCCTGGACGGTGGCGCCCAAGTGCTCGGCAGGTAGTTGCGCGATCTGGGTGTGCAGCGCATCCAAACGTTTAAAATACCGCTCGAACCATTCTCCAAGCTCGGCTGCGACGGCCATCAGGCCACCTCCAGTTCTTGTTTGCGGCTGATCAGCCAGGTGGACAGCAGCGTGAATGATTCCTGGCATGCCGCGCGGCCCGGCGCCGCGTCGCGTGATGCCAGGGCCTGCGCCATGGCTCGGTCCAGTTCTGCGATCCGTCCGGCGAGCGCTTCATCGCGCAGACCCAGCCACATGAGCTGCCCGTACTGCGCTTGGAAGCCGATTTGCTCGCGGACCAGCCGTGGGGACTGGGACAGCACGCACAGTTCCAGCAGGAATCCTCCGTGGTCGCGGGCGGCGTTGGCCGGGGTCGAGAAATCCGCGCGGTCGAGCCAGGCTTCCAGGGCTTTCGCTTCGGCCGAAGTGCACACGTGGGTGGCCCGGTCGAGCGCACCGCTGGTGATGACGTCGAGGTAGACCGCGGCATCGAGCAATTCGGTGCGCGAGATGCCGCGCAGCCTGGAGGTCATCAACTGCTGGGAGGCATTGGGGGCTTCGGTGCGGACGAAGGAACCGCCTTCGCGGCCGCGGCGGGTTTCCAGCAGACCATCCTTGCGCATGTCCGCCAAGGCTTCGCGTGCTGTCACCACGGCAACACCGAACTTCTTGGCCAGATCCGTTTCGGTGGGCAGGCGCTCGCCGGGAGCCAGCACACCCAGCAAGATGGCATCGGTGAGCCGCTGGGCGACCTGCGCGGTGCGGGTGTCGGAGCTCAAGGGAGCGAAGACCGCCGTGCGGGAGCCCTTGGCTGGTGATGTCTGCTCCGTCATCAGGCCGCCTGTCGCCCGGGGCGGAAGGCGGAGTGGCGCTGGCTGGTCCGCCTCGTGAGTGCGCTGCGCATCTGTCGACCTCTCTGACGCTGGAATGTATCGGCTGTCCTTCTCCTGGGAGGGGAAAATATCCAGCCCAGGTTTGATCATATCGACAAGCGCTGGACGCCGGATTGCCAGCTGCGCCGCTGGGTCGCGTGGAAGCGGCGTCATGAATCCGTCTTTGCGCTGTGAATCATGACACACTGGCGTGAATGGTGGACAGTTGGTCGCCATCACTTCTTGAACGTGAAAGAAACATCGGTCTATGGCACAACAGGCAAAATATTGGTTTCCCGCAGCACTGTGCCTGCTTCTGGTGGGATGGGGAGCCAACCAATACGTCGCGCTGCTGGTGCATTACAGGCAGGACCACGGCTTCTCGGAAGTGCTGGTGACCTCCTTGCTGGGCATCTACGTGCTGGGACTGGTACCGGCACTGCTGCTCGGCGGGCGCGCCTCTGACCTGCGTGGACGCAAACGCCTCACGATGATCGCGGTGCTGATCTCCATTGCCGCGAGCCTTGCCTTGATGCTCTCGCACCTCGGTCCCTTGCCGCTGTTCGCCGGCAGGCTGCTGGCCGGCACGGCGACCGGCCTGGGCATGGCGGCTGCAACAAGCTGGGTCAAGGAGCTCTCCCAAGCACCCTGGGATCCGAACTCGACGGCCGGATCCGGGGCCCGGCGTGCCTCGCTGCTGACCTCCACCGGATTCTGCCTGGGCCCGGTGGCCGGGGGAATGCTGGTGGCGTGGGCGCCGATGCCGGATGTCCTTCCCTACGCAACTCACATCCTGTTGTGCCTGCCGGTCCTGATCCTGCTGCGCAAGCTCCCCGAAACCAGGCAACGCCAACTCCCGCAAGCCACGGCACCCGGTACCCAGACCCGGCCAATACCGGGCGGTGCGGCGCAGCAGCGCGGCGGCAAACGGTTCTGGGCGGTCATCGCACCCGCCGCCCCGTGGGTGTTCGCGGCGGCGACCATGGGCTTCGTGGTGATTCCGGAGATGGTTCCCGCCATGGGCGGTGCGGCACGCCATACCTACACCACCGTGGCGGTGGCGCTGACCATGGGATGCGGTGTGCTGATCCAGCCGCTGGGACGCAGGGTCGATACCGTCAACAGCGCCCGCACCCTGCTGCTGGGCGTCGCAGTGGTGCTTGGCGGCATGCTGGCCATCATCGGGGCGATCCTGCTCAACAGCCCGGCGCTTGGCCTGGGCGCTTCGGTGCTGCTCGGTTGCGGCAATGGCCTGTTGATGGTGGGCGGGCTGCTTGAACTGCAGCGCGCAGCGGGCCCGGACGAGCTTGGCTTGCTGACGGGCTTCTTCTACACCTTTGCCTACGCCGGGTTCCTGGCGCCCACGGTGATTGCCCTGATGGCCCAGTGGGTCTCCAGCCTGTGGATCATGGGCGCCGTGGTTCTCCTGTGCCTGCTGTCCCTTGCAGTGGTTGCCGTGAATTCACGCAAGCACCTGCCCCGTGCGCTGGAGCGCATCGACTCAGGGGCAGCGCTCGCGGCTCCCGAGAACGCCTGAACCTGAGCCGCGCCGGCAGGCCTAACTGCCGTCGGCGTCCATCCGCTCCTTCAGATGGGAGAGCAACTCGGTTTCCGCGACGTCCAGGTAGTTGCGCAGCGCGGCCGCGGCCTGCTCGCGCTCGCCGTCGCGCAGCATCTCGACCAGCGACGCGTTGAGCTCGACGTAGTGCGAGTGGAAGTCCGGGGCATCGCTCATGGCGTGGAAGACCAATCGCATCTGGGCCAACACCCGGGTCATCAGCTCCTGCAGCTGGGCGCTGCCGCTGGCGCGCACAACCTCCTCGTGGAAGCGCTGGTTGGCGGTCGCCATCGCCTCGATCTTCCCGGAGGCCAGGGCGGTGCGGGCCTTCTTGATGATCCGTTCAAGGGCTGGCACGTTGAGCTTCGGGCCCCAGTGCAGCGCCGCGGGTTCGATCATGCGGCGTACCGCATAGATTTCCTTGACATCGTCCATGCCCGGGGAGGCGACAAACACCCCGCGGTTGGGGATACGCGTAATGATCAGCTCGTTGCCCAGCACGGTGAATGCCTCGCGCAGCGTGTTGCGCGAGACGCCCAGGGCCTGGGCCAGAGCCTGCTCGGAGAGCTTCGTTCCCGGGCGCAGCTGCCCCTCGGCGATTTTGGTGCGCAGCACCGAGGCAACCCAGGCGCCGGTATGGGCGTGGGTTGCCTCCTCCTCCAGCGGGAGAGCACGAATCAGGTCATTCACGAGCATGCTTCCAATCTAATTCACCCTGAAGGACGCAGCGCAAAGCGTTAAGCGATGCGCCCCATGTCTTCCCCGCGGGAAATCATGGTTCCCGGGGTCTGCGCGCCCCGGGTGAAGGTGCCGGAGGCGTGCGCGGTGACGTTGGATTCCATTTTCATGGCTTCCAGCACTGCCACGGTGTCGCCGGCGGCGACCGCGGCGCCGTCCTCGGCCACCCACTTGACCAGGTTCCCGTTCATCGGGGCGCTCAGGGTGGCTGCGCTGGCGGCGGCCTCGACGTTGTCCGCGGCGGCTTCCATGGCGGCCCCGTGCCCGCCATGGCGGATGGAATCCACCAGCGAGGCCGGCAGGCCGATGTTCATGGCCTTGCCCTCGATTTCGATGGTGAGGGTCTCTCGTTCGGCGCCCGGCTGGGCGGCGGCGATTTCCGGGCTGGACGCGAGGTCCTCGGCGAACTCCGCCTCGATCCACGTGGTGTAGACCCCGTAGGCGTCATCCCGGGTGAACTCGGCGTTGCGCACCACGGCGCGGTGGAAGGGAAGCACCGAGGGCACTCCGGTGATGACCATTTCATCCAGGGCCTGCTTCGCGCGGCGCAGCGCCTGGGCGCGGGTGGCTCCGGTGACGATCAGCTTGGCCATCAGCGAATCGTAGTAGGAGGGGACCACCGAGTTGGTGCGTACTCCCGAATCCACGCGGATGCCAGAGCCGGTCGGAGCCTCGAAGCCGGTGATGCGTCCGGGGCCCGGCAGGAAGCCGCGCGCCGGGTCCTCGGCGTTAATGCGGAACTCGAAGCTGTGCCCGGTCGGGGCCGGATCCTCGGTGAAGGACAGCGGCTCGCCGGCGGCGATGCGCAGCTGCTCGGCCACCAGGTCCACGCCGGTGGTTTCCTCGGTGATCGGGTGCTCCACCTGCAGGCGGGTGTTGACCTCCAGGAAGGAGATCAGCCCGTCCGGGGCCACCAGGTATTCAACGGTTCCGGCGCCCACGTAGCCTGCCTCCAGGCAGATCGCCTTGGCGGAGGAGTGGATGGAGGCGCGCTGCTCGTCGGTGAGGAAGGGGGCCGGGGCCTCCTCGACGAGCTTCTGGTGGCGGCGCTGCAGCGAGCAGTCGCGGGTGCCCACCACCACGGCGTTGCCGTGTGCATCGGCCAGCACCTGCGCTTCGACGTGGCGCGGCTTGTCCAGGAAGCGCTCGACGAAGCATTCGCCGCGGCCGAACGCCGCGGTCGCCTCGCGCACCGCCGATTCGTAGGAGGCCTCGATGTCTTCCATCGCGCGGACCACCTTGATGCCGCGTCCGCCGCCGCCAAAGGCCGCCTTGATGGCCACCGGCAGGCCGAACTGCTCGGCGAAGTCGCGCACCTGCGCGGCGTCGGCCACCGGGCCGTCGGTGCCCGGCACCAGCGGGGCTCCGGCGCGCACGGCGATCTCGCGGGCGGTGACCTTGTTGCCCAAAGCCCGGATCGCTTCGGGGGACGGGCCGATCCAGGTCATGCCTGCATCGATGACCGCCTGGGCGAAGTCGGCGTTTTCGGCCAGGAAGCCGTAGCCCGGGTGCACCGCGTCGGCGCCGGCACGGGTGCCGATCTCGATGATCTTGGCGATGTCCAGATAGGTGTCGGCGCTCTGCGAACCGTTCAGCGCGTAGGCCTCGTCGGCGCGGCGCACATGCAGGGCGTCGGCATCCGGATCCGAGTAGATGGCCACGGAGACCAGCTGGGCGTCGGTGCAGGCACGGGCGATGCGGACGGCGATCTCGCCGCGGTTGGCGATCAGTACTTTTTTCATGCGCGGTGTTCCTTCAGGGGAGTGCGGGAGCCTGGGTGGGATGTCAGTTCAAAGCGGATCAGCGAGCCAGGGGGCAGCTGGGCGGCGGCGGGCAGGTCTTCGTCGACGACCGCGGCGATCACCGGGTAGCCGCCGGTGACCGGGTGGTCGGCCAGGAACAGCACCGGAAGACCGGAGGGCGGGACCTGCAGCGAGCCCAGGGCCACGCCCTCGGAAGGCAGCTCGCCCGCGCGCACCCGTTCCAGCGGCCGCGCGTCGTCCTGGCCCAATTCCAGCCGGACGCCCACGCGGTTCGAATCCGCGGAGGCCTTCCAGAGCTGGCCGGCCAGCCGGGCCAGTCCCGGGGCGCCGAACCAGTCCTCGCGCGGGCCGGGGGTGATGCGCAGCGTGAAGACGCCGTGCTCGTCGGGCACCGGCAGCGGCGAGGGCTCGGGGTTGCCCACCACCTGCAGGCCGGAGACTTCTCCGACCGGCAGCAGCTGCCCAGCGCGCAGCGGCGCGGGGCCGATGCCAGACATCGAGTCGCTGGAGCGGGAACCCAGCACCGCAGGGACGTCGAACCCGCCGCGCACGCCTAGGTAGCTGCGCAGTCCGGCGCCGTTCGGGGTGAGGGCGAGCAGCTCGCCGTCGAGCAGCGCGAAGGGCGTGTCCATGGGGATCTGCCGGAATTCGTGGAAGTCGTCGCCGTCCACCGGGGTGATGTCCACGGTGGCGCAGGCTCCGGAGACCGCGAGCACCGCATCCCCGCGGGCGCGCAGGGTGAGCGTGCCCATCAGGTTCTCGATGACGGCTGCGCCTGGCTGGTTGCCGACCAGGCGGTTGGCCTGGGCGGCGGAGATGGCATCGGCCCAGCCGGCGGTGCTGACTCCCAGATCGCCCAGGCCCGGACGGCCAGCGTCCTGGATCAGCGACTGCAGTCCCGGATCAAGGATCTCCAGCTGGGCGGCGGAGGACGCCGGGCGCTCGGTGTCTGGGGCCGGTTCGGCGGCGGGGGCGTCCGCCACGGTCAATGCGGCGCGGCTGGGGATGAACTGCACGCGGTCCTGCGGGCGGATCAGCGCGGGGTTCTCGCGCTCAAGGTCCCACAGCACTGCATCGGTGTGGCCGATCAGCTGCCAGCCGCCGGGGGACTGGCGGGGGTAGACGGCCGAGTACTCTCCGGCCAGCGCCACCGCGCCGGCGGGGACCGCCTTGCGCGGGGTGGCGCGGCGCGGCACGTTCAGCAGCTGGTTCTCGCCGCGCAGGTAGGCGAAGCCCGGGGCGAAGCCACCGAAGGCCGCCCGCCAGGTCTGCTGGGAATGGGCGTTGATGACCGCCTCGGGGCTCAGCGAGGTCAGCCGGGCCACCTCGGCCAGGTCTTCGCCGTCGTAATGGACGGGCACAGTGATCAGCGAACCGGTCGCGGCCGCGGAGGACCCCAGTTCCAGGGTGCGCACGGTCTTGGCGATGGCCTGAGCGTTGGCCGCGCAGTCGGCCTTGATGAACACGGTGCTCGCCGCGGCGAGTACGTCGAGCTGTCCGGGCAGCGGGCTGGTGCGCAGCAGGGCCGACAAGCCCAGCACTGAATCCAGGTCCGGGAGCTCTACCAGCACCGAGCGGCTGCCGGCCAGTCGTACGTCGCGCTGGCTCATGCAAAACTCTTAATGCTCACGCCGGCGGATTCCAAGCCTTCGCGGACCGCGGCGGCCATGGCCACGGCTCCGGCGGTGTCGCCGTGCAGGCAGATGCTTTCGGCGGGCATGGTGATGGTGCTGCCGTCCACTGCCTCCAAGGTGCCCTCGGTGGCCAGACGGATCATGTTCGCGGTGACTGCCGCCGGGTCGTGCAGCACGGCGTTGGCTTCGCGGCGCGAGACCAGGGTGCCGTCCGGGTTGTAGTTGCGGTCGGCAAAGGCTTCGGCCACCCCGCGCAGCCCTGCCTTCTCGGCCTTGGCCAGCGCCACGGATCCGGGCAGCAGCAGCACCGGCAGGTCTTCGCCGAAGGCCTTGATGGCGTCCACGACGGCCTGGGCGTGCACCTCGTGGTGCACGATCGTGTTGTAGAGCGCGCCGTGCGGCTTGACGTACTTGATCTCCCCGCCGGCCGAGCGGGCCAGAGCCTGCAGGGCGCCGAGCTGGTAGAGCACGTCGTCGGCCAGTTCCGTGGCCGAGCAGTCAACGAAGCGGCGGCCGAATCCGGCCAGGTCGCGATAGCCCACATGCGCCCCGATGGTCACCGAGGCGGCGACCGCGTCCTTGCAGGTTTGGCGGATGGTGCTGGGGTCGCCGGCGTGGAATCCGCAGGCGACATTGGCCGAGGAGACGGAGGTGAAGATGGCGGCGTCGTCGCCCATGCTCCAGTTGCCGAAGGACTCGCCGACATCGGAATTCAGGTCTATGAATGGCATTGTGATCCCCGTCTCGATAAATGTGTTGCTTACAGAATGCACCAAAAACCAAGATTGTTCAACAATCTCTCGTCGTATGGCGCTGGGAGCACCAAGGCTGGAAAGAGCATGGGAATTAGCAGGCTTCATGGAAACGGCCTGCCCGAACCCATAGCGTGGCAAAGACCTTGCTGTTCACCGTATCGCGGAGCACCGCGCGGGACAGCCGAAGGCATTCCGAAAGAATTCCAGGACGAAGGAGCACGCAATGACGACCGAATCAGCACATCCCACCAATCCGGAAGCGGACCGCCGGGACAAGGCTCCGGGGCAGACCTCGAAGCACCTGACCACGAGCCAGGGATCCCCGTTGACGGATACCGACCACTCCTTGAAAGTGGGCGAGCGGGGACCGATCCTCCTTCAAGACCACCATTTGCGCGAGAAAATCATGCACTTCGACCATGAGCGCATCCCGGAGCGCGTGGTCCACGCCCGCGGCGCCGGCGCCCATGGAAAGTTCGTCAGCTACGGCAATGCCGCAGACTTCTGCGTTGCGGATTTCCTGAAGCCGAACAAGCAGACCGATGTCTTCGTGCGCTTCTCCACGGTAGCTGGCTCCCGCGGTTCGATGGACACGGCCCGCGACACCCGAGGCTTCGCCACGAAGTTCTACACCGAGGAAGGCGTTTTCGACCTCGTGGGGAACAACATCCCGGTCTTCTTCATCCAGGACGGAATCAAGTTCCCGGACATCGTCCACGCGGTAAAGCCCGAGCCGGATCGGGAAATTCCGCAGGCCCAGTCGGCGCACGATACCTTCTGGGATTTCGTCTCCCTGCACACCCCGGCGCAGGCCCACACCATGTGGAACATGAGCGACCGCGGGATTCCGCGGTCCTACCGCATGATGGAAGGCTTTGGCGTGCATACCTTCCGCATGATCGGACCGGGCGGCAAGGCCTCCCTGGTCAAGTTCCACTGGAAGCCGAAGCTCGGTGTCCACTCGCTGACATGGGAAGAAGCCCAGCTGGCCGCAGGAGCGGACCCGGACTTCCACCGCCGGGACCTGGCTGACGCGATTGATGCCGGCGCCTATCCGGAATGGGAGCTGGGCGTCCAGCTTTTCGAGGATGACGGCACCGCGACCTTCCAGGGCATCGACCTGCTCGATCCCACCAAGTTCGTCCCGGAAGAGCTGTGCCCGGTGCAGCTGATCGGCAAGATGGTGCTGGATCGCAATCCATCGAACTACTTCGCCGAAACCGAGCAGGTTGCCTTCCACCCGGGCCATCTGGTGCCGGGCATCGACATCACCGATGATCCCTTGCTGCAAGCGCGCCTGTTCTCCTACCTGGATACCCAGCTGACCCGCCTGGGCGGGCCGAACTTCGCCCAGATCCCGATCAACAGCCCGAAGAACCCGGTCAACGACATGTTCCGGGATGGCTATCACCAGCACAATATCCATGAGGGCATCGCGCCCTACAAGCCGAATTCGCTGGACGGCGGATGCCCGTTCATGGCGGAGCTGGCCAACGGCCAGGAATTCCCGGCCTTGGAGTACCCGCAGGAAACCGCGGGCACCAAGCAGCGCAGCGAACCGGTGAGCTTCTCGGACCATTACTCCCAGGCGCGGCTGTTCTACCGCAGCCTCAGCGCCCAGGAACGCGACCATATCAAGCAGGCCTACAGCTTTGAATTGGGCAAGTGCGCGGATAACACGATCCGCGAGCGCCAGGTCCAGTGCCTGGCGGAGATCGACGCGGACCTCGCCGCCGCGGTGGCCAGCGCGCTCGGGCTGCCGGCGCCTGCGCCGCAGCAGGACATCGACGATCTGCCGTTGAGCCCGGCCCTCTCCCAGGTTGGCGGCACCTGGCCGGTGGACGGACGCCAGATCGGGATAGTCGTCGGCTTGCCCGGCTACCCGCAGGACAAGGAGCTGGCCGAGACGATCCGCGCCAAGGGGATGACCCCGCTGATTGTCGCGCCCCATGGCGGGAAAACCGAGTCGGGGATGGAAGTGGACCGGACCTATTTCACTACCCGCTCGATCGAGTTCGACGCGCTGGTGCTTGCCGGCGCGCTGCCTCCGGCGGCCGATGCGCAGGTTCCCCTGGACACCAAGGCAGGAGCCGGCGTGGGCGTGCCGCAGTCGGCGGATCCCCGCGTGGTCCTGCTGGTGCAGGAGGCCTACCGCCAGAGCAAGCCGATCCTGTGCTTGGATGAAGCGGCCTATGGCGCGGTGAACGCCGCCGGGCTGCCAAGCGGCGATCCGGGCGTGGAACTGGTTGACGCGGACGCACTGACCGGGGTCTTGGAGGAACTGGTCTCCCGGCACCGCGTGTGGGGCAGGTTCCCGGCCGAGGGCTAACCAGTCCTGCTGCACAAGCCAGCGGGCCGGCAGGTACGAATCTCGTACCTGCCGGCCCGCTGTCCGTTGTGAAGAAGCGTGCAACTCCTATCGCTGGGTCGAGTCCTTCTTCTGCTCGTCGTCGTCTTCGTGGCCGAAGGGAATCGGAGACGAGGTCGGGGAATCCGGGACGGTGGTGTTCTTGCCCTGCGGATCAGGGGTCTTGTCTGGTGCGACGGTTTCGTCGTGGTTGTTGCCCATGTTCTCTCCCTTGTCTTCGGTAGCGTGCCGACCGCTCAAGCTGCTCGGCCTCCGCCTGGGTTTGGCAGATGACCTAACCCTAGCGAGCTGCGCTTCACGAGGCTCCCAACCTTGGCGGAGGCTGGGAAACTGCCCGAGGCCCTGCCTCGGAGGGATGCGGCTACCTGCCCGTGGGCGCGGTGCCGCGTCCGATGAACAGCGAGAGAACCACCGTTGCGCTGGCCAGCACCGCGCCGATGAGGAAGGCCATGTGCGCGCCGTCGAACAGGGCCTGGACGGCGCTGGTTCCGGAAGCCTCCTGCGCGGTGGACAGCAGGGTCAGGATGGTGACGAACAGCGTAGTGCCGATCGCGCCGCCCAGCTGCTGGCCGGTATTGAAGATCGCGGAGCCATGGCCGAACAGGCGCGGATCCACCGAAGCCATGGCCGAGGACATCAGCCCGGTCATGAGCAGCGCGAATCCGATGGAGAAGACCACGTGCGCGGTGGCGAACAGCCACAGCGGGCTGTCGGCGCGCACGCCCACATAGAGCCACTGGCCCCCGGCCAGCATGGCGGTTCCCGGGATCAATACCGGGCGCGGGCCGAAGCGGTCGTAGACGCGCCCGAAGACCGGGGAGGCCACCGCCTGGGCCAACCCGCCCGGCAGGAGCATCAGGCCGATGGTCAACGAGTCCAGTCCCCGCCCGGATTCGAGGAGGATCGGCACAACCATGAGCGAACCGAGCAGCGTGCCGAAGGCGATCATGATCAGGATCATGGCCAGCCGGAAGTTGCGCGAGGCGAAGGGAGCGAGATTCAGCAGTTCCCGCCCCTCGCGCGCCAGCCCCCGCTGGCGGCGGATGAACAAGACCAGGGACAACGCGCCGATGGCGAAGCTGGCGATGGCCATGGCGGGGTTCTGCGAGGCGTGCTCGATGCTTGAAATGCCGTAGACCAGCAGGCCGAAGGCCACTGCGGAAAGGAGCACGGACGCCGCGTCGACGCGGGTTTTCTGCGCGCTGGCGGGAACCTTGAAGAAGACGACGCCGAGAACGAGGACCAGCACCGCGATCGGCAGCATCATGGCGAAGATGTAGTGCCAGCCCCACGCGTGGACCACCGCGCCGGAAACGGTGGGTCCCACGGCCGGTCCCACGCCGATGACCACGGAGTTCAGCCCCATGACCGTGCCGCGGCGCTGCGCCGGCACCAGTCGCAGCGTGGTGGTCATGAGCAGGGGCAGCACAATGGCCGTGCCCAGCGCCTGGACCATGCGGGCGGCCAGGAGCAGCACGAAGCTGGGAGCCAGCGCCGCGACGGCGGTGCCGATGATGAAGCTGATGATGGCGAACATGAACAGCGAACGGTGGGTGAAGCGCTGCAGCAGGAAGCCGGTCGTCGGAATCACCACTGACAGGGTCAGCAGGAATCCGGTCGTCAGCCACTGACCCGTGGCAGCTGAGATCTGCAGGTCGTTCATGATGCCGGGCAGCGCCACGGTCAGCACCGTCTCGTTGAGGATCATCATGAAGGCGGCCAGCGCCAGGGCCGCGATGATCCCGGTCACCTGCCGGGTGGACAGCTGGGGGCCGGCCGGCGGCGCGCTCTGGGCGGTTTGAATGTGTTCGGTGGACACGGTTACCTCGTTCTTGAAGGGAAGACTCCAAGATTCTGTCATAGTCTGACACATTTAAGGGAGGATTCTGTCAGAGTGTGACAGGAAATATGCTGGAGTACCCGGGATACCATGGCGACAGGCAACCGAACGCAAGGAGTGCACGGTGGGAATCCGAGACGAACGCAAAGCCGCGACCTTGCAGGGCATCCGGTCCGCGGCCTTGGACATTCTGGAAGAGCAGGGCTTCGACGCGGTGACGGTGGGGCGCATCGCCCAGCGTGCCGGAATTTCCGAACGGACCTTTTTCCGCTACGTTCCCTCCAGGGAAGCGGCCATGCTGCCTGCCGAGCGCGGGCTGTTTGAAGCGGTGGAGGGCTGCGACATCCCCGACGGCGCGGATGGGGCAAGCATTCTGCGCCTGCTGTTGGCCGCCTTCCGGAGCATGCTGCTGGAAGAAGTCCAGGGCAATGAATTCCGCCGTGTTTCGCGGCTGATGGTGGCCGAGCCGCGGTTGCTGCTGGTGGCCACGCGGCAGGAGCAGGAGCTGGTGGCCGCGGTTTCCGATTACCTGACCGGACGCGGGCTGCTCGCGGCCATGCCTGCGCTGCTGATCGGCGAAATGCTCGCAACCTGCTGGCGCGTGACCTGGCAGTGCTTCGGCCTGGCCGAGCGGTCCGGCGAATCCGCGGACCCTGCTGGCATCTTCGATGAGGTGGCGGCATCGCTCGGCGTGCTGACGGCGCAGCTGGCCGAATAGCGAACATGGCGCTTGAGTTATCGACGATTAACTTAAATGTGACGAACTGCTCGTAGCCCCTCCCACCCGGCAATTGGGCGAATTTTAGGGCTCTTTCGGCGTATTTTCCGGGACTGGAAAGTGTGGCGCGGAGCAAAATCGGGTAGATTTGGAACGTTGAGTTCAGGGCGGATAACCCCGCTTCCGCACGACGTTCAGGGAGAAGCCACACCTATGGCCAAGATTATTTACACCCACACCGACGAAGCGCCGATGCTGGCGACCCACTCGTTCCTGCCGATCGTGGAGGCCTTCGCCTCGACCGCCGGTGTGGAGCTGGAGACCCGCGACATCTCGCTGGCCGGCCGCATCATCGCCACCTTCCCGGACTACATCACCGAAGAGCAGCGCATCGGCGACGCCCTGGCTGAGCTTGGCGACCTGGCCAAGACCCCGGAAGCTAACATCATCAAGCTTCCGAACATCTCCGCGTCGATCCCGCAGCTGAAGGCCGCGATCGCCGAGCTGCAGGCCGCCGGCTACGCCCTGCCGGACTACCCGGACAACCCTTCCTCCGACGAAGAGACCGACGTCCGCGCCCGCTACGACAAGATCAAGGGCTCCGCCGTGAACCCGGTGCTGCGCGAGGGCAACTCCGACCGCCGCGCACCGCTGAGCGTGAAGAACTACGCCCGCAAGTACCCGCACTCGATGGGCGCCTGGGCCGCGGACTCGAAGACCAACGTCGCCACCATGGGCGTTGACGACTTCGCCTCGAACGAGAAGTCCATCGTCATCGACAAGGACAAGTCGATCTCCATCCGCTTCGTCGGCGAAGACGGCGAAGTCAAGGTCCTGAAGAAGCCTTTCAAGGTGCTCAAGGGCGAGGTCATCGACGGCACCGTCATGCACGTGGCAGCCCTGCAGGACTTCCTGAAGGCCTCCGTGGCCCGCGCCAAGGAAGAGGGCATCCTCTTCTCGGCACACCTGAAGGCCACCATGATGAAGGTCTCCGACCCGATCATCTTCGGCCAGGTCGTCAAGGCCTACTTCTCCGAGCTGTTCGACACCTACGGGGACGAGCTGGCGGCAGCCGGCCTGAACCCGAACAACGGCCTGGCCGCCATCCTCAACGGCCTGGACGAGCTCTCCGACGACGTGCGCGCCGGCGTTGAGAAGCTGATCGCCAAGGGCCTGGAAGAGGGCCCGGCAGTTGCCATGGTCGACTCCGACAAGGGCATCACCAACCTGCACGTCCCATCGGACGTCATCGTGGACGCTTCCATGCCTGCCATGATCCGCCTGGGCGGCAAGATGTGGGACGCCAAGGGCGAGACCGCAGACACCCTGGCCGTGCTGCCCGACTCCTCCTACGCAGGCGTCTACCAGGCCGTGATCGAGGACTGCCGTGCCAACGGCGCCTACGACCCGACCACCATGGGCACCGTGCCGAACGTCGGCCTGATGGCCCAGAAGGCCGAGGAATACGGCTCCCACGACAAGACCTTCGAGCTGGCCGCCAACGGACATGTGCAGATCGTCGACGAGAACGACACCGTGCTGATCGAGCACCAGGTCTTCACCGGAGACATCTGGCGCGCCTGCCAGACCAAGGACGTCGCCATCCGCGACTGGGTGAAGCTGGCAGTGAACCGCGCCCGCGCCTCCCAGACCCCGATCGTGTTCTGGCTGGATGAGAACCGCGCCCACGACGCCGTGCTGATCGCCAAGGTCAACGAGTACCTCAAGGAGCACGACACCGAGGGCCTGACCATCGAGATCCTGTCCCCGATCGAGGCCACCAAGTACTCGATCGAGCGCATCCGCAAGGGCGAGGACACCATCTCGGTCACCGGCAACGTGCTGCGCGACTACCTGACCGACCTGTTCCCGATCCTGGAACTGGGCACCAGCGCCAAGATGCTGTCCATCGTGCCGCTGCTGGCAGGCGGCGGACTGTTCGAGACCGGCGCCGGAGGCTCCGCTCCGAAGCACGTGCAGCAGCTGGTGTCCGAGAACCACCTGCGCTGGGATTCGCTGGGCGAATTCATGGCACTGGGCGCTTCCTTCGAGCACCTGGCAGTCACCACCGGCAACGCCCGCGCACAGGTCCTGGCAGACACCCTGGATGCCGCCACCGGCACCTTCCTGCTGGAAGACAAGTCGCCGAAGCGCAAGGTCGGCGAGCTGGACAACCGCGGCAGCCACTTCTACCTGGCCAAGTTCTGGGCCGAGGAACTGGCCAAGCAGGACAAGGACGCCGAGCTGGCATCGGCCTTCGCCGACGTTGCCAAGGCACTGGGCGAGAACGAGGAAACCATCGTGGCCGAACTCGCCGAGGTCCAGGGCAAGCCGGTCGACCTGGCAGGCTACTACCGCCCGAGCGAGGAAAAGACCAGCGCAGTGATGCGTCCAAGCGCCACCTTGAACAAGGCCCTTGAACTGCTGACCAACGCAGTCTCCAAGTAACCCTCACCGGTTGCGCGCCGCACGGCACCACCCCTTCGGGGATGGTGCCGTGCGGCTTTTAACCACCGGTTACCCCGGGAGCATCGAACCACCTGCAACTGGCCGCAAACCGGCCGGGGAACCTGAAAACGGCTGGCCGCGGAATGTTTTCGGCAGACTCCCAGGTTTTGCGGTGCAACTCACACAGCGCAGGAAATTTCCTTGTGGGCACTGGGTATTTTCGAAGTCCCACGAGGTAACCAACAGGTGAAAACCGATTGTCTCTTTGGCTCTTCCCAGAGTGTGAAACTAAAATCGGTGTGTTAGGCGTTTTTTCGCGCTCACCGAACTCAGGAGAAGTATGGCTCTACGTGAAAATCCAGTGGTAGTCCGTGCCCTGCGTTTCCTCGGCGTCGGTGGGTTCTGCTTCATCGTGACCTTGGCCGTGAACTACGGCCTGAAGTACACCGTGATGGAAGACCATCCGACCACTGCATTCCTGATCGCCAACACCGTGGCGACCGTGGTGTCCTACGTGCTCTCGCGCCAGTACACCTTCCAGGATCGCAATGATGCGCACCGCAAGCGCATCCAGGTCATCGGCTTCTTCGCGGTCTCCGCGATGGGCATCGTGATCAACTCGGCTCCGCTGTACATTTCGCGTTGGGTCTTCGGCCTGCACTACCCGAACGTCTCCTTCCTGTTCCAGGAAGCCGCCGACTTCATCTCCGGACCGATCATCGGCACCGCGCTGGCGATGGTCTTCCGCTGGTGGGCCCTGCACAAGTTCGTCTTCCCGGATGCTTCCAAGAAGGAGCAGAAGGTCGAGCTGGCCGCCTAGCCCGCATGCCGCTTCACGGGATCGCATCCCGAAAGCTCTTGGACACACAGAAACAGCCGCCTTCGGAAAGATGGAACTTTCCGAAGGCGGCTGTTTCTATGCGTGCGAAGCTGGGAGCCGTTGCTGCCGCAACGGCAGCCCCGTTCCCAGCCGCTGGGCAGCAGCTGGGAACGGGGCTGCGCGCATGCCGGTCTAGAGTCCCCGGCCGGCTTCCCACAAATTGTCTGCTGTGCCGGTGAGCAGCGCGTTCAGCGATACCGCCTGGGCATCGGTGAACGAGGCGATGTAGTCCACGATGGCCCGCGCCTGCCCCAGACGCTGCACTTCGTCCGGGCCCGCCTGGAGGAACAGGTGCGGGCTGACTTCGCGCAGCTGCCGGTATTCCTCCGTGGTGGCCTCCACCGAGTCCAGCAGGCGGCGCGGGGCGCGGCCTGCGTCGTCGGGGTCGTTGAGCCAGCCATGGAAGCCTTCGGCCAGCGAGCGGATGATGCGGGTCTGTCCGCGCTGGTACACGGCCAGATCCGGGCGTTCGAGCACGAAGCGGGAATGCACGAACTTCAATACGATGACGTCATGCCAGGCGGCGTCGCCGAGCCTGACGTGGCCGCTGCGCACGGTCGGGGTGCGTTCCACAGACACCGACTCCTGCAGCCTGTCGATCCAGCGCCGGGTGAAGGCGGTGACCGCCCGGTCCGCTTCCAGGCCGCCGTCATAGGGCACTGCGAGCAGGCCTTCAACCAGGTCGTGCCCGACCCTTTCCACGGATTCACGGAAGGCATCTGCTTCGGCGATCCATGGATCCTTGGCGCGGGTGCGCCGCCAGGTCAGTTCCAAGGCATGGCCCGGGTGGCGCGCATCCAGCTCGGACTGCTTCAAGCTGTTCAGCTGCGTGGAATGCTCCAGCCAGGCGCGCAGCTCGGCGGAGACGCTGGTGTACTGCAGCACCCCTGCACGGTAGAAGTCGTCGAGGTCGTGCACCGCGTAGGCGATGTCGTCCGCGATATCCATGACCGAGCTTTCCACGGTCTGCTGGTACTTGGCGATGCCCGGGAAGACCGAGAGCACGTCCCGCATTTCGTCGGCATCCACGTCATAGGCGGAGAACTTCACGGCCCCGGCGGCAGGGTCGATGCCCACGCCGCGCGGCAGCAGTTCCGGTGCCAGCGGGGCCAGGGCGCGCCACTCGTTGCGGGTCCACGGGTACTTCAGCACCGCCGCGCGCACGGCCCGAGTGAGGTTCATGCCGCGCGCGGTCGCGTCGCAGCTGTCCAGCGCGGTGAGGATGCGGAAGGTCTGCGCATTGCCCTCGAAACCGTCCGGAAGCCGGAGCACGCTGCGGGCCACCCGGTCCAGTTCCTGCTCGCCCAAATGGCCGAACGGCGGGTGGCCGAGGTCGTGCGCCGCCGCGGCGGCCTGCACGACCACCGGGTCGCAGCCACCCAACTCGCTGACTAGTCTTCTAGTTGCTTCGTCAGCTGTCCGCAGCCTGATGGCGATAGAGCGGGCCACCGCGGACACCTTGAGCGAATGGGTCAGCCGATTGTGCACCAGCGTGCCGGAGCCCGCCTGCGGGATCACCTGGGTGACCGAAGACAGACGCGAAAAATAGGGGGAGAAGCGGATCCGCTCGATATCGACGCGGAATTCGTCCTCGTTGGCTACTCGCGGCTCGGCGATGGCTCGGTCGCGGCCGCCGCTCTGGTGTGTTTTTTCCCTGATATCCATCGTAGGATCCAGCCTAGATGACACCGGGCAGGGAGGGATGGTTTGCTGGTGGTTGCGTGTCTGAAGTGGACGGAGCCGCCACGGCAAAGCCCAGTCGAGCAGGTGCCGTGGCAGCCAAGGGTCGAAGCCCGTTGCGCTGCAGGGGCGGCGTGCGCCGCGACTAGCCGTTGGAGGGTTCGGGGCGGTCGGCCCAGATGCCCCTGCTGTGCGTCAGGTGCTTCTTCATCAGTTCGGCGGCGAGTTCGCCGTTGTGGGAGATGATCGCCTCGAGGATCTCCATGTGCTCGACCGCGGACTCTGTCAGGTCTCCGTGGTCTGCGAGTTTTTGCAGTCCTTGCATCCGCGCCTGGTCGCGGAGCTGCTCGACGGTGTTCACGAGGCGCCGGTTCCCCAGAGTCTGAAGCAGCGCCTTGTGGAATAACCGGTCGCTGTCCAGGAAAGACCGTACATCGCCTGCCTCGGCGGCCAAAACGATGTCCTCGGCGAGGGTGCGGAAAGGGCCGGGGTCGCGGTCTCCGAATTTCTCTGCGGCTTCCCGCATGGCCGGAACTTCAAGCATGGTGCGGATCTTGAAAATTTCATCCAAATCCTGGTCGGTCAGCTGCGGGACGCGGAATCCCTTGTTCCTGATGACCTCGACGATGCCCAAGTTGGCCAGATCCATGACCGCTTCGCGCACCGGAGTGATGGAGACGCCGAGCTCGGCGGCGACCTTGACCACGCTTTCCACCTGCCCGGGCGCAATGTCGCCCATGACAATTGAGGTGCGAATGGCGTTGCGAGCCTGCTCCCTGAGGCTGACAGCTCTCAGGGGAGGGCGGCTGCTGGTAGTCATACTACTTGTTTACCATGTTCATTCGGCGGGATATTCATTCTAGAACCAGGGAAGCACTTCTAGCTCCGGTCGGCCACGATGTTGAACGGCTCGTCACCGGCAAGCAGTCCCCGGACCTGGCGGACCGCCAGCTCGCTGACCAGCTTGAGGAATTCTCCGGTGTCGCCGGCCATATGAGGGGTGACCAAGCAATTCGGTGCGGTCCACAGCGGGTGCCCGGAGGGCAGGGGTTCCGGATCGGTGACATCCAACGCCGCCCGGAGGCGCCCCTTGTCCAGCTCCTGCAGCAGAGCCTCGGTGTCGACGATGGGGCCGCGGCCTATATTGACCAGCAGCGCGCCGTCGCGCAGGCGTGCAAGGAACTCTGCATTGACCAGTTTCTCGGTTCGGGCGGTATGGGGCAAGGCTACGATGACGACATCCGCCTGCGGAAGCAGTGCTTCGATGGCGTCGATCCCGTGGACGAGCGTGCCATCATCCAAGGTTCTGGACTTCGACGCCACCGTAATGACCTGTGCAGGTCTGAACGGGGCAAGACGCTCGGCAATGGCACTGCCGACTCCTCCGGCTCCCAGCAGCAGGACCACCGAGCCGTGCAGGGAGGATGTCCAGATGCGTTCCCAGTGCTGTTCACACTGTTGTTCCAGGGCTTTGGGCAGCTCACGCAGGCTGGCCAGGATCAAGGCAAGGCAGTGCTCCGCCGTGGCGTCTTCCACCGCGCCGCGGGAGTTGGTCAGCGTGGCGTGCTGCGGCAGATGCTCTAGCACCCACTCGTAGCCGATGGACAAGAGGTGCACGTGGCGCAGTTCCTTGATGCGGGCAACACGCGATCGCAGCTCGGGGTTCGACGGGCGCTCGGTGACCAGCACCTCGGCTTCCGGCGCATCCTCGGGATCGTCGTTGATATGCCAGAGGATCGGTTCAATCCCGGGAATCTGCAACGCGTCGACGAGTCGCTGCCAGGGGACGAGAACACGCAAGGTCACGGTACTTCCAATCTTCGGTAGGTATCTGGCTATTGTGTCCCGTTGCCTTGCGGCGGGACAAACCGGGGGTCGAATTGGAAGCGCAAAGAAATATTTGTCGTCATTCATCGGTGCAGAAATGATCCAGCGGATAGAATCTGGCCATGACCCAAACTTCAGAGCGCGCTGGCCGGAAGGCCACAGCAGGTTCCACCACAACGATGGTTGTCGGCTGGACACTGGTATTGATCGGCTTGGGCATATTCGTGCTGGGCGAACCGGTGGGCGGCGGACTGCTGGTGGTGTCCGGGGCCGTGCTTCATGCGGGCGCGATGATTGCCGAGTCCGTCAGACGCTAGGCCTTTAAACAGTTCAGGCCCCGGGGCAATATCCCGGAGCCTGAAATGTAGGAAAGAGGTCTAGAGGTTAGTAGAGCTTATTGGCACCACCATCTGCCATGAGAGTCTGGCCGGTGACGTACTTGGCGTCATCCGAAAGCAGGAATGCGACAACCGGTGCGACGTCGGTCTCGGGATCGCCGAAGCGGCCCAGCGGAACCTTGGTCAGCGACTGCTCGTACAGGTCTGGGAAGGCCTGGCTCCAGGCCTTGACGCCGTCGGTCAGTGCCATTGGCGAAACCACGTTGACGCGGATGTTGTTGGCCGCCCATTCGTTGGCGGTCACGCGGGACAGGCCGCGGATGGCTTCCTTGGCCGAGGCGTAGGCGGCCTGGGTCGGCTGGCCCACCATGGCCGAGCCGGAGCCGAAGTTCACAATCGAACCACCGTTGTCCTTCAGGTGAGGGTAGGCGGCGAGCATGAACTGGCGGGTGGCCAGGAAGCCGGTGTTGAACGAGAGATCCCAGGCAGCTTGGTCCAGGTCGGTGAACGGTGCCTGGCGGGAAGCGTGCGCGTTGTTGACCAGGCCGTTCAGTCCGCCGAAGTTCTCCACGGCTGCGGCAACGGCTGCATCTGCGGTTTCCTGCTTGCTGACGTCGCCGGCGATGAAGGCCAGCGAGTCGCCGACTTCTTCCTTGAGCTTGGCTCCCGCTTCGGCGTTGAGGTCCACTGCGACGACCTTGGCCCCGCGGCGGAGCAGGACGCGGCTGATGGCCCCGCCGATGCCGGACGCGCCACCCGTAACAATGATGACCTTGCCTTCAAGCTGCATGCTGAACTCCCTTCGAAAATCATGGCGATCCGAGGTAGCTCATCTCGGGTCGGTGGGGGCGACCCCCTGAATAACTCAGAGTCTACTCGCTATATTCGACAGCTCGTAGAAAAGGTCACCTAAGTCAATCGTTCAGCTGACCGCGGAGCAAAACCCTTGTCTGATCAAGGGTTTCGCGATTCAATCCAGAGGCGAATCGCTCCAACCTGGTGCTTCTGGTTTCCTCGGATCTGGCAATCATCAGTTGATGCAGGATGCGGTACCTCGGCTGCGATTTCAATGAGGTGAAATTCTGGGATCAGCAAGAGCCCGACGACTAGAATGGTCCTTTGTTTTCCCTCACAGATTTCCTCATGGTCTACGCATATGAAACGGGTGTGGAGAGCACTTAAAGGATTCTTCATGAAGCCGAGTCAAGCCGCCAATAGACCATGCGGAAATACTTGGACATCGTTATTCAGCGCGCGTCACTCGGACTCTTCGCCCAATTGCGCAATAAAACGTGCGATGCGCGCAGCCCTGGTCCTCTCGGTCTTGGCAATCATCAGCTGATGCAGGATGTGATAGCGCGGCTGGGACTTCAGTGCTTCGAAGGCGGCTTTGGCGGCTGGCTGCGCATCCAAGGCACGTTGCAGGTCCTCGGGAACCTGAGCCGTCGCTTGCCCTTGGTAGGCGCCGTCCCACCTGCCGTCGGCCTTCGCCTTGTCGATCTCCACCTATCCGCGTGGGCGCATCCTGCCCTGCTCGATCAGCGCTGCCACGAATTGCGTGTTTTTCTCCGACCAGACTGACGCCTTGCGGCGGGGAGTGTAGCGCTGCAGGAATGTTGCTTCGTCGCGGCTGCGGCGCTGCCCGTCGATCCATCCGCTGCACAATGCTTCTTGCAGCGCGTCGGCAACCATCAGGGATGTTGGTTCGGTGGTGCCCTTCTTGGCTACGAGCAGCCAAACTCCGTCGCTGGTTTCTTCATTCTCGTCAAGCCAGGCACGCCATGCAGCGACATCTTTGAGGATCAGCGGGTTGTCATAGTCCATGGCAACTATTGTGAAGTGAATCTTTCCCGTTGGAAACAGTGGGGCTGAAAGCTTGTGCAGACGTGCGGAGGCTTGCTGCGCTTAAATCCCCATCACCTGCTCCATCCCCACCCTGTCAGTGATCGGATCGGAGAAGCTGCGGGAGAGGATCAACTGATCCTTAATCACCCGTTCTTCTTCCATCGGAATGCAGGGAATCCCGCGCAGCTCTAAAACGGTGCGCATCTGCACAATGGAGAACTTATCCCTGATCCGCACCTCGTTCGCATCCCGGAGGTCTTTAGCCGTCCAGATCCCTAACGCGCGCAGCCGTTTGGTCAGCCGGGGGCCGATACCCCACACCTCAACTACCGGCAGACGCGCCAGCAGGTTCTCGGTGGTCTGCGCTGGGGCCCGATCCCACACGCACACCCCACCCAGTTCCTTGATGTGCTTCGCCGTCTTATTGGCTAGCTTTGCGAGAGTCTTGCTTTTCGAGATGCCTACGCAGACGGGTAAACCGGTCAGCCGGAACACCTCCGCCTTGATCTGCTCACCAAGGGTTTGCAGCTCATCCAGGGTGCCGGACACGCCCAGGAACGCTTCGTCAATGGAATAGACCTCCACCCAGGCCGAGAAGCGGCCCAACAGTCTCATGACGCGGGTCGACATTTCCCCATACAGCTCGTAATTAGAGGACTTCGCGACCAGCCCGAGGCGGTCAGCGTCGGCCGCGAGTTTGAACCAGGGCGCACCCATCTCAATCCCCAGGGTTTTGGCTTCGCTGCTGCGCGCGACCGCGCAGCCATCATTATTGGACAGCACGATCACCGGGCGGGCTTCGAGCTTCGGGTCAAAGACACGTTCGCAGGAGACATAGAAGCTGTTCACGTCCACGTGTGCGATGTATTCGCCCCGCTGTGCCGGGTCGGGGGAGTCTATGTTGGTAACCATCGGTATCACTTTCGTTGATATTCGCTAAGAAGAGTTGACCCAATGACACCTTTATTGAACCCATGATCTATCTAAGCGAATTGGTTTCTTAAAATATAGAACATAGGTTTGACAGTTTGGATAAATAAATGGGTAGCCACCTCGAACTCTTCGCGAGGTGCCTACCCATAAGGTGGTTGTTATTTCTTGCTTGAGATTCGGTGAATCCATGGAGGAATCCGAGGGTGACCGGCTGTGGTTCACCGCAGCATCTTCGGGTAACAATCACAGCGACTCGGCCATATCTGGACGGCTCTGGCCTCATCGGAAAAGATTAGTAACCAATACTTTGTCGCCGATTCTGGGTTTACCAAGTGCCGGAGAAGAACTATGCCTAGCTACAGCGACGGTTCAGCAGCAGAGTGTCGGTATACACGCTGGTGGGCTGTGTTCAGAGCGAGTGCCACATGCCTGTCCAGGCAGTAGCTGTGACCATTACATCTTTTGTGCCATTAGATGGGCAACCTGATCTCATTGGCGAACCAGTCCTGCAATTGCGTCACCCAGGAGCCCCACAGGCCGGTGGCCATCAGAATTCCAAGAAGAATCAAGATGCCGCCGCCCGCGCGCATGATCGATAGCTGGTGCCGACGCAGGAACTTCATGGCACCCATTCCGCGTCGCAACCCCACTGCGATGAAAAGGAATGGCAGCCCCAGCCCCATGCAATAGAAGAATGTCAGTAAGGCGCCCTTCGCAGGGTTGGGGTCAAGGCCGGTACTCATTGTCAACACTGCGGCAAGTGTGGGTCCGATACAAGGTGCCCAACCAAGCCCGAAGGTCACACCCAGTACCGGGGCACCCCACAAGCCAGCCGGTGGTTTGCGGTGCATCTTCGCGTCGCGTTGCATGAAAGAAAATCCACCCATGAACACAATGCCCATGAAAATCACCAGCACACCGAGAAGCTGAGTGACCCAGGCACCTTCGAACCGCATCCATGCGGCGATTTGAGAAAAGACCACTCCGGCGAGCACGAAGACGGCAGTGAATCCGAGGATGAACAGAGCAATACCCGCGACCATGCGGCCACGTTTCTGCTCGACGAGATCAGCACCAGATAGCCCAGTCACGTAGCCAAGATAACCCGGAACCAAAGGAAGAACGCACGGCGACAGAAACGAGACGAGGCCGGCAAGGACGGCCACGGGAACCGCAAGCAGCAAGGATCCATCTTGGATAACCTCAGCAAAAGGGTTGCTCTGGACCGAAATTGCCAAGGTGGTGGTGAGCGGCAAATTCATCACAGCGACTCGGGGTCTGGGGAAGATCCTTACGGAAATTCACGCTAAGGACGGACCGGTATTGATTTCGTATGTGGATGTTGAAATTTGGCCTGTAGGACCATCGTTACAGCGGTTGGCGCTAAGCGTATGATCCTGGTCCCCAGCTGAGGGTGAAGTTAATGACGCTCGCGGAGGTTTTTCTCTTCGGACATGTGCCGTTCAGAATTTGACCGCACTCCGCAGAGAAATCAGCGATCACTGGCCCTTGACGGATCCGGAGTCTTGCCCGAGATGGCGGTAGAGCGTCGCGCGGCTCCACCCGACCAAGCGTGCTGCGTCCTCTGCGGTGCGTCCCCTCGCGCGGGCGTCCTTCGCGATCGCGAGCTTGTCCGCGATCACGGCCGGGTCCGAGAGCGGCCGGCCGAAACGGGTGCCCGATTGCCGGGCCGCGGCGATCCCTGCGTTGACGCGCTCAACGATCAGCTCACGCTCATACTCAGCCAAGGAAGCCAGCAGGTTCAGCATTATCCGCCCGGTCGAGGTCGCCGGGTCGATCCCGTCCGAAATAGACCGGACCTGCACACCGCGTTCGCGCAGCAGGTTCACGGTGTTCAGCACATCGATCAAGGAACGGCCGAGCCGGTCGACCCGCCAGACCACCACGGTGTCCCCGGCCTCGGCGTATTCCAGCAGCTTCTTCATCCCGGGCCGCTCGATCGCCGTCCTGCTGCCGGAGGTGACATCGGCGAACACATCCCGCTTTTGCACCCCGTCCTTGAGAAGCGCGTCGAGCTGCAACTGCGCATCCTGGCTCGAAGTACTCACACGCGTGTATCCCAAATGTCTCACATGGCCATTTTGTCTCAAAAACTCTTGGATGCCAACCTCGTAAGACGTTTTACGGCAAGACGACTTTTTGGAACAAACTGCCTCCCGGGACTTCAATGCGACCGATTGCCAAAGTTGGTGCAGTTCTTATGTCTCAAAAAGCTTTAGGTTTTCAAGACGCCTCGCGACCGTCAGCGGTTGGTCTGACCGCTTTCCCCTGTCGGTAGGTGCGCCACTGCGGTTGTAGTGCAGCGGACACCTGAGATTGAAGTCCTCTGCTTCAGGTGGGTTTCGCTTAGGCGCAGCAGGACAGTTTGGCGACGTCGGTGGTGAAGGCCTTGGCGACGATCCTGATGCCCTCGGCCATCGTCAGGTAGGGGCTCCAGGCGGCGGCGACCTGTGCGACTGTCATCCCCGCTTCGAGGATGTAGACGCCGGCGGCGGCCAGTTCCCCGGCGTCCCTGGCGACGGTGGAAATGCCCAGGATCCGTCCGGTGCCGAGCTCGGCGACGACCTTGATGAAGCCGCGGGTGTCGCGGTTGACCACGGCTCGCGGCACGTACTCCAGGGGCAGGACCCGGCACTCGCAGCGGATCCCGGCAGCGACGGCTTCCTTCTCCGTCATGCCGACCGACCCGATGGCGGGACTGGTGAAGGTGACCCGGGGCAGGTGCCGGTAGTCAACCTCGGCGACGGCGTCGGTGAACGCATTGTCCACGGCCAGGGCGCCGTGGGCCGCGGCGACGTAAACGAACTCCCGGTGTCCGGCCACGTCCCCGGCAGCCCAAATGCGCGGGTTGGACGTGGCCAGGCGGGAATCAATCACGATCTCGCCCGTGGCGCCGGTCTTCACGGCGACGGCGTCAAGATTCAACCCGTCGATGACGGGGCGTCGGCCTGTGGCCACCAGGAGCCGGGATGCCCGGAACGTTTCCCTGCCGCCGGCCACGGATGCCGAGACCAGGACCCCTCCGTTGGCGTGATCGCGCTCCACAGTCTCCGCGGAGGCCCGCCGGACCACCCGGATCCCCTCGTCGGCAAAAACTTCGGCCAATGCCTTGGATGCCTCCGGTTCCTCCTGCGAGGCCAGCCGGGAACGGACCAGCATGGTCACCCGGGAACCGAGCCGGGAGAAAAGCTGCGCCATTTCCAGGGCAACATAGCCCCCGCCCATGATCAGCATTGATTCGGGGATCTCGTCCAGTTCCATCGCCGTCGTCGAGGTCAGGTACCCTGTCTCGTCCAGTCCAGGGACGGGAGGCGTCCAGGGGGCGGAGCCGGTGGCCACGAGATAGTGGTCGGCCTCGATCGTTTTTTCGGCACCGTCCGGGGAGGCGACCCGGAGTCGGGGTTCGTCCTGGGTTCCGGTGAACGAGGCCTCCCCTTCGAGCATGGTCCACCCGTGGTCGGCGGCCAGTTCAATGTACTTTTCCGTTCGCATGCTTTCCACCAGCGCGGCCTTGCCCCGGATCAGGGCCGGCATGTCCACCGGGCCCGCCGAGGCCGCCACCCCGGGGAAGCGGGCCGCGTCCAACGCCACGTGACGTGCCTCCGCGGCGGCCAGGAGCGCCTTTGAGGGCACGCACCCGGTGTTCACGCACGTCCCGCCCACGGTGCCGCGCTCCACCATCACGACCCGCTTGCCCAGTCCGGTGGCCCGGATCGCGGCCGCAAACGCGCCGCCCCCGGAACCAACAACCGCCAAATCGAACTGTTCGTTGCTCATCAAGATACCTCTTCACTGTCGTTCAAGACTTCCCATGAACCATCATGAACCTTCCAGTACAATGGAAGGTCAAGTTGGGTGGCCACCGAAGGAGGAATCGGGGAACATGAGGATCGGACAGCTCGCGGAAGCAACAGGCACGACGACCAAGACCCTGCGGTTCTACGAGGAGTCGAGGCTACTCCCTCCCGCCGAGCGCCTGGCATCCGGCTATCGGGACTACGCCGAGGATGCCGTGGGGCAGGTCGCGTTCATCCACCGCGGACAGGCCGCCGGGCTGACCCTCGGCCAGATCCGCCAGATCCTGAAGATCCGCGAGCACGGCCAGACACCGTGCTCGCACGTCCAGGGCCTGCTCGGGCAGCGCCTCGGGGAACTCGATGCCCAGATCGCCGAACTCCTGGCCCTCCGGGAAACCATTTTCCAGCTCCACGAAAAGGCAAGCAAGCCGGAGCCGGATTCCTGCTCCGCCGACCAGGTCTGCCGCTACATCTGATCGATGTCCCACCCCGCTGGTTGCGGGTCGCGCGGCCGGGAATACCTGCCAGGCGTTAAAGGTGGGCGCCCATGGACCGCGCATCCCCACGAGGGCTTGGCGGCTTCATGGTCGCCCGTTGGACTGGCGCCGGGGCGGGCCGAAGCACCTTCCGAGGTTTGTGGCTACGACATTTAGCGTTGAAAACCACACGTTTCATCAGGCTTACGTCTGTTTGGGGTTTACCCTAACAAGTCATTTGAGGCCTAGCGCGCAATTTCACGTCGTTACTCCCGAAACCCCGACTCCTGAAGGGTATCTATCAGGGCCTTAAGCGTGGCCTTTTCGGCCGCTCCAAGGACACGTGACGCGACCCGTCCCTGTTTGTCGAGCACCAGCGTGGTGGGCACTGCCTGCAATGGGACATATTGGGTCATAGCCAGCCGGATTTCACCTTGGGTGTCTTGCACCGATGGGTATGAGATCCCAAAAATGCGCTCGAAGGCTTGTGCGGCTTCTTTCTCGTCACGGATATTGATGCCGATAAATTCGGCCTTCACTTTAACTAAGGCAGCAAGCATGCCGGCGCGCAAGCAGGTACGCCGTCCCAAGCGCTGTGCTTGGGACTCGCTGAGGGTTTTCATGTTGTCAGACTCCTGAGAGGTTTGCAGAGACGGTTTGTGAGATCGGCGCCGGTTTATACATGGTTGTAGAACTGGATTTATGCACATGCCCATGGTTTCGTGAGCTACTTGACGTAGGAGAATACTCCCATCATGCCGCGTTCCGCATGATAAGCATTGTGGCAATGTGTGAGCCATTGGCCCGGGTTATCGGCATCAAATTGGACGGTGACAGTTTCCCGTGGACGGACAATCACGGTGTCCTTTCGTGCCCCGGACTGCCCGATTTGGAAGGTATGGCCGTGGATGTGCATCGGGTGCCACATGTCGGTGTCGTTGATGAATTTCACTTCCACGCGCTGTCCTTCTTTCAGATCAAAGGTATGCTCAAAGGGCTTGGCCATGTCGAAACGATGGCCGTTGATGCCCCAGTCGTAGTTCTCCATTCCGCCGGTCAACCGCAGCTCGTGGACTTGGTCCGGCGTCTTGACCGCAAGATTCACGGAAGGGTCGGCGGTGAGCTGTCCACCGTCAACGATCTCTCCGGTCAAGGCCGTCGGGAGATCACCCTTTCTTGGGGCCGTACCTGTCCCGGTTGCAATGAGACCGTAGGCCATTTGGGCTTTCCCTTCGGCCAAGGCCAACAACGGTGTGAAACCATCTTGGATCGTCAAAAGCGCGTCGATGCGCTCTCCCATGCCCAAGACGACGGCGTCAACCTCAGCGTGAACGACCGGGAATCCATCGGTATGGGTCACGATAAGTTTCTGTTTCGGAACTCCGACCCGCTAGGCAGTGTCGCCCGCGGCGTTGACAATACGCAATCGAACTCGATCCCCGGGTTGTGCCATAAAAACCTCGGGTTTTTCGATGGTGGTGCCGTTGAACAAATGCAACGGATAGGCCACGTCACCGGCATCTCCGCCCAAAAAATCGCTGGTTGCACCCATGAGCATATGGCCCATCACCATGCCGCCGTCTTCGCTACCGTGGCTCATTCCACTCATCGGTGCCATCCCCTTAGCGAGCTCCTTCATCGCTTCATCAGGCGTTCCGGTGACACCATCAAGCCAGTCATCCAAGACGATCACCCACTCCTTGTCGTACTGCAATGGTTCTTGCGGATCATCAATGATCAGAGCGCCATAGAGGGCGCGTTCGCGCTGCATCTCGACGTGGGAGTGATACCAATACGTGCCGGGATGTGCCAGCTTGAAGTCATAGGAATAACTGGTCGCAGTCTCCACTGCCTCCTGTGTGAGTCCCGGCACGCCGTCGGCGTTGTTGCGTAAGGCAAGACCGTGCCAGTGGATGCTGGTGGATTCAGGAAGCTCATTGGTGAGGTTCAGGTTGAGCTGGTCACCGACCATGCCACGTAGTGTGGGGGCGACCAGCTTCTTGTCGTATCCCCATGTAGTGATCTTCTCTCCGGCCATTGCCGTGCTTATCGACTCTGCCTTCAGCGTTTTCGTGACCGTCTTTCCGGTACTGGGGCGCAAGTTTTCGACTTCTGCGATGAGCGGGTCGGTGGGCAGGACTCGGGACACCCCGGTGGAGTTCTGGGCCTTGGGTGCGCAGGCGCTTAGGGCAGCAGCTGCGGTCGTGGCAATGGACAGTCCAAGGAAGGAACGTCGGTTGAATTGGTAAGTCATGAAGCAGTCCTTTATGAAGTGTGAGTCTTGGGGGAGCATAGGAAAATAGAGGATGGCGGCCAGCTCGTGGCACGCAGTCAATCCAACGGATTACGGTTTTTACGCAGCCTCATGCCGCTTTGGTGGTCCGCCGTGTCTGCAATGCCGCTGGCCGCCGTCTGGTATTTCGACTCCTAGCTCTCTGATCTTGGAGGAACACGGTGCCTAAGAGCTAACCTGCGGTGATTAGAGATCGTGACCGACGTTCGGCGGGTCGTTGATCTGGCCGAAGCCTACATTTCCGGTTACTGAAGATAGCGGTGGTAGATACTGGTTGCCATTCCATCCTTGGAGAATCGCTGCTCGACGCATGTCCAACCGTGCTTCTCATAGAATTTACCTGCCCCGTTGGCACCGGCCGCGGTGGCGAGCTCGGCCAACCTAGCATGGTCCGCTGTTGCACGTTTAAGGAATGCGTCCATCAGAAAAACGCCTATTCCTTCACCACGCCGATCTGGCAACACCACAAGTGATGTAATGACAGCAGGCGACGGTATCACTCTGTCGCTGGATACCGGGCTAGCGGTGCGTCCTAGCAGACGACGGGCATAGGGACGTGCGCGGGTGCCCAGAAAATGTAGAAGTACACGTGGCCGGATGGAGAGCGCCGCGAGACCCGAGAGGAGAAGTCCCCACTTCTGGTTGGCTAGTACGTCAGCGATGTGGCGGACTTGGTTGGTCGAGCCAATTAGGAAGCCTATTGGCTGTTCATCGTCACTCACGGCGACAAGGGCAATCCCGAATCGTTCGGTGAGGAACGTTTTCATCCAACGACGTACGAAGTGGTTTCCTAAGTGGGGGAATAATCCATCTGGAAGGTAGCGGATCATGTCCGAGGCCATCCTGCTCAGGTCTTGTTCTGTGGCATCTCTGATGACGACAGGTGAGCCGGTGCCGGGATTCTTTGAGGTTATTCGGCTCATGGGGTTTTCTCGGTGAAAGTCGCTCCGTCGTCCGTGGAGTGTGAGATACCCGTACTGGTGGCCACCCAGATCCGCACGTGTCCGCCATCGTCGCCGGTGGCGGCAATGGCAGCCGGTTGCCCGGTGACGACTCCAGCAGTCTTTTGCCAAGTGCGTCCGGCATCGCGGCTGAGCTGTACCGCACCATCCGGTTCCACTCCGACGACGACCGATTTGCTGGCAAAAGCGGTCAGCAGCAGGACCGGAGCGTCTTGGGGTAAGGTCCAGGTTTTCCCGCCATCTTCAGAACGGTGTACTCCTTGTTCGGTGGTGGCCAGCACGACTTGGGACAGCGGGCTTCCGGCGAGATGATAGGGCTGGATGCCGGCATCTATGGTGTTCCATGTGACCGTGTCATCGGTCACCCGCAGTGTGCCGTCAAAACCGATGACGCTCTCGCCGGTGACGGCCAAGGCGTGGAAATCGGATTTGCCTTGAAGAGAGAGCGGTTCCCACGTGGACCCGCCATCAGTTGATCGGATCAAACCCGCCGGGTCGGGCAGACCGGTCTCAGTCGACGGGTGCCCGGAAGCGTAATACTCGTCTTTTCCGGCGGTGGCGAATCCCATCAGGTCAATGGTGGGCCCGATTTTCTGCGGTTCGTCAGCTGTGGCATCGAAGAGTCCCTCATGGGTGGCCAAATGGATGCACCCGGAATCCGGGTCAACGCTCATGCCGTGGACGTGGCTGAAGACTGCGACGCTGGCAGCTTCTTGCGCAGCGGGTCCTTCGCTGATTGACTGCGTGCAGCCCGTGAGTAGGGCCATAGAGAGCGCGGCGACGGACAAGACTGCGCGTTTTTGAGCGCGCAAAAGTGAGTTCTGTGTAAGCATGGTGGTTCCTTGAATCAATCAGAAGTGCTGCTCAGATGGGTCAGGGGAGGCGGCACCCTAGGCAGCAGCGGCAACGTGGAGTCTTTAGAGGTCGGCTAGCAGGGTCTTCATGGCCTGAATTTCGGTTCCCTGGCTGGAGACAACATCCTTAGCCAGCTCGACGGCTGCAGGATTCGATCCGTTGGCGACTTCGTCCTCAGCCATAGTGATGGCCCCCTCATGGTGGGCGATCATTTGGGTCAGGAACAACCGCGAAGCTTCGGTGCCCTGGGTGGCTTCGAGGTTGGAAAGGTCCTCCGGGGTCATCATCCCGTCCATCTCATGGCTTCCGGACATCTTCATAGGCTCGCCCCAGGTCTGGAGCCAGTCGTTCATTTTCTTGATTTCCGGCCCCTGGGCGGCTTTGATGTCCTGGGCAAGCTCGGTAACCCGGGGATCCAGGTTTTTCTTGGCCAGCATGATGTCGCTCATCTGGACAGCCTGTTCGTGATGAGGCGTCATCATCTGCGCGAACATGGCATCGGCACTATTGTGGTCGGCTGCAGCATCGGAGGCCGACGTCGGCATGCTGCCATGATCCATGCCGGACATAGTGCTTTCAGGTTCGGTGGTGCCAGCGTCCGTGGAGCATCCGGACAGGACGAGTGCTGCTGCAAGAGCGGTTGCCGAAATGGAAGTCAGGCGTTTCATGTGGGTATTCCTTCAAAGTGTTCTCAAACGGGGTATCCATCAATACCCGGCCAAGACGGCACACAAGGGTGCGCACGAATAGCCGGAGCTCTCCCCGGTATGGGGAAAGCGGCCGGCGTTTTTATGTGCGACTGATAGAGAGTTCGATGAGTGAGGGAGTCCACGGCAACCGGTTTGCCGGTGCAGGCATGACTGGCGGGGCGCGCAGCCCCTTGCCAGGAATAATGAACCAACGCTTAGGAAGAAACCACAAGACGGCCAGGACAATGACTATGAGTACGCACATGGCAGCCATGAGATGATGTTCGCCATTGCATGGCCCGTAGCAGGTACTATCTGCCTCGCCACCGACCGTCCCATCTGTGGCCATTACGGGTGGACCGTGATCGTGGGAGACTGCTTGGTGCGCAGAGGTCGCGCTCAGACCAGCAGTATCTGGCGCTTGGTGGGACGTTCCTAAGACATGCATCCCCAAGATTCCGAGGATGATTCCGGCCAAACCCAGCATAAGAATAACCGGGCGGCGGCCAGCAGGATTGTCCGGTGCAGAGACAAGCAGAGACAGGAAACGACGAGGCGTCATAACCTGATTCATCGCATCCTGCCTTTCCACCTGAGTGAAGGTTTTTCATCTCAAGGGTACTGGCGCATCCTGTGCCCGGCAAAAGAAAGCGCTTGAAACTGGTCTAGTGTGATTAATGTATGGTGTCTGGATCGAGATTGATGCGTCGCAGCAATTGGGCGTTGAGCGCGACCACGATGGTGGACAGGGACATCAGGATCGCTGCGATGGCCGGAGAGATCGACACCCCAGCAAACGCCAGTGCTCCGGCAGCCAGCGGGACCGCAATCACGTTATAGCCGGTGGCCCACGCCAGGTTCTGGATCATCTTGCGGTAGCTGGCTCTGGATAGTTCCAGCATAGACATCACCGCCCGCGGGTCGTTGCCGGCCAAGACAACCCCCGCCGATTCTATTGCCACATCGGTGCCGGCACCGATGGCAATGCCAACCTCGGCCCGAGCCAGTGCTGGGGAGTCGTTGACCCCGTCCCCGACCATGGCCACTTTCAGGCCGCGGGCCTGCAGCTCGGCAACCTTCTTATCCTTGTCCTGGGGCAGGACTTGGGCGAAGACCTCGTCGATGCCCAGCTTTCCAGCCACTGCTTCGGCGACCTGCTGCGCATCACCGGTGATCATCGCGACTTTGAGGCCCCGGGACTGCAACGCGGCAACGGCCTGGCGGGAATCGGCGCGGATCTCATCTTCCAAACTCAGGGCACCAATCACTTGCCCAGCACGAACCACGTGGAGTACGGAGGCGCCTCGCTCGACCCAAGGCTGAGTCTGCTCCTGCAGTTCTCGCGGGATCGTCAGGGCTTGGGAGTCAAGCAAGTTCGGTCCGCCGATCATGATGTCGGCTCCATCGACGTTGGCGGTCACGCCACGCCCGGTCAGCGAGGTAAATTCGGTTGCAGTCGGAATCCGGATGTCTCGGGCCCGGGCCGCTGCGACGATAGCCCGGGCCGAGGGATGTTCGCTGTCCGCCTCAACTGCGGCCGCCAGTGCCAGCAAGTCGTTATCGCTGAGACCAGGGGCTGTGGCAATGCCGGTCAGAGCAGGCTGGCCCAGAGTTAGAGTGCCGGTTTTGTCGAAGAGGACCACATCGATGGTGCGCATCCGTTCCAAGGCCATGCGGTTCTTGATCAGCACTCCAGCCCGTGCCGCCCGTTCGGTGGAGATCGCGATGACCAGTGGAATGGCAAGGCCCAGTGCGTGCGGGCAGGCGATGACCAGAACGGTGACGGTGCGGATAACCGCCTCGTTGGGACTGCCCAGGAGCACCCAGGTGAGGAAAGTGATGATGCCGGCGCCCAGAGCGAAGTAGAACAGAAAAGCCGCTGCACGGTCCGCTAGCGCTTGGGCTTTCGAGGAGGAGGCCTGGGCCTCAGAGACCAGACGCTGGATTCCGGCTAGAGCGGTATCTGACCCGACGGCTGCCACCTTGATGCGCAGGGAGCTGTCCGTGGCCACAGTGCCGGCCACTACGCTGTCTCCGGGACCTCGCGGTACGGTCTTGGATTCGCCGGTGATCATCGATTCGTCCAGTTCCGCTTGGCCTTCGGTGATTTCCCCGTCAGCAGGCAGCCGGCTACCGGAGCGGACCAGTACGATATCGCCGACGGATAGATCGCTGATTCGTACTGTGTCCGTGCCCTCTGCGGTGACGCGTTCGGCTTCATCAGGTAGCAGTTCTGCCAGAGCATCTAGTGCGCCGCGCGCCGAGCCTAGGGCGCGCATCTCGATCCAGTGGCCCAGAAGCATGATCACTACCAGCAGGGCCAGTTCCCACCAGAAGTCGAGGTTGAAGTTGCCGATGCCTAGCGTGGTGATCCACGAGGAGAGAAAGGCGATAGTGATTGCCAGCGTGATCAGCAGCATCATTCCAGGCTGCTTGCTGCGCAGTTCTTTCCAGCCGCCCTTCAGGAAGGGCAGTCCTCCGTAGAACAAGATCACCGATCCGAGCACCGGAGCGATCCAGGCGGCGCCGGGGAAGTCCGGGATCTGATAGCCGAAGAGGTGGGCGAACATCGGGCTGAAAATTACCACCGGGATTGAGAGTGCCAGGCTCAGCCAGAACTTATTCTTGAACATCGCGGTACTGTGTCCTGCGTGCTCGCCGTGGCTGTGGACGGCGTGTTCATCGTCAACTGCCGAATGCGCATGGCCAGCCGGCGTCGCCTGGCCATGAGTCGGCTGTTCAGACATCGGGTGTCCCGTGTGACTGTCTTTGGATGCGAGAGTGCGACCCCCGTGCCCAGGGGAGACTGAGTGGCCGTGTTCCCGGTTCTCCGGTGCGTGGTTCATGATGGCTTCCCTCCTGGACCCCCGAGGGCGGCCTCGAATTCTCGTCTGAATACGCCGGCCCTAACACTGGCGGCAACCGCCCGTTAAGTCCCGCGTAGGTTCAGAATATACCCCATGGGGGTATAAATCGAGTTTTCTGACAAGACTCATCTGTCCACTCGTGCCCAACAACAGACGATTAGCCGATGGCCGCCAACAGCAGGGCACAAGCTTTTTCGCACCGGCGGCAAGCTTCAGCGCAGACCTGGCAATGCTCGTGCATGCCAGCATGCTTCTCGCATTCGGTGGCACACTGCTGGCAGGCTGTCCGGCAGGCTTCAAGCATTGCCTTGACTGCCGATGGGTTCTGGCCGGTTTGGCGGGTCAGCACGTTGACGGTGGCGTTGCAGATATCGGCGCAGTCGAGATTGGTCCGGATGCAGAGACGCAACTCGGCGACCATGTCTTCGGCCAAGCACGCGTCGGCACACGCGGTACAGCTCTGGGCGCATTCGAAACAGGCGGCGATACAGTCCGCAAGCTTTTGAAGGACCGGGTCATTGGGTTTGTTGGGGTGGGTTTTCAGCATGGAGATGATGTGACTCATTGATTTTGCTCCT
This sequence comes from Glutamicibacter soli, assembly GCF_052322135.1. Taxonomy (NCBI): domain Bacteria; kingdom Bacillati; phylum Actinomycetota; class Actinomycetes; order Micrococcales; family Micrococcaceae; genus Glutamicibacter; species Glutamicibacter soli. Next base: position 741,444 of record NZ_CM125969.1, read on the forward strand.
TAGTCTCGATGGATACCGCGGACGCTACCACTTTGAGATCGTGAACTGAAGCCTTTAAGCAACTTGTACAGTAGCGCAACAAACACGACCCCGCATGAGCGTCGGATACACAAATTTCAGCGATGGCGCATAGCTGTTTCCTTACCGTTAATGCAGCATCGTTTCCAAGAGTGAGTATGTCTGCTGCCGGGGTATCGGAAAGGTTATGGATCGAGTCCACGAGCAGTACCACCGGTCAGCTTAAGCACCGCCAAGAACCGTAAATCTTGGTGCCGAGGAAGAAGAAATTTGCAACTATATAGCTTCTCGGGTCCAGGGTCCGGTGACTGCATACTTGGAAGCCCAGCGGGAGAAGGAACTGGGCGAGATCATCGCTGCGGAGAATTTGAAGCCGGAAGAAACAGCCCAGTTCATCGATGCTGCGTTCCGTGAGGGAAGCATTCGGGCCTCGGGAACAGCGATCACCAAGGTCTTGCCTCCGGTGTCTCGTTTTTCAAAGGAGAAGAACCATGGGGAGAAGAAACGGCGGGTGGTGCAGAAGCTTGGGGAGTTCTTTGAGAGGTTCTTTGGGTTGGTCTCGAAAAGATAGGGATGGCTGAGGTCGGACGGTGGCGCACTGACCGTCCCATAATCGGTCGTTTTAGGTTTATTGGAGCCAACGAACCAACGTGGTATTTGCCGCGTCGTTAGGCAATGTAGCATCCCGCGGTGCCTGCGAGATGCGTCAGCGCGAAAATGGGGATTCTCAGTTATACACAATACGAACTTAGCTCCGGACTCCGCTAGTCAGGAGGGGCGACGTAAGACATCGGACGTGGTGGGCACCTTCCGAAGTCCTGAGGAATCGCCCATATTCGGAGAGCCAAAACGTAGCACTGTGAGCAGCACGAATTTTTTGGGGACCGGTGTCGACCGGTGGCTCGCTGATGGCCGATCCTCGACTGCGGTTAGCACTCCACGACGTTGACGGCTAGGCCGCCCATGGCGGTTTCCTTGTACTTGTCGCTCATGTCCTTGCCGGTTTCGCGCATGGTGATGATGACTTCGTCCAGGCTCACGTGGTGTTCACCGTCGCCCATGAGCGCCATCTTCGCCGCGTTGACCGCCTTGGAAGCGGCAATGGCGTTGCGCTCGATGCATGGAATCTGCACCAGGCCGCCAATGGGATCGCAGGTGAGGCCAAGGTTGTGCTCCATGGCGATCTCCGCAGCGTTTTCCACCTGGGCGGGGGTGCCGCCGAGCACCTCGGCCAGGCCGCCGGCGGCCATGGAAGATGCCGAACCGACCTCACCCTGGCAGCCGACCTCGGCGCCTGAGATAGATGCCTGCTCTTTGTAGAGCACGCCGACGGCGCCGGCGGTGAGCAGGAAGCGGACAATCGCGTCGTGCTTTTCCTCTTCGTTCCAGTACTTGGCGCCCGGAGCGTAGTGGATGGCGTAGAAGAGCACCGCCGGGATGATGCCCGCGGCGCCGTTGGTTGGTGCGGTGACCACACGTCCGCCGGAGGCGTTCTCCTCGTTGACCGCCAGGGCAACCAGGTTGATCCATTCCTGCCAGTAGACGGGGTCGCGGTCCTTGTCCTCCTTTTCAGGCGCTCATGCCATTCGGGCGCGCGGCGGCGGACCTTCAGACCGCCGGGCAGCACGTCGCTGCGCTCCAAGGCTGAATCCTTGCAGGCTTCCATGACCTCGTAGATGTGGATCAGGCCGGAGCGGATCTCTTCGGTGCTGCGGTAGGCCTCTTCGTTGGCCATCATGATCTCAGCAATTGACTTGCCGGTGGCGGCGCAGTGTTCCAGTAACTTGGCCGCGGTGGTGAAGGGGTACGGCTGCTGCTTGACCTTCTCTTCGAGGTTCGCTTCGAGGCGTTCCTCGGCGCCTTCGCGCACAATGAAGCCGCCGCCCACGGAGAAGAAGGTCTCGTTGGCCAGCTCGTTGCCCTCGGCGTCCAGGGCGATGAACTTGACGCCATTGGTGTGGCGCGGCAGGACCGTCAGCGGGTGCTGAATCATGTCCTCGACCTTGTAGCCGATGTCCTTGCGGGCATCCAGCTGCTCAGCAAGGCGCAGGATGCCGGTGGCCGCCATGTCCGCCAGGCGGTCGTCGACCTGGGTGGGCAGCACGGTCTCAGGCTCATAGCCTTCCAAGCCGAGCATGATCGCGGTGAAGGTGCCGTGGCCCTTGCCCGTGGCCGCCAGCGAACCGTAGACGTCGACGCGGATGGACGCCAGGGCATCAAGCTGGTTTTCGCGCACTACGTGTGCGATGAACGCGTGCGCTGCACGCATTGGCCCTACGGTGTGGCTGGACGAAGGTCCGATGCCTACCGAAAAGAGATCGAATACGCTAACCGCCATGGCGGGTCACATCCTTAGAAACTTTGGGTATCCAGGTTTACTCAGACCGGATCAGCGGTGGGGGTGGCAGGCTTGCTTCTGCCGGGTGCCGAGCCGGGATTCAGCAGGCCAGCCAAAGCCCATGGCAACACCTGATCTCATAAGCAAACAACTGCTCCGTGTTGCACCCGGCACCCCAGTAAGCAATGATTAATCTTGAGAATTTCTCCAGTTGCGGAGTGCAGAAGAGTCCGTAACGAGCTCGCCAAGTCCTTGTTGATTCATCGCATCAAGGCCCAGATTTGTACGGGATCTTGAGTCAGAGGCATTGCTGCTTTGAGGACGAAGAAGCGAATTAGCTAGATGTAAGAGTGATGCGGCAACTGGCATCTGGACACCTGCGATCTCCCCTAGAGTCAATAGTGGTACAAGGCCAGTCTGCGAGTCTTCCACCAGGAAACGATGAGTTAGCGTCGTAGGTGCGATGACTCCTTCGTAAGCTGCGGTTCCCTGTATAGCCGTATGCAGATTCCCGGCAGGGGCACCCAGCGAACCCACTAAATAGTCAACTGTGGACGAAGCCTGTATTCCGAAAGCCTCGGCAGTTTCCAACCGCTCGCGGTCTAACTGCTCAATCACTGCGGCAACACTGGGCGTTGCACCATCTATATAGAATCTGAACTTTTCATCATTCTCGATGCGTGCCGCGTTGAATACCATTGGAACCACATGCAGTGAGAATCCGACGTTGTCGAACCCCGTTGACAGAATGCTATGAACCGCCGATAAATTAAGCTCGGGTACTTGATTCAAGATAGCGTCGATGGAATTTCCCGGAAGGCACGAGACAGAAACCTTCTTCTTCCGGCTGGAAATTGTTACTTTTCCGTCGTGCGCAGCACGGCAGCCAAACGGAGTGGTCGAAGTTTCAGCGACAAGAACGTCTGGGCCGCCGTTTAGCGCGATTTTTCGGGCAACTTCTAAGGCGCCGAGAGTTCCAGGTGAGAGCAGAAGAATATTCTGGGATGGTTCGAGTAATGGAGCGAGGCCTTGAGCGATGTGCCCGAGCGCATTGCCAACGGTGCAAATGATGATGAGTTCTGCGCCGATCACGGCCTCGGCCAGATCAGTAGTTGTTAGTTTGATAGTTCCAGTGCCTTGAATGGCTCCTTGCAACTCGATTTCGCCATGTTGCGAAACTGGAAGCAGCCAGCGTTGCACCTCGTCAGGTGCATTTCTATTCCAAAGTCGAATCGTGTGTCCAGACATTCCGAGAAAGCCTGCAACGGCATGACCCAGGTTGCCTGCTCCTATTACAGTGATCGTTGTCATGGTGCCTTCGTGGTTTGTGGCTGATTGGCCGAATGGGGACTTTTGTTCCATTGGGTGATGATCAACCGATGGTTTATGTGCACTTTTGGTATTTATCGCCATGATGCGCTGCCTGCTGTCCTCGGATACCTGAGGATGCCAGGCAGCGCATGCTGCGGCGCTCTGCGCGATCTAGCCGTTCAGTTGTCAGCTCTCAGGCCTGTGTCAATGGCTGGAAAGTCGGCGTATGGATGAAACTGATGACTGATCTCGCGCATTTGTTACCTGAGGGGTACGCCAGGGCCCAGGGGGAGACCGAGGGCATACCAGAGGCCATAGAAGGCGGTCCACCCGATGAGGATTGAAACGGAAACGGGCAGAGTGAAAGCCATGAGTGTACCGATGCCTGCATCACGCTTATATTTCTGTACATATCCAAGTGCGAGAACGAAATATGCACTCATCGGAGTGATGGCGTTAGTGACCGAGTCACCGATCATGAACGAGACCATGGCCGCTTCAGGCCGTATGCCGTAATACATCATCATCGGCACCAGAATCGGTGCGAATATCGCCCACATCGCTGATCCGCTAGTCACGATCATGTTGGTGAATGCAATCGCCAAAATGATGATCAGCAGCACCAGGAAATGCGGTGCCTGGAGGTCTTGGAGAAGTGCAGCACCGTTCACGGTGAGTACGGATCCCAGGCCAGTCCAGGTGAAGTAGGCCAAGAACTGTGAGACGGCGAAGAAGAGCACCAGTACAGGTGCCATGGCAGCCACTCCAGCGATCATAGCCCGTGGAATGTCACCGAAGCTTTTGTATTTTCCTGTCTTGAATCCGTAAACGGATCCGATAAGGGTGAACAGCAGCGAGACGAATACGCCGATCTCAGAGAAAACTACTGACTGGACGAGCTGTTGCCCTGGCTCAATAAATGGGGAATTTGGCACGAACAGTAGCAAGATGACTATAGCTACGAAAACAACAGCTGAAACTAGCGCGGTGATTAGGGCGCGTGTTTCATGCTTTTCGATGTGTATGGATTGTGGTCCATCGAGATCGAGAACGTCTCCGGGAACAATCCGAAAATCTTCTCGTTTGCTCAGAACAAGTTCAACAACGAGCGTGATGATCAGCGCGAGTACAAGCGAAGAGGAAGCAGAAAAGAAGTATGTTGCTGCCGGCGTAATTGATGCTTCCGGGGCGATCGTTTGGGCCGCTGCAGAGGCTAGCGAAGACCGTATCGCGTCGGAAGGCGTGATCAAGGGGCTTGCGTTGAATCCTGCGGATACTGAAACGTAGGACACCATGACGCCAAGCATGGGGTGCCTTCCAGCGGCACGAAATGCCAAGGCACCCAGCGGGATCATCACCAGATACGCAGCATCCCCCATAATGTGGGCGATCATTCCGCTAAAGGCGATGGCGAAGGTGACCCAGCGTTTGGGCAAGCGGACGATCGTGAGGCGCAGGAGCGCTTCCAGGATGCCGCTTTTCTCAGCAACGGAGACACCCAGGAGCACGACGAGCACGATCGCAAGAGGCGGGAAACCCGCAAAATTATCGAAGGCCGAGGTGACAGCGAAGTTTAGGCCGTCTAGAGAAAACAGGTTCTGAACCGTGACATGTTTGTCTGAGTTCGGTATTTCAACAGTGGTTCCTGCAAGTGCCCAACTTACCACTCCGAGGAGCAAGGCCATGACCCAGAAGAGCCAGAACGGATGCGGCAACATATTGCCCAACCGTTCTACGAAATTAATGAATTTGAGTAATGTTGCCATGGCTCGCCCATTGGTGCGAGTGTCCTGAACCTGGCTCATTTCCGGTCTCCTTTGAACGGATTGATTCTGGCTATTGCTCGCCTATGCGAGTCGGAATGTGGGCCTCGAAGGAGCGGCTGCCATCTTCAAAGCGGCCAATGCGGTAGGGGCTTAGCAAGTCCGATTCGGTGCCCTCTAGAATTTCGGCAGCAGCTAGTTTCCCTAACAATGGGCCGAGAGTTACTCCGCTGTGGCTCACGAGTGTGTAGACATTTGATCCAGCGTGTGCGGATCCCACGATCGGCATTCCATCAGCAGGAAGTGACCTTGCACTGAGCCGTAGCTCAAAACGTTCTGGTTTGATGCCGGTTAGGTCAATGAAGCGGTTCTGCAGTTCAACCCCAATGGGATCACCGGCGGTGGTGGCCGAAGCCGGATCTGCTTGAGGGTTAAGATCCAATGCCTGGACTACGACTTGTCCTGGAGCGCTTGGGCGAAGGTTGATTGTTGGTTCGTGAACTACTGCTCGAAGATTGAGTTGCGGTGCTAGTGCGTAACCTAGAACCCCGATCGTGGCGGACCCTTTTGCCACTTCATCGTGCATTGGAAGGTCGATACCGGCGGTCAAAGCTAGGCTTTTCGACCATCGCCCAGCAGCAAGAACAACTCGATCTGCATGGATAACTTGGCCATCCATAAGTTCAACTGAAACCGAAGTGAAATGATCGGCTATAGAACGGACAACTCCTGGAGTTACCTGAACGCCTGCCGTTTCAGCAGCAATGCGTAGGTTGTGCATGAGCTTTTTGGGGAGAACGTACCCTTCCTTGGGGAAGTAGGCGATTAGTGCCGCATTCTCTCTTGGAGTAATGCCGGAGAGTTCCTCAGCTTCATGCGCATTCACGAGACGGAAGGGATACTGATGCTGCTCGAGCTGCAAAAGTCGCTCTCGCAGACCTGATTCCTGTGCTGCATCGGCTATGAAAAGGCCACCGGACTCGGTATAAGAAGATTCCATGCCAAACTCACGATGCAGAACTCGGTGTTCTTCCATGCCGGCTACGTTGAGCTGGTGGTAATTAGGATCAAGCTTTCCGCTGGCGTTAGTCCAGGCATAGCTAGTTTCAGAAGTCCTGCCGAGAGTTTCCTGGCTGTCTATGAGTTCAACGCTGGCGCCTTTACGGGCGAGGTTCAAGGCAACGCTCAGGCCTAGGATCCCTGATCCAATAGTTATGATTCGCATGGTGATTTCCTTCTTATTTAGTGTTTGGTGCAGGAATTTCGACGAAGAAATCCGCCAGATCGGGTCGGATAAGAGAGGTCGTGGTCTCTAGAATTCGACCATCAGGTGCCTTCAGCTCGCGTCGTCGTTGGAGAGCTGGCGTACCTTCAGGCACTCCGAGTAATTCGGAGCGTTGGTCTGTGATGCTGACAGGTTCCAAATAGACCCTGATCGTGTCGACCGCGACGCCAAGTTCAGTCAGATGCTGAAGAATGATGAGGTTTTCCAAATCCGAATCCAAAAGCCGAGGGGACAGCGCGAAGTAGAGAACGTGCGTCTCGATAGCAACTGGAGTGTCATTGCTATCTAGCTTTCTTCTGACAAGCTCTATCACTGCATCTTTCGGCGAGGCCCCTGGTAGTTGAAGTGAGGCATCGGAAGCAATCGTGATCCGTGAAGATAAGATCTCGTGCCTGCCGGCTGTTCCATGCTTGGCGTCTTTAACAGAAGCAAACTGGAGAAGATTGATTTGCTGCCTTGTTTCAGAAACGAATGAACCAGAGCCTTTGCGGCGTTCGATCAGACCAGCATTCATCAGATCATTGAGCGCCTTTGAAGTAGTTGCCCTACTGACTCCGTACTGTTCCCTCAGTTCATGTTCGCTAGGCACACGAGCGCCTGGAGCTAACTCGCCCTCAATAATCTTCTGCTCTAAGTCTCGATAGATAGCCCGATGCATCGTCATGAAGATGACCGTACAGGTTAAAAGTTGTTATGGCAAGATGTATTCGTGGCTGGATTTCGTTGTGCTGAAGCGAGACACTCAGCAGTTCCGGCAGTCCTATGAAGGCAGATCTGAGGATGAATAGGGCTGGGGTGATGAATTCACAAACGATCGTTTTTGACCAGACAACCAAGAACCAGGAATCCCCGGCGTATGACTGTTAGTTTCAATTGGCGGTTTATCACCGTTAAAAATGGAGCATCGCACAGCACCACCCACTTTGGTTTTAGATGGTTGAAGGCGGGGCGCTAATTTCCCGGTGGAAATAGTGCCCCGCCTTCAACGGCAACGAAACCAGCGCTAATGCAGGACGTTGCCCGGCTGCTGGGTGAGCTGCTTGCGGTGGATACGGGCAGCACGAAGGCCGTTGGCAATCACGATGACTTCTGCGACCTCGTGAACCAGCACTACCGCGGCTAATCCAAGCACTCCGGTAATAGCCAAGGGCAGCAGGACAACGATGATCGCCATTGACAGGACGATGTTCTGATTCATGATCGCTCGGCCCCGTCGGGCATGGGACAAGGCTTGCGGGATCAGTCTCAAGTCATGGCCGGTGAAGGCTACGTCGGCTGATTCTATGGCGGCATCGGCACCGGTAGCGCCCATCGCAATCCCCACGGTAGCGCTAGCCAAGGCAGGGGCATCGTTTATCCCGTCACCGATCATCCCTGTAGGAACCTGCTGCACCGACGAAGCGATTTCACGGGCCTTGTCTTCAGGTCGCAGTTCGGCATGAACGGTGTCTATACCGGCGATTGAAGCCAGCGCGTGGGCAGTACGGGAGTTATCGCCGGTGAGCATCACCACGTCGATTCCCTGGTTATGCAGGTCTCGAATTGCCTCGGCCGCTTCAGGGCGTAGTTCATCGCGCACGCCGATCACGCCAATGACCTGCTCTGCACGGGTGACCATGACGCAGGTTTGCCCGGAGGCCTCCATGGATTCAACAGCGGAAGCAAGCGATCCTGGGGCAATCCATCGAGGACTGCCGACCCCGACCTGAACACCATCCAGGACGCCGGTAATGCCGTGTCCTGGCTCTTCGTTAACCGCCGCTGCCTCCGGGATCGCGGGTACTGCTGCGGTGATGGCCGTAGCTAGAGGGTGGGTGCTGTGCTGTTCCAGGGCGGCAGCAACGGCGAGCACCTCTTCGCGAGTCGCATCATCAACGGTCTCGACTTGCGTGACCACTGGCTGATTGCGTGTGAGTGTTCCAGTTTTATCTACCGCGATGCGGCGCAGGGAACCAAGCCGTTCGAAGGCTGCTCCGCTTTTGATGATGACACCGAACTTGCTGGCAGCTCCGATGGCGGAAACAACGGTGACAGGAACGGCGATGGCCATCGCGCAAGGCGAGGCTGCGACCAGCACGATCAGTGCGCGGGTGATCCAGGTTTCGGGATCGCCGAAGATCGCTCCAAGCACAGCAACCAGTACGGCCAGGACGATGACACCGGGAACCAGCGGGCGGGCAATGCGGTCAGCGAGCCGTGCCCGTTCGCCACGTTCCGACTGGGCTTGCTCGACCAGGCTCACCAACGTGGTCAGGGAGTTGTCCGTGCCGTTTGCCGTTGCAGTGACTACTAGCGCGCCGGATGAATTGATGGAACCAGCAGCAACCTGGTCGCCTACGGTTACTTCCACGGGAATTGATTCCCCCGTGATAGCGGAGGTGTCCAAGCTGCTTGATCCTTGGCTGACCACGCCATCGGTTGCCAAGCGTTCACCAGGCTTCACGCGCAGGGCATCGCCAATCTTGATCTCTGCTGCACTGACCACGACCGGTGCGTCGTCACGGATGACGGTGGCCGTTTCCGGGACGAGCTTCAACAAAGAGCGCAGGCCCGAGCGTGCCCTGTCCATGGCTTTGTCTTCCAGGGCTTCGGCAATGGAATACAGGAATGCCAGGGCTGCGGCTTCTTCGATATATCCGAGGATGACCGCACCGGTGGCGCTGATGGTCATCAGCAGCCCAATGCCGAGTTTCCGTTTCGTGAACAGGTTTCGCAGGGCGCCGGGCACAAAGGTAAAAGCGCCCAGCAGCAGGCCGATCCAAAACAGCACCAAGGCCACGATGGCGGCGCTTTCGCCGTGGGTGCTCCATTCAAGGACGAGCCCAGCGAGGAAGAAAACGCCTGAGGCTATGGGGACGAGCACGTGCCAATCCCGCCACCAGGGCAGTTCCTCTTCGAATTCTTCGGTGGGTTCCGGTGAATCGCAACCGCAGGCGGAACTCATGCTTGCTCCTCTTGTTCTCGATCGGCGCTGGTGGCGCAGTCAGGGCAGGAAGAGTCCAGGCAAGGTACTTGATCATCGACGGCCAACGTCACGTCAACCAGGGCGCTCAGGGCGGTGGTGAGGTGAGGATCGGTGATTTCGTACCGGGTTTTGCGGCCTTCCATTTTCGCCACGACAATTCCGCAGCCGCGCAGGCAGGTCAAATGGTTGGAAACGTTGGCGCGGCTCAGTCCTAGGGCCTGGGCAAGTTCCGCTGGGTATCCGGGTTCGTGCAGCAAGGACAGGAGGATGCGTGACCGGGTGGGGTCGGCCATGGCGCGGCCAAGCCGGTTCATCGCATCGATCCGTGATTCAATGTTCATCATACGATGTACTGTACAGCACTTGATGTACTAGTGGCACCGCCCAAAATCGATGGTTTTTGGGATGAAAAATAGCGTCATCCGAGCTGAGTGCTCGAATGGCGCGATGATGCTGTTATTGGATTCCCGAAACCTGGGCTCGATACTGCTGTGCCCGAAATGCTGCGTTAGCGATTTCGGGAAGCGGTGGGCGGGGTTGCTAGTACTTCGATCACTTTGGAAACAGTGATGCTTTAACAACACGCGACGGCAACAGCTCACGTCGTCTCAGTTATTGGCAGGGACCTTGTCCAGGTAGTCGGGTAGCTCATCCACGGGAATGACGACCACGTCGTACGCGGGCCAATCGATGTCCTTTAACTCATCGACAGTACTGGTGATCTGCTTGACATTGACTTCGCCCGTTCGAGGGACCACGAAGACTTCGATGTGCTGGACTTGTCCCAATTCGCGGGATCTAACGGCTGATTCTTTCACCCAATCCAGGTGTGTCATCTGGTCTTCTATCCGCGTGACCAATGGGTGCGGATCGGTGCCGTCCAGGCCGGTGGAGCGTCGGTCGAGAAGATCCGTGATAGCGGACCGGGTGTTGTCCCAGCCGTCTTTGAGGATTCCGCAGGAGATCAACAGCGCCGCTACGGCATCCAACCACCACAGTCCGATACCTATTCCTGCGACGCCTACTATTGATGCGGCGTTAGTCTGCCAATCGGCCTTGGCCATTTTTGAATCAGCGTAGAGCAGCTTGTTGTGCAAAGGTTTGGCGACCTTGATCTTGAGCCGGCCCAGAATGACCGCTGGAATAACAATCACCGCCATAACGATGATCATCGGCCATCCCTGCCAGATCGTATGGCCGAATAGATTCATGGTGCCAATGGTTGGATGTTCCATTTTCACCAGTGCAGAGATGGACTCGTAAGCCAACATGGCACCAACGACCAGCAATGCCACCCCGGCGACGAGGTGCCCGGCGCCCATTGACCGGTGGTAGCCGTAAGGGTGGCTGGCTTTGCGTGGTTTGCGTGTCCAGCTCAACGCGATGAGGAAAACGAGCTGTGGCAGCACCGAAAGCATGTCTTCCACCCAGGCTGTTCGCATGGCTTGGGAATTTCCGACAATCAAAGCGACGAGGGTGATCGTGCATGCGGCGTAGCCGATGCTGATCCATTCCAGTTTGGCGGCCCGGCGCATTTGCTGTTTCTGTTCGTTGGGCAGATGGGTTCCTGGCGAACTTTTCATGGCATCTCCTAGGTCTTGTCGAGATAGCTTTCCAGTTCGAAGAGGAATGCATTTTCACCGGGGGGCGTCAGCATGACGATCTTGATTTCCTTGCCGTCTCCATTCACGTGTGTTGTGTAGGGGCGGGTCATTCCGACTTTCTCGGACCAGGGAGTCTTTGAGCTGATTCCGCCAGCCACCAGATCCAGGCGCCCGGCTTCCAAATCGGTCACGAGTTGTTCCTCACCGGCAACGGTCCACTTCACGTCCGCGCCCAGGCTGTCAGCGAAGCCTCTGACCACCGTGACATCGTTACCCTGCGGTTGCCCGTCAGCGACCTTCACGAAATCCTCGTTGGGGGTGACACCAACGTTGATCGTTCCGGAACGCACTTCATTCAGCGTTCCTTGTGGATCTGTCGGGATGCCCTGGACGCAACCTGCTATCAACGGCACCGTGCCGAGGCCCAACAGAAGTCTTTGCAGTGTTCCTTCTTTGGCTGGCACGACGTGGTCTTCCCTTCGTTCATCGTCCGGCGTGGGGCCGAGACTGTGATCACCCCACTCTAGGTCGGGTATAGCTAGAGTTCATCCGAATTCATAAGATTGGGGGAAACCACCAGAACCCCCGCCCAGAACAACAGGACAGATCTTCTCTGAACATTTGCTGAAGCCGTTCCATTATTCCGGGGGTGGGTGGGATTCTGGAACGGTACGATGCCACCCACAGAGGAAGGCCGGCACGCCGCAACCTAAACCTCAGCGGCAACTCCCCGGAAGGCAAGGACATGAGCGCAAATCACTTTCAGATCCTGGCTAACAGCGAGGCCTGGGTGGTCACCCTCGGTGGGAAGCTTCTGGCAACCTGCCACTCGCGCGCCGGAGCCTATGAAGCCGCCCGGTTGAAAGCTGAGGAGCTGGGGTCTGGAGAGATTTTCGTCCACGATGCTGCTGGTGAACTCGAATTCCATGAAAATGTTCGTTCGGCCGTGACCGAATAAAGGGGTGGCTATTCCGTGCACAACACCAGGAATATTTACTTGGGAGGAATCTCTGAGGGAACAGTAAAGTGTTGTTCGGCTGAGTATCCGCACTTCAGAATAGACTTTTCCATAGACAGGGATTCTGAATTCCAGTAGATGTACGGCCGGAGTAGAAACGTACGTCATTGGTTTCTATAGTGTTGGGGTCTTACCGGCTTGTGGGAACGGTGCTGGGTAAATCCTTACAGTGGTGAGCTCACCCCGTTGCCGACGCGTAGGCTCAAAGAAGTTGATATCTAGTGAACAATCCTGGAACTTATGACGAATACTCCCCGTAAAGACATCCATCTCTCCCTGACCGGCGATCAATATGACGATCTGACCAGTGCCTTGGAAACTCAAAGGAACAGCTTTGAGCACTTAGCCGCTGAAGCGAGCAATGGTTTTGGGTATCTTGATACCGCGTATTGGACCCATCGAGTCACCGAAGTGCAGCAATTGATCGATACGGTGCATCGACTGGCATTGGGAGCAAACCCTCAGGGCGTGAAGCAGGAAGCACAGGGGAACGCAGCAAAGCACTTGCCCCCAGACTCGGGCACCGAGGTTGCTCCCGAGGACTAAGGGCACCAAACCTGGCCGAGAGCGTCGAGGCTACTCGACCAGCCATAGCGAAATCATGTTCGTGGTCTTCTGTGCAGAACTGCGGGAGGGGCGCCAGTGGCCGGAACTTCTAGAACGTTACGACTGGTGCCGCAGGCATGACCGATAACTGGCCTCGATGCCTGGAACTGGTACCCTCCGCAGATTAACGCTGGCCAGCAGGACCTAAGCGCTGAAACGGTGCGCGTAGCTCCTGCTCTCGTTGGCCGGCTGGAACGCCGGAACCGGGTGGGCCACCGAACTTGCATCCCAGTACTTAGCCCGGAATGTGACCAGCCCATGCTGCTCGGCACGAGCGAAGAGATCTTGAATGGGGGTGGAATCCTTCTCGACGTCCACACTCCGCAGGGCAGGGTTAGGGGTGGAGACGTAGAGGAACTTTAGTTCATCGAGCGTTGAGTCGAGCATGGCCACCAAGACCGGGCGGCCGTGCATGGAGACCAACCCCATGACGTCATTGAGAGGCTCTGTGGGAATCGACATCACGATTGGCATTCCCTGGACCCACCCGTGCTTAGTCAGGTGTTGGCGCCCCTCGCGGGAACCGAGCAGTTCACTCACGCGCTCGGCGGTTTTGGTGCGTACGATACGTCCTGGCATTGGTACTACCTCCACTGTGTTCTTGAGTCTTCCGAGTGATCCCCATCAACTTGGAACAAGTCACCACGCAAACCGGCTACCTTTCATCCTGCCTGTTTGCGGTGTTATTTGTATCCTAGAAGATTAGTAGTCCCAGCGATAGAGGTCCATTCAGGCTGAATTAAAGTCCATGTCAAGACGGAAATGCGCGCTGAATAGAGCTCTGGAATGGGCGTCTGCGAAGTCGATGAAACATTAAACTTCGACTTATATGTCCTAGTCAGGGGCTTTTTAGGAACGTTTAGGATCTGTGTGATTTGGATCAAGAGTGCACTGATCTTTTATGGAGCGAATCTTCTCAGGATTCATGCAGGTAAACGAGGTGTAACCCGTCGTAATCTAACCGTGATAAGGAAAAACGGACCCTCTCAGATCATTTCGATCGGTGTAGGGATCTAGGGGGATTTCGTGGATGGCGGCACTGTGGGACCAGTACGCTACTCGAAAAGGAATGATCCGGCTTTCAGGGTGCCTGGTGCAAAGTTCTTGAATCATCATCCCGGGGGTGGTTGGCTCCACGCGGGTGAAGATCGGGCTGGGAACAGTAATATGCCATAGCTGTAGGTTCTCTGTTTGATCATCACTGAGGACAAGGAGCACGGCTCGTCCGTGGACGGAGACTAAACCCATGATGTCTTCCACGCGTTCGGCAGCGTGTGCGAAAACTACCGGCATGCCTTCTATCCATCCATAGGATGAGAGATGTCTTCTTGCTTCGGGGCATCCCAGCAGTTCTTGGATGCGTTGGGTGGCAGGGGTTTATAGTTCAGGGGTATTCATTTATGCCTCCGCTGATGTCAGCTCGCCAAAAGGTGATCGTTCACGAAGTCCGCAGCGTGAAGTTGCGGAAGGGTTCCCCGTGTTTCGCTGGTGGGCGCTCGGTGATCATCGTGGAGTGTTTCTTTGAGGATACCGCCTAAGTTCACAAAATGAGATACCCATCTAAGCAGAGGCTGCGCGGGTTGCCTTAGAAGAAGTTCTCTGTCGGTTGTTCTTTGATTCGCCGGACGCGCATGGCCCTGACCGTGCCCCGGGCTCTTCGCAACTTGAGCTGCCGGTTCGCAGGCATGGACGAGTTTTGTTTCGGTGCAGATTTGGGACTTGGTGAGGGCGGGCCTGCGGCATGGAAGGCGTGCAGCTCCGGTGCATATTTCTCTCTGGCGCCAACATGCAGATTAACCGTCACCCCATTGGTGAGGCATCAGTCGGCGATTTCACGCGCTGTCAGACCAGCGGCATACATCATGTCCTATTCCTGGTGCTGTGAGACGTTCCAACCTGTCGTGGCACTCAGCTACGCTACTCTTTTTGGGCCTTTGAACCGGAACAGCGCAGGAGATACTCGATCTATCGTTTCGGCGTCATATTGAGTACCGCAAATGATCTTCTATGGGAAAGTGTGTGTTGACCGCAGTTCGGTCCTTCGCAGCTGAGAACCTATGGCTCAAAACAACAGTGTGGTTCAACCAAAAAAGTTGAACCACACTGTTGCCATCAATTTTTTCTTACCGCGATGTGGATTACGAACAGCCCAAACTTATTTCTGTCCGGTAATATCTTTCGCCGCGTCTTTAACGTGTTCGCCGGCCTGCTTCGCTTTGGCTTCAGCTTGATCTTTCACCCCATCGGCTTGCAAGGAGGCGTCGTTGGTAGCTTTGCCAGTTTCTTCCTTGGCCTTACCACTCATCTCCTGAGCCTTATTCTGAATTTTGTCGCCCAAACCCATGATGCACTCCTAGTTCGTTGACTTAACGGATAGTGGAAACTGTAGCTCCAGGTAGCGAATCTCGTTCGAGACTTAGTGTTGCCTGAAAGTCGCGAGGAGCCAAGATCCCAGAGTTCTTCTACGCTTGGCCCTTGTAATCCTGGACGCTGCTCTTGGCTTCTTGCTTCAGATGCTCGGATTCGCTCACGGCCTCCGCTTTCACCCGATCCACGGACTGCTGAGCGGTGTCCTTGAGGTCATCCACTACGGCCGACACCGGCTCTTTCATGTCTTCAGCCACCTGCTTGGCCGCATCGCTAAGCTCAGTCGTCAACGGCTCGGCCTTGTCCTTCAAGCGTTGAACCATCTCTTCCTCCTGGCGGCTTCCCGGAATAAGGGACGAGGCGAGCAGCCCTGCACCGAAAGCGATGAGCCCGGCGGCCAGGGGGTTGCCGCGGGTCTGCTCTGCGACCTTCTGCGGTGCTTCATGGACTGCGTCGCTGGCATCGTGCGCTGCTTGCTGGGTTCGTTCGCTCACGTCTTCACTCCGTCCCATGACTGTTTCCTTGACCCTGCTCACCGAATCCTTGATTCTGGCGGTTTGCCGGTGTGCGATGTGGCTGGGGCTGACCTTGTCGACAATCGCATCGACATCGTTGCGCAGCTCATCGCGGGTCTGCGCGATGTCTGCTCGAAGTTCATTTGAATCCTTGCTCATCGGGTTTCCTCTTTCGGATTGAAAGCTGACGGGATCTTCTTCACTGTTTGGGCGGTCTTCGGCATGCCCTTGACCGACTTGAGCTGCTTGCGCGCCACGACCGCGAGAATCGCGGCAATGACTGCCCAGATCACCGCGACGATCACCGCGGACCAGCCATGGCCAGTCCACTGGCCGATTCCTACCCATGCGGCTACGGAGAGGAAAAGCAGGACGAAATGCGCTGCGATCCCGGCTCCGGCGTACATCCCGGCCCCCTTGCCCGCATTGCTCGCGGACTCCTTCAGCTCTGTCTTGGCCAGCTCCACTTCCTGCCGGACCAGGACCGAAACGTTCTGCGTCAGGTCGCTGAAGAGGGTTCCCAGAGTGTTTGGTTCTTCCATCCGGGGGTTATGGGGGCGGGTATCGGGGTTCTCTGGATGAGGTTCGTAGTCTGGAGCAGAATGACTCATCGGTGCCTCCTACCGGTAGTCTTCAGGGCGCGGGTTCAGCCCTGGGTATTTCTGAAGTGGATTGTCGTTCAGCTCGTCCTCGGTCGTGCCGGTGCGAAGCGCCGATGGATCGGCCTGCCCCACCGGTGGCGGCGTGACACGGGGAGCGGTCTTCAGCGGTTCGGCGTGCGGTCGCTCGGAAGGATAGCTGGTGCCCGCCGGGGCATTGGCGGTTGCCTCTGGCGACTGCCGCTGACGTTCTTTCGAGGCGCTGGCATTGCGCGTGATCCTGCCGGCCAGCAGGCCAGCGCCCAGGGCGATGCCCAAGAACGCGCCGGGGCGTTTGCGGGCGAAATCCTTGACCTCGTCCACCAGATCGCCCGGTTCGCGTTGGTCCAACCAGTCCGCGACGCGGCCACTGTGGTGGGATGCCTGATCCACCAGCGTCGCCGCGGTGCCAGAAGCCTGCGATTGGTCGAGCATGGTGCGGAACTCGTTGCTGATGTCTCTGAGGTTTTCGGCCACCTTGCGTTGCTGCACCGAAGTTTGCTCGCGCAGGTCTGCACTGAGCTCTTCGAAGAGATGGGAAGCTTGCTCCTTCGCCTGGCCCGCGACCAGGGTGGCTTCCTGCTTCGCGGTGTCCATGACTTCGGCTGCCGAATGCTGGCCCTCGGCGGCAAGGTCCTTGGTCGCCTCGCCGGCCTGGGCTAGCTTGGATTCGTCCTCGTCGCCGTGGGCAGCGCCGAAGCGCGATGCAGCGTCGGTTTCCACGTGTTCGGGGAGGAACTGGTCATTCACTGGCGGAACTGGCGGAGCCGGGGCCACCGGTGGCTGGGGAGGGACTCCCGTCCCGCTGGCCGGCTCGGACCGATCGGGAGACGAGCTGGTGTTGGGAAAATTCTCGTTGCTCATGTCATACCTTCCTGTACTTAGGGAACTTCTTCGGTATGACAACGAGAGTAAAGGCACCCAGCCTGGGATACTGACCTAAGAAAGGATCATGAGGTTGCACTCAGGTTGAACTGACATGAATATCCGGGCAGAGACGCAGGAGCACTACTGCCTGATAAGTCTTATGGTGCGATGTGGTTAAAACCTTAGATCACGCCATCCCACTAGTGTCGTGGTCCTGTCGCATTCCCTTCGAAGGGGTCATCGTCGGACTCTTCGTTCCTGTCTGCAGAGACGCGCAGATCTTTACCTTCGCGGACATCTTTCTCCTCCTTCGCTAGTTGCTTCTCGCTGGCTTTGATGTCACGCGGCGGAAGCTGAATCGAGCCCTCTGCGAGGATGCCGGTCTGCAGCTCACGCGCCCGTTCAATTTCAGCATCGAACACCACACCAAAGAGCAGCGACAGGTTGCCTATCCAGATCCACAGCAGCAACACGATCACGCCGCCGATGGCGCCGTAGGTCTTGTTGTAGTTCGAGAAGTTCGAAACGTAGAAGAAGAATCCCAAAGTTGCCATGGCCAGAACCAGCAGCGCAATGGATGATCCGAGGCTGATCCAACGAAACTTAGGTTGCCGGACATTCGGCGTCCCGTAATACAGCAGTGCGATCATGGACACCGCGGCTACTATGATCACTGGCCATTTGGCGATATTCCATATCAGGATCGTTGTTTCACCGAGCCCGAACACCTCCCCGATGCTTTGCGCCACCGGCCCGGACACCACAAGCAGGACAACCAGCAAGGCCGCACACAGCAACAGCGTCAAGGTGAGCAGCAACATGATCGGCTTCAACTTATACACGGGGCGTCCTTCTTGGACGTCGTAGATCTGGTTGATGGAGCGGCCGAATGCGCCCACATAACCCGACGCGCTCCACAACGCACCGACTAAACCGACCGCTAAGGCCAGTCCGGCGGACGGCGCTGCGGAGAGTTGTTCGATTGGCTGCTTGAGGGTCTCGACAACTTGGTCGCTGGCGAACTGGTCCAGAATGCTCACCATGTTTTTCGTCGTGGCTTCGGCTTGGCCTACCAGCCCCAATAGGGAGACCACGGCAAGCAATCCGGGGAAGATGGAGAGCATCGCGAAGTAGGTGAGTGAGGCAGCTAAATCCGTACACTTATTGCGTGAAAACTCGCGGATAGAGCGCTTGAAAATGTATTTCCATGAACTGCCATGAAGATGCGCTGGTGAATCCGGTTTCGAATCGTCTTCTGGTTCAGGGGCATGTTGGTACTTATCTATGGTATCTGCGGCAGTGCCCTCATCCACCTGGGGCAGATTCTGACTGGGGCGATCCCCGGCAGAATGTGAGTTGGCCATTTTGAAACCTCCACGGCATCTTCCTTGGCGAGTAAACGATGTGCCACATTGAATCAGTACCAAGAACCAGCAGCAATGGCATTGCAGCAACCCTCAGGTACTCTGGCACCGGGGACGGCAACGTCCTTACAAGGCCCTGATTCTGCGATAGAGCGTGGCCCGGGACATTCCCATGTCCTTGGCGACTTGGGTTGCTGGTTCACCAGATCGAACCAGCTTGGCCGCGGTGCGGATTTGGGATTCGGTGAAGGTGGGGCGACGGCCGCCGAGGTCGCCGCCAGTGGTGCGGCGTTTGGTGACGGAGTCGGTGATGCGTTCGCGTTTGATCTCCAACTCCATTTGGGCCAGGGCTGCCATAACGGTGAAGACCATGGCGCCCATGGGGGTTTTGGTGTCTACGTCGCCGCCACCCAGGTTCAAGATGCGAAGTCCGATATTGCGTTCGCGTAGCTCTTCGGCCAGTTCGAGCATTTTCTGGGTGGAGCGCCCGAGTCGGTCCAGGGTAGTGATGGCGAGGGTATCGTCCGGGTGCAGGGCGGTCAGTGCTTTATCCAGTCCGGGGCGTTTGGCGAGTGCTCCGGATTGGCCGTGGTCGATATAGAGGTCATCACGGCGGACCCCGGCAGCAAGAAGATCCTGGATTTGTCGGTCGGCATCTTGGGCTTTGGTGGATACGCGGGCATAGCCGATCAGCTTGGTCATCGGTCCCTCGAAAGTGTCTCGCAACTAATGGTGTAGACCCGATTCTACGCCATTGGTTGCGACACATAGTTGCGAGAATTTTGGACCATTGAGTTCCCGCGGATTTTTCATCAGGAGCGTGGTGCGTGGTGAGACGTCTTGCAACCTATAGGTTACAAAACATATTGCGGGTCACTCTCAAATCCCAGGGTCCCTTCACGGAGTTGGATAAGTCAGGGACTCGCCTCGGATTTATTGAATATGGAAACTTGGCGGAAGTTAGGTGTCGGAACCTGCCGTGTAGAAGCAGAGCCTCGAAGCAGAGCGCGCATAACGCTCCTTGTAAACTCGATGGGTATGGAGCTTCATGAGCAGTTGTCGATAGCTATCGCGGTGAGCGACGCTCGCTATACCGCTGGACGTTTGCTGAATGCGGGCGATCACCCTCGGTCATGGCCATTTTCCCAGTGGGGAGTTATGGTCGCATTTGAAACGCAGAAGCATTTGAAAGACGTTCACGGCACTTCCTTGAACTTTGATTGGGAAGACGATGTGGCAGAGGCCGCCAGGCATGGCGGAAAGTTTTTCGACGTGCGCTCTACGCAAATCGATAGCATCCTTAACGACTTTCGTCTTTTGGCAGAAGCGACGACAAGGGCGTACTACCCTGAAGATCGACGTGGACGTGCTTTTGATTTTCTCCGAGCTGACCTGTCGGTAGTTTGCGACAGATCCGAATTGGTCTTGACTAATGTCACTGGGCACTTCATGGTTGGTCTTTCTCCCCACCGAGGAGCTGATCTTAATTTGTGGGGACCTCATATTCGGAAGCTTACGATGGGGATCGGGCAGATGGCCGGCGCTCTCACCGGAATGAATGTTCAAGAACTTTCAGTTCATGGAAGTCATATTGATGGATTCCCTACTTACTTAGACGGGGACATTGCCAAGGTTGTCCCAGCTACCTTCGGTGGGGAGTTTGACACCGATTTTGCGCTATCAATGATCAGTATCCAGTCCACGGTTCAGTCTGCGCGACGTTGGGCGCATGCGGAGTGCTGCAACACGTGCATTGCGGCAGCACTCAAGCATCGGTTTGTTGTCCTGCATCATTCTGTTCGCTCGATCCTGCAGTTGCGTGAACGTGCTGAGGTCCGGGGTCCGGTTGCAGCGGCATATGTTAAGTCCCTATCTGATTCCGCTGATCTTCAGAAAATTGTTTCCGATCCATTTCGTAAGTTAAGGAACGGTTGGTTTCACCTTGGTCTTGGAGACATCGCTGCTGATCTACCAAAGAATCCGAACATCTTATCGCCCGTTATAACTTACACGCGTATGGAAATCGAAGAATTTGCTGACCTAGTAAATCAATGCCTCAATCTGTTGGCCGAAACCATTGACGCATGGCTGCTAGAGGGTGGTGATAGTGGGTTCACATTATTTGATTTCCTCCGTCAGCCGTCGGAGTGAGGACTCGCATGTATGCCGATGATGAGCACACCCGCCAAGATGCTCGGGTAATTTTAAGACGGCTGGTTTAGAAACTTATTCCAAGTAATTTTGGACCAATCGTGCGAGGGAGAAGCTGCAGCTAGCCGCGGAACTAGCCGGCCTACGGGATAGAAATGCCATTCTCGGTTTTCCACGTTCCAAATAGATAGGTTAGATCGTGCTGTGGCAAATCTAAGGTAACTGGTCGCTGCAGATCGGAGTGGGTGGTTACGTCTTTCTTCTCTGGTACCCAGGCAACAAATGGTTCTTCGGTAGGAATATTCATTGTGATCGAATCTTGGGGTGGCTCGGTATGGGGTATTGGTTCCACTGAGGTGGGTTTCATCAATGGGTGTGTTACCACAAATTGAGGAGTGGGGTATGAGGTGCCACCAATTGTTCGGGTTCCTGCAGGTGCTAGGACGTACTGAGGGGTTTGGTCCGCAAGTGCTGTTATTTTTATCGTGCCGCGTCTAAGCGGGACGACGTTCCCTTCCCACAGCAGCCTCATCTGTCGTAGTTCCACGATCTCTCGGATCGTGGCAGGATCATTAGGTATTAACAGATGTTCCGAGGTGATCTGCTCAATAGTGACTAGATCTTGCAAAAATCCAATACTGATATCCAGATCCTGGATGTTATCACTAGAGTGATCCTCCAGCTTGAGAGCTATAAAATCTCTTTCAAGGACTTTGAATTGCAACAAACTACCTTGCTTGCAAGCTCTCTCAAATAGGTATTTGTCCAATACCATCTTGTTTGTGGCTAATGTTAAAACTTTAGTCTCCAGTTGCAGGTCGCATGCGACGTCGCCTTCGATTCGGAAAGTGAACCGGTACTCGATACAGCCCGCTACAAGAACATGCCACTCCATGCGCTCTTCGTGCGTTCCGCGGTGAGTGACCGCCGCATCGTATTCTGTTACCAGTGATCCGTCTGAGGATTCAATTTGGAGTTTAACGTGGTTCCGGTCGTCTAAGCGAAGCATCTCAGTGACGGTGAACTGTCGGAAGTCCTCGGGGAACTGCTGATCTAATACATCAATTCTCGGCATCTCAGTACCAATTGGTGCGAAATGCGCTGTCCCAGTTTCAACGATTTCTTTAGTGCCTACAACGACGTCTGTAGAGGTAGTTTCTTGAGGTAACTCTAAGGCGCCGAGATCCGCCAGCTCGGAGACGAGCTCCATTGTCCTAGCGCACAAAATGGCTACAGAGGAAAAGTAGGATACTGCTGCTGAGTAACGTTCTTTAATAGGTAGGAGAGTTCCTGGAGCCTTTTTTCCTCTGACATCAACATGTACGAGGTCGCCATAAAGCCACGCTAAGGCTAACTGGCTGTCGGAGACTTCAGGCGTAGATTCGCTACCGTCTTTCCTTGCCATCTGGGTTGAATATCGCAGTGCTATCGGTTCCGCTTCGTTAAATTGCCCCCAGGCGTTACCTAAGACCGTGTATTTTTCACGAAGCGCATCCGAATTGGTTTGTGCTTTTTCGCGCCGCCGTATGACAGCCTCGATTGCTTTGAGCACTTCGACATAGTGGATCGATTCGGTTTTTAGGAGAAGAGGTCTAATCCGGGAAGCTAAGGACTCGAAGATTTCCTCGTCCGGGAGTTTTCGTCGGAGTTCGATTGTTCCGTCAAGGTTGATCTTCCCAGACATCTTAGGATTTGCGAGCGTTTCAAGTTCGCGCGGTTCTTTTGCTAAGGAATGCGCAGCAATGCGTCTTGCTCTGAGGACGAACCTCCTGAGTGTTTCTTCGGCCTTCTGAAACTGTTGATCATCATTTGACACCATGCGGGGGAGTATGCCTCTCGTCGTTAGAAGGAAAGATTAATTATTTACAAAGGATGCCTATGCTGAACCATTCCAGAAATGATGTCGCCAATTTACTGCCGGCATAATTTCTGGGACAGTTCACGCAGGATTGCTCGAAACTAGATGCCTTAACTAGCGCGTTCCATTTCTTAAGAAGTGATCTTTCTCAGCGCTCGGTACACGGTACTACGGCTGACGCCGAGCACTTCACCGATCTGCGCCACAGTCATGTCCTTCTGTTCGTAGAGTCTTTTGGCAGTGCGCAACTTATCGGAGGATAGGGAGGGCGGACGGCCTCCAGTGCGCCCGCGGGCACGAGCTGCTTGCAGTCCCGCATTTGTACGTTCGCGGATGAGGTCTCGTTCGAATTCGGCGAGAGACGCGAAGATGTTGAAAACGAGTCGGCCGCCGGAGGAGCTTGTGTCGATGTTCTCCTGCAAGGACTTGAACTCGATTCCTTGTTGTTGAAGCGAATCCATGTGGTTGATCAGGTGCCGGATGGAGCGGCCGAGACGGTCCAGGCGCCAGACCACGAGAGTGTCACCAGGGCGAATCTGGTCCAGGAGCTTATCAAGCTCTGGCCGTGACTCGAGGGCGCCGGAGGCGGTGTCAGTAAAGACGCGATAGCAGCCCGCTGCAGTGAGTGCGTCGTGTTGGAGTTGTGCGTCTTGGTCACCAGTAGAGACTCTGGCGTATCCGAGGAGGTGTCCCATGCGTATAAATGTATCAATACTCGTGCAATGGTCACTGTTTCGATGCATAGTTTATGGCATTGGGTTTTGCGACGAAACGCACCTAAAAATCTGTTGAGTTTTCAGCTGTTGAAAATTTTCGGCGAAGCCGACGGATGGATGTGTCATAAACGACCGTTTTTGATGTCCTGCAAAAGGAACGCTCTGCGGGACACCGCAGCCCGTTCCTTCCCACCGCTGTCCATCGTGATGTGTTCCAGCATTGGTAAGCTCTCAGGCGGACGCCACCACGGCATCCACTTGCTGGTGGGGATAGCGGTGTTCTGAACCGTCCCGGAAATCATGCCGTTAGTTATTTAGCGGCATTATTTTTGCGACGGTTCATACGCAAGATCTCCGCAGACACGAGGATTTTCTAGGAC
Source organism: Glutamicibacter soli (assembly GCF_052322135.1). Lineage (NCBI taxonomy): Bacteria > Bacillati > Actinomycetota > Actinomycetes > Micrococcales > Micrococcaceae > Glutamicibacter > Glutamicibacter soli. The sequence goes on from NZ_CM125969.1 coordinate 765,208, forward strand.
AGTGTTAGGGGATACTGATTGCGCTATTTGGTCATCCCGCTGTCGATGACGGAATGATCTCCCAGGTGGCGTCACGTCTAGTCGTGGAAGTCCAATGCATCGCCGGCCTCTCGCGATGCTTGATTGCGGGCAAAGTCGGATTTGATGGCGCAGGCAATGAACACCGTAGGTTCTCTTGCCTGAATATGTTTGACGATTTCGCAGCACAGCAATGCGCGTACGCGATCTAACACAGATTCGGCGCTACTCAGTTATGTTCAAATCTGTGCCTGGGCGAAGCAGCCGATGCCGCTGGTTGCGCTCAGTTGCGTTTCCTCTACGTCCCACATATAAAGAAAATGCACGATGAAGCAATGGCCAATGAAGAGCACTGCAGACGATGAAGAGAATCGAGCCACTGATAACAATTGCAACGGCAGCTGCGCGCTCACCGATGTCACCGACGACTTGGTCAGCGCCACCGGGCTCTGTCCTGCATCGGTGGTAATCAGCACGATGCCGCCGGAGCGCCCGCGAAAGAGCGCCTTGAAGTCTTCCGCGGGGGCAGCGACGGCTCCGCCACTGCGATTTTAGACGCGGGCGCCGACAAGCTCCTCGCGCAGCACAGCGGCCCCGGCGCTTAGCGCACTTAGCTTGGCCAGTGCCACATCACGGGGGAACGGCGCCATGCCGCAATTGGTGCTCGGGATGAGCTTGTCAGCATCCATGTACGCCAGCGCCTTGCGCAGGGTTTCCGCCACCTCGTCAGGGGTCTCGACCTGCTGATTCGCCACGTCGATGGCGCCGAGCATGACCCGCTTGCCGCGCACCAGCTCCACGACCTCCACCGGGACGTTCGAGTGGTGGGATTCCAGGGAAATGGTGTCGATGGAGGAGCGCTGCAGCAACGGGAAGGACTTCTCGTAATGGCGCCATTGGGTGCCCAAGGTCGCCTTCCAGTCGTTGTTCGCCTTGATGCCGTAGCCGAAACAAATATGCGCCACGGTCTCGGCCTTCAGGCCCTCGCAGGCGCGCTCCAGCGCTGCCACGCCCCAGTCGGCCACCTCGTCGAAGAACACGTTGAACGCCGGCTCGTCGAATTGGATGACATCCACGCCCGCGGCTTCCAGTTCCTTGGCCTCCTGGTTCAAGATGGCCGCGAACTCCCAGGCCAGCTTCTCGCGGCTGCCGTAGTAGCCGTCGTGCAGGGTGTCCACCATGGTCATCGGGCCGGGCAGGGTCCACTTGATCTGGCGGTCGGTCAGGGTGCGCAGGAACTTCGCATCCTGCAGAAAGACCGGGGCCTTGCGCTCCACCGCGCCGACCACGCTGGGCACGCTGGCCTCATAGCGGTCGCGGATCAGCACCGTCTGCTTGTTCTCGAAGTCAACGCCTGACAGGTGCTCAATGAAGGTGGTGACGAAGTGCTGGCGGGTCTGCTCGCCGTCGGAAATGATGTCGATCCCGCGCCGGGTCTGCTCCAGCACCGCGGCGCGCATCGCGTCCTGCTTGCCCTCGGGCAGCACCGCCCCCTCAAGCTTCCACGGCGACCACAGGGTCTCGGTTTCCGAGAGCCACGAAGGCTTGGGCAGGGAGCCGACGATGGAGGTGGGAAGCAGGGTGTTGGTCATAACTGGTCCTTTGAATTCGTGAGGTGTTCAGGGGCGCTTAGGCGGCGGGGACGGCGTAGCCGGCGGCCCACTCTTCGAGCAGTGCGCGGTTCGGGGTGATGAAGTGTTCTTCGGTGTACTTGCCCTGGCTCGCGCCCAGGCGGGTGCGTTCCTCGCGGTCATAGGAGACCAACGTGCGGGAGAAGTCCTGCACCTCCAGGCTCGGACGGTAGACCGCCGGGGCCGGGGAGTTCGCGTTGTAGATCTCCGGGCGGTAGATCTTCTGGAAGGTCTCCATGGTGGCAATCGTGCTGGCCAGCTGCAGGTTGGTGTAGTCGTTCAGCAGGTCGCCCCGGAAATAGAAGGCCAGCGGCGCGACGGAGCCGGCGGGCATGAAGTAGCGCACGCGCAGGCCCATCTTCGCGAAGTACTCGTCGGTCAGGGAGTAGTCGTCCTGCTGGTATTCCAGGCCCAGCACCGGGTGGCTGTTGCCGGTGCGGCGGTAGGTCTTGGAGGTGGAGACGCTGATGCAGATCACCGGCAGCTGCTCGAAGCGCTGGCGGTAGGCTTCCGAGTCAAGGAAGTGCTGGAAAAGCCGGCCGTGCAGCTCCCCGAAGTCCTCCGGGACCACCGGTTTGCCCGAGGCGTCGGCAGTTGCCGGCAGCAGCACGCTGAAGTCGTAGTCCCGCACATAGGAAGAGAAATTATTGCCCACGATGCCGTGGGTGCTCGTCCCGGTGTAGCGGTCCAGGATGCTGGTGTTCAACACCTCCAGCAGCGGGAAGTCCTGCGCCCCCTGTGCCGAGTCGAAGTGCACGTTGGCGGAGATGATTTCCAGCTTCAGCGTGAAGCGCTCGCCGTCCGGATTGTCCCAGTGCATCAGGGAATTCAGGCGCAGGTCGATCATCGTCAGCGCGTTGCCCAGGTTCTCCCGGCGGTTCTCGCCGCGGGCCAGATTCGCGAAATTCGTGGTGATGCGCGAACTCTCGGCTGGAGTGTAGTCCTGGTTGAAATCGGTGCTGGAAATGCTGAAGGTCAATGCGTCTGCCATGGCGGCCAATCTGTTGCTCATGGGCCTGGACAGGCCTGAATCAAGTGGATGCCTCAATCATGCAGGGCCTTTTTCGATATCGGGTAACTGGGGCTAACTATGGATTGATATAGACTCAGCCTATGGTTCAAAAGGCAAGCGGCTTGACGCTGCAACAGCTTCGCTACTTCACCACGGTCGCGACCGAGGGCTCGATCTCCGCGGCCGCTGACCTGCTCTACGTGGCCCAGCCGAGCATGTCTGCCGCGATGAAGGAGCTCGAAGCACGCCTGGGGCGCACGCTGCTGGTGCGTTCAGCCAAGGGCGTGACGCTCACCGTCGAGGGCGCTGAATTCCTGGGCTATGCCCGCCAGGTGCTCGAACAGGTGCAGCTGCTGGAGCATCGCTACCTGGGCCGCCCGCCTTCCCGCCGCCTGCTGGGCATTTCGACCCAGCACTACTCGTTCTCCGTGGATGCGTTCGTGCGCATGGTCCAGGCCAGCGGGGCCGAGGAGTACGAGTTCTCGCTGCGCGAGACCCGCACTGAGGAGATCATCGAGGACGTGCGCACGCTGCGCAGCGAAATAGGTATCCTCTACCGCAACGACTTCAACCGCAAGGTCATCGACAAGCTGCTGCGCGAATCCCGGCTGGTGTTCCACCCGCTGTTCCTTGCAGATCCGCACATCTTCATCTCGCGCACCAACCCGCTGGCATCCCGCCGGCGCGCCACCCTGGAGGACCTCGAGGACCTGCCCCGGCTGACCTTCGACCAGGGCGCGAACAACTCGTTCTACTTCGCCGAGGAAATCCTCTCCACCCTCTCCAGCAAGCGCGAGATCAGGGTCTCGGACCGCGCGACCATCTTCAACCTCATGATCGGCCTAGGCGGGTACACGATCTCCACCGGCATCATCAGCGACGAGCTGGACCCGTCCATCGTTGCCATCCCGCTGGATATCGACGAGCGGATCGAGATCGGCTGGATCGACCACGCTGCGATCCCGCTGACCGAACAGGCCCAGCGCTACCTTGAGGAAGTACGCTCGGTGGTCTCCGAGTTCGGCGTTCACTTGCTGGGCTGAAACGTCATAGTGAGTCTTCAATTCGTCCTCACGCGACACATATAAGCCCATAATTCCCGGAATTCAGGGGTTTTTGCCCCATTTAGCGCGTCACATGGGCCATACGGGGCATGGCCCAGCATGACGAAACCGCGACATATGACGGGCCGCGGCACTGCATTAAGCGCCGGCCGCGCCCCCGCTTGCGCCTGCCGGCACCGGTGGCCAACCATGGAACTACTTACCCATCTAGAGCGACTAAGAGATCTGGCTCGTCGACGTCGCAGCAACCATCGGGAAACCGAAAGGTGCTAATGCCAGGAACGATGGAGCAGCTCCGAGCCGCGTTATAAACCGCGGCGCTGTGCCTCGTACCGTGATGTCCAGGCCGGCAATCGGCCTGGCACCGGCGGTGCGCGGCACCGTGTTCGGTGCACTCTCTCGTGGACTACACAACGAGAAGGAGTACTGCCATGGCCCAGCCACGAGACCTCGCACAGCAGTCAACCGCGGCGATCCACGCCGGATACACCCCGAGCGGGGACTACCGACCGCTGACCGTGCCGCTGTATTCCTCCGCGGCCTACGAATTTCCCTCGCACGCCGATGCGGTGGAGAAGTTCGCGCTGCGCCAGTCGGGCTTCACCTATTCGCGCACCGGGAACCCCACGGTGTCGGTCTTCGAGCAGCGCGCCGCCGCATTGGAAGCCGGAGCCAACGCGGTGGCCACCGCCACCGGCCAGGCTGCCGTGGCGCTGGCGCTGCTGGCGCTAACCCAGGGACCCAAGCACATCATCGCCTCCAGCCAGCTGTACGGCGGCACCGTGGACCTGCTCACCGATTCATTCAACGACTTCGGCATCCGCATCAGCTTCGTGGACCCGGATGACCCGGCGGCATGGGAGGCCGCCATCGAGGAAGACACCCGCGCGTTTTTCCTTGAATCGGTCACCAACCCGCTGTCCACGCTGCCGGATTTGCCGGCGCTCAGCGAGATCGCCCACCGCCACAACATCCCGGTGGTCGTGGACAACACACTGGCCACCCCTGCAAACTTCCGGCCGCTGCTGCACGGCGCGGACATCGTGGTGCATTCGGCCACCAAGGCCCTGGCCGGCCACGGCCAGGTGCTCGGCGGCGTGGTCGTGGACTCCGGGACCTTCGACTTCTCGGACCCGGTCCGCTGGGCGCAGGTCGCCGCGCCGCGGGCCCGCTACGCCGGCACCTCGCTGCTCGAACGCTACGGGGCCGGAGCCTATTCCATGCTGGTGCGTTCCAAGTTCCTGCATGACTTGGGCCCGACCCTGCCGGCGGCCAGCGCCCATGGCATCCTGACAGGCATCGAGACGCTGTCCGTGCGCACCGCCGCGGCGCAGCAGAACCTGCTGCTGTTGGCAAACTTCCTGCAGGCGCACCCCGCGGTGGCGCAGGTGCACCACCCCAGCCGGCCCGGGCACCCGCACTTTGAGCGGGCCAAACGCTTCTTCCCGCGCGGCACCGGCAGCGTGCTGGCGGTGGAACTGCACGACGAGGCCCTGGTCTCCGCGTTCATCGACAGCCTGGAGGTGATTGTGCTGGCCGCCAACATCGGCGACACCCGCACCATGATCGCCCACCCTGCCACCATGACCCACTGCCGGCTCTCCGAAGCGCAGCTGGCCGACGCGGGCCTGAACCGCGCGGTGCTGCGGATCTCGGTAGGACTGGAAGACCCCGCAGACTTGATCCGCGACCTGGACCGCGCGCTGAATGCGGCCCAGGCCGCCACCCGAGAGGAGAGCTTCGCATGAGCGGCTTCAACACGCTGGCGGTGCACGCCGGCCAGGAAAAGGATCCGCACACCGGTGCGGTGATCCCTCCGATCTACCAGACCAGCACCTTCATCCAGGACGGCATCAACGTGCTGCGCGCGGGCCACGAGTACTCCCGCGGATCCAACCCGACCCGCAACGGGTTCGAAACCCAGCTCACCGCTTTGGAAGGCGGAGCCGCAGGCTTCTCCTTCGCCTCCGGGATCGCGGCGGAAGACGCGCTGCTGCGGGCGCTGCTCGCCCCGGGCGACCACATCGTGCTGGGCGCCGACGGCTACGGCGGCACCAACCGGCTGATCACCCGCCTGCACCACAAGTGGGGCATCACCGCCAGCGCCGTGGACATCACCAACCTCGATGCGGTGCGCGCAGCGCTGCGCCCGAACACCGCGCTGCTGTGGGTGGAAACCCCCTCCAACCCGCTGCTGGGCATCGCTGATCTGGCAGGCTGGGCCTCCGTGGCCGCGGAAGCCGGCGCGCTGCTAGTCGTGGACAACACCTTCGCCACCCCGTACCTGCAGCGTCCGCTGGAATTCGGCGCGCACGCGGTGGTGCACTCGACCACCAAGTACATCGGCGGGCACTCGGACGTGCTTGGCGGCGCGGTGATCGTGGGGGAGCACCTGCACCGCGGGCAGTCGCTGGCCGAGGCCGTGGGCTACCAACAGTTCGCCGGCGGCGCGGTGTCCGGGCCGCAGGACAACTACCTGGCCTCGCGCGGGCTGAAGACCCTGGGCCTGCGCATGGAACGCCACTGCACCACCGCCTCAACGCTGGCCGGATGGCTGGAGGACCGGCCGGATGTCACTCGTGTCTACTACCCGGGGCTACCCGGGCATCCAGGACACGAGCTCGCCACCCGGCAGCAGCGGGACTTCGGCGGGATCCTCTCGCTGCAGTTGGCTGACGAGGCAGCCGCCCGCGCCTTCGCCGAGTCTATGGAGCTCTTCCAGCTCTCGGTGTCGCTGGGCGGGGTGGAATCCCTGGTCTGCTATCCGCGGGAAATGACCCATGCGTCGTTGATCGGCACCCCGCTGGAAATCCCTGCGAATCTGGTGCGGCTGTCGGTGGGCATCGAGGAAGCCGACGACCTGTTGGGCGACCTGGAACGCGGGTTCGCTGCAGCGGCAAAGGCGTCCAGGGCCGGCAGTATTCAGCACCAGAGCTTTGCTACCGCTTGATCTGCCGTCAGAAGATTGTCCGGTGGTCTTCCGCACCGGAAAGCTCGCGTCGACGGCAAATCGTTGGCACGGCTCAGTTAATTCTCTCCTGTGGTGCGCGCCATGCACGGAATACTGGGTTCCAAATGCGATGATCTCCGGTAACTGTGATTGGGGAACCAAAATGACAACTGCATTCCGGGAGCCGAACAGGTCGCAAAATCCAATGAAAACACTTGGCATCGCGGGTGCGGTGGACATGGTCGGTTTGAACATCACCGTGCTGGCCTTCTTTGCCTTGTGGCTGATTGCCGACAGCGCCGCCATTGGCCGCATGGAATCGGAATCCAGTATTGATCCGGGCCAGATGCTTCCGAACTCGGAATTGATGTGGTTGGCAGCGCACGGTTCCGTGCTGATGGTTGTCGTTCTGGATTTGCTGGCTATTGTGTTGCTGGTCAAGAACACAGGTGTCCTGCAGCATGCCGCCATGGAAAATAGGTCTCATGTCTCTTGAAGAATCCAATGACGTTGAAAGCCACTCGCGTGGGTACCGCAATCCTCAACGGAGGCCGGGGTAGGTCTGGGACGCTGAGAACGGCCAGCTAGCCATGTAGGGCGACCGGTTTACGGGCACCATAGCCATCCGCCGTTAGAGGTTCGGATGAGCGCAACGGACCCTCGGTAGTCCTAGCGTGGGTGTATGAAGCACATAACTCTGGAGATCATTAATGTAATTGATCTTCCTGCCGCTCCGATTTTCGTCACCATGTCGGTCGCTGGCGGCCTCGTGAAGTCCGAGAACGCCGTCGCCGTGGCCAATCCGTAGCTCACCGACCAGTGCCATCGAACATGAGTGACCTCTCATTCTTTGCGCGGTGGCAACACCTTGGAGCTAACGCCTGAGTTTCCTGATCGCCCAAGCTACTGTAGATCCAGCAAGGAATAGAAGCGCGGATGCTGTGAATAAGCGGGGGTAGGCAGAAGAATCCGGGACATCGGTCCTACTGCCTAGATCCGGCGTCAGTTCTCCTGCCACGTCTGCTGCAGGTGCTCTGCGATTCCGTCGGTTCTGGACAACTTTATTGAACACAGGGCCTATGGTTCCAACTAGCCAGATCAAACCACCCCCGGTGATACCGGCCGCTGCGGAGGCGAGGAAGAGCTTGCGCTGGACGTTTGTCTCCTCTTGCTGGTCGATGCCGGCTAACCGAAATCCCGCGCTGGTGTCAGCACTTCGAATGGGAAGCCTCCATGTGGGAGCAGTCGGGTCTACTACCTGTGGGCTTGAGATGGTCGGTACGTACTCGGCTGGGAGATCTCTGGGTTGGATGCTGACCACAGATTCAGTAGCTACCGACTGAATGTCCAGAAGGTCAGTGACAGCGGGCAATGTCATGGTAGCGATACGAGGGAAGGCATAGCGGTGATGGGATCCCGCAAAGGCTTCAGTGGGCGCAGACGTATTGCCTTGGAGAGACACAGCCCAGCCCATACCAGCTTCTCCGATGGTCGTATCCCGGAAATCCGTTGGCCAGATACGGGTCATAACGCAGTCGTCATCAATTGAAAATTCGAGTCCGATCCCACTTACCCTCGGATTCGAATCCGTCGGCGGTATCGGAGGCGCAAATCTGAGCTCTTCGCCGTTGCTCGTCTTGCGCAGATGAACGTCCTTCATCGCTCCACAAAACCCAACCATCAGCTCCCCGGCTTGGTCTGGCGGCACAGCAGCGGCGCTATCTCCTTTCAGGACCATGTCGAATTTAGTCAGGTTCGGAGAAGGGTAGAAGCGCAAGTCAATATCCACGCGGACGGGCGCCGATGCTGATCCATGCTTCACGCCGACGAAAATCGCACCGGGCATATTCAGCTTTGGGACGGAAGTGAGGGCTGGCTCAGAAAAGTGCCATGCTCCGAAAGCTGACAGGGCAGTCACGACGAGCGCTGCCACCATTTGCGTCTTTTCATACGTCTTCACCATCCAAGCAGTCTATGAGAACGCGCTTGATGTTGGGTCCTATTGGGTTGGGTACGTCATGACGTCGGAGTGATTGGCTTCCGCTCCTATGCTGAAGGGGGTCGTGTTACCGGCGGTATGCATCGCATGCCTCCTGCGAATGGGACGGCCCAGTTTATCAATCGATAACCGTCGGGAATGGTGGTCAAATGGGCCCCTACCGGCAGGCCAGATAGCGCCAGGGTTACAGAGATTTCCAGCCCGAAAGCGCCTGTGAAAGTACCCACGCGTGTGGTTTCTCAATTCTGTGTCATCGACTATCTCTGCGGTCGTAGCCATATGGAGGGGGAAACGATGCATCGGACGGTGACGGAGAATTTCAACATCTTAGGTCCGATCCGATTATCGTAGCCTTCAGTAGCGTAGTAGATAAAGCATTGGCTGGCGTCAGTCCATGATGAATTCATGGTAAGGCGTTTGGTGTTACCGGCATCAGAAGTCTTGTATTCCCTGGAGTGCAGGCTGGAGAAACCGGCCTGTGTCGGAAGCGCCGCGACGGTGAGGCCGCCGGTGGTCAGCGCTCGAGCGGCGGCAGGCATGGCAACACGTGCCAGATTTTGCAGTTCATGATGCCTCGCGGAACCGCCCCGGCGCGGGAAAGCCGGAACCGGCACGCAACACAACGTGCAGTGATACGCCCCGTACTGACTGCTGTCGCAAGCTGGTGCCATCGGACGACCTGATCTGAACGAACCGCAAAAGTCGGGCGTGACTATGCTTCCCCTCGGGATAGTGGATGGTGAAGGGTGGGAACATGATCGGAATTCTGAATCGGCTCATGGAGCAGATCGAACAGCACCTTGATGCCGAGATTGATTTCGGCCAGTTGCTGGCGGGCTCGGGTACCACCGTGTACCACGTGCGCCGCATGTTCTCTTCGCTGGCAGGAATGCCGCTGTCCGAGTATGTGCGCCGTCGGCGCATGACGGTGGCGGCTGCAGACTTGCTGGAAGGCCAGGATCTGCTGGGCCTTGCCGTGCGCTATGGCTACGGCTCGGCAGAGGCCTTCGGCCGGGCGTTCCGTGCGGTGCACGGTGCGGGCCCGGGCGATGTCCGCCGTGATGGCGGCCCCCTTCGAAGCCAACCAATACTCAGGTTCAGCCTGACCGTCGAAGGGAGTGTCCCCATGGATGCCCGAATTGTTGAACGCCCGGAATTCAAGCTGGTGGGCCACGCTGCCCGTGTGCAATTGATCCACGAAGGGGCCAACCCGCAGATCCAGGCCCATATCGCCTCGTTGCCAGTCAGCGAGCATGCCCGGCTCAAGGAGTTGGGCAACACCGAGCCGGCAGGCCTGCTCCAGGTCAGCGCGGATGTGGATGCAGACTACCGGGAGGGCACCGAGCTCACGTACCTGCACGGTGTCGCGATGCTGGATGGGAACGTGCCAGAGGACCTGGATGCCATCATGGTTCCCGCCGGGACCTGGGCGGTGTTCCGCACGTCGGGACCCTACCCTGCGGCCTTGCAGAACGTCTGGGCTTCCACCGCTACGCAGTGGTTCCCGTCGAACCCGTGGCTGCTGCGCGAGGGGCCGTCCATGGTGGCGGTGCTTGAGCGGTCCGAGGACTTCAGCACCGCCACCTGCGAGCTGTGGCTGCCCGTGGAACGCGGATAGGGCAGCCGGCCCGCCGCGGATCAGGAATTGGCGACCAGATGCTTGGCGGCCAGGCCCAGATAGGTGTCGGCGTTCTTCTTCAGTCCGGCGACCTCTTCCTCGGTCAGTTCGCGGCGCACCTTGGCCGGGACACCGGCCACCAGCGAACGCGGCGGAACCTGAGTGCCTTCAAGCACCAGGGCTCCGGCGGCCACCAGCGACTGCTCGCCGATGACCGAGCCGTTCATGATGGTGGCGCTCATTCCCACCAGGCAGCCGTCACCCACGGTGGCCCCGTGGACCACTGCGCTGTGCCCGACGGACACCCCTGCGCCCACGGTGCAGGGGTATCCGGTGTCGGCGTGCAGCACCACGTTGTCCTGCAGGTTGCTGCCTTCGCCCACGTGGATCGGCGCCGAGTCTCCGCGCACGGAAACGCCGTAGAACGCGCTGGAACGATCGCCCATCACCACGTCGCCGCTCAGGGTGGCGGTAGGGGCGGTGAAAACATCCTGGCCGACCTGCGGCGTATGGCCGTCGATGGTAATAATGTGAGTCATGGCACCACTGTAATAGGGGCGGATAGGACCCTGCGACTATTACGAGAAGACGATGGTGCGCTGTCCGTCCAGCATGACGCGGTGCTCAGCGTGCCACTGCACGGCGCGGGTCAGCGTGCGGCCTTCGACGCTGCGGCCCAGGGCCACCAGCTGCTCCGGAGTGCGCGCGTGGCTCACCTGGGTGACTTCCTGGTCGATGATCGGACCCTCGTCCAGAGCCGAGGTGACGTAGTGGGCGGTGGCGCCGATCAGCTTCACGCCGCGGGCGTATGCCTGGTGGTAGGGCTTGGCTCCCTTGAAGGACGGCAGGAACGAGTGGTGGATGTTGATGACCCGACCCTCCATGCGCTGGCACAGCGAATCGGAGAGGATCTGCATGTAGCGGGCGAGCACCACGAGCTCGATGTCGTAGTCGTCAACCAGCTTCAGCAGCTCGGCCTCGGCCTGGGACTTGTTAGAGGGGGTGACCGGCAGGTGGACGAAGTCCACGCCGTAGAACTCGGCCATGGACTTCAGCTCCAGGTGGTTGGAGACGATGACCGGGATGTCGATGGCCAGGGTGCCGGCGCGCTGGGCGAACAGCAGGTCGTTCAGCGCATGGCCGGCCTTGGAGCACATGATCAGCGTTCGGGTGCGTGCGGTGGTGTCGTCCACGCGCAGCGACATGTGGAACTCGTCGCGGATGGGAGCCAACGCCGCACGCACCTGCACCAGGGACTGCTCGGTTGCCACCTCGATGCGCATGAAGAAGGTTCCGGACTCGGGGGACTCGTATTGCTGGGACTCGGTGATGTTGCAACCGGCACCCAGCAGACCTCCGGAAATGGCATGGACGATGCCGGGACGATCTACGCAGGACAGGGTGACGGTGTACTTGTTCATGCATTGAGGTTAACCGTCTAACGCCCTGCGTGCACATTCGACGCCTACGGTTACGTCTTCCGGCGTCCCGTGTTGCTGCTATTTGTCTGCTTCGTCAGGCGAATCGGCGAAGATCGTCACCCAGATATCGGTGCCATCAGCCACCTTGACGGTGACGGTTTGGCTGGCAGCCGGGTCACTGATGTCAAACAACCCTGCGGCTCCGCCGTTCAGCGAGCAATCACTTGAGACCTCCTTGCCGCCTACGCCGTCGAGGGAGGCAGACCATTTGCCGGTGCCCGAGCACTGGACGGCTACGCCCAGGTGGGAGTATCCCGGGGGCATCGGTTCTACGTCGAAAGAAGTGGTGCCCGCACCGGCAACCTGCTGGCGAATCTCTGATGACGGGCTGCCGTTCTTGAGCACCGAAGCCTGGGCTTCGAAGATATCGGAAGTTTTTGGTGCGCTTTCCGGGCTTGCGCTGCCGGTAGTGGGGCTTGCCCCAGTTGTCGTTTCACCGGCTGGATCTGCCTGACCGGTGCAGCCAACTGCGGCAACGCTCAAGAATACGAACAATGAGAAAGCACTAGCCTTCCTGAGGTTTTTCATCTCGGGAGACTACAGTCGGGAACAATTAAAGTCGATCGTTTGCAGAAATAAGACAACAGCACAGAATGCAGACGGCCATCCAGCTACGCCGCGTCATCGGCTTGCCTGGCTGGGAACCTGTTCGACGCTGTGCGTGGAGCGACGAACCAGCGTTTGTAGCGGCTTCAGACGGGGCATACGCGGGGAATCGGTCAGGTGCTCCGCCCCGCATACGCCGGCGAGGTTCCGGACTATGCCGGAACTGCCGCCAGGAACCTGCTGGCTGCCACCGCAGCCTTGCGACCGGCGCGAGTGGCGCCCAACGTGGAGGCCGAGGCGCCGTAGCCGACGAAGTACATACCCGGAAGCTCAACCGCGCTGACCGAATCCTCGGCGATCAGGATGCCGCCGGCTTGCGTGTGCAGGTGCAATGGGCGCAGGTGGTCGTGCGCATGGCGGAATCCGGTGGCCCAGAGGATGGCGTCGATTGGCTCGGTGCTGCCGTCCTGGAAGTGCACGCTGTGCGGGCCCAGGAAGTCGATCTTTCCACGGGAAACCAGCGCGCCGGAATCGATGGCCGCCTGCATCACCGGGTTCAGCATCAGACCGGTGGCGCCCACCACGGAGGTCGGCGGCAGGCCCGCGCGGGTGCGCTCGTTGACCTGGCGCTCCACCTGGACGCCCCAGCCGGCGCTCGGCGTGCGCCAGTCCGGCTCGGATCGGGTGGACCACAGGGTGTCCACGCCGGCAGCGCGCAGCTGCACGATGAACTGGGTGGCGCTGGCTCCGCCGCCCACCACCAGCACGCGCTGGCCGGCGAACTGCTCGGGGCCGATGAAGCCGTTGGTGTGCACCTGCGGGCCGTCGAATCGACCCGGGTAGCTTGGCCGGTTGGGGTTGGTCCAGGTGCCGGTCGCGTTGATGATGCTGCGCGCCTGCAGCGTGCTTCCGTCGGCGAGCTCGACCGTGAAGATGCCGTCCTGGTGGGTGACCGCGCGGACCTCGGCATTATGGCGCACCGGCAGGTTCTTCTCCCGCTCGTAGGCGCCGTAGTATTCGGAGACGACCTCGGACGCCGGACGGGTCGGGTCCTGGTTATCGAAGGGGAACTCGGGCAGCGATGCCACCGCGTGGGTCTTGCTCAGGGTCAGCGTGCGCCAGCGGTGCTGCCAGGCGCCGCCCGGACCCGGATTGGCATCCAGCACCACGTAGTCCTCCCAGGGCTTCAGTCCCCGGCGCTGAAGATGGAATGCGGCGGACAGTCCCGCTTGCCCCGCACCGATCACGATGTTCTGGTAATACACTGCTGCCTCCTTACCCCTGTAACCGGTTCCGCAGGACCTTCATTCCGCGTGAGGCGGTTGTCACACGGGCTATGGCTGGGCATTGGATAGAATTGAACCCGTGACTGGCGTTTGGTGGACTACCACCGGGGAGCTAATCGTGGGAGCCGCGCGCCTGGGTTCGCACACCACCTGCCTTGGCAACAGGGCCCCTACGGAAGGATGAGCGTGAGCGCACGCATTCTCGACGGCAAGGCCACCGCGGCCACCATCAAGCAGGAACTGACCGAGCGCGTTGCCAAGCTGAAGGCCGCCGGCCACAGCACCGGACTGGGCACCATTCTGGTCGGCAACGATCCTGGCTCGGCCTGGTACGTGGGCGGCAAGCACAAGGACTGCGCCGAGGTGGGCATCGAATCCATCCGCGTGGACCTGCCGGAGGAAACCACCCAGGACGAGCTGCTGGCCAAGGTGCGCGAACTGAACGAGAACCCTGCCTGCACCGGCTACATCGTGCAGCTGCCGCTGCCCAAGCACATCGACCAGGACGTCATCCTGGAAGCCATGGACCCGGCCAAGGACGCCGATGGCCTGCACCCGATGAACCTGGGCCGCCTGGTCGCCAACGTGAACCGCCCGATGGCCTCCCCGCTGCCCTGCACCCCGTTGGGCTGCGTCGAGCTGCTGGCCCGCCACGACATCGACCTGACCGGCAAGCACGTGCTGGTGGTCGGCCGCGGCGTGACCATTGGCCGCCCGGTCGGCCTGCTGTTGACCCGCCGCGACGTGAACGCCACCGTCACCCTGGCGCACACCGGCACCACCAACCTGGACGAGCTGCTGGCGCAGGCCGACGTCGTCATCGCCGCCGCCGGCTCGGCCCACATGATCAAGACCGCCAAGCCGGGCGCCATCCTGCTGGACGTGGGAGTTTCCCGCGTTGACGGCAAGGTCACCGGCGATATCGACCCGGCCCTGTACGAGGTTGCCAGCTGGATCTCCCCGAACCCGGGCGGTGTGGGACCGATGACCCGCGCGATGCTGCTGAACAACGTGGTGGAAGCCGCGGAGCGCAACGCCGCGAAGTAGACGCGAAAAAACCAAAACCGACAGCCCGCCAGTGAATTACTGGCGGGCTGTCGGCTTTCTAGTATGCGCGCGCGGCGGTCTTTCCTGGACCTACAGCGCGTCCTGGGCTACGGGTTGCGCCGCGGTGCGCTTGTCGAATACCAGCGCCCCCACTTCCTGCTCGGCCTGGTTGCTGATGGACAGGTCGATGCCGCTGCGGTCGCGGACCAGCGAAACCGCAACCAGTGAGATGGCGGTTAGCCCGATCAGGTACCAGGCCACCGCGTCCGTACCACCGGTCGCCTGCACCAGGGCGGTGGCGATCATCGGGGCGAAGGCGCCGCCCAGGATCGCACCGAAGGCGTAGGAGATCGAGACTCCGGAGAAACGCACCGAGGCGGGGAAAAGCTCGGAGTACAGCGCCGCCTGCGGACCGTAGGAGAAACCAAGCCCGACCGCGAACAGCGCAAAGGCCAGGTAAAGCAGCGGCAGGCTTGCGGTGTTGACCAGCCAGAACAGCGGAAAGATGCACAGCAGCTGGCTGACGAAACCGATCTGGTAGGTCCGCTTGCGGCCGATCTTGTCGGCCACCAAGCCGGAAAGCAGAGTGAAGACGAACCACATGACTGCGCCGAAGGACACGGCTAGCAGCACCTGGGTCCGGTTGAAGCCGACCGGACCTTCCGGATCGGTCATGTAGGCCTGCAGGAACCCGCCGGTGGTCATGTAGCCAGCGGCGTTGTTTCCGGCGAAGACCAGCGCGGCGATCAGCACCAGCAACCAGTGCTTCTTGAACAGCACGACGATCGGTACCCGGGTCTGGGCCTTCTTCTGGGCGATTTCCTCGAACACCGGCGACTCGTCGACCGAGCGGCGGATGAAGTATCCGACTATGACCAGCACGAAGCTCAGCAGGAACGGAACGCGCCAACCCCAGGCCACGAACTGCTCGCCGGGGGAAATCACGCCGGTCATCAGTGCCATCATGGCCGAGGCCAGCAGCATGCCCAGCGGAACACCCAGCTGCGGGTAGGCGCCAGCCCGACCGCGGCGGTTCGTTGGCGCATGTTCAACTGCCATCAGCACGGCGCCACCCCATTCGCCGCCCGCCGAAATACCCTGCAGGATACGCAAGAGCAGCAACAGGACCGGAGCGATGATGCCGGCGGTCTCATAGGTCGGCAGCACGCCGATGAGCGTGGTGGAGGCACCCATGAGTGTCAGCGTGAGCACCAGCATGGCCCTGCGGCCGATCTTGTCGCCGAAGTGACCAGCCAGGAATGCACCCAGCGGACGGAACAGGAAGGAGATGCCGACGCTGGCAAAGGAGAGCAGCAGGCCGATCTGCGAACCGGCGGGTTCGAAGAACAGGTGGGCGAAGACCAGACCAGCCGCGGTGGCGTAGATGAAGAAGTCGTACCACTCGATGGTGGTGCCGATGATGGTGGCAAAAGCGACTCGTCGCTGGCTGGCGGTGGCGCCGTGTTGCCGGGGAGGAACAGTACTCACGGGTTTACCTCTGATTGTGTGAACGAACAGTGCAAGTGCGAACCATCGGGCTCCTCGTGGGAGTGTCCGGTTCGTGGCAGCCGTGGATCAGGCCGGGATCGGGGTGCTTCGGGCAAGCTCCTTCAAGGAGGCCGATGCTTCCAGCATGGGCGCGGTGATTGGCGTCCCGCTGGAGAGGAGTTTTCGGGCGGAAATGTGGTCCGCGGGACGGTTGACGGATTCCACGGTGGTCAGGACGCCGCCGCGGAACAGGGCGATGGAGAATTTGCCGGTGTCCGGCTCGCCCAGCAGCACCGCGTCATCGGTTGGCGCGGACAACCCGGCGATCTGCAGCCGGTGTTCGCCTTGGACGCTCCAGAACCAGGGAAGCTCGCGGTATTCGGTTGGCTGGCCGGTCAGGGTGAGCGCAAGCGCCCGGGCTTGGTCATTGGCGTTCTGCACGGATTCCAGCCGCGCCCGCTCCGAGGTCGCAGCCAGAGGGAAGTTTGCGCAGTCGCCCAGGGCGTAAATCCGTTCATCCGAGCTGCGCAGGAAAGCATCCACCATGATGCCATTGTCGCAGGCCAGCCCCGAATCCGCCGCGAGCTCCGTATTGGGCAGGACGCCGATGCCGTAGACCACCAGGTCTGCCTCGTAACCATGTCCGGCAGTGGACAGGACCTGAAGATGACCATCTTGCGCTTCGATGCGCTCCACGCCTTCGTTGCAGCGCAGGTTGATGCCGCTGCCGCGGTGCGCCGCGGCAAACCAGACGGACAGCGGCTCGGATGCTGCGCGTCCCAGCGGGCGCGCGGCGAATTCCAGCACTGTGACCTCCAGCCCGCGCTTCCTGGCCGCAGCGGCGAACTCCAGTCCGATGAACCCCGCGCCGATGACTACCACGCAGCGCGCCTCGGCCAGCCGGCGCTGGAGAGCACGTGCATCATCCAAGGTGCGCAGGCCGTAAATTCCCGGCAGCTCGCTTCCGGCACAGCCAAGTGGGCGGTTGCGGGCGCCGGTGGCGATCACCAGGCGGTCGTAGGACAGCTGGGTGCCGGTGCTGAGCGTGACGATGCCGGTGGCCCTGTCGATGGATTCGACCCTTGCCCCCGGGATCAAATCGATATCGTGCTCGGCGTAGAAGCTTTCCGGGCGCAGGGCCAGGGGCCCGGACGCGGCATCCGCCGCAACATAGTCCTTGGACAGCGGAGGGCGCTGATAGGGCAGTTCAGTTTCCTGGGTTATCAGTGAGAGCGGGCCCCGGTGTCCTGCCTCGCGCAGGGAAGCCGCCAGCTGCACTCCCGCGTGCCCGGCCCCGATGATGACGATGCGTGGTTCCATGGCTAGACCTGGTCGCTGGGTACGGTGACGCGCAGCTGCTGGGTGGCACCACCGAGGCGGACCTGGCAGCCCAGGCGGCTGAAGTCCGTGCGTTCTGCGGCTGTGCAGTCGAGCATTTCGTCTTCGTCCTCGGAGATGTCCGAAAGGCCTGCGGCATCCTCCGGCGCGACATAGACATGGCAGGTGGCGCACATGGCCTGTCCGCCGCATTCGCCGACGATTCCGGCAATGCCGTTGGAGACTGCGGCGCGCATGATGTTGCCGCCGTCAGCGACCTCGACCTCGGTAGCGGTGCCGTTGGGCTGTTCGAAAATAATGGTTGGCATTGAAAGCTCCTATACGAATGTGGTTACGAATCCCAGATGACCGGCATCTTGGTCATGCCGCGGAAGACCCAGCCGGCATCGATGCTGGCCGACTGCGGATCCAGTCGAAGATTTGGAAGGCTGCGGAACACTTCGGGAAGCGCTATCCGCGCCACCTGCGCGCGGGCGATCCAGGTGCCGGCACAGAAGTGCACTCCGCCGCCGAAGGCCAGGTGAGGCTTCTTTTCCCGGAAGATGTTGAACTCCTCGGGATCGGTGAAGACCTTCGGATCGCGGTTGGCCGCGCCGAGCACAACACCCAGACGCGCCCCGGCAGGCAGCTTGATGCCCTCCAGCACGAGATCCTGCGTGGTTTCGCGGGGATACATTCCGATGGGTGCCACCCAACGCACCGATTCCTCGAAGGCACGTGAAAACAGGCCCGGGTCCTCCAGCACTGCATCCAGCTGTTCCGGGTTGGAGAGCAGGGCCCACACTGTGGTGGCCAGAACATCGCGCGGTTCGTTGAGCCCGCCCCCGATGGTCATTTTCAGATTCGCTCGGATGGCTTCCAGAGGGATGGGCAGTGACGCCAGATTCGAAAGCAACGACCGGTCCGGATTGGCAGCGAGGTAGGGGAGCATTTCATCGATGGCGGCGTCAACTTCCGCCGAGGATGCGGCAGCCTTGGCCCAGACCTCTGGATCATCCGCGTAGTTGCCGGTCCCGTCGATCAACGTCTGGCTCCAGCGCTGCATGTCCGCCTGCGTGGAATTGTGGAAGCCGCAAATGAGGCGAAGGTTCTCCGCGGTGTAGGGGGCCGCGTAGTCCCATACAAAGTCGGCGCCGGGTCCCTTGGCGACGAGCTGAGCCAGGTACTTTTCGTTGTTGGCAGCGAAGATGTCGTTCCAGTGCTTCTTGATGGTGGCCGGGCGAAGGGTTGCGCCGTAGGAATCGCGGTCGACCTGGTGCTCCGGGTTGTCCTTGCGCAGCATTGAATGACCCATCGAACGCTTCATCAAGGAATTGCGTTCGTCGGCGGAGAAGAGCGCCTCGTTTTGCTCGATTTCGTGGCAGGCGCTGTACGAAGTCACCATGTACCGGTTCACTTCCGGTACCCAGTGCACCGGAGCTTCTTCGCGCATGCGCTTGTAGATCGGGAAAGGATTGGTGTAGAGGTCGGAGATTTTCACCCAATCCGCAACCGGCGCTTCGCGTCCTTCGCCAGTCGAGGTCTCGATAGCCGCGGGGACGGTCTGCGCTGACTGCGCCCCGGTGAACGGGCAGGTGGCCGGTGTCTGGCTCATGGGAATGTGCTCCTGGATTGAAAGGCTAACTTGGTATCAAGTGTGAGGCGGGACATAACCACGGGTAAAATGGTTATATTCGTTCAATATCCACGGTTCTAGTGAGGTTGCGTGCCGCGTTTTACCCTTCGACAGCTTGAATGCCTCGCCGCAGTCGGCCATGGCGGATCCATCGCGGCGGCAGCCGAGCAATTGAACCTGTCCGCCTCTGCAATCACAGGCGCGCTCAATGAACTGGAACGCATACTGAATACGCAGCTGACCATTCGTCGAAAAGCGCACGGGGTGAGCCTTACTCCTTCCGGCAAGTACGTGCTTGAAGAGGCCCAGGGAATTCTGCAGGCCTCCAGCGACCTACAGGAGATGGCCAATGGCGCAGGCACGCTGCTTGCCGGTCGGGTGCGGGTGGGCTGCTACTCTTCCCTCGCTCCCACCGTGCTGCCAGAGCTGCTGGCTGAATACAGTTCCAGATTCAACCAGGTGGAAGTCGACTTTTTTGCCGGGACGCAGCAGGAAATATTTCACCGGCTCGCCAACGGCATGCTGGACTTGGCCTTTGTCTACGACTTCGGCTTGCCCGAGGGAATCGAACGAACGGTTCTGTATACAACCGAGCCGAACGTGCTGCTTCCCTCGGACCATGAGCTCGCTCGGGCCCCCAAGGTTTCGCTGGCGCAGTTGTCGAAGGAACCGATGATCCTGCTGGATGTCCCGCCCAGCCGGGAGCACACCGAGGCACTATTCGAAGCGGCCGGGGTCAGCCCGTGGATCCGCTACCGAACTGCGGATTTCGAGGTCACCCGATCGATGGTCGCGAGGGGACTGGGCTACGCGGTCCTGGTTCAACGGCCTGCAGCAGATGTCTCATATGAGGGTTTGCCCCTCGCCGTGCGCTCGATCCATCCGGTGGCCAGGAAAGTACGCATCACCATGGTCCGCTCCCTTGCAGTGCAACCGTCCAAGGCTGCAACTGCCATGCACTCGCTGGCACTGGAACTGTATTCCACCAAACCTGCCCGTAGCTGCCTCTGAGCCGATACTGCTAGAGGGATAGCAGCGGTACGCCGGAAATCGGGCGTACACGGCAGGGTGCGGCGACATCGACCCGGCCCTGTACGAGGTTGCCAGCTGGATCTCCCCGAACCCGGGCGGCGTGCGCCCGATGACCTGCGCGTTGCTGCTGAACAACGTGCTGGAAGCCGCGGAGCGCAACGCCGCGAAGTAGAAGTCTCGGGGTGAAAGCCGGCGGACGCCCCCGAGCGGGACCGTCAGCCAGCATTCATCCACGATCTTGGCAGGGTCGAAAAAGTTCTCCCCGTTCAAGCCAATGAACTGTAAGAACTTGTAGCTCGGGATTGGACGAGGAGCGTCGAGGTCAGCCTCCCCTAAGGGCGATGCCTCGCATCCGCCTACTACGCATGGGCGACGTAGCTCAGACAATTCATAGGCCCTGAGTTGGGTCTTTGCTGTGGCTTGCCGGACTGGATTCGGGAGGGACGGCGATTTGAGAGCATGCATGCGCCGAAGCCGACTGGTGGATTCTTGTCGGCATAGTGATTATTGCGAACGTCGAGACGCTGGCCAGCCATCATGCTACTGGTGCCTGATGCTGGCAGGCGGGAGTCCAGCGGGTTAAACACTGAAGCATCCCACGGTGACTGCGGGATGCTTCAGTGCGAAAGGGCTTCTTTCAGTTATAAACAAGACCAGATTAACATCCAGTGGGGTAGCTCAGTTCATAAGGTCTGGATCATCCAGCGAACGTTCAGCATCCGGTTTTCCCAAGGCGCCCGGACGGGTGTTGTACGAGGTCTCGTAGTCCCTGTCGCTGCGCACATAGCACGGAATTTCAAAGGTGATCGCGCTGTGCGCCCAGTACCTGACCCGGAAAGTCCTCGCGCCTTCAGGCGTGCCTTTGGCAATGAACTGGCTCATCACTTGGCCCTTGGCTTCTACCGGTACATTCTCCAGAGCCGGATTTGGCACCGAGACGAACCAGAAGCTCAAGTCGTCGGCCCTGATGTCATAGATTGCAATCAGTACGGATCGTCCATGGACTGAAACGAGGCCCATCACATCATCAACGAGTTCGTGCGGCTCCGCCAGCACGATGGGCATTCCTTCCCTTCAGCCGTAGGAGGCGAGATGTACGCGGGCTTGGCGGGATCCGAGGATGTGTTTGACGTGATCGGCTGTTTGGGTTCGCAGTTCGTGGGTTGACATGGCTAACCTCCGCTCTGTAGCTCTTCCGGTATCTCCGAGGAACCACACCGCAATGAGTCAAAGTGGTTGTCCTGATGGCAAAGCAGGCCACGGATATTATCGCGGAGTGTCTTTTGGACTGTACGCGTCTTTCACTTTAATAGATACCCTTTGGTCATGGGCTGCAATGAATACCCCGTGAACATAGCGTTGGTATCCAGAGGTTGCCCAGACTCGAAATGCGCCGAGACCTTGGTCCTGGTAGTGCGAAGGCACGGAACAATGGCGTCTGCGGCGCAGGCGGACTCGCAGTAGGTAGCCGGACCAATTTGACCACGGAACGCGGGAATCTTGCTGCCCGTGCTCTTCGCAGGCTATCCATCTTACGGGACGCTTCGTCAGAGGCTACTCCGTACGACGGCACTGTCCAGATTGACGGTGGCACGGCTGGATCCCAAACCATTTCGACAGGCAGCCGTGCTGGAGCCCCGCAGCCGACCCCAGGCTCACACATTGGATACCTGCCGCGCTGGACCAAGCAATGCGCTGGACTCTCGGTCCGGGTCAATCCAAACGAGCCCAACTGGATTCGGAACATTTCAATCAGGCAGGCGGAATTGCACGATGTTCACGCCGAGGACTGGTACCCGCCGACTTGGATAGAGCCCATGGTGCTACACAAGAACTGGATGATTCCGACTGCGATCGAAGAGGGCGGGGCTTCGCCCGCAAGCATTTAGGGAGAGAACTCCGATCCCAGCCCGTGCCTAGCACCATGAACTGATCGATGGAGCAGAGCAAGAGCCGGAACCGAAGCTTGATTACCTCGAATTAGCAGAGTTGCCCGATGTTGGAGTCATTCAACGTGTCGGCAGTGAGTAGCGGGTAGACGGCGTACGCTGCGCTTGCATCTGCGGGCAGGACGGGATTAAGTGGGCCACCGCGGTGTGCTTCCAGAATTTCACGCGAAATTCCATCACGCGGGATGAGCCGAGTTCGTGGAAGAACTCCCCTGTGGTGCACTTGGAAGGTGACGGCTGCTTGACTTTCAGCGCTGGCTGCGGCGTCGTGACATAAAGCAGCTGCAGTTCCTCTGTCTCGGGGTTGATCATCGCTACTAGGACATCACGTCCGTGGATGGAAACCATGCCCATCGCATCGGTGAGTGATTCGTTCGGCTGGGTCATCACGATGGGCATGCCCGGCTCCCATCCATAATTCGACAGATGAGCTTTGCCTTCGCGGGTGGCGAGAAAATCAGCGACTCGGACAGCTGTCTGGGTTCTAGCGATTCGACCTGGCATTTAAGATACTTCCCTTTCCTGCACTGCTCATTTGATAAGTGATGAGGAGGTGGAAACCTCCGTAAGCGGAACTCAAAAAATAGCCCCAACTTTCGACGCTGCCGCATTGGCGGGCAACGGATACTGCGCTGATTAGGCGATGCTCAGGTCCGACGGTGTTCCACCCCGGCCAAAATCGAGACCGCCTGTGGGGGTTGGCGAGGGGGCGATGAATGGCTGTTCCAGCCAATCTTGCTGCGGATGCAAAGCTACGTCCAGAGGTTCCGAGGGAAGCGCTAGGTTTTCTTTGCCGGCGACCGCAAATTGTAGATTGCGGACTTCGAACTGGATGCCCAGGGAGTTCTCCATTTGTGGCAGCAGCGTGTCATTCACGTATTGCATCAGCTCAGAAACATGGTCTTCGCTTTTCGCGGTGCATGCCAGGTTCAAGACCAATTGATCCGGGGTACCGGTAATGGTGCATATAGCCGAATGAACCGTATCTTTGCTCCGGCACTCGTGTGATCCGAAAGCGGCGATCTGCTGCATCCGCTCCGCCCATGCGTTGGCAGGATGCGTCGAGGGATCTACTGGAACTGCTAAGGATTCTTTCATTATTCACTCCGGTATTGATAGCTGTTTCGTAGTAGAATATATGTAGACAGGCTAACTATTAGCTAGGTTACATTATACTTTTTTGATTAGGCAAGCTGACCGCAGGCAATGGCGAGGAAGGAGCATCGGGAGGTACGAGCGATGAGTTCGTACCCGGCGGAGGGAATTCTCATGAGTAGTTATGGAGCAAGTGGATATTGGTATGACACGGCTACCACGGCGCCAGGGGCCGTTGATTTGTTGAACCTGATGCGCAGGTATCGAGAGTCGGAACGTAAGATGCGGGCCAAAACGCGTGGATCCATGGGAATGAACGAAACCGATATGTCCGCTCTGCGATTCCTGCTCGGTGAGCATCGTAAGGGGGTGATTCCGCGTCAACGGGATTTTGCCGAAGAGCTGGGCATCTCTAATGCATCCGTGTCGGTGTTGATAGACCGGTTGTGCCGCGACGGGTATGCCGAGCGCATTGTCCACCCTGCCGATCGCCGCTCGGTGGGGATCGTGCCCACCGAATACAGTGATTCCGAAGTTCGCGGAACGCTGCACAAGATGCATGAGCGCATGATGGATGCAGTGAACACCCTGACCGCTGACGAGCGGATTGGGGCGGCCAAGTTCTTGGCAGCCATGATCCGAAGTGTTGAAGCCGACGAAGCGGAAGAAATTCAGTCCCGCGAATCCGCGGTTGCTTCCTCCTCGTTGCCAGATCGGAAATCTGATAGGAATTCAGCTTCCTCGGCTTCGGATCATCTGCGGTAGTCCGAGGGTTGCATGGAGGTTGGGAATCGACCGGACTCCCGCCGCCGCAGACCGGCGTGGAAGCCACCAGATCCACCTGGGGTGCGAAGTCGATTTCAGCTTCTACCGTATCGTTCCTGATGAAAATCTGACGGTCGCCCTTCGTCTTAGGTTCAGGAACGTAGATTAGGAAAATAGTAAATTCAACTCGTTCTGGAAGAATGGAGTGATAGCTAATGCCACGTAAGCGTCTTGATGTTTCTCTCAGTCATGATGAGTTCGAAGATCTTAACAACGCTTTGGAAGACCATCGGGATGGGTTCAAGAGGATGGCGCAGGAGGCAATCAACGGTTTCGGCCTCGAGCCCGCCTACTGGACCGGTCGAGCCGAAGAAGTGGAAGGTCTTCGTGAGTCGGTGCACGAGCATAGTGCTGACGAACCTGACGTTCCACCTGCGGATTCGGATCTTCCACGGGAGGCAGAATCGGCTCTGGATCTGGATCCCGAATCCGAGCCACGCAATTAATTGGTTCGGAATGCCTAATCATCCCATCCGCCCGACGCGGGTATTGTCTCAAGAATCCAACCGAAAGAGCGGTCCACCACATTGTGTGGTGGACCGCTCTACGATAGGACCAATTAGGCGCGCTTGTGGGTAAGAAGCCCCCAGATCACCAGAACGATCAGCGAACCACCGATAGCGAGCAGCCACGTAGAAAGGGACCAGAAGCGGTCGATTTCGACATCGAACAGCGCTGAACCGATCCAGCCACCCACGACCGCGCCGAGCTCACTTTCCGGCAAAGCCGGGCAAAGAAAACCCCGCCCCAGCGAAACAAATTCGCTGGAACGGGGTTTGCGCCTAACAGGGGGGCAACGCTACTTGGAAACCTCTTCCGTCTGGGCTTCGATGGCGCGCTTGTCGAATACCAGGGCGCCGACTTCCTGCTCAGCCTGGTTGTGGAAGGACAGGTCGATGCCGCGGCGGTCGCGGATCAGGGAGACCGCGATGAAGGCGAGCACCACAACCACCAGCAGGTACACGGCCACGGCGGTGGTGCCACCGGTTGCCTGGACCAGCGCCTGGGCGATGGTCGGGGCGAAGGCACCGCCGAGGATCGCGCCGATGGCGTAGGAGATCGAGACGCCGGAGAAGCGCACAGAAGCCGGGAACAGTTCGGAGTACAGTGCCGCCTGCGGCCCGTAGGTCAGGCCCAAGCCGATGGAGAACAGGCCGAAGGCCAGATAGAGCATGCCCAGCGAGCCGGAGTTGACCAGTGCAAAGACCGGGAACAGCGATGCGGCCAGAACCACGAAGCCGATCTGGTAGGTGCGCACGCGGCCGATCTTGTCCGCCATAACGCCGGCGATCAGGGTCACGACCAGCCATACGGCGGCGCCGAAGGCCACGGCGATGAGCACGTCGGTGCGCTCCAAGCCGATCGGTCCCTCGGGATCGGTGGTGTAGGCCTGGAAGAACCCGCCGGTGGTCATGTAGCCTGCGGCGTTGTTGCCAGCGAAGACCAGCGCGGCGATGAGCACCAGCGGCCAGTGCTTCTTGAACAGGACGAGGATCGGGACCTTGGTCTGCGCCTTGTGCTCGGCGATCTCCTCGAAGACCGGGGACTCGTCCACGGAACGACGAACGAAGAAGCCAATGGCGATCAGGATGATCGAGACCAGGAACGGCACGCGCCAGCCCCACTCGAGGAATGCATCGCCGGGGGAGATGACACCGGTCATCAGCGCCATCATGCCGCTGGCCAGCAGCATGCCCAGGGGAACGCCAACCTGCGGGTAGGAGCCCGAACGGCCGCGCTTGCCTTCCTCGGCATGCTCGACGGCCATCAACACGGCGCCGCCCCATTCGCCGCCGGCGGAGATGCCCTGGATGATGCGCAGCAGCAGCAACAGGATCGGAGCCCACAGCCCGGCGGTCTCGTAGGTCGGCAGTACGCCGATCAGCGTGGTGGCAGCTCCCATGAGCGACAGGGTCAGCACCAGCATGGCGCGGCGGCCGATCTTGTCGCCGTAGTGTCCGGCCAGGAAGGCGCCGAGCGGACGGAAGAGGAAGGACAAGCCGACCGAGGCGAAGGAGATCAGCAGCGCGATGTCCTTGCCGGCGGGCTCGAAGAACAGGTGGCTGAAGACCAGGCCTGCCGCGGTGGCGTAGATGAAGAAGTCGTACCATTCGACGGTGGTACCGATGACTGTGGCGAACGCGACGCGCCGTTGGTTTGCGTTCATGAAGTGGGCAGCTCCTTGGAGAGGTGAATCACTTCAGTGTGACACCACACATAGGTAAGGTAAACTTCAAATACCTGTAGAACTTCTGAAGGTTGGCTTATGTACACGATGCGGCATCTTGAAATCATGGCCGAGCTTCCGGACCATAGGACCCTTGGATCCGCCGCGGACGAACTGCGTATTTCCGAGTCAGCGCTGTCCCAGGCGATTACCGCCATCGAGAAGCTGGCCGGCGAAACGCTGTGCCTGCGGCGCAAGGCGCACGGCTTCACCCTGACCGCCTCCGGAGTGCATTTTTCGGCGATGGCCCGCAAAATCATCTCCGATGTTACGGAACTGGCGGCCACCTTCCCGCAGCAGGAAGGCGTGCTGCGCGGGCGCGTGCGCTTTGGCTGCTTCGCCTCGCTCTCCCCGCACCTGATCCCCTCGACCATGCAGGGATTCGACCACCCGCAGGTGGAACTTTCGGTGCAGGTGGGCACCCATGAGTCGCTGCTTCCGGCGCTGCGCAATGCGGACCTGGATGTCGCCTTCGTCTATGACCTGGGCTTGCCTCCGGACATGGAGAAACAGGAGATCTACGAGACGCATATGCAGGTGGTGCTGCATCCGGAGCACCCGCTGGCGCGTCTGGAACGGCCGCTGGAACTTGCCGACCTGGTGGACGAGCCGCTGGTGATGTACGAATCCGATCCGTCCACCGAATACGTGCTCCAGCTGTTCGCCGCGCAGGGCCTGAACCCCAAGGTCATCGCCGAGGTGCCGCAGATGATCCTGGTCTCCGCGATGGTCGGGAGAGGTCTGGGCTACGGCCTGCTGATGCGCCGCCCGAACAACGCCGAGATGTCCTTGGAGGGCAAGCCGCTGGCCTTCCGCGACCTGCATACCCCGGTGTCGCCGACCGCTCCCAGCTCCCTGAGCTCGGTCGTGGCGATCACCCCGCTCGGGGTCAAGGTGCCGGCCCGGGTGCAGGCGCTGATCGAGCACTGCCGCGAAGCCATGGCGGATTCCTGGTAGCCCTACCCAAGCGCCGGCGGCTCCCGCATAATGGGGCGCAGGAGGCATCATGATTGGCACATGGCAGGCATTGGTGATCGACTGCGAAGACCCGGACTCGCTGGCGGCGTTCTACGAGCAGCTGCTGGGCATGGTCCGCATCGACAACGACCCTGACTGGGTGAGCATCGGCGACGCGCCCGACCGGCCGGCCGTCGCGTTCCAAGCCGTCAGCCCCTATGTCGCGCCCGAATGGCCGGGGCATGTGCACCCGCAGCAGATGCATCTCGACGTCAGGGTTAAGGATCTCGACCTGGCCGAGGAGCTGGTGCTGAACCTCGGCGCCCGGAGCACCGGGCAGGGGACCAAGACCTTCCGTGTCTACCTCGACCCGCAGGAGCACCCCTTCTGCCTGGTGAGCTGGTAGCCGCGCCCCGCTACCACACCCGTCCGCAGCTAGCTAGCCTCCGGCTCCGTAGGCGATCTTCGCCGCCTGCAGCCTAGTGCTCACCCCGAGCTTGGCAAGCACCGCCGACACGTGCGTTTTCACCGTGCTTTCCCCAATGCCCAGACGCTGCGCCAGCTGCGGATTGCTCAGTCCCTCGCCGATTCCCTGGAGCACCTCACGCTCCCTGGCAGTGAGCCCCTCGGGCAGCACCACGGGCGGCGCCGCGGCCAGCGCCCGTTCCATGACCCGGGCGGTGACCTGCGGATCCAGGACGGATTGGCCGCGGCCCGCCGCGCGCACCGCGTCGATGATCGCCTGCGGCTCGGCGGTCTTCAGCAAGAAGCCGTGGGCGCCGGCCTGCAATGCGCCAAAGAGGTAGTCGTCATCGTCGAAGGTGGTCAGCACGATCACCCTTGTTTGCCCGGAAATCTGCGCGGTCGCCGCGATGCCGTCCATCACCGGCATACGAAGGTCCATGAGCACCACGTCTGGGCTGAGCGCCCGGGCCATGGACACGGCCGCGGCACCGTCCGCCGCCTCCCCGACAACTTCCAGGTCCTCTGCCGCCTGCAGCACCAGGCGGATGCCCAGGCGCACGGTTGAATGGTCGTCAACAAGCAGGATCTTCATGGATTCCATCCTGTAGCTGGGCGGCGGTGGGCAGGGTGACCTGAACCTGGAACTGGGGGACGGGGCGAATGTCGCAGCTGCCGCCTACGGCCTGGGCTCGGGTGCGGATGCTCTGCAGCCCGATGCCGCTGCCGAAGCCGTGTCCGACATGCTCCGGGACCGGGTTGCTGGCATGGATCCAAACGCGGTCCCGCAGCTGCTCCAGACGCAAGCTCAGAGTGCTGCCCGGGGCGTGCTTGGCGTGGTTGACCAGCAGCTCGCGCACCGTGCGGTGCGCGGCGGTGTGCACGGCGGCGGGGATGGACTCAGGGTGCGGCACCGAGTACTCCAGCTCGATCTCTTCGGAAGCCTCGGCGACCAGCTGCGGCACGTCGGTCAGCCGCGCCGCCAGCGCCGGGGTTCCCGCATGCAGCATACGCACCATCTCGCTCATTTCCTCCAGCCCGGTCACGCTTTCGCGGCGGATGGCCGCCAGCGGTTCGTTGCCCGGCGCGGCCGCCAGCGCCGCTCCGGAGAGCAGGGCGATGGAGGAGAGCCGGGCGGAGAGCACGTCGTGCATTTCGCGGGCCAGCGCGGTGCGCTCGGAAATCCGGGCCGCGTGGTGCTCGGCGCTCAGCCGCTCCGCCCGCGCCTCGGCGGCGGCGGCCAGCGCCGCGGAACGCTCGGCCTGCGAGGCGGAAAGGTCCTGGGCGGTGCGCACGTTCTGCGCCCACAGCATCGGGGTGAACAGGATGAAGCCGGTGAGGAACAGGCTCAGCACCACCTGCTGCGCCAGGTGCGTGGCATCCCAGGCGAGCACCGCCATCACCAGCGACACCAAGCACATGAGCGTGAACGAGATCCGGCGCAACGTCAATCCGCCGAGCAGGAAGACGCTGAAGACCGCCTCGAAGGCCATGAAGTATCCGGCAATGCTGCCCAACGCCAGCAATCCCAGCCCGGAAGAGGCCATGGCCAGCACGGCGGGCAGCAGCCAGCGCCTTCGCAGCAGGACGGCGCCCAGGCCCAGCAGCAGCACCGGGAACCAGAGCCAGCCAGGCAGCCCGGAAAGCGGCGGGTTCACCACGCCGAAGGCGTGCAGCACCGCGGCAAGCAGCAGATACATCCCGGCCGTCTCCGGCTCGTCCTGGCCGCTGCCGATACGCCGGATCAACGTCGTCATGATTCCAGCATGCCCCATCCGCAGGGCGGCGAGGCATCCGCCTTAAGGGGGAGATTGAGCCGTCCTGCTGCCCGATACCCCTGCGCCGCGATCCGGGACAGGCTGGAAGCATGGACATCTTCACGAATGCCGCACCCGCCTCACTGGTGGTGCTCGCGCTGATCGACGCCACCAGCATCGGCACCCTGGTCATCCCCATTTGGCTGCTGCTGCGCCGCGACTACCGCCGGGCGATTCCCCGGGTGCTGCTCTACCTCGGACTGCTGGCCGGCTTCTACTGGGCGATCGGTCTGCTGCTGCGCTCCGGCTTCCAGCTGGCGTACTCCCGGATATCCTTGGACACCCCGATGATGCGGCTGGTTGGGCTGGCCCTGGGGGCGGGGATGATCATCTGGGCCTTGACCTACCGCACCGACGAGCAGAAGCTCGTCGCGGCGCGCAAGGCCGGGACCGCAAGCGGTGAGACCGTCAAGGCCGGCGGGCTGCAGGGAACTGCTACCGGCCAGCCGCAGGTTTCCGGGGCGCTGCGCCGGAGGCTGGGGACCGCGCTGGATACCCGCACCGGGGTCGTGGCGCTGGCCTTGCTGGCGGGGCTGCTGGAGCTGCCCACCATGCTTCCCTACCTCGGCGCCATGGGCGTGTTGCAAGGCGCCGGATGGAGCTCCGGGGTGCAGGTGCTGGTGCTGGCCGGGTACTGCCTGGTGATGATCGCTCCGGCGCTGGTGCTGGTGGGTGTGCGCAGGGCGGCCGGGGACCGGATGGAGCATTGGCTGCAGGCTGCGGGAAGGAAACTAGGTCGCTACGCGCAGGAGACGCTGGGCTGGGTGGTGGGCATCGCCGGGTACTTCCTGATCAGGTTCAGCCTGGACGGGGTGCAGCTGCGCGAGCTGGTCGGCAGCGTGCTGGGATAGCCACGCTGTGGGCGAAAGGACAGCCGCGCGATTGGCCTGCATCCGGGGATGATGCGAGAATTGAAGGCATGGAACCTCTAGGCAGCAGCGCGAAGCAGGGTCGGAAAATCACCCTCAACGCATCGACCCTGGCAATGTCGGTCATGGTCATCGTCCTTCTGGTGGCGGTCATCTTCGCCGCCAATTCGAATGAGATCGTCGGCTGGTTCGTCGTCGTCATCTCCGCCGGCTGGCTGCTGCTCGCCGGGTTCATGATGTTCGGCCTCAAGCGCGGAGCGCAGAAGATCAACAACTCGCTGCGCGAAGCCACCGCCGCGGCCACCCCGCGCGCCCAGGCCGGCACCGTCGTGGTCGACGAAGCCACCAGCCAGCGCGACATGAAGCTGGACCACTCCTTCAAGATCGTCCAGGTCCAGGCCCGCGTCATCGCCGAGCAGCGCGAGCTGAAGAACCCCGAGTCGGAAGAAATGATCGACCGGGCCCTGGACACCATCCAGATGACCGCGAGCAACGCCCGGGATATGATCAAGCCGGCCAAGCCGCTTGACGGCGAAATCATCGGTTAACTTCAAACTTTTCGAGACGGCTTCGGCCGTCTCGTTGTCTTTAAGGACCGCATGCATCTGATTCCCGTGGTCTATGTCGTTTTCCGGCGCGAGGACCGGATTCTGTTGCAGCAGCGCCGCGGAACCGGGTTCATGGACGGGCATTGGGCCTCCGGCGCCGCCGGGCATGTCGAGGCCGGGGAAACCGTGCAGCAGGCCGCCTGCCGCGAGGCATTCGAGGAACTGGGGTTGAGCATCGAGCCGGGTGGCCTGGAGCCGCTGGCCGTGCTGCACCGAGCCCCGAACCGCGTCGACTTCTTTTTCCAGTGCACCAGCTGGTCCGGCCAGCCCAAGCTGATGGAGCCGGACAAGGCCGCCGAGCTGCAATGGTTCGACCTGAAGGCGCTGCCTAGTCCCGTGGTCCCGCATGAATTGCATGTCCTGGGCCAGTTGTGCTCCGGCGTGCCTGGGATCGGATCATTCGGCGATTTCACGCCGCCTGCCGGGCTGGACTAACCAGTACTCCAGACGATTCGCGCAGGCTGATGGGAGCTGCCCGCGCGGAGGGAGGCTACGTTCTCCGCACTCGGCGTTTCCCGGAGGGGCGCGAGTCGATCAGCGGGTAATCAGCACGCGAATTTTGTAAGCTGGAAGGGTGATACCAACCAGCGTGGAAATTCTGAGCAAGAACGCCGGCGCCCTGCGCGTGGCTTCGGTCAACGTCAACGGCATTCGCGCCGCCTACCGCAAGAACATGGCAGATTGGGTCGCCGCCCGCGACGTCGACATCCTGTGCCTGCAGGAAGTGCGCGCACCGGACAAGGTGCTGCGCGAACTGATCGGCGAGGGTTGGCACATCTTGCATGCCGAAGCCAAGGACAAAGGCCGTGCAGGCGTGGCAGTGCTCTCCCGCGTTGAGCCGGTGGCCGTGCGCGAGAACATCGGCGACGAGTACTTCGCCGACTCCGGACGCTGGGTGGAAGCGGACTTCGAGGTCAACGGGGAAACCTTCACCGTGGTCTCCTGCTACGTGCACTCGGGCGAACTGGGCACCCAGAAGCAGGAGGACAAGTACCGTTTCCTGCAGCGCATGACCGACTACCTGCCGGCCCTGGCGGCGGAAAAGGACCATGTGCTGGTGGTGGGCGACCTGAACGTCGTGCACACCGAGAAGGACATCAAGAACTGGAAGCCGAACCACAACAAGCGCGCCGGCGTGATGGATGAGGAGATCGCCTACTTCGACGGCTTCTTCTCCTCGGTCGGCTACAAGGACGTGGCCCGCGAACTGGCCGGAGACGTCCAGGGCCCCTACACCTGGTGGTCCTACCGCGGACAGGCCTTCGACAACGACGCCGGTTGGCGCATCGATTACCACATGGCCACCCCGGCGCTGGCCAGCAAGGCCATCAAGTCCCATGTTGACCGCGCCTCAGGCTACGACCTGCGCTTCTCCGACCACGCACCGCTGGTCGTCGACTACCAGTTTTAAGGAATTTTCATGACTAAGTCCCGCGTTCTTTCGGGCATGCAGCCTTCGGGCGACTCCCTGCACCTGGGCAACTACCTCGGCGCACTGGTCAACTGGGTCAAGACCCAGGACGAGTTCGACGCCTTCTTCTTCATCCCCGACATGCACGCCATCACCGTGCCCCAGGACCCGGCCGAGCTGCGCGCCCGCACGCGCAAGACCGCCGCCCAGTTCATCGCCGGCGGCATCGACCTGGAGAAGTCCACGCTGTTCGTGCAGTCCCAGGTGCCCGAGCACGCCCAGCTGGCCTGGGTGCTGAACTGCATCACCGGTTTCGGCGAGGCCAGCCGCATGACCCAGTTCAAGGACAAGTCGGCCAAGGGCGGCGCGGACGCGGCCAGCGTCGGCCTGTTCACCTACCCGGTGCTGATGGCCGCCGACATCCTGCTCTACCAGCCGCAGGGCGTTCCGGTGGGCGACGACCAGCGCCAGCACGTGGAGCTTGCCCGCGATTTGGCCAAGCGCTTCAACCACCGCTTCGGGCAGACCTTCACCGTGCCGGAGGCCTTCATCCCGAAGGAGGGCGCGCGCATCTACGACCTGCAGAACCCGACCTCCAAGATGTCCAAGTCCGCCGAGTCCCCTGCGGGCCTGATCAACGTGCTCGACGAGCCGAAGCTGATTGCCAAGCGCATCAAGTCCGCGGTCACCGACGCGGACACCGTGATCGCCTACGACAAGGCCGAGAAGCCCGGCGTCTCCAACCTGCTGGACATCCTGGCCGCCGTGACCGACCGCCACGTGCCGGACCTGGTCGCTGAATTCGAGGGCAAGATGTACGGGCACCTGAAGGTGGCAGTGGCCGACGCCGTGGTGGAGCGCCTGGCTCCGATCCGCGCCCGCACCCTGGAGCTGCTGGACGATCCGGCGGAACTGGACCGCCTGCTGCTAGCCGGGGCCGAGAAGGCCCGACAGGTTGCTTCCAAGACCGTGGCAGATGTCTACCAGAAGGTCGGCTTCCTGCCGCCGCTGGGTGTCTGACATGGATAACCTTGAACCCCGATTCACGCTGGGCGTGGTGATCCCGGTGCCGCAGCCGCAGCGGGAGACCCTGCGCGCCTGGCGCCGGGAGTTCGGGGGAGCGGACACCGAGGTGATCGCTCCCCACATCACGCTGGTGTCCGGGTCCTACCTGAACACCTGGGAGAAGGCCGCCGCGCAGGTGCGCCAGGTGGCGGGTCAAACCGCGAGCTTCACAGTGCAGCTGGGTGCCGCGCGGACCTTCCGTCCAGCCAGCGAAGTGGTCTACCTGCCGCTGCTGGACGGGGCGGAGGAATGCTGGGCGCTGCACCGCGGGCTGCTCTCCGACGCGCTGCGCCACGAGTCGAACTTCGCGTACCATCCGCACCTGACCATTGCGCAGAACGTGCCCCCGGAGAACCTGGACGCCGCGCAGGCAGCGCTGGACCAAGTGGGCCTGTCCTTCGAGGTGAGCTCGATCCAGCTGTTCGACACCCGCGGCGGGCAGTGGAGCCTGAGCGAAGAGATTGAACTGGGCTAAGGCCCGCCGACACACGAAAAGAACGCCAGCCCAAAGGCTGGCGTTCTTTTCGTTGAAGGTCTGCTCGGCAGCCCAAGCCTCTGGCTCGGCCCATGCACGCAGCATGGCGGCGCCGTTGCAGATGCCCCGCGGTGGCAGTTGCCGGGCAAGGGGTTCGGCGGACTTCAGGCCCCGCGGGGGACCGGGGAACGGCTCTTTCCTCCAGCAATGCCAAAAGGCCCGAACCATGAAACTGGTTCGGGCCTTTGCTTCGCGTACTTAGACGGTGCGCGAGAGGATCGCCTGCTTGACCTCGGCGATAGCCTTGGTCACCTGGATGCCGCGTGGGCACGCTTCGGTGCAGTTGAAGGTGGTGCGGCAGCGCCACACGCCTTCCTTGTCGTTCAGGATCTCCAAGCGCATGTCGCCTGCATCATCGCGCGAGTCGAAGATGAAGCGGTGCGCATTGACGATCGCTGCCGGGCCGAAGTACTGGCCATCGGTCCAGAACACCGGGCAGGAGGAGGTGCAGGCGGCGCAGAGGATGCACTTGGTGGTGTCATCGAAGCGCTCGCGGTCCTCGACCGACTGGTAGCGTTCCTTGGTCGGCTCGTGGCCCTTGGAAATCAGGAACGGCATGATCTCGCGGTAGGACTGGAAGAACGGTTCCATGTCCACGATCAGGTCCTTCTCCAGCGGAAGACCCTTGATTGCCTCAACGGTGATCGGCTTGGAGGTGTCCAGGTCCTTCAGCAGGGTCTTGCAGGCCAGGCGGTTGCGGCCGTTGATGCGCATGGCATCCGAACCGCAAATGCCGTGGGCGCAGGAACGGCGGAACGACAGCGAGCCGTCGTGGTCCCACTTGACCTTGTGCAGGGCGTCCAGCACGCGGTCGGTGCCGTACATGGTCAGCTTGAAGTCTTCCCAGTAGGCCTCTGCAGTGGTCTCCGGCAGGTAGCGGCGAACGCGCAGGGTGATGTTGAAGGTTGGGATCTCTCCGCCGCCACCAACACCGGCCTTCAACTCAATCTTTGATGGTGGTTCTGGCAGTTCGGTGCTCATTAGTACTTACGCTCCATTGGCTGGTAACGGGTGAAGACAACCGGCTTGGTTTCCATGCGGATGCCGGCGATGCCCTCGGTAGTAGCGTTGTGGTCGCGGTAGGACATCGAGTGGACCATGAAGTTCTCATCGTCGCGGTTCGGGAAGTCCTCGCGGTAGTGACCACCACGTGATTCCTTGCGGTGCAGCGCTGCGGTGGTCATGACCTCCGCCAGGTCCAGCAGGAAGCCCAGTTCCACGGCTTCGAGCAGATCCAGGTTGAAGCGCTTGCCCTTGTCCTGGATGGACACGTTCTTGTAGCGTTCGCGCAGGCTCTCGATGACCTCCAGAGCGCCCTTCAGCGAGGTCTCGTCGCGGAACACCTGGACGTTGGCGTCCATGATCTCCTGCAGGGCCTTGCGCAGCTCTGCGACGTTCTCGGTGCCGGTGGAGTTCAGCAGGCCGTCCAGCTGTGCGGTGACCAGGGCTTCAGGGTTCTCCGGCAGCTCGACGAAGTCAGCGGTCTTGGCGTACTCGGCGGCGGCGATGCCGGCGCGGCGGCCGAAGACGTTGATGTCCAGCAGCGAGTTGGTGCCCAAGCGGTTTGCGCCGTGGACCGAAACACAGGCGACCTCGCCGGCTGCGAACAGGCCCGGGATGGTGGTGTTGTTGTCCTGCAGGACCTCGGTCTCGATGTTGGTCGGCACGCCGCCCATGGCGTAGTGCGCGGTCGGGTACACCGGCACCGGGTCGGTGAACGGCTCGACACCCAGGTAGGTGCGGGCGAATTCGGTGATGTCCGGCAGCTTGGATTCGATGTGCTCTGGCTCCAGGTGGGTCAGGTCCAGCAGCACGTAGTCCTTGTTAGGACCGCAGCCGCGGCCTTCGCGCACTTCGTTGGCCATGGCACGGGCCACGATGTCACGTGGAGCCAGGTCCTTAATGGTCGGAGCGTAGCGCTCCATGAAGCGTTCGCCGTCCGAGTTGCGAAGGATTGCGCCTTCGCCGCGGGCGCCCTCGGTGAGCAGAATGCCCAGGCCTGCGAGGCCCGTCGGGTGGAACTGGAAGAACTCCATGTCTTCCAGCGGCAGGCCCGAGCGGAACGCGATGCCCATGCCGTCGCCGGTCAGGGTGTGGGCGTTGGAGGTGGTCTTGAAGACCTTGCCTGCGCCGCCGGAAGCGAAAATCACGGACTTGGCCTGGAACACGTGCAGTTCGCCGGTGGCCAGGTCGTAGGAGACGACGCCGGCAACACGCTTCTGCATGTACGCGGTGCCGTCTTCGCGGAAGGCTTCTTCCTCAACCATCAGCAGGTCCAGCACGTAGTACTCGTTGTAGAACTCAACGTTGTGCTTGACGCAGTTTTGGTACAGGGTCTGCAGGATCATGTGGCCGGTGCGGTCTGCTGCGTAGCAGGCGCGGCGCACGGCGGCCTTGCCGTGGTCGCGGGTGTGGCCGCCGAAGCGGCGCTGGTCGATCTTGCCCTCAGGGGTTCGGTTGAACGGCAGACCCATTTTTTCCAGATCCAGCACGGCGTTGATGGCTTCCTTGGCCATGACCTCTGCTGCATCCTGGTCGACGATGTAGTCGCCGCCCTTGATGGTGTCGAAGGTGTGCCACTCCCAGTTGTCTTCCTCGACGTTGGCCAGTGCGGCGCACATGCCGCCCTGGGCCGCGCCGGTATGGGAGCGGGTTGGGTAAAGCTTAGTTAGCACTGCGGTGCGTGCACGCTGACCGGATTCGATCGCTGCACGCATACCTGCACCGCCGGCACCGACGATGACTACGTCGTACTGATGTACCTGCATTCTTGATGCTCTCTTTTCTACAAAAAACTGTCTGGCTAAAAGTTCGGCTCTAAAACGGGGGTTTTAGGGTTTTAGCACTGTGGCAGGGTGCTGCCCGCGACGCATGGGTCGAAGGTGAAGATCACCAGGGTGCCGAGCACAACGATGAAGATCGTCGCGACGTACAGGATGCCCTTGAGCCATGCTCGGGTCGAGTGCTTCTCTGCGTAGTCGTTGATGATGGTGCGCACGCCGTTGGTGCCGTGCAGCATGGCCAGCCACAGCATGGCCAGGTCCCAGAACTGCCAGATCGGGTCGGCCCACTTGCCGGCGACGAAGCCGAAGGAGATGGCGTTGATGCCGTCGCCAACGATCAGGTTGGAGATCAGGTGGCCGAAGATCAGGACGATCAGGGCCACGCCGGATAGGCGCATGAACAGCCATGCGAGCATTTCGAAGCTGCCGCGGGACTTCGGACCGCGCTTGTACTTCGGGTCGATGCGCTGGCTGCGTGGAGCAGGAATGGTGACGCTCATGGCTTAGTGTCCTCCAAATGCGAGGGAGAGATGGCGGATGGCGAAGCCTGCGAAGACGACGACCCACAGGATCATGACGCCCCAGAGCATCTGGCGCTGGTACTTGGTGCCCTGCTTCCAGAAGTCAACGAGGATCAGGCGCAGACCGTTGAATGCGTGGAAGAGAATGGCCGCGACCAGGCCGGTCTCGCCCAGTGCCATCCACGGGGTCTGGTAGGTGCTGATTACTGCGTTGTATGCATTGGCATCCACGCGCACGAGGGCCGTATCCAGCACGTGAACGAGTAGATAAAGAAAAATTACGACACCGGTGACTCGGTGTCCCACCCAGGACCACATGCCTTCATGGCCGCGGTATAGGGTGCCTGACGAAGTCTTCGACACTGAACTAACCTCCAAGGCTCGCAACGGCGCATGTGTATATTGCACACAATGAGATTTGACGCACTTGTGCGAGCGTTCCTTGTGCGAGTCTAAACCACTTGCCGGGTCTCAATCTATTTCGTGTCTCGATCCTGTGAGTATGTTCACCGAATAGTGTCGTCTATGCGGTAAAAGGCTCGCAAAGCCCGAATATTAGGTCATGCGGGCCTTGTCTATTTACCCTGCAGGTGTCGCTCTCAATACCGGTATTTCCCGGAGAATGAATTAGTCTGGAATGCGTGAATGCAGACCTATTAGCCCGATTCCACGGCGTGATTCCCGCCGGCGGAGTCGGTACCCGACTGTGGCCCCTTTCCCGTGCATCGGCTCCCAAGTTCTTGCACGATCTGACGGGATCGGGCTCGACCCTGATCCGCGCCACCTACGACCGCCTGGTGCCGCTGGCCGGCGACCGCATCATGGTGGTGACCGGACGCGCCCACCGCGGCGCCGTGGTCGCCCAGCTGCCCGAGCTGTGCGACGAGGATCTGGTCCTGGAGCCGGAGCCGCGCGACTCCGCCGCGGCCATCGGCCTGGCCGCCGCGATCCTGTCGCTGCGCGACCCGGAGATCATCATGGGCTCCTTCGCAGCTGACCAAGTCATCGAGCCTGTCGAGGTTTTCCAGGCGGCCCTGGGCGAGGCGATCCACACCGCCGCCAGCGGCAAGATCGTGACCATCGGAATCCACCCGACCCACCCCTCCACCGGCTTTGGATACATCAAGACCGGCGAGCAGCTGGACGTGGCCAGCGCCCCGAGCGCGCGCGGCGTGGTCGAGTTCGTCGAGAAGCCGGATGAGGACACCGCCCGCCGCTACCTGGCCAGTGGAGGTTTCCTCTGGAA
This sequence comes from Glutamicibacter soli, assembly GCF_052322135.1. Lineage (NCBI taxonomy): Bacteria > Bacillati > Actinomycetota > Actinomycetes > Micrococcales > Micrococcaceae > Glutamicibacter > Glutamicibacter soli. The sequence goes on from NZ_CM125969.1 coordinate 803,703, forward strand.
CGCGGGCATGTTCGTGGCCCCGGTGGGCCTGATGCTCAAGCACCTGCAGGCCAACGAGCCGCAGCTGCACGAGGGCCTGATGAAGATCGCGCAGGCCTGGGACACCGAGGCGCGCGACGAGGTCATGGCCGAAATCTGGCCGGGCCTTCCGAAGATCGCCATCGACTACGCGGTGGCCGAGCCCGCCGCCGCGGCAGGCGACGTGGCGGTCATCCCCGGCGTGTTCAACTGGGACGACGTGGGGGACTTCGCCGCCATCGGACGGCTGAACAAGGCCAGCGCGGATGAAGGCATCATCAATCTCGGTGATAAGCAAGTGCGCGTCTACGCGGACAGCGCCACCGGCGTCGTCTACTCGGACCGCCCGCGCGTGGTGGCCCTGGTCGGCATCGAGGACGTCGTGGTGGTCGACACCGCCGACGCGCTGCTGGTGACCACCAAGGACCATGCGCAGAAGGTCAAGCAGACCGTCGAGCAGCTCAAGGCCGACGGCGCGACCGAAGTGCTCTAGACCTGCCCACGCGCCGGCCTCCCGCAGCGTGCGGGAAGCCGGCGCGTGTCCAGTTTCACGAATAAATTGGCCAACCGGGTCGTGACCACACCGAAGGCAACTGCCTTCGGCCACGTTAGCCTGTGCTTCTGCTGTGCGTAACCGGGGTGGATCCTTGGCCGGTTGGTATGTTTGAAGTCATGACTACGGCCAATAGCGAGTCCGATTCATCCGATGCCGATACGGCGCAAAACCCCGGAACGCCACGCACCCGGATCAACAAAGTGGTATTTTTCGGCTCAGCATCTCTGGTGCTGGGCATTGCTCTTTGGGCCATCTTCGACCGCGATTCGGCGGACCTGGCCATTTCCACCGCCGTCGACTGGATCGGCAGGAACTTCGGCTGGTATTACACGCTGATCATCGTCGCGGCGCTGCTGTTCGTGATCGCGGCAGCCGTCTCGAAGGTCGGCAAGACCCGGCTGGGCCCCGACCACGCCCGGCCCGCCTTCAACATGTTCACCTGGGCGGCCATGCTCTTCGCCGCCGGCATCGGCATCGATTTGATGTTCTTCTCCGTTTCCGAGCCGATCACCCAGTACCTGGCCCCGCCGACCGGGGAGGGATACACCGTGGAGGCCGCGCGCCAGGCCATGGTCTGGACGCTCTTCCACTACGGCCTGCTCGGCTGGGGGCTGTACGCGCTGATCGGCATGGCCCTGGGCTACTTTTCCTACCGCCGCAACCTGCCGCTGTCCATCCGCTCGGCGCTGTATCCCATCCTGGGCAAACGCACCTCGGGCTGGAGGGGGCACACCGTGGACATCGCGGCGATGCTGGGCACCATCTTCGGCATCGCCACCTCGCTGGGCATCGGCGTGGCCCAGCTGAATTACGGGCTGCACTTCATGTTCGGGATCCCGGAGAACCGCAGCTGGCAGATCATCCTGATCGTCATCGCCGTGGTCATGGCCACCATTTCGGTGCTCACCGGCGTGGAGAAGGGCATCCGCCGGCTCTCCGAGCTCAACGTCCTGCTCTGCGTCGCGCTGATGCTCTTCATCCTGGTCACCGGCGGCACCGCCTACCTGATGGACGGCATCATCACCAACGTCGGGGACAGCATCGCCCGGTTCCCGTCCATGGCGCTGGACACCTTCGCCTACGACCGCCCGGAATCCTGGCTGAACGGGTGGACGCTGTTCTTCTGGGCCTGGTGGATCGCCTGGGCCCCGTTCGTCGGCCTGTTCCTGGCCCGCATCTCCCGCGGCCGCACCATCCGCCAGTTCGTCACCGGCGTGCTGGTGGTCCCCTTCGCCTTCATCCTGCTGTGGATCTCCATCTTCGGCAACAGCGCCCTGCAGCTGGTGCGCTCGGGCAACGAGGAGTTCGGCGAGGTCGCCATGAACACCCCGGAACGCGCGTTCTACAGCCTGCTGGAACAGTTCCCGGCTGCACCGTTCACCGCAGCTGTCGCCACCTTCACCGGCTTGCTGTTCTACGTGACCAGCGCCGACTCCGGCGCGCTGGTCATGGCCAACTTCACCTCCCACCTGAAGGACCCGCAGGCCGACGGCTCCAAGCCGGTGCGGCTATTCTGGTCTCTGGCCACCGGCCTGCTGACCCTGGGGATGCTCTTCGTGGACGGAGTGCCGACCTTGCAGGGAGCCACGGTGATCATGGGGCTGCCGTTCTCGTTTGTGCTGCTGTTGATCATGCTCGGCCTGTTCAAGTCGCTGCGCATAGAATCCGCGCTGGCCAGCAGCTACAAGAACACCATGCACGAAGCGCTGACCAGCCGGCTGGGTTCGGTGAACGACCGGCGCAGCTGGAAGCAGCGCCTGGCCCGCTCGATGACCTATCCGGGGCTGAAAGCGGCCCGGCGCTATCTGGACGAGGTTGCCCGGACGGCGCTGGACGAGGTGGCCGAGGAATTCCGCCGCCGCGGGGCGGACGTGGAAGTCACCCTCGAGCCGGTGCCGAACCTCCAGCTTCCCTCCCTGGACCTGCTGGTGGCCACAGGCGTCGAACGGCCGTTCAAGTACCAGGTCTACCCGGTGCAGCTGCCGGTGCCCCGGTATGCGCGTTCGGCTCCGGGCAACGACGTCTACTACCGCATCGAGGTGTTCTCCCAGGAGGGCAGCCACGGCTACGACCTGATGGGGCTGAGCAAGGAGCAGGTGATCGGGGACATCCTGGACCAGTACGAGGCGCACCTGGGTTATCTCGACGGGCAGCTGCAGGCCGACGAGCCCAGCCAGGTCAACGCCGAAGCGGTGATGACCACCCGCTGGGAATCGGACTTCGCGCACACCGTACGCGAGGAGTCCTAGGACCCGGCGCGGCGGCCGGCGCGGCGTTGCGTCCCGCCGCGGCGCCGTGTCCCGTGTTTCGCGGTTGGCGGCCACATTACGGATAAACTGTCTTCCTCAGGCTCAAGACGCGTATTGTCGAAAGGTGTCTTCAGTGAGTGAATTAGGAAATTTAGGGTCGGTCAAGGACTGGACCGAGTCCTTAACGCCCGAGTTGATCGAGTTCCGCCGCGAACTGCACCGCAACCCTGAGCTTTCTTTCGCTGAATTCCAAACCACCGAACGCATCCTTGAAGCCCTGCGCTCTGCCGGGCTGGACCCGGTGAAGATGGAACGCACCGGAGCCTACGTGGACGTCGGTGAAGGCCCCATCCGCCTTGCCCTGCGCGCTGACATCGATGCGCTGCCGGTGCTGGAGGAAACCGAGCTCGACTACGCCTCGACCATCGAGGGCATCGCCCACTCCTGCGGCCACGACATCCACACCACCGTGATGCTGGGAACTGCGCTCGCGCTGGGCCGCATCCAGCAGGCAGGACAGCTCGCGGGCCGGATCCGCGTGATCTTCCAGCCCGCCGAGGAGAAGCTTCCCGGGGGAGCGGTCTCGGTCATCGAGCAGGGAATCCTCGACGAGGTCCCGCGGATCCTGGCCCTGCACTGCGAGCCTCGCATCGACGCCGGGAAGATCGGCACCCGCATCGGCGCCATCACCTCGGCCAGCGACACCATCCGCATCGAGGTCAACGGCCGCGGCGGGCATACTTCCCGCCCGCACCTGACCGAGGACATCGTCTTCGCGATGAGCCAGATCGCCACCCAGGTTCCCGCCGTGCTCGGCCGCAAGGTCGACGTGCGTTCGGCCGTGTCGGTGGTCTGGGGGCAGATCCACGCCGGCAGCGCGCCCAACGCCATTCCCGCCACCGGCTACCTGGCCGGCACCATGCGCTGCCTGGACGGCGACGTCTGGTACGAAGCCGGGGAGCTGCTGGATGCAGCGGTGCGCCAGATCGCCGCGCCGTACGGGGTGGAAATCAAGCTGCAGCACACCCGGGGCGTCCCACCGGTGGTCAACGCCCCGGCCGAAACCGCGCTGATCGAATCGGCGGCCCGCCAGGAGTTCGGGACCGATTCCATCGAGCTGACCCCGCAGTCCATGGGCGGCGAGGATTTCGCCTGGATGACCCAGAAGGTGCCCGGCGCGATGCTGCGCCTTGGCACCCGCACCCCGGGCGGCAAGATCTTCGACCTGCACCGCGGCGATTACGTGCCTGATGAGAGGTGCATTGCGGTAGGCGTGCGGATCATGTGCGCGGCCGCGCTGCAGGCAATCGACGCGGCGAACGGCATTCGGGCCAAATAACCGGAGAATTTGCCAATAATTTTTCGACTCCACTAGTCACACCGTGAATTGGCGAACTGACTTGGGCATTGACGTTAAGCGCTTGCCGTATGCCGCTCCGGAATTTAGCGAATTGTAATGTTTGCCGTCTTTACCAGTGACATATCTCCGATAGGCTATGGAGACGATGGGAACGTTCGCTCCTCTGAGGCGCGTGCGGTGGGCATCGGCAACGGCGCCCTGCGTGGGAAGAAAGGCCTCACGGCTCCCGGTTATCTCGCATAACTTTTTGGAGGATTAGATGCGCTTCGTATCGCGCAAGACCGGCATGGCCGCGGCCATGATCGGCATTTCTGCTTTGGCATTGACCGCCTGTGGCGCGGCCCCGGAAGAAACGGCCCCGAAGGCCGAAAACCCAGACTACACCGGTTGCATCGTCTCGGACTCCGGCGGATTCGATGACCAGTCCTTCAACGAGTCGTCCTACCGCGGCCTGAAGAATGCCGAGAAGGACCTCGGCATCAAGATGCAGGAGGCAGAGTCGAAGTCCAACGCCGACTTCGCCACCAACCTGCAGGGCATGATGAACAACAACTGCGACCTGACCGTCACAATCGGCTTCCTGCTCGGCGACGCCACCAAGAAGGCCGCAGAGGAAAATCCTGACAAGCACTTCGCCATCGTCGACTTCCAGTACGACGAGCCGATCAAGAACATCAAGCCGATGATCTACGACACGGCCCAGGCCGCCTACCTGGCAGGCTACGCTGCCGCCGCTTCCTCCGAGACCGGCACCGTCGCCACCTTCGGCGGCATCAAGATCCCAACCGTCACCATCTTCATGGACGGCTTCGCCGACGGCGTTGCCAAGTTCAACGAGGACAAGGGCAAGGACGTCAAGCTGCTGGGCTGGGACAAGGACAAGCAGGACGGCACCTTCACCGGCGACTTCGAGAAGCAGGACAAGGGCAAGCAGGTCACCAGCAACTTCATCGCCAGCGGCGCTGACGTGATCATGCCGGTAGCCGGTCCCGTGGGCAAGGGCGCAGGCGCCGCAGTCAAGGAAGCCAACACCGGCGGCAAGGACGCCAAGCTGGTATGGGTTGACTCCGACGGCTACCTGACCGCTCCTGACTACAAGGACGTCATGCTGACCTCGGTCATCAAGACCATGGACAAGGCCGTTGAGGACCTGGTCACCGCCGACTCCAAGGGCGAGTTCGACTCGACCCCATACATCGGCACCCTGGAGAACGAGGGCGTAGCCCTGGCGCCGTTCCACGACTTCGACTCGAAGGTCTCCGACGAGACCAAGTCCGAGATCGAGGCGCTGAAGGCGCAGATCATCTCCGGCGAGCTGAAGGTCGAATCCCCGTCGAGCCCCAAGTAAGGGTCTTGAGCCAATAACGTCACAGAGCGCGTCACCGCTCGCCGCAGCAGCGGTGAACGGAGACGCGCTCTAAGACTGCCCACTGCAACACACCGAACAATGAAGATGGTGGAATCGTGAAACTCGAACTCCGGGGAATCTCGAAAGCCTTCGGTTCTTTCTACGCCAACAAGGACATCGACCTGGTCGTCGATGATGCCGAAATCCACTGTCTGCTCGGTGAGAACGGCGCTGGAAAGTCGACACTGATGAACGTCCTCTACGGGCTGTACCAGCCCACCGAAGGACAGATCCTGCTGGATGGAAAACCAGTTGAATTCAACGGCCCGGGCGATGCCATGGCCGCCGGCATCGGCATGGTGCACCAGCACTTCATGCTGATCCCGGTCTTCACCGTGGCCGAGAACATCGCCCTGGGCGCCGAAGCGACCAAGGCCGCAGGCGTGCTTGACCTGCAAGTCACCCGCAAGAAGATCCGCGAGATCTCCGACCGCTACGGCTTCGACGTGGATCCGGATGCGCTGGTCGAGGACCTTCCGGTCGGCGTGCAGCAGCGCGTGGAGATCATCAAGGCGCTGGTCCGCGACGCCAAGGTGCTGATCCTCGACGAGCCCACCGCGGTGCTCACCCCGCAGGAAACCGACGAGCTGCTGGAGATCATGCGCCAGCTCAAGGCCAACGGCACCTCGATCGTGTTCATCTCGCACAAGCTGCGCGAGGTGCGCGCGGTCTCCGACGTGATCACCGTGATCCGCCGCGGCCAGGTCATCGACTCGGTCGGCGCCGAAACCAGCACCACCGAACTGGCAAACCTGATGGTGGGCCGCGCGGTGGAGCTGAACCTGAACAAGGAGCCAGCCACCCCGGGAGCGGCTCGCTTCCAGGTGCGCGAGCTGAGCGTGGTCAACGAGCTGGGCGCCACCACCCTGGATGCGGTCAGCTTCGACATCCACGAGGGCGAGATCCTCGCCGTGGCCGGCGTGCAGGGCAACGGCCAGACCGAGTTGACCGAGGCGATCCTGGGCACCCAGCCGGTGGCCGCCGGATCGATCTCGCTGGACGGCACCGAACTGGTCGGCAAGTCGGTCAAGCAGGTGCTGCGCTCCGGGTTGGGCTTCGTCCCCGAGGACCGCTCGGTCCACGGCCTGGTCTCGCAGTTCACCATCGAGGAGAACCTGGTCCTGGACCTCTACGACCGCCCGCCGTTCGCCAAGGGCATCTCGATGAACCTGGGCGAAGTGAAGAAGAACGCGACCAAGCAGATCGCGGACTTCGACGTGCGCACCGACAACCAGCTGAACCCGGCCTCCAGCCTCTCCGGCGGCAACCAGCAGAAGGTCGTGATGGCCCGCGAGCTGTCCCGAGACCTGAAGCTGTTCATCGCCTCCCAGCCCACGCGCGGCGTCGACGTGGGCTCCATCGAGTTCCTGCACCGGCGCATCGTCGCCGAACGCGACAAGGGCACCCCGGTGATGATCGTGTCCACCGAGCTGGACGAGGTCATGGAGCTGGCAGACCGCATCGCCGTGCTCTACAAGGGCCGGGTCAACGGCATCGTGCCGGGCAACACCTCCCGCGAGGTGCTGGGCCTGATGATGGCAGGCGTCAGCGCCGAGGAGGCCTTCGCCCAGGCAGACTTCGCCACTTCCGCCAACGAACCGGTGGAAGCCCAGCCGGTGCCGCTGGAGACCACCGAACCCACCGACACCCAGGAAGGAGAAGCACAGTGAGCGAGATCAAGGCACCTGTTCTTCCCGACCCCAAGAAACCGGGCAACGACCTGTTCAAGTCCATCACCCAGGGACCTGGACTGGTCTCCGTGCTGGGCGTCATCGTCGCGCTGGTCATCGGCGGCCTGCTGATCGCGATCACCGACGAGAAGGTCGGCGAGGCCGCAGGCTACCTGTTCGCCCGACCTTCGGACTTCTTCTCCGCGCTGTGGAGCGCGGGCACCGAAAGCTACGTGGCGCTGTTCAACGGCTCCATCTACAACTCCTCGCAGGGCTTCGCCCCGCTGCTGGAAACCCTGACGGTCTCCACCCCGCTGATCTGCGCGGGCCTGGGCGTGGCACTGGCCTTCCGCGCCGGCATGTTCAACATCGGCGCCCAGGGCCAGCTGATCATCGGCGCCACCATGGCAGCCTACGTCGGCTTCGCCTGGCACCTGCCGGTGGTCGTCCACCTGCTGCTGGTGATCGTCTTCGGCCTGCTCGGCGGCGCGCTGTGGGGCGGGCTGGTCGGCCTGCTCAAGGCCCGCACCGGCGCCCACGAAGTGATCCTGACCATCATGTTCAACTACGTGGCGCTGTACCTGCTGGACTTCCTGATGAACACCGAGGCGTTCCGCCGCCCGGGCGAGACCAACCCGATCTCCCCGATCCTGGACGCCAACGCGATCTTCCCCTCGCTGCCCGGCTCCCGCCTGCACCTGGGCTTCCTGATGGCCATCTTGCTGACCATCGGGGTGGCCTGGCTGCTGAACCGTTCCACCATCGGCTTCGAGTTCCGCGCCGTCGGGCACAACCCGGACGCCGCGCGGACCGCCGGCGTGAACGTCGCCCGCTCCACCATCCTGGCCATGGCCTTCGCCGGCGCGCTGGCCGGCGCCGCCGGCGTGGCGCAGGTGGCGGGCACCGAGAAGGTGCTCACCGCAGGCGTGGCAGGCTCGCTGGGCTTCGACGCGATCACCGTGGCGCTGCTGGGCCGCTCCACCCCGTGGGGCACCTTCTTCGCCGGCCTGCTCTTCGGCGCCTTCCGCGCCGGCGCGGTCAACATGCAGATCACCACCGGCACCCCGATCGACATCGTGCTGGTTGTCCAGTCGCTGATCGTGCTGTTCATCGCGGCTCCTCCGCTGGTCAAGGCGATCTTCGGACTGAACCGCAAGAAGAAGCGCACCAGCGCTACCGAATCGATTAAGGCAGGTGCCAAGTGACCGCCACGCTTCCCTCGATGTCAGCGATCTCAGTGCTTCCGAGCAAGAAGACCCCGATCATCTTCAGCGTACTGGCAGTCATCGTGCTGGTCAGCTTCGGCCTGCTGGGCAACTCGCAGACCGCGAGCTTCTCGCTCACCTCCGCCGGCGACGCGTTCTCCCTGCCCGACCTGGTCTTCCCGGGCCGCGCCTCGAACATCGTCATCGGCGTGCTGCTGGCGGCGCTGGCCGCCTACTCCTGGATGCTGCGGGCCAAGGGCCGGGTGCTCCCGGTCTGGGCCGTCGCGGTGGGCGCGGTGCTGTTTGTGCTCGCGTTCCTGATCTGGGTCGTCTCCGGCGCCAACATCAACTCCATCTCCCTGGCCAGCCTGCTGGCCGGCGGCGTGGTGCTGGCGGTGCCGCTGGTCTTCGGATCGCTCTCCGGAGTGCTCTCCGAACGCTCCGGCGTGGTCAACATCGCCATCGAGGGCCAGCTGCTGGGCGGCGCGTTCACCGCGGCCATCGTGGCCTCGGTAACGCAGAACGCCTTCGCGGGTCTGGTCGCCGCCGGCATCGCCGGCGCGGTGGTCTCCCTGGTGCTGGCGCTGTTCTCCATCAAGTACCTGGTCAACCAGATCATCGTCGGCGTGGTGCTGAACGTGCTGGTCTCGGGCATCACCGGCTTCCTGTTCACCACCGTGATGCAGGAGGATCCGGAGCTGTACAACTCGCCGGTGCACCTGCCGACCATCGCGATCCCGGGCCTGTCCGCCATCCCGGTGATCGGCCCGATCCTGTTCAAGCAGTCGGTCATCGGCTACCTGATGTACATCGCCGTGTTCCTGGTCTGGTTCGGCCTGTACAAGACCCGCTGGGGCCTGCGCGTGCGCGCGGTGGGCGAGCACCCGAAGGCCGCCGACACCCTGGGCATCAAGGTCAACCGCACCCGGTTCTGGAACGTGACCCTGGGCGGCATCGTCGCCGGCATCGGCGGCTCGTTCTTCACCCTGGTCGCCATCGACTCCTTCACCAAGGAAATCTCCGGCGGCCGCGGCTTCATCGCGTTGGCCGCGGTGATCTTCGGACGCTGGAACCCGCTCGGCGCGTTCGCCGCGGCGCTGCTCTTCGGCTTCGCGGACAACCTGCAGGTGATGCTCACGATCATCGGCACCCCGGTGCCGAGCCAGTTCATGGCCATGATGCCGTACCTGGTGACGATCTTCGCGGTCGCCGGCCTGGTGGGACGCTCGCGCGGCCCCGCCGCCGTGGGCGATCCCTATGTGAAGGAATGACCCGTTCCCATGAATAACACCACCGCGCCGTGGTCGCAGCTTGAAGCTGCGGCCGCGGCCGCGTTGTCCAAGGCCTATGCACCCTACTCGAACTTCCGGGTCGGCGCCGCGGCGCTGAGTAGCGACGGGCGGCTGGTTTCCGGCTGCAACATCGAAAACGCCGCTTTCGGGGTGACCCTGTGCGCCGAATGCTCCATGCTCGGCGAGCTGTTCGCCACCGGCGGCGGCACGCTGGACTACTTCGTGTGCTTCGGTCAGCTCAAGGACGGCCCGCTGGAGCTGATCACCCCGTGCGGCCGCTGCCGCCAGCTGCTCTTCGAGCATCGCGGGCCCGACCTGAGGATCAAGACCGCCTCCGGGATCGTGGGCATGGACCAGCTGCTGCCGGACGCCTTCGGACCGCACAACATCATCGACTGACCAGAGAACAGAACGAAAGGCCCCACCCATGGCTGCCGAACAATTCAGCGCCGTCGAAGTCATCCGCACCAAGCGTGACGGCGGCGAGCTGAGCAACGAGATGATCGACTGGACCATCGACGCGTACACCCGCGGCGTCATCGCCGAGGAGCAGATGGCCGCGCTGAACATGGCCATCTACTTCCAGGGCATGCACCGCGCGGAGATTTCCCGCTGGACCAACGCCATGATCAACACCGGCGAACGCATGGACTTCTCCACCCTGGCCGACCCGGCCGGACGCGGCCTGGCGACCACCGACAAGCACTCGACCGGAGGCGTGGGGGACAAGATCACCCTGCCGCTGGCCCCGCTGGTGGCCAGCTTCGGCGTGGCCGTCCCGCAGCTCTCCGGCCGCGGGCTGGGCCACACCGGCGGCACCCTGGACAAGCTCGAGTCGATCCCGGGCTGGCGCGCGGAACTGTCCAACGAGGAGCTCTTCGCCCAGCTCTCCACCGTTGGCGCGGTCATCTGCGCCGCCGGCGCCGGGCTGGCCCCGGCGGACAAGAAGCTCTACGCGCTGCGCGACGTGACCGGGACGGTGGAGGCGATTCCGCTGATCGCCTCCTCGATCATGAGCAAGAAGATCGCCGAGGGCACCGGAACCCTGGTGCTGGACGTCAAGGTGGGCTCCGGCGCGTTCATGAAGACCGAGTCCATGGCCCGTGAGCTGGCCGAGACCATGGTGAACCTGGGCACCGACGCCGGGGTGAACACCGTGGCGCTGCTGACCAACATGGACACGCCGCTGGGGCTCACCGCGGGCAACGCGATCGAGGTCCAGGAGTCCGTCGAGGTGCTCGCCGGCGGCGGCCCGGAAGACGTCATCGAGCTGACCGTGGCCCTGGCCACCGAGATGCTCGCCGGCGCCGGCATCCGCGACGTGGACGTGCGTGCGGCGCTGAACGACGGCCGCGCCATGGACAAGTGGCGTGCCATGATCTTAGCGCAGGGTGGCGACCCGGACGCGAAGCTGCCGGTGGCCCGCGAATCGCACACCGTGCTGGCCCCGGCCGAGGGCGTGCTGCTGAAGCTGGATGCCATGGACATCGGCTTGGCCGCCTGGACCCTGGGCGCCGGGCGCGCCCGCAAGGAGGACGCGGTGCAGGCCGGCGCCGGCGTGCGGCTGCACGTCAAGCCCGGAGCGCGGGTGCGCCGCGGGGAGCCGATCGCCACGCTGCTGACCGACACCCCGGAGAAGATGGAGCGCGCCATCGAACTGGTGCAGCGCTCCATCCTGATCGGCGCGGACAGCGACCGCCCGGACATGCGCTTGATCCTGGACCGCATCGCCGCGAAGTAGCCTGCCAAACCGCCAGCCGCCCCCGCACGGGGGCGGCTGTCGGCGTTTAAACCGGAGCCACGCTGGGCCCAAGGAACTCGAGGAAGCCTCCGGGCGTTAAAAGATTCAACTCATCCCCGGGATGGAGAAGTGTCCGGTGCAAATCACGACCTTGGTAGGGTGCGCGCCGGCGGGATTCTGGTGGAGAATGAACTAAGAGCGCGGCAGCGAGCCACCGCGTGCAGCGAGGAAGCGATACACCCACCGATGGAATTGGTCAACGAAGCGATCATGCATACGGCCACCGCATGGTGGATCCTGCCGCTGCTCTTTGCCTTCTGCCTCATCGACGGGGTCTTCCCCGTCGTCCCCTCCGAAACCTTCCTGGTGTCGCTGGCCGCCGTGGGCATCAGCACCGGAAGCCCCAACCTGCTGCTGATCTTCGTGATCGGCGTGTCCGGGGCGATCATCGGTGACCAGATCACCTTCCGCATCGGCCGGAGCATCGGCTACCGGCAATACGGGTGGATGCAAAAGGGCCGGGCCAAGAAGATCCTCGACTTCGCCACCCGCAAGCTGGAAACCTCCGGCGCGTTGCTGATCTTCACCGCCCGCTACATCCCGCTGGGACGCGTCGCGGTGAACATGACGGCCGGGGCCACCGGTTTCTCCTACCACCGCTTCACCTTTTTCGACGTCATCGGCTGCATCACCTGGGGCGCCTACTCCGTGGGCATCGGCGCGCTGGCCGGCAACTGGCTCTCGGAGAACAAGCTGCTGGGCATCGGCGTCTCAGTGGTCATCGCCGTGGTGCTCGGCTACGTCATCGACAAGATCGTCAGCCGGGTGCTGGAGCGGGTCCACCGCCGCAAGCTGCGCCAGCTGGCCGCGAAGCGCGGCGGGACGCTGGGAAAAGCTATCCAAACCGTGCCTCCGGGTGAGCAGCCGGAGATTTAACCTCCGGGGCCGGTAGCCGTCGACAAGATGTGTCCAGAACTTCAGCCGTGGTGGCTATCAGTCAGCCCGAAATGCGACTAGGCTCAATGGTGTGACTGAAGAAATGATTCATGCTGCCTACGATCCCGAGTTCGACTTCCGGGATCTGCCAAAAGTTTCTCTGCACGACCACCTCGACGGTGGTCTGCGCCCGTCGACCATTATCGAGCTTGCCGCAGAGGCCGGGCACGAGCTGCCCGCAACCGATGCCGAGGCTTTGGGCAATTGGTTCCGTGAATCGGCCGATTCCGGCTCGCTGCCGCGCTACCTGGAAACTTTCGAGCACACCCTTGCAGTAATGCAGACCCGCGAGGCCCTGATCCGCGTGGCCCGCGAGTTCGTCGAAGACCTGGCCGAGGACGGCGTGATCTACGCCGAAGTCCGCTACGCCCCGGAACAGCACCAGCGCCAGGGCCTGAGCCTGGACGATGTCGTGGACGCCGTGCAGGAAGGACTGGACCAGGCCTGCGAAGAACTGAACAGCGAAGGCCACCCGATGCAGGTCGGCCAGCTGCTGATCGCCATGCGCCATGCCGACAACGGCGTGGAAATCGCCAAGCTGGCGCTGCGCCACCGCGGCCACGGCGTGGTCGGCTTCGACATCGCCGGCGCCGAGGAGGGCTTCCCGCCTTCGCGCATGAAGGAAGCCTTCGACCTGCTGGCCGAGAACCTGTTCCCGACCACCGTGCACGCCGGCGAAGCCGCCGGTCTGGACTCCATCAAGGACGCCATCCTGGTGGGCCGCGCCCAGCGCCTGGGCCACGGCGTACGCGTGGCAGAGGACATCGAGATCGAATTCGGCGGCGTGGACGAGGACGGCGAGGAAGTCGGCGAGGACACCGGCCTGGTTTCGCTGGGCCCGGTGGCCAACTGGGTGCGCGAACGCGGCATCCCGCTGGAAATCTGCCCTTCCTCCAACCTGCAGACCGGGGCCACCGCCGAATTCGGCGAGGGCATCGAATCGCACCCGATCGACCTGCTGGTGCAGACCGGGTTCAACGTCACGATCTCCCCGGACAACCGCCTGATGTCCGGCACCACCCTGTCGGACGAGTTCGAGCTGCTGGTCGAGGCCTTCGACTACGACCTCGAAGACCTGCTGGACCTGACCCTGAACGCGGCCGAGGCGGCCTTCGTGCCGCTGGAGATGCGCGAACTGCTCGTCGAGTACATCAACGACTTCTACGACCACCTGCTGGACGGCGACGACGAAGATGACGAAGACGAAGACTTCGATGACGAGGACTACGAGGAAAACTAGCCTCGCCAGTTCCTGAGCACAGCAGCACCAAGGCAGCCTGCCCGGAGAATTCCGGGCAGGCTGCCTTGTTCAATCTCTAGATGTTCAATTTCTAGAACGGGTACTTCTTGGGAGTGCTCTGCACGCCCACCCAATGGTCGGTGGTGAACTCCTCGATGGCCCACTCGCCGTTGAAGCGGCCCAGTCCGGAGTTCTTCTCGCCGCCGAACATCACGTGCGGCTCGTCGTTCACCGGGATGTCGTTGACGTGCGTCATTCCTGCCTTGATGCCGCGGGCGAAGCGCACGCCCTTTTCGACGTCGCGGGTGAAGACCGCGCTGGACAGCCCGTAGCGGGTGTCGTTGGCCAATTCGAGCGCATGCTCTTCGCTGTCCGCCTTGGCGATACCCACCACGGGTCCGAAGATCTCCTCGCGGAACAGCTCCATCTGCGGGGTCACGTCGGCGAAAACGTGCGGCGGGATGACCCGGCCCTGGATCGCCCCGGAGAGCACCTCGCGGGCTCCCTCGGCCCGGGCCTGCTCGATCTTGGCGGTGACGGAGGCCAGCTGCGCGTCGTTGATGACCGGGCCGATCAGGTTCTTGCGCTCCGCCGCATCGCCGAAGCCCAGGGTGGACACCAGCTGAGCGTACTTCTGGACGAACTCGTCGTAGACCGGCGCCTGCACGATGATCCGGTTGATCGCCATGCAGATCTGGCCCTGGTGCAGGAACTTGCCCAGCGCCGCGGCCTTCACCGCTTCCTCCAGGTCCGCGTCCTGAAGCACCACGAACGGCGCATTGCCGCCGAGCTCCAGGGCCACGCGCTTCATGTGCTCGCCGGTCACCGCGATCTTGCCGACATTCTGCCCCACCTCGGTGGAGCCGGTGAAGGACACCAGCGAGGGGGCCGGATGGGCGACGAAGTAGTCGCCGATTTCCGAGCCGGAACCGACCAGCACGTTCAGCACGCCGGCCGGCGCCCCAGCTTCCTCGAAGGCCTTGGCCAGGACGAGGGCGCCGGAGAGCGGGGTGTCGGAGGCGGGCTTAAGCACCACCGTGTTGCCCAGCGCGAGGGCCGGGGCCACCGAGCGGGCGGAGAGCAGCATCGGGAAGTTCCACGGGCTGATCACCGCGACCACACCCAGCGGCTCGCGGTAGACGCGGTTCTCCTTGCCGGGGAAGTTCGAGGGCATGATCTTCCCGTGCACGCGGGACGGGAAGGTTGCCGCTTCGCGGATCGCGGCAATGGTGCCGCCCAACTCGATGTTGGCCTTCAGCTGCGCGGAACCCGACTCGGCGCTGAGCAGGGCCAGGATGTCCTTGTAGTTGGCCTGCAGGTAGTCGGCGGCCTTTTCCAGCACGGCGGTGCGGGCGGCCGGCGGCAGGGCAGCCCATGCGGACTGGGCCTCGGCGGCGGCCTGGTAGGCGGCGTCCACGTCAGCGGTGGAAGCCTGGCGGATTTCGGCAAGCACCGCATCGTCGAAGGGATTGGAAGAGGTCAGCGTGGAGGCGGAGGTGCCCTGTACCCACTGGCCGTTGATGAACAACGAGGAGGGCAGCTTCGCAAGGAAGGCTGGGCGTTCGGTTTCCTGCACGGTCATGGTCAGTCCTTTGGCTTGGAGGGTGAGGCTTAACGCAATGCTAGCCCGGATGTAACGCTCATTACAGGCGGCGGTGTTCGGACCCTGTCAGGGGCCGATTCCGCGGGGATAGGATGAATGCATGCCCAGCGAGAGAACTTCCATGGACCACCTGATCCAGACCGTGCGCACCCTGCGCGAGAAATGCGCGTGGACTGCGGCGCTGACCCACGAATCGCTGCGCACCTACCTGATCGAGGAAAGCTACGAGGTCCTGGATGCCATCGGAGCGGGGGACGCGCCGGCGCTCAAGGAAGAACTGGGCGACGTGTTCTTCCAGATCCTGCTGCATTCGCTCATCGCCGAGGAGCAGGAAAGCTTCACGCTGGAGGAGGTCGCAGCCACCCTGGACGCCAAGCTGCTGCGCCGCAATCGCCATGTTTTCGATGCCCAGGGGAATGTCCGCCAGGACGTCGTCAGCGACGTCGATGAAATCATCCGGGTCTGGGACGCGGCCAAGCAGGCCGAGCGGGGCGGCGCCCCGCGGGTGCGCCGCAACGCCGGCCTGCCTGCCGGCCTTCCCTCGTTGACGCTGGCGCAGAAGCTGCTTGACCGCCATACCAGGGCGGATTCCCCGGCCGCCGGGGAACACCGGATCAGTCCCGAGGTGCGCGGCCGCGTGGTCGATGAACGCAGCCTCGCCGCCGAGCTGATGGCGCTCACGGCGCGCGCCGAACAGCTGGGCTTGGACGCGGAATCGGTGCTCCGCGACCAGCTGCAGCGCAGCTACGGGGTGAAGGCGGACGAAACATCGTCGCCCGAATCAGGTTCAAAGCGCTAGGCTAGAGACAGGCAACGGCGCCAACGGTCACTCAGCGACCGCTGGCTGGCCAGCCCATTGACCACCCCTTTCTACAAGGAGTCCATACTCATGGCATTGATTGACGCCATTCACGCGCGCGAAATCCTTGATTCCCGCGGCAATCCGACCGTTGAGGTCGAGGTCCTGCTCACCGATGGTTCGCACGGCCGCGCCGCCGTTCCATCCGGCGCCTCCACCGGCCAGTTCGAGGCAGTAGAGCGCCGCGACGGTGACCAGAGCCGCTACCTGGGCAAGGGTGTACTGGGCGCAGTCGAGTCCGTCATCGAGGAAATCGCTGACGAGCTGGAGGGCCTTGACGCCACCGACCAGCGTGCCATCGACCAGGCAATGCTGGACCTGGACGGCACCAGCAACAAGTCCAAGCTCGGCGCTAACGCCATCCTGGGCGTCTCGCTGGCCGTGGCCAACGCCGCCGCAGTCAGCGCGAACCTGCCGCTGTTCAAGTACCTGGGCGGCCCGAATGGCCACGTCCTGCCGGTTCCGCTGATGAACATCCTCAACGGCGGCTCGCACGCCGACTCCGATGTTGACATCCAGGAATTCATGATCGCCCCGCTGGGCGCCGAGTCCTTCTCCGAGGGCCTGCGCTGGGGCGTCGAGGTGTACCACAACCTCAAGGACGTGCTGAAGGAAAAGAACCTTTCCACCGGCCTGGGCGACGAGGGCGGCTTCGCGCCGAACCTGCCGAGCAACCGCGCGGCACTGGAACTGATCACCGAGGCAATCAAGCGCGCCGGCTACACCCCGGGCGAGGACATCGCCCTGGCCCTGGACGTCGCCTCCTCCGAGTTCTACGAGAACGGCGCCTACCAGTTCGAAGGCGAAGCCCGCACGGCCGCCCAGATGAGCGACTACTACGCAGCCCTGGTTGCCGACTTCCCGCTGGTTTCCATCGAGGATCCGCTGGACGAGAACGACTGGGACGGCTGGAAGACCCTGACCGACGCCATCGGCGACAAGGTGCAGCTGGTGGGCGACGACCTGTTCGTGACCAACCCGCAGCGCCTGGCCGACGGCATCGAAAAGGGCACCGCCAACTCGCTGCTGGTGAAGGTCAACCAGATCGGCACCCTGACCGAGACCCTGGACGCCATCACCCTGGCCCAGCGTGCCGGCTACACCACCATCACCTCGCACCGTTCGGGCGAGACCGAGGACGTGACCATCGCGGACATCTGCGTGGCCACCAACGCAGGTCAGATCAAGACCGGTGCCCCAGCCCGCTCCGAGCGCGTGGCCAAGTACAACCAGCTGCTGCGCATCGAGGAAGACCTCGGCGCCTCGGCAGTTTACGCTGGCAAGAGCGCGTTCCCGCGTTTCAACAGCTAATCACCAGCTAAAGCGAATAAGCTCGTCGGTAGTGGATACCGGCGGGCTTTTCGTTATTTAATGGAGATATCGTCGATTTTCCACGGATGTACCACTTGCAGAACACCATGGGGAATGGGGGAATATGGCCCAGCGACCACCGCGCATGCCACGAAGGAACACCCCTCACCAGGGACAGGGCAAGCCGCTGGAATTCCCGGAGGCCGCGAACCGCGCCGCCGCCGGCCAGGCGCCGGCCCCCGAGCCCGAACCGGCGACCGATGCACTGCATATCGTGCGGGACACCGAACGCCCCGCGTCCGCGCCGAAGGTCCGCAAGCTTCCCAGCCCCTCGCGGTCCACGCAGGCCCATTCCACGCCGGGTGGCTCCAAGCCCGGCAGCTCCAAGCCTTCGGCCGCCAAGCCTGCCGCCGGCAAACCGGCAGCACCGGCCGGCCGCCGCGCCAAACCCGAGGAACCGGGCGCCCCTGCTCCCCAGCGCGCCGCCCACCCCGAGGGTTCCAAGCGTCCGCTGCGCGAGCGCGCCAAGGAAAAGCAGAACGAGCGGCGCCGCGAAGACCGGGCCAAGTTCTCCATGGCAGTGCGCCGCAAGCCGGGCCAGAAGCCCGAGCCGCAGGCGCCGGTCCAGCAGGGCGAACCGGTGGCGGCCCACCGCTTCTCCGGACGCATCGCCGCGCTGATCGTGGTCTTCGCCTTCTTCGCGGTCATGCTGGTTCCCACGGTGAACTACTACCGCACCCAGATGGCCCAGATCAACGAGCTGCGCGCTTCCATCGCGGCGATGGAAGCCCAGCGCGACGAGCTGAAAGCGGAGATCGCCCGGTGGGATGACCCGCTGTACATCAAGCAGCAGGCCCGCGAGCGGATAAACTTGGTGATGCCCGGTGAGAAGCTCTACATGGTTGTTGGCGAGAAGCCCGAAGACCAGAGCGCCGAATCCGGCAACGGCAGCACCTACGAAGTGCGCCAGGAACTGCCCTGGGTCGATGCGCTCATCGACTCGATCACCCGTTCCGCAACAGACTGACCGACGACGCAAAGAGACGAAACGTGACTGAACAGCCCATCCGCGAAGCCCTGGACGCCGCCGGACGAGTACCCAGCGAGCAGGACCTGGACACCCTCAGCCGCCAGCTGAACCGTCCGGTGCGGGATGTGGTGGAAATCGGTGCACGCTGCGTGTGCGGCAACCCGCTGGTCGCCACCACCGCGCCGCGGCTTTCCTCGGGCATTCCGTTCCCGACGACCTACTACCTGACCCACCCGGTGATCACCTCCGCCGTGTCGCGGCTGGAAGCCGCCGGGCTGATGAACGAGATGAACGATCGCCTGGCCGCCGAGGCGCCGCTGGCCTCCGCCTACGCCGCGGCCCACGACTCCTACCTGGCCAACCGCGACGCCATCGGCGAGCGTTCGGGCACCGGGGCGGTGCCGGAGATCGCCGGCGTCTCGGCCGGCGGCATGCCGACGCGCGTGAAGTGCCTGCACGTGCTGGTGGGCCATTCGCTGGCCGCCGGCGAGGGCGTGAACCCGCTGGGCGACGAGGCGCTGGAAGCCATCGCGCCATGGTGGACCAAGGACAAGTGCTTCTGCGTGGGCGCCTGGGACACCGAGGGCCAGGCCCCCAGCCAGGACCGTTCGCGCCACGTGAAGACCCAGGAAAAGGTCGACCCGGCCGTCAAGCGCGCCGAACGCGCCGCGAAGCGCGCGGCCCGCGAGGCCGCGCAGAACGCCGGGGAGCAGAAGTAATGCGCGTCGCCGGTATCGACTGTGGGACCAACTCCATCCGCCTGCTGATCGCCGACGTCGCCGCGGATGGCAGCGAGCTGCGCGACGTGGTGCGCACCATGCGCGTCGTGCGCCTGGGCCAGGGAGTGGACGCCACCGGCGCCTTCGCCCCCGAAGCCTTGGAGCGCACCTTCGCGGCGGTCAAGGAATACAAGAAGCTGTGCGACGAGCACCAGGTCCAGGCCATCCGCTTCGCGGCCACCTCCGCCGCCCGCGACGCCTCGAACCGCGAGCTGTTCACCAGCAAGATCACCTCGATCCTCGGCGTCGAGCCGGAGGTCATCAGCGGCCAGGAGGAGGCCCAGCTGTCCTTCGCCGGAGCCGCCTCGGTGCGCGCCGGCAAACCCGGGCAGGTGCTGGTCATCGACCTGGGCGGCGGATCCACCGAGTTCGTGCTGGGCGACCAGAGCGGCCCGCTCGCGGCCGCAAGCCTGGACATGGGCTGCGTGCGCGTGACCGAACGCTTCCACCTCGATGGGCTGCGCTCGCGACAGAGCCTGGAATTCCTGGATTCGACCCTGCAGACCCTGGACGGCGTGGTGGACGTGAGCCAGGTCGACGCGGTGATCATGGTCGCCGGCACCTGCACCACCCTCACCGCGCAGGCGCTGGGGCTGAGGCAGTACGATTCCGCGGCCATCCACGGAGCCGAGCTGAGTTTCGCCCAGATGAGCCAGGCTACCGCCTCGATGCTCTCCTATACCCGCGAGCAGCGCCAGGCGCTGGGCTTCATGCATCCGGGCCGCGTGGACGTCATCCAGGCCGGCGCGGTCATCGTCGAGCGCATCCTGGATTACCTTGAGCGCGCTAGCGGACACCGCGAGATGCTGCTGGTCGCCTCGGAGCACGACATCCTCGACGGCATCGCGGCCTCTGCCGCGCAGCGCGCTTGATTACACCGCAGGCAAGACAGGGCAGGAGATGACCTTGAAACAACCAGTACGTTCCGGCCGCCCGGCCGGCGCGCGCACCGCCGTTTCGGCCCTGCTCGCGACCCTGCTGGCCTTCGCGTTCCTGCTGCCCAGCTCCGTGGCGCAGGCCGACGACATGCGCAACGCCGAATACTGGCTGAAGTCGCTGGGAGTCACCGATGCGCAGAAGGAAACCAAGGGCGAGGGCGTGAAGGTCGCCGTCATCGACACCGGCATCGACACGAGCCACCGCGACCTCAAGGGAGCCGTGGTGGGCGGCGCCGACATGTCCGGGGCCGGGGGTGCCAAGGGCGATAAGCCCATCGGCGTGATGAGCGAGCACGGCACCCTGGTGGCCACCCTGCTGGCCGGCCGCGGCAACAACCAGGGGGAAATCGACCGGGTCACCTCAGAGAACCAGCGGTTGAAGTCGGCTTGGGAACAGGCCAAGAAGACCGCCGAGGAAGATGACAAGGACGTCCCGGAGGAACCCGAATACGAAAAGGTCCCGGCACTGACCGGCGGCAAGGACGGGGTGCTCGGCGTGGCGCCCAAGGCCGAGCTGCTGTCCGTGTCGCTGTGGATGGGCGACGGCAACCCATCGGGCATTTCCGTGGAGCAGCAGATCCCCAAGGCGGTGAAGTACGCCGTGGACTCCGGAGCCAAGGTCATCAACATGTCCCTGGGCTCCACCAGCCCGGCCTGGCCCGAAAGCTGGGACGAAGCATTCAAGTACGCCGAGGAGCGCGACGTGGTTGTCGTGGCCGCCGCAGGCAACCGCTCCGGCGGCATGAACCAGGTCGGCGCGCCGGCCACGATCCCGGGGGTGCTGACCGTCGCGGGCGTCGACGAGAACGGCAAGGCCTCGCAGGACTCCTCCACGGAGGGCATCTCCATCGGCGTGGCGGCCCCGGCGGAGAAGCTGGTCGGCGGGCTGCCGGACAACGGCTACGCCCGCTGGTCGGGCACCTCCGGCGCGGCGCCGCTCGTGGCGGGCGTGGCGGCGTTGATCCGCTCCAAGTACCCGGACATGCCCGCGGAGCAGGTCATCAACCGCATCCTGAAGACCGCCAAGGACACCGGTGCCGACGGGGTCGACAACCTCTACGGCTACGGCATCATCGATGCGAACGCCGCGGTGAATGCGGACGTCCCGGCGGTCAGCGAGAATCCGCTGGGCACCATCGCCGAATGGATCCGGGTGCACCGCCGCAATAGCGACCAGGCCTCGGACGTGCCCGACCCGGGCGTTTCCAAGGAGAAGTCGGACCTGAAGCAGGTGGCGGCTCCGGAACCGATCGCCCCGGACACTTCGACCCCGGCGCTGCAGCCGATGCTGGTCATCGGCGGATCGCTGATCCTGCTGCTGGTGCTGGTCATCGGCGGTGTGCAGGTCGGCTCCAGGGCCCGGAAGCAGGCCTTGACAGCCCAAGTGCACTCGGCCAAGCTCAGCGATTTGCCGGTCGGCAAGCCCAATGAGGGACGCGACCTGTTCGACGATATTCCCGAGGACGAGAAGTAGATGATGACCCGGTGTCCGCAAGGATGCCGGGTCATCTCCTTATTCACTGCTCTTTGTCCGTGGATTCCCTGTCGGAAGAGACGGGCGGGGCGCCCGGGGCCGGCGGGGCCGGCAGGGCCCCGAACGGCGCCGCGAATTCACCGGTGATCCTCTGGTACCGGGGAACGGCGGCGATCCAGAGGACGAGCCCGATCAGCATTGCGGCAACGGCCAGCCCCAGCAGCGCGAGGTCGCGTTCGGTGGCGGGGCAGCCGGCGGAGCTGTCATCGATCTCCGGGCAGCTGCGCCAGGGCTGGAGGAACATGATCACGCTGCCGGCAGCTCCCAGCAGCGTCAGCAAGGTGGCCAGGCAAATCAGGAACCTTCGGAATGCGCGCACGACCCAACCATTGCACGTCCGACGCGCCTCGGCCGGGCGGCCCCACAGCGTGCCGTCCGCCAGCTTGCGTGGACGGCGCTTGCGGGCAGTGAAACAGCCGTGAAAAACACGGAATCCGCACCCTGATCACCGGCTGCCATGGCGAATGCTCCGCACCGTGGCCGGACGGGCGACGGTTACGTGATTAAACATACTCATTAAGTTAGTGAATATTTTCACTAACTCCGAAAATCCGCGTAGAATCGACAGTATGTCGATCATCGAAAGCTCCCAGAAGCGTCCTCGCATTCTCGTCGTTGGCGGTGGCTATGTTGGCCTGTACGTTGCGATGAATCTGCAGAAGAAGGTTAAGTCCCACGGCGGCATCGTCACCGTGGTCGACCCGAACCCATATATGACCTACCAGCCGTTCCTGCCGGAAGTTGCAGGCGGCCAGATCGAACCGCGCCACGTCGTGGTCTCCCACCGTCAGCACCTCAAGCACTCCGAGCTGATCAACGGCCGCGTGCTGAGCATCGACCACGCCAGCAAGAAGGCCGTCATTGCTCCGGTCAACGGCGAAGAGTACGAACTTGAATACACCGATGTCGTGATGTCCGCCGGTGCGGTCACCCGCACCTTCCCGATCACCGGCCTGGCCGAGCAGGGCATCGGCCTGAAGACCATCGAAGAGGCCATCGCGCTGCGCAACAAGGTTGCCGAGCGCATCGAGTCGGCTTCGAACATGACTGATCCTGAAGCCCGCAAGCGCGCCCTGACCTTCGTGGTGGTCGGCGGCGGCTTCGCCGGCATCGAGACCATCGCCGAGCTCGAGGACATGGCACGCCACCTGGTAAGCCTGAACGACCGCGTGCAGCAGAGCGAAGTCCGCTTCGTGCTGGTCGAGGCCATGGGCCGCATCATGCCTGAAGTGACCGCCGAGCAGGCCGAATGGGTTGTCGAGCACCTGCGCAGCCGCGGCATCGAGGTCCTGCTGAACACCTCGCTGGCCGACGCCACCGATGGCTACCTGCAGCTGATCAACATGGCCGACAAGTCCCCGGCCGACGCCTTCTACTCGGACACCCTGATCTGGTGCGCCGGCGTCATGGCCAACCCGATGGTCCGCTCCACCGATTTCCCGATCGAGCAGCGCGGCCGCATCGAGACCCGCACCGACCTGCGCATCAAGGACGCGAATGGCGATGCGCTGGAAGGCGCCTGGGCAGCCGGCGACGTTTCGGCAGTCAAGGACGTCACCGGCGGCCTGCCGGACGGCACCTGCGTGCCGAACGCGCAGCACGCCGTGCGCCAGGCCAAGCTGCTGGCAAAGAACCTGTACGCAGCCCGCTACGGCGTTGGCCGCATCAAGGAATACAAGCACAAGAACCTCGGCGCCGTGGCAGGCTTCGGCAAGAACAAGGGTGTTGCCAAGGTCGTCGGCATCAAGCTCAAGGGCTGGCCGGCATGGATGGCCCACCGCGGCTACCACGGCATGGCCATGCCGACCTTCGAGCGCAAGTTCCGCGTGGTCGGCGACTGGATGGTTGCCTGGTTCTTCACCCGCGACGCGCTGCAGCTGAACAACCTCGAAGCACCCCGCACCGCCTTCGAGGAAACCGCCAAGCCGAAGAAGTAGCACTTCGCGGCCGATGATCGAATCACGGGTTGGGGATCGCCTTGCAGGCGGTCCCCAACCTGCGTGCCGGGCAATTTCCCGTTTCCCGAATCGATCGCGTAGGATTTTAGAGTCCTGCCCCTATGGTGGAATTGGCATACACGGCTGACTTAAAATCAGCTGCCGCAAGGCTTGTGGGTTCGAGTCCCACTGGGGGCACCACATTTGAAAGCTCCGGACTTCCCGCAAGGGCGTCCGGAGCTTTAGTGCATCCAAGCGCAGCCTCTGCGGCCGTCCCGCGGCCCAATCCGGGATTTTCGCTCATGGAGTAGAAATTTCGGTCTCCAAAGGCTGAAATCATCCCTTTGACTGAGCAGATTCACAGCAATTATCAATACTGTTAAGAACAGCAATATTTCGTACTGCCTGCCTACTGACCAGACAACCTACGGGGGAATAATCTTGAGCGGCAACCCAATCTTTGGTTCGAAGAACCAGGCCGACGCATGGGCCACCAAGCCCGGTGCTCCGGTTGGATTCCGTGACACCGCCAACCTGAGTGCCGAGCAGCTGGACAACATGTACCAGCAGCCGGCCGCCACCAGCGCCGACATGGGTCGCATGACCATCGGCGACACCATCAACAAGACCATTTTCACCCTCGGCCTTGTGGTGATCGGCGCGGCCATTGGCTGGGTGGTTCCTGCCCTGATGCTTCCCGGCGCCTTGGTCGGTTTCGTCCTCGGCTTGGTCAACGCCTTCAAGAAGAAGCCTTCCCCGGCGCTGATCCTCCTCTACGCGGCAGCCGAAGGCCTGTTCCTCGGCGGCCTGTCGCAGTTCCTCGACGGTCTGTACCCAGGCGTTGCCATCCAGGCAGTGGTCGCCACCTTCGCCGTAGCCGGCGTGACCCTGGCCTTGTACCGCTCGGGCAAGTACCGCATGACCCCGAAGCTGAACAAGATGTTCATGGTCGCCATGATCGGCATGGTCGTCTTCTCGCTGCTGAACATGGTGCTCATGCTCACCGGCGTCGTCGACGGCATGTTCGGCCTGCGCAGCGCCGGCGGCGGGGCGCTGGGCCTGATCATCGGCGTGCTGGCGATCCTGCTGGCCACCTACGCGCTGGTTTCGGACTTCACCATGATCGAGGAACTGTCCAAGCAGGGTGCCCCGGCCATCATGGCTTGGCGCGGCGCCTTCGGCCTGACAGTGACCTTGGTTTGGCTTTACACCGAGATTCTGCGCATTCTGGCAATCCTGCGTGGCGACGAGTAGCCATATTGAATTAGATTTCGAGGACCAGTGCCCATATCGGGTACTGGTCCTTGTTTTTTGTCACAATTTGGACATGGAATCCATCGGCGTGCACTCGGCGCGGTAGCGTAGGGACATGAAAAGTAATCGGTTAGAGCGTCTGCGCCGTCTGCGAGGCAACCTGCCGACCCTGAAGTCTGCCCAGCCCGCCGTGGTCCCCGTCGAGTCGCTGGACCTGCGCACGGCCGAGGACCTGCCGTACGGGGTGCGCCTGGCGGCGAGCTGGGCCTGGCGCCTGCTGATCATCGTCGCCGCGCTGGGGGTGGTCTTCTGGCTGCTGTCCAAGGTCTCGCTGCTGCTGATCTCCGTCATGGTTGCCGCGCTCTTGACCAGTCTGCTGTCGCCGGTCGTCAAGATCCTGCACGCCAAGCTCGCGGTGCCCCATGGCTTGGCCGTGGGCATCACGCTGATCGGCTTCCTGGCCTTGGTGACGGCCGGTCTTTCGATCGCGGGCCAGCGCCTTGGCGCCGGGTTCGCCGACCTGTGGACGCAAGCGCTGACCGGCATCCAGCAGATCCAGGACTGGCTGTTCAACGGTCCCCTGCAGCTGACCAATGACGACCTGCAAACCGTGCTGGACGACGCCCTCACCGAGCTGCGCGGCAACGCAAGCAACATCCTGAGCGAAGCCATCAGCTGGGGCTCGGCGCTGGGCCAGATCCTCACCGGGGTCCTGCTGACGGTCTTCTGCCTGATCTTCCTGCTGCTGGATGGGCGCAGGGTTGGGCTGTTCCTGATCAACCTGCTGCCGCGCCGCGCCAGGCCCGCCATGGACGGGGCGCTGACCCGGGGCTGGTCCTCGCTGGTGCGCTACGTGCGGGTGCAGATGCTGGTGGCGCTGATCGACGCGCTGGGCATCGGCTTCGGCGCATTCTTCCTGGGTGTCCCGCTGGCCCTGCCGCTGGGCGTGCTGGTGTTCATCGGCTCCTTCATCCCGGTGGTCGGCGCGCTGGTCACCGGAGCACTGGCCGTGCTGCTCGCGCTGGTCTCCAACGGCTGGGTCAATGCGTTGATCATGCTGGCCATCGTGCTGCTGGTGCAGCAGGCTGAATCGCACATCCTGCAGCCGCTGATCATGGGCAAGGCCGTGAGCCTGCACCCGCTGGCCGTGGTGCTGTCCGTGGCCGGAGGCACCATGGTGGCGAATATCGCCGGAGCCCTGTTCGCCGTGCCGCTGCTGGCCGTGTTGAACACGGTCGTCAAGTACCTCTCCCGGCGCAGCTGGGAAGACGATCCATTCGTCGCGCAGAACTACGGCACGAATCTGGCCGGTGCCAGAGCCCCCGCATCCGACCCGGAAGCTGCGGCCACCCCAGCGGCTCCACCAACATCATCACCTGCGCCGACACCCCGGCTTCCCGAGCATCCCGAGGACAAGAATCATGAGCACTGAAACCAAACTTCCGGTCAGCCTGGCGGATATCGAGGAAGCCGCGAAGGTCCTCAAGCCGGTTATCGCGCTGACCCCGGTCGAGCACTCCCGCGTGCTGTCCCAGCACCTGGGCGGCGAGGTCTACCTCAAGTGCGAGAACATGCAGCGCGCCGGATCCTTCAAGGTCCGCGGCGCCTACGTGCGCATGGCCAAGCTCAGCGAGGAGGAGAAGGCCCGCGGCGTCGTCGCCGCCTCGGCAGGCAACCATGCCCAGGGTGTCGCGCAGGCCGCCAGCCACCTGGGCATCAAGGCCCGCATCTACATGCCGCTGGGTGTCGCCCTGCCCAAGCTCACCGCAACGCGGGACCACGGCGCCGAGGTCGTCTTGTTCGGCGACACGGTGGACCAGGCCTTGGCCGAGGCACAGCGCTTCGCGGATGAAACCGGCGCGGTCTTCGTGCATCCCTTCGACCACCCCGACATCATCGCCGGGCAGGGCACCATCGGGCTGGAGCTGCTGGAGCAGCTGCCGGAGGTGGACACCGTGCTCATGGGCGTGGGCGGCGGCGGGCTGCTGGCCGGCGTGGCCATCGCGCTGAAGGAACGCGCCCGCGAGCTGGGCCGCGAGATCCGCGTGGTGGGCGTGCAGGCGGAGAACGCCGCGGCCTACCCGCCGTCGTTGGCGGCGGACGCCCTGGTGCCGCTGGACACCGTGCACACCATCGCCGACGGCATCGCCGTGGGCAAACCCGGCCAGCTGCCCTTCGCGATCATCAAGGAGCTGGTGGACGACGTCGTCACCGTCTCCGAGGACGCGCTGGCCCGCGCCCTGGTGGTGCTGCTGGAGCGCAACAAGCTGGTGGTGGAGCCGGCCGGCGCCGTGGGCGTCGCGGCGCTGCTGGAGAACAAGCTGGAGGAGCACGGGATCAACCCGGCGACCACCGCGGTGATCCTCTCCGGCGGCAACATCGACCCGCTGCTGATGCTCAAGGTGATCCAGCGCGGCCTGTCCGCCGCAGGACGCTTCCTGACCATCCGCATGATGCTTCCGGACCGCCCAGGCGCCCTGGCGCAGATCTCGCGCATCATCGCCGAATCGGATGCCAACGTGACCCGCCTGGACCACACCCGCATCGGCGGATCGCTGTCCATGGGCGACGTGGCGATCACCATCGATTTGGAGACCAAGGGCCACGAGCACTCCAAGATGGTGCTGAACAACCTGCGCGCCGAAGGATTCGACCCGCACATCACCAATACCGCAGGCGGCTCCGTCGCCTAGCCGGAACCCGCAAAAAGCCGCTGGCCGCCCCCGGAAGGGGGCGGCCAGCGGCTTATGGTCTTGCCTGGCGGGTGCTAGGCGGAGAACGGCTTGGCGGAGATGATCTCCACCTTGATGTCGCGGCCGTTCGGGGCGGCGTAGGTCAGCTTGTCGCCCACCTTGGCGCCGTGCACTGCCACGCCGATAGGGGACTGCTCGGAGTAGACCTCCAGGTCGGTGTCGCCGGCAACCTCGCGCGAACCGAACAGGAAAGTGGTCTCGTCGCCGGCGATGTTGGCCACGACCAGCATGCCCGGCTCGACAACTCCGTCATCGGCTGGAGCTTCACCGACATGCGCACGGCGCAGCAGGTCCTTCAGGTACAGGATGCGCGCTTCGGCCTTGCCCTGCTCCTCGCGGGCTGCGTGGTATCCACCGTTTTCCTTCAGATCGCCCTCGGAACGGGCCTGCTCGATACGGGCAACGATCTCGGCGCGGCCCGGGCCGGAGAGGAAGGTCAGTTCATTATTGAGCCGATCGTAGGCTTCCTGAGTCAGCCAAACGATGGGTTCGTTGCTGTTGGTGCTCACGGTTGTACTTCCTTTGGTCAGTCGGGACCTCGCCGCACCTTCCTCAGGAAAGTGGAAAGCCACCTGTACGGTGGCCTCGACGAAGTCGGATTCGGTACGTTTGGCGGATGCCGCATTCCTACAGATGCAAGCAAAGACCCCGCCAGCAACATGTTCCGGTTTGTCTTTCCGGTCATGCGCCGATGCGGGGCGAAACGTATCTTTTCATCGATAGTAGTCGCCAAACCTGAATAAACCCAATAGTTTCAGCTATCAGGTGAGTCAACAGGGGAAATGTCAGCCTTTGAAGTCCTGCGGGACGACAGTGCATTCCTCGATCCCGGCGGTGACGGCCAGGTTGTCGGTGTGCAGATCCACGGTGAGCGTTTGCTTCACCACGCCGGTCTGTTCGCCCGGATCCAATACGATGGTCTTGAATCCGACGATGGCTTTGGTTTTGTTCATGGCGCGAACATCGCACTGCACCCGGTCCTTGGCGTTGTATTCAACCGCGATCGTCGCCTGGGCCATGGTGGGGGACTCGACGTCGAAACCGACGTCCTGGTAGGAAAGCGCGTCATAGTTCGAGGAAGCGAAATAGGCTGCGCCGGCGATTCCAATGACCAGGGCCGAACCGATCAGGATGTTCCGGTTCTTTTTCGACAGGTGGCGTTTCTTGGGGTTGTTGTAGCGAGCCGTTAAGCTTGGATCAGACATTGCGCGCCTTGCACCACTCTCTTGCCTTGGCGGTGGCCCGGTATTCAAGGGCCTTCCGTTCATTGGGTCCTGGATGTTAAGTCTACCGTTGACTCGCTCCGGGGAATAACGGGAGGTCGGACAGTGGTTGAGATAGAGGGCGGGCGCGAAAGCCCCGCGCGAGTGTACAAAGTGCTGAAGGAAGTTGACCAGTGGAGAACCACGTGATGAAAAAGATCGCCCCTTCCCAGGGCCTGCGGCTCATGGCGATCCATGCGCATCCCGACGACGAGTCATCCAAGGGCGCCGCGACCATGGCGGCCTACGTCGACGCCGGCGCCGAGGTCATGGTCGTCAGCTGCACCGGCGGCGAACGCGGGGACATCCTCAACGCGGCGGCCGGCGAGCTCGCCCACGCGCACCGCGACCTGGCCGGAGTGCGCCGCACCGAAATGGCTGAAGCCGCCGCGGTCCTGGGCATCAAGCACCGCTGGCTGGGCTACGTCGACTCCGGGCTCCCCGAGGGCGACCCGCTGCCCGAGCTTCCCTTCGGCGCCTTCGCCCTGCAGCCGGTGGAGACCGCCTCGGCCGGCATCATCAAGCTGATCCGCGAATTCCGCCCGCACGTCATCGTCACCTATGACGAAAACGGCGGCTACCCGCATCCGGACCACATCCAGTGCCACAAGGTTTCCACCTTCGCCTTCGAGCACGCCGGAAACCCGGAAATGTACCCCGAGCTGGGCGCCCCGTGGCAGGTCGGCAAGCTCTACTACGACCGCGCGTTCTCCCCGGAGCGCTTCCGCACCCTGCACTACGCGATGCTCGAGTCGGGCTACGAATCGCCCTACACCGAGCGCGTGGCCCAGTGGGAAGCCGACGAGGACAACCAGATGTTCAAGTGGGTTTCACCACACACCACGACCACCCAGATCCTGTGCGCCGACTACTTCTCCCAGCGCGATCAGGCCCTGCTGGCGCACCGAACCCAGATAGATCCCGAGGGATTCTTCTTCGCCGTTCCGGAACACGTCTATGCTGAAAGCTGGCCGTGGGAGGACTACACCTTGATTTCCTCCAAGGTGGCCACCGAACTGCCGGAGTCCGACCTGTTTGCCGGACTAAGATAGTTCCCAATACCTTCCAGCTGTAGAAATGAGTTGTCTGTACACCGTGAATGCGATTTACGCGTCCGTGATCCTGGCATCGACCCGCAATACCTTCGGCACCGAGAAGGCCAGCGACTACGGTCCCGGTTTCCTCGGCTTCGTCTTCACCGCCGTGATGGTTGTCGCCGGCATCTTCCTGATGCGTGACATGGTCCGTCGTGTACGCCGTGTGCGCTACCAGTCCGAGGCCGAGCAGCGCCAGCAGCAGATGATGGACGAAGGCGAAAAGCGCACGCTCGAAGAGCCGGACGAGCCGATCGACCCGAAGACCAGCGAAGACAAGTAGTCCGTGCTAGCTTGAAGTCGTGGCTCAGCGACTTTCAGGCTCTTCGAGCCAATACCTCAGGCAACATGCGCACCAGCTAGTGGACTGGTTCCCCTATGGGGACCAGGCCTTCGAACAGGCGCGCCTGCGCGATGTCCCGGTGATGCTCTCCATCGGGTATTCGGCCTGCCACTGGTGCCACGTGATGAGCCATGAGTCCTTTGACGACCCCGCCATCGCGCAGCTGCTCAACGAGCATTTTGTCGCCATCAAGGTGGACCGCGAGGAACACCCGCTGGTGGACGACACCTACATGATGGCCACCCAGGCGCTCACCGGCGCCGGGGGCTGGCCCATGACCATCTTCGCCCTGCCCGACGGCAGAGCCTTCCACGCCGGAACCTACTATCCGGCCGTGCCCCGGGGCAAGACCCCCTCCTTCACCCAGGTGCTCAACGCCGTGAATGAAGCCTGGGAAACCAAGCGCGACGGGCTAGCCGAACAGGCAGACATGCTCGCCGGCCACCTGGCGGAGCTTGGCGCCAGGCAGGGCGCCTTGTTGTCCCTGCATTCGGCGCTGCCCGCGCAGCAGTCCCAGGAAGCTGCAGTGACGCACTGGATCTCCGCCACCCGACCTGAGGGCGGCACCACGCCCGCACCGAAATTCCCGCCCACCTGGGCGCTGAAAACCCTGTGGCGCTCGGCGCTGGCCGGAGGCAGCCGCGGCGACGAGGCCTTCAACGCCGCAGCCACCACGCTGGAGGCGATCCTGTGCGGCGGCCTGCAGGACCATCTGGGCGGCGGCTTCGCCCGCTACTGCGTGGACGAGCACTGGTCGGTACCGCACTTCGAGAAAATGCTCTACGACAACGCCGGGCTGCTCTCGTTGTGCGCCCGCAGCGCCGTGCTCGCCGGGGAATACGCGCGCGGCGCCGCCGGCGCCCAGCAGCAGCGCGCCGAAGCCCTTGCCGCAGCCGCCCGGGCCGCCGCCTTGGACACCGCCGAATTCCTGCGCCGCGAGATGCGTGTCGGCGCGGACGGCGGCGGGCCGCAGGCCCTGGCCAGCTCGCTGGACGCCGATTCGCCGCGCGAGGGGAAGAACATCGAAGGCGCCTACTACACGTTCTCCCGGGCCGAACTGAACGCGGCCCTCGACGGGCTCGACGCCCTGCCGCCGAACCTGGTCCGGCTCGCCGAGGTCGCCGAGGATCCCGGGCGCTACTGCCTGTCGCTGGCCCGATTCCCCCATGCCGGGGAAGAGCCGCTGTGGAACCAGCTGAAACAGGAGCTCGGCCTGGTGCGGGCCACACGCCAGCGGCCCGGGCGGGACGCCAAGGTCATCGCCGGATGGAACGGGCTGGCTATCGAGGCCCTATGCGAGGCCGGCACCCTGCTGGACGCACCCGAATTGCTGGAGATGGCCGAGGAGGCCGCCACCGCGGTGTGGCAGGCGCATTGGGACCCCGAAACCCGCCGCTTGGCCCGGGTCAGCTTCGACGGGAAGGCCGAGCACTCCAACGAGGGAACCTTGCAGGACTACGCGGCGCTGGCCCTGGGACTGCTGGCCCTTGACTCCGCGCGAGGCAACGGGCCCTGGGCAGCGCGCGCCGATGCGCTGCTGGGACGCGCTGGCGACTTCATCGATCCTGGGACCGGGGTGCCGCGCGATGCGGTGCAGCTGGATGCGCGGCTGAGCGCCCAGCGAGCGGCCGGCGCGGCGACAGTGCTGGATGACGCCATCCCGGCCGCCGGTGCGTTGTACGCCATGGCGCTGGCGCGCCGGGCGGTCACGGCCATGGCGGACGGCGCCTGGACCAACGCCCAAGCCGCCGGCCTGGAGCGGGCGGGGGAGCTGACCGTGCATGCGCTGGCGCTGGCCACCGAAGTCCCGACCCAGGTCGCCACCGCGCTGGAAGTCCAGGCCGTGCTCAACGCTCCCGTGCAGTACGCGACCGTGGGCGGCGCGCAGCCGGATCAGCTGGCGCGGCTGCGCCGGCTGGGCCGGTCGATGCGACTGGAACTACGCGAGGAGAAGGACGCAGCGGGTCCCGCGGGGACGCTGCGCATCCAGGGATGCCGCAAGGAGCTGTGCCAGGCCCCGGTGGATTCGTTGGAGCGCTTTGTGCAAACCCTGCACCACCACTGAATCACCGCTTCCGCCACGCAAGATGAAGGGAACGGGCGGGCGGACACGGTAGATTTAGAATCTAGGGTTTTTGACTTCCAATGAAAGGCAGGGCGCGGTGCAGCTTCCCAACCTCGCGTACCGTTTCTATGAACGGCGCCTGGCAAAGTCGCTTCCTGCCGACAAGCTGCCGCACCACATCGGCGTGATGGTGGACGGCAACCGCCGTTGGGCCAAGCTCGCTGGAACCCCGACGGTCGCCGGCCACCAGGCCGGCGCGGACAAGATCCTGGAGTTCCTGGACTGGTGCGAAGACCTGAACATCAAGGTCGTCACCCTGTACATGCTCTCCACGGACAACCTGAACCGCGAGCCGGGGGAGCTGCGCGACCTGCTTGAAGTCATCGGGTCCACGCTGGACCGGCTGGGAGAGACCAACCGGGTCAAGGTCCAGCAGGTCGGGGCCCGCGACCTGCTGCCGGCGGAGCTGGCGCAGAAGCTGGCCGCGCTGGAATCCGCAACGGCGAACCGCGGCGGCGTGCACGTGAACGTGGCCATCGGCTATGGCGGACGCCGGGAAATCCTGGACGCCATCAAGTCGCTGCTGCGCGATGCAGCCAAGGACGGGCGCACCCTCGAACAGGTCACCGACCAGCTGTGCACCGATGACATCGAGTCCTACCTGTACACCAAGGGACAGCCCGACCCGGACCTGGTGATCCGCACCAGCGGGGAGCAGCGCCTGAGCGGCTTTTTGACCTGGCAGAGCGCCTACTCCGAGTTCTACTTCTGCGAAGCCCTATGGCCGGATTTCCGCCGGGTAGATTTCCTGCGCGCCCTGCGCGATTTCGCCGACCGCCAGCGCCGCTTCGGCACCTAGGAATCCGCGGTGCGGCAAATATTGGGAAAAACGTTGCCTACTCGTAACCCGACACGATGTTCGCTGCCCGGGGTTTGGGGCTATCGTGGGCACTAAGGCGGGGGCAAGCAGCCCCCGCTGAGCGAAGGGTTTCCCACTAGATGACCACAGCAGCGTTCACCGGTTTCACCGCCGGATTCGCCCTTGGACATCCGGTGCCGGGAGTCCCCACACATGCGTGGGGAATGCTCCCCACGCCGGAACCGAGAATAGGTGCGCTGCCATGACCCGAAATGCTGACGAGGCTGTCCGGACCTACGTGATCGATACGTCGGTGCTGCTCTCCGACCCGCGGGCGATGTACCGCTTCGAGGAGCACCACGTGGTGATCCCGCTGACCGTCATCACCGAGCTGGAGAACAAGCGCAAGGACCCGGAACTCGGGTACTTCGCCCGCCAGGCCCTGCGGCTGCTGGACGACCTGATTGCAAGCCACGGCGGGCTATCCCGCGCGGTGCCGGTCTCCGAGCTCGGTGGAACGCTGCGTATCGAGCTGAACCACATCGCCGCCGAGGTGCTGCCGGTGGGAATGCGGACCGGAGAGAACGACACCCGGATCCTCGCCGTGGCCAAGCACCTGCTGGACCAGGGCCAGGACGTCGCCCTGGTGACCAAGGACCTGCCGATGCGCATCAAGGCCTCGGCCATCGGCATCCATGCGGAGGTCTACCGCAGCGAACTGATCACCTCCACCGGTTGGAGCGGAATCCAGCAGCTGGAACTGGGCGAGGACGCCATGGCTTCCCTCTACGAACGCGAACAGCTGGCCAACCTGCCGGAGATCGCCGACGCCCCGGTCAACACGGGTTTCGTGATCACTTCGCCGCGCGGCAGCGCGCTGGGGCGCAAGACGGATGCCACGACCTTGAAGCTGGTGCGCGGCGACCAGCAGGCCTTCGGGCTGCACGGGCGCAGCGCCGAGCAGCGCATCGCCCTTGACCTGCTGATGGACCCCGGGGTAGGCATCGTCTCGCTGGGCGGCAATGCAGGCACCGGCAAGTCCGCCCTGGCGCTGTGCGCCGGCATGGAAGCTGTCATGGAGCGCCGGGAGCACCGGAAGATCACCGTATTCCGTCCGCTGTATGCGGTCGGCGGGCAGGAACTGGGCTACCTGCCGGGCTCCGAAGGGGAGAAGATGGGCCCCTGGGCCCAGGCGGTCTTCGACACCCTCGGCTCCATCGTGTCCAAGAACGTGATCGACGAGGTGGTGGACCGCGGCATGCTGGAGGTGCTGCCGTTGACCCACATCCGCGGCCGCTCGCTGCATGACGCCTTCGTGATCGTGGACGAGGCGCAGTCCCTGGAACGCAATGTGCTGCTCACCGTGCTCTCGCGCATCGGGCAGAATTCAAAGGTGGTGCTGACCCATGACGTGGCCCAGCGCGACAACCTGCATGTGGGACGCCACGACGGCGTGGCCGCGGTGGTGGAGCAGCTCAAGGGCCACGCGCTGTTCGGGCACGTCACGCTGACCCGCTCCGAGCGTTCGGCCATCGCCGCGCTGGTCACCGAGATGCTGGACGGACCCTACATGGGTTAGCCGCGGCCGGCGTCCTTGCGCAGCTCCCACGGGATCGGTGCCCTGACATCGGTCAGCGTGGGAGCCGGGGCGGTGAACAGCGAGTCGATGTAGTACTCGTCGTGCGCCAGGACCTGCAGGCTGATTTCCGGAACCCGGCTGCCGGCATCCAGCACGCGCCGGTGCACGCAGATCCCGGTGTCCGCATCCAGCATGACCAGCGTCCTGGTTTCCGGCGGCACCAGCGCGAAGTCAGCCAGGCACGGCCGGTAGCTGTACCCAGCGGACAACACCGCCGCCAGCGCCGGGCGCCCGGAGAACTCGGTCTCGGCCAGCTCGTGGATGTAGGTCGGATGGTCGAAGGCCAGATCCAGCGAGGCTGGCTCCGCGCCGGCAATCTCGAACGGGTCGAGCATCGTGGACAGGAAGGGCAGCGGCAGCAGGTCGCCGAACCCGGCGATCTCCGGGCGGCGCAGCACCAGCCGGTCGCTGGTGAAGACCGGGGAGGTCAGGCCCGCAGGCAGCTTCCACGAGGAGGCGGAGGCGGTGGCCACGTAATCGCGTCCGCGGTCGGCGGTGAAATGCTCGCGCTGGTAGACCGGCCGGCCGGCCTCGTCGAAGGCCGCGGCGGCCTCGCGCTGCCGCAGGATCAGCTCCAGGCGTCCTTCCAAGCCCCGGGCCGGGTCCTGGAACTCCTGCGGCACCTGGAAGGAGATGCGCACCGATGTGCTCAGCCAGGGCGCGGAGCGGGCGAGGGCGCGCACATGCCGTCGGGCCGCCGAATCGGGCAGCGGGTGTCCGGGGAAAAGCGGGGGTGCTGCTGGCTGGGTCATGACTCCAGTCTAGGAGCCGAAGCCGCGAATAGCACCGGTTGTGCACATTCCCGCCGGGACCGCCGACACCGCCGGCGCCCGCGCCTATGCTGGAAGCATGATGGAGCACAGCACGGTGCAGATCCTGGCCGTCGCCCGGGAATCGTGGGCGACGGCGCTGCTGGTCGCCGCGCTGCTGCTTTGTTATGCAGGGTACGGGTACGCGCTGTCCGCCGCGGATATCGCCGGGCACCGGCTGCCCAACCGGCTGGTCGCCAGGTGGCTGCTGGCCTCAGTGGTCATCCTGGCGCTGCTGGGCGCGGTCCGCATGGATTTCTGGCCGGTGCTGCGGGCCCTGTTCGGCATGGCGCTGCTGTGCGGCGGGTACCTGCTGGTGTCGCTGGTCTCCTCCGGGGCCATGGGCATGGGGGACGTGAAGCTGGCCTCCGTGCTCGGGTTGAACCTGGCGTATTTCTCCCTGCCCTCGCTGTTCCTCGCCACGCTGCTGGCCTTCGTCATGGCAGCGCTGTTCGTGCTGGGCGGGACGATCCTGCGCCGGCTAACGCTGAAGTCGGCGGTGCCCTTCGGCCCGTTCATGATCCTCGGCGCGCTCATTGCGCTGTGTGTGGCACGATAGGTTCATGCCCACCCCTGAATTCATCACGAATCTGAGAACCCATATCGGACACGAAATGTTGTGGCTGTCCGGGGTGAAGGTCGTGGTTTTCGACGAAGACCGGGTGCTGCTGGTGCGCCGTGCTGACAACGGCAAATGGACCCTGCCGGCAGGAATCATCGAACCCGGGGAAGAAGCCTCGCACACCGCAGCGCGGGAGGTGCTGGAGGAAACCGGGGTGGAATGCGAAATCACCGACCTGCTGGGCGTGGGCATCACCGCGCCGACCGTGTACCCCAATGGCGACCATGCGCAGTACCTGGACCTGGTGTTCAAGGCGGCGCACCGGTCCGGCCATGCGGTCCGGGGTGATGACGAGAACCTCGAGGTCGGCTACTTCCAGCTCGATGAGCGGCCGCAGCTTCCGCCGCTGCATGAGCGGGCCATCGACTGGGCGCTGAATCCCCGCCCGGGCGGCTACTTCGCCGCCTGACCGGTGCCGCGGCCGGCCCTCGGTCCCCACAAGGCAAAGAGCATGCCCCGCACCACGGTGCGGGGCATGCTCTTTTCCGAAACAGTTCAGATCCGACACCGGGTCAGCTGTTGCGCTGCTCCTTCGGGTCCTGAACCGGCACCGAACCGGAGTCCGGCTCGTCCTGCGTGGCAGCCTCCGGCCGGGCGACGCCACCTGACCGCTGGGCGGCCTCCATGGCTTCGGCTTCCTCGCCGGCGATGGCCTCGCCACGGGCCACCATGCCCGCCTGCTCGGAGAGCGGGACCTGCTTCAGGAACAGCGCCAGCCCGAAGGCCACGGCCAGGAACGGAATCAGGTACCAGAACACCGGGGCCAGCGAGTCCGCGTAGGCGGTCACGATGCCGTCGCGCAGCGGCTCGGGCAGCTGCGAAAGGGTTTCCGGATCCAGCGTGGCGGTGGCCCGCCCGGCATCCTCGGGGCCGGCCCCGGCGCCAGAGAACACCTCCATCAGCTTCTCGGAGAGCCGGTTGGTGAACATCGCGCCGAAGATCGCGACACCCAGCGAGGCGCCGACCTCGCGGAAGTAGTTGTTGGTGGAGGTGGCCACGCCGACCATCTGCGGATCCACGGCGTTCTGCACCACCAGCACCACCACCTGCATGATCAGGCCCATGCCCGCGCCCAGGAAGAACAGGTACACGCAGATCAGCCACAGCGGGGTCTGCGCGGTCAGCGTGGTGAAGCACAGCATCGCGATGGCGGTGACCACGGTGCCGGCGATCGGGTAGCCCTTGTAACGGCCCGACTTGGTGATGGCGATACCCGAGTAGATCGAGGTGCCCATCATGCCAGCCATCATCGGCAGCATCAGCAGCCCGGAAACCGCCGCGGAGGTGCCCGAGGACATCTGCAGGAAGGTCGGGACGAACGCGATGGCGGAGAACATGCCGATGCCCAGGGTGAAGCCTATGGCGGTGGCATTGATGAAGACCTTGTTCTTGAACAGGCCCAGCGGGATGATCGGGTCCGCGGCGCGGGACTCGACCAGCACGAATAGCAGCGCGGCGGTCACCAAACCGGCGCCCCACGCCCAGGTTTCCAGTGCGGCCCAGCCGTGGTCGGCGGAGCCGCCGAAGTCGGTGAAGAAGATCAGGCAGGTGGTGGCGATGGACAGCAGGATCACGCCCAGGACGTCGATCTTCTTCTCGGCCTTCTTGCTCGGCAGGGTCAGCGTGAACCAGGCGATCAGGAAGGCGGCGACGCCGATCGGGATGTTGATGTAGAACGCCCACTGCCAGGAAAGGTGGTCGACGAAGAAGCCACCCAGCAGCGGCCCGGCCACCGCGGACAAACCGAAGATGCCGCCCAGCGGGCCCATGTACTTGCCGCGCTCGGATGCCGGAACGATGTCGGCGATGATGGCCTGCGAGAGGATCATCAAGCCGCCGCCGCCCAAGCCCTGCATGGCGCGGAACACCACGAAGGTCCAGAAGTCGGTGGAGAACGCCGCGCCCACCGAGGCCAGGGTGAACAGGGCGATGGCGATCAGGAACAGGTTGCGCCGGCCCAGCACGTCGCCGAACTTGCCGTAGATCGGCATGACGATGGTGGTGGCCAACAGGTAGGAAGTGGTGATCCAGGCCTGGTGCTCCACGCCGCCGAGCTGGCCCACGATGGTGGGCATGGCGGTGGAGACGATGGTCTGGTCCAGGGAGGAGAGCATCATGCCGGCGATCAATGCCGAGAAGATGATCCAGATGCGCCGCTGGGTCAGTGCCAGCGGTGCATCACCCGAGGGCTTGCCGCGGGAAGTGGTGGTGGTCATGGCTGTCCTTGCAGGAGTTCTTGGTTTACGGGTTCGGCCGCGTCAGGGGCTGGGCGAGGATATTTCGGGCTTTTTCCATGTACTCCAGGAATTCCTCGGTGATCGAGCGCTCGCCGGAGCCCTTCACAT
This sequence comes from Glutamicibacter soli, assembly GCF_052322135.1. NCBI lineage: Bacteria > Bacillati > Actinomycetota > Actinomycetes > Micrococcales > Micrococcaceae > Glutamicibacter > Glutamicibacter soli. The sequence goes on from NZ_CM125969.1 coordinate 842,474, forward strand.
AGCGGTCCACGGATTTCATGACTGCCAGATGCAGGATGTGGACCAGGACCACCAGCTGCGGGTCGTCGGGTTCCACGCCTTCGCGGGTGGCCATCAGCTGCAGGAATTCCGCTTCCTTTTCGGGACCGACCTGCATCATGCGCTGCAGCAGCTCGGGCTCGCGGTGGATGACGGAGAAGAAGCCGTGGGTGCTGACGATGGCCTGCTCGTCGTGCGTCAGCTGTTCCAGCGCCAGCTCGACCAGGTCGGCCAGCAGGGTGGGGGAGATCCCGGTGAGCCCCTCGGGGCGGGCGGCCATGAAGCGTTCCACGGCGCCCTCGGGGATCTCGTCGGTGTCGTGGCCGAAGACCGCGTCCAGCTTGGTGGGGAAGTAGTTGAAGAACGTGCGGCGTGAGATGCCCACGTGTTCGCACAGCTGCTCGACGGTGAAGCCGTTGTAGCCGTGCTCCGCCGTCAGCGTGCGGGCCTGCCGGGTGATCGCCAGCCGGGTCTTGAGCATACGGGCGCTCAGATGAGGGCCCTGGCCCTTCGCCGCGGGATCATCTTTTGCACTATTCTCCATAAAGTGCAGTTTTGCACTTTAATGCTGATAGTGCAAATAAGGTGACCGGATGCACACCGGCTTCGACAGCTGCCTAATCTGCGACATAGGCTCGGGGAATGACAAGTATCGAGCTCTGCCCGCCGACCGCCGCCCTGCATGACTCCTGGCTAGCGAGCTGGGACGAGTGGGAAACCACCGACCAGGACGGCGCCAGCGTCTTCTTTGCGTCGAAGTTCGGCTGGGACCTGCGCACGCCGCAGGGGTTCGCCCAGTGGGTGCAGCTGCTCAATGAGATGGGCGAGCCGGGCGCGGTGCCACCGGTTGGCTTCGCCGCGCAAAGCACGCTGTGGCTCGAGCGCGGGGGAGAGTACCTCGGGGCGGTGAGCCTGCGCCACGCCCTGGTGAACGACTTCCTTCAGGAAATCGGCGGGCATATCGGATACGGGGTCCGCCCATCAGCCCGAGGCCAAGGGCTGGCCAAGCTTGCGCTCGCCGGGGCGCTGGAGCAGGCCCGGGCGCTGGGCCTGCGACGCGTGCTGGTCACCTGCAATGACTCGAACATCGCCTCAGCCAAGACCATCGAGGCCTGCGGGGGCGACATGGAGCGCGTCGTGCCGCGGGAGGAAATCGCCGAGCCCTTCGGCGCGGTCGAGGACCTGCGCCGCTACTGGATCAGCCTGTAGCAGCGGACGGGCCGGGCTAACCGGCCGGTAGCACCTGGCCCAGCACCCGCAGGGTGTTGCCGCCCATGATGGCCTGGATCTCCGCCGCGGAACGGCCGCGATCCATCAGCTCTTGGGTGACCAACGCAAGCTGGCTGGTGTCCCAGGCGACCTCGGTGGATCCGTCGAAGTCGCTGCCCAGCGCGGCGCTGTCCAGGCCTCCCACCGCAATCACGTGCTCGATGGCGTCCACCACCGCATCCACGTCCAGCCGGCAGACGGCGGCATCCCAGTAGCCGATGCCGATGACCCCGCCGGTGGCGGCCACGGCGCGGATCTGCGCATCGCTCAGGTTGCGGTTCACCTGGCAGGTGGCCTGCACGCCGCCGTGGCTGAAGACCACGGGCCGGGTGGCCATGGCCAATACCTCGTCAATGCTCTGGTTGCTGGCATGGGCGAGGTCGATGACGATCCCCAGCTGCTCCATGCGGGTGACCGCTTCGCGGCCCAGGTCGGTGAGCCCGCCCTTGGCCTCGCCGTGCATCGAGCCGGCCACTTCGTTGTCGAAGAAATGCGTCAGCCCGGCCATGCGCATGCCGTCGGCGAAGAGCACGTCCAGGTTCTTGAGATCTCCCTCCAAGTTCTGCAGCCCCTCGACCGAAAACAGCGCCCCGGTGACATTGGCGCCCTGGGCGCGCTGGGCCAGCAGGTCTTTCAGCTGGGCCTTCGTGGTGATGGTGCGCAGCGCCCCCTCGGAGCGCTGCGCGGCGTCGCGCAGCTTCTTGGCGTGGAAGCGCGATCGTTGCAACGGCGAGAACCAGGTCTTCGGAGGCTGCAGCTGGGCGATGCTCAGCAGCGTGATGTTGTCCGAATCCGCGCTGTTCGACTCGTAGTTCTGGCCCGCCGGGGACTTGGACACGGAGGAGAAGATCTGCAGGGCCACATTGCCTTCCTGCAGCCTCGGCAGGTCGACGTGGCCGCGGGTGGCGCGTTTGAGCAGGGAGCGATCCCACATGAGTGTGTCCGAGTGCATGTCCACGATCTGCAGCTTGCCATGGACGGCCTTCGCCTCGTCGCCGAGCTGAGGCAGCGCAGTGTCCGCCAGCTCGTTGTGGCTGCGTTCGACGATCCCCGGGGCGAAGATGAAAAACGCGGCGAGGGCGAGGACCAGGAACGACCCGAGGCCCAGTGCCAGTCGCTTGAACAGTGTGCGTGTGGTGCGGCTCATAGTGCCGAGACTAGCAAAGGGACCGGGCCGCGGGGAGGCTACGTCCCGGGAACAAACCAGGCGCGGGCGTGCTTGAAGCGAACAGCGTGCCCGGCAATCCCGAACGGGCGCAGATCGATCTTGTCCACCACTCCGACCGATGGTGCGGACGCGGGGCGCGGTCCTGCGAATTCTCCATCGCCCCGACCCACCTCGAGGGCGCAGTCGGCATAGTCGACGATGTCCACGGTTCCCCGCGTCGTTGCGGTTCCGGGGTAACCGGTGAAGGCGCTGCCGCAATACCCGATCACCAGCGGCGAGCTGCAGGTGAAGCCGCCTGACTGAGGCAGGCCGGAGAGTTCGTCCCAAAGCCACAATGAACCGGCCAGGCTGGCGAAGTCCCTGGGCGAAAGCAGGTTGATCGCGTCAATTCCATGGATGGGGCAATGGTTGCTGGCCGAGACGTCCGTGCTTTCGCGGATCTCCTCGGCGTCTTCCGGGAACATCTGCACCAGCTCAGCGACGCAGATGCACCTGTATTCGCTGGTATCCCGCTCGATATTGATCTGTCCGCCGGACGGTTCGTCCTCGTCCCAGACGAGTTCCACGGGGCCCGGGCCTGTCGGCAGCCGCCAGGCATAGCGGCCGACCAGGCCGCGGGCCAAGACGCCGAGCAGTGCACGAAGCAGCAGGACCGCCGCGAGTGCGGCCGCCAGCAGCGCGGGTATGGCCCACAGGTCGGATTCCGAGGCCTGGTCCAATGCGGCGGCGGTCAGCCCTTCTTCCGCGGCAAAAATGCGAAGGGTCCACCACCACAAGCCCGCCGCGAGGAGCCCGGCGCCAAGCCCCCACAGGCCTTCGGCAGCGGATCCCAGCAGCAGCTTGGTACGTGCGCCGCGCTCCGGCGCAAGCCCGGTCCCTGCCGGCAGGGACCGGGCCAGCGCCCGCACCTGCAGCGTCTGGCGGGCCAGGAGCGTGAAATCGAACAGCAGCCACAGCACTGCCAGCAGCGTCCCGGCCCACCAGAACACGGCCTCGGGCGAGGAATCCAGGGTATGCGCCACGGCGGCAATGCCGAGCAGCAGCGGGGCCAGGCCCAAATTGAACTGGTGCAGGTACCAGCCGGCGAGGCTGAAAATCACGACCAGGCCGATGCTGGCCAGGCCCAGGACGTCGAGCAGCTGGAAGCCACCGTCCCAGGCCTCGGCGTCCGGGTCATTCCAATGCTGGAAGCCGACGAAGATGCCAACCGTGGTGAGCAGCACCAGAAGCCAGGAGATCCGTTGGGCCAGCGCCCGGGGCGGCCTGCGTGTCACGGCGGCCCACTCGGCGCTGGAAGGCGCAATCTCGGTGTACGTCGTGGAACCTGCTGTGCTTGTCATTCCTTGATTTTGGCCTGCTGGGCGGTGAAGTCCAAAAGCTGTGGCGAGGGCGCGTCACGAACTGCCTGGCGGCGCGCAAAAGCCCGGCGCAGGCATGTGCCTGCGCCGGGCTTGAAGGCGGTTCCGCTAGTGCTTGCCCACCATGGTGGAAACATCCAGCAGCGCATCCAGCTGCGCTTCGGTGACCTCGCCGCGCTCGACGAAGCCCAGCGCCACGGTGGCCTCGCGGACGGTGAGCCCGTCGGCCACCGCCTTCTTGGCGATTTTGGCCGCGTTCTCGTAGCCGATCAGCTTGTTCAGCGGGGTGACGATGGACGGGGAGGCCTCGGCCAGGAAGCGGGCGCGCTCCACGTTGGCGGTGATCCCGTCAATCATCTTTTCGGCCATGACGGTGGAGACGTTGGCCAGCAGGCGGATCGATTCCAGCAGGTTGGAGGCAATGACCGGGATGCCCACGTTCAGCTCGAAGGCGCCGTTGGTACCGGCCCAGGCGATGGTGGTGTCGTTGCCGATGACCTGCGCGGCCACCTGGATGGCGGCTTCGGAGATCACCGGGTTGACCTTGCCCGGCATGATCGAGGAACCCGGCTGAAGGTCGGGGATGGCGATTTCGCCCAGGCCGGTGTTCGGGCCCGAACCCATCCAGCGCAGGTCGTTGGCGATCTTCATCTGGGAGATCGCGATGGATCGCAGCGCCGCCGAGGCCTCGACCAGGCCGTCGCGGTTGGCCTGCGCCTCGAAGTGGTTGCGCGCCTCGGTGATCGGCAGGCCGGTGTCTTCGCGCAGGAACTCGATGACCTTTTCCGGGAAGCCGTCCGGGGTGTTGATGCCGGTGCCCACGGCGGTGCCGCCCAGCGGAACCTCGGCCACGCGCGGCAGGGCCGCCTGGATGCGTTCGATGCCGTAGCGCATCTGGGCCGCGTAGCCGCTGAATTCCTGGCCCAGGGTGACCGGGGTGGCGTCCATCAGGTGGGTGCGCCCGGACTTGACCACGTCGGCGAACTGCGCGGACTTGGCTTCCAGCGAGGAGGCGAGGGTTTCCAGGGCGGGGACCAGGTCGTTGATCAGCGCGGCGGTCGCCGCCACGTGCACCGAGGTCGGGAAGACGTCGTTGGAGGACTGCGAGGCGTTCACGTGGTCGTTCGGGTGGACCTCGGTGCCGCTGCCGGACTCCTTCAGCGCGCGGGTGGCCAGCTCGGCAATGACCTCGTTGGCGTTCATGTTCGAGCTGGTGCCGGAGCCGGTCTGGAACACGTCGATGGGGAAGTGGGCGTCGTACTTCCCGCTGGCCACCAGGTCGGCCGCCGCGATGATCGCTTCGGCGCGCTCTGCATCGAGCACCTCCAGCGTGCGGTTCGCGTGCGCCGCCGCCTTCTTCACCTGGGCCAGGGCCTTGATGTGGGCCGGCTCCAAGGTCTTGCCCGAAATCGGGAAGTTCTCCACCGCGCGCTGGGTCTGGGCGCGGTACAGGGCTTGTGCCGGAACCCGGACTTCGCCCATGGTGTCATGTTCGATACGGAAATCGTCACTGTTGATCATAGGGTCAGCGTACGCCTGAACCGCCAGCGAAAGACAGGCTTCGGCGAAAACATCACAACCAACAGTGACGATGTCCGGAACAGGGAATAAGCCCTGTCAGAAGATGGTTTAGGCTCCGTGGCCAGAGCGCCTAGGCGACATCCAGGCCGAGGCTGGAAACCAGCTGCGCCTTGCCGTCGTCCAGGTGGTACGCCACGCCTGCCACTGCGGTGCGGCCCTCGGAAATGGCCTTGGACAGGACGGTGGAGAGCTCCACCAGGCGGTCGGTGGTCTGCTTAACGTGCTCCACCACGGTGCCGTTGACATCGGTGATGCCCTGGCGCTCGGCGGCCTGGACCGAGGGGGCGATGTGCTCCACCAGGTCGCGCACGAAGCCCTTGGGCATGACCCCGCTGTTGCGGCTGTTGATGGCTCCGGTGACCGCGCCGCAGGAGTTGTGGCCCAGGATCACGATCAGCGGGACATTCAGCTCATCCACCGCGAATTCGAGGGAGCCGATGCTGGCCAGATCGATCACATGGCCGGCGGTGCGAACCACAAACATGTCGCCCAGTCCGACGTCGAAGATGATTTCCGCGGCAAGTCGGGAGTCGGAGCAGCCGAAGATCACTGCGAAAGGCTCCTGGCCGGCGACCAGCGACTGGCGGCGGGCGCTGTCCTGGTTCGGGTGCTCGGTTTCGTCATTGACGAACCGCAGGTTGCCGTCGCGGAGCTTCGCCCACGCTTCGTTCGGGGTCATGGAATGCTGTGTGGTTTCTTGAGGCATGATTTGGATTCTATCCGGTGCAGTGTTCGGATATCGAATAAATGACGCGCCTCGACGTCAAAAGTGAAGAAGCTACTTGGCGTCCGCGGAGACCAGCCGGGCCATCTCGAGAAGTTCAGCCTCGCCGGTGTCGCTGGACAGCACGAAGGTCGAGTCCTTCTCCTCGGAGATCAGGTAGGTCTTGGCATCCTTGGTGCGGACTTCCCATTGCACCCCGTCGATCTGCTTGGTGCCGGCAGGCAGCGCGGAGTCGGTGATCAGGGCGACCCAGGTCGGGTTCGAGTCGACGGCCTGGCGAACCCAGACGAATTTGCTGTCCTCGATGACTACGCCGAACTCCCAGTAGGGCACACCCTGGGCGGTGTTTGCCTGCCAGCGGGCGAAGTTCACGTACTCGTCCTCCGCGAGCTCCGGAGCGAAGAGTTCGGTGCCGGCCATTTCCGAGGCGCCCTGCGCGGTGGCCTGCAGGTCCACGGCGGACTCGAAGGCCTTCTCGTTGGGGGTCGGATTGAGCAGGTAGAGGGGGATGAACACGGCGATGCAGAACGCAACCGAGATGATCATGCCCTTGAGCGTCTGGTTGGCACGCTTGGACTGCTTTTCCGTCAGCTGCGGCTTGTACGGAAGATCCGCAAAGGTCGCTTTCGGGTCGTTCAGGTCGCGGCGCGTCGGCTCATCGCTGATCGCGGGAGCGGTCCCGGCATCAGTCGCTGGGGTGTTGTTCTCAGTATTCTCGGGCTGCACGATACCCATTCTCCCCGAAGTTTCTGTGGATTTCGAACTACAGTGCCCAAGCCCACGTCGCAGTGTGCGCAGGATAGCTGCGACACAACATGCGTCGCAGAAAGCAAAGAGGATAGAATGGCAGTGTTTGCATAGGCGCAATGACTACGACTCAGTGATGGGATCTTTCGTGACCGAAAAGAACAACTACGCCCACCTATCTTCGCGACTGTCGGTAACCGACGCGGAGCCGGACCGTAACCTGGCATTGGAACTTGTCCGTGCCACGGAGGCGGCGGCTATCGCCTCCTCGCCATGGGTTGGATTCGGTGACAAGAACGCCGCTGACGGTGCTGCAGTGGATGCGATGCGCGGCCTGCTGTCCACCGTGAACTTCAACGGCGTCGTGGTGATCGGCGAAGGCGAAAAAGACGAAGCCCCCATGCTCTTCAATGGCGAACAGGTCGGCAACGGTTCAGGCGCCGAGTGCGATGTGGCAGTCGACCCGATCGACGGCACCCGCCTGACCGCCCTGGGCCTGAACAACGCCCTGTCCGTGCTGGCAGTGGCCGACCGCGGCAGCATGTTCGACCCGTCGGCAGTCTTCTACATGGAGAAGCTGGTGACCGGCCCGGAAGCCGCCGAGCTGGTTGACCTGCGACTGCCGGTGAAGCAGAACCTGCACCTGATCGCCAAGGCCAAGGGCAAGAAGATCAGCCAGGTCACCGTGACCGTGCTGGACCGCCCACGCCACGCGGACCTGATCGAGGAAATCCGCGAAGCCGGCGCGCGCACCAAGCTGATCCTGGACGGCGACGTGGCCGGAGCCATCGCCGCGACCCGCGAGGGCACCGGCGTGGATGCGCTGATGGGCATCGGCGGCACCCCGGAGGGCATCGTGACCGCCTGCGCCATCAAGGCGCTGGGCGGCGTGATCCAGGGCCGTCTGTGGCCAACCGACGAGGCAGAGAAGCAGAAGGCCATCGACGCGGGCCACGAACTGGGCCGCGTGCTGACCACCAACGACCTGGTCACCTCCGATAACTGCTACTTCGCAGCCACCGGCATCACCGATGGCGATCTGCTGCGCGGCGTGCGCTACAAGAACAACCGCATCCACACCCAGTCGATCGTGATGCGCGCCAAGTCCGGCACCATCCGCTTCGTCGAAGGCGAGCACAAGCAGGACAAGTGGGACGCTTACACCCGCTAGGCCCCTGACGGTCGCAGAACAGCTGGCCGGAATCGCATCGAGCCGCAGACTTCCACGGAAGTCTGCGGCTCGATGCGTTTAATGGCGTGGCGGCGGGTGCCTGCCTAGCAGCGCTGCGCGCTGGCCGCGAACAGCCATCCGGAGCCCGGAGTCAGGCAGGTGGCGGTGGCGGGAAGCTCCGCGGCGGACAGGAAGACCGAGTCGCCCCGGCGCAGCAGCTGTTCGCCCTGCGTTCCGCGCACGCTGAACTCGCCCTGGGTGCACAGCAGGATGCCGGCCCCGTGCAGGTCCAGCGGCTGCGGGAGCGGGTCCCCGGCACCGCTGATGACCTGGAGCTGGAACTCGTCGAATTCCGGCTGGTACAGCAGGCTGGAGGCGCCCAGCGCTTGCGGCGCGAGCAGCGGGGGAGCCGAAGGCTGGGCGATGGTCACGTCCAGCAGCTCCGGGACGTCGATGTGCTTGCTGGTCAGCCCGCCGCGCAGCACGTTGTCCGAGTTGGCCATGACCTCGATGCCCAGCCCGCGCAGGTAGGCGTGCACGTTGCCGGCGGCCAGGCTGATGGCCTGGCCGGGTTCGAGGACAACCAGGTTCAGCAGCAGCGCCACCAGCACCCCGGCATCTCCCGGGTAGATCCCGTTGATCTCCACCAGCTGCGCGAAATGCTCGCGTTCCCGAAGTTCCGGGCTGGCCTGGATGGCTGCGCAGATCTGCTGCACCACCGGGGCGACCCCGCCCGGGCGGGCCAGCACGAACTCCAGCGCCGCGGCCAGCGGATCCTCGCCGCGCAGCAGGCCGGACAGCTGGGCGACGGCGGTGCGTGCCTCATCGGCCAGGGCCGGGCCCAGCAGCTCCAGATCCGCGAGGATTTCCTCGGGCCGGCGGAATCCGGACAGCGCGGTGAAATCGGTCAGCGCGTAGAGCATCTCCGGCTTGTGGTTGTCGTCCCGGTAGTTCCGGTCGGCGGCATCCAGCGCCTTGCCCGCGGCGTTTTCCAGGGCGTAGCGGGCCTTGGCCTGCTGCAGGGTCGGATGCACCTGGATGGACAGCGGCTGGGCCGCCGAAAGCACCTTGAACAAAAACGGCAGCCGGCCGAAGCGCTCGGCGACATCCGCGCCCAGCATGGCCGCGGGGTCGTGGGCGATGAGCGCGTCCAGCCCCTGCCCGGTGCCGGCCACCCGGCTCGGGCATCCCGGGTGGGCGCCGAGCCAGAGCTCGGCCTGCGGGCTTGTCGTATTTTCCAGCCCCAACAAGTCGGTGATCTGGCTGTCAGATCCCCAGTGGTAGTCCCTAATCGTGTTGTTCAGTTCGAACACGTCTTGTAGCCTTCGCCTTTCACAAACGGATGTGGATTGCCAGTCGGTCGGGGGGTCTTAACCGTTTACGGCACCGAGCATTCGTCGTTGTTCGCGGCAATCTGGGCGATGCGGGTCGTGTACCCCATCAGCTCCAGCTGCACCAGGTATTCCTCGGTGATCGGGCTGCCGTCGGGCTGCGTGAACTCCTCCTGCTCTCCGTTGGAGAGCTTCGGGGCGTTGTTCACGTCGGTCGCATCCTCGGGAGCCTCGGACTGCTCCGGAGCCTGCGAGGCCTCGGTGGTCTTCTTGGACTCTTCGGTCTTCGCGGACTCGTCGGTCTTCTTTTTTTCCTTCTTCGGGGCGTTCTGCTTGTCGATGATCGACTGGATGCGCTCCTGGATCTGGTCGAACTTCGGGTAGGTGGAGAATGAGCGCGGGAAGTCCGGGGCGCCCAGGGTCAGTCGGGCGAACGGGGTGGAGGACACCTTCTCGGCCAGCGATACGAAGGAGCCCAGCTGGCTGGCGGGAATATTGGTTTCCACCAGCTGCTCGCCGGCGGACATGATGCTGGTGAAGTTGGTCAGGATGGTCTGCGGGGTGAATTGCTTGATGATCGCCTGCTGCAGGCACTGCTGGCGCTTGATGCGGTGGTAGTCGTCGGTGAAGTCGCGAGAGCGGGCGAACCAGAGCGCCTGCTTGCCGTTGAACGTCTGGACTCCCGGGGCGAACCAGTGGGTGCGCAGGTTGGTGCCTTCCCACTTCTTGCCGTTGTACGGCACCCAGCCGCCCGAATCGATGGTGACCCCGCCCAGCGCGTCGACGAACTGGGAGAAGCCGGCCATGTCGACCATGACGTAGCCCTGGACCGCGAGGCCGGTGGTGCCCTCCAGAGCATCCATGGCCGCCTGGGCGCCGACGTTCTTCACCGAATCGGGGAACAAATCGGCGTGGTTGTCCTCGGCGTCGCGGTAGATGGCGTTGAACAGGCACTCGTTGCCGCAGTTGTAGCCGTCGGGCCAGGCCTTCTTCATGGGCGAGTCGTCCGCGAAGCGGGCGCCCTGGAAGTTGCGCGGCATGGAGATCAGCAGGGTCTTGCCGGTCTTCGCGTCGACGGACAGCAGGGCGACCGAGTCGGTGCGCACGCCCTCGCGGTTGTCGCCGGAGTCGGCGCCGAACACCGCGATGTTGTAGCGTCCGTTCACCGGCTCGAAGGCCGGTCCCGCTTCGAAGACCTTTTCAATGGTCTGGCGTCCGGTGTTGACCAGCGACGCGCCGTAGATGAACAGGCCGCTGGTGGCGACTACTGCCGCCAGGGTGAAGACCGTTACGATCACGCGCATGCCCGGGGCGAGGATCTTCGGCTTGATGATCACCAGGGTGTTGATGAACATGATCAACCAGAGCACCGCCAGGGTGCCCAGCACGATAACCAGCACCATCTGGAAGTTCGGGTGGGCCACCCATCCGAGGATGACCGACCTGTTGATGAAGTACAGGGCCGCCAGGCCGATGACGGCCAGCCAGCACAGCATGGTGACAGACACTGCAATGCGTCCCAGCTTGCGGTTGCCCGCAATCAGCTGGGCGCTGCCCGGGAAGAAAATGGTCAGAATGACCAGGATCAGGGCGCGTTTGCTGCGCTGCGGCGAGCTGATGCTCTCCGGATTGCGCAACGGATTTGGAGCGCGGTGACTGGCAGAACCCATGTACTTATATGACTTTCCCTAGGAGGCGAAATTCTCGTTCGCGACTTCTTCACGCAGCGATGCGCCCTTGGCATGGGCGGAATCGCGCAGAGATTCAGCGAACTGAAGCAACTTTACCTGTAACGACTCGGCCAGCTCGTCGGTTCCCGACGCAAGCATGCGCACTGCGAGCAGTCCGGCATTGCGGGCTCCGCCGATCGAAACAGTTGCCACGGGGACCCCCGCCGGCATCTGCACGATGGACAGCAGGGAGTCCATTCCATCCAGCTTAGCCAGCGGAACTGGTACTCCGATGACAGGAAGCGGTGTAACTGATGCAAGCATGCCCGGAAGGTGGGCGGCGCCGCCGGCTCCGGCGATGATCACGCGCAGGCCGCGTTCGTGGGCCTGCTTGCCGTAATCGATCATTTCGGTCGGCATGCGGTGGGCCGAGACGACGTCGGCTTCGAAGGGAATGCCGAATTCGGCCAGGGCCTGGGCGGCCAGGCGCATGACCGGCCAGTCCGAATCCGAGCCCATTACGAGGCCGACAAGAGGTGCTTCAGTCATAACGAAATTTTCCTTGGGTCAGGTGGTCAAACGCTGCCGCCCCCGCAGGGGGAGCGGCAGCGCTCTAGGTAACAGGCTAGGCGGTGGCGGGCACGCCGTCGCGGATCAACGCGGCAACGAGGTCGGCGCGCTGGCGAAGTTCATCTACGCTTTGCCCGGCGTTTGCCACCACGTTCACGTGGCCGATCTTGCGGCCCGGGCGCACCGACTTGCCGTAGGCATGCACCTTGACCTCGGGCGCGGCGGCCAGGGCCGCGGCGAACGCCGAGTACAGGTCCTGGTTGGCGCCGCCCAGGTAGTTCTTCATGACGGTGACACCCAATTCACGGGTTTCGCCCAGCGGCAGGTCGAGCACTGCGCGCAGGTGCTGCTCGAACTGGCTGGTGACCGAACCGTTCATGGTCCAGTGGCCGGTGTTGTGCGGCCGCATGGCCAGCTCGTTGATCACGAAGCCGGCGCCGACGCCGGGGGTCTCGAATAGCTCGGCGGCCATCACGCCGGTGACGCCGAATTCCTCGGCGATGCGCAGCGCGGCGTTGGCCGCGGTGCGGGCGGTGTGCTCGGAAATGTCCTGGGCCGGGGCGATGACTTCGTCGCAGACGCCGTCGACCTGGATGGTGTGGACCACCGGCCAGGCCTTGGCCTGTCCCGACGGGGTGCGGGCCACCATGGCGGACAGCTCGCGGGAGAAATCGACCTTGTCCTCGGCCAGCAGCGGGCCGTTCTCGAACCAGTCGGCCGAATCGCGGGCCTCGCCGGCGTCATCCAGGATGCGCACACCCTTGCCGTCGTAGCCGCCGCGCGGGGTCTTCAGCACGATTGGCCAGCCGATCTTGTCGCCGAAGGCGACCAGCTCGTCGACCGAGTCGACCTTGGCCCAGGCCGGGTTGGGCAGTCCGAGCTTTTCAATGGCTTCGCGCATGACCAGCTTGTCCTGGGCATGGATCAGCGCCGCCGGTCGCGGCTGGATGTTGACGCCCTCGTTGATCAAGGTGGTGAGGAACTCGTTGGGAACGTGCTCGTGGTCGAAGGTCACCACGTCCTTGCCCTGGGCGAATTCGCGCAGGGTCTGCAGGTCCTTGTAGTCGCCCACCGGTGCATCCGGGACGCTGCGTGCGGCCGAGACGTCCGGGCCTTCGGCCAGGACATGAAGTTCAAAACCAAGGTTCAGGGCCTCAGGGGCCATCATTCGGGCTAGCTGCCCGCCACCAATTACACCAATTTTTGGAAAGCTCACCCTACTAGATTAGCGAACCAGCGGTGGATGCCTTGAATGGGGGAAGCCGGATGACTCGCTTTGTCCGGCCAACTATCAGGAATTCTCGCTAAAATGGCGGGATGTCGTCTCTGCGCTTGCCGCCGAGGGCGACGGTTAATACACAACCTGCGGGGCAGATCGCCCCCGGGACACCGAGCAGCCAGTGCCGCGAGGACGCTGGCCGCGCCGCGGTGCAGGGCTGGCTGGAGGAAAATGTTCGAGCGCATCAGACTGAAAATCACCGGACTCATTTCGCTGCTCTGGCGTGAGGTGGCCAAGTTCGGTGTGGTCGGCGGCGTCGCGTTCATCATCGACTCCGGCATTTACGTCTGGCTGCTCCACGGCCCCATGAGCGATTCCCAGGTGAAGGCGAAGATCATTGCCGGCGTGGTGGCCACGCTGTTCTCCTGGCTGGCGAACCGCTTCTGGACCTTCCGCCACCGCCGCCAGGCCAATGTGGTGCGCGAGCTGGTGATGTTCTTGATCATGAACGCGATCGGCCTGGGCATCGCGGCCGCCTGCGTCTGGGTGACCAAATACTGGATCGGCCTGACCGACCCGACGAGCCTGTTCATCGCCGGTTCGGTGGTGGGCCTGGTGCTCGGCACCATCTTCCGCTTCTTCGCCTACCGCTTCTGGGTCTTCGGAGCCGAAATGGACCAGGAAGAGCAGTTCGCCCACGACCACGACCTGCTGGCACCATCCACGCACCAGGCGCCGGGCGGCGCGAAGCCGGCAACCGGCGCCGCGAGGTCCGGGGATTCGGATCCCGCGGACACCGGGAGCGTTCCCACCGTGGTCAACTAGCTGGCTGGATCAGGCCCCGGGAGAGTAGTCGGCGGTGATGCGCTCGCCTTCGCACAGCCGCTCGGTCGCTTCCACCCCGTCCTCCAGCAACACCAGGGCGTCCCCGGCGGCCCACTGCGCAATGGCGTAGGGAAGGAATTCCAGAACCGGCAGGCCGGCCCGCACCAGGATGGTTCCCTTGGCTTCGGCCGAGGTGGCGAACAGGGTCTCCAGATCGATGCGGTGTTCGTCGCCGGCAATCGCGGTCGCCGCGCCGGATACGGAGGACGGGAAGAACTGGTCTCCAAAGGAGCGGACCGAAGCGTTGAAGTCCTCGGCCACCGGTCCCAAATCGCCGCCGAAGGATAGTGCGAGCGCTGCGGGGTCGACGGCCAGGATTTCGCAGGACGCGGGAATGCCTGGGTCGGTCGGGGTGGCGGTGACCCACAGGACGGCTTCGGCAGCGCGCTCATGCGAGGGGGCTACCAGGGTCGCCCCATGGTGCAGCGAGGCCAAGGCCAGCACCAGCGACTTCCAATGCGTCGGCAGGTCGACCACGACCACCTGGTCTTCTTCGAGGTCGAAGGAGTCGGCCAGCAGGTTCGCGCTTTTCGCCACCCAGTTGTCGAACACCCGTCCCGATAATTCAATACGTTCTCCGCTGGCTCCGTACCAGGTGAGCCACGGCGAAGCCGAAGCCCGGTGGGGCGCCAGGAGGTTTTCCACGAAAGTGCCGGAAATCAAGTTGAAACTCACCTGTACCTTTAATCTTCTTAACTGAGAATTCGCCGGGAATTCAGGCAAGTTGCGACTCGCCCGGTTGATCTGCCCGTTTAGACGGCGTGTTGTGCCGAGAGTTTGCTGGGAAGTGTTCTTAGAATACCTTCCCCGCTTGACTCAGGCTTAGTTACAAAGATGTAATTAGATGGTGAGTTCGGCTCGTACCATCATTTTCGATATTTCGATGGAATAAATGAAGCCGAATGGATCGGGCGCTAGGATGCCCCGATCTTCTCAAACCAACGTGAAAGGTCAACATCACCATGGCGAAGCTGGAGCAGGGGTACTCCGAATTTTCGACCTCGGCTGTTGCGTCCGCCCAATACGGGCTCGAAGACGCACCGTCGGATTGGTTTGTCGATCCGCAAGCCGGAGAGTTCGCGCGCCTTGCTGTCGCGGCGGACCTGGAGTCAGCCGCTGACAACTTCCTGAAGGACCACGAGACCGCTGAAACCGTCGAGGAGATTCCCTCGGCAGGTTCGTGGGCCCCGGAACTGGATGAAGACGACGAAACCCGCGAAGCGATCAAGGCCGTATGGCTGGGCGTCGGCGGGGAAGTGGATGAAGGCGAACTTGGCTGGCAGGCCCGCGCCCTGTGCGCGCAGACCGATCCTGAGGCGTTCTTCCCTGAAAAGGGCGGCTCGACCCGCGATGCTAAAAGAGTTTGCGGGGCATGTGTTGTACGTTCGGAATGTTTGGAATACGCGTTGAGCAATGATGAGCGCTTCGGCATTTGGGGAGGGCTCTCGGAGCGCGAACGCCGCCGTCTACGGAAACGAGCAATCTAATTCGCCCGCCAATTCATGTCACCGCCATCGTTGCTACGCACGATGGCGCTGACTTTTTACCACGCACTTTAGCCGCGCTGCGAAACCAGTCCCGGCCCATTGAACGTTTCATCGGTGTTGACGCATCGTCCACCGACGGCTCCTTGGAAGTCCTGAAGGCGAACCTGCCGTCGAACGCGGCCTTGGTCGTCGCGGATGAAGGATCGCTCGGCCTGTCCCTGGACACCGCGGTCGCCGAGCTGCCGCAGGCGCGCGAGGACCGCGACGAATGGCTGTGGATCATCCACGACGACTCGATGCCGGCTCCCGACGCGCTTGAATTCCTGACCCGCACGGTTGAAGCCTCCGAGTCGGTCACGATTGCCGGCTGCAAGCTGCTTGACATCGACAACCCCCGCCACCTGGTGGAGGTGGGCCTGAGCGTCGACCGCAAGGCCCAGCGGCTGACCATGATCGACACCGACGAAGTCGACCAGGGGCAGTACGACGGACGCAGCGACTACTTCGCCGTGTCCTCCGCCGGCATGTTCATCCGGCGCGACATCTTCGAGCAGCTCGGCGGCTTCGACCTGGCGCTGCCGGGCCGCGGCGACGACGTCGACATCTGCTGGCGCAACCGGCTGGCCGGCCACCGCGTGATCGTGGTGCCCGAAGCGAAGATCTACCACCAGGTGGAGATCGTCGAAACGCTGGCCGGCCCGCGCGAAGCCAAGCGCGCCGAGGTCTTCCAGCGGCTGAAGTACGCTTCCGGCCCCGGCCTGCCGTTCGTCTGGATCGGCATCCTGCTCGGCGGCATCGGCCATTTCCTGGTCTCGCTGCTGGCCAAGGACCCGGGCCACGGCTTCAGCCACCTGGGCTCGACCCTGCGCGGGCTGTTCTCCCCGGTGAAGCTCGGCGCCTCGCGCCGCAACGTCAAGCAGATCCGCACCGTGCCGCGCCGCCAGGTGCGCAAGCTGATGGTGTCGGGCTCCCAGGTGCGCGAGTACCGCCGCAACCTGAACACCGGCCGCGAGGACTCGCGGGTCTTCGGCGACGGCAGCGGCTCCGAGGGCGCGCTGGAACCCAGCGGCGACAATTTCTCGGATTTCGTCTCCATCGCCCGGCCGCCGCGCACCACCGCGGTGCTCTCCCTGGTCTTCGCGCTGCTGCTCGCCGCCGCCGCCTCGCTGGTGGCCTGGCGTACGCTCTTCGGCGCCGGCGCGCTGTCCGGAGGGGCGGCCCGGCCGTTCTCCCAGACCCTGGGCGAGATCGGCGCCAACGCGTCCTCCTGGTGGCAGAACACCGCCACCGGCCTGAGCGCCGCCCCGGACAACAGCGATTCGCTGTTCTGGTTCTTCTCCCTGCTGACCCTGGACCACGCGAACCAGGCCTCGGTCTACCTGTACTTCGCCGCCATGCCGTTGGCGGCGCTGTCCGCCTGGTGGGGTGTGGGAGCGCTGAGCCGTTCGCGCGCCGTGCGCTTCATCGCCGCGCTGCTCTGGGCCTTGTCCCCGTCGCTGGTTTCCTCCCTGGCCTCGGGCCGGGTCGGCTCGGTGCTGGTGCACCTGATGCTGCCGCTGCTCTTCCTCGCGGTGCTGCGCGCCATGGATTCCCAGGTGGCCCCCGAAGGCCAGGGCGTGCGCGATGCCAAGCAGCGCACCACCTCGGCGTGGACCGCTTCGGCCTGCGCCGCGCTGATCCTGTGGGTCATCTCCGCCGGCTCCATGGCCTTCTTCCTGACCGCAACGGTGCTGGTCTACGTGCTGGCCTTGGTTTCCCCGCACCGCTCGCGCACCCTGTGGTGGATCCCGGTTCCCGCACTGATCTGGAACCTGCCGCTATTGATCTCCGCGCTGGGCACTCCGCGCCTGCTGTTCACCGAGCCGGGAGCGCTTAGCGCGTTCTCCCCGGCCTCGCTGTGGCAGATGGCGCTGGGCTTCCCCGAATCCTTCGACGCCGCGGCCACCCCGGTGGGCTGGGGTTTCCTGCCCGAGGGCCCGTGGGCCCTGGTCGCCGCGTTGCTGGTCGGCGCCCCGCTGGTGCTGCTGGCGGTTTTCGGCACGCTGAGCAGCTCCGCCAGCGCGAGCGCCACCATGCGCCGCAATTCGCGCCGCCTGCTGTGGGGCGCGGCCCTGTCGCTGGCCGCCGGATGGGCCGTCGGATTCATCCCCGTGGGGCTGGATTCGCACACCACCGTCAGCGCCTACACCGGCCCGTTCGTCTCCATGGCGTCCTTCGCGCTGCTGGCGGCCGCGGCCAATGCCAGCGCCGCGCTGCGCCGCGAAGACCTTCCGCGCGCCCTGCGGCTGCCCGGCGGACGCCCGGTGCTGGGCTTCATGGCGGTGCTGTCCACCGTGGCGATCCTCGCCAGCGGTGCGGTGCTGCTCGGGGCCCAGCTGAATCCGGCCAACCCGGATGGCACGCTCACCGCGCTGAACGCGCCCCAGCAGGTCGGCTCCTCGCAGGAACGCACCATCCCTGCCACCGCCTCCGACGCGGGCCGCTCCGATTTCCACGAACGCACCTTGGTGCTCACGCCCCGGTCGTCCGGGGAAATCGACAGCATCGTGGTCTCCGGCAACGGCGAAAGCCTGGATACGCTCAGCCGCTATTCGCAGGTATCCACGCTGACCGGTTCGCTGCTGGACCCTGAACGCAACGAAAAGCCCGCCGTGGATGCCGTGCAGCGTGAAGCGGTGGCCATGCTGCTGTCCGAATCCGGGCTGGACGCCCGCGAGCAGCTGCGCGATTTGGGTGTCGGCTACGTGGTGCTGAACGAAACCGGCGAAGCGGTCTCCTCGACCGTCCGCCTGCTGGACTCCGCCACGGGCCTCGCCTCCGTGGGCCAGACCGACAGCGGCTGGCTGTGGCGCGTGGACTATTCCACCACCGATGCCGCCCGGGGCGCGGGCTTCGCCCGACTGGTCGCGGAAGACGGCACCGTCACGGTGCTGCCGAGCAACCGGGCCAAGATCCAGAACGTCCAGATTCCCGCCTCCGATTCCGCCCGGACCCTGGTGCTGGCCACCGCCGCCGACCCGAAGCTGCGCGCTTCGATCGACGGGCAGGCGCTGCGCACGGTGTCCTACCCGGAGGATTCGCAGACCCGCTGGGCCCAGGCCTACGAGGTCCCGGCCTCCGGCGGAACCCTGGCGCTCAGCCACCGCGAACCGCTGGCCGTGCCGATGCTGGTCCTCAGCGGCCTGGTTCTGCTGATCACCGTCCTGCTGGCGATCCCGGTGCCGAGCACCCGCCGCCTGGCGAACTACCGCAACGACTCCTACCGGATCCGCGAAACCCAGCGCGATCCCCAGGAAGTCGCCGACGGCGAGCAGGTGCTCGCCGCCGCGCAGCCCGGAGCCAGCCAGGTTCAAGAGGCCGGCCGTCCGCGCAGCCGCCGCGAGGCACGCGCCCAGGCCAGCCAGATTCGTGAAAACTTGACCCCGAAGCTCAGCGACCGCATTTCGGACGATGAGCCGGAGCAGGAGAAGAACCAGTGAGCGACCAGAACAACGAGAACACCCAGGGTTCCTCCGCCGAACCCCAGGTGCCTGCGGGCCAGCCCGAAACTCAGACTGGATCCGCATCCACGCAATCCGCGCAGCCGCAACCGGCGCAGCCCCAGGCGGTTCCCTCCGCGGTGCCTGCCGCGGCCCCGGTATCGGCCGCCGTCACCAAGGCCGAGCTGAAGGCCGCCAAGGCCAAGGCCAAGGTCGATGCCAAGCTGGCCAAGGTGCGCGAGAAAGAAGCGCAGATCCAAGCCAAGGCCGATGCCAAGGCACAGGCCAAGGCCGCGAAATCGAAGAAGATCGAACCCGCGCCAACGGAACCGGCCAAGCCCGAAGCGGCCAGCACGGACGCTCCGGCTGTTCCGGACGCCGATTCACGGTCTGCCGAAGCCAAGATTCCCGGCGCACCGGCAGAGCCTGCGGCCCCAGCCCCGGCAGCGAAGTCTTCTGCGGCGCCGTCCGTTGATGACGCCGCCCAGAGGCCCGCAACGGAGGTCCCCGCAGAGGGCAAGGCCGACGCCGGCTCGCTCCCGGCGCCTTCGGCCGATGCCGCTGCCAGCGCACCGCAGAAGAACGGCACTTCGCCCGCGCCTTCGACCGCTTCTGCCGCCGCTGCTGCTGCCGCGGTACAACCGGCGTCCCCGAACAAGCCAGCACCCGAGGCCGGGAAAGCGGCCGAGGCCAAGGCCGCCGAGGCAGCGCCGGTGGCGTCCAAGAAAACCAAGGGCTCCACAACATCCGCAGAACAGGCCGACACGTCGAGAGCACCGGCGGCGGCACAGAAGCCGCAGGAAAGCCCCAAGGCCGCACGCCGCCGCGAGAAGCTCGAACGCGCCCGCGCGGCCGCCGCACGGGATGCCGAGCATTCACCGACCCGCCGGAAGACCGGCGCGGTGCTGCTGAGCCTGGCCGCGGTGCTCGCCTCGGGCGGACTGGTCGCGGCGGGCTCGCTGCTGGCCCCGAGCCCTGACACCACCACCCTTCCGGCCGCGGTGACCAGCCTGCCGGCCGGCGACGCGTTGAGCGTCTGCGCCTCGACCCCGCAGCTGCTCAAGGGCGTGGACGGGACCGATCCGCAGTTCGCGCCGGGCGCCAAGGAAATCTCCAGCAACCTGCGCAGCGTCGTGGTCTCCGACCTGGCCAAGCGCATCCCGGGCTCCACCTTCTCCGCCCTGGGCGGCAGTTCCCGGCAGACCCTGACCGAACGCATCGACGACGCAGAGGCTTCCGAGTCGCGCAGCGCTGACGATCAGGGCCTGACCGGACGCTCGGCCAAAGTCAGCACCGTGAACAACGCCGACGGCAAGCAGCTCTTCGAGGTGCAGCCGCTGGGCCAGCTGCCCTCCATCGGCAGCACCCTGCGCAGCTACCAGGCCAAGGACGGCGACCTCGCCGGCCTGGCCGCGGCGAGCTGCCAGGTGCCTGCGTCGACCTGGCGCTTCACCGGGCTGCAGACCACCACCGGGTCCACCTCGGTGCTGCACCTGGCCAACCCGACCAGCACCTCGGCCCAGGTGGCAGTGGACCTGCGCGGCCCCGAGGGGCCGATCGACACCTCGACGCTGCAGAATGTGGTGATCGCCCCGGGTGAGCAGCGGGCCATCGTGCTCGGCGGCTACGCCCAGGACCTTTCGGCGGTGGCCGCCACCGTGACCAGCACCGGCGGCAAGGTGACCGGATATGTCCAGCAGGCAGCGCTGCGCGGACTCACGCCTTCGGGTGTGGACCTGGTCGCCGGGAACGCCTCGGCTTCCAACACCCAGGTGATTCCGGGGGTGTGGATCGACAACAAGAACAACTCCGCCAAGCTGTCCAAGGACAACAAGTCCCTGGTTCCGCAGCTGCACGTCGCCGCGGCGGGCGCTCAGGGCGCCGGCTACAAGGTGAAGGTGCTGGGCGCCGGCGGCGAGGTGGCGGCAAGCTTCGAGCGGAACCTGGCCGCGTCCTCCAACGCGACCTCGGTCCAGAACCTGGACCAGCTGGCCGGCGGCTACTACACCCTGGTGGTCGAGGCCGACGCCCCGGTCACTGCCTCCGTGAAGATGGTGCGCGGCGCCGACCCGAAGGACGCCTCGGACACCGCATGGGCGGTCAGCTCCAACCCGCTGGCAGGCAACCAGGTCATGCCGTTGTCCGCCAACGGCACCGGGAAGTTCGTGATTGCCGCGACTGACGCCGATTCCTCGATTGACGCGGTGGTCGTCGCCAAGGACGGCAAGCTGCAGAAGACGCAGAAGCTGAACATCAAGGCCGGGACGAGCACGGTCTTCGATCCGCGCGAAACCAGCGAAGACGCCCAAGCGGTGATCTTCTCCTCGGACGCCAACGCCTATATCGGCCAGGTGATCCTGGGATCCGAGCAGTCCATCGGCTGGGCCTCCATGCCGGCGGCGAACGCCGGGCGCGAAGGCATCGTGGTCAACGTCGGGGGATGAGATTCCCCTCCTGCAGCACAGGGCCTGGAACCGGCAACGGTTCCAGGCCCTGTGCTGTCTCGGGAAGCCGCCCGCCGCAGGGCGGGGGAGCGGGGCTAATCGCCGTCGCCGTCGCATTCGGTCGCGGCCACAACCAGGCATTCGAAGTGCGGGGGCTCAAGCAATGCCAGGCTTCCGGGCTGGCCGGTGTCCGCGCACCTAGGCATCCTGTTGCCCGGTGATGCTTCGAGGACCAGCTGCACGTCCTGGGCGGGTTGCGACCTGTCATCAGCGGGAATCGAAAAAGCCAGCTTGTCCATGACGAACCTTTCATCGGTTCATCAAGTGTAGATTCCGCGCCGGCGCGCGCCAAGGCTTGGGTGCGTCAGAAATCCGGGTCTTCGGGGAAGTAGTCGGGATCGACTTCGCTCACCGGGATCATCCAGAGCTCGGATACCTCGTGCACCACGCACTGGTGCACCAGATCCACCAATTCCACCGGGCTTGCGGCCAGCTGCTCCAGCGGCAGCCGGAAAATCGTAATCTGGGCGCGGTCATGCGCGGTCGCCGTGCGAGAGCAGGACAGCGGCACCCGTTCGCCGGCACCTTCGGCTTGGGAGAGCAGCGTATCGGAGGGCACCGGCTCAATGAGGAAATCGATTTTCAGCATCCGCGATTCCCAGCGTTCGGCCAGGCGCTGGGCGCTGGCCATGACCGCGTCGTCGAAGCGCTCGGGACGGTTGCGGTACGCCGGCAGGTGCATGGGAACCAACGGCCCGCGCCGGCCCCTGCCATGCCGGTTGCGGCGTGGCCCGCTGGGTTCATCCGGCAGTTTGGCGTTCATGCCTCCAGACTACCCCCGGGAACCCAATTGCCGGTCAACCGTCGCGGACGCGAGTAGACTGGAGGGCGTGGATGGTCTTCGTATTTGCTCTCGCCCAGCCTGCCGTGAAACGGCCCGCGCAACCCTCACCTACGTTTATGCGGATTCGACCGCGGTGCTGGGGCCGCTGGCGACCTATCCGGAACCCCACTGCTACGACCTGTGCGCGAGGCATGCCAACCGGTTGACAGTGCCCAGCGGGTGGAGCCTGATCCGCGGCACCATCCCGGATGTCATCGAGCCCGAGGACGAATTGAACGCGCTGGTCGAAGCCGTCCGTGAACCCCGGCCAAGGGATCGCGCCCCGCGCCATGCAGCCATCGCCGAGCCGGATGCCGCCGAATCGCGCGGCCCGCGCTTCGATGCCCG
Source organism: Glutamicibacter soli (assembly GCF_052322135.1). NCBI lineage: Bacteria > Bacillati > Actinomycetota > Actinomycetes > Micrococcales > Micrococcaceae > Glutamicibacter > Glutamicibacter soli. The sequence continues at coordinate 864,826 of NZ_CM125969.1, forward strand.
CGTGCGGCTGGCCATGCTGCCGGATGCCCCGGACAACCAGTAGCGCCGCACCAAGTACCACGCCACGCGCCGCCCCGTAGCGGGCGCCCGCCGCTGCCAACGGACCCCGTGCGGGGAACCGGGCGGCGGCTTTCGCGTTTCCACGGCACGATAGGCGTCCTCGCGGAACTGCGCATGTGGCGCACCCGGTGGCCAAATCAGGTGTGGCTATGCGCTGGATGCGAGTTTCTGCTGGATATGCTAAAGGCGCGAGGCCTGTCACCATGCCCGCACGCCACCCCAAACATCACTTGATCGCGCAAATTGCAGGAGGACTCCTCATGGCTGAGGCTGCGAAGGACCCCGTAGGGGCCCCGGATCCCGGAACCACGCAGATGCCCAAGGCCTCGCTGAGCCAGAAGGCCGAAGAGCTGGCCGCTCGCCTGGAAGAGCACAAGAACAAGGCCCAGGCGGACGCGGCGGCCAAGGCCGCGGCCGAACGCCGGGCCGCTGCCAAGGCCGTGATCAAGGGCGACGCTCCCGCTGCCAAGCCGGAAGCCGCCAAGCCTGAACCGGCCAAGCCAGCCGAGCAGCCGGCGCAGAAGCCTGCTCCGGCGAAACCTGCAGCTGCGGCCAAGCCAGCGGAATCCAAACCCGCTGCCGCCAAGCCCGCTGCCGCCAAGCCGGCCGCAGCGGCGGCGCCAGCAAAGCCCGCGGCCAAGACCACCGTGCAGCCAGCGGCGAAGGCCGCGCCGACCGCCGCAGCTGCTCCGGCGGCCTCCGCGAAGGCGGAAACCCCGGTGGAGGACGTCATCCGGGCGATCAAGCTGCCCCACGAAATCGCGGCGGAAAAGGCTGCGAAAGCGCAGGCCGCCCCAGCCCCCGCCACGGCGGCGGACGCCGTGGTCCCGCCGGTGTCCGTGGCACCCCAGAACGAATCCAACGCCTCCACCGCTGCTGCCGTGGCCCAGGCCCGCTCCCGCGTTTTCGGCAGCTCGGGCCCCGAAGAGGAGCCCTCGGAAGCCGCCATGAAGCGTCGCGTGGCCCGTGAGCGCGCCTTGAACTCCAAGCCCGCAATGGCCCGCCCGGCGCAGATCCTGGTTGCGGTGATCTTCCCGATCCTGACCTTGATCGCCGCCATCCGCCTGGTGGCGACCCCCGGATTCCTGGCCTTGTCCTACGGGCGCCCTGGATTCCCCAACGACATCTACGGGTTCAGCGCCGCCGAACGGCTGACCTACGGCAGCTACGGGGTCGACTACCTGAACAACTTCGCCGGCCCGGAGTTCCTCTCGGGGCTGGTGCTGCCCACCGGCTCGGCCATGTTCACCGCCGGGGAAGTCCAGCACATGGTGGACGTGAAGAACCTGATCGGATTCGCCTACGTCCTGGGCGCCTGCCTGGCCGTGCTGATGGTCATCGGCATCTGGTACCTGGCCAAGCGCTACGCCGGCGGCGTGCGCCGCGCGCTGTTCTCCGGAGCCATCGCCACCCTGGTGCTGATCGCTGCGCTTCTCGCCATGGCGTTCATGGGATGGCAGTCATTCTTCAGCGACTTCCACGCGCTGTTCTTCTCCGAGGGAACCTGGACCTTCAAGCTCAGCGACACCCTGATCCGCCTGTACCCGGAGCAGTTCTGGATCGATTCGGCCGCGGCCGTCGCCGGACTGATCCTGCTGACGGTGGTCATTGTGCTGATCTCCTGCTGGCCCACCGGACGCCGCCGCGAAGCGGCGCGCCTGCGCCAGGAAGCCCGCGCCTTCGGACTGGGCAACTAGGCCGCACGCAGGCTGCAAAGCACGGAGGCTGGCCCACCACGCATCGTGGTGGGCCAGCCTCACTGCTTTTGCGGGACAACGATTCCTAGCGCTGGTAGAGCTCATCGGCGCGCTGCGCGAAATCGCGCAGCACGTCCTGGCGCTTGAGCTTCAACGTGCTGGTCAGGTGCCCCGATTCCTCGGTGAACTCCACCGGAAGCACCACGAACTTGCGGATGGACTCGGCCTTGGACACGGTGGAGTTCGCGAGGTCGAGGTAGCTTTGCACTTCCTGGATCACCTGCCCGTTGGCCGCGGCCTCGGCCAGCGACATGGAACCGAGCCCCTTGGCCTTGGCCCACAGCACCAGCTCCTCCGGATCCAGGGACACCATGGCGGCGATGAACGGGCGGTTCTCGCCGACCAGCACGCACTGCGCCACGATGCGCCCGGCGCGGACCATTTCCTCCAACGGGCCGGGGGAGACGTTTTTGCCGCCCGCGGTGACGATCAGTTCCTTCTTGCGGCCGGTGACCTTCAGGTAGCCGGCCTCGTCCAGCACGCCGGTGTCGCCGGTCTTGAAATAGCCGTCGGCGTCGAAGGCCTCGGCGGTGGCTGCGGGGTTCTGGTGATAGCCGGCGAAGACGCCGATGCCCTTGATCAGGATTTCCCCGTCCTCGGCGATCCGGACGCTGGTGCCCGGGATCGGGCGGCCCACGGTGCCGACCCGGGTGCGGGTGGCCTGGTTGACGGTGGCCGGGGCGGTGGTCTCGGTCAGGCCGTAGCCTTCGACCAGCTGGATGCCTGCCCCGCGGAAGAAGTGCGCCAGTTCCTCATTCAACGCGCTGGCCCCGGAGATCGCGTAGCCGCACTCGCCCCCGAAGACCGCGCGCAGCTTCGGGTAGAGGACCTTGCTGAACAGCGCATAGCGGGCGCGCAGCCCCAGCGGCATGCGGGCCTTCTGCCCGCGGGCCTTGGCATCGCGGATCCGGGAGACCTCGATGGCGGTCTGCTCGGCCTTCAGGAACAACTCGCCCTTGCCGCTCGCCTCGGCCGTGGACAGCGCGGTGGTGCGGATCTTCTCGAACACGCGCGGGACTGCCAGCAGGAAGCCCGGCTTGATCGCTGCCATGTCCTGGGCCAGGGTGGCGGTGGAATTCGAATGCGCGATGACGGTCCCACCGTGGATGCAGGTCTGCTGGACGGCGCGGGCCAGCACATGGGCCAGCGGCAGGAACATCAGCGTGCGGCGGCGCTCGCCCAGGATGTCTTCCATGTGCGCCGCCAGATTGTGCGCCACCAGCGCGAAGTTCGCGTGGGTCATGTTGCAGCCCTTGGGGCGTCCGGTGGTGCCGGAGGTATAGACCATCGTCGCGGTATCTGACAGCTTCATCGACGCGCGGCGCTGCTCGATGAGCTGCTCATCGACCTCGTGCTGGTCGACCAGCAGCTTGTGCAGCCCCACCGAGGGGATCAGCTCCTTGTTCGACCCGTCGGAGCCTTCGAACATGTGGGTGATGACCGGTTCGCCCAGCTGGGCTGCGGCCTGGCGCACATGCGAGCGCAGCTCGTGGTCCTCTGCGAACACCACACGCGCCCCGGAATCACGCAGGATCCATTCAATCTGGAAGGGGCTGGAGGTTTCGTAGATCGGCACGCAGACGCCGCCGGCGAACCAGATGGCTTCCTCTGCCAGCGCCCACTCGTAGCGGGTGCGCGAGATGATGGCGACCTTCCCGCCGGGCTGCAGGCCGTCGGAGACCAGTTTCATGGCCAGCCGCTTGACGTCGGCCAGGAATCCGGCGGCGGTCACTTCATGCCAGGTGCCCGAGCGCTGGACCATGAACAGGGCCTGCCCGCCGGAGGCCGCGACGCGGTCCAGGAGCAGGTTGGTGGCGTTCACTTCGGGCGCCAGGTCCGTCAGCTGCTCGACGTGCACTTCTTGCATGGAAGATGATTCCTTTGACATCGTTGGTGACGCGTTCCATAGGAAAACCGCGCCAATAGGTGGTGCGTGGGGCGCGGCGGCAGCGGGGGGACTATCCCCAGTTGGGGATCCAGCGCAGCGCACGCCAGTACTCATCATCGATCAGCTCGCCGCTCCAGATCGGCCAGAACAGGGCGGAAACCAGCAGCAGAACTGCCAGGAACACGGAGACCGCGGCAACCCGGGGGCGTGTAGCCGCGCCCCGGCGAGGATCGCTGGAAATGAACTTCCCTATCATATACGTCAGCGCGAGGACCATGGCCGGAACCATCGGCAGGGTGTAGAAGAAATACATGGTGCGCTCGGGGTACATCAGCCAGGGCAGGAAGCCGGCGGCGCCGGCCGAGAGGATGGCCCCGGCCCGCCAGTCGCGGGCGCCGATCCACCATAGGATCAGCAGCAGCATGCTCAGCGAGCAGGCCCACCACATCACCGGGTTCGGCAGGTCGGTGATGACTTCGGTGCAGCGCGAGACGTCGCACCCGTTGACACCCTGGTCGTAGCCTTCGAAATAGAACATCACCGGGCGTCCGGCGAAGGGCCAGGTCCATGGGGAGGACTGCCAGCCGTGCGGGGATCCCAGGCCCGTGTGGAAGGTGTAGCCGGCCTGGTGGTATTCCCACAGCGAGCGCAGCGGCGCCGGCAGCCAGCTGATTCCCTCGCCCGGATGCTCCTCGGCCCAGTGCCGGTAGCGCCCGCCGTTGGTGGCGAACCAGCCGGCCCAGGTGGACAGGTAGGTCAGCAGGACCAACGGCATCATGGTCGCGAAGGCGTAGATGCCGTCGCGCGCCAGCGCGGAGCTGAACCACTTGTGGATGCCGGCGGTGCGCCGTGCGGAGAAGTCCCACAGCACGGCCATCACGCAGAACACCGCGACGAAGGAGAGCGCCGACCATTTCACGCCCACCGCGCAGCCGAGCATCACCGCGGCAGCCAGCCGCCACGGCCGCCACCAGAGCATGGGGCCGCGGGTCAGCAGGAAGTCGTCGGGCCGGTTGCCGGCGGGCACCGCGAGTTTTTTCGCCAGGGACAGCCTGCCGTGGGCGCGGTCCTTGAGCAGCGCGTAGAACGCGGCGCTGATGAAGAACATCAGGAAGATGTCCAACAGCGCGGTGCGCGACATGACAATCGAGTGCCCGTCGACTGCCATGAGCAGCCCGGCGATGCCTGCCAGGTAGTGCGAGCCGAACAGCTGCCGGGCGCTGAGCGTGACCAGCAGGACCGCCAGGGTGCCGAACAGCGCGGCGGAGAAACGCCAGCCCATGCCGTTGAAGTCCCCGAAGAGCAGCATGCCCAGGCCGATCAGCCATTTGCCCAGCGGCGGGTGCACCACGAAGGATGGCTCGTTGGTCAGCCGCGGATCGCCGGAGATGAACTGCTCGTTGATATCTTCTTCCCACTCGCGCTCGTAGCCGCTTTGCAGCATCGAGTACGCGTCCTTGACGTAGTAGGTCTCGTCGAAGATGAGCATGTGGGGGTGCGAGAGGTTGATGAAGCGCAGCAGCCCTGCGATGAGCGTGACCGCCAGCGGAATGATCCACATCAGCGGCCCCCGGGGAGCCGTCGCGGTCAGCAACCGCAGTTTCAGGCTCTCCAAGGTGAAGGCTTGGCGCGCTGATCGCACGTGACCGGTGTCCGGGGTTTGCAAGGCAGTGGGGCTCATCAAGAGTCATGCTACCGGCGCGCTTGGGAGAATGTGCGCTTTTCCTACTTCGCGTAGGCTAAAGAATGTGCAGAACTCAGAGAATGAGGGCGTCATCGTCCTGGGAGCCACCCCCATTGGCAATTTGTCCGACGCGTCACCGCGCCTGAAGGAAATCATGGTGAGCGCAGATATCATCGCTGCGGAAGACACCAGGAACTTCCACCACCTGGCCAACGCGCTGGGGCTGAAGATCAACGCCCGGGTCATGAGCTTGCATGAGCACAACGAGGCCCACAAGCTCTCCGAGGTGCTGGAGCTGGCCAAAACCGGAGCCACCATCCTGGTGGTCTCGGACGCCGGCATGCCCGCTGTCTCGGATCCCGGCTACCCGTTGGTGGCCGCCGCCCTGGACGAGGGAATCCGCGTCACCGCGGTGCCCGGCCCGTCAGCGGTGCTCACCGCGCTGGCCTTGTCGGGCTTGCCGACCGGCCGCTTCACCTTCGAGGGCTTCTTGCCGCGCAAGGCCGGCGAACGCCGCAAGCGCCTGGACGCGCTGCTGCACGAGGAACGCACCATGGTGTTCTTCGAAGCCCCGCACCGCGTCGCCGATTTCCTGGAAGCGGCGATCGAGGCCTTCGGCGCCGACCGGCAGGCGGCCGTGGCCCGCGAGCTGACCAAGAAGTTCGAGGAAGTCCGCCGCGACAGCCTGGGTGAACTGCACCATTGGGCGTTGGAAGGGCTTCGCGGTGAAATCGTGGTGGTGGTGTCGGGGGCTCCTGAACCGGAAGCGGCCTCCATCGAGGACCTGCTGCCCAAGGTTGCGGAACTGGTCGACGGCGGGACCCGGATGAAGCAGGCAGTCGCGGACGTGGCGGAGCAGCACGGCGTGAAAAAACGAGACCTTTACGAGGCAGTCTTGGCTGAACGTAAGGAAAGTGAAATATAGGCGTCTTGGCGTAGGCTGAATGCACAATGAATCTGCGCTTTCGTAGTGCAACGGGCGATTTACAGCGCCAGCGTGCCGAGAATAGCGTTGGGATCAACGAAGATTAGCTTCATTTAGAGTTTCAGGAGATGTGCGTATGTCGATTACTGCTCAGCGCGAAGCCGAGTTGCTCGCCAAGGTGCCAACCGGCCTTTTGATCAACGGCGAATGGCGCGATGCCTCGGATGGCGGCACCTTTGACGTGCTCGACCCGGCCACCGGACAGAAGCTGCTCACCCTGGCCAGCGCCACCAGCGAAGACGCCATGGCCGCCCTTGACGCCGCCGATGCAGTACAGGCCGAATGGGCCCTGACCGCTCCACGCGAACGCGCCGAGATCCTGCGCCGCGCCTTCGACCTGGTCACCGAGCGCAAGGACGACTTCGCGCTGCTGATGAGCCTGGAAATGGGCAAGCCGCTGGCCGAGGCCTACGGTGAGGTCACCTACGGCGCCGAGTTCCTGCGCTGGTTCTCCGAAGAGACCGTGCGCCACTACGGCCGCTACATCACCACCCCTGAGGGCAAGAACAAGGTCCTGGTCCAGCACAAGCCTGTCGGCCCGTGCCTGCTGATCACCCCATGGAACTTCCCGCTGGCCATGGCCACCCGCAAGGTCGGCCCGGCAGTTGCCGCAGGCTGCACCATGGTGCTCAAGCCAGCCAAGCTGACCCCGCTGACCAGCCAGCTGTTCGCCGCCACCATGATGGAAGCCGGCCTGCCGGCCGGCGTGCTGAACGTGGTCTCCGGTGCTTCGGCCTCGAAGATCTCCGGCCCGCTGATGCAGGACGACCGCCTGCGCAAGGTGTCCTTCACCGGTTCCACCCCGGTGGGCAAGCAGTTGATGAAGGACGCCGCGGACAAGGTGCTGCGCACCTCGATGGAACTGGGCGGCAACGCGCCGTTCATCGTCTTCGAGGACGCCGACCTGGATGCGGCAGTCGAGGGCGCCATGGCCGCCAAGATGCGCAACATGGGCGAGGCCTGCACCGCGGCCAACCGCTTCCTGGTGCACCAGGACGTGGCCGAGGAATTCACCGCCAAGTTCGCCGCCGCCATGAAGGCGCTGAAGCCGGGGCGCGGCACCGAGGCCGACTCCACCGTCGGCCCGCTGGTCGAGGAAAAGGCCCGCGACGAGGTCCACGCACTGGTTGAGGCAGCCGTTTCCAACGGCGCCACCGCCATCGTCGGCGGCGCGCCGGTCGAGGGCCCGGGCTACTTCTACCAGCCGACCGTGCTGGCCAACGTGGCCAACGATGCCGAGATCCTGGGCCAGGAAATCTTCGGCCCGGTGGCACCGGTGACCACCTTCACCTCCGAGGAGCACGCCATCAAGCTGGCCAACGCTTCGGAGTACGGCCTGGCGTCCTACATCTACTCCAAGGACTTCAACCGCCTGTTCCGCGTGGCAGAGCAGATCGAGTTCGGCCTGGTCGGCTTCAACGCCGGCGTCATCTCCAACGCCGCGGCGCCGTTCGGCGGCGTGAAGCAGTCGGGCCTCGGCCGCGAAGGCGGCGCCGAGGGCCTGGCCGAGTACACCACCGTGCAGTACATCGGCATCGCTGATCCGTACGCGGCCAAGTAGGCGGCACCGGTAGAACGCCGACGGGCGGTCCCCTTGCGGGGCCGCCCGTCGGCTGCTTTAAACCGTCCTAGCTCGCCGTGCTCCGGGCGGCCCGGGAATCGTCAAGCCGCCGCAGCCTCGCCGTCCGCAGGGACGCGGGGAAGAGCGCTGCGGCCAGCCGGGCGCGCAGCGGCAGGGACAGGTGCAACTGCGCGCGCACCGACTGCAGGTCGGAAACCAGCTGCTTCGCGGCGCCCGGCTCCGGATGCCGGGAGGCGTAGAAGCTGGCTTGGATGGCAGTTTCCAGCCGCCGCAGTTCGGCATCGAGCCCGGTGAAATCGTCCCCGAGCCTGCGGGTGTAGTCGCTGACCGACTCCTGCTCCCCGGCCCGCCGTCCGGCATCGGCGCCGATGGCCTGCAACTCCACCCACAGCGCCTCGGCCGCGGGCACCCCGCCGGCGGCGATCAGCATCTGGCGCTGCCTGGCCAGGTGCCGGCGCCGCAGCGGGGCCAGCGAGAGCGCCCCGCCGACCACGACGGCCAGCAGCGCCAGCGCCCACCAGCCGTTGGCGGGTTCTCCCGGAGCCGCCTGCGGCGCGGCGGCCGGGGCGCTGGCCTCGGGCGATTCCGCGGGGCGCTGGGTGGCGCGGTCCGTGGGGACCTCCTCGTCGCCGAATTCCGCAGGCCCGGCGGTGCTGGTTTCCTGCGGGGCGTAGCTCGGCGGCTGGCCCTGGCCAGGGGTCGGCTCGAAGGGCACCCAGCCCAGCCCCTGGAGGTAGAGCTCGGGCCAGGAATGCGACTGCTGGCCGGTGACCGAATACCCGGTCAGCTTGGTGCCCGGCTCCAGCCTCGACTCCAGCTCGCTTTCGGCAGCGTCCTTGCCGACCTGAACGGTCTTGCCGTTGGCCTTACCCGGCGCGTAGCCCACCGCGATCCGCGAGGGGATCCCCGCCTCCCTGGCCATCAGGGCCATGGCGGAGGCGAAGTGCACGCAGTATCCCTGCCGGCGTTCAAGGAAGGCTTCGACCACACGCTTGTTCGCGCCGTCGTAGCCTTCGCGCAGCGGGGTGCGCTCCGAGTACACGAACTCGCGCGAGCGCAGGAAATCCTGAATCGCCACGGCCTTCTCGAAGTCGCTGCCGGTGGAGTCGGCATCCTTGTAGGCCTCGTCCAGGGCGCCGTCCAGGGAGGTGCGCAGTGTATTTTCCGGGTCCTCGGGCAGCTGGCGGTAGACCTCGCCGGGCTCGTCCTGCGGCACCCCGCCGAAGAAGCCCAGATTGCGGGCCATCTGCGGGCTGAGGTCCAATTCCGAGTACGCCACCGAAACATCCCCGGTCGCCGCTACGGCATCGCCGCTGAGCCGGGCCACCGAGGATTCGGGGACCCAGTTCCAGTTGCCGACGATGCCCTCCACGAAGTAGCTGCGGTTCGGCAGCGGCAGCACCGGGGAGGAGATGCCGTTGGCCCATTCAAGCCTTGCCACCTGTTCGTTGGCGTTGAAGGTGGTGAAGTCCTCCTGCATGGCGGTGTTGCCGAAGTAGGTGTCCTTGGGCAGCGCCTCGTTGGGTTCCCAGCGGGCCTGCGACAGGTCCTCGATGACCGAGGTGCGCAGGTACGGGGCCTTGTCCGAGCTGGTGTAGTAGCTGAGCACGGTGCTGCCGTTGTTGGCGCGCAGGTCCCGGCCCAGGGTCAGCAGCGGATCGACGTTGCTGGCCAGCAGGTCTCCGGAGGGGCGGATGCCTTCCGGGAACATGCCCTTGCGGAAGCCCGGCATCCAGAAGCCGGCAGCCAGCATCGCCGCAATGCAGACCAGCGCGGTGGCCCCGAGGAATCCGAGCTGCCGCGGGGCAGGGAATTTCGGATGGGCCGGCGGCTGGCCGCCGCGGAACAGGTAGGGCAGCAGGGCCGTGTAGCCCAGCACCGCCGCGAGCAGCAGCGCCAGGTTCCAGATGCCGGCGCCTTCCTGCTTGAACAGCGAGGCGATCACCGGGGCGAAGCACAGCGGGGCGATCACCAGCAGCGCGACCTTGCGGAAGCTTGTCAGCAGCTCGATGAGCAGGCTGATCGCCACCGCGCAGACCAGGATGGCGAAGGCCACGTAGCGCGAGTAGGCCACCGGCGGCACCTGGGTGGACAGCTGCAAGGCCGCCTCGGAGAGCACTGCGTTGAACCACTGGAATCCGGTGAGCGTGTACCCGGTGGACAGCATGGCTTCGTGCTGGACCAGGGCGACCAGCGCCACCAGCATGGCGACCGGGTAGGCGACCCAGCGCAGCCCGGTGATTCCGCGCAGCACCCCTGCGCTGAGGTGGATGGCCAGCACCGGCAGCACCAGCGCCGGGAACCACGCCCGGCCTTCCACCACGCCGGTCAGCGAGGCGAATCCGGCGAGCACCGCCACGGCCAGGCAGAGCGCTGCCGCGGTGCGGGCCAGCAGGTTGTGGGTCATCGGCGCGGCGGGCGCCGGCCGCCGGGATTCGGGGTCCGGGGCCGGGAGGGCGGGGGAGTCGTGCAGGGTTGCGCTCATGAGACACCTCGCGCGTCGTCCAGGGAACCGTTGCCGTGCAGCAGGTGGATGTTCCATCCGGTGCGGGCCATCAGCTGCTGGACCTGCGCGTAGCGTTCGGGATGGGCGGCCAGCAGGAACAGCTCCACGTGGCGCACCGTGCGGGACAGGGCCGCCAAGGCGGCGGCCTGGTCGAGGCTCACCTGGCCGAGAATCATGATCACCGGTTCTTCGCGCATCGAGAGCAGCTCGCGGTGCAGATTCGCTCCGATCAGGTCCTGGGCCTGGTGCTGGCCCGGTGCGGCGGGCAGCGGACCGAGTTCGGCGCTGGCCAGGTGGAAGTCCTCGAAGCTACAGCGGGCGGCATACTCGGAAAGCCGCAGGGATTCCCCGCCCACCAGCGGGCTGCCGTCCAGGTCCCGGAACAACAGCTGGTAGCCGCTGTCCGCGTAGCGCTGGCCGATGCTGCAGGCCAGCGACAGCGCGTTCTCGAAGCGGCGGCTGCTGGACAGTTCCGGGCCCAGGCCCTGCGGAATGCCGATCCGCAGGTCAGCGCCGCCGGATTGCCAATGCTCCGCGGTGCGGTCAAGCACCATCAGCGCCTGGGCGGTGGCCACGTGGTTCTCCTGGCGCACCATGAGTTTCCCGTGGCGCGCGGTGGCCTTCCAGTGCACCTGGCGGATCGAATCTCCCTGCTGGTAGTCGCGCGTGGCCACGTCGTAGTAGTCGGCGGTGGTGCTGCGGGAGAACCGGGCGTCGCCGGTGAGCATGCGTTCACCCAGCGAGGCGAAACGCGCCAGCGGGTGGATCTGGGCGCGCACCGGCACCGGCTGCGGCTGCCCGATGGACACCATGCCGCGGATCAATCCCAGCGGATCGGAGATCACCTGCCGGGCCGGGCCCAGCAGGTGGACGCCGCGCGAGCGGAACACCAGCTCGTAGTCGACCGCGCCGGGGCCCTCCAGCTCGGGTCCGGGGCCGAATTCTTCGGGCAGGGTTTCGCGGATGCGCACCTCGTCAGGGCATTCGAGGGTGACCAGCGCGGGCTCCGCCACGGTGGCCGCGGGGGAGTGCAGCGCCCGGCGCAGGCTGGTGGTGCGCCGGGCGCGCAGGACGAGCAGCCAGCTGGCAATTGCCAGCGCGGCCAGCCCGACGCCCAGGGCCATGAGCTCGTGGCGCCCCAGGACATAGGCCAGGGCGATCAGCCCCGCCCCGGCCCCCAGGGTGTACCAGCCGCGCGGGGTGAACAGGTCCAGATGCCACCGGCGCAGGGCTTCGGGGCCCGGCTCGGAGCGCGTCCAGGACAGGGCGTTGCGCGAGTCGAAGCGCTGGGGCTTGTCCATGGGCTCACCGCCTAGCTGACCGGCGTGCTGGCCAGCAGTTCCTGCACGACGGACGCCGGTTCCACCCCGTCGGCCAAGGCCCGGCGGGTGAGGATCAGCCGGTGGCTGAGCACCATTTCCGCCACCGCGCGCACGTCCTCGGGCAGCACGTGGTCCCGCCCGGAGATCGCGGCGTGGGACTTGGCGGCGCGCACCCACTGCAGCAGCGCGCGCGGCGAAGCGCCCAGCTGCACCTGCGGGTGCTCGCGCGAGGCGCGCCCCAGATCCACCACGTAGGCGCTCAGCCGGTCGGTGACCGTGACGAGCTTGACCTGCTCGATCATCCGGACCAGCTCCTCCAGCTGCAGCACCGGAGCCAGCGACTGCAGCGGCTCGTCCCGGTGGTGGCTGCCGAGCATCGCCAGCTCGTCGTCCCGCCGCGGGTAGCCCATGGAAATCCTGCCCATGAACCTGTCGCGCTGGGCCTCGGGCAGGGCGAAGGTGCCTTCGGAGTCGATGGGGTTCTGGGTGGCGACCACCATGAACGGGCGCTGCAGCGGGTGGGTGATGGAATCCACCGTCACCTGCTGCTCCTCCATGCATTCGAGCAGCGCGGACTGGGTTTTGGCGTTGGCGCGGTTGATCTCGTCGGCAATGACGATGTTCGCGAAGATGGGGCCCGGGTGGAAGGTGAACTCGTGGGTCTGCGGAGAATACACGGAGACGCCGGTGACGTCGCTGGGCAGCAGGTCCGGGGTGAACTGGATGCGGTGCACCGAACCGTCCACGCTGCGCGCCAGGGACTTGGCCAGCATGGTCTTGCCGACCCCCGGCACGTCCTCCACCAGCAGGTGGCCCTGGGCCAGCAGCACCACCAGGGCGTTGGTGACCGCTTCGGGTTTGCCGGTGATGACGGTTTGCACCGCTTCGAGGACTCGCTGGCAATTGTGCCTGAACGACGAGTTGAGCGAAGGCAACGTTGGGTTTGCGCTCATGCGCATCCTCCTGACGGGTTCAGCCTGTCCGCAAGGTCGTTGCGGGCAGTCGAATCCTGATAGCTGTTGCACATATCGTATGGGGTTCTTTTATCCAGCAACAGACTCTAATTGCCCGAATCCGGCCCCGTCGGCTTCACCTGCGCGCGGGCGGGGTGAGAGAATGACTGGTGGGCCCAGCGCCCGGAAGACCAGCGGATGTGAAGGACCAGCGGTGCCAGCAAAGAACGAAGCGACGAACTCCGGCGATATCTACGCCGGCATCCCCACGGCCTACCGCCCCGACGCCCAGCAGGCTGCGGCCGCGGACGGGGAGCGGGGCCGCTCCGGGACCAATGAAAAGGGCGGATCGAAGCGCAACCTGCGGTATCCCGAAGCGCCGGACCCGCTGCCGGTGGCGGTGGTGGACAACCACACGCACCTGGACTTCCTGGACGGAGAGGTCCGGGTCGAAGCCGCCGACGCGCTGGCCGCCGCGGCGGCCGTGGGGGTCAAGGGCCTGATCCAGGTCGGCTGCGACGTCGAGTCCTCCGAATACGCCGTCAAGGCGGCCAACGATTTCCCCAACGTGCTGGCCGCCGTGGCCATCCATCCCAATGATGCGGCGCGGCTGGACGAACACGGTGCCCTGGATGGGGCAATCGCCCGGATCGAGCAGCTGGCCGCCGACGAGCGGGTTCGCGCCATCGGGGAGACCGGACTTGACTACTTCCGCACCGGCGAAGAAGGGCACGGCGCCCAGGAATACTCCTTCCGCGAGCATCTGCGCATCGCCGTGGAGCAGAAAAAGGCCCTGCAAATCCACGACCGTGACGCACACGACGATGTGGTGCGGATCCTGAAGGATTCGACCCTGCCCGAGCGTGTGGTCTTCCACTGCTTCTCCGGCGGCGCCGAGCTGGCGCGGATCTGCAACGAGAACGGCTGGTACATGTCCTTCGCCGGGACCGTCACCTTCAAGAACTCGCACGAGCTGCGCGAGGCGTTGAGCCTTGCCAAACCCGAGTTGCTGCTGGTGGAAACTGACGCGCCGTTCCTCACCCCGCACCCCTTCCGGGGGCGTCCCAACGCCAGCTACATGATCCCGTACACGGTGCGTTTCATGGCCGAAACCCGCGGTGCCCAGCTGGCGGAATTCTGCGCGCAGCTGGAGGCGAATACCCGCGAGGTGTACGGGGCATTCTAGACCCGTCGAATGTGTTGATGGCCATATGACTGTTGCTTGAAATATAACAATTCGGTTACGGTAGATGCAGATGTGTTGCACGACGGCGCCCAATTACAGGGCGGCTGGTTGACGCGCAGCCTGATCCTGGTTCCACAGCTTGGGAAACACGGCGCAGAAACTGAATGATAGACAGGCGGCCAAGCCGCCGGGCCGGACAGCATTTCCGGGGCACCTTCCGGAGCCCGGCCTACAAACGATGGGGATCTCACTACCGTGACTCACTTGCTCAAGAACCGCTGGGCTAAATACCTGGTCCAGGCGCTCGCCGTGGCCCTGGTGATTGCCGGCACCGTTTTCTATATCGCCGGCCAGAAATCAATCACCATCTCCGTCGATGGCGAGAGCAAGGTGGTCACCACCCGCGCCGCCACCGTAGCCTCCGTGCTCGAGCAGCAGGACATCACCCTGGATGAGCGCGACGAGATCTCCGTGGCAACCGACGCCCCGGTGGTCGACGCACAGAACATCGAGATCAAGCGCAACAAGTCGGTCCAGGTCAACCTGGACGGCACAGAACGCGTGGTGCACACCACCGGCATGACCGTCGCCGATCTGGTCGAGGAGCTCGACCTGGAAAAGGGCGCCGAGATCTCCATGGATGAATCGCAGAACCTGGCCGCAGTCGCCAGCGACATCGAGATCATCACCCCGAAGGCAGTCACCCTGCAGGTGGACAAGAAGAAGACCGAGGTTTCGACCACCGCGCAGACCGTCAAGGAACTGCTCGCCGAGGAAAACGTCTCCCTGGGCAACGACGACGAGGTCAACGTCAAGGTCAAGAAGGACACCGAGAAGGACGTCGAGACCAGCACCAAGATCGCCGACGGCCAGCAGATCGAGGTCATCAAGGTCAGCATCAAGACCTGGGATGAGACCCGCGACATCGCCTTCGAGACCGAGAAGGTCAAGGACAAGAACCTGGCCAAGGGCAAGACCAAGGTGGAAACCAAGGGCGAAAAGGGCGAGCGCGAGCTGACCCTGCGCCAGGAGACCCGCAACGGCAAGAAGGGCGAGGAAGAAGTCCTGAAGGCCAAGGTCACCAAGAAGCCTGTTGCCGAGGTCGTCAAGGTCGGCACCAAGGAAGAAAAGAAGGAAGAGAAGAAGGAATCCTCTTCAAAGTCCACCAAGGCCCCGTCCGGCAGCGTCTCCTCGACCTGGGCGGCACTGGCCAAGTGCGAGTCCGGCGGCAACTGGTCGATCAACACCGGCAACGGCTACTACGGCGGCCTGCAGTTCTCGGCTTCCTCGTGGCGTGCAGTGGGCGGCACCAAGTACGCGCCGCTGCCGCACCAGGCAACTCCTGCCGAGCAGGTTGCCGCAGCCGAGAAGCTGCGTGCCAGCGGCGGCTGGGGCCACTGGCCAGCCTGCTCGTCCAAGCTGGGCCTGCGCTAAGCACCGCCCCGGACACTTCATTGAGCGCAACGCGCCGGTTCAGCGAACCGGCGCGTTGCGCTTTTTCCGCGCCCGACTCAGGCTGAACTAGAATTGAGAACGTGATGTCTAAGGAATCTTTGCCGCTGCTTGGGGCCACCGAAATCCGTCGCCTGGCCGATGAGCTGGGGATCCGGCCCACCAAGACCCTGGGCCAGAACTTCGTGATCGATGGGAACACCATCCGTCGCATCGTGGCGGCCGCCCACGTCTCCCCGGAGGAAACCGTGCTGGAGGTCGGGCCGGGGCTCGGTTCGCTGACCCTGGGCATCATGGACGCCGCCGACAAGGTGGTCGCCGTGGAGATCGATCCGCCGCTGGCCAAGCGCCTTCCGCAGACCATGGCCGAGTTCCGTCCGGGCCGTGAAAAGGACCTGACGGTGATCCTCTCGGATGCCATGAAGGTCACCGAGCTTCCCGGGGAGCCCACCGCGCTGGTGGCAAACCTCCCCTACAACGTCGCGGTTCCCGTGGTGCTGCACCTGCTGGAGCACTTCCCCTCGATCCGCCACGGTCTGGTGATGGTCCAGGACGAGGTGGCCGACCGCATGAGCGCGAGCCCGGGCAGCAAGATCTACGGCGTGCCGTCGGTCAAGGGTGCCTGGTACGGAACCATGCGCAAGGCCGGGGTCATCGGCATGAACGTCTTCTGGCCGGCCCCCAAGATCCATTCAGGCCTGGTCGGGTTCACCCGCGACAAGGACCGCAGTGATGCGCCGGACCGCAAGCAGGTCTTCGCGATCATCGACGCCGCCTTCGCCCAACGCCGCAAGACCCTGCGCGCAGCGCTCTCCGGCTGGGCAGGGTCCGGCATGCGCGCCGAGCAGATCCTCACGCTGGCGGGCATCGACCCGAAGGAACGCGGCGAGAAGCTGGATATCGACGGGTTCATCGCAATCGCCCGCGCCGCCGAGCAGGTCCCGGCCGAACCGAAGCCAGAGTCCTAGGCATGGCCAAACAGCGAGTTATTGCCACTGCGCCGGGCAAGATCAATGTCTATTTCCGTGTCGGCCCGCCCCGCGAAGACGGCTACCACGAGGTCGCCAGCCTGTATGTCGCGGTGTCGCTGCTGGAGCAGATCGAAGCGACGCTGCGCGAGGATAACGAACTGCAGCTGAGCCTTGAACCTGGTTCCGCGGTGGTTTCAGACCCGGAGAACTTCCCGCTGGGCGAGCACAACCTGGTGTACAAGGCCGCGCAGCTGCTGCGCGAGCACACCGGGTGCACCCTCGGCGCGAACCTGCATATCACCAAGCGGGTGCCCATTGCCGGCGGCATGGGCGGCGGTTCAGCGGATGCTGCGGCAACCCTGGTGGCCTGCAACGAGCTGTGGCAGACGGGCCTGGACCGCGAGGAACTTGGGCGCCTCGGAGCCCGGCTGGGCGCGGACGTGCCCTTCGCGTTGATGGGCGGCGCGGCCATCGGCCTGGGGGTGGGGGACAAGCTCGCCCCGCTGCTGACCCGCGCCAAGACCCAGTGGGTGCTGATCCCCGCCAGCTACGGGCTGTCCACCCCGCGCGTCTACGCCATGCTCGACCGGTTGCGCAGCGGGCAGGAGATCGCGGTACCCCAGGAAGTGGACCCGGATGTCATCGAGGCATTGATGCACTCGGACGCCCAGGCCCTGTCGCAGGTACTCGTCAACGACCTGACCCAGGCCTCCCTGGCCCTGGCTCCGGAGCTGGGCACCGTGCGCGACTTGGCCGAAGGCGCCGGCGCGCTGCGGGCCATGGTCTCCGGCTCCGGCCCGACCCTGGCTCTGCTGGTGCGCGATGCCGAGCATGCCGAGCAGGTGCGGGCCCAGCTGGGCGATGAAGTCGGAGTTGCCACGCTGGCTGTCAGCGCTCCGGCGCCCGGCGCGAAGGTCGAGCTCTCCGAGTAACCTCCGGTTATTTTGCCCCAAGCTCTTGTCGGGCCGTTGCCTGGATCATAGGGTGAATCCTGAACCCACAAAGTGAAGCACGTTCATTTTGTGTCGCGGTAGTGAAGGATTCTCATGATCAACGGACACGTGTCCCATTGGTGGGAGCACATCGGTCTGCCCGAAGCCCGTCCGACCCTCACCGGCCACCACACCGCCGACGTGGCCATCGTGGGCGCCGGATTCACCGGACTGTGGACCGCCTACTACCTGGCCAAGGCGCAGCCGGGGCTGAAAATCACCGTGGTCGAATCGCGCCACGTAGGCTACGGCGCCTCGGGGCGCAACGGCGGCTGGCTGACCAACACCGTCACCGGCGGCCGCGAACGCTATGTGAAGAGCCACGGCCGCAGCGCGGCCGAGGCCTTCCAGGACGCCATGAACCGCACCGTCGCAGAGGTCATCGCCGTCTGCGAAGCCGAAGGCATCGACGCGGATATCCAGCAGGGCGGCGAATTCGAGATCGCCTACACCCCGGCTCAGGAACACCGCCTGCGCTCGCACGCGAAAGCCGAAGCCCAGTGGGCGCACACGGACACCAAGCTCCTTGAAGCTTCCGAGGCCTCCGCGAAAATCAATGTCGCCGGAACCCGGGCGGCGCTGTGGCACCCGCATGCAGCGCGCATCCACCCGGCGAAGCTGGTCAAGGCCCTGGCCGAGGTGGTTGAGCAGCTCGGCGTCACGATCTACGAAAACACCCACGTCACCACCATCCGCCCGCGCCAGCTGGAATTCGAGGGCGGAACGCTCAATGCTGAATTCATCCTGCGCGCCACCGAGGGATTCACCTCCGGCATCAAGGGCCATAAGCGCCTGTGGCTGCCCATGAACTCCTCGATGATCGCCACCGAGCCGCTGAGCCAGGGCATCTGGGATGAGCTGAACTGGAGCCAGGGCGAGGTGCTCGGCGACTTCGCCCACGTCTACATGTATGCCCAGCGCACCGCGGATGACCGCATCGCCATCGGCGGGCGCGGGGTGCCGTACAAGTTCGGCTCGCGCACGGACACCGACGGCCAGACGCCGCAGGTCACCGTCGACGGGCTGACCGAGGTGCTGCACCGGATGTTCCCGCAGACCGCCTCCGCCCGCGTGGACCATGCCTGGTCAGGTGTCCTCGGGGTGCCGCGCGACTGGGCGGCCACCGTGGGCCTGGTTCCGGCCACCGGCCTTGGCTGGGCCGGAGGCTACGTGGGCACCGGCGTGGCCACGACCAATCTCTCCGGGCGCACCCTGCGCGATCTGGTGCTGGGCGACTCCACGGAGCTGACCGCGCTGCCGTGGGTCAACCACCGCGTACGCCAGTGGGAGCCGGAACCGCTTCGCTGGATCGCCACCAAGGGGCTGTACGCAGCGTACGGCAAGGCTGACCGCAGCGAGCTGGACGGGCGCAGCACCACCTCGCCGATCGCCCGCATTGCGGACTTGATTACCGGCAAGCCCTAGCCAGGACACCTGTTGCGTGGAGGGGTCGGAAGCACCGCCTGAGATTAGCTGGCCTCCGGCTCGGGACCGGCCACGTAGAGCAGCGCCCTGTCGTAGTCGCTGTGCAGGTCAATACGTGTCAGATGCTTGAACCGGACATTAACGACGTTCTCGTACCAGCGTGTGTTCGCATTGATCATGTGGATCCACGCTGATTTCCGGCGCAATTCGACAACTGTGCCAATCCACAATTGGTCCGGGGCACGCACTTCCTCGTAGAGCAGGATCAGCGGCGCGGCGGCAGAAGCCGTAGCGTAGATGCTCCCGCGATTCAATGAACGGCATGAATTTGCGCGTGAGCTTCACCCTTTCGAGGTCTGCAATCCGCAGGATCATGTATCCGTTGAAGTACGCTCCGTCGCGCAAATTCACGAGCAGGACCCAGTCCTAGCCCAGCTTTTGGACGATTCCGTCCTCGTGCTCGCCCGGCGCAACACTGCGCGTGAGCCTCACTGGAATCTGCTCGTTGAGCGATTTGGCCAGCTTTCGCCGGATCTTCGGCGTCGTCTGTTCCTTGCTCACAATCCGCCCGCCTTCGATGCGGCCTGTCCCATGCGCTTGATGGCTTCCACCAGGATCGGGCGGGGGAGCGCGAAATTCATGCGCACGAACCCGGCAGAGCCTTCGCCGCATTGGGCGCCCTCGACCAGTGCCACGCGGGCCTGGCTGAGGAAGAACTCGGCCGTTCGTTCGCCGTGCCCCAACGCCCTGGCATCCAGCCAGCCCAGATAGGTCCCCTCCGGCGGGAGCCAGAACACCCCGGGCAGATGCTCTTCCAGCAGCTCGGTGAGCAGATCCCGGTTGTCCCGAAGATAACCCAAGACCTGCTGGCGCCACGGTTCCCCGCTGTTGTACGCCGCGATGGCAGCCAGTTTGCCAGGCGTGGAGGCTCCATGACCGATGAAGAATCCCTTGTCCCGCCAGAGTTCCGGATCGGCCGGGTTGGAAAAGAACAGTTGCGCGCACTTGAGCCCCGGCATGTTGAATGCCTTGGTCGCCGAGGTTGCCGTGATGGCGTGCACAGCAGTTTCCGGCGACAGCGAGGCATAGGGCACATGGGCCCCCTCGAAAACCAGCGAGGAATGGATCTCATCCGAGAAGACCCTGGCTCCGTGCTCCTGGACGACTTCCGACAGCGACTGCAGTTCCTGCCGCGTGTAGACCTTGCCGATGGGATTGTGCGGATTGCACAACAGCACCAGACCGCCGCCGTTCTGCAGCGCTTCGCGGATGCCAGACAGATCCATCTGCCACCCGGAGCCGTCGCGCAGCATCGGCACCTGGATAATTCGGCGGTTCTTGAGCGCCGGATAGGTCAGGAACGGCATTGTAGGCCGGGGTTGGAACCACGACCGCGGCCTGCGGTTCCAGGAAGATGTCCAGCACGGCACCAAGCCCGGCTAGCACATCGGCAATTGGCGCGATGAAATCAGGATCGGGCGTCCAGCCGAAGTTCCTGCCGTAGTAGTCGCTGGCCGCTGCCGCCAACTGCGCATCGAGCGCCGGAGGCGGGTAGCCGAAGAGTTCCGACTCGGCGTAGTCGCGCAGTGCTCGGCGGATGGGGGTGGCCAACGGGTAATCCATCTCCGCCACCCACGCCCCGATGGCGTGCTCATGGGCGGTCCACTTCAGCGATCCGTTGGCGCGCAGCTGCTCTTCGGTCAGCCCATCCCACTCAGCGGTAGACACGGAAGCCCACCCTTGCCGGGCGGTGTTCTCCCAGCACCATCTCAACTTGTGCCCGCGCCTGGTCCTCGATCGAGTCAGGGCTCAAGGCCGCGAGGTATTCGCGGTGTTCGCTTAATGCGGCGATGGCGGCATCGATGTCCTGCTGTTCGATCTGGACGCAATGCGTCGGCGCCCCGTCGGCGAAAACAGCGATCATCTGCACTTCGGTATGCGGTGGATCGGTGAGATCGGGGAAGATCCAGGAGTTGGCTGCGTCGGAGACCGCATCGAGAACGGCTCGGCCCACGGCCTGGTGGTCTGCCGAGTTCCGGTAGACGCCGCCGAAGGTGCGTTCAAAGTTCAGTGTGATGACCACATCGGGGCGGTGGCGTCGGATCGCTGCGGCAAAGGCGCGGCGCAGCTCGATGCCGTATTCCAGCCGGCCGTCGGGCAGGCCTAGGAATTCAAGCTCCTGAACTCCGACGTGGGTTATGGCCCGGCGCTGCTCGATTTCGCGCAGCGGTCCTGCCTGCGCCGGGGCGATGGTCTCGATTCCTGCTTCGCCGGCCGTCGCCAAGACGTAGGCTACCTCTTTGCCCTGCCGGGTCCACCGGCTCACCGCCAGCGCGGTCCCGTACTCGGGGTCGTCGGGATGCGCCATGAGCACCAGCGCCCGCTGCCAGTTCTCGTCGAAGACTTCCAACTCGGGCTTGTCGATTCGCGTGGTATCCATGGTCTGATTCTTCCCCAAAGGGCTGCGCAACACCAGCAATGGCGGAAACGCTAAACGGCATGGACTTGGAACTTGATGGAAAAATTGTGCTTGTCGTCGGAGGGACCGGGCTGATCGGCTCCGCGGTGGTCAACTGGCTGCAGGCCGAGGGAGCGATCGCTATCAGCGCCGCACGTTCCGCCAGCACGGACCTGCAGCTGGATGCAAGCGATGAGCACTCGGTGCAGGCTGGCATCCAGCAGGTGATGGACATGCATGGACGGATCGACGGCTTAGTGCATGCCGCCGCACCCAGCGCTAGGACACTGGATCCGGCCGGGAACTCCGACCCGGCCCGTGTCATGGAAGCGGTGCAGGGAAAGGCTCTGGGGTTCTTGCGCATGGCCAACGCGGTGCTGCCGCATATGCGGGCAGCCGGCTCCGGACGGATTGTCGGGGTCTCCGGCCAGAACGCACTGGTGACCGGAAATATCGCAGGTTCGGTGCGCAACGGGGCGCTGATCACCATTGCGAAGCACCTGGCCGATGAGCATGCGGGGACAGGGATCGGCATCAATACCGTAAGCCCGGGAATCGTCAGCGAGCATCCGGCGACCTCGGTAGCGCCTGGCGGTTTCGGCGATACGACGCCGACGCAGGTCGCCGAGGTGATCGCTTTCCTGCTCTCGCCGCGGGCCGCGGAGCTCAGCGGTGAATCGATGGCGATCGGGCACCGGGTGCGCGGCGTTGTGTCGTTGTAGCAGCGAAAACGGTCGTTTTTGGTGTCCCATAAGCCTAACCTCCTACGGGACTGCTCAGCAGTAAGCTGGCCTCGCTCTGCTGATAATTCATACCGACAGGTGGAGCAAGGCTTAGTCAGCGATCGATTCCGCAAATTGCGTGGCGTCTTGGGGGTTGGCCAATACGACTTGGTACCGGTGACCTTTTGAATCTGAGAAGGTTACGGAGGCAGATCCTCCCATGTTCAATCTCGTGAGGGAGTCGCGTTTATGCGTCGTGACAGGCCAGTTCACCAAGCCAAGGTTCATGCCGTTATCCGATGCGACCGACACATCATGCACGTTCTGTCGCGGTACAACCCGTTTCCAGGCAGGGCCGGTAAGAATGACCGATCTCGTGTCAACCGTCACCGTGATCTGTGCCAGCCGCCAGCACCACACAGCAGCAAAGATCAGTGCTATAGCCAATAGGTAGAAACCCCCAAGAAATTCGAAGATAGCAACCACAACGAAAACAACCGCAAGAACCCAAGGAACCCTCTGCGGTGCAGATCTACTTCATCCTAGGCAAACCAGAGATGATTAAGTGGTTCACTTCTACTTGGTGGATCAAGGGTGAAGCACTTTGGAAATCTCAGCTGCTAATGAGCGCACACAACTGTTGAGCGCTAGTAATTTGTTCCCATGGTCGTTCGTACTTCAGCAAGGGTTTGGTTGGCTCCAAAGTTTGCTCGTTCATTTCCGCGTTGAAGAACCTGGCTGATATACCCAGATCCTTAGTCAGTTTGTTTCGACATTCTCGGTGGCCCGCCAGAAAATCGTTAATGGCATCCGCCGTCAACTGTTTAAGCGCACCACTGCCAGAATCTCCAATCCTCTCGGCAATAGCTTCGGGGCTCTCTCCTAAACACAATGCAGCAGTGGATAGCAATGCTGATACTCCCGGACGTGTTTGCGGATCGAAAGTAATTCTGCGATCCGAATCTGTGGTCGTGCGGCGGACAACTTGGACAGTTTCATCTGGCGACATTCCAAGAGAAATAGCGTTGCCATAACTCGTGGATAGAGACACGCACGGGCAACGCGTTGATTTCGAAGCGCAAAATGTTAAGGGTTTTAGGTGCGACGATTCATTTACTAAGAAGGATCGATTTTAACGAAAATGGTCGATAGGATGGCGTTATACTCAAGCGGGTCGCATCGTCATCAATCGAAATAGAAGCTCATGCCGCGTAAATTTGCAAGTATCGCACTAGCTGGCGCACTGCTATTGGGAGGGGCGACTGCCGCCCATGCAGCAGTATCGTCACCTCCGGAAGGTGGAACTTGGGATCGCGGGACAAATCTCGTCTGGTCATACTCAAAGTATTTCAATCAGAACAAAACACACAGCTCGGCTGTGAAGGATTCCAGTGGAAACACCAAAAGTAGCGGCTGGGTTGCAAAGAATACCTGGGCAGACGCTCGCTTTACGTCGCGCTGGCCAGGCGTTCACTACTACTACAACGTGCGCTGATCGAATACTTTGCCATTGAGTAAGCCGGGCTCTTGATATTGAGCCCGGTTTGCTTTGCTTGCTGACCATAAATCGGAGATTTGAAACCTATTGAAGAAGCTTTTGACAGCGTCCTCCCTTATCGCCGCGGCAATCTTGGTACTTTTGGCAGGTATTTTTATCAATATTTCTGATCGATATTTCCCGCTAGGTGCAGGTTCAACCGTGTTGGTCTCTTTGGAAGACTCCACGGCTTCCAGAGCGGAAGTCCTCCAGAGCCTGACCGAGTGGAGTGATGGTACAGCCGTTCCCCTATATTTACAGGCTCCTGCCGATGAAGATCCGACTGCGCGAGTTCTCTACTCATTAGGATCGGCTTCCCCAGAGGAAAGACTTGCTCCGACCTCTTTCTTGCCGTGGCATCACATGGAGATACTTTCCGCTGCGGATCTCGGTAGCCATAGCCTTGAAGCATCCTACGTGCCCGCTGACGCAAGCGCAGAGCAGCGGGCATCCTTCACAAAGGTCATTGAAAGCCTGGGAGGCCAGGCTTGGTGGACGAACTACGACTGGCGACAAATGCTAATGCAATCACTGGCTGAAAGTGGGGCTGCACTTGCACTGCTGACTTCCGGGGTCCTTGTAGTCACGAGCGTGCTGATGTGGGGTTTGTCGAGAGCTCGGCTCCACGATCTCGAATTCTTGGCGGGGAAGTCCAACGTTGAGATCATAAGGGGCGATCTCGGTGTCCTTATTCGCCGCGTTGCGCTTCCTATAGGGCTGCTTGCTTCCGTAGCGGGGGTCACTGTTCTCATCTTGAGTGGCCTGCAATATGCAGTGGAATTCATGTCCACGCTCGCAGTTGCTTTGCTGATACTGCTCAGTTTCATATTGATAATATGGGCCCTTGTCGTGGCGCTGTCATGGCCGACTCGGCAAGCTATTGCACGAAGAGAATTTCCTGGAGCAGGCTTTGGCGCACCTAGTGAAATGTTGCGTCTACTATCGGTAGGCATCACCGCGCTAACGCTTCCTTTTCTCGTGTCAGGATTAATCGGCGCGCAGCAGGCGGCAGATCAGGCGCAAGAGTGGTCTCGGCTGGACGGATGGGTTTCGATTCGGGCTTCGTCTGCTGATGGAGAGCTGGAGGACCCAGTCAAGGAAGCGGCAAGGGCTATGTCGAGTAGGGAGCAACTGGCTTTCTCTAAAGCAATAAGTCTATATTCTGGGCCTGCCGGATCAGATTCGAGTGATCCGACTCTATCTGTAATTATTACGGACATGACTTTCCTAAAGCTGATGGGGATCGAGTCGCTAAACGGGGCGGATTGGAAGCCTGCACAAGAGGCAGATCTCCCTCAAGACGCCGCGCAGGTCATGAAAGATTCACTACCTCTATGGCTTGCTGACTCAGACGGGCTTAAGGCTTCCGGGGTGCACTTTATGCGGTGGCAGGGAGAAAAACCCTTTGCGGCGATCAGTGGAGTCACGGGAGAGATGGAATTCGAGAGTACTCCGACCGTCATCGTCGTGGACAACGCAGGAGAATCGCTCACGGGCAATTTGCTGTTGTCTTCAGCTTCAACGGGTAATTTGCTATTTAGCAATGCCGATGCCGTGCGGCAGTCTTTCGATGCCAACGGAGCCAGCGATGTAATCCTCTCTGTTGATCGCGCCGCCGATTCCGGCCTCCTTCGCGCGCAGCTGCTAAACCAGACTTTGTGGCTCAGATGGCTGTCGTTGGGGTTGGTCCTTTCTGCTTTGGCTTTGACTATTGCGGTCGGAGCCCAAGTCTGGGCACACAGGCTTTCCCGGAGAATATTCGTTCAGCGTACAGCCGGATTTAGCTGGGCTTGGATTGCTCGCTGGCGCATCATCTGGGAGTCAATATCCGCAATCTTCATTTCGGCCTTGAGTGTGCTTTTTCTCAAGCAACTGGAACTGTCGCCCTGGTGGGCTTTAATTCTTCCTTTGACGTACCTTCCAATGAGCGTATATCTACACAGTCGCGCTCTACGTCACCGCTTCACGAGTCTCATCAGCAGAAGCCCTTGACCTCGATTGGAGCAGTAGAAATTATCCCGCAACTTTTGACTACGTTTGGTGGATCCTTGAAATTACAAATGTCCAATGTCAGCGTTAAAGCTGCGTCAAAAAATGTGCTGACTAATATCGATGCGCTGTGCCTTCCAGGCGAAATCACAGGGCTCGTCGGTGTGAGCGGCGCAGGAAAGACGACTGCCTTGCACTGCTTGGGTCTATTGATCGCCCCTGATGAGGGTGCAGTGCTGGTCAATGGTGAGGCCACGGCAAAGTGGCCTGATAAGAAGCGCCGACTTTTCTGGCGAAATCAAGCGACTTTCATCTTTCAAGACTACGGTCTGGTGGATGAAGAGAGCGTGGCATATAATATCGCACTGGGCGTACGCAGCAGGAAAGCTCAGGAGAGCATTGATGACGCTCTTGCCATGGTCGGTTTAGAAGGGCGTGGCTCTGAGACCATTTCACGCCTTAGCGGAGGTGAAAAGCAGCGTGTGGGCTTAGCACGAGCCATCGCAAAGGGAGCAACCTGTATTTTTGCAGATGAACCAACAGCTTCCCTGGACGCCAAGAATCGGTCCATGGTGATTCAGCTGCTGCGTGAGCGAGCTCAAGCAGGCGCAACAGTTGTACTCGCAACCCATGACGAAGAGGCAATGGAAGCCTGTAATTCTCTTATCCGCCTGGTCCCTCCCGCTCAAATGGATTGAGAATCTAGAATCAGCTGGCTCCATGTCTCAGGGGAATTTTACTTGCTATGAATCAGTGCTCTCACTCCAGCCTGACAGGCAGGGATCCGCCCGCAAGAGCAAGGCTGACCGGGCATTTTCGCGCCGCCATCCGCTCACCCTCGCAGAACAAACATCCCATCCGGAACTTCAGCGAGATTCCTAGACCCGGGCGCAGAGAATACACTCACTGACCATGGCGACCCAGCGTGGAAAGGGCTGAGGTGCCAGTCCGAGAACCGGTGGGAGAGTGTCAATCCCGACCCGGCCGCTGCCTTGTCTTGATCCATGGGGCCGCCCTGAATGACAGTGGTGGTTCCGACGACGAAAATGCCCCCGGCTTCCAGCAGTTCTGCAACCTGGCGGAAGGTTTTGCGCAGTTCATTCGCTGACAGAAAAGACGGAACGTTCCCCGACATGAGTACGACGTCGTAGGCCCCAGGGAGGCCGTTTAGGGGCAAGGTCCCAGGCTCAATGTCGACGGCGGCCATACGGCGAAACCACGACGGATCATAGAGGTCCCGGGCAACTTCGAGGACTTCTGGCGTGGGATCAATTCCGTAGGCCGCGTGGCCCCGGGCTCGCAATCCGTTGACGGCATTGCCGATTCCGCATCCGATATCGAGGACACAGGCACATCGCCTGCTCATCATGTCAACGAAACGTACGTCGACTTCCATGTCCGTTCCGGCAAGTACATGCCGCCTCATTTTCGCTGCGTAACCCTCGTAGTCCCGACCTGTGCTCATCGCCCCAGTCTCCCACGAAACGTACATTGGCTTGGGTAGCCACACAATAAGTAGATGGCTGCTCACTTCGTCGTGTCCGCAAGCGGAACGCTCTACGGGACACAGTTTAAGATACTGAAATAATTGGGCCGGCGGGTCGACGAAGCCAGACTGTAGTGAACCCCTCGGCCATGCCTTCTTCGAAATCAAATTTGAAGCCACGTCGTTCGTAAAATGCTTGGGCTGTCGAATTTCCTTTCACAAATTCGATCCTTACATCGTGTGCGGGACCGATAGCAGTAAGAGCTGTGTTCATCAGTTCTGTGCCGATTCCGCAACCGTGGGCTTTCGGCACAACATAGATTTTCCATATGACAGGTTCGCCCTCAAACTGCCCTACAGTGAGAGTGCCCACAGCTTCGCCATTCTGAAAAGCAATGTACGTCGTATCATCGGCAATAGAAGCGCTTACCGAGTCGTGTGACCACCAAGTATTGAGGTTATCCATTACGAAATCTGGACTCGTAAAACTAAGATAGGTAGCTGGCCACGTAATAATCCCAATTGACCGGATGGTCGGCACATCATTAACGTTTGCTGGGCGAATCGATATGTTATTCATGACCCCAAACCTATCGGAGTATAGGTTGTTTATGGGGAATCTCAATGAAACACAAACGCCCCTGCTTGCCATTCCCTCAATTCCGATTCCACGGCACGTCGAAATAGCGCACTCTGCACCGCCTGTTGAGGAACTTGCGAGCGTTCTCCTTCGAAGCTGGAACAGTTGCGTCGTTCCGTAAGGGGTCTGTCCAGATTCGCGTTCCTGACCGTTCCGTAAGCCGGTCCTCATTCGGGACATAAGTCTTGTTGGCTTGGCATATTTTCGAATCTCCGGGTTTCCAAAGATTTCAGATTCCCGTATACCCCGCCCACAAAAATGCCCGGTGAAGGTGCCTTATGCGGATATCAAAGTTGGTGGGTGTGGGATGGGATCCAGTACAAACATGTCGTAGCTTATTTGCTGGAAATGCATTGGCCATTGACTATTTCGCTCGGCTGATTTCGACCGATTCTGCTTCAAGCGTGAAGTCAGTTTGCTCGGATTTCTTGCCATTTGCTTGAGCCGTCACAGTGTGCACTCCGGGGTAGTACTTGCGTGTCGTAATGGGCCTGAACGAATGGGTTTTGCCCAGGGTGACAGTCTCGCCTGGCCCGATTTTCCGTGTGGCAAGTTTGAATGTCTTGGCCCCATGGGAGCCATTCGCCCTCAGGAAGCCGACGCTGTAATCGATGGCAACGTTGGCTTCAGTGCCACCATGGTTCGTGACCTGTGTGCTGAATGCGATCTCACCGTTCCAGGGGATGCGGTCGCTGGCAAGCAGCGGCGCGGAGATCGAAAGATCGTCACCGGAAAAACCGAGGAGGGACAACGCTTCGGGGTGGCCCTGCTTGGCCAGTGTTCGCAATCCGTGCCGAAGCACCCACGCGGTGTTTTCGTCGGCGTTGCCAGCCCATGCGGTGGCCGTCTCGATGAGGGCTCCCAGATCAACCCGGCTGAGGTCATTGAGGTGGTTCGCGACCGATCGGCGAACGTATTCCGCGGGATCCCGGTAGCTGGCGTCGAGAATGGCGCGGGTCTCTCGGGGATTGGCGACGAGCCAAGGGACACGTTTTGCCCAAGGAAGGTACGCGCGAGTCCCCTCGGTGGCCAGACGGCGAACGTGTTCATTCTCGTGCTGTGTCCAGTTTTGCGCGTGCTGGAGCGCGCGTTCTGGCCGGTCGATAATCATCGCGCGGATCGCGAATTCGCAGGTCAGTCTGTCGGTAAGCAGGGCAAGCGTTTCCATGGCCGCATCGAAGTCTTCGATGGTTCCGGAATCAAGTGCCTTGGCGGTGATGAGCTCGGAAACGGGCCAGATCATCCAGCCGGTGAGCAAGGGATCGTTCAGAGCCTCGTGAATGATCGTCCTGGTGCTGGCGAAGTCCGCGGGAAGGTCTTTCAGCAAGGCGTTCCGGACGATATCAACTCGGTCCCGCAGCCGCATGTCGGCGACGAGTCCAGCTGAATTTTTGAGATGGCCCAGTCCGATTCCGGGCGCAACGTCTTGCAGCGAAGTACGCAATTGCGCAATCACGGTTGGGTTGATGAGTTCGTCCATGGATCCCATAAGTTGTCCTTCAAGTGCGCTTGCTAAGGGTGAGCTGCTTGGCCCGTCAGACGGCTGGCGGGCCGGAACGATCGAGGAAAATAAATTCGGGGCATTTCGTCTGCTTCTCGGGAGAGGCGGCGCCCCCACGCTTTAGCGATCAACGACAGAAGCCTCCTGACAGTCGAATCGAGTGCCGGATTCAGCCAAGCCGTGAATACATGTACATGTCCTTACGTGCTCCACCAATTTCTTCCCAACTGCGCAACAGACCTTCTCGCATGTAGCCGCAGTGCTCAGCTGTCTTCCATGAGCCTTCGTTCCAGGGCTCGACATAAAGTTCCAAACGATGAATGTCCGGCAGTTCGAGCCCCCATTGAGAGATCGCTTCCAAGGCAGCAGAGGCAATTCCTCGGTTGCGGTGCGACGGGCCAACCCAATAGCCGATGCTGGCTCGGCCATGATTGGAGTTTTTCAGCCATAGTCCGATCTGGCCCAATGCCTGATCCGAGTCTGCATCCGCGATGGCAAAAGAATAGCCTGATCGTTCAACGAGCCGGTGGTGCTGCCGATCGATGAACTCGCTGATTTCTTTCCGGGTACCGTTGCGGGGAACTGTTGTGATCAGTGGAATCAGCGGATCGGAGGAAGCATCTTGAACCAACGGTGCGTCCCCTGCGTTAAACGGGCGAAGACGATAACCACAAGCATCTATGACAGGCTGAATCAACGGGTCCATCTTGAAAGACTAACTGGTCGATGGGGCTATTGGCTCCGTGAATCTTGCGGTGTGCGCGGGACGGCGCACATATCAAGCATCGGGAAGTCAGCCAGACAGCAGCTTTTTCAACACATTATCATTGGCAGGTCGATTGCACACACGGGATCCGAGAACCGAAACGCCATTCGGATTAGATGGGATCGGCCTTGCCTCAGAGGAATCTCCGATGGATCAAGTCCTGGCTCAAGGGGTGCTTTTCCTATGCCAGTCGGTATGGGCTGACTGGGATTCGTACGTGACCAGCGCGCCGCAGGCATCGCAAACCGGCATCCGGACACCCCTGCCGCTCTGCGAGTACCCGTCATGGAGAGGCACGGAGTCCAGGCCCAAAAATTCTCGAACACTCGCTTTGATTCTCATGCTTCAAACCTAATGCACGGCACTTCAGCTCCCATGAATTTGCGTGACAACAAGGGTTGGATATTCGATCCCCGCAGTGCAATAAACAACAATGACGCGAGACCGCATCTGAAGGGACTACAAGGTTGTCGGACCTGTGTCTCGAAGAGTGCAAGCTGCTTTCACACGGAGGGGATCCAGAAGGCTGCGGCAAACTACCAAGCGGATTTCATGGAGTTGGTAGGAGCAAAGACATGATAAGAATCTGCTTTTGGCAAGTTTGCCACGAAGCAAAAGCAAAGCGATGGCTACCACCGAACAGATGTCGAACTTTAAATGGTTCTCAACTTTGAGTGTTCGGGGGTAGCCATCGCTGCCCGAGCTAGACCGGGCAAGTATCGATCAAGCTGGCTTTAGGATCAGCCGACGATCTCGGAGAGTTCCAGCCAGCGTTCTTCCAGCTGGTCAACCTGGTCCTGCAATTCGCTGATCTCTGCGGTCAGCTTGCCTAGCCCCTCGTAATCAGACTGGTCATGGCCGGCCATCTTCTCATGGATCTTGGCGATCTTGTCCTGCAACTGCCCGACCTTGCGCTCGTTGGCGTTCAGCTCCTTCTGCGCGGCACGCAGCTCGGCGCCGCTGGGGCCTGCGGGCTTTGCCTGCTCGGTGCCGGATGACTGGGCGGGGTTGGAGCCCGACCCGGTGCCCTGTGCGCTGCGCAGTGCCAGGTACTCGTCCACGCCGCCCGGAACATGACGGAAGTTCCCGTCCAGGATCGCGTACTGCTGGTCGGTGACGCGCTCCAGCAGGTAGCGGTCGTGGGAAACCACGATCAGCGTGCCCGGCCAGGAGTCCAGCAGGTCTTCCAATGCGGCGAGCATGTCGGTGTCGACGTCGTTGGTCGGCTCATCGAGGATCATGACGTTCGGCTCGTCCATAAGGATCATCAGCAGCTGCAGTCGGCGGCGCTGGCCGCCGGAGAGCTCGCGGACCTTGGTGGACAGGTGCGCGGAGGAGAATCCCAGGCGTTCAAGCAGCTGGGCAGGGGTCAGGTCCTTGCCGTCCACGTTGAAGGTGGTGCGGAAGCGGCCGAGCACCTCGCGGACCAGGTCCTCGCCGATCTGGTCCAGTTCGCGGAACTGCTGGTCCAGCACTGCCAGCTTCACGGTCTTGCCGCGCTTGATCTTGCCGCTGGAGGGCTCCACGGTGCCGGCGATCAGGCCCAGCAGGGTCGACTTGCCCGCGCCATTGGCGCCCAGCAGGCCGGTGCGCTCGCCGGGGCCGATGCGCCAGGTGAAGGGCTTGAGGATCTGCTTCGGGCCGAAGGATACCGAGGTGTCCAGCAGGTCGATGACGTCCTTGCCCAACCGGCTGGTGGCCATGCGCTTGAGTTCCAGCGGGTTGCGCACCGGAGGTACGTCGGCGATGAGCTGGTTGGCGGCCTCGATGCGGAACTTCGGCTTGGAGGTACGGGCCGGTGCGCCGCGGCGCAGCCAGGCCAGTTCCTTCTTCATCATGTTCTGGCGCTTGGATTCGGTGACCGCTGCGATGCGGTCGCGTTCCACACGCTGCAGCACGTAGGCAGCGTAGCCGCCTTCGAAGGGCTCGACGATGCCGTCATGCACCTCCCAGGTGGTGGTGCAGACCGCGTCGAGGAACCAGCGGTCGTGGGTGACGACCATCAGCCCGCCGGAGTTCTTGGACCAGCGGTTGTTGATGTGCTCGGCCAGCCAGGAGATGCCTTCGACGTCCAGGTGGTTGGTCGGCTCGTCGAGGATCACAACGTCCCAGTCCTGCACCAGCAGGGCTGCCAATGCCACGCGGCGGCGCTGGCCGCCGGAGAGCGTGCCCACTGTTGCTTCCCAGTCCAGGTCTGCGACCAGGCCGGAGATGATGTCGCGGGTACGGGCGTCGCCGGCCCATTCGTGGTCGGCCATGTCGCCCACTACGGCGTAATGGATGGTCGAGTCCGAGTCCAGGGTGTCGCTCTGGTCCAGGACTCCCACGCGCAGGCCGTTGCGCTGGGTCACGCGTCCTGAATTAGGCTCGATCTTGCCCGAGAGCATGCCAAGCAGCGAGGACTTGCCTTCGCCGTTGCGTCCAACGAGTCCGATGCGGTCGCCGTCGGAAATGCCGATGGTCACCGAGTCAAAAACGACGTGGGTTGGATATTCCAGATGCAGGGCTTCGCCCCCGAGTAAATGTGCCACGTCTCCAGTTTACTTTCCGGGGCAAATCGAGACGCCAAACTGTGGGGGAACAGCCATATTCCAAAGTTGCCTCCGCACCGCGTGTGGAATAAAGCAGAGAATAAAAGTGAGTCTCAATACGGTGTTTTGCGATTTCACACAGCACCGCAGGACATGGCAGAATACATAGCGTGCTTGGCTGGTTTACCTGCTGACCACATTTTCCGCCCTGGTGTAATGGCAACACGCCAGCCTTTGGAGCTGTGCATTCTAGGTTCGAATCCTAGGGGCGGAACAACGTTCCAAGCGCCGCCGCCGCGGCGCTTTCTTGGTATCAAAGTTCGGTTGCCCCCAATCTGCGCGATAGACTGGATCAGGGGTTTTTCTTCACTGCCCAAAACCCCGAAGCGACCCGCAGGAGAAAAGCAACTTGAGCGATCAGGTCAACGCACCAGTAGCCGTTATCGTCCTCGCCGCCGGCGCAGGCACCCGAATGAAATCGGCGAAGCCGAAAATCATGCATGAAATCGCAGGTCGCTCCATGGTTTCCCATGCGCTGCATGCGGCCTCTGCGCTTGAACCCCGGAACCTCGTTGCGGTGGTCCGCCACCAGCGCGACCTTGTTGCCGAGCACATCCTGACCCAGTTCCCGAACATCACCATCGCGGACCAGGACGATGTGCCGGGCACCGGACGCGCAGTGCAGCAGGGCCTCGAAGCCATCGACCCGCAACTTGAGGGCACCGTCGTGGTGACCTATGGCGATGTGCCATTGCTCACCAGCGAGGTGCTGCAGGAACTGGTCGCCACCCATGAGTCCAACGGCAACTCGGTGACCGTGCTGACCACCGAGCTGGACGATCCTTCCGGCTACGGCCGCATCTTGCGCGACGCGAACGGGGACGTCTCCGGCATCCGCGAGCAGAAGGACGCCTCGCCTGAGGAGCTGGCAGTCAAGGAAATCAACTCCGGCATCTACGCCTTCGATGCGCAGATGCTGCGTTCGGCACTGACCGAGGTCACCACCGACAACGCGCAGGGCGAAATGTACCTGACCGACGTGCTGGCCATCGCCCGCTCCCACGGCGGCCGCGTGGCCTCCTCCCGGATCGAGGACCGCTGGCAGATCGAGGGCGCCAACGACCGCGTGCAGGTCTCCAACCTGGCCCGCATCTACAACCAGCGCAAGAACGAATTCTGGATGCGCCAGGGTGTCACCATCGTTGACCCTGCCACCACCTGGATCGACGCCGAGGTCATGATCGGCCAGGATGCCACCCTCAAGCCGGGAACCCAGCTGCACGGCGAAACCATCATCGGCGCTAATGCGACGGTCGGCCCGGACACCACCTTGACCAACGTCGTGGTTGGCCAGGGCGCAACAGTCAAGCGTAGCGACGCGACCGACTCGCGTATCGCCGACGGCGCGTCCGTGGGTCCATTCGCCTACCTGCGTCCGGGCACCGACCTGGGGGCCGACGGCAAGATCGGCGCCTTCTACGAAACCAAGAACGTGACCATTGGTCGCGGCTCCAAGCTCTCGCACCTTGGCTATGCCGGGGATGCTGAAATCGGTGAGTTCACCAACATC
Source organism: Glutamicibacter soli (assembly GCF_052322135.1). Taxonomy (NCBI): domain Bacteria; kingdom Bacillati; phylum Actinomycetota; class Actinomycetes; order Micrococcales; family Micrococcaceae; genus Glutamicibacter; species Glutamicibacter soli. The sequence goes on from NZ_CM125969.1 coordinate 898,789, forward strand.
GGTTGTGGCAACATCACCGCCAACTACGACGGAGAAAAGAAGCACCGGACCAAGATCGGTTCGCACGTGCGCACCAGCTCGAATACCGTGTTCGTCGCCCCGGTTGAAATCGGGGACGGCGCCTACACCGGCGCCGGTGCAGTCGTCCGCAAGAATGTCCCGGCCGGTGCCCTGGCGCTGTCCGTGGCCCCGCAGCGCAACACCGAGGGATGGACGTTGGAAAAGCGTCCGGGTACCTCTTCGGCAGACGCCGCGTTCAAGTCCTCGCTGAACACCTCGGCCTCCGAGTAGTTCCGCGACGGATTTTATTTCCTCAGTACACCTCATACGTGATAGCGAAGCGAGCGAGAAAGCATAACAATGAGTGAAATCCGCCATAACGTCAACAAAGAGCTGGTGCTTGCCAGCGGACGTGCGCACCCGGAACTAGCTGACGAGGTGGCCAAGGCCCTCGATATCGAGAAGCTGCCACTAAATGCCTATGACTTCGCCAATGGCGAGATCTACGTGCGTTCGGACGAATCGGTCCGCGGCAAGGACGTGTTCCTGCTGCAGTCCTACCCGGCCCCGTTGAATAACTGGCTGATGGAACAGTTGATCATGATCGATTCGATGAAGCGCGCTTCCGCCCGCCGCATCACCGTCGTGGCGCCGTTCTACCCGTACGCCCGCCAGGACAAGAAGGGCCGCGGCCGTGAGCCGATTTCGGCACGTCTGGTTGCCGACTTGTTCAAGACCGCAGGCGCCGACCGCGTGATCTCCTGCGACCTGCACACCGCGCAGATCCAGGGCTTCTTCGACGGCCCGGTGGACCACCTGTTCGCCTTCCCGCTGCTGGCCGACTACATCAAGTCCAAGGTCGATGTGGCCAACGTGACCGTGGTTTCCCCTGATACCGGCCGCGTGCGCGTCGCCGAGCAGTGGGCAGAGCGCCTGGGCGGTGCCCCGCTGGCGTTCGTGCACAAGTCGCGTGACTTGACCGTGCCGAACCAGGCCGAGTCGAAGACCGTGGTGGGCCAGGTCAAGGGCCGCACCGCGATCCTGATCGACGACATGATCGACACCGGCGGAACGATCGCAGGCGCAGTGCGCGTGCTGAAGGAAGCCGGCGCCAAGGACGTCATCATCGCCGCAACCCACGCAGTCTTCTCGGATCCAGCCGCGCAGCGCCTGGCCGAGTGCGGGGCCACCGAGGTTGTTGTCACCAACACCCTGCCGATCCCTGAAGAGAAGCGCTTCGAGAACCTTACCGTTCTTTCGATCGCCCCGCTGCTCGCTCGCGCGATCTCCGAGGTCTTCCACGACGGTTCGGTCACGAACCTCTTCGACGGCCGCGCCTAGCAGCCCTCGTTTCGCAAGTCTGCGGCCGGTACCCATGGGGTACTGGCCGCAGGTGCGTTAATAGCCACGTGGTGTTCTGTTGGCTCTCCGGCTTGGCGGCGTAGGGAACCAATGAATCGGGATGCCGTTTGTTGCGGTGTTTCACCCGCAGTATAGAGGGTGGCGGTGGCCATCTTCCGGCTCAGCGGATCATCGAGCCATTGGGCGAGGAAGTCGTGGGATTCGCGGATCCAATCGGTGCCCTTGACGAGGATGGATCGTTCCCTGAGGATCTGCAGCGACCGCTCTCTATCGCTGCACGGTTCGACGTAGAGAACGTGCTCGACCGGAGCCAGAGCGTTCGCCGTTTGCAGTGCATATCGTGCCTGCGTATAGGATGCATGTCCCGCTCCCAAGGCCACCACCGTGCCGGGATATTCCGCCATGGCCCGCACTACAGCATGGGCACGCGCCTTTTCCCACTCTTGCTCTGCGGCAACACGACCGACAGCCTCGGTTCGTCCAATTAGCCGTGCAATGCTCCAGCCGACTTCATCATAGTAGGCATCGCCAACATCATCGAGGTCAATGAATTCCACGGAGAGTTCTTGAGCGATGAGTTCGCCCAGCGTGGATTTTCCGCTGGCAGCCGGTCCGAGTAGGACCACGCTTGGTGTCGTTGGCATAGTCTTGAGTCTTGCATGACGTGCCACAAGCAGCAGGAAGCGATGGAATGAAATCGAAGTGTGTCGTCATTGGCGGACTGAGCCGCCAAGATATCGAGAAGCGGCTTGCTGCTGCACCAGTGGAACTGAACGACTACGCCCGCGTGCTGCTGGCTCATAAGATATTCGACTCGGTGAGCCTGGCGGAACCGGTGAATTTCGCCAGTTTTCGATTGCAGGATCTCGGGTTGCGACAGCCGGCGACGCTGAAGACGATATTCGAGCGTGCCACCAGTAGGGGTCTTGCGCTGTGCCCTCCTGCGGCCGGGCCCTACCTTCGATTGGCAACTTTGGATCAGCAGAATTCGGTGAATGCGGTCCTGAGCGCCGGGAAGAATCCCTCCGATTCACTGACCATTTCGTCGCTGCCGTTGGGCGGTGATGACTTTCCGAAAGGTTTCTATTTGCGGGTGGTCGATGGCGTGCCATGGCTGCGGGGCTACCGTTGCGACGATGCTTATGAGTTCGCTCCGGAGGATGCATTCATTTTCATGGTTCCTGGGCTTGGGTGATCTGGCAGTGGCGTTCGCTACGGATTTTTTCCAAGAGTCCTGCAACTGGTAGAATTATTCACTGTGCCCAGGCGAGGGAACCACCAGCGATGGTGTGACCGTTATCGACAAGGCCGGAAAAGCTCTTTCATCTTCTAGATGTTGGTTGCTTCCCGAGTCCACGCAAGGGCCTAAACGAAGCAATCATTTCCTAAGGAGAATCATCATGGCATCTGTCAACCTTGACGCCGTTGTACGCACCGATTTCGGCAAGGGCGCTGCCCGCCAGGCCCGCCGCGCAGGCCAGATCCCAGCAGTCGTTTACGGTGCAGGCTCCGAGCCGCAGCACGTTCTGCTGCCAGCACAGGCCACCACCCTGGCCGTTCGCGACCGCGGCGTTGAGCTGGTCCTGAACATCGAGGGCACCGAAGTGAAGACCACCATCAAGGACATCCAGATCCACGCGCTGAACCGCACCGTTGATCACCTGGACCTGCTGGTCGCTGCCTAAGCATTGCGATAAGGCATTTAGCTAAGCATCATGAGCAATGACACTTGGCTCGTAGCCGGGCTCGGGAATCCCGGGCCCGGCTACGCTGGCAATAGGCACAATATCGGGCAGATGGTGCTCGACGAGCTGGCCAACCGCGCCGGCTCGAAATTCAAGACCCACGCATCGCGCGCCCAGATCGTCCAGGGCCGCATGGGCGTGGGCGGTCCTCGCGTGGTCCTGGCCAAGCCGATGACCTATATGAACCTCTCCGGCGGCCCCGTGGGCAATCTGGCGAAGTTCTTCGGCATCGGGGTTGAGAACTTGATCGTGGTTCACGATGAGATCGATATTCCGTTCGATACCATCAAGCTCAAGCGCGGCGGGGGAGAAGGAGGCCACAACGGCCTGCGCGACATCTCCAAGGCCATGGGCTCCAAGGACTACTTGCGCGTGCGTACCGGAGTGGGTCGCCCGCCCGGACGCATGGACACCGCCGACTGGGTCCTGCAGGACTTCTCGAAGTCCGAAAAGCAGGTGCTGCCATTCTTGATCGACAACGCGGCCGACGCGGTGGAGTTGTTGATGTCGCAGGGGCTGGAAGCAGCCCAGGGCAAGTTCCACACGGCCTGAAAACTTTCGGGAATGCTCCGGACCAACCGGTCCGGAGTTTTCCATATCCGCTGCAGTCCAGCGCAATTCAGCGCGGCCGGGGCACATGCCCTGAATGAGGAGAATTCTTCTCCGTTTCCCTGTTATTGTTTTTGAGCATATTAGTCTTCGCTGACCAGCAGGAAGTTATCAAGCAAAGCGAGTGATACCGGTGCCCTCACACCACACCCCTCAAGACCAGTCTCTGCAGCTCGAGCGTCGGAACAACGGTGGGCTGCCGCGGGGCGAGAACGGCTTGCCGCTGAACGGCGCCCAGGCCTTCAGCGAGTCCTCGGAGCGAGTCGTCGCCTACCTCAACGCGCATACCCCGCTGGCCGACTGGTCGGTGTCGCGCGTGGTGCACGGGGAGCAGGTCCACGTGCATGTCCATCAAGAACAACTGCTGAGTACCGGGGCGCGAATCGACTGGAACGAGTCGTTCTGCAGCCGCATGGCATCCGGTGCCGCTCATGTGGTGCGCGATTCCAGGGCTGACCCGGATTACTCGGACCTCGGCGCCTCCGAATATGTGGGGGCCTATGCGGGCTATACCATCAGCGACGACCGCGGCGAGATGTTCGGCGTGCTGTGCGGAGTCCGGCCCGAACCGCTGTCCGATGACGAGCAGCTCGACGAGCAGCTGTTGAACCTGCTCAGCGAGCTGCTGTCCACGCAGCTGGAGCTGGCGCGAGGCATCGACCGGGAACGGCGACGGATCGAGATGTCCGAGGCGCTGGCGAACACGGACGCGTTGACCGGCCTGCTCAACCGCCGTGGATGGGACGCCATCGTTGCCGATGCCCAAGAGCGGCTGGAGAGCTTCGGCGATGCCGTGGCAGTCGCCATTGTCGACCTCGACGGACTGAAGCAGGTTAATGACACCCTGGGGCACGCTGCAGGCGATGACCTGATCGTGCGTGCCGCCCGGACCTTGAGGGAAGCAGGCACGACCGCCTGCCATGTAGCCCGATATGGCGGGGACGAGTTCACGATCCTGGCCAACGGGGTTGTTCCGTCACAAGCCGCAACATTCTTCGAGACCTTCGACGCGGCGCTGGAGTCCGCCGGCATCGCGGCATCCTGCGGTTTCGCCGCAGCGGAGCCGGGACTGGCCAGCCTCGCGGACTGCTTGTCCACGGCGGATCGCATGATGTATCAGCGCAAGCACGGCGCGAGGTAGCTCCGGAATTCGGGCAAATTCGGGTCTCTCGGGCGATTGGCGCGGATTCCGCCTTCGTTATGGCTGGGGCCCTTCGAGACCTCAACTGGCACGTCCTTAAGGCGAAACTTACTAAGGACTAACTTAGGTGTGCAACGGAGTCCGGAGTGGAATAATTACCTAATGTACCTATTGCCTAATCGCATTGCAGCCGGATCGGACGGCGGAGTGCGCGGCGATTCATGACGAGAATTCGGAGGACCCGTGCACACCATGACTGGTCAGACTGGAACGGCCGAGGCGCTTACCGCCAACGAGGTGGCACGCATCAAGGCGGACTTCGAGATCCTTGAGCACCAGGTCAACGGTGCCGATATCGTGTACCTCGACTCAGGCGCCACGAGCCAGAAGCCGCGCTGCGTTTACGAGGCTGAACAGCACTACTACGAAAACGCCAACGCCGCGGTGCACCGCGGTGCGCACACCCTTGCCGTGGAGGCTACCGACCTTTTCGAACAGGGCCGCGAAACCGTGGCGAAGTTCATTGGCGCCAAGACCAACGAACTGGTCTGGACCTCGAATGCCACCGAAGCGCTGAACCTGATCAGCTACTCGATGTCCAACGCCTCGCTGGGACGCGGGGGAGAAGCCGCCGCGCGGTTCCGACTCGGCCCGGGCGACGAGATTCTCACTACTGAACTTGAGCATCACGCGAACCTGATCCCGTGGCAGGAGCTCGCCTTCCGCACCGGCGCGACCCTGCGCTACGTGCCGATCGCAGAGGATGGCTCGCTGCGCTACGACCTGATCGATTCGCTGGTCACCGAACGTACCAAGCTGGTGGCTTTCACCCATGTTTCGAACGTCTTGGGCACCATTACCGATACCCGTCGCTTCGTGGACGCCGCCCGGAAAGTCGGCGCCCTGACGGTGCTGGACGGCTGCCAGTCCGTTCCGCACCTTCCGGTGGACGTCAAGTCCCTGGACGTGGACTTCATGGCCTTCTCCGGGCACAAGATGCTCGGCCCGACCGGCATCGGCGGCCTCTATGGCCGTGAAGAGCTGCTCAACGCCATGCCGCCGTTCCTCACCGGTGGATCCATGATCACGGTGGTGGACATGGAGCACGCGGAATACCTTCCAGCTCCGCAGCGCTTCGAAGCCGGAACCCAGCGCATCTCCCAGGTCCATGGTCTCGCCACGGCCGCCAGCTACCTCGACGAGATCGGCATGGACCGCATCGCGGACTGGGAAGAGCACTTGGGTGAGCTGCTGTACCAGGGCCTGTCAGCCCTGGAAGGCGTGCGGGTCTTCGGCCCGGCCGATGCCAAGCGGATCGGCACCGTTCCCTTCGAGGTCATCGGAGTGCACCCGCACGACGTAGGCCAGTTCCTGGACTCGCGCGGCATCGCCGTGCGCGTTGGCCACCACTGCGCGCAGCCGCTGCACCGCGCCCTAGGTGTCACCGCGACCACCCGCGCCAGCACTTATCTGTACAACACCGAAGAAGACATCAAGGCCCTGATTGAGGCAGTCGCTTCGGTTCGTGAATATTTTGGAGTTTAAAATGAACGAACTCGATCAGCTGTACCAGCAGGTCATCCTCGACCATTCAAAGCGCCGCATCGGTTCCCCGCTCGTGGAACCGGAGGGCGGCCACCGCCACGGTGAATCGCACCAGCACAACCCGATCTGCGGGGACCAGATCCGCGTGCGCGTGGAGCTGGAAGGCGAGAAGTTCACCGCCATGAGCTGGGAAGGCGACGGCTGTTCCATCTCCATGGCCTCAGCCTCCGTGCTCAGCGAAATGCTCCCGGAGCTGACCCGCGAAGAGTTCCTGGACAAGCTGGATCTCTTCCGGGAAATGATGCGCTCCAAGGGAACCATGACCCCTGATGAAGAGATCCTGGAGGATGCCGTGGCCTTTGCCGGGGTGTCCAAGTTCCCTGCCCGCGTCAAGTGCGCCATGCTGGCCTGGGTGGCGGCAGAGGTCGCCATGCTGGAAGCAGCATAACAACACGCTGAGCCAAAAAAATCTCTGGTTCCGCCCGAGGGCGGAACCAGAGATTTTTTGCGTTGCGATCCAGTCAGGGACTAATTGTCCTCACCCTGCTGGTAGACATCTGGGATGCCGTCCTTGTTGTCGTCGCGGGACTCGCGCGCCGCGATCTCCTTGTAGCGGCGGTTGCGCGGAATCAGCCACAGGGCGCCGAGGATGGCGGCGATGAACGAACCGGCCAGGATGGCGACCTTAGCGTGCTCGTAGTGCGCCGACTCCAGGCCGAAGGACAGCTCGGAGACCAGCAGTGAGACGGTGAAGCCGATACCTGCCAGCAGCGTCACGCCGAACAGGTCGCCCCACTTGGCGTCCTTGTCCAAGGATGCCTTGGTGAATTTGGTCAGCACCCAGGTCGAGCCCATGATGCCGATCGGCTTGCCCAGCACCAGGCCTAGTACGATGCCCCAGAAGACCGGGTCGGTCAGCAGCCCGCCGCTGCCTGATTCCGGGGAAATCACGGTCACGCCGGCGGCGAAGAACGCGAAGACCGGGATGCAGAAGCCAGAGGACAGCGGACGGAAACGGTGCTCGAACTGCTCGGCCAGGCCGATGCCTTCGCGTCCGTCGGTGCGCTTGACCGGGACGCAGAAGCCCAGGATCACGCCGGCGATGGTGGCGTGGATGCCGGATCCGAAGACGAAGATCCAGGTGACGATGCCCAGCGGCAGCAGGATGACCCAGGCGGCCCACAGGCGGGTGGCGAAGAACTTCGCCAAGGTGCGGGCCAGGACGGTGAACAGGATGATCGGAATCAGGGCCAAGGCCAAGTAGGTCGGCTTCAGATCGTCGGTGAAGACGAACGCGATGATCACGATGGCGATCAAGTCGTCAACCACTGCAAGGGTCAGCAGGAAAATGCGCAGCGCGGTCGGCAGGGAAGAACCAATGACCGCCAGCACCGCCACCGCAAAGGCGATGTCGGTTGCCGTGGGAATCGCCCAGCCCTGCATCAGCTCGCTGCCGAAGCCTCCGGAGGCTGCAGCCACGATCACGAAGATGATGGCCGGGACGGCCACGCCGCCGAACGCCGCCGCCACGGGAACCGCGGCGGTCTTGACGTTGCGCAGGTCGCCGATGACGAATTCCTTCTTCAGCTCCAGACCGGTGAGGAAGAAGAACACTGCCAAGAGGGCATCGGCCGCCCAGTGGCCGATGGAAAGATTCAGGTCGACCCCGAAGAGGGTGGGGCCGAAATGGAAGTCGCGCAACGCGAAGTAGGAATCGCGCATTGGGGTGTTGGCCCAGATCAGTGCCAGCACCGCGCCGACAATCAGGACCAGGCCGCCGACGGTCTCCTTGCGCAGGATGTCGCCGATACGCACGGATTCGCTATAGCTCGGCCGGGAAAATAGGTTCTTTGGGGAACCCGAAGAGGGAGTGTTGGTCATGCGTTGTACTCGCTTACTTCGTTAAATGAACATTTCACGCCGACCAGACTTCCCGGCACACCGTATTCAACCCTAACGTAATTCACGTCCCAAAACGCAGACGCCCGGAGGCCTGGCGAAAAATCGCAGGTCCGGGCGTCTGTGTCGGGCGTCATAATCGACGCCGTCGAGGCTACTTCGAAAGCCAGGCGTTAACCTGCGAAGCCTGCAGGTTCAGGGCCTTGCCGAGGTACGGCTCGGCTGCCGAGGCGAGCTTGCCGCCGATGAACGGAATCGATGAGGAGACTTTTCCCTCAATCGCGAATTCGGTGGTGTCGCCCTGGGCGGTCAGCTTCTCGCTGCCCGACACCGACACCGGCACACCGGCGACATCGATCTTCACGCTGGCCGAGCGGTTGCCTGCGGCATCCGGGGCGCTCCACTGCTCGACCTGGGTGACCTGGATCGAGGCGCCGACGAACTTGCGGGCGATGTCCGGCACGCGGTCGGTAGGCATGGCGCGAACGGTGGTCAGGGTGAAAGCTCCTGCGGTGTCGCCGCTGACGGTGAAGTCCTGCAGGGTGCCGTTGGCCAGCGAGGTCAGGTGCTCAGCGAAGCCGCGGTCAGCCAGCGTGGCGATGACCTGGTCGGCCGGATGGGCGATCTGCGTGCTTGCGTTCAATGCCATGAATGGGTATCCCAATCTAGAAATCTGGGCGGCCGGGAGAACCGGCAGCTGCCGGTCCCGGGTACTGGACACCATTAACCCTATCTGTTCACCTCGATTAGGTAGGCTAGGAAGGCATCAAAACAACATATTGGCATTTAGCCGGCCGCGGAATCGTTTTGCGGTCGGTGTTCGTGGTGTCATACCGGGCTGAACGCCTCGTGCGCGTTGGCCCCTAACCTGCCCGAGAGGACACGAAAGCCGCATGAGCCTAGTTGGACTTCATGATTTCCTGCGCGAGGAATCGTCATTCCGCCGTATCCGCCAAGGTGCATCACAAAGCTTTTCGACCCGCAGCGAAGAGCTGGAGATCGCGGCGCCGCAGGGCATGCGCCCGATTCTCGGAGCCCACGTCAGCCAGGGCCTGTCCGAAGGACACGAGCGCGCGGTCACGCTGATCGTCACCGCGACCGGCCGAGAGGCCGAGGACATCTCCGCGTCGCTGGCCGCCTACCTCCCGTCCAAGCACGTTGCCGAATTCCCTTCCTGGGAAACCCTGCCCCACGAACGGCTCTCCCCGCGCAGCGACACCGTGGGCCGTCGCCTGGAGGTACTGCGCCGGCTGCATGACGGGGACCCGGACCTGAAGATCATCATTGCGCCGATCCGCGCCGTGCTGCAGCCGCTGGTGGCGGGCCTGGGCGAGCTGCGCCCGGTCACCCTTGAACTGGATGCCGAGCCCGGCTTCGACACCGTGATCCGGGACCTGGCCGCGGCGGCCTACGCCCGGGTGGACATGGTGACCCACCGCGGCGAATTCGCAGTGCGCGGCGGCATCATCGATGTCTTCCCACCCACCCTGGAGCATCCGGTGCGCGTGGACTTCTTCGGCGACCAGATCGACACGATGCGCTACTTCTCCATCGCAGACCAGCGCTCCCACGACGGGGCCGGGCCGAGATCGATCACCGCGACCCCGTGCCGTGAAATGCTCATCACCCCCAAGGTGATGAGCCGCGCGGCGAACCTCAAGGCCAGCTTCCCGGCCGCCACTGAAATGCTCACCAAGATCGCCGGAGGCATCGCGGTGGAAGGCATGGAGTCCCTGGCCCCGCTGCTGGTGGACAAGATGGTGCCGCTGCTCTCCCTGCTCCCCGAATCCTCCATCGCACTGGTCATGGAGCCCGAACGCGTGCGCGCCCGCGCCCACGACCTGAACGAAACCAACGCCGAGTTCCTGGCCGCGGCCTGGGCCTCGGCCTCGGACGGAGCTAGCGCCCCGCTGGATTTGAGCACCGCCGAAGCCGGGCGCAAGCTCGAAACCGGCGATTTCGCTTCGCTCGCCCAGACCGTCGAGCACGCGCGCCAGGCCAAGGTCTCCTGGTGGGCGGTCACCTCGCTGGGCTCCGACGAGGAACTGGACCTGGGCGCTGCGACCATCCGCGTCCCGGCCCGCGAACCGCACGGCTACCAGGGCGATATCGAAGCGATGATGGAATTCATCGCCTCCCGGGTGGCGGACGGCTGGCGCCTGGTGGTTGCCACCGAAGGCCCCGGCCCGGCCGCGCGCCTGTCCGAGCTGTTCGGTGAATACAAGATCCCGGCCCACCGCGTGGAAGACCTCTCGGCCGAGCCCACCGCAGGGCTGATCGAAATCACCCAGGCCGCCGCCGGTCGCGGGTTCGTGTTCGAGGAGCTTAAAACCGGTTTGCTGACCGAGGCGGACCTGCTGGGACGCTCCAGCGCCTACCCGAACCGCAAGTCCCGCAAGCTCACGGTCAAGCGCAAGCGCAATGCCGTAGACCCCTTGAGCCTGCAGGCCGGGGACTTCATCGTCCACGAGCAGCACGGCATCGGCAAGTTCGTGGAACTGGTGTCCCGCAAGGTCAACGGCGCCGGCAAGGACGCCAAGCGCGAATACCTGGTGGTCGAATACGCCTCCTCCAAGCGCGGCGCGCCAGGGGACCGGCTTTTCGTCCCGATGGACCAGCTGCACATGATCACCCGCTACGTGGGCGGCGAGGCCCCGACGCTCTCCAAGATGGGCGGCTCCGATTGGGCCAGCACCAAGTCCAAGGCCCGCAAGGCGGTCAAGGAGATCGCCGGAGACCTGATCAAGCTGTACTCCGCGCGCATGGCCAGCCGCGGCCACGCATTCGCCAGCGACACCCCGTGGCAGGGCGAACTGGAGGAGGCCTTCGCGTTCATCGAGACCCCCGACCAGCTCACCGCCATCAACGAGGTGAAGGCGGACATGGAAAAGGAAATCCCGATGGACCGGCTGATCTCCGGCGACGTGGGCTTCGGCAAAACCGAAATCGCGGTGCGCGCAGCGTTCAAGGCTGTGCAGGACTCCAAGCAGGTCGCCGTGCTGGTGCCCACCACGCTGCTGGCCTCCCAGCACTACCAGACGTTCACCGAACGCTACTCGGGCTTCCCGGTCCGCGTGAAGACGCTCTCCCGCTTCCAGACCGCCAAGGAATCCAAGGAAATCCTGGCCGGGCTCAAGGACGGCAGCGTGGATATCGTGATCGGCACCCACCGGCTGCTGTCCAAGACCGTGGAGTTCAAGAACCTGGGCCTGGTGATCATCGATGAGGAGCAGCGTTTCGGCGTGGAGCACAAGGAAGAGCTCAAGAAGATGCGCACCAACGTGGACGTGCTGGCCATGAGCGCCACCCCGATCCCGCGCACCTTGGAGATGTCCCTGACCGGCATCCGCGAAACCTCCACCCTGGCCACCCCGCCGGAGGAGCGCCACCCGGTGCTCACCTACGTGGGTCCGCGCAGCGACAAGCAGATCAGCGCCGCGATCAAGCGCGAGCTGATGCGCGACGGCCAGGTGTTCTTCGTGCACAACCGCGTCTCCTCCATCGACCGGGTCGCCGCGGAACTGCGCGAGCTGGTTCCCGAGGCGCGCGTCGAGGTAGCCCACGGCAAGATGAGCGAGTCGCGTCTTGAACGGATCATCCAGGACTTCTGGGAGAAGAAGTTCGACGTGCTGGTCTCCACCACCATCATCGAAACCGGCCTGGACATCTCCAACGCCAATACGCTGATTGTCGACCGCGCGAACAACTACGGGCTCTCGCAGCTGCACCAGCTGCGCGGACGCGTGGGCCGCGGTCGCGAACGCGCCTACGCCTACTTCTTGTGGGACGCGGAGAAGCCGCTGGGCGAGGTGGCCCTGGAACGCCTGAAGGCCGTGGCCGCGCACAACGAGCTGGGCTCGGGCTACCAGCTGGCCATGAAGGACCTGGAGCTTCGCGGCGCCGGCAACCTGCTCGGCGGGGAGCAGTCGGGCCACATCGCCGGGGTGGGCTTCGACCTCTACCTGCGCCTGGTCGGCGAGGCGGTTGCCGACTACAAGGGCGAGGGCGAGGAAGAAGCCACGGAGATGAAGATCGACCTGCCGGTCAACGCGCACCTGCCGCACGACTACGTGCCGGGGGAGCGCTTGCGCCTGGAGGCCTACCGGAACATCGCCTCCGCGGAATCCAGCGAGGCGTTGGCCGAGGTCCGCGAGGAGCTCGAAGACCGCTACGGCAAGCTGCCGCTGCCGGTGGAGAACCTGCTGCGCGTCGCGGCCTTGCGCATCCGCGCCCGCGCGGTGGGTCTGCACGACATCCAGCAGGTCGGCAACCACATCAAGCTGTCGCCGGCGAAGATCGAGGACCTGCCGGCCAGCCGCCAGGTGCGCCTGGAACGCTTGTACCCGGGTTCGGCGAACAAGCCGGCGCTGAACTCCATCTTCATTCCGAAGCCGAAGACCTCGCCGGTCGGCGGCCGGGATCTGGCGGACGAAGCCATGCTGGACTGGGCGGAGAACCTGGTCTACGCGATCTTCGAACCGACCCCAGCAGCTGCGGCCAAGGGCTAGCGAGTTTCGGGCAGATGCCTGTTCCCTAGCTCCTGCGCGTAGCGGCGCACCGGTCCAGCATAAAGTTGCAGGGCCGGTGCGAGCGCCGTCAGAGCGGTTTTCAATGCTGCCGACGCTTCTGCGGCGTCGAACAGCGCGAGCGCCAGGAACGCCTGCGCATCGGCATGCAGCGGGTCGTCGGGCCCGATGTCCTGAAGCACTGCGGCCGCCGGTCCGGGTTCACCGATATTCCTCAGGCTGCTGGCGAGCTGGATTCTTGCCTCGCTGCATTTGGCAGGGCTCAGCGTCCCGCTTTCCAGAGCCATCCGGTACAGCGGTATTGCTTGTTCTTCCTCGCCGAGGTAGTCGTGCAGGCTGGCCCGCTCGAATGCCGCATGCCCGGCAGGAATCCCGGACTCCACAAGGAGCTCCAGCTCCACACCCAGCGTCATGGCATCCCTGCTCGGGGCTGCTTGCCAAAAGTCATCAAGCCGTTGTTGCCAAGAATCCATGATCAACTCAGTCCCTGCTGCGCACATGCTGCGCCAAGGCGACGGTCGAGGGGGCCGGCAGCGCGCCGTGGAAGTTGGCGGGGCGGGGTCCGCGCAGCGTGCGCAGCGCATAGACGATGACCACCAGATCCACGACTTCCTGCAGCAGGGCTCCGGTCACGGCCGGGATCACGCCCGTGGTGGCGACCAGCATCAGCCCCACGCTCAGACCGATGCCGATCCAGATGGCGCTGTGCGCGACACTCAGGGTGTAGCGGCTGATGGCCATCACCTGGGCCACGGGTTCCAGCGAATCACGCAGGACCACCGCGTCGGCGGCCTGGCCGGCAGCGGTGGAACCGCGCGAACCCATCGCCATGCCGATGTCCGCGGCGGCCAGCGCCGGGGCGTCGTTGGTGCCGTCGCCCAGCATGAGCACCGGCCGGGGCTGCATGTCCTTGAGCAGCTGCACCTTCTGTCCCGGGCGAAGCTCCGCTTCGATCTTGCCGATGCCCACCTGGGAGGCAACTGCCTGCGCGGTCTGCTCCACGTCGCCAGTGAGCATGACCTGGTTCTCCACGCCGTGGTCGCGCATCCAGCGCAGCACCGCGGAGGCCTCCGGGCGCGGCGCGTCAGCCATCAGGATCACGCCGGCGAAGCTGTTGTCCACCGCGACGTAGGCTGCTGACTGCCCGGGTTCAAGCTCGACCCGCTGCAGGGACGGGTCCAAGGCGGCGATGAACGACGGCTTGCCCACGGCCACCCGGCGTCCGTCCACCAGGGCGCTGACGCCGTTGGTGGCGACTTCCTGCGCGTCTTCCGCCGGGAGCAGCGGCAGCCCGCGGTCGGTGAGCGCCGCAATCAGGCCTGCGGCCATGACGTGGGTGGAGAACTGCTCGGCGGAAGCCACGAGCTGCAGCAGTTCGTCGGGGTCATGCTGGGTCTGGATGCCCACCAGCGCAGGGCGGCCCGCAGTCAGGGTACCGGTCTTGTCGAAGGCGGCGCTGCGTACCTTGGCGAGCTGCTCAAGCACGGCGCCGCCCTTGACCACCACACCCTCTGTGGATGCACGGGACATGCCGCCCAGGAAGGCGACCGGCACGGCAATCAGCAGGGGACAGGGGGTGGCGAGCACCAGGACCTGGGCGAAACGCACCGGATCCCCGGACACCGCCCAGGCGATCCCGGCAATCAGCAATGAAAGCAGGGTGAAGGGAACCGCGAACTTGTCGGCCAAGCGCACCACCGGCGCCTTGGAATCCTGAGCCTGCCGCACCAGCGCGATGATCTGCTGGTACTGGCTGTCGCCGCTGCGCCGCAGCGCCTGCAGGTACACGGCCTGCGACCCGTTGACCGAACCCGACATCACCTCGGAACCCCTGGCATGGACCACCGGAACCGGTTCTCCGGTCAGCGAGGATTCGTCGAAGCTTCCAGCCTCGGAACGCATCAGGCCGTCAACCGGCACCAGCTCGCCGGGGCGCACCAGCAGCAGGTCCCCGACTTCCACCTGCTCCACCGGGACGTCGGTGACATCCTGGCCGGATTCGTCGGCAGCGAGGTGGGCCTGCAGGGGAGAGCGGTCAAGCAGCGCGGAGAGCTCGCCGGTGGCCCGGCGCTGGGCGAAGTCCTCCAGGGCTTCGCCGCCGGAAAGCATCAGCACGATGATCAGGGAGGCCAGGTACTCACCGACCAGCAGGCAGGCGATGATCGCCACCAGCGCCAGGATATCCAGCCCGTAGCGGCCGCGCAGCAGATCCTTGACCATTCCCGTGCCGATCCACAGCACGGCGACTGCGATGGCAGTCCATGCGATCCACCGGCTGGCGGTGTCCATGCCGGCCAGGGCCGTGGCACCGGTGGCCAGCAGGGCGATGACCGCAACGGCCAACAGCGGATAGCGTCGAATCTGTTGTCCCAGCTTCACGATGTCTCCCTATCGACTGGTCAGCGCCTGTGAACCGAATGATCTCACCATAGCAACGATGGCCGGTACGGAGCCGGGATAAGTTCGTGGATGAAGTTCAACGGGCCAGTCGTGCCGGAAATATCAGACAGCTTTTCTCATCCGCCTAGGAGTCCTGGCCGGGATCCTGGTCCTCGGACATCCAGCGGCGGTTCGTTTCCTTCGCTGGACCCTTGATGAGCTTGTAGACCACGACGGCCAGAACCACGGTGACAATCAGCGGGACAATGTAGAGGACAATGACTTCAAACGCGTTGGGTATCAATGGATTCATGGATCCTACACTACGGGCCGGGATGCCGGCCGCGCCGGAACCAGCGCCTGGGACCTGGGCCGAACCCCGGTTAAAGCAACAGCGGGGAGGCCCGAAGGCCTCCCCGCTGTGATGAAGCATTTTTACTTCTGGAACTCCGAAGCGGAGGCAACCAGTTCCTCGGCCTTGTCGCCGCGGCCCATGATGTGCATCGGCACTGCGAAGGCGATGATGGTCAGGCCGAAGCAGAGGATGGACGGGATCCAGGCGTTTTCAAAAGACCAGAACGACAGCGAGTACAACGCGCCTGCGAAGACTGCGAAGAAGATAACGAAGGCGACCAGGTTGCCTGCCAGGCGACCTTCACCGGAATGGGCAGTGTTCTTGCCGTTCGAGTACACTTTTGCTCCTTGTTGGCTTTCGGTGCGGCTGCCTAGTAGCTGGAACCGCTTTGCTCTCCCTCTAGGATAGCAACTCCTGAGCTGGAACCTAGCCTTGTTGCACCGGCTTCGATCATTGCACGCGCGGTTTCCAGGCTGCGCACGCCGCCCGAAGCCTTCACACCCATCTCGGGGCCGACAGTGCGGCGCATCAGGGCCACGTCTTCCACGGTGGCGCCGCCGGTGGAGAAACCGGTGGAGGTCTTGACGAAATCGGCACCGGCGGCCTTGGCTGCTTCGCAGGCCAGGACCTTCGCGTCCTCGGTCAGCAGGCAGGTCTCGATGATGACCTTCAGGATCGCTCCGCCCTCGTGGGCGGCCTGGGCGATGGCGAAGATCTCATTGACCAGTGCGTCGCGGTCCCCGCGCAGTGCGGCGGCGATGTCGATGACCATGTCGATCTCGTTCGCGCCGTCGGCAACGGCCTGGGTGGTTTCGAACACCTTGGTGGCGGTGGCGGAGGCGCCCAGGGGGAATCCGATCACCGTGCAGGTCAGGACGTCCGAGCCCTCCAGCTCGCGGGCGACAGTCGAAGTCCACACCGGGTTCACGCACACGGACTTGAATTCGTACTTCTTGGCTTCCTCGCAGATCGCCACGATCTGCTCGCGCGAGGCGTTGGCCGCCAGCAGGGTGTGGTCGATGTAGCCGGCGATGTCGCGGGCGCTTAGTTCAGTCATGATGTCCTCGAATTGTTGGTGCCGCGTTCTGTGGCGGCAGGTATTAATTGGCGTTCAGGTACGCGGCCAGTTGTTCCTTGATGGCCAGGACCTGGGTCGTGGCATCGAGGCGCGCCTGGGCGACCTGTTCGATGTCATCCACCGGCTCGATGGTTTCCAGGTAGCACTTCAGCTTCGGCTCGGTTCCCGACGGGCGGATGATGACCCGCGCACCGGAGAAGGTGTGCAGCACCATGGCATCGGTGGCCGGGAGCTTCTCGGAGCCCTGGGAGAGGTCGGTGACCTCGCTGACCGCGGATCCGCCCAGATGCTCCGGGGGATTGGTGCGGATCTTGTCCATGAGCACTGGAATCTGCGCTAGGTCGGTGAAGCGCAGGGAGAGCTGGTCGGTCACGTGCACGCCGTGGCGGGCTGCCAGCTCATCCAGCCGCTGCGGGATGCTGCTTCCGGCGGCCTTCAGCTGCGCGGCCAGGTCTGCGAGCATCACGCCGGCGGAGATGCCGTCCTTGTCGCGGACCAGATCCGGGGCGACGCAATAGCCCAGCGCCTCCTCGTAGCCGAAGCCGAGGTTCTCCACGCGGGAGATCCACTTGAAGCCGGTCAGGGTTTCCTCATGCTCGCGCCCTGCATCCTTGGCGATGGCAGCCAGCATGCGCGAGGAAACGATGGAATTGCCCAGCTTGCGGCCCTCGGGCAGGCGGGTGGCCAGGTGGTCGCCCAGCAGCCAGCCCACTTCGTCGCCGCGCAGCATGCGCCAGGCGCCCTGGTCCTCCACTGCCGCGGCGCAGCGGTCGGCGTCCGGGTCGTTGGCGATCACCAGGTCCGCCCCGACTTCGCGAGCCAGTTCCAGCGACAGGTCGATGGCGCCCGGCTCCTCGGGGTTGGGGAACTTCACGGTGGGGAACTCGGGGTCCGGATGCTCCTGCGCGGCGACCATGTGCACGTCGCTGAATCCGGCGTTCAGCAGGGCTTGGCGCATGGTGTGCCCGCCCACGCCGTGCATGGCGCTGACTACCACGCGCAGCTGGTCGCGGTCCGGCTGCGCTTCAATGACCGGGCCGATGGCGGCCAGGTACTCGGCTTCGATATCGCCCTCGGCGCCCGTGGCGGGCAGCACCAGCCATCCGGAGTCCGCCTGCGGGATCCGCGAGACCGGCTGCTCGTGGTCGATCAGCTCCGCGATCCGGGCGTCGACGGGGGAGACGATCTGCGCACCGCGGCCGGCGTCGTTAGAGGCGCGGCCGCCGACGTAGACCTTGTAGCCGTTGTCGCGCGGAGGGTTGTGGCTTGCGGTGACCATGACGCCGGCTTCCGCAGCAAAGCGGCGTACCGCCCAGGCCAGCACCGGGGTGGGCAGCGGCGCTGGCATCAGCAGCACCTCGAAGCCCGCGGCGGTGAATACGGCGGCCGAATCCCGGGCGAATACGTCCGAGTTGTAGCGGGCATCGAAGCCGATGACCACTTTCGGGGTGTAGGCCCCGTCGGCTTGCTGCTCAAGGAAGCGGGCGATGCCCGCTGCGGTGCGCAGCACCACGACGCGGTTCATCCGCATGGGGCCTGCGCCCAATTCGGCGCGCAGCCCGGCGGTGCCGAATTCCAGCACCCCGCTGAAGCGGTCGGCCAGGTCCTCCATTGCCGCGGCGTCGGTCCCCGCGCGGGAAACCAGCTCCTGCAGCTCGGTGCGGGTCGCCTCGTCCGGGTCCGCGGCCGCCCAAGCGGTCGCAGTCTCAAGCAGCTGGCCCTGTGCGGATACGTTTTCCATTCTTCTCCCTGCCTAGTTCTTACTCACACGCGCGTTACGAAGCGGCGACCGGTTGGCCGCCGCCCCGGCCCGGGCCTAGAGGCGGGCGATGATCTGCGCCAGGAGCTTGGAAATGCGCGGGCCGGCGGCCTGGCCGGCTTCGATGACTTCCTCGTGGCTCAGCGGCACCGGGCTGATGCCGGCAGCCAGGTTGGTCACCAGGGACATGCCGAAGATCTCCATGCCTGCATGGCGTGCGGCGATGGCTTCCAGCGCGGTGGACATGCCCACCAGGTCGGCGCCGATGCGCTTGGCCATCTGCACCTCGGCAGGGGTCTCGTAGTGCGGGCCGGTGAACTGGGCGTACACGCCCTCGTCCAGGGTGGAATCGACCTCGCGGGCGATGCCTCGGATGCGCGAGGAGTACAGGTCGGTCAGGTCGACGAAGGTCGCGCCCTCCAGCGGGGAGGCAGCGGTCAGGTTGATGTGGTCGGAGATCATGACCGGGGTGCCCGGGGCCCAGTTTTCGTTCAGGCCGCCGCAGCCGTTGGTCAGCACCAGCTGGGTGCAGCCTGCAGCCGCCGCGGTGCGGATCGGGTGGACCACCGCGCGCACGCCGCGGCCTTCGTAGAAGTGGGTGCGGGCGCCGAGCACCAGCACGCGCTTGCCGGATTCGGTCAGGATCGAGGAAATGGTGCCCTTGTGGCCTGGGACCGCGGCGGCGTGGAAGCCCGGAATCGTGGTGGCGTCCAGCGTGTGGGTGGTTTCGCCGACCAGCTCTGCGGCCTGTCCCCAGCCGGAGCCCAGGACCAGGGCGATGTCATGCTTTGCTACTCCGGTCTGCTCGGCGATCGCCTGGGCAGCCTCGGCAGCGAGAACTTGTGGGTCATTATGCATATCAGTCACGTGAAATACGCTACCGTCCACAAGGCGCTTTGTCAGGCGAAACCAGTGCTTCACAACCAAAATCACGCCCGGGGGCCGACGGCGGCGATGTGCGCAATATCCGCCCATGGTGAACAATAGGAAGCGTGAGCGCAGAACGTAGGAATGAAGCAACCCGATTGGTAATTCTCGGCGGCGGTCCCGGCGGCTATGAAGCGGCCATGGGCGCGGCCCAGCTGGGAGCCAACGTCACCGTGGTGGAACGTGCGGGCATGGGTGGTTCAGCCGTGCTGACCGACGTTGTGCCGTCGAAGACCCTGATCGCCACCGCGGACGCGGTGCGCCGCGTCAAGCACGCGGAGACCTTCGGCGTCCACGTGGACGGACTGGATTCGGCAGTAACCGACTTTTCGGTGGTCAACCACCGTTTGCTGGCCCTTGCCAAGGAGCAGTCCGGCGATATCCGCACCACCCTCGAACGTGCCGGCGTGCGCATCATCATTGGCGAAGGCCGCCTGGTGGACAACCGCACCGTCCAGGTTTCCCGCCCCGACGGATCCGAGCAGACCGTCGAAGCCGACGCGATCCTGTTGTCGGTCGGCGCCCATCCGCGTGAGCTTCCGACCGCGAAGCCGGACGGGGAGCGCATCTTCAACTGGACCCAGATCTACAACATGAACGAGGTGCCCGAGCACCTGATCGTCATCGGTTCCGGTGTCACCGGTGCCGAGTTCGCCTCCGCCTACAACCTGCTGGGCGCCAAGGTGACCTTGGTCTCCTCGCGCGACCGCGTGCTTCCAGGCGAGGACGCGGACGCGGCCGGCGTGCTGGAGGACGTGTTCAAGTCCAATGGCGTGAACGTCGTGGCCCAGGCCCGCGCCGAAGGCGTGGAGCGCAAGGGCGACAAGGTCTTCGTGACCCTGGCCGACGGCCGCGTGCTGGAAGGCAGCCACTGCCTGGTCGCAGTGGGTTCCATTCCCAACACCGAAGGCCTGGGCCTGGAAGAGGCCGGCGTGCAGCTGACCAAGTCCGGACACATCCAGGTTGACGGCGTATCCCGTACCACCGCCACCAACATCTACGCCGCCGGCGACTGCACCGGTGTGTTCGCGCTGGCTTCCGTCTCCGCCATGCAGGGACGCATCGCCGTCGCCCACCTGCTGGGCGACTCGGTCAAGCCGCTGAACCTCGACCTGGTGGCCTCCAACATCTTCACCTCCCCGGAGATCGCCACCGTCGGCGTGACCCAGCGGGCCGTGGCCGAAGGCAAGTACCAGGCCAACATCATCAAGGTCGACCTGAACACCAATGCCCGCGCGAAGATGATGAACGTGGACCAGGGCTTCGTCAAGATCGTTTCCCGCAAGGGGTCCGGAACCGTCATCGGCGGCGTGGTCGTGGCGCCGCGCGCCAGCGAACTGATCTTCTCTCTGGCTCTCGCCGTGCAGAATTCGCTGCATGTGGATGACGTGGCTGAGACCTTCACGGTCTACCCGTCGCTCTCTGGCTCGTTGGCCGAGGCGGCACGCCGCCTGCATCGCCACAGCTAAGCGCCGCATGCGCAGAGCCGCCGTTCTTCCGACTTCCGGACGAGCGGCGGCTCTTCTCGTTTGTGACCTCGACTAAAACTGAATTGTTGCCAGGCTCTTCCTAAGACGCCATTGCTCTGATATTGGAGTATGCGAATACATTACACATCGTGCCGGATTCGAGGGTATGCGTATTTTCGCAAGTGGGATGTCGAATCGAGGGTTCGAGATTGACGCAATCGAATCAGGTGTCCAAATGCTGGACATGGATATCCGTATGCTGAGCACCCGGGCATAGGATTGTTACATTCGATTCTCGCTCATCACTAAGGAGACGCCTCCATGTCGAAGGCCAACCCCGCGGTAGCGCCTAAGGAGAATACCCGTGGCCGGGTGCTGTTCGCCAGCATGATCGGCACCACGGTCGAGTTCTTCGACTTCTACGCGTATGCCACTGCATCTGTGCTGGTTTTCCCGGCCCTGTTCTTCCCGAATGCCACGACGATCAATGCGATCCTCTCCTCGTTCGCCATCTTCGGCGTGGCCTTCCTGGCCCGCCCGCTGGGCTCGGTCGTCTTCGGCCACTATGGCGACAAGCTGGGCCGCAAGGGCACCCTGGTCGCGTCCCTGCTGTTGATGGGCATCTCCACCTTCCTGATCGGCTTCCTGCCGCCGGCCCAGGGCATGTGGACCGTGCTGGCCCCGCTGGCGCTGGTGCTGCTGCGCTTCGCCCAGGGCCTGGCGCTGGGCGGTGAATGGTCGGGCGCCGCGCTGCTGGCCACTGAGAACGCCCCGAAGAACAAGCGCGCCGTCTACGGCACCTTCCCGCAGCTGGGAGCTCCAGTCGGCTTCATCATCGCCAACCTGATGTTTGTTTTCCTGCAGACCTCGCTGACGCCAGAGCAGTTCATGGCCTGGGGCTGGCGCATTCCGTTCTACTTCTCCGCAGTCATGGTCATCATCGGCCTGTGGGTCCGTCTGAAGCTGGTTGAATCGCTGTCCTTCCAGAAGGTGGTTTCCCAGGACAAGGTCCTTAAGTCGCCGTTCAAGGCGACCATGAAGCACCATTGGCGCCCGGTTGTCGCCGGCACCTTCATCATGGTGGCCACCTACGTGCTGTTCTACCTGATGACTTCCTTCACCCTGACCTACGGCACCGCCCCGGCCACCGAGGAAGCGGCCCGTGCCGCGGCCGAGGCCAAGGGCAAGGTCTTCGACGCGGCAGGATTCGTTCCGGGCCTCGGCATCGACCGTCCGGTCTTCCTGACGATGCTGATCATCGGCGTGGTGTTCTTCGGCATCTTCACCGTGGCCTCCGGCCCGCTGGCCGAGAAGTTCGGCCGCCGCAAGTTCCTGATCTGGGTCACCGTGGCCATCCTGGTCTTCGGAGCCGGCTGGACGCTGTTCTTCGGACCGGGCCAGGGCGCCGCCATGGTGGGCCTGATTGTCGGCTTCACCCTGATGGGCCTGACCTTCGGCCCGATGGCCGCCTACCTGCCGGAGCTGTTCCCGTCGAACGTCCGCTACACCGGGTCGGCCATCGCCTACAACATGTCCTCCGTGATCGGCGCGGCCCCGGCCTCCTTCGTGGCCATCGCACTGTGGAACGCCGGTGGCGGCAACACCGTGGGCGTGGGCATCTACCTGGCCATCGGTGCAGTCCTGACCTTGATCGCGCTGTTCATGACCCGGGATACCTCGGACGTGGACATGGAAGAGTTCGTCGAGTAATTCGTCGCGGCTCCGCCTGATAAAACAATCGAAAGGCTCGCGTCAACCCGTTGGGGTTGATGCGGGCCTTTCGCCCGCTTAAGCAGGCAATGCCCACCCTGTAACTCGGTTCCATGCACACAGCGGTATTTTCGCTGGGACAAGGCCTCGGGCCGGCAGCCCTTACAAACGACGTTCGAACGTGGAAGCATGGCAGTGTCGCGCCAAACATCCAGAGGTGAGGATCCAGCATGAGAATCGCAGTGGCCGGAGGGACCGGCGTTATCGGGAAACAAGTTGTCGAGCAGGTTCTTGCGGCAGGGCACGAACCGGTTGTGTTGTCGCGTTCAGCGGGTTGCGACCTGACCAATGAACACTCGGTGCGGCAATGGCTTGTCGACTGCTCCGCGGTGATCGATGTTTCGGGATCGTCAACCACCAGCGCCTCGGCCTCCATGCGCTATTTCACGCAGTCCACCGCAAACCTCCTGATCGTCGGCCGCGAGTCCGGAGTGGAAAACCATGTGGCGCTGTCCATCGTCGGCGCGGCTCAGATCGACGCCGGATACTATGCAGGCAAGGCGGCGCAGGAGCGGATGCTGCGCGTCCTGCCCGGCGGCTACACCTTGCTGCGCACCACCCAGTTCCATGAATTCGTGGGACAGAACATCAACAGAATGTCGGCTGGACCGGTCCAGGTGGCGCCCAAGATGCGCCTGCAGCCGATTGCCGGTAGCGAGGTGGCGCAGGCACTGATTGAACTGGCGGTGCAGCCAGCAGCGGGAATCATGCAGGATCTGGCAGGCCCCAAGGAAGAATGGATGCCGCAGCTCTTCGCCCAGTATTTGGCCAAGCAGAACCAGTCGCCGAAAATCATCGAGGTGCCCTTGCCCGGCGCAATGGGCAAGGCCATGCGCGACGGCGGGATCCTGCCGGGGCCTGGAGCCAGGCTGGGCACCGAATCCTATACCGAATGGTTAGGCAGGCAATAGCAGGCGTGGGTGGTGAACTAACGAATCGCAGGTCGGCGAAGAACCTCTACAAGTCCGATGACGGCAATGAGCGCAGCAATCCCGCTGGTCACGTATAGGGGCTCTTCCAAGGCGAATGCGGCGTCGGAGTTCCAATCGTAGAATGTGTCACCGACGGAGTTCATGTTTGCGAAAGAGAAGAAGAAGTATGCCGGAGCTCCCAGCGCGATTATCGCTCCCCAGGAAGTCAATGCCGCCCAGTTTGAGGCAATGAACCGGCGCTGTGAAACGAGGAATCCCCAACCCAGCGCCAACACTACGCCCAACGACGCGAAGACGATTCCTCCGTTCTTCGAGTAATTCTGCTCGGCCCGGCGCATTTCAGCGACAGTTTCCTCTAGCGGCAATTCACTTGCAGCGGTGACAGCCCAATCATTCATCAAGAATGCACCGAAAAAAGCTTGCATGCAGATGACGAGCACACCAAAAATAACCACGCTGATTCGCATTTTTTCAGTCTAGCGGGAGTCCGAACGGTCAAGGTTACTTGTCGCAGACACGATTTGGTTGCAGTCCCTAAAGAGGCCGCTGCGGAGAGGCAGTAGCTGCCATCAGAGACGGTTGGCGTTTTGGTCCGCCCCGCCGGGGGTGTCGGCCCGGAGTCACCCGACATGCCATGTCCGCCATGGCGGGCGGCTTTCCGGGATACACAATGTTTCGTGGCCAGGCAACTACTCTGGCTTCATGGACTACATGACGCCCAGCAAGACGCAGCGCGCCTTGCTCGACAAGCTCATCGCCGCGGCTGAACCCGGACTTGCCGCTGCCCTGCAGAGCCAGTTCGAGGGAGCCTTGGTAGCCCCGGAGGAACACTGCTCGGAATGCTTCAAGCTGAAACCCGCCAATCGCAGTGTCCGTTTGCCCCGAGGCGTTGGCCGCCCGGTGTCCTTTGACATAGCTGAAACCGCGGAGGCGACGACGGCTGTGGACGTCCTGCTCTGGCATGAGGGCGGTTACATCGAGTCAGTGGAGATCAGCTGGGTGGGCGATGCGCACCCGAAGCTGGAAGACATAGATCTGGAATCCCGTTGATACGCAACGGCCGCCGCGACCCGAAGTTACCGGGTGGCGGCGGCCGTTGCGTGAGCTGCCGGGAGCTCCGGCAGCGCCAAGCGTTTTACTTTTCGTCGCTGATCGTGGCGATCACGGCGCCCGACGAAAGGGTTTCACCCGGGGTGACTTCCAGACCCGAGATGATGCCATCGCGGTGTGCGGTGATCGGCTGCTCCATCTTCATGGCTTCCAGCACCACAATCAGGTCGCCCTCGGAAACCTCGGCGCCGTTGTCCACGGCAACCTTCACGATGGTGCCCTGCATCGGGGAGCGCAGCTCGGCGCTGTTGCCGCCCGCGGCCCCGGCTGCCTTGCGGCCCGGCTTGCGCTTCTTCTTGGCTGCGGTGCTCTTCTCCGCGCCGTTGGAGGATGCCGAGCCCAGCGATGCCGGCAGGGTCACCTCCAGGCGCTTGCCGCCCACCTCGACGGTCACCGAGGTGCGCTCGGTGTCCTGTTCCTCGGCCTGCTCGGTCGGGAACGGATGCGGGGCGATGAAGGTGTCGAATTCGGTCTCGATCCAGCGCGTGTGCACGCGGAACGGGCCCTCGGCCGGAACGAAGGCCTGGTCGCTCATGACGGCGCGGTGGAACGGCAGCACGGTGGCCATGCCCTCGATCTGGAATTCCTCCAGGGCACGGCGGGCGCGGGCGGCGGCGATCTCGCGGGTCGGGCCGGTGATGATCAGCTTGGAGATCATCGAGTCGAAGTTGCCCGAGACGCTCTCGCCCTGCTCGATGCCCGAGTCGACGCGCACGCCGGGGCCCGACGGGAGGGTCATCTTGGTGATGGTGCCGGGGGTCGGCATGAAGCCGCGGCCTGCGTCCTCGCCGTTGATGCGGAACTCGAAGGAGTGGCCGCGCAGCTCGGGGTCGCCGTAGCCCAGCTCTTCGCCGCGGGCGATGCGGAACTGCTCGCGCACCAGATCCATGCCGGCGACCTCTTCGGAAACCGGGTGCTCGACCTGCAGACGGGTGTTGACCTCCAGGAAGGAGATGACCCCGTCCTGGCCCACCAGGAATTCGCAGGTGCCGGCGCCGGAGTAGTTGGCCTCGCGCAGGATGGCCTTGGACGACTCGTACAGGCGGGTGATCTGCTCCTCGCTCAGGTAGGGGGCCGGAGCCTCTTCCACGAGCTTCTGGTTGCGGCGCTGCAGCGAGCAGTCGCGGGTGGACACCACCACGACGTTGCCGTGCACATCGGCCAGGCACTGGGTTTCCACGTGGCGCGGGGCATCCAGGAAGCGTTCGATGAAGCATTCGCCGCGGCCGAAGGCCGCCACGGCCTCGCGGACTGCGGATTCGTAGAGCTCGCCGATTTCCTCGCGGTTGCGCACCACCTTGATGCCGCGTCCGCCCCCGCCGTAGGCAGCCTTGATGGCCAGCGGCAGGCCGTGCTCGTCGGCGAAGGCGTAGACTTCCTCGGCCGACTCGACAGGATCCTTGGTGCCCGGAACCAGCGGCGCGCCGACCTTCTCTGCGATGTGACGCGCCTTGACCTTGTCGCCCAGCTTGTCGATGGCCTCGGGGGACGGGCCGATCCAGGTCAGGCCGGCGTCGATAACCGCCTGGGCGAACTCGGCGTTCTCCGAGAGGAAGCCGTAGCCCGGGTGGATTGCGTCGGCGCCGGAGCGCTCTGCCGCATCAAGGATCTTCTCAATGCGAAGGTACGATTCTGCAGCGGTGGTGCCGCCCAGCGCATAGGCCTCGTCGGCCAGGCGTACGTGCAGGGCATCGCGGTCGGAGTCTGCATAGACGGCAACCGACTCGATTCCCTCATCGCGGGCGGCACGGATAATGCGCACTGCAATTTCGCCGCGGTTGGCGATAAGTACCTTCGTCAATGGATTCATCATGAACCTTGTCTTCAAAAATTGGGGTTTCTCATCTAGGAGCCTATCGTTTTTGTGGGAACTATATGTAGTTAACCGCTCAAACCCGGGTGTTTGGCCAGAAACTTTGGAGGATTCCTACAAAATGTGCCTGCTGATGGAGAAAGCGTCGGTCAATGATTAATTGACGCCTACAACAGGTTTCCGCCCGTCCCGGTCCCTGCGAGTTCAGGCGCGGGCACGGTGGCGGCGCACGGCAGCGCGATTCGCGCAGCGCACTGAGCAATAGCGCTGGCGTCCGTTGCGGGTCACGTCTACCACGACGTTGGTACACGGGGAAGCTTCGCAGCGGTGCAGGCGATGCATGCCGCGCGTGGTCAGGTGCAGCGCGGTGCCGGTGCAGATGACCGATCTGAGTACTTGGGGCATGCTTTGGCCATCGTCGCGGTAGTGCAGATGCCAGCCCTCGTTGTCGTGGTCGACCAGGCGCGGATAGGCGGCGGCCGAAGCCAGTTGGGTGTTGAGCAGCTGCGCGCGCTCCAGGTCCGAGGGCGCATCGACCACGGCAAGCCAATCGTCAATCACCGAACGCACCTGGGCATGGTCGTCGGGCAGCCGCGGGAAAGGCATGGACATGCCTACCTCGCGGGTGCGTTCCTCGATGCCGTCACGGTCCGAAGGCCAATGATTGGCCAGGGAAGACGCGAGCAGGACGGCGTATTCTCCGTAAGGGTTGAGTTGCATAAGGACATTACACCATGCTGAACTCATGACGAACACAGCCAAGGCAGAACAGCCGGAAACCCTGAACCACCGCGCATGCGACAAGCACAGCTGGGAAGTCGAATCCCGGCACTGGACTTCCGAAGGCGAGGTGGTCTACACGCAATGCAGCGCTTGCGTTACCCGCCACATGCAGCTGCGGCCAGTTGCGCAGCAATTATCGATGGGCAGCCATGAATTGCGTCTATAACTCGACGGGACGCGCCGGCGCCCCGGCCTGCTAGCGTGTCACGACGTGCGGAATGAAATTCGCGAAGTTGTCGGTGATTGGCCCGTGGCTTTCGCGGATGGCCAGCCCCGAAGGCTCGCCATCGATCATCCAGACGCCCAGCACCGTGCTGACATCCTTGTGCTCGTCCTCGCGGTGGAAGACCGGCGGCAGGGCGAGCTCCTGGAGGATGAACCCTTCCTCGCCGTAGCCCTGTACCTCGCCCAGGGTGAGTTCTCCGTTGGGGCTGTGCAGGGTGATGTCCGCGCCTTCCCGGCTGAGCAGCGGTTTGCGCACGTAGCCCAGGCGTTCCAGATATGACGGCTGCTGGCCCTCGAACCAGGCAGGCAGCAGGTACTGCGAGCGGTCCGGGTCGTTGCCGAAGAGCTTCCACAACACCGGCAGGATGGCCTTGGTGCTCCACAGCATCTTGTAGGGCGGTTCGATCCAGATGGTGCCGCCCTGGTAGGAGGCGCCGTTGAACCCGGAATCAAGCATGTCGTTGAACAGGGCATCGGCGTGCTCGCTGTGGACCATGTGTTCCCACGGGTAGAGCTTGAAGATGACCTGGATAGCCGGTCCGTCTTCCCCGGCGCGGTAGCGCCCTTCGCCGTCTACCCACAGGTTCTCGATATAGATGGTCTCGGTACGGTAGCCGGCCGCGGCGCAGGTGTCGCGCAGCACCAGCGTATTCATCTCATCCTCGTGGGAGGTGTCTTCCGCGCTGCAGGCGAAGTAGACCGTGGGCATGCTACCGATCTTGCGGGTAATCAATTCCAGGTTGCGCTGCCAGGCGACAACGAGGTCCTCGTACATGTTGGTCCACTGGGTGGCGCCGAGGTTGCGGTTGTCCTCGAACCATTGCCACTGCACGAGGGATTCGACCAGTGAGGTCGGGGTGTCGGCATTGAACTCGTAGAGCTTCGGGATGCGCTGGTCTGCTTCCGGATGGTCCAGCCCGCCGAAGCGGAAGTCGAAGCGTCCGTACACCGAGCTGCAGGCAGGCTCCTCGTTCCAGCTGTCGATGATCGCGCGCATGGCGCGGCGGGGAATACCGAATCGTGCAAGGTCGGCGGCGCCTGAGGGGGAGAGCAGGTAGTCCCCGGCCTCCTCCAGCATCGCGAAGACCGATGCCGAGGCGCGGTGCAGGACCTCGATTTCCTTGGGCGACAGCTCGTAGTAGGCGTCATCGCGCCAATAGCGGTAGAGCTCGGGAGACGTGCTCACCCGATCCTCATGGGTGTAGACCAGCCCGGCCGCATTGACCTTGGCAAGGTAGTCCGGGCGGGCGGTAGTCATTTTGCGCTGCATCGTGCTTAGCCTCCCGAAGACCCGCCGCCGAAGCCGCCCGAATGGCCGCTGCCGCTGTTCTGCTTGGAAGTCGAGTTCTGCTTGGAGGGCGAGCCGAATCCGGCCGGCTTGCCGGTAGACGCCGAGTAGCCGTTGCGCACGGTGCCGGAAAGGCCTGCCTTGCTGCGGGCGGCCGCATCATCGGAGCGGAAACGCTGGGTGGACTGCGATGGATCGAGCTTGGTGCCCGGGCGCAGGCCGCCGGCGTAGCGGCCGATCATGAAGAACATCAGCGCGGTGCCGATTCCGGGCCCGTGGTGTTGCGTGGAAGTCTGCTGGGCATCATCGCACTGGGTCTCGTCGACAATGACATTGTCTTCATCCACGCAGTACACCGTGTCCTCTGCGGCCGCAGTGCTGGGGTCTGGGGTGGACTCGAAACCGGAGTCGCTGCCGCAGCTGGTCAACACCAGCGCCGCAGCGGTGGCTACCGCTGGCAAGGTGAATCGTCGTTGGACGTTCAAGATCTAGGTACTTTCTGAAGGGAATAGGATTCCTACAGCCATGCTATCTAGTTCAGGCAGCAGGTCGGTGCAATGACAGCACTTGCCGCCGCGCGCAACTACCGGGACTGCTCACACCGGGCCGCAGCTAGACGCCGACACCTGGAGCCGATAACCGCTGCCTGCGGCCGGGGGATACCCCGTGATTGTTCCAGCAACCAGCCGCCAACGAGGTAACGATTCTGACTCGTTTTCGAGCAATCAAACGCTGTCCTCACGCTCTCCGATAGGCTCTGGTCAACGGGAACTAAGGAGCATGCCTAGTGAGAATCCGTTTTCTTGGCCCGGCCCTGCTGCTCGGCATGAGCGTCGCAATGCTCGCCGGCTGCGCAAGCGGTTCGGGCATTCCCGCCATCCACCAGCAGGCGCAGGAAGAAGACCGTTGGCCCGGCGACCAGGCATTGCTTTCCGACAGCGGCATGGCCGTTGACACGTCCAGGCTGCTGGCCAGCCACAATGACTTGGACTACTACGTCGCCACCTCCGAAGACCAAAAGATGGCATGCCTGTTCAAATTCGAGCACGCTGATCCCAGTGAAGGGGCGATGGGTGGATGCGGCGGGCTGGGCGGAACAGATTTTATCGTCGAATTTTCAACGCCCGAGGGCCACACGGCACTCGTGCGCAATGACGCCGAGATCCGCAATTACGAGTCCAAGGGATGGCAGCAAATCCACGAGAACATCTTCATCAAGGGTCCCTGACCGAACCACAAAGCGGAGCCTGCCACGAAGAATTCGTGGCAGGCTCCGCTTTGTGGTGATCTAGCTGGATGCTACTTCCAGAGGTCGATGATCTGCACACCCGCTTGGCCCAGCAGGGCGCGAAGCGTGGAAACGTCCAGCCCCACAACGTTCTGGAAATTTCCCTCGATTGACTCGATGAAGGAAGCCGCCAGTCCGTCAATGGTGAATGCCCCGGCGCAGGGCAGCGGCTCCCCGCTGGCCACGTAGGCTTCGATCTCCGCCTCGCTGACCGTGGAAAAATGCACCACGGTGGAGGAGATCCGGCCCTGGGCCGCCTCCGGGTTGGCCGTGTCGATGAGCCAGTGGCCCGAGTGCAGGACTCCGGTCGAACCGCTCAGCTGCTGCCAGCGCTCGCGCGCCACCTCGGGAGTGTGCGGTTTGCCGTAGGCCACGCCGTCCAGCTCGAACACCGAATCGCAGCCGAGCACCAGGGTGCCTTCCCGGTGGTCAGCGGCTGCGACATCCTCCGCCTTGGCCTTGGCCAGCAGCAACGCTGTTTGCGCCGGAGTCCGCGGGCCGAGCTCGTCCACTGCGGACTGGAGCACTGCATCCTCATCGACATTCGACACCTGGGTATCGAACGCCAGACCTGCATCGGTGAGCACCTTCTTGCGGCCCCAGGACGCGGAGGCGAGCAGCAAGCGCGCCGGAGTCTCTACGACTTCACTCATACGGTGACATCCTCCTTGGCGCCGGCGGCGCCGCCATGCGGGTTGTTGTTGTCCTCGGCCTCAAGCATGGCGTTCAGCTTGGAGCCTTCCACGTCGACATCCGGCAGGATCTTGTCCAGCCACTTCGGAAGGTACCAGGCTTTGTCGCCGAGCAGGTGCATGAGCGCCGGGATCAGCGTCATGCGCACCACGAAGGCGTCGAAGAGCACACCCACCGCCAGGGCGAAGCCCAGCGGGCGGATCATGGACAGGTGCGAGAACACGAAGCCTGCGAACACCGAGATCATGATCAGCGCGGCGGCTGTGACCACCGGGGCGGCCATGGAGAATCCGGAGCGCACCGCGTCGCGGGCATGCTCGCCATGGGCGAAGCGCTCCCGCATCGCGGAGACCAGGAAGACCTGGTAGTCCATGGCGAGTCCGAACAGGATGCCGGTCAGCAGGATCGGCAGGAAGCTGAGCAGCGGGCCGGGCACGTTCACGTCGAAGACGCTGGCCATCCAGCCGAACTGGTAGACCATGACGCTGGCACCGAAGGCCGCGGCCAGCGACAGCAGGAACCCGCCGGTGGCCAGCACCGGCACCACCACTGAACGGAAGACCAGCAGCAGCAGGATCAGCGACAGGCCCACCACGATGGCCAGGTACGGAACCAGCGCCTCGGTGACCTTCTCCGACACGTCGATCTGGGCGGCCACTTGGCCGGTCAGCGAGATCGTGGCGCCGGTGGCGTCATGGAACTTCGAGTAGTCCGCGCGCAGCTGGTGCACCAGCGCCTCGGTGGCTTCCGAGGATGGGCCGTCGGTCGGGATGACCTGGATCGCTGACAGCGTGCGGTCCTCGGTCATGGTCACGGGGATGGCAGCCACCACTCCGTCGTAGTCGCGCAGCATATCCGCCACGTCCAGCGACATGGTGTCGGCGTCGCGCTGCGACAGTCCTTCCGGCAAGTCCGCGAGGACCAGCAGCGGGCCGTTGTAGCCGGCGCCGAACTTGTCGCTGGTCTGCTCGAAGGCCTGGAAGGCCTGCGAGTCGGCCGGCTCGGCACTGCCGTCCGGCAGCGCGGTGCGCATCTGGGCCGAGGGCAGGGCGATGGCGCCGAGCACCACAACCACCAGCAGGACGGCCGGGATGGCCACCTTGGTCACCGTGCGCACCCAGCGCGAGGAGATCGGTTCCTTGATCGTCGGGTTCTCCGCCTCGACGGCGGCCTTGGCACGGGCCCGCTTGGAGACCAGCCGGTTGCCGGCCAGCGACAGCAGCGCCGGCAGCAAGGTGATGTTCAGCAGCACCGAGCAGAGCACGGTGAACGCGGCCGAGAGGCCCAGCACGCTCAGGAACGGCAAGCCCGGCACGGTCAGCGCAGCCAGCGCGATGATCACGGTCAGGCCGGCGAAGACCACCGCGTTGCCGCTGGTGCCCACGGCGCGCGCGATGGATTCGCCCACGTCCATGCCGCCCAGCAGCTGCGACCGGTGCCGGTGGATGATGAACAACGCGTAGTCGATGCCCACCGCGAGACCCAGCATGAGCGCCAGCGCGGGGGTAATCGAGGCCATGTCGATCAGCGAGGAGAACGCCAAGGTGGTGCCCACGCCGGCGCCGACGCCGAGGATGGCCAGCAGCAGCGGCAGCCCGGCGGCGACCAGCGTGCCCAGCATTGCCAGCAGCACGATCGCGGCAATCACCACGCCGATGACTTCGGCCGCGCCGAAGATCGAGGACATGTCCTGCAGGATCTCCTTGGAGAACAGCACCTCGACGCCGTTGGCCTGCGGGCCGGCGGCGATGGCGGTGATCATGTCTCGTTCGGAGGTGGTCAGCGCATCGGTCTGCACCTTGAAGGTCACCTGCGCGACGGCGGTGCTGCCGTCCTCGGAGACAAAGCGCATGCCATTGCTGGAGTTGACCTGGCGGGAAGCGAACTCAAGCTCGGCCCGGCCTGATTCCAGGTCCTTCTCGGCGGTGGCAATGTCCTTTTCCGCCTGCTCCAGCTCGGCGGTCTTTTCCTTGACGGTCGCTTCGCCTTCTTCAAGCTTGGTCTTGGCCGCGGCCAGCTCGGCCTTGCCTGCCTCGAACTCCGCCTTTTTTTGGTCGAATTCAGCCTGCCCGGCGGCCAGCTGGGACTTGCCTGCACGCAGTTCGGCCCAGCCGCTGTTCAGCTTGGCGCGGTTGGCGGCGAGCTCCGACTTGGCGGCGTCCAGCTGGGACTTCGCTCCGGTCAGTTCGGTCTTGGCGGACACGAGCTTCCCGCGGTTCTTGTCCAGTTCAGCCTGGCCGGTCTTCAGCTCTGCGGCTCCGGCGTCCAGCTGCTTGCGGGCGGCGTCCAGCTTGGCCAAGCCCTCCTGGGCCTTGGCAATGTCGGCAAGTGCCGCATTGGCTTCGGCCTTGCCTTCCTGTACGGCTGCTTCGACCTGCGGACGCTGCTGCTGCATTCCGGCCAGAGTGCCTTCTGCGGTGGCGAGAGCGGTCTTCAGCTCGGTAATTTTCTCAACGTCGCCTGCTAGCTCTGCAGCTGCGAGCTGGTCCTTGAGGACCGGAATTTGCTGTTCAAGCTGGGCGATTCCCGCATTGAATTCAGCGAGCTTCTGATCGGCTTCCTTCAGCCCGGCGGTGGCCTGCGTCTTGCCCTGCGCGAGCTGCGCC
Organism: Glutamicibacter soli; assembly: GCF_052322135.1. Lineage (NCBI taxonomy): Bacteria > Bacillati > Actinomycetota > Actinomycetes > Micrococcales > Micrococcaceae > Glutamicibacter > Glutamicibacter soli. The sequence continues at coordinate 932,091 of NZ_CM125969.1, forward strand.
TCGACCTTGCTGCGCGGCTGGCCCTGGAGGATTGCCTCCATCCCGGCCTGGTGTTCCTTCTCGCCGGCATCGATCTTGGCCTGGGCGGCGTCGAGCTTCTTCTCTCCGGCCTGGAACTGCTTTAGTCCCTTGTCGTACTGCGAGCGGCCGGCGTTGTACTCCTGCAGGCCCGCGTCGTACTTCTTCTGCCCGGCATCCAGCTGCGCCTGGCCGCTGGTCAGCTGCGCTTCGGCCCGCTCCAGCTCGGCGCGGCCGGTGGCCAGCTGCGCCGCGGCCGCATCGATCTGCGGCTGCCCGGCGGCGATCTGGTCCTGGCCCTTGTTGTACTCGGCCCAGCCGTCGGTGATGTCCTGCTGGGCGTCTGCCAGCTGCTGCTTGCCGTCGGCGATCTGCTTTTTGCCGTCGTCCAGCTTCTTCTGCCCGTCGACCAGCTTCTGCTGCGCCTTGTCCAGCTCAGGCTTTGCATCGTCAAGCTGCTCCTGCAGCTTGAACGGGCTCGTGGCGTCCACCACCTGCGGGTGCAGGCCCAGCTGCTCCAGCGAGTCGGCAATCGACTGCTTCTGCGCTTCGTTCAGCGGCTTGCCCGAGCTTTCGCGGAACACGATGGAGCCCGAGCCGCCGGCGAGATCCGGCAGCTCTTCCTTCATCCGGTCCAGGGTGCGCTGGGTTTCGGTGCCCGGGATGGTGAAGGTGTTGGACAGCTGCCCCATGAAGAGGCTGGCGGAAACGCCGATGAAAATGAACGCGGCGAGCCACATCGCGATCACGCGGTAGTGGTGCCGATGAGCCCACCGGGCGAGGCGGTAAAGCATTGAAGCCATGGGATCAGTCTTCCTGGAGTGGTAGCGCGGCGGTGGTGGGCAGGGCGGCGAATCCCTCGTCGAGGGTTTTCATCGCCTGGGTGATCAGATGGTGGAACTCGGCGACCAGCTCGTCGGAGAGTTCCATGGGGGATCCGTTGGGGCTCGGGAGCCGTTCGATCCATTCATCGAAGGCTGCCTGTCCGGCGCCCAGGATGGCGTGGGTGAACACGCGGATGGAGAAGCTGTCGGCCTGCGGATAACGGCGGGCGACCCGCTGGATGACATCCGTGGTAGCGATCTGCCATTCGTCCATGTTGGCCGGGTAGCAGCCGGTCGGGGAATCTGTCTTGAGATAGGCGCCGAACAAGGCGACCTGGCCCAGGAGCTTGGCGACCTCGTCGGATTTCAGCGCCAGCACGATGGCCTCGATCAGCGGCATCGTGTCGGTCAGCTCGTTGATCGACTCGACCATGGTTTCCAGCACCGCATGCAGCGGGTAGGACAGGATCGCGTCCACCGTGGGGAAGTAGTTGAACAGCGTGCGCCGGGAAATGCCGGCGGCCTCCGCGATCTGCGTGGCGGTGATGCCGGCGCCGTGCCCCTCGTGAAGGAGATCCGATGCGGCGGCGACGATCGCCTGCAGGGTGGCTTGCTTGTTTTTTTCGCGGCGATTGCCGACGCTGAGGGAAGTCACATACTTACACTACGTGCAAAGTTGCACTCTGTGCAAAACAAAAATGAGTGCAACGTGCATTGCGGCACTGATGATTTCGGCTATTCCGTGGTGCGGTTGCCGGTCTGAACTGGATTGGGGGCTCCAGCCATAGCACGGGCTGACAAGCCGGCCAGCCGCTCCAGCGGACCGCGTCCCAGGAAAATGGCCCAGAGGGTGCTTCCGATCAACAGCGCCATCACGGTGAGGGGCAAGGCCGTATCCGACATGAGCATGCCCCCGGGCCCGGCAGCAATAAAATAGCTGACCAGATGGGCGCAGTAGGCGGTCAGCGGCATCGAGCCCATGGCGGCCACGGGCAGAGCTATCCAGCGCAGCGGCGCAGCAACCAGAAGACACAGGCCGAGAACGATGAGGGCGAACCCGCCCGAGCCGATAATTTCCGCAGTGGCGCCGGAGTGCGGTTCTGGGCTGAAAAACGCCAGCCATGCGGAGGTCCCGATTTCTTCGGGGCTGATTGTCTGCGCAAGCTCTGCCCAGCCCATGCCGGAGAAATACGAAGCATCGTAGGAGGAGCTATCGGGCCATTGGTCTGAAGAAAGCCCCGGCTCATCCATGCTTTGCCGCTCGGGGACCTCCTCCGGCGGCACGCAGCTCACGTAGGAACCGGGCTCGCCTTCACAGTACATCCCGCCCAGATCGAGTTTCTCTGCCGGCACATACTCGGGCATTGGCATGCTGGAATCACCGATCAGCTCCTCACCGTCAAAGCTTTCTTCCAAGAATGGCGTGACGGATCCCGGCGCGGGGATGAGGGCTGCACCATAGCCGATGAATGCCAGCACCATTCCAGCGGCCAGGAGCTTGCCGGCCGTGGCTGCTGAGGCAAGTCGGAATTGTCCAATGGCCATCCCCGCAAAGATCAGCGCCAGCCAGGCGGCGGCCGAGTAGATGCCGAAGAACGTCAGCATGACTCCGGGGGCGGAGGGTTCCAAGAGGACGGTCTTCAACACTGCTCGTGTGGCGGGGCCCAGCACAGCGCAAATAACCGACAACACCAATAGTTTGCCTGCGCTCCAACGTAGAAAGGGTATTGCCGCTACGTAAAGCACTCCGTAGATCGTCAAGATCACCGCGATGGGAGTGTTCAGCAATTCTAGGACCAGGCCAATGGCAAAGATGAAGGCGCCTCGACCCAACATGGCAAGCCTGATCTGGGGGAGCTCAGCAGCCGAGGGGCGCGACCTGCCTCCTGTCATGAGGCTGATGGAGATGCCCGCCAGCAGGGCGAAAAGGAGAGAAGACCGGCCGTTGGCCAACGCGCCCCAGGTGCCCGGTGCGAACAAGTCGACTTCTTCGGGCGTATCAAGGTGCGCGACGACCATTCCCAGAATTGCCAAGCCGCGAGCCAGGTCCAATCCCATGACACGTGGGGGCCGTCCAAAATTCTGCAGCCGGGTTCGGAAGCTTGCCTGGGAATGCGCGGGAGCTACCGGATCTTCGCTCTGTTCGATGGTCGTCACAAGCTGAATCTTATAGTCGATTTCGTGTGTGACCTGTAACAATTTGGATACTTTTATTGCCTTGACATCGCTTTGCCATTTCCCGGCAAGAGCTCTGGGGGGGGCTTAACTGAAGTGACCACCAAACCCCGAAGGGTTTGGTGGTCAAACGACGGCGAATATTCGGTAGCTAGGCCTTGGCCGGCTCCAGCTCCTCGGAGGAAGCCTCGTCGTCGAACGGGTTGCCGTTGCGCGGCGCGTTGTACAGATCCAGATCCAGGATGTCCTCGCGCTTGGCGACGATGGTCGGGACCAGTGCCTGCCCGGCGACGTTGACCGCGGTGCGGCCCATGTCCACGATCGGATCCACGGCCAGCAGCAGGCCGACGCCGGCCAGCGGCAGGCCCAGGGTTGACAACGTCAGGGTCAGCATCACGATGGCGCCGGTGGTGCCAGCGGTGGCCGCCGAGCCCAGAACCGAAACCAGGGCGATCAGCAGGTAGTCGGCCAGGGTCAGGTCGATCTGGAAGAACTGGGCCACGAAGATCGCGGAGATCGCCGGGTAGATCGCGGCGCAGCCGTCCATCTTGGTGGTGGCGCCCAGCGGCACGGCGAAGGAAGCGTAGCCCGAGGGCACGCCGAGGTTGCGCTCGGTCACGCGCTGGGTCAGCGGCAGGGTGCCGATCGAGGAGCGTGAGACGAAGCCCAGCTGGACCGCCGGCCAGACGCCGGAGAAGTACTGCTTGATGGACAGGCCGTGCAGGCGGACCAGGACCGGGTAGAGCGCGAAGAGCACCAGGGCCAGGCCGACGTAGATCGCCAGGGTGAACTTGCCCAGGGCGCCGATGGTGTCCCAGCCGTAGGTGGCGACGGCGTTGCCGATCAGGCCCACGGTGCCGATTGGCGCGAGACGGATGATCCACCACAGCACCTTCTGGATGATGGCCAGGATCGATGCGGAGAAGTTCAGGAACGGCTCGGCGGCCTTGCCGACCTTCAGCGCCGCCACGCCCACGGCGATGGCGATCACCAGGATCTGCAGCACGTTGAAGCTGACCGAGGTGCTGGCGACGCCGTCCTCCATCCGGGTGCTGGCGCCCAGGCCCAGGAAGTTCGACGGGATCAACCCAGTGAGGAAGCCCAGCCAGTCGCCGGTCTTGCCGGTGTACTCTTCCGGGGTTCCTTGCCCGGTGTTGGCTCCCGGCTGGAAGACCAGTCCGAGGACCATGCCGATGGTCACGGAGATCAGCGCGGTGATGCCGAACCACAGCAGGGTCTGCCAGGCCAGTCGGGCCGCGTTGGTGACCTTGGAGAGGTTTGCAATCGAGGCGACCACAGCGAAGAAGATCAGCGGTATGACCGCCGTGCGCAGCAGGGCCACGTAGCTTGAGCCAATGATCTGCAGGGCTTCACCCAGACCGTTGGGCTGTTCGGCAGTGCTGCCGGTGTACTTGGCGGCCAGGCCGAGCAGCAGGCCGACAATGAGAGCCGCGATGATCTGCGGCCCAAAGCTTGTCATCCAACGTGGTAGTCGGGAAGAAGGTGCGGTTTTTGACATGTCACACACCGTAGGCCTTAAATTCCCGGGGCGCGCAGTTTCTGTTACGCAACATGACGAATGCGGATTTCCTGTGATTTGTAACGCCCATGGAAAGCGGGATTGAGCCGCGGATCACTGCCAAGTGGGGAATTTCCTGCCGGGATTTCGAAATATGACGGCTGGATTAGACGGCATGAAACGTGAGCGCTACACGCTAAACGCGGGTGGTGGTTGACAACGCGGCGCTCCGGCCAACAGGTCTCCGCTAAGCGGGGAAAGCCTCGCCGCGAACATTGACAGGCAAGTGGATGCTTGCCTATTCTCGTTGCATGGCGGATCTATTCAAGGCTCTGGCAGACAGCACGCGGCGCATCATCATGGACGAACTCGCACAGCGCGATGGCCAGACCCTGTTCGAAATCTGCGGGCGGCTGGCCATGATCCACGAGCTGGCCATGAGCCGGCAGGCCGTCTCGCAGCATCTGGCGGTGCTGGAAGAAGCCGGTCTGGTCATCTCGCGCCGGGAGGGCCGCTATAAGTTGCACCACCTGGATACCGCTCCGCTGCGGGAGATCGCCGAACGGTGGCCGCAAACCCATACCAACGACCAAGGGACGAACCAATGAAGATCTATATCACCAGCGTCTTTGTCGACGACCAAGCCAAGGCGCGCGAGTTCTATACCAAGGTGCTGGGTTTCGTGGTCAAGCACGACATCCCGGTGGGGGAGGACAGCTGGCTGACGCTGACCTCGCCGGACGCGCTCGCCGGTCCCGAGCTGCTGCTGGAGCCCTCCGGCCACCCGGCGGTGGCTCCGTTCCGCGAAGCGCTGGTCAGCGACGGCATCCCATTCACGTCCTTTGCCGTGGAGGATGTCAACGCCGAATACGAGCGAATGCTTGCCCTGGGTGTCGTCTTCACCCAGCCGCCCACGGAAATGGGTCCGGTCACCACCGCGGTCTTCGATGACACCTGCGGCAACCTAATCCAGCTGTCCAACTACAAGGACTGAATTCGCGGCAGTCCGCAAACGGCGACAGGGTTCCCTCGACCGCGTGGTCGAGGGAACCCTGTCGCATTCATATAAGTTTTCCGGCGGCTTCTCAGCCGTCCAGCAGTGCGCGCTTGAGCGTGTCCAGGCCGACCGAACCCAGCTTCAGCGCCCGGGTGTGGAAGGCCCGCACATCGAAGTTTTCGCCCTCGCGGGCGGCCAGCTCATCGCGGATCTGCTCCCACAGGCGCTGCCCGACCTTGTAGCTCGGAGCCTGCCCCGGCCAGCCCAGGTAGCGCGTGAATTCGAAGTCCAGCTGTCCGGGGGAATCGTCGAAGTTGGCGCGCAGGAAGTCGTAGCCCTTCTCCGGGGTCCAGATTCCTTCGCCCCATGCGGCGGGGATCTCCAGCTCGAGATGCACACCGATGTCGAAGACCACGCGGGCCGCGCGCATCCGCTGCGCGCCGAGCATTCCCATGTAGTCTCCCGGGTCGTCCAGGTAGCCCAGCTGCTGCATCAGCCGCTCCGAGTACAGGGCCCAGCCTTCGCCGTGTCCGGAAACCCAGCACAGGTTGCGGCGCCACTTGTTCAGCGTGTCCGCCTGCAGTTGCGCGGTGCCGATCTGCAGGTGGTGGCCCGGAACGCCCTCGTGGTACACCGTGGTGAGTTCGGACCAGGTGGTGAACTCGTCCTCGCCCGGCGGAATGGACCACCACATGCGTCCGGGGCGGGAGAAGTCCTCGGACGGGCCGGTGTAGTAGATGCCGCCGTCCTCGGTCGGGGCGATCATGCACTCGATGCGGTCCATCGGCGCCGGGATGTCGAAGTGTGTTCCGGCCAGGTCCCGGACCGCGGCGTCCGCCTTGGACTGCATCCATTCGCGCAGCGCGTCCTTGCCGGCCAGCTTGCGCTCCGGATCCGCGTTCAGGATCTCCTTGGCCTCCGCGATGGAGGCACCGGGCTTGATCTGCTGCGCCACGCGTTCCTGCTCGGCGATGATCCTGCCCAGCTCCTCGACGCCCCAGGCGTAGGTCTCCTCGAGATCGACTTCGGCGCCCAGGAAATCGCGCGAGGCGAGGGCATACTGCTCGCGTCCCACGGCGTCCTTGGCCGGGGCCGCGGGCAGCAGCTCGTCTTCCAGGACCGAGGCCAGTTTGCGGTAGGCAGCCTTGGATGCGTCGGCGCCGGAGGCCAAGGCTTCGCTCAGCGAGGCGTCCAGCTTGGCGCCGTCAGCCGCCAGCTCGTCGAAGAAGCCGCCGTCCTTGGCGTAGTCCGTCGACTGCTCCATGACGATCTTCACCTGGCGGCGTGCGGCGACCAGCCCCTTGGAAGCAGAGTCGCGCAGGGACTCGATGTAGCCGTCCATGGCGGCCGGCAGATTCGCCAGTCGCCGGGCGATATGCCCGAAGTCCTCGGCCGAGTCCTGCGGCATGAGGTCGAAGATTGCGCGGATCCCCTGGGCCGGGCAGGCGATGTTGTTCAGTTCGGTGCGGCCGGTGGCAATGATCTCCAACTCCAGCCCCAGGCGTTCCTGCATGGCATCGAGGGTGACCTTGTCGACGTCGTCCACGGGCTGCAGCTCTCCGAGCTTGGCCAATGTGTTGCGGGCGGCCTCGGCGTAGCGCCGGGTTCCCTCGGGAGAGTAGTCGCCGTACAGGCTTTCGTATCCGGGCAGTCCCAGTTCCGCCCCGAGGTCCGGGTAGATCCGCAGGGTGTGCTCGAAGTGTTCATCTGCTACGGCGTCGATGGCCGTGGCGGCGCGAGGTGATGTCTCGTTGTTCATGCGGCAAGCCTAGTTGATCTGAAACAGATGTTGAAGAGATGAAGTGAAAATGAATCGACGGTGCCCACCGGCGTCTGAATGGCGCCTCGGAGGAAACGGAGCTATGGTGGTTAACTATTGCCTACCTATCGGTAGGTAGGAATCGAGAATCACCTCGCGTCAACCTTTTTGAGGAGAAGCAGATGCCCACAACCCAGACCGCCGCCAAGGTCGGTGCCTGGTTCGCCATCTCGCTGGCTCTGGTCACCATCTTGGGGCCGGCCGGCACCGATATGTACCTTGCGTCCCTTCCTGACATCGTCGCGGACCTGAAGGGCACTGAATCCATGGGCCAGCTGACCTTGACGGTCTACCTGCTCGCCATGGGTGTCGGGCAGCTGGTCTTCGGCCCGCTCACCGATGCCTTTGGCCGGCGCAAGCCGCTGCTGGCGGCGCTGGTCGCTTTCCTCGCAGCCTCCTTGTGGGCGGCCGGCAGCCCGAGCCTCGAGGTTCTGCTCGGAGCTCGTGCCCTGCAGGGGCTGGCCGCGGCGCTCACCTTGGTGGTGGCGCTGAGCATGGTGCGCGACGCAGCCCAAGGGGTGCGGGCGGCGCAGCTGTTCGCCCTGCTGATGACCATCGAGGGTTTGGTGCCGGTGCTGGCACCGACCGCCGGCGGATTCATCGACCAGCACTTCGGCTGGCGCATGGTGTTTTTGGTGCTGGCCGGCCTGACCGCCATCGCCACCGTGAACACCACCTTCACCATGCCCGAAACCCTTCCCAAATCCTCGCGGATCCAGCTTCGCCCGAGGGAAATCCTGCGCACCTACGCGCGCATCGCCAAGGACCCTGCCTTCCTGCTGCCCACGCTCGGGCTGTCCTTGGTCTTCTTTTTCCTGTTCGGCTACATCGGCGGCGCGCCGTTCGTCTACCAGGGCGAGTTCGGCCTGGACGCAGGGCAGTTCGGGCTGCTCTTCGGCTGCACCGGGCTGGCAGTGATGCTCGGCGCCATTCTCACCGGGCGGATGGTTTCCCGCTGGGGCGCGGCCAAGTTCGCGTTCATCGGCACCGCGCTGGTGCTGGGCGGGGCGGTGCTGGCCTTCGCCCTGCATGCGGCCGGGCTGGGGCTGGGCGGCATCGTGGCTGGCATGTTCCTCTCCCTGTTCGGCCTGGGGGTTGCCGAGTCGACGCTGATGGCGTTGGCCATGGGCTCGCAGGACGTTTCGCTGGGTTCGACCGCCGCCCTGCTCGGCGCGCTGCAGCTGACCATTTCCTCGGCGGCCACCCCGCTGTCCGGCCTCGCGGTCGAAGCCGGGGTTCCTGCCTGGCTGGGATTCCTGATGGCGGGCGCGGCGGCGGCTCTTGTTATTGTGGGTATCAGCGCCAAGCGGGCGCCGGTGCTGACCGATTTGGAAAGCCACTAGGAACCACGAGCACGGATCAAGCGGAGCACTCAGCGCACCATGTCACTTTCCCCCTCGGCCCAGAAGATCTGCGACGTCGCGGTCAAGCACTTCGCCCAGTTCGGCTACGACGCCTCGTCCCTGGCAGCCATCGCCGAGGGGGCGGGCATGCGCAAGCCCTCGCTTTATGCGCACTTCGCCGGCAAGGACGCGTTGTTCCTGCAGGTGCTGGAAACCGCGCTGGACGAGGAGAAAGTGGTGGCCCGCGCGGCCCTGGCCGCAGGGGGCGGGTCTTCGGAGGTTCCGGGAGACGGCTATATCTCCGGGCTCCAGGAGCGCTATGACGGTTCGCCGCACTTCCAATTCCTGCTGCGGACCGTCTACGCGCCGCCGGTGGCCCTGCGCGAGCAGGTCATCGAGAAGTACCGCGGCTACGAGTCCGAGCTTCGGGCGGCCTTTATGGAAGGCCTTGACTCGAACCTCGCGGAGGACCGGGCGATTCTGCTGGCCGAGGCGTTTCTCGGAGTGGTCGACAGCCTGCAGGTCGAGTTGATCTACAACTCCCCGCAGACCTTCGAGGTGCGGCGCGATGCCATGCGCCGGATGCTGGGGACGTTCGCCGCGGCGCTGTGACGCAATATTGCCACCGGCACGAAGCGGCCATGCAGTCATAGTGCAGACAAGAATGCCGGAGCATCCCAAGGGAGGTGCTCCGGCATTCTTGTCGCTGGCGTGTTTAGCGGCGTCCCAGGTTCCAGGACAGGCGCGGGGTGCTCAGCGCATTGCGCTTGCGCAAGCGCGTCACGCGCTTGGCCGCCGGCACGGCGCGTGCGGTCTGCTGCTCCTGGCAGTCCAGCGCCATCAGCAACGCGGTCACCGCGGCCAGCTCTTCGGGCGTCGGGTTGCCGCGGGTGACGGTCAGCTGCGCGGCAGCGGAGGCGTGGGCCTGCTGATCCATGGGAGAACTCCTTGTGCGTCGTGGAAGAAGGGTGTGTGCCGCAGGGTCCTTACAGCGGGATGTTGCCGTGCTTCTTCGGAGGCAGGGTGGCGTGCTTCTCGCGCAGCGCGCGCAGCCCGCGTACCAGCTGCAGGCGGGTCTCGCTCGGGGCGATGACCGCGTCCACGTAGCCAAGCTCGGCGGCCTGGTACGGGTTGAGCAGCTCGGCCTCGTAGTCGTCGATGATCTGCTTGCGGCGCGCCTCGACGTCTCCGCCCTCGGCCTCCACCGCCGCCAGGTCGCGGCGGTACAGGATGTTGACCGCGCCCTGCGCGCCCATCACGCCGATCTGCGCGGTAGGCCAGGCAAGGTTCAGATCCGCGCCCAGCTTCTTGGAGCCCATCACGATGTACGCTCCGCCGTAGGCCTTGCGGGTGATCACGGTCAGCTTCGGCACGGTGGCCTCGGCGTAGGCGAAGAGCAGCTTGGCGCCGCGGCGGATGATGCCCTGGAATTCCTGGTCCTTGCCGGGCAGGAAGCCTGGCACGTCCACCAGGGTCACGATCGGGATGTTGAAGGCGTCGCAGTGGCGCACGAAGCGCGCCGCCTTCTCCGAGGCGTTGATGTCCAGGGTGCCGGCGAACTGCATCGGCTGGTTGGCCACCAGGCCTACGGTGCGGCCCTCGATGCGGGCGTAGCCGATCAGCACGTTTGGCGCGTACAGCGCCTGCATCTCGAAGAACTGGCCGTCGTCCACCACGGACTCGATGACGGTGCGCATGTCGTAGGGCTGGTTGGCCGAGTCCGGGATCAGTGTGTCCAATTCCAGGTCGTCCTCGGTGACCTCCAGCTCTTCGTCGAATTCGGCGATCAGCGCATCGGAGAGGTTGGAGGAGGGCAGGTAGTCCAGCAGGTCCTTGCAGAACTCGATGGCGTCTTCCTCATCGGCGGCCAGATAGGTGGCGGTGCCGGTGTTGGCGTTGTGCTGGCGCGCGCCGCCCAGGGTCTCCATATCGATTTCCTCGCCGGTGACGGTCTTGATGACGTCAGGTCCGGTGATGAACATGTGGCTGGTCTTGTCGACCATGATCACGTAGTCGGTCAGCGCGGGGGAGTAGGCGGCGCCGCCGGCGCTCGGGCCCATGATCAGCGAGATTTGCGGGACCACCCCGGAGGCGTGCACGTTGTTGCGGAAGATGTCCGCGAACATGGCCAGGGAGGCCACGCCTTCCTGGATGCGGGCGCCGCCGCCGTCCAGGATGCCGATGACCGGGCAGGAATTGCGCAGCGCGAATTCCTGGACCTTGACGATCTTCTCGCCGTTGACCTGCGAGAGGGAACCACCGTAGACGGTGAAGTCCTGCGAGTAGACGGCGACCTGGCGGCCGTCCACGGTGCCGTAGCCGGAGACCAGGCCGTCGCCCATCGGCTTCTTCTTCTCCATGCCGAAGGCGGTCGAGCGGTGGACTGCCAAGGCATCGAATTCTACGAAGGAACCCTCGTCCAGCAGCATCTCGATGCGCTCGCGGGCGGTGTGCTTGCCGCGCGCATGCTGCTTCTCGACGGCTGCCTGTCCACTGGGTGCTTCGGAGAGCTTTTGGCGGCGGCGGAACTCAGCGAGCTTGCCGGCGGTGGTGGACAGGTCGATTGCTTCGTCTGCCTCGGTACGGCCCTGCGTCATGCCCTGGTCTCCCTCGGATCGGTCTCATTGTGTAGGAATGGCACAAGAAAATTGCCAACCAAGCCAGTCTAACTGGGAAAACAGCCAGTTTGTTTGTAGGAATCTTACAAATTGGGGCAATCCTGAGCATGACCCACCCCAGAATAAGTTACTCAACAGTAGCTTGCGCGCCCCATCTGCCGTAACCTAGATCACATGACTATTGAATCGCGAACCCTCATCGCCCCCGAGCATTCCCGGCTGGCCGGACGCACCATCCTGATGAGCGGCGGCAGCCGCGGCATCGGCCTGGCCATCGCGACCGCCGCTGGCCGGGCGGGTGCCAATGTGGTGCTGCTGTCCAAAACCGACACGCCGCACCCAAGCCTGGAAGGCACCATCCATACCGCCGTGCAGCAGATCAACGACGCCGGTGGCAAAGGACTGGCCGTGGTGGGCGACGTGCGGGTGGACGAGGACGTGCAGCGCGCGGTGCAGCAAGCCATCGATGCCTTCGGCGGCATCGACATCGTGGTGAACAATGCCTCGGCGATCAACCTGGCCAAAACCGACCAGCTGGACATGAAACGCTACGACCTCATGCAGGACATCAACGTGCGCGGCACCTTCCTGCTGTCCAAGACCGCGCTGCCGCACCTGCGCGAGTCCGCTCACGCCCACATCCTGACGCTCTCCCCGCCCCTGAACCTGGATCCCAAGTGGGCAGGGATGCACCTGGGCTACACCATGGCCAAGTACGGCATGTCGCTGACCACGCTGGGCCTGGCCGAAGAGCTCAAGGACGCCGGCATCGCGGTGAACTCCCTGTGGCCGGAGACGCTGATCGACACCGCCGCGATCCGCAACCTGCCAGGCGGCCAGCAGATGGTCCACGGCGCGCGCAGCGCGGACATCGTTGCGGACGCCGCCATGGCGATCCTCTCCAGCGATCCTGCCGGAGTCAGCGGCAATTTCTTCACCGACGGCCAGGTGCTGAAGCTGGCCGGGGTCGACGACTTGAGCGGCTATGCGCTGGATCCCGAGGTTCCGCTGGTGGAAGACATCTTCCTGTAAAGCCAGCTGCCGCACAGGCCCGCGTGGCTTAGGGTGGTTTTCATGAGCATTGAGAAGCACTGTGCCCGCGCCGCGCTGGATCCGGCCGTCTTCGACGCCCTGGCCGGCGAGCTGGGACTGGGCCTGGTCAGCATCCGTGAAACCTCCGGCTCGACCAACACCGAGCTGGCGGACCTGGCCGCCTCCGGGCAGGCCGGGAACCTGAGCGTGTACTTCACCGAGCACCAGCAGCAGGGCAAGGGGCGGCTGGGCCGCGACTGGGTCACCCCGGCCGGGTCCTCCCTCACCGTCAGCGTGCTCGCGGTGCCTGGAGAAAGCATGCCCACCGACTCGCTGTCCTGGTACACCATGCTCGCGGCCCTGGCCTGGTGCCAGGCCGTTGAAGAACTCACCGGGGTGGCAGCCCGCATCAAGTGGCCCAACGACGTGCTGGCCGGGGACAAGAAGATCTGCGGCATCCTGGCCCAGCTGGTCTCCTCGCCGAAGGGCTTCGGCGTGGTGGTCGGCACCGGTATGAACGTGGACCAGGACGCCACCGAGCTGCCGGTCCCCACCGCCACCTCGCTGCGCCTGGCCAGCGGATCGCCGGTGTCGCGCAGCGCCCTGCTAACCGGCTATCTGCGCCGCTTCGCCGCCCTGGATATCGCCTTCCGCGAAGTCCGCGGCAATGCCGCGGCCGGGATGAATGGCTTCTCCGGGGCCAGCCTGGCTGGCATGGTCGCCGCGAAGCTGGCTACGCTCGGACACGACGTCCGTGTTGAATTCCCAGATGGGAGCCTGCTTGAAGGCCAAGCGGTGGACCTTGAACCCGACGGCGCGCTGCTGGTGCGCGACGGCGCCGCACGCACCCACCGGGTGCTGGCCGGGGACGTCCACCATGTGCGGCGCGCCGATGGGAAGTACGCCTAACCTGCTAGTGCAACTGCACCGGGACTAGTATTAGTAGAACTGAGGCTTCAAGGACCAACCAGGGCAGGAGGGACGAGGATACTGACGATGAAGGTGCCGCTGCATGAGAGGGAACGCGTGATCATCAAGACGCGTGAACATTCCAAAGTGCTGAGACAACCAATTGTCGTTTTCCTGCTGCTGACCGTGGTCTGCACGTTCCTGCTCGGCTACCTCAGCCGCACCGACCTTTCGCCCTGGCTGGCGGAGAACGCCGGACTGTGGGTCGTGGTGACGCTGGTCCTCTGGGCGGCGCTGACGCTGATCTGGTGCGTGGCCCCGTGGGTGCGCTGGCTGCGCAGCCGGATCGTGCTGACCACCGAGCGGATCCTGTTCCGCTCGTCCTTCACCTCCGGCAAGCTGCAGTCGGTGGGTTTGTATACGGTGCGCGACCTGATTGCCCACACCAAGAAGCAGAACGCCATGACCCGCGCCGGCACCTTGGATATCGTGCTGGGCCATGGCTACGTCAGGATTGCCCACGTTCCCTCCGTCCCGTACTTCAGGTCCCTGGCCATCGACGCGATAACCAACCTGCGCAACAACCAGTCCCCGGTGCAGACCGAGGCATCCAAGAGTGAGGGCATGGCTCCATGAGCACCGAGCACAGCAATACGCCACGGGCCGACACTCCGCAGTCCGCCTCCGTCGCGGCCCACCAGGCCCGCGAGCACGCCCCGGTGGAGACCGCCCCCGAAGCGGATCCGATCCTGGAACTCGCCCAGGCCATGGAGAAACCGCTGCAGGTCCCGGCCCACACCCCCGACGCCATCCGCGACACCGTCGCGGCTTTGGAACGCCAGCTGATCGGCGGGCAACGCGAGCTGCGCCGCCGCGAGGTGGCGGCCGACGCCGGCATCTCCTTGCATTCGGCCCGCAAGCTCTGGCGCGCGATCGGCTTCCCGGAACTCAGCGACGACGACGTTTTCTTCACCAAGCGCGACGAGGAAGCGCTGGCTACGATGGTCGGCATGGTGCGCGAAGGGCAGCTGACCGAGGAAACCGCCATCTCCCTGATGCGTTCGGTGGGCCAGATGACCGACCGCATGGTGGTCTGGCAGATCGAGGCGCTCGTGGAGGACATGATCGCCAACCAGAACATGTCCGACCGCCAGGCCCGGCGCCAGCTGTTCGACATGCTGCCGGACCTGATTCCGCAGATCGAGAACCTGCTGCTCTACTCATGGCGCCGCCAGCTGAACTCCGCGGTGCACCGCATGGCGTTGCGCGCCGAGGCCGGCGTGGCCGCCTACAACCAGGGCGGGGGCGGGGACGACGACACCCCGCTGCCATTGGCCCGCGCGGTGGGTTTCGCGGACCTGGTCTCCTACACCTCGCTGTCACGGCGCATGAACGAACGCACGCTGGCCAAGATGGTGCAGCGCTTCGAATCCAAGAGCGCGGAGATCATCTCCGTGGGCGGCGGCCGGCTGGTCAAGACCATCGGCGACGAAGTGCTGTACGTGGCCGAAACCCCGCAGGCAGGCGCCCGGATCGCGCTGGCGCTGTCGCAGGAGTTCGAAGCCGATGAAATGCTGCCGCAGACCCGCGGCGCGGTGGTCTGGGGACGCATCCTCTCCCGGCTGGGAGACATCTACGGACCGACGGTGAACATGGCCGCCCGGCTGACCTCGCTGGCTGAACCCGGCACGGTGCTCACCGACGCGCTGACCGCCAATACGCTGAAAAACGATCCGCGGTTCGTGCTCACCGCCCAGGAAATCACCGCGGTGCGCGGCTTCGGGGAGATCCAGCCCTTTGAACTGTCCCATGGCGAGGGCACCGGATTGGTGGTGGACTGATGCACGCAGAAGCCCAGTCCGTCCCCTTCGTCCTCGCCGCGGCCGGGCGCACCGACGTGGGCCGGCGGCGCACCGAGAACCAGGACCGCATCCTGCTGGGCCAGGTGGCCTATGCGGTGGCGGACGGCATGGGCGGCCACGAGGCCGGCGAAGTAGCCAGCCAGCTGGCCGTGGAGACCATGGAAGAGCTGTGCACCCGCGCGGCCAAGACCTCCGTGCCGAGCCTGCCCACCATGCAGCAGGTCCAGCGGCAGGTGCAGCTGGCCGATGACCGCATCCGCGAGGCGCTGGAGTCCCGCGGCGGCACCACGCTGTGCGCGCTGGTGCTGATCAAGGCCTCCGGGCAGGGCCGCGACTCGGTCACCGCGCCGGTGGCCATCCCTCCGTGGACCCAGGGCTTCGCGGCCCAGGGCACCACCGACGTCATTTCGAAGATCACCCCGGAAATGCTCGAGGCCCACCGCCGCGGACAGGACCCGGCCACCGCCGCGATGCCTGTTATCGAGGAAGTGCCGAACCTGGCGCTGGTCAACGTGGGCGACTCGCGCGGCTACCGTCTGCGCGACGGGGCCCTGCAGCAGCTGACCCGCGACCACTCTGCCGTGCAGGAAATGGTTGATGCCGGCCAGATCACCGAGCTGGAGGCGCGGAACCACCCGCACCGCAACCTGATCACCCGCGCGCTGGGCGCCGGGGCCGAAAGCCATCCGGACATCACCGTGCTGCAGCCGCGCATCGGGGACCGCTATCTGCTGTGCTCGGACGGGCTGAGCGGCGAGCTGACCGAGGACCTGCTGCAGAGCCTGCTGGTCAGCTACAAGGACCGCGAAGTTGCCGCCGAGGTGCTGACCGGTGCCGCGCTGGAAGCCGGAGGGCGGGACAACATCGCTGTGATTGTCATCGACGTGCTGGCGCCCCCCGTGCCGCCTGGGACCGCAACCCAGGCTCCGGCACTGTAGGCCCGCCGGCGTCGTGGCGGCTCCTGGGCCAGGGGCGCACGCTGCCGCTGGTTCAGGGCATTGGATTCCTGCCGCCGTTCCCTGGCGCGCCCTCCGCCGCTGATCCAGTCGCCGCAAGCCCACGTCGGCGGGCCGGGGAGGGCTTCTGGCAATGTGGTGTGGGCGTGGTGAATCCGTCGGCTCCCTGGGGCACAATTGGATACGTGAGTGAAAATGACGTAACGCCAGTTGAGACCACGAACGCCCCGCCTGCACCGGCGCGTGAACGACACGACGAGCTTGTCGAGGCAATCCGGACGCATCGGGAAGCCTACTACCAGCAGGATGCCCCGCTGGTCTCGGACTCCGAATACGACGCGTTGTTCCAGGAGCTGGAACTGCTCGAAGCCCAATACCCCATCCTGGCGGGCCAGGATTCACCCACCCAGGAGGTCGGCGGCGAGGTGTCCGCGGCCTTCGCCCCGGTGACCCACGCCAGCCGCATGTACTCGCTGGAAGACGTGTTCTCCCTGGAGGAATTGGACGCCTGGCTGGAACGCGCCGGCGCCAACGCCAACCGCCTGCACCCGCAGATTCCCGTGCGCTGGTTGTGCGAGGTGAAAATCGACGGCCTGGCCCTGAACCTCACCTACCGCGACGGCAAGCTGGTCCGCGCCGCCACCCGCGGCGACGGCACCACCGGCGAAGACGTCACCCACAACGCCATGACCATCAGCGACATCCCGCAGCAGCTCTCCGGTTCGGGCTGGCCAGCGGAATTCGAGGTCCGCGGCGAGGTCTTCATCGCCACCGACGACTTCAACGCCTACAACGAGGCGCTGATCGAGCAGGGCAAGGCGCCGCTGGCCAACCCGCGCAACGCCGCCGCCGGCTCGCTGCGCCAGAAGGACCCGGAACAGACCGCCAAGCGCCCGCTGCGCATGTTCGTGCACGGGCTGGGGCGCAGCCGCGACTTCCCGATCACCGAGCAGTCCCAGGCCTACGAGCTGATGCGCGAGTGGGGACTGCCGGTGTCCCCGTACGGCCGCGTGGTCGAGTCGCTGGCCCAGGTGAGGGAGTTCATTGCCGAGCACGGCGAGAAGCGCCATGAGCTGATCCACGACATCGACGGCATCGTGGTGAAGGTCGACGACCTCTCCACCCAGGAGCAGCTGGGCTACACCTCGCGCGTGCCGCGCTGGGCCGTGGCCTACAAGTACCCGCCGGAAGAAGTGCACACCAAGCTGCTGGACATCCAGGTCCAGGTCGGGCGCACCGGCAGGGTGACCCCCTTCGGCGTGATGGAACCGGTGCTGGTGGCAGGGTCCACCGTGGCCCGCGCGACCCTGCACAACCAGGAGGTCGTCAAGGCCAAGAACGTGTTGATCGGGGACACCGTCATCCTGCGCAAGGCGGGAGATGTGATCCCGGAGATCGTCGGCCCGGTGCTCGCGCTGCGCGACGGCACCGAAGTCGACTTCATCATGCCCACCGAATGCCCCTCCTGCGGCCAGCCGCTGGCCCCGGCCAAGGAAGGCGACGTGGACATCCGCTGCCTGAACGCGGAATCCTGCCCGGTGCAGCTCACCGAACGCGTCGCCTACCTGGGCGGACGCAGCGCCCTGGACATCGAGGCGCTGGGCTACGAGGCCGCCGCTGCGCTGACCAGCGGGCCGGGCGAGGACCCGGCCACCCAGGGCGGGTTGATCCTGCCGGCGGGCCCGGGCCCGCTGCGCAACGAAGCCGAGCTCTTCGACCTGAAGGACAAGCTGGATCAGCTGGCCGAGGTCAAGGTCTGGCGCGAAAAGCGGGTCAAGGGGGAGGGAACGGGCAGGTTCGATCTGGTGCCCTACTTCTTCACCAAGGCCACCGCGAAGAAGCCCTCGGTGCCGACCAAGAGCACCGAGAAGCTGTTCGACGAGCTGGAGAAGGCCAAGGGCAATCCGCTGTGGCGGGTGCTGGTGGCGCTGTCCATCCGCCATGTCGGACCCAACGCCTCCCGCGCCATCGCCACCCGCTACGGTTCCATGGACGCGCTGCTTGAGGTCATCGATGCCGGCAACGCGGTGGAGGAGCTGAGCCAGATCGACTCGGTGGGCTCCATCATCGCCGAGGCCCTGGTCGACTGGTTCAAGGTCGACTGGCACCGCGAGATCGTCAGCGCCTGGCAGGCGGCCGGGGTGAAGATGGTCGACGAGCGCGACGCGAACATCACCAAGAACCTCGAAGGCCTGGCCATCGTGGTCACCGGGACACTGGAGAACTACTCGCGCGACACCGCCAAGGAAGCGATCATCGTGCGCGGCGGCAAGGCCACCGGCAGCGTCTCGAAGAAAACCGATTTCCTGGTGGCCGGCGAGGCCGCCGGATCCAAGCTGGACAAGGCCCAGTCGCTGGGGGTGCCGGTGCTCGATGAAGCCGGTTTCGGCATCCTGCTCGAACAGGGGCCGGATGCAGCCCGCGAAGCGGCGCTGTCCGCACCGGAAGGAGCATAAAGCCATGGATCGAGCCATTTCCCACGATCCGCTGGTGCTGCTGGCGCGCAGGGCGGCAGCAGCCGGCGCCGAGGTCCTTGCCCGCCGTGACGAGTCGAAGTTCAACACCAATGAGAAGTCCGCAGCGGGGGACTGGGTCACCGACTTCGACCGCGCCGCGGAAGAAGCCATCCGGGCGACCATCGTGACCACCCGGCCGAATGACGAGCTGACCGGGGAGGAATACCCCAGCGACCGGCCGGCCAATCCCAGCGGCCTGCGCTGGAGCATCGATCCGCTGGACGGCACCACGAACTTCGTGCGCAATATCGCCTACTACTGCTCATCGGTGGCGGCCTGCGAGAAGACCGAGGACGGGATCGAGCGCTGGGTGGCCGCTGCCATTGTGGCCCCGGCGCTGCACGTCGAGTACTTCGCCGGACGCGGGCTGGGCGCCTGGAAGCAGGACCTGCACACCGGCAAGATCACCCAGCTGCACGGACCGGCCGACACCGAGGCCCGAATCCTCGCTACCGGTTTCGGCTACGACCCCGAACGCCGGGAATTCCAGGCATCGGTGCTGCAAGAGGTCATCGGGGACTACGTGAACGTGCGCCGGCTGGGCTCTGCGGCGCTGGACTTGTGCCTGGTGGCCGAGGGCGCGCTGGATGCCTACGCCGAATTCGGCACCCGGGAATACGACTGGGCCGCCGGCGCGCTGATCGCCGAGGAAGCCGGAACCCTGGTCGGGCGGCCCGTGGGTTATCCGGGATGGCAGTACGCGGGACTGGTGGACTCTTCCAAGCTGCCGATGCCCGAGTGAGCGCAAGCGCCGTGAACGTCCCAGCCGCCTAATTCAATACCGTGCCGAGCAGATTGCTCGCATAGTGGATCACCACGCCGACCAGCACACCGCCGCACACCTGGGAGGCGGTGTGCTCTCCGCTGCGGATCCGCGCCCAGGACAGCACCGCGATGCCGGCGACGACCACAGGCATGTACCCGCCCATGCCGTCGGCGGCCTGCAATGCCACATAGGTTCCCACCGACAGGTGCACGGAGACCTTCCACCACAAATTGACCACCGACACGACAAGCAGGCCAAGCAAGATCGCCAGAACTTCGCGGAACATCGCTGCGCCGGCATTCATGACCTGGAGCAGCAGCAGGCCGCCGAGGATGGACCCGGCAGCCAGCGCGTACAGCCGGTGCCGCTGCCGCCGCTGCGTCACGTGCATGTCGGTGACCATGCCGCGCAGCTTCGCCGCCAGCAGCACCAGCCACGGGATGATCGTGGTGAACAAGGCGGCGACCAGCGCGTCGGACCAGCCCACCTGCGCGCGGCGCAGCGGCGTTGAGAGCAGCAGCAAGGTCGCCAAGGCCGCCGGTGAAAGCACATGCGAAAAAACGAGTGCCAACTGTCGGACTTTCTGGGCAGCGGGAGCACCTGCGGTGAGCTGCATGGAGTAGTACCTCGCAAGTCGTCATCTTTGGTATGCTCCCAAGCCTAGTGCGGACCGGGGTTTTCGCTCCGGCGCCGCAGTTTGCGGAGGCATCCCGCCTCCACCGGGCGGGCCAAGCGTGGCAGGAGATGCGGGAGGGACAGCATGCTCAAGATAGCCAGTGGGGTAACACGATCGGCCTTGATCCTGGCCGGGCGGGTGGGAGTTGCCGCAATTGGAATCGTGGCCTCAATGCTCATACCCGATACAGGACAAGATGAATCCTGCGAACTGAAAACGCCGTATCTGGTTGGCGGCAAGGGCGCTGCAGGGGAAGACCTCGAAGTGGTGGTGGATCCTGCTGGATGCGACCTGGACCTGCGTGATGGGCAGCTGATCTATCTTGAATTCTCGGTGACGGATGCCCCAGTACCGCAAGAGGGCCAGAGCCAGGCGCAGATGGCGGCGGACGGCTCCATGCAAGCGATGCTGCCGGTGGATCCGCGGAACACGAGCGGCCAGCTGGTGGTGAAGGTCTACGTCGGCGTTCCGGGCTGCGACGAAGACTACGCCGCGTGTGCCGCATGGATCCATGAACTGGATACTCGCATTGAAGTCTTGAAATAGTCAGCCTACGGTTCCCAGAAGGAAACTATTCCGGCTGCGGATCAGCCGTGGCATGTACCAGCTCAGCACGAGTCTTTCCGCCAGCCAGCCCAGCGGGCCCCACGGGGCGGCGAAGCTGATCTTGTCGATCATCACGGTTTCATGGCCGCAGTCGATGAACTCGTGGACGTGCCGGAAGTGCTTGAACGGGCCACGCAGCTGCTCGTCCGTGAATGATGTGTGCTTCTCCAGCGCGGTGATCCGTGAGGTCATGCGCAGGAGAACGCCAAAGTGCGTCGCCCGCCAAGTCACCTGCTCGCCGAGGCCGATCATTCCAGTGGTGACACCGGCGACGGCCCGCTCTGCGGAATCCTTCATGGATTCCGTGTGAGCGTCGATATTCAGGGATTTGTCCCACAGCGCCTGGACGCTCTGGGACGTGCGGGAGACGCACTCGAAGTAGACGGCCATAAGGCCAGACTAGACGACGACCAGATTCTCTTCGGAAATTCCGGCTGCCGCATCGTCGTAGTATTCGCGCTGGGTCAGCTTGGACGCAGCTGCCTCGTCCAGCACCACAACGGCGTCGCGGTGCAGCTGCAGCACCGAGCCGGGGCATGCTGCGGACAGCGGGCCTTCGACCGCGGCGGCAATGGCGTCGGCCTTGCCGGCGCCGGTGGCCACGAGAACCAGGCGGCCGGCATCCAGGATGGTGCCAAGGCCCTGGGTGACGCAGTGGGTCGGCACGTGCTCGATGCCTGCGAAGAAGCGGGCGTTGTCCTCGCGCGTCTTGGATGCCAGCCGCTTGATGCGGGTGCGGCTGGTCAGCGCGCTGCCTGGCTCGTTGAAGCCCAGGTGGCCGTTGGCTCCGATGCCCAGGATCTGGACCTGGACGCCGCCGGCTGCCTTGATTGCGGCATCGTAGGCATCCGCGGCTGCCTGGACCGCGATTACCGAGTCGCCGGTGCCCTGCGGCACGCAGAGGTTCTCCGGGCGCAGGCCGATGACGTTGCAAACCTCGTTGACCAGGGTCTGGCGGTAGGACTGCTCGTGGGTGTCTGGGATGCCGATGTACTCGTCCAGCGCGAAACCGAGCGTGTCAGAGAAGTCCGCGCGTGATTCGGAGACCGCTTTGCCCAGTTCGCGGTACAGTCCCAACGGGGATGAACCGGTAGCCAAGCCCAGCACCTGCCGCTTGCCGTTCCCGTGCTCGGCCAGGCCGGCCAGGACGTTGTCAGCGGCGATACGAGCTACCTGGTCGGCGCTCGAACCAATCAGTACGCGCATAGAAGGAGGATCCAATCTTCAAATAACGGGGTGCGCCGGGCGGCGCCGCGGCCAGCCGGAGTCAGGGCAAGGGCAGGACCGTGAAATTACTATTCTTGCAGGTTTCGTGCGTCGCTAGCACTTTTGCGCCGCGGGAATCTGCAACATCTCGATCACGGTGCGCGCCAGCACCGGTGAGGCTCCGTAGGTGGTGATGTCGGCGCCCGGGGCGGGCCAACCGAAGTTGACCACCAGTACGCGGCGTCCGTCCTGGCGCAGCTGGGCGGCAAGCTCATGCACGGCATGGGTCTCGGACAGGGCGCGGGCCGCGAGCAGCACCTTGGCGCCGGGACGCAGGTCCTCCGCGGCCTCGGTCGGAGCGACGCTCGACAGGCCCCACGGCACGTGTCCCACTGCCATGTTGCTGTCGGTGTCCACCTGGACCAGCTGCACTTCGGCAGGATCCGCGATCCAGCCTTCGACCTCGGAGGAGGTTTCGAAGGCCTTGGACCAATCGCCGGTCACCAGCTCGCATGGTTCGCAGGCCTCGTCCTGCACCCGGTAGTGGGTGGCCAAGGCGGTGTTGCGGGCCGCCGCATCGCGCAGGCGCTGGGGATCCAAGGCGCCTTCGTGCACCGCGTGGAGGATGGCGTTGACAACCTGTTCGTAGTCTTCGCGTTTCATGTCGGTGCCCAGGCACAGCAGGTCGGCCCCGGCGCGCAGCGCACGCACGGCGGCCACGGGGATTCCGGTTTCCGCGCTGGCGCCGGCCATGTCCAAGGCGTCGGTGACGATCACGCCGGTGAACCCCAGTTCATCGCGCAGCAGCTTGCCCAAGATGGCACTGGAGAAGGTGGCGGGGTTCTCCGCGTCCAGCGCCGGGACCATGATGTGGCTGGTCATGATGGCGGCGATGCCGGTCTGGATCGCCGCGGTGAACGGGGCCAGCTCGCGTTCGGCCAGGGTGACGGGATCCACCGCGACCACCGGCAGCGACAGGTGCGAGTCCGTGGAGGTGTCGCCGTGGCCGGGGAAATGCTTGGCGCACGCGGCGACCATTTCCCCCTGCAGCCCCACGGTGAACGCGGCCGTGTGCATTGCCACCTTGCGCGGGCTGATCCCGAAGGAGTGCACCCCGATGACCGGATTCTGCGCGTTGGTGTTCACGTCCGCGTCGGGCGCCAGGTTCAGGTTGAAACCGTAGGCGCGCATCTCCCTGGCGATGGCGCGGGCGCTGGCGCGGGTCAGCTGCGGGTCGTCGAGTCGGCCCAGCACCGCGTTGCCCGGCTGATTGGAGCCGTCGCGGTAGTGCAGCCGGGTGACGTCTCCGCCCTCTTCATCCAGTGCCAGAATGGCGTTGGGGGACGCCTGGCGGATCTGGGTCATGAGGGCGGAGAGCTGTTGGGTGTCCTGGATATTGCCGCCGTAGATGCACAGCGACCCCATGGGATCCGGTAGTCGAACGGTGGCACTATTAACGAACCATGTCTTTGATTGATAAATTTCGCGTGACCTGCGACGGACTGGTTATCGAACCAGCCGCGCCAGCCGACTTTGAGCGAGTCGGCGACCTTACCGTTGACGCCTACCTGGCGGCCGGGCACTTCGACGATCCCCAGCACGAGTACATGCAGTTCGTCCGCAGGGTCGCGGACCGCGCGGCCAAGGCGGAAGTCTACGTGGCCCGTCGCGAGGGCGCGGTCATTGCCTCCATGACCCTGGTTCCCTTCGGCAGCGAATATGCCGACATCGCCCGCGCAGGCGAACTGGAGATCCGCATGCTCAGCGTGGATCCCGCGGTGCAGCGTTCGGGTGCAGGGAAGGCCATGGTGCTTGCCGCGATCGAGCGTGCACGGCAGCTTCCGGGGGTGCAGACGGTCTCGCTGACCACCGGAGGAAACTGGACCGCGGCCCGGGCCCTTTACGAATCCCTGGGATTTGCGCACTGCGCGCAGCGCGACTGGTACGTGCCCAATACCGAGATCCTGCTGGTCGTTTACACCATGGATCTCGGTTAACGGTCATGTCATTGTTGGTTCTCAGCGCCGGGCCATAGAATGGCGCCATGAGTGCACTTCGCCGAAAAGTCATTGCCCTGTCAGTTGCGAGCCTTGTTGCAGGCACCCTGAGCGCCTGCAGTTCAGCCCCTGCAGACCCGGCTCCGTCGGCAGACGCGCTGGCCGCCGCGCTGAATTCCGGCGACTTCTCGGGTGTCGCGTTCAGCAACTCTGATGCGGCCGCGGCCGCGGCGACGCTGGACACGGCATTCGGCAAACTAGATGACATCAAGCGCACCAGCACCGTCAGTTCGGTGGCCACGGATGACCAGAAGCAGGACGGGGTCACCACCGCTACCGCTACCATCCAGACCGTCTGGGATGTGGATGAGACCGAGACGGATCTGAGCTACCAGACCCAGGCCGTCTGGCAATACGACGACGAAGGCAAGAGCTGGCAGCTGCGCTTCGACCCCTCGATCCTCGCGCCGGACATGGCCGAAGGCGACTTCCTGGCGGCCAGATTCGAGCCAGGCCAGCGCGGCAACATCACTGACGGGGAAGACAAGAACATCGTCACCGAGCGTCCGGTGATCAATGTCGGCATCGACAAGACCCGGGCGACCAGCGATGAATGGGCATCCTCGGCAAAGGCGCTGGCCAAGCTCGTGGACATCGACGAAGACGCCTTCGCGGCCAAGGTCAAGGCCGCCGGCGAGAAAGCCTGGGTGCAGGCCATCGTCCTGCGCGATGACGCAACCCGCGAGGTCACCGACGAGCAGATCGCCAAGATCCCGGGAGCCGTCGGGCAGGCCGACCAGATCCCGCTCGCTCCGACCCGCTCCTTCGCCCGGCCGCTGCTCGGCTCGGTCGGCGAAGCCACCGCGGAAATCGTCGAGAAGTCCGAGGGCAAGATCCATGCAGGGGACCAGGTAGGCCTCTCCGGCTTGCAGGCAACCTACAACGACACCCTCTCGGGCACCTCAGGGGTAACCATCTCACGCTACAACGCGGCCAAGGAAGCCCAGTCCGAGCTGTTCTCCAGCAACCCGGTGGACGGCAAGGACGTGCAGCTGACGCTGGACCAGGACCTGCAGAAAGAAGCCGACGATTTGCTGCAGGAGGCCGAATCCAACTCGGCCATCGTGGTCATCCGGCCGTCCGACGGCGCGGTGCTTGCCGCATCCTCCGGCCCGGTGTCCTCGGGACTGAACACCTCATTGCAGGGGAAATATGCCCCGGGCTCATCTTTCAAGGTCATCAGCGCCCTGGCAATGCTCCGTGACGGCGCGAGCGCCAGCACCAAATTCGACTGCAAGGCCACCACCGTGATTGACGGCAAGACCTTCAAGAACTTCGACGGCTACCCGGCCTCGGCACTGGGCAAAATCCCGCTGTCCGAAGCCATCGCCCAGTCCTGCAACACGGTCTTCGTCGACGAAGGCGAAAAGATCGGCGGAACCAAGCTGGCCGAGGCCGCGGCAGCCCTGGGGCTGACCGGGGAGGACGGCACCGGCGCCGGCGCGGTCCTCGGTTCGGTGCCCACCGATTCCACCGGAACCGAGCAGGCGGCGAACATGATCGGCCAGGGCGTGGTGGAAGCCTCGCCGCTGGGCATGGCGACTGTCGCAGCCTCCGTCCAGGCCAAACAAACCGTGTCGCCCACGCTGGTGATCTCACCGGAACCCAAGGCGCCTGAAACCGCGAAGTCCAAGCTCACCGAGGAGGAAGCCAGCGAGCTGGCCACGATGATGGCCGCCGTCGTCGACCACGGAACGCTCAAGGACCTGAAGGGCACCGGCACCGGGAAGATCATCGGCAAGAGCGGCACCGCCGAATACGACAGCGAGCGCAACGCCCACGCCTGGGCCATTGCCGCCCAGGGCGACATCGCTATTGCCGCTTTCGTCGAGGACGGCAACGGCGGAGCGCAGACCGCAGGTCCGCTGGTGAAGGACATGCTCAAGGCCGCGAGCAAGGAATAGTTCCGGATGGTTGAAATCATCCAGCGCGGATACGCTGGGGATCAACCGCAGGCCAACAAGAAGTCAAAAACCCTCGGCATAGCCGAGGGTTTTTGCGTAGCCGAGCAATGCGAACCAACGCAGTCGATGATGCGAAGTGCATGCAGGGCAAGAATGCGCGGCTTCGGAGGAATCCTGCCTAAGCGGCGGGCCGTGACGGCGTGCCGCGCGAGCGAAGTTTCGCTTCCATGAAGTGGGAATTCGCTCGGACCCGGATGAAAGCTAGTTCCTGTCGTTCAGGGCATAGCTATGGATCTCGCCGGTTTCGACATCCTGCACGATCACCGAATCGAAATCATCAATTTTGCCTGTATCGATTAGAACGCGGAGATAGTCATTTGGCTGGCTAGTGTGTCCAACGGGGTCAGAACTCGTGGTTGGCTCCAGCCCCAGCCATTGGGCAACGCTGTGCTTGTTGTTCTCCTGCTGCAACACGGCGTTGGCCGGCGCTACTGCCACCGTCGTCAGAGCCACCAGCGCGGTAGCGAGAATGCCTGCAGAAGCTTTGAATTTCAGTGCCATGTGCGTATGTCCTTGGGATGTAAAACCGGAGTTGACCAGATGTTGCAAGCCTATGCTGGGTCGGTGGTAGAACTGCGCAGCGGGCGTGTACCGTGTGTCGAACTGCAGCGCCACCGTTCCGGTTCCTCAGGCGCCAGTGGAGAAATACTCATCGGCCAGCAGGCCGTACACCAGCTGGTCGTGGAACTTCCCATCGTGGAAGTACGCTCCACGCTCCCGGCCTTCCAAAATGAAGCCCGACTTCTCGTAGGCGCGCTTGGCGCGCGAGTTGAACGCAGCGACCTTCAGGGCGACTCGGTGCAGACCCAATTCCTTGAAACCATAACCGCACATGAGTTTCACCGCGCGGGTTCCCAATCCCTTGTCCACGTATTCCGGGCCGATCATGATGGACAGGTCGGCGGCGCGATGGGGGAGCGTGCCGCCGTACAACGTCACATGACCCACCAGGGCACCGGTGGCTTTCTCGAAAATGCTGAAGCCTGCCTCGCCGCTCTCCGGCCGATTAACGCACCAGGACGCAAACATGTCCGCCAGATGCTGGGATGGGCGGGGCTTGATGACCCTTTGCTGCAACACGGCCCACCGCGGATCGTTCCACCACGGTGCTAGCACCTCGAAGTCCTCCGGTTCGGACTCGCGCAGTACCACTGCATCGTCTTCCAGCAGCGTTGTCCCGTAGTCCTGGGCTTGCTGCCCGGTGGTCCACTCGCAGTTAGTTTCCATGCAGCCTATGCTAGGCATAAACGTCCTGGCTCCTAATCATTTGGTGCAGTGCTTGTGCCAAAACAACCCACCTGAAAGTCGATGCGCATGGGAATCATCTACAACACGACGATGAAGCCGAGCAAAAACGAGCTGGTTGAAGACTGGCTGGTCCGCCAGGATTTCTTCACCGGCAAGAAGAAGCCGCAGCTCATCCACGTCGGGGGGTTCCGGCTGGAAGACCCTGCCGGGGAGGTCGGCATCGAGTTCCGTCTTTATGCGGATAACGCCGATCTGAGCGACGTCATCTACCACGTACCGCTGACCTACCGGGACGCGCCGTTGCCCGGGGCCCAGAAGTACCTACTGGGTACCAGCGAGCATGGCATCCTCGGCACCCGCTACATCTACGACGCCGAAGGAGACCCGGTCTTCAACGCGCAGCTGCAGGCGTTCGCCGACGGCAAGGCCGTCCCGCAGCACCACACCGAATCCTTTACGGACGAACCGCGGGTCGCCCTGACCAAGGACGCCGCCGGAAAGAAGCTGCAGATCATCCGCCGCCCGGTGCGCTTGGCCGGAGCCCAGTCCGGGGTCGTGGGATATTGGGAGAACGCCCTGGGGCAGGAGCTGACCGGTTTGGTATTGCGCACAGCGTAGCTGATGCGCCACATTACGGCCTGATGGCAGTCCGGCACGGGATAGACTTGTCTATGAAACCCATCCGCCCATTCTAGGGAGATATATGTCTGCCATCAGCCGTGAGGACCTTGTGCACCTGGCACAGTTGGCCCACATCGAGATGAGCGACGCAGAGCTGGACAAGATGACCGGTGAACTCGACGCTATCGTCGGTGCCATCGCGTCTGTCAGCGAAGTCGCCTCCTCCGACATTCCAGCAACCAGCCACCCGATCCCGCTGACCAACGTCCTGCGCGAGGACGTGGTGGGCCAGACGCTGAGCATTGACGACGTGCTGCTCAACGCGCCGGATTCGGACTCGGATCGCTTCAGGGTCCCGGCAATTTTGGATGGTGAATAATCCACGTGAACGAACTGATTAAGCTCTCCGCCGCCGAACTGGCAGCCAAGCTGCGCGCCGGCGAAACCACCTCCGTGGAAGCCGTCCAGGCGCACCTGGACCGCATTGCCGAGGTCGACGGCACCCTGAACGCCTTCCTGCACGTTAACGCCGAGGAAGCGCTCGCCGTGGCTGCAGAGGTGGACGCCATCCGCGCCGCCGGCGGCGCCGAAGCCGAAGCGCTGCACCCGCTGGCCGGCGTGCCGATCGCCATCAAGGACCTGATCGTCACCAAGGGCCAGCCGACCACCGCCGCATCCAAGATGCTCGAGGGCTGGATGAGCCCATACGACGCGACGGTGATTGAGAAGATCCGCGCCGCGAAGCTCCCGATGCTGGGCAAGACCAACCTCGACGAGTTCGCGATGGGTTCCTCCACCGAGCACTCGGCCTACGGCGTGACCCGCAACCCGTGGGACCTGGGCCGCATCCCGGGCGGCTCCGGCGGCGGCTCGGCAGCAGCCGTGGCGGCCTTCGAAGCCCCGCTGGCCCTGGGCACCGACACCGGCGGCTCCATCCGCCAGCCGGGCGCGGTCACCGGCACCGTGGGCGTGAAGCCGACCTACGGCGCGGTCTCGCGCTACGGCGCCATCGCCATGGCCTCCTCGCTGGACCAGATCGGCCCGGTGTCCCGCACCGTGCTGGACTCGGCGCTGCTGCAGGAACTGATCGGCGGGCACGACCCGAAGGACTCCACCTCGCTGCCGCAGGACCTCGAAGGCCTGGTGGCCGCCGCGCAGACCGGCGCCGCCGGCGACCTGTCCGGTGTGCGTGTTGGCGTCATCAAGGAATTGCAGGGCGAGGGCTACCAGAAGGGCGTGCAGGCGCGCTTCAACGAGTCCCTTGAGCTGCTCAAGAACGCCGGCGCGGAAATCGTTGAGGTTTCCTGCCCGAACTTCAAGTACGCGCTGGGCGCCTACTACCTGATCATGCCTTCCGAGGTCTCCTCGAACCTCGCCAAGTTCGACGGCGTGCGCTTCGGCCAGCGTGTGCTGCCGACCGAGGGCCCGCTCACCATTGAGCGCGTCATGGGCGCCACCCGCGCCGCCGGCTTCGGCGACGAGGTCAAGCGCCGCATCATCTTGGGCACCTACGCCCTGAGCGCCGGCTACTACGACGCCTACTACGGTTCGGCCCAGAAGGTCCGCACCCTGATCCAGCGTGACTTCGACGCCGCGTTCGAGCAGGCCGACGTGCTGATCTCCCCGACCGCTCCGACCGTGGCTTTCGAGCTCGGCGCGAACGACAACGACCCGGTTGCCATGTACCTCAACGACGTGGCCACCATCCCGGCAAACCTCGCCGGCGTCCCGGGCATCACCGTGCCCGGCGGCCTGTCCGAGGGCCTGCCGGTGGGCATCCAGTTCCTGGCTCCGGCCTACGAGGATGCCCGCCTGTACCGCGCCGGTGCCGCACTGGAGACCCTGCTGGAAAAGCAGTGGGGCCACACCCTCATCTCGCAGGCACCAGCCATTGACACCGCTTCGATCGCGCAGGAGGCCTAGGGAATCATGAGCAACTACACCGATGAACTAGTCGATTTCGACGAGGCCCTGGATCGCTATGATCCGGTGCTGGGCTTCGAAGTCCACGTGGAGCTGAACACCAAAACCAAGATGTTCTCCGACGCCCCGAACGCCTTCGGCGACGCCCCGAACACCAACGTCACCCCGGTGGACCTGGGCCTGCCAGGCGTGCTGCCGGTGGTCAACAAGACCGCCGTGGAGTACTCCATCCTGATCGGCCTGGCGCTGAACTGCCAGATCGCCGAAAAGTGCGGTTTCGCCCGAAAGAACTATTTCTACCCGGACACCCCGAAGAACTTCCAGACCTCCCAGTACGATGACCCGATCGCCCATGACGGCTGGCTGGACATCGAGCTGGAGGACGGCGAGGTCTTCCGCGTGGAGATCGAGCGCGCCCACATGGAGGAGGACGCCGGCAAGCTGACCCACATGGGCGGCGCCGCAGGCCGCATCCAGGGCGCCGACTACTCGCTGGTCGACTACAACCGCGCCGGCGTGCCGCTGGTGGAGATCGTGACCAAGCCGATCGTGGGCGCCGGCAAGCGCGCCCCGGAGCTGGCCCGCGCCTACGTGGCAGCGATCCGCGAGATCGTGAAGAACCTGGGTGTCTCGGACGCGAAGATGGAACGCGGCAACGTGCGCTGCGATGCCAACGTTTCGCTGATGCCGAAGGACGCCGAGAAGTTCGGCACCCGAACCGAGACCAAGAACGTGAACTCGCTGCGCGCGGTGGAGCACGCCGTGCGTTTCGAGATCGAGCGCCACGCGGCAGTGCTGGATTCCGGGAACAAGATCGTCCAGGAAACCCGCCACTGGCATGAGGACACCCGCTCCACCACCTCGGGCCGTCCGAAGTCGGATGCGGATGACTACCGCTACTTCCCGGAGCCGGACCTGGTGCCGATCGTCACCACCGCCGAATGGGTCGAGGAGCTGCGCTCCCGCCTGCCGGAGCCCCCGGCAGACCGCCGCAAGCGGCTGAAGGCCGAGTGGGGCTACGCGGACAAGGAGTTCCGCGACGTCGTGAACGCCGGCGTGCTGGACGAGATTGAGGCGACCATCGCCGCCGGTACCTCCGCCGCCGTGGCCCGCAAGTGGTGGATGGGCGAGATCGCCCGTCTGGCCAAGGCCGCCGAGAAGGAGATCGCGGATCTGGGTGTCACGCCGCAGACCATCGTTGAGCTGAACTCGCTGATCGAAGCGAAGAAGATCAATGACAAGATCGCCCGCCAGGTCCTGGAATTCGTGCTGGCAGGGGAGGGCTCCCCGGCGGAGATCGTCGAGAAGCGCTCGCTGGCAGTCGTGAACGACGACGACGCGCTGGGCAAGGCCGTGGATGACGCCATCGCGGCCATGCCTGACGTGGTCGAGAAGATCAAGGGCGGCAAGATGCAGGCCATCGGTGCGCTGATGGGCCCGGTCATGAAGGCCACCCGCGGCCAGGCCGACGCCGGTCGCGTCCGCGAGATCGTAATGGAGAAGCTGGGCCTCTAAGGTTCGCTGCTCAAACAACTGAGGCTCCCGTTTCCGTCGCTGACGGAAATGGGAGCCTCGTTTGTTGAATCGGATCAGAGGGGCGCGACAGTAATGCTGTTGAGCGTTCCGCCCTGGACGAATCCGTCGACATTGACCGCGACTTCTTCGAAAGCGTTCAAATGTCCCGTGGCCGAATCGAAGATGAACGAATACCGGTAGGTCAACGTATCGGTGGGTTCGCTGTCCCGCAGCAATTGCCTCCGGGCACCTTGGAAGTCATCGCAATTCCCGCCGACGTGGTCGGGTGCGATGACACTGGGACGAACAATCGGCTGAAAACCACGGATGATCTTGACCGTACTTCCTGCGTCATCCCGATCAAGCTGCTGCAAATCACCCGGTAAGCCCGTCCGCTCCGACCATTTGGCCCCAGCGGATCGGGTCATCACCAGGTCTGCATTAGGATTGCTGGATGACCACCGCCCAACCACTTTCGGGTTTTCCCGAGGCTGAAACGTCCATCGATCTGGCCCTCGTGGAGCGGCTGGTCGCTAGCCAGGCGCCGAAGCAGTGGGTGCGGCTTCCCATCTCCTACCTGGCCACGGGATGGGACAATGAGGTCTATCGGCTGGGGGAGCGGCTGCTGGTGCGCGTGCCCCGCCGGGCCTTGGCCGCGCAGCTGGCCGAGCGCGAACGGCTATGGTTGGACCGGGCCGCGGCCGACAGCGGACTGGATCTGAGTGCGCCGCTGTTTTCCGGGATGCCGACCGCGGAATATCCCTGGAGCTTCTCCATCTGCCGTTATGTTCCCGGAGTGAGTGCAGCCGGCATTTCCCGTGTCCAACGTGACCACTATGCGCGGCAATTTACGGGATACCTGCGCTCCCTGCACGCAGTGGCCCCGCCAGAGGCGCCGCGCAGCGCCTTCCGCGGAAGGCCGTTGCGGGAGCTGGACGATGCAACCCGCGGACGCATTGAGCTGCTGCCCACCGCGCAACGGCCAGCAGCCCAGTCCATCTGGGAAGCCGGGCTGAAGGCCGCCGAATACAACGGACCGGCACACTGGCTCCACGGTGATCCGCACCCGCACAACACCATCGTCCAGAACGGGCCGGACGGTTTCGAACTAGCTGCGCTGGTGGACTTCGGCGATCTGTGCGCGGGCGATCCCTCGTCGGATCTGGGCATGCTGTGGCTGCACTTCAGCGCGGATAGCCGCGACAGCGCGCTGGCCGAGTACGGGGTCCTCAAAGGCAGTGACACGTGGCTGCGGTCCCGGGCTTGGGCCCTGCGCTACGCCATGCTCACCTCACCGCTGGGACCCGATGACCCGCTGGGAAGAATCGGCCTGGAAACTCTGCGGGGGCTGCTTCGACACTAACTAGTCGCCCGGCGCATTGCGAAAGAAAGCATCGCAGATGACAGAATGATGAGAGTCTTCCTTTGCCAGAGTGCGAGGTCAGAGAGAAAGGTGCCCTTGCCATGACCCGCAGGTCAGATCCGGCTCGTGCCAGGAATTTCGCGTCGGTGCTCCAGGAAATCTTCGCGGATCCCGGGCGCTCGCGCAAGGACATCGCGAATGCCATCGGCATCAGCGCCGCCTCGGTGACCAGCATTGCCGCCAGCCTTCTGGAACATCGGCTGATCAGCGAATCTGCCCCGGTCGCCGCGGGGCAGGGCCGTCCGAGGGTTCCGCTGAGCGTTGACACCGACTCGAACCTGGTTATGGGGATCCACCTCGGCCCGCGAGTCACGGGTATCGTGCTGACCGGGCTGGACGGAGTTGCCAAAGCCTCCGTGCTCGTCCCGCACTCGGGGATGACCGCAGCAGAGGCCTTTGAACTGGTGATCGCCCAGGCAGAGACACTGGTCGCGGACCATGCCGACGGACGGCCGGTCTTGGGCACCGGGGTGGCTACCGGAGGCATCGTAGATCGGGAGCAAGGGCTGATCGTCGAGAACGCCGGAGCCGGATGGTCGCAGGTTCCTGCGCAGCGGATGCTCGAAGCCCTTCCCCAACCGCTGGTCCTGGATAACAACGCCCGCGCCGCAGCCCAGTCCGAGTTGTTCTACGGGCAAGGCGCCAAGGAATCCGACTTCCTGCTGATGGTGATTACCTCCGACCTCGGGGCCGTACTGGTCAGCGACGGCCAGATCCGGGCCGGGCGTTCCCAGCATGCGGGAAACATCGCCCACATCCAGGTTGACGCAGCTGGCTATCCCTGCGCCTGCGGCCGGCGAGGCTGCCTGCAGGTCATGGCCACCGATGAAGCGACCGTGCGCCGTGCCCATGATCTCAATCGCACCGACGTCATTAACTACGGAGACATCGACCGGCTTTATGATGCCGGGGATGCCCAGATTCGGCAGCTCGTGGCACAGCGCGACGGCTATGTCGCCACGGCCGCCGCCCTGCTGTTCGACCTGCTGGACCCGGGGCTGCTGGTGATCGCGGGAACGCCTGCCGAGCGGCCGGAAACCCTGGCGCACGTGCAGCGGACTGTTACCGAGAAGTCCGTGCAGCAAGGAGTTGCCGGGCAGCGTGTGGTGTACTCCAGCGACCACGAGCTTTCGCTGTCGATTTTTGCCGCGAGCATTATGGTCAACGAGGTGTTGAGCAGTCCTTTGGCGTTCATCGAGAACCTGCAGCAGCTGGTTAGCGCTAAGTAATTTTTTTCCTGTTCTTGACATCACACCCCGGTCATGTTTACTTTATTTCATAAAATAAATAAATGTGACGGCAGCAACACCTCGGCGAACAGGCCTGGAATGCCGCATGTAGGAGGAAACAGGATGAAGCAATCCAGGAAATTGGCGCTTGTCGCCGGCGCCGCATCGCTGATGCTCGCCGCGACCGCCTGCTCGGGCTCCGGCAGCAAGGCCGCGTCTGGCAACGGCTCGGACATCGCGACCTTGTCGTTCATGACCAGCGAGCCGAAGAGCATCGTTCCGCAGAAGGATCCGGGAAGCCAGATCGGCATGGCGCTGTGCGCCAACCTGATGGAAGTCAATGTCGAGAGCCAGGAGCTCGAACCGCTGGCCGCCAAGTCCGTGTCCAGCGATGACGCCAAGGTCTGGGACATCGAACTGCAGGACGGGTGGACCTTCCATGACGGAACGCCGGTCACCGCGAACTCCTTCGCCGACGCCTGGAACGCCACCGCCACCGGCGCTAACGCCTGGCAGGGCAACGGAACCTTCGTCTCCTTCGCGGGCTATGACGAGCTGAACCCGCTGGACGGCTCCACGGCGAAGGCCACCGAACTGTCCGGCGTGAAGGTCGTGGACGACACCCACCTGACAGTGACCCTCAAGGCCCCGAACCGTGATTTCCCGGCAATCCTGAGCACCAACCCGACCTGCCCGATGCCTGAAAGCGCCTTCGACGACGAGGCAGCCTACGATGAGGCGCCGGTTTCCAACGGCCCGTACAAGTTCGTTTCCTGGGACCACAACCAGCAGGTCGTCATGGAGAAGTGGGACGGATTCAAGGGCGCTGCCGGCTTCTCCGGCGGCGCGCAGCAGCTGGTCGGAAAAATCTACACCTCGATCGACCCCGCCTACACCGACATGACCGCCGGCAACCTGGACATGATCCGCAACGTGCCTGCCACCATGGTCGACAAGGCCAACAGCCAGCTGGGCGAGGAATCGCTGTTCGAGGTCAAGATCGGCTCCAAGCAACAGACCCTGCAGATCCCGGCCTATGTCGACGAGCTGTCCTCGAAGGCGCTGCGCGACGCCGTGTCGATGTCCATCGACCGGGAGGCCATCGCGACCTCGCTGCTCAAGGGCCATGCCCAGCCATCGGATTCGCTGGTGCCTCCGGCGCTGGACTCCTACGTTGAAGGCTCCTGCGACGCCTGCACCTTCGATCCTGAGAAGGCCAAGAAGATCCTGGCCGATGACGGCGGATTCGACGGCACCCTGGTCATCGAAAGCAACTCCGCTTCGGACCAGCAGCTGGTCCAGGCCATCGCCAAACAGATCCAGGACAACCTGGGCATCAGCGTGCAAATGAAGCCGATGCTCGGCACCGAGCTCTCGGAGCGCCGCAACAGCCAGAAGCTCGAAGGCGCCGCCTTCGGTTTGTGGGGCTGGTCCTACAAGTCTTCGGACCAGTACCTGAGCCAGTATGAAACCGGCGGCGACGGAAACCTCGCCACCGCCTACTCCAACCCGAAGGTCGACAAGCTGCTCCAGGCAGCCCGCGCCGAAATGGACGACGCCAAGTCGGCCGAGCTGTTCAAACAGGCCGAAGCGATCATCATCAAGGACCTGCCGGCCATCCCGCTGTTCATCCCTACCGACTACGGACTGCAGTCCAAGTGCGCCGTGCTCAACGACGTCCAGGGCGACCTACAGTACTACCGCGCCGGCTACGGCTGCTAGCACGAACCGTGACAGGAAGCCGGGCGCCGGAAATGATTTTCCGGCGCCCGGCTTGCCGGAAACACACAGACAAAAGGGGTAACCAATGCTGGGTTATACCGTACGGCGCATCCTGCAGATGATCCCGGTGCTGCTGGGCGCCACCTTCATCATCTACGCACTGACATTCTTGATGCCCGGCGATCCGATTTCCGCGCTGACCGGCGAGCGCCCGCTGCCGGAGGCCACGGTGGCGCAGATCCGCCAGGCCTACCACCTGGATGACCCGTTCATCATCCAGTACGGAAACTACATCCTGGGCGTCTTCCGCGGAGACTTCGGCATCGACTTCTTCGGCCGTCCGGTGCTCGACCTGATCCTCGAACGCCTCCCCGCGACCTTCGCCTTGGCCATGACCGCCTGGGTGCTCAAGCTGTTCGTCGGCCTGATCATCGGAGTCTACGGCGGACTGCGCCGCGGCCAGGCAGGAGACCATTTCGCTTTGGTATTCACGGTGCTGTTCATGGGTGTTCCCGGGTTCGTGATCGCCCTGGGCGCGCAGACCTACTTCGGGGTGCACCTTGGCTGGGTGGATCCGGCCGGCATCCGCGCGGGCTGGCCCATGGCCTTCATCCTGCCGGCGCTGGTCATGGCCCTGGAAGCGGCCGCCGGCCTGGCCCGGCTCACGCGCACCTCGCTGGTGGACGTGCTGCGGGCCGAATACCTGCGCACCGCCAAGGCCAAGGGCCTTTCACCCAAGCGCATCATCTGGGGCCATGCCCTGCGCAACGCGATGATCCCGGTGGTCACCTACCTGGGCTTGAGCCTGGCCGGAATGCTCGGCGGCGCGGTGATCATCGAGGCGATCTTCAACATCCCGGGCATCGGGGGACTGATGGTCAGTTCCATCAACAACAAGGAAGGCACCATCGTGGTCGGCATCGCCACCCTGCTGGTGCTGGTGTACCTGGTCTTCAACCTGCTGGTTGACCTGACCTACGGCTTGATCGACCCACGGGTGAGAATATGAGCACGACAACAACGGTTAATCCCCTCGACGGCGCCAAGGCAGTGGACCGCGCCCCGGACAAGGTGCGCGGCGCCCACCGACGCTGGTGGCTGAAACCGCGCTTCGTCATTTCGGGCGCCATCGTGCTGCTGATGATCGTGATGGCCGCGTTCCCTCAGCTGTTCACCGGATTCGGTCCGGGTCCAACCGAGAACTGCGACATCCTCAAGTCCAACCAGCCACCCAGTGCCGAGCACCTGTTCGGCATAGACATCCAGGGCTGCGACTACTACACCAACGTCATCTACGGCGCCCGCGCCTCGATCCTGGTGGGCATCGTGGTCTCGGCCATCGCCTTCGGCATCGCCGCCCTCGTTGGCGCCCTGGCCGGCTACTTCGGCGGCTGGGTGGATGCGGTGATTTCCCGCATCTGCGACATGGCCTTCGGCCTGCCCTTCATCCTCGCCGCCATCGTGGTGCTGCAGCTGTTCGGCGAACGCAATGTCTGGACCGTGATTTTCGCGCTTGCCCTGTTCAGCTGGCCCGGCGGCGTGCGCTTCATGCGCTCTTCCGTGCTGGAGGTGCGCAACCGCGAATACGTGCAGGCCGCCCGCCTGCTCGGCGCCGGCAACGGCCGTATCCTGCGCAAGCACATTGTGCCCAACGCGATCACCCCGCTGCTGGTGTTGCAGACCCTTGGTGTGGGCGGCATGATTTCCGCCGAGGCCGGTCTGACCTTCATCGGCATCGGCCTGACCCCGCCGGCGGTCTCCTGGGGCCTGCAGCTGGCGGCAGCCCGTGAGTATATCGATGCGGCGCCGCACCTGCTGATGTTCCCGGCGATCTTCCTGACCATTACCGTGCTCGGTTTCGTCCTCTTCGGCGAGGCCATGCGCGATGAATTCGACCCGAAGGGCAAGTGATGAACAAGCCGCATGAAGCAGCACCGTCATTGCTGGAGATCAAGGACCTCCGGGTGGAATTCGCAACCCGCCAGGGGGTGGCGACCGCGATCAACGGGGTCAACCTCTCGCTGCAGCGCGGGCGCTCGCTGGGAATCCTGGGCGAGTCGGGTTCCGGCAAGTCGGTGACCGCCCGAACCATCATGGGCCTGCTGGATACTCCTCCGGCGCGGGTGACCCATGGGCAGATCCTGCTCAACGGGGAAGACCTGTTGGCGGTCAGCGCCAAGCGCCGGCGCAGCCTGAACGGCGCCAGCGTGGCCATGGTGTTCCAGGATGCGCTCAGCGCGCTGAACCCGGTGCATCCGGTGGGACGCCAGATCGGCGAGCTGTACCGGGTGCATCGTGGCTACAGCCGGGCGGCGGCCAAGCGGGCGGCCATCGAGATGATGGACCGCGTGCGCATCCCGGCCGCGGCCAAGCGCGTGAACGACTATCCGCACCAGTTCTCCGGCGGCATGCGCCAGCGCATCGTGATCGCCATGGCCTTGGCCCTGGATCCGGAACTGCTGATCGCCGACGAGCCGACCACCGCGCTGGACGTCACGGTCCAGGCACAGATCCTTGAACTGCTCAAGGAACAGCAATCGGAAAACAACATGGGGCTGATCCTGATCACCCACGACATTTCGGTGGTCCGCGAGGTGACCGACGAGGTGGCAGTCATGTATGCAGGACGCATCATCGAGCGTGGCCCGACCGCCGAGGTGCTGGCGCATCCGGCGCACCCCTACACCCGGGGCCTGGCCGCGTCCATCGCTAGCGAAGAGCTCAAGGGGCAGCAGCTGCCTGCCATCCCGGGCAGCCCGCCGGATCTGCTGCGCCTTCCGCAGGGCTGCTCCTTCGCCGCCCGCTGTCTGCTGGCCGACCAGGCATGCACGGCCACGATTCCCGTCCTGCAGCCAGTTGCGCTGCAGCGCGACACCGCGTGCTTCAAATCCGAGGAGGTGCTGGTCCATGCTTAATACCCAGCTTGAACAACAGCCGCAGGATTCAGTCCAAGGCCCGCTCATGGAGCTTCGCGGCGTCAAGATGCACTACCCGGTGGCCCGGGCGATGCCCTTCGGCCCGCGCAAGACCGTCAAGGCCCTGGACGGGGTGGACCTGGAAATCCGGCAGGGCGAAACCCTTGGCATCATCGGGGAAAGCGGCTGCGGCAAGTCCACGCTGGCCCGCGTGCTGAGTGGACTGGAGAAGCCCACCGAGGGACAGG
Organism: Glutamicibacter soli; assembly: GCF_052322135.1. Classification (NCBI taxonomy): domain Bacteria; kingdom Bacillati; phylum Actinomycetota; class Actinomycetes; order Micrococcales; family Micrococcaceae; genus Glutamicibacter; species Glutamicibacter soli. The sequence goes on from NZ_CM125969.1 coordinate 970,798, forward strand.
TCCTGTTCGAAGGCCAGGACATCAACACCCTGCACGGAGCTGAACGGGCGCAGATGCGCCGGAACATCCAGCTGATCTTCCAGGACCCCTACGCCTCGCTCAATCCGCGCATGACGATCGAGCAGATCCTCATGGAACCCTTCGAAATCCACCCCGACGCCGTGCCGCGGTCCGGGAGGCGGGCCAAGATCGCCGAACTGATGGAACTGGTGGGGCTGAATCCTGACCATCTGGAACGCTATCCGCACAACTTTTCCGGCGGGCAGCAGCAACGCATCGGCATCGCCCGCGGCATCGCGCTGAATCCCAAGGTGCTCATCTGCGACGAGGCGGTCTCCGCCCTGGACGTTTCGGTGCGCGCGCAGGTGGTGAACCTGCTGGCCTCGCTGCAGCAGGAACTGGGGTTGAGCTACGTGTTCATCGCCCATGACCTGCAGATCGTGCGGCATATTTCCGACACGGTGGCCGCCATGTACCTGGGACGCGTCATTGAAACCGGCACCTACGACCAGGTCTACGACCGCAGCGCGCACCCCTACACGCAGGCGCTGCTGTCCGCCGCGCCGGAGCTTCGCCAGGAGCCAGGCAAGTCCCGGCAGCTGATCATGCTGCAGGGCGACCCGCCGTCTCCGATCGATCCGCCCAGCGGCTGCCGTTTCCACACCCGCTGCCCCGTGGCCCGCCCATCCTGCGCCACCGCCGAGCCGGGCCTCGACCCGGTGGGCGAGGGCCATGCGGCACGGTGCTTTTTCCCCGGGCCTATTGGCCCAACCAACAATTAGTCAGAGCGCACCGACAGGTGACGACAAGGAGAATTCCCATGGATCTTAAAGTTGGAATCGTAGGCTTCGGCCTGCGTGCTTCCCTGCACCGCTATCTGCAGCGCCCCGGCGAGGGCAGCGTGGTGAGCATGGTGTGCGACATCAGCGAACGCGGCCGTGCCGATGCCGCGCAGGCCCTGCCCGAGGCGCTGATCACCGCCGAGCTGGACGAGCTGCTGGCAGCTGACCTCGACGCGGTCCTGGTGCTCACCCCTGATTTCACGCACCGCGAGGTGGTGGTCCGCACCCTGGAGGCGGGCATCCCCACCTTCGTGGAAAAGCCGCTGGACATCACGTTGGAGGCGGCAGATGACATCCTGGCCACCGCGCAGCGCACCGGAACCCGGTTGTACGTGGGCCACAACATGCGCCACATGCCCGTGATCTGGCAGATGAAGCAGCTGATCGACTCGGGTGCCATCGGCGAGGTCAAGGCCGTGTGGTGCCGGCACTTCGTGGGCAACGGCGGGGACTACTACTTCAAGGACTGGCACGCCGAACGCCGCTACGCCAACACCCTGCTGCTGCAGAAGGGCGCCCATGACATCGACGTGATCCACTGGCTGGCCGGGGGCTACAGCACCCAGGTCTCCGGAGTCGGGGCACTCGCCGTCTACGGCGGGGTACAGGACCGCCGGGACAATGCCGACCGGCGCATGCGCGACTGGTTCTCCCTGGAGAACTGGCCTCCTGCCGAACAGCGCGACCTGAACCCGAACCTGGACGTTGAAGACCTATCCATGGTGCAAATGAAGCTGGACAACGGAGTGCTCGCCTCCTACCAGCAGTGCCACTTCACCCCCGACTACTGGCGCAACTACACGGTGATCGGCACCGAGGGGCGGCTGGAGAATTTCGGCGACGGACCGGGAGACTTCATCCATGTCTGGAACACCCGCACCACCCACGGTTTCGCCGAACCGGATGTGAAGGTGGAAATTCACGGCGACGAGGAAGGGCACGGCGGCGCGGACCCGAACCTGATCGCCGAATTCCTGCGTTTCGCCCGTGAAGGGGGAGCCACCGAGACCTCACCGCTGGCGGCCCGCGCAGCGGTGGCCGTGGGGGACCTGGGCGCCCGCTCGCTGCGCGATCAGGGGCAGACGCTGCAGATCCCTTCCCCGGACCAGGACGTGGTGCGCTACTTCGAAGCCGACCAGCAGGCCGAAGCAGTCAAATAGCCGGAAAATGACCGCAGGGCTCGGTGAACCGGACGGTTCACCGAGCCCTGCGTTGTCGTTTTGGCCCGTCGTGCTACTCGACCTCTATGGCCAGTTCCGCCAGCTGGTCCATGTGGGTGAAGATCCTGCTGGCACCGGCCTGGCGCAGTGACTCGGGGTCGGTGCTGGTCGGACCGCCGGAGGAATATCCGTAGACCGTCGCCCCGGCGCCGACTCCGGCAGTCACGCCCGTGGCGGTGTCCTCGATGACCAGCGCCTCTCGGGGATCTATGCCCAGCGCTTTGGCGGCCGCGAGGTACACGTCCGGGGCCGGCTTGCTGCGCGGGAACTCCATGCCGCTGAACACCCGGTCGCCGAAATACTGGTCGAGCCCGGTCAGTTCCAGCTGCATTTACACCTTGGCGCGGTCCGCGCCGGTGACGCAGGCGATCTTCGAGCCGTAGACGCTGGCGACCGCCGCCACGGCCTGGGCGGACCCTTCCACCGGGCGCAGCTGCGTGCGCAGCGCCTGGTCGCGCCGGGCCCGGAACTGCGCCAGCCAGGCATCGTCGATGCGTACCCCTGTGTGCTGGTAGATCGGTTCCCACTGGTCCTTCAGCGCCTTGCCGATGAAGATCTTGATGCTCTCTTCCATGCTGATCTCCCAGCAGTTTTCCCGCAGGATGTCCCGCAGGACGGAGTTGGTGATGAGCTCGGAGTCCACCAGGACCCCGTCGCAGTCGAAGAGGACGGCGGAGAATTTCTGCTGCAAGGCGTGGGATTCCCATTCGATTAGAAGACGTGGAGAGTGTTTGACCGCGGATTGCAGGAGCAACACTGGGGCAGCGGGCATTCGCCGCCGCCTAGAACAAGATTAGTTTGTTCCCGGGCACCACGCTGTTCCATCAGCGCCAGCCCACTTGCCTCCGCTCCGGCTGCTGTTTTGTTCCGGCCTGCGATGGATGGAGCGGAACCTTACGAATAGGCGGCGATTCGGCGGTCCAGTTCGTTGCGCACCTGCGGCCACTCCGTCTTCAAGATCGAGAAGACCACGGTGTCGCGCAGCGATCCGTCCGGCATCCGACAATGGGCCCGCAACACTCCGTCCTGCTTGGCGCCCAAGCGGCTGATGGCCATGCGCGACTGGAAATTCATCCAGTGCGTGCAGAACACCACGACTTCGCAGCCCAGCGTTTCAAAGGCGTAGCCCAGCAACAGGCGCTTGCTCTCGGCATTGGCCCCTGAACCGCGGGTGCTGGCGGCGTTCCAGGTGTAGCCGATCTCCACGCGGGGCAGTCCGAGGTCGATGCCGCAGTAGGTGGTCATGCCTATAATCCTGCCGGGCAATCCGGTAGCGGGATCATTGAGTCGGGTGGTGAAGGCCAGCATTGAGCCTTCCGACTGCCTCGCCAGGCGCTTGCGGATTTCTTCGCGCATGTCTCCGGGACGCGGTACCGAGGTATACCAGAGGTTCCACAGTTCGCCGTCGCTGGCTGCCTGTACCAGATCGTCATGGTGGTCCATGGACAGTGGCTCGAGGGTGACATGGGTGCCGCGCAGGGTGACGGGGTCAAGGATTTTCATGCGAATACTGTACGTGCTGAGAAATCTCTGCGGCACCCCTGCGCGTCTACGTTCTCCCGGGCGGAAGGCAAACGCCGGACCGGGGACCGGTTCATTCGGTGCCCTTCGGATGATCCGCAGACGAAGCCGGTGAGCGCATCATTATTGCCCCGCCTGCCGCCGCCACCGCGCAGGCGACTGCTAGTGCGCCCAGGCCCAAGGGCAGCGTCGCCGCCCCGGCCACCAGCCCCACGAGGATCGGGCCCCCGGCATCTCCGACCTCCCGCCCGAGCTCGGCGCTGCCCATGGTGCGCCCCATGCGTTCTGGCGGCGTGGTTGCGGCGAGTCGGGCAAATCCTAGTGGCGTAATCAGCCCGACCCCGAGGCCGATTGCCGCGGCGCCAAGCAGAATCACCGGCAGGGACGGGACCACCGCGAGCAGAGCTACTGCGGCAAGCAGCAGTGCTGCGCCGGCGGATATCAGGGTATTGACCCGTTGCGGGGCAGAATCGTGGATCCGTCCGGTCAGAGGTTGCACGAGGGCAGATATGACGGCGAGGATGCTGACAGCGCCCATGCCGATGATCGGGTCAGCACCGAGTCGGGCTGCTAGCAACGGGATGAAACCCACCGCGACGCCCAAAACCGCGGTGGCAACGGCCAACAGGAGTACTGGTCCGAGGAATGCCGGCGCCGTGGATTGTTTCACAATATCTGCCAGCGTGGAACAGTGTTTCGGCAGGACCGGCACGGAAGGCATTGAGATGGCCGTCCACAGGGCTGCGACCAGTGAGAGCCCAGCCAGCACCAGGAACAGTGCCGGCAAGCCCGCCCACGTGATGAGGGCCGCTCCGAGCAGCGGGCCGCCGGCATACCCGAGCCCCTTCCACGAACCGTATTTGCCAAAGTAGCGTCCAGCGAGAAAAGGCCCCACCAGCCGGGCAACGGCCGAGGAAGAAGCGGGGGAGAAGCCTGCGGCGGCCGCACCTTGGGCCAGCCTCGCTAGGGCGAGCAGCAACGGTGATGCGGCGAAGACGCCGAGCAGCGAGGCCGCCGCGAAAACCAGCAGTCCTCCCACGATTACCGGCTTCACGCCGACCCGGTCGCTTAGCGTGCCGAAGACGGGTTTCAGGATCACCTCGGCGATGTCATATGTCGCCAGGATCAAGCCGAGCGTGGCAAAGGCCAGCCCGAGATTCTCCGTTTCGGTGCCCAGCGCAGCAGCAACGCCGTGGGCGCCGAATGCCGTCGTGAATCCCGCCAAGTACAGCGGACCCAATCCGCCCTTCTGATCAACCACGCACCCAGCGTAACCATGGTGGATTGGCGTGGACGAGAGGAAACGGATGAATTCTTGGCACGTTACGCGAAGGAAATCGGCGTGGCACGGGCCATCGGCGGCGTTCGCCAAGCAGGTCCGTCGCAGTGGTTTTCCTCAGAGCCCCCAGCGCGCGCTGAATTCGTCGAATCCAGAGCGCGAGGAGCTCTTGAACATGTGCATTCACCTCAGGGTGCATGTACGCGTGAAGCTATCCTCCGACAAGCTCTTGGATGGTCTGCCGGATCGCTTCAACGACAGCCACGACGGGCTCTCGATAAAGATGCTCCGCGCGGATCAAGACGTCGATTTGTCGACCTGCTGAAAGGCCTTTGATTGGTCGTAAAGTCACCGTGTCGTCCAGGGATTTCCGCGCGGTATAGCGAGGCAGGATCCCGAGGCAGCCGCTGGCCTCGATCAGCGACCCTGCGGTGGCGTAGTCGTTGACCCGATGCTCGACCGTCGGTGCACGGCCGGCCAGGGCGGCAATCGTTTCCAAGACGTCGGCAGGGGAGTAGCCGGATCTCGACACAACCCAGCGCTCGCCGATCACCTGTTCCGGAGAGAGCTCTTCGAACGCTGCCAGCGGGTGATCCCGGTGCAGCGCGATATCCAAGGGCTCGAAGGCCAGCGGGATGACTGCCACATGGTTTTGCGGCCACGGCGCGGTGTGGGGCATGCGGTGCGCCAGCACCAGGTCGTAGGCGGATGTCAGCGCAGGGAAGTCCTGTTGCGAGACATCTTCGTCGGAAAACCTCAGGGGTGGCAGCGAGCGCTCCGTCCACGTCAGCAGCGGGGCGAAGATCGTCTGGCCGATGGAATGGAATCCTGCGACCTTGACGGGGGTCTGCCGGTCCTGATCCTGCGCCTGGATCTTCGCCGAAGCCTCGGCCAGGGTCGAGGCGACCTGCGCCGCGGCCGAAGCCAGCAGCCTGCCTTCGGCGGTCAGAACCAGGCGCCGGCCGTCCTTCATGGTCAATGGTGCCGCGAAATTGCGCTGGAGCTGGGCCAGATGCTGGGAAACGGCCGAGGGGGAGACGTAGAGTGCCTTGGCTACGGCGTTGACGCTTCCCAGGTCCTCCAATTCGCGCAGGATTCTCAGCTGATGTAATTCCATGAAGTAAATACTAAATCGTCAGATCAGTATTTCGATGATCAACTAAGGTGTCATCCGTGCTTGGTCGGTGCGACACTTGAACTGATCCCACCATTCGTGCTCATGACGCAGCTTCTTGATCAAAGGAATCCCTGATGAAAGCCTTGTACAAGTCCGGACCACACGCCGGTTTGGAACTCGTTGAACGTCCGGAGCCGGAAGTAGGCGTCCACGACGTCAAGATCCGCGTCATGACCACCGGCATCTGCGGCACCGACCTGCACATCGAAGCCTATGACGAAGCCGCCAAGGCCATGATCAACACCCCGCTGGTCCCGGGCCACGAGTTCTACGGCGAGGTTGTCGAGGTGGGCGACTTCGTGCATAACGTCAAGGTCGGGGACCGCGTCTCCGGCGAAGGCCACGTGGTGTGCGGGCTTTGCCGCAACTGCCGCGCCGGCCGCAAGCACATGTGCATCAACGTCAGCTCCGTCGGCGTGCAGCGCGACGGCGCCTTCGCAGAATTCGTCTCCATCCCGGAGAGCAACGTCTACGTGCACCGCGACGAACGCATCACCCCGCTGCTGGGCGCCATCTTCGACCCCTTCGGCAATGCCGTGCACACCGCCTTGCAGTTCCCGATGGTCGGCGAAGACGTACTGATCACCGGCGCCGGACCGATCGGCCTGATGGCCGCCGCAGTGGCCCGCCACATCGGCGCCCGCAAGATCGCCATCACCGACATCTCCGAGCAGCGTCTGGAGCTGGCCAAGACCATGGGCGTGGACCTGGCGGTCAACGTCGCCAAGCAGCGTATCAAGGACGCCCAGGGCGAGCTGGGCATGATCGAAGGCTTCGACTACGGCATGGAGATGTCCGGTCACAAGACCGCGCTGCCGGAAATGATCGAGAACATGAACCACGGCGGCAAGATCTGCATGCTCGGCCTGCCCAGCGAGTCCATCGACATCAACTGGGGCAAGGTCGTGACCCACATGCTGACCCTGCGCGGCATCTACGGCCGCGAAATGTTCGAAACCTGGTATGCCATGAGCGCCATGCTCACCAGCTCCGAGCTGATGCGCGAGCGCATCTCCTCGGTCGTCACCGATTTCCTGCCGGCCAGCGAATGGCGGCAGGGCTTCGAGGCAGCCCGTGGCGGCCACGGAGGCAAGGTCGTGCTGGACTGGACAGTCTTCAGCAGCTAAGAATCGCTCGGATCAACAAGGAGTAATTGGGAATGTATACCGACCTCAAGGAACAGCTTGCCGGGGAACTGGATGAGCTGCGCACCGCGGGCCTGTTCAAGGCCGAACGCCACATCGACTCGGCGCAGTCCGCGTCCATCCTGGCCGGCTCGCTGGGCCAGGACTCCCGCAAGGTGCTGAACTTCTGCGCCAACAACTACCTGGGGCTGGCCGACGACCCGCGCATCATCGAGGCCGCCAAGCAGGCCATGGACGAGCGCGGCTTCGGCATGGCTTCGGTCCGCTTCATCTGCGGCACCCAGGACCTACACCTGGAACTGGAGGCAGCCGTCTCCAAATTCCTGGGCACCGAGGACACCATCTTGTTCTCCAGCTGCTTCGACGCCAACGGCGGCGTCTTCGAGTCGCTGTTCGGCCCGGAAGACGCCATTGTCTCCGATGCGCTGAACCACGCCTCGATCATTGACGGCATCCGCCTGTCCAAGGCCGCCCGCTTCCGCTACGCCAACCAGGACATGGCAGACCTGGAAGTCCAGCTGCAGGCCGCGGCCGCCATGAACGACGGGGCCGGGGCACGGCGCACCATCATCGTCACCGACGGCATCTTCTCCATGGACGGCTTCATCGCTCCGCTGGAAGCCATCTGCGACCTGGCCGAGCAGTACAACGCGCTGGTCATGGTGGATGACTCGCACGCCGTGGGCTTCATGGGCGCCACCGGCGCCGGCACCCCGGAGCATGCAGGGGTTTCGGACCGCGTGGACATCTACACCGGCACCTTCGGCAAGGCGCTGGGCGGCGCCTCGGGCGGCTACGTGTCCGGCCGCGGCGAAATCGTTGCGATGCTGCGCCAGAAGGCCCGCCCGTACCTGTTCTCCAACTCGCTGGCCCCGGCAATCGTGGCGGCGACGTTGAAGGCGCTGGAGCTCGTGGAGGGCTCCGGCGAGCTGCGCGAGAAGCTCCTCGAGAACGCAGCGCTCTTCCGCCGCCGCATGAGCGAGGAAGGCTTCGACCTGCTGGACGGGGAGCACGCCATCGTCCCGGTCATGTTCGGGGATGCGGTCAAGGCCGCAGAGGTGGCAGGCAAGATGCTGGAGCACGGCGTCTACGTGACCGCCTTCAGCTTCCCGGTGGTTCCGAAGGGCGCAGCGCGCATCCGCGTGCAGCTCTCCGCCGCCCACTCGGCCGAGGACATCGAGGCTTGCGTGCAGGCCTTCGTCGCCAGCCGCTGACCAGCTCGGTTGGCCCGGCGCCGTGTTTCAATAGGGATGACGAGTTGGCATAACCAAAGGCGGAGGGCTCATGGCTACCAGGGATGAGGTGGCGCGCTTGGCCGGCGTATCTCCCAGTACCGTGTCCTACGTGATCAGCGGCCGGCGCACCATTTCCGAGGCGACCAAGGCCAGGGTCCTGGCGGCCATGCGGGAGCTGAGCTACACCCCGGATGCCTTTGCCCAGGGCCTGGCCGGGTCGCGCCGGGGGATCCTTGCCCTGCACTTTCCTACCAGCGTGGACGGCTATTCTTCCACCGAGTTCGAATACGTCACCGCCGCCATGGAGCGTGCCCGCGCGCTGGGCTACCACATGCTGTTGTGGTCCAATCCGATGACCGATGTCATGGGATTGGAAAGCTTGGTCGGGCAGAAGCTGGTGGCCGGGGTGCTGCTCATGGAAGTGTCGATCAATGACCCGCGCTTCGATGTCTTGCGGCGCGCGGGCATACCTTTCGCTTCCATTGGCCGGCCCGATGACAGCGCTGACCTGTCCTATGTCGATAATGATTTTGCCGAGGCCGGGCGCATGGCGGTGGACTACCTGGCAGGCCTCGGCCACCAATCCATCATGTACATCAACGTCTCCGTGGAAGACCAGGACGCCGGCAACGGCCCGGCCATCCGCACGGCCCGTGCCATCTCGGATGCCGTGCGCGTCCAAGGCATGTCGATGCGGGAGGTGCCGGTGGAAAACAACGCGCGCGGCGGCCGCGCGGCGCTGGACGCCTATCTGGACCTGCACCCGCGCCCTACTGCGGTGCTGGCGCTCAAGGAATTCGCCACCGCTGGATTCGTCAACGCCGCGGGCATGGCATCGTTGCGCATCCCCGAAAACCTCTCGGTGATTGCACTGGGTGTCGGTGATCGATCGGCCGAAATGGTTGCCCCGGCACTGACCACGGTGGCACCGCCGGGGGAGGTCGTTTCCCATGCGGCGGTCGACGCACTGGTGCAGAAAATCGAAGGCAGTTCCCAAGGCGCCGTGCAACAGCTCATCGCGCCGCTGATGACGGTCCGCGACAGCACCGGCCCGGCACCGCGCTGACAGTTCCACGCCAAATTCTCCACGCTGTTCCCGCATAGGTGTTGACGCGCGTCGATGACCTGCGTCACTATTGAGGGGATCATTCGTGCCAGGCCGCTTCACTCGGCAAGGTACTAGTCAACGTGGAGGGCATCATGAAGAAAGCACAACGCAGGCTGAAGCTCGCGCCGGTTATCTCGATGGCAGCCATCGGCATGCTCCTGGCCGGTTGCTCGGGCGGAGCAGACCCCAATGACCCCAACGCCTCCGGCGGCGCGGCCGCCCAGGTGGGCCAAGCCGACGGGGTCGTCGACATCTATGGTCCGGTCACCGGCCTTGAAGCGGAATTGCTGGAAAAGTCGTGGGCCAAGTGGTCCGAGGAGAACGGCATCAAGATCCGCTACACCGGCGACAAGAACTTCGAATCCCAGATCGGGATCAAGGTCCAAGGCGGCGACACCCCGGATTTGGCAGTCTTCCCGCAGCCCGGCCTGCTGCAGGCCACCGTGGCCCAGGGCAAGGTGCAGCAGCTGCCCGAAGCAGTGCAGTCCCAGCTGCAGAACAACTGGTCCGAGGATTGGCAGAACTACGGCAAGGTCGATGGTGTGCAGTACGGCGTGCCGCTGATGGCCAGCGTCAAGGGCTACATCTGGTACTCGCCCAAGCAGTTCGAGCAGTGGGGTGTGAGCGTGCCTCAGACCTGGGATGAGATGACCGCACTGGGCGCCGAAATCTCAAAGAAGACCGATGAGCCGGCCTGGTGCGCCGGATTCGCTTCGGGCGAGGCATCGGGATGGCCGGGCACCGACTGGATTGAAGACGCGGTGCTGCGCCAGTCCGGACCCGAGGCCTATGACAAGTGGGTAGCCGGCGAGCTGGAATTCACCTCGCCAGAAATTGCCAGCGCCTTCGATTCCGTTGGAAAGATCCTGCTTGACCCCGAGCAGGTCAACGCCGGATATGGCGATGTGAAGTCGATCAACGCCACCGCCTTCGGCGATGTCGGTACTGCAGTGGCCAAGGGAACCTGCCCGCTGACCCACCAGGCCTCCTTCCTGGAAGGATATGTACTGGATTCCAAGAACGCCGATGGCGAGAAGGCCACCGTGGCACCTGACGGAGATGTCTGGGCCTTCGTCGCCCCGCCAGTCAAGGCCGATGACCCGGTATCCATCGTCGGCGGCGGCGAATTCGTGGCAGCCTTCTCCAACGATGAAGAGACCGCCAAGGTCCAGGAATACTTGGCCAGCGCGGATTGGGCCAATAGCCGAGTCTCGCTCGGCGGCGTGATCTCCGCCAACTCCGGACTTGATCCAGCGAACGCCAGCAGCGACCTGCTGCGCTCCGCCGTTGAACTGCTACAGGATCCGAACACCACCTTCCGCTTCGACGGTTCTGATCTGATGCCCAAGAGCGTCGGCTCCGACTCCTTCTGGAAGGGCCTGGTGGACTGGATCGACGGCAAACCGACCAAGGAAGTGCTTGAAAACATCCAGTCCGGTTATGACTCCTAGTCACCACCTTGCCAGCCGCCAACGGCCGGGAACCCCGGCCGTTGGCGAGATTACAGGAGCCTGAGGCCATGTCCGAATTCTTCCAATGGCTTGCCGGCGTCCCGCCGCTGATCCAGGTGCCGGTGGTGCTGCTTGCCTTCGCGATCCTGATCGGGGCGATCCTCGGCTTTGTCGAGGTAGCGACCAATGGCGGACGAGCATTTACCGTGGTGCGTTTTCTCGCCGCGGTCGTGGTTCCTGTGGCGATCCTGCTGGTACTGGGCCTGTACAACTCGGTGATGTGGGTGGCCGCGCTGGCCGCGGTGCTCGGCGCGGTGCTGTTCTTCGTGGACCGGCGCTCGCGATCCGGAGCCGGCTCGCTGCTGCAGCTGTCCGGCTTCCTGGCTCCGGCCATGCTGCTGCTCGCGATCGGATTGATCTACCCCACGATCCGCACCGCCATCAGCGCCTTCATGGCCAATGACGGGTCGGGCTTCGTGGGCCTGGGCAATTTCCGCTGGGTGTTCACCAGCCCCGATGGCCTGACCGCACTGCTCAACACCCTGATCTGGGTTCTGGTGGCGCCCGTGGTCTCCACCATCATCGGATTGGCCTATGCGGTCTTCATCGACAAGAGCCGCGGCGAGAAGTACTTCAAGCTTCTGGTATTCATGCCCATGGCGATTTCCTTCGTGGGCGCTTCGATTATCTTCAAATTCTTCTACGACGTTCGCCAGGGCGATCAAATCGGCGTGCTCAACGCGATCATCACGGCATTCGGCGCCAAGCCGGTCGACTGGCTCGGGCTTGAACCGTGGAACACGTTGTTCCTGGTGGTCATCCTGATTTGGACACAGGCGGGATTCGCCATGGTCATCCTGTCCGCGGCCATCAAGGGCGTGCCGGCTGAGCAATTGGAAGCAGCGGCCCTGGACGGAGCCAGCCCATGGCAGCGCTTCGCCAATGTCACCCTGCCGGGGATTCGTTCCACGGTTATCGTCGTCTTGACCACCATTTCCATTGCGTCGCTCAAGGTCTTCGACATCGTCTCATCGATGACCGGCGGCCGCTCGGATACGACGGTCCTGGCCTACGAAATGGTGCGCCAGTTCCAGCTCGGGGCACGCACCGGATACAGCTCGGCCCTGGCCGTCATCCTGTTCATCCTGGTACTGCCGATCATCATCTACAACGTCCGACAGCATAAGAAGCAAGGGGTAATGCGATGAGCACCGTGGGTGAATCCTCTCGGCGCCTGATGGCGGCCACCGAGAGAACCAGCGGGAAACTGCGCAAAGCCACCACCTCCCGCGGAGCCACGATTGCGGCGTTCATCATTGCCGCAGTGTGGACCATTCCCACCTTCGGGCTGTTCGTCTCCTCCTTCCGGCAGGCTGACGACATCAAGACCTCGGGCTGGTGGACGGCCCTGTCCAACCCGTCGTTCACGCTGGATAACTACGCGCAGGCCTTTGCCTCCGGCGACAGCCTTCCGCTGTCCAAGGCCTTCCTGAATTCGCTGGTCATCACCATCCCGGCGGCCGTTGTGCCGATCCTGATCGCCAGCTTGGCAGCCTACGCTTTCGCCTGGATCAACTTCAAGGGACGCAATACGCTCTTCGTGCTGGTTTTCGCACTGCAGATCGTCCCAATCCAGATGGCGCTGGTTCCGCTGCTCCAGCTCTTCTCGGACGGCGTGAAAATTGGCGGGCTATACATCCTGCCCGGTTTGGGAGTCAACGGATTGGACGGCGCCTACGCCAAGGTCTGGATCGCCCACACGATCTTCGCCTTGCCGTTGGCGATCTTCATGTTGCACAACTTCATTTCGGAGATCCCGGATGAGGTCATAGAGGCCGCGCGCGTTGACGGTGCCGGGCACGGGAAGATCTTCTCGAAAATCGTCCTGCCCTTGACAATGCCGGCCATTGCTTCCTTCGGAATTTTCCAGTTCCTCTGGGTATGGAATGACCTGCTAGTGGCAACGGTCTTCACTTCGGGTGGAGAATTGCCGATTACGAAGGCGCTCCAGGACCTCTCGGGTACGTACGGGCAATCCTGGGAACTGCTCACCGCAGGTGCTTTCATCTCGATGATCATTCCGCTGGCCGTTTTTTTCGCGCTGCAGCGGTTCTTCGTGCGCGGATTGTTGGCTGGCGCCACCAAGGGTTGAGACAACGTGGATTGCATCAGCGCACTTGGCCCTCGGCTCCCCGATGCATTTGGCATTTGCCCGGGGAGCTAGGCATTGGTCAATTAGCCGGATGCTGGCAAGCTGCGTCTGGAATCCCAGAGCGCAGCAGGATCTGACAATGGATGCGCTTTCCGAATAACGCGTAGCTTCTGATTGACGACGCAATCGGAACTGTTCTGGGAAACTGCGTGATTCCAGTGCCGACTCGCCTCACCACATTGCCCGATTCTTGCTAGCGTCTGGCACTCGGTGCGGATCACGCCGCGGAAGCCGCGAGGCGTTTGTCCGGAAAGTACTACGGGACTGGTGGCCTTGCATTGACCCGATCGAAAACCAGCTAGCTCGGTAACGGTGAACTTCGCATTCTGATTTGTCAGTGGGCATGGGTCTGCCCGGAACCGCAGGGATCAGAAGGCAAAACCCATGAAGTCTCCTGCGGCTGCAATGGCCAGGTTTCCCCGGGCGATTTCGCGAATGAACATACGTGAAGATTCGAGGACCGGTGGGATCCTTCGCGGCAGTCCCGAGTTTTGTGCAGCTTCGCCAATGCCCGGGCTTTGACCCTAGCTAGGGCCTCGTCGCGGGTCGGGGCTCCAAAGATGGCCATGGGACCGGCTTCGATTCCAAGCCGTTCACCCCGGTCGGAGTGCCGGGGTCTCTGCCAAGTCATCTCGTCTACCCGGTTTGTTCCCTCATCGGTTTGTTTTCACGGTGCTCGTTCCAACTTTGGGGGACAAATCAGACCGGTGCTCTTTTTTGATCCAAGCTTTAAAAGGCCCCGCGACCAGATTTTTGTTCTGCTCAAGGGGCTTTGCTCAGGTCCGGGGTATGAGGACTTATTCATCTGTGAGATCCAGTGAGATGACCGCCATGAAGCCGCGGCCGCTGATGCGCGGCGAATCCTCTTCGCCGCCGATCACGGTGTCGCGAAGCTCCAGCGCCGACTCGGAGTTCTCGCGCAGGACGCTGGCCTTGCCCTGCAGCAGCACCCCGAACTGGGAGCCGAACAGGTGCTGTTCACGTTTCTTCGACAGCTCCACGATGCGCACGTTGCCGCGTACCTTGCCGTTGCGGGTGATGAGGTTCAGCGCCAGGATCTCCCCGGTGGGCAGCGCCGCGGAGGTGGCCGCCGCGCCGGGGAACTTGAAGGGACGGTAGATCTCCAGCGCCTGCGAGGCGTCGTCGACGGTGAGTTCAAGCAGCTCCCCGGCGATGACCGTGAGGGTGCGTTCGCAACCGTCGTAGGGCGTGAAGTCCCCGGCTTTCTCGATGGATGCGACCGAAATCCGCCAGTCCCAACCGCCTTCCGGAGCAGTGGCCAGTGATCCGTCATCGGCCAGGATGCCCTTGGCGATTTCCCGGATCTGCCCCTGGGCTGCTCCCCACGGTTTCTTGGGGCTTGAAGAAAGCTGGATCTGAGTTCCGGTGGACAGCGAGGCATTGCTTTGGCTCATGGTTCGAGCCTAATCGTCCGGACTCGTGAATGCGGGCCCTGACACTTATTGAGCTAGCTACAATTTGCCGTGCACGGGAGCAACACCGTGCGCTGCCGCCGCTGGAACCAACTGGAACAACCAATGGGACGCCGAGCCGCTCGCCGGTGGGCCCCAAGGCCAGGGAGGCACTGGAGCCCCTTCCGTGCGCATAGGATCAGCGCATGGGGAAAAACAACCTTCCGCAGGTGCCGGCCGCAAAAAATGTTCTCTCGGTGCTGCGTTATATCGCGGCACAGGCGGGCCCTGTCGGCGCCGGCACGATCATCAGGGATGTCGGATTGCCCCGGTCGACGACCTACCACTTGCTGGCCGCATTAATCGATGACGGATTTGTAGTCCACCTGCCCGAGGAACGCAAATACGCGCTGGGTGTGACCGCCCATGAACTGGGCACGGGGTATTCCAGGCAAGCACCATTGCAACGGATCGCGCGGTTCCCGATGCAGCGGCTTGTTGAACGGACCAAGCGCACGGCGCACCTGGCCATCATGCACGGCCGCGACGTCATCTACGTCATTGAGGAGCGTGCCAAAAGACAAGCTGAACTTGTCACCAACCCCGGGGTGAGGCTGCCGGCCCATCTCACCGCCAGCGGGCGAGCCATGCTGGCGACATTTTCTTCGGATCAGCTGGCGGCCCTGTACCCGGGCCCGGAAGCCTTTCCCACGAGATACGAGACCGGAGTTCATTCCGTCGAAGCGCTCAAAGAACTTCTGGCCCAAATTCGCGAGGTGGGTTACTCCTGGGAACAGGACGAAGTGACCGAAGGGTTCTCGTCCATCGCCGTCCCCGTAAAGGACCACGCGGGGCACGCAGTTGCCAGCGTGACTCTGACCATCGCCAACAGGGCGAAAGCCGGCAAAGCGGTTTCGGCCCGCAGCGCATCGCCCGGGCTCGCGGCAGAGAGAACGGTGCACTTGGAAGACCTGGTGTCCCAGTGGCTTCCCGAGGTGACCAGAACAGCAACCGAAATTTCCCGCCGCCTACGTCCGGCCGGTTAAGACGAACTTGTCAGCGGTGACGCCCCGCGCAAGGACCGCCCCGTCCGGCAAATCAGAAGATTCCTGCCCACATCGCATCAAAGTCTCGTATCCCAGACTGATTAGTGTGCCTCAGGGCACATTTCCGCTCGTATGAATGCTTGGATGGAAATCAAGCAACGGGCCGCAGAACACCAACCTGCGTCTTCATTATTACGAACGAAGGAATTTCGATGAGCTTCACCCAGCACGACCCGTCACGGGTCATCCGAGCACCTCGCGGCACCACCCTCACCGCCAAGTCCTGGGCCACCGAAGCCCCGCTGCGCATGCTGATGAACAACCTCGACCCGGAGGTCGCCGAGCGTCCCGAAGACCTGGTGGTCTACGGCGGCACCGGCCGCGCCGCCCGCTCCTGGGAAGCCTACGACGCCATTATCAAGACCCTGACCGATCTTGAAGAGGATGAGACCCTGCTGGTCCAGTCCGGCAAGCCGGTCGGCGTGTTCAAGACCAACAAGTGGGCGCCGCGCGTGCTGATCGCCAACTCGAACCTGGTGGGCGACTGGGCCACCTGGCCCGAGTTCCGCAAGCTCGAGGCCGAGGGCCTGATGATGTACGGCCAGATGACCGCCGGTTCCTGGATCTATATCGGCACCCAGGGCATCCTGCAGGGCACCTACGAGACCTTCGCCGCCATCGGTGTCAAGCGATTCAACGGGACCTTGGCCGGCACCTTGACCCTGACCGGCGGCTGCGGCGGCATGGGCGGCGCCCAGCCGCTGGCGGTCACCCTCAACGGCGGCGCCTGCCTGATCGTTGACGTCTCCGAGGACCGCCTGCGCCGCCGCATGGGCAAGCGCTACCTGGACGACGTGGAGCTGGACCTGGACGCGGCCGTCGCCAAGGTCACCGTAGCCAAGAACGAAGGCCGCGCACTGTCCGTGGGCTACGTCGGCAACGCCGCCGAGGTCTTCCCTGAACTGCTGCGCCGCCAGAAGGCCGGCGAGATCTCCATCGACATCGTCACCGACCAGACCTCGGCCCACGACCCGCTGTCCTACCTTCCGGTGGAATACACCGTGGAGCAGTGGGACGCCGAGGCGAAGGCCGACGAAATCGGCTTCACCAAGAAGGCCCAGGCCGCCATGGCCGCCCACGTCGAAGCCATGGTCGGCTTCCAGGACATCGGCGCCGAGGTCTTCGACTACGGCAACTCGATCCGCGACGAGGCACGCAAGGGCGGCTACATGCGGGCCTTCGAATTCCCGGGCTTCGTTCCGGCCTACATCCGCCCGCTGTTCTGCGAGGGCCTTGGCCCGTTCCGCTGGGTGGCCCTGTCCGGCGATCCGGAGGATATCCGCGTCACCGACGAGGCGCTCAAGGAGCTCTTCCCCCAGAACGAGCACCTGCGCCGCTGGCTCGATGCGGCCGCCGAGCACGTTGAATTCGAGGGTCTTCCGGCCCGCATTTGCTGGCTGGGCTACGGCGAGCGCCACAAGGCCGGCCTGCTGTTCAACAAGCTGGTCGCCGAGGGCAAAATCTCCGCACCGATCGTGATCGGCCGCGACCACCTGGATTCCGGTTCGGTGGCCTCTCCGTACCGTGAAACCGAAGCCATGAAGGACGGCTCGGACGCGATTGCCGACTGGCCGCTGCTCAACGCCATGACCGCGGTGTCCTCCGGCGCCAGTTGGGTTTCGCTGCACCACGGCGGCGGAGTCGGCATTGGCCGCTCCATCCACGCCGGCCAGGTCTCGGTGGCCGATGGCACCGAGCTGGCAGCGGCCAAGCTCGAAGCGCTGCTGACGAACGACCCGGGCATGGGCGTCATCCGCCACGTGGATGCCGGCTATGAGCGCGCGGTAGAAGTTGCCAGCGAGCGCGGCGTGCGCATCCCGATGGCGGAGTAGCGACATGTCGAATGACGGCGCCATCGGACGGCTTGTAGAACGCGAACGCAAGGACGACGGCCCGCGCGGGGTCTGGCGGTTCTTCGTCTTCTCCCTGATCGGGATCTTCATGTTCTTCATCCCCGTGAATATCGGGGGCAAGGAGACCATTCCGCTGGACCACCTGGTGGGCTGGATTACCGGCCTGCTGGGTCCCAGCGTGAAGTACTTGATCCTGGGACTCATCCTCGCGGGAACCGTCTACCCCTTCGCCACCGGCAGGTGGAAGGAATCCAGGCTGAAGACGCTCTTCGCGTTCCTGAACGTGCTGGGTCTGGCCACGGGTATTGCGCTGGTCTTCAACGTGGGACCGGCCTGGCTCTTCGACCCGGATATGGGTCCTTTCCTGTTCAACAAGTTGGTGATCCCGGTAGGGATGATCGTTCCGATTGGCGCCGTCTTCCTGGCCCTCTTGGTCGGCTACGGACTGATGGAGTTCGTCGGCGTGCTGGTGCAGCCGGTGATGCGCCCGGTGTGGCGCACCCCAGGCCGCTCGGCCATCGATGCGGTGGCCTCCTTCGTGGGCAGCTACTCGCTGGGTCTTTTGATCACCGACCGCATGTACCAGGCAGGCCGCTACACCGGGCGGGAGGCGGCCATTATCGCCACCGGCTTCTCCACGGTCTCCGTCACGTTCATGCTGATTGTGGCCAAGACTCTGGACATCATGCATCTGTGGCTGCCGTACTTCTTTCTGGCTTTCGGCGTCACCTTCCTGGTGACCGCGATCGCCGTGAGGATTCCGCCGCTCAGCCGCATCCCGGATGAGTACTTCCACCTGTCCACCCCGCAGCCGGAGGCGAAGGTCACCAGCCGACGCTTCGCCACGGCGTGGAAGGAAGCCATGGGGATGCTGGGCAACGCACCGAAGCTCGGCGCGAACATCCGCGAGAATTTCAAGGACGGGTTGCTGATGGCCATGGCCATCCTTCCCTCCATCCTCTCCGTGGGCCTGATCGGCCTGGTGCTGGCCCGCTTCACCCCGGTCTTCGACTGGCTGGGCTACCTGTTCCTGCCGATCACCTGGGCGCTGGGCCTGCCCGACCCGCTGCTGGCGGCCAAGGCCTCCTCGGTGGGCATCGCGGAGATGTTCCTTCCGGCGACCATCGTCGCCGGGCACGAATCCGACGCGCTGCGCCTGGTCATTGCGGTAGTCTGCGTGTCGGCGATCATTTTCTTCTCCGCCCTGGTGCCCTGCATCCTCGCAACCCGCATTCCCATCAAGGTATGGCATCTGCTGGTCATCTGGGCGCAGCGTGTCGCCCTGACCCTGCTGATCACCACCCCGATCGCCTACCTGATGGTGGGCAGATAGGACCATGACGATGCCTACACACGGCGTAAATTCCCTGCTAGCCGCGATCAGCGGCGAGGGCCGCGACGCCAAGCGCGGCGGCTACTCGCGCCCGGTCTACTCGGACGCCGAGATTACGCTGCGCGAGTGGTTCATTGCCGAAGCCTCCGTGCGTGGGCTGGAGGTGTCCACGGATGCCAACGGCATCATCTGGGCTTGGTGGGATCTTCCTGGGTCCGCCGGGGACGACACCTCGCGCAAGGGTTCGCTGGTCACCGGCTCCCACCTGGACTCCGTGCCCGGCGGCGGCGCCTTCGACGGCCCGCTGGGCGTGGCCAGCGCGCTGGCCGCCTATGACGTGCTGGCCGACCGGGAAGCCTCCGGCGAACTGGTGCGAAACCGTGCCCTGGCGCTGGCCGTCTTCCCGGAGGAGGAAGGCTCGCGCTTCGGGGTGGCCTGCCTGGGTTCCCGGCTGCTCAGCGGCGCCATCGACCCGGTGAAGGCACTGAACCTGCGCGACGCGGAGGGCAATACCTTCGCTGACATCGCCGCCGCCAACGGGCTGGACCCGGCGCGCATGGGCCGCGACGAGAAGGCCCTGGCCCGGATCGGCGACTTCATCGAGCTGCATGTGGAGCAGGGCCGCGGGCTGAACACCGAACAATACACCGACGCCGCCGGCCGCGGGCCGGCCGTCGCGGTGGGCAGCTCCATCCTTGGCCACGGCCGCTGGCGGCTGAGCTTCAGCGGCCAGGGCAACCACGCCGGCACCACCTTGATGATCGACCGCGCCGATCCAATGGTGGCCGCAGCCCAGCTGGTGCTCAAGGTCCGCGAGATCGCCACGGCGCAGCCCGACGCCCGCGCCACGGTGGGCCGGCTGGAGCCGGTGCCCGGCGGCACCAACGTGATCGCCTCCCGCGTGGACATCTGGCTGGACGTGCGCCACCCGGAGGACGCGGTCACCGCCCTGCTGGTGGAGAAGATCCACGGCCAGGCGCAGAAGATCGCCGCCTTCGAGGGCTGCTCCGTGGTGCTGACCGAGGAATCGCTCTCCGGCACCGTACACTTCGACGCCGCGCTGAGCGCCTCGCTGGAACGCTCCGTGCACCGACTGGTCCCCGACGCCCCGGCGCTGCCCACCGGCGCCGGCCACGACGCCGGCGTGCTGGCCGCCTACCTGCCCACCGGCATGCTGTACGTGCGCAACCCTTCGGGCATCAGCCACTCGCCGGAAGAATACGTGGAAGACGCCGATGCCGAGGCCGGCGTGCTGGCCCTGGCCGACGCCCTGGAGGACCTGCTGTGAGCGGAAAAACCACTACCGTTCCGGCGCCGGTCAACGCGCACTCGCACGCCTTCCACCGGATCCTGCGCGGCCGCACCCACCAGGGGGAAAACGGCGGAGCCGGGAACTTCTGGACCTGGCGCGAACAGATGTACGCCGCCGCCGCCGGGCTCACCCCGGCCGGCTACGAGCAGCTGGCCACCGCGGTCTTCGCGGAAATGGTCGTCAACGGCTACAGCGCGGTGGGGGAGTTCCACTACCTGCACCACGACGCGACCGGTGCGCCCTACGCCGGGACAGATGAGCACGGCATGGAGCTCGCGCTGGGCCGCGCGGCGAAGGCCGCGGGCATCCGCCTGGTCCTGCTGGACACCTGCTACCTGCAGGGCGGGCTGGACGCCCTGGGCAACGCCATCGAGCTGAACGAAACCCAGCGGCGCTTCACCGACGGGGACGCCGCCGGCTGGCTGGCCCGCCACGCGCGGCTGCGCGAGGCCCTGGCCGAGCTGGACGCAGGGGAAGGGCTGCTGAGCCTGGGAGCCGCCATCCACTCGGTGCGCGCGGTGCCGCCGGCCCAGCTGGAGGCCATCGCCGCCGGGCTGGACCCTGCCTTGCCGCTGCATGTGCACCTGTCCGAGCAGCCGGCCGAGAACGCGTCCTGCCATGCGGCCTTCGGACTGAGCCCGACCGGGCTGCTTGAACGGCACGGCCTGCTGGCCCCGCGGCTCTCGGCAGTGCACGCCACCCACCTGAGCGATGCGGACATCGCCGCACTGGGCGCCGCCGGCGCGGGCATCGTCATGTGCCCCACCACCGAGGCGGACCTGGGCGACGGGATCGGCCCGGCCCGCGAACTGGCGGACGCCGGCGCCGTGATTTCACTGGGCAGCGACCAGCACGCGGTGCTGGACCCCTACCTGGAGCAGCGCGCCCTTGAACACGGCGAGCGGCTGCGCAGCGGGCAACGCGGGCGCTTCTCCCCGGCGGAAATCTCCGCCGCCGCCCGCGAGGGCGGTCTGCGCTCGCTGGGCCTGGCGGAGAACGAGGACCACCTCGTGGTGCGCACCGACACCATGCGCACCTCCGGGTCGCGCACCGCCCAGCTGCCGCTGAGCGCCACCGCCGCAGATATCGCGCAGGTCCACGTCAATGGCAAGCTGGTAGCCAGCAATGGCCTGCACACCACGCTGGGGGACCCGGCGGACCTGTACGCGGCATTCTTCGACAAGTATCCGGAGTTTTCATGAGCAGCACACTGATCACCAACATCTCCGAGGCCTTCATCTCGGACGCGGCGCACACCCTGGTCGAGAACGCCGCCATCCTCATCGAGGGCCAGGACATCGCCTGGATTGGCGAAGCCGGGCAGGCCCCGGAAGCCGACACCGTCATCAACGCCGGTCAGCGCGCAGCGCTGCCGGGCTGGGTGGATTCGCACAGCCACCTGGTGTTCGCCGGGGACCGCAGCCGCGAGTTCGTGGCCCGCATGGCGGGGCAGGACTACGCCGCCGGCGGCATCGCGGTGACCACCAAGGCAACCCGCGCCACCACTGACTACGACCTGACCCGGCTGGTCATGGGACGGGCCGCCGAAGCCCTGGCCGGAGGCACCACCTACCTGGAAACCAAAACCGGCTACGGGCTGAACGTCGAGGAGGAAGCGCGCCATGCGCGTATCGCCTCCACGGTGGTCGACCAGGTGACATTCCTCGGAGCCCACCTGGTTCCCGCGGACATGGATGCCCAGGAATACACGGACCTGGTCTGCGGAGAGATGCTGGAACGTGTGCTGTCCTTTGTGCAGTTCGCTGACGTGTTCTGCGAACGCGGCGCGTTCAACGAGGCCCAGTCGCGCCAGGTGCTCGCCGCCGCGAAGGACGCCGGGCTCGGCCTGCGCGTGCACGGCAACCAGCTGGGCCCGGGCCCCGGTACCAAGCTGGCCGTTGAATTCGGCGCGGCCAGCGTCGACCACGTGAACTTCCTGGACGAACAGGACGTCGCGGCGCTCGCCGGATCCTGGGCGGACTGGGATGCCCAGTCCCGTACCGGCACCGCGGGAACCGTGGCCACCTGCCTGCCAGCCTGCGACCTGTCCACGCGGATGCCCTTCGCCCCGGGCCGTGAGTTGATCGACGCCGGGGTGCAGATCGCCCTGGCGTCGAACTGCAACCCGGGAACCTCCTACACCTCATCCATGGCCTTCTGCGTCAGCACCGCGGTGCTGCAGATGCACCTGAGCATCGAGGAAGCCATCGTGGCAGCCACCTACGGCGGCGCGCTGGCGCTGGGCGTGCAGGACCGGGTGGGAAGCCTGGAGGTGGGCAAGCGGGCTGACATCCAGCTGCTGAACGCCCCATCCGTGGCGCACCTGGCCTACCGCCCCGGCATGAACCTCTCCGGTCCAGTCTTCCGCGCCGGCGAGCTTGCCTCGGGCAGGTTCTAGCGCGCCAGCTAGTGATGCCGGGCACCTTCGTGGTAAACAAGGTGTATGGCTAACACTGCATTCAAAGGTACCCCTGTCCAGACCATTGGCGACCTGCCGGCCGTAGGCTCGCAGGCTCCCGCCTTCACCCTGACCGACACCGGCCTGGCCGACGTCACCAGCGAGTCGCTGGCCGGCCGCCGCGTGGTGCTGAACATCTTCCCATCGGTTGACACCGGTGTGTGCGCAGCCAGCGTCCGCCGCTTCAACGAACTGGCCGCCGGCCTGGAGAACACCACCGTGGTGTGCGTCTCCGCCGACCTGCCATTCGCCATGGCCCGCTTCTGCGGTGCCGAAGGCATCGAGAACGTCGTATCCGGCTCCGTGTTCCGCTCGGACTTCGGCTCCGACTACGGTGTCACCCAGATCGACGGCCCGCTGGCCGGCCTGCTGGCACGCTCGGTTGTCGTGCTGGACGAGTCGGGCAAGGTCATCTACACCCAGGTGGTCCCGGAGATCACCACCGAACCTGACTACGATGCAGCTATCGCAGTCCTGAACTAGCAATCAGCCGGCGGCCGTGCGCCGCTGAGGTGATTGCCCAATGGCGTCTTTGCCGACCTGTGGTCGGCGAAGACGCCATTTTTGTATGCGCCCGGCCCCGCTGTCCAAGATTCCCCAACGACTTTGCTCCAGGGGATTCTCAAGACGCACTTCTACCCCTATACTCTTTGTAGATTGCTTATGATTGTTATGAGCCAAAAAGAATCACAAAACATCAGGCACGTTTCACTGAGTAGTCAAACGGTTTCACTGTGAATGAGCAAGGGAGATTATCGATGAGCGAGCAGTCAGTCCTGGGTGCGCACATGGAGCGGGAGCTGGTTTCCCAGCCAGAGATGTGGCGCCGCGCCATCGCCCAGCAGCAGTCCGAAGACCTGCTTCCGACCAAGGGCGCCAAGGTCGCGGTCGTCGGCTGCGGCACTTCCTGGTTTATGGCCGAAGCCTACGCCGCCGCCCGCGAAGCCGCCGGCCACGGCATCACCGACTCCTTCGCCGCCTCCGAGGCGCGCATCGCCACCCGCGACTACGACGTGCTGGTGGCCATCACCCGCTCCGGCACCACCTCCGAGGTGCTGCAACTGCTGACCGAGCTGGACGGCAGCCTCCGCACCGTCGCGGTCATCGGCGACACCACCTCGCCGATCGTGCAGCAGGTCGACGCAGTGGTGGAGCTGCCCTACGCGGATGAGCAGTCGGTGGTGCAGACCCGCTTCGCCACCACCGCGCTGGCCTACCTGCTTTCCAGCGTCGGCGAGGACCTGGAGCCGGCCATCGCGCAGGCGCAGCAGCTGGTGAACTCCGCCACCCCGCAGGAACTGCTGGATGCCGAGCAGTTCACCTTCCTGGGCCGCGGGCTGTCCGTGGGACTGGCCCACGAGGCCGCGCTGAAGATGCGCGAAGCCGTGCAGGGCTGGACCGAGGCCTACCCGGCCATGGACTACCGCCACGGCCCGATCTCCATCGCTGCGCCAAACCGGGTAACGTGGATGCTTGGCGCCCAGCCCGAAGGCCTGGACGCCGACGTGACTCGCACCGGCGCGATCTACGTGAACGAGGACCGCCATCCGCTGGCCGACCTCGCATACATCCACCGGGTGACCTTGGACCGGGCTCGCGCGCGCAATCTCAATCCGGATAGCCCTCGCAACCTGACCCGATCGGTCATCCTGGAAGGCTAAAGGCCATGAGTGAACATTTCCTGCTCTTTGACGTCGGAGGCACCGACATCAAGGCGGGGCTGGCCAACACCACCGGCGAAATCCTCCAGGTGCTGCGCGAACCAACCCGCAAAACAGCACCGGAGGAATCCGCCGCCGAACTGGTCACCCAGCTCGGCGAAATCTCGCGCCGCCTGACGGCCGACTCCGGCACCACCCCGGTCTCCGCGGGCCTGGCCGTCTGCGGCCTGGTCGACCCGGAGACCGGCACCGGCATCTTCTCCGCCAACCTGGGCTGGCGCGACGCGCCGCTGCAGGCGATGGCCTCCAAGGCGCTGGGCATCCCGGTCGGCTTTGGGCACGACGTGGCCATGGCCGCGCGCGCCGAGCTGGAACTGGGCAGCGGGGCCAAGGACGCGGCGCTGCGCCGCAACGCCGTGGTCATGGTCATCGGCACCGGCATCGCCACCGCGCTGATGGTCGACGGACGGCTGGTCAGCGCCGGGGGATACGCCGGGGAACTGGGCCACGCCCAGGTGCCCGGCGGGCTGCCGTGCGCCTGCGGCGCCACCGGCTGCCTGGAAACCCTGGGCTCCGCCGGCGCCATCGCCAAGCGCTACCTCGCCGCCACCGGCAAGCGCGGGGGAGCAAGGGAAGTGTTCGCCGCCCGGGCCGCCGGGGACGAGATCGCCGCCGGCATCATCCACGATGCCATCGAGGCGCTGACCTTCACCATGGCGCAGCTGTGCTCCTCGGTCGCCCCGGAGGGCATCGTGCTGGGCGGAGGGCTGGCCCAGGCCGGGCCGTCGTTCTTCGCCGAACTGCGCGAATCCCTGCACCGCAGGCTGTCCTTCCACCGCGAACCGCGGCTGATCCCCGCGCACCTGGGCGCCGACGCCGGCCTGCAGGGCGCGATGATCCTCGCCCGGGACGCGGCCGGACGCTCGACCCGCATCGCCCTATGATCCTCACGCTGACGCCGAACCCGGCCATCGATGAAACCTACAGCGCCCCCGGGGTCGCGGTGGACTCCAGCCACAAGGTGGTGCGCAGCCACAGCCAGGCCGGAGGCAAGGGCCTGAACGTCGCCAGGGTGCTGCACTCGCAGGACTTCGCCGTCCACGCGCTGTTCCCCGCCGGAGGCGCCTCGGGCCGGGAGCTCACCGCCGAGCTGTCCGCCGCCGGCATCGTATTCACCGCGGTCCCCGTGGCTGGGGCGACCCGGCGCTCCATGGCCTTCGTGGACCCGGAGGCCGACACCACCACCATCTTCAACGAGGCCGGATCCGCCCTGGATGCCGCCGAATGGGAGTCGCTGACGCAGGCCTACCAGGGGCTGCTGGAGCGCGCCCGGGCGGTGGCGATCTGCGGATCCTGGCCTCCGGGGACCGAACGCGAAACCATGCGCGCGCTGATCAAGGCCGCCGTGCAGCGGGAGGTCTACACCGTGGTGGACACCAGCGGCCCGCTGCTGCTGGACGCCGCGGCCTGCGGCGCGGTGCTCAAACCCAACCACCACGAACTGCTCGCCGCCACCGGCGCGAACTCGCTGGCCGAAGGGGCCGCGGACCTGCTGGAGCGGGGCGCGGCGGAAATCTATCTCAGCGCCGGCGAAAACGGGCTGTACCACTTCACCGGGGAGACCCCGGTGGTGGCCCATGCCAAGCTGCCGCGCAAGCTGACCGGCAACCCCACCGGAGCCGGGGACTCGGCAGTGGCCGCGTTGCTGTCCAGCAGCGTGGCGTCGCTGGATCGCGAGTCCACCTTGCGCCGGGCCGTGGCCTGGTCCGCCTCCACGGTGCTCATGCCCACCGCCGGCGCGCTGTCCCCGAAGCACGAAGCGCTGCTCGCCGACGTTACCTACCGCATCCTGCCCGAGGGCGAGGACATCTAAAGGAGAAAACTCCCATGCCGTTGGTTCCAACAAGTCAGATCATGCAGGCCGCCGTAGCCGGGGGCTACGGCCAGGGGGCGTTCAACGTCATCCACCTGGAGACCGCCCAGGCGCTGGTGTCCGGCGCCGAGCAAGCCGGATTGCCGGTGATCCTGCAGATCAGCGAGAACTGCGTGAAGTACCACGGGGGACTGCGCCCCCTCGCCGCCGCCTCGCTCGCGCTGGCCGAGGAAGCCAGCGTGCCGGTCTCGCTGCACCTGGACCACGCCGAGGACGAGGAACTGGTGTACCGGGCCCTCGACCTGGGTTTCGGCTCGGTCATGTACGACGGGGCCAAGCTGCCCTTCGGAGAGAACGTGGCCGCCACGCAGCGTGTGGTCGCCGCGGCACGGGCCGCATCAGCCACGGTGGAAGCCGAGCTGGGCGAAATCGGCGGCAAGGACGGAGCCCACGCCCCTGGCGTGCGCACGGACCCGGACGAGGCCGTGCAGTTCGTCGAGTCGACCGGCGTCGATTCGCTGGCCGTGGCAGTGGGCTCCTCGCATGCGATGCTGGAACGCGGCGCATCGCTGGACCTGGACCTGATTTCCCGGCTGCACCGGGCACTGGAGGTCCCGCTGGTGCTGCACGGCTCCTCGGGCGTTCCGGATGCGACCCTGGTCGCGGGCATCGAGGCGGGCATGCGCAAGATCAACGTCTCCACCCACCTGAACGGGTTCTTCACCCGCGCCGTGCGCCAGTGGCTGGCGGCCAACGAGCAGGCGGTGGACTCCCGCAAGTACCTGGGGGCGGGGCGCACGGCCATGGCCGCAGAGGCCGCCCGGATGCTTGAGTTGTTCGCCTCCGCCGGGCGGAGCCGCGCCTAGCAGGCCACGTGTGAGCGTTTCTGATTTCTTGGATTGTTTCCTGGTCGAAAAATATCAGTCACACCCTTGACGCTTGGTGTGGCGCACTTCATACTTGAGGTGAACATGATTTTTCTTGATTGAATGTTCCCGAAAAAATCATAAAAGAATCACTCGCTTTGGTGCTGCGGCATCCCGAACCCTGAGGAACACCATGAAACGAACCAAGCGCTCCGCGGTACTGGCTCTCTCGGCCGCAGCGGCACTGCTCCTGACCAGCTGCGGGTTCTCCGGCGGCAATGACAGCGGCGGATCGGCCGAGTCCGAAGGCGCACAGACGACCTTGGAAATGCTCGTCCCGACCTACTCCACCGGCACCAAGGCGCTGTGGGAAGGCGTCATCGACGACTTCGAGACCGAGCACCCGAACATCAAGGTGAACCTCGAAGTCCAGTCGTGGGAGAACATCGAGAACGTCCTGAAGACCAAGCTGCAGGGCAACCAGGCGCCGGACATCTACAATGGCGGCGCCTTCGCGGAATTCGCCGCGGAAGACCTGCTGGCCCCTGCCAGCGACGTCGCCTCGGCCGAGACCCTGGCCGACTTCCAGACCGCCTTCGCCGACGCGGAGAAGTACCAGGACACCCAGTACGGCCTGCCGCTGATCGCCTCCGCCCGCGCCCTGTTCTACAACAAGGACCTGATGGAGGAAGCCGGGGTCAAGAACGTCCCGACCACCTGGGACCAACTGCATGACGCTTCCAAGGCCATCAGCGACAAGACCAAGGCCGACGGCTACGGCATGCCGCTGGGCAGCGAGGAAGCCCAGGGCGAGTCCCTGATCTGGTTCGCCGGCAACGGCGGCAACTTCGGCGATGCGCAGAAGATCGCGGTGAACACCCCGGCCAACCTCGAAGCCGCGGAATTCATGAAGAAGATGATCGACGACGGCGTCACCCAGAACGACCCGGGAGCCACCCAGCGCACCCCGATGCTGAACACCTTCATCCAGGGCAAGCTGGGCTTCGCCTACGCGCTGCCGCAGACCGTGGGCCAGATCAAGAAGGAAAACCCGGACCTGGACTACGGCATCGCCGCCGTGGCCACCAAGACCGGCTCGCCGGCCACGCTGGGTGTCGCCGACCGCCTGATGTCCTTCAAGAACGACGGCAGCAAGTCGGCCGCGGTCAAGGAGTTCTTCGACTACTTCTTCTCCGCCGACGTCTACACCGACTGGGTGTCCACCGAGGGCTTCCTGCCGACCACTAAGTCGGGTTCCGAGAAGCTGGCCGGGGACGAAACCCTCAAGCCGTTCCTGGACCTGCTGCCGAACGCGGTGTTCTACCCGACCACCAACCCGGCCTGGAACGCCACCGACGGCGCGTTCAAGTCGCTGATGGGTGAAATCGCCACCGGCAAGTCCGCCCAGGAAGTGCTGGACGCAATCCAGGCGAAGGCCGACGCCGCCAAGTAAACGGCAGGCGACCTAGTTCGCAGGGGAGGCCCGACGTCGCCACGCCGGGCCTTTCCTGCTGGATCGGCACATGATTTTCCGGTCCCCTCCCGAACAGCATGCAATGAAAGCGAGCCTTCCATGAGCTCCCCAGTGCCAGTCAAAGCACCGGCCGGACGCAAGCTCCGGCGCAGCACCGATACCCAGTCATTCATCTCCTCGCTGCCGTGGATCGGCCCGGCGCTGCTGCTGATCTTGGCCATCGTGGTGTTCCCCGCCGGCTACATGATCTACAACTCCACCCGGAAGATCTCCTCGGTCGGCACCGACCTGCACTCGGCGGGCCTGGCCAACTTCTCCACGATCTTCGCCGATCCGGCGCTGCCGCGGATCCTGGCCAACACCTTCTTCTGGGTGGTCTCGGTCGTGCTGATCACCGTCGTCATCTCCCTGGCGCTGGCGCAGTTCCTCTCCAAGCCATTCCCCGGACGCACCATCGTGCGCATGGCGGTGATCGTCCCCTGGGCCGCCTCCGTCGTCATGACCACCACCGTGTTCTACTATGGCCTGGACCCGAACTACGGCATCTTCAACCACTTCTTCGTGCAGATCGGCCTCATGGACGAAGGCTTCGGCTGGACCAAGAACGCGATCCCGGCCATGGCGGTCTCGGTGGTCGTGGCAATCTTCGTCTCGATCCCGTTCACGACCTACACGCTGCTCGCAGGCCTGCAGGCCGTGCCGGGCGACACCCTGGAAGCCGCCCGCATGGACGGGGCCGGCCGCTGGAAGACCTACCTGTTCGTGGTGCTGCCGCAGCTGCGCTCCGCGCTGGCGGTGGCGGTGCTGATCAACATCATCAACGTCTTCAACAACCTGCCGATCCTGAAGGTCATGACCGGATCCATCCCGGGCAACAGCGCCGACACGCTGATGACCTACATCTTCAAGGTCCTGCAGTTCGACCGCCGGCTGGATTTGTCCTCGGCCCTGTCGGTCGTGAACTTCGCGATTGTGCTGGTCATCGTCGCCATCTACGTCAAAACCGTCAAGCCGATGCAGGAGGTGTGATCGTGGCTTTCCTCGATACCGAAGACCGCGCCAGCCGCAAGACGGTCATCGGCCGCATGATCATCGGCCTGGTGGTCGTTATCGTCTTCCTGATCCCGTACGGCACCATGATGATCGGCTCGCTGAAGACCCAAGCCGAAATCCTGCAGATCCCGCCGAGCTTCATGCCGCAGGACGGGCTGCAGTGGTCCAACTACGTCAGCATGTGGGACACCCCGGAAACCCCGGTGCCCTACAATCTCATCTCCACCATCGTGATCTCCGTGTTCGCAACCCTGCTGGTGCTGCTGGTGGCCACCCCGGCCGCCTACTTCACCGCGCGCTTCAAGTTCCCGGGCAAGATGGTGTTCATGTTCCTGGTGATCGTCACCCAGATGCTGCAGCCGGCGGTGCTCACCGCCGGCCTGTTCAAGCAGATGCTGGCCTGGGACCTGAACGACACCTGGCTGGCCATGATTCTGATCAACGCGGCCTTCAACCTGGCCTTCGCGGTGTGGATCATGCACTCCTTCTTCGCCGGGGTGCCGCGCAGCATCGACGAGGCGGCGCAGATCGACGGCGCCGGCAAGCTGCGTGTGCTGTTCACCATCAACCTGCCGCTGGTCTGGCCGGGCATCGTCACCGCGGTGATCTTCACCTTCGTGTCCTGCTGGAATGAATTCGCCGCCTCGCTGGTGATCCTGTCCACCGCCGAGAACCAGCCGCTGAGCGTGGCGCTGACCAAGTTCGTCGGCCAGTACGCCACCGCCTGGCAGTACGTCTTCGGCGTCTCCATCGTGGCCATCGTCCCGGTCATCGTCCTCTTCGCGCTCATCGAGAAGCGCCTGATCGGCGGCCTGGCCGCCGGAGCGGTGAAGTAATGGAACCGAGCACGGCCCTGGAAATCGTCGCCACCAGCGGGCGGTGCTCCCGGACGGCCACGGCCGCCGGGGCTGACCGCATCGAGGCCTGCGAAGCCCTGGAACTGGGCGGCATCACCCCGGGACCCGAAGTCCTGGACGACATCCTGGAACACCGCCCGGCGCTGGGGGTGCACGCGCTGCTGCGCAGCCGGCCCGGCGACTTCCACTACGAGGACGCGGAGTTGCGGGTCATGGAACGGCAGGCGAGGCGGCTGGCCCGCTCCGGCGTGGACGGGCTGGTGCTCGGGGCGCTGGACGCCGGAGGCGCGGTGGACCTGGAAGCCGTGGCACGGATGGCCGCGGCCGGCCTGGAGGTGAATCCGGAGCTTGAAATCACCATGCACCGGGCCATCGACGCCAGCGCGGATCCGGTGGCCTCCGTGACACAGCTTTTGGCACTTGGCATCCACCGAGTGTTGACTAGTGGAGGGCGAGACGCCGCCGGCGAGGGCTTGGAGGTCATTGCCCGGATGGCGCAGGCGGCCGCCGGCAGGATCCAGATCATGGCCGGCGGCGGCATGAGGGCGCAGGACATCGGCCCGGCGCGCGGCGCCGGTGCGGCTGCCGTGCATTTCTCCGCCAAGACACACTATGCCGGCACCATCAGGGTGTCGGAGCAACAGGTGCGCCAGCTGCGCAGCACGCTGAACGCACTGACCAAGTAAGGGGCAGGATCCATGAAACGCGAGGAGCGGCTTAACCACATCCTCGACCTGCTGGCCAGCCGCGGCCAGATCGACGTCGATGAGATCGTGCAGCAGCTGGACACCAGCCCGGCAACCGCCCGCCGGGACCTGGATTCACTGGCCGCGGCCTCGCTGCTGACCCGCACCCACGGCGGAGCGGTCTCCAACTCCGTGGCCTACGAGCTGCCCTCGCGCTACCAGCGCGAGGAGCACGACGAAGAGAAGGCCCAGGTGGCCAAGGCCGCCGCCGCGCTGGTGCGCAAGGACATGGTGGTCGGCTTGTCCGGAGGCACCACCACCAAGGCCATCGCCACCGAGCTGGGCTTGCGCCAGGAACTGGTGGGGGAGCCGGGGCGGGTCACCCTGACAGTGGTCACCAACGCCGTGAACATCGCCTCGCTGCTGGCGGTGCGCCCGCACATCCGGGTCATGGTCACCGGCGGGGTGCTCAACGACCGCTCCTACGAGCTGGTCGGCCCCATGGCGCAGTCCTCGCTCGCGAAGATCACCCTCGACCTGTCCTTCGTGGGGGTCAATGGGCTGGATGCGGACACCGGCCCGATGGTCGGCGACGAGATGGAAGCGGCGGTCAACGAACAGCTGATCCGGCAGTCCGCGCGCAGCTTCGTGGTGGTGGATTCATCCAAGATCGGCCAACGCTCGTTCGTCATCCTGGATACCGAACACCTCACCGGGATCATCACCGACGCCAAAATCACCGCGGCCCAACGCAAGGCCCTGGCCGCCGGGGGCATGCCTGTCCTCGGCTAGCCGCACCCGCATGGCAGGACCCGACCGGAAGCCCGGCAGACTAACGCGGGCGGGAGCCCGCCGCCTCGGCCGCGGACAGGATGCGCGGGCCGATCTTGCGCATGAGCTTGTCCAGCCGGGGACTGTCGCTGCGCGTGAGCGTGTCGGAGAGCCGTTCAAGGCTCATCAGGCCCAGCCAGATCCTGGCTCTGCGGGCCTGCTCGGCATCCGGGGCAATCTGCTCGATCAGGTCCTGCCCATGCCACAAGGACAGGTAGGCCGTATTCAACGCAGGGTCCCAGGCGCAGGCAAGATCCCAGTCCAGGATTCCGACCAGCTTCCCGTCCACCCAGTGCATGTTGTGGCCAGCGAGATCGCCGTGGACCAAGCTGGTTGGGCTTTGCGCCAGGTAATCCAACTGATCCCACAGGAGCGCGGACGCCGAGCGGAGCTCTTCCGGAAGCGCATCGAAGCATTTCTGCTGGCGCGCCGGCGTCCACGGACCTCGAAATGCAAAGGGCTCGGCCAGTTCATCTTCCAGCGGCTGCAGGTGCACCTCGGCCAGCTCCCGAACCAAGCGGCGAAGTGGCGCAGGGTCTCCGCTATGCGGTTCGTGGGCGCTCCCCGGTACGAATACGGTGGCCACCGAAGATAGCCCGTCGATGGTCAGGATGTCGCTGCAGTCAGTGGGAAGCAGGTAATCCAGCTGCTCGGCAAGGAGCCGGTGGAGCCGGACGCTGCGCGGCATCTGGGCACTGGCTTGGGGTGTACGGGCCATGCGGATGACAGCTTGCTCGTTGGCCAGCAGCACGGTGTGGAACTGTCCGCCCTCGTTGACGACCCCTCCTTCCCAGGGCAGGTCCGGGCGCAGCATCGTGCCCAGGTTCATCTCGGCTTCGGTGGCGGGACGGGACACAGGCAACTCGCTTCGCGGATCAGGGAAAACAGCTTCTTCAGGCTATCGCATGGCGTCCCGATCGCTGGGTGTCCGCACAGCGTGCGCGGTCTATGATCAAAGACGTGAATGCACAGACCAGCACCCAAACCGTGGACCGGCGCACGCTGAAGATCGAGATCGCGCTGGTGATGGCCCTGTGCCTGGGACAGAGCGCGGTGTACTCGATCATCAGCTTCGCCGACAAGGTCACCAAGGCGCCGCTGTCCGAGCAGACGACCTCGATGAACAACCCGCTGAGCACCCGCGAGTACTTCGACCTGGCCTACCAGCTGCTGGACATCGTTTTCGCCCTGGTTCCCGTGCTGCTGGCGCTTTATCTCATGAAGCGCAGCACCGGCACCACCGTGTCGATGATCGGCTTCGACCTGCGCAAACCCGGGCGGGATACGCTGCTGGGCGCCGGCCTGTTCCTGGCCATGGGCCTGGGAACCCTCGGAGTCTACGCTGCGGGCAGGGCTTTGGGCATCACCACGGCGCTGTCCACCGCGAACCTCGGGGACTACTGGTGGAGCGTCCCGGTGCTCATGCTCTCGGCCGCACGCCACGCGGTGCTGGAGGAAGTGATCATGCTCGGCTTCCTGTTCACCTACGTCCGCAAGCTCAAGCTGGGACTGTGGACCACGATCCTAGCCTCGGCGCTGATCCGCGGCAGCTACCACCTCTACCAAGGCATCGGGCCGATGATCGGCAACGTGGTCATGGGTGTGGTGTTCGGCTGGGTCTACCACCGCTACGGCCGGGTCATGCCCTTGGTGATCGCGCACTTCCTGCTCGATGCCATCGGCTTCGTCGGCTACCTGCTGCTCGGACCGGCGATTGGCATCGGCGCGTAGCCTTCCCATAGCCTTCTGACATGGAATTAATCGAACTTTCCGAGGCCTGGGTCGAGCGGGCTGTCGCGCTGTGGGAACACACCGGGCTGACCCGACCGTGGAACGATCCGCACGCCGACGCCCGCAAGGCCCTCGCGGGCCCTGAGTCCACCATCCTGGCGCTCGTCCAGGGGGAGCGGCTGGCCGCCACCGCCATGGCCGGAGATGACGGGCATCGCGGCTGGCTTTACTACGTCGCCGTCGACCCCGACTTGCAGGACCAGGGCTGCGGGTGGCGCATCGTCGAAGCGGCAGCAGAATGGCTGCGCGCCCGGGGAACCGTCAAGGTCCAGCTGATGGTCCGCGCCGGCAATGACTCGGTTACGCAGTTCTACGAAAAACTCGGTTTCGAACGCCTGAACGTCGCAGTGCTGGGCAAACGGCTGGTTCCCTAACCAGCAGGGTATTTGAAGCGGACGTCCAGAAAAAGCGGATAAAGTTACTCCGGTACAAAATATCCGCCAATCTGATGAAAGACTTCCTGATGAGAGAGCATCCGTCAGGAACTCGAAGGGAAGACATGCAGTTCGCCGAACTCTGGAGCAAGTCGCGGGCTTGCCTCGCGCTGATGGCGATGCTGATCTTCACCGAGCTCTTGGCGCTGCTGGTTCCGGTGGAGACCGAACATACCAGCAGGGAAGGCCTGAGCGTCGCCTCCTCCTTCGGCATGCTCTTCTGCGGCGTCGTGCTGGGCACCTACGCCGCATGGGTGGGCGGCCGCTTCGGCATCGCGGCCCTGCGCCGGGTACGCGGACCGCACCGCATCGCGGCAACCGCCCTGCAGCTGCTGGCGCCCCCGCTGGTTGTCGGCGCCAGCGCCTACCTGCTGGGCTACGCGACGGTGATGTACCGGATGGGCGAAGTGTTCGTCCCCGACCCCGGACTATTCCTGCTCTCCATGCTCATGATGCTGGGCCTGTGCCTGGGCGGTTTGGGGCTGGGACTGCTGTTCGCCCCGAAGCTGGCCATCGGGCTGAGCATCGTGTTGTTCTCCGGACTGCAACTGCTTTCCCTGGTGGCCCCTGGCCCCATGCTGAGCAACATGGCAGGGCTTTCAGAGTGCTGCACCCGGGATTCGGCACCGAATCCCATAGTCATCCAGGCAGTCGCCCTGTGCTATCTGGGCTGGTCGATGTTGGGCGTGTTGGCCATCTGCGTCAAGGCGCAGAACATGAACCGAATGGCGCGTCGCGCGCTGGCCGTGGCCGGAGCATTGTCGCTGACAGTGCTCTGGGGCGGCGGGGCGCTGGCGGCGCAGGATGCGGGCGAAGAGCAGCAGCTCAGCCGCACCTCCGAGCTACGCTGCGAAGAACCCGGCGACGGGCACGAGTACTGTTTCTGGCCCGGGGAAGCGGAGCACTGGAACGACTGGAGGTCTAACATCACCGCGGGTGTCGGCCAGTTGGAACAGGCCACAGGAATCCAGCAGCCGCGCATCATCACCAGCAGCAAGGCCCATGCCGAGGCAACCGGCGGTCTGCTGCTGGGCTTCGAGGACCGCTATTCCCCGGAAACCGTCAAGTGGGATCTGGCCATGAAAATGTCGGTCAACCCCACCGAACAATGTTTGGGCAGCCTTGCGGCGAGCCACGGCATTGTTGGCACCTCGAGTGCCGCTACCGAAGCGCAGCGGCACATGTGGGCGCAGTCCAACCTGCTGTACCAATGGTGGACTACAAAGGCAGACCGGGAATTCGTCGACTCAGCCCAGTCTGAGCAGCTCGACGCGCTGAACGCGCTGGACGAGCAGTCCCAAATCAGCTGGGTGAAACGGGCGGCCGCGGGAGTCGAAAACTGCCAGCTGGTGCAGCTACCCGGATCCTAGGGCTGCACCAACCGTCCAATTAACAAGCAAAGGTAGGTGGGGACTCCATTGTCCCCGCCTATCTTGTGCTGTGGTCCCCGATGTTCCTAGAGAACGACCGTGCCCTTGGCGGTATTGAAAGTTACCGACAGGATGCCCGGCGTCCCGTTGGGAGCTTGGTACTTGGTGGTCACCGGTCCGAGATTCACGTTCTCCGGCTGCCCCAGCCATTCAAGCACGCGCTCGCGGGATCCTGCAATGTTGATCTCGCTGATTTCACCGGTAGGCTCCAGCGCGCGCGACGGATGCAGGTCCTCGGTGCCGTCGTCCCAGCGCAGCAGATAGGGCACCTGCGGATCCGCGATCAGGCCCTTGATGCCGATCTGCTGCCAGGTCAGTTCGCGGCCGTCGGGGAACTTGCGGTTCCCGGGAACTGCCTTGCGTTCCAGGCGTTCTTCCGCTCCGCTCAGGTCGTCCAATGACACGCACCAACCCATCCAGCCGCCGCCCAGCTCGGAGCGCGCGCGCACGGCCTGTCCGAAAGGTGCCTTGAGGCTGGCCGGATGGTTCAGTACCTCGACGACCTCAAGGTACTGGTTGTGCTTCAGCGGGAAAATTACATTGCGAGTTCCAAACCGT
Organism: Glutamicibacter soli; assembly: GCF_052322135.1. Lineage (NCBI taxonomy): Bacteria > Bacillati > Actinomycetota > Actinomycetes > Micrococcales > Micrococcaceae > Glutamicibacter > Glutamicibacter soli. Next base: position 1,006,976 of record NZ_CM125969.1, read on the forward strand.
GGATGCACGCCTCCCTTGACGAATTCCAGGCCCAGGGACTCTGCAATTCTTTCAGCGGTTGGCATCAGCCCATCCGGGCCGCATGCGTACGTAACGTGATCTAGCCTCATCATGTGCCAATCATGACAACAATGTGATCCCAGTCTCTACTTAGGTGATCCTAAGATCTGGACTCTTGTCGAATTCTGTGCAATAAGACGTCGCTCGGACGTGAATATGACCGATTGAGACTCTGGATCCGGCCTCGGGTTGCCAAGATATTCGATTTTCGGGCACACTGGTGGCAGGTCATGAGTCCCAGTAACAAGCCCCGGCTTACTGGGCGGCAACCCTCCAACCGCGGTGGGGTGCCCCGGGTGAAGACCTGGCCCTTGAGCCGCTCGGCGTCAAGGACAAGCGCGGGTTACCCCTCTGGCAGCACCTCGTTGAGGTTCTTCCCGGTGGTGTGTGTTCAGTGGTGTACCCCCATAGTTACAGAACTTTTGGAGGCTGCCATGAGCAACAATTGGTCGTTTGAAACCCGTCAGATCCACGCAGGACAGAGCCCTGACCCGGTTACCGGTGCTCGCTCCCTGCCGATCTTCCAGACCACGTCCTTCGTCTTCCCGAGCGCCGAAAGCGCCGCAGCGCGCTTCGCCCTGCAGGAGCTGGAGCCGATCTACACCCGCATCGGCAACCCGACCACCGAGGCCGTGGAAACCCGCATCGCCGACCTCGAAGGCGGCGTGGGCGCACTGCTGCTGTCCTCCGGCCAGGCGGCAACCACCTTCGCGATCCTGAACATCGCCGAGGCCGGCGACCACCTGGTGGCCAGCCCGAGCCTCTACGGCGGAACCCAGAACCTGCTCAAGCACACGCTGAAGAAGCTGGGCGTCGAGGTCACTTTCGTTTCCGACCCGGACAACCTGCAGGAATGGCGCGACGCCGTCCAGCCGAACACCAAGGCGTTCTTCGGCGAGACCATCTCCAATCCGCGCCAGGATGTGCTGGACATCGAGGGCATTTCCGCGATCGCCCACGAGGTCGGCGTGCCGCTGCTGGTTGACAGCACCCTGGCTACCCCGTACCTGATCCGCCCCATCGAATGGGGTGCGGACATCGTGATCCATTCGGCCACCAAGTTCCTCGGCGGCCACGGCACCGCGATCGCCGGCGTGATCGTAGATTCGGGCAACTTCGACTTCTCCAAGGATCCCGAGCGCTTCCCGAGCTTCAACACCCCCGACGAGTCCTACAACGGCCTGGTCTACGCCCGCGACTTGGGCGTCAATGGCATCCTCGGCGCCAACCTGGCCTACATCCTCAAGGCCCGCGTGCAGCTGCTGCGCGACCTGGGTTCGGCCCCGGCGCCGTTCAACGCGTTCTTGATCGCCCAGGGTCTGGAGACCCTGTCCCTGCGCATCGAACGCCACGTGGAGAACGCCTCCGCTGTCGCGAACTGGCTCGAAGCCCGCGCCGATGTGGAAGCTGTGGCCTACGCCGGCTTGGAATCCTCGCCGTGGTTCGAGCGCGGACGCAAGTACAGCCCGAAGGGCGCCGGCTCGGTGCTGGCCTTCGACCTGCCCGGTGGAGTCGAAGCCGGCAAGGTTTTTGTGGACGCATTGCAGCTGCACTCCCATGTGGCGAACCTGGGTGACGTCCGCTCGCTGGTCATCCACCCGGCCTCCACCACCCATGCCCAGCTCTCCGACGCGGAGCGCCTGGCCGCCGGGGTGCGCCCGGGACTGGTGCGCCTGAGCGTCGGGCTGGAGAACATCAACGACATCCTGGCCGACCTCGAGCTTGGGTTCCAGGCGGTCGCAGCCCTTGAGGGCAAGGAACTGCAGGAAACCCGCTAGGCATGGCATCCATTGTGACTACCGAAGACACCATCGGCACCGAAGAGCTCGCCGAAGGGACCCACGGCATTTTGCGCCGTGCGTCCGTGGGCGAGTACTCCTTCGAGTTCGGCGGCTACCTGCCGCAGGTGGCCCTGGCCTACGAAACCTGGGGGGAGCTGAATTCCGAGCGCAGCAACGCAGTGCTGGTGATGCACGCCCTGACCGGAGACGCCCACGTCTCCCGGGGCGATTCGCAAACCGACGGCTGGTGGGAGGACTTCGTCGGCCCCGGCCTGACAGTGGACACCGACCGCTTCTACGTGGTCTCGGTGAACATGGTCGGCGGTTGCAATGGATCCACCGGCCCCGCATCGCTGGATGAGCAAGGTGTGCCGTGGGGTTCGCGTTTCCCGTTCGTCACCATCAAGGATTCGGTACGGCTGGAGCAAAGGTTGGCTACACAGCTGGGAATTGAGCGCTGGCATACCGTGCTCGGCGGGTCCATGGGCGGAGCCCGGGCCCTGGAATACGCGGTTGAATTCCCTGAGCAGGTCGCGAACCTGGTGGTCATGGCTTCCACCGGCCAAGCCAGCGCAGAACAGATAGCGTTCGCGCAGGTGCAGACCCAATCCATCCGGCTTGATCCGCATTTCGCCGGGGGAGACTACTACCAGAACCAGGCGCGCCCGGACGAGGGGCTGGGACTGGCCCGCCGGCTGGCCCACCTGACCTACCGTTCCGAGGCGGAGCTGGAGCACCGCTTCGGCCGCAAGGCGCAGGACGGCGAGGTCCCCGATGCTCCCTTCGAAGGGCGCCGTGGACGCTACCAGGTGGAGAGCTACCTGGACCACCAGGCCAGCAAGCTGGTCAACCGCTTCGACGCGAACAGCTACCTGGTCCTCACCGAGGCCTTGATGAGCCACGACGTGGCCCGCGGGCATGAATCCTTCGAACACGCGCTGGCGCGGCTGGAACAGGTCAACGTGCTGGTGGCGGCAGTGAAGTCCGACCGCCTGTACTACCCGGAGCAGTCGGTGAAGCTCGCTGCTTCCCTGGCCACGCCCAAGCCGGTGCACTACATCGATTCGCCGATCGGCCACGACGGATTCCTGACAGACGCCGCCCAGCTGGACGGGGTGCTGCGCACACTGGTTTTCGACGAGGACTAATCGAGAGCGACATGGCATGGAACGAAGGCCGCACCACCAGTTATCGGTGATGCGGCCTTCGGCATGTTCGGGGCTAGGGAGCGCTGTCGCCGGCTCCCAGCGAGTCGTTCGGCGTGCTCTCGGCAAAAGGCGTCGGGGTGGGGCGCTTGGCCGTGATGCCGTCGCCTGAAGACTGGTGGCGCAGCCGGCGCAGTACCCACGGGGCCAGGTGCTCGCGGGCCCAGTGCAGGTCCTCGATCCGCGCTTCCTTCCAGCTGCGGGTGTCCTCGACTGCGTCGATGCGGGTGTCAAGCGTGTGCGGGACGTTCAAGGCATCCAGTGCCATCGCCGCAATGCGCTGGTGGCCCAGCGGCGAGAAGTGCAGGCGGTCCGCAGACCACATCACCGGCTGGTGCAGTTCGCGCAGCGCCCACATGTCTGCCACGATCGCGTCGTAGCGTGCGGCGACGGTGCGGACATTCTCGTTGTAGATGGCCACGCGGCCGCGGATGCTTCCGAGCACCGGAGTATCCCGGATATCCGGCCCGGTGAACAGCAGGATGGTGGCCCCCGTGGAATTCAGCCGGGAAATCGTGGAATCGAGCTGGTCGGCGATCTTGTCCGGATCCCCTCCCGGGCGCAGCACGTCGTTGCCTCCGGCGCAGATGGAAATCAAGTCGGGCTTCAGATCAATGGTCGGCTGGACCTGCTCCTCGATGATCTGGGCAATCAGCCGGCCGCGGATCGCGAGGTTGGCGTAGGCGAAGTCAGGCACGCCCCGACTGAGCTCCTGGGCCAGACGGTCGGCCCAGCCGCGGAAGGACTGCGGGGCCAGGGGATCGGGGTCTCCCACGCCCTCGGTGAAAGAATCGCCGACCGCTACATAGCGCCGCCAAGGGTGCACCGTGGAATTCTCGGAATCAGGAGTTTCGAAACTTGGGGAAATAGCCACAAGCTACATTGTTACTCGTTAGTAACGTTGTGTCAACGATTCGAGAAAACTATCCGAGCAGGACCTTGCTGCGGGCCTCGGCGTATTCCTCGGCGCTGATCAACTGCTTGGAACGCAGATCGTCCAGCTCACGCAGCCGGTCCTCCTTTGACTGGGCCGGGGCGAGCAGCGCGGACTTCGAGGCCTTTGCCGCGATGTCGGTCTGCACGGTGAAGATGTCAACCCCGGCGTTCTTCGCCGCCCGGTAGTTGCGTACCCAGACAACGATGATGAATACGACCACCAGCGTGAAAATGACAATGAAGAGTATGGACAAAATGCTGACGCCGGCAAAGGCGGATTCCATGGTGCCGGTCGGGTCGGAATCGAACAGTGTTTCCGGATCGTTGAGCTCTTCGATCAGTTCCGGCGGGGCGTCATCAAAATTCATCGCGGAGGCTGCTTTCGGTGGGTGGAGAAAACATCGTTCATCTATTTCCACAAGTCAACCACGATGGTTGAGCCAACGCCCCGAGTAAATCCAAACGTTACAGAATTGCAACGGGGCGATTGGTACTTTTGGCGTCGTCCGATGCGCTGGCGAGGGGCGGGGGTCGCTAGGCTTAGAGCACTATGACTAATCCTGAAGCATCCACGGTTGCGCTGATTTCCCGCAATGATGAATCCCGACTGGGCACGCCGCTGCTGGTGTTCCTGCACGGCTACGGCTCGAATGAAGAAGACCTGATGGGCCTGTCGCGCTATTTGCCGCAGGAATTCACCTATCTTTCGGTGCGGGCTCCGCTGCAGGCCGGACCGGGGTTCAGCTGGTTCCCGCTGTCGCAGGAGATCGACTACTCTGTCGACGCAGTGGCGCAAAGCGTGAAAGACCTCTGGGCCTTCCTGGAACCGATTGCGGCCCAGCACTCGTCCCTGACGCTGCTCGGCTTCTCACAGGGCATGGCCATGGCCACGTCACTGGCCCGCTACCAGCGCGAAGCGGTGTCCGCAGTGGTCGGCCTGTCCGGTTTCGCAGTAGAAGCCGCGGAACTGGAGATCTTCGATGACGCGAAGCTCAAGGCCAACCCGTTGCCGCTGTTCTGGGGTCGGGACCTCGCTGACCCGGTCATCACCCGTGACAAGATCGAATTCACCCTTGGCTGGGTTCCGTCCCACACCGAGCTGACCAGCGAGACCTACCCGCAGATTGCCCACTCTGTGAGTATGGAAGAAATCCACGATGTCGATGCCTTCCTCAAACGCGAAGTCTTGAAGCTGGAGTCCTAGATTCGACGCGCAGGGCCTGAGTACTTGGCTCAGACCCTGTGGACCACGATGAATGGTCTTCAGTCTGGACAACTTTTTACCGATGAGGCACCGAGTTTCGGGACGAGTAGCAACGTAGTTCTGGACTAGTGGCGCGACCTATCGCGGTTTCGGGGTAGGCATCAGAGGGGCCATAAAAATGATGGAGAATGGGAACGAGCTAGTTCGCTGGTCGTCGTGCTCTGGTTAATGCAACCATTCAAACAGTTCTTTCGGCGTTCCGAATAGGGTACCTTCTCCGGGCAATTTTGCGGGCGGGGTATACGGGACAGCCAGTTTTCAGCGGATTTCAGAATTGGTTGCATACCTAGTCAGCTGGTTTTTCGTCCCGTTTGGATACCGGCTTGCGCGACAATTTGAAAAAATCAGCACAGAGCAACACTGAACGAACCTATAACGCGAATCTGCTTGGCCGAAAGTAGTGCTGCAAGCAATTGCAAGTCTTGTGGGAACCGGGCTGCTCGCGCGGCCCAAACAACTTGCTGTCAGAGATCATCTACGTCGACAGGAATTCAACATGCAAACTATCGAAGCCGCGCAACGCTGGGCGACAACATGGGCCAACGCTTGGCCACTCAAGGACGTGGATGCAATTGTTGGCTTGCAAGCTGATGACGGCGTCCACTGGGCCTCGATGTTTAGACCATTGAGTGGGTCTAGCGGTCTGCGCACCTATTTGGAGGAATGCTTCGCGGAGGAAAGCAAACCGGCAGAAACTTGGTTCAGCGAACCAATCGTCTATGGAAGTTCGGCTTCCGTCGAGTACTGGGTGGTCATGTACATCAAGGACCAACCAATGACCGTTTCGGGATGCACAGTGCTTTCATTCGACGATTCAGGATTAGTAACAACGGCGCGAGACTACTCGCATGTCAAAGAAGGACACCACTTGCGACCTGAGCATCCATTCAACGCCTGACATCACACTCTGTCCCGTTCAAAGTTTCCTTTGTGGGAAGATATTGGCTTTGCGGGTAGCAGCTACGCGAGGGCCTATGCTCGAATCATGGATGAAGTCTTGCAAGTGCGACGGCACGTCGACGAGCCTGTCAAAGTTTTGCCTACGGACAGCCTGACCCTGTGCAGACCTGATCACAGGTTCGCGCACGGATAATAAGTTTCACCTATTTGGCCGAGGACCCTTCTTAAACCAACGCCAGATCGACTCCGTCAAGTCAAAAATTCCTTCAATCAGGGGATCAGCGCGTTCTGAAAGAAATTTAGTCCCTGCATAAAGTGCTCCGGCGACAGCAAGGATTAGACCGAGCACGCATTCAAGAACAGTGACCCAATGAGATGTGGTCCAACTTTGTGGCGAACCAACGACAACGACATGATCTGTCCTTTCTGGATCCTGAACCGCTTCTACGATTGTTCCTGGTTCAGGATTTTCAATGAACCAGCCGCCGTCAAGCGTGACTTCTTCACCACGGAACTGAGCGTAATACGTATCTTCAGACCGCCTGCTCGGGTGCACCGCCAATAATATTGCGATGTCTTTAGGTTGGCTCACAACCAATTGCGCGTTATGCCGAACTTCGGTTCTCGCTATAGTCGAGGGTACCGCCACGCATGAAATGGCCAGAACAACAAAAGCAATGGCAAGCACGTCCCTCGCGGGTAGTGGCCAAGAACGAATTCGCCGCCACATTTTTTCTTCTTTTGTGCCAAACCAACGATGCAATCTTTTATGCCAATTGGGCAATGCCGCACCTTTCTAGGAATTGGTTTAAACACGACAGCACGAGCATGATGCTGTGAGCAAAAGCAGTGTTGAGCCGCAAACAGGACAATATTGATACGGAAGAAGTCTAACTGTGCCACGGCTTTGAGAGGTTGTGTGCGCCTGTCGTCCTGTAGAGGGGTCCCTCAGTGGAACGATATGCACCTCCACCCTGGTGATTGTTGATGCGACATTTCGCATTATCGGACGCACGTCCGCCATCGGATACCTGGGTAGATTCATAATGGACGTATTCGATTCGAAGAGAGGCCGTGGATACGGATCCAACTTCATCCCCTTTTGACGATACCCGTCAGCCATATGGAAATACCTACATCGCGAGAGTCTCCAACGGCAAACAACTAGGCTTTGCTCTTGTCGTCACCGTGAGTGGGGAAAGACCTTGGTACCGGCGATCTAAGAATCTACCATTCCGTGGATTCCTTGCCGGATATCTTGACCTATGGGAAACAGGCAGAAAGGTGCCGAACGAAGAGTCAACTGTCGATGGTGTTTCCATGGACTCACAAGATGCACTGATTGATTTCATCGACGGCTGGAGATCGAATGGCTCGAAGGTGATTCGATGGCCTCTGCGATCAAGCTTTTCGAGGCCTATTAGCCGCGAATGGTTGTAGCGACCCGCGCTGCTCCGGAGTCGCGTATGGCGTTCGAATTATGGGACACCAAAAGCGATCGCTTTAGCCTGTAATCGTCAGATTGTCGCTTCGCGCTGCCACCAGGCACTTTGAAGCCAGAAGCTTTGACACAAAACGAGTCGTCTACCGTATATCGGTAGCAGAACAACGTCCTTCATATTTGATTATCTTCGTCCAGTCGTCACCAGAGAAAAACCGCTAGGCAAAGACCAAGACTTGCCCTTTGAACACCTTGATCTATTCCCAATCAGTCGGCAAGCGCCTCCGCAGCCCTCGGGACGAGTTGCCTTGGAGTGGGTCTCAGCGGTGTAGATCCGGGCGTTTCAAGAAGCGTGGCTTAGCGATTGTGTATGCCGCTCTAAATCACAAGGGCCTCCCAACCTTTTCGGCCGGGACACGGAACCAGTGCTGGTTCTCGCGATTGGCAAGCACCGGCGGGTGTTCAAGCTGGCGCAATTTTGAATGCTGGCCGTCCAGCGTCCATCGCAGAAGCCGAACTTCCTTGAACTAGGCGCGGCTGGAAACCTTCACGCATTCTCCGTTGACGCACACCACGTCGTCCTGGCGGATCTGTGCGCCGCGGCGGGTTTCCACCTGGCCGTTCACGGTCACTTCGCCCTCGGAAATCAGTTCCTTGGCGTGGATGCCGTCTTCGGCAAGATTGGCCAGCTTCAGCAGCTGTCCCAGCCGGATGGACTCGTCGCGGATTTCAAGTTCAAAAGCTTCGGAAGCACTCATGTGCTCCATTCTTCCCTATGCACGGGGTGTCCATGCGCTGCTGTGGCAAAAGAGCGGGGAAGTTCACCTGCCGATAACTTGGACCGACTTAGTTTCACAGGCCTTGAAACGATAGTCTTGGAGGGTATGTATTTTTCTACGGACCGCAACCAGCGGCCTCGTAATTTCCTATGGAGTTGATATGGCGCCACAGTCCAAGCTTGATCAGGTCATTTCCCTCGCAAAGCGTCGCGGGTTCGTCTTCCAGGCCGGTGAAATTTACGGCGGTTCCCGCTCCGCATGGGACTACGGGCCCCTGGGCACCGAACTGAAGGAAAACATCAAGCGCGAATGGTGGCAGAACTTCGTGCGCGGCCGCGAGGACATGGTGGGTCTTGACTCGTCCATCGTCCTGCCCAAGGCCGTCTGGGAGGCCTCCGGCCACGTCGCAACCTTCACCGACCCGCTGGTCGAGTGCACCCAGTGCCACAAGCGCCACCGCCAGGACCACCTGATCGAGGCCTTCGAGGCCAAGAAGGGCCGCGCCCCGCAGGACGGCATGAGCGAAATCGCCTGCCCCGACTGCGGCACCAAGGGCCAGTTCACCGAACCGCAGCAGTTCTCCGGCCTGATGAAGACCTTCCTCGGCCCGGTGGACTCCGAAGCCGGCCTGGCCTACATGCGCCCGGAGACCGCCCAGGGCATCTTCGTGAACTTCGCCAACGTGCTCACCGCCAGCCGCAAGAAGCCGCCGTTCGGCATCGGCCAGATCGGCAAGGCCTTCCGCAACGAGATCACCCCGGGCAACTTCATCTTCCGCACCCGTGAGTTCGAGCAGATGGAGATCGAATTCTTCACTGCTCCGGAAGACGCACCGAAGTTCTTCGATGCGTGGGTCAAGGACTGCTGGGACTGGTTCCTGGACTTGGGCATCAAGGAAGAGAACCTGCGCCAGTTCGACGTTCCCGAGGATGAGCGCGCCCACTACTCGGCCGGCACCATCGACTTCGAGTACCGCTTCGGCTTCCAGGGTTCGGAATGGGGCGAGCTCATGGGCGTCGCCAACCGCACCGACTACGACCTGTCCAGCCACGCCAAGGCCTCGGGCGCCGAGCTGAGCTACTTCAACCAGGCCACCGGCGAACGCTACACCCCGTACGTGATCGAGCCGTCCTTCGGCCTGACCCGTTCGATGATGGCATTCCTGGTCGACGCCTACACCGAGGACGAAGCCCCGAACACCAAGGGCGGCGTGGACAAGCGCACCGTGCTCAAGCTCGACCCGCGCCTGGCTCCGGTCAAGGCCGCGGTGCTGCCGCTCTCGCGCAACGAGAACCTCTCGCCGAAGGCCAAGGACCTGGCCGCCGAGCTGCGCAAGCGCTGGAACATCGACTTCGACGATGCCGGCGCCATCGGCCGCCGCTACCGCCGCCAGGACGAAATCGGCACCCCGTTCTGCATCACCGTGGACTTCGACACCCTCGAGGACCAGGCAGTGACCATCCGCGAGCGCGACACCATGGCCCAGGAGCGCGTCTCCCTGGACCAGGTGGCGACCTACCTCGCCGAGCGTCTGAACGGAGCCTAGGCGCCCGATGAATGAACTGGAATTCCGCCCCTGGCGTTCCGGGGACGACCTTGAGCTGCTGCAGATCTTCGGCGACCCGCGTTCCCCGCAGGCCCACCAGGATCGCACCATGCTGCGCGAGAACAGCGATGCGCCGTTCTCCCGCACGCTGGTGGCCACCGTCGACACGGTGGCCGTCGGCGCGGGCGTCGTCTTCGCCTCGTCGCTGCACCCGCAGCGGCTGTGGCTGTACGTCGAGGTCGCCCCGGACATGCGCCGCAACGGCGTGGGCACCGAACTGGTGGCGCGGCTGCGCGAGCAGATCCCGGCGGGGACCGCGAGCGAGCTCAAGGCCCGCTACACCGTGACCGCCGGCGACAGCGCGCAGGCCGCCGCGGCGTTCTGCGCCGCGCTGGGCCTGGGCGAAATCCAGGTCTCGCGAGACGTCATCATCGAACCCGGAGCCCTGGCGGAACCGGTGTTCGACACCAATGACCGCGTCATCGAGGAGCTGTCCACCGGCAGCGTGGAACTGACCCGCCTGGTCATGGACTTCTACAATGCGGTGCACGCGGACTGGGACCCGGCGGCCATGACCGTGGGCTCGGCCCAGCGCATGCTGCTGGACGAGAACACCGGGGCGCAGGCCGCGCTGGTGCTGCGCGACAAGCCGAAGTCCGAGGGCGGGGTGCCGCTGGCCTTCGCCGTCAGCTACATCCCTGCCCGCGAGAACGCCCCCTCCGACGTGCTGGTGGGACACAACCCGGCTTTCAGCGACGACGAGGTGGCCGAGGCGGTGCGCGACATGGTCGCCATGCTGGTCTACCAGTACCCGGTGAAGCTCGAAGTCGACTCGTCGATGTTCGTTCTCTCCTCGCTGGTCGATGCGCTGGCCAGCGTGGAGCAGGCCACCGTCATCTCCACAACCCACATCATGGCGAGCGACGCAGCTCGCTAGCCATGGCACACTGCAACGGGACCTGCATTGCAGGTCCCGTTGCAGTTTGTGAACCGGACATCTACCGCACGAAAGCCAGCTCTTGACCTCCCGCACCACCACGCCGGGCTCCCGCACCGGCGGCACCCTGCTTTTCATCCTGCTCAGCGTCGGTTCCGGGCTGCTGCTGTCCATCCAGTCGCGCATCAACGGTGCGCTGGCCACGGCGCTGGGCGACCCGATCGCCGCGGCCACGTTCAGCTTCGGGGTGGGCATGCTGGCCCTGGTGCTCACCGCGCTGGTGGCACCCACGGCCCGTCGGGGCGTGCGGCGGATCCCCGCGGTGCTGCGCGCGCGCCGGTTCCCCTGGTGGTACCTGGCCGCCGGCGCGGTCGGAGCGATGATCGTGTTCAGCCAGTCCGCCACGGTCCCGCTGATCGGGGTGGCCCTGTTCACCGTCTGCCTGGTCACCGGGCAGTCCATCGGCTCCATGGTGATGGACCGCGTGGGCTTCGGCGGGGCGGTGCCGCGCAAGATCAACGCGCTGCGCGTGACCGGCGTGGTGCTGACCATTGCGGGTGTGGTGTGGGCGGTGAACCCCGGCGCGGCCGGAACCGAGCTGGCCAGCCAGCTGCTGCCCATGGGCTTCGCCTTGCTGGTGGGCATGCTGATGGGCTTCCAGGGCGCGGCCAACGGGGCGCAGTCAGCGGCCTACGGCAGTGCGATCGCCGCCACCATGGTGAATTTCGTGGTGGGCTTCGCGGTGCTGGCCACCGTGCTGCTCGCGCGCTTGGCCGGCGGGGTGGAGCTTGCGCCGCTGCCCACCGAGCCCTGGTACTACATCGGCGGGCTGCTGGGCTGCATCTTCGTGGGCCTGACCGCCACCGTGATCAAGCGGCTGGGGGTGCTGGTCACCAGCCTGGCCGCGGTGGGCGGGCAGCTGGTCGGTTCGCTGGTGCTGGACATCGTGGTGCCGGCCGCCGGCAGCCACGTGAGCACCGCGACGGTGCTGGGCACCTTGCTGACCCTGCTGGCGGTGGCGCTGGCTTCGGTATCGGGGGCTCGCGGGACCACCGCAGCGGTGGAAACCCGGCAGAAAATCCACCGCTAGTTCTGGACGAAACGCCGTTTACCTGGTGTTTTCCTTGCCCGAGTAGGCTGATTCCATGAACAGCGAGCAGCACACCCCAAGGGGATCGGCGTGGGAAGTGTTCCGGGTCTTCCTGAAGCTAGGATTAACCTCTTTCGGCGGGCCGATAGCGCACCTGGGCTACTTCCGGACCGAGCTGAGCGAACGCCGCCGCTGGGTCACCGACACGCAGTATGCGCAGCTGGTGGCCCTGTGCCAGTTCCTTCCCGGGCCTGCCTCAAGCCAGGTGGGTTTCGCCCTGGGCCTGCATCGCGCCGGGATGCGCGGGGCGCTGGCCGCCTTTGCCGCCTTCACGCTGCCCTCCGCGGTGCTGCTGGCGCTGTTCGCCTACGGCGCCTCGCTCTTCTCCGGGACGATAGGTCAGGGGGTGCTCTCCGGGCTGAAGATCGTGGCGGTGGCCATCATCGCCCAGGCGGTGCTGGGCATGGCCAAGACGCTGACCCCGGATGCCACCCGCGCCACGATTGCGGTGGCCGCCGCGCTGGCCGCCCTGCTGCTGGGCGGCAGCCTGGGACAGGTGCTGGCGATCGTGCTGGGTCTGGCGGCCGGCTACTTCTTTTGCCGCACGCCTGAGCTTACACAGGCAGGGAGCTCGGAGGCGCCGCTGCGTTTCACTGTCAGCCGCCGTGCCGGCGCTGTCAGCCTGGGCACTTTGGCCCTGCTGCTGGTGGGTGCCCCGATTGCGGCGGCGGCCACGGGGTGGGGAGCGCTGTCGCTGTTTGACGCGTTCTACCGTTCGGGCGCGCTGGTCTTCGGCGGCGGGCATGTGGTGCTGCCGCTGCTGCAGGGCGCGGTGGTGGACACCGGCTGGGTCTCGAACCAGGATTTCCTGGCCGGATACGGAGCGGCGCAGGCAGTGCCAGGGCCGCTGTTCACCTTCGCCGCCTATCTGGGAACCATCTCCACGGTGGGTCCTGGCGGCGTGCTCGGTGCAGCGATCGCCTTGGCGGCCATCTTCCTTCCCGGCTTCCTGCTGCTAGTGGGGGTGCTGCCGTTCTGGAACAAAGTGTCAGCGCATCCGCGGGCGCAGGCCCTCATGCGCGGAGCCAACGCGGCGGTGGTGGGTATCCTGGCCGCCGCGCTATACAGCCCGGTGTTCACCAGCGCGGTCACGGGAGCAGGACAGTTCGCCCTGGGCCTGCTGTGTTTCGTGCTGCTGGTGTCGTGGAAGCTTCCGCCGTGGAGCGTGGTGGTTATCGGCGCTCTGGGAGGAGTTCTGCTGGCGCTGGCCGGAGCCTGAGGACCTTGGTGCCGGCCGCTTGGTCATGCGGGCCGCGGCCCTCGCGCTGTACCTCGGGCATCAGCAGATAAATCGCCGGCAGCACGTTGGCGACAACCGCCGCCGTGTAGAGCCAGACCGGAAACATGCTGCTGGCGGTGGAAGCGATGGCCGCGAAATTCCAGACGGAGAAAGGCGCGATCTTCTACGGCAGCAGCTTGCCCGCGATGCGCAGCAGGATCTGCGGTAAGGAAGCCCGTTCACCGGTGCGCCCGTCGACGACCTGGAGCTGCAGCCGGCGTTGGCCCAGTGTCGCCCGGGCGGCGGAGGACTCGGTGGGAAACAGGGAGCTGCCCACGGGCAGCGCCAGGACCGCGAACCCAGCAGCTGTGCGCCGGTCGGGCTCAGCTCAAGCCAGTTATAGATCTTGCCGGTGCTTAACCAGAGCAGAGCGACGGTGGCCGCGAGCGCCAGCATCCACCCGAGGATCACCAGGTAATCCACGAGCGAAGCCAGAACCCGACCCCAAAAAGCGGGTCTGGTCGACTCCTGCGCGCCCGCCACGGCTGTACGCTAACACGGCTCCGGAGGCCTGCCATGGCTTGCGGCGTTATCAGCCCAGCCCGCTGATCGTGTAGTCGCGGATGATTGCGCTGGTCATTCGTCCCCACAAGCTCGAAGCCCCGCGTTCTTGGTGGGTCCTGAACGCCTCTGGATCGGTGAAACGTTCCTCGACCAACCAGATCAGCGGATCCTGCGTCGGTGCGACCTCGAAAAGGATGCAGCCTGGCTCCTTGCGGGTGAGCTCGATATGCCCGGGGAGATAAGCCGTCACCAGTTCGGCTTCCGTCGTGTTTTTGCACAGCAGCTGGCCGCTCAAGCGCACGTGGTCCATTCGTCAATTCTCCGTTTCGGTTGAGTCCCGGTCGGATTCCTTCGCCCGTTGATGCCTAAGGGTTCAATACCGATCGACCCCTGCAGGCTTCGAGCCCGAAGGCAAGAGGCGAAGGCGCCCTGGCCTGTCGTTGTCCGCCGTGGGATCACGCGTCGTCTCCGGCCAGGAGCGCGCCTTCCTTGCCGCACCCCTCGCGGCGGTGCCCGGGATCAGTCCGCCAGTTCCGTGAAACTCACCTGTCCGTCGGGTCCGGCCACGGCCAACAGCGAGCCGGGCAGGGTGGCCAGGGCCTCGGTGATCCGGTTGGCCAGCTGCTGGGTGATTTCCTCGGGCAGCCGGGGGCCGCTGGACGCGATCCAGCGCACCGCCAGGCCTTCGGTGAGCTGCAGCGTGGACAGCAGGTGGTCGCTGCCGTGCGGCGCCACCACGATGAGCGTCCGTGCTGCTGCCGGGGCCGGCTCGGTCGGAACCGGGGAGCCTGCGGACGGGGCCGACGGGGCTTGGGGCCGTCCGGCGGCCAGCCGTTCCCGATCCGACTTCCACAGCGCGAAATGGTAGGCCGATACGCCCGCGGTGGCGAGCAGCCATCCCAGCGGGCCGCGGATGTAGTCCAACAGGTTCAGCGCAGCAGACGTGCCGGCCACCAGGATCTCGAAGACGCGGTAACCGACAATCAACAGCGCAACCAGGGCGACCACGGCGCTGACCCCGAAGAAGAGCACCAGGTACACGCGCCGGGACTCTGGATCTGCCGGGACCCCCGGACGGAAGTACAACGCCCAGAACACCACACCGACTACTGCCAGCGCGATGCCGGTGCGCAGCACCGACGGCGCGGTGTCGGAATTCAGCGGCGAGGAGACCGAAGCGAGCAGCGCGTTAACGACCATGCCCAAGCCGCTGGCCAACAGCGCGAGTGAAATGCCGCTGATGATCTGCCGCGACACCGTTACCACCAGCAGGCCGCGGCCGACGAGCTGCCAGTGGTGGTAGATCCAGAAAATGGCTCCGGACAGCAGCGCGGAGATCGCCAACGGCCCCGAGTCCGCGAAACGTAGGCCCATCTCGGTGAAATCCCACGGCAGCGGCATGACGATGTTCAACGTCGCCGTGGCCGCCAGCAGCGTGGCCAGCGCGGCCAGGCAGACGCCGACCAGCATCACCACGAAGGAGTTGAAGTTATCGCGCAGGGCCTGGACTCGTTGCAGCTTCCAATGCCAGAACCACAATGCGGCGGCGCCCAACACCCAGATCACCGAGCCCAGCAGGCGCGGCAGCGGACTGTGGCCCACCAGAGTGACGGAGGGAACGAACAGCAGATCCAGTGCGGTGCGCAGTGCCACGGCCAAGGAGAATGCGGTCAGGCCCAGCGCATAGGCGTTGCCCAGGCAGGCCGCAAGGTGCGGCAGTTCGCGCGGCGCGTACTTCACTGAATTCAGCATCCGGAATTGCCAGAAGGCCACCAAGCCCCAGCCCACGACGGTGCCGGTCAACTCCTGCCAGGAATTCGAGGCAATGCCGTCGACCTGGCCGGACAGCAGCCGCAGCAGCGCGACCGAGGACATCACCAGCGCGATCAGGTAGACGGCAGCCCCCTGCAGGGACCAGATGGCCGAATCGGTGGGGTGCGCGTCGATTAGCTTCTTGCGGATCCACACCCACAGCAGCCAAGCCAACGGCCCGGGGATGACGGTGAAGGCCAAGGCGGTGGCCAGGACCAGCTGCCGGTCGTCGTCGACGACCAGGCCACGCAGGGCCATGCCGACGAGCAACGACAGCCCCGTGCCCAGCAGGATCAGCAAGACCAGCAGCAGGCCGTGCAGGATCAGGCCGCGCAGGGCATTGACGGTCTGCCCGGTGGCGTATTTCGACGGTGAGCTCATGGCTAGAGCCCCATTTCTTCGGCGGTGCACAGGCCCATCTGCCACGGTGTAGCGGTGATCAGCCAGGTGCCGTTGACCTTCTTCAGTTCGAAGACGTCCTGCGATTCGTAGGATTCGAAGAACAACCCGCCTTCGCTCCCATAGGCCATGGACACGGTAATGGTCGACGTCTGTTCGGTGGTGGCCTCGCGAACCAGGCTGACCTGCGCGGTCTCACCGCCGCTCGAGTAGGGGTCGCAGACCTGCTTGTCGCCGCCGTCCTCGACAAGCTTCTGCGCCGCGGACAGGTCCGAGGACTGGAACGCGAGCACGTAGCGCTGGACCACCCCGGCAGGGGTGTCCGCATCGCGCAGCGGAGGAGCAGGGCGCAGGGAAACAACAATCAGGGCGGCTATAATCAAGCCCACACTGATTGTTGCCAGGGCGATCAATGCGCCCTTCGCAGGCATAGAAATACTTGTCATAGCCTAATTTTCTACTACCGCGGATTGATAAACCAGTACTGTGACATTGCGGTTTGATCAAGATCTCACCACTGGATTTGCCCCCATGGGCGATAATGGAGTGGTGACGACCCTGACTGATGTGCAAAGCGAAACGCCGACCCTCAAGCTGCCCCCGCTGCAGCTGGGCAAACTCACCATCGAGACCCCGGTGGTGCTGGCCCCGATGGCCGGCGTGACCAACCGCGCCTTCCGCCGGCTGTGCCGCGAATACGGCGGCGGGCTGTATGTCACCGAGATGGTCACCGCCCGCGCGCTGGTCGAGCGCAACCCGGAATCCATGCGCATCATCTCCCATGACGACGACGAGGACATCCGCTCCATCCAGATCTACGGCGTGGATCCGGCCACCGTCGGCGCCGCCGTGCGCCTGGTGGTGGAAGAGGACCGCGCAGACCACATCGACTTGAACTTCGGCTGCCCAGTGCCCAAGGTAACCCGCAAGGGCGGCGGCTCGGCCCTGCCGTGGAAGACCGACCTGTTCACCTCGATCATCGAGGCGGCCACCCGCGAGGCGGCCAAGGGAGATGTCCCGCTGACCGTGAAGATCCGCACCGGCATCGACAACGACCACCAGACCTACCTGGAATCCGCCAAGATCGCCCGCGACCACGGCGCCGCCGCGGTGACCCTGCACGCGCGCACCGCGGGCCAGTACTACGCCGGCCACTCCGACTGGTCGGCCATCACCACCCTGCGCGAGGCCATGGACGACATGCCGGTGCTGGGCAACGGCGACATCTTCAGCGCCGAGGACGCCATCGAGATGGTGGAGCAGACCGGCGCCGCCGGCGTCATGGTCGGCCGCGGCTGCCAGGGCCGCCCGTGGATCTTCGGCGACCTGCAGGCGGCCTTCGAGGGTCGTGCCGACCGCATCCGCCCCGGCGTGCGCAAGGTCGCGGACACCGTGTACCGCCATGGCGAGCTGCTGGCCGAGTTCTTCGAGGACGAGGGCAAGGGCATGCGCGACATCCGTAAGCACATCGCCTGGTACTTCAAGGGCTACCCGGTGGGCGGGGAGATCCGCTCCCAGCTGGCCCAGGTCCCGTCCCTTGCGCGTCTGCGCGAACTGCTGGACCAGCTGGATTTGGACCTGCCGTACCCGGGCGAGGCCGCCGAAGGCACCCGTGGACGCGCCGGCCACCCCAAGAAGACCCACGTCCCTGACGGCTGGCTGGACACCCGCACCATGACCGATGCGCACCGCGAAATGATCAAGGCCGCCGAGCTGGACATCTCCGGCGGCTAGGCCAGCTTCTACGCCGACGGTGGATAACCCCGGCGGCCCGCCAATTAGTCACTAGACTTGGAGCTATGACTCAGATCCCCGGATACACCGATGCCGATGCGGAACGCTGGGTGCCCGAGCCGGCCAAGAAATCCTACCGCACCGCCTTCGAACGCGACCGCGCCCGCGTGCTGCACTCCTCGGCGCTGCGCCGGCTGAGCGCCAAGACCCAGGTGGTCGCCCCGACCCAGGACGACTTCGTGCGCAACCGGCTGACCCATTCCCTGGAGGTGGCCCAGGTGGGCCGCGAGCTGGGCGCCGCGCTGGGCTGCGATCCGGACGTGGTGGACACCGCCTGCCTGGCCCACGACCTGGGCCACCCGCCCTTCGGGCACAACGGCGAGAAGGCGCTGGACAAGCTGGCCGCTGGGATCGGCGGCTTTGAGGGCAATGCCCAGACCCTGCGGCTGCTGACCCGGCTGGAAACCAAGACCTTCAGGCACAACGGCCACTCGGCCGGGCTGAACCTCTCGCGCGCCTCGCTGGACGCTGCCTGCAAGTACCCGTGGCTGCGCGCCGACGCTCCGCAGGTCGACGGGAAACCCACCCGCAAGTTCGGGGTCTACGCGGATGACGCACCGGTCTTCGACTGGCTGCGCTCGGTGCCCGAGGCCCAAACCGGCGTGGTGTGCATGGAGGGCCAGGTCATGGACCTGGCCGATGACATCTCCTATTCGGTGCATGATGTGGAGGACGCCATCGTCGGCGGCAACCTGCAGCTGCGCTGGCTGAAGCAAGACGCTGCCCGTGCGCGGGCGCTGCAGGTCACCAAGGACTGGTACCTGCCCACCACCGCGGAAGAGGACATCGAGGCGGCGCTGCGCCGCCTGGAGCAGAGCCAGGAATGGGTGGCGCACTTCGACGGATCGCGCCGCTCCATGGCAGGGCTGAAGGACATGACCAGTCAGTTCATCGGGCGCTTCGCCGCGGCCGCGATGGACGCCACCCGCGCCCGCTACGGCACCGGGCACCTGACCCGCTACAACGCGAGCCTGATCGTCCCGGAAGCCACCGCGCACGAGATCGCGGTGATGAAGGGCATCGCCGCCAGCTACGTGATGACTTCTGAGGGGCGCCAGCCGCTCTACGAGGACCAGCGCACGCTGCTCTCGGAACTGGTCCAGCTGCTGATGGAGACCGGCCGGGACAACCTGGAGCCCATCTTCGCCGCGGACTGGGAGGACGCGGCGGATACGGACGCGCAGCTGCGCGTGGTGATCGACCAGGTTGCCTCGCTCACCGACGTGTCGGCCACCCAGTGGCACTCCTACCTGGTCAAGGGCGAGGCCCCGGACGCAACGCTGTTTTAGAAGGGAATCATGGCAGGGCTGATCAAGCGCGAAGACATCGACGAGGTGCGCAACCGCACCGACCTGCGCGAGGTCGTCGAATCCTATGTCACGCTCAAATCCGCGGGCATCGGCTCCTTCAAGGGGCTGTGCCCGTTCCACGACGAGCGCAGCCCCTCCTTCCACATCCGCCCGCAGCTGGGCACCTTCCACTGCTTCGGCTGCGGGGAGTCGGGCGACGTCATCGCCTTCATCCAGAAGATGGACCACTCCTCGTTCACCGAGACCGTCGAGCTGCTGGCCGCCCGCATCAACTACGAGCTGCACTACGAGGACGGCGGCCCGGGCCCGCGCCGCGAGGACTACGGCAAGCGCCAGCGCCTGGTCGACGCGCACAAGGTCGCCGAGGAGTTCTTCCGCGCCCAGCTGGAAACCCAAGAGGGGGCCGCGGCGCGCGAGTTCCTCACCGGCCGCGGCTTCGACGAGCAGGCGGTGGCGCACTTCTCGGTGGGCTACGCGCCCAAGGGCTGGGACGGGCTGCTCAAGCACCTGCGCAGCCGCGGCTTCGTGGACGAGGAGCTGAAGCTCACCGGCATGTTCTCCGAGGGCAACCGCGGCATCTACGACCGCTTCCGCGGCCGGGTCATGTGGCCGATCCGCGACCTGTCGGGGGCGACCATCGGCTTCGGCGCGCGCAAGCTCTACGAGGACGACCAGGGCCCGAAGTACCTGAACACCCCGGAGACCCAGCTCTACAAGAAGTCCCAGGTGCTCTACGGGCTGGACCTGGCCAAGAAGCAGATCTCTAAGGGACGCCAGATCGTGGTGGTCGAGGGCTACACGGACGTCATGGCCTGCCACCTGGCCGGCATCACCACCGCGGTGGCCACCTGCGGCACCGCCTTCGGCACCGACCACATCAAGATCTCCCGCCGGCTGCTGCAGGACGACGGCACTGGCGGCGAGGTGATCTTCACCTTCGACGGCGACGCGGCCGGTCAGAAGGCGGCGCTGCGCGCCTTCGAGGAGGACCAGCGCTTCATCGCCCAGACCTACGTGTGCGTGGAGCCAACCGGCGCCGACCCCTGCGACCTGCGCCTGCACCGCGGGGACGAGGCGGTGCGCGAGCTCATTGAGAACAAGCGCCCGCTGTTCGAGTTCGCCATCCGCGCGGAGCTGAAGAAGTTCAACCTCGACACCGTGGAGGGGCGCGTCCAGGCGCTGCGCCAGACCGCGCCGATCGTCGCGGCGATCCGCGACTCGGCGATCCGCCCGGCCTACGCCCGCGAGCTGGCCGGCTGGCTGGGCATGAACAACGAGGACGTCAACCGGTCGGTGGCAGCGTCCATCAAACGGGCCAAGCTGCCGCGCAACGCCGCCGCGGCACAGCCCCCGGCACACGCCCAGGACCACGCGCCGGGAGCCCAGGCGGCGCCCGCCTTCGAGCGCCCGGACAGCCGCGATCCGGTGATGCGCCTTGAACGCCAGGCCCTGGAAGTTGTCATCCAGCAGCCGCAGCGCCTGGCGGATGAGCAGTGGCAGGCCTTCTACGAGGCGCGCTTCATGGCCCCTGCCCACGCCGCGGTGCATGACGGGATCGTGGCGGCCTCCACCGCGGGCGCCTCCGCCGCTTCCTGGGTGGAGGTCATCCGCGAGGAGGTGCCCGAGCAGCTGCGCAGTTTCGTCTCCGAGCTTGCGGTGACCATCATTCCGGCGCTGGACGAGCACAACCTGAATCGGTACTGCTCGGATATCATCAACGGATTGATTGAGCTTCAAATCACACATCGCAAGGCGGAGCTGATCGGCAAGCTGCAGCGCGCCGAGGTGGATCCGGACGGCAACGAATATTCCCAGATCAACAAGGAATTGATGGAGCTGGAGATGCGCCGGAGGATCCTTCGCGGAACCTAGCGCACCGATTTTGCATTCGGGAATACCTCGGGTAAAGTTATATCTCGTTGCAATCCTCCATAGCTCAATTGGCAGAGCATTCGACTGTTAATCGAAGGGTTACTGGTTCAAGTCCAGTTGGAGGAGCCAAGGAAAATCTCCCTGCCGTATCACACGGCTGGGAGATTTTTGTTTCCCCGGAAATCAGTGCTCCCAGAGCCTGCGCGATTCCAGGTACCAGAAGTAGGCGAACAGCCCGATCTGGAACCATTCAACGATGAACACCGCCTGCCGCACCCCCAGCCAGACGAGGACCGGCCAAGCGGCAAGGCCCGCTCCCATCAGCCAGAGGATCGCCGCGTAGTGGGTCCGCCGTCCGCCGCTGGTGTCGCCGTCGCACAGGCCCCCGGTTCCCAGATGGCTGGCGATGGCCACAGCCATCGAGCACACCAGCAGGAACGCCGCGGTGATATGGACGCCGGCAAAGTACGTTCCCTCGATAACCCGCCATATGACCAGCAGCAAGAATGCTGCCAGCAACAGCCCGCACAAAATCATCAAGAAGCGCCGCCGCGGCGTGCCCAGCAGGTCGGGGCTCGGCCAGCGCCGGGTCCGCCGGCCCAGATAGGCAAAGACCGCGGTGACGATGAGCACCGCGATGATGGCCACGCGCACGGACAGGACGGCGCGCGAACGCCCCGCCTCATCGAGCAGGGCCAGCGAGGCTTCGAAGCGGGTGGGAACCAGCGCGACGAACATGGCGTAGAACCCCGCCAGGTTCAGGGCCAGATCCTCCATCGGCGTTCCGGAATACACGACCAGCAGGATGCCGGTGGCGACCACCATGGCGACGAACAGGTCCCGGGCCGGTCCGAGGTAGTAGGAGCTGATCGAGTCCTCGATCCGGTGGTTCACCACCGCGTAGATGAGAATCGCGACGATCAGCAGCAGCGGCACGACCAGCAGCATCAGCCGCACGTAGCGCAGGGTCTCTAGTCCGTGGGGACGATCCGTCATGTTGCCCATAACCGCATTCTGCACCGGGGCGGCAGGCTCTGGCTAGGGGAAAGGGAGGGAATATCGAGTGGAGCCATTCTGTCGGTTGCCCTTGGAATGATGAATTCCAGGTCGTTCAAGACCTCGGCAGGCAGGAGGGCTGCACCTTCTGCCGCTGCTGAAACCCGGTGCGCCGAGCGCGCCATCATCACTCGAGGAATCATTCATGTCTGTTGGAAATCAGCTGGACCCCGGCGCCCAGATGCCGGCACCGGCACCCGCCCCGGTTGCGAAGTCGTCCGCCGGAAAGGGCCTGGGCGTCGCGGCCTTGGTCATCGGCATCGTTGCACTGTGCCTGTGCTGGGTGCCGATCGTCAACAACTTCGCCGCGGTGCTGGGCTTCATCGCCCTGGTCCTTGGAGTCATCTCGCTGATCATCGCGTCCAAGAAGAACGGCGGCAAGGGGCTGGGCATCGCCTCGACCGTCATCGCCGTCGTGTCCATCGTGCTGGTTTTCGTCACCCAGGCCGCCTACGTGAAGGCGCTGGACGAGCTGTCGGCCACCATCGAGGATGCCAGTGACGGCGAAGTCGCCGCGTCCGAGGAAGTGCTGGAACAGGCGCAGGATCCGGCCCAGGCTCTGGGCCTGGGGCAGTCTGCCGGCATCGGCGAATACACGGTCAGCGTGGATGCGGTGAACCTGGAAGCCGACAAGGAAATCGCCGCCGCGAATCCGTTCAACGAGAAGCCTGAGGGCCAGTACGTGCTGGTCGACCTCACCACCGAATTCAACGGTGCCGAGGAGGGCGACCCGTGGATCGACCTGACGGTCGAGCTGGTCGGCTCCGATTCGCGCATCTACAGCACCACGAGCAGCATGGCGGTGACTGAGCACCCGGCAACGGATGTGCCGACCCTGACCGCCGGGGGCGAAGGCTCCTACCAGCTGGCATTCGACGTGCCTGCCGCGGCGGTCGAGGACGCCAAGATCCGCGTGACCGAAACGCTGTCCTTCAAGGACGAGTCCGGCCTCTGGGCCACCAAGTAGATCCAGGTCGCACGAACAGCCGCAGGATTGAATCCTGCGGCTGTTTGTTTTTGGCCGTATCGTCCGCTCGTGGCCTCAGCCGCGGGTCTTGCTCCTGAATACGAACAGGGAGACGACCCATGCCGCTGCGAGCAGGCCCAGCAGCCAGGCCACGGAGACCCAGATCGACGCATCCAGAGCGGCCCCGGTGAGCAGCGAACGCAGCGAATCAACGATGGCGGTGATCGGCTGGTTCTCGGCGAACCAGGCTACTGCGCTCGGCATGGAATCGGTGGGAACGAACGCCGAGCTGATGAACGGCAGCAGGATCAGCGGGTAGCTGAACGCGCTGGCCCCGTCCACGGTCTTGGCGCTGAGCCCGGCGATAACCGCGATCCACGTCAAGGCCAGGGTTGTCAGCAGCAGCAGGGCCGCGGCGGCCAGCCAGTCCAGGACGGTGGCCCGGGGCCGGAAGCCGGCCAGGAAGGCCACGCCGATGACCAGCAGCAAGGAGACGGCGTTGGCCGCCAGCGAGGTCAGCACATGGCCCCACAGCATGCTCGAGCGGGAGATGGGCAGCGAGCGGAGCCTGAGCATCATGCCCTCGGACATGTCCAGGAACAGCCGGTAGGAGGTGTACGCGACGCCCGAGGCGATGGTGATGGCCAGGATTCCGGGCAGCATGTATTTCACGTAGGATTCGCTGCTTCCGGTGTTGATCGCCCCGCCGAAGACGAAAACGAACAGCAGCATCATGGCAATCGGGGTGATCGCGGTGGTGATGATGGTGTCGGGGCTGCGCAGGATGTGGCGCAGCGAGCGTCCGGTGAGAATGCGGGTGTCGTGCAGCGCGGCGATGCTCATGATCAGGCTCCTTCCGGGGCGCCGGCGGAGCCGACGAAGGTCAGGAAGATGTCTTCCAGCGTCGGTTCCTTGAGAACGTGTTCGATCGTGGCCGGCGGCAGCAGCTTGCGCAGATCGGCCAGGGTGCCTTCCTGGATGATGGTGCCGTCGTGCAGGATGGCGATCCGGTCCGCCAGCTGTTCGGCCTCGTCCAGGTATTGGGTGGTCAGCAGCACGGTGGTCCCGGAAGCCGCCAGCTCGCGGATGATGTTCCACATCTGGATCCGGGACTGCGGGTCAAGGCCGGTGGTCGGCTCATCCAGCAGCACCAGCGGGGCGCCTCCGACCAAGCCCATGGCCAGGTCAAGCCGCCGGCGCATGCCGCCTGAGTAGGTCGAGGGCCGGCGGGCGCCGGCTTCGGTGAGGTCGAAGCGTTCGAGCAGCGCGTCGGCTGCCCGCTCCGGGTCCGGATCCCGGCGCAGCCTGGCAAGCAGGATCAAGTTTTCCCGGCCGGTGAGCACGCCATCGATGGCGGCGAACTGTCCGGTCAGGCTCAACGACTCGCGCACCTGGCGGGGCTGGGCCGCGGTGTCGAAGCCGTTGACCAGCACCTGCCCGGCGTCGGCGGACAGCAGCGTGCTGATGATCTGGACCAGCGTGGTCTTGCCGGCTCCATTGGACCCCAGCAGCACGTAGATGCTTCCGGCGGGCACTGCCAGGTCCACCCCGCGCAGCACGTGCAGGTCCTTGTAGGACTTGCGCAGCCCGTGGACCTCGATTGCCTGCATGGCTACTGCCCTTCTTCCTTCCGTTCGGCCTGGTCGATTGCCTCGATCAGCCGGGTGCGTTCCTTGTCGATCCAGCGCTGGCCTCCGTAGGCCGCGGTGAATTCCTCGGCGAATTCCACCGGGTTCTCACCGACGACGTCGCGTACCGGAGTGCCGGCCGCGGCGGCATCCTCGAAGAGCTCGGCCAGGTCTCCGAGCATGGCGACCAGGATGTCTCCGTCGGTGACTCCGCCCTGGTAGAGGAAGTAGCGCTGCAGCGCGGCGGCAGTTTCCTTGTACGGGGAGGCCAGTGCCTCCAGCCGCGCGACGTTGCGCTTGTACTGCTTTTTCTGTTCCAGGGATCCGGTCATCATTTCGATCCATTTGGCTGCCATGATTCAGTGTCCTTTACTTTCGTGGGGGAGGTTGTCGATGCGGCTGACCAGCTCGTTCCAGGTGGACCAGAAGTCCCTGAGCTGGGCCCTGCCTGCATCGTTGAGGGTGAAGACCTTGCGCGGCGGCCCCTTGGCGGAGGGGACCTTGTCCACCGCAACGAGCTTCTTGGTTTCGATGCGGATCAGCAGTGCGTAGATGGTGCCTTCGGCGATGTCGGTGAAGCCGCGTTCGCGCAGTTCAGCGGTGATCTCGTAACCGTACGCGGGGCGTTCAGCGAGGATCGAGAGGACAATGCCTTCAAGGGTGCCTTTCAGCATTTCGGTCATCTGTGTTCCCATGGCATCTCCTGTCTACTTAGCGATGTTGAGTACAGGTAGATAGTAGAACTCAGTAGTGGTAGTTAGCAACACTTAGTAGTGAAGTTTTTTCCAGTTCAGGGCAATCGCGGTTCCCACATGGAATTGGGCGCGCACAAATTTTCCGGTCGGAAGACCCCGACAACTAACTAGGCTGGGAACCATGGACGATGCAGCAAGATGGCGGTTGATTGATGAGGAACGCCAGCGCTTGGACAACGTGCTGGCGGCGCTTCAGCCCGGGCAATGGGAGCTGCCGACGCTGTGCGAGGACTGGGACGTGCAGCACGTGGTCGCGCACCTCAGCGCGGCGGGGTCCACCGCGACCCCGGGGTGGCTGGTGAACATGGCACGCTCGGGGTTCAACACCGACCGGCACAACACGCGGCTGCTGGCCGGCCAGCTGGGGCGGGACTTCTCCGAAACCTTGGCGCGCTATCGCCTGGCCCGCACCCGCCGCATCGCCCCGTTGGGCTCCAGCCAGGGTTTGCTCGGCGAGGTGCTGGTGCACGGGCAGGACATTGCCCGGCCCAACAACCTGGCTTTGGAGCCATCGGCCCCGGCGGTGCGGGAGGTCGCAGAGTTTTTCGCAGCCAAGGATTTCGCGGTGAACAGCAAGGGTCTGGTCAAGGGGCTGGCCCTGGTTGCGCTGGACAATGATTTCGCCACCGGGGCCGGCCCTGAAGTGCGCGGAAGCCTGCTGGATCTGGTGATGGCAATGGCCGGGCGGCGCGAAGCCTGCCCCCGGCTCGAGGGCGACGGAGCCGCCGCCCTCGCCGCCCGCATCGGGTAGGGCGCCGCAGCGGAACACAGCATGGTCCCGGCGTGGCGCCCGTAGAGAAGAAAGGGCTACTTCATGGCAACGAGCGCCGAAGCCAACGGGTTCTCCAACTCTCCGGCATACAGCAGTCCGCCGGACTGGTCCGCAAGATTCAGCATCTGCTGGTTGTTGCGCAGCTGGAGGCGGTTCAGGCAGGAGAGCGGGAATGCTTGAACGAACAGCCCCAACCGGTCGAAGTCCTCGGCGAATAACGGGTACGCGCTGCGGTAGCCCAGCAGGCGCTGGGAGACGATGGGCCAGAAGTCGTCCTCGCCCAGCACCTCTTCGGCATCCAGCAGCGGCGCGAGGAAGCGGAAGAACGAATCGAAGACATCGGTGAAGATCGACAGCACCGGGTCGCCGCCGGTGCGTACCCGGCGAATCTCTTCGGGCAGTTCAACCCTGTCCGAGAGCACCGCAATCTCCTCGCCCAGGTCCTTGAGCAGCACCCGCTGCACCGCCCCGTCCTTGAGCACCAGGATGACGTTCTCGCCATGCGGCATGAACACCAGGTCATAGGCGGCCAGGCAGTGGACCAGGGGAACCAGATACGCGTCAAGGTAGGCGGCCAACCACTGCTCGGGGTCCAGGCCGCTGCTGCGGATCAAGGCCGCGGCGAAAGACCGGCCCTGGTCATCGACGTGCAGCAGGCTTGCCATGGTGGCCAGGCGCTCGCCGTCGGCCAGCGCGCCGATAGGGGATTCCCGCCACAGGGCTGCAAGCATCTTGCGCTGCGCCGCCGAAGCGTCGGTGGCTGCCTCGAACTGGGGGTTGCGGTATCCCACCGCGGCGACTTCGCGCAGCAGCGCCACCGGCTGGGTGGAAAGCACCGCGTCCTTCTCGAAAAGCTCGCCCAGCCATTGGTTGATCGCCGGGGTGGCCTTCATGTATTCGGCGCTCAGGCCCCGCATGAAGCCCATGTTGAGGATCGACATGGCTGTCTTTACGTAGTGCCGTTGCGGGGCATCGACGTTGAAGAAGGTGCGGATGGACTGCTGCGGCTGGTAGTGATCCGCGCTGGCGCCCAGCCAGATCAGCTTCCGGGCGGCGATGTCGTTCGCAAAGGTGATGGACAGCCTGTTCTCCCACTGCCATGGGTGCACCGGCATCAGGATGTAGTCCGCTGCGGTGTCGCCGGTGTCGCGGAGTGCGCGCTCCAGCACCCCCTCCAGCCGTGCGCGTTCGCCCGGGTCCAGTTCATCGGCCAGCAGGCCATCGTAGTCCAAGGTGTCGATCGAGCTGAAATGCGCCCGCGAACGGTGGGCCGCGACCCAGCCCAAGGGCAGTGCCGTTCCCGTCTCCGGGGCGTAGCGCAGGTAGTCTGCGCGGCCCAATCCCATGCGCCCGTTGTTGGCGACGAAGCATGGATGTCCTTCGGTCATAGCCGCTTCGATCCGCTGGAACGACTGCGCTGCAGTGCCGGCGAACTGCGCCAGCTGCGCGCTGGAGTGCGAGGCCTGCAACTGCTTGTAGCAGTGGCTGCTGAGCGTCGAGGAGAGCTCTTCCAGGTAGGTGGGCAGCTGCGCTTCGCTCAGGGTGAGCTCCTGGCGGTAGAGCGTGACGAAATCGAGCACGTCGACCCCGGCCGGCTGCCAGGAACCGTCAGCGAAGCGTTCGTGGATGATCGAGGACGGCTGCACCAGCCAGTGGTTCATCCGGTACCGCCCGGCGGTGAACCGGTAGCGGTGCCCGTCCTTGTGCAGGCTGTACCACTGCTCGCCGTGCTCTGCCGGTTCCAGCAGCCGTTCATGGCTGAATTCGCCCAGCGCCTTGGCCAGCACATGGCGGTTGGCGCGTTCCCAGCGCTCGGGGGACAGCACGGTACCGGTCAGTACCGCGCCGGTGGCCTGTTCGAATTCAGCGCGGGTGATGATCGACAGCAGCGCATGCTTGGTGCCGCCGTCCGCCTCGGTCAGCCGCACCGGGCCAACGGGCCTGAAGCCCACCCTGGCATTGAGCGCATGGATCGACTTGTTGCGCAGGTCCGGTTCGACGATGATCCGCTGCACCCGCGGATCGTCGAAGCCCTGCTGCACGGCGGCGGCCAGGGCACGGTAGGTGAACCCCGCTTCGGGTGCGGTGGCGGCCGGGGCCAGGAAATGCAGACCGAGATCGCCGGGAATGTGGCGGTAGGCACCGGCCAGCGGGGACTCCAGCGGATCGTAGAGTTCCACCAGGAAGCGGGGATCCTGGTGCTCCAGTCCCAGCAGCACTTGGTAGCGCGGCGTGTCCAGCAGCTGCGCGTAGGCCGACTCCACCTGTGCAGCGGTGGCGTGGCGCATTCCCCAGAACGCCGCGTGCTCGGTGGCGATCCAGGAATGCAGCAGCTGCGTGTCGTGCGGCAGGCTGACGGTTCGGAATTTAAAAGTCATGGGTGCTCCTAGGCGTGGGTGGCCGTTGCGGTGGGCAGGGTGTCGAGGGACGCGGCGCCGAAGCGCTGGAAGGCGATGCGTTCTTCCACCGGGTAGGCGGTGCTCCTGGTGATCCGGTTGAGCAGCACCGAATTGCGGTAGGCGCCCATCCCCAGATCGGGGGCGGTGAACCCGTGGGTGTGCAGCTCGGCGTTCTGCACGAAAATGTCTTCACCGATCCCGTACTCCCGGTCAACGTCCAGCCGCCCGTCGGGCAGGGTGTTGATCCGAGAGCTGATTCCGGTCAGGAAATCGGGCAGCTGGCTCTTGTAGCCGGTGGCCATCACCAGCTCGTCGGTGACGAAAGACAAATCCTGCGCCGTGCGTTCGTGGCGTAGCTTCACGGCCAGGCCTTCGGGCCGCAGCTGGATGTCGGTGGCGGCGCACCCGGTGCGCAAATGGACGTCGGGGCGGCCGGCCACGCTGCGTTCGTAGATCTCGTCGTAGATCTCGTTAACCAGGTCCGCGTCGATGCCCTTGTAGAGCCCCTTTTGTTCGGCGGCCAGCTGGTCGCGCGACTCCTGGGGCAGCGCATGGAAATGGTCGATGTATTCCGGCGAAGTCATCTCCAAGGTCAGCTTGGTGTATTCCAGCGGGAAGTAGCGTTCCGAACGGGTCGCCCAGATGAGGTGGTCTTCGTCCGGCAGGTTGCGCAGCAGGTCCAGGAAGATCTCGGCCGCGCTCTGCCCGCTGCCCAGCACGGTGGTCACGTGCGGGCGTGCCGTGCGCGGCTGCAGCAGGCGGTCGCGATGGCTCAGGTAATCGCTCGAATGGACGGCGCGGGCCGCGGCGCCCTCGCCCAGCACCGGCGGGAGGTAGGGCTGGGAACCGGTGCCGAGCACCAGCTTGTCGCAGCTGAATTCGTCAACGCCCCCGGCGCTGAGCACGGAGAGGCGGTAGCTGCCCGCGGAGTGCTCGACCGCCAGCACCCGGTGGCCCAGGTGGACGCTGGCCAGTTCCCCGGCGGCCCAGGCGAGGTAGGCGCTGTACTCGGAGCGCAGGGCATAGAAGTCTTCGCGGATGTAGAACGGGTAGATGCGGCCCTGCTGCTTGAGGTAGTTCAGGAACGAGAACCGGCTGGTGGGATCCGCCATGGTAACCAGATCGGCCATGAAGGGGACCTGGAGGTGGGTCCCGGGCAGCATCATGCCCGGGTGCCAGCTGATAGTTTCCCGGGCTTCGAAAACGGCCAGGCTCAGCTGGTCCAGCGGTTCGGCCAGCGCTGCCAGACCGAGGTTGAAGGGGCCGGCCCCGATGGCAATGACGTCAAAATGCTTCACAGTGATACTCCAGCTTCGAAATCGGAAAGTACTTCGCGTCCTGCCTTGCAGATGGCATCGAGGATGGCGCTGATATCGGACAGGGACGTGTTCGGGTTCAACAAGGTGAGCTTGAGCAGGCGCTCGCCGTGGTGGGTGGTGGCGGCGATCATGGCTTCGCCGGAGGCATAGAGCCGGTGGCGGATCTGGTCGGCGAGCTGGTTCTTCTGCGCCTGCGGCAAGGAAAGATGCGGTTGGTTGAAGGCGAAGACCAGCGTGCTCAGCTGCACCGGGGCGGCCAGCCGCAGCTCGTCGCGCAGGGCCACCTCGCGCTCGGCCATCTCCGCCAGCTCGATCACCTGGTCGAACATGGATCCCAGCCGGTCTGCGCCCAGCGTGCGCAGCGTCGTCCATAGCTTCAGGGCATCGAAGCGGCGCGTGGTCTGCAGGGACTTGTCCACTTGGTTGGCGCTGCCAGCGGCTTCGGAGCGCGGATTGAGGTACTCGGCGTAATGGGCGATGGAACCGAAATCCCGGCCGCGGGCCAAAATGAGCGCGCTGGATCCGATGGGCTGGAAGAACGACTTGTGGTAGTCCACCGTCACGGAGTCCGCGGATTCGATGCCGGCTAGACGGCTGCGGTGGTGCCGGGAGATCAGCAAGCCGCACCCGTAGGCGGCGTCGACATGCAGCCAGGTTCCGTGCTCCGAGGCGATGCGCCGCAGTTCGAGCAGTGGATCGATGGCGCCGAAGTCGGTGGTGCCGGCCGTTGCGCTGATGCTCATCGGCTGCAGCCCTGCCTGCAGATCCGCATCGATCTGCCGGCGCAGGGCGGCTGGATCCATGCGGTGCAGGGAGTCGGTGGGAATCGCTACGGCTGCCTCGCTGCCCAGGCCGAGCAGCATGGCGGCATCGCGGATGGAGAAATGGGCATCGGCAGAGCAGTAGATCCGGAGCCTCGACAGGCGGTGGGGCAGCGGACCGTCCAGCTTGGAGGCCGCGATGTTCCGGGCGATCAGCATGGCTTGGAGGTTGGATTGGGTGCCGCCGGAGGTGAAGATCCCATCCGCGCCCTGGACATCGAAGCCGATGAGGCCTGCGGTCCAGTCCACGAGCTTGCGTTCGATCAGGGTTGCCCCGGCGCTTTGATCGAAGGTGTCCATCGACGTATTCACGCTCGTGACCACTGCCTCGATGGCTGCCGCGGGGATGGCCACGGGGCAGTTCAGATGGGCGGCGTAACGGGTGTCGTGGAAGTAGATCGCATCGCGCAAGTAGAGATGCTGGATTTCCTCCAAGGCCTCGGTGAGATTGCCCAGCGGGCTGTTCAGGTCCACCGCCTCGATGGCCGGCCGGAGTTGATCTGGGGTTGCGCCGGTGGCGGGAGAGGCCACGGTGGATAGCTGCGCGGCCACATGGCTCACTACGCGGGCGGTCTCGGTTTCGAATTGCGCCGCGGTCTGCGCGCATAACAGCGAGCTGTCGCCGGGCGGCGAATCGACGGTGACTCTTTGCATGGAAGGCATTGGCGTACCCATGTGTATGCTCCTCAGCTTGGCGGATATGTATGGTCAGGCTTACCTAACGAAAACTATTAACAGCATAGGATAATTAGTTAATGCAAACCGGGTAACTCGAATAGAAAGTTTCGTGACGCAGGGGTCGTCGGCCAGCATTCTGTGGTATGGGAGCAGGTTTCTCACCCGTTTGACTTGGTGGTTTCAGTGCTCCGTGCGCCCGACTCGGCGCCGGTAACGGAGTGTTTTCCGCCGAATCGGTCAACTTGAAACTTTGAGCTAATCGATCGACTTGCATGAGGGGCAAAAATGGCACCTTGACTGGTAAGTTTCAGTAACCAAAGGAGGGTCCGCATGCCTGATCTGCACAAGTCGCAACGAATGTTGCTGCGCTCGAATGCTGCGGACGCCGCCGGCAGAAATCTTGGTGATTTCACCGTGGAACTGCTCTTCATTTCTACGTTGGCAGCCGACGCCTTCGACATGGGTCTGCTCAACGCCCTGGGAACGCTGGCGTTCGTGGCGGCCACGCTCCCAGCGAGATATTTGGTCGATCGGCTCGGGCCATTGCAGGTTCTGCGGCTTGGTCTCGGAGCCAAAGTCGCGCTCATGGGGTGCCTGTTGATCCTCAGCGCCGCCGGGGCGCTGAGCGTCGCGCTGGTGCTGGTCTTGGCGACACTTCTGGGCTTCTGCAACGTTTTCAGCGAAACATCGCAAGCGGCCGCCGCCCCGGCGCTGGCCGATGAGCGGACATCGATGGCCAGGCTCATTGCGCGGCTGGCCGCCGCCGACCAGGCCTTGAGCATCATCATTCCTGCAGCTGCGGGAACGCTGTTCGCGCTTTTGGGCGCTCCGCCGTTGCTGGCTGCCGCCGCGGCCCTACTGCTCGCGGCCTTCGGCACCTCGTGCGCGGTCCGGGGGAAGACAGCTACGCGTCCAACCGAGACTGAAGCCGTGGGAAGCGCTTCGCGACAGGGGGCCTTCGCCGCCGGTTTGCGATACGTGTGGGACAGCCCGGTACTCAAGGCGCTGACCTTGAGCGTCGCGTTCTCCAATTTTGGACTGGCGATCGGCTCCGCCGTCGAAGGACTTTTTATCATCAATGAGCTGGGGCTGGGCGCTGCAGGGTTCGGCCTGTATGCGGCGCTGGGCGGGCTCTCCGGGCTGGCAGGTGCCCTGCTGGCACCGCGGTTGGCCGAAAAGTTTACGCCACGCGAGCTCGCCTTGCCGACCATCGCTGGACAAATTGTCTTATCGGGGGTGGTGCTTGCCGCCGGATTCGCTGCGCCGCCGCTGGCCATCATTCTGCTCGTGGTACATGCCGCAGGATGGGGCGTGCTCATCTTGGTGTTCAATGTGTCAATGGCAACGTGGGTGGCTGAGATTACCCCGGAACAGCTGCTGGGGCGCGTGACCAGCGCACGTCGTTTGTTCACCTTCGGCGTCGTGCCGCTCGGAGGCCTGCTGGGTGGAGGGATCGGCGCGGTCTTCGGAATTCGCGCGGCCTTGGGCGCCTGGGTACTGGCGAACGTCCTGGGATTGGTTTGCTACCTGTCGCTCGCCATGGCGGGCCGGCGTGCGCAGGATCCGTCTGTCGATGAAGAAGTCCCCGAACCGTAGCGGATAGGCTTAACTTCCCATACGCTGCCAACGACAAAGGCGACTCACCTCGTGAAACTCGTGATCGATGCCCGATATACCCGCATTACCCACCACGATGGGATCAGCCGTTTCACGGCAGGGCTGATCGCGGCGGCCTCCGAGCTGGCCGAGGTCACGATGCTGGTCAACGATCCAAGGCAACTGCCGATGCTGCCGGAGGTGCCCTACTTGAAGGTGTCATCCCCAACCAGCGCACTGGAGCCGCTGGTGGCGTTGCAGGTCAACAAGCTGAACCCCGACGTCGTGTTCTCGCCGATGCAGACCATGGGAACCTTCGGTCGCAAATACCCGGTAATCCTGACCCTGCATGACCTGATCTATTATTCGCATCCCCATGCCCCGAAATTCCTGCCGGCTCCGATCCGGCTCGGCTGGTTCCTCTTCCACCAGGTGTATTGGCCGCAGCGCTGGCTCCTGAATCGGGCAGATGCGGTGGCCACGGTCTCCAATACGACAGCCTCCCTGATGCGCAAGCACAACCTGACGCGCAAGCACATTGGATTGGTCTCGAATGCGCCCAGTGGAACCTTCGCTCGGCGCTCGGAAACTGCCGAGCCCAAGAAGACCCTGCTGTACATGGGTTCATTCATGGAATACAAAAATGTCGAGACGCTGCTTGCCGGCATGGAATTCTTGCCCGACTTCGAACTGCACCTGCTGAGCGGAATCGCAGAGCAGCGCCGCAGCGAACTTGAGCAACAGATGCCCGAGGGGGCAAAGGTCATCTTCCATAACGGCGTCAGCGACCAGGAATACGAAGAGCTCTTGGGAGAATGCACCGCCTTGGTGACCTTGTCGCGTGAAGAGGGCTATGGGCTGCCGCTGGTTGAAGCCATGAGCATGGGAACTCCGGTGGTCGCCACCGACATGCCGATCTTCCGGGAGGTCGCGGATGATGCAGCTCTCTTTGCCGCACCAGACGACCCCCGAGGTTTTGCGGACCAAGTGCGCCGGTTGGCAGATCATGAGACTTGGAGCCGGTATTCGCGACTCGCGGTGCTGCGCGCAGAAAATTATTCCTGGGAGCGCTCTGCCCGCCAGTTGATCGAGCTCGCGGAATATGCTTCAAATCACAGGGCAAAGTTGAGGGGGAGCGCGAGAAAAGCTTTCCGATCCAAGCGGTGAAACCCGGAAATTCAAGGCGAAAATACCCATCGGGCGCGGGGGCGCCGCCGATTTGAAAACCCGGCTTGGCCAGTGATAAAGTATATCTCGTTGCAATCCTCCATAGCTCAATTGGCAGAGCATTCGACTGTTAATCGAAGGGTTACTGGTTCAAGTCCAGTTGGAGGAGCGAAATAGACCTCCCAATCGCCTGTGGTGATTGGGAGGTTTCTCTTTTTCGTAGACAGAAGTGCTCAGGTACTGGTCAGGGCACGCACAAATTTTTGCATCGCTTATAGTCAGCCGGTTTCAGGCGATAGACTTTCGAACGAGAACAGATACACCCGTGGCATGAGATCGAGCCATGAGTATTACGCCTGAAGACTGAGTCGCCCGCGACAACTGGAGTGCTAGCGTGAGTACTACCGGTTATCCGGCGATCAAGAATATGGAGAAACCATGTCTGAAGCTGAATCGACGCAGACTGATGAAAGTCTGAAGTCGAGCGTCAAGAGTGCCAAAGCGCAAGTTGAAGGCCTCAAGGAACTTGTTCCGCAGCAGATCTCGGACGAACTCAAGCTCGCGACAACCTTGCTCAAAAGCAAGGGCATCAGCTTGGGCATGGCCGGCGCCATGGCAGGCGCGGCCTTGGTCCTCGTCCTGCTTTTCGGCATTGCCGCCGTGGTCACGTTGATCAACGTACTGGCAATTTGGCTCCCCGGCTGGGCAGCAGCGCTGATCTTGGCCGGATTCTTCCTGATCCTTGCCGCAATTCTGGGACTCGTCGGATACCGCAAGATCAAGAAGGCCATGCCGCTCAAGCCTGAAGCAGCGATCCGCGGCATCCGCCACGATATCGGTGTTCTCAAGGACGGCAGCAACTTCGACGTCAGCACCTTGGACGAACCGCTGAAGAAGAAGTCCGAAGACGCCGAAGGCAAGGACTCCAAGCCCAGCGAGCCGAAGCCTCCGGCACCAAGCGCCGACGAGCTCATCCTGCGCACGAAGCGGCGCCGCCGCCAGATCCAGGCCCTGCGCGACAACCTCGGCGAAAGCATCCAGGTTCCGTTGGCCAAGGTCGACAAGGTGCGCCACTTCGCTGAGAGCACCGGTGAGCGCGTCAGCAATGCCGCCGCCAAGGCACGCAGCTTCGTTCGCCCGTCATCCACTGCCGGTGAAGACCTATCGGAGTCCGACAGAGCCGCTGCAGAACGCATGGAAAAAGCCAAACCTCTCGTCGTAGCAGCAGGATCGGCAACCGCCTTGGCGGTTGTGATCCGCAAGCTCTTCAAGCGCTCCTAGGCTTTGATGCCCAGGGCGGACACGCAACGCCTCGCGGCATGAAAACAACAAGGCCAGAAAGGCACTGACATGGTTTGGATCGCTATTACAGCGGCTCTATGCAGTGCCTTTTGCCTTGCCTTCGGTGCGCATTTCCAGGCCATGGCCGTGCGCAATTCAGTGGGCGGGCTCGACCTGAAGATCGGGAACATCAGCAAGCTCGTGTCCAACGGACGCTGGATGAGCGGATTGCTCCTGATGGTCCTGGGCATGGCGCTGAATGTCTTCGCACTGGCGAACGCTCCGCTGACGGTCGTGCAGCCGATCGGCGCCATCGCCTTGGTCATCACCGCCTTGGTCAATGCCAGGGAATCCGACCTGACGATGAACCGGCCCACGGTACTGGCAATCGCCAGTTGCATGGTCGGCTCGGTGGGCTTCGTGCTCATGGCCATCATGGTGACGAATACCAACCAGAGCATGACGCAGGCCGAAGCCCACCTGATCGAATTCATCCTCGCCTGCGTGGTGGTTGCGGTGGCCCTGTGCACCGTGCTGTTCCACAAAAAGCTCGGGGCCTTCTTCTACATCGCCGGCGCTGGAATCCTGTTCGGGTTCGTCGCCGTGCTGGTACGCATGATTGCCGTGGCAGTCCTGGATCTGGGGGACTCCAGCCTGTCCAAGCTGCCGTGGCTTGCCGGACTCTCCGTGGTCGTCGCAGGCTTGATCGGCTCGTATTTCGTGCAGAAGGCCTACTCCAAGGGGCCTCCTGATCTGGTCATCGCGGGACTGACCGTCATCGACCCGATCATCGGCATTGCCATCGGCGTGATCATCCTCGGAGAGCTCCGGCCGGATGTTCCGGTATTGATCTCGCTGGCCATGCTGGTTGCCGGCATTTTGGCAATCATCGGCGTGGTGGCCCTGTCCAGGCACCATCCCGACGTCATCGAACGGCGGGCCAAGCATGCAGCGCAGGGCAGGAAGAGCCCGCAGGGCGAACAAGAATAGCAGTGCTTCGCAGCACGCAATGGAATCTGTACATGTTGAACGACAAAGGATGCTTGTGGCCGAGGATAAACCGCTGACCATCGTCATCGCCGCCGATACCTACCCGCCGGATGTCAACGGCGCCGCCATGTTCTGCTACCGCCTGGCTACGGCCATGCACGAACGCGGACACCGGGTCCACGTTTTGGCCGCGCGCGGTGAGTCCGGCCGGACCTACACCGAGGTTCGCGACGAGGCCATCGTCCACCGGCTGAAGTCGCACTCCGTGCCGACCCACGATTATTTCCGCATCGTTTTCCCGTGGGAGGTCAATCGGCAGATCGATAAGCTGCTGGCGGAGATCAAGCCTGACGTAGTGCATGCGCAAAGCCATTACATGATCGGCCAGCACACCATCGCCTGGGCGCGGAAGAACAAGGTCCGCTCCATCGCGACGAATCACTTCATGCCCGAGAACCTGGATCCATTCCTCCCGTTCCCGGTCTGGTTCAAGAAGATCGTCGCGCACAACTCGTGGCGGGACATGGGAAAGATCTTCGGCCGCGCCGAAGCCGTCACCACACCGACGCCACTGGCCGCGAAGGCCATGCGCGAACGAGCCCGGCTCAAGGACGTCCTTCCGCTGTCCAACGGGATCGAGGTCGGGAACTACGAACTGGCTGCAGGGGAGACCGTCTCCAAGAACGCGGAGCCGACCATTCTCTTCGCAGGCCGCCTGGCCGTGGAAAAGAACATCAACGAGTTGATTGAAGCACTGCCGCTGATGCACTCGGTGCCGAACGCGATTCTCGAGATTGTCGGAGGCGGAGAGCAGCGCAAGAACCTGGAACGCATCGCGGCCGAGCAGAAGGTCAGCGACAGGGTGCGATTCCTGGGCCATGTATCGGACGAGGAATTGCGCAAGGCCTACCTGCGCTGCGACGTGTTCTGCCAGCCGGGCACCGCAGAACTGCAGTCGCTGGTGACCTTGGAGGCGCTGTCCGCGTCCAAGCCCGTGGTGCTGGCCAACGCCATGGCCCTGCCGCACCTGGTAGATGAGGGCGTCAACGGCTACATGTTCACTCCGGGTGACCGGCAAGACCTTGCAAAGAAGCTGGAGAAGGTCCTGCAGCTCGACGAAGCTGGCCGGGCCAAGCTGGGCAAGGCTGGGCACCGCAAGGTGCTGAACCATGCGCAGGAGAAAACAATGAATGCCTTTGAAGCCCTGTACCGCGGACACAAGGTGACCATGCACTAATTGGGTTCGGGCCCGTGCGCCGAATCGGCGTTTGGGCTGGTGATGCCCTAGAATATTTCGAGTGTGCTTCCCCTGAAACTTCAGGAAAGCTCGCGGATGGGGAGTTAGCTCAGTTGGTTAGAGCAGGGGACTCATAATCCCTTGGTCGTCGGTTCAAGTCCGTCACTCCCTACATATCGGGTCGCCCGGTGATCTGCGCCAGCAGATCGCCGGGCGATTTTTCGGTTTCAAGTCTTCAGTGAATTGCCTGCAGTCCTGTTGAAACGGCGCAAGCCTAATGCAAAGGCAACAGGATCGATGGCCGCAGATCCCTGATAAGCAGCGCCGGATCAATGTATTCGCCATCGAGTCGGACACCCCAGTGCAGGCAACGCTTCGAGCAATGCGCTCCGGTGGCCACGGTTCCGACGTTGTCTCCCGCCTCGATCCAGGTGCCGACCGCGAGCTCGCTGCTGACAGGTTCCAGGCTGGTGACAAAACCAGAGCCGTGGTCGATCACAAGCACTGGTCGGTCCACGACCGTGGAACGGAACGCGACCTTTCCCCGGTGGGGTGCCAGCACGCTTGTGTCCTCGGCTGCCCGCAGGTCCACACCGCGGTGCCCGGCGAGCCATTTCTGTTCGGGCTTGTCGAACGGGGTCAGGATTGCGGGCTCGCCGGCCAGCGGCCATTGCCATCCCGGGCGGGCGGCGGCTGTGGGCAAGGAGCCTTGTGCGGCCGTGTTGCCAGATGTGCCCGCGGCAGTCAGCATGATGCCCAAAATCAGCAGCTGGATCAGTGCGAGTAGTCGAAGAGGTTTCATGGATCCACCCTGCGATGCCCCGGGCCGACCAGTATCGGATTCACCGCTGATTGTGGGCAGCGCGGTGGGCGCTAGATCACCTTGCTCTCGGGCGAAGCGGCCCCTGGGGGTGTAGTACACTGAAAAGTGCAGTTTTCTGTCAGAGGTGTGTCCAAAATCGGATGCTCCGGGCAGGAAATTGACTTCGCGCATGAAGTTCTTCCTCGCGCAAGCGGGGAAGCCGGCCGTTCCAGTGGTCCGAGAGAATCGGTGGACGGCGTGCGGAATGCCAAGCATTCCGGGGTTCATGCCAGGGCGGATGTTCACAATGTACATCTGCAACAACCCAAACAACTAGGGCAGTTACCGCGGGCGTTCGTGCGCCCGGTCCGCTACTGCTGAAAGGAGTTGCGACATGCCAGTCGTAACCATGCGAGAGCTGCTGAACAGCGGCGTACACTTCGGCCACCAGACCCGTCGCTGGAACCCGAAGATGAAGCGTTTCATCCTGACCGAGCGCAACGGCATCTACATCATCGACCTGCAGCAGTCGCTGTCGTTCATCGACCGCGCCTACGACTTCGTCAAGCAGACCGTTGCACACGGCGGCTCGGTGCTGTTCGTCGGCACCAAGAAGCAGGCTCAGGAAGCAATTGCCGAGCAGGCTAACCGCGTTGGCCAGCCATACGTGAACCAGCGCTGGCTAGGCGGTATGCTGACCAACTTCCAGACCGTCTCCAAGCGCGTTCAGCGCATGAAGGAACTGGAAGAGATCAACTTCGACGACGTTGCCGGTTCGGGCCACACCAAGAAGGAACTGCTGCTGCTGAAGCGCGAGCTGACCAAGCTGCAGAACAACCTCGGTGGTATCCGCAACCTGACCCGCACCCCGTCGGCTATCTGGATCGTTGACACCAAGAAGGAACACCTGGCAATCGACGAAGCTCAGAAGCTGGGCATCCCTGTTGTCGCCATCCTGGACACCAACTGCGATCCTGACGAAGTCACCTACCCTATCCCGGGTAACGACGACGCCATCCGCTCCGTCAACCTGCTGACCCGCGTTGTTGCCGACGCGGTGGCAGAGGGCCTGATTGCCAAGAACAACAAGGCTGCAGGCAAGACCGAGGGCGCCGCTGAGCCACTGGCTGAGTGGGAGCGCGAGCTGCTCGAGGGCGAGAAGGCCAAGGCCGAGGCTACTGCCGAGACCGAGGCTCCAGAAGCCAAGTAGTCACTTCCGTGACTTCTGGAGTTTCCCTTTAGGCACTAGCGTGCTGTGAAGGGAAACTCCACACTCTCGTGGGACGGGTTGGGTATCCGACCCGTCCCACGGGCAAACTAACTTGAAACTCCTAGCTGAATGGGATTGCACGTGGCAAACTACACCGCTGCTGATATCAAGGCACTGCGCGAGCGCACCGGCGCCGGCATGATGGACGTTAAGAAGGCTCTGGACGAGGCCAACGGCGACGCCGAGAAGGCCATCGAGATCATCCGCGTCAAGGGCCTGAAGGGCGCTACCAAGCGCGAAGGCCGTTCGACCGCCGAGGGCCTGGTTGCCGCCAAGGTCGAGGGCAAGGCCGGCGTCATGATCGAGATCAACTGCGAGACTGACTTCGTTGCCAAGAACGACAAGTTCATCACCCTGGCCAACAAGGTCCTGGACGCAGCTGTCGCCTCGGGCGCAGCCGACGTCGAGACCCTGCTGGCTTTCGAGGTTGACGGCAAGACCGTTGGCGACACCGTCATCGAAGAGGGCGCAATCCTCGGCGAGAAGGTTGTTGTCCGCCGCGTAGCACGCGTTGAGGGCGAGCACGTTGCTGCTTACCTGCACAAGACCAGCAAGGACCTGCCCGCCCAGGTTGGCGTGCTGCTGGCTGTCGACTCCGCTTCGGAAGCTGCTGCTGCCGTGGCCCACGACGTTGCAGTGCACACCGCCGCAATGGCACCGACCTACCTGACCCGCGACGAGGTTCCAGCAGACAAGGTTGCCGACGAGCGCCGCATCGCTGACGAGACCGCTCGCGCCGAAGGCAAGCCAGAGGCCGCCCTGACCAAGATCGTTGAAGGCCGCCTGACCGGCTTCTTCAAGGAGCTTGTCCTGGTTGACCAGGCTTTCGCCAAGGATGCCAAGAAGTCCGTTGGTTCGGTTCTCGAAGAGGCCGGCACCAAGGCTGAGGCCTTCGCTCGTTTCCGCGTAGGCGCCTAAGCTTCACCGCTGAAGGCAATCGCACGAAATGTGTTCGCGGCCGCTAGCCGGCCGCACTAGAGAAAAGGGAGGTGGGCACCGAGCATACACTCGGTGACTCGCCTCCCTTTTCTCGAGCCCGGATCTCAAGGTAGCTTGGGACTCGGGATGATCCCCTCACCACAGAATTACCAACTGCAGGAGTTAGACCCCATGTCAACCAGCCCAGAAACCAAGCGTCGCCGCGTACTGCTCAAGCTCTCAGGAGAAGTTTTCGGCGGCGGCAAGGTGGGCGTCGACCCGAAGACCGTGCGCGGCATCGCCGAGCAGATTGCCCAGACTGTGGGCGAGGTCGAGGTGGCGATCGTCGTCGGCGGCGGCAACTTCTTCCGCGGCGCCGAGCTGTCGGCTTCGGGCATGGACCGCTCCCGCGCAGACTACATGGGTATGCTCGGCACCGTGATGAACTGCCTGGCCCTGCAGGACTTCCTGGAGCAGTGCGGCGTCGAGACCCGCGTGCAGTCGGCCATCGCCATGGCCCAGGTCGCGGAGAACTACATCCCGCGCCGCGCAATCCGCCACATGGAAAAGGACCGCGTGGTCATCTTCGGCGCCGGCGCCGGCCTGCCGTACTTCTCCACCGACACCGTCGCGGCCCAGCGCGCCCTGGAAGTCGACGCCGACGAGGTGCTGATGGCCAAGTCGGGCGTGGACGGCGTGTATACCGCCGATCCGAAGACCGACCCGACCGCCACCAAGCTCGACACGCTGACCTACACCGAGGCGCTGGTCAAGAACATCCGCGTGATGGACCAGACCGCCATGACCATGTGCCAGGACAACAAGCTGGACATGCTGGTCTTCGGCATGGAAGGTGAGGGCAATGTCACCCGCGCCATCCGCGGCGAGCGAATCGGCACCACCGTCACCGCATAAGCGGTGAACGTGGCATAGGATTGTTCTAGATTTATTTTCCCTTGGTGGAAACAGCAATGAGTACTTGAGGAGTACCGGTGATTGACGAAACCCTGGCGGAGACCGCCGAAAAGATGGACCGCACCATTGAGGCCGCGAAGGAAGACTTCGCCACGATCCGCACCGGCCGTGCACACCCTGGCATGTACTCGAAGGTCATGGTGGACTACTACGGCTCGCCGACCCCGCTGCAGCAGCTGGCTTCCTTCGCCGTGCCAGAGGCCCGCACCATCACCATCACCCCGTTCGACGTGACCGCCCTGCGCGAGATCGAAAAGGCGCTGGGTGATCCAGAGGTCGGCGCCAACCCGTCGAGCGACGGCAAGATGATCCGCGTGACCCTTCCGGTGCTGACCGAGGAGCGCCGCAAGGAGTACGTCAAGCTGGCCCGCGCCAAGGGCGAGGATGCCCGCGTTGCACTGCGAAACCTGCGCCGCAAGGCCAAGGACGCCATCGACAAGTTCGTCAAGGACGGCGAGATCGGCGAGGACGAGGGCAACCGCGGTGAAAAGGACCTGGACGCACTGACCAAGAAGCACGTTGACGCAGTCGACGAGATTCTGAAGAACAAAGAAGCCGAGCTGCTGGAAGTCTAATGCCAGGCTCGACAGATCACACTGAGGGCACGGCTTCGGCGGTGCCCTCAGTGGCATCCGGTGAAGCCAAACCCCTGACCCGCCGCGAGGCGAGAGCCCTGCACGAAGCCCAGCAGAAGGAAGCCAAGCGCCGCGGCAAGAAGCCTGCCGCGCGCGAACCCGAGGACGCAGGCCCGCCGCAGCCGGTGCTTGAACCGGGGATGCCAGCCGCGAGCGCCGCGGTGGACTCGCAGCAGGCCAAACAGCGCGCCAAGGCGGCTTTCACCGCAGAGGACCGCTCACCGGTTCCTCCCGAGGAACTCAAGGTCGAAGGTCCTGCCGAGCCCCCTCCGGTCAGCGAGTCCAAGGACCTGGCTGAAACCGGTGAACCGGACGCCGCCCGGGCCTCGATCCCGACCGAACTGCTGGTCGGCGCGCCGGCCGAGCCCAAGAAGTCCCGGGCCGGGCGCAACCTGCCGGCCGCCATCGGCGTCGGACTGCTCATGCTCGGACTGGTGCTCGCGGGCCTGTTCCTCTACGAGCCTCTGCTGGTCGGACTGATTGTGGCCCTGGCCGGGGTGGGCAGCTGGGAAGTCGCCCGTGCGACCACCCACGCCAAGACCTCGGTCCCGCTGGTTCCGCTCTTCCTCGCCTCGGCGATGCTTCCAATCAGCGCGATCTGGGGCGGGCTGGAAGCCATGGGCTTCACCTACATGATCTGCCTGGTCATCGCGCTGCTGGTGCGGTTGACGGAGGGGCTGAAGGGGGCCGCGGCCTCGGTGATGAGCAGCGTGTTCATCATCAGCTGGGTCCCGCTGCTGCTGTCCTTCGCGCTGCTGATCCTCGAGGAGCCCAACGGCCAGTGGCTGATCGCAACGATCCTGCTGCTGGCGGTCAGCAACGACACCTTCGGCTATATCGTCGGGGTGCTGTTCGGCAAGCATCCCATGGCCCCGAAGATATCGCCCAAGAAGTCCTGGGAGGGCTTCGCCGGCTCGATGCTTGGATCCATGGCGGTCGGCGCCCTGGCCATGCACTTCTGGCTGGACATGCCATGGTGGACCGGCGTGATCCTGGCGTTCTTCACCACGATCGCGGCAACCACGGGAGACTTCTCCGAATCCATGATCAAGCGCGAGCTGGGCATCAAGGACATGAGCAACCTGCTGCCGGGCCATGGCGGCATCATGGACCGGCTGGACTCGGTGGTCTTCGTCGTCCCGTTGGGCTACCTGATCTCCCACTTGCTGACATGGAGTGTTTCCCTGTCATAGGCCGCAACCCCGGCGCGGTGTGATCCTTTCCCATGGATGACGCCCGCCGGTGTGGCTTTTAACCCATGCCTTGGCTCACGCCATAGAATAACTAGGGATCGCGGATCACCTCGATCAGCCCCTGACTTTATCGAGAGAAGAAGGATCAGTCGTGTCGCAGCAGCAAGATGCTCCGTTTTCCCGGGTCCCGGATTCGGAATTCGGCTACAACGTCAAGCAGGTTGATGCGTTCCTCAGCCGCGCCCGTGCCACCTTCAACGGCGGGGGCAACGACGACAGCGTGGTCACCAGCCACCTGATCCGCCGCACGACCTTCGCCCCGCAGAAGGGCGGCTACCAGGCCCGCGAGGTCGACGGCGCGCTGGACCGGCTGGAAGACGTCTTCGCCAAGCGCGAGCGCGACGACCTG
Source organism: Glutamicibacter soli (assembly GCF_052322135.1). Taxonomy (NCBI): domain Bacteria; kingdom Bacillati; phylum Actinomycetota; class Actinomycetes; order Micrococcales; family Micrococcaceae; genus Glutamicibacter; species Glutamicibacter soli. The sequence goes on from NZ_CM125969.1 coordinate 1,050,813, forward strand.
ATCGCCCACCAGGGCGAGGAAGTCTGGCTGCAGCAGGTAGGCCGCCTGGCGGCGATCCTGCGCGGGCGACTGCACCGTGCCAAGGGGGAGCGCTTCCGCCGCCCCTCGCGCACCAACGCTTCGAGCTACAACGTCGAAGACGTGGACCGCTTGTGCGACCAGCTGATCGACTACTTCGAGAAGGACGTGCCGATGTCAGTGGACACCGTGCGCCGCGTGGAGTTCCGCTCGTCCACCGGAACCGACGGCTACGAGGAGTCGCAGGTCGACGCCTTCCTGGATCGCGTAGTCGAGCTTATGGCCTCGATCGACTAGCTCGGCCCGTGCGGGAAACCAGCATCCCACCGGCCACAATCAGGCCTACCCCGGCCAGCTGTGCCAGATCCAGCGCCTGACCAAGCATGAGCCACCCAATTCCGGCGGCCCACACCGGATTTAGCGCGGTCAGTACGCCGAACAATGCGGAACTGATCCGGCGCAGGGCGATCAAGTCCACCGCCTGCGGAACCACGGAAGACAACAAGGCACAGGTCAGTGCCAGGCCGAGCGCCGCGGGCTGCGGGGCATGGCTGGAGAACCACCAGATCGCGATCGGCAGCCAGGCCAGGGCGCTGAGCAGGCTGGCCGCGGCCGCACCGGTGAGCCGATCCAGCCGTGAGCCAAGCGAACGGTTCAACACGATAAAGGCCGCCCACGCGGCGGCCGCGAGCAGGCCCAACGCCAGCCCAGGCACGTCACTGCTCGGCCCCGGGGCACACAGCAACACCACCCCGCCGGCCACGACCAGGGCCCACTGCCGGGCCCGGTGCGAGCCGGCCGCGCAGAGCGCCACCGCGAGCGGACCCAGATATTCCAGGGTGACCGCCAGCCCCAGCCCCAACCGGTCGATGGCCAGGTACAGGGACAGATTCATGACCCCGAAAACCACGGCCAGTGCCGCGGCCAGCACCCAGCCCGAACCCCGCAACACGCGCAACCTCGGCCGGGCCAGAACCATCAGCACAACGGCACTGACCAGCTGTCGAATGATCACCACGCCCAACGGACCCAGCGCGTCAAAGGCGCGCGCACCAAAGGCCGCACCGGTCTGATTGGACAGTGCGCTGGCCGCGACCAGTGCGGCACCGGAACGCTGCCAGTGGGCGGCGCGAGGTTCTGCGGAAGTCTGCGGGTTAGCCATATCCACAGGTTAGGGTCCGGAATGTTCGGGAACCTAGTGCAAAAAATGACGGTGCCATACGCTTAGGTTATGGACTTTTCGCTACGCGAGGTGCATTATTTTGTGACCTGTGTGCAAACCGGCTCCTTCACCGCGGCCGCCGCGCGGCTCTACGTTTCACAGGCGGCGGTGTCCCGCACCATTGCAAGCCTTGAACGTACGGCCGGGCGCCCGTTGCTGCGGCGCGTGCCCACCGGCTGCGTTCCCACCCAGGCCGGTGCCGAGCTGCTCGGCGCGGCCCAGAGCCTGCTGGCCGAAGCCCGTGACTTTTCCAACCTGCTGCACGGCGAGGCCCGCACCCTGCGCCTGGGCTACGCGTGGGCCGCGCTGGGACGGCGCACCATCGCCCTGCAACGGCGCTGGGCCGAAGACCATGCCGGGGTACAGCTGGAACTGATCCGGAATAATACGCCGACCGCGGGACTGGCCGAAGGCCTGTGTGAGGTGGCGGTGTTGCGCCGGCTGCGTCCGGAGGACGGCTTTGCCTCGACGGTGGTGGGGATCGAGCAACGTCTGGCCGCCTTTGCCAGCGATGATGCAACCTGGGCGCGCCGCCGCTCGCTACGCATGGCAGAGATCGGTGCCCGCACGGTGGCCGTGGACACCCGCGGTGGTACAACCGACCGGTCGCTGTTCGACGCCCGGCACGCCCCCGAGCACTGGGTGGAGACCATGGATGTGGACTCCTGGCTGGATCTGATCTCCACCGGACGTGCGGTCGGCACCACCGCCGAATCCACCGCTCACCATCATCAGCGGCACGGGATTCGCTACCTGCCGATTTCCGACGGCCCGCCCATCGAAGTGTCCCTCGCGTGGCGCAGGGGACGCGCACCGGCCGGCCTGCAGGAGCTGATCGACCTGGTGCGCGACCTGTACGGCTATACGCCCGGGGTCCGCGACTGACCGGCGGCCCGCCCGCTGACCACCGCACAGAGGGCACAGGCCAGTGCCACAAGGGCGAGGCTGGACGGATAGGAGAGTAGCGGTAGGAGCGTGGCCAGGATGGTGGGCAGCAGGAACCCGCTGTAGGCCAGGGCGTAATACACGCCGGTCAGGCCCGCCAGATCCTGGGCGGTGGCGATGGCCTGCACCTGAATGAGTCCCGCGACCACACAGATGCCGTAGGCGGCACCCAGCATGATGGCCACCGCCAAGGCCAGGGCCGGGCTGTCGGCCCACGCCGCGATCGCGGAAAGGACCATGCCCACGGTCATCAGTGCCATGCCCAGACGCAGCGCCCGCCCGCCGGTGTGCCGGTTCAGCCAGGGCACCAGATTCTGGACCAGGGCACCGGTTCCCAGGGTCAGGACGGTCAAAATCGTCGCATACAGCGTGCTCCACTGCCCCAACCGGTCATCCACGCTCGCGGGAAGTATCGCGTAGGCTACCCCGGCAGCACCGAAGATCCAGGGCGCGCTGGGGACAATCACCCTGCGGAAGGTGTGGTGCGAAGCCGAGGGGACGGCCAGGTCCTGATACCAGGTCTTGGTGCTGCGGGCCGACACCGGAAGCGACTCGGGGCTGCGCAGTAGGACGAGCAGGGCCATCAGGCTGAGCACCAGGTGCAGCAGATAGGGGCTGACCTCAGGAAACGGGGCCCACTGGGCCAGTAGGCCGGTGGCAACGGCGCCCAGGCCAAAGCCCAGGGTCAGCGTCAGTGACGAACGCTTGGCACCGGTGGAGGTATCCGCGTGCCGATCGAAGGGTGCGCTGGACAGTTCCTTGATCCAGCTGGAACCCACCGACATGGCTGCGCCGACACCGAATCCGGCCAACACCCGTCCCAGACATAGGACGGTGAACATCTGGGATCCGGCGGCCAGCATGATGCTGGCGATAATGCTGGCTCCCATTCCGACCAGCAGCACGGGTTTGCGTCCGTGTTGATCGGAGAGCGGGGCAAGGAGCAACAACCCGGGGATCAGGCCACCCACATAGGTGCCCAAGAGCAGATTGGCCTGCCACGGCTGGTAGTTTTCGATCTCTTCGTACAGGTGGAGGAGGGGAGTGAAATGGTTTCCACCCCAGGCGAGCATGAATACCGCAAAGGCCACCGTGAGATAGCTGGCTTTGCGGTTTGAATACGTGGTCATTAACTTGATTTCTTTGGGAAATGGGCGTCGGTGATATGACGGGTGATGGCTTGGGAAAAGCCGGTGGCATCGCCGCTGCGAGCCAGGGTGGCGAGCAGTTCGTGCTCGTCGAGGAAGGTGTGCAGCTGCTCCGGGTGTTCCAGGCAAACCTCGTAGGTCAGCCGGGCCAGCCGGGGCGCGAGCGATTCGAGCAGGTCGGTGAGCACCGTGTTGCCGGCAACCTGCACCAGAGCTGCGTGAAAGGCGAAGTCCGCGCCCGCAAAACCCAGCAGGTCCAGGTTGGCCACCGCCGAGCGTTGGGCGGACAATGGTTGCTCCAGGGCCGCGGCCAGATCAGCTAACGAACCGGGAGTCGACGCCAGGGCCTGCAGGGCCCCACGCTCAAACAGACCACGGGTGGCCAGCAGATCGCGCCGTTCCTCCAGGGTGATGGTCTTGATGACCGCGCCCTTCTTGGGCATCAGCCGGACCAGGCCCCAGCGTTCAAGCTGCAGCATGGCCTCGCGCGCCGGGGTGCGGCTGACGCCGGAGGTGGCGGACAGCTCGGCTTCGGTCAGCAGATGACCGGCAACCAAGGAGCGCTCGACAATGCGGTGCGCCGTCTGGGCCGCCAGCTGGCTGGCCAGGGACTTGTTGCGGGCTTCGTTTTCCCACGGAAGCAATCCGTTCATGCCATCCAGCGTAGCGCTTAATGCATGCATCAATAAATTCATTAGCCGGTCACGGGTGTTCAGCGACGGCCGAGATGGATCAAAATTGTGTGCTGACTAGAACTTTGCGCTGCGATCCGGGACATGTAACAGAGTCATGACCCGGTCGGCATTCACCGGAATACTGCGTCGGGTGGAGCGGGAAACCACGATCATGACCAGAAAGGCCAGCGGGACGCTCCAGGCAGCCGGCTGGCGCAGCATGTGGAACCAGAGGGTGTCGACCTCGGGCAGCAGGCTGGAAATCATCAGTGCCAGGCCGCAGGCGGCCGCGCCGGTCAGCATGCCGGCAATGGCTCCGCGGGCGGTCAGCGAGCGCCACCAGATGCCCAGCAGCAGCAGCGGGCAGATGGTCGAGGCGGTGAAAGCGAAGACGTTGCCGATCGCTCCGGCCAGCGCCAGCGAGCTGGTCACCACCGCGATGAACACCGGCAGGGCGGTGGCCAGCACGGTGGAGATGCGGAAGCCCCGCACGGTCCCGGCGAAGAATTCCTGGGACAGCGCCCCGGCCAGCGAGACCACTAGCCCGGAGGTGGTGGACAGGAACGCGGCGAAGGCGCCGCCGACCACGATCGCGGTCAGCGCGTCGCCCAGGAACCCGTCCAGCACCGCCGAGGGCAGCAGGAGCACCGTGGCGTCGGTCTCCGCGTTGCCGCCCAGCTGCGGGGCGTATAGCAGACCCAGCACGCCGAGCGTGGTGGGCAGCAGGTAGAACACCGAGAGCAAGCCCAGCACGATCACGGTGGTGGAACGTGCGGCCTGCCCGGTGGGGTTGGTGTAGAAGCGCACCAGCACGTGGGGAAGGCCCAGGGTGCCGAAGAGCAACGCGAGGATGATGGAGATGGTCTCGTACAGGTTCAGCCCGGCCACCGATTCCAGCTGGGTCGCGATGCTGTCGAGGCGCGCGGTGCTGGACTGCTCTGGGATCACCTGGATGAGCAGGAAGATCGTGGGGACCACGAGCGCTGCCAGCTTGAACCAGTACTGGAAAGCCTGGACGAAGGTCACCGAGCGCATGCCGCCGGAGACCACCGTGATGCACACGACCGCAGCCACGATCACCGGGCCGAGCCATCCGGGCAGCCCGGTGGCGGTCGACAGGGTCAGGGCCGCCCCATGCATCTGCGGGACGATGTACAGCCAGCAGATCACCACCACCAGGTAGGTGGTGATCTTGCGCAGCGACTTGGATTCCTCGAAGCGGATCTGGGCGAAGTCGGGGATGGTATAGGCCTGCGAGCGGCGCAGCGGCGCGGCGACGAACAGCAGCAACATCAGGTAGCCAGCCGTGTACCCGATGGGGAACCAGAGCCCGGACTGGCCGGAGAGCACAATCAGCCCCGCCACACCCAGGAAAGAGGCGGCCGACAGGTATTCGCCGCCGATGGCGGAGGCGTTCCACCACGGGCGCACGGTGCGGCTGGCCACGTAGAAATCGCTGGTGGTGCGCGACAGGCGCAGCCCGTGGAAGGCGATCAGCATGGTGGTCACGCAGACCACCACCAAGGCCAGGGCTGAAAGCAGATTAATCACGGCTGATGCTCCGGTAGCGTTTTTCATTGCGGGCCGCCGCGCCGTTGAACAGCATGCCGGCCACGATGATCAGCGGATAGATCCCCACCCCGAGAATCCACCATGGCAGGGGTATATGCCACAAAGTGAATTCATAGACTGTCGGCCAGAGGGCCAGCAGCGCACTGATACCCACGAGCATGGTCAGCAGCCCTGCTGCCACGGCGCAGGCCAGCCGCAACTGGGAGCGGATCAACTGCTGGACGTAGAATTCCTGGGCCGTATGTTCCGGCTTGACCGCGGAAACGGTCAGCGAGGCATTCTGGGGAGCCTGGACGCGTACCCGCTGCGGACGCTGCTGGGCAAAGCGTCCAGGCAGGGGAGCCTCCGGGGAGTCGCGCTTCACGGAATCACGCCGGGCCTAGAGCGGGCGGACGCGGTTGGCGGCCAGGCGCTCGCGCAGGTAGGGCAGGGCGCGCCGGGAGATCGGCAGCTCGGTCCCGTTGACCAGCACGGCCGCCTTGCCGGTCTGCAGCCGGACGTTTTCGATCTTGTCCATGCTCACCAGGTAGGAGCGGTGGATGCGCACGTAACCAGACTCCGCCCATTGCTGCTCCAGATCATTCAGCGGGACGCGGATCAGATAGCTGGAGTCCTTGGTATGCAGGCGCGCGTAGTCCCCCTGGGCCTGGACGTAGGCGATGTCGCCGCGGGGGATGAGCTTGGTGATGCCGCCCTGGTCCACGGTGATCATTTCGGGTTTGGCGGGGGCTTCCTCCACGAGCTCGCACAGGCGGCGCACGGACTCGGCCAAGCGCTGCGGGCGGATGGGCTTGAGCACATAGTCGACCGCGGCGAGCTCGAAGGCTTCCAAGGCCTGGTCCTCGTCGGCGGTCACGAAGACCACCAGCGGCGGATTGGCGAAGCGGGAGATGACCCGTGCGATATCAAGGCCGGAGAGCGCGGGCATGTGGATGTCGAGGAAGAGCGCGTCCACTTCGTTTTCCTCCAGCGCTTTCAACGCCGCGGCGCCAGAGGTTGCGCGGTGGATTTTCCCGATTCGGGAGTCCTGGCTCAGGAGGAACGCGATCTCTTCCACTGCCGGAAGTTCGTCGTCGGCGACAACCACATTAATCATGAGTTGATTCTATCGTTTCTGTTGTGTTTGCCTTCGGGACCCATGGAATTCATTCGTCGATCGATGCCGTGCCAGGAGCCAGGAACTTCGGGATGCGCAAGGTGATCTGCGTACCTGCGCCTGGCGCGGTGTCGATGATCAGCCCGTTCGAATTGCCGTAGAGCTGGCGAAGCCGCACGTCAACGTTGCGCAGACCCACATGCATGTTGACCGTGGTGCCTGCCAGCACGCTGGACAGCTGCTCCGGATCCATGCCCACGCCGTCGTCTTCCACGCTGATGACCGCGTGCATCCCGTCCTCGGTAGCGGTGATGGAAATAACCCCGCCGTCGGGCCTGGCTTCCAGGCCGTGGCGCACCGCGTTTTCCACCAGCGGTTGCAACGAGAGGAACGGGATCCTGGTCGAGAGCACTTCCGGGGCGATCTGCAAAGACACCTTGATGCGGTCGCCGAAGCGGGCCTTTTCCAGTAGCAGGTAGCGGTCGATGGCCTCCAGCTCCTCGGCGAGGGTGGTGAATTCCCCCCGGCGGCGGAAGGAGTAGCGGGTGAAGTCAGCGAATTCGATCACCAGCTCGCGGGCGCGGGCTGGATCCGTGTTGATGAACGAGGCGATGGCGTTCAGCGAGTTGTAGATGAAGTGGGGCGAAATCTGCGCGCGCAGGGCCCGCATCTGCGCTTCGAGCAGCATCGCCTTGTTCTCATCCAATTGCGCGGTGGAGACCTGCGCGGAGACGAAAACCGCCACCTCCGAGACGGCGCGGACGAATCCAGCCCCGGCACGCGGGGTCAGGGCGGTCACCGTACCCACCGGCTGGTTTCCCACCATGATCGGGGCGGCCACGAAATCCTGGCCGGAGAGCCGCTTCACCTGCGTTTTGCCGGTGGCCAGCGCGGTGCTGAATGCTTCCGAAGCTTGCTCTTCGAGATCCGCGGTGAATTCGATGCCGGCATCCGTGGCAAGGATGTGGCGGGTGTCGGAGATCAGCAGGACCGGGCAGTTCAGCAGCCTGCGCAGCGCCTTGGCGCTCTTCGCGGCTCCTTCCACCGTCAGCCCCCGTTCCAGGTGGGGAACGGCGACGGACATGTGGTGCAGGGTGGTGAAGGTCGCTTCCTCCGCGTCGGTGCCCATCTCCTTGGTTGAGCGGGAGATCTTGAATCCGAAATACCCGATGACGGCAATGCCGACCGTCACGATGGTGACGATGAGGGTGATCTGCAGGGCTGGGGACATACATCAATCCTAAGGTCACAACCCGTTGCCCGACCGCTTGTCGTCGATAGATGTGCCGTTGGGCGCAGGTTTTGCTCCGCTGAGCCATGGCTGGACCCAAACCCCTAGTCGGGGACGGAACTTTCGCAGATAGTGAACTTAGTCACAGTCAAGATGTGCCTTGCATCACATCAGGTTTCAATCATCCAATCACCCGCACAAGGAGGGCATCATGAGTGCCAATCCCCACCACAATGTCGAAGACGACATTGATTTCGTGGCGGAGAGCAAGTCGGAGGAATTCCAGGAACTGCGCCGCACCCACCGCAGCTTCGTATTCCCCATGGCTATCTTCTTCCTGGTCTGGTATTTCGCCTACGTTCTTTTGGCCGATTACTTCCACGACTTCATGTCCATCAAGGTCCTGGGCAACATCAACATGGGCATCGTCCTGGGCCTGCTGCAGTTCGTGTCCACCTTCGCCATCACCGCAGCCTACGTGAGCTTCTCCAACAAGAAGCTCGATCCGAAGGCCACCAAGATCCGTGAGCGTCTGGAGAACCAGGGAGCAGATCAGTGAACAACCTAACCATCCTTGCGGCGGCGGCTGAGAAGACCACTGTCGGCAACCCGCTGGTGAACATCGCCATCTTCGTCGCCTTCGTCGGCGTCACCCTGGTGATCGTGCTCCGAGCCAGCAAGAACAACAAGACCGCCGCTGACTACTACGCCGGCGGACGCTCCTTCACCGGAACCCAGAATGGCACCGCCATCGCCGGCGACTACCTGTCGGCGGCATCCTTCCTGGGCATCGTCGGCGCCATCGCCATCAACGGCTACGACGGCTTCCTATACTCCATCGGCTTCCTCGTGGCCTGGCTGGTTGCCCTGCTGCTCGTGGCCGAGCTGCTGCGCAACACCGGCAAGTTCACCATGGCCGATGTGCTTTCCTTCCGCCTGAAGCAGCGTCCCGTGCGCATCGCCGCGGCGATCTCCACCCTCGCGGTGTGCGTGTTCTACCTGCTGGCGCAAATGGCCGGCGCCGGCGCACTGGTGTCCCTGCTGCTGGGCATCGACTCCAAGGCAGGCCAGTCGCTGGTGATCGTCATCGTCGGCGCGCTGATGATCCTATACGTCCTGGTCGGCGGCATGAAGGGCACCACCTGGGTGCAGATCATCAAGGCCTGCCTGCTCATCGCCGGCGCCCTGATCATGACCGTGTGGACCCTGGCCATGTTCGGATTCAACTTCTCCGAGCTGCTAGGCAAGGCCGCCGAAGTGGCTGGCAACCCTGAGATCCTGAACCCGGGCATGCAGTATGGCAAGTCCGAAACCTCAAAGCTCGACTTCATCTCCCTGGCCCTGGCCTTGGTGCTCGGCACCGCAGGTTTGCCGCACGTGCTGATGCGCTTTTACACCGTGCCAACCGCCAAGGAAGCCCGCAAGTCGGTCGTCTGGGCCATCTGGCTGATCGGTGCCTTCTACCTGTTCACCCTGGTCCTCGGCTTCGGCGCCGGCGCCCTGATCGGCCCGGACAAGATCAAGGCCGCCCCGGGCGGCGTGAACTCCGCAGCCCCGCTGCTGGCCTACGAACTGGGCGGCACGCTGCTGCTGGGCCTGATCTCCGCGGTGGCCTTCGCAACCATCCTGGCGGTGGTAGCCGGCCTGACCATCACCGCAGCTGCTTCCTTCGCCCACGATGTCTACGCATCGGTCATCTCCAAGGGCAAGAGCACCCCGGAGAAGGAAATGAAGGTTGCCCGTCGCACCGTACTGGTCATCGGCGTCTTCGCGATCGCCGGCGGCATCGGTGCCCAGGGCCAGAACGTCGCCTTCCTGGTGGCGCTGGCCTTCGCGGTAGCCGCCTCGGCCAACCTTCCGACCATCCTCTACTCGCTGTTCTGGAAGGGCTTCAAGACCCGCGGTGCAGTCTGGTCGATGTACGGTGGCCTGGGCTCGGCCATCCTGCTGATCATCTTCTCGCCGGTCTTCTCCGGTGCGGCAACCTCGATGATCCCGAGCATCGATATCTCGATCTTCCCGCTGGCCAACCCGGGCCTCGTCTCCATCCCGCTGGCATTCCTGCTCGGCTGGCTGGGCTCGATCACCGATCCGGGAAGCGAGGATCCCAAGAAGGCGGCGGAAATGGAAGTTCGCTCGCTGACCGGTGTCGGTGCAGAGAAGGCAGTCGACCACTAGCCTTCTGCTCAATCACCTAGCGGAAAACCGATGCGGACGGGATCAGCCACTCAGGCTGGTCCCGTCCGCATTTCTGAGCCGCCATGCTGTGGCGCGCCGCTGCGCGGTGTCATGCATCGACCTGCCTGAGGGCGGAGCAGCCACCTCGGATACGGCGGATTGGGTGTTCCTGCCGGCCTTGCCAAGCGCTGGCCCGGGACAGTCGGGCGACCCGGCAGTCAGGTGCTCGGCAGACCCGGTGACGCGACTTTCCGGACGGGGAAATCCATGGACGCAAGCGCGTGGAGGGGTCGCTGATTGCGAAAAAGACACATTGTTACGCGAGGATTTTCAACGTTCCGAACGAAATTTTTGGGGACTTGGAGACGCGGATTAATGACTTTCCTGCTAGCTCGGAACTTGTGCGCCAGCGGTGATTTCATGGCCGCGGCCAGGGATTGAAGGCCGGAATTACGGCGCGGAAGGCAGCATCTACGTTCGCCCAACTGCACGTGAAGCCGCAGTTCGAGCGAGTGGGGTGGAGCCTTGAAAGTTCGTGGATTTCGAGTGGCGATGCGCGAAGTCGTGGAAGAAGTTTTGCCTGGATACACGAATCAGGTACCTTGAATTTGCAAGTTGCGACGTAAATGTCGAGAACTGCACCAAGTATTGATCTAGGGGAATTATCAATACGCGTACCTTTTCATGAGCAAGAGTCTTTGCGATGGGGATCGTGAAGTCTTAAGTCATTGTTTGTGATTTCCGGACAAGCAGCTAACTGCTTTTCTGGTTAATTGGTGCGCCGACTTTTTGGGGGAAATCGGCTTATGCCATGGTCATCTGTAATTTCTGCTGCCTTGAGCCTTTCGGCAGCACTCGTCTTCGCGCTTCCAAGCCAGCGCAAGCATCTCAAGCGGCGTTTCCGCCGCGGTTCGCAACTCATCGCGGTACTGGTCGTGGGATCCATAGTCCTGGCCATGGTCAACCTGCTCGTGGCCAGCGGCCCATGGCAGTCGGAGCCATTGCGCGAAATGGCAATCCAGGTCACCCTCGTCTTCGCCTTCGGCATGGCGATCTTCGCGATCACCAACCAGATCGTGCCCGTCGTTCCGCAATCGCAGCAGCGGGTTGTCTTGGCGATCGGCGCCCATCCCGACGACCTTGAAATTGCCTGCGGTGCCACCCTGGCCAAGCTGGCCGATACGGGACACGAAGTTCACGTGCTGGTGATGAGCAACGGCGCGGTCGGAGGTGACGAAGCCGTTCGCGAAAACGAGGCGATGCGCGGAGCCCGTTTCATGGGAGCCAAGAGCATGGTCACTCACAGCCTTCCGGATACCAAGCTGTCCGATTCAACGAACGAGATGGTCCAGGCCATTGAAGAACGGGTGACGGTCCTGAATCCCGACCTGATTTTCACGCATTCCGAGCACGACCAGCACCAGGACCACCATGCTGTGCATTTCGCCACCCTCCGTGCGGCCCGCCGGCATTCGTCGATCCTGTGCTTTGAGAGCCCGTCGGTCACCAGGAAGTTCAATCCTGCCGTGTTCATCGACGTAGCCGACTACATCGGCGTCAAGGTCCATGCGGTGGCTCAGCACGCCGACCAGAAGGGCAAGCCCTACATGACCGAAGAGAATCTCAAGGGTATTGCCGCTTTCCGCGGCAACCAGGCCAAAACGAAGTATGCCGAGGGATTCGAGCCAGTGCGCCTGCTCGGTTCCGCGATTGGAGTGTTCTAAATGCGAATCCTGATTACCGGAGCGAACGGACCAGCCGGCCGAGCCCTCGGGGCGCAGCTTGCCTCAAGCGATTTCACCGTCATCGGCGCCGACATGGACAGCACTGCCAATGAGTACTACGCGGTCATCGAGAAGGTCCCGGCGGCCAGCGACCCGTCGATGATCGGCCGCTTGGCCGAGATCATCCGCGAGCACCATATCGACGTGCTGATTCCCACGGTCAGCGACGAGCTTCCCGCCGTGGCGGCTGCCGGCGCCGAGCTGGCTGGATGCACCGTCATGATCGGATCGCCGGAAGCCGTATCCACCGCCCACGACAAGTGGCTGACCATGCAGGTCCTGGCAGCGGCCGGGGTGCCGGTCCCGCGCTCGGCGCTTCCAAGCAGCTTCGAGAACCTGGATGCGGCCTTCGAGGCGCTCGGCCGTCCACTGATCGTCAAGCCGCGAATCGCCCGGGGCGGCCGCGGGGTCGGCGTGGTGGGGAACCACAGCGATCTGGATTTCTCCGCGCTGGATGATTCATGGGTCCTGCAGGAATTCGCCAGCGGGGAAGAATTCGCGCCGATGGTCTTCAACGGCAACGGCGAGAACGACCTGGCAGTGGTCGTCCGCAAGACCGAGCTCAAGCAGGGAGTTGTGGGCAACGCGGTGTCGACCGAGCGCGTGGCAGCTGATGAAGCCGTGGACGTGCAGCAGATCGCACTGGACGCGGTGCGCGCGGTGGGCCTGGAATACCAGGCCGACCTCGACATCCGCCGCCTCGCCAACGGCCAGCCGGTGGTGCTGGAAATCAACGCCCGCTTCGGGGCGAACTCCCGGCAGGCTCCCGAGCTGCTGTCCACCGTGCTGCGCGCATCGTCCCGCGCACTAGCAGCCGCCGGGGGCAGGCCATGACCGAATTCCTGAATGGTTTCTTTGACGGGATCACGACGCCCATCGGCATGGTGGTCGTGGGGCTGTTCATGGTCGGCGGCGGGCTGATCCTCGGAATGGGTTTGGTCAAGCTCTGCTTCATTCCCATGTCGCTGGCGTTTGTCGCCCGCGAGCGCCGCCGCGCCAAGAACAACAAGCAGCTGGTCTTCGAATCCCGTCCGCGCGTGAGCATCGTGGTGCCCGGATACAACGAGGAAGTGGTCATCTCCAACTGCGTGGAGTCGATCCTGCGCAGCAACTACGAGGATTTCGAGGTGATCCTCGTTGACGACGGGTCGACTGACGGCACCGCCAGGATCATGGATGAATGGGCGGCGAAGGACCACCGGGTCTCCAGCATTTCCCAGCCAAATGCGGGAAAGGGCGCGGCGCTCAATCGCGGGTTCGCGGCCAGCGACGGCGAGGTAGTGCTCTTCGTCGATGCCGACGGCGTGTTCGGCGAGGAGACCATCAACGAGATGCTCAAGGGATTCAACCACCCCAGCATCGGCGCGGTGTGCGGGGACGACCGCCCGGTCAACCTGAATACCGTGCAGACCCGCCTGCTCACCGTCATCTCGCACCTGGGTACCGGCGTCGTGCGCCGCGCCTTGGCGCTCATCGGCTGCCTGCCCATCGTGTCCGGCAATTCCGGTGCGTTCCTGCGCTCCGCCTTGAACGTGGCCGGCAATTTGGATGAGCGGATTATCGGCGAGGACCTCGAACTGACGTGGCGCATCCACAAGGCCGGATACCAGGTGAACTTCGCGCCGCGGGCCCTGGTCTACGCGGAATCTCCGTCAACCCTGCGCGGGTTGTGGAAGCAGCGCGTACGGTGGGCGCGCGGACTGCTGCAAACCATCAAGATCCACAAGTCCATGCACGGAAATCCGCGTTTCGGAGCCTTCGGCTTCTTCCTCGTCTTCAACACCTTCAACATGGTCGCCATGCCGGTGATCCAGCTCCTGGTTCTCTTGTCGATCCCGGTGATGTTCCTGCTGGGAAGCAACCCGATTGGCGATGGCGTGTGGGCTTTCCTCGCGTGGCTCGGCATTCTTGTCTCGATTGCACTGGCCATCTACGCCATCGCGCTGAATCGCGCGGCGGCGGATCTGCGCCACCTGTGGACGATTCCGCTTTGGCCGATCTACTCCGTCTTGATCGGGCTGACGATGCTCAGCGCACTGTTCAAGGAGATCACCAACAAGCCTGCGAACTGGAACAAACTCGATCGCTCCGGCGTCGTGTCGGTCGGCAGGTAGCCCTCCGGACCTTTGTGAAGCCTCCCTGCTGCGCCCGCGCGATCGCGCCCGCGCCGCAGGGAGGCTTTGTGCCGTTGCTCATGCAGGTTGCTTGCGCGCAGGCCCGTCTGCCAGCGAATGCTCCAGCAACCGCGTGGTGCGGTAGGGGACCAGCTCCGCCATCGACAGCGCCGAATCGGCCCGGTTGACCCCTTCGATATGCAGCAGCTGGCCGTGGACCCGGAAAAGTTCTTCGGCGTCCTTGGCGGCGACCCGGACCAGGATGTCCGCCGAGCCGGTCAGTCCGTGCGCCTCGAGCACCTCAGGGATCTGTTCCAGCTTGGCCGCGATGTCCTCCAAATGGCGTTGGTCCACATGAAGCTCGACGAATGAGAGCAGCCCGTAACCCAGCGACTTCGCGGGGATGCGCCGGTCGAGCGAATCGAGGACCTCGTTCTCCAATCGGGTGATGCGGGTCTGCACGGTATTGCGGCCCAGGCCCAAGGTGGTTGCCACGGCTGAGGCGGTCCGCTTGGCGGCGGTGGACAGGGCAAGCAGGATGCGGCGGTCCGTCTGGTCAAGTAGCTGCATAATGAGCACGTTAGCACCGATACCGGAGGGCGGACAGTGCGTTTTGCCCGAATTCGAATCTGGCCATTGTGCAATCTGCGTTGCGTGAGTAGCATCACATTAAGCCTGAAGTGTGAAACTGCCTCGGGCACCGACTACGCGAGAGTAAGGATGCTGATCGTGTCCACCAAGCACATCGATGTAGCCGCGGAGTGCATACCTACGCACCAGCTGCTGAACGTCGCCGGGGAACGGGTCCCGGACCGAGAACTAGACCATTACGTTGCCAAGCTGACCGAGTCGGACTTGGCGGATTTTCTGCGCGACATGGTTGTCCTGCGGCGGCTGGATCACGAGGCGACCGCCTTGCAGCGCCAGGGCGAACTGGGCCTGTGGGCCCCGCTGCTCGGCCAGGAGGCTGCGCAGATCGGTTCGGTGCGCGCCGCCCGCGATTCCGATTTCATCTTCCCTTCCTACCGCGAGCACGGCGTGGCCTGGGCCCGGGGTGTTAAGGCCGAGGACCTCCTCAGCGTCTGGCGCGGGGCACAGTCCAGCGGGTGGAACCCCAACGAGGTCAACATCGCCTGCCAGCAGATCGTGATCGGTGCGCAGACCCTGCACGCCGCCGGCTACGGCATGGGCATCAAGTTCGACGGAACCGACGACGTGGCCATCACCTACTTCGGTGATGGCGCCACCAGCCAAGGCGACGTCAGCGAGGCCATGGTCTTCGCCGCCAGCTACCAGGCGCCGGTGCTGTTCTTCTGCCAGAACAACCAGTGGGCCATTTCCGAGCCGGTGGCGCTGCAGAGCCGCACCCAGATCGCCGACCGGGCCCACGGCTTCGGATTGAAGACTTGGCGTGTTGACGGCAACGACATCCTGGCCGTCTACGCCGCGACCCAAGCCGCCTTGGCGCACTGCCGCAACGGGCTGGGCCCGACATTCATCGAAGCCGTCACCTACCGCATGGGTTCGCACACCACCGCCGATGATCCGACGCGCTACCGCAAGGATGAAGAGCTTCAGAAGTGGAAGGCCAAGGACCCGATCGACCGGCTGGTCAAGTACCTGCACGTGATCGGCGCCGACGTCCAGTCCTATGAGCAGCGCGCGCAGAACGCCGCCGACGACCTGGCCGCGCAGCTGCGCGCCGCCATCACCGCGATGCCTGACCCCGCGGTGGGCGAGCTGTTCGACAATGTCTATTCCGAGGCGCACGAGCCCAGCACCCGGGCACGCGAGGGCTACCTCAGCTACCTGTCGGAGTTTGAGGGGGAGGGGCACTGATGGCCACCACCATGCTCAAGGCGCTGAACCAGTCGCTGCGCGATGCGCTGACCGAGGACGAGAAAGTGGTCCTGCTCGGCGAGGACATCGGAACCCTCGGCGGGGTCTTCCGCGTCACCGACGGATTGAAGAAGGACTTCGGCGAGCACCGGGTCGTCGACACCCCGCTGGCAGAGTCCGGGATCGTGGGCACCGCCATCGGCTTGGCCTACCGCGGCTACCGGCCGGTGGTGGAGATCCAATTCGACGGGTTCACCTATCCGGCCTTCGACCAGCTGGTCTCCCAGCTGGCCAAGCTGCACTACCGCTCGCGCGGCCGGGTGAAGATGCCCGTGACCGTGCGGATTCCCTACGGCGGCGGCATCGGCTCGCCCGAGCACCACAGCGAATCCCCGGAAGCCTACTTCGCCCACACCGCCGGGCTGCGTGTTTTCGCGCCGTCCAGCGTGCAGGACGCCTACACAATGCTGCGTCAGGCCATCGCGAGCGATGATCCGGTGATCTATTTCGAGCCCAAGCGCCGCTACCACGAAAAGGCTGAGGTCGAGCTGGCTACGCCGGAGAGCGACTCCTCGCCGAAGGCCAAGGTGCTGCGCGAAGGCGACGACGTCACTGTCGTTGGATACGGCCCGACCACCTACACGCTCATGGACGCGGCGCAGGCGGCGGAAGACGAAGGCGTCGGCCTGGAAGTCATCGACCTGCGCAGCCTGGACCCGCTGGATATCGACACCGTTGCCGAATCGGTGAAGCGCACCGGCAAGCTCGTGGTGGTGCACGAGGCCAGCCGCACCAGCGGGATGGGGGCCGAGATCTGCGCCCAGATCACCGAGAGCTGCTTCGACTACCTGGAGCACGCCCCGCTGCGGGTCACGGGCTTCGACGTCCCCTACCCGCCATCCCGGCTTGAAAGCCACCACCTGCCTGATCTCGACAGGGTGATGCATGCGGTCGACACCGTGATGCGCCACCACGAGGCAACCGAAGGAGCTGCCAAGTGATGACCGCCCAAACCTTCAAGCTGCCGGATCTCGGCGAAGGACTGACCGAGTCCGAGGTGCTGAACTGGAAAATCAAGGTCGGCGAGCACGTCAGCCTGAACCAGATCATTGCCGAAGTGGAAACCGCCAAGGCAGTGGTTGAGCTTCCCTCGCCCTTCGCTGGCATCGTGCAGAAGCTGCATGCCGACGAGGGCCAGGTGGTTCCCGTGGGAGGCCCCTTGGTGACCTTCGACGACAAGCCTGTGGACTTGGACGGCAAGGGCGGTGCACAGCCAGGAGCTGAAGCCCCGGGGGAGAAGGAGGGCGCCGCCGAGCGGACTCCGACGCTGGTGGGCTACGGCGCTCCGGCGGCCAGCGGCAAGCGTCCGGCTCGCCGCGGCCGCGGCAAGACCGTTGCCGCCGAGGGGTCTGCTGCCGCAAGTGCTGCCGCGGTGCCCGAAGCGGCGCGGGCCACCGTGGCACGCAGCACGCCCCCGGTCCGCAAGCTTGCCCGAGACCACGGCATTGACATCGCCGAGGTGAGAGGCAGCGGGCCCGATGGCCTGGTGCTGCGCCGGGATATTGAAGCTCTGGTCAGTTCTCCCGCGGCACCCGCTGTAGAATCGCGGCCTGTTGCGGGCGAGTCGGCTGCCGTGGATGGGCAGAGGCGGGTGAAGATCAGCGCCATGCGACGGGCCACCGCGAATGCCATGGTGCAGTCGGCATTCACGGCGCCGCATGCCACCGAGTTCTTGACGGTTGATGTCACGAAGTCGTTGGAACTGATCGACAAGCTCCGCGCCCGCCGCGAATTCAGGGACCTGAAACTGAACATCACGTCGCTGACGGCACTGGTGGTTTCACGCCTGCTGCTGAACTTCCCGAGCGTCAATGCGCGCTGGGACGGCGAGAACGATGAAATTATCCAATTCGCGGACGTGAATCTCGGTATGGCGGTCGCCAGCGACCGCGGACTGCTTGTCCCCGTGCTCAAACAGGCGCAGAATAAGCCACTAACATTGTTGGCCGCTGAATTGACTGAGCTCATCGACCATGCGCGGGCCGGCAGCCTGACGGCGTCCCAGCTGACCGGCGGTACTTTTTCAATCACTAACGTTGGGGTGTTCGGCGTCGATGCCGGTACACCTATTCTGCCTCCGGGGCAGACAGGGATTCTCGCCTTAGGCCAAGTCAAGCCTAGGCCTTGGGAGTACCGAGGGGAAGTAGCACTACGGCATACTTCAACGCTGGCCTTGTCGTTCGACCACCGGGTCGTGGATGGCAAGGAAGCCAGCGAGTTACTTGCCGGTATCGGTGCGGTCCTTGAGGATCCCGGAATGATGAACTTTTTTCTTTGATTGCGTATAGCCTTTGACTTGTAATCATATTATAAGTTTGAGTGACTAAAAGATTATCAAGCACTACTTTCACGATTATTCATTGGTTGTTTCGCAATCTTTGATGTAATCTCATTCACTAAGTGCTATAGCTCACGCTATACCGCACGGCTCCGCGAATTGCGGAAGCAGCAACGAACTGTTGAGGAGAAGAAGGATGCGAATCTCGCACGCATCGAAGGCCGTAGCTCTGTCCGCGGCCCTGGCATTGACCCTGTCGGCATGTGGCGGCGGCTCGTCTGAAACCCCTGAGGGTAGCGGCGACGCCCAGGCAGGCGACACTTCATACGTCGTTTCGGCAAACACCACCGAACCGCAGAACGGCCTGCTGCCGGCCAACACCAACGAAGTTGGTGGCGGCCGCGTCATGGATCTGATCTTCACCGGCCTGGTGAGCTACACCGCCGATGGCAAGACCCAGAATGAGCTGGCCGAGTCGATCGAAACCACCGACTCACAGAACTACACCATCAAGATCAAGTCCGGCCAGACTTTCTCCGATGGCTCGCCAGTGACCGCTGCTTCGTTCGTGGACGCCTGGAACTTCGGCGCCGCTGCAAAGAACGCCCAGCTGAACTCCTACTTCTTCGAGTCCATCAAGGGCTACAAGGAAGTTAGCGCAGAGAACGCCAAGAAGGACACCATGGAGGGCCTGAAGGTCGTGGATGACACCACCTTCACCGTAGAGCTCTCGCAGCCTGAGTCCGACTTCCCGCTGCGACTTGGCTACACCGCCTTCTTCCCGCTTCCTGAAGCAGCGTTCGAGGATCCCAAGGCCTTCGGCGAAAAGCCGGTCGGCAACGGTCCATACACGCTGGCCGAGTGGAACCACGACGTCAACCTGAAGCTGGAAGTCAACGAGAAGTACGACGGTCCACGCAAGGCCCAGAACGGCGGAATCGACTTCAAGGTATACCAATCGACTGACTCGGCATACCAGGATCTCATTTCCGGCAACTTGGATGTCCTGGATCAGGTTCCGCCAAGCCAGCTGGCGTCGTACCAGAGTGACTTGGGTGACCGTTCGGTCAACTCGCCATACGCAGGCAACGCGACCATCACCATCCCGGGCTACCTGGATCACTTCAAGCAGGGCGAAGAGGGCAACCTGCGCCGTGCCGCTATCTCGCAGGCTATCGACCGCCAGCTGGTCATCGACAAGGTGTACCAGGGCGGCAAGGTCATCGCCAAGGACTTCACCGCACCGGTAATCGACGGCTACTCCGACAGCATTCCAGGCAGTGAAGTGCTGACTTTCAACGCCGAGGCCGCCAAGAAGGCCTGGGCCGACGCAGATGCCATTTCGAAGTGGGATGCAGATGCAGAACTGTCCATCGGCTACAACGTTGACGGCGCCGGCAATAAGGAATACGTCGAGGCTGTTGTCAACCAGCTGAAGAACAACCTGGGCATCAACGCCGTAGCCAAACCATACAGCTCCTTCAAGGAACTGCGTGAGCAGGTCACCGAGCGCAAGATGACCGGCGGCTTCCGTACCGGCTGGCAGGCCGACTACCCATCGCTGTACAACTTCCTCGGCGCCCTCTACGGCACCGGCGCAGGCTCCAACGATGGCGACTACTCGAACAAGGAGTTCGACGCCAAGCTGAAGGAAGGCTTGGCAGCGACCGATCCTGCTGCAGGTGCCGAGATCTTCAACCAGGCCCAGGAAATCCTGATGAAGGACCTTCCCGCCATCCCGCTGTGGTACCAGGCTGTTCAGGGCGGCTGGAGCGAAAACGTCTCCAACGTCGAATTCGGCTGGAACGGTGTCCCGCTGTACAACGAGATCGCCGGCAAGTAATTACGTTCAGCGTTTAGCCTGATCAAAGGCTCGAATAGCTGGGAACAACGTCAAGGGAGACCCGCAACAACTAGGGTCTCCCTTTGGCGTGTCTGTCCTGCCTCGCAAAAAAGTAACGTCGGATAATCTCCGACGGAAAGAGGAAAATAATGGCCAAGCGCCCTCTGGTGTCTCGAGGTGAGATGCAAGCATGTTAAGTTTTACCCTCAAGCGCATTGCGCAGCTGATTCCGGTATTCATCGGAGCCACGTTGCTGGTGTACTTCCTGGTTTTTGCGACCCCGGGTGACCCGATCGCGGCACTATCCGGTGGCAAGCCGATGACGCCTGCGACCGAAGCAGCGCTTCGCGCACAATACAATCTTGACCAGCCATTCTGGATCCAGTACGGGCTCTACCTGAAGAATCTGGTGACCTTCGATCTCGGCATGTCCTTCTCTGGCCAGCCTGTGGCCGACCTGCTTGGACGGGCTTTCCCAGTGACCGCCCGTTTGGCGATCCTGGCATTGTTGATCGAAGGCGTTTTCGGCATCATCTTCGGCGTGATCGCCGGTATGCGCAAGGGCAAGTTCTTTGATTCGACCATTCTGGTTGCTTCGCTGATCGTCATCGCGGTTCCGACCTTCGTGCTCGGCTTCGTGCTGCAGTTCGTGATCGGTGTGAAGCTTGAATGGGCCAAACCCACTGTCTCCGGTGCCGGCACGTGGAGCGAGCTGATTCTCCCCGCCATGGTTCTGGGCTTGGTTTCGCTGGCCTACGTGATCCGCTTGACCCGTACCTCCGTGATCGAGAACAAGAGCGCGGACTATGTGCGTACCGCTACGGCCAAGGGATTGAGCCGCAACCGTGTGGTGCGTGTCCACGTCCTGCGCAACTCGCTGATTCCCGTGGTGACCTTCCTTGGTGCCGACCTCGGATCGCTCATGGGCGGCGCCATCGTGACCGAGGGTATCTTCAACGTCCCCGGTGTAGGAAACCTTTTGTACCGAGCGATCCTCAAGGGCGAGACGCCCACCGTTGTCGCCGTGGTCGGTGTCCTGGTGATCGTGTTCGTGATCGCCAACTTGATCGTGGATATGCTGTACGCCCTGCTTGACCCTAGGATCCGTTATGCCTGAGAACCAGAACTTCAATTCCGAGGCCGGCCTGCCCGTCAACCGCCGAGGTGGCAAGGTCTCCAAGTACAAGATCGAGCACTATGTGGCTCCGTTGGACGAGACACCTCTGCAGGCAGTCGACTCCGTCAAAGAGACGGGCAAGCCGCTGTCCATGTGGGCCGAGGCCTGGCGCTCGCTGCGCAAGCAGCCTTTGTTCATCATTTCCGCAATCCTGATTCTCGCTGTCATCATCGTTGCCGCGTTCCCTCAGTGGTTCACGTCGCAAGACCCCACGTATTGCGCGCTGGAAAATTCGAACGAGCCGGGGCGTGAAGGCCACATCATGGGCTTCAACCTCCAAGGTTGCGACATCTACTCCCGCGTCATCTACGGCACGCGTGCTTCCCTCCTAGTCGGCATCTTCACGACCTTGATCGTAATCATCGTTGGCGGCACCATCGGTGCGCTGGCAGGCTTCTACGGAGGCTGGATCGACACCATCCTGGCTCGCTTGGGCGACATTTTCTTCGCCCTGCCGCTGATCCTCGGTGCAATCATCGTCATGCAGCTGCCCGCCTTCCGAGACAACAAGAGCGTCTGGACGGTGATCATCACGTTGGCCATCTTCGGCTGGCCGCAGCTGGCCCGCATCACCCGCGGTGCCGTCATCGAGGCGCGCAATGCGGACTTCGTCAAGGCTTCGCGCTCGCTGGGCCTGTCCAAGTTCAAGTCGTTGGTCAAGCACGTGCTGCCGAACTCGATCGCCCCGATCATCGTGGTTGCGACCGTGAATCTCGGTGTATACATCGTTGCCGAGGCAACCCTGTCCTTCCTGGGCGTTGGCTTGCCGCCGGATATCATGAGCTGGGGCAACGACATTGCCACCGCCCAGACCCAGCTTCGCAGCAATCCGATGATGCTGATGTGGCCAGCACTGTTCCTTTCAGTAACTGTCTTGAGCTTCATCATGCTCGGCGATGCAGTGCGCGACGCACTGGATCCCAAGGCCCGGAAGGGAGCCTAGCCCGTGAGCGAGAACGCAACTCCCAAGCCGCTGCTTGAAGTCAAGGATCTGGCGATCACTTTCTCCACTCCTGACGGACCGGTGCACGCGGTGCGCGACGCCAACTTCACCGTGATGCCCGGCGAAACCGTGGCCATCGTGGGCGAGTCCGGATCCGGCAAGTCGACGTCGGCACTGGCCGCCATCGGCCTGCTGGCCGGCAACGGCCGTGTGTCCGCAGGACAGATCCTGTTCGACGGCGAAGATATTGCCAACGCCAGCGAAAAGCGATTCGTTGAGCTGCGCGGCAACCACATCGGCATGGTTCCGCAGGACCCGATGTCGAACCTCAACCCGGTATGGAAGATCGGATTCCAGGTCAAGGAAACCCTGAAGGCCAACGGCTTGGCGGGGGACAATCCCAAGAAGCGTGTGGCCCAGGTGCTGGCCGACGCAGGCCTGCCCAACCCGGAGGCCCGCGCCAACCAGTACCCGCACGAGTTCTCCGGCGGGATGCGCCAGCGCGCGCTGATTGCCATCGGCCTCGCCTGCCGTCCTCGCCTGCTGATTGCCGACGAGCCGACCAGTGCGCTGGACGTGACGGTGCAGCAGCAGATCCTGGATCACTTGGATACCATGACCAGCGAGCTGGGCACCGCCGTGCTGCTGATCACCCACGACCTGGGCCTGGCCGCAGAGCGTGCGGAGAAGGTCGTCGTGATGTACAAGGGCCGCGTGGTCGAGTACGGGCCAGCGCTGGAGATCCTGCGCAACCCGAAGCACCCGTACACCCAGCGCCTGATCAACTCGGCTCCATCGCTCTCCGCTGCACGCGGCGACAAGCATGAGGCCATAGTCGAGGAGACCTCCCCGGCCAAGGGCGAGCCGCTGCTGTCCGTCAGCAACCTGACCAAGGTCTTCGACATCCGCAAGGGTTTCGGCAAGAAGGAAAAGTTCACCGCGGTGGACAACGTCTCCTTCGAGATTCCGAAGGGCACCACGACTGCAGTTGTGGGCGAATCGGGCTCCGGCAAGTCGACCATTGCGCAGATGGTGCTGAACCTGCTGGATTCGACCAGCGGCGAGATCACCTTCGACGGCCAGCAGATCGGCAACCTGAGCGAGAAGCAGCTGTTCAAGTACCGCCGCCGCGTCCAGCCGATCTTCCAGGATCCGTACGGCTCCCTGGATCCGATGTACTCGATCTACCGCACGATCGAGGAGCCGCTGCGCATCCACGGCATCGGAAACTCGGCCTCGCGCCAGAAGAAGGTCAAGGAGCTGCTTGACCAGGTCTCCATGCCTGCGGCAACCATGCACCGCTTCCCGAACGAGCTCTCCGGCGGCCAGCGCCAGCGCATCGCGATTGCGCGTGCACTGGCCCTGCAGCCGGAAATGATCGTCTGCGACGAGGCGGTTTCCGCGCTGGACGTCCTGGTCCAGGCCCAGGTGCTGGAGCTCCTTGATGAGCTGCAGCGCGACATGGGGCTGACCTACCTGTTCATCACCCACGACCTTGCAGTCGTGCGCCAGATCGCGGACAACGTCTGCGTGATGGAACGCGGAAAGATCGTCGAGCAGGGTTCTGTCGACGATATTTTCGACGCGCCGAAGAGCGATTACACCCGTAATCTGCTGGCAGCCATCCCGGGGGCAACCCTGATCTAGCCGACGCTGAGCACGCCGAAAAGAACGCCGCAACCGATACCGGTTGCGGCGTTCTTTTCAGTTTTGATGACATGCCTGCCTGCCTTGATGACGTGCGAGGACATCGATATTCAAGATTTGCTTGAGATTATTACGGGAATCTTCCGGCGTTACCAAACTGTTATAAACGACTCCGAGGCAAGACTTGGACTCAGCTGTGCATCTGGTTGATTTTTCCCAATCTGAAAGAAACCCTTGAAATCTTGCGGATGTGAGGCAACTCGCATTAACTCGCCGGTAACATGCGAAATCCTGCATTAACTTTTCGTGGCCTTCCCGTGACTATCTGAAGCGAGTCTTTCTATATCCAAGACCGGAAATTCCCGTTAGTCTATTGCTCATTGGATCGGGTGTGACTTGATCCACACTGATTCGGAAGTTTCAGAACTCGTATCAATCGAAGATCTCAAGGAGGCGAAATGCGGTTCCAACGCGTTTCGAAGGCAGTCGTCGTAGGCGCAGCGATGGCACTGGCGCTGTCTGCATGTGCCCCAGGCGGAAGCGAAACCAGCCCATCGGCCAGCGAATCCGCAGGCGGGGGCAACGCCGGCGCAGAGGCGACCACTACCGGTCTGGCGGACCTGGGCGACATCGCGACCAAGGATGGAGCCATCAAGGTTTCCATCGGCGCCCCTGAATTCATCAGCTACAACGGCAACACGCCGCAGACCTACTCCACCTACAACTCCGGCATTACCGACCGGATGTTCGCGAGCTTCGTCTACTTCGGTACCGACGGGAAGATCTACCCGAATGAGGACCTGGGAAGCTTCGAGAAGATCAGCGACGACCCGCTGACCATCAAGTACACCATCGCAGACAACGCCAAGTGGTCCGATGGCACCGACATCACCACCGCCGACGCGGTACTCGCGTGGGCTACTCAGAACCTGAACCTGAATTCGGGATCAAAGGACAAGCCGCTGTTCAACTCGGTCTCCACCGACCTCGGCGATACCGTCCCGAAGGGCCCTCAGGGCGATCCTGCGGGCAAGGAGTTCACCGTTGAGTTCAAGGCCCCGGATCCGGACTGGCAGATCCAGACCTGGATGCTGCACCCGGCCCACGTCGTGGCCAAGAAGGGCGGCCTGAGCACCGAAGAGTTCGTCGCTGCTGTTCGCGATGGCGACTCCAAGAAGCTTGAGAAGGCCGCAAAGTTCTGGAACGAAGGCTGGACCACCAAGCCGGGCACCCTTCCTGACGAAGCAGACATTCCGGTTTCTGGCCCATACAAGCTCAGCTCGTGGAAGGCCGGCGAGTCAGTCACCCTGACCGCCAATGAGAACTACTACGGCACCCCGGCGGCAACCAAGGAACTGAACTTCCGCTTCCTTGCCGATTCCGGCATGGTCCAGGCACTGCAGAACAAGGACCTCGACGTCATTGGCCCACAGCCGACCGTCGATACCCTGGAACAGCTCAAGGGGCTGGGCAGCGCCGTCAACATCCAGCAGGGTGACACCCTGACCTGGGAGCACCTGGACTTCAACTTCGTCAAGGGCAACACGATGACCAATCTGGAGCTGCGCAAGGCCTTCGCCATGTGCGTTCCGCGCCAGGAAATCGTCGACAACCTGATCAAGCCGCTGAACCCTGAGGCTCAGGTCATGAACCTGCGCGAAGTCTTCCCGTTCCAGGAGAACTACGCGGACACCGTGGCAGCAGCCTATGACGGACGCTACGACCAGGTCGACATCGAGGGTGCCAAGAAGATCCTCGAGGAACAGGACGCAGTCGGCACCAAGGTGCGCATCGGCTACTCGGCGCCGAACGAACGCCGCACCAACGAGGTCGCGCAGATCAAGTCCTCGTGCGACAAGGCGGGCTTCGAGATCGTGGATGCAGGCGACCCGAAGTTC
Organism: Glutamicibacter soli; assembly: GCF_052322135.1. Taxonomy (NCBI): domain Bacteria; kingdom Bacillati; phylum Actinomycetota; class Actinomycetes; order Micrococcales; family Micrococcaceae; genus Glutamicibacter; species Glutamicibacter soli. The sequence goes on from NZ_CM125969.1 coordinate 1,076,480, forward strand.
TTCGCACCGGGCGGAACCCAGGAGCGCGGCGACTACGAGGTAGCACTGTTCGCGTGGGCCGGTTCGGGCCAGATCACATCCGGCCAGAACATCTACGCGACAGGCAAGCCGCAGAACTACGGCAAGTACTCGAATGCTGAGGTCGACGCCGCGTGGGAGACCCTGGCCACCTCGCTGGACCCGGCAGTCCACGCGGAGCAGACCAAGAAGATCGAGAAGCTGCTGTGGGATGACCTGTTCGGCATCCCGATGTTCGCCCACCCGGGTCTGAGCGCCTCGGGCGCAGACATCCAGAATGTCCGCCACACGGCAACCCAGAACGGCATCGTCTGGAACGCCGAGCAGTGGATGCGTGCTGAGTAGGCCTTCGGCCTGAACAAACGCATACACCAGCTGTGAGCGCCCGCGGGGCCCGATCATCATCGGGCCCCGCGTCGTGTCCGGCTCCAACATCGCGGAGGCGGGAGCGCCACAAGGCGAGAAGAAAGAGGACGTTAGTACCGTGTTGAAATTCATCCTGAAGAGACTGGGGTCGGCCGCCGGCGTGCTGTTAGCCGCATCGCTGTTGCTCTATATCCTGGTCATTAATTCCGGCGACCCGCTCGGCGATCTGCGTGAAAGCAACGCGGAAAACCGCGAGTACCTGATGCAGCAGCGCACCGAATACATGAACCTGGAACAGCCCTGGTACCTGCGGTACCTGACCTGGCTGACCGGTGTTTCCAAGTGCTTCGTGGGCGCCTGCGACCTGGGCCGCAATATCAACGGCATCGAGGTCACGGACCTGCTGGCCAACGCCGCATCATCAACCCTGCGACTGGTGCTGCTGGCAACAGTCATCGCAGCCATCCTGGGCATCGCCATCGGCGTGCTGACCGCCGTGCGCCAGTACTCGGGTCTCGACTACCTCGTCACCTTCCTGACCTTCCTGTTCTTCTCCCTGCCGGTGTTCTGGGCCGCGGTGCTGCTCAAGGAATACATGGCCATCGGCTACAACAACTGGCTGGAGAACCCCCAGATCTCACTGGGCACCAGCATCCTGATCGGCGTGGTCGCAGGTCTGGTCCTGCAGATGCTGCTGGCCGGTTCGCTCAAGCGCCGCGGCATCACCTTCCTGGCCACTGCCATCTTCGTGCCGCTGCTGCTGCAGTACAGCGTGTGGCTGAACTTCTACCGTTTCCCGCAGATGGGACCGGCAGTCATCATCGTGCTGACCGTGCTGCTGGCGCTGTCCGCCACCGCCATGAGCGTCGGGCTCAAGGAAAAGCGCGTGCTGTACCCGGCCTTGATCACCGCGGTGCTAGTGCTGGGCATGTACTACGCGACCTTCTGGCTCCTGGCGGAACCGAACGGATGGCTGCTGCTGGGCGGTGCCATCCTGGCCGTGGTCATTCCGGGCCTGATCGGCAAGCTCATGGGGGGCCGCCTGTCCAAGGCCGCCATGGGCGTTTCGGTGACCGTCGGCCTGGTCGGCGCCGGCCTGACCGTGCTGGACCACATCTTCCGCGCGTGGCCTGGCTTCCTGGACCTCAAGGGACGCCCCATCGCAACCATCGGTTCCTCCACCGCGAACCTTGAAGGCGGCTTCTGGGACCATTTCCTGGACAACGCCACCCAGCTGCTGCTGCCAACCATCGTGCTGGCCATCATCTCGCTGGCAAGCTACTCGCGCTACACCCGCTCATCGATGCTGGAAGTGCAGCAGCAGGACTACATCCGCACCGCACGCTCCAAAGGCTTGAGCGAACGCACCGTGATCTTCCGCCATGCATTCCGCAACGCGCTGATCCCGATCGCCACCATCGCGGCCTTCGACTTCGCCGGCCTGATCGGCGGCGCTGTGGTAACCGAGACGGTGTTCGGCTGGAAGGGCATGGGAGACCTGTTCAATACCGGGCTGCATGCGGTGGACCCCGCACCGGTCATGGCATTCTTCCTGGTCACCGGCACCGCAGCGGTGCTGTTCAACCTCCTGGCAGACATTGTGTACGCGATTCTCGATCCGCGGATCCGGGTCTAGGAAACTAAGGACATTCGATGAGTAACACAAACGACAAGATGCCAGGGAACCTGACATCCATTGCAGAGGTCGAAGACGCCAAACTCGCTGTCTCGACCGAAACTTCCAAGAGTCAGTCGCGGATCGTCCTGGAACGCTTCCTGCGCCACAAGCCGGCCATGATTTCCGCGATCGTCCTCGTGCTGATCACTTTGCTGGCATTCACCTCGATCGGCTACGGGCCGATTCCCGGCTGGTGGAAACAGAGCTACCTCGACGCCGGCGCCGTGGTCAACGGCGGCAAGCCCACCTTGTCGCTGCTGCCCACCTGGCTCGGCGGCTCGGGCATCCAGATCGGCGAGCACCCCTTCGGCCAGGACTCCATCGGCAAGGACTACTTCGCCCTGGTCATGAACGGGACGCAGAAGTCCATCATCATCGGCGTGGTCGTCGGGCTGGTGGCCACCGCGATCGGCGCAGTCGTCGGCGCGCTGGCCGGATATTTCCGCGGCTGGATCGACGAGGCGCTGATGCGCATCACCGACCTGTTCATCGTCATCCCGCTGCTGGTGCTGGCCGCGGTCTTGGGCCAGATCGCCGGGCGCGGATCCAGCTCGATCATCCTGCTGGCGCTCATGCTGGGACTGGTGTCCTGGACCGGCATGGCGCGCCTGGTGCGCGGCGACATCCTGTCGCTGCGTGAACGCGAATTCGTCTCCGCGGCCCAGGCCATGGGCTCCAAGACCTCGCGGGTGATTTTCAAGCACCTGCTGCCCAACACCATCGGCGTGATCGTGGTGAACTCGACCTTCCTGATCGCCGGGGCGATCCTGCTGGAATCCTCGCTGTCCTTCCTGGGCTTCGGGGTCCAGCCTCCGGAATCCTCGCTGGGCCTGCTGATCAGCCAGTACCAGAACGCGTTCACCACCCGACCGTGGCTGTTCTGGTGGCCGGGCATGACCATCGTGGCCATCGCCCTGTCGGTGAACTTCCTGGGCGACGGCCTGCGAGATGCCTTCGACCCACGCCACAGTGGCAAGCGCCGCCGCCGCGCGGGCCTGTTTGCCATGCCAACCCGCAAGGAGAAGCCATGAGCCACGCCGCACCAACCAATGACTCTGCCGGGGGCTACGCGCTGAGCTTCAACAACCTGCAGGTGACGTTCGAGACCGCGGGCCCCGACGTGCACGCGGTCAAGGGGCTGTCGCTGGCAGTGAAGCCCGGCGAAGTGGTCGCGCTGGTCGGCGAGTCCGGCTCCGGCAAGTCGGTGACCTCCACCGCCGCCATGGGCCTTCTGCCTGAGAACGCTAACGTCTCGGGCGTGGCCAAGGTGGGCAACGTGAACGTGGTGGGCCTGGAAGCCGGGAAGATGCGCAAGATGCGCGCCACCGACATCGCCATGGTCTTCCAGGAACCGATGACCGCGCTGAATCCGGTGCTGACCATCGAGCGCCAGCTGACCGAGGCGCTGGAACTGCACGGCATCGCCTACGGCAAGGAAGCCACCGCCCGCGCCGTGGAGCTGCTGACCCTGGTCGGCATTCCCGACCCGGCCAAGCGCATCAAGCAGTACCCGCACCAGTTCTCCGGCGGCCAGCGCCAGCGCATCGTGATTGCCATGGCGATCTCCTGCGACCCGAAGGTCATCATCGCCGACGAGCCGACCACCGCGCTGGACGTGACGGTGCAGGCCGAGATCCTCGACCTCTTGCGTGAGCTCAAGGACCGGCTGAATACCGGCATCCTGCTGATCACCCACAACATGGGTGTAGTGGCGGACATGGCGGACCAGGTGGCCGTGATGTTCCAGGGCAATCTGGTGGAGACCGGCACCGTGGAGCAGGTGATGCTGCATCCGCAGCACGAGTACACCCAGCGCCTGCTGTCGGCGGTGCCGAAGCTTTCGCCGGTGGTGATCGACGCGAACGCCGCCCACGCCGAGCAGACCGCCTCCGCGGGCCGCGAGCTGGTGCTTGAAGCCAAGGACCTGGTGCTGGAATACGACATGCGCGGCACCAAGTTCAGGGCCGTTCAGGGCGTGAGCTTCGACGTGGCCAAGGGCGAGGTGCTGGGCATCGTGGGCGAGTCCGGATCCGGCAAATCGACCGTAGCCAAGGCGGTGATCGGCCTGCTTCCGGTCGCCGAAGGCACGCTCTCGGTGCAGGGGCACAACCTGCCCAAGCTGTCGCCGCGCGAAGCGCGCAAGGTGCGCAAGTCGATCGGCGTGATCTTTCAGGATCCCGCCGCCTCGCTGAACCCGAGGTTCCCGATCGGCGAATGCATCACGGAGCCGATGGTGGTGCACAAGGAGGGCACCAAGGCCAGCCGCATCCAGCGCGCCATGGAGCTGCTGGACGCGGTGAAGCTGCCGCGCAGCGTGGTCAACCGCTATCCGCACGAGCTCTCCGGCGGCCAGCGCCAGCGTGTGTGCATCGCCCGCGCGCTGACGATGAACCCGGAACTGCTGATTGCCGACGAGCCCACCAGCGCGCTGGATGTCTCGGTGCAGGCGGTGGTGCTGGAAATGCTCCAGGACCTGCAGCGGGACTTCAACTTCGCCTGCCTGTTCGTCAGCCACGACCTGGCAGTGGTGGACATGCTCGCCGACTACGTGGTGGTCATGCAGTCAGGCCGTGCGGTGGAGCAGGGCAAGGTCAAGACCGTGCTGCACGCCCCGCAGCACGACTACACCCGTCGCCTGCTGGCGGCCGCTCCGGTGCCGGATCCTCATGAGCAGGCGGTCCGCCGCGAGGCCTGGCGGACGCTGAACGCCACCAGGTAGCGCCGGCCGGGGCGCGGCGATTCGCCCCGGCAACGCACTGAGCCGGTTCCCGCAAAGGGAACCGGCTCAGTGCATCAATGCTTGGCGCCGCTAGTCCAGCTGCATGACGTTCTCGGTGACGACTTCTGCGCGGGCGTTGGAGAAGATCTGCTCGGTGCCCACGGTCTTGAAGCCGCGGCGCTCAAGGACCTTGATGGAGCCGAGGTTGTCCTGCACCACGTGGGCCATCAACGGTCGCTTGGTGAACTCGGCCAGGAACGCATCCACCGCGCTGGTGGTGATGCCCTTGCCCCAGAACTTGGTGGAGGTCCAGAAGTTGATCTCGGGGGCTTCGCCGTCGAAGACCAGGATCGAGCCGGCGACTTCGCCTTCGTGCTCGATGGTGCGCACCAGCACCGTGGGATCGTTCAGGATCTGGTTCCAGTGGTGGTCGAACACCGAACGATCAGCAGGGTTGCGCGCCTGGTAAGCGGCCATCAGATTCGCTTCTGGTTCCTGCTGGTGAGCGAAGAATGCGTCCAAGTCGGAAGCGCGGACCTCACGTAGCTGCACGGCAAAGGCCTTTCGATCGGGTGGGAAGCGTGCCGGTTGGCAGGCTTCAAAGAGCAAGGGCTTAGAACTAGGTTACCGGTGAAGTCAGCGCCGCAAGCGCCATATTGGACAGCAGCGGCTTTAATCCCGACTTTTTGGTGCGCGGATTGTGCGCCGAATGCGCGGTCGAGTTCAGCAGGCCGAACACCGCGTGCGCGCGGAAGCGGTGCGACTGCGCCGAGTCCCTGGGATGCAGCTTGGCCAGCTGCGCGGTCCACAGCGCGATATAGGAGTTCTGCAGCTTGCGCACCAGCGCCAGCTCGGCCTTGGGCAGCGATTTCAGGTCCCGGTCCTGCACCTGCAGGATGTCGGGGCGCGAGAGCGAAAAATCGGTGTGGAAATCCACCAGCCGGGAGAGCACCTCGATCGGCTCGCCGCCGGCCTCGGCCGCGGCCTGCCCGCCGTCGTGGATGTCCTTGGACATGTCCACCAGCAGGGCGATGAGCACCGCCTGCTTGCCGGCGAAGTGGCGGTAGACCGCCGGGCCCGAGATGCCGCACGCGGCGCCCAGGTCTTCCAGCGACACCCCGGCGTAGCCGTGCTGGGCGAACAGGCGGGTTGCCTCGCGCAGCAGCGCCTCTCGGCGTTCGGCCTTGGCGCGCTCGCGGTCCGTTGGCTCATGCAGCGGCTGGTACCTTGCCACAGGCATCATCTCCTTGCGAATGCCGACCCCGACTATGGACAACTGTGATGCCTGCCACTAGTGTCAAAAATGTGGCTGATACTAAAAAATATCGGCGATCAGTTAACGAATATTAACCATACGCGCCTTGGGTGTGAGCGGCCAAGTAATGCTGGCCTCAGGGCGACACGACCCGTCATCCAGTGCCGGCACACCGCGCAGCTGGATGGGGAACCCCGATGGAGAGAGAGCCTCATGCTTGATCTGGAACTCGATGAGCAATACCAGGACCTGGTAAACCTCGTTCGCGACTTCGCCCAACAGGTCGTGGCCCCGCAGAGCGCGGCCAACGACGCCAACAAGACCTTCCCCTATGACATCGTGAAGCAGATGGGTGAACTGGGCTTGTTCGGGCTTCCGATTTCCGAGGAATACGGCGGCTCGGGCGGCGACTACTTCCACCTGGCCCTCGCGCTGGAGGAACTGGGCAAGGTGGACCAGTCGGTGGCCATCACCCTGGAAGCCGGGGTGTCGCTGGGCGCCATGCCGCTGTACCGCTTCGGCAGCCAGGAGCAGAAGCTGACCTGGCTTCCGGAACTGGCGGCCGGGGAAAAGCTGGCCGGCTTCGGGCTGACCGAGCCCGGGGCGGGATCCGATGCCTCGGCAGCGCTGACCCGCGCCCGGCTCGAGGGCGGCGAATGGGTGATCGACGGGGGCAAGGAATTCATCACGAACTCCGGTACGGATATCACCTCCCTGGTCACGGTCACCGCGGTGACCGGCATGGACGAATCCACCGGAGAGAAGCAGATCTCGGCTATTATCGTCCCCTCGGGCACCCACGGGTTCACCGTCGCTCCCGCCTATGACAAGGTCGGCTGGAGGGCCAGCGACACCCATGCGCTGCACTTCGACGGCGCCCGGGTGCCGCATGAGAACCTGCTCGGCGAGCAGGGGCGCGGCTATTCCTACTTCCTGGAGATCCTCGACGAAGGGCGCATCGCCATCGCCGCCCTGGCCACGGGCGCAGCCCAGGGATGCCTGGACGAGGCGGTGGCCTATGCCAAGACCCGCACGACCTTCGGCATCCCGATCGGCAAGAACCAGGGAATCTCGTTCATGCTGGCCCGCATGGCCACCCGCGTGCATCTGGCGCGCCTGGCCTACTACGCGGCGGCGGCGAAGATGCTGGCGGGCAAGGACTTCAAGGTGGAGGCCGCGCACGCCAAGCTGGTGGGCAGCGAGGCGGCCATGGACAACGCCCGGGACGCCACCCAGATTTTCGGCGGCTACGGTTTCATGAACGAATCCCTGGTGGCCAGGCACTACCGGGACTCCAAGATCCTTGAAATCGGGGAGGGAACCACCCAGGTGCAGCAGCTGCTGATTGCCCGCAGCCTGGGGCTGTGAGCGCCGGCGCGGAGGCGGCGCTCTTTGGGACCTCACAGTTAGAAGAACCATAATGGATGGGTGAGCACCAAAGATTTTTCTCCCGAACCAGGGCGGCCGCGCCGCGTCACGTTGATCGGTTCCACCGGGTCCATCGGCACCCAGGGGCTGGATGTCATCGACAACGCGCCGGAGCAGTTCAGCGTCGCCGCGCTCAGCGGCGGCTACAACCTGGAGCTGCTGGCGCGCCAGGCGGTGAAGTTCCGCCCTGCCGTGGTGGGCAGCGCCGTGGATTCCACGCAGGAGCTCGCCGACGCGATCGCCGCGGCCGCGCAGGAGGCATCGGTGCACGGCTACGCGCCCGAGCTGTTCGCCGGCCCGCAGGCCGCCACCGAGGTCGCCGGGTTCGCGGACGCCGACGTGGTGCTCAACGGCATCACCGGCGCCATCGGCCTGGAGCCGACCATCGCCGCGCTGAAGGCAGGGCACCTGCTGGCGCTGGCCAACAAGGAATCATTGATCATCGGAGGCCAGATGGTCAAGCAGTTCGCCGCACCGGGGCAGATCGCCCCGGTCGACTCCGAGCACTCGGCCCTGGCCCAGGCGCTGCGCTCGGGCACCCCTGACGAGGTGGCCAAGCTCATCGTCACCGCTTCCGGCGGGCCGTTCTTCGGCTACAGCTACGACCAGCTTCGCGATGTCACCCCGCAGCAGGCCATGGCCCACCCGACCTGGGACATGGGCCGCGTGGTGACCACCAACTCAGCCACCATGGTCAACAAGGCACTGGAAGTCATCGAAGCGCACCTGCTCTTCGACGTGCCGCTGGACCGGATCGAGCCGGTGGTGCACCGCCAGTCGATCATCCACTCCATGGTCGAGTTCATCGACGGGTCGGTCATCGCCCAGGCCTCGCCCCCGGATATGCGCCTTCCCATCGCGCTGGGCATCAACTGGCCGCACCGCGTGGCCGGCGCCGCCACGGCCTGCGACTTCTCCACCGCCTCCAGCTGGACCTTCGACCCGCTGGACGAGTCGGTGTTCACCGCGGTGAAGCTCGCCAAGCAGGCCGCCGCGGCCTCCGGAACCCACATGGCCGTGTACAACGCCGCGAACGAGGTCGCGGTGGATGCATTCCACGACGGGAAGATCCGCTTCACCGACATCGTGGAGACCATCGAGCGCGCGCTGGATGACTACACCCCGGTCAACGCGGAGCCCAGCGTGGAAGTGGTGCTCGAGACCGACAAGTGGGCTCGCGCCCGCGCATCGAAGATCCTGGGGGCCGGCGCATGAGCACCGTGCTGTTCATCCTCGGAGTGGTCTTCATGGTGCTGGCCATCGGGGTCTCCATTGCGTTGCACGAGGTCGGGCACCTGGTGCCGGCCAAGCTGTTCGGGCTGCGTGTGCCGCAGTACATGATCGGCTTCGGCAAGACCCTGTTCTCCTTCAAGCGCGGGGAAACCCAGTATGGCATCAAGATGCTGCCGCTGGGTGGCTACATCTCCATGGTCGGCATGTACCCGCCGCGCCCGGCCGCCGAAGGCGAGGCGGGGGCGCCGCGGAAGAAGCCGAACCTGTTCCAACGCGTGTTCGGCCAGATGGTCGATGACGCGCGCTCGCAGGCCAACGAGAACGTCAAGCCCGAAGACGAAGGCCGGATGTTCTACCAGCTGCCCACCTACAAGCGGATCATCATCATGCTCGGCGGACCGTTCATGAACCTGGTGATCGGCTTCGTGCTGATCGGCATCGTGCTCACCAGCTTCGGCATCGCCACCACCACGACCACGGTTTCCGAGGTCTACAAGTGCATCGCCACCGCGGAGAACGCCGACCAGACCGAATGCTCGGCCTCGGACCCGGCCGCTCCCGCCTACGAGGCGGGGCTGCTGCCCGGCGACACCATCACCTCGGTGAACGGCATCGCCGTGGCGCAGGGGGAGTGGAACAAGCTCACCGACGTCATCCGCGAGAACCCGGGCCAGCCGGTGTCCCTGGAGTACACCCGCGACGGCACCAGCCGCAGCACCACGATGACCCCCTACCTGACCGACCGCCCCGTCACCGACGCCAACGGCTACCCGGTGAAGGGCGCGGACGGCGAATACGAAATGGCCAAGGTCGGCTTCGTGGGCATGAGCTCCACCGTGGAGAACCTGCCCCAGCCGCTGCGCGAGGTGCCCGGCGTGGTGGGCACCCAGCTGGCCAACATCGGCAACGTGATCCTGCACCTGCCGCAGCGCATGGGCGATGTCGCTCGGGCGGCCTTCGGCAGCGAGGAGCGGGACCCGAACGGCCCGGTGTCCATCGTGGGGGTCGGGCGGATTGCCGGGGAAATCAGCGCGGAAGACTCGATCTCCGTGGGGGACAAGTTCGCCACGCTGCTCTCGCTGGCCGGCGGGCTGAACCTCGCGCTGTTCGCATTCAACCTGATCCCGCTGCTGCCGCTGGACGGCGGCCACGTGGTCGGCGCGCTCTACGACGGACTGAAGCGCACCGTCGCCCGAATCTTCAACATCAAGAACGTCAAGCCGGTGGACACCATCAAGATGCTGCCGCTGACCTATGTGGTGGTCGTGGCCATGCTGGCGATGGGCGGCCTCTTAATATACGCGGACATCTTCAAGCCGATTCAGTTGTTCTAGGCGCAAGGATTTAAGCTGAACCCATGACTGTTTTTGCTGTTGAATACGTATACGCCGAGAACTCCGCGCAGCTGCGCAACGAGCACCGCCCGGCCCACCGGGAGTTCCTCGGAGGTTTTGTGGGCGACGGACCGGTGCAGCTGCTGGCTTCAGGCCCGACGCCGGTCAACGACGGCGCCTTGCTGATCCTGGCCGCGCAGTCTGAGGCAGCGCTCGTCGAGGTGCTGGAGCAGGACCCGTTCAGCACCACCGGTGCCCTGGCGCAGCGCATCATCACCGAGTGGAACCCGGTGACCGGCCTGCTCAAGGACTTCGCTTCCTAGAAGCCGCCATTCCACGCCCGCCCGGCGCCTGCACTGCGCAGCTTGCGCAGCGGGCGCCGGCCTGCGTTTGCCCGTGGGAGACTGGGGAGATGGACCTGCACATTTCCCGTTCGCTGGTGATCCCGGCCGCCGAGCTGTCCTGGCACTTCAGCCGCTCTTCCGGGCCCGGCGGCCAGCACGTGAATACCTCGGACAGCCGGGTGGAACTGTCGTGGTCCATCGCCGGGTCCAGGGCGCTCTCGCCCTGGCAGCGGCAGCGGCTGCTGGACAAGCTGTCCTCCCGGCTGACCGGCGGGATGCTCGTGGTCGCCTCGGCCCAGGAACGTTCGCAGTGGCGCAACCGGCAGAATGCCCAGCAGAAGCTGGCCGAGCTGGTGGCCGCCGCGTTGCGGCCCGACCCGCCGCAGCGCCGGGCCACCAAACCCACCAGGGGTTCCCAGCGCCGCCGGCTGGAGACCAAGTCGAATCGCTCAGCGACCAAGCAGCTGCGCCGCCGCCCGCCCATGGACTAGATGCGGCATCCTCCGCCAGTGAGCCAGATCACCGGAAATCGGGGAATGGATCCGGGTTGCCTGCGGGTTGAATGTAGATGAAGCGTCAGCTTTCTAACTTTCCCCTTTCTTTAGGAGTATTGCCCATGGCAACCAAAGTCCTCACTCTCGTAGGTTCCCTGCGCAGCGGCTCGACCAATCAGCAGTTGGCCGAAGCCACCGTCGTCAACGCCCCGGAAGGCGTCGAGGTCGAACTGTTCGCAGGACTGGAGAACATCCCCTTCTACAACGAGGACAAGGACGTGGCAGGCAGCGTCCCCGCCGCGGCGCAGGCACTGCGCGATGCAGCCACCGCAGCCGACGCGCTGATGCTGGTCACCCCCGAGTACAACGGCACCATGCCGGCCGTCCTGAAGAACGCCATCGACTGGCTGTCCCGTCCGTTCGGCGCCGGCGCCGTCAAGGACATGCCATCAGCGGTCGTGGGCACCGCCTTTGGGCAGTACGGCGGCGTGTGGGCGCAGGACGAAGCCCGCAAGGCCCTGGGCATTGCCGGCGCCAAGGTCCTGGAAGACGTCAAGATGGCCATCCCGAACTCGGTGGTCCGCTTCGCCGAGCTGAACCCGAAGGACGACGCCGAGGTCGTCGAGCAGGTCGCCGGCGTGCTGAACAGCATCAAGGCCGTCGCCGAAGCCAACTAGGTTTCTGCCCCGCCGCAGCGGATTCCCGCGCGGCAAACAAGTAGAAAGGCCACGGTTCTTCCGTGGCCTTTCTCGCATAGACCACCGCTTTGAACGAGTCGGTGACATACTTGGGTAGAGAGTATTACCCACAATCCATTCGGAGGCATCCATTGACTTCGGTCAGCCTAGGCATGCCGGCAGCCCCACCGCCGGTTCTCGCTCCACGTCGTAAGACCCGCCAGATTCAAGTCGGGTCGGTTGGCGTGGGGTCTGACTCGCCGATTTCGGTTCAGTCGATGACCACCACCAAGACCCACGACATCAACGCCACCTTGCAGCAGATTGCAGAGCTGACCGCTTCGGGCTGCGATATCGTGCGTGTCGCCTGCCCGACGGACAAGGACGCCGAAGCGCTGAAGATCATTGCGATGAAGTCGCAGATCCCGGTGATCGCCGACATCCACTTCCAGCCGAAGTACGTCTACGCGGCCATCGAGGCCGGGTGCGGCGCCGTGCGCGTGAACCCGGGCAACATCCGACAGTTCGACGACCAGGTCAAGGAGATCGCCCAGGCCGCCAAGGACCACGGCACCTCGATCCGCATCGGCGTCAACGCCGGCTCGCTGGATCGCCGCCTGCTGGCCAAGTACGGCAAGGCAACCCCGGAGGCACTGGTCGAATCCGCCATCTGGGAAGCCTCGCTGTTCGAGGAGCATGGATTTCACGACTTCAAGATCTCGGTCAAGCACAACGACCCGGTGGTCATGGTCCGCGCCTACGAACTGCTGGCAGAAAGCGGCGACTGGCCGCTGCACCTGGGCGTCACCGAGGCCGGACCAGCCTTCCAGGGCACCATCAAGTCCGCGACGGCTTTCGGTGCGCTGCTGTCCAAGGGCATCGGCGACACCATCCGCGTCTCGCTCTCGGCCCCGCCGGTCGAGGAAGTCAAGGTCGGCAACCAGATCCTCGAATCCCTGAACCTGCGCCCGCGCAAGCTGGAAATCGTTTCCTGCCCGTCGTGCGGCCGCGCCCAGGTCGATGTCTACACCCTGGCCGACGAAGTGACCGCCGGGCTTGAAGGCATGACTGTTCCGCTGCGCGTGGCCGTGATGGGCTGCGTCGTCAATGGTCCGGGCGAAGCCCGCGATGCAGACCTTGGCGTAGCCTCCGGCAACGGCAAGGGCCAGATCTTCGTCAAGGGCGAGGTCATCAAGACCGTGCCCGAGGACCAGATCGTGGAAACCCTGATTGCAGAAGCCAACCGCTTGGCCGAGGAAATGGACTTGGGCGATGACGAGAATCCTGCCGCGGGTTCTCCAGTGGTCTCCGTCAGCTAGATCTGGCCGACGAGTCGACGAGGGACAACCGCGCATCTTGGGCCGCAGGGACACTGCGGCCCTCATCGAGCTGCTCGACCGTGACCCCGTGGCCAACATCTTCACCAGGTCCCAAGTGGAATTGCACCGCTCGGCAGTGCCGGACGGGTTCGCCCACGTGCTGGGGGTCGACGGTGAAGAAGGCCTGCTGTCCGCATGCTGGGTGGGCGCCAACATGGCGCCCACCGCCATGCCGGACGATCACGCCCACGAATACGCGCTGATGGCGCTGGCCACGCGCCAGCGCTTCGCCTCCATCTTCGGTCCGGCATCCACCGTGCTTGCCATGCACGAGGTGCTTCAGGACGGGCCGCAGCCGATATTCGACGTGCGCCGCAACCAACCGCTGATGGAGATCCGCACCAACCCCGAAGGCATCCAGCGCCGTCGTCTGCGCGTGGCCCAGCCCGCGGAGTTCGACAAGGTCCTGCCTGCCAGCGCAGCCATGTTCGAAGAGGAACTCGGGTATTCGCCGCTGGAAAACGGCGGCAGCTTCTACCGGGGCCGCGTTCGCCAACTCATCCGCCAGGGCCACACCCTGATTGACACGGACGAGATGGGGCACATCGTTTTCAAGGCCGACCTGGGAACCGTCACCGAACAGGTCGCGCAGATCCAAGGCGTCTGGATCAACCCGATGTACCGGGGCCACTCGCTGGCCGCGGGGTATATGGCATCGACCGTTGACTACGCCCTTCAGCAAGCGCCGATCGTCAGCCTGTACGTCAACGACTTCAACGAGGCGGCGGTACGCACCTACCTGAAGGTCGGTTTCACCCAGGTTGGAACCTTCGCAACGGTCTTGTTCTAGGCCGAACCGGGAACGGGGCCGGCATCCGGCATCCCGCACTTGCCCCGGTCCATCCCATAGACTCGATTGCAGTCTCTGTAAACGACGGGAAGTGAAGTGCTGGCGCATCGACCACAAATTCTGCGGGCGGCATCCCTGGCCGTCGTCGCGCTCGTGATGGCCTCCTGCAGCGCCCCGGCGCCGTCGGACACCAATGATTCACTGGGCCCTGCCATTGAACGCAACGCCCAGCAGCTGGAAGAGGCGCTCAACCAGTTCGCCGGCGACCAGCCGGGGGCCACGGTGATCACCGACGCCCAGCTGCGCTCGATGATTCCCAAGGCGCAGCAATGGCTTGAAGACGTGGAGGTGAACCCCAGCAAATGCGGAATCACCTTCGCCGCCCCCATCGCCGAGCAGCTGCAGAATTCAGTGATGGGCGCCGTCGAAGCGGGGGACCGGCTGATCACCGTCGCCGTGTACCCTGATTCCGAAACCCTCAAATCCCAGTGGGACGCGCAGGCGGCCGCCAGCGCGGACTGCTCTCGTTACTCGGTCAAGGTCGATGGCGAATCCCGCGCCTTCCATCTGGCCAAGCAATCGGTCCAGAGCACAGCGAAACTCACCGAGGGGTACGTTGTCACCGGCAGCGACGGCAAGAAGACCTCCCAGCAGCTGGTAGTCCGCGCCGCCACCGCGAATATCCTGCTGGGCGTCCAGCAGGATACCAACGGGGCCACGATGCCGGAACATCTGGCAGCCGCTGCCGAAACCGTAGACAAGCTCATCGAGCAGCTGAACTGACGCAGAGCTGAAATCCGTCCCCGACACCAAAACATAAGGAAAATACTTCATGTCACATCGGTTCCTCTGGTTCCTTCCCCTGGCCGCAGCGCTTGCCTTGACCGGTTGTTCATCCGCAGGCCAGACGCAGCCGGAACCAGAGCAGGCCCAGACCCAGTCGCAGGACGGGAACCTGGATGCAGGGCAGGTTGAAACGGTGGTCAGGACCCTGTTGGGGGAGGATCCCTCGCTGACGGTCGTCGGAAACGAGACCATGCAACAGCAGCTTCAAATGGCCAAGGGCATGGGCTCGACCTCCGGAATCACCCCGGAAAAATGCGCCAAGCAGATGGAAAAATACACCGTCACCGACCTGACCGCGTCGGTTTCCGCCACCGGAAGCGTCACGGCTGAAAGCCTGGGCAAGGTGGTCCAGGTCTTCTCCATTACGGATGAAGCGACACGCAAGAAAATTTCCGATGCGCTTATGCTGGATGACATTTCCGGCTGCGAAAAAGTGACAGTGGAACAAAGCGGCGAAAAGCTGAGCGCCGATCGGCAGATCCTGCCCTTGAAGGTCGACGCCGACCAGTCGCTGACGATGTCCACCCAGATGGACGTCGGAGGTGGGCAAAAAATGAGTTCAGTAGTTGTGCAGGCATTGAAGGGCAACAACTTCGTCATCGTCACTTTCCAGACCGGGCTCGCCGAGTCGGCAACGATGTCTGCAGAAGCTGTCGAATTGATTAACAAGGCCTTCGCTGAAATAGAAACGCTCAACTAAGCGGTAAAAATGTTTTATTTCTAGTTGGTTGTGAAATAGAGTTGTGTCCATCACCACCAACTGGGAGGACAAAACATCATGAAGAAGCGTTCATTCCTGCTGCTTCCGCTCGCTGGCGCACTGGCGCTTTCCGGCTGCGGCGGCTCGGGCAGCGACACCACTGAGGGATCCGCGGACGCCGGAGCCGCCCAGGCGCAGTCGGCCCCTGCGACCGCAGCGCTGAGCACCGAGCAAGCCACTGCCATCGTCACCAAACTCGCCGGAGATTCCAGCGGCGCCCAGATCATGGACGGCGACACCATCGCCGCTTCGCTGCCGCAGGCCAAGAAGCTGATCGAGCAGATGGAAATCAAGCCGGAGAAGTGCGCGGAGTTCGTCAGCCAGCAGGGTTCATGGGACATCGAAGGCATCAACATGGCTGTTGCCGTGCTGATGGATGAAGCCACTATGGCCTCGACCAGCTACAGCGTGGCAGGGTATGAGGACACCGCGAAGCTGGACAAGATCACTGAACAGGCCAAGAACAAGGACCTGCAGGGCTGCGATTCATTCAGCATGGCGGTATCCGGCCAGGAAGTCGAAGCCAGCGCGAAGATCCTGGACGCTTCCTCGGATGCCGACCTGACCTACGCCACCAGCAGCGCCATGAAGATGAACGGCACCGAGGTGCCCGGCGGCAGCTACCAGATGCAGGGACTGGTCGGAAACAACGCGGTCTCGGTGGCCATGACCGGAACCGGTTCAAAGTCCGAGGCCGACATGCTCAAGAAGCTCACCGACGAGCTGAACAAGGCCGTCGCTGAGGTCAAGGCAGTGGCCAAGTAGCCACGCGAAAGCACCCGGAAGCGGGGGCCGGAATTTCGGGGATAACCTGTTCCGGCCCCGTTTTTGTGGATTTCGAGGCCCGGGAAAATCCCCTGATTTCTTTTGTGAAAACCAGTGACGCGGGGACGATACAGGCGTACAGTTCTCATTCGTGAATACGAATATTGGGACGCTGAACGTCTCTCAGTCTTCGAATTCGGACTCGGCCCGCCGCCGCCTCTACCGGTGGTTGAATGACCAATCCGTGGGCCACGAAGACCCCGGCGATGACAAGAAGCACGCCGGAAAATGGTGGCAGGTCATGTGCCTCTCGGGCCTGGACTACTTCTCCACCCTGGGATACCAGCCCGCCATCGCCGCCCTGGCCGCCGGGGCTTTGGCCCCATTCGCCACACTGATCCTGATTGCCGTCACGCTGGGAGCGGCCTTGCCGGTATACCGCCGCGTCGCCGCGGAATCGCCGCACGGGCAAGGATCCATCGCCATGCTCGAACGCCTGCTGCCGCACTGGAAAGGCAAGCTATTGGTGTTGATCCTGCTGGGATTCGCGGCCACCGACTTCATGATCACCGCGACTCTTTCCGCGGCGGACGCCTCCGCCCACCTCATCGAGAACCCCTTCACCCCCGCATGGTTCACTGGCAAGCAGATCCCCTTGACGGTGATCCTGCTGCTCCTGCTCGGTGCCTTGTTCATGCGCGGATTCAACGAGGTCACCTGGATCGCGGTGACGCTTGTCGGCACCTTCTTGACCTTGAACTTGGTGGTCATCGCCGTCTCATTCACCAATATCGCCGCGCACCCGGTCGTCCTGGGCAATTGGATGGACTCCTTGCTGGCCGCGCACGGCAATCCAGTGATGATGCTGCTGGTTTGCCTCATCGTGTTCCCGAAACTTGCCCTGGGCCTGTCCGGATTCGAAACGGGTGTGGCCGTCATGCCACAGATCAACCTGAAACCTGGTGAATCGGCCGCAGATCCCTCCAGCCGCATCCGCGGCGCCCGCAAGCTGCTGACCACCGCCGCCTTGATCATGAGCAGCTTTCTGGTGCTGTCCTCGGTGGCCACCACGGTGCTGATCCCCGCCCCGGAATTCCAGGAAGGCGGAACCGCCAACGGCCGCGCCCTGTCCTGGCTGGCGCACCGGCTGATGGGGGACGGCTTCGGCACCGTCTACGACGTCTCCACCATCCTGATCCTCTGGTTTGCCGGCGCCTCGGCCATCGCCGGGCTGCTGAACCTGATCCCGCGCTATCTGCCGCGGTTCGGCATGGCGCCCGAATGGGCCCGTGCCGTGCGCCCGCTGGTGGTTGTGGTCATCCTGGTGGCGCTGGCCATCACCTGGCATTTCGAGGCAGACGTCAATGCCCAGGGCGCGGCCTACGCCACCGGCGTGCTGGTGCTGATGAGCTCGGCCGCCATCGCGGTGACGATCTCCGCCCGGCGGCGGCGCGAGCGCGGAAAAACAATCCTCTACGTATTCGTCTCGCTGGTCTTCCTCTACACCACGGTGGTCAACTGCTTTGAGAGGCCCGAGGGCCTGAAGATCGCGGCGTTCTTCATCGGCGCCGTGCTGCTGGTGTCGCTGTCCTCGCGCTTCCGCCGGTCGACCGAGCTGCGCGCCACCTCGGTGCGCTTCGACGCGGTCGCGGAACACCTGATTTCCGAATCAGCGCGGCGGGGGATCGTGCAGCTGATTGCCCACGAGCCGGCCAACACCACCAAGGCACGCTACCGCCGCAAACTGCACCATGCGGTGCTGGCAAGCCACATCTCGGACAAGGCCCCGGTGGTCTTCCTGGAGGTCAAGGTCTCGGACTACTCAGACTTCGCCGAGGATATCGAGGTCCGCGGCATCACGCGGCATGGCTTCTGGATCCTGGAGGCGACCGCGCCGTCGGTGCCCACCGCGATCGCCGCGATCTGCCTGGCGATCAGGGACAACTACGAGGTCATGCCGCACATCTACTTTCGCTGGACCGAGGGCAACCCGCTGAGCAACCTGGCCCGCTTCCTGCTCCTGGGGCAGGGCGAAATCGCGCCGCTGACCCGCGAGGTCCTGCGCGAAGCGGAACCGGACCTGCAGCGCCGGCCCTGGGTGCACGTGGGCTAGGAGCCTGTGCCCGGTGCATCGTGTGTCGGCGCCGGAACCGCAGTGCCCGGGCGAAGAGCCGAACCCGGTAGGATTGGAGGTGGTTGCCACGACGGCAGCTCACAACAGATTTTGCCTAGCACGGCGGCAGCTGCTCATCCATGGGTCTGCCGTCATACGGAAAAGGACACCACGCGTGGTTTTGAAGCTTTCCACAACGTTCCTGCGCACCCTGCGCGAAGATCCGGTTGACGCCGAGGTTGCCAGCCACAAACTCTTGGTTCGCGCCGGCTACATCCGCCGCGCCGCACCTGGCATCTACACCTGGCTCCCGCTGGGTCTGCGGGTCCTGGCACGTGTGGAAGCCATCGTCCGTGAAGAGATGAACGCCATCGGCGCCCAGGAAGTCCACTTCCCGGCGCTGCTGCCGCGCGAGCCGTACGAGCAGACCGGCCGCTGGACCGAATACGGCGAGGGCCTGTTCCGCCTCAAGGACCGCAAGGACGCCGATTACCTGCTGGCTCCGACCCACGAGGAAATGTTCACCCTGCTGGTCAAGGACCTGTACAACTCGTACAAGGACCTGCCGGTCTACCTGTACCAGATCCAGAACAAGTACCGCGACGAGGCGCGCCCCCGCGCAGGCCTGCTGCGCGGCCGCGAATTCATCATGAAGGACTCCTACTCCTTCAACATCGACGACGAAGGCCTGGACGAGGCCTACATGGCCCACCGCGGCGCCTACCTGAAGATCTTCGAGCGCCTGGGCCTGGAAGTTGTCCCGGTGTTTGCCCAGGCAGGCGCCATGGGCGGCTCGAAGTCCGAGGAATTCCTGCACCCGACCGCCATCGGCGAGGACACCTTCGTGCGCTCGCCGGGCGGCTACGCGGCCAACGTGGAGGCAGTGACCACAGTGGTCCCGGAGGCCATCGACTTCACCGATGCCCCGGCCTTCGAGGTGCTCGACACCCCGGATACCCCGACCATCGACACCCTGGTCGCCGCCGCCAACGAGTTGCGCCCGCGCACCGACCGCGCCTGGGAAGCCAAGGACACCCTGAAGAATGTCGTGCTGGCGATCACCGACCCCGAGGGCAACCGCCACCTGGTCGTGCTGGGTGTTCCCGGCGACCGCCAGGTCGACGAGAAGCGCTTGGAAGCAACCATCGGCGCGGCCCTGGGCATCAACGGCGAGGTCGAGGTCGAGCAGGCCACCGCCGAGGACCTGAAGAGCCACCCGGAGATTGTCACCGGCTACCTGGGCCCCGCCCTGGGACTGGACCAGCAGCTGCTGGGCAGCGAAACCGAGCACGGCGTCACCTACCTGGTCGACCCGCGCGTGGTCTCCGGAACCACCTGGATCACCGGCGCCAACGAGAAGGGCAAGCACGTCTTCGGCCTGGTGGCCGGCCGCGACTTCACCTTCGACGGCACCATTGAAGCTGTCAACGTGCTGGAAGGCGATCCGGCACCGGACGGCTCCGGTCCGTTGCGCACCGAGCGCGGCATCGAGATGGGCCACATCTTCCAGCTCGGCCGCAAGTACGCGCAGTCTCTGGACCTGAAGGTCCTGGACCAGAACGGCAAGCTGCAGGTTGTCACCATGGGCTCCTACGGCATCGGCGTCACCCGCGCGGTGGCGGCGCTGGCCGAGGCCTACCATGACGAGAACGGCCTGGCCTGGCCAAAGCAGATTGCCCCCGCCGACATCCACATCGTGGTCACCGGCAAGAGCGCCGAGCTGCTGGAAGCCGGCGACAAGCTGGCCAAGGAATTCGAAGCCGCCGGCAAGGAGGTCATCTTCGATGACCGTCCGAAGGTCTCGGCCGGCGTAAAGTTCTCCGACGCCGAGCTGATCGGTGTGCCGACCATCGTGGTCGTCGGCCGCGGCCTGGCCGACGGCCTGGTCGAGGTCAAGGACCGCGCCACCGGCGAACGCCGCGATGTGCAACTGAGCGACGTGGTGGTCGAGCTGTCCGCCTAGGACGCCAGCCGGCGAAGCCCTGACAATTGAATAGGAGAGTAGCGCGGTGCAAGAGGTTCTCGATTTCCTGTCCGTCAACGGCGAACCAGTCTCCCTGTGGCCCCTGCTCCTGCTGCTGTTGGCAGGGTTCGGGGCCGGGTGGATTGATGCGGTGGTTGGCGGCGGGGGATTGATCCAATTGCCCGCGCTGCTGCTCTTTCCCGGCATCAGCCCGGTCCAGGCGCTGGCAACGAACAAGATGGCATCCATCTTCGGAACCGCAACCAGCGCCGTGACCTATTACCGGCGGACCAGTCCAGACCTGAAAACCGCCATACCCATGGCGCTGACCGCGATGGTCGGCGCCTTCGGCGGCGCGGCGCTGGCCACGATGCTTCCGGCCGCCGCCATCAAGCCGATCATCATCGCCGCGCTGGTGGCGGTATTGCTGTTCACGATGCTCAAGCCCAGGGCCGGCGAACTTTCCCGCCTGCGCTACAGCGGCAAGCAGCACTACCTGCGCGCGGTGCTCATAGGCCTGGTGATCGGCGGCTACGACGGGATGATCGGCCCGGGCACCGGGTCCTTTTTGATCATCGCCATGGTGACGGTCCTCGGGTACAATTTCCTGCAGTCGTCGGCGAAGGCGAAGATCGTCAACCTGCTTACCAACTTCGGCGCCCTGGCCTTGTTCCTGCCCACCGGCCACGTGCTGCTGGGCGTGGGGCTGGCCATGGGCGTGATGAACATGCTCGGCGGCTATCTCGGCGCCCGCATGGCCATATCCAAGGGCAGCAAGTTCATCCGCATTGTTTTTGTGGTGGTAGTTGCCGCGCTGATCCTGAAGCTCGGTTCCGATCTGGTCTTGGGAAACTGACCCGGAGCGGCCGCGGCAGGGCCGTGGAAAAGGATAATGCCCATTGCGTGCCCGGCGAAGACCCGGGTACACAATGGGCTTGTGGTTATCCTCCCCCAAGGAACACCACAATCGATTCCGTTGAGTGACGCAAAGTTCGTCATGCCGAACAGATTGCGGTGAAGACCGCTCAACCGATTAGGAATCTTTATCTCTATTACGCGTGGTCGAGAACCTGCGCGTATTTCAAAATGCCTCTCCAAGGTGCCCGAAGAGATCCATTTCCCTTAAATCATCGCTTAGAATTCGAGGTAAAGCGTCATACCAGGACGGTATGTTCAGGCCGGCAGCGGGTCGTCCGGGCGGACGAAACCCGAGCGATAGGCCAACGCGACCACCGCGGCGCGGTCCCGGGCACCGGTCTTGAACAGGATCCTGGCAACATGTGTTTTCACCGTCGCCTCGCTGAGCACCAGCGACTCGAGAATCTGCTGGTTTGACCGTCCGGCGGCAACATGGCGCAGGACTTCCTGCTCCCTGCGGGTGAGCACCTGGCGGATGTCAATCTGCTCATCGCTGCGCTCGCGCAATTTGGCCACCAGCCGCGTGGCCGCGGTGGCATCAAGCCAGGTATCCCCGCCGGCTACCCGGCGCAGCGCATCGGCAATTTCGGTGGGGGACGCGTGCTTGAGCAGGTAGCCGCTGGCGCCGGCCTGGAGCGAGGAGACGACGATGTCCTCGTCATCGAACGTTGTCATGATCAGCACCCGGACCAGATGGTCCGGGTCACTGCCGTTCTGCCGGATGAGCTCGCTGGTTGCGGTGACCCCGTCCATGCCCGGCATGCGCACATCCATCAAAAGCACATCGGGAGCGACCTCTTGGGCGAGCGCCAGGGCTTCGGCACCGGATCCAGCCTGTCCGACGATTTCAATGTCGTCCTCCGCGGAGAGAATCATGCTGATCCCGGCTCGAACCTGGGGCTGGTCGTCAACAATCACCACTCGAATCACGACGCCTCCTGGGTCTTTGCTGTATCCGTACTTCGCTGGTCGGAGGCGGAAGCATCTTCGGGCTTGTCGACCGGAAGCGAGGCCTTGAGCAGGTAACCGCCAGGGGTTGGGCCGTGGCTCAGCGAACCACCGGAGACTCCGACCCGCTCGCGTAGTCCGAGCAGCCCGAAACCGCCGGATACCGCAGGCCTTTTCGCGACCCCGGAAATGGACGTCACGGAGATCGTCAGTTCCGTCGGCATCCAGTGCGTCGCGATTTCCACCCGGCAGCCTTCGCCACCGTGCTTCATCGCATTGGACAGGCCTTCCTGCACAACGCGGTAGCCGGCATGGCTGATACTGGGGTCCAGCATTTGCGCTTCGCCGTTGCAGGTCACCACGACATCGAGGCCGGAATCCTGCGCTGACGAAACCAGCGAGGGGATGTCGTCAAAGGAATGCGACTGCCCGACCTGGGATTCTTCCTCGCTGCGCAGCATGCCCAGCAGTCGGTGCAGCTCGCGCATGCTCTGCTCGGCGGTCACCTGGATGTCGGCGAGCACCGGGTCGACCTTCTCGAACTCTGCGCCCTTCTTCAAGATTGCGCGCACACCGGCGACCTGTAGCACCACAGCGGTCATGGAGTGCGCTACCGAGTCATGCAGGTCGCGGCTGATGCGCAGGCGCTCTCCGGCGCGGGCTTCCTCCAGCGCAGCGTCAGCCCACCGCCGTTCGGTTTGCAACCGGTGCTCGGTTCTCCGCTGCGTCCGGGCGGCGAAGTAGCAGAGGAATGCAACTGCGGCATAGAAGCCGATATTCCACGCCATCAGACCCAGCAGATCCTCGGATCGGCCGTCGTAGCTCACGGAGCTGTAGGTCGCCACGAAAACAGGCAGGATCATTCCCGCCAGTGCCGTATTAGCCACTCGCGTGCTCGAATGCCGGACCATGAGGAAAAACGCCATGTAGGTTCCGACGATTCCAACGATGGAGGCCACCGCGAGACCCAGCAGCGAGATGAGGAGGAAAACGCTGAACCCTATCCAGATCCTGCGCTGGATCAGCAGGACCGCATACGCGCTAATCAGCGCTGCGGGGACCAGCCACACCGGCAGCACCGCACCGCCCGGCGTGGTGACGGCTCCTTGCCACAGGAACAGGTCAAATACGAAGGCGAACAGGCCGACAACTACACGCACAACGTGCCGGCGCTTTAGCATCCCGGAAGCCATGGAAACAGCCGGCACCAGGGGGATTCCCCGAGGTCGTCGTCGGGGTCCAGACCTTGGAAGCCTGGCGGGAAGGCGTCGTGCCCGACATGCAGGGTGCCCGTTTCCAGGAGCAGCAGGGTCCAAGGCTCCCAACCCTTGAGCTCGCGGCCGACGTAGCGGATCGTTGCGGGTTCGACATGCTTGCCGTGGATATCAACATGGACGGACTCGCCCAAGCCGCCAGCCTGGACCAGGATTGCGTCGGATCGGATAGCCCAGCCGACCAGCAACAAATCGTCGACATGGACCGGATATGAACGGGCAACAGGAAGCAAGGGGCGATTTTTCCCCGACGTTGCGCCCCCGGAAGTCTCTGACATGGTGTTCTCCTCAAGCGAGTGCCGTTAGAAGAATCGTGACACATTCGCTATCCGGGTGCATCATCCGTGCACTGTATGTCTGCCTCAGGCCCTTGACACCGTCGGCCAGCTGGCGCAGGGGAGGTCTGTGCCGTAGAGCGCTCCGGGCAAGGAAGCTGGTTTCAGGCTGTGTATTGGGGAAAGTATGTTGAGCCGATGCGGTAACCCTGTTTGAATGGCCGAAAGGGTACGTACAGAACACGCAGACTTCGGGGTGGGCAGATGTCCGATAACAACCAGACGAATCCACTGGGTACGGAAGCGCAACCGGGCACCAGCATGACCGGGCTTGCCGGCATTGACGGGGAATTTGAAATAGCGGTCAAGACGCAACTGGACAAGCCGCAAAGGCTGCGCGCGGATTCATGGAAATATGTCGTTAAACGCTCCCTGCATGAGTTCTCCAGGAACAAATGCACCGATCTGGCCGCGGCGCTGACCTACTACACCATGCTCTCGATTTTCCCGGCATTGCTGGCAGTTGTCTCCTTGCTGGGCGTCGTCGGGCAGGCGGAGACCACCACTAAATCGATGCTGTCGCTGCTGGAGGAATTCGCCAGCCCGCAGGTGGTAGAAACGCTGCGCCAACCCATCGAGCAGCTGACCTCGACACCCGCGGCGGGGCTGGCTTTGGCCGCTGGTCTCTTGGGCGCGATCTGGAGTGCCTCCGGGTACGTCGGTGCGTTCGGCCGGGCAATGAACCAGATCTATTCGGTGGATGAAGGCCGTCCGTTCTACAAGCTCAAGCCGATGATGCTTCTGGTGACGCTTTTCCTGCTGGTTGCCGCGGCGGTCATGGGCGCCTTGTTTGTGCTGTCCGGTCCCATCGCCCAGAAACTGGGCAACTTCATCGGGCTCGGGGAATCGGCGCTGCTGGTATGGAATATCGCCAAATGGCCGGTGATGGCCGTCTTCGCGGTCATGCTGGTCGCGGTGCTCTACTACGGGACTCCGAACGTCAAGCACGCAAAGTTCAGGGTGCTCAGTGTCGGGGCCTTTGTCGCACTCATCGTCCTGGCACTGGCCACGTCCGGCTTCTTCTTCTATGTCTCCAACTTCGGGAACTACAACAAGACCTACGGCGCGATCGGTGGCGTCATCGTGCTTCTGCTCTGGATCTGGATCGCCAACTTGTCGCTGCTCTTTGGCGCGGTGCTGGATGCCGAGCTCGAACGCGGTCGCGAACTGCAGGCAGGTCTCAGCGCCGAGCATTCCCTGCAGCTGCCGCCGCGCGATGTCGCCGGACTGCAAAAACAGACTCAACAGAAGGAGCAGGACATTCGCGACGGCGAACAGATCAGGATCGTGAGCGAAATCGCCGCGGTCGACAAGGTCGAGCAGGAATCCGGGCAACGGGAACGCGATTAGAAAACGAAACGCCAGCCGCTTCGGGCCGCCCGCAAGGAGCTGGACCGGAAGTGCGGCTGGCGAAGATGGAGTCGAATTCAGGCGCGGCGGACGTCGACGGCGCTGGGCAGCCCCGGGTACTTCACTCCTGCAGACTTCTGCAGTGGAGGAATTGCGTGGGCGATTGCGCTGTGTGTCAGCGGTGCGACCCGGAAGGTCAGGCATGGGGTCGATTGCGCTTCGCGGTAAAGGTCCAAGATGGAGTCCTTCGCGTCGCGTGGGGCGACAACTTCAAGATCGGTGCATCCAATCACGACATAGGTGAAGCAAAGGTCGTTGGACTGCGGATCCAGCGTCGCGATCAACACCGGCGGTTGGTGCACTACTGTCAAGGCCATGACATCGGTGAGCTTCTCGTCATGCTGGGCGATGACGATGGGCATGCCCTCGCTCCAACCATGCTCCTTCAATACCTCTCGACCGTGGCGCGACCCGATGGTCTCCGCAGCGAGCTCTGCGATCTTCGAGCGGACAATGCGTCCTGTCATGGTTTTCTACCTCTATCTGATGGGAGCAAAACGAGTGGCTGCACTGGCTGAAGCCTGGCACTCGAAGCGGAATATTCCTCTCCGGAAAAATGACGGATTCGATGATTTAAAATCTCGAATTTAAAACTTCTAATAATTAGACCCTAACTCTCATAGGGCAAAATTGCGAGGTCGAATCATTCGGTTCGAACGGGGAGCGATCCGGTTCTCCGAGGATGCCGATCTTCGGAAAGTACGTAAAGGAACTGGTCGATGTAGGTTTTATCGAGAGCTGAGGACGGCAGGACGGTAGCTGTCGTGCCGATTTGAAGTTTTTATGAACCAGGGAATTCACTTGGCGGAAAGCGAAGATTTCACTTGGTGGGCACGAGGCCGCAAGAATAAACTTGCCGCCGGAATGCTGGATTTATTTTTACTGCTGTGGTGGTGTGGAATTCGGTAATGGTTCGAGAATTGGACGGTGCCGGTTCGGTTGCGCGGCGGAGACCTGGAAGCGAGCGCTCTACTCGGCGCGCGAGCGCAGGATGCGCTCCGCCTCGGACTGCGACTGCTGGGCGCCCAATGCACTATTGACGACACCGGCAACGGTGGATCGCTGGTCCCCGGTGATATTCCCCGCCGCCGCGAGCAGCGCATTCGAGTAGTCGGATTGTGCCGCAGCGGCGACCTTTTCCAGCCGGTCCAGCCCGTTCTCCGGGAGCTCGTAGGCGGGCAGGCGGAGATCCGGGCAGTCCTCGGGCAAGGCTGAACGCAGGGTGCGCAGCTGTGAGTTCAGGGCGGTCCGCTGCTTTTCTGCTGCTTGCGCCGTCGCGTTGCTTCCCCTGGCCGCGTTGAGCTGCAAGGTGTAGTCCAAGGCGTATCCGCGATCCAGGGCGCGGGCCAGCACGACGGATTCAAGGAGTTCCTGGTCTGCTGGCGACGACGTGCCTTCGATCAAGCTGTGGTCAGCAAGGCATGCCACGGTTTGCGCGGCCTCCGGCGAGTCCGCCTTGCCTGCGCTGATTGCCGGGGGCAGCTGTGCCGCTTGTTTCTTGTCCACCAGCTTCAAGGCGTCCCGGGCATCGAAGTTGATCTGGAACGCTATTCGCGCCAAAGTCTCGCCACGCTGGAGATCGGGATCAGCGAACTCGGGAATGCTCGAACTCAAGGTCGCGACCGACGACGCCAAGGCGGCCAGTTTTTCGGGGGAGTAGCTCTCCGGCGCGTCGGCCGGAGGCTGGTCGTCGAAATGCAGCTCGCCCAGCAGGGCCGCGCCCTGCGAGAGCGACGTGCCCAGATCGGCAAGCGCCGCGGCGATCTTCTCGTTCTCGGCCAGGGAAGCCATCGCGGCCGCCTGGCTTCCCAGGTCGGCCAGTTGGGCTCCGTACCCCCACTGCGCCTGTTGGTCGGCCGAAGCCTCGCTGACTGCATCCGGAAGGCCGCGGTCGACTAGCGCGCCGCGGAACACTGTGACGCCGATTCCCCAGGTGGCGGCCCCGGCAATGGAAGCGACCAGCACCGGGGCGATCCAGCCGGGGGCGCGTTTGGCCGGCGGCTGAACGGGCTTTGCGGGGCGGGGCGATGGATCAGTCATAGCGAAATGATCATCCCATGAAGTGGGCCGGCGACCCGGCCTTTGGCCATTCTTCCGTGGCGTGGTGCAAAAGACTGGCGTGAGTTCCTTCACCTGAGCCGGTCAACGAGTTCTCAAGCGGGGTTCGGGGAGATACGCTTAACGGACAACATCGAATAGCGTGGGAGGATATCCATGACCGGTATGCCGGCCGATACCGAACAGGAAGCGCAGCGTCTGAGTACTGCGTTGAAACCGGAAGTAGAATCCCACGGATTAATTCTGGAAGAAGTCTCTCTTCGCCCGTCGGGCAAGCAGATGATCATCCAGGTCATCGTCGACAAGGCCGACGGCCGCGAGTCGGTGAATCTCGATGCGCTCGGTGAAGTCACCACCACCATTTCAAACGCCTTGGATAAGGACGTCGTCTACGCCTCGGCATCCCCCTATGAACTTGAAGTCAGCTCGCCAGGCCTGTCCCGTCCGCTGACCGCGCCACGCCACTGGGCGCGCGCACTGAACCGCATGGTCAAGCTCACGCTGACCGACGGCACCAAGCTTCGCGGACGCATTAACGAGGTTTCCGACGACGAGGTCGTTATTGCCGAACACCGGGAGCCTGCCAAAAAGGGCATGAAGACCAAGATCCTTGATCCAGTCAGCTACTCCTTTGAAAACATCCGCAAGGCCGTGGTCGATCCGGAGCTGAACTTCGACGACGAGCTGTTTGACACCATTGACACTGAAGATTTGGAGGGCTAGGCGTGGATATTGATCTCGACGCACTACGCATTCTGGAAAAAGACCGCGATATCCCGATGGATGTCCTGATCCCGACCATCGAGTCCGCGCTGCTGCTTGCCTACAACAAGACCGAAGGCGCCATGCCCGGCGCCCGTGCCCACATCGAGCGCAGCAACGGCCACGTCTCGATCCTCGTTGAGGACCGCGACGCAGCCGGCGTGCTGCTGGGCGAATTCGACGACACCCCGCACGGCTTCGGCCGCATCGCGGCGTCGACCGCGCGCCAGGTCATCATGCAGCGCTTGCGCGAAGCAGAGGATGCCCAGGTTGTCGGCGAATACGCCGCCCGCGTGGGCACCCTGATCTCCGGTGTCATCCAGCAGGGCTACTCCTCGCACATGGTGCAGGTCAACATCGGCGCCGTCGAAGCGCTGCTGCCTCCCGTGGAGCAGGTGCCGGGCGAGAAGTACCAGCACGGCAACCGCCTGCGCGCCTACGTGGTCTCCGCGGAACGCGGCAACAAGGGCCCTGCCGTGACCTTGTCGCGGTCGCACCCGAACCTGGTTCGCCTGCTGTTCGAAATGGAAGTTCCCGAGATCGCCGACGGCACCGTCGTGGTCGAGGCACTGGCCCGCGAAGCCGGGCACCGCACCAAGATCGCCGTCCGCGCCACCAAGCCGGGCGTCAACGCCAAGGGCGCCTGCATCGGCGAAATGGGCACCCGCGTGCGCGCCGTGATGAACGAGCTGAGCGACGAGAAGATCGATATCGTTGACTACAACGAGGATCCGGCCAAGTTCATCGCCGCCGCCCTGTCGCCGTCGAAGGTGGTCTCCGTGGAGATCCTGGATGAAGCCGAACGCCGCGCCCGCGTGGTGGTTCCGGATTCCCAGCTTTCGCTGGCCATCGGCAAGGAAGGGCAGAACGCCCGACTGGCCGCCAAGCTGACCGGCTGGCGCATCGACATCCTGGCAGCTTCGGGCGGCAAGGAGCCCCAGTACTAGAACTGGCTGGGATAAGTTTGCGGTCTGCCGCGGTGCGCCCTGAACGTGTGTGATACCAAACTCACGCGCACACCGGGGCGCAAACGCGCTAGACTGGTAGTTGGTTCATTTCAACGGGAAGGTGGCGACGGCGCTCGCATGAAGCTGCATCAGCAACGCACGTGCATTGGCTGTCGGACCTCTACCTCCAGAAATGATCTGATTCGTTGGGTTCTCACCGAGCAGGCACCGCTTCACGCGGTGCTTCTTGATGTCGGCGCTTCCGCCCCTGGGCGGGGCGCCTGGACCCACGGGATTGAAAAGTGTGTGCGGCAGGCAGTGCAGCGACGAGCGTTCTCCAGGGCTTTCAAGTCCGCGGTCAACGCCGATACGGTGCTCGCGCAATTCACCGCATACGAAGATCGACCGGCCGCAGGCCGGCCATCTGGCAAACATGATGAAAGCGGGTCAGAAATCTGATGGCAACCCGATGAGTCCGCAATGTTGAGCGCACACCGATGAACAATCAGTTCTGCGTGATCCACCGTGCGGCGGAAGAATTTCACGAATTACACAGCTGATCTGCCAGAACACCTAAGTCCCCAGGGACTCGGGGTTTATGCAGATCACATCAAAACAGGAGAGATGTGGCTAAACCCCGCGTTCACGAGCTCGCCAAAGAGCTCGGAATCACTTCGAAAGAAGCACTGACCAAACTGCAGGACATGGGCGAGTTCGTTCGCTCCGCGTCCTCAACCGTTGAGCCCCCGGTCGCCCGCAAGCTGCGCGACGCATTCCCGGGCGCCAATGGCGGCGCAGCCAAGCCTGCCGCCGCACGTCCGGCGGCAACCCCGGGCGCCGGCCGCCCGGCTGCTCCGAAGCCAGCTGGCGCCAAGACTGCTGCTACTCCGGGCCCGCGTCCGGCAGCCAAGCCTGCCGACGCCGCGCCGAAGACCGCACCGGCTGCCCCAGCGGCACCGGCAGCCCCGGCTGCACCGAAGGCCCAGGCCACCCCGGGGGCACCTGTTCCAGGTGCTCCGAAGCCAGGCGCCCGTCCGGCTCCGAAGCCGGGCACCCCGCGTCCGGGCAACAACCCGTTCAGCTCCCAGCAGGGCATGCGCACCGGCGAATCGACCGACCGCCGTGGCGGCGGCCGCGATGGTTCGCGCGCTCCTCGTCCGGGTGCTCCGCGTCCAGGCGGCCCACGCCCGGGCAACAACCCGTTCAGCTCCCAGCAGGGCATGCGCTCCGAGGGCGGCCAGGGCGGCCCGCGTCCATCACGCGACGGCCAGCGCGGCCCGCGTCCGGGCGGCGCAGGCCAGGGCGGTCCACGCCCATCACGCGACGGCCAGCGCGGCCCGCGTCCAGCTGGCCAGGGCGGTCCACGTCCAGCCGGTGCCGGTGGCCCGCGTCCAGCCGGTCAGGGCGGCCCACGTCCAGCCGGTGCCGGCGGACCACGCCCAGCAGGCGCACCGCGTCCGGGCGGCACCACTGCCACCCCGCGCATGATGCCTAACCGCACCGATCGTCCGGCTCCAGCCGGCGGCGGTCGCCCAGGCGCAGGCGCCGGCGGCCGTGGTCGTCCAGGCGGCGCAGGTGGCGGCGGCGGTACCGGTGGCGGCTTCCGCCCAGGTGCACCACGCGGCCGCGGCGGCGTGGGCGGTGCCTTCGGCAAGGGAGGCGCCGGTCGCGGCAAGCAGCGCAAGTCCAAGCGCGCGAAGCGCCAGGAATTGGAGCAGATGAGCGCTCCGTCGTTGGGCGGCGTGAATGTTCCACGCGGCACCGGCGACACCGAGATCCGTCTGCGCCGCGGCGCATCGATCACCGATTTCGCTGACAAGATCGGCGCAAACCCGGCCGCACTTGTGACCGTGCTGTTCCACCTCGGTGAAATGGCCACCGCCACCCAGTCGCTGGACGAGGCAACCTTCGAGGTCCTCGGCGAAGAGCTGGGCTACAAGGTTTCGGTCGTCTCCCCGGAGGACGAGGACAAGGAACTGCTCGAAGGCTTCGGTCTGGACCTGGATGCCGAGCTCGAGGCTGAGGGCGAGGACGTGCTCGAGGAGCGCGCCCCGGTCATCACCATCATGGGCCACGTCGACCACGGTAAGACCCGACTGCTGGATGCCATCCGCCAGTCCAACGTGATCGAGGGCGAGCACGGCGGCATCACCCAGCACATCGGCGCCTACCAGATCACCCACGAGCACGAGGGCCGCGAACGCGCGATGACCTTCATCGATACCCCGGGCCACGAGGCGTTCACCGCCATGCGTGCCCGTGGTGCCGAGGTCACCGACGTGGCTGTGCTGGTGGTCGCAGCGGACGACGGCGTCATGCCGCAGACCGTTGAGGCGCTGAACCACGCGCAGGCCGCAGGCGTGCCGATCATCGTCGCAGTGAACAAGGTCGACAAGCCGGAAGCCAACCCGGACAAGGTCATGGGCCAGCTCACCGAGTACGGCCTGGTGCCCGAGGAATACGGTGGCGACACCATGTTCGTGAAGGTTTCCGCGCTGCAGAAGCTGGGCATCGAGGAACTGCTCGACGCCGTGCTGCTGACCAGCGACGTCATGGAGCTGCAGGCGAACCCCGACAAGTCCGCCCGCGGTGTGGCCATCGAAGCCAACCTGGACAAGGGCCGCGGTTCCGTGGTCACCGTCCTGGTGCAGTCAGGTACCCTCGCAGTCGGCGACACCATGGTGGTGGGCACCGCCCACGGCCGCGTGCGCGCAATGTTCAACGAGAACGGTGAGAACCTGGACATCGCCCTGCCGTCGCGTCCGGTGCAGGTTCTCGGCCTGTCCTCCGTGCCGCGTGCAGGCGACAGCTTCCTGGTCACCGAGGACGAGCGCACCGCCCGCCAGATCGCCGACAAGCGCGAGACCGCTGAGCGCAACGCCATGCTGGCCAAGCGCCGCAAGCGCATCACCCTGGAGGACTTCGACAAGGCAGTGGCCGAGGGCAAGATCGATACCCTCAACCTGATCCTGAAGGGCGACGCCTCCGGTGCCGTCGAGGCACTGGAAGACTCGCTGATGAAGATCGACGTGGGCGAGGACGTGCAGCTGCGCGTCATCCACCGCGGCGTCGGCGCGATCACCCAGAACGACGTCAACCTGGCGACCGTGGACAACGCGATCATCATTGGCTTCAACGTGCGTCCTGCTGAGCGCGTTGCCGAAATGGCCGACAAGGAAGGCGTTGACATGCGCTTCTACTCGGTCATCTACGCAGCCATCGACGACATCGAAGCGGCGCTCAAGGGCATGCTCAAGCCGGAGTACGAAGAAGTGGAGCTGGGCACCGCCGAGATCCGCATGGTCTTCCGCTCCTCGAAGTTCGGCAATATCGCCGGTTCGATCATCCGCTCGGGCACCATCAAGCGCAACACCAAGGCCCGCCTGGTGCGCGACGGCAACGTGGTCGCCGACAACCTGTCGATCGACTCGCTGCGCCGCGAGAAGGACGACGTCACCGAAGTCCGCGAGGGCTTCGAGTGCGGTATCGGCCTGGGGTCGTTCAACGACATCAAGGAAGGCGACATCATCGAGACCTTCGAGATGCGCGAGAAGCCACGCGCCTAGCAGCAACCCGCTGGTAGCTTCGTGACTTGCCGATTCGTGGGCGTTTGACCGCTTCCAAGCGGTCAGGCGCCCACGAATTTTGAACCATAAGGAGATAATCATGGCTGATTCAGCCCGTGCCGCACGCCTTGCCAAGCGCGTGCAGGTCCTCATGGCCCAGTCCCTGCGCACCGTCATCAAGGACGAGCGCATCGACAACGTGACGGTGACCGACGCCCGCGTCAC
Organism: Glutamicibacter soli; assembly: GCF_052322135.1. Classification (NCBI taxonomy): domain Bacteria; kingdom Bacillati; phylum Actinomycetota; class Actinomycetes; order Micrococcales; family Micrococcaceae; genus Glutamicibacter; species Glutamicibacter soli. The sequence continues at coordinate 1,109,085 of NZ_CM125969.1, forward strand.
CAACGACCTGCAGCACGCCACCGTGTACTACACGGTGTTCGGCGACGACACTGCCAAGGCAGAAATCGCCGAGCTGCTGTCCAAGCGCGGGGGAGCCCTGCGCAAGGAGCTGGGCCGCAACCTGACCATCCGGCTGACCCCGACGCTGACCTTCGTGGCCGACGAGATCCCCGAGGGCGCTTCGCACCTTGAGGAACTGCTGGCCAAGGCCCGCGAGAAGGACGCCGAGGTCGCGGCCCTGCGCGAAGGCAAGCACTTCGCCGGCGACGAGGACCCGTACAAGAAGGACGAGGACCAGGACGCCGAACAGGCCTAGGCGCACCTGCGCTGCCTGGCCCGGATCCGGGGCCCAAAGCCGGGAAATCCCCGGCGCCTGCACGATGCATATCGTGCAGGCGCCGGGGATTTCGTTTTTCCCGATACCTTGCGCCGCCCGCGGCGACGCGGCTCATTCCACCGTGAACTGCACCCGGTGCCAGCCTGACGCTCCGTCGGGCACCGGGTCGGCGCGCTCTTCGGTCTGCAGCTTGCCGCTGCGGTCGTAGGCCCGCACGGCGACCGCATGCGTGCCGGGCGCCGCGTCCTCCCAGCGGTAGCTCCATTGCCGCCAGGTATCGAGCGTCGCCTCCTCGGCCAGCGTTGCCTCGCGCCAGGAACCGCCGTCGATGCTGACCTGGACCCGGGAAATGCCGCGGGTCTGCGCCCAGGCGCTGCCGCCGAGATCCACCCGTCCGGCGGGCACCGTGGCGAAGGACTGCGGGGTGTCCACGCGGGATGACATCTTTATCGGGCCGCGTTCGGACCAGCCGCGGGTGGTCCAGTAGGCCGCCTTGTCCGCGAAGCGGGTCACCTCGAGGTCCACCACCCATTTGGTGGCCGAGACGTACCCGTAGAGCCCGGGAACCACCATGCGCACCGGGAAGCCGTGCTCCATGGGCAGCGCCTCGCCGTTCATGCCCACGGCCAGCAGCGCCATGCGTTCATCGGTCAGGGCTTCGAGCGGGGTGGACGCGCTGAATCCGTCGATCGAGGTGGACAGCACCATGTCCGCGCCCGCGGCCGGCTTGGCGCGGGCCAGCACCTCACGCAGCGGATAGCCCAGCCACTTTGCGTTGCCCACCAGATCCCCGCCCACCGGGTTCGAAACGCAGGTCAGCGTCAGGTAGTGCTCCACCAGGTCCTGGCTGAGCAGCTCCTGAAAACTCATCGTGAACTCGTGCTCCACCAGGCCATGGACCCGCAGCGACCACTGCGCCGGGTCGATGCCGGGCACCCTCAACGCGGTGTCGATGCGGTAGAAATCCTGGTTCGGGGTGACGAACTCGGGCATCCCCGCCAGATTGACCTGGGCGCCCGGCGGCACCGCGGGAGCCGTGGTCTTGGCGGCCGGAAGCCGCAGGGCCTTGCGAGCCAGCTGCGCGGTGTTCCGGGCCGCGGACAGCGACGTGGACAGGATGGCGGCGCCCGCCGCGAGCACCACGGCCCCGGCGGCCCCGAGCATGAAGTTGCGCCGGGCCACGCCATCGGGCGACTCCGAGTGCGCGGGATCCAGCCGGGAAGCCAACGAGCACAGCCACCGCAGGACAAGCAGCGCCGCCGCGGTGCCCAGGGCGGTCGGGACCAGATCCAGCGGACCGGTGGATGAACGCGAGATCACCGCGGCGCCCAGGATCCCCGCCAGCACCAGCACCGCTGCCGAGGCCGCGGCGGTGCTGCGCCGCGCCAGCAGGCCGATCAGCGCGGCGAGCACCACGGCCACCGCGCCCATCGAGACGAACAGGGCCAGCTTGTCGTTGGTGCCGAACAGCGAAATCGCCAAGTCCTTCAGCCACGGCGGGGTGAAGTCGATGACAGCGGAGCCCAGCGCCACCAAAGGTGCTGACGACGAAGCGAAAAAGGCTGACGCCAGCTGGGCGAGGCCGAACAGCACCCCGGCCGAGCAGAGCCCCGTCAGCGCATACGCTCCGCGTGCTCCCAGGCTGCGCCTTGGTGTTTCCTTCACGGCATGTCACCTCCGGTGAGTAGCTGCCGCCCGGCGTTCCGGGTCGGCTGGTCCTTCAGCAACTGGTTCGGAGCCGGGCCGGGGGCGGATTGGCCCGGGCATGCTCAGAGTTCCTGGACCATCAGCGGTTCGGTGGTCGGCGCCGGAGAACCCGTGGCCGGTTCAACGGTGATGCCGAAATGCGAGACCCCGTCCATGGCACCGGTAAGCAATTTCAGGCCGTCGGCCCCGGTGCCCGGCAGCATGCCGGCCGGCTGGGCGCCGTCGGCGGAGATGAGCCACAGCTCGTAGCCCTTGTCCTTGGACAGCTCGGGCATTCCGGCGGTGGTGACTGCCATCAGGCCCCGCTCGACGGAATAGGACAGCGTCACCGTCGCCCCGTCGGCCATGGTCTGGGTTTTGGTTTCCACATCCGGCGCGCCCAGCAGCTCGGTGAGCTCGGCCTGGCGAGTGCTGAGATCGGTGAGCTGGGCCTGCAGCTGGCGCTGTTCGGCCTGCTGCAGGTAGACCACGGTTCCCAGCCCCGCCGAGCCCAGCAGCAGGATGGCCGCGGCCAGGGCGAAGAACTTCGCGGACTTGCGGCGGGCAGGCCATCCCTGCCGCGCGGGCACGGAATCCGGGGCTGGCGCGTGCTCGGGCTGCGGAATTGCCGCCGGCTCGTCCGCTCGTTCGTCCGCGGGATCCTCCGCCGGCAGCTGCGGGCGGCGGGCGATCTCCTCCATGAGCCGGGATTTCACCCTGGCCGGCGGGGGCACCGGTGCGCTGCCCAGCGCCAGCATGGCGGCGGTCTCGTCCATGGCATCCATGTCGGCTTGAAGCGCGGGGGAGTTCGCGGCCTGCGCCAGCAGCCTGGCGCGTTCCTCGTCGCTCAGCGCATTCAGGGCGTAGCTGCCGGTCAGCTCGTTCTCGTTCCGTTCCACTACGCCACCCCCATCAGGTCTCGAAGCTTAATCATGCCATCGCGGATGCGCGTCTTGGCGGTGCCCACCGGGATTTTCAGCAGGTCGGCCACCTCGTGGTGCGTGTAGCCCCCGAAGTAGGCCAGTTCGATGGCGGCGCGCTGGGCCTCGCTCAGGCGCTTGAGCGCCTGCACAATGCGCCGGCTCTCGTCATGCAGGATCGCGTTCTCTTCCACGTCGTTGTATTCCGTGCCGATCTCCTGCAGCCCCATGCGCAGGTCTCGTTCGCGGCTTGCCTGGCTGGAGCGGATGCGGTCCACCGTGCGGCGGTGCGCCAGGGTCAGCAACCAGCCCGCGGCGCTGCCGCGGGCAGGGTCGAAGCGGGCCGCATGCTGCCAGGCCTGAACGAAGACTTCCTGCAGGATCTCCTCGCTTTGCGCCTCGTCCCTCAGCAGGCGCCGCACCAGGCCGTACACGCGCGGCGCGAGGCAGTCGTAAAACTGCTCGAAGGCGCGCTCGTCGCCGCCGGCGATACGGCGCAGCAGTTCCTCGGGTGCTGCCGTCACCGGCTCTGGAACTGCGTCGCTCATCTCCGAACTCATGGACCCAAGAATCTCATGCACGAGGCGATCATTCCCATGGCTCTCATCCACCATTCAGTTTCAGGGGCGTTCCCCGCGGGTTCCGGGGCGCGCGGCGCACGGCGACGCCCGGCTCCTGTGCCGGAACCGGACGCCGCCATGGCTGGTTTACGTCGGACAGAATCCAGGCGCCGCGGCTACTTGTCGGCCGGCGGCATCAGGACGGTGTCGACCAGGTAGACCACCGCATTGGCGGTCTGGACTCCGCCGCAGACGACCTTGGCGTCATTGACCATCAGGTTGTCTGCGCTGCCTGTCACTTCCAGGTCCCGGCCCTCAACCGTGGTGTGCGTTCCCGCGATGTCGGCGGGCTGGATCTCCCCGGGAACCACATGGTAGGTGAGCACCTTGGTCAGCATGTCCGAATCCTTGACGACGGCGTTCAGGTCCTTCTCCGGGATGGCGGCGAAGGCTTCGTCTACCGGTGCGAAGACGGTGAATTCGGCCCCGTTCAAGGTGTCGACCAGATCGACGTCCGGGTTCAGCTTCCCGGAGACGGCCTTGGTCAAGGTCTTCAGCAGCGGGTTGTTGGACGCCGCGACGGCGACCGGGTCCTGGGCCATCCCGGCGACCGAGCCGTCGCCGCTCGGCACGGCTTCGGCGTAGGCCGAGCATCCCGAGCCGACAAGATTCGCGGTCGGGTCCATGCTGCTGTCCGCGGCCGGGCTGCTTTCGGTGGCCATCTCCGAGCTGGAGGCTTCGGGGGCGGGTGCGCTCGATGATTCCGGGGTGTCGCTGTCCATCGAACAGGCACTGAGTCCCAGCGCGGCGACCGCGATCAATCCCAGGGCTCCGGCGAACGTTCTCTGCGTGTGCTTCATGTCGTTCTCCTCCTGTGGCGACGGCAAGAACCGTCGTGGTGTCCCTCCCCGTCGGGGCGGGCTTTCACACGGTATTCGGGGCGCGGCACGGTGCGGATTGGACCGGATCGAAAAAATTTTGCAACCTCCGCACCAAGCACGCGCGCCGGCCCTCCCCCGATGCAGGGGAGAACCGGCACGCGCGCTGTACGGCTAGTGGGCGGGGCGCCTAGATCAGGTCCTCGCCACGGCGCTTCGCCTCGCGGGCTTCGGAAATGAAGGCCTTGGAGATGACGATGGCGACGACGGCCACGATGACCGGCCAGATGAGGACGTAGAGGCTGAGGGCTAGCATTTATTCACGCTCCTGGGCTGTTCTGGTTGAGTTGCGGCTGCCGGCAGGCACTGCAGCGACCGGCTGTTCCCCGGTATCGAAGTCTCCGGCCCGCTCGGCGATCACCGCGAAGTCGAAGTTCTGCGTGGACCTGAAGGACATGAGATAGCAGATGATGGTGCTGACCGAATAGGCGACCAGCGAGGCCGACAGGGTCGTGTAGTCGCGCAGGAAGCCGAAGCAGAACGGCGCGGCGACCACGCTGGCCCCGATGCCGATAACCATTGCCGGGCGCAGGCCGAAGAAGCCGAAGGCCATCAGGCCCAGGACGATGCCGATGCCCAGGATGGCCAGCAGCTCGATCAGCACGGCGGTGATGCCCGTCATCGGGATCAGGTCGAAACGCACCGGAATGAATACCGCCAGCGCGGCGATCACCGAAACGGTGAAGGCCTTGTTGGTGACCTTCTTCCAGTAGAAGCTCGCCAGCACCGGGAACACCAGCGCGCCCCACAAGGCGCCGACGAAGACCAGCAGGTCCAGGATGTTCATCTGCATGCTGGCCAAAGCGACGGCCAGGGCTGTTGCGGCGACCATCGTCAGCCGTCCGACCAGCAGCATGGTTTTCGGGTTCGCCTTCTTCTTGCCCGCGATGTTCTGTCCGTAGATGTCGGCCATCATGATGGAGGACAGCGCGGAGAGGTCCGAATCGGCGGTCGAGGACAGCGCGCCGATGATCATGATGAAGAACAGCGCCAACAGGATGCCCGGGAGGTAGCTTGCCGCCATTTCGGGGATGATGTTGTTCAAATCCCCGCCGGTCGGGGTGAAGCCCAGATACAGCGCCAGCACGCCGAGCATGCCCACGCCGATGACCATGGCGCCGTAGCCGATGGTCGCGGTGATGAAGGTCGGCTTGATCAGGTCCTCGCGCACCGCGAACAGCCGCTGGGCGATGGTCTGGTTGCCGATGGCGTAGGCCAGCACCGCGGCGATGTACGGGGCACCCTGGTTCAGGAAGGCCTCGGAGGAGAAGAAGTTCGACTGCTGCGCGGTGAGGTTCGCTGCCCCGGTCTCGAACGCGGCGGGGAATCCCGCGGCGAAGAAGATGAACGGCACGATGATGGCCACTGCGCCGAGCATGGCGATGACCTGCATGAAATCGGTGAGCACCGAAGCGCGGAACCCCGACCACAGGGTGTAGAGCAGCACGCCGCCGGCCACGGCGAATACGCCCTGGATGAAGTTGAAGGGGGAGAGCATCGAAATCAGCACGCCACCGGCGATGAAGTTGGACATCAGCGAGATGACCGAGCCGACGACGTTGGACCCTGCCAGCATGAGCTGGCTGGAGCGGCCGTGGCGTACGTACATGACCTCGGCCAGCGTGTGGGCCTTGGGCGCCACCTTGCGGATGCGCTTGCCGAAGGGGTAGATGAACAGGATCATCAACGCGCCCCACAGGCCGTAGTGGATGGGGCCGCTGATTCCGTAGGTGTAGCCGGACGACGCCGAGGCATACATGGAAGAGGCCCAGATCCAGGTAGCGGTCATGCTTGCCGCCGAAATGCCGAAGCCGATTTTATTGCCGGCGGTCATGTACCCGTCGGCATTTTCGTTTTTCTTACCAATGCGAGTGGAAACGAAAAACGTTCCACCGTAAAACAAGACCAATAAAAGTACAATGGTCAGAGCGCTGAAACCGACTGCTTCCGGGTTCACACTCCACCTCCTTAGGATCGACGAGTTCGAGAATCGACACCGGATCGGACAAGGATCCTCCGCGGTGCATGGTTCTGCACGTCTCATCCCGCACACTGCGATGGCGGGGTTCGATTAGCCGACGCACACAAGCCCTGGGGCCATCAATCACTCTCCGTCCGTTCTTCGGCTCATCTCTTTCCAGAACCAGCCTATTTTTACGCGCGCTGAGTCAGTTCGCTGTCGTCCTCATACATGCCTAGTTGAGGCCTAATACTTGGTGAATGGCTGAGAATTCGATCCTGATTGAATCGAACGCACCGAGTAAAGTGCTCGGTGACAAAATTGCCATTCGTGCGCGGTTCTTTCCCAACTGACGGCGAAATTCAAGCCGGTCAGAGAACCCGTCGATGCTCCGCTCGGTCGAGACGGCAACTGTCCTGCGCCTGCAGTTCACCGGAAAACCGGTGTTGTGGAGCTCGTCATGTCCGACTAGCGCCGTAGATCCGGCGGGATCATCGACTGTTTGAGCGTAGCATGAATCACAGGACTCTGCTCAAATCGCTCCGGATTAGTATCTCAAGTCAGGGCTTAGTTCGTGTCGCATCGCCTCCTATTTCGATAATTCAAAAATGGTGATAAATCGTTATCTGGGGTTGAAATTCGTCGAAAATGAATTATTATTTTGGCGTCTATTTCCCGCTCGCAACACGTGGATTCTGAAGAGTGGATATTTCCCGCGGAGTCATGCCGGAACGGCGTCGTGCCCTGTTCTCCGACCGTGAGGACGAAAAGGTCGGGCTGTTTCGCGGCAGTCGTATGCCTGCAACAGGTTCTGATCGGCGGAATTCGGCGGCCCGCAGGTGAACCTGGCGCTGACATGACAAAGGGCCCGCGCTTCCCGAAAATTTTCGAGGAGCGCGGGCCCTGAGAATGACGTTATGCGGCTATGCCAACTCGTACCTGAGGCGAATGACCGCTAGTCCGATGAGCGAAAGGACTGCGATAGCCATGTAGTAGAAACTTGGGGCATCCAGGGAACCGGTTGCGCTAATCAGCCAGGTGAGCACGAGTGGCGCGATGCCGCCGAGTACGGTGACACCTACGTTGTACGTGACCGAGATTCCTGATCCGCGAATCGCTGCAGGGAACAACGACGAAATCAGCGCCGGAAGTGGACCGAAGTAGAACGCCATGATGACACCCAGCAGAGCGATCACGACGATCATGACTGGAACTGTGGGATTACCTGTCATCAACTTGAACAGCGGCCAGGCTCCCACGAGCGCGGCCACCGCTGCCCAAGTCATAACGCGCGCTGGCCCCACCCTGTCGGCAAGATGGCCGATGAACGGCACGCTGACCAGCGTTACGATGCCAGCAACCACGCCACCCAGGAATGCGGCATCGGCAGGGATGTGCAGATTCTGTACGGCAAATGTCGGCATGTAGAGAATCATGTAGACAGAGATCGTGGCGACGCCGATCGCCGCTGCTCCGGCCAAAAGCCGTCCGTAATTGTGGGCAAAAAGCTGCCCCAGCGGAGACTTCGACTTTTCAACCTTGATGAATTCTTCGGTCTCTTCGAGCCGTGCTCGGATGTACAGCCCGACCGGACCGATGAGCAAACCGACAAAGAACGGAACGCGCCATCCCCAGCTCTCCAGGGCCTCGGTGGACAACTGTGTAGTCAGGACGAACCCGAAAGCAGAAGCGAGCAGCATGGAGGCTCCTTGTGCCGCGACCTGCCAGGAGGAGTAGAAGGCCTTCTTGTGCGGGGCGGTTTCAATGAGAAACGCCGTGGCGGTGCCGAATTCGCCACCCGCCGAGAAACCCTGGAGCAGGCGTGAGAGCAGGATGATCAAGGCGCCCCAGACACCCACCATTTCGTAGGTCGGGGCAATGGCCATGATCAAGGTGCCGACCATCATGAGCATCAATGTGAGGGTCAGCGCAGCTTTGCGTCCCTTGCGATCAGCGTAGCTGCCCAGAACCATGCCGCCCAAGGGACGGATGACATAGGAAATAGCGAAGGTGGCGAATGTGAGGATTAGCGCGAAGGTTGCATCCGACTCGGGGTAGAACAATTTGGCGATTGTCGTGGCGAAGGTTGCATAGACAATGATGTCGAACCATTCCAGGGCTGCGCCGATGGAAGAAGAAATCACTGCCTTGCGTGCGTCGGCAAGCTGCTGCGTGGTCGGGGATTGCGGTGAAGCGGTCATGAGGAAAGTTCCTTGATCAGTTGATCCATGAATCCTTCGCAGGCAACGATTTGTTCGAGTTCAATGAATTCGTCCGGTGCATGGGCCTGGGCGATGTCGCCCGGACCGCAAACCACGGTCGGAATGCCTGCGGCGGCGAACAGTCCGGCCTCCGTGCCGTAGGTGACCTTGTCGTCGGCGGCGATGGCGCCGCATCGAGCGGCAAGATCGACGATCTCTTCCGACGGGGCGGTGTCCAGGCCCGGGGCACCTGCTACCTGCTCGAAGGTCATGGATGCCTGTGGGTTCCGGGCGCGCATTTCTTCGCCCAGTTGGCTCGCGAAATTCTTGATTCGGGCGGTCAGCGCCTCGCGGTCCACGACCGCCAGCGAACGGAACTCAAAATGCACTGTGCAGTCTGAAGGGATCGTATTGACAGCAATTCCACCGTTGATCAGATTCACGTTCATTGTCGTGGTGGGTTCGATGAAAGCCGGGTCGGAAGGGCCCTCCGTCCGCAGCTCATGGGCGATCTCTTCCACGAAGCTGGCGAAACGAAGGCCGTAGGAGATGGCGTTGAGTCCTTCGCTGGGCAGCGATGAGTGCGCTGCGACCCCGTGGAAGGAAACCTTGAAAACATTCATGGACTTGTGCCCGCGGATTGCGCGCATACTGCTTGGCTCACCGACGAAGCAGCCGCGAGGGGCCAGTTCCTGGCTCACGATTTCATCAACGAGGCTCACCGCACCGATGCAACCGATTTCTTCGTCATAGGAGAATGCGAGGTGAATCGGCTGCGAAAGCTTGGCGGAGATGAACTCGGGCAGTTTGCCCAGGATGACCCCGATGTAGGACTTCATGTCGCAGGTGCCACGCCCGTACAGCTTCTCATCACGCTCATGGACAGTAAACGGATCGCTGGACCAGTTCTGTCCGTCGACCGGGACGACGTCGGTGTGGCCGGAGAGGACCACGCCCCCGCGGCGGCTTCCATCGTCCGCCGGAATGGTTGCCAGCAAATTGGCCTTGCTTCGATCTTCGTTGTAGATCCGTTTGGAATCGATTCCGACCGCTTGAAGTTTTGCTTCGAGCAGATCGATCAGCGGCAGGTTGGTGTCCCTGCTAGTGGTGTCGAGGGCAATGAGGTCGCTGATCTCGCGAAGGCTTGCCGATGATGGGCGCGTCATGAGGTTCCTTGATGTAGGTTTTATCTTTGGTTGAAGACATATTGTCATGGGTGAGTGGGCTCACAAAAATATGTTTCCCAAACGGACGAATCGTCAAAGGACGTTGAATGGGCTGCGAGCGAAACATCACCGGATTTTCGCTTTTGCGGCCAATTCAGAAGTACGCAAAGGGCTAGTCAACATGCGGTCGGAACCAGCGCAGCGTGGTGATATGGATCGAGGATTACGGCAATGTGATGTCCTTCTGGGATAACGGAGGCCCAGCTGGTGGGTGGAAAAATATTTCCCCGACTTCTCCACATCCCGCAACCACCTCCCGCCGCCACCCGTAGACCCGGCGCAGGCTGGGGCCATGAGTATCCACCAGCTCGCCGCAGCACTCCAGGTCCTGCACAACGCCATCACCACGAGCATCCCGCGCGGCGCGGCCGCCGCCCTGCTCGAGGTCATGGCCTCGTGCTGCGCCCTGCTGGCCAAGCTCTCCGAAGCCCTGCGCGGCATCGAGGACCCTCGGGTCGCCGCCGCCCACGCCCACCTGATCGAGCAGCTGTTCCACGACACCCAGCGCGAGCAGCTGCGCAGCCAGATCCATCTGGAATCCACCGGCGCGCACCTGCTCGAAGACGACGAGCTGGACGCCCTGCGCCAAGCCAGGGACCAGCACGCCTACCGGCAGCTGGACCTGGCCACCGCTCCGCGCCTGCACGCGGGCCGCGCCCACTACACCAGCACCGCGGACTTCGCCGCGGCCTGGCTGGGGCTGAACTACTACGGGGCCGCGTCCCGGCTGCACGATGCGCACCTGCTGATCGCCCGCCGCGCCATGGACGGCGGCACGCTGACCCCGCGGCTGGCCGGGCTGGCCCGGCTGTACCAGGCTCCGGGGGCCGTGGACCCGCGCCGGATCGCGCAGGCGGCCCGGGCACTGGACAAGTTCGAACCGGCCGACACCTGCTTCGAAGGAATCCCGCTGCCGCCGACCGCCCGGCACGCCGACGGGGCACTCATGGAAGAGCACGTACTCGCCGCCTTGGCCGAGCCGAACCGCACCACCAGCGAGAAACAGGTCTCCACCTTGATCTCCGACTACCGGCGCGAGCACGGCAAGCAACGAGCCCCGGAGACCGGGATCTTCTTCCGCGGCACCCGCGCCGGGGTGGACTGCTACGACCTGCGCGCGGCGGGGGAGCAGGCCGAGCAGTTGCGCTCGTTGATGGGGCAGGCGGACAACCCGCGGACCCAGGCCGGCAAGGCCGCCCGGGCCGCCCGGGCCGGTTCCTCGAACCCCGACCGCTCGGCGGCGGACGCCGAGGCAATAGAACGCGGCGAGGTGCAGACCGACCCGTTGTTCAGTTCGGATGCCCCGGCTCCCGACTGGTCCGGCATCAATTCCGGCCCCGACAGCAGCCCCGATGCCGGTCCCGGCCCCGATGGCGGCACTGGTGGCGGCCCGGCCGAGGAAGGCCGGGAGAATCTCATTGACTTTGATACGTGGCATAGCGCGGGCAAAGGCTCGCAGGGTGCCTCGGAGGGCCAGTACGGCCAAGACATCTCGGAGAGCCAGCACGCTCAGGAGTCCTCCGAGGGCCAGGAAGGCCAGGATTCCGGGGGTGCGGAAACCGGCCACGAGGATGCAGGCCATGGCTTCGGGGATGCCGCCGGGCAGCCGCGGACCGAGTACAGCGACCAGGACCCGGAGTTGGGCGGCGACGCGGACGTGCCGCCGGCCCAGCGCCGGTTGAACGCGTTCCTCGCAGCCCTCAGCTCCGGTCCGGCGGGGCCGGGGGCCAAGACCATCGCGCCGCGGGTCGGGATCCACATCCAGCTCAAGGCCCTGGAGGATTTGCGGCACCCCGAGATGCTGACCTCGACCACGGACCACGGGGTGGGGCTCGACGCGGCGGAAACCGGGAGGCTGATGTGCGAGGGAGCGATTTACCGGGTGATCTTCGGGCCCGACGGGCAGCCGCTGGATGTGGGGCGGACCCAGAGGTTCTTCACCGAGGCGATCAAGCGGGCCGCATTGGCCCGGGACCGAGGGTGTATTGTGCCCGGGTGCACCGCGCCGCCGGAGATGCTTGAGTGCCATCATGATGATTGGTGGGAGCATGGCGGGAAGACCAGTTGCCGTAATGCGTCGTGTTTGTGCCGTCGGCATCATTTGGCGATCCATGCCGGGTTGCTGACCTTGGTCAAGATCGGGGGATTGGCGTATATCTTGTTCCCGAAGCATGTGGATCCGTTGCAGATACCGCAGCGGAACCGGCTCTACACCGCTGCCTAATTCCTGTTGATGGGTAGACAGAGTATGCGCAGACTTCGGTCCGGGGGATCTTGAGATCGTTGACGGGTCGTCTGGCAGATCCAGAGCTTCGCAAGCAACCGCTACAACTTTCATACTCTTTGCGGATAGGTTAATCGACTTGGAATTGTCACGCTCTGACCACCATCGCTCCCACGCAGGATTATTCGCCGGACAGGAGAAATCCGTGCAGGTCTCTCCAGAGACCTGCACGGATTTCGGTTTCCTATTTCACTCAGCGATGGCCATGATGGCTGTGGCCCAACGTTGCAGTGACTATTGATCCGGACGGCGTCAGCGCGTTCGTGCTGACAGCCATCCTGTGCCCGCTGATGGCGACATCGGAGGCCATCGGCGCTGGGAGCACATTAACTGCCTTGCCCTTCACGATCTTGGATACGCCTCCGCCGAACAGCTCGGTCACGTAGGTGCTTCCGCGATCATCCACTGCGATGCCGGTGGGCGCGCTCAGGCCGCTGGCCACGAGGTAGCTTTTCTTGCTGTGGAGATTCAACTTGTAGATCTTGCCCTTGGACATGGACTCGCCCGGAGCTCCCGGCAGTACGGTGTAGTACAGCCAATTGCCTCGAAGTTCGATGTCGGTAGGAACGGCCTGGGCCCAGTAGGTGCGTCCCATCATGCAATCGGGAACCGTCAGTCCTGCTTCTGCGGCTGCAGCGACGGCTGCTTCATCGATCACAACAGGTTCGGCGGGGAGCACTTTGACTACGCTCGCCTTGCCGTGTGAATTCACCTTCCACAGTGCGTTGCCGCCCGCGTCGCCCACATAGACATTGCCGCGCGACACGGAGGTGGAATACGGATGGGAATAGACCTCGCCGGTGGATTGCATCCATGGAGCTTGATCCAGACAGGTCTGAGGGGCGTCGCGCACACCGTAGACGGTCTTACCGTCCGGGTTGAGCTTGACTTCCCACTTGGTCATGTCGGTGATGGTCCGGGTCTTGCCATGGTGGCTGATGGACTTGAGCAATGCCGGGCCGATGGCCTCTGGATTTTCATCGGTGCCCGCCACGTTTTCAAAGTAGTAGGTGGTGCCGCGAGAGTACGACACTGCTCCGATTTCCTTACCCGGCGCAGAAGCCAGAACCTTTTTGGTTCCGTCCGATGCCACCGACGACAACATGCCGGCGAAAGATTCTGCGACCAGGATGTTGCCGTGGGATCCATAGGCCACTTTCAACGGCCCGCCGAGCCCCTCGATGAGGGTTTCGACATGCTGCACCGTCGTCCGGGAGTTATGGTGGGAGTCACCGCCGGCTTGTGCCGGGGCGATGTTCAACGTTGTTGCCAGAAGCGCCCCCGCAGCAACAGCTGCGAATGCACGGAATTTCATGGGGTGTTCCTTGCCTTGCTGGTGACTCGCGATCCATCACAGGGATCGCGCGATGTGGATCGTCACCCGCAAGATCCGTGGAAGTCATCATGCGCAAATACTCCCCTGATGGCGCGCGGCCACAGGGAACAGTTTTTGATAGCCCCAAGAATTTTGCGAGTGAGTGGAAGCCGTGCGAGGCGGCTCGCGGCGAAGTGCCCCAGCCACCTCGTCCCCAACGTCACAGGCGTGATAAAACCACGCAAGTGGTTAGAGTTTAGGAGTGTTGACGTCGCCGGTCAATCGTTTCCGAGCAGTAACCTTTGGTTCCGGCCCAGGATCCGGGACGTCGTTGAGGTCTGCAGAAATTCCGGCGTGAACATATTTTTTGTTCATTCTTCGCTGCGCGGACGGCGTGGGGCCAGCGCTCGGCAGCGCAGGGGGTGTGTTGCAGCCGGCATCGCGTTGGCGCGCTATCGCACAGCCGAACTCAACGCGGTGTTTTCCGGGCCTGATGGGCCAACAGCGCGCTGGTGATGGGATCGACCACATCTGCGTCCCAAACAGGCTAATGACCGGGGCAGCGCCTATACTGGAACGCGTGAGTAAAGCCGGGCAGAACACTGAAGAGCAGGCCTCTGGCCTCGTACTAGTCGATAAAGAACAGGGCATGACCTCCCACGATGTGGTTGGTCGTATCCGCCGACTGGCGGGCACCCGCAAGGTCGGGCATGCCGGAACGCTGGATCCCATGGCCACTGGCGTGCTGGTCATCGGCGTCAACAAGGCTACCCGCCTGCTCACTTACATCGTCGGCCACGACAAGACCTACACCGCCACCATTCGCCTGGGCCAGAGCACCGTTACCGACGACGCCGAGGGCGATATCGTCTCCGAGCGCATCGCCGCTGCGGTGACCGACGAGGACATCGAGCGCGAGGTGGCCAAGCTGCGCGGGGACATCCAGCAGGTCCCGAGCCAGGTTTCTGCGATCAAGGTCGACGGCAAGCGCTCCTATGCGCGCGTTCGCGCCGGCGAGCAGGTGGAACTGAAGTCCCGCCCGGTGACGATCAAGCGCTTCGACATCCACGAGATCCGCCGCGAGAATGGCGGCAAGATCCTGGACGTGGACGTCACCGTCTCCTGTACTTCGGGTACCTACATCCGCGCCCTGGCCCGCGACCTGGGCGAAGCCTTGAACGTCGGCGGCCACCTGACCGCGCTGCGCCGCACCGAAGTCGGCCCGTACAAGATCGAGCTGGCCCGCACCCTGGAGCAGCTGGCGCAGGAGTTCGAGATCCTGCCCCTGGAAAAGGCTGCCGCGGCGATCTTCCCGAACCGCACCGTGAGCGTCGACGAAGCAGTCGAGCTGTCCTTCGGCCGCCCCATCGCCGCGTCATCCAAGACCATGGACGTCGCGGCAGACCAGCCCGTGGCCGCTTTCGCGCCCAACGGCGTGCTGGTCGCGCTGCTGGAAGACAAGGGCGACAAGGCCCGCACCACGCTGGTTTTCACCGCCAAGTAAGCCGCGGACCCGGAACGTAATCCAGGGAGGATTGCCCTTTTGATTGTCATGAACGGCTTTTTCGTCGCCGGCGCGATTGTCTGCGCGGTGGCGCTGCTTGTCGCGGTGATCGCCACGATCATCCGCGAGCACCCTGACGACTGGGCCCTGGTCGGCGCGATCGCCACCGAGGTGTTCCTGATCGTCTACGGCATTGCCGCGGCCATCCGCCAGGCCGGGGGAGATGCTGTGGCAGGAGACCCGATCGAGTTCTGGGGCTACTTCATCACCGCGCTGATCATGCCGCCGATCGCGTTCTTCTGGGCCGTCAGCGAGAAAAGCCGCTGGTCAAACGCCTTGCTCGCGGCTTCGGCACTGGTCACGTTCGTAATGTTGTTCCGCATGGAACAGATCTGGCAGTAGGAGCCTCCACATGAGTCAGAAGCCACGCAATTCGCGCATCCTGCAGGCGGCCGAAGCCAAGAAAACCGCTGACGGACCCAAGCCCAGCCGCACCACCGGCCTGGGCCGGGTCATCATCGCGGTCTACGGCATCCTCGCCCTGGCTGCGACGGTGCGCGCCGTCTACCAAATTGTGAGCAAGTTCGACGAAGCCCCGGAAGCCTACGTGCTGTCGCTGATTTCCGGCCTGATCTACTTCGTCGCAACCTTCTCGCTGTCCTCGGCCAAGCCGCGCGCGTGGATGGTGTCGCTGTGGGCCGTGAGCATCGAGCTGGTCGGAGTGCTGGTGGTCGGCACGCTGTCGCTGACCCACCCCGAGATCTTCGCCCACCCGTCGGTGTGGAGCGGTTTCGGAGAAGGCTACGGATACATTCCGCTGGTGCTTCCGATCATCGGCCTGTGGTGGCTGTACCGTAATCGTAGTGAGCGTCACAGCTAAACCCGTGTAAGAATTGCTTCGGCGGGTTTTTTGATCTGCCGAGGAAAGTACCCATAAAGGAGCAAAGTGCACTATTGGAAGGGCCTGGACGCAGTCCCCACTGACGTGGCTCCCACCGTTGTGACCATTGGCAACTTCGACGGGGTCCATCTGGGACACTGCGAAGTCCTGGACGCCGTCGTCTCGCTGGCGAAGCAGCGGGCGGCCAAGTCGGTGGCCATCACCTTTGAACCCCACCCGGCATTGGTGCACCGCCCGGACAGCGCACCGGAATTGATCATGGGTCTCGCCGACCGCGTGGACACCCTGGCCAGTGTGGGCCTGGACGCCGTCCTGATGATCCACTACACCCTGGAATTCGCGGACCAGAGCGCCGAGGAATTCGTGAAGTCCATCATCGTGGACACGCTGCACGCCACCGCCGTCGTGGTGGGCCATGACGTGCGCTTCGGCCGCAACAACTCCGGCGACTTCGAGTTCATGCAGGAACTGGGCCGGAAGTACGGCTTCGACGTCATCGGCGTGGACGACGTGGGCGACAAGCGCCGCCTGTCCTCCACCTGGGTGCGCGAGGAACTGGCCGCCGGCAACGTCGAAGCCGCCGCCTCGATCCTCGGCCGCCCGCACCGCATGCGCGGTGAAGTGGTCCACGGGGCCGCCCGCGGCCGGGAACTTGGTTTCCCGACTGCGAACCTGTCCTCCGACGCCTCCGGCATCATCCCGGCCGACGGCGTGTACGCCGGCTGGCTGGTCGACGAGGCCGACGTGCGCTGGCCTGCCGCGATTTCTGTGGGCTCCAACCCGACCTTCGAAGGCATCTCCCGCGTCGTGGAAGCCCACGTCATGGACCGCCCTGACGAGGGCGTCGAGGACTTCGACCTCTACGGGCAGCAGGTCATCGTCGAATTCGTCTCGCACCTGCGCCCGATGGTCGCCTACCGCGGCATCGAGGCCCTGATCGACCAGATGGCCGAGGACGTCGAGCAGGCCCGCGCGGTCCTGGCGCTGGAGCAGCACTAGGCTCGATGGCTGAAATTCCCTCGCTGCCGCGGCGCGCCTTCACTGTCGACGCCGCGCGGCGCACCGACCTGGCCTCCGCCTTCCAGCACGGGGCGGACAGCTACGACAATATCCGCCCCTCCTATCCGGAGCAGGCGCTGGACTTCACGTTGCAAGCGCATCCGAAGACAGTAGTGGACATCGGCTGCGGCTCGGGCATCTTCACCGAGCAGCTCGCGGGCCGAGGACTGGAGGTCAGCGCGGTTGACCCGTCCGCCGACATGCTCCGGGTGCTGGCCGAACGCCTGCCGCAGGTGGTGAGCACCTGCGCCGTGGGGGAGAATACCGGGCTTCCCGGGGACGCTTTCGACCTGGTCACCTACGCCCAGGCCTGGCACTGGGTGGACCACCCCAAAGCCAGCGCCGAGGCGGCGCGACTGCTGCGCAGCGACGGCTGGCTGACGTTGCTGTGGAATCAGCTGGATGTCACCGTTCCGTGGGTGCACCGGCTGGCACGGATCATGCACGCGGGCGACGTCCACCGGCCGGAGCTGGAGCCGCCGTTGGGGACGCAGTTCTCAAAACCCGAGCACGGGATCTGGCACTGGTCTATGGAACTGGATTTCGCTCAGATCGTCGAACTCACCAAGTCCCGCAGCTACTACCGGCGAGCCAACGAATCCACCCGTGCCAAGGTCGAAGCGAACCTCGCCTGGTACTGGATGGAGCATCTGGGCCATGCCGCCGAGACGAAGGTGCAGGTGCCCTATCTCACGCATGCCTGGAGGGCGCGTCGGCGCACCCGTCGATGATATGATTATTGATGGCCTTCGCTGCAGTCCGCGGTTGCGAGATGCCACCGCGAGCGTCTGACGCTCGCATTTGAATGAAACGCGGTCCAACTCTAGGAGTTTGTTATGGCACTGGATGCCGCAATCAAGAACGAAATCATCAAGGCTTACGCCACCCACGAGGGTGACACCGGTTCGCCTGAGGTTCAGATCGCCGTTATGTCCCGTCGTATTTCGGACCTGACCGAGCACCTGAAGATGCACAAGCATGATCACCACACCCGCCGTGGCCTGATGGCTCTGGTTGGTCGTCGTCGTCGTATGCTCGGCTACCTCAAGAACACCGACATCGAGCGTTACCGTTCGCTGATCGAGCGTCTGGGCCTGCGCAAGTAGTCTCCGGCTGTTCAGCCGAAACCCCCGATTCCTGCCGGAATCGGGGGTTTTCGCATCTGCCGGTGAGGAAGCGGCTACTCAGCTGGCTGGGTGGCGGCTTCAGCGGCTTCTTCCGCTTCGGCTGCTGCAGCCTTCTCGTGGTGAATCACCTCGGCCAGCAGCTTTTCCATTTCTTTGGCTACGCCTCCGGCGGAAGCAGGATTCTGTCCTGTCACCAGCCGGTCGGAGACCTGGACGTTCTCCTCGAAGTCGTCCGCTGCCACGTGGGTGGCTCCCTGCTCCTCCAAGCGGTCCGCCAGCAGGAACGGGACGATCTTCTCCTTGCCCACCGTGATCTCCTCCGAATTCGTGAAGGCGGCGACATGCTTGCCCGTCAGCAGCTTCATGCCGTGGTCGAGTTCCACATCAAGCAACCCAGCCGGGCCGTGGCAGACCGCACCGACGATGCCGCCCTTGAGATAGATGCTTGAAATCAGCTTCTGCAGGCCTTCGTTGTTCGGGAAGTCCCACATGGTGCCGTGGCCGCCGACAAGATAGACCGCGTCGTACTGCTGCGGGTCTATGACTTCAACCCTGGCGGTGTTGTACAAACCGGCACGGGTTGTTTCATCCTGGGTAAATGCCACCTGAATCGGGTCCGAGGCATCCACGGCGTCCCGCGGTGGCTGACCTCCCTTGATGGATGCGAAATCCACAAAGTGCCCGGAGTCGCGGAAGACCTTCCACGGGTGGGCAGCTTCGGCGACGTTGTAGCCGGTCGGTTCTCCCGTATCACCGAGTTCTGAAACGCTGGTAAGGACCATGAGGATTTTCTTCAAGGTGTGCTCCTTTCGCTTTCGTATCCCCAGCCTTGTTGATGGTTCCCGGTGATTCAAGGAATTGGAGGGACTTGCCAGCTAGGTCATTGAGAGCTGATATCCGGCTTTGATGTCCAGGACGGACCTCTGGCGGCATTCGGTGCAGGTCTTTTGCGGTCGAGCCCGAGAATCTGATCAAGATTTTTTGATCAGGAATTCTGTTCGAAAACCACGCTCTGTGTCCAGTGCGGAGGGCCTGAGCAAGATTTCTGATCAATGATTCTGCTCGAAAACCATGTTTGTTCCGGTCGTGCTTGTTGTTTACCGGTCCAAGAATCTGATCAAAAAAATTGATCAGAAAAACAGTTCACCAAGCAACCATGCACGAAAGTTGTGTTGGGGAATGCTCCAGCGCTGAGCTTGCGATGATTCATCAAGCGCGCGGTGGGGCGGTGGGAATGTGACAGAATCCGAATCAGTGGCAGTTCGTCGAATGGTGTAGGTGACGGGAGGGCTTGGAAATGGCCGGAAAGCACCAGCACCGTGCACAGGTTCTTGACTGGATCTTTCGGGTAGGACTGCTCTTCAAAGGCATCGACGGTCTCCTGGAAATCGTCGGCGGCGGGCTCTTTCTCCTGTTCAATCCCGACCAGCTGGATACATTGGCCAGAATACTCACGCAGCATGAACTCTCTGAGGATCCCGGGGACCTGATTGCCAACTTCCTGCTCCATGCCAGCGGGTCGCTGACTGTATCGGGCTCATGGTTTCTCGCCGCCTATCTATTGCTTCACGGGATCGTCAAGGTGGTATTGGTCTAGGCAGTGTTGCTAGACAAACTCTGGGCCTATCCGTGGATGATTGCTTTCCTGCTGATTTTCATTGGTTACCAGAGCTACGAACTGATTGTCGGTTTCAGCGTTGGTCTGCTGGCACTGACGCTCTTCGACGTGTTCATTGTTTGGCTCACGAGACGCGAATATCGAATTCAGCGCCGCCACAGGCAGAATCACGGAAATATCGACGTTTAGCGGATTCTTTGAACTGTGGAATTATTGTCATACGGAAGTTAACTTTCGTTTTGACTGGTGACCGGCGTTAGGCTTGAGGCACGTTCGAGCTTCACCGTGTCAAGAAAGCGAGTCGTCATGACCCAGCCAGTTCTTCAGCGTCAACTTTTCGGCCCTGGTCCCAGCAACCCGTACCCGGAGGCCACCGCGGCCCTTGGCCTGCCGTTGCTCGGACACCTTGACCCGGCATTCATTGCCCGCATGGACCGGGTCTGCGAATCGCTGCGCACCCTGTGGGGTACGTCCAACGCCCGAACCCTGCCGCTGAGCGCCACCGGGTCCGCAGGCATGGAAGCCGCCTTCGTGAACACCATCAACCCGGGTGATGTGGCAGTGATCGCCATCAACGGCCTGTTTGGCGAGCGTATGTGCGAGGTGGCTTCGCGCGTGGGTGCCGAGGTTGTCCGGGTAGACCACGAGTATGGAACTCCGATCGATGCGCAGCGAGTGGCCGAGGCCCACCCGAATCCGACGGTGATCGCCGGAGTCCACGCCGAGACGAGCACCGGAGTGCTGTCCGACATCGCCGCGTTGGGTGCCATCAAGGGCGACGCTCTGTTGATCACTGACGCGGTGACGTCCATCGGCGGCATGCCCGTGCTCGCCGACGAATGGGGCATCGACGTTGGTTATGCCGGCACCCAGAAGTGCATCGGCGTGGCACCCGGACTGGCGCCGTTCACCATTTCGGACCGCGCCTTCGAGCGCCGGGTGCAGAAGCCGCAGTCCTGGTACCTGGACTTGGGACTGCTGGGCGGATACACCACCGGTTCCACCGGCGGAGGCCGAACTTACCACCACACGGCGCCAGTGGCCATGGTGGCTTCGCTGGAAGCAGGCCTTGATCGCATCCTCAGCGAGGGTCTTGACTCGGTGACTGCGCGCCACCAGGCTGCCGGTACGGCTCTGCAGGACGGCCTGCAGGAGATGGGCCTGGAGCTGTTCGCGGCGGAGGGCTACCGCCTGCCGCAGCTGACCACGGTGAAGGTTCCCGAGAATGTGGATTCTGCCAAGGTCCGGGGCTACCTGCTGGAGCGGTTCAATATCGAGATCGGCGGCGGCGTGGGACAGTACGCAAATACGGTGTGGCGCATCGGGCTGATGGGCCCCAATGCCAATCCTTCATCGGTGGCGCTGCTGCTGTCGACCTTGAAGGAAGCCATCGACAAGGCATAGCTGCAACACCGCGTTGGTGCTGCAATCCACGGCACACAAGGTTGACGGGCTGGCGCCCGCCGAAGGAATTCGGCGGGCGCCAGCCCGTTGCTGCCTTTCCGGCCGGAAATCAGTCGGCGAGCCCGTCGGGATGGTGGGCAAAGTCCAGCCGGACGCTGCCGTTGTCGGTATCGAGCGTGGCCCAGCCGCCGATGGGCAGGGTGAACATCGGGCTGGTGTGCCCGAAGTCCAGATTGGCGACTACCGGCACGGAGGACAGCCGCGGATGCTTGGCGAGTACCTGTTCCAGCAGCGACCGAGTGATCTTGGATTCGAGCTGAAACCTGCCGATGGCAAGGCCCCGGATCTTTTCAGCCCCTGGCATCTGCAGCAACGAGGCGAGGCTGCGCGCGAATTCATCGGCGTCTGCGGCGCCGTCGTCCTCGAGGAATAGCAGCGAGCCAGCCAACTCGGGCATCATGTCGCCGCCCTGCAGCAGCCTCAGCGTGCCGAGGTTGCCTCCGATTACCCGGCCTGTTGTCTGCCCGGGATTAATAATCCATGGGCCGTCGGTGCCATGTATGATGCGGTGTTCCTGGTCCATGAACCACAGGTCGTCGGTAAACTCCGTGCCGTGCTCGATGGACCAGGACATTTCGTGGGTTGCCTGCCGGAACCACTGGCCGGTTGGCTCGAAATGGTCACGCATCCCGAAGGAGGACCAGTGAGCTCCGACGTAGGTGATCAAGCCGGTTCTGGCGTAGATGGCGTTGGCAAGTACGGTGAAGTCCGAATAGCCGCAAAAGACCTTGGGATTTGCGGCAATGAGGTCCCAGTCCAGGTAGGGCAGCAACTCGTTGGCGTTGAACCCGCCGATGACGCTGATGATCCCGTCGACTTCCGGATCCGCGAACGCGGCGTGCAGGTCGGCCAGACGGGAAGCGATGGGGGAGCTGTCGAAATCGTCCAGCTCATCGACGTGCTCACCATACTGCAGCCGGAGCCCCATGGCGGTGAAGCGCTCGTTGATCCACTGCGTATTGTCGTGGTGCATCACATAGGCTCGGGAGCAGGACGGAGCGATGGCTCGCACCGTGCAACCCGAGGCCAGACGCCGGGGAATCATCGGGGGCTTGGGAATATCGCTCATGGTCTCATCCTAGGCATGCGACTCCCTATTGGAAGTCGAGAACAAAAAACGCTGGAGCGATTTCGTTGAATAGCCTGCAATGGCGGCTGCCCCTAGGTACATAGAAATTTCCCGTCAACAGCCTGTACTTGGGGCATTGGATATTTCACGAGCAGGGTCCCTTTTGGAATTTCACTCTGATATTTGATTCAACAGATGGAAAATTCTTCTGAATCCTCTTATCAACAGAATATTTGTTGGGTAGTCTCGGCGGTAGCATCCTTACTGCATTGAGAAAGCAGGTCCATTCGTGAAAGCGCTATTCGATTTAGACTTCCGCAAATTCGTCACTCCGTCGATCATCAAGATCGTTTACATCCTGATCATGCTCTTGCTGATCGTGAGCTATCTTGCCTTCGTGATAGCCAGCTTCCGCGCCAATGGCGCATTCGGCTTCGTCGTCTTGATTCTGATTGGCCCGCTGTTCTGCCTGATTTATCTGGTACTTGCGCGCGCCGGTCTGGAATCACTGCTTGCGCAGATCCGCACGGCGGAAAACACCGCAGAGCTCGTGCGGTTGGCCGGCGGGACTCCACCGAGCGATCAAGGTTCATTCCAGATTAATCCGATTCCTCCAACAGGTCCTTCGGCACCGCGAGCCTCGGGGACTCCTGGCCCGGGCGCCACCGGCAACCAGCCACCTGCTGGCCCCAATTCGGGCAACGGCCCCGAGACGCCTCCGAACCCTTACAAGCAGTAAGTTCATGACCCAGCTCTAGACGCGCCGCCAACTCTCGCGCCGGTCAGCCCTTGTGGCGGCCGAATGTAGCCTTCGTTGAATGCTGTGAAACATGCTGTGCGCCGCCTGTTGGATGGCAGATGCCTCCTCCAGCCCAATGCCAGCGACCTGGAAGGTACAAAGAAAAACCGCGCCACCCTTCGGGGTGGCGCGGCCTTGTCACTGCGGTGCTACTGGGCGGACTTGCGCCCCACGGCAACGTACCAGGCGACGGCGCTGACGACATGCATCAGGCCGAGCCAGGTGCCCGCGGCAAAGCTGTCGGTCACCACGTAGGAGCTGGCGATGGAGCCCAGCGCGAGAATGACGCCGATCCAGCGGGCTGCCGGAAGGATGGACGGCTTGAGCCAGCCCAGGTAGAGGGCTACGGTGCCCATCAGCAGGATCGGCACGAAGCTAGCCACGCTCACCAGGGTGTAGGTGATTTCGTCGAACGGCGCCCCGGTCACGTCGAAAGATGCCCCGGCGGACATTCCGGTGAAGTACAGCGCGGAATTCACGGTTGTCGCGCCCACAGCAAGAATCAGCAGTTCGACCATGCTGACCCTGTACTTGGGTCGTGCTTCGGCCCGGGCGATGACGGCACTCATGTTTTCTTTTCTCCTGGTTGGCGGGATTCTCCACACCACCATACGTGTCGCCCGAAGGGAAAGCCCGGTATTCAGCGGAAGTGAGAGCGACACCACCAACGCCGTGACTTAAACGTAAAAAGCCTAGTGAAAGCGCCTAAACGCTTTACCGTTGGGTAATATTCCCTTTGTCGAAACCAGGTAGTTTCAAAAAATGGCCCTGTCCCCGAAAAGGGGACAGAGCCGGAGAATCAGTGGATCGCCAGCGGCGCTTTTCCTCCATAGTGGGCTGCAAGCTTTGCCAGTCCTTGGTCGATCGTGACCTCAGGCCGCCAGTCCAGTACCCGGTGGGTTTCGCGCTGGTCGAACCAGTGCGCGGTGGACAGCTGCTCGGCCAGGAATCGAGTCATGGGCGGTTCGTCATGGACCAGGTTGCGGGTGCCGGCGGCAAGCCAGGCGCGTTCGATGACCGCCCCGGCGCCGCGGGCCAGCCAGCCCGGCACGCTGAATCTGGGGGCGGGCGCCCCGCCGGCCTGGCAGATCCCGGCGATCAACTCGCCGACCGGGCGCGGTTCGCCGTTGGTGACGACCAGCGGGAGTCCCTGAGCCTGCTGCATGCGCTCCAGCCCCCGGACGATGGCGGCCACCGCGTTGTCGATGTAGGTGGTGTCGATCAGCGCCGCGCCGTGGTCCAACAGCGGCAATCGTCCGCTGGCGGAGCGTTCGATGACGCGCTCCACCAGTTGGGTGTCGCCCGGGCCCCACACCACGTGTGGGCGGATTGCGGCGACTCGGAACCGGTCGCTGTTGCGGGACAGGGCTTCGAGCTCCGCCGCGGCCTTGGACCGGGCATAGTTGCCACGGGCCCTGGACGGGTCGGCAGGACCCGCCTCGGCTCCGGCCAGCGGCTCGCCGAAGTGCGCGACCGAAGGCGAGGAGACGAATACGAAGTCCTTGACCCCGGCCGCCTCGGCGGCGTCCAGCAGGTGCCTGGTCCCGTCGATGTTCGTGGCGACGAACTCCTCCCAACGCCCGGTGAAGGACACCTTGGCGGCCAGATGGATGACGGCGTCCATGGAGTCGACCGCGCGGGCGATCTGCGCCGTTTCGGTCAGCGAACCGAGTACCTCGTCGGTGGCGCCTTGGGATGCGCGGCGCTGGAAGGTGCGTACCTGGTGGCCCTTCTCGCGCAGCCGCTGCGCGACAGCACCGCCGAGCATGCCGCTGGCACCGGTGACCAGCACCCTGCGCGCGGTTATCGGCTGGTTGCGTGGAGTCATGGCTTGCGGATCCTTCCTCCTGCCAGCGTGGCGGAGGCCCAGCCGGCCAGGTGCGCCCGGTCGATCTTCGAGTTGTGGCGGATGTCCGTGGGCAGCTCGGGGACCACCAGCACGGCCGAGACCTCGACGCCGGCGGCCGCGACGGCCTGGCGGACCTGCTGCGACAGCCCGGGGGAGGCAGGGGCCGGCTTGCGGGCCGGCGGCACGGTTTCCATCACGATCACCGCGCTCTGCGTCCCGGACGGGCCGACCGGAACCAGCGCGGTGCGTCCGGCACCGGGCACCGATTGCGCCAGGTTCTCGGCTTCCACCGGGGTGAGCGGGCCGCTGGCGGTGCGCAGCACATGGCCCAGGCGGCCTTCGACCCACAGTCGTCCCTGGGCGTCGAGGTGCCCCACGTCGCCGGTGCGGTGCCATCCGGGGATGGAGGTGCTCAGCTGCTCGGTGATCCACAACCGGTCGTAGCGGTCCTTCACATGTGGGGCGCGGACCAGGATCTCGCCGGTCAGCCCGGGCTCGGTGGACGGCTCGGCAGCGGGCTCGCCCGCGGCGTCCAGCACCGCGATGGCCACGCTGGCCCCGGCGACCGGGGTGCCCACGCAGACGCCGTTGCCGGAACCTGCCGCGCGGATGCCGGCCAGGTCGATGTCCGTGACCGGCAGGGCCTCAGTCATGCCGTAGGGGGTGTGCACCGAGGCCTGCGGGGCCAGCTGCTGGACCTCGGCCAGCAGCGGCTCCGGGATCGGCGCCCCGGCCGACAGCAGCAGGGACACCTGCTCCAGCGCCCGGCGCTGCGCGGTGGTCAGCTCATCCCGGGTAGCCAGCACGTTGGCCAAGGCTGCCGGGGAAGCGAAGACCACGGTGGCGTCGATCGCGGCGGCCGCGTCGGCCAGCGCGGCGGCGGTGAGCGTCTTCGGTGCGGTCACGTCCATGTCCGGGGTCACCGAGGTGGCGCCCAGGGCGGGTCCCAGCAGTGCGAACGGCGCAAAGCCTGCCACCAGCGCGGAGCCGGGCTTCAGCTGGTAGGTGGCGGACAGGGTGTCGCGCATGGCGGCCAGCTGGCGATGGGTGTACACCACGCCCTTGGCCGGGCCGGTGGAGCCGGAGGTGAATAGCACCGCTGCATCCGCGTCAGGGTCCGCCGGGGCGAAGTCCCCGGCCTGCGGGGCGCCCGCGGCGCCGGCCTCCAGCAGCTGCGGTACCGAGTGCCCGACGCCCAGGACCTTGGCCAGGGCCGGCGGCAGCTGCGTGGCGGAAATGCGCGTGCCCGGCCAATTCAGCGCCTTGGCGCCGATGAGCGCGCGCTGGATGCCGATCAGGAACTGCGGCCCGGCGCCCTTGATGGCCCGGCCCAGTCCCCTGGTGCCCAGGCCCGCGTCGGCCACCACGATCACCGCGCCCAGGCGCAGGCAGGCGTAGATCAGCGTGGTCAGCTCGATGCCCGGCGGGACCAGCAGGTTGACCCGGGAGCCGGGGCGCACGCCGATCCGCTCCAGGCCCTTGGCCAGGGCGTTCACGCGCTGGCCGAGCTGCGCCCAGGACAGCGTGCGAGGCGGGCTGATGTCCACCACCGCGGGGCTGTGATCCGCGGTGCGCTCGTCGAGCTGCGCGAGCATCGGACGGTAGTCCTGCAGGCTGCCCGCGCGCACGGTCTCGCCGGCGCCGGCGGACTGGAGCCAGTCGAAGATCGGGGTGGCGATGTCGCGGTCCTCGGCCACCAGGTGCCCGGCGCCCTCGAAGCGGTGCACCTTGGCCTGCGGCAGGCGGTCCATCAAGTCGCGCAGGTAGCGGTCGGAGAAGACCGGGTCCTTCGGTCCCCACAGCATCAGGGCCGGCACGGTGAGTTCGCGGATGGCCTCGGAGATGGAATCCAGGGCCGGGCGGCTGGGATGGCCGGGTGCGAAGGGGATGTCTGCGACGAAGTTGCCCACCCCGGTGCGCTGCGCGGCGCTGGTGTAGGGGGACATGTAGGCCTTCCTGACCTCGGGGGCCAGCGCGGGGGTGGCCAGCGAGTGGGTGACCCGCAGGAACGCATCGGTGCTGGTGGTGCCCCAGCCGTGCACCGCCGGGTGGGAGGCCAGCTGCAGCGCGGCGGGCAGCTCGAAGCCGGCCGGGTGCACCGCGGTATTGGTCAGCACCACATTCGCCAGCTGCCCGCGGTGGGCCACGGCCCAGCCCAGGGAGATGATCCCGCCCCAGTCATGGCCCACGGTGGTGACCGGGCCGGACAGCTGCAGCGCAGCGGTCAGGTCGCCCAGGTCGTTGACCCGGTCGGCCAGGCGGCGGAAGACTCCGGTGCGCTCGGAGAAGCCCATGTCCAGCTGGTCCACCGCGACGATGCGCCAGGGCAGGGCGCGCCGTGAGACGTGGGCGAACAAGGATCGCCACAGGTAGGACCAGGTGGGGTTGCCGTGCACGCACAGCAGGGTGCCGACCGGGGTGATGCCGCGGGATTCGAGTTCAGTCTGGTTGTCCAGCAGGTGCCAGCGGTGGCTGGTGCCCGGGACGTCGACCAGGGAGGTGGACGGAACTGTCAGGTGGCGGGAGTGCTGCTGGGCGACGCCGGGGAATGGGCCGGTCACCAGGCCAGCTCCATCATCGCGGTGTTCAGTCCCGAGCCCACCCCCATGCACAGCACCCGGTCCCCGGGCTTGAGCGACTTCGCCTCCTGCCACAGGGTCATCGGCAGCGAGGCAGGGCCCACGTTGCCCCACTTGGGGAAGGTCACCGGGACCTTGTCCTTGACCAGGCCCACGGCCTTGATGATGGCGTTGGTGTACGACTTGGAGACCTGGTGCGTGACGTAGCGGTCCATGGACTTCCAGTTCCAGCCGGCGGCGTGCGCCTCGTCCCAGGCGTCGACCACCAGTTCCAGCCCGTTGTCCAGCAGGCCCTTGCTGTCGGTGTACATGCCGGCCGGCCCGCCCACGCACAACTCGTGGTGCGCGGTGCCGGCACGGGAGACCCCGCCCAGGATCTTCGGCTTGCCCGGGTGCGCATCGGCAGGGCCGATGACCGCGGCCGCCGCGCCGGAGCCCAGGGTGAGGGTGGCGAACTGGCGCAGGTAGTCCTCGCGGGTGGAGTTCGGGTCGTTCAGCCGCTGGAAGGTGACCTCCTGGGTGGGCTGGGCGTCCTCGCCGGCGACGATCAACGCGTAGCTGATCTGCCCGGAATCGATCATGTTCGCGGCCAGGGTCATGCCGTTGACGAAGCCCAGGCAGGCGTTGGCGATGTCGAAGTTCATCGCGGAGGAGGGCAGGCCCAGGCCGTGGTGGATCTTGGACGCCACCGAGGGCTCCAGATTGCGGCGGGTCACCGAGGTGTTGATCAGCAACCCGATCTGCCCCGGCTCGATGCCGGAGGCCTCCAGCGCCTGCTTGCCGGCCGAGATCGCGGCGTCGTCGAAGGTGGTTCCCGCGGACCACCAGCGGCGTTCGGCGACGCCGGAAACACGTTCGAGTAGTTTCTTGGACAGGCGCAGCCGCTTCAGACTCGGGGCCAGCCGCTCGTCGAATTCGGCCGAGCTGAGCACCTGATCGGCCAGCACGCTGTTCACCGAGAGGAGGGCTACATTGTTGTGTCTGAAGGTTGCATTGCCGTTCAAAATTAAGCCTTTACAGGGGGACAGGCGTGCCAAACGGGGCCACGGCGCCGGGTGCTCGGTGGGCCCGTCGGGGAGCCAACGAGCGGGTTTCCTCCTCTAACGGTATTCCCTCGGGAGCGGTTCACCCTATTTCCTGCGCAATTTCAGCCAATAGCCCGAAAAAACCCCTGCGTAGCTGTGCAGGTCCTGATAATCCGCCATGAGTATGGGTGGTGATCCGGGCTTCCCGGAGGCCTCGGGGATTCCATGCTCGGCCTGGAACCGGTTTCGGGACCCGCCCCGGAGTGGGATCCGAGCGGCTGGCGGCGGGCCCCGATAAACTCGTGGCCGTGCAACCCGTGATACCACTGCGTCGAATGCTCACACTGCGCATCGTGCTGGAAGGCTCCGAACCGGCCATCTGGCGCACCCTGGAAATCGATGACGGCATCATGCTCGACGAGGCAGGGCTGGCGCTGCAATGCGCGATGGGATGGGAGCACGCGCACCTGCAGGCCTTCCACAGCGACCCACCGTATGAGCGCCGGGGTGCCGCGGACCCCATCACCTGGTACGAAGAGCGCAGCCGGTGGGAGATCGGGATCGGCGAACCGCAGGAGATCACGACGCTGGGCCAGGCGCTGAACGCAGCGGACGGCGAACTGTACTTCGAATACGACTTCGGCGATTGCTGGATGCACAAGATCACCGTCGAGTCACAGCGGGCCAAGGCCCGGGACGAGGCTCCCTACCGCGTCATGGACGGGCAGCTGCGCGCCCCGCTGGAGGACAGCGGCGGGATCCACGGCTGGCAGGAGAAGCTCTCGATCTTCCGCGGCGCCCCGGCCCCGGATTTCCTCGATGCCCAGCACATCGTGGACTGGATGCACTGGCGCGGGGGACGCTGGAATCCGCTGGATCCCGCCGAATTCCGCAGGGAGGTGGCCAACCTGCGCCTGGACATGCTTGCCGCGCAATTCACCGGCGGCAACGGCTTGGGCCGCTGGTTCGAAACGATGGAACCGGAGCTGCGCAGGGCGCTGTCCGTGCCTGCCGCGCAGATCGGCTTGAGCTTGGACCCGGCAGGCGGCGCCGCACCGCCGTGGTTCGTGGAGCTGCTCCGCCCCTTCGCGGTGCTGATCGAGCTGTGCAGCGAGCCGGTGAAGCTCACCGCCGCCGGCTGGCTGCCGCCGAAGGTCGTCGGCGAGCTGCTGGACCGCGCGCAGCTGGCGGGCATCGACTACGAACGCGGGGCCACCCAGCGCGAGAACAACATGCCTGCGGTGATCCGGCTGCGCGAAGCGGCCCAGCAGATGGGACTGCTGCGCAAGACCAAGGGGGTGCTCGCCGCGACCCAGCGCGGCCGCAAGCTCATGGACGATCCGGCGGCGCTGGCCTGCCATGTGGCCCAACGGCTGGCCCGGCCCAAGGGAGAAGGTCCGAAGGGCCGGGACATCGAGAGCGATTCGACGTTCGCCGGGTGGATGATCCGCGCCGGCGGCTTCATCCCGGACCGGATGCAGAAGTACTCGCGGCACCCCGAGCTGTTCATGGACAAGTCCGAGCTGCTGGAGATGTTCGGCTACTGGGATCCGAACCAGCGTGGACCGGTCAACGACCAGTCCCGCCTGCCCGCCCTGCAGTTCTGGTACCTCATCGAACGCCTGCTGGAATTCCGGATGCGCGCGGCGGGGATGGAAGCGCACGTCCCGCAACGGCTGGCCGAGCTGTCGCGCTACCTGCTCCAGGAATAGCCGGCCGGATGTTCCCCGCAAGGCAGGACCGAGTGGCCGACCAGAGGGACCGAACTGTCGCAGCCGTTCGATAGATTGGCAACAGGCCCAAGGGCCGGGGAATGCCTGACGACAAGGGGAATGCATGAAGAATGAAACCGACCGCGACAACCGTGTACGCGGGGTGCTGCTGGGGCTGGCCGCGGGCGACGCACTGGGCGCCGGCTACGAATTCAAACCGGCCATGGAAGCCGGCGAACCGGTCGGTATGATCGGCGGCGGCCTGGGGGACTTCGCACCCGGCGAATGGACCGATGACACCTCCATGGCGATTGTCATGGCGCAGGCGCTGGCGGCCTCCGGCGGGACGGCGTCGGAGGAAGCCTGCACGCAGATGGTGCGGGGATGGGCCGACTGGGCCAAGAGCGCACCGGATGTCGGTGTGCAGACCAGCGCGGTGTTGCGGGCGGCGGAATCCCTCGCGCGGCGCGGCGGGCGGGAGCTGCCGGTGGCCGCGGATGCCATCCAGGCTGCGGAGGACGCGCACCAGCGGACGGGCCGCTCGGGCGGCAACGGGAGCCTGATGCGCACCGCACCGGTCGCTCTGGCGTACCTGCACCGTCCGGTTGAGGAAGCCTTCGCGGCCGCCGCAAAGCTCAGCGCCCTGACGCACTTCGACCCGGAGGCCGCAGAGGCCTGCGGGCTGTGGACTGCGGCCATCCGCCATGCGGTGCTCACCGGGCAGCTGGATCTGCGCTGCGGGCTGCACCTGCTGGAACCGGCCCGCGTAGGACTCTGGGAACAGCGCATCAGTGCCGCGGAAGCCGGGGCGCCGAAGGACTTCAGCAACAACGGGTGGGTGGTTGAAGCCTTCCAGGGTGCGTGGAGCGCCATCAGCGCCGCCACCGGCCACGGCACCGGGCAGGCTCCGCTGGACCGGCGGGTGCTGGTTGAAGCGCTGGAAGCCGCGGTGCGCGGCGGGGTGGATACCGACACCGTGGCGGCCATCGCCGGATCGCTGGTCGGGGCCGCCTGCGGCGCCCGCGCGATTCCGGGGGAGTGGCTGGGCATGCTGCACGGCTGGCCGGGGCTCAAAGCTGTGGACCTTGGCGATGCGGCGCTGGAACTGGCTGCAGGCCATTGACCCATAGCCACGCAGCGGCTGAGCAGATACTCCGTCCGGCCCTCCGCGGCTGGGTCCCTCTCGGATTGAAGTGGCGGTGCTGGTATCCATGGCACGTCGGCGGTGCCCGGATGCCCGCCAGCGGGTGAGGTTGCCAGTCGAGCAGCGAGGGGCTCTGCGCGGCGCCGCAGCTGGCGGCAGCTTGACCGGCAAAACGTCAGACGTCTAACGTTTGAACAATGACCGAACAGGTAGATTCCCTCCCAGCTCCATCTCCCGCAGCAGCGGATCCGGCCCCGCCGGCCGCTCACAGCGGATACCGCAGGGCCACCATGGCGCTGGCCCTGGCAGCTGTCGTTCTCCTGGGTTTGAATCTCCGCGTCGCCGTGGCCAGCGCTGCGGCGCTGTTTCCTGCCTTGCAGGAACTGCTGGGCTACGGTCCCGTGGTGGCGGCGCTCCTGCCGACGATTCCGGTTCTGTGTTTCGCCTTTGCCGGGTTGGCGACAACCCGGCTGATGCGGTGGTTAGGGCTGGAACGGTCCATGATGCTGGCGCTGGTGATGCTTACCGCGGGGCTGTCGATCCGCTTGGCGCCCACCACGTCCATGCTGTTGCTGGGAACTATCGTGGCGATGTCGGGGCTGGCTGTGTGCAATGTGGCCATGCCGTCGTTTGTCCGCAAGTATTTCCCGCAGCGCACGGCGGGCATCACCAGCCTGTATTCCATCACCATGTCCGCGGGAGCTGCCCTGGCATCCGGAATCAGCGTTCCCATCGCCCTGCAGCTGGATTCGCCGTTGGCGGCGTTGGGCGTCTGGGCCATTCCCACGCTGGCGACCCTGGTTGTGGTGGCTCCGCTGGCGATCGGCGCGCGCCGTGAAAAGCCGGCGGTTGGCGCTGCGGGCCAGGTGTCGCCCTGGCCGCTGTTGGCGACCCGCCGCGGCCTGCTGATCACCGGGCTCTTCACGCTGCAGGCCCTGCTGGTGTACAGCATCGTGGGCTGGCTGCCCTCGATCCTGGTTGACCGGGGCATGGATCCCACGGCCGCCGGCATGCTGCTCGGCGGGCTTCAGCTGGTCACCATTCCCGCCACGGTGCTGGTCATGGCCCTGGCCGCCCGGGGACTGCTCCGGGCTGCCTTCATGATTGCCAGCTGCGCCGCGTTGGCGGGTTTCGTGTCCCTTGAGCTGCTGCCGGTTCAGCTGGCCCTGCTCCCGACCGTGTTCCTCGGAATTGGCTTCACCATGTTCCCGCTGGTGATGCTCTCCATCAGCCGCAGCGGTGAGAGCGTCGAGGAGTCCTCGGCCATGTCGAGCCTTGCCCAATCGGTGGGTTACATTGTGGCAGCCATCGGGCCGTTCTCGCTGGGGCTGCTCTCCTCGCAGCTGGGCAGCTGGAGCGTGCCGCTGTGGCTCCTCGTGGCAGCGGCGGTGCTGCAGGTGCTCCTGGCCCTGTGGCTCAGTGCGGGGACGCGCACGCGCCGTGCCGGCCGGCTTCAGCAAGTCGACGCGGGCGCAGGAAAGTAGGCGGGATGTCATCGACGCAGCACTTTTCGCGCCGCGGCCCGCTGTCGCATGAAGTCACCGACTGGCTGCGCGAACGCATCGTGTCCGGCCAATGGAAGCGCGACGAACGTATCCCCTCTGAATTCGAGCTCATGGAGCAGCTGCAGGTGTCCCGTGGCACCCTGCGCGAGGCCATCAAGGCCCTGAGCCATGCGGGCATGCTGGAAGTCCTGCGCGGCGACGGCACCTACGTCCGGGCGGCGAATGAATTCGACGGCGCCGCCCAACAGGTGTACCGGGAGCACAAGGACACCGACGTGCTTCAGCTGCGCTTCGCATTGGACACCCAAGCCGCACGGCTCGCGGCGCTCCGTGCGGATGCCGGTGAGATGGCCAAACTGCGCGAACTGCTCGACGACCGACGCCGCGCCTGGCATGCAGGGGACATCCAGGCATGGATCGACGCGGACTGGAAGTTCCACCTGGTGGTAGCCGAAGCTTCCGGAAACCGGCTGCTGCACGAGGTCTACACGAGTTTCAACGACATCTTCCACGGAACCAAAATGCACCAGCGGCTGCTCGACGGCTTCGACGGATGCCTGGCGGCCGGGCATGAGGAGCTGCTCGGGGCCATCGAGGCACGCGACGAGAAGACGGCCGCCGCCAGCGTTCTGACCAATCTGGAGTACTGCATGAGCTGGGCGCAACGCGACTGAGCACTCCGCCGCACCCCGGGTTCCGCGCCGGCCTGCCCGGGAGGATCAAAATGCCGTGAAAATCGTCGGTCGGTGCTCATCGGCTGCGGCGTTGGTACGCACCAGTGGTTCGGGGACGACGTGGGCGAAGCATGCTCGTTCTCCAGGACGAGTTGCCTGGCCCTCGTGGGGCTGGACAGCGCCATGAAAATCAAGACCCCGGACTTGCTTCGTTCCACCGCAGCCGGTTTTCGGGCAGGCCGTCCCCTCGGGGCGCGCCACGTGATACCTGGCCCACTGCAGCTCTGGCGGTTTCCCGGTAGGCTTAGACATGGGTCGGTGCATCGTGCGCCGCGCCCCGAAAGAAAACAACTCCCAGGACTGACCGACCGTTGGTCCCGACCGCCAGTTTCGCGGTCCTCGGTAGTGATCTTCGCGGAAACCCCCTGGGGTTCACGCGCGGGTCTCGATCGAAGACCAGATCTGGGTAGGGCCACACGGTTCGCTCACCGTCGCATGGGAGCGATCGAAAGGAGCACCCCCTTAATGGAGGGTCCAGAAATCCAGTTCGCCGAGGCCGTTATCGACAACGGCCGCTTCGGCTCCCGCACCATCCGCTTCGAGACCGGCCGCCTTGCCAAGCAGGCCGCCGGCTCCGCGATGGTCTACATCGACGAAGAGACCGCGCTGCTCTCGGCAACCACTGCCGGCAAGCACCCGCGCGAGGGCTTCGACTTCTTCCCGCTGACCGTGGACGTCGAGGAGCGCATGTACGCTGCCGGCCGCATCCCGGGCAGCTTCTTCCGCCGCGAAGGCCGTCCGTCGACCGAGGCCATCCTGGCTTGCCGCCTGATGGACCGCCCGCTGCGCCCTGCCTTCGTCAAGGGCCTGCGCAACGAGGTCCAGGTGGTTGTCACCGTTCTGGCCATCGATCCGGACGAGCTGTACGACGTGGTGGCCATCAACGCCTCCTCGATGTCCACCCAGCTCTCCGGCCTGCCATTCTCCGGCCCGATCGGCGGCGTGCGCGTGGCCCTGGTGGACGACGGCAACGGAGCCCAGTGGGTTGCCTTCCCGCGCCATTCCGAGCTGAAGAACTCGGTCTTCAACATGGTTGTCGCCGGCCGCATCGCCGGTGACGACGTCGCCATCATGATGGTGGAAGCCGAGGCTACCGACAACGCTTGGGAACTGATCAAGGAACGCGGCGCCGTGGCTCCGACCGAAGAGGTCGTCGCCGAGGGCCTTGAGGCTGCCAAGCCGTTCATCAAGGTATTGTGCGAGGCCCAGGCCGACCTGGCTTCCCGCGCCGCCAAGGAAACCGTCGAGTTCCCTGTCTTCCGCGACTACGAAGAAGATGCCTACGCAGCAGTCGAGGCCGCCGCTTCGACCCGCCTGGCGGAGATCTACACCATCGCCGACAAGCAGGACCGCGACAACACCGCCAGCGAGTACAAGGACGAGATCCTTGCCGAACTGGCAGGCGAAGGCAAGGCCTTCGAAGGCCGCGAGGGCGAAATCTCCAAGGCCTTCGGCGCTGTCACCAAGCACATCGTGCGCCAGCGAATCCTGACCGAGCAGGTCCGCATCGACGGCCGCGGCCTGGCTGACATCCGCCAGCTGTCCGCCGAGGTCGAGGTCCTGCCTCGCGTGCACGGTTCGGCCATCTTCGAGCGCGGCGAAACCCAGATCATGGGCGTCACCACCTTGAACATGCTGAAGATGGAGCAGCAGATCGACTCGCTGTCCCCAGTGAAGTCCAAGCGCTACATGCACAACTACAACTTCCCGCCATACTCGACCGGTGAGACCGGCCGCGTGGGTTCGCCTAAGCGCCGCGAAATCGGCCACGGCGCACTGGCAGAGCGCGCACTGGTTCCAGTGCTGCCAAGCCGCGAGGAATTCCCGTACGCCATCCGCCAGGTCTCCGAGGCGCTGGGCTCCAACGGCTCGACCTCCATGGGCTCTGTCTGCGCCTCGACCCTGTCGCTGTTGAACGCCGGCGTGCCGCTGAAGGCAGCCGTTGCCGGCATCGCCATGGGCCTGGTTTCGGACACCGTTGACGGCGAAACCCGTTACGCTGCCCTGACCGACATCCTGGGCGCCGAAGACGCCATGGGCGACATGGACTTCAAGGTTGCAGGTACTTCCGAGTTCGTGACCGCGATCCAGCTGGACACCAAGCTGGACGGCATCCCTGCCTCGGTGCTGGCCGCCGCGCTGACCCAGGCCCGCGAAGCACGCCTGCACATCCTGAACGTGCTGAACCAGGCCATCGACGCTCCGGACGAGCTGAACGTCAACGCTCCGCGCATCATCTCGGTGAAGATCCCGGTTGACAAGATCGGCGAGGTCATCGGCCCTAAGGGCAAGATGATCAACCAGATCCAGGAAGACACCGGCGCGGACATCTCGATCGAGGACGACGGCACCGTGCTGATTGGCGCAACCAACGGCGAATCCGCCGAGGCTGCCCGTTCGGCCATCAACGCCATCGCCAACCCCCAGGTTCCTGAGGTCGGCGAGCGTTACCTGGGCACCGTCGTGAAGCTGACCACCTTCGGTGCGTTCGTTTCGCTGACCCCGGGCAAGGACGGCCTGCTGCACATCTCCGAGCTGCGCAAGATCAACGACGGCAAGCGCGTGGAGGACGTCGAAGACGTCGTCGGCGTTGGCCAGAAGATCCAGGTCGAGATCACCAAGATCGACGACCGCGGAAAGCTGTCGCTGGCACCTGTTGTCGAAGGCGAAGACGAGGCCGCAGCCGTCGAGTAATCTCGCTGGCTAGTCTCCGAAAGGCCCCGTTCCACCCAAGGGTGGGACGGGGCCTTTCCCGTCCCCGGAGGGCAGCAAACGCGACGGTGCCCCGCCGGACAAAGCCGGCGGGGCACCGTTGCAGGGTAGCCGCACTGGAGCTAGTCTGCGACGAGCTCCTCGTCCGTACGGGCCACGCGAGGCTGGGCCTCGGTGATGCGCGGCGGGATCAGTGCGACGGCACCAGCCGCAATCACGCCGACGACGGCGAAGAAGATGAAGTTGAACTCGAAGCTGACCCCGGTGGCGGCGATCCAGCCGCCGATGATCGGCCCGGAGATCGCGCCGATGCGGGCGAAGGACAGCGCCCAACCGGTTGCGGTGCCGCGCTGCGCCGCAGGGTAGTAGTCGGCGATGTAGCCGGTCAGCACCAGCGACGTGGAGATCGACCCGATCCCGGCGAATGCCACGAGGCACAGGTTCACGAACATGGAATTCGGGAACATCAGCAGCAGGATGCCGCCGGCGCCGAGCAGGTAGAACACCACCAGGATGATCTTCTGGCCGTACTTGTCGGCGAGGTAGCCGAGGATCAGTCCGCCAACTGCGGAAGCCAGCGAGAAGACCAGCAGGAAGGTCAACGACGAGCCCAGGTCGTAGCCGGCCTTGCGCATGATCTGCGGGAGCCAGGTGTTCAGGCCGTAGACCAGGACCATGCCGCAGAACAGCGAGATCCAGAAGAACACGGTTGAACGCAGGTACTTGCCGGAGAACATCGCACCCATGACTTCGCGCCAAGGCACCTTCTTGCCCGGGGCCTTGGGAGCCTGCGGCTGGTAGTCGCGGACGTTGAGTTTTGCTGCCAAGGATTTCGCTTCGGCAATCCGCCCCTTGGACACCAGGTATTCGAGGGATTCGGGCAGCATCCAGGCGATGACCGGCAGGATAAGCACTGGTAGGGAACCGACGGCGATGACCCAGCGCCAGCCGAGCACCGGCAGCAGCGCCATGGCGACAAGGGCTGCGGCCACGATGCCCAGCGAATAGCCCGAGTACATGATGCCGTAGTTCAGCGAGCGCTTCTTCGGCGCCGAGTATTCAATGGTCAGGGCCGCGGCGACCGGGATGATGCCGCCCATGCCCAGGCCGCCCAGCAGGCGGAAGAGCCCGAAAAGCTCCGGGGTGGGGGCCAGTGCCGCGCCGGCTTGGGTGATGGTGAAGATGACCATCGAGGCGAGCAACATCTTCTTGCGTCCGATGATGTCGCTGAGCGTTCCGATGAACAGTGCGCCGATGAGCATGCCGACCAGCGCGTACGCGCCCAACCCGCCGAGCTCCAGGGGAGTCAGCGACCATTCCTTGTATTCCGCGAGCGCAGGAAGCACTGCTCCGAGCACACCCACGTCGTAGCCTTCGGCCAGGATGGCCAGCCAGCAGGCGAACAGCACCAGCCCCGTGGTGCGTTTGGGAATGTTCCATTCCTCGACATTGTTGACTGTCGCCATGTTGCTCCTCGTTGACATGCAGTGCGAAATTGTCTGATTCACATATTATGGCGTTAATGTGACGGGCGTTACAATAGTTCGAGAGATTAAGTTTTTCGGGACCAGGGAGTGCGAAATGGGCGATACGGGACAGGCACAGCGAATTGAAGATGTGGTCGCAGACTGCCTCGCGGGAGCGGTGGCCGGAACTGCGAGCGAGCGCATCATCGAGTGGGTGGACACCGATGCGGCCGGCCATCAGCACAACTCGGTCATCATGAGATTCGTCGAAGCCGCGGAATCGAAACTGTTCCGCGAACTTGAGCTTCCGGAATACTTTCCCATCGCGCCACGCGTGCGCCAGGAAGTCGACTACAAGGCCAAGCTCTTTTTCGGGCAGCATGTTACTACCGTGCTGCGCATCGATCGGCTGGGGGAGAAATCCCTGAGCTTTTCGTTCAAGGTTTTCGGCCATGAGCACGAAGGGCGGCCAATCGTTGAAGCCGCTTCGGGCAAGTTCGTCACCGCATGCGTCCCGCTGGGTGCGTTGTCTTCGGCTCCCTGGCCAGACAACGTCCGCCATGCAATTCTGGGCGGCTAGGGGACGCGCTAGCTTCCTTGTCCTCGCAGGGACGCAGAAGGGGAAACACCGAATTGGTGCTTGTAGCTCTGCGCGAAGCGCCCCAAGTGGGCGAACCCGCAGTCCTGGGCAATCTGCGAAACATTCGCCGACTGCGGGTCGGCCGCAATCAATAGATCACGCGCCCGTTCCAGCCGCGCCTTGCGCAGCTGGGCGGACGGCGTCGAATTCAGCTCCCGCGCCACGGCTACCTGCAAGGTCCTCGCCGCGACGCCCAGCGCCTCCGCCATATCCGAAACCGTGAGATCCTCCGCGGAATGGGCCCGGAGCAGGGTGAGGAATTCATTGACCAATCGCGAGGAATAACCATTGGCAGTCGGGGCATTCCATTGCTCCATGCTTTGCGCGAGATTCGAGCGATTGGCCATAAGCCAGCGAGCCAGGACCAGCTCGTGCTGCAGCCTTCGTGCGTAATCGCTGTGCCTGCCGTTTTTCTCATTGAGCATGTCATGCAGTTCAAAGATTGAACGCATGAATGCCTGTCCCTCGGCACTGGACAGATCCATGGACGGTGCCAGTCGCAGCGTGCCGTCGATCTGCGCCCCGTAGAGGCTCTGCGCCGCGGATTCGAGCGCCGCGCGCGGCGCGGTCAGAATCACCTGCGGGGTATTTTTCTCCCAATTCATGGAGAACTCGGCATCAATCGGCGGCACCGAGGCGATCTGCGGCGTGGAATCCACCTGCTGGCGACCGATTTGGAGGTCAGCGCGCCCCGAGAGCGGAATCTGCACCATGTAGAAAGTCTTCAGAGCCTCGGGGCTGATTTTCACGGACGCGCCGTAATCCAGCAGGTGCAGGCCGACGCCGGCGCCAGTTGAACGCAGATTCATCTTCAGTGTGCCCTGGGAAGCGCCCTTCTGCAGCTTGTGCGGGCAGAAGAGCGTGCCAATTTTCTCCCGCGCCTCGTGCAGGTCCGCGGTGGCAAGGGTCGGCAGCTGATCCAGAACGCGGGTTGAAGCTGGGCTCGCAAGAGGCTGGCTGAGCATGACGTGCGCTCCTTCGGGTGTCCATGCGTCCTTTGGATATCTGCTGCGTGCAGCGGATAGTACGCACCCCTGAAGCGGAGTAAGTTCTATCCAGAACACCAATTATGACATGCATCACAGCATGGGAAAGCCGAGGGGTGCAATGGAAGAACTGCAGGATCGCGTCGTTCTGGTGACCGGAGGGGCCACCAAGGTAGGCGTGGGAATCGTCCAGTGCTTGGCACGCTCCGGAGCGCACGTCATCGTCGTGGACATCGACGCCGAGGGCGGAGCGCAGCTGACCGAGCAGATTCCGCAGGTCGAATTCCACACCCTGGACATCACCGACGACGGCGCCATCGGCTCGCTGATTGACTCCGTGTCGCAGCGCTTCGGCAAGCTCGACGGACTAGTCAACCTGGCCTGCAGCTACCTGGACGAAGGCGCCGACTCGCCGCGCGCCGACTGGCTGACGGCATTGAACATCAACGTGGTCTCCGCCGTGGTGCTGGCCAACGCGGCACGGCCGCTGCTGGCGGCTTCCGGGCATGGAGCCATCGTCAACTTCACCTCGATCTCCAGCTCCGTGGCGCAGACCGGCCGCTGGCTGTACCCGGCCAGCAAGGCGGCGCTGGTGCAGATCACCCGCTCCATGGCGGCCGACCTCGCCGCCGACGGCATCCGGGTAAACTCGGTCAGCCCGGGCTGGACCTGGTCCAAGATCATGGACACGCTCAGCGGCGGCAACCTGGAAAAGACCGACTCCGTGGCCGCGCCGTTCCACATCCTGGGTCGGGTTGGACGCCCCGAGGAAGTCGGCGAGGTCGTCGCCTTCCTGCTCTCGGACAAGGCATCCTTCGTCACCGGCGCCGACTGGGCCGCCGACGGGGGCTACTCCGCGCTGGGTCCGGAACGCAACGAACCTGCCATCCCGCTGCTGGCCGCCGAGTAGCACCACACCACCACGACGCTTCATCCACCAAAAACCACGAAGGATCTCCTGATCATGGATTCACGACACATCACCATCGTCGGCGCCGGACAGTCCGGCCTGCAGCTGGGTATCGGCCTGCTGGATGCCGGCTACCAGGTCACCCTGATTTCCAACCGCACCCCGGAGCAGATCCGCGACGGTTCCATCGCCTCCAGCCAGTGCATGTTCGACCAGGCGCTGGGACATGAACGCGCCCTGGGCCTGGACCTCTGGCCGGATGCACCGGTTGTGGAAGGCATTTCCTTCACCATTGCCCCCACCGAAGCACCGGGTGTGAAGGCCATCAGCTGGGACCACCGGCTTGACGCCACGGCGCAGTCCATCGACCAGCGAGTCAAGTTCCCTGCCTTCATGGCCGAATTCGAGAAGCGCGGCGGCACCTTGGTCTTCGAGGACGCCGGCATCGCCGAACTGGAACGCTACGCGGAAAACAGCGACATGGTCCTGGTTGCCGCCGGCAAGGGCGAAATCGCCCAGCTGTTCACCCGCGACGAC
This sequence comes from Glutamicibacter soli, assembly GCF_052322135.1. Lineage (NCBI taxonomy): Bacteria > Bacillati > Actinomycetota > Actinomycetes > Micrococcales > Micrococcaceae > Glutamicibacter > Glutamicibacter soli. Next base: position 1,149,852 of record NZ_CM125969.1, read on the forward strand.
CAGCGCAGCCACTACGCTGCCCCGCAGCGCGCGCTGGCCTTGACCTACGTGAACGGCATGACCCCGCGCGAGGAATTCTCCGCCGTGAACTTCAACGTCATCCCGGGCGTCGGCGAATACTTCGTCTTCCCGGCGCTGACCACCACCGGCCCCTGCGAGATCATGGTCTTCGAAGGCCTGCCCGGCTCGGACATGGACTCCTGGAAGGGGCTGACCCCGGCAGAGCACCTGGAGAACTCGCTGCGCATCCTGCGCACCTACCTGCCATGGGAATACGAGCGCAGCGCCAACGTCGAACTCACCGATCCCAACGGCGTGCTGCAGGGTCGCTTCCCGCCAACCGTCCGCCACCCGCTGGCCACCCTGCCCTCGGGCAAGACAGTGGTGGGCATGGCCGATGTGGTGGTGCTCAACGACCCGATCACCGGCCAGGGCTCGAACAACGCCTCCAAGTGCGCCGCCAGCTACCTGGCCTCGATCATCGGCCACGGGGACGCCGCATACGACGACTCGTTCAAGACCTCGATGTTCGAAGAGTACTGGAAGTACGCGCAGCACGTGGCCCGCTGGACCAACACCATGCTGGCCCCGCCGGCCGAGCACGCACTGGGCCTGTTCGCCGCCGCGCAGCAGAACCCCGCCATCGCCCAGCGCTTCGCCAACGGCTTCGACTACCCGCCGGACTTCGGCTCGTGGTTCCTGGACGCCCAGGGCGCCGCAGACTACCAGGCCTCGTTCAACACCGTGGCCTAGATCCGCCAAGGAGCAACATCATGCGAAAAATTGCAATCGTCGGCGCCGGCGAATCCGGCGCCCAGCTGGCCCTGGAACTGCAGCGGCTGGAACACGAAGTCACCTTGTTCTCCGACCGCTCCGCGGCCGAAATCCGCAGCGGAACGATCACCTCCAGCCAGTGCGTCTTCTCCTCCGCGCTGCGGGTCCAGCTGCCGCTGGAAATCCCCGGCGCGGACAGCGAGAGCATCGGCATCACCGGGATGACCTTCAACATCAAGCCCGATGACGGCGAAGCCATCTCTTGGCACGGATCGCTGGAAAACCCTGCAATGTCCGTGGACCAGCGCGTGAAGTGCGCGCACTGGATCGAGCAGTTCATCACCCGCGGAGGCGACTTCCGCATCGAGAAGCTCAATGTGAAGCGCCTGGAGGAATTGGCGGCGATCTACGACCTGGTGGTCGTCTGCACCGGCAAGGGCGAACTCGGGCAGATCTTCTCCACCGACAAGTCGCGCAGCCCCTACGACCGTCCGCAGCGCGCCGTCGCGGTGACCTACGTGAAGCCGGCCCAGAACAGCGGGCCGGAGAACACGAACGAAATCCGCATGAACATGCTCCCTGGCGTCGGCGAATTCTTCACCTTCCCGGGTTTGAGCACCGAAGGCGCCTGCCAGATGATGGTCTTCGAGGGCATCCCGGGCGGGCCGATGGATTGCTGGGACACCGTCTCGGATGCCGACGGGCACTGGGGGACCTCCATGTCCATCCTGCGCGAGCACTTCCCGGCTGAATACGAGCTGTTCAAGGACAGCAAGCTCAACGATCCCGGCGCCTGCCTGCGCGGGCGCATCACCCCGGTGGTGCGCCATGCGGTGGGCAGCCTGCCCGGCGGGCGCTCCGTGCTGGGCCTGGGCGACGCCATCCTGCTCAACGACCCGGTGACCGGCCAGGGATCCAACAACGCGACCCTCGCGGCCGACCACTACGCCCGGGCGATCCACATCCACGGCGACGCGCCCTTCGACGAGGCATGGATGACGCGGACCTTCGACGAATACTGGCGCGGCTGGGGCCAGTTCTCCACGGTGTGGACCAACTCGATGCTGCGCAGCAAGGACGGATGGCAGCTGGAGGTGCTGGCCAAGGCCAGCGAGCACCAGGCGCTCGCCGACTCCTTCGCCAACGGCTTCGACGACCCCCGGACGCTGTTCCCCTGGTGGTTCGACCGCCAGGAAGCCTCGGGCTTCGTCGAGCGGATCGTCGCCGAGGAAGGCGCGGCCTTCGACCTGCGCGATTTCCGCACCACCCTGGGCCAGTTCGCCACCGGAGTGACAGTGGTGACCACCCGCACCCCGCAGGGCGCGAAGGTCGGCATGACCGCCAACTCCTTCACCTCGGTGTCGATGGATCCGCCGCTGGTGCTGTGGTGCCCGAGCAAATTCGCCCCGTCGCTGCCGGACTTCGAGGCGGCAACGCACTTCGCCATCAATGTGCTTGAATCCTCGCAGCACGTGCTCTCGCGCCAGTTCGCCACCCCCGCCGATGACAAGTTCGCCGGAGTGAGCATTTCCGAGGGCGTCGCCGGGCTGCCGCTGCTCGACGGTTCGGTGGCCACGTTCGAATGCCGGACAGTGGCTCGCCACGAAGCAGGGGATCACGTAATTTACGTGGGTGAGGTGGAGAAGTACTCCCGGGCCGACGGGGACCCGCTGGTCTTCCACGCCGGGGCCTACCACAGCACTGAGCTTCATCCGGATTTCAAGTAGACCAAAGCGCCTGCGCCTTTTCGGCGCAGGCGCTTGGGCAACCAGAATTGCAACAGTAGGGGAGAAGATGCACAGCGACTACGTCATCATCGGTTCGGGAATCAATTCCCTGGTGGCCGCCGCGGAACTGGCAGGCGCTGGGGCCTCGGTCACGCTGCTGGAGCAGCACGAGAAGATCGGCGGGTTCATCGATTCCGGGGAATTGACGCTGCCCGGATTCATCCACGATACGTATTCCTCCTGGCATCCGCTGTTCGTCTCGGGACCGGGTTATGCGGCCCTGGGCGAAGACCTCCACCGCCATGGCCTGCGCTACCGCAACACCGAGGACGCCGGCACACAGTGGGTGACCGCCAGTATCGGAACCGACGCCGAAGGCAGGCGGCTCACGTCGATGGCCACCCGCGACCCGAAGGCTACCGCGGACCTGTTCGAAAATGACGGCGACCGGCTGGCCTACCTGCAGATGATGGAGGAGTTCGGCGCCCAAGCGCCTGTGGTTTTCGGAGCCTTGGGCAGCGAGATGACCTGGCCGGCCCTGGCCAAGCTCGGATTCAAGGCGCTGCGCATGGGGGTGGGCAACGCGCAGAACTTGGTGAGGCAGGCGCTGATGAGCGGGCGCAACTACACCCGGAGCCGTTTCGCGGGAACTGAAGCAGACCAGCTGTGGGCCCCGTGGCTGCTGCACGCCGGGTTGGGCCCGGAACAGGCCAGCGGCGGCATCATGCTCCCCGTGATGGCCGCCAGCATGCACCAGTTCGGGCTTCCGGTGGTTGAAGGCGGCGCCGGGAACTTCCTGAAGGCCTTCGAAGCGCTGCTGATCGAACGCGGGGTGAAGATCCATACCGGAACGAAGGCGGAGAAGATCGGATCCCTGAACGGCGGGGTTCGGACAGTGTCCACCGATCGCGGGGACTTCACCGCACAGCATGCGGTGCTGGCTTCCGCCTCGGTGCCCGGACTCTACGAGGATCTGCTGGGGGAGCAGGACAGTGCGAAGACCTTCCCCCTCGGCACGGGCAGCTACCTTCCCGGGCGGGCCGCGATGCAGATCCACCTCGCGCTAGATGCACCGGTGCCGTGGAGCGACGAGCGGCTGGCATCAACACCGCTGGTCCATTTGGGCACCGGCTCGAACTCCACGGCGATCGCCTGCGCCCAGGCCGAGGCGGGCCTGCTTCCGGCCGAGCCGACCATTGTGGTGGGCCAGCAGTGCGTGTTGGATTCGAGCCGTGCCCCGGAAGGCAAGGCAACGCTGTGGATCCAGTTGCAGGAAGTGCCCTTTGCCCCGAAGGGGGACGCCGCCGGGGAACTGGATACGTCCCAAGGCTGGAGCGATGAACTGGTGGACCGGTACGTCGACCGGGTGCTGGCGCGCATTGAGGCATACGCCCCGGGCTTCAAGGACCTGGTCCTGGCCCGCAAGGTCATCAGTCCCGCGGCGCTGGCACAGGCCAACCCGAATGCCGTGGCCGGCGACCCCTACGGCGGATCTGCGGAGCTGTTCCAGAATCTGCTGTGGCGCCCGATGCCCGCGGCGGGCCGCGGCCGGCAGCCGGTGAAGGGCGTCTGGCATATCGGCGCGGCAAGCCATCCCGGTCCGGGACTGGGCGGCGGCTCCGGCCACCTGGCGGCGCAGCAGTTGATACGCGCAGCCAAGCGCCGCAGGAAATAGTCGGTCATTGACTGCCGAACTCTTCCCAGCGCAAACTACGACTGATAGATTGTGCTCATGCAAACTTCGTGACGATCGTCACGAATATTCCATATATGATTCTTTCCCTTTTCATGGAGGCGTAATGACTCAACTAACCCACGTGCTGACGTCGCTGGCTGCCGGATCGGTGACGGTCCAGGACCTCACCGCTCCGCTGTCCAAGGACACCCCAACGCTGGTTCTGCCGGATCCCTTCTCGAACCTGATCGACTTCAGCCTCGAAGAGGTGTCGGCCTACAATGAGCCCGGCCCGTTCTGGAAGCACCACAACATCCACACCGGTGAGCACATCGGAACCCACATCGATGCCCCGGTGCACTGGATCTCGGGTCGGGAGGGCAAGGACGTATCCCAGATTGATCCGCAGCGTCTCGTTGGACCCGCGGTGGTGCTCGACTTCAGTGCGGAAGCAGCAGCCGACCCCGACTACCTGATTAGCGTCGAGGATCTGAAGTCTTGGCAGGAGGCGCACGGAGAATTTCCGGCCAATGCTTGGCTGCTCTTCCGCACCGGCTGGGACCAGTACGGCGAGGACCGTGCCGCCTTCCTGAACTTGGACGACAATGGATCGCATACACCGGGGTTCACCGCCGAATGCGCCCGGTACATCGCCGAGGAGCTCGACATCTCCGGGGTCGGCGTGGAAACCGTGGGTATCGATGCGGGCAACGCGGCCCTGCTCGACCCGCCGTTCCCAATGCACAATTTCTTGCTGGGCAATGACAAGTACGGCATCACGTCGCTGAAAAACCTGTCCAAGCTGCCCATGTTCGGCGCGATGATCGTTGTCGCGCCGCTGCCCATCGTGGGCGGCACCGGTGCGCCGACGCGAGTGCTGGCGCTGATGTAGCGGCCCAGCCCGCGCTCCAAGCAAGGATGAGCGCGGGCCGCCTCGACCATCCTGGACCAGCCCCGGCCGCTGCGGCCCGAACCCGGATCTGCCAGCTATCGGCACCCCGGCACGATAATAAGGAAACATCCATGAATGTTGCAGAACTAGTAGGAAAAACCCTCGCGGAGCTCGGCGTGGGTCATGCCTTCGGAGTTGTCGGCAGCGGAAACTTCACCATTACCAATGCCCTGATCGAACACGGCGTGCCCTACACAGCCGCCCGCCACGAGGGCGGAGCGGCGACGATGGCCGACGCCTACTCGCGCACCAGCGGCGAAGTCGGGGTGGTATCGGTGCACCAGGGCTGCGGGCTGACCAATGCCGCCACCGGCATCGGGGAAGCGGCCAAGTCTCGAACGCCGATGATCGTGCTGGCAGCCGAGGCCGCTCCCAGCGCAGTGTACTCCAACTTCGCCATGGACCAGGACTCGTTTGCGGCCTCCGTCTACGCGGTCTCCGAGCGGATCCACAGCGCGCAGAGCGCGGTGGCCGATACGGTGCGCGCCTACCGCACCGCAGTCAACGACCGCCGGACAGTGGTTCTGAATCTTCCGCTGAACGTCCAGGCCCTGCCGGCCCCGGAAACAACAGAGCAAATCGAGATCGTGCCGCGCGAACCGATCCGCCCTTCGCGCGATGCCGCGCGGGCCCTGGCGGTCCTGTTGGAAAATGCCCAGCGTCCGGTATTCGTTGCCGGCCGCGGAGGCCGCAACGCGAAGCAGGAGATCCTTGCACTGGCCAGCCATACCGGCGCACTGGTGGCTACCAGCGCCGTGGCCAAGGGACTGTTCAACGAGGATGAATTCAACCTGGGCATTTCCGGCGGCTTCTCCTCCCCGCTGGCCGCCGAGCTCATCTCCGGCGCGGACCTGATTGTCGGATTCGGTTGCGCACTGAACATGTGGACCATGCGCCACGGGCACCTGATCGGACGCGGTGCCAAGGTGGTCCAGGTGGATTTGGACGAACCGGCCTTGGGCGCGAACCGACCGGTCGACCTGGGCATCGTGGGGGACAGCGCCGAATGCGCCAAGGACGTGCTGGAGCTGCTGCTGGCCCAGAAGACCGCGCCGCACCGGGGCTACCGCACCGAGGACGTGAAGGAACGCATCGGTTCCCAGGCCCGGTGGCAGCAGGTCGGCTACGCGGACCTGTCCACCGGATCGTCCATCGACCCGCGGACGTTGACCAAGGCACTGGACGAGATCCTGCCGGCTGAACGCGTGGTGAGCGTGGATTCGGGCAACTTCATGGGATACCCGAGCCAGTTCCTGGATGTGCCGGACGAGCACGGCTTCTGCTTCACCCAGGCCTTCCAGTCCATCGGCCTTGGCCTGTACACGGCCATCGGCGCGGCGCTGGCGCAGCCAGAGCGGCTGCCGGTGCTGGGCACCGGAGACGGCGGCTTCCACATGGCCATCTCCGAACTTGATACCGCGGTGCGCCTAAAACTGCCGCTGGTATGCATTGTCTACAACGACGCGGCCTATGGTGCAGAGGTGCACCACTTCGGAGAGGCCGAAGAGGCTCCGGACATGGGCTCGGTGGTATTCCCAGAAACCGATTTCGCCGCTATCGGGCGCGGGTTCGGGGCCCAGGGGATTACGGTGCGTTCGGTGTCGGATTTGCAGGCGGTGCAGACATGGCTGGATTCAGACCCTCAGGGGCCGTTGGTCATCGACGCGAAGATCGCCTCGGACGGCGGCGCCTGGTGGCTGGCCGAAGCCTTCAAGGGGCACTAAGCCCATAGAAGTGAAACGAAGACCTGCGGAGGCACGCCTCCGCAGGTCTTCTGAGCTGGTCAAGTTTCTGAGACACGATCTTTAATCTCTTCTAAATATCCTCAAGCCGCAAGGGCCAGAGAATTCCTTTCCCAATACGAGTCCAGCGCCGCCTGAGGACTGAGCCCGGCATTAGTTGTATGCGGGCGCTTCCGGTTGTACCAGACCTCGATGTACTCCATCACCGCGGTACGCGCTGCCATCCTGCTGGTGAAGGCCTGGTGATGATACATTTCGTTCTTGATCGTCGAGAAGGTCGACTCAGCGACGGCGTTATCCCAACCCCCGGTGCGGCCCATCGACTGGTGCACGCCCTGCACGGCGCACCATGCCTGGAACGCGTACGAGGTGTACTGCGTTCCTCGATCCGAGTTAAGCCGATATCGGCTTAACTCAGATAACGGGGATGCCCTGATTCCAATCCGCCGGGGCATCACCAGCGAACTGGTCGCCTACGCCAACAGCCTGGGCGTCGCCACGATCACCGGCAAACCGTATAGGCCCACGACCCAGGGGAAGAATGAGAGGTTCCATTCGACTTTGTTCAAGTGGCTGAAGAAGCGGCCGTTCGCCAAGGACCTTGCCGAGCTGCAAGCTCAGGTCGATGTCTTTGACCAGGCCTACAATACCCAGCGTGGCCACCAGTCCCTGGAGGATCGCTGCACGCCACAGGAAGCATAGGATGCCACGCCGATTCCGCAGCCGCTGGCGCCAGGTGAATGGGTGAAGCTGAGCACCACGCCCAGCTCCACCATCGCCGAAGCAGCCCTTGCCACCCTTGCCGAGGCCCGGGCCAAGCCCCGGCTGCGGTTCCGGAGGTGGCGCCGGAACCGGTGAAGCTCAGCGCCACGCTGCGGGCTGATCAGATGGAACCTGCAGGCAGCCAGCTGATGAAAGTGAATAAGAACCGGTGCATGAAGGTGGCCGGGGTTCAGCTCTATCTGGGCAAGTTGCTGCGCTCCACCCACGTGAAGGTCATCTGGGATGCCGAGGAGCTGATGGTGGTTTCGATGGATGGCGAGCTGGTCACGAAATATGATTTCCCGTTTCCTGACGGGGTCACGTATTTGAGTTTGCGGCATGCGAAGGCGAAGTTCCAGAACATGCCTGAGGAGGGATAAGTCACCGATGTGATGAAACAGGATTGTTACCGCTGTGTCGAGACATCACACATTCTTTTAAAAAGTCGTTCTCCCGTTTCACCTCCAACAGTTCCTTGCGCAGCAACTTGTACTGGGCCCATTCCACCGGTCCGCGTTCCTCTGTTTCCGCTTCAGGATGCTCGGCGCGGTAGGCACGGACCCAATTGCCCAGGATTCCCTCGTAAATGCCCAGGGAAGCTGCGACCTCGACCAGGCTCTTCTGGGACGAGATCGCCAGTTCGACTGCTTCGGCACGGAAGCCCGGGGGTGAATTTCTGACGTTTGGACATGCGCTCATTCTCCTACGAACGCGTATCTCACAACATCATGACAGCTCATTCCTTTGCTGTTGGTAGTCGGTTCCGATAGCGTGATCCGCACCGAGGGCAGCAAACACATGTCGTAAGTCATTTGAAACTTTGCCACCTGCAGGGGCGCTTGCCGTGAATGAACACGATTCTCCGTAGCGAACTGGAGAACACTTCTCCAAGACTCAGCAGGCTCTGAGCCAACCGCAATGAGTACTGGAACAACCATTGCGGATGTTCTATTTGAACGCCCGAGTTCGTGGATGAAGTGGGCTGTGAACGAAACATCCCGACAGATTATCTCCATTGCCGTTGCCAGACCCGGGAAAGAAATAGGGCCATTCTCCCAGGGTGCTTGCATAGAAGACGAGTAGCAGTTGCGGGCTGACTTGCTCAACGGCCATCCCAGAGCACACATATATTGATCGATGCATGCACACGTGCCACCTAATGCCTGAGCGATCGTTGAAACGCAGCTCGTTGGCTTTCTGGCCAGGCTTTGGTGTCAATGGCTCGGTGGAGTCACTGCGACAATAAACCCGACACCTTCCTCCGTGTCGTTCACGAAGCGATGGGGAATTCGGGAATTGAAGTGGCAGCTGTCGCCCTCAGATAGCTCTAGGCGTTCGCGGTCAGTCTCAATCACGAGCCGGCCACGGGTCACCACGATGCATTCCTCCGCTTCGTGGCTCCATACAGTCTCGCGCGAGACGCCGCCCGGTAGCAGTTCCCCTGCAAGTACTTCGAGCTGCTTTCCGACCGTCGACTTACGACGGTACTTCAAATCCCCGGAGCTTGTTGTAAGCGTCATCTCGTCACCTGCGCGCAAGACGTGCATCTGCTCGCGGTCAACCTCTGGAACGAATAGTTCGAACAGCGGAACATCCAAGACCTGAGCAATCTGGCGCAAAGTCTCGAGGCTCGGGTCAACAAGACCCCGTTCAACCTGGCTGAGCATGGAAGCTGAGATTCCTGCCGACTCAGCGAGTTCATTTGCTTTTAGCCCTTTAGCCTGGCGGAGTCGTCGCACGCGCAACGGAAAGCTCATATTTCGTCCTCAACGATTGCAGGTTATGAAAAATGTAGTGCAATTTAAAAAAATTTACGTATACTAAAGTAACGGGCGTCACAGAAGCGAGATATTGACTCGATTGGACAAGGCCCTTTCAACCCTAGTTATCCAACAATCCTACTTCCTAGGAGTGTCTCTACGATGTTCGTGAAACCAACTGCCGAGCCACCCCACCGCGTCATGGTCCTAATGGCCTGCCGCGATTCATGGTACGAGGCGAGCGACGATGAACGTAACAACGTCGCACTACCAACCTTGCAGCATCTCCTCGAAGACTGGGAGGCGCTTGGGTTCGAATTATTGCATTCATTTGACGACGATTTCTTCCTTGTCGGTCAGCCGGGGTCTTTGCAGTTTCCAATCACGATTCTTGGCATGGTGCCGTCGCTGGACACTGTCGTTCAGATGATGAACCGTGCACGCACCACCGTAAATGGTGAGCGTGCAGATCGTTATTACCGGTTCGAAAGTCGTCTAGGACGCAAGCTATTCCTACTTCCTAGATGAGCCAGGATCCTCGCTAGGCATTCATATTCCGCTTCATCCGATCAAGAAAGGCGCCATCAACTTGAATACCAACAAACCACTTCAATTCCGAGTTGGCACTTTCGGTGCGTTTATCGCTCCAATCATCTTTATCGCAGGCGCAGTCGTATACTTCGTTGTATTCAAAGCGTTTGACACGACGGCACTTACAACCGCTGGCATCGTCGGCATTATAGTTGCCGGAGTTTTCGCCAAGGAGTACACCCGATTCTGGGACAGCGTGATCGCGGGCCTAGCGAACACTATTGCGATGACTGTAGTGATGATCTTGTTTGTCGTCGGTCCTTTGTCGTCTTTGCTTGAATCCACAGGAGTTTCAGAAGGCTTTGTCTGGCTTGCTGCCGAATTGAACGTGACAGGCGGCCTATTCATCGCCATCGTCTTTCTTGCGTGCTGCGCCATGTCGATGGCGACTGGAACCTCCCTGGGAACCTTGTTCACTGCGTTCCCGATTTTCTATCCTGCTGGTGCTAGCGTCGGTGCGGATGCACTGTTGCTCGCGGGTGCGATCTTTTCCGGTGCTATGTTCGGCGACAGCCTTGCTCCGATATCTGATACCACAATTGTTTCGGCATCCACGCAACGCTATCGTCGACGTAAAGGTAGTGCTGAAGTAGCCGGGGTGGTTGGCACGCGTGCTAAATACGCGCTGACTGCCGCTGGGATCAGCGCGATCTTGTTCCTGGTACTGGGTAATATTGCCGCACCACCAGCCGCGGGTGGCTCGGTCGACGCCAGCGGATACTCACCGCTCGGACTTGTCATGTTGCTTCCGGTCGTCGCACTCATCGTGGTCGCGTTTTGGAAGCGAAATCTTTACCTTGCCATCACAGTCGGCGTCGTCAGCGGTACCGTCGTCGCTCTCATCGCAGGACTGATCACGCCGAAGGACATCATGTTCGTTGCGGACGGCGCTCCGACAGGCTTCCTTTTTGACGGTGTCAATGGAATGCTGCCTCTGATCGGCCTGTCGATAGCGGTCTTCGGGATGATCGGGATCGTACGTGAAGCGGGCATATTCGAAATTATCATCAATGCGCTATCGCGCCGACCTTGGACGCAGAGTCCTCGTGGTGCGGAAACCGCCATTGCAGTCGGCCAAACGATCACAACCACCATGTTTGCCGGGGTTGTGGGCCCTTCGATCGTTCCGTTCTCCGCTATCGCCGATGAAATCGGCGCTCGTGCGAAGCTTCATCCGTATCGGCGGGCGAATGTAATGGAGGCGTTTGCCGCGGGTATTGCCTGCATCGTCCCCTCTTTCAGCGCGTTCCTTTTCATCATCAACCAGCTGACAACGGGTGTCGAGGGTATGCCAGTGATATCTCCCATCACCGTGGCGTTTGTATCCTTCTATCCCATCTTGTTTAGTGCAGTAATGATCTTCTCGATTATTACCGGTTGGGGCCGACGTTTCGAATCGGCCGACGGGGCCCCGGTAAAGCGATTCGAAGACATAGTTCCTGAGGCCCCGAACGAACTTGCAGATTCCACCGAAACAGAGCTAGCTCCCGCACCGCGCGGTTAGAAGACCCACCATCGACCACAGAATTGAGGAAATCATGACACTAAACGTCACTTCACGAGTTTCACTTACGCCCGAGCAGTTCCGTCGGAATTTTGCGCAGCTCGATAAAGCCCCGCATTTCGCGAGTTGTAGCCAAGGAGCACTTTCCGACCACTTGACGCAAACGATGCAGCGCATGACTGGATCACTCGTCGATTCCCAGGCACCTTGGGACGTGTGGGTAGGCGTTGTGGAGCAATACAGGGCTAAGAGCGCAGCGTTCCTCGGTTGTTCGAGCGATCAGATTGCAGTGATTTCATGTGCGAGCGAAGGTGCTTTCCAGACAGTCTCCTCGTTTGACTGGTCCGGTGAAAGGAATCGCCTTGTCACCTCCGATCTTGAGTTTCCATCGGTCGGCAACGTCTGGCGTGCTCAGCGTGAAGGCATTGAAGTTGTCAATGTGCCGGGTATCGAGGGAGCACTCCTAGCTGAAAACTGGATCCCGCACATCGATGAGCGCACAAAGCTGGTCTCGGTTCCGCTCGTGAGCTACATAAATGGCACGAGGCCGGAGATTGACCGCATCATCGAACATGCTCACTCGGTCGGTGCATTGGTTTTCGTCGATGCATACCAAGGTGCGGGCGTAGTTCCGTTCTCGGTTGACGAGCTCGAATGCGACTTCCTGGTCACGGGCAATCTGAAGTACTTGTTGGGATTGCCGGGTATCGCATCGCTGTATGTACGCGAACCCGAGAAGGCCGAACAAGACGCGATTCTGACCGGTTGGTTCGGGCGTGTTAATCCGTTTGCGTTCGATCCGGAGCTCGTTGACTACCCGAACAATGCGCGTCGTTACGAGACCGGTACCTACGCAATCCCCTCAGCGTATGCCGGAGTGGCAGGCTACGAAGTTCTCGAACAAATTGATATTGCCAGCTGCTGGCCGCATGTCGAAGCACTGCGGGAATCGCTAGCGGGGGAACTGCTTGCGCTCGGCTACGAGCTCGATTATCCCGAGAACCCAGCCCACCGCGGACCAGAAGTAGCAATCGTATGCGAGGACCCAGACGCACTTGCAGCTAAGCTCGCCGAGTTCCGTATCGGAACCTCACCCCGTGGTTCACGCTTGAGATTGTCTCTGCATGCGTATTCAGCTCAGAGCGACGTTGATGCACTTGTCAGGGCCCTGAAAACACTTTAGGTCCAACGCCATATACACAACGCGTCTCAGATACTCTTGCTTATTCATGACACATCGTGGAAAAGCACGGCCTGAAGCAGCGACAACAACCAGTCAAGGCAACTTGCCTCGGTGATGTAGCCGCGGAAATTGCAAAAATTGCCAAGGGGAGCGCAGTGTTGGGAACACACACGCTTGTAGCTCCTGCTAGTCTCGGCTTCCCAGTGCATGCACGGCCGTGACCTGTGGTTGTATTGCTTTAGATGCCAGGAACCCCGATTCACCGGGGTTCCTGGCAACTTTCGTTATTCGGGTGCGGGGTGCTTCTCGCTTTTAGACTTCCAGCGTCAAGCGGTACCCGTATGAAGGCGTCTTTGCTGTCCCCGCCTCCGGCGGGGTAGTTCATTGCAGTCTGGATTTCCAAGGACTGGGGGGACCCGACAACATGGCCAAAATGGCCTTAGGATCAAGGTGGGCCGGCGGTGGGTAGTTGTATCGGCGGGGAGGCCACCGTATTCGGCCGCCGGAGGGGTGGATCTTTCAATTCCCGGTGTTCAGCCGGCGGTAGACAGCGCCGAGAACGGCGCCAGCGGCAGGATGTCCGTGGCCTGGGTGGCAAGCTGCTGGTCCAGGGCTACCAGCGCGTCTGCCTGCAGCACACCGATGGCCAGGTATTCGGCCCTGCCCAGTGATGCCCATCCGTGCTTGCGGGCGAGCTTCCAGGCGGTGCCCCGCGAACCCCTGTCGCCCAGGGTGCGGATCTTCACCGCCGTCATTGCATCGTGCAGCTCCAGGGCGGCGGCTTCTGGCATTGTTCCTGCCGCAACCTCGGTTAGCAGCAGTTCCATGGCCTCGACGCGGACGGCGTGCGGGGCTACGAGTTGGTGGTCGGAGTGGATCGAAACGCCTTCCTGCGCAATCGCCAGGAGCACAGGCGGGTCAATAAGGAAACGGGTCATGCGCCCCATGCTACGCCCGCACGAATCGTCTGTCAGCGGACTTCGGGTTGAGCGCCACCCGGAATTGCAACGAAGCGATCGGGCAACCTGGCCCGGAGTGCTCCGCTTCTCCCGCCCCGGCGGAGGTGCTGCGGGCATGCCCCAGGCACGACGAAGACAGGGAGCGCTGCGGGCGGTTTCCCGCTGATCGCAACACTCCCTGTCGAGCCTGGCCGTGCCAGGCGAGTCTAGGCGTTCGAGGCGATGGCCTCTGGCTCCTGGTCCCTGGCCGGGGTCCAGCGCAGGTGGACCTGCTCGTCGACCTCGGCCTCCTGCAGCAGCGACAGGCGCGGGCGGACCGCGTCGGTGCGTGCGCTTGGCGGCTTGCGGCGTCCGGCCTTGAACGGCAGCGGCCAGGTGGCCCCGGCGCCCACGTACTCCTGTTCGGCGGCGGCCTGCAGGGTCCACTGCGGGTTGTACAGGTGGGTACGGCCCAGCGCTACCAGGTCGGCACGTCCCGCCAGCAGGATCGAGTTCACATCGTCGTAGGAGCTGATGGCGCCCACGGCAATGACCGTCACCCCGGCGGCCGCGGCGACCTGGTTGCGGATCTTGTCCGCAAACGGGGTCTGGTAGCTGCGGCCGAAGGCAGGGCGCTCATTGCGCACGATCTGGCCCGAGGACACGTCGATCGAGTCGATGCCGTGGGCGATGAACGCCTTGGCGATCTCCAGCGCGTCGTCCTCGGTGTTGCCGCCCTCCGCCCAGTCGGTGGCGGAGATGCGGGCGCCCAGCGGCTTGTGCGCCGGCCAGGCGGCACGCACCGCGTCTAGGACCTCCAGCGGGTAGCGCAGGCGGTTCTCCAGCGAGCCGCCGTATTCGTCGGTGCGCTGGTTGGACAGCGGGGAGAGGAACGACGAGAGCAGGTAGCCGTGCGCGGCGTGCACCTCAAGCAGGTCGAAACCGGCCTCGTCGGCGCGCTTGGCGGCGGCCACGAACTGCTCGCGGACCTCATCCATCTGGGCACGGGTGATTTCCACCGGAACGTGGCAGCCTTCGCCGTACGGCAGCGCCGAAGGGGCCAGGACTTCCCAGTTGCCCTCTTCCAGCGGCTCGTCGAGGCCTTCCCACATGAGCTTGGTGGAACCCTTGCGGCCGGAGTGGCCGATCTGGGCGCCGATCTTCGCCTGCGAGTTGCCGTGCACGTACTGCGTGATGCGCTTCCACGCGGCGCCCTGCTCATCGGTGTACAAGCCGGTGCAGCCCGGGGTGATGCGGCCGATGTCGGAGACGCAGACCATTTCGGTCATGACCAGTCCGGCGCCGCCCATGGCCTTGGAGCCCAGATGGACCAGGTGGAAGTCGCCGGGCACGCCGTCGACCGCCGAGTACATGTCCATGGGGGAGACCACCACGCGGTTGACGAGCTCCAGCTCGCCGATCTTGTGCGGCTGGAACATCGCCGGGGCCACCACATCGGATCCGTTCAGGCGTGCGAAGTCCTCATCCACCTTGGTGGCGAACTCGGTGTCGCGCAGCTTGAGGTTGTCGTAGGTGATGCGGCGCGAACGGGTGAGCAGGTTGAAGCAGAACTGGACCGGATCCTGGTCCTTGTACTGGCCGATGTTCTCGAACCATTCCAGCGATGCCTGGGCGGCACGCTGGGTGGATTCGACCACCGGGCGGCGCTCGGTCTCGTAGGCTTCAAGCGCCGCCTCAACCGAGTTGTGCTCGTGCAGGCAGGCGGCCAGGGCCAGGGAGTCTTCCATGGCCAGTTTGGTGCCGGAGCCGATGGAGAAGTGCGCAGTGTGCGCGGCATCGCCCAGCAACACGATGTTCTCGTGGCGCCAGTGCTGGTTGCGCACCGTGGTGAAGTTGATCCACTTGGAGTTGTTGGTCAGCACGTCGAAGCCGGCCAGTTCGTCCGCGAAGATCTCCTTGACCTTGGCCACGGATTTCATGTCGCTCACGCCTGGAGGGAAGACCTCGTTTTCGCTCTCGTCGAAGCCGGCGGCCCGCCACACGTCCTCGTGCATTTCGACGATGAAGGTGGAGCCCTCGTCGGAGTACGGGTAGCCGTGGATCTGCATGGTGCCCGCGTCGGTTTCCTTGACGAAGAACTTGAAGGCCTCGAACACCTGGTCGGTGCCCAGCCACATGTACTTGGAAGCTCGCGGATCCAGCGAGGGCTTGAAGGACTCGGGGAACTTGGCGCGGACGGAGGAGTTCAAGCCGTCGGCCGCCAGCACCAGGTCGTACTGCGCCATCAGCTCTTCCACCGGCGGGGCGACGGTGGAGAAGCGCACGTCAACGCCCAGCTCGATGCTGCGGCGCTGCAGCAGCTCCAGCAGCTCCTTGCGGCTCATGGCCGCGAAACCCTGGCCGCCGACAGTGTGCATGGCGCCGCGGAAGTGGATGTCGATGTCGCTCCAGCGGGCGAAACGGCGGGACATGTACTCGGCGATCACCGGGTCGGCGTTGCCGATGCCGCCCAGGGTCTCGTCGGAGAACACCACGCCGAAGCCGAAGGTGTCGCTGGCGGCGTTGCGCTCCCAGACCGTCACCTCGTGCGCCGCGTCCAGCTGCTTCATCAGGGCGCCGAAGTACAGTCCGCCCGGGCCTCCGCCAATCACTGCGATTTTCATGGTCTTAGTCCTTTCACCAGTCCCCGTGGGCACTGCGGTCAAAAATTTGCTGGGGTGGGCTGCCGGTTAGGACAGCGAATCGGCGTTCAGCGCCTCGCGCAGCTTGAAGTGCTGCAGCTTGCCGCTGGGATTGTGCGGCAGCTCGTCCACGAAGTGGATTTCACGCGGGTACTTGTAGGGGGCGATGGTTGCCTTCACGAAGTCCTGCAGTTCCTTAGCCTTGGCCTCGGACTGCTCGGCCCCGTCGACCAGCACCACGAACGCGCACACGATGGATCCGCGGTTCGGGTCCGGGCGGGCGATGACCGCGGTCTCCAGCACCTCGTCGTGCTGGTTCAACGCGTTCTCCACTTCCGGAGCCCCGATGTTGTAGCCGGAGGAGACGATCATGTTGTCGCTGCGGGCCTGGTAGATGAAGTAGCCCTCCTCATCCTTCATGAACACGTCCCCGGTGACGTTCCAGCCGCCGCTGATGTAGTTCAGCTGGCGTTCGTCGTCCAGATAGCGGCACCCGGTCGGGCCGATGACCGCGAGTCGGCCGATCTCGTTCGGGCCCAGCTCCTTGCCATGCTCATCCAGGATGGTGGCGCGGAAACCGGGGATCGCGGTGCCGGTGCGGCCGGGACGGATGTCCTTGCCGGCGGCCGAGATGAACACGTGCAGCATCTCGGTGGAGCCGATGCCGTTGACCAGTTCCAGTCCGGTGGCCTCGTTCACCTGGTGCCAGGTTTCAGCCGGCAGGTGCTCGCCGGCCGAGACGCCGACGCGCAGCGAGCGCAGCAGGTCGGCCTTGCCGTTCTTGAGGATCGCCCGGTAGGCGGTGGGCGCGGTGAACAGCACCGTCGCCCCGGCCTGGTGCGAGAGCTCTGCCAGTTCCACCGGGGTGGCCCGCTCGGTCAGCAGCGAGCTGGCCCCGAAACGCAGCGGGAAGACAACCAGGCCGCCGAGCCCGAAGGTGAAGGCCAGCGGGGGAGACCCGGCGAACACGTCGTCCTTGGTGGGCTTGAGGATATGGCGCGCGAAGGTGTCCGCGTTGGCCAGGATGTCGCGGTGGAAGTGCATGGTGATCTTCGGCGTTCCGGTGGTGCCGGAAGTCGGGCCCAGCAGCGCCACGTCGTCGGCGGCGGTGTCCACGTTGGTGAACTGCCCCGACTTCGCCGCGGCCAGCTGCACCAGGTCGGATTCCCCGTCGCCGCCGAACGCCACCACCGGGTAGGCGTCGTCGGCGGCGAGCACCATGTCCTCGACGAAGCGGTGGTCGCACAGGGCCACGGAAGGCTTGGTCAGCTCCGCGATGGTTGTGATCTCCTGGGCGCGCAGCGCCGCCATGGTGGTCACCGCGACGGCGCCGGCCTTGAGCACACCCAGCCAGCAGGCGACCAGCCAAGCGTTGTTCGGTCCGCGCAGCATGACCCGGTTGCCCGGGACGATGCCGAAGTCCTCCACCAGCACCTGCGCCACCTGGTTGGAGCGGGCCAGCAGCTGGCCGTAGCTGAGGGTGGTTCCGTCGGGCGCCAGCAGGGCCGGACGGTCCGCGCCGAAGGCGGCGACGGCGTCGTCGATCAGCACGGTGGCCGCGTTCATCCGGTCCGGGTACTGCAGTTCCGGCAGGGTGAATTCCATCGTCGGCCACTGTTCCTGCGGCGGCAGATGGTCGCGGGTGAACGTGTCAACGTGGGACGAGGGTGATAGAGGCATGTCGTATCTCCAGTGGTCGTTTCGCCGTATACGGTGTGGTGAAGGATTTCGGGCGGTGCACTAGCCGCGTGGGCCGCGGATCATGCCCTCTTGGGCAACGGTGGCCAGCAGCTTGCCGTCCCGGGTGTAGAACCGGCCCAGGGCCAGTCCGCGGTTGTTCTGGCTGGAGACTGCCTCCTGGACGTAGAGTACCCAGTCGTCCACCCGGCCCTCGCGGTGGAACCACATGGAGTGGTCCAGGCTGGCAGTGGTCAGGCCCTCGGTGCGCCATGGCAGGTTCAGGCTGCGCAGGATCGGTTCCAGGATGGTGTAGTCGCAGACGTAGGTCAGCGCCGCCCGCTGGATCACCTTGTCGTCCGGCAGCGGGGAGAAGGCCTTAACCCAGACCGCCTGGTGCGGCTCGGTAGACCCTTCCACGCTCAGGTACACCGGCGATGGCACATGGCGCATTTCGAAGCTGCGCCCGGTGGACCAGTACTCGGCATCCGCGCCTTCGGCGCCTTCCAGCGCCTGGGCGGCGCTGTCCAGCGACTCCGGATTCAGGTCGAAGGAGCCTTCCGGAGCATCCTTGAACAGGTCCGGGCCCTGCTCGGGCACGTGGAAGGAACCCAGGGCGGAGAAGACCGGCTTGCCGTTCTGGAATCCACGCACCTGGCGGGTGGAGTATCCGCGGCCGTCGCGCAGGTGCTCCACCTCGTAGCGCACCGGCTCGTGCATGTCGACGGGGCGCAGGAAGTAGGAGTGCATTGAATGCAGCTCGCGGTCATCGCCCACCGAACGCATCATGGCCATGGCCCCCTGGGCCACCATGTCGCCGCCGTAGGCCTTGGGCCACGGAGCGTACTGCGGGGTGGCGTTGAACGCCTGGTCGAAAACCTCCGGCGCGGTCTCCATCAGATCGATGGCCTTCAGGAAGATCTGGGAGTCGAGGGTCTGGGCGCTCATGCTCGGCGGTATCCTTCCAGCGATGCGTCGTCGACGTCTTCGAGGTTCACCACGATGTTTTCCGGGGTGCGGGCGGTGAGCCAGACGAGCTCCTCGGTGACCGACATGTTGGCTTCGACGTGAGGCATGAACGGCGGAACGAAGACCCAGTCGCCTGCGGTCATGTCCAGGTACTGCTCGTAGTTCTCGCCGAAGTAGATGCGGCCGTGGCCGCGCAGCACGTAGCCGCCGGTTTCGGCTTCGCCGTGGTGGTGCGGCAGCGAGCGGTAGCCCGGGGTATTGGAGACCTGGCCGAACCAGATCTTGGTGGCTGGGGTGTGCTGGATGCTGACGCCCGAGACGCGTACGCAGTCGCCGGACTGCGCGGTGTTGGTGTCTTCCTGACCGGCACGGGTGACTACGGGGACCACAAAACCGTCGGCGCCGGCGTACATCGAGTTGTCGCCTTCGGTGCGGTAGACCATTGGTGTTTCAGTCATGGTTTTTCTCCTTTGGAAGTGTGAACTGGAGTTCTTGTTGAGGTGAAGTTTGCTGGCGGATTAAGCGTCGGCCGGGATCCGCAGGGTGAACTTGTTGGACAGTTCGCCGATGCCGGGAACCTCCGTGGACAGCACGTCGCCCGATTGCAGGAAGCGCGGAGGGGTCATGCCCACGCCCACGCCTCCCGGGGTTCCGGTGAGCACCACGTCGCCGGCCCGGAGCGTGGTGAAGCTGGAAATGTAGGACAGCAGGGCGGCCGCCGAGAAGACCAGGGTCCGGGTATTTCCGCGCTGGACCTCTTCGCCGTTGACCTTGCAGATGACCTCGACGCCGGCGACCGGGTCGATCTCGTCAGGGGTCACCAGGTACGGGCCCAGCGGGGTGGTGCCGTCGAAGGCCTTGCCTTGGAACCACTGGAGGGTGCGGCGCTGCCAGTCGCGCATCGAGACGTCGTTGGCCACCGTGTATCCGGCGATCGCCGCGAGCGCTTCGTCTTCGCTGGCATGGCGCAGGGTGGAGCCGACAACCACTGCCAGTTCGGCTTCCCAGTCGACGGACTCGGAATTTTCGCTGGTGATCTCGGCATTCGGATCGGTCAGGGTATCGGCGAACTTGGCGAAAAGCGTCGGGTATTCGGGCAGTTCGCGGCCCATTTCCAGGATGTGCTCGGAGTAGTTCAGCCCGCAGCAGATGACCTTGTTCGGGGCGGGGACGGGGTTCAGGATGGTTGCATCGGCGGTGGCGATGAATTCGGCGGATCCGGAGGCAAGAGCTTTCCGGGCCAAGTCCTGCCACTGCTCGTTGTCGAGGAGCTCACTGAGATTCTGGGCATTCAGCGGAGCAAAGCCGCCGTCTACCGCCACGGCTGCCATGCGCTGTGTTTTGTACTGAATCGAAGCGAGTTTCATGGTGTGCTTTCTCCCGGAGAACTATGTGTCGACTTTTTTACCGCCGTCACGTATGCTCAATGTAGCACGCATCACAATTTGTGCGCTAGACCTAATTTTTGGATATCGCATCGAATCTCTGAAAGGGATCACCATGGCCGAAACCGCAGTCTTCGAAAACCTCACTGTCAACCCGGAATCCCTGCCCAAGCCATCCGGCTATGCGCATGGAATGCGTGCTGGAGACACCGTTTACCTCGGCGGCCAGACCGCCCTGGACAAAAACATGCAGATCGTTCCCGGCGGCATCGTGGAACAGTTCAAGCAGGCTTTCGGCAACGTCTTGACCACCCTTGAGGAAGCCGGCGGCAAGCCGGAGGACCTGGTGACCGTGACCATCTACCTCACCGACGTTGACGACTACATGGCCAACGGCCGTGAGATCGGCAAGCTGTGGCGCGAGATGGCGGGCAGCAAGTACCCGGCCATGGCCGGCATCGGCGTCACCCGCCTGTGGCAGAAGGAAGCGCTTATCGAGATCCAGGGCGTCGCCGTTATCCAGAGCCGCTAGGGATTTACCGGGCAGCAAAACAACAATAAGCCGCAGGCCAGTTCGCATGAACTGGCCTGCGGCTTATTGTTGGCCGGGCAGGCAGGCAGAAGCCTCGGAGCTAGATGCGGGCGTCGCTTTCCTGGGCGCTGATGGCGCGTTCCGCGTGCCGGGACGCCCTGAACCCGATGATTTCGTGGAGTTGCTGGAACAGGTCGGAGGCCGCGATGGCGTTCCACCCTTCTGGCAGGAGCTCGGCAGGGAGACCCGGGTCGGAATACGGCAGCCGGCGCCACTGGGTAATCAACACGAGGTAGTCGGCAAACGCCTCGGCGTCGAGGTCCTCCGACTCTTGCGCGGTTGGAATTCCCGTCCATTTCTCCAGCAGCGGCCGATTGGTTTCCAGGAACTCGGAATAGAGGGAATCCAACGATTCGAGGTCCCACCAAATGCCCATGTTCTTGGCCAGGTCATGGCTGCCCACATGCTCCGCCAGGAAGAACTCGAAGTAATCCGCCATCCCGTGTCGGTCGAAGTAGGACAGGGCCTCGTCCTTGAGGTGCTCCGGGGCAATCCACAGCCCGGGTGCGACGGCGCCGAATCCCATGCGGACCAGGGTCGAGCGGATCTTGTGCCGGATGCTGCGCTGCGATTCGGGCACCGTGAACGTGGCCAGCAGCCAGCGGCTGTCGGCGGTCGCCCGGCGGGGAGTGAAGATGCGTTCATCGCCTTCCGCGAACGCGGACAAGGCCGAGGGCGACAGCGCGTAACCGTTCCGGTTGTTGACCTTGACGCTGTCGATGACGCCGCGCTTCTTGAGCCGCGAGATCGAAGAACGCACGCCGGCCGACTCGACGCCGAGGTCGTGCATCAGCGAAATGATCGTGGACACCTGCAGCTCGCCCCCGTGCGCCCTGGCGTAGAGGCCGAAGAGGGAAATGATCAGCTGATGGTGGCGCAGCGTCGAATTTTCGCTGCCACCTGATGGTTGCTCGGTCCGTGGCGTCATGCGCTCACTGTATCGAATCCCAGGTCGATTAGACCAAGCGGCAGTTTGGACGCCGACCGTGTCGATCCCGTCCGGCCTGATCCCGGCGGGTTGGCAATGGCCAAGAACAAAGGGCAAGGGCAGCGTCCGGGTATCGACCCGCGGCGCTGTCCCTGCCCTCGGTGCGGTTGACGCTAGGCCAGGTTCTTTTCGTAGAACTCGCGCAGCTGCACGCTCTTGGCCTTGGCGATGTCGTCCCATTCATCGATCGACGCCGAGTCGTCCGCGTAGTCCGAAGGGATCTTGAAGATCTGCAGCGGCACGTTGAAGCGCTGACAGATGCTGGCGTACGCGTAGCCTTCCATGTCCACCAAGGAGGCGCCCAAGCCGGAGATGTGCACGCGCTGCTGGTCGTCGGAGACGAAGACGTCGCCGGTGGCCATGGTGGCCTGGAAGCCGGGGAGCAGGATTTCGCCGGTTGGCTCGACGTCTGCCGAAGGCAGCGGGAAGTCGTGCTGGATCAGCTTGGTCACTTGGTAGATGGTGTCGAGGCTCGGGCGGTCCTCGCCTGCATGGCCGACCACGCCGGCGGTGCCCAGCACGACGACGCGTTCGATATTGCCTCCGGCCAGTTCGCCGGCCAGCGCCACGGCCGCATTGACCTTGCCCACACCGGAAATCAGGTGCTCGACATCGGCGAATGCCACGGCCTCGTCGCTATGAGCGAATACGAGCAAGGTCTTCTTGTCCGACATGAAGTTCCCTTCTAGGAAGTAAGTTCAGGGTCCGCTGCTGCGCCCCGAAGTCTCACAAAATTCTATCGGTTACGCCTCATTAACCATCATCGCGTCGAGGCCAAGTGAGCGGATAGACTCTTGGCATGAGTGATATTGAACTTGCAGAAGTCGAGAGCTTCGCGCTGGACCACACCAAGGTCAAGGCGCCCTACGTGCGCAAGATCGGCGTCGAGCACGGCCCCAAGGGCGACGCCATTTCCAACTACGATATCCGCTTCGTCCAGCCGAACCACGGCGAGATCCCGACCGCCGGGCTGCACACCATCGAGCACACCTTGGCCGGGCTGATCCGCACCCGCTTCGAGGGCCTGATCGACTTTTCGCCGTTCGGCTGCCGCACCGGATTCCACCTGATCGCCTGGGGCGAGCCGACCCCCGAGCAGGTGGCCGCGGCCATCAAGACCTCGCTGGAGGACCTGGTCCAGAAGGTGACCTGGGATGACGTGCCGGGCACCGAGGCGGTCAGCTGCGGCAATTACCGCGACCACAGCCTGCACTCGGCCAAGGAATGGGCCAAGGTGATCCTGGAACAGGGCATCAGCCTGGACGCCTTCGACCGTTCCCGCATCGCCTAGCCGCAGCACCCTGCGGCAGAGGATCCCGGCCCCGCCCGTGTGCGTGGCCGGGATTTTTCGCGCTCCGGGCACGGCCGGCGCGTGCTTGAAGCAACCCAGCCAATACCTATGTTGCATGGGTAGCATGGCAGGTATGCGAAAAGTTCTGTCCTCGGCCGCTGTACTGTCGATCATCACGCTGGCGGCGGCCGGCTGTACGAACTTCGACGCCGCGGCGACCTCCCCGGTCAGCGACACCTGCAGCGCGGCCATCCAAACGCAGAACGAGGCATGGTCCAACCCCGAGTCCTCGAACGAGCAGCTGCAGGAAGCCGAGCTGCGCGGACTGCAGGACTGCAAGAACATCGACGAGTGGAGCACCGCGGTGTCCTACAACCCCGGGTCCATGGGCTACGACGTGCTGAGCACCGAAGAAGCCGCCAACCTGGTCTACATGGCCTGCGAAAGCGGGGACGCGGAGAACCTGACCCCGGTCTGCGCGGACGCCGCAGGCCGCGGCTACCTGAACTAAGCCGCCGGGCGGAGCGGAATTCCGCACCCCAGACGGCACGCGGGACTGGCATGCTTCGCCACGCGGCGCCCCGAGACCCAGTTTTTCGGTAGTCTTGCATGAAACGCCAAGCCACCGAGCAAAAACTCCTGGGAAGTCCGCCCCGTGCTACTGACAATCACCCTAGAATCCGCCCCCGGGTCGGGGATCGACGCCACCGCCCTGTCGCATCTGCTGCGCAAGCATCCAGGCAAGGTACAGTCCTTCGACCTGGCGGTGGGCCAAGCCCACGTGTTCTATCCCGAATATTCCAAGCAACGCGCCACCGCGGCCCTGCTCTTAGAAGTCGACCCCGTGGGGCTGGTGCGCAGCAAGCGCTTCCGCGGCGACGCCGGGGCCCTGGACTACTACGTCAACGACCGCCCGTACGCCGCGTCGAGCCTGATGTCAGTGGCCCTGGGCAAGGTGCTGCGCAGCGCCATGACCGGAACCAGCGAAAGCTACCCGGAGCTGGCCGCCGCGCCGCTGCCGCTGCGCCTCGAGCTGCCCGTGCTCTCCACCCGCGGGCACGCGGGCCGGGACCTGGCCAAGCGGCTGTTCGCGCCGCTGGGCTGGAACGTCGAGCAGACGCCCATCGCCCTGGACGAGCAGCATCCGCACTGGGGCGATTCGCAGTACAGCGCGCTGGCGCTCAGCGGAGAGGTCCGCTTGGACCTTGCGCTGCGCCAGCTCTACGTCCTGCTGCCGGTGCTGGATGACTCGAAGCACTACTGGGTCAACGACGACGAAGCGGAAAAGCTTGCCCGGCAGGGCGAAGGCTGGCTGGAGGACCACCCCGACCGGGAGCTGATCGCCCGTCGCTATCTGGCCCACCAGAAGGACCTGGTGGCGCTGGCCGAGGCCTGGATGGATTCGCCAGCCGTCCCGGAAGCCACGGCAGGCCCGGGCATTTCGGAGCAGGCGGGCGGCGAAGCAGCCGTCCCGCTGCGGGTGCAGCGTGCCATGGATGTCATCGCCGCGCTTAAGGAATACGGAGCCCACCGGGTGGTGGACCTGGGCTGCGGGCCCGGTGCGCTGCTGCGCCGACTGCAGGCGGACCCGTTTTTCACCCGTATCGTCGGCACCGACGTCTCCGCGCGATCCCTCGAACAGGCGGCCGCCGCGCTGCGCCTGGAGGAGCGCACGGACGAGCAGCAAGAACGCATCAGCCTGCTGCACAGCTCCGCGGTCTACCGCGACGACCGGCTGGCCGGCTACGACGCGCTGGTGCTCATGGAGGTCATCGAGCATGTGGACGCCTCGCGGCTGCCGGCACTGCAGGACGCGGTGTTCGCCGGCGCCGCCCCTCGCATGGTCGTGATGACCACTCCGAACGTCGAATACAACAGCAAGTACCCGGACCTGGAACACGGCTCCCTGCGCCACGACGACCACCGTTTCGAATGGACGCGTGCGGAATTCCAGGCCTGGGCCGGGGCCGCCGCCACGGACTACGGCTACGCCGTGGAGTTCCGCGGCATCGGGCCGGTGGACGGCTCAGCGGGCACGCCCACCCAGATGGCTATCTTCCGAAAGGACGCGGCATGAACGAATTCTCCATTCCCGAGTCAGGGCTGGTGGTGCTCATCGGCGTCTCCGGATCCGGCAAGTCGACTTTCGCCGCCAAGCACTTCGGCCGCTTCGAGACGCTGTCCAGCGACTACTTCCGCGGCCTGGTGGGCAATGACGAGACCGACCAGTCCGTCACCGCCGCGGCCTTCGACGCGCTGCACTACGTGGCAGGCAAGCGGCTGGAAGCCGGCCTGCTGACCGTGGTGGATGCCACCAGCGTCCAGCCCGCCGCCCGGCAGAGCTTGATCGAGCTGGCGCGCAGCCACGACGTGCTGGCCACCGCCATCGTGCTGGACGTCCCAGTCGAGGTGTGCCTTGAACGCAACGAGACCCGCGGCGAGCGCCGGGTGCCCAAGTCGGCGATCGACCGCCAGCACCAGCAGCTGCGCCGGTCGCTCAAGATGCTGCGCCGCGAGGGCTTCGCCCGGGTCCACGTGCTCTCGTCCTTGGCGGAGATCGAGGATGCGGTCATCACCCGGCACAAGCTGCTCAATGACTTCAGGGACCAGCACGGCCCGTTCGACGTCATCGGGGACGTGCACGGCTGCCTGGACGAGCTGGTGCTGCTGCTGGAGAAGCTGGGCTACGAACTGGTCCGCGACCGGCAGGGGCGCGCCGTCGACGCCTTCCACCCCGAGCGGCGGGCAGTCTTCGTGGGCGACCTGGTGGACCGCGGCCCTGATTCGCCCGGCGTGCTGCGCTTGGTGATGGGCATGGCCGCCGCCGGGCACGCGCTGGCGGTGCCAGGCAACCACGAGGACAAGCTGGTGCGCGCCCTGCGCGGGGCCAAGGTCACCCTGGGCCACGGCCTGGACAAGACCCTGGAACAGCTGGAGGCCGAAGGCCCGGAATTCACGCGCGAGGTGCAGGACTTCGCCCGTTCCCTGGTCTCCCACCTGGTGTTGGATGACGGCAAGCTGGTGGTGGCGCACGCGGGGCTGATCGAGAAGTACCACGGGCGGGCCTCCAAGCGGGTGCGGGCCTTCGCCCTCTACGGGCAGGTCAGCGGCGAGAAGGACGAGTACGGCCTGCCGGTGCGCTATCCCTGGGCCCGGGACTACCGCGGTGCGGCCGCCGTCCTCTACGGGCATACCCCGGTCACCGAGGTCGCCTGGATCAACAACACCGCCTGCCTGGACACCGGATGCGCCTTCGGCGGCCAGCTCAGCGCGCTGCGCTACCCGGAACGGGACGTCGTGGCCGTGGACGCGCTGGCGCAGTACGCCGAACCGCTGCGGCCGCTGGAATCCCCGCACGGGCCGCAGCGCGAACCGGGCGTGCTGTCCATGGCGGACGTCACCGGCCCGCTGCACCTGAAGGCCGGCGAGCGCGGCACCGTGAAGCTCAGCGCCGCGCAGGCCGCCGGCGCCCTGGAAACCATGAGCCGCTTCGCCACCGACCCGCGCTGGCTGCGCTACCTGCCGCCGACCATGTCCCCGGCGGAGTCCTCGGCGCGTCCGGGGTACCTGGAGCACCCGGACGAGGCCTTCGCCTACTTCCGCAAGCACGGGATCACCGAGGTCGTCTGCGAAGAGAAGCACATGGGCTCGCGCGCGGTGCTGCTGCTGGCCCGCAATCCCGGGCGCTTCGACGCGCCCGAGGGCTGGCTCGGCGCCCTGCATACGCGCACCGGGCGCGATTTCCTGGCTCCGGAGGTGGAGCGCGCCCTGTTGCTCCGCGCTCATGAGGCCGTGGAAGCGGCGGGCTTGTGGGAGGAACTGGGCTCGGACTGGGTCATCCTGGACGGCGAGCTGCTGCCCTGGTCGCTGAAGGCCGAATCACTGATCAAGGACAACTATGCTTCGGTCGGCGCCGCCGCGGTGGCAGCCACCTCGGCAGCCGTCGACCTGCTGGAGAAGGCTGCTGGGACCGGGCTGGAGTTGACCGCGCTGCTTGAACGCACCCGTGAACGCAGCGGGAATGCGCTGGCGTTCCGCGAGTCCTACCGGCGGTACGTGGGAAACAAGGACGAGATCCGCTTCGCCGCATTCCAGGTGTTGGCCTCCGAGGGCAAGACCCATGAAACCCGCGACCACGGATGGCACCTGGGCATTGCGCGGCAGCTGGCGGTGCAGGCGCCGGACCTGTTCAAGGACACCGCCTGGATGCGGGTGTCACTTGACTCCGGGGAGTCGACGGACCAGGCGGTGCGCTGGTGGGAGGAGCTGACCATGGCGGGCGGCGAAGGCATGGTGGTCAAGCCGTGGCAGAACCTCACCCGCGGTCCCAAGGGCTGGGTGCAGCCGGGCATCAAGGTGCGCGGGCGGGAATACCTGCGCATCATCTACGGCGCCGACTACCTTCAGGAAGAAAACCTGCGGCGCTTGAAGCAGCGGGCCACCGACCGGAAGCGTTCGCGGGCCATGCAGGAGTACCTGCTGGGACTGGAAGCGCTGCGGCTGACCGCGGTGGGGGAGCCGCTGTGGAAAGTTCACCAGATGGTGTTCGGTGTGCTCGCGCTGGAATCCGAGCCGCTGGACCCGAGGCTTTAGGCCGCCGGCCGCGGGTTCCTAACCCGCGGCCACGAATCCGCCACTCCAAATTGAGTAGTTTTGATACATAATAAATGATCAAAAACATCGTGGACAGTACATTGTACTGCGTCACATAATGAACACCAGACCAACTGATGTCATGCGACGAGTACTGAGGAGCAAGCGATGGCGCGCCAGAAAAGTGAATGGGATCTCGAATACGATGTGGTGGTTCTGGGGACTGGGGCCGGCGGCCTTGCCGCCACGCTGACCGCCGCGGCGCACGGCGCCAAGGTGCTGACGCTGGAAAAGACCGAGTACCTCGGCGGCACGACCGCCTACTCCGCCGGCACCTGCTGGGTGCCGGACAACAAGTTCCAGCGCGAGCAGGGAATACTGGACGACTACGAGAAAGCAGTGCGCTACCTGGACCTGGTGGTGGGGGACAAGGCGCCGCGCGAGGCCCGGCTGGGATACCTCGACGCCGCGCCCAAGATGCTTGATGAACTCGAAGAACTGGGTGTGCGCTTCCTGCATTCGCCGGCCGTTGTCGACTACCACTCCGAGCTTCCCGAAACCGGGAAGACCGGCCGCGCGCTGGAACCCGAGCCCTTCGATGGACGCAAGCTCTCAACCACCGAATTCCGCCGCATCCGCCGCCCTGTTCCCGAATTCGCGCTGATGGGCGGCACCCTGATGCTGCGCCGCCCGGACGTTGCCGCGCTGCTGAAGCTGTTCACGGGCAGCGCCGCCGAGCGTGCGAAGGCCGTGGGCCTTGCCGGCAAGCTGGGGCTGCAGTGGGCGCGCGACCGGGTCACCCGCCCGCGCGGTACCCGGCTGGTGATGGGCAATGGCTTGGTTGCCTCCATCTACCACCAGTCGCTCCAGCGCGGAGTGGACTTCCGCTTCAGCGCCCACACCACGGAGCTGATCCGCGGCAGCGAACGCATCGAGGGGCTCGTGGTGGTCCACGAGGGCAAAACCCTGAAGATCCGCGCCCGCCAGGGTGTGGTGCTGGCTGGCGGCGGCTTCTCGCAGAGCCCCGCGCTGCGCGAGCAATACATGCCCAAGCCCACCCCTCAGTTCTCCCGCGCCGGCGAAGGAGCCACCGGCGATACCTTGGCGCTGGCCGCCGGGGTCGGTGCGGCGCTGGGGCAGGACAACGGCGAAAACGCGCTGTGGTTCCCCAGCTCCATCGGGCGCCGTGCCGACGGTTCCCAGGTCGTGTTCCCGCATATCTGGGACCGCGCCAAGCCCGGTGTGATCGCGGTGGGCAGCGACGGCAAGCGCTTCGTCGACGAGTCCTGCTCCTACCACCGCTTCGTGCGCGCGATGTACGCCACCGACGGCCGTGCCATCCCGGCTTGGCTGATCGTCGACTCGCGCACGCTGGCCAAGTACGGGCTGGGCATGATCACCATGCCGCACCTGCCGCGGGCCGCGCTGCAACGCTACGTGAAGGATGGCTACCTCTACGAATCCGAGACGCTGGCCGGCCTGGCCGCGCAGATCGGGGTGGACTCCGCGGGCCTCGAAGCCACCGTGCGGCGCTACAACGGCTTCGCCGAAACAGGCAAGGACGAGGACTTCGGGAAGGGCGACCTGCTCTTCGGCCAAGTGGCCGGAGACCCCGAGCATGGGCCCAACCCGAACGTCGGGCCGGTGGCCCGTGCGCCGTTCTACGCCATGGCTTTGGTGCCTACCCCGTTGGCCACCGCCTTCGGGGTGCTCACCAACCCGCAGGCCCAGGCGCTGGACGAGCGCGGCGAGGCCATCGCTGGCCTGTACGCGGTGGGAAACGACGCCGCCTCCGTGATGGGCTCGGAATACCCGGGAGCCGGCGTGCAGGTCGGCTCCGGCCTGGCCTTCGGTTGGGCCGCCGCCCGCCACGCCACCGGGAGCCTGCCGCGCCCCGGTACGCTGGAGGAGTTGACGACCGACTAGGGAAAAGCGGGTAGGCATGGAAATCAGGTGGCTTGAGGCATTCATCGCGGTGGCGGAGGAGCTGCACTTCGGCAATGCGGCCTTGCGGTTGCGCATGGCGCAGTCGCCGCTGAGCCAGACCATCCGCAAGCTGGAGCGCTCGCTGGGCACCGAGCTGTTCGTGCGCAGCACCCGCTCGGTGGAGCTGACCGCCGCCGGCCATGCGCTGCTGCCGCACGCGCGGCAGGTTATGGAGGAGCTGACCATCGCCGCCCAGGCGGTGAAGGTGCCGCAGGGGAAGGTCTACGGAAAACTCTCGCTGGGCTTCACCGGCGTGCTCAACCAGCTGGCCCTGCCGCCCATGACCCGCGCGCTGCGCAGCACCCACCCCGACATCGAGCTGACGCTGGTGGGCCGCGTGATGACCCACGACGCGGTGCACCAGCTGGAAGCGGGCTCCCTGGACCTGGCGTTCGTCGGCCTGCCGGTGGATTCCGCACGCATCAATTCGCGCCTGCTGGCCCAGGAAGCCTTCGGCATGGTGCTGCCGCAGGAGCACCCGCTGGCCGACCGTGAGGGTGTCGAGCTCGCCGCCTTCGCCGACGACTCATTCATCACCCCGCCGATCTCCGCGGGGTCCGCGCTCTACCAGTCGACCATTTACGCCTGCACCGACGCGGGGTTCTATCCGACGGTGTCGCAGGAAATCACCGACCCCTACATGACCATGATGCTCGTGGTGGCAGGGGTCGGTGTCGCGTTCATGCCCGAGGGCATCGCCCATGTGGTGCCTCCGGGCGCCGTCTTCGTCCCGCTGCACGGCAAGCAGTACTACATGAACCACGGCCTGGCCTGGTCGGTGCGCCCCGGCTCGCTGGCCCGCGACGCATTCCTCGAATTGAGCGAAGAAGTGCTTCCGTCGCCCACGAGAATTATGTAGTTAATACACATAGATAATGTGCAATTAGGTCGTGGACATAATAAGTTAGGCGGGTCACACTAGATGATGTTCCTCTCGAAGAGGAGAAAGGACTCATCATGCGATCTGCAACTTCTTCCCCGGATGCCCTCCAGGCTCCCGCCCGTCCACAGGCCCGCCGCGCGGCCGTGTCCGGCTTCCTCGGCAGCGCCCTGGAATACTACGACTTCTTCATCTACGGCTCCGCCGCCGCCCTGGTTTTCTCCCACGTCTTCTTCCCTGAAGGCGGTGCCAACTCGGTGCTCCTGTCGATCTCCACCCTGGGCGTGGCCTACGTGGCCCGCCCGCTGGGCGCGGTGCTCTGGGGGCACCTGGGAGACCGTTTCGGACGCCGCAACACCCTCATGGCCTGCCTGCTGCTGATGGGCATTTCGACCTTGGCGATCGGCCTGCTGCCGACCTATGAGCAGATCGGCATCTTCGCACCGATCCTGCTGGTGGTCCTGCGCCTGTTCCAGGGTCTGTCCGCCGGCGGCGAATCGCCGGGCGCCGCTTCGCTGTCCATGGAGCACGCCCCGGAACGCCGCCGCTCCTTCTTCGCCTCCTTCACCATGAGCGGCGTGATGTTCGGCATCGTGCTGGCCACCGTGGTCTTCATCCCGATCGCCAGCATGCCCGACGAGCAGATGCTCAGCTGGGGCTGGCGCATCCCGTTCCTGGCCAGCGTGGTGCTGACCGTCCTGGCCTTCTTCATCCGCCGCCACCTGGACGAGCCTGAGGCCTTCACCGAAGCCAAGGAAAACAACGAGGTCGTCAAGGTCCCGATCCTGGAGCTCTTCGCCCGCCACTGGACCTCGGTGGTGCGCGTGATGCTCTCCTCCACCTTTGCCATGATCAACACCATCGTGAACGTCTTCGCCCTGGCCTATGCGGTGGAGCACAACGGCATCGAACGCACCACCATGCTCGCGGCCATCGCCGCGGCAAACCTGGCCGCGGTCTTCACCCAGCCGATCTATGGGATGCTGGCCGACAAGATCGGCCGCAAGCCGGTATTCATCGGCGGCGCCCTGGGCGCCGGAGCCATGGTCTTCATGTTCTTCAATGCCATCAGCACCGGCAATGTCGCGGTCATCTTCGTCTCAGCGATCATCCTGATCGGTGTCTTCTATGCGGCCCCGAACTCGACCTACATGGCAGGCTTCCCGGAGCAGTTCCCGGCCAGTGTGCGCTACTCGGGCATGGCCATCGGCCTGATGCTGGGCCTGCTTGTCTCCGGCTTCACCCCGGCCATCGGCACCCTGATGACCTCCGGCGACACCGCCAACTGGATGCCGGTCGCCTGGATGTGCATGGGCTTCGCCACCCTGTCCGCCATCGCCTTCGCCACCGGCCCGGAGACCTACCGCACCCCGACCGCCGAACTGGGGCTGACCAAGCTGCAGGTCCAGGCGCTGCGCGAGATGCAGGAGAAGAAGTAACATGCGCCGCACCGCACACCGCATCGGCCTGATCGGCAACGACCTGGGCGGCTCGCTCTCCCCGGCCCTGCACCAGGCCGAGGCCCACGCGCTGGGCCTGCCCGACTACAGCTACGAGCGCATCGACCTGGAGGGGCGGACGGACGTCGACCTGGGACAGGTGCTGCGCGAGTCGCTGGCGCAGGGCTTCACCGGGTTCAACGTCACCCACCCGCACAAGCAGGCCATCATGCCGCATTTGGACGAGATCGCCCCGGACGCCGCCGCCATCGGCGCGGTGAACACCGTGGTGCTCCAGGACGGACGGCTGATCGGGCACAACACCGACCGCACCGGCTTCCTGGCCGGGCTGCGCCGGGGCTTGGCCCGCGACGCGAAGCGCGCCACCGTCACCCTCTTCGGGGCAGGCGGCGCCGGCTCCGCGGTGGGCGCGGCGCTGCTGGACTTCGGCGTGGCGGACCTGCGGATCATCGACACCGACGCCGGGCGCCTGGCCCAGCTCAAGGACCTGCTCACCGCCTCCCTGGGCGCTGGGCAGCAGGTGTCCACCGGCACCCCGGAACAGGCCCGCGGCTGGATCGCCGCCTCGCAGGGCGTGGTCAACGCGACCCCGCTGGGCATGGAAGGCATCGGCGGCACGCCCTTCGACACCTCCTGGCTGGCCGCAGACCACTGGGTGGCTGACGTGGTCTACCGCCCGGTGGACACCGAGCTGCTGCGTGACGCCGCGGCGCACGGCTGCACCACCGTGAAAGGCACCGAGATGCTCGTCGAGCAGGCGGCGGACACCTTCGCCCTGCTGGTCTGCACCGCCCCGGACCGCCGGCGCATGCGCAGCTCGCTGCAGCACCTGCTCGCCGCCGTTTAACCGCCGCGGCCCGGCCTGGCCCGGGCGCACAGCTATCGAAGCACATCGAATCCAAGGACCCACAACATGCCAACACCGCCACGCACCGCCACCACCGACGCACCCCGCTCCCTGCGGGTGGGCATCGTGGGCTGCGGCAACATCAGCGCCAACCACCTCGAAGCGTTCCAAGCCCTGGACTCGGTCACCGTGGCCGCGCTCTGCGACGTGGACGGGGCCCAGGCCGCAGCGATGGCCGCCGAATACTCGGTGGAGCACGCCGTCGATTCGGTAGAGCGATTGCTGGAACTGGGTCTGGACATCGTCTCGGTGTGCACCCCGCACCCCACCCACCAGCAGGTGGTGCTGGCCGCCGCGGCGGCCGGGGTGCATGTGTTGTGCGAGAAACCCATCGCGGTGGACGTGCCGGCGGCCGAGCAAATGGTGCAGGCCTGCGCCGAGGCCGGAGTGAAGCTCGGGGTGCTGTTCCAGCGCCGCTTCTGGCCGGCGGCCGCCGAACTGCGGGCGCAGATCGATTCGGGCGCACTGGGCACCCCGGTGCTCGGCCAGGTCTCGGTGCTGCTGCACCGCGAGCACGAATACTATTCGGCCGCCGGCTGGCGCGGCACCTGGGCTGCGGACGGCGGCGGGGTGCTGATGACGCAGGCGATCCACTACCTGGACTTGCTGCAGTGGTACCTCGGCGATGTGGCCCGCGTGCAGGGCGAAGTCAATACCTACAAGCACGGCGAGCACATCGAGGTGGAGGACTCGGCCACCGCGCTGATCACCTTCACCAGCGGAGCCATGGCCACGGTGCTCGCCAGCACCAGCGCCGACCCCGCGCTGGGCGTGCAGATCCGCATCACCGGCTCCAACGGGGCCAGCGCTGAACTGAGCGAATTCCCCGAAGGCAGCGACGGCCGGCTGACCCTGCAGGCATCCGAGCACAAGATCGCCGCGCGGCCGGTGCACCCGGCTGGCGTTGACGCGAACGTCGAGCTGTCCCGGATCAACGGGGCGCTGAAGGACCACCACCGGGCGCAGATCACCCAGTTCGTGGCCGCGGTCCGCGAGGACCTGGAACCTGCGGTCACCGGCCGCGAAGCGCTGAAGTCCCTGCGCATCTTGCTTGCAGTCTACGAATCCGCCCGGACCGGACGCCCGGTCGACTTCGCTCCGGCTTCCAACCAGCGCACCATCGTCCCGCCGTCCGTCGCCGACCGGCTCTACACCACCGCCCGCGCCTAGAATCTTTCGACCACCAAGGACCCAGCATGAACACCACCACCCAGGAACTCGGACTGGCCCAGCTTTCGCTGCTGGGCAGCTCCCCGGCAGAACTTGTCTACCTGGCCGCCGACACCGGCTTCGACTTCGTCGGGGCCCGCGTACGCCAGG
This sequence comes from Glutamicibacter soli, assembly GCF_052322135.1. Lineage (NCBI taxonomy): Bacteria > Bacillati > Actinomycetota > Actinomycetes > Micrococcales > Micrococcaceae > Glutamicibacter > Glutamicibacter soli. Next base: position 1,184,150 of record NZ_CM125969.1, read on the forward strand.
TGACCGAGGAGGAAAAACCCTACAACCTGCAGCCCGGCTCGCCGCTGCTGGCCAAGACCCTCAAAGCGGTCAAGGACACCGGCGTACGGGTGCACGACATCGAATTCATCCTGTTGGACGGCGCCAACCAGCGCGAGGCATGGCTGCAGATGCTCGACGCCGGGCAGGCGCTGGAGGCCAGGACGCTGACCGTCGCCGCCTCGGACGGCAACCTGCAGCGGCTCACCGAGAACCTGGGACTGATGACCGAGGACGCCCAGGGCTTCGGCATCGTGCCGACCTTGGAAGTCATCTCCTACCAGAGCGTGAACACCCTTGAACTGGCCGGCGAGCTGGCTCAGGCCAGCGGATGCCGGATCGTCGCCGACACCCTGCACCTGAGCCGCATCCAGGCCAGCCCCGCCCAGCTCGCGGCCCAGGCCCGGCACGTGGCCATGCTGCAGCTGTGCGACGCGCCGGCCCAGCGCCCGGACACCCGCGAAGGGCTGGTGCTCGAATCGCGCAGCGAACGCATGGTTCCCGGACAGGGGGCCGTGCAGCTGGCAGAGTTCGTGGCCGCCCTGCCGGCCGGAACGCCGCTGAGCGTTGAAACCCCCTCCGACTCGACCGTCGCCCGCATCGGCGCCCGCCGCTGGGCCGAAGAACTCAAGGCCGGGGCGGAACAGGTCCTGGCGCGGGCCCGCACCCTGCGCACCGCCGCGGTCTAAGCCGCAGCACCCACCGAACCGCCAAACACGAACCACCAAGCAAGAACACCCAAGAAACGGATGATTTCCATGAGCACCGCAACCCTACGAAGCGCAACCGCCGACACCGCCGCCGATGTCGTGGTCGTCGGCTCCGGCGCCGGCGGGCTGTCGGCGGCAGTGGCCGCCGCCTACCACGGCCTGAAGGTCATCGTGGTGGAAAAGGCCAAGGTCTGCGGAGGGGCGACCTCCTACTCCGGCGGCTGGGCCTGGGCCCCGGGCAACCCGCTGGCCAAAGCCGATGGCGTGGACGAGGACCGGGAAGAATTCCGCACCTACCTGCAGCACCGGCTGGGGGAGTACTACAACGCCGACCGCGTGGACGCCTTCCTCGAAGGAGCCCCGCAGATGGTGGACTTCTTCCACAACCACACCAGCTTGCAGTTCACCCCCGGCGCGCAGATCAAGGACATCTACGGCAACACCCCGGGCGCCGGCACCGGCCACCGCTCGGTGGGCCCGGCGCCCTACGACGCCCGCAAGATCCCGCGCGAACTGCGCGCCAAGATGCGCCACCAGCTCTACGCCACCAGCTTCCTGGGTATGGGCATCATGGCAGGCCCGGACCTTTCCAAGTTCCTCTCAGCCTCAACCGGCAGCATCCCGGGTCTCATCCACGCCGCCAAGCGCGTGAGCACCCATATGCTGTCCATGGCCGTCTACCGCCGCAATATGCAGCTGGTCAACGGCACCGCGCTGACCGGGCGCCTGATGAAGTCCGCCGACGACCTAAGAGTCGACATCCGCGTGTCAACGTCCGCGGACGAACTGCTCACCGATTCCACCGGTCGCATCACCGGGGTCAGGGTCAGCAGCGGCGCCACGAGCTACACCATCACCGCAGCGCGCGGCGTGGTGCTGGCCACCGGAGGCTTTCCGCAGAACGCCCAGCTGCGCCGGGAACTGTTCCCCAAGACCCCGACGGGCAAGGAACACTGGACGCTGACCCCGCCGGAAGCCGACGGTGCCGGCCTGCGCCTGGCCCAGGCGGTGGGCGCCCGCTTCAACACCGACGTCGCCTCCCCGGCGGCCTGGTGCCCGGTCTCGCTGATCCGCTACCCCAACGGCAGCACCGGGACCTTTCCGCACATCATGGACCGCGCCAAGCCCGGCAGCATCGGCGTGCTGCCCAACGGCAAGCGCTTCGTCAACGAGGCCAACGGCTACTACGACTACGTCACCGGCATGCTGGAAGCCACCCCGGAGGGCCAGCCGGTGGTCTCCTGGCAGATCGCCGATTCGCGCTACGTGCGCCGCTTCCCGCTGGGCATGGCCAAGCCGCTGCCGGTGCCGCTGACCCCGTACCTGCGCAGCGGCTACCTGGTCAAGGGCGACACCCTGGCGGAGCTCGCCGCCAAATGCGGCATCGACCCGGTGCAGCTTGAAAAGACCGTCGAGGACTTCAACGCCAACGCCGCCAAGGGCATCGACCCTCAGTTCGGCCGCGGCGAAACCCCGTTCAACCGCTACGGCGGCGATGCCAAGAACACCCCCAACCCGACCCTCGGCCCGATCCAGAAGGGCCCGTTCTACGCGGTCAAGGTGGTTCCGGGCAGCTTCGGCACTTTCGCCGGGCTGGATGTGGACGCCAAGGCCCGGGTGCTTGACGAGCAGGGCGAGGCCCTGCCGGGGCTGTTCGCCGTCGGCAACGACCAGGCCAGCGTCATGGGCGGCCACTACCCGGCCGGCGGCATCAACCTCGGCCCGGCACTGACCTTCGGCTACCTGGTGGGCCGCGACCTGGCCACGGACCCCTCTGCCGAAAACCCTTCCAGCGAGCCGACTTCGCGTTCCGCCGCCCGCAGCTAACCCGACCATCGAACAAGGAGCATCAAGCATGAACTTCTACGCCATCACCTACACCTACTCGCCGGCCACCAGCAACGCACGGGACCGTGTCCGCCCGACCCACGTCGAATTCCTGCAGCAGCGCTTCGAGAACGGCGAGCTGCGCGTGAGCGGACCGGTGGACTCCGGCGCCGGCGCGCTGCTGGTCATCGGCGCCGAATCCGAGCAGGCGGCGCTGGCGCTGATGGACCAGGACCCGTTCGCCCGCGAAGGCCTGATCGAGCAGCGCGAGATCCGCCGCTGGGACGTCTTCTTCGGCAAGGACAAACTCTAGGAACCCCGGCGGCGGCCCCGAGCCGCCGCCACGGAAGGACAGCACCATGCTCACCGCCACCACGACGGCCAAGCGATGCATTGAATACCGCGAAGTCCCCGCTCCGGCCCCGGCGCCCGGCCGCGCTCTGGTCCGGGTCCGGCACGTGGCCCTGTGCGGCACCGACGCGCACATCTGGGACGACGACTACCCGGCCGAGTTGCCGGTCATCCAGGGCCACGAATTCGCCGGAATCATCGAGCAGATCGATCCCGGCGCCGTTGACCCGCGCAGCGGGTTGCCGCTGGTCCCCGGGCTGGAAGTGGCGGTGAGCCCCATGGTCTACTGCTCCCACTGCCCGCCGTGCCTGGACGGGCGGTACAACGTCTGCGAATCGATCTCCTGCCTGGGCTGCTACGAGGACGGGGCGCTGGCAGAAGTCGTCAGCGTCCCGGTGGACAAGCTGCATCCGCTGCCCCAGGGGCTGCCGCTGCATCTGGGCGCGCTGGGGGAGCCCGGATCCATCGCCATGCAAGCGGTCAACCGGGGCACCCCGGTACCCGGAGAAACCGCGCTGGTGCTCGGTTGCGGCCCCATCGGCCTGCTGGCCACGCTGTTCCTGGCCGAACGCGGGGTCCGGGTCATCGCCTCGGACCTGTCCCGGGCACGCATGGATTTGGCCCGCGACTTCGGCGCTGTGGCAGCCTTCGCACCCGGTGGCGGGATCCCGCGGGAGGCCTGGGGAGCCGCCGCGGGACCGACCCTGGTCATCGAGGCCACCGGCGTCCCCGCGTCCTTCGAAACCGCTGTCCGCCTGGCCGCGCCGACCGCACGCCTGGTGCAGGTGGGCATCTCCACCCGCCACGCCTCGCTGTCCCTGCGCGATATTCCCTTCAAGGAGCTGGACATCCGCGGCAGCCGCAACAGCCTGAACCTGATCCCCGACGCGCTCGACGTGCTCGCCCGCCATCAGCAGCAGGCAACGCGGCTGGTTACCCACCGCTTCGCCTTCGACTCGCTGGGCCAGGCCTTTGAAACCATGCTCGACTCCAGCCAAGCCGTCGGCAAGATCGTCATCGACCTGCCTGTCACTGGAGCAGGCATCCCACCGCAGGCCGGCACTGCCCGCCTGGAAAGGAGCACCGCCAGATGAGTACGACCCCCGAATCGACTCGCAACCCGCTGACCGCCATTCAGGAGCTGGATTCAGGCTACGACCTGGTGGTTCTCGGTTCCGGAGCCGCGGGACTGACCGCGGCGGTCCGGGCCGCCGCGTCAGGAGCCAGCGTGCTGGTGCTGGAGAAGGCCGGCAAGCTCGGCGGCACCAGCTCGGCCGGTGGCGGCGTCATCTGGGCGCCGAACAACCACCTGGCCAAGCAGGCCGGCTACCGGGACAGCGCCGCGGCCGGCGCCGCCTACCTGAAGGCCGCGGCCGGCCAGGTGATGAGCTCGGAGGAGATCGACTGGTTCGTGGACACCAGCGCGCAGGCGGTGGAATTCCTGGACACTCATACCCGGGTACGGCTGGTGCCGCTGGGGCGCCCGGACTACCACATGGAATGGCAGGGCGCGGCGTCCGGCGGGCGCAGCCTGGACAACGTGCCGTTCACCACCGAGGACTATCCGGGTCTGGCCGATGCGCTGCGCCAACCCACCTATTTCCCGCTGCTGAGCATGATCGAACGCGACGAGCTCAACGGCCGCGCCCCGGATCCGGAACTGCTGGCCCGGCGCAAGGCGTCGGGGGTGCGCACCATGGGCGGCGCGCTGGTCGGCTCGCTCGCGGCGAGCGCGCTGGACCGCGGCGTGCAGCTGGCGCTGGATGCAGAAGTCACCGGCCTGCGGCGGGAACAGGACGGCTGGATCCTCGAAGTAGCCGGCAAGCGGCAGGTCAGCGCCGTCAGCGTGGTCATCGCCTCGGGCGGATTCGAATGGAACCCGAGGCTGCGCGAGACCTACCTGTCATTCGATGTGACCCCGATCAGCGCGCCGTCCAACGAGGGCAGCGGCCTGGAGCTGGCGTTGGCCGCCGGCGCCGCGGTCAAGGACATGACCGCGATCTGGGGTGTGCCGGTGATCGCCGCTCCGGACGCCGAGTACGACGGCAAACCCTCCGGACGCATGGCGAATGTCGAGATGACCCTTCCGGGATCCATCACCGTCAACGCCTCCGGCCGGCGGTTCGTGAACGAGGCACTGAACTACCACGATCTGTGCCGGGTCTTCGGCAACATCGACCCGGTCAGCTCGGCCCTGCAGAACAGCCCAGCCTGGCTTGTCTTCGACGCTGACTATTTCGCAAAGTACCCGGTGGCCGGTTCCACGCCCGGGGTACGGCCCGACTGGATGCACAGCGCGCCGACGCTGCGGGAGCTGGCCGGGGAAGTGGGCATCGACGCGGCGGCACTGCAGGAGAGCGTCGAACGCTTCAACATCGGCGCCCGGGCGGGTGCGGACCCCGAGTTCGGCCGTGGCGCCACCGAGCAGGACCGGCATCTGGGGGATGCCTCGAATGCGCCCAACCCGTGCCTCGCCCCGTTGCAGCGGGGGCCGTTCTACGCGGTGCCGATCCATCCCGGCGTGCTGGGAACCTCGGGCGGGCTGTCTACCAACGAGCATTCCCAGGTGCTGGATCGCCACGGCGAACCGATCACCGGGCTGTATGCGGCGGGCAATGCCTCGGCAGGGGTGTTCCGCAACAACTACCCGGGCGGGGGCGCGACCCTGGGCTCGGCCGTCACCCGCGGCTACGCGGCCGGCGCCCACATTGCCGGCGCCCATGCGGCCCGGGAGCAGGCCGCAGCGGCACTGGTGGAGGCTGGCAAATGACGGATCAGGCATTAGCTGGCGTCCCCGGGCAGTTCGTTCCCTGGGAGGGGCGCTTTTCCGGGCGGGTGGTGCTGGTCACCGGGGCGGCCGGAGGACTGGGCGCCGACGCGGTGCGACGGCTGGCAAAGGAGGGAGCCACCGTGGTGGCCACCGACCTCGTCAAGCCACGGACCCCGCAGGCGGCGCTGTCCCTGGATTTGGACGTCGCGGACCCGCAGGCTTGGCAAGCGGCCGCACACAGCATTCGCGAGGCCTACGGCCGGCTGGACGGGGCACTGTTCTGCCACGGCATCCAGGGCCCGGAATATGCGGTGCAGGATGTGCCGGCGGCCGGGTGGAAGAAGACCCTTGAAATCAACCTGGACGGCTGCTTCTACGGTTTGCAGGTGGTTCTCCCGCTGATGAAGCAGGCGAACTACGGGCGCATCGTGATGCTCTCCTCCATTGCCGGGCGCGAAGGCAACGAGAACATGAGCGCCTACGCGGTGTCCAAGGCAGGGATGATCACCCTGGCCAAGGCAGTGGCCAAGGAAACCGCTCGCTTCGGGATCACCATCAACTGCATCGCTCCTTCGATGTTCAATACCCGGCTGCTCGAAGACCTCAGCCCCGAACGCAATGCGGCGCTGCTCGCGCGGGTTCCGATGAAACGCGTGGGGGAGCCGCAGGAATTCTCGGCGCTGGCCCTGTGGCTGCTCTCGCCCGAAGCCAGCTACATGACCGGGCAGGTGCTGGACCTCAGCGGGGGCCGCAACACCGCGTAAACACCAGGAGACAGGGACGCAAAGTTGATGCCCGGAGCCGCAGCCAGCATCGTGGCCGCGGCTCCGGGCATCCGCGTGTTTTCCGGACCGGCTAGAAGTCCACGGCCTCGCGCGAGAGCGGATTGGTCATGCAGTGCCCGCCGCCGCGGCCGCGTCCAAGTTCTGCTCCGACAATCGTGATGACTTCCACGCCTTCCTTGCGCAGCAGCGCATTCACATGCGTGTTGCGGTCGTAGGCGAACACCACGCCGGGCTCCACCACTACCAGGTTGTTGCCCGAGTCCCACTGCTGGCGCTCGCCGGCATACCATCCGCCGCCCGGCTTGATGGCGCGCAGCTTCTTCAGGCCCAGCGAATCGGCCACCACGTCCACAAACGGATTTTTCTCCTCGAAGACCGCCACCGATCCGTTGTCGGCAGGGCGCAGCGAGAAGGTGTGGATGCCGTCAACGATGTCCGGGACGTAGGGCACCACATCGCGGTCGGCGAAGGTGAACACGGTATCCAGATGCATGGCGGCGCGCAGCTTCGGCATCCCGGCAACTACCACGCGTTGCGCGGCGCCGGCGGCGAAGAGGTTCTGTGCCACCTGGGTGATGGCCTGCCGGCTGGTGCGCTCACCTATGCCACCATCCGCCAGCGGGGACAAGCCACAGGACGAAGATTTGGCTCAGACCGGTATCGCTGCAGCGGCACTGATGGGACTTGCAGGCGTGCTGATCCTGCTGGGAACCATTGCGGTCCTGGCGAGAAAGCGCCGGGCTCACTAATCAAGTTGAATTGATGCACCGATGGTGCCAGTCGGAACCGACTGGCACCATCGGTGTTTTTGACCGAACACACTTTCCTGCCGCCGGTCGGCCGGTGCCAGTTGCCAACACTTTTCGCCCGCTGTGCGAGAATTAATGAACGATTGCCAGCATGGTGCTGGCTGACTTCGAGCGATCTAAGGACGTACCCAGTGGTCATGATTCCGTTGCCGTTGCATTCGGTGGAGGATCAGCAGTTTTCGCCTCTCGACCCCGCGGACCTCACGCTGGTTCACCGCGGCGAGGGCGGTTCGGAAGTTCGCCGCAGCATCCTGCCCGGCGGCGTCCGCGTCTTGACCGAAGCCATGCCGGGGCAGCGCTCGACCACCGTGGGGTTCTGGGTTCCGGTTGGTTCGCGTGACGAGGAAGCCGGGCACTACGGCTCGACCCACTTCCTGGAACACCTGCTGTTCAAGGGCACCACCAAACGCAGCGCGCTGGAAATCGCCCAGTCCTTCGACGCCGTCGGCGGCGAATCCAATGCGGCCACCGCCAAGGAATCGACCTGCTACTACGCGCGGGTCCTGGACACCGACCTGCCGATGGCCATGGAAGTCATTGCGGACATGGTCACCTCGGCCGTCATCGACCCGCATGAGCTGGAGCAGGAACGCGGTGTCATTATCGAGGAACTGGCCATGGACGCCGATGACGCCACGGATGTCGCGCACGAGCACTTTGTCGCCCGCGTCATGGGCAACCACCCGCTGGGCCGCCCCATCGGCGGCAGCCCTGAAGAGATCATGGCGATTTCCCGCGAGGCGGTGATGGAGCACTACCGCGCCCACTACCGTCCGAGCGAACTGATCGTCACCGCGGCAGGCTCGCTGGACCACGAGGAACTGTGCTCCATGCTGATGACCGCGCTGAGCGACGCCGGATGGGAACTGGACCCGCTGGCCGTGCCCGAGCCGCGCCGCAACCCGGAGCCGGCAAAAATCACCAGCATCCCCGGACTCGAAGTCATCAACCGCCCGGTGGAACAGGCAAACATCATCATCGGGTGCACCAGCATCACCGGGCACGACGACCGCCGCCAGGTGCTGGCGGTGCTCAACGCCGTGCTCGGAGGCGGCATGAGTTCGCGGCTGTTCCAAGAAATCCGCGAAAAGCGCGGCCTGGCCTACTCCACCTATTCCTTCTCCGCGGCGTACACCGACGCCGGCTACTTCGGCATGTACGCCGGCTGCGCTCCCGGCAAGGCCGCCGAGGTCATCGGGCTGCTCGGCGCTGAACTTGACCGGCTGGCCCAGCAGGGCATCTCTGCCGAGGAACTGTCCCAGGCCAAGGGCCAGCTGGCCGGTGGCACCGTGCTGGCGCTGGAAGATCCGGGAAGCCGCATGTCCCGACTGGGGCGCGCGGAAATGATCACCGGAGAATTCCAGGACATTGATGAAGCCCTGTCCCGCGTGCATGCCGTGACTGCCGAGCAGGTCCAGGCGCTGGCACAGGAACTGGCCGCCCGGGAACGGGTCATCACCGTTGTGGGGCCGTTCGAAAACGAGGCGGCGCTGGGCCTGTAGGAGGATGTGGCCCTGCGGTCAGGCAGCTTCGGCCGGAACCGCGGGGACCCCAGCTGCATGGCCGGCTGCTCCGGCCCGCCGGATGATTCCTGCCAGCTCCGGCGCATGGGAGAAATTGAACCCATGCGCGGCCTGGCGCAGGATCGTCAGCTGGGACCCCGGGGCCTTGGCGGTGAGCCGCAGCCCGAATTCCGGCGGGGAGAGCGGGTCTCTGGTGCCGCACACGACATCCACCGGGCAGCGGACCGTGCCCAGCAGGTCGATGGTCGGATAATCCAGCATCTCCCGGCAGCTCTTGGCCCACCACGGGATGCCGCAGCGCAGGTAGTCCACCGCAAGGATTGCCTTGACCGAATTCAACTCGTTCGGGAAGTCCTCCAGCAGGCGCCGGGTCTGCCGGAACAGGGTGTCCTCCCGGTCGTTAACTGCCGGTGCGGCGACAACCAGGTGCTTGACCAGACCAGGCCAGGAGCGCGCGATTTCGATGGCCACCTGGGCTCCCATTGAGTGCCCTACCAGCACCACGTTCTCGGCCTTGAGCTGGCGCAGCGCCAGGGCTACCTCGTGGGCAAACCTGGCCACCGTGACCGGTCTGCCGTCGTCCATGTTCTTTCCATGCCCCGGCAGTTCAGGAACGATCACGCGGTGGTCGGCGGCGAGCAGGTTGGCCAGCGGGGTGAAATACCGGCTGGACGCGCCGAGCCCGTGGATCAGTACCACATCGGGTCCCTGTCCCGCCATGCGCACCGACAGCCGGGTTTTCAGGGACTCGGGCAGTACTCCGAAGTATTCGTGCCTCACGGTGGCCTTTCGTGGTGTCAGAAATGACGGGGCTGGGTTGTGCGGCACTCAGGCTCCGCGGTGGCGCTGTTCGAGCGCGGACCACAGGTCCTCGGGAAACATCTCGTGCACGTCTTTGAGGTACCGGTCGCCGTCTTCGGGTTTCTGAACCGTGTCCTCGGTGATCTTGAACGGGAAAGAGGCGGCTTGGGTGGCGGGCGCGGGGCCCGGGCCCTGCGTCTCTGTGCAGGTTGCCCAGCCGAAGGTGGCGGGATCCCCGATGCGGAAGACCTCGACCTGGCACGACGGCGCGGTGAAGTCAGTGCCGTGATCCTGGACCAGGTCGACGATGGCCTGCTGCTGGTCATCGGCCAGGGCGTCAGGTTCGCTGGCAGCCCCGCAGGCGGTAGTTCCACATGCCAATACCAGCACCGAAAGCGCGCTGAATCCGATTCGCTTGATTGTTTGCCCCACTGAGTCCATGCCTGTCGATCGTGATGTGCCTGCACTCATCTTGGCCTAGCCTGCGCGGGAAAACCAAGCAACCCCACCGCACGGGCCCGCAGTGTCCGCAGAAACACAGCGGCAGCGCCCTGCGGTGCATCCAGTTGAGCTGCGCGTCACGCAAATCCATCGCACACCTTTGTTGGCGATAGGGTTAAAGGCATGAGTGCACAGATCAAGGTGGCCGTGCTCGGCGCGGCCGGACGTATGGGCTCGGAAGCGGTCAAGGCCGTCACCGACGCAGCAGATATGGAACTGGTAGCGAGCCTGGGGCGAGGGGACGACCTCCAGCAGATCATCGATGCCGGAGCCACCCACATCGTTGATCTGTCTGTCCCCGCCTCCACCGAGCAGAACGTGCGTTTCGCCATCGAACACGGGCTGCATGCGGTGGTCGGCACCACCGGGTGGAGCGACGAGCGCCGCGCTGCGCTCGAAGCGCTCCTGGCCGAGCACCCCGAGAACGGCGTGCTGATCGCCCCGAACTTCGCCTTGGGATCCGTGCTGGCCAGCGCGTTCGCGGCCACCGCCGCCAAGTACTTCGAATCGGTGGAAATCATTGAATTGCACCACCCGAACAAGGTCGACGCACCCAGCGGCACCGCCGTGCGCACCGCCGAGCTGATTGCCAAGTCCCGCGAGGCCGCAGGCGTCGCTCCGAGCCCGGATGCCACCGAAACCCAGCTGGACGGCGCTCGCGGAGCCGAGGTGGATGGCATCCACGTGCATTCGGTGCGCCTGCGCGGCCTGGTCGCCCACCAGGAAGTCCTGCTCGGCGGTCCGGGCGAGCAGCTCACCTTGCGCCATGATTCCTACGACCGCGCCTCGTTCATGCCAGGCGTGCTGCTGGGCTTGCGCACCGTGGCCTCGCGCCCGGGACTGACCTATGGGCTGGACGGTTACCTGGAGCTGGGCCAGTGAAAACAAAACTTTGGGTCGGCGGAATCCTCATTCTCTTCGCCCTGTATATCGGCATGGCATTCACCCAGGCGTTCCGCTTCATGGGTACCGATTCGCTGACGGCAAAGATCATGGGTGTCGCCATTCTGGTGGTTCCCGCGTTCGGCGTCTGGATCCTGATCCGCGAAGTCCTGTTCGGACTGCGCACCGAAGCCATGGGCAAGACCCTGGCCACGCTGGGCGAACTGCCCGAGGACCTGCCGCGCATGCCGTCGGGACGGTTCGTGCGTGAAGCCGCGGATGCCGACTTCCCCAACCACCAACGCGATGTGGAGGAAAACCCGGAGTCCTGGAAGTCCTGGTACCGTCTGGCCCTGGCCTACGAGGCCTGCGGCGACAAGCGCCGGGCGCGCAACTCGATGCGCACGTCCATCGGCTTCTGGCGCCAGGAGCAGAAGACCGGAGCGGTCTAATCCTGCGGCGCATTGCCTACGACAGCACAGGTCCCCGTCCTCCTCGACCAAGGAAGGCGGGGATCTTTTGGGTGTTCGTCGGGAGCCGGCGCCACCGGCTCAGCGGGACGGCGGGGCCGAAGCGCCCCTGCCGGGTGGCTCGGAGTCGGCGCCGCTCAGGACCCGCACCACGTATTCCAGAGGGCCGGTGGACTTGGTGAATCCGAGCCAGAGCCCCAGCGCCGCGGTAGCCGCGCACAGGATCCACCAGATCGCCATCGGCGGCAGGTAGTCCTGCATCAGGGGCAGGACCAGAATATGCCCCGCGTACAGCGTCAACGGGGCCCGTCCCGCCCCGGCAAGGAACCAGCCCACCAGGCCCAGCAACGGAACGACCAGCTGCATCAGGCCGATCGCCGTGACGGCGCAGGCGGCCGCATGGAGGGTGAAGACCAGTGAGGTGCTGTGCGCGGTGGGCAGCCAGATGTAGGAGGGGTCCGCCAACAACGGATCCAGGCTGACTCGCGGCAGACGGCCGGCGGCCACCAGTGCGCCCACGTCGTCCAGGGGGATCCGTACGGCGGCTGCGATCTGCTCGGTAAACCGGCTCGTAGCCGCCCAGCCGAGCGCGAGCGTCGTAAGGGCCGCCGCCGCCCCGCCTGCGGCGAGCTTTGCGGCGGTCGCCGGCGAAGCCAGGCACGTGCGCCCCAGCGCGATGCCCAGCAGCCCGAATCCGACCCAGACCATCAGCGGGTAGTAGCCGGTGACCAAGATGTCCTTGAGCAGCAGCTCTGGGGTGAGCAGGTCGAGAAAGGTCGGGTTGTGCCCGAGCGTCTGGCCCTCCCAGGCGTGCGCCAAGGGCCGCCACAGTATAGGCATGATCAGCAGCCATAGGGCTGAGACTACCCAAATTGTTGTTCTTGAGAGCCTCAGGGCCAGAGGAAGCAACAGGAAAAGTAGGCCATAGTGAACCAAAATGACCGCAATGCCTTCATTTGACGGTCCAATCAGCATTCCGAGCACGGCAATAATTGATGCTCTCAGGGCAAGGACTGAGTAAACCTTGGGGTTGGAAAAGCCCCTGCGCGCTAGCGAACGCGTCAGCAGCGTCAGCGAAACTCCGGCCAAAACCATGAACAAAACCGAAGCCCGCCCCGCGGCTACAGCCCCGGTAAACGTAGGGGAGTAGGCCCCTTCGGGCCCCCTTTCGTACAGGCTGAAAATGTGGGCCGCGAACATGCCTAGGATGGCGGCAAGACGTGCCGCATCCACCCCCAGCAGCCGTGACGGTTTGCTCGATTGGTCCATGGAGTTATCGCATCACGGAATTGTCGGAAGATGCCATCGCAACATGCGCGAGTGTAGATTTAATCCCATGGCTACAAGTGCAATTGATAATCAGGCGTTCCCCTTTGGCACGGTGCTGACCGCGATGGTCACGCCCTTCACCGACGCTGGTGAGGTCGATTATGAAATGGCCGCCAAGCTGGCCGCCAAGCTCGTGGACGATGGCTGCGACGGCCTGGTCGTCACCGGCACCACCGGCGAGACCTCGACCCTGACCGACGAGGAAAACGTGGGCCTGTTCCGCGCAGTAGTCGCGGCCGTCGGAGACCGCGCCGCGGTGCTCGCCGGATCCACCACGAACGACACCCGCCACTCCATCGCACTGTCGCTGGCCGCCAAGGAAACCGGCGTTGACGGCATCCTGGTCACCACCCCGTACTACAACAAGCCGAGCCAGGCAGGTGTCATCGCCCACGTGAAGGCGATCGCCGAAGCCGTGGAACTGCCCATCATGCTCTACGACATCCCCGGCCGGGCCGGCATCTCGCTGGCCCCGCAGACGATCATCGAACTGGCGAAGATCCCGCAGGTGATCGCGTTGAAGGACGCCAAGGCCGATTACCAGTCCACCACCACCGTGCTGGCCAAGACCAACCTGCATGTGTACTCGGGCGACGACGGGCTGACCCTGCCGCTCATGGCCGCGGGCGCCGTCGGCGTGGTTTCGGTCTCCGCTCACGTCGCGGCCGCCAAATACCGTACGCTGGTTAATGCAATGCATGCCGGGGATCTGGCCACTGCACGCGCTACACACTTCGAGCTGGACCCGATCCAGCGCGGCATCATGAGCCACATCCAGGGCGCGGTCGCCGCAAAATATGGACTTCACTGGCAGGGTGTCCTGCCGAACACCGTCGTCCGACTGCCGCTGCTGGCACCGTCGGACGCAGAACTCGATGCCATCCGCGCGGACCTACGTGAAGGCGGATGGGATCTGTAACGAAAGGGTATAACCGCATATGACTGAGAGTTCAGTAGGAAAGGCCGATTCTGCGCGCATGCAGACCCCGGCCAAGGTGAAGAAGGGGACCATGCGCATCGTCCCCCTCGGAGGCTTGGGCGAAGTCGGCCGAAACATGACAGTGTTCGAGCTCGACGGCAAGCTGTTGATCGTGGACTGCGGCGTGCTCTTCCCCGAGGAGCACCAGCCTGGCGTGGATCTGATCCTGCCGGACTTCTCATACATCAAGGACCGCCTGGACGACGTGGTGGGCCTCGTGCTCACCCACGGCCATGAGGACCACATCGGTGCGGTGCCGTACCTGCTGCGCCTTCGCGAAGACATCCCGCTGTACGGGTCCAAGCTGACCCTGGCCTTCGTCGAAGCCAAGCTGGCCGAGCACCGCATCAAGGCCAACAGCAACATCGTGGTGGAGGGCGAGATCGCCCAGGTCGGCAACTTCGAATGCGAATTCGTCGCGGTCAACCACTCCATCCCGGACGCCCTGGCGGTCTTCCTGCGCACCGAGGCCGGCACCGTGCTGCACACCGGCGACTTCAAGATGGATCAGCTGCCGCTGGACGGCCGCATCACCGATCTGCGCCACTTCGCCCGCCTCGGGGAGGAAGGCGTGGACCTGTTCCTGCCGGACTCCACCAACGCGGAGGTGCCGGGCTTCACCGTCGCCGAACGCGAAATCGGCCCGGTGCTCGAAGCCAAGTTCGCCCGCGCCCGCCGCCGCATCATTGTCGCTTCCTTCTCCTCGCACGTGCACCGCGTGCAGCAGGTGCTGGACGCCGCGGCCATGCACGGACGCAAGGTGGCCTTCATCGGCCGCTCGATGGTGCGCAACATGGGCATCGCCGAACGCCTGGGCTACCTGGACATCCCGCCGGGCGTACTGGTCGACCTGAAGCAGATCGACCAGCTGCCGGACCACAAGGTCGTGCTGATGTCCACCGGCTCGCAGGGTGAGCCGATGGCCGCGCTCTCGCGCATGGCCAACGGCGAGCACAAGGTGCAGATCAACCCGGGCGACACCGTGATCCTGGCTTCCAGCCTGATCCCGGGCAACGAGAACTCGGTCTTCCGCGTGATCAACGGCCTGATGCGCTTGGGCGCCGAGGTCATCCACAAGGGCATGGCCAAGGTCCACGTCTCCGGGCACGCCTCGGCCGGCGAGCTGCTGTACTGCTACAACATCCTGCGCCCGAAGAACGTGCTGCCGGTGCACGGCGAAACCCGCCACCTGATCGCCAACGGCCGCCTGGCCGCGCAGTCGGGTGTGCCGGAGGAGAACGTGCTGCTGGCCGAGGACGGCTCGGTCATCGACCTCAAGGACGGCGTGGCCAAGCTCGTCGGCCAGGTCGAATGCGGCTACGTCTACGTTGACGGCTCCAAGGTCGGCACCATCACCGACGACGACCTGAAGGACCGCGTCACCCTGGGCGAGGAGGGCTTCATCTCGGTCATCACCGTGATCAACCGCCAGAACGGCACCATCATCTCCGGCCCGGACATCCACGCCCGCGGCGTGGCCGAAGAGGACTCGGTCTTCAACGAGATCAAGCCGAAGATCGCCGCCGCGATCGTGGAGGCGGTTGCGAACAACCCGAACCACACCACGCACCAGCTGCAGCAGATCACGCGCCGCGTGATCGGCTCGTGGGTTTCGCGCAAGCTGCGCCGCCGCCCGATGATCGTACCTGTGGTGCTCGAAGCCTAGGCTTCTGGAACACCGAACCGCGGAACCCTGCCCCCGGGCGGGGTTCCGCTGTTTAACCCTGCGTTGTGCGATCCGCGGGTCGCCCGGTCCGTCGCGCGGCAAGGGCCGCACCCCAACGATTTATTCGTGATGTCGAGCCAGGGCGAAATATTCCGGCGAAAACCAGTAAAAATGTCCGATGCCTCCCATATGCTTTGTTGAGCTCGATGTCGCAACGGCATCGCACTCACACGCATTCTGGGGGACCTCATGAGGAAAACTGCACTATCACGCGCCATGGGCGCGCTGGCAACGATGGGCCTGGTCGGGGCCCTCACCGTGGCCGCGGCTCCGGCGCAGGCCAGCGAACGCCCGATCGACATCACCGGCTATTCGGTGTCGTCGATCACCGTCGGGGACTCGAACTGCCGCAATATTCCGGTGTCTGCCAGCACCAAGATCAAAGGCGACTACGTCGATTCCTATGGGATTATCGACGTCACGCGAAACGGCGGTGTGGTTGATGCCTTGTGGATGGAGGGACGTCGCGTATCGGACAGGGCCTCTGTCTGCCCGAGCCTTTACGGCTTGGGTGCCTACAAGGTTGGACCGGCTGACATCTTCGCCGAGTACGACTACTGGGATTCGTACTTCGGCGAATACTTCTCCGACTACAGCGATTACACCGACTACAGCAGCAAGACGTTCTATGTGCGGGGCAAGACCAAGAGCACGCTGAAAGCGACCCGCTCGGGTAGCAAGGTCACCTTGACGGCCACGGCACAGGTTTATTCGCCGGAGAAGTACCGCTACGCCCAGTACAACGGCAAGAAGGCCAAGTTCCAGGTGAAGTCGGGCAACACCTGGAAGACCTTGAAGACCGTTGACCTCAAGAAGGGCACGGCGAAGATTACCGTGAAGCAGCCGAAGAAGAAGAGCTACAGGCTGACGATCCCGACAGCAACATGGGCCGCGCCCACCACAACCAAGACCGTGACCAAGTAGTCTTATCCGCGATGCCGTAGCGGACCGGTTGCTCAGAAGCCTGCATCGTCCCGCCAGCCAGGGGAAGATGCAGGCTTTGCGCCGTCCGCAGGCCTCGTCGAGTCGAATCTGAGCAGGTTTGCGGAACAAGGCGTCATCTCCGGATTCCTCGGCGTCGACCGCGAAGCCCCCGGGCTAGGATTGGCCTATGATCCGTCAACGAGCACGCGACCTCGGCACCATGGGCAAACGGCTGTTCTGGACAGCCGCGGGCCTCGGGGTGCTGTCCGGAACGATTTCCGTCGCCGCTTGGTGGGGACCCCAATTCATCGGGACAGCAGCGGAGGAGATGCTTGATGGCGGCTACCTCCTGGATCTGGCATTGGTGGTGCTTCCGGCCGCGATGCTCAGCGGCTTGGCGCTGGGAATACTCTCGTGGTCTGCGACCTATGCGGCCTTGGGAATCCTCGAAGCCCGACGCCCGAAAGCGACGGCACTTCAGCAAGCAGCCGCCGGTGGCATGGGCTCAATGACCGGCGGGCTGATTCCCGCAGTGCTGATCTTCTCAACCGTTCTCAGCGAGGAACCAAATCTAGGATTCGTCTACGCCACCACCTTCGGCCTGCTGGCGTGGTGCTTCATCTTGGCTTTCGGAACCCTGCTGGTGTTGAACCGCGCGGATGCCAGCCAAGGGCCCGCGACATGACAGCCCGTACCAGCAAATTATTTGCCCAACGAAAGGTTCTGCCCACGTGTCACACGCTCCCGCACCGGAAGTTCAACGGATTTCACTTCGCTTAGTGGCTGGAACGGTGCTTGTCGGCGCAGTGCTCGGCGCTTTGCTGGGAATACTGAACCACTGGGGTCTACTGGTCGAAACGTTGACAACCTCGGGACGACTGACGGATTCGTTCGCCATAGCTTTCGGCGCACTGGCCAACGGAGCCATGCTCGGCGCCGGCGCCGGGCTGATTCCCGGGTTGGGCGCCCTCGCTGGAATGGCGCTCCAGGCTCGTCGCCGGAATCCGGGCAGTGCGGCAACCCCGCGGGGTGCAGCGGCCACCGGGGCCGCCGTGGCGACCCTGCTTGTTTCCGGCGCCGGATTGCTGCTTCTCTTGCCGGGCGCACCTGCAGGCTTCTGGATCTGGAGTGCGGCAGGGTACCTCGCACTGTCCGTGTCAAGCGTTTGGATGATCACGCCAAGGTTGTCCGGACGCAATGCCGAATCGGCGGCCTGAGAGGCCAACCCGTTGTGAATCCATGCGTAGTTGGTAGGAGATGCCGCTATTCACTAGTGTGGATCCCGAGGAATCTCTAGATCAGTTGTGCTTAAACATTGGTCTCCCATCCTCATTGAGGCCCGCGCCTCACCACCATCAACCGCATCGCGAGGATTCCTCATGTCAGTTCCGCCAAACCCGCCGAATTACTACGCCAACTCCACCAGCTCGTATCCGTCCAACCCTTACGAGCAGCACAACAACGGTGAAGGCCACAAGAGCTTCATTGCAACGTGGCTGCTCTCGTGGTTCCTCGGAGGTCTGGGCATCGATCGCTTCTACCTCGGGAAGATCGGCACCGGAATCCTCAAGCTGATCACCCTCGGCGGTTTCGGCATCTGGCTCATCGTGGACATCATCTTGATCCTTGCCGGCGGCATGCGCGACAAGTACGGCTACCGTCTGGCCGGGTACGAAGAGCACAAGAAGACCGCATGGATCATTTCGATCATTCTGCTGGTCCTCGGAATTGGTTTCGGCAGCGTGAACGCCCCGGACTACCTCGATCAGTGGCAGTCCTTCTAAAGAGCTGTCGATGACCCCGTGAAATCTCGCAGAGAATTTCGCGGGGTCATTCTTTTGCGATCACTTATACGTTCCTGATCTGGGATGACAAACTGAACTAATGCTGAAGATTTGCGAGCGGGACTGTGCAGGAAGCCTCGGATTAGGCAGAATGGGGCAAATGAACGCCTTGACGAATCCCCTGAGGCCAGCGTCGCACCGTGCGCTGCAGATCCAGGATGCGGACGGTGTCCGCCCATGATCGAATTCGACGCAGTCAGCAAGAGCTACCCGGGCGGCACCACGGCGGTCAGCGATTTCTCCCTCGAAGTGCCAGCGCACCGCACCACGGTGTTCGTCGGATCCTCCGGGTGCGGCAAGACGACGCTGCTGCGCATGGTCAACCGCATGGTCGAACCCTCCGCCGGGAGCATCAGGATCGATGGGCAGGACATCGGCTCCGGGTCCCCGGTCCAGCTGCGCCGCAGCATCGGCTATGTCATGCAGAACGCCGGGTTGCTCCCGCACTTCACCGTCGCGGAGAACATCGCCACGGTACCCAGGCTCAAGGGAACTTCCCGCGGCAAGGCCCGCAACCGGGCACTTGAACTGATGGCGACGGTGGGACTGGATTCCGGCTTGGCCGACAGGTATCCGCACCAGCTCTCCGGCGGCCAGCAGCAGCGCGTCGGCGTCGCCCGGGCGTTGGCCCCGGAACCGAACATCCTGCTCATGGACGAGCCCTTCGGCGCGGTGGACCCGATCGTGCGCACCGAACTGCAGCAGGAGCTGCTGCGGCTGCAGCGGGAGCTGGGCAAAACGATCATCTTCGTCACCCACGACATCGACGAGGCGTTCCTGCTGGGGGACCAGGTGGTCATCCTCTCCGAGCAGGCCCGGAAGCTGCAGGTGGGAACCCCCAGCCAGATCATCGAATCGCCGGCCAACGATTTTGTCGCCTCGTTCATCGGGGCCGAACGCGGGCAGCGCGCCCTGCGCCTGAAGCAGACGCCTACCGGCACGGTGCTGGTGGACCCCCAGGGCAGGACCCAGGGACGCCTGATCGACGAGAACGACCTGGACCGGGCATGAACTGGATCCTGGAGAACCTCGACCTGATCGGGACGCTGGCCATGGAGCACCTGCGCCAAAGCCTGTGGGCGATCGCCGCCGGCTTCCTGGTCTCGCTGCCCCTGGGCTGGGCCGCCTGGCGCTACAAGGCGCTACGCGGACTGGTGGTGACCGGCACCGGCCTGCTCTACACCATCCCCTCGCTGGCGCTGCTCATGATCCTGCCGGTCGTCACCGGAATGAGCGCCATCAGCGAAGCGAACCTCATCGTGGCGCTGACCATCTACGCGCTGGCCATCATGGTCCGCTGCGTGGTGGACGGCTTGGACTCGGTTGATCCGCAGACCCGCTCGGCCGCCACGGCCATGGGCTACGGCCCCGGCCGGCGCTTCGCCGCGGTGGAGCTTCCGCTGGCCGGCCCGGTGATCCTCGCCGGGCTGCGCGTCACCTCGGTCAGCACCATCTCGCTGGCCACCGTGGGCATCCTGGTCGGCGTGACCAACCTGGGTTACTTGTTCACCAACGGCCTGCAGCGGCGCATCATCCCCGAGGTGCTCGCCGGCGTCCTCGCGGTGGCGCTGATCGCGCTGATCATCGACTTGCTGCTGGTGCTGGCCGGGCGCTGGCTTATGCCATGGACCGCCGCGCAGCCGCGGCGCGCACGGCGCGCACGCCGCGCACGGAACCGCGCCCCGCAGGCGGTGGGCACCCGATGAACCTGCTGCGCGAAGCCTTCACCTGGCTCACCGACCCCGCCCAGTGGAGCGGGCCGAACTCGCTGCTGCTCCTGCTCGGACAGCACCTGATGTACACGGCGCTCGCCGTCGCGATCGCCGCGGTCATCGCCATCCCCGCCGGCTGGGCCATCGGCCATACCGGACGCGGACGCGAAATCGCGGTGGCTGTCTCCGGGCTGGCCCGAGCCGTTCCCTCCTTCGGACTGCTGATCCTGCTGGTGCTGCTGGCCGGGGTGCTGCACAAGCCGGAAGCCGCGCTCATCACCTTCGTGCTGCTCGCCATCCCGTCCATCCTGGCCGGCGCCTATACCGGGCTTGAATCCATCGACCGCAAAACCATCGACGCCGCCCGCGCCATGGGCATGACCGAACGCGAGATCCTGGCCAAGGTCGAGATTCCCTTGGGCCTGCCGCTGCTGGTGGGCGGCCTGCGTTCGGCCATCTTGCAGGTGGCAGCCACCGTCACCATCGCCGCCTACGTCAACCTCGGGGGACTGGGCCTGCCGATCATCACCGGCCTGAACCTCAGGCGCTACGACATGGTGCTCGGCGGCGCGCTCTTGGTCGCGGCGCTCGCGCTCATCCTGGAGCTGCTGATGGCCCTGGCCCAGAAGATGTCGGTTCCCCGCGGGCTGCGCAGCACCCGTGCCGGGGACCGCGACGCACCCGGCGGGCACGGCGCGGGTGACGGAAACACCCTTGAGTTACAGATAGATCGCCCCGTTGAAAGGACGCGAACATGAAGTTCCCAATGCATAAGGCCCGGGCGGCCTCGGTCCTGGCGCTGGCCGGAATGCTGGCGCTGGCCGGATGCGGTTCCAGCGATCCGCTGGCCAACGAGCCAAGCGCCGGAGCCTCCGGGGAATCGGACAAGAGCGTGGTCGTGGGCTCGCAGGCGTACTACTCGAATGAGATCATCGCGGAGATCTACGCCCAGGCGCTGGAAAAGGCAGGCTTCACCGTGGAACGGAAGTTCAACATCGGGCAGCGCGATGCGTACATGCCGCAGCTGGAGAACGGCAGCATCGACATCATGCCCGAATACACCGGCAACCTGTTGCAGTATTTCGAGCCGAAAACCTCAGCCCGCGCGTCGGAAGACGTGTATGACGAGCTCGGCAAGGCGCTGCCCGACTCCCTGGCGGTGCTGGACCAGGCCCAGGCCTCGGACCAGGATTCGTACACGGTCACCGAGAAGTTCGCCAAGGACAACAGCGTCTCGTCGATCGAGGATCTGGCCAAGGTGTCGCAGAAGCTCACCCTCGGAGGTCCGCCGGAGCTGGCCGAGCGGCCTTACGGCCCGAAGGGCCTGAGCAAGACGTACGGAGTCGACGTGGCATTCTCGGCCACGGGAGACACCACCGTGGAAGACCTGAACGCCGGAACGGTGAACGTGGCCAACGTGTTCACCGCCGACCCGCGGATCAAGACGGACAAGCTGGTGGTCCTGGACGACCCGAAGGCGCTGTTCCTCGCCTCCAACGTGGTCCCGGTGGTCGAAGCCGACAAGTCCGAAGAGCTCGCGGCAGTGATCAACCCGATCAGCGCCAAGCTCTCCGCCGAGGAACTGGTCAACCTGAATGTCCAGAGCACCGTGGATCAGAAGTCCGCGCAGGACATTGCCAGCGCGTGGTTGGGTAGCAACGGCTGAGCCTGCCCGACGGGGCGTGATTATTCTCTAGCGCCGAGGGAGCACCGGGTTCACGTGTAAATTCGGTGCGTTCCCAGCGGAGGGCGATACCCTAGAATCATGGCCCCACGTACCCAGTCTCAGGGGGCGAAGAAGCCAACGACGCGTAAACCCAAGGCGTCCGGCACCTCGTCCTCCAAGAAACCCACCGAAAATCCGGAACAGGAACTGCCCCTGCCGCTGCGCATGATCCGCAGCGTGTGGATGGGCATCGCCCGGATCTTCGGTGGCGCCTTCCGACGCATCGGCGGCACCGTCAAGCCCGAGTACGAGCTGCGGCGCGACGGCACGGGACTCTTCCTCGCCCTGATCGCCATCGTCGTGGCGATCATCGAATGGTGGGGGCTACGCGACGCGGGCTGGTTCGGAACCGGAGTGCACGCGGTGGTCGGCGGAACGCTCGGCTTCATGGCCGTGCTGCTGCCGATCATCCTCTTCGTGGGCGCCTTCCGCCTGTTCCGCTACCCGGAGGCGGTGACCGAGAACAACCGCATCGGCATCGGCCTGCTGATCATGACGCTGTCCGGGTCCTCCATCGCTTCGCTGGCCAATGGCTCGCCGGCGGTGTCCGAGGACTTCGACGTGCTCTGGAATGCCGGCGGCATGGCCGGTTCCATCCTGGGCACCCCGTTGGGTCTGCTGATTTCGGTCCCCGGAGCCATGGCCGTCTTCATCTTCCTAGTGTTCATGTCGCTGCTGATCGTCACGGCCACTCCGATCACCCAGATACCGACGCGCATCCGCGCGGGCTACAACCGGCTGCTGGGCCAGGACCCCGATGCCGAACGCCCGGCCCGCGCTTCCTCGCACGCCGGCGCTCGCGGCGGCGGCGAGCTGAACGCCGAGACCGAGGACCACGACCAGTCCTACCTCTACCCGCAGGAAGAGGAAACTCCGGCGCCGAAGAAAAAGAAGCCCGGCTTCTTCGAGCGCCGCGCCGCGGCCCGCAAGGTCACCGAGGTCTACGACGTGGACGGCCACGAGGACTCCGAGCGCAGCGGCGACGTCGCCTACGACAAGGCGGTCATCGACGAGGACTCGGCCGAGCCGGCCGAAGCCGCCACCACCTCGCTGCCAGCGGTCCACCGCAACCGCTCCTCGGAGGTCTTCGACGCCGACGAGGCGGCCACCCAGGCCTTCTCGCGGGAGCAGCTGGCCTCCGAGCACCCGACCGTCGCGCACCGCGCGGTGGACATCGAACCGGACCAGGACGCCCAGCCGGATCCGCAGACCCCGCCTCCGGGCGTGAAGCGCCCGACAAAGGCCGAGGCCGAGATGGCCCAGATCATGGAGAGCATCGGGCTGAAGGCCGAGCCTGAAGCCGCCACCAGCGCCATGGACCAGGTCTCCTCGCGCGCTGCCGGGCTCTCCGGCACCCCGCAGCCGCCCATCCCTGCGCGCACCGAGCAGCTGCAGCTTTCCGGGGACATCACCTACACCCTGCCCTCGGCAGACTTCCTGCCGCCGGGCCCTCCGGCCAAGGAAGCCTCCGAAGCCAACCAGGTCGTGGTCGACGCGCTGACCAACACCCTGCAGCAGTTCAAGGTCGACGCCCAGGTCACCGGGTTCTCCCGCGGGCCGACGGTGACCCGCTACGAGATCGAGCTGTCCCCGGGCACCAAGGTGGAGAAGGTCACCGCGCTGTCCAAGAACATCTCCTACGCGGTGGCCTCCTCCGACGTGCGTATCCTGTCCCCGATCCCGGGCAAGTCCGCCATCGGCATCGAGATCCCGAATACCGACAAGGAAGTTGTGGCCCTGGGCGACGTGCTGCGCAGCCAGAATGCGCGCAAGACCGAGCACCCGATGGTCATGGGCGTGGGCAAGGACGTCGAAGGCGGGTTCGTCGTGGCGAACCTGGCCAAGATGCCGCACCTTCTGGTGGCAGGCGCCACCGGTGCGGGCAAGTCCTCGTTCGTGAACTCCATGATCACCTCGATCCTGATGCGCTCCACCCCTGACCAGGTCCGCATGGTCATGGTGGACCCCAAGCGCGTGGAGCTGACCGCCTACGAGGGCGTGCCGCACCTGATCACCCCGATCATCACCAACCCGAAGAAGGCTGCCGAGGCGCTGGGCTGGGTCGTGCGCGAGATGGACACCCGCTACGACGACCTGGCCAACTTCGGCTTCAAGCACATCGACGACTTCAACAAGGCGGTCAAGGCCGGCAAGGTGCACCCGCCCGAGGGTTCCAAGCGCGTGCTCAAGCCCTACCCGTACCTGCTGGTGATCGTCGACGAGCTCGCCGACTTGATGATGGTCGCCCCGCGCGACGTCGAGGACTCGATCGTCCGCATCACCCAGCTGGCCCGCGCCGCCGGCATCCACCTGGTGCTGGCCACCCAGCGCCCGTCCGTGGACGTGGTCACCGGCCTGATCAAGGCCAACGTGCCATCGCGCATGGCGTTCGCGACCTCCTCGGTCACCGACTCCCGCGTGGTGCTCGACCAGCCGGGCGCGGAGAAGCTGCTGGGCCAGGGCGACGCCCTGTTCCTGCCCATGGGCACCTCCAAGCCGATGCGCGTGCAGGGCGCCTGGGTCACCGAGTCGGAGATCCACCGCGTGGTGGAGCACGTCAAGGCCCAGCTGCAGCCCGAATACCGCGACGACGTCATGCCGGTCGCGGAAAAGAAGAAGATCGACGAGGACATCGGAGACGATCTGGAGCTGCTGCTGCAGGCCACCGAATTGGTGGTCACCAGCCAGTTCGGTTCCACCTCGATGCTGCAGCGCAAGCTGCGTGTGGGCTTCGCCAAGGCCGGCCGCCTGATGGACCTGATGGAGTCGCGCGGCGTAGTGGGCCCGTCGGAGGGCTCTAAGGCCCGCGACGTGCTCATCAAGCCGGACGACCTGCCGATGGTGCTGGCCGCCATGCGTGGCGACGATCCGTCCAGCACGCAGGCCACCGCCGCCGAGCAGGCGCTGGTGGACGAGGCGAATGTGAACCACGCGGATCCGGTGGCAGAATATGCTGAGGACCTGGTTGCCAAGGACCTGGATGACCGGCCGCAGGCCGTCGACTACTTCGACGGCTCCGACGACGAGGGCTCCGGCGAGGACGCCTGGGACCTGACAGGGAGAAACTGACCCGAATGAGTGAGCAAGCTTCGCACGAGCCGCCGAATCCGGTGCCGACGTTGAACATCGCCAACGTGCTGACCACGATCCGCATCATCATGGTTCCGTTCTTCATCTGGGCGCTGTTTGCGGACGACA
The DNA here is from genome assembly GCF_052322135.1 of Glutamicibacter soli. Classification (NCBI taxonomy): domain Bacteria; kingdom Bacillati; phylum Actinomycetota; class Actinomycetes; order Micrococcales; family Micrococcaceae; genus Glutamicibacter; species Glutamicibacter soli. Next base: position 1,209,035 of record NZ_CM125969.1, read on the forward strand.
GCACCCAGGGCACCTGGCGCTGGGTGGCGCTGGCCATCTTCGTGGTGGCCATGTACACCGACAAGCTGGATGGCGACCTGGCCCGCAGCCGCGGGCTGATCACCAATTTCGGCAAGATCGCCGACCCGATTGCGGACAAGCTGCTCACCGGCTCGGCGCTGGTCTGCCTGTCCATCCTGGCCGAGCTCCCATGGTGGGTCACCGTGACCATCCTGGTGCGCGAATGGGGCATCACCCTGCTGCGCGTGGTGGTCATCCGCTACGGCGTGATCGCCGCGAACATGGGTGGAAAGATCAAGACCGTGCTGCAGGCTGTGGTCATCGGGCTGTACCTGCTGCCGCTGACCCATACCGTCGGCTGGCTGCACGCGGTGGCCTGGGCCCTGATGCTGCTGACCGTGGCGGTAACCGTGGTGACTGGTGTCGAGTACATCTTCAAGGCCATCGCCCTGCGCAGCGCGTACAAGAAGAACGCACAGAACTAGCGCATTCCGGCAACCGACGAGCATCGGTGCGCATCGGAGACATTCCCGTGCGCACCATCCATATCCAGGGGAGTGACACATGAGGCACCAGGCACCAGCGGTGATTTCCATGGCCAGCGAGCACAAGCTCCAGCTTGCCACCGCCGAATCACTGACCGCCGGGCTGATCGCTGCCACCTTGGCCGAGGTGCCGGGCGCCTCTGCGGTGCTGCGCGGCGGGGTGGTCAGCTACTCCAGCGACGTCAAGGCCTCGGTGCTGGGCGTGGACCAGAAGCTGCTGGCGGAAAAGGGATCCGTTGATCCCGAGGTAGCACGCCAGATGGCAGTGGGAGCCCAGCGAGCATGCGGGGCGGATCTTGCCGTTTCGGCCACTGGTGTCGCCGGCCCCGAACCGCATGACGGCAAATCCGTGGGCACCGTGTACATCGGCTGGGCGTCCGGAAGCGAGTCCGGAGCCAGGGAGCACCATTTTGTGGGGGACCGCGCGCAGATCCGCGAGCAGAGCACCAACGCAGCCATCAACCAGCTGGCTGCCATATTGGGTAAAGCTTCTTCACAGTAAAGAGCGGAATACTACTTTTCCCGGGAATTTCCGCAATGAATCATCGATTTGTGGCGTACGTCGCAAATTTATGATTAGGGTGATAGCACGGGAACAAATTCGAATGACATGCCGTTGTACGAATTGTAGGGCTGCAAGGACGGCCCCCGTTATGAACAGATCTTCGAGATGGACCTAGGAGCAAAGGCTAAATTTATGGTCAAGCAACCCGTCACAGTCAATGGTGTTGTCCGTTGGCGCGATATGGGAGAAGCCCATATGGTCCAGCCCGTGAAGGAGGAGCACAAAATGGTAGTACTCCGTCATGAAATCGGTGACGTCCTGCGAGACGTCCGCCAGCGCCAGGGCCGAACCCTCCGCGAGGTTTCCCATAGCGCCCGTGTCTCATTGGGCTACCTGTCGGAAGTCGAGCGTGGACAGAAGGAAGCTTCCTCCGAGCTGCTCTCCTCCATCTGCTCCGCACTGGAGATTCCGCTCTCGCTCATGCTGCGCGAAGTATCCGAGCGCGTCGCACTGGCCGAAGGCATCGCGATCCCGGACACCGTTCCAACCGATATGGCCAACGAGTTCGCTGCAACCCGCAACGACAAGCCGCTGGCTTCGGTCTAAGCTTCACCACTACTTACCAGGCCTCGGTAGGTGGGTGGTCCGACGGGCGAGGGCCCACGCAAATGCGTGGGCCCTCGCCTCATTCGTGGGAGGATATTCCAGTGAGACTTAGCGACTTCTGGCGGAACATGGAGAATGAATTCGGCCAGCGATATTCCCATGTTCTGGCCGATACCATGGCCCTGTCCGAATTGGACAGCCTGACAGCGAGCGATGCCCTGAAGAAAGGCATCAAGCCGAAGCAGGTGTGGGAAGCGTTGTGCCGTGCGCAGGATGTGCCGGTGGACCGCTGGCTTGGTGTAGATATCGAGCCCAAGCAGTCCTAGACAACGGCGGGCAGTTTCGAGTATTCGAAACATCCACATTGATTTTCGAACATCTATTCGGATAGAATCGTTTGTGAACGAGGCGGAACACCGCCCGCGAAAACTTAAACTCTGAGTTTGTCCACACTTACCGGATCCACGGGTCCAAAGTGTCGGTAGGCGCTCATACTGTCTAATGCAGGACAAGAAATCGTGAGCAGGTCGATTGATGGCTTGCATGAGCAAAGGTGAACCATGGCAGCAAATAATGATCGGGAAAAGGCACTTGAGTCTGTCCTGGGCCAGATCGACAAGGCCTTCGGCAAGGGCTCGGTCATGCGCCTGGGTGATGAAACCCGCGCTCCCATTGAAGTAATTCCTACCGGTTCGGTTGCGCTGGACGTGGCTCTGGGCATTGGCGGACTTCCGCGCGGTCGTGTCGTGGAGATCTACGGTCCTGAATCCTCCGGTAAGACCACCGTTGCACTGCACGCCGTGGCAAGCGCCCAGCGCAACGGCGGCATTGCAGCATTCATCGATGCTGAACACGCTTTGGATCCCGAATACGCCAAGAAGCTTGGCGTGGACACCGACGCCCTGTTGGTTTCCCAGCCGGACACCGGTGAGCAGGCTCTGGAAATCATGGATATGCTTGTCGGCTCCGGCGCGCTGGACATCATCGTCATCGACTCCGTGGCCGCTCTGGTGCCGCGTGCGGAAATTGAAGGCGAAATGGGTGACAGCCACGTGGGTCTGCAGGCCCGACTGATGTCCCAGGCGCTGCGCAAGATCACCGGCCGCCTCTCGGCTTCGAAGACCACCGCGATCTTCATCAACCAGCTTCGCGAGAAGATCGGTGTCTTCTTCGGCAGCCCGGAAACCACCACCGGTGGCAAAGCCCTGAAATTCTACGCTTCGGTTCGCATCGATATCCGCCGTATTGAAACCCTCAAGGAGGGAACCAACCCGGTCGGCAACCGCACCCGTGCCAAGATCGTGAAGAACAAGATGGCGCCTCCATTCAAGCAGGCCGAATTCGACATCCTGTACGGTCACGGCATTTCCCGCGAGGGCTCGCTCATCGACATGGGTGTTGAGCACAACCTGGTCAAGAAGTCCGGCGCTTGGTTCACCTACGACGGCGACCAGCTGGGCCAGGGCAAGGAAAACGCCCGCCGCTTCCTGCGCGACAACCCGGATCTGGCTACCGAACTGGAGCGCCAGATCCTGCAGAAGCTCGGCGTCTTGCCAGCAGAAGAAGTGGAAGAAGACGAGACAGAACTGCGAGTCGTCGAGGGCGATCAGTAGTGAGCTCAGGCTTCAAACGACGTAGCGTTCGATCCGGATTCAATTCCGGGTCGGACGCTATGTCCGTTTCCAATGAATTTCAGGGAGACCTGGAAGACATGCCCGAGTGGGCCCGGCCAGACCCGGCCGAGCCAGAAGCGTCCCAACCGGCGAAGCCGGGCACCGGCGAAGCCGGCGCAAGGAAGGCTTCCTCCGACACGTTGGCACCAACCAACCGCCGGATCATCGCCAGCCTCCCGGCACAGGAAAAGAAGAAGCCGGAAAGCGTCGATGAACTGCGTGCGGCGATGTACGAAATCCTTTCGGCTCCGGCTCCGGCGGCGCCCACCAAGAAAGAGCGCAAGGATGCCCGCGAGGCCAGGCGCGCGGCGCGTGAGTCAGGGGAAACCGGCGAACTCAGCGACGACCAATGGCGTGAAAAAGCCCGCGGGATCCTGCTGCGGCAACTGACGGCCAGCGACAAAACCGCGAAACAGCTCAAGGACAAGCTCCTTGACAAGGACTGTCCCGAAGAGATCGCCGATGAGGTGATCGAGCGCTACGCAGAAATCAACCTCGTTGACGACGAACGTTTTGCCAAGACGTGGGTCGCCGCAAGGGCTCGTTCCCGCGGACTGGCGCGCGGCGCGATCAAACGTGAGCTGCGCACCAAGGGCGTCGACGACGAAACCGCAGCCGAAGCGCTGGAACAGATCGACGACGAAACCGAAGAGCAGCGCGCACGGGAACTGGTCCGCGCCAAACTGCGGCCAGAATCAATGGGAGCGGACCGGGACAGGGCGCTGCGGCGCCTGGTCGGCATGCTGGGGCGCAAGGGCTATAACGGCGGCATGGCTTTCAAGGTGGCCCGCGAAGAATGGGATGAACGCTTCGGACGGCACGAGGGGCAATACTGAGGATCGTCGCGCGCCGAGGATTGCCTTCGTTTCAGGGTCCCGGCGGATTCGGTAACCTTATAAGGTGAGCGAGCAACAACCGATTTCCAGCCCCCAGTCCGAAGGCCTTCCGCGCACCTACGAAGTGCGCACCTTCGGCTGCCAGATGAACGTCCACGACTCCGAGCGGCTCTCCGGCCTGCTTGAAGATGCCGGGCTTGCGCGGAAGCCGGAAGATTTGACTGAAGAGGTCGCAGACGTCGTGGTGTTCAACACCTGCGCCGTGCGTGAAAACGCTGACAACAAGCTGTATGGCAACCTCGGCATCCTGAAGGGGGTCAAGGAATCCCGGCCAGGAATGCAGATCGCTGTCGGCGGCTGCCTGGCGCAGAAAGACCGCGACACCATTCTCAAGAAGGCTCCTTGGGTTGATGTGGTTTTCGGAACCCATAACATCGGCTCGCTGCCGGCACTCCTGAACCGGTCCCAGCACAACAAGAAGGCCGAACTGGAGATCCTCGAATCCCTCGAAGTCTTTCCATCGACGCTGCCCACCCGCCGGGAGTCCGTCTACGCAGGCTGGGTGTCGATCTCGGTTGGCTGCAACAACACCTGTACGTTCTGCATTGTTCCTTCCCTGCGCGGCAAGGAACGCGACCGTCGGCCGGGGGAGATCCTTGCCGAAATCCAGGCACTTGTCGACGACGGCGCCATCGAAGTGACGCTGCTGGGCCAGAACGTGAACTCCTACGGCGTCGAATTCGGCGACCGTCTGGCCTTTGGCAAGCTGCTGCGCGCCTGCGGTGAAATCGAAGGCCTTGAACGCGTGCGTTTCACCAGCCCGCACCCGGCGGCATTCACCGACGACGTCATCGAAGCCATGGCCGAAACTTCGAATGTCATGCCGCAGCTGCACATGCCGCTGCAGTCCGGATCGGACCGCGTGCTCAAGCAGATGCGCCGTTCCTACCGTTCAAAGAAATTCCTCGGAATCCTGGACAAGGTGCGCGAGCGCATCCCGCATGCGGCGATCACCACCGACATCATCGTCGGGTTCCCCGGAGAGACCGAAGAAGACTTCCAAGCCACCTTGGACGTCGTGGAAGCTTCACGTTTTGCCTCGGCATTCACCTTCCAGTACTCCCAGCGCCCGGGCACGCCGGCGGCGACCATGGACGAGCAACTGCCCAAGGCCGTTGTCCAGGAACGCTACGAGCGACTGACTGCACTGCAGGACCGGATTGCCAAGGAGGAAAACGCCAAGCAGTTGGGACGCACCGTCGAGGTCATGGTCACCGAGCATGCCGGTCGCAAGGCTGAAACGACCCATCGGCTCTCCGGCCGTTCGCAGGATCAGCGCCTCGTGCACTTCTCGGTTCCCGAGGGCGCCCAGACGCCGCGCCCCGGCGACCTGGTCACCTTGCCGATCACCGAAGTAGCCGCCTTCCACCTGGTTTCTGACCCGACCGCGGAGCAATACCAGTTGCGCCGTTCACGGGCAGGGGATGCCTGGGACCGCTCGCAGGCCGACAGCTGCGGCGTGCCGGCTCCCGGCGCCAGCAGCGAGCCGGGACGCACCAACTTGGGGATGCCGACCCTGAAGGTGCGCAGCTAGCTTGATGGAAGCCACGCACCTTCCGGTCATTGCCGTGGTCGGTCCGACCGGAACCGGCAAATCGGATCTGGCCATCGCCCTGGCCCAGAACTTGAATGGCGAGATCGTCAATTCCGACGCGCTGCAGTTCTACCGGGGCATGGACATCGGTACCGCCAAACTCGCCGTCGACGAGCGAGGCGGAATCGAACACCACCTCATGGACATCATGTCCGTACGGGAAGAGGCATCCGTCGCAACCTTCCAGGCTCAGGCCCGCGAACGCTTCGAGGCGATCCGGGCCAAGGGCAAGGTGCCCGTCATGGTCGGCGGATCCGGACTGTACGTTCGTGCCGCGCTGGACGTCATCGACTTCCCGCCAACCGATCCACAGGTGCGGGCACGGCTCGAAGCCGAGGTCAAAGCCCATGGAGACGGAGAGGTGCGGCGCCGTCTGGCGGAGGTGGATCCGGTCTCCGCGGCGAGGAACCTCGACCAGCGGCGCGCCATCCGCGCCCTGGAGGTCTACGAAATCTCCGGCCGGGCGTTCAGCTCCTATATGCCCCAGCGCCAGTACTTCCAGCCTGCAGTCCAGATCGGACTAAATTACGAGCGCTCTGCGTTGCATGAAGCATTGGAAGCCCGGGTCCATAAAATGGATTCCAAGGGGCTGGCCCAGGAAGTCGCAGGACTGCTGGATTCGGGACTGCGCGAAGGCAAGACCGCTTCGCGGGCCATCGGCTATCAGCAGTACATCGATTTCCTGGACGGGAAGATCGAACGTGCCGAGGCCATAGAGCAGACCGTGGTCGCCACCCGGAAGTTCGCCCGCCGCCAGATCACCTGGTTCAATGCGGACGAACGCGTCTCCTGGCTCGACCCGACCAAGCCCGGTCTGCTCGACCAGGCGCTGGAGCTGGTGGCCCGGACCCAGCGGAACTGACGCAACTAGCGAACGAAGCACGAAACACGAGGAGCACGGATGTACCGCAGCGAACTTCAGCAGCTTGCAGGCCAGGCATTTGCCAAGGGCCATGCAACCGGAAACGACTTCGTCTTGCTCGCGGATCCCACGGGAGCACTTCAAATCACCGCCGAACAGGTGGCGGCCCTGTGCCACCGGCATTTCGGCATCGGTGGCGACGGGCTGATCCGTGCGGTGCCGACCTCCCAGGTGTCCGGTTATGAGCAGCAGTTCATCGAGCATCCCAAGGCCTACTGGTTCATGGACTACCGCAACAACGACGGCTCCATCGCCGAGATGTGCGGCAATGGAGTGCGCGCGTTCGTGCATTTCCTCATCGCCGAAGGCCTGGTCAATCTAGCGGTCGGCCAGAGCCTGCAGATCGGCAGCCGTGCCGGCGTCAAGGAAGTCACCCGGCTGACGGACGGGTACGCAGCCAATCTGGGGCCATGGGGCCTGATCCATGAGGACCAGGCCGCCGCCGACTCGGTGGATTCGATGGTCCGCCCCAGCGGCTGGGAACAGGCGTTGCCGGCGCTGAGCATCACGATGGGCAATCCGCACACCGTGGTAGCGCTTCCGGACCAAGGCATGCTGGAAGATCTGGAGCTCTTTGTCGCCCCGGAAGTCTCGCCGGCCCCGCCCCACGGAACCAACGTGGAATTCGTGGTTCCCGCCGAGCCGCTGATCGAAGACGGCCGGGCCAGAGTGAAGATGCGCGTCCACGAACGCGGGGTAGGGGAGACGCTGTCCTGCGGCACCGGAGCTTGCGCGGCCGCCGCTGCGATGCGCTACTGGGCGCGCGGCACCGCCTTGATCAATGATTGGTCGGTTGAAGTTCCCGGAGGCACGGTCGGGGTTGCATTCCTTGCCAACGGCGATCGGGAAGATACCATCCTGAGCGGGCCGGCGGAACTGGTCGCGCGCGGGATCATCAGCCGGGACTAGCAGGCGGGCCACACAGCCAACTGGCACGGCGAACCTACTGGGCCGGGCGTGAAACCTTCAAAACGCGGAAGGCCTTTGCCGTGGCTTCACGGGTGACGCGCCAGTCGTTTGGCAACTGCTCGACCAACCATTTCTGGAGGGAATCGCTGCCCAAGTTCTTCTGCACTACCATCCAGGCCTCGCCACCCGGCGCCAGCCGCGGCAGCCAAAGCAGCAGAAGTTCATGCAGGGCTTCCTTGCCGATGCGGATCGGCGGATTCGACCAGATCGTGTCGAATTCAAGCTCCGGGTCCACAGTTTCCGGCCGGCCGACCACCACGTTGTCCAGGCCCAAGCTCTGCGCATTCAGGCGGGCCAGCTCGATGGAACGCTCGTTGACGTCGACGCCGTAGACTTCCGAACCGGGGCTTTGCTCGGCCGCGGTAATCGTGATGGGTCCCCAGCCGCAGCCGATGTCCAAGATGCGGCCACGCGGCGCCGGAACGTTCTTCAACAGCACCTCGGTGCCCTTGTCCAAACCGGAAGGCGAGAAGATGCCGGCTGCGGTCTGGATCTTGCGAACGGTGCCGTTCAACTCGACTGAAATCGTGCGGCGTTCATCGGCCGAGGCGGGGCTGGCGCTGAAGTAGTGATCCGAGCTCATACTGCAAAGTTTATCGTTGCGTGCGCACGGGCCAAATATGGGCGGAGGCAACGTGACAAAGCCAATATGTACCAGGCCGCACAAGACTGATAGAGTTTTGTCTATGACTTTGTTCTTCGTCTAATACGTAGCCCACACGGTTACCCGTGATTCCCGAATCCCCGGCGCTGGTCTTGCGCGCCCGGACGGCGGAATCCGCAGGCGGCAAAGTCTTTTCTACTTTCCAGACTCCCAGGTGTGTTGGGGTCTTCACCTTGCCTTTGCGTTTGCGTAACCGCATCACCATCAGCACCGAATGCTGCTACCGATTTCTGCAAAGGATACTCAATGACCAACGAACACCTTGAAACCGACCGCGCCACGTCGCGAAGTGGGGGTGCCCCGCACTATTCTGGAAAGCGAAGTACTTCAAAGGAGACCATGACTAACTCCGAGTCACACGAACACGATTCATCGTCGATGGACGACGCCCAGATTCAGGCCGCCATCGACCGCATCCTTGCGGCAGACGAGGCCCAGGGGCCTCAGGTGCAGCATTTCGCATCCGATGATGAATCCATTTTCTCTGGTCAGGCGACCGCCCTGAACCGTTTTTCCTCCGGCTATTCCACCTATGACGGTGAGCAGGACGACCTGGCCGAGCGTCGCGCCCTGCGACGCGTTGCAGGCCTCTCTACGGAGCTCGAAGACGTCACCGAGGTGGAATACCGCCAGCTGCGCCTTGAGCGTGTGGTGCTGGCCGGAGTCTGGACCGATGGAAGCGTCACCGAAGCGGAGAATTCGCTGCGCGAATTGGCAGCGCTAGCGGAAACCGCAGGCTCGGAAGTACTCGACGGTGTTGTGCAGCGCCGCAGCAAGCCAGACCCGTCGACGTATCTGGGCTCGGGCAAGGCCATGGAGTTGCGCGAGATCGTAGCCTCCACTGGCGCCGATACCGTGATTGTCGATGCCGAACTGGCCCCGTCGCAGCGCCGTGCGCTGGAAGACGTTGTCAAGGTCAAGGTCATCGACCGCACCAGTTTGATCCTGGACATCTTCGCGCAGCATGCGAAGTCCCGTGAAGGCAAGGCCCAGGTCGAACTGGCCCAGCTGGAATACCTGCTTCCGCGTCTGCGTGGCTGGGGCGAATCCATGTCCCGCCAGGCCGGCGGCCGGGTGGGCGCCGCGGGCGGCGGCATTGGTTCGCGTGGCCCGGGTGAAACCAAGATTGAAATGGATCGCCGCCGCATTCGCGACCGCATGGCAAAATTGCGCCGTGAGATCAAGGCGATGAAGCCGGCCCGAGAAGCCAAGCGCGCAAACCGCCGCCGCAACGACGTTCCCGCGGTCGCCATTGCCGGCTATACCAATGCCGGGAAGTCCTCCCTGCTGAACCGACTGACCAATGCCGGGGTCTTGGTGGAGAACGCGCTGTTCGCCACCCTGGATCCCACGGTGCGGCAGGCGGCCACCGAGGACGGGCTGACCTACACGCTGGCGGATACGGTGGGTTTCGTGTCCAACCTGCCAACGCAGCTGGTGGAGGCTTTCCGCTCGACGCTGGAGGAAATTGCGGATTCCGACCTGATTCTTCACGTTGTTGATGCCTCGCATCCGGATCCGGAAGGCCAGATCCAGGCAGTGCGTACGGTGCTGGGCGAAGTCGATGCGCTGAACATTCCCGAGATCATCGTGCTGAACAAGGCTGATGTGGCTGACCCATTTGTTATTGAAAGGGTCCGAAACCGCGAATCCAACACCGTGGTTGTCTCGGCACACACCGGTGAGGGAATCAAGGAGCTTCTGGCGAAGGTCAGCTCTTCAATTCCGCGCCCGGGAGTGCAGATGGAAGTGCTGATCCCATATAACCGCGGGGATCTGATCGCGAAACTTCATCAGAGTGAGTCTGAAATCCTTGAAAGCGAGCATCTGGAGAACGGAACCAGATTAATCGTCAAGGTACGAGAATCGTTGGCAGCAGAGTTGGAGACTTTCAACCTTCATGGATAAGCAAGAGCAGGCCCTTGACCTGCTGGAAGCCGCAGTAACTTCCATGGGCGGCGCCATGCGCGCCGGCCAGCAGGAAATGGTCAAGCACGTTGTATCGGCGCTGGAAGACGAAGAGCATCTGCTGGTGCAAGCAGGAACCGGTACGGGCAAGTCCATGGGCTACCTGATCCCGGCACTGGCACACGCCCAGACCAGCGCCAAACCGGTAATCGTATCGACTGCAACCTTGGCGTTGCAGTCGCAGATCGTCGGACGTGACGTACCTCGGCTCCTGGAGTCTCTCAAAGGCAAGCTTTCGCGACCCATGGACGTGGCCCTGCTCAAGGGCCGCTCCAACTACCTCTGCCAGTACAAGCTCGGCGGCGGATACCCGGAAGACGACGAAGGCACGTTGTTCTCCATGGATGAGCCCGCCGCGCCCAGGGGACAGACATTTTCCCCGCTGGCCAGCGAAGTCATGAAGCTTCGCGAATGGGCCGAGCGCACCGACACAGGGGACCGGGACGAACTGGTCCCCGGAGTCAGCGACAAGGCATGGAAACAGGTTTCGGTGTCCGCCATGGAGTGCCTTGGCTCCCAGAAATGCCCTATGGCCGATGAATGCTTCTCAGAGATGGCCCGCGCCCGGGCCGCCGAATCCGACGTGGTGATTACCAACCACGCCCTGCTGGCGGTCTCCGCCTTCGAAGGGCTGTCGGTGCTCCCGGACTTCGACGTCGCCATCATCGATGAGGCCCACGAGCTCCAGGACCGCGTCACCAGCTCGGTCTCAGGGGCACTGTCGGCTCGTATGGTGCTCACCGCAGCGGGCGGGGCCAAGCGCCATTGCGCCGTCAACGTTGACGAATTGGTCAAAGCCACCAACAGACTTGAAAAGGCCTTGACCGGCGTACCGACCGGGTTGTTGCAGACCGGCCTGCGCGAGGACATGGGAATCGCCCTGAACGACATCGTGGAACAGGCCCGGCTCATTCTCGCATTGACGAAGCCTGAAGCCAACGCGCCGGCCGATGGTGGTCGCCAGACCGCCAGGTCGCAAATGCAGGCCGTCATGGACGACGCCATCCGCATGCTCGAAGCCGAAGACCGCCGGGAGGTGCTCTACACGACCCGTCCGCGAGAATTTGTCGAAGGCCGCGGCTATGTCGAGGCGGATGACAACCAGCCGGCGACACTTAACGTGGCACCGCTGTCCGTGGCCGGAAAACTGCGCGAAGGACTCTTTGACGGTCGTACCGTCATCTTGACCAGCGCCACCTTGGCCATCGGCGCGCAATTCGACTCGGTGGCCGGTTCACTGGGGCTCCTGGGTGCCGGTGCACCGTCATGGACAGGCATCGACGTCGGCAGCCCATTCGATTATCCGAAGCAGGGCATCTTGTATGTCGCCAAGCACCTGCCCAAACCCGGCAGGCAGCTTGCCGCCGAGACCCTGGACGAAATCGAGGATCTGATCAAGGCTTCGGGCGGCGGCGCGTTGGCGCTGTTCACCTCGAAGCGTTCTGCCGAAGAAGCGGCGGCGATCTTGCGCGAGCGCCTCGACGTCGAGATCCTCTGCCAGGGTGATGCGAGCATGAAGTCTCTGGTAGCGCAGTTTGCCGAGGAACGGGACACTTGTCTCTTCGGCACCATGACTCTCTGGCAGGGCGTAGACGTGCCTGGCGACTCCTGCCGTTTGGTTATTATCGACAAGATCCCGTTCCCGCGTCCGGACGATCCGATCTCCAAGGCCCGCACCGAAGACGTGCAGAAGCACGGCGGTAACGGTTTCATGCAGGTTTCGGCCACCCACGCCGCGATCCGTCTGGCCCAGGGCGCTGGCCGGTTGATTCGTTCCGTGTCGGACAAGGGCGTCGTGGCAATCCTCGACTCACGCATGGCTACCGCACGCTACGGCAGTTTCCTCAAGGCCTCGTTGCCGCCGATGTGGCCCACCGTGGACAAGAAGACCATCACCGGTGTCCTCAAGCGGATGGACCCGAACCGCTAGATCGGTATTGGTTCATTCCGCGGAAGCCGGCACGGCTGAGCCCGTGTCGAAGCAAAGAGCGCTGGGACGCAGTCATATTGAACTGCACCCCAGCGCTCTTCGATTTGTCGGATTAGAGCGAACGCATGACCGATACAACGCGTCCCATGACGGTCGCTGCATCACCGAGGATCGGCTCGTACCGAGAATTCTGCGGCAACAACCAGGTATGACCGTCGCGCTGCCGGAACGTCTTCACGGTAGCTTCTTCATCGAGCAATGCAGCCACGATGTCGCCGTTGTTCGCAGTTTGCTGGCGACGCACAACAACCCAGTCGCCGTCGCAGATCGCAGCATCAACCATCGAGTCTCCTGAGACTCGAAGCATGAACAGCTCTCCGTGGCCCACCAGCTGGCGCGGAAGCGCGAACACGTCCTCTACCGTCTGATCTGCAAGGATCGGTCCACCAGCGGCGATACGGCCAACCAGCGGCACCATAGTGGTGTCCGCGGAGGTGCTCAGCTCAATGATCTTCGCATCTTCCTTGCCGGCCTCTTCCGCTGGCTTGGGCGCCTCGGCCGCTGCGGCATCCTCGCTGAGCTGCAGCGGCAGCAGGATCTCCATGGCACGAGGTCGGCGTGGATCACGACGAAGGTAGCCGAGCTTTTCAAGCTGGCTCAACTGGTGCGTGACACTCGACAGGCTCTTGAGGCCCACGGTGTCGCCGATCTCGCGCATCGACGGCGGATAGCCGTTCTTTCCGATCGAGCGCTGGATGGTCTCGAGAATTTTCTTCTGGCGGATCGTCAGCGAACGTGCATTCGATCGGGGAGTGCGCTCTGAAGCTGACATGACCTTTAGCCTTCCCTAATCACCGGTCGTGAGCTGGGCGGATGCCTAACTGTCGGAAGCCAGTGATGTTATGTATTCGTTCCTCTTCTACTTCGAAATCTTAGTCGATGTGAGGGAGTCTTTCAAAGATTTGTTCGAAAGTGTCTGGACAATTTCCGCGAAGTTCTGTTAGAAAAGATATACGAGAATCGAACACATCTTCGAAAACAGTATTCGAAGACAGGTTCGCATCATGCCACTGTTGAGGAGAATAGTCATGGCAACCGCCGCACTTGACTCGAAACGCACCAAAGAACACATGAAGATCCGCATCAATCGTCGCGGCTGGGCCGTGCTGGTTGGGGTCCCGGTGTTCATTCTGACCATCGCCGCCGCATTCCTGATCACCATGTTCACTTCAAGTGCCCAGGCGGCGTCCAACTCGCCGCAAGGTGTTGAAACCGTGGCCGTGACCGTCATCCCGGGCGACTCGTTGTGGGATCTCGCCCGTGAATACGCCGTAGGCTACGACGTGAATGCGGCCATGGAGCATATCACGGAGATCAACGCACTGGACTCCAGCGAGATCCGCGTTGGCGACACCTTGGAGATCCCGGTGTTGGCCAACTAGCCGGTCAAACCCTCAAAATGGCGACAGGTATTGTTACCAAGGTTTGTCGCCAATTCTTGAACCGACGACTGCGCCATTAGACTTAATGACGTGAATGTCCGCAGTGAACTATTGAGTCAGCTGCCCTTGCGTGAGAATCTCCGCGGGCTGTCCCCTTACGGTGCGCCACAAATTGACGTACCAATTCAGCTGAATGTCAATGAGAACACCCATCCGCTTCCGCAGACCGTGATTGATGCAATCGCTCAAGAAGTCTCCAAGGCAGCGGCCACGCTGAATCGCTACCCGGATCGTGAATTCGTGGAATTGCGTGAACTCCTAGCCAAGTACCTGGGCCACGATCTGGATCGCGAGAACATTTGGGCCGCGAACGGTTCCAATGAGATCCTGCAGCAGATCCTGCAAGCCTTCGGTGGCCCCGGTCGAAGCGTCATGAGTTTCGGCCCCACTTATTCCATGTACCCGCTGCTGGCCAGCGGAACCGATACCGAATACATCGCCGGCCAACGCGCCGATGATTTCACTCTCTCGGCCGACTCTGCTGCCGCGCAGGTACGCGAGCACACACCGAATATCGTTTTCCTCTGCTCTCCGAACAACCCAACCGGCACGGCATTGGGACTGGATGTCATCGAGGCTGTCTACGAGGCAGCCTCCGAGACCAACGCTATGGTCATCGTCGACGAGGCCTACGCTGAATTTTCACTGGCCAAGACCAAGTCGGCACTGAGCCTCCTCGGAGGTCGCCAGCGCTTGATTGTCAGCCGCACGATGTCCAAGGCCTTCGGCCTGGCTGGCGCCCGAGTGGGCTACTTGGCTGCGGCACCGGAAGTCACCGATGCGATTCGGCTTGTCCGCCTGCCCTACCACCTCTCTGCAGTGACCCAGGCGACCGCCATTGCCGCGCTGAAGAACGTTGACCTTCTGCTGGCACAGGTCGAAGAAATCAAGACCCAGCGCGACCGCATCGTGAGCACCTTGACCGAGCTGGGTTTGAAGCCTTCGGTTTCAGACTCGAACTTCGTCTTTTTCGGCGGCCTGGACGACCCCCACGCCATTTGGCAGGGGCTTCTCGACGCCGGAATCATCATCCGTGACAACGGAATCGCCGGCACCCTGCGAGTCACCGCGGGAACTGAGGCCGAAACCACCGCCTTCTTGGAGCGGCTGACCGAACTGCTCAGCGCACAGAAGTAGAAAAGACAAGCGAAGGAAGACATGTCTGCCGAATTGATTGGCGCACGTCGCGCCCGTATGGAACGAGTCACCAGCGAATCCTCGGTATTCGTTGAACTGGATCTCGATGGCTCAGGCGTCTCGGAGATCAGCACCACCGTGCCGTTCTTCGACCATATGCTCACTGCCCTGTCCAAGCACTCGCTGATCGACCTCACCGTGCGTGCAACCGGCGACACCCATATCGACGTACACCACACAGTGGAAGACACCGCGATCACCATCGGCGAGGTGCTGCGTGTTGCCCTGGGCAACAAGGCGGGTATCCGCCGCTTCGGCACTTCCTACGCACCGCTGGACGAAGCACTAGCCCGCTCCGTTGTAGATGTCTCCGGGCGCCCCTACCTGGTGCACGGCGGCGAGCCGGCCGGCCAGGAATACCATCTGATCGGTGGACACTTCACCGGTTCGATGACCCGTCACGTTTTCGAGGCGATCACGTTCCACGCGCAGATTTGTGCCCACATCGAGGTGCTCTCGGGCCGCGACCCGCACCACATCGTCGAAGCGCAGTTCAAGTCCTTCGCCCGTGCCTTGCGCGAAGCCGTCGAGCACGACGAACGCATGGGCGACAAGATTCCATCCACGAAGGGTGCCCTTTAAGTGGCAAAAAAGAAAGTTGTTGTCCTGGACTACGGTTCGGGCAACGTTCGCTCGGCAGTGCGTGCGCTTGAAGCCGCCGGAGCCGAGGTAGAGCTGACCGCAGACGCGGACAAGGTCCAAGCGGCTGACGGTCTGGTCGTTCCCGGCGTCGGCGCCTACGCATCGGTCATGGACCAGCTGACCAAGCTCGGTGCACTGCGCTGGATCGGTCGCCGTATCGCCGGCGGCAAGCCCGTGCTCGGAATCTGCGTTGGACATCAGGTCTTCTTCGACGAAGGCGTGGAACACGGCGTCAAGACGGCGGGTATTGGCGAGTGGCCAGGCACCGTAGAGCGGCTGCAGGCTGATGTCATCCCGCATATGGGCTGGAACACCGTTCGTCCGCCGGAAAACACCAAGCTCTTTGCAGGTATCGAAAACGAGCGCTTCTACTTCGTGCATTCATATGGAGTGCAGAAGTGGGAATTCGACGTCACCCAGCCGGCAATGACTCCGCCGCAGGTTACCTGGTCCACCCACGGAACCCCATTCATCGCAGCCGTTGAAAACGGTGCCTTGTCGGCAGTGCAATTCCACCCGGAGAAGTCTGGCGAAGCTGGCAAGAAGCTGCTGAGCAACTGGCTGGAGACTCTCTAGAATGTGGTCGATCGTACTCCTCGGGGTCGGCGCATTTCTTGCCGGCGGAGCAATCTCCTTGAAGAACCAGAAAGCGCACCTGTCGTGGATCATTGCCGCGTGGGGCCTGGCAGCTGGTTGTGTCATCGCAGCATGGGTCTTGACCCTCTAGTTTCAAACTTTCGAAGAAGGACAACATGAGTGAGCAACCAATTCTCGAACTGCTTCCCGCAGTAGATATCGCCGGCGGACAGGCGGTTCGCCTGGTGCAGGGTGAAGCCGGATCCGAAACTGGATACGGCGACCCTCTGGAAGCGGCGCTGGCCTGGCAGAACGACGGTGCAGAATGGCTGCACCTGGTCGACCTCGACGCCGCCTTCGGTCGCGGCAGCAACATCGAGATCGTCCAGCGAATCGCCCAGGAGCTGTCCATCAAGGTTGAGCTCTCCGGCGGAATCCGTGATGACGCGTCACTAGATCGCGCACTGGAATTCGGCGCCACCCGCGTGAACCTCGGGACGGCCGCACTGGAGAACCCGGAGTGGACCCGCAATGCCATTGCCCGCCACGGCGACAAGATCGCCGTGGGCATGGATGTGCGTGGCACTACGCTCTCCGGCCATGGCTGGACCAAGGACGGGGGAGACCTCTGGGAGGTGCTTGCCCGCTTGGAGGATGCCGGCTGTGCGCGCTACGTCGTCACTGACGTCACGAAGGACGGAACCCTGCGTGGACCCAACGTTGAATTGCTGCGCGAGATCGCCTCGAAAACCAACAAGCCGGTTGTCGCATCGGGCGGTATCTCTTCCCTCGAAGACCTGCGTGTTCTGCGTGCGTTGGTGCCGGAAGGCATCGAAGGCGCCATCATGGGCAAGGCCCTGTACTCGGGGCAGTTCACGCTGCCCGAGGCGCTTGAAGTGGCAGGCCGTCGCTAAATAGGTCTGAGCCAGACCTTTGAAGTCGTGGATCG
Organism: Glutamicibacter soli; assembly: GCF_052322135.1. Lineage (NCBI taxonomy): Bacteria > Bacillati > Actinomycetota > Actinomycetes > Micrococcales > Micrococcaceae > Glutamicibacter > Glutamicibacter soli. Next base: position 1,226,173 of record NZ_CM125969.1, read on the forward strand.
GTTGGAAAAATCCAGCCGGTCCACGATTTTTTATGAAGCCGAATATGAACCTCCTGCGGCGTCTGTGGCCAACGGCGGGGGACGGATGAGCCCCCGCCCAGGCCGCGAACTGCGCCCTGCGGGACATAGCCCGGCATTGCCGTGGCAAACAGGCTCTCGGATTCCGTGTCCTTGCGCATTATCATTTCAAGATGCCACATCCGCCGCGTTGTGGCCAGGCTCGAATATCTGAAGTGTGCCCAAGGTCTCGTGGGCAAGCTCATGCCCGAGTCCCTGAAACTTGTTCTTCCACCGGGGTTCTCACAGATAGCATGGATCTATGAGCACCGCGCAACCTGAATCCGCACCCAAGCGCCACCTGCCCGGACATATCGCCGCGGCACTGGCGCGGGCAGGTTCCCCGACTGATTCCGCAGGTCAAAGCTGGGAAGGCCGGGACCTGGCCGGTGATGAAAACCCGCTGCACAAGTTCGACAAGGACGACGGACTGGCAGATGAGGCGGTGATGCAGGCGCTGGCTGATCTGCGAGCCGGCAACGGCAGCGAGTCCGGCGTCCACCAGTCGCTGGCCAACGCCCGGGTTTTCGTTGCAGTAGTAGCCCAGCTTGGCGAAGAAGCGATGACCGAGCACGGCTTCGCCTCCGACAAGGAAGCCGACATGGCCCTGGTCAAGATCAAGGGGCCGGACGGACGCATGGCCTTGCCGGTGTTCACCACCGTGGAGCGGCTCCAGGCCTGGCACAACGAAGCGAGACCAGTCGCGGTCTACGCCCCGCGCGCCGCGTTGTCTGCGGTCAGCGAAGAATGCCAATTACTGGTGCTGGATCCGGGCGGCGACTACACGTTTGTCCTTCGACGACCGGGCATGTGGAACCTTGCCAAGCAGATCGAATGGACACCGAGCTATCTGAACCAGGGCATTGCTGAAATCGTCCAGGACGCGACGAGTGGCTACGCCCAGCTTCGCAAAGTGCAGATAGCACCAGGCCGAGGTGTTGGTTCACGAGATGCGCAGGGCAACGCAGTGCCCGGAGGCGGCTCCGGACCGGAATTGAACCTGCAGTTCGTTTTCGCGGCAGGAACCAGCGAAAACGATGCGCGAGAGATCGCGACAAATATTCACGGGCTATTGGCTCGAAAACCCGAGTTCGCCGAGGCGGTGGACTCGATAGAAATCAGCTTGCTCAGCTCATCCAGCTAGGGATGGGCCTACACGAAGAGGAATACTCCGCGTCATGAAGAACTACTGGCAGATCCTGCGTCAGCCTCAGATCGCTTCGCTGCTGGTTATCGGCATGGTCGCTCGGCTTCCTCATTCGGCGTTGGGCATGCTGCTTTTGCTCCATCTGGTCACGAACCTGGACCAGAGCTGGGTTTCCGCCGGCTTGGTGACAGCCTTGATGACCATTGGCATCGCGATCGGCGCACCTTGGCGCGGTGCCCGCGTAGACATGTGGGGTCTGCGCAGGGCGCTGATTCCCTCGGTCATCGTCGAAACAGCGGTCTGGTGCACAGTCCCGCACGTCACGCTGGTATGGATCTATCCGCTGGCTTTCATCGGCGGGCTCTTCGCCCTGCCGGTCTTCTCCGTGGTCCGAACCGCCTTGGGCGTGATGACCACCGGCGAGCAACGGCGCACCGCGTTCGCCCTGGATGCCACCGCCACCGAACTGGTGTTCATCGTCGGCCCGGCAGCCGCAGGTATCGTGGCAACGCAGATTTCAAGCACCATCGGGCTGAGCGTCATCGGCGTGACGGCCTCGGCGGCCGGATTGGCCATGATGCTCTTGAACCCTCCGACCAGCAGCGCCGACCCCAAGGCGTCGGCAAACAAGTCCAACGCCCACGAAGAACGGCTCGGCGCCGAGGCGAGCTTCATCGCCGCGGCTCCGGTAGGCGTGCCGGAAGTTGAAGGCGAATTGATTCTGGCCGGCATGAAATCTGCGCGTGCCAGGATCAAGAAGCGCGGCAAGAACTTCAAAAACCGCTTCAACTGGGTCAGCGCCTCGGTGCTCGCGGTCTTCATCGCGGCCTCCGGAGCAGGAATGCTGCTGACCGGCACCGAGGTATCCATCGTGGCTGAACTTGAAGCTGGCGGGAACAGCGAACAGCTTGGCCTCGTGTTCCTGTTTTGGTGCGGCGCATCCTTGATTGGCGGCCTGCTGTACGGCGCCATGCGCCGCAATATTTCGCCCCTTGTCCTGCTGCTGCTCATGGCGATCTTGACGATCCCGATGTTCTTCGCCTGGGATCCGCTGTCTCTGGCGATCTTCTCCGCGCTGCCTGGCTTCATGTGCGCACCGACCTTGTCCGCCGCCTCGGAGTGGCTGACCGACCTGGTGGCTGAAAAGCGCCGTGGCGAGGCCATGGGCTGGTACGGGTCGGCCATGACCGGCGGCACGGCGTTGGGGTCCCCGATGACCGGCGTGATGGTCGACAATTTCGGCCCCCCGCTGGCATTCGTCGGCATCGGTTCGCTGGCCATCATCGTTGTTGTCCTGGCATTGCTTGCCCAGCAGATTCGCCGCCGGGTCCGCCGGCAGCGCACCCGTACCCGCATCGCGGCGTAGATGGCGTAGATACCGTTTACGCGGATCTTCGGTTACAAGAACAAAAACATCATCCTCGGTTCGGCACAATGTGCCGGACCGAGGATGATCTTAATCTCTAATATTTTTTCGGATCGAAGCCTAGTTGACCGGTCCGGTGAACTTTTCGCCCGGGCCCTTGCCTGGTGCGTCGGGGATCAGCGAGGCTTCGCGGAAGGCCAGCTGCAGGCTACGCAGGCCGTCGCGCAGCGGCGCTGCATGCTGCGAACCAATCTCAGGTGCACCAGCGGTGACTAGGCCGGCGAGGGCGGTGATCAGCTTGCGGGCTTCGTCCAAATCCTTCAGTTCATTTGCGTCATCGCCTTCGGCCAGGCCGCATTTGACGGCGGCGGCGCTCATCAGGTGAACGGCAGCGGTCGTGATGATCTCTACTGCAGCGACCTCAGCGATGTCACGCACCTGCTGGTCGACGGAGTGCTGATGCGAGTTGGTGTCTTCGGTACTCATACTGCTAAGCTTGTCACAGACCGACTCGATACATGCAGTCAGGGTCCACCGGTTCGCGCCGGGCGGACGGATCGTATTAGTATTGAGCCAAGCAAGTGGAGGCCAACTCCCACCCGCTGTCGCCGTTTTGAGGCTTCCGGGTAATTCGGCAGGATATGCCTGAGCATATCCAAGATGGAACTCGGAAATTTCCGCAGATCCATTGTGTCGTCACTGTGGCCTTCGCCTGCAATCGCAGCCGGAGGCCTTCTTCGTTTGCGGGTATGGAACTTAGGATTTCAGGAGTGACACATCAGCGATCCACGCATTAATGAGCGCATTCGCGTGCCAGAGGTACGTCTCGTCGGCCCCAATGGTGAGCAGGTAGGCATCGTCCGCATCGAGGACGCGCTTCGACTGGCTCACGAGTCCGATCTGGACTTGGTCGAGGTGGCACCCAACGCCAAGCCTCCAGTGTGCAAACTGATGGACTTCGGCAAGTACAAGTACGAAGCCGCTGTCAAGGCTCGCGAAGCTCGCAAGAACCAGACCAATACGGTCCTGAAGGAAGTTCGCTTCCGCCTGAAGATTGACACCCACGACTACCAGACCAAGGTCGGCCACGCACTGCGCTTCCTGGGCGCCGGTGACAAGGTCAAGGCCATGATCCAGTTCCGTGGTCGTGAACAGCAGCGTCCCGAGATGGGTATCCGCCTGCTGGAGAAGTTTGCAGCGGATGTCGCCGAGGTTGGCGTCATTGAATCCAGCCCGCGCATCGATGGCCGAAACATGGTCATGGTTGTAGGTCCGCTGAAGAACAAGGCCGAGGCTCGCCGCGAACAGCAGCAGAAGTCGGGTGGCCGTGATTCGGCCAAGCGCAAGATCCGCACCGACGCTCCAGCCGAGACCGAAGGCCAGAATGTCGCAGCAGCGATGGACGAGGAATCTCGCGCCAAGCTGGAGCAGGCACGCCAAGCAGCTGAAGGCGACGCCTAGCCAAGCCTGTTGGGCTTTCGAGCCCGTCACCGCTAGACGGTGAAGGAACTTCCTTGGAAGATCCAACTACAAGAGAACAGCAGCGGTCACCTTTCGCAAGGGGCCCGCTTCGGATGATCCCTACACGTCATTCAATTGCCGTGTGGAGCACGTAAGGAGAACGGCAGCTATGCCGAAGTTCAAGACTCACAGTGGCGCCAAGAAGCGCTTCAAGGTTACCGGCAGCGGTAAGCTCGTCCGCCAGCAGGCTAACCGCCGTCACTACCTGGAGCACAAGTCCTCGCGACTGACCCGTCGCCTGGCTTCTGACCAGCTGGTCGCAAAGGCCGATGTGAAGACCATCAAGCGGATGCTGGGCCTCTAAGCCTCCCTTTCGCAATTCGGGGAAGCATCACCCCACCACCCATAGACTTCTCCCATTCCGCCACCGCGGCCTGGGGAACCAACTTGAAGGAGAACACACGTGGCACGTGTGAAGCGGGCAGTAAACGCCCACAAGAAGCGTCGCGTCGTAATGGAACGCGCCAAGGGCTACCGCGGTCAGCGTTCGCGCCTGTACCGCAAGGCCAAGGAGCAGCTGCTCCACTCGTTCGTTTACAGCTTCAACGACCGTCGCAAGCGCAAGGGTGACTTCCGCCGCCTGTGGATCCAGCGCATCAACGCTGCATCCCGCGCCAACGGTCTGACCTACAACCGTCTGATCCAGGGCCTGAAGGCCGCTGAGATCGAGGTTGACCGCCGCATGCTTGCCGAGCTGGCTGTCTCGGACTCCAACGCATTCGCCACTCTGGTTCAGGTAGCAAAGGGTGCCCTGCCGGCTGACGTCAACGCCCCAAAAGCGCCTAAGGTAGTAGCCGCTGCAGCCCCAAAGGCTGCTGCTAAGGCTGCTGCCGCTGCTCCAGAGGCCGCAAAGGCCCCAGCCGCAGAGGCTACGCAAGCAAACGGCGTCTTCAAGGTAGTTGAAGGTGCTGAGGTCCCAGAGGGCTTCATCATCAAGGGCAATGCAGGCTCCAACAAGTACCACGTACCGGGCTCGACTTGGTACGAGCAGACTGACGCTGAAGTTTGGTTCAACTCCATCGAGGCTGCCAAGGCCGCAGGCTTCGAGCCTGCCGGCGGCGAAGCCCGCCAGAAGATGAAGTAAATCTACTTCCTCTTTATTAGAGAGATCACACCAAAGGGTGGGATCCGCACTAGGTGCGGATCCCGCCCTTTGGTGTTTCTACCGGTATTCTCGAATCATGACCTATTCGCCCGAGCTCATGTCCAATCCACGCGCCGACAGGGTCAAGGCCGTCGCGCGGCTTGCCAGCCGCAAGGGACGTGAAGCCACCGGTCAGTTCCTCGCCGAAGGCCCGCAGGCCGTGCGGGAAGCGCTGCTGGCGCACCGGCACAACGACAACCTCATCCAGGACATCTATGCGGTTCCCGGATTCCTTGAAAGCCACCCCGAGTTCAACGCGCTGCTGGCCGACAGCAAGCTGACACCTCGCCTCGTCACCGGGGAAGTGCTGCTCGCCATGGCGGATACGCAGAGCCCGCAGGGGATCCTGGGGGTGGTGGCCATGAGCCAGCCGCAACTCAGCGAGGTGCTGGAAGCCAAGCCGAAACTGATTGCTGTGCTCTGCCGCGTCCAGGACCCGGGCAACGCCGGAACCATCCTGCGCGCAGCCGACGCCGCCGGCGCGGACGCGGTGGTGCTGACCAAGGGCAGCGTGGATATCTACAATCCGAAAGCCGTGCGCTCCACGGTGGGCTCGCTGTTCCACCTCCCGGTGCTCAGCAACATCGAATTCGACCACCTCGCGGCGGCTGCCAAGGCTACCGGCGTCCAGGTGCTGGCAGCCGACGGCTATGCAGCCCACAACCTCGACACCCTGCAGGACCAGGCGGTGCTGCGCGCCCACGCTGGAAGCGCCACCCCTTCCGAGGGAACCGAACCCGTGCTTGAATCTGCCACCATGTGGCTGTTCGGCAACGAAGGCCAAGGACTGGACGACCACGAAAAAGCCTCGGCCGACTTCCGCGTCGCAGTTCCGCTGTACGGTGTCGCCGAGTCTCTCAATGTCGGAACCGCGGCCACGGTCTGCCTCTACGGCTCGGCCCGCGCGCAGCGCTGACCGACCGCAATCGACCCCGAGGGAAGCAAACCTGAATGAATACCCCACTGAAGCAGATCGTCGCGGTGGCGATCGTCGACGACCTCACCTCGCCGACCCGGATGCTCGCCGCGCGCCGCAACCGTCCCGAAGCCTTGGCCGGCCTGTGGGAATTCCCCGGCGGCAAGGTCGAACCGGGGGAGTCCGACACCTCAGCGGTGCACCGCGAACTGCGCGAGGAACTGGGTGTCGAGCTGAGCCTCGGGGCCGAAATTACCGGTCCGCTGGCGCAGGGCTGGCAACTGAACGACAAGGCAGCGATGCGCGTCTGGTTCGCCGTCATCACGCAAGGGGAACCACAGCCTTTGGACGGCCACGACCAACTGGCGTGGCTCGACCTGGACGATTCGCTGGGCGAAGCGGTTAAGTGGATTCCCGCCGATGCGCCGATCGTCCGGGCCTGTCTAAATCTGAGCCGAATCGGCCATCTGGCCGGACACCCGTAGACTGGTATATAGCGTCAACAGTGGCTAGCTAGCCACGTCCCCAAGAATTCAAGGAGCGTCTCCGTGAAGAGACTCATTAGCGTCATTGCGCTGGCATTCGCTGCCGTGCTGGCCCTGTCCGGCTGCGTCAGCATGAACGCCGGCGTCAGCATCCAGGGCGACGACAAGGCCACCGGTACCGTCGAGGTCACCATGAAAAAGGACGCGCTCCAGGGCCTGGACTTCCAGGATCTGCTGGCCACCCAGGTCAACATGGACCAGCTGAACTCCCAGCTGGCCGGCGTCTGGACCACCACCGACATCGATGACGGCACAAACGTCGGACTGGCCTTCACCACCGCCAAGACCATGACCTTCACGGAGCTTGCCGACGCCTTCACCGTCTTCGGTTTCCCGGTCGCCATCTCCGGCAACGGCCAGGAGTTCAGCTTCTCGATGCCGGGCACCGGCCAGACCGCCGTGGACTCCAGCTTCACCGAGGCGAACTTCGCGGTGACCTTCCCGGGCGCGATCGTTTCCACCACCGCCGGCGAGGTCGACCACCACACCGTGACCTTCGACTTGATCCAGGGCGCCGAGACCTACCAGGCGACCGGCAAGGCAGATTTCTCGCTGTTCTACTCGACGATCTTCGGCGGCGCGCTGCTCGTGCTGACCCTGGTCTTCGTGCTCGCCTTCAGCCCCAAGGCCGCCAAGGAATCCCACTAACGCGGATTTCACCGCAGCTGCGTAAGCAGTGCCACGCTCAGGGCCCGTCATCGTTGAAACGAAGACGGGCCCTTGGCAATAGAATAGAAGCAAAGTGCTTGAACGAGTAATTACAAGATAAGAGTAAGGATCGATCGATCCCATGTCTGATCAGACACCATCAACGGCTCCGGACGCGGAGCCGAACATTCCGCACCCCACCGATGAAGCCGCGATTTCCCAGGCAGTAGAAGCCGCCCTGGCGGCCATCGAAGCCGCCGGGGACTTGAACGAGCTGAAGGAAGCGCGCCTGGCGCACACCGGCGAGAAGTCGCCGCTGTCGCTGGCCAACCGCCAGATCGGCAAGCTGGACAAGTCGGAAAAGGCCGTCGCCGGCAAGCTCGTGGGCGGCGCCCGCGGACGGGTCAACAAGGCCTTGGCCGCCCGCACCGTGGTGCTGGAAGAAGCCGAAGCCGCACGCATCCTCGTCGAGGAAACCGTCGACGTCACCGCCGCCCCGCGCCGCCGCCGCGCCGGAGCCCGCCACCCGCTGTCGGTCTTGCAGGACCGCGTCTCGGACATCTTCGTGGGCATGGGCTGGGAGATCGCCGAAGGCCCCGAGGTGGAATCCGAGTGGTTCAACTTCGACGCGCTGAACTTCAAGCCGGACCACCCGGCCCGCGAAATGCAGGACACCTTCTTCATCGAGCCTGCAGACGCCCATCTGGTGCTGCGCACCCACACCTCCCCGGTGCAGGTCCGCTCCATGCTTGAACGCGAAGTCCCGGTCTACGTGCTATGCCCGGGCCGCACCTTCCGCACCGACGAGCTGGACGCAACCCACACCCCGGTCTTCCACCAGTTCGAAGGCCTGGCCGTGGACAAGGGCCTGACCATGGCCGACCTGCGCGGAACCCTGGAGCACTTCGCACGGCAGATGTTCGGCGCCGAAGCGCAGATCCGACTGCGCCCTGCCTACTTCCCGTTCACCGAACCGAGCGCCGAACTCGACATCTGGCACCCGGGCGCCAAGGGCGGCCCGCGCTGGATCGAGTGGGGCGGCTGCGGAATGATCAACCCGAACGTGCTGCGCGCCGCAGGCATCGATCCGGAGGAATACTCCGGCTTCGCCTTCGGCATGGGCATCGAGCGCACGCTCATGTTCCGCAACGACGTCCCGGACATGCACGACATGATCGAGGGCGACGTACGTTTCAGCCAGCACTTCGGGATGGAGATCTAAGTTATGCGTATTCCACTGTCATGGCTGCGCGAGTACACGCAGCTTCCTGCCGATGCCTCGGCCGAAGACCTCATGGCGGACCTGGTCAAGGTCGGCTTGGAGGAAGAAGACGTCCACCGCCCCTCCGACGAGCTTTCCGGGCCGATCGTGGTCGGCCAGGTGCTCTCGCTGGTCAAGGAGGAAGCCTCCAACGGCAAGACCATCAACTGGTGCCAGGTCCGCGTGGTGCCTGAGGGCGCCGAGCAGACCCTGACCGGCAAGGGCATCGACCCCTCCGGCGTGCAGGGCATCGTGTGCGGCGCGCACAACTTCGTGGAGGGCGACAAGGTGGTCGTCACCCTTCCGGGCGCCGTGCTGCCCGGCGACTTCAAGATCTCCCCGCGCAAGACCTACGGCCACACCTCGGCCGGCATGATCGCCTCCAGCCGCGAGCTGGGCATCGGCGACGACCACGACGGCATCATCGTGCTCTCCCGCCTGGGCCTGGACCCGGAGCTGGGCACCGACGTGCTCGAGCTCTTCGGCCTGGACGACCAGGCCGCGGAGATCAACGTGACCCCTGACCGCGGCTACTGCTTCTCGATCCGCGGCGTGGCCCGCGAATACGGGCTGGCCACCGGCACCGCGTTCACCGATCCGGCCTCCAAGGTCCAGGTCACGGACGCCGCCGAAGCCGGGCACCCGGTGGTGCTCGCCGATGACGCGCCGATCTACGGCGTGGCGGGCTGCACCCGCTTCGTGACCCGCGAGGTGACCGGCATCGACCCGACCCGTCCGACCCCGCGCTGGATGGCTTCGCGCCTGCAGCTGGCCGGGATGCGCTCGATCTCCCTGCCAGTGGACATCTCCAACTACGTGATGCTGGAGCTGGGTTCCCCGCTGCACTTCTACGACGCGGACAAGCTCTCCGGCGCCATCACCGTGCGCCGCGCGGCAGCCGGCGAGAAGCTCACCACCCTGGATGAGAAGGAACGCGAGCTGTCGGTCGAGGACCTGCTGATCACCGACGAGTCCGGCGCCATCGGCATCGCCGGCGTCATGGGCGGGGCCAGCACCGAGGTGTCGGATGCGACTTCCCGCGTGCTGATCGAGGCCGCGCACTTCGACGCGGTGTCCATCGCCCGCTCGCGGCGCCGCCACAAGCTGCCCTCCGAAGCCTCCAAGCGCTTCGAACGCGGCGTGGACCCGCGCATCATGCAGATCGCCGCGCAGCGCGCCGTGGACCTGCTGGTCGAGCTGGCCGGCGGCACCGAGACCGCCAAGATCACCGACGCCGGAGCCGTGCCGCAGGCCGCGCAGATCGTGCTGCCCGCAGGCTTCGCCTCGGCGCTGATCGGCGTGGACTACACCGATGCGCAGATCATCTCCGCGCTGGAAGGCATCGGCGCCGAGGTGTCGCAGGACGCCGCCGGCTTCACCGTGACCGCCCCGAGCTGGCGCCCGGACCTGGCCATCAAGGAAGACCTGGTCGAAGAGGTCGCCCGCGTGATCGGCTACGACCAGATCCCTGCCACCCTGCCGGTAGCCCCTCCGGGCCGCGGCCTGAGCCGTTCCCAGTCCCAGCGCCGCCGCGTGCTGCAGGGCCTGGCCGACTTCGGCATGACCGAGGTGCTCTGCTACCCGTTCGTCTCCGAGGCGCAGAACAACACCTTCGGCGCGGCGCAGGCCGGGGACCAGGTCAAGGCCATCACCCTGGCCAACCCGATCTCCAAGGAATTCCGCTTCCTGCGCACCTCGCTGCTGCCGGGCCTGCTGGACACCGCCCGCCGCAACAACGGCCGCGGCTTCCGCGACCTGGCCCTGTACGAAGGCGGCTTAGTCTTCCTTCCGGGCGAGCAGCTGGGTTCCAGCGTGCTTCCCCCGCTGGGCGCCAAGCCGAGCGACGAGGTGCTGGCCGAGCTCTTCGCCGGCGTGCCGAACCAGCCATGGCAGATCGCCGGCGTGTTCACCGGCCATGAGGCTCCGGCCGCCGCCGGGTTCGCCCCGCGCGCATGGGACTGGGCCGACGCACTGGATGCCGCGCGCACCGTCGCCGACATCCTGGGCACCGAGCTGGAGATCGCCCAGGGCAGCCACCAGGCGTTCCACCCGGGCCGTGCCGCGGCGCTGAAGCTGAACGGCGAGATCGTCGGCTACGCCGGCGAGCTGCACCCGGCCCTGCTGAAGGATGCCGATCTTCCGGCGCGCACCGTGGCCTTCGAACTGAATGCCGCAGCCGTGATGGACGCCGCCCCCGCAGTAGTGGTCGCCGAGCACCTGTCCACCCAGCCGCTGGCCACCCAGGACGTGGCCTTGGTGGTCGACCGCGAGGTCGTGGCCGGCGACGTGCTGGCTGCCCTGCGCGAAGGCGCCGGCGAGCTGCTGGAAGACGTCGCGCTGTTCGACGTCTACGAGGGCAAGGGCATCGAGGACGGCAAGAAGTCGCTGGCCTTCGGCCTGCGTTTCCGCGCCACCGACCGCACCCTGACCGCTGACGAGGCTTCCGAGGCGCGTGCCGCCGCGGTGGCCGTGGCCGCCGAGAAGTTCGGCGCCGTCCAGCGCTAGGACGCAACAGCGCAGCACGCCCCGACTCCCCGGACCCCCGGAGAGTCGGGGCGTTTCCCTTGCCCGCTAGCGGTACAGGAATCGGTACCAGTGCGGCCGGGATTGCTTCTGGAACCAGCCCAGCTCGCGGGTTTCGGCTGGGTAGTCGTCGATCAGCGCCCACTGGGGAAGGACGTCCTGCAGCTCTTCGCGGGAGATCCCTCCGATGAACGAGTTGAATCGGGAGTTGCCGAATTGCAAGGCCAGGAACGTCGCGCCTGGCGCGGCCAGCCGGCCGACCGCATGCCCGTAGCGGCTGCGGGCTTCGCCTACCAGACCTTGCAGGCACCCGGAATCCAGGAAGAAATTGAACCCAGGCGTCAGCTCGGACAGGTCTGTCACGTCGGCCTGTACGTAGGTCTCGTGCGGCCCGGCCTGGTCACGGGCACGGACCAGGGCCCGCTGCTGCGCATCCACGCCGACTACCTCGAAACCTGCCGCGGCCATGCGGCGGCAGTGGATCCCGCTGCCGTAGCCGAGATCAATGGCCCGGGGGAGAACACCAGGGGATGCACCTGCATGCTGCTCGATTTCGACCTGCAGCTGATGCTCGAAGTTGGCGAGGTGGAGCTTGGCGTAGTGTTCCCAGGGGTGCAAGCCCAAGCGGTAATACAAGCCGTAGTTGATTTCCATGGTGATCCCCTCCGCCGTAATTGAGGTATGCAGAGCATTATCATCCCAGGAAGCCCGTCCTAGCTAGGATGCGAACGCGTGAACGGCCGGCCTTGTCCACGGGCTAGACTTGTGGCTTGGGTTGATTCGGTGCGAAAGGGGAACCCATGTCTGCTGCGCGGAAAACGGGGGCTTGCCTGCTCGTTGTGGTTTTGGGAGCGATGGCTGTCGTGGCGGCTATCGCCATTGCGTGGGGCGCGGTGCTGCTGATCCAGCGCGGTGCGGGAACGCATCTGGACGAACCAGCGCAGGACCAGCAGCGCGAACAAGAATTCAGGGACGGCTACAAGCCGTCTTCCGAAACTTCGGAGTCTGCCGAGCGGTAGGTATTCGGGGCGATCCGCAGGGCCAGGGTGACCAGGTCCTCGGCATCGGTGCCCTGCGTGGTGAATCCGTTGCGCTCCAGCAACTTGAGCGAACCGGTATTGCTCCTTAATGCCCTGGCGATAAACGCCGTGGCGCCCTGGTCGGCCAGCAATGACACGCCTTGGGGGATCATGTGGCCGGCGATGCCCCGTCCCCAGAACTGCGGGTCAACCCAATAGCCGATTTCACTTGCTTCAGGCTTGCGCGTGGCGGTGAAGAATCCCACCCGAGTCCTTTCCCTGCCAAGCGATAAACCATTGGACGCCCGGATCCTGCAGCGCCTGCTCCATTCGTCGCGAAAGATAGGGGCCCGTCCACGGCCTGCCGTCGCCAATAAAGGCCGTGACACGCGGATCACTGGCGAGCTTGGCCAGGAAATCATGATCCGCTGTGTAAAAGGGCATCAAACGCACGGGTTCTGTCATGGGACAAGTTTAAAAGTGAATGCCGAGGAATGGAACGAAGGGTTCGCATTCCTCGGCATGTCAGCAGAGTGCTTTGCCGGTTCTAGCTGCCGGATACGGTCTTCTCGACAGGTGGCAAATCCGACCATGGGAAGGTGATCCACTTGTCGGTGCGGCGCCATTCGTAGTCGGGAACCATGATGGTGCGCGGCTTGGTGTAGAGGCAAACGGTCTTGACGTTTGCGCCCCATTCGGAGATGAGGTCGACGACCTTGGCAAGGGTGCGGCCGGAATCCGAGACGTCGTCAACGAGCAGCACGTTCTTGCCGTGCAGCGCGCCCTCGTCCAGCATCGGAGGAAGCACCACTGGCTCCTCAAGAACCGTGCCAATGCCGGTGTAGAACTCCACGTTCAGGGCACCGCAGGCCTTGGCGCCCAAGGCGTAGGCGATGGAACCGGCCAACAGCAGTCCGCCGCGGGCGATGGCCACGACTACGTCGGTCTCGAAACCGCTGTCGACAACGGTCTGTGCCAGTTCGCGGGATGCCACACCGAAGGTGTCCCAGGTGAGAACTTCGCGTTCGGCTTCAGGAAGTACGGCTGCGCCGGAATCGTCAATGCTAGTCATCCTCCGATTTTACAACCACTTGTAACACGCATTGACATGAAAGGGTTTCATCCTTTCGGATTTCTTGGTTCTTCTCCCATCATTATTGCTGGTCTGATATGCGACGAAGCGTTGAATTCGAAAGTCTGCAAGGCCATCGGTTCCGGACGAAGTGTTACCCGCATCTCTGATATACCGTCGATCTGCGCTCCCGCGTGCGAGTCCGAGCTGCCGGCGGGGCACGGGGAGTCTTGCGCCGAGTGGCGCAGGGCAGTGGGGAGCTGATCATCCCTGAGAGCTATATTCAGCGAATTGGGTTGTAAGGCTACCTGGCTAGTGAGGATATCTAAGGATGGAAGATTTTGAAGACTATCCGGAACTGACGCGGGCCGCGCTGCCGCAGGCGGTGCTTGCGGTGCTGAGCCATGGGGGGAACCACGGGTACGCCATTGCCGAGAAGCTTCGCCAGCACGGTTTTGCGCGGATCAAGGGTGGGACGCTGTACCCGCTGCTGAAGCGGTTGGACGAGCAGAAGCTTACGCAGCACCTGTGGACGCACGAGCACGCGGGACCTCCGCGCAAGCTCTTCAAGCTCACGCCGCAGGGCGAGGCGGAACTTCTGCGTGCTGAAGCCGCGTGGACAGGCATGACCCGGGCCTTGACCAGCATCCGAACGACCAGCCAGGAGAAATCATGAACTACGAACGGAAGCTGGCCTTCAACCTGCGGATGCAGGGCATGACTGAAGCGGAGATCGCTGAGACGCTCAAAGAGGTTCGGTCCTATGAGAACACAGCGGGAACCTCCGTCGAGACGGAATTCGGCCCTGCCGAGGAGTACGCCAAGCAGTTCCCGAAACGAAAGCGGCGCACGCAGGGCCGGGCCATTGCCAGCGTCGGCATGGTGCTGGCGATCGTGTACCTGCTTTTCGCCTTCTTCGGCAAACCGCTCGCGGGGATCGATATCCGGGATTATGTCGGCCCTCTGGTGATCCTGCCAGCGCTCGCCGTCATCGCCGCGGGTTTGCTCCTTGGATTCCTGGTGGACTACTTCCGGCCTGCCCGAGTCTCGTAGTGCGATGGCCGTTCGCGAGACGAGCGATCCGGGACAATGGCTTCGCGCCGCTTGGGTCCGGCCGCTTCATCCTCAGCGTGGCCCGCGGCGGCCATCCGAACTGCGTGGTCAGTTGGGAATGCAATTGAGGTTCAAGACTTCGTTTGAAATAGCCGATACGATGGCTTAAAGCCATTGTTGCGATGATCGACCTGCTATTGGACCGGAGTTCTGCACATGCAATTTCGCCACTCTTTGACTCGATGCTCTGCCGCGGCGGCCGTGGTCCTGTTGGGGCTAGCCCCGGGACTGCCGGCAGCTGCTGCCAGCAGTTCAACGATCGGCGTCGCCGCCGGAGCGAATCTGGAGGGCATCAGCGTCTACGACACGGCCGATGTCCTCAATGATGAGAAGATCAAGGACGCCCTCTCAAGCATCGATTTCAACGAGCCTACAAAGGTTGCGGTCTTCTCCCGTCAAGGCGAATACTCCGACGACATCAACAGCGAAACACTCGCGTTCGCAAGGGAGGAGCATCCTGAATGGATCTCGCAAGATGCCGAGGACTACGGCGACTATTGGGCCGACGGATACTTCATCATCACACTCTCGGTTGAGGGACACGGCGACGGCCAGATCGGAACCTACTTCGGCGAAGACCGCAAGGTTTCAACGAGCCAGATGGAATCCATCCACGAGGCAGGATATGAGGACTTCAACCTCTCGCGCTGGACCGACGGCGTGATCGCCGTTGGCGCCAAGGGCGCGAAGATCATGAACCGACCATGGTACAAGAACCCCGCCCTGTGGATCACCACCGGTGTCGCCGGCGGCGCCGCGGGAGCGACGGGTTTGGTGGTTCTCGGTGTCAGGGCTTCACGGCGCAAGGAGTTCGAAGCGAACCTCAGCACCGGACGGGAGCATCTAAGCAATGTGACCATGGATTTAGATACCACCGAGCTGTCCGCCCGTACCTTGCCGACCGGCTCGCGCCATGCGGCGGATCTGGAACGTCGTTTCGCCGATTTCATGGCCAAGTACCGCACGTTGTTCGCCCGGCAACAGGAGCTTGAAGCCGCGACGAAGAAAACCCGCTCCTCCGGCTCCGGTGTCGCCCTGTCCAAGGACTTCATCGATACCGCCCAGCAGCTGGACGCGACCGATGACGCGATCATCGCCGCCGCAGCGCTCTACACCAGGTCTGCCACGTGGCAAGAGGCCTGGCGGGCGCAGACGGCTCCGATCCTTGAAGACCTGGCGGAACTCCCCGAGTTGCTCGGCGGCCCGGACAAGAAGCTGGGCCCGGCCGGGAGCGCGCTGCGCTCATTCGCCGACACAGCGCAGCAGGAAGTGCAGGCCGTCGGCACGGACTTGGCCGCGCAGGTGATCGATGTCGATACCGCCCTGGACCGGCTCAGCGAACGGCGCAAGCAATTAACCGAACGCCTCGACGCCTACGCGGCCGCGCGGATCGGCGCCTACGCCAAGTCCGAGGCCGAAGAAAAGCAAATGCGCGCGAAGCTGCGCAAGCAACGCTACGCCTCCACCGGAACCCGCAGCGGCGGGTCGATCCTGGACGTCACCAGCCCGGCAGAATTCTTCTGGCGGGTCAGTGCTTTCAACATCGGCTATCAATCCGCGGTCAAGGCAGTGGACAGTTCCCGCCAGGCGGCCAGCTCGTCCTCCGGAGTCTCCACCGGTTACTCCGGAGGCGGCAGTTTCTCCGGCGCCGGCGGTTCCTCCCGTTTCTAGGGCGCTGCACCCGAAGTTGTCGAGCAGGTGGCCGCACCGGCTCGATCTGCGCCGGTCGCCCGAGCTGGCTAGACCGCCGCGCGCACCTGGGCCAGCAGGCGCTGCGGCGTTTCCCAGAGGACCTCGCGCATCCACTGCTCGCCCAGGCCCAGGGCGTCGAGGGCCTGGAGCTGGTGGCTGTAGGGGTAGGGGATATTGGGGAAGTCGGTGCCGAGCACGACCTTGCCTGCCAGCTGCGCCAGCAGTGCGCGGTAGCCTTCGGGCATCGGCGCGAACTGCTCCGTGAAATCGGTGGCCAGCATGGTGGTGTCGAGATAGACGTTCGGGTGCTCCAGCGCCAGCTCGGCGAACTCGCTGTAGTCAGGCAACCCCGCATGGGCGATCACCAGCACCAAGTCCTCATGGCGCGCCAGCAGCCGGCGGATGGGCTCGATGCCGGTGTGCTGCCCCTTGTGCGGGCCGTTGCCGCAGTGGATGATGACCGGGGTGCGGGCTTCGGCCACCAGCTGCCAGGCCCGATCCAGCTGCGGATCGTTGGGATCGAAGTTTCCGACCTGGACGTGGATCTTGAAGACCTCGACGCCCGATTCGAGGCAGTCCCTGACCTGCTGTTCGGTGCCCTCCTCGGGATAGAAGGTCCCGGAGGCGATGGCCTGCGGATGGAGCGCCGCGAAGTTCTTCGAGTACTCGTTCAGCCAGTCGGCCATGCCCGGGCGGTGCGCATAGTTCAGGGTGCTGAACCGGGCGACGCCCAGCTGCTCCAGGGTCGCGACGCGTTGCGCCTCGTCCGTGCGGTAGCTGATCGGCCACGGCAGGTCGCCATCCGCTTCGCGGCCATCGAAGAACGCCCAGACCTTGTCCAGCACGTTTTGCGGCATGAAATGCACATGCAGGTCGATCAGCCCCGGAAGGCCCAGTCCGTGCAGGTAGTCCTTGATCTCGGCATCATTGGCGGGGCTTCGTTGCTCCCGGGGAAGATGTTCCACTGGTGAACTCCGTGGGTTGTCGGTACGGGGAAATGAGGGCCGGCCGCGGGCCGGAGGCCGGATCAGTCCAGCAGCGCCGCGGTCCGGGCGACGGCGAAAGCCAGGAAGCACAGCGCTCCGGCAAAAAGTGCCCAGTCGACGACGCCGAAGGAGGAAAAGTCATTGGCGAAGCGCTGGCGCATGCTGGTGCGCTGGATGGCCTTGGCCCGCGCCGAGTTTTGCCGGTTCCGATGCACGTGGCGGCCGTGGCCGCCATCCGAATTCTCGGACTTGGCACTGAACACTGCGTAGAACAACAGCAGGAACAGGCCCGCACCCAGGAGCCAGGACATCGCCAGTGAAGCCAACAGCTCATTCAAGGTAGTCGATTATGGCGGGAGGCCGCCTGCCGCGGGGCACAGGCCCCGCAGCCGCGGCGCCGAGGCTAGGGAACGAGCAGCACCTTGCCCGTGGTGCTGCGGGACTCCAATGCGGTGTGGGCCGCCGCGGCCTCGGACAGCGGGAAGCTCGCGCCGATGCGCACATCCAGCTTGCCTTCGGAGGCCCAGCGGAAGATGTCGCCGAAACGCCAGTGCATTTCGTATTCGGTGGCAATGAAGTCGTCGAGCTTCGGTCGGGTGACGGTCAGCGAGCCGCCGGCGTTCAACCGCTGGAGGTTGAAGTCCGGCACCTGGCCGCTGGCTCCGCCGAACAGCACCAGGGTGCCGCGGCGGCGCAGCGCGGTCAGCGAGGTCTCGAAGGTGTCCTTGCCGATGCCGTCGTAGACCGCATGCACCCCCTGGCCGTCGGTGACCTTTTCGACGGTCTGAGCCACCTGGCCGTAGTCCACCACGTAGTCCGCACCGGCCGCCTTGGCCAAGTCCTTCTTCTCCTGGGTGCTGGCGGTGGTGATCACCGTAGCGCCTTTGAGCTTGAGCAGCTGGGTCAACAGCAGTCCCACGCCGCCGGCGCCGGCGTAGGTCAGGATGACATCTCCCTCGCGCACGATGTAGCTCGAATTCACCAGGTAGTGGGCGGTCATGCCCTGCAGCGGCAGCGCGGCGGCCACCTGCAGGTCTACGCCGGCGGGAACGTGGCCCGCCCGTGCGGCATCGACTACCGCGTACTGGGCGTAGCCGGCGGTGCCGGAGGCGGTCGCGACCCGGTCGCCGACGGCGAAGTTCTGCACGCCCTGCCCGACTTCGGTGACGACTCCTGAGAACTCCGAGCCCGGGGTGAACGGGTAGTCGACCTTGTAGACGCCGCTGCGCTGGTAGGTTTCGATGAAGTTGACTCCGGCGGCGGCGACCTTCACTTGCACTTGCCCCGGCCCCGCGGACGGAACGGGCGCCTGTCCCAGAACCAGCCCCTTGGCATCCGAGGGTTCGGCAACGAGTATGGCTTGCTGCTGCATGGGGGAGCGCTCCTGTGGAAGATTGACGTCGGCCCGCATCGCCCGGGCCACTGCTAGGCCCAGTCTATGACTCGAGCCTGCATGGTGGCTGGTCGAAAGCGCCCATGTCGGACTTCATGACAAACTAAGTTATGAATATTTATTAGCCTCTATGCATATTTTGCGGTAAGCTCTGGTCATGACGATTTCAGTTGCTGTCTCCGGTGCCAGCGGGTACGCCGGCGGCGAGGTTCTGCGCATCCTGGCCGCCCACCCCGACGTAGAAATTGGCGCCATCACTGCGCATTCCCAGGCCGGGCAGCGCCTGGGCGGCATCGCCCCGCACCTGCATGCGCTCGCCGACCGCGTCCTGGTGGACACCACCGTGGAAAACCTCGCCGGGCACGACGTCGTCTTCCTGGCCCTGCCGCACGGCGCCAGCGCCGCCGTGGCCGAGCAGCTGCCCGAATCCACCCTGGTCATCGACGCCGGAGCCGACTTCCGCCTGGAATCCGCCGAGGCCTGGGAGAAGTTCTACGGCACCAAGCACGCCGGTTCCTGGCCCTACGGCCTGCCCGAGCTGCCCGGACAGCGCGAAAAGCTGGTCGGCGCCAAGCGCATCGCGGTGCCCGGCTGCTACCCGACCGGCGGCCAGCTCTCGCTGGCTCCCGGCTTCGCGGCCAATCTGCTGGAACCGGACGACGTGGTGATCGTGTCCGCCTCGGGTACCTCCGGTGCCGGCAAGAGCGCCAAGACCCACCTGCTGGGCGCCGAGGTCATGGGCTCCATGAGCACCTACGGCGTGGGCGGCGTGCACCGCCACATCCCGGAGATGGAACAGGGCTTCTCCAAGCTGGCCGGCGAACCGGTGACCGTCTCCTTCACCCCGACGCTCGCCCCGATGCCGCGCGGCATCCTGACCACCGCCACCGCCAAGGTGAAGCCCGGGGTCTCCGAAGCGCAGCTGCGCGAGGCCTGGGCCGCGGCCTACGACAACGAGCTGTTCGTCCACCTGCTGCCCGAGGGCCAGTGGCCGACCACCGGCGCGGTGCAGGCAAGCAACCACGTCCAGCTGCAGCTGGCCTTCGACACCCACGCCAACCGCGTGATCGTCTCGGTGGCGCTGGACAACCTGACCAAGGGCACCGCAGGTGCCGCAGTCCAGTCGATGAACATCGCGCTGGGACTGGAAGAAAACACCGGATTGCTCATGCAAGGAGTCGCCCCGTGAGCCTCGCCCACACCAATACCCACCCATCCGCCAACGCCCTGGGCGTCACCGCCCCGGCGGGCTTCACCGCCGCCGGCGTCCCGGCGGGCCTGAAGTCCACCGGCAAGAACGACGTGGTCCTGGTGCGCAACCTCGGACCCGACTTCGCCGCAGCCGGCGTCTTCACCTCCAACCGCGTGGCAGCCGCCCCGGTCAAGTGGTCCCGCCAGGTGCTGGCCGACGGCCGCATCGACGCGGTGCTGCTGAACTCCGGCGGCGCCAACGCCTGCACCGGCGCCGAGGGCTTCGGCAACACCCACCGCAGCGCCGAATACGTGGCGGACCTGCTGAAGGTTTCCGCCGGCGACGTCGCAGTGGCCTCCACCGGCCTGATCGGACAGCAGCTGCCGATGGACAAGCTGCTGCCGGGCATCGCCGCGGCCGCCGCCGCGCTGGCCGGTACCCAGGACGCCTCCGACCAGGCCGCCGCCGGCATCATGACCACGGACTCGGTCTCCAAGCAGGTCAGCCGCGTGGTGGGGGATTCCACCACCGGCCAGGTCATCATCGGTGGCATGGCCAAGGGCGCGGGCATGCTCGCCCCGGCGCTGGCCACCATGCTGGTCGTGCTGACCACCGACGCGGCGCTCACCAGCGAGCAGCTGGACGCCGCGCTGCGCAGCGCCACCGCGATGAGCTTCGACCGCGCCGACTCCGACGGCTGCATGTCCACCAACGACACCGTGCTGCTGCTGGCTTCCGGCGCCTCGGGCATCACCCCGGACGCCGCCGAATTCACCGCCGCGCTGACCGACGCCTGTCAGGAGCTGGCAGCCCGCCTGATCGACGACGCCGAGGGCGCGGAGCACACCATCGCGATCCGCACCTTCAACGCCGCCACCGAGGCCGACGCCCTGGAGGTCTCCAAGGCCGTCTCGCGCTCGAACCTGGTCAAGACCGCGGTCTTCGGCAAGGACCCGAACTGGGGACGCGTGCTCTCCGAGGTCGGCACCACCCAGGCCGCCTTCGAACCGGACGAGCTGAACGTCGCCATCAACGGCGTCTGGGTCTGCAAGAACGGCGGCGTGGGCGAGGACCGCTCGCTGGTTTCGCTGGAAGATCGCAACGTCACCATCGACATCGACCTGAACGCGGGCACCGCGCAGGCCACGGTGCTGACCAACGACCTGACCCACGACTACGTCCACGAGAACTCCGCCTACTCCAGCTAGGCCCGTCCCTCGACGAGGACAAAGGAAGAGCACATGCCTGAGAACACCCGCACCGACGTCGGATTGGCCCAGCGCAAGGCCGAGGCGCTGATCGAGGCCCTGCCCTGGATCCAGCGCTTCGCCGGCACCACCATGGTCATCAAGTACGGCGGCAACGCCATGGTCAACGAGCAGCTGCGCCGCGCCTTCGCGGAGGACATCGTGTTCCTGCGCCACGCCGGGATCAACCCGGTGGTGGTGCACGGCGGCGGCCCGCAGATCAACAAGATGCTCGACACCCTGGGCATCGAGTCGGAATTCCGCGGCGGGCTGCGGGTGACCACCCCCGAAGCCATGGACGTGGTGCGCATGGTGCTCACCGGCCAGGTCCAGCGCGACCTGGTCGGCCTGATCAACTCGCACGGCCCCTACTCGGTGGGCATGTCAGGGGAGGACGGCGCCACCTTGCAGGCCATCCGCACCGGCACCATCATCGACGGTCTGCCCGTGGACCTGGGCCTGGTCGGCGAGGTGACCCGCGTGCGCACCGACCAGGTGGACTCGCTCATCGACGCAGGGATGATCCCGGTGATCTCCACCGTGGCTCCGGAATTCGACGCCGAGGGCGAACCGACCGGAGCGGTGCTCAACGTCAACGCCGACACCGCCGCCGGCGCCCTGGCCACCGCGCTGGGCGCCTCCAAGCTGGTGATCCTCACCGACGTGGAGGGCCTGTACAGCGCCTGGCCCGACAAGTCCTCGCTGATCACCTCGCTGAGCACCGACGAGCTGCGCGAGATGCTGCCGTCCCTGGAATCGGGCATGATCCCCAAGATGGGCGCCTGCCTGGACGCCGTGGACTCCGGCGTGGGCCAGGCCCACATCGTGGATGGCCGCGAACCGCATTCAATGCTGCTAGAAATCTTCACCACCGCCGGCGTGGGTACCCAGGTGGTCCCCGCCGCACCAACAAATCAGAAGGACCAGAAGTGAGCGAGAGCGCCGCCGCAACCGAAGCAACACCGAGCGGGAACTCCCAGGCCGCCGACCTGGCCGGATTGGGCAACCAGTCATCGGCCGCGCTGGCCGAGCGCTACTCCAACAGCCTGCTGGGCGTGTTCGGCGCGCCGCAGCGCGTGCTGGTGCGCGGGGCCGGCTGCCACGTGTGGGACGCCGACGGCAACCAGTACCTGGATTTGCTCGGCGGCATCGCGGTGAACACCCTGGGCCACAGCAACCCGCTGCTGACTTCCGTGATCACCTCGCAGCTTGCCACGTTGGGGCATGTCTCCAATTTCTTCACCTCGCCCACGCAGATCGCGCTGGCCGAGAAGCTGCTGCAGATCTCCGCCGCCCCGGCCGGCTCCAAGGTGTTCTTCGCGAACTCCGGCACTGAGGCCAACGAGGCGGCGCTGAAGCTCACCCGCCGCAACGCGGGCACCGAGCAGGCGCCGCGCACCAAGGTGATCGCACTGGAGCATGCCTTTCACGGCCGTACCCTGGGTGCGCTGTCGCTGACCTACAAGGAGAAGTACCGCGCCCCGTTCGCGCCGCTGCCCGAGAACGTCACCTGGATCCCCGCCGGGGACATCCAGGCATTGCGCGAGGCGGTGGACCACACCGTTTCGGCAGTGTTCATCGAGCCGATCCAGGGCGAGGCGGGTGTACTGGAGCTGTCCGCCGAGTACCTGCAGGCGGCCCGCGAGATCACCACCGAGGCCGGCGCGCTGCTGGTCTTCGACGAGGTGCAGACCGGCATGGGCCGCACCGGCGAGTTCTTCGCTTCCGCGCCGGTGATTCCGGACGTGATGACTCTGGCCAAGGGCCTGGGCGGCGGCTTCCCGATCGGCGCGATGATCGTCTTTGGCGAGGCCAACACCTCCTGGCTGACCCCGGGCGACCACGGCACCACCTTCGGCGGCAACCCGGTGGCCTGCGCCGCCGGCCTGGCGGTCATCCACACCATCGAAAAGGACAACCTGCTGGCCCACGTGCGCGAGACCGGCGCCTGGCTGCGCGAGCAGCTGGCAGGCGTTCACGGCGTGGGCGCGGTGCGCGGCGCCGGCCTGCTCAACGCCTTCGAGCTGCTGAACGGCTCGGCGCCGAAGATGGTCGCCGCCGCGCTGGACGCCGGCTTCATCATCAACGCCACCGACGAGCGCACCATCCGCCTGGCCCCGCCGCTGGTCATCACCCGCGAGCAGCTGGCCACCTTCATCGCGGCGCTGCCCGGCCTGCTGGCCGCTGCCGCAGCCTAAGAATCACCTCAGACTTTAAGGAACACACCATGAGCGCAACCCGCCACTTCCTGACCGACCTGGACTTCACCCAGGCCGAGCAGACCAAGGTGCTGGACCTGGCACTGGCCATGAAGGCCGACAAGTACGGCTTCACCCCGTACGCCGGCCCGCAGACCGTCGCGGTCTTCTTCGACAAGACCTCCACCCGCACCCGGGTCTCCTTCCACGCCGGCATCGCCGAATTGGGCGGCTCCCCGCTGATCATCAACTCCGCCGAGTCCCAGCTGGGCCACAAGGAGTCCATCTCCGACTCGGCCAAGGTGCTCGAGCGTATGGTCTCCACCATCGTGTGGCGCACCTACGCCCAGTCGGGCCTGGAGGAAATGGCGGCGAACTCCTCGGTGCCGGTGATCAACGCGCTCTCCGACGACTACCACCCCTGCCAGCTGATCGCCGACCTGCTCACCGTGCGCGAGCACAAGGGCGCGCTGGCAGGCCTGAAGATGGCCTACCTGGGCGACGCTGCCAACAACATGGCCAACTCCTACCTGCTGGCCGGGGTCACCGCGGGCATGCACGTGGCCATCGCCGGACCGGAAGGCTACTTGCCGGCGGCCTCCATCGTCGCCGCGGCGCAGGAGCGCGCCGCGCTGACCGGCGGCTCGGTCACCATCACCACCGACGCCGCCGCCGCGCTGGCGGACGCCGACGTGGTCGCCACCGACACCTGGGTCTCCATGGGCCAGGAAGAGGAGAAGGAAGCGCGCCTGAAGCTGTTCACCGACTACTCGGTCACCTCCGCGGCGATGAAGCACGCCAAGGACGACGCCATTGTGCTGCACTGCCTGCCGGCCTACCGCGGCTACGAGATCGAGGCAGAGGTCATCGACGGCCCGCAGTCGGTCGTCTTCGACGAGGCCGAGAACCGCGTGCACGCGCAGAAGGCGGTCATGACCTGGCTCATGGTCGCCTCCGGCCTGGCCGAAGACCCCAGGGTGGAGCTGTAAACATGGCTTCGCAGCCCAGTACGAAAACCGCCCGCCAGGCGCGCATCCGCGCATTCCTGGGCAACAACTCGGTCAAGTCCCAGGCCGAGCTGCTTGGCTTGCTCAAGGACGACGGGCTGGAAGTCACCCAGGCCACGCTCTCGCGCGACCTGGTGGAAATCGGCGCGGTGCGCATCCGCGACAACCTGGGCCAGCTGATCTACGCGGTGCGGCAGGAAGGCGGGGACCGCTCTCCGCAGACCGCCATCACCCAGGAGGTGCTGGACGCCCGGCTGGCCAAGATCTGCGCCGAGCAGCTGGTCACCGCCGAGGCCTCCGGGAACATCGTGGTGCTGCGCACCCCTCCGGGCGCCGCGAACCTTTTGGCCCTGGCCATCGACCACTCGCAGATGCCTTCCATCCTCGGCTGCATCGCCGGGGACGACACCATCATGGTCACCACCCGCCAGGTGGACGGCGGCGCCGAGGTGGCCGCCCGCTTCCTGCAGCTGGCCGAGCCGAGCTAGAACACGGCGGATCCTCCGCAGCCCAATGACGATGCCGGGCGCAGAATGTTATCCACATTCTGCGCCCGGCATCGTTGCGCCCGCGCTCGGTGCGCCATCATCGGTGCAAGGGCGGCCTCGGCCCTGCCCGCGGTGCCGCGGGCGCCTTGCCCGGCAATCGCGCTGCCAAGACAGCGAAGCCGCCGCGCACCTTGCGGTCCGCGGCGGCTATTGTGCATCATGAGCGGCTTTGGGAGCCGCGCGCTGCTAGGCTGCCAGCTCCTCGACGGCGTTCAGCGTGAAGGCTTCCTCGAAGGCCGCCTGCACTTCGTCGTTGTAGGCGACCAGGACGATCCGGTGGATCGGGGAGATGTGCTTGTTGGTCTGGACCCACTCGTTGATGGCCGTGAAGGCGATCTGCGCAACCTGCTTGGGATCCCAGCGGAATGCCCCGGCGCCCAGCGCGGGGAAGGCGATCGAATGCGCCTCGTGGCGGGCTGCCACATACAAGGAGTTCTTGAAGCAATCGGCCAGGATCTTGGGGTTCGGCTTGATCAGGGCCAGGTTCGGGGCTGCCGTGTGGATGACCCACTTGGCCTTGAGGTTTCCCGCCTTGGTTGCCACGGCGACACCCGAGGGAATGCCGTCAGGATAGCGATTGGCGCGGACTTCGCGGCATGCGGCCAGCAAGGCCGGACCCGCGGCTGCATGGATGGCACCGTCCACGCCTCCGCCGCCGAGCAGGGACGGGTTGGCTGCGTTGACGATGGCGTCCACGCTCAGGGTGGTGATGTCACCGCGGAACAACTGGATATCCATTTGATTTCCTCCAACGACGTATCCGTATACGACTATGGCTTCACCTTACGCCGGGGTCATGCTTCGTGGAAGAGGGAAGCCGCCAACTGTTGGCGAGCGCGACGGGACTTCTTCCACTTTCCACAGGAGTGGTTTCGCAAGGCCTGGGGGAACTCACCTGCGGTTGATGCATATTTATGAGCAACATTGCATAAACCTTTGCTAGAGTAGGATTCAGCGAAATAAACTCCACCGCGCCCGCCGGCGAAACCGGTTGGGCGCGCGGCGGAATCCGGGCAGCAGAAAGGAACGAGCCATGGCCTCGTCAACAAATGAAGGATCGCTCTGGGGCGGCCGTTTCTCCGACGGTCCCGCGGACGCAATGGCCGCGCTGAGTAAATCCACCCACTTCGACTGGCGCCTGGCCAGCTACGACATCGCCGGCTCCCGCGCCCACGCCAAGGTGCTGCAGCGTGCCGGCCTGCTCACCGAGCAGGAACTGGCCGACATGATTTCCGCGCTGGACAAGCTCGAGGCCGACGTGCTGGACGGCACCTACACCGCCGCGCACTCCGACGAGGACGTGCACGGTTCGCTGGAACGCGGGCTGCTTGAGCGCGCCGGCACCCAGCTGGGCGGCAAGCTGCGCGCCGGACGCTCGCGCAACGACCAGATCGCCACCCTAGGCCGCATGTTCCTGCGCGACCACGCCCGTATCATCGCCGGCGGCGTCATTGACACCCTCGACGCGCTGCTGGGCCAGGCCAAGGCCCATCCGTACGCGCCGATGCCGGGCCGCACCCACCTGCAGCACGCCCAGCCGATCCTGCTCTCGCACCTGCTGCTGGCCTACGCCTGGCCGCTGCTGCGCGATGTGCAGCGCTTCGTGGACTGGGACAAGCGCGCTGCAGTCTCCCCGTACGGCTCCGGCGCGCTGGCCGGCCAGACCCTGGGCCTGGACCCGAACTTCGTGGCCGACGAGCTGGGCTTCGACTCAGCCGTGTTCAACTCGATCGACGGCACCGCCGCCCGCGACGTGTTCGCCGAGTTCTCCTGGATCGCCGCGATGATCGGCGTGGACCTGTCCCGCGTGAGCGAAGAGGTCATCCTCTGGGCCACCAAGGAATTCAGCTTCGTGAAGCTGCACGACGCCTTCTCCACCGGCTCCTCGATCATGCCGCAGAAGAAGAACCCGGACATCGCCGAGCTCGCCCGCGGCAAGGCAGGACGCCTGATCGGCGACCTGACCGGCCTGCTGGCCACCCTGAAGGCGCTGCCGCTGGCCTACAACCGCGACCTGCAGGAAGACAAGGAGCCGGTGTTCGACGCAGCGGACACCCTTGAAATCCTGCTGCCCGCCGTGGCCGGCATGATCGAAACCCTGACCTTCAACACCGAGCGCATGGCCGGCCTGGCCCCGCAGGGCTTCGCGCTGGCCACCGACATCGCCGAGTGGCTGGTACGCCAGGGCGTGCCGTTCCGCGACGCCCACGAGCTCTCCGGCGCCGCCGTGCAGCTGGCCGAATCGCGCGGCGTGGAGCTGTGGGACCTGAGCGACGAGGACTATGCAGGCATCTCCGAGCACCTGACCCCGGCGGTGCGCGAAGTGCTCTCCACCGAGGGCTCGCTCAACGCCCGCAACGGCCAGGGCGGCACCGCCCCGAGCGCTGTCGCGCAGCAGATCACCGAGTTCGAGCGCCAGCTTGACGAGGTCCGCGGCTGGATCGCCAAGTAGCCTGGACCGGCCGGTGGCCGGAGCCGCACCGCAGGAATCATGCGGCGCGGATCCGGCCGCCTACGCATTTAAGCCCTACTCGCGATACAGTGTGGGTCATGACACAGATACTGGCGCCGGACGCACTCATTTCTCAGGTCACCACCGCATTGGATGAGCTGCGCGAACAGGTGCGCGGCGTCGACTTCCAGAACTACCCCAAGGCCAGTTCGCTGCCGGGCTGGAGCACCGCCCAGCTCATTGCGCACCTGGCCTCCTTCGCGAAGGCAGCCCGCCGCCAGTTCGAGCGCGCCGGGCAGGAACCGCCGCTGGAAATGTACGACGGGGGAGCGGCCGGCCGCATCGAGGCCATCAACATGACAGCGCTGATGCGCCCCGAGGCGCTGCTGGAGCTGACCAACACCGCGCTGGCCGAGCTGCGCGAGGTGTTGCCTTCCGCCGCCGGCAAGTGGGAGGAATCGGTGGGCTACCGCCCCGGCGCGAAGGTTGCGGACATGATGTACGCCACCTGGCGAGAGATGCTGATCCACGCCACCGACCTTGACGAGTTCGTGCGCCCTGCTTCCAGCTGGCCGGCCGAATTCTCTGAGCATCTCTTCCGCGCGCTGGCCGCCCGGGTGCCTTCCGAGGACCGCCTGGTGCTGCAGCCCCACGGCAAGTCCCCGGTGGTGCTGGGCGCCGGGGAGAACTCCTGGGTGCTCTCCGGAACCGAGTTTGATCTGGCAGCATGGCTTGCCGGCCGTCCGGCCGCCGGTCCGGTGCAGGCCACCGCGGCCGCGGACGCCGCCGACTACCCCGAGCTGCTGCCCTGGCCGAGCGACCGGCTGATGAACCGCTAGCGCCGGGCCGCCGAAACCGAGGCCGCAGTTCCCTTCCGGGAACTGCGGCCGAGGCAGTTAAGTCGCGTGGTTCGAAGAGCCCCGAGTACGGCTAAAATTGTGAGGCGTGAATACTACTGAGAGCATTACCGACCTGCTGGACCGTTTATGCGCGATTGTCCCCGACTACCCGCAGCCCGGAATTTCATTCAAGGACTTGACTCCGGTCTTCGCGGACCCAACAGGCCTGCGCCGCATGGTCGACGAGCTGATCGCCCCGTTCGAGGGCCAGTTCGACATCGTGGCAGGGCTGGAGGCCCGCGGTTTCGTGCTCGCCGCGGCGGCCGCCTACGCCTCCGGCAAGGGAATGCTGACCATCCGCAAGGCAGGCAAGCTGCCGCGCGAGGTCTACCGCGACGAATACACCCTGGAATACGGCTCCGGCTGCCTGGAAATGCACCGCGACGAGATCGCCCCGGGCACCCGGGTGCTGATTCTGGACGATGTGCTGGCCACCGGCGGCACCGTGGGCTCGGCGGTGCGCCTGGTCGAGCTGACCGGCGCCGTGGTCGCGGGCATCGGCGTGGTGCTGGAACTCGACGGCTTGGAAGGCCGCGCCAAGCTGGACGGGCACGAGGTCGTCTCGCTGCAGCTGGTGCACTCCTGAAGTAACACGTCGGCTGGTTACGCCGCCCGCGAAGCGGATTACCGGCCGCCGCCGCGGCACGCGTAGAATTGTCTGTCCTGTGAATTTAGCGCAAGGGGAAACTGGGTTGTCCGAAACGATCGAACAGGATCTGTCCGTCGAGACCGAGTACGTGGGGAAACTGTACGCAAGGCTTGATGAATTGCGCGCCGAAAAGGTGGAGCAGCTCGGACGCACCCGGGCGCAGGGCGCCGTGGGCAGCTTCCAGAACATGTCCGAGCGCGACTCCTTCGCGACCCTGTACGAGGACCGCATCGCGCAGCTGGATGCAGTGCAGGACCGGCTGGTCTTCGGCCGACTGGACATGGCCGCGGCCAACGGCTCCAACGGGGATCCCCAGGCGGAGGAGAACCGCATCCGCTACATCGGGCGTATCGGCCTGAGCGACGAGGACCTCAACCGGCTGATGATCGACTGGCGCGCCGCCGAGGCCGCGCCGTTCTACCAGGCGACCGCGCTGAACCCGCGCGGCGTGCGCCGCCGCCGCCACCTGATGCTCTCCGGGCGCACCGTGGCAGGCATCGAGGACGACGTGCTGGACGAGACCTGGCTTGACGAGGGCCACACCCACCACGGGGAAGGCTCGCTCATGGCGGCGCTGCGCGAAAAGCGCACCGGCCGCATGGGCGACATCGTGGGCACCATCCAGGCCGAGCAGGACGCCATTATCCGCGCGCCGCTGCCCGGGGCAGTGGTGGTCCAGGGCGGGCCGGGCACCGGCAAGACCGCCGTGGCGCTGCACCGCGCCGCCTTCCTGCTCTACGAATACCGCGAACGGCTGAAGAACGCCGGCGTGCTGATCGTCGGGCCCTCGAATTCCTTCATGCGCTACATCGAGCGCGTGCTGCCCTCGCTGGGCGAGACCGGCGTGGTCATGTCCTCCGTGGGCGAGCTGTACCACGGGGTGCAGGCAGTGCCGGAAACCAACCGCACCGTGGCCCGGCTCAAGGGCCGGCCCTCCATGGCCCGGGTCATCTCCGCCGCCGTGCGCAACCGCCAGCGCGTGCTTCCCGAGGACCGCACCGTGGTGGTCGAAGGCACGCGGCTGACGTTGACCCGCAAGATGGTGCTCAACGCGCGCGAACGCGCCCGCCACACCCACAAGCCGTACAACCAGGCCCGCGAAACCTTCGTGAAGGTGCTCGTGGGGGACCTGGCCGAGCAGCTGCGCCGCAAGCTGGAGGAATCGGCCGGGCAGTCCTCGACCACCGACCGCTCCTACCTGCCGCAGGAAGTGCGCGAGTCCTGGGACGTGCGCGTGGCGCTGAACCTGTGCTGGATGCCGATGACCCCGCAGAAGCTGGTGCGCGAGCTGTTCGCCAACCCGCACCTGCTGGCCGCCGCCGCGCCGAAGCTTTCCGAAGCCGACCGCGACGCGCTCTACCGCCGCGTCGATGCGCCGTTCACCGAGGCCGACGTGCCGCTTCTTGACGAGGCCGCCGAGCTGCTGGGCGAGTTCGAGGACCCGCACGCCGCCAGCAACCAGGCCCAGTACGACCGCGACGTGGAAAACGCGCAGGCCGCGCTGGTGAACATGCATACCATGCTGGAAAACGCAGGCATCGACGGGGTGGTCACCGCGGAGCAGGTCGCCGGCGTCAACCAGGAGACCGCCGCCCGCCAGACCGCAGCCGAGCGTGCGGTCGCCGACCGCACCTGGGCCTACGGGCACATCGTGGTGGACGAGGCGCAGGAGCTCTCGCCCATGCAGTGGCGCCTGCTGCTGCGCCGCTGCCCGATCAAGTCCTTCACCATCGTGGGGGACATCGCCCAGACCTCCGCGGCCTCGGGCGCGACCAGCTGGGCGCAGGCGCTGTCGCCGTTCTTCGGCGAACGCTTCACCTTGGAGGAGCTGACGGTCAACTATCGCACGCCGGCGCAGATCGCCGACGCCGCGGTGCGCGTGGCCCAGGCCGCCGGGCTGAACATCACCACCCCGCGCGCCGTGCGCGAGGGCGACTGGCCTCCGCTGCTGACCAAGACCACGGGCGCGCAGCTGGATGACACGTTGCGCGCGGCCTTGGCCGAGGAATTGGAGTATTCCGCCGGAGGCCTGCAGGCGGTCATCGTCCCGCAGGACCAGCTGGCCCATACGCGCGACGTGATTTCCGCAGCCTACGGGGACCGTGTCGGGGAAGGCTCCGGCGGGTTGAGCCAGGACATCGTGGTGATTTCCGCCCGCGAATCCAAGGGCCTTGAATTCGACGGCGTGATCATCTTGGAACCCGAGCAGCTGGTGGCCGAGGTCGACGGGGGAGTGGGGGACCTGTACGTGGCGATGACCCGCACCACCCAGCGCTTGCGCGTGGTTTACACCGGCGAGCTGCCCGAGGGGATGGAAGCCTAGGAGCGTCGGCCGCGCGAACTGGCATACAGCCGCCGCGAACCGATAATCTAGGAAGTGCGCACGCCAGGAAACCCCAACTGGCTGCGCCGTAGTGAACTTCCGCTGGAAGCAGCGGGAGCAAAGGGGCAGAACATAGACAGAAAAATGGTCAAAGTTAGCATGTCTGAAACCAATCAGAATCCCGTTATTGCGGGACAGAGTAATGATTCCTCCTTCGCGAATGTCTGGCAGGAGCTGAAGTGGCGCGGCCTGGTGCACGTGTCCACCGACGAGGCCGAGCTGGAGCGGGCGCTGTCCGAGGAGACCATTACCTACTATTGCGGCTTTGACCCCACCGCGCCGTCGCTGCACCTAGGCAACCTGGTGCAGCTGCTGAACATGCGCCGCCTGCAGCTGGCAGGCCACAAGCCGCTGGCACTGGTGGGCGGTTCCACCGGTCTGATCGGTGATCCGCGCCAGACAGCCGAGCGCACCTTGAACACCAAGGAGACCGTCACCGAGTGGGTTGCCAAGCTGCAGGCTCAGGTCTCGCGCTTCCTGTCCAATGAGGGCGAGAACGCGGTGCGCCTGGTCAACAACCTGGACTGGACCGCGCCGCTGTCCGCTCTGGACTTCCTGCGCGACGTGGGCAAGTACTTCCGCGTGGGCACGATGATCAAGAAGGAGATCGTGGCCGCGCGCCTGAACTCCGACGAGGGCATCAGCTACACCGAGTTCTCCTACCAGGTGCTGCAGGGCTACGACTACCTGGAGCTGTACCGCCAGTACGGCTGCACCCTGCAGACTGGTGGCTCGGACCAGTGGGGCAACCTGACCAGCGGCACCGACCTGATCCGCAAGGTGGAGGGCAAGTCCGCCTACGCCTACGGTACCCCGCTGATCACCAACTCGGACGGCACCAAATTCGGCAAGTCCGAGGGCAACGCGATTTGGCTGGATGCGGAGATGTGCTCCCCGTACACCTTCTACCAGTTCTGGCTGAACACCGCCGATGCAGATGTGATCGACCGTCTGAAGGTCTTTACCTTCATGTCGCGCGAACAGATCGAGGCCTTGGCTGTGGAAGTTGCCGAGCGTCCGTTCAAGCGCCAGGCCCAGCGCGAGCTTGCCTGGCAGGTAACCAGCCTGGTGCACGGCGAAGACGCCACCACCAAGGTGATCGCTGCTTCCGCCGCGGTCTTCGGCAATGGTGAACTGGGCGAGATCGACTTGTCGACCCTGCAGGCAGTGATTGCCGAACTGCCAATCGTCCAGGTGGCGGCCGACGACCTCGGCATCCTGAACGTGCTGCACGCTTCGGGCCTCAGCGAGAGCTTGTCTGCTGCGCGACGCACCGTCGGCGAGGGCGGCGCCTACGTGAACAACGAAAAGGTCGAGGGCATCGACAGCGAACTGTCTGAAGCCGACTTCCTCCATGGCCGCTACGCCATCGTTCGCCGCGGCAAGAAGAACATGGCTGTCGTCGAACTGACTAAGTAAAAACCAAGCAAAACCGCCAAAGAATCTGTGAACCACCACACTTTTTTGGCGGTTTTGTTGTACCCGAAACATGAAATACCTAGTCAGACTGGTAAATGGGTTAGTTTCCGGGAGTACTAGGCGGATTTTGCGTGGGGGTACAGGGCGTGTAAAGTTTTATCTCGTGCCGCTGACACGGACCGAACGGAAACGGACGGGAAGTCAACGCGAAGCGAACAGGCTTGGAACGCCGAGTTGACACTGGTCAACGAGGTGGTAAGCTTGAAAAGTTGCTCCGGAGCGAAGCAGCTCGAACCCTTCGGGTTCGGGATGCGGTGTCGAGAGTGTTTGTTGTTTGAGAACTCAATAGTGTGCCAAGTTTGTTGATACCAAATTATTTTTTGTTTGGTGAATACGAAACATTTTGCTTGGGATGATGCACCCCCGTGTGTTGTTCCGAGTGTTTTTATTCGCCAGGATTTCATCACCACGTGTGGCCCCGTCTTTTTCCGGTGGGGTTGTGGTGGCTTTTTGTTTTTTATGGAGAGTTTGATCCTGGCTCAGGATGAACGCTGGCGGCGTGCTTAACACATGCAAGTCGAACGATGAAGCCCAGCTTGCTGGGTGGATTAGTGGCGAACGGGTGAGTAACACGTGAGTAACCTGCCCCTGACTCTGGGATAAGCCCGGGAAACTGGGTCTAATACCGGATATGACTTTTGACCGCATGGTTGAGGGTGGAAAGATTTATCGGTTGGGGATGGACTCGCGGCCTATCAGCTTGTTGGTGAGGTAATGGCTCACCAAGGCGACGACGGGTAGCCGGCCTGAGAGGGTGACCGGCCACACTGGGACTGAGACACGGCCCAGACTCCTACGGGAGGCAGCAGTGGGGAATATTGCACAATGGGCGCAAGCCTGATGCAGCGACGCCGCGTGAGGGATGACGGCCTTCGGGTTGTAAACCTCTTTCAGTAGGGAAGAAGCGAAAGTGACGGTACCTGCAGAAGAAGCGCCGGCTAACTACGTGCCAGCAGCCGCGGTAATACGTAGGGCGCAAGCGTTATCCGGATTTATTGGGCGTAAAGAGCTCGTAGGCGGTTTGTCGCGTCTATCGTGAAAGTCCGAGGCTCAACCTCGGATCTGCGGTGGGTACGGGCAGACTAGAGTGATGTAGGGGAGACTGGAATTCCTGGTGTAGCGGTGAAATGCGCAGATATCAGGAGGAACACCGATGGCGAAGGCAGGTCTCTGGGCATTTACTGACGCTGAGGAGCGAAAGCATGGGGAGCGAACAGGATTAGATACCCTGGTAGTCCATGCCGTAAACGTTGGGCACTAGGTGTGGGGGACATTCCACGTTTTCCGCGCCGTAGCTAACGCATTAAGTGCCCCGCCTGGGGAGTACGGCCGCAAGGCTAAAACTCAAAGGAATTGACGGGGGCCCGCACAAGCGGCGGAGCATGCGGATTAATTCGATGCAACGCGAAGAACCTTACCAAGGCTTGACATGTTCCAGATCGCCTCAGAGATGGGGTTTCCCTTCGGGGCTGGTTCACAGGTGGTGCATGGTTGTCGTCAGCTCGTGTCGTGAGATGTTGGGTTAAGTCCCGCAACGAGCGCAACCCTCGTTCCATGTTGCCAGCGGGTTATGCCGGGGACTCATGGGAGACTGCCGGGGTCAACTCGGAGGAAGGTGGGGATGACGTCAAATCATCATGCCCCTTATGTCTTGGGCTTCACGCATGCTACAATGGCCGGTACAATGGGTTGCGATACTGTGAGGTGGAGCTAATCCCTAAAAGCCGGTCTCAGTTCGGATTGGGGTCTGCAACTCGACCCCATGAAGTCGGAGTCGCTAGTAATCGCAGATCAGCAACGCTGCGGTGAATACGTTCCCGGGCCTTGTACACACCGCCCGTCAAGTCACGAAAGTTGGTAACACCCGAAGCCGATGGCCTAACCACCTTGTGTGGGGGGAGTCGTCGAAGGTGGGACTGGCGATTGGGACTAAGTCGTAACAAGGTAGCCGTACCGGAAGGTGCGGCTGGATCACCTCCTTTCTAAGGAGCTAACCAGTTTTGGTTGCCCATGTCTGTGCCCGAGTGTGGTGCAGGTGGGTTGCTCGAGGGTGGAATGTCAATGAACTCAACACTGGGAAACGGGTTTTCGAGGGCGATCGTGTGGTTGTTTTCGGGGGTTCGGGTGTTGGCATGGTTTGTGTTGTGTGGCGTGTGTGGTTTAGTACGCAGTGCCGGCCCTCTTGTGGGGTTGGTGGTGTTGGAAGGGCGCATGGGTCGTGTGATGCGAATGAGTATGTTTGGTGCACTGTTGGGTTTTGAGGCAACAAGCCTCCTGGCCGCCTGGTCCCTTTGCGGGGTTTGGTGGGTTGGGTGCTTGGTGTTTCGGTGTTTGTCCTGTGTCTGCTGGCATGGTGTCCTGGCTGGTCCTTTTGGGGCTGGTGTGTGGGGTGCTGTTGTTGGGGGTGCGGGGTTGTTGTTTGGGAACTGTATAGTGAACGCGAGCATCTTGCAGACAAGATGAGCTGTGCGTGCCTGTCCTGGGTGTGTGTGGTGTTTGAGTCTTGTTTGTAGTGATTTTGTTGATTGTTTTATAGCTCAATTTTTGAGAACTTTGTTTTGTGTTGAAGTTTTTAAGGGCGCACGGTGGATGCCTTGGCATCAAGAGCCGATGAAGGACGTGGGAATCTGCGATAAGCCTGGTGGAGTCGATAACCGGACGTTGAGGCCAGGATTTCCGAATGGGGGAACCCCGCACCATGTTATGTGGTGTGACCTGCAGCTGAATGTATAGGCTGTGTGGAGGGAACGCGGGGAAGTGAAACATCTCAGTACCCGCAGGAAGAGAAAACAATAGTGATTCCGTTAGTAGTGGCGAGCGAACGCGGATGGGGCTAAACCGGTTGGTGTGTGATAGCGGATAGGCGTTGCATCATCGGGGTTGTGGGGTCCACATGTACCAGTTCTATCTACGCTGGTGGGATGAGGTGCAGGCGTATAGGTGAATCGGTTGGAATGCCGGACCAGAGAGGGTGATAGTCCCGTAGGTGTAATGCGTGTCTGCCGTTCTTGTGTGGATGCCCGAGTAGCACGGGGCCCGTGAAACCTTGTGTGAATCTGCCAGGACCACCTGGTAAGCCTGAATACTACTTGATGACCGATAGTGAATCAGTACCGTGAGGGAATGGTGAAAAGTACCCCGGGAGGGGAGTGAAATAGTACCTGAAACCGTGCGCTTACAATCCGTTAGAGCAGCCACTTGTGGTTGTGATGGCGTGCCTTTTGAAGAATGAGCCTGCGAGTTAGTGTTACGTCGCGAGGTTAACCCGTGGGGGGAAGCCGTAGCGAAAGCGAGTCTGAATAGGGCGAGTGAGTGGCGTGATCTAGACCCGAAGCGAAGTGATCTACCCATGGCCAGGTTGAAGCGCGTGTAAGAGCGTGTGGAGGACCGAACCCACTTCAGTTGAAAATGGAGGGGATGAGCTGTGGGTAGGGGTGAAAGGCCAATCAAACTTCGTGATAGCTGGTTCTCCCCGAAATGCATTTAGGTGCAGCGTTGCGTGTTTCTTGCTGGAGGTAGAGCTACTGGATAGGCGATGGGCCCTACAAGGTTACTGACCTTAGCCAAACTCCGAATGCCGGTAAGTCAGAGCGCAGCAGTGAGACTGTGGGGGATAAGCTTCATAGTCGAGAGGGAAACAGCCCAGAACGCCAACTAAGGCCCCTAAGCGTGTGCTAAGTGGGAAAGGATGTGGAGTTGCTGTGACAACCAGGAGGTTGGCTTAGAAGCAGCCACCCTTGAAAGAGTGCGTAATAGCTCACTGGTCAAGTGATTCCGCGCCGATAATGTAGCGGGGCTCAAGCACACCGCCGAAGTTGCGTCATTCAAACATGTCATTGGCCTTTGTGGTCCAGTGGTTTGGATGGGTAGGGGAGCGTCGTGTGGACGGTGAAGTCGCGGTGGAAACCAGCGGTGGAGGCCACACGAGTGAGAATGCAGGCATGAGTAGCGAATGACGGGTGAGAAACCCGTCCGCCGAATGATCAAGGGTTCCAGGGTCAAGCTAATCTGCCCTGGGTTAGTCGGGACCTAAGGCGAGGCCGACAGGCGTAGTCGATGGACAACGGGTTGATATTCCCGTACCGGCGAAGGACCGCCCATACTGAGCAATGGATGCTAACCATGACGGATTCCAGCGTTGATGCCTTTTAGGTGTCTTGTTGGTTGGTGTGGTGGGAACCGATGTTGTGAGGTCAGCGTATTAACAGGTGTGACGCAGGAAGGTAGCCGAGCCAGGCAATGGAATTGACCTGGTCCAAGGGTGTAGGAAGAACGGTAGGCAAATCCGCTGTTCATTGTTTCTGAGACCTGATAGGCGCCCCGTTTGTGGGGTGATTCGGTGATCCTATGCTGCCTAGAAAAGCATCGGCGCGAGGTCCCAGTCCGCCCGTACCCTAAACCGACACAGGTGATCAGGTAGAGAATACTAAGGCGATCGAGAGAATCATGGTTAAGGAACTCGGCAAAATGCCCCCGTAACTTCGGAAGAAGGGGGGCCTGCCCCGTGAACCACCCTTGCGGTGGGGAGGCGGGTGTGGGCCGCAGAGACCAGGGGGAAGCGACTGTTTACTAAAAACACAGGTCCGTGCGAAGTCGCAAGACGATGTATACGGACTGACTCCTGCCCGGTGCTGGAAGGTTAAGAGGACCGGTTAGCACACTTGTGTGCGAAGCTGAGAATTTAAGCCCCAGTAAACGGCGGTGGTAACTATAACCATCCTAAGGTAGCGAAATTCCTTGTCGGGTAAGTTCCGACCTGCACGAATGGAGTAACGACTTCCCCGCTGTCTCAACCATGAACTCGGCGAAATTGCAGTACGAGTAAAGATGCTCGTTACGCGCAGCAGGACGGAAAGACCCCGAGACCTTTACTATAGTTTGGTATTGGTGTTCGGTGCAGCTTGTGTAGGATAGGTGGGAGACTGTGAAGCTCGGACGCTAGTTCGGGTGGAGTCATCGTTGAAATACCACTCTGGCTGTACCGGTCACCTAACTTCGGACCATGATCTGGTTCAGGGACAGTGCCTGATGGGTAGTTTAACTGGGGCGGTTGCCTCCTAAAATGTAACGGAGGCGCCCAAAGGTTCCCTCAGCCTGGTTGGCAATCAGGTGTTGAGTGTAAGTGCACAAGGGAGCTTGACTGTGAGAGTGACAGCTCGAGCAGGGACGAAAGTCGGGACTAGTGATCCGGCGGCACCTCGTGGAAGGGCCGTCGCTCAACGGATAAAAGGTACCTCGGGGATAACAGGCTGATCTTGCCCAAGAGTCCATATCGACGGCATGGTTTGGCACCTCGATGTCGGCTCGTCGCATCCTGGGGCTGGAGTAGGTCCCAAGGGTTGGGCTGTTCGCCCATTAAAGCGGTACGCGAGCTGGGTTTAGAACGTCGTGAGACAGTTCGGTCCCTATCCGCTGCGCGCGTTGGAAATTTGAGAAGGGCTGTCCTTAGTACGAGAGGACCGGGACGGACGAACCTCTGGTGTGTCAGTTGTACTGCCAAGTGCATCGCTGATTAGCTACGTTTGGAAGGGATAACCGCTGAAAGCATCTAAGCGGGAAGCCTGCTTCGAGATGAGATTTCCATCCACCTTGTGTGGGTGAGGCCCCCAGCTAGATTACTGGGTTGATAGGCAGGATGTGGAAGCAAGGACCAAAGACTTGTGTAGCTGACCTGTACTAATAGGCCGATGGCTTACAACACACTATCTAAACTGTGTGTCGACAAAATACGTTTTTCTGATTGTTCGCGTTCACTATGCGGTTACGAGACAACAACCTCGAACCACAAAATAAGAGACTTTGCAAGGACGAATCCACCGGACCACCATGGTTGGTTTGTGTGCTTCGTGATTGTTACGGCGGTCATAGCGTGGGGGAAACGCCCGGTCCCATACCGAACCCGGAAGCTAAGGCCCATTGCGCCGATGGTACTGCACTCGTGAGGGTGTGGGAGAGTAGGTCACCGCCGGACTTAACTTGAGAAGTGGGAGGCTCCAACAGTGTTGGGGCCTTCTGCTGTTTAACCCGGTCGGTGCTTGGGCGCCTGGCCTGGCTGGGTGGCCGCCGGGGGGAGCAGAAGCTCCCCCTTTTTTGTTTAACAGGGAAAGAAGCAACATACCTGGGCATGCGGCGGAACTCCTTGCTGCCTATTCATGAGCCTCGCCCGAATCGTGGGTGCGGATTAGTAGCTGCTTCTGGTCACATGAGTGTCTGCACACATTAGAGGCGAATCCCTATGGTAGAAGTGCTTACTCCCGTAGACTTGAACTAGACGTACATGCCATTGATGCATGGTGATTTGTAAATAGTGAAGTGTTTCGCTGAGGCGAACACGAAGGTTGCGGTATTGAGATATCCGCTGAAGGGGACATTAAATGTCTAACGATTTCCGCCGTAGTTCCGACAATGGACAGGGCGACTTCCGGAACTCAGATTCAAACCGCAACAACTCCCGCGACGGTTTCAAGCGTCGCGATGACAACAACAGCGGTTTCAAGCGCAACGATGATCGTGGCGGATTCCGTGGTGAGCGCCGTGACGACAACCGTGGCGGCGATTTCAAGCGTCGTGACGATAACCGCGGTGGCGGATTCAAGCGAAATGACGACAACCGTGGCGGCGACTTCAAGCGCCGCGATGATAACCGCGGTGGATTCCGCGGCGACCGCAACGATGACCGCGGTGGCTTCCGTGGAGAGCGCCGCGATGACAACCGTGGCGGGTTCCGCGGGGATCGCAATGAGGATCGTGGTGGGTTCCGCCGTAACGACGACAACCGCGGTGGATTCCGTGGCGACCGCAACGATGGCCGTGGTGGTTTCCGTGGCGAGCGTCGCGATGACAACCGTGGTGGCGATTTCAAGCGCCGTGACGATAACCGTGGCGGATTCCGCGGGGATCGCAATGATGATCGTGGTGGCTTCCGCCGTAATGACGACAGCCGCGGTGGCTTCCATGGCGAACGTCGCGATGACAACCGTGGTGGCGATTTCAAGCGCCGTGACGATAACCGTGGTGGATTCCGCGGGGATCGCAATGATGATCGTGGTGGCTTCCGCCGTAACGACGACAACCGTGGCGGCGATTTCAAGCGCCGCGATGACCGCAATGACGAGCGCGGTGGCTTCCGCCGTAACGACGACAGCCGCGGTGGCTTCCGTGGCGAACGTCGCGATGACAACCGTGGGGGCGACTTCAAGCGCCGTGACGATAACCGTGGCGGATTCCGCGGGGATCGCAATGATGACCGTGGTGGCTTCCGCCGTAATGACGACAACCGTGGCGGCGATTTCAAGCGCCGCGATGACCGCAATGATGATCGCGGTTTCAAGCGCAGTAACGACCGAGGCGACTTCAAGCGCCGCGATGACCGCAATGATGATCGCGGTTTCAAGCGCAGCAACGACCGAGGCGACTTCAAGCGCCGCGATGACCGCAATGATGATCGCGGTTTCAAGCGCAGCAACGACCGAGGCGACTTCAAGCGCCGCGATGACCGCAATGATGATCGCGGTTTCAAGCGCAGCAACGACCGAGGCGACTTCAAGCGCCGCGACGACAATCGTGGCGGCGATTTCAAGCGCAACGATCGTGACTTCAAGCCTCGTGGCGAGAAGAAGTTCGAAGATCCCCGTGCCCAAGAGCCGAAGGCGCACAACCCTGGTGATCTGCGTATTTCGAACCGAGCAGACCGCTCGCAGTCCCCGGAGATCGATGAGGACGTCACCGGCAAGGAACTGGACCGCGTCGCCCGCGCCCAGCTGCGCTACCTGGAAGAACGGTCCGCCAGCTGGGTTGCCAAGCACCTGGTGATGGCCGGCCGTCTGCTGGAAGAGGATCCAGAGCTGGCCTACGAGCACACCCTGGCTGCTTCCCGCCGTGGCGGACGCGTGGCGGTGGTCCGCGAGGCCGTTGGCATCGCCGCCTACCACGCAGGCAAGTACGCCGATTCGCTGCGCGAGCTGCGCACCCACCGCCGTATCTCCGGCTCGGACTACAACCTGCCGCTGATCGCTGATTCGCTGCGCGGCCTGGGCCGTGTGGAGAAGGCCATCGAGCTGGCCCAATCCGAAGAGTCCGCCAATCTGGAACCATCGGTCAAGGTCGAGATGCAGATCGTCCTGGCCGGCTGCTTCGCAGACCTCGGCAAGCTTGATGAGGCCTTGGCCGCACTGGAGTCCCTGGAGCAGCTGAACTTCAACCGCGCCTTCTCCTTCAGCCCTCGCCTGTTCGCCGTCTACGCCGAGCTGCTCGCAGCCGCCGGCCGCACCGAGGAAGCCGCCCGTTGGGAGAAGCAGGTTGCAGTAGCCGAACGTGCCCTGGGCATCGAGGAAGAGACCGAGTCCTTCATCGTCGATCTTGCTCCCGAGATGGACGAGGAGGAAGAAGAAGCTCCTCGTGCCCGTGATCTGGTCGATTCCGAGGCAGCAGCTGACTCCGACGAAACCCCTGAAGAGGGCGCTTCGTCTGGGGAAACCGCCGAATCCGACGCAGAGGACGACACCGAATCGGCCGCCGAGCAAACCGGTATCGACGAGGAAGACGGCCTGGCCGAGGTTGACGCTGATCACATCTCCGACGAGGTCTCGGAGATCACCGACGAGGACGCCGCAAAGTAGACTCGCAGTAGTACCCGTCGTTTGATGAAGTAGGAACCACCTCCCCATGCTGATCTCCGGATTTGATTCTGTCCTCTCCGACCTGGATGGCGTCGTGTACGCCGGACCGAACGCGATTCCCGACGCAGTGGAATCGCTGAACGCGCTGGCCGAGGTGAACGTGGCACACGCGTTCATCACGAACAACGCCGGACGTTCGCCCATGTCGGTCGCGGCGCACCTGCGCCAGCTGGGCGTGAAGACTAGCGCGGAACAGGTCTTCGGCTCGGCAGATGCCGGGGCGGAGATGCTGGCCCGTGAATTGAATCCCGGCAGCAGGGTGCTGGTGGTGGGCTCCCCGTATCTGCGAGAATGCATCGCGGTACGGGGCCTTGAAGTGGTCGAATCCCACAAGGACGAACCGGTAGCGGTTATCCAGGGATTCGATCCAGAGGTCTCCTGGAACGACCTGGCTGA
Organism: Glutamicibacter soli; assembly: GCF_052322135.1. NCBI lineage: Bacteria > Bacillati > Actinomycetota > Actinomycetes > Micrococcales > Micrococcaceae > Glutamicibacter > Glutamicibacter soli. Next base: position 1,267,704 of record NZ_CM125969.1, read on the forward strand.
GGCCTCCTACGCAATCCAGAACGGCGCCAAATGGGTTGCCACGAATACGGACCTGACCATTCCGCGCGCCGAGGGCATTGCCCCGGGTAACGGATCGCTGGTCCACGCGGTGAAGCTGGCCACCGGGGTAACCCCCCGTGTGGCCGGCAAACCCGAATCCTATCTCTTCTCCCGCGCCGCGGACCGCCTGGATTCCAAGCGCCCGCTGGTGCTCGGCGACCGCCTTGACACCGATATCCTCGGCGGATTCCATGCCGGATTCTCCACCGCCATGGTGCTCACGGGTGTCGATACCCCTGCCACCGCACTCGGTGCACCGGTGGAGCAACGCCCGAACTACCTAATTGCCACGCTGGCCGACATCTACCGTCCCTACCCGACCATCAAGGTGCTGGGCTACGGCGTGCAGGTCGGTGATGCGGTGGCCCGCATCGACAACGGCAAGATCGCCGTCGACGGCAACGAGTCGGATCTCAACGCCTGGCGTGCGGCCTGCCACGCCTGGTGGCTCGCGCACCCGCGCCAGAGCACCCATGAATCCCCTGAAATCGAATTCACCTCGCGCGGCTTGCAGATGCTGCGCCGCAAGAACGGTGAAAAGCAGTGAGCGATCTTCCTTCCGCGCCGACGCCGCGTCCCGGGGTCCCCGGCGCCATGCACGGCGGTGCGCCCCAGTTCGACGAGCAGGCGCTGGAAGCCGCGCTCTCCTCCCTGGCAGACCATGACGTTACCGAGCATGCGGGCATCTACGAGCAGCTGCTCGGCGGCCTGCAGCAGGAACTGAATCGATCGGAGTCAGGCTCGTGAACCGTCTGGACCAGGAGCTGGTGGTACGCGGCTTGGCGCGCTCGCGCACCGAAGCCGCCAAGCTCATCGAGGCAGGCAGGGTGCTCGTGGATGGGCTGGAAACCTCCAAGGCGTCCAAGAAGGTATCCGACTCAACGTCAGTAGTGCTCACCCAGGTCGAAGGGGAGCACTACGTTTCCCGGGCGGGGCACAAACTTGCCGGCGCCCTGGATGTATTTACCACCATTTCTCCTGAAGGTTTGCGTTGCCTTGACGCAGGGGCTTCCACCGGAGGATTCACTGACGTCTTGCTGCGGCGGGGAGCCGGCCACGTGGTCGCCGCCGATGTCGGCCATGGCCAACTCGTCGACGAAATCCGGTTTGACCCCCGCGTATCGGTCCATGAGGGGCTGAACGTCAGATACCTGACGCCGGAGGATATCGGTGGAGATGTCGACTTGGTTGTAGCGGACTTGTCCTTTATCTCGCTGCGCCTTGTGCTCGAGGCGCTGGCCGGGGCGACGCGTCCCGGCGGCTCGCTGGTGCTGATGGTCAAGCCCCAGTTCGAGGTCGGGCGCGAACACCTGAACCGCACCGGCGTTGTCACGAGCCCCCAGCTGCGCCAAGGCGCGGTGGAATCAGTGGTCGCCAAGGCCGCTGAATGCGGTCTCGCGTTGCGAGGTCTGGCGCGCAGCCCGCTGGCCGGCCAGGACGGCAACATGGAGTTTTTCCTCTGGCTCAGCGCTGCAGCGAAATCGCAGGATGATGCCGAGAAATCCGCAATGATCCATGCCGTTGACTATTCTTAGTTAAGAGATGCGGCGTTTTCCGAGAACTTAGGGAAACCGACTGCATATCGCAGAGCCAATCACTCATCACTGTTGAGAGGGGCACGCCGCCTTGCGCAAGATCCTAGTCTTCGCCCACACCGGCCGAAAAGAAGCGATCGCTGCAGCGCTGGAAACCTGCGAACTGCTTGCCGAAGCCGGAACCGTACCGGTCATGCGGGCCAAGGACCAGGAAGCGGTGATTCGCGCTGTCGGAGAGCCTGTTCCCGGTGTTGAAATCCTGCATGACGACTGCGCGGTGGAAGACATCGAGTTGGGTGTGGTCCTCGGCGGCGATGGATCGGTGCTGCGCGCCGCGGAATTGGTCCGCGCCGCCCCTTTGCCGCTGGTCGGCGTGAACCTGGGCCACGTGGGATTCTTGGCCGAAGCTGAGCGCACCGAATTGGCAGCCACCGTCAAGGCGCTGGTCGAGAAGACCTACACCGTCGAGGAGCGCATGACCATTGAGGTCAAGGTCTGGCAAGACAATATCTGCCTGGCCGAAACCTGGGCGCTGAACGAAGCAGCGGTGGAAAAGGCCAACCGTGAACGCATGGTCGAGGTGGTCATCGAGGTCGATGGCCGACCGATTTCCACCTTCGGGTGCGACGGCGTCGTCATGGCCACTCCGACTGGCTCGACGGCCTACTCCTTCTCTGCCGGCGGCCCAGTGGTCTGGCCAGACGTGGCTGCACTGATCATGGTTCCGATCTCCGCCCACGCGCTCTTCGCCAAACCCTTGGTCGTGTCGCCCGACTCGGTGATGGCCGTGGAAATGCTCACGCGCACGGATGCAGGAGCAGTGCTGTGGTGCGACGGCCGCCGCACCATCGACCTGCCGCCGGGAGCGCGTATCGAGGTCACGCGCAGCGACACGCCGGTGCGCCTTGCGCGGTTGAATACCACCCCGTTCTCCGAGCGCCTGGTGAACAAGTTCGAACTGCCGATCACCGGCTGGCGCGGGCCGGCCAAGGACGACATGCGGCGGGCCGCCACCACCGCGCTTCCGGTGATCGGTCCGGGTCTGCAGAGCGTCGAACCGCACCATAAGGACGAGCCCGGAATCCCCATGGTCGGCAGCGGGGACGAGCCTCGCCCATAGACCTTCCCTGCAGCGGAAAACGCCATAAGTTTTCCACTTCTTCGAATCTAGCTACGAAAGTGCGCTTAGAACACATATACTAATCGTGCACGTTTGAACTTGAACTCGACTTTCGGGAGCAGGCCATGATTCAGGAAATCTCGATCTCCAACCTGGGCGTCATCACCAATGCCACCCTGCCGCTCGGCCCCGGGCTGACGGTTGTCACCGGTGAAACCGGTGCAGGCAAGACGATGGTGATCACCGCGCTCTCGTTGCTGCTGGGACGCCGCGCAGATGCCGGCGCCGTGCGCACCGGGGCTGACCATGCCCTGGCGGAGGCCGTCATCCACTTGGACCCTGACCACCACGTGCTCGACGCGGCCGCCCAGGCCGGCGCCTTCATCGAACCGGCTGGCCAGTGCAGTGAACTGCTGCTCTCGCGGTCGCTGTCGGCGCAGGGGCGCTCACGGGCCACCGTAGGCGGGCGCAGCGCGCCTGTCGGCTTGCTGGCTGAACTGGGCCAGGAGCTTGTGGCCGTGCACGGCCAGTCCGACCAGATCCGCCTTAAGGAGCCCGGGGCCCAGCGTGACGCGCTCGACCGATTTGCCGGCAGCGGCGTAGCCCGTATCCTCGGCAGCTACCAGCGCAGCTACCGCCAATGGCGCGCAGCCACCAAGGAGCTGGCCTCGTTGACGCAGGATTCGCGCAACCGGGTGCGGGAGGCCGAGAACCTCCGCCTGGCACTGGATGAAATCGACTCGCTGGATCCGCAGCCCGGAGAAGACGACATGTTGCGCGAGCAGTCCATGAAGCTGGGCAATATCGAGTCCCTGCGCAACGCCAGCCTGCAGGCGCAGGCTGTCATCGACTCCGAGGACTTCGAGAGCCCTGGAATCACCACCCTTGTTGAAACAGCCAGGGGAGTGTTGGCTCAGGCGAGCGGGGACGACCCGGTGCTCTCCGGATTTGCTGAACGGGCCGCTGAACTCGGCATTCTGGCGTCGGAGCTTTCCAGCGATCTTGCCGGTTACATGGCGGATCTGGACGAGGAAGGCCCCGAGCTGCTGGCGCAGGTCGAGGCGCGCCGCGCAGACCTGGGCAAGCTGTTGCGCAAATACGCACCCAGCATCGACGAAGTCATCGAGTGGGCGCAGACCGCTCGTAAACGCCTGGAATCTCTGGGAGGGGATGACTCGCGCATCGAAGTGCTCCAAGATGAGGTCGTCGCGCTGGAACAGAAGGTCGCGGCGCTCGCCTCCGACCTTTCCGACGCCCGCCGCAAGGCCGCCAAGAAGCTGTCGACCCGAGTTTCGGCGGAGTTGACCGCACTGGCCATGCCTGATGCCAAGCTCGTCATTGAGGTCAACGAACTCGAAGAACCGGGAGCCTTCGGCCAGGATTCGATTTCCATGCTGCTCGCGCCGCATGCCGGGGCTTCTGCGCGCCCGCTGGGCAAGGGAGCCAGCGGCGGCGAGCTCTCCCGCGTCATGCTGGCCATCGAAGTGGTGCTGGCGGCCGTGGATCCCGTGCCGACGTTTGTCTTCGACGAGGTCGACCAAGGCGTCGGCGGCAAGGCGGCGGTCAGCATCGGCGAACGTTTGGCCATGCTGGCCCGTCATGTCCAGGTTATCGTCGTGACCCACCTGCCGCAGGTCGCCGCCTACGCCGACCGGCACATCCGTGTCATCAAGAATTCGGATGCTAAATCCAACGCTGGGGCCGGGTTCACCGCCAGCGACGTCGTGGCTCTCGATGAGCCAGCCCGCATCCGCGAGCTGGCGCGCATGCTTGCCGGGCAGGAAGAATCCGATACGGCGCAGGCGCATGCTGAAGAATTGCTGGCGGATGCGCAAAAATTAGTGTGTTCGCTCACCGCCAGCGAATCGAAGAAGCCTTGATTTTCAACGTCGGCGCGCAAATCTCGAAGCAAACTAGGGCTTGGCGAACCCGTGCACTACAGTGAGTGTGGATGCTTGGTAAAAGAATGGTGATAGGATGAAATCCCGTGGTGCAGCGTAATAATACTCGTGATTCTCGGTCGTCTGAAACGACAAAGCATATCTTCGTCACCGGCGGTGTGGCCTCCTCCCTGGGTAAGGGTTTGACGGCATCCAGCCTTGGACATCTTCTTCGAGCTCGTGGTCTTTCTGTGACCATGCAGAAGCTCGATCCGTACCTGAACGTCGATCCAGGTACCATGAACCCCTTCCAGCACGGTGAAGTCTTCGTTACCGATGACGGCGCCGAAACCGATCTGGATATCGGACACTACGAGCGTTTCCTGGATGAGAACCTACCGGGCAGCGCCAACGTGACCACCGGACAGGTTTACTCCACCGTCCTCGAACGCGAACGCCGCGGCGAGTACCTTGGCGACACCGTCCAGGTCATCCCTCACATCACCGACGAGATCAAGCGCCGTATGCGCTTGGCCGCCACCGAACCGGGTGAAGGCAAGTCGGCTCCCGACGTCATCATCACCGAAATCGGCGGCACCGTTGGCGATATCGAGTCCCAGCCATTCCTGGAGGCAGCACGCCAGGTACGCCAGGACATCGGCCGAAAGAACGCGTTCTTCGTCCATGTTTCCCTGGTTCCGTACATCGGCCCAAGCCAGGAACTGAAGACCAAGCCTACTCAGCACTCGGTCGCAGCCCTGCGCTCGATCGGCATTCAGCCTGACTCGCTGGTCATCCGCTCGGATCGCGAGATCCCGGACGAGATGCGCGCCAAGCTCGGCCGCACCTGCGACGTGGATACCGAAGCGGTTATCAACTGCGCCGATGCCCCGAGCATCTACGACATTCCGAAGGTCATCCACGCCCAGGGCCTGGACGCCTACATTGTGCAGACCCTTGACCTGAAGTTCCGTGATGTGGACTGGGAAGACTGGGACCGCCTGCTGGACGTGGTGCACAATCCGAAGACCGAACTGACCATCGCGCTGGTCGGCAAGTACATCGACCTGCCGGACGCCTACCTGTCCGTCACCGAAGCACTGAAGGCTGGCGGCTTCGCCAATCAGGCCAAGGTCAACATCCGTTGGGTCCCATCCGACGAATGCGCCACCGAAGCCGGTGCCAAGAAGGCGTTGGCCGGCGCGGAGGCGATCTGCGTCCCGGGCGGCTTCGGCATCCGCGGCCTTGAAGGCAAGCTCGGCGCACTGAAGTTCGCCCGCGAGAACAAGCTGCCTACTCTGGGCCTATGCCTTGGCCTGCAGTCCATGGTGATCGAGTACGCTCGCAACATGGCTGGTTTGCCGGAGGCTTCCTCGACCGAATTCGATCCAGCATCCTCGACCCCGGTCATCGCGACCATGGAAGAGCAGCTGGACATCGTCGAGGGCAAGGGCGACCTGGGCGGCACCATGCGTCTTGGCTTATACGACGCGAAGCTGCTGGAAGGCTCCGTCGTCGCCGAGACCTACGGCAAGACCGAGGTCGCAGAGCGCCACCGCCACCGCTACGAGGTCAACAATGCCTACCGCGCGCAGCTGGAGGAAGCAGGCCTGGTCTTCTCCGGAACTTCGCCGGACAACAGCCTGGTCGAGTACGTGGAACTGCCGAAGGACGTTCATCCTTACTACGTTTCCACCCAGGCCCACCCTGAGCTCTCCAGCCGCCCAACCCGCCCGCACCCGCTGTTCGCTGGTCTGGTGGAAGCGGCAATCGCTCAGCGCGACGTCTAAACAGCCACACTTCAGCCGCTGACGGCGCCTCGCAGGCAGCGTCAGAGCTGAAGCCATACGCGCCGGTCATCGTGACCGGCGCGTATGCATTTAAGCTGGACATGGAGCCAGCCGAATTTTCGGACCCGCCGTCTAGTACAGGAGAACCAAGTTTCATGAGCAAGGACCACAACGTGCAGAGCCAGCAGATCTCGGACGAACTTTCCCCGCGCACACTGGTCGCCCGCGAAACCGTGTACGAAGGCCGGATCTGGAATGTGCTGCATGATTCCGTGGAGCTGTCCGACGAAGGCGCCGTCATCGAACGCGACTACATCGAGCACCCCGGAGCGGTCACCGTGCTGGTGATCGACGAGAGCGAACGTGTGCTCATGGTCAACCAGTACCGGCACCCGGTGGGGATGCGTTTGTGGGAGCTGCCAGCCGGTCTGCTGGACATCGCGGGGGAGCCGCCACTGGACGCCGCCAAGCGCGAGCTGTGGGAAGAAGCCGACCGCACCGCGCAGCAGTGGTCGATCCTCACCGACGTGTTCCTGAGCCCGGGCTCATCCTCCGAAGCCGTGCGCATCTATCTGGCCCGCGGAGTCGAGCTGGTCCCCGAAGACCATCGCCACACCCGTACCGACGAGGAAGCAGAAATGATCACCGAATGGGTGCCGCTGGACGAAGCCATCGCCCAGGTGCTAGCCGGAAAGATCCACAACCCGACGGCGGTCATCGGCCTGCTGGCGGCCAACGCGGCCCGCGCCACTGGCTATGCCACGCTGCGCGATGCCGAGGAGCCCTTCGACGTGCACCCGGGGCTTCGCAATCAGTAAGCCAGCCGAAACCGCTTTGGGCCCCTCGCTGGCCCCCGGTTTGCGCCGTTATCTGCAGCACCTGGCGATTGAACGCGGCTTGGCCGAGAACACGCTGTCCTCGTACCGGCGGGATTTGACCCGCTATCTTGAAACGCTGGAAGAGGCCGGCGTGGGAACTCCCGACGCCATCACCGAGGCGCACGTCAACGGGTACCTGCAGCAGCTGGCTCGTGGCGACGAGGTGCACCCACCGCTCGGCGCCCGCTCGGTGGCCCGCCATACCGTGGCGGTGCGGCAGCTGCACAAGTACTGGGAACTGGAAGGCATTTGCGCCCCTAATCCGGCGCGCGAGGTGCAGCCTCCCGCGGTGGGACAATCGCTGCCCAAGGCCATTTCCATCGCCGAGGTCACGAGCATCCTCGAGTCAATCGCGGTGGACACCCCGGCCGGGCTACGCGACCGCGCAATCCTTGAATTCCTGTACTCCACCGGGGCGCGCATTTCCGAAGTGGTCGCGCTGGACGTAGACGATCTGCATTTTTCCGATGACTCGGTCGTCAGGCTGTTCGGCAAGGGCTCCAAGGAACGAGTAGTCCCCGTGGGGGCCTATGCCCAGCGCGCGGTCAGCGACTACCTGGTCCGCGCCCGTCCCGGCTTGGCGGCCAAGGGCAAAGGCACTCCCGCCTTGTTCCTGAACCAGCGCGGCGGGCGGCTCTCCAGGCAGTCCGTCTGGATGATCCTGTCCAAGGCCGCGCAGCGGGCCGGTATCAGCACCGAAGTCTCGCCGCACACCTTGCGCCATTCATTCGCCACCCACCTGCTGGAGGGCGGTGCGGACGTGCGCGTGGTGCAGGAGCTGTTGGGACACGCATCGGTGACCACCACCCAGATCTACACCAAGGTCAGCGTCGATTCACTGCGCGAGGCCTATCAGCTGGCGCACCCGCGCGTGAACTAGAGTCCCAGCAGGAGAGCAATCATGAGCGCAAACAAGACCCATCCCCAGCCGGTGGTGCTGATGCTGGTCCTGCGCGGCCAGGGCGAGCGGCAGGAGGTGCTGCTGGGCCGCAAGCTCACCGGCTTCGGAGCCGGCAACATGGTGGCCCCCGGCGGAAAAATCGAGCCGGGGGAGCAGGCCGCGGCCGCCGCGATCCGGGAGCTGGAAGAGGAGACGGGGCTGCAAGTCACAGAAAGCGCCCCGGTCCACCGAGCCACGATCCTGTTCCGTTTTCCCGTACGGCCTGCCTCGGACATGGACTGCCAAGTCTTCCTGGCCACCAGCTACCAGGGTGAGCCGGTGGCCAGCGAGGAGCTGGAACCGCGCTGGTACCCGGTGGCCAACCTGCCGGTCGATCACATGTGGCAGGACGCGGAGCACTGGCTTCCGCTCATCATCGGCGGGGAGATGTTCACCGCGACAGTAATCATGGCGCAGGACAACCTCGGCGTCGAGTCGGTGCAGATCACCCCCTGGTAGCGGGCGTGGTGTCCTGCCCGGCTTCGGCTTGGGCGGTGTCGGGTTCGTAGACGAGCAGGTCCCCGGGCTGGCAGCCCAGGACCTCGCACAACGACTGCAAGGTCGTGAAGCGGACCGCCTTGGCCCGCCCGTTCTTCAATACCGCCAGATTGGCCGGAGTGATGCCGATCCGTTCAGCCAGCTCTCCGACCGCCATCTTCCGCTTGGCGAGCATGATGTCGATATCGACACGGATGCCCATCAGATGACACCGCCGAGCTCGGTGCGCAGGGCGGCGGCCTGCGCTTCGGTCTGCGTGGCCTGGAGGAGCAGCTGGCGCAAGACGAACACGATCACCGAGATTCCGGCCAGCAGGATTCCGAAGCCGCCGATGAGCAGGACCATTCCCGGGGCGATATCCTCGCCGGGCGCCAGCAGGGCTGCAAGGGCGAAGGTGGCCAGCGATCCGGCGGCGATCGACCAGATGATCGGTCCGACGTATTTGGACGATGCAGGGTCGAACACCGTGCTGCGGGCCACGCGGGTGGCCAGCTTCCAGACGCAGACCGAGCAGATCTCGATGACGATCCCGGCCAGAACCAAGTACGCGAGCAGCGCGACCGCGGGCACATCCGGAGCTCCGGGGTGCGACACCTCGTTCACCGCGATCATCGGCACCATGACCAATTGGACAAAAAGCGTCCCGGCCAGGACCACAGCCAAAATCCCCCTGAGTGCCACAATGCTGAATCGGCTCACGGTTCACCTCACTTATCGTTTTACAGATGGTATCTATCGTTAAACGATAACTCCTGATCGTTATCTAGGCAATCCCGAGCGGAGGTGCTCGTCCGTGGGGACGTGCTGCGGACACAAAAACGCCGGCCCGGACGCGAGGTCCGGGCCGGCGGCAAGGCGCTACTTTTTACAGTGCGCGCTGCTCCGGGCCGTTGTAGGCAGAGAGCGGGCGGATCAGGGCGTTCGAGGCGCGCTGCTCCATGATGTGTGCGGTCCAGCCGGTGATGCGCGCCGCGATGAAGATCGGGGTGAACATCTCGGTGTCGAAGCCCATCAGGTGGTAGGTCGGGCCTGCCGGGTAGTCCAGATTCGGCTTGATGGCTTTGGCCTCGTCCATGGCAGCTTCCAGGCCGTCGTAGAGGCCCAGCATTTCGTGGCGGCCGTAGTGCTCGATCATGCGATCCAGTGCGGCCTTCATGGTCGGAACGCGGGAGTCGCCGTGCTTGTAGACGCGGTGGCCGAAGCCCATGACCTTCTTCTTGGCTGCCAGGGCCTCTTCCATCCAGGCCTTGGCGCGCTTGGCGGCGTTCTCGCGGGACTCGTCCTTGTCGATGCCGATCTCGGTGAAGGTGTGCATGACGGCCTCGTTGGCGCCGCCGTGCAGCGGGCCCTTCAGGGCGCCGATGGCGCCGGTGACTGCCGAGTGCAGGTCCGACAGGGTCGAGGTGATCACGCGAGCGGTGAAGGTCGACGCGTTGAACGAGTGCTCCGCGTACAGCACCATGGAGACGCGGAAAGCGTCGACAACCTCAGGCGCTGCTTCTTCGCCGAAGGTCATCCACAGGAAGTTGGCTGCGTAATCCAGATCGTCGCGCGGCGGGACGACGTCCAGGCCGCGGCGGCGGCGCTGGTCGTAGGCCACGACAGCAGGGAAGGCCGCGAACAGCTCCTTGGACTTCAGTAGCTCGGCTTCGACGGAGGAGTTCTCCGACTGCGAGTGGTTGGCGCCGATCACGGAGACCGCGGTGCGGCCCACGTCCATCGGGTGGCAGTCGGCCGGCAACAGGTCGATGGCGGCCTTGACGGCCGGATCCAGCGTGCGGTTGGCGCGCTCGAAGGCTGTGAATTCGGTCAGTTCGCTCTGGGACGGCAGTTCGCCGTTCCACAGCAGCAGGGCAACCTCTTCGAAGGACTTGGATGCTGCAAGGTCCTGTACCGGGTAGCCGCGGTAGAGCAGGGAGTTGGTCTCTGGGTTGACCTTGGATACGGCGGTGTAGTCGACGACGACTCCAGCCAGACCCTTCTTGATGTCTTCGGTGCTCGTGCTCATGGTCGTACTCCTCCTGAATTGTCTTTCAAGACTTTTAGGCCGGTAGCGCGGGCCGTCGAAGAATTCAGACGGCCCGCGCAACCGGACGCTGCCACAGTGCGGTGGCTCCTGTTTAGAGATTCGCGCTGTTGGAATCGATGTCCAGGGTTGGGACCTGGAAGTTGAAGATTCCGGTGTCGAACCGGTTGTAGGCTTCGTAGTCCACCAGCTCGTACAGACGTGACCTGGTTAACATGTTATCCACTTCGCGCTGCTGGGTGCCGTCTTCGCTGATCGCGTCCAGCACCCGCTCCGCCGCGCCCATGGCGCTGCGCAGGAGGGTGACCGGGTAGATGATCAGCGCGACGCCGGCATCTGCCAGTTCCTGGCGGTTGAACAGCTCGGACTTGCCGAACTCGGTCATGTTGGCCAGCACCGGCACGTCCACCGCATTGCAGATCGCCTCGAACTCGGCGACGTTCTTCATGGCCTCCGGGAAGATCGCGTCCGCGCCGGCATCCACCATGGCCTTGGCGCGGTCCACGGCCGAAGCCAGGCCCTCGACCGCACGGATGTCCGTGCGGGCCATGATCAGGAAGTTCTCGTCGATGCGCGCGTCGGCGGCGGCAGCGATGCGCTTGAGCATGGTTTCGGTATCCACCACGTTCTTGCCATCCAGGTGCCCGCAGCGCTTCGGGTTGAACTGGTCCTCGATGTGGCAACCGGCCAGGCCGGCGTATTCCAGCTCCTGGATGGTGCGGGCCACGTTCATCGGCTCGCCGAAGCCGGTGTCGGCGTCAACGATCGACGGGAGGTCGGTCATGCGGGCGATCTGCCCGGCGCGGGTGGCGACCTCGGTCAGCGAGGTCAGGCCGATGTCCGGCAGGCCCAGGTCATTGGCCAGCACCGCACCGGAGATGTAGACGCCGTCGAAGTTCTTCTCGCTGATCAGCTTGGCCGAGAGCGGGTTGAAGGCTCCGGGGAACTGGCGGGCAGCTCCCGGGGTCAGCATTTCGCGCAGCGCTACGCGCTTCGCGGCTGGGGTCTTGGTTGAGTACAACATGATTAGAACAGTCCCTTAGGTGCGGTTTCCAGGTTGATGACACCGTCGGCGGCCTGGATGTTCAGCTGGTCCAGCTCGCCGGCTGCAAGGTTCTCCAGGTTCTCGGCGGCGGCGATGAAGCGGTTGATCTCCGCCTCGTCGACCAGGCCCTCGGCCAGGGTGCGGAACTTGTTGATGTACTGCTCGCGGGCGAACGGACGTGCGCCCAGCGGGTGCGCGTCGGCGACGGCGATCTCATCGGTGATCACGGTACCGTCGTTCAGGGTGATTTCCACCGAACCGCCGAAGGCCTTCTCTGCGATGTCCAGCGAGTGGTAGCGGCGGGTCCACTCGGCGTCTTCCTCGGTGGTCACCTTGTTCCACAGCTCAACGGTGTCGGCGCGGCCGGCACGCTCAGGGGAGTAGGAATCCACGTGGTGCCATGCGCCGTCCTGCAGTGCAACGGTGAAGATGTACGGGATCGAGTGGTCCAGGGTCTCGCGCGAAGCGGTCGGATCGTACTTCTGCGGGTCGTTGGCGCCGGAGCCGATGACGTAGTGGGTATGGTGGCTGGTCTTGATCAGCACCGACTTCACGTTCTTCGGGTCCGCGGCTTCCGGGTGCTCGCCGTGCAGCTTGCGGGCCAGGTCGATCCAGGCCTGCGCCTGGTACTCGGCCGAGTGCTCCTTGGTGTAGGTGTCGAGGATGGCGCGCTTGGCTTCGCCGGCCTCAGGCAGCGGAACCTCGTAGGCTGCGTCCGGCCCGTCCAGCATCCAGGCGATGACGCCGTCTTCGCCTTCGTAGATCGGCACTGGGGAGGTCTGGCCGCGCATGGCGCGGTCGGCTGCCTCAACTGCCATCTTGCCGGCGAAGGCCGGGGCGTGGGCCTTCCAGGTGGAGATTTCGCCCTTGCGCGACTGGCGGGTGGCGGTGGTCGTGTGCAGGCCCTGGCCAACGGCCTGGAAGATTGTCTCGACGTCCAGGCCCAGCAGGGTGCCGATGCCGGCTGCGGCCGATGGTCCCAGGTGCGCCACGTGGTCGATCTTGTGCTTGTGCAGGCAGATGGCCTTGACCAGGTCGACCTGGATCTCGTAGCCGGTGGCGATGCCGCGGATCAGGTCCTTGCCCGAAGCGCCGGTGTGCTGCGCCACGGCCAGGATCGGCGGGATGTTGTCGCCCGGGTGGGAGTACTCGGCGGCCAGGAAGGTGTCATGGTAGTCGAGCTCGCGCACAGCCACGCCGTTGGCCCAGGCAGCCCACTCGGGGGAGACCTTCTCGGAGATGCCGAACACCGACGCGCCCTGGCCGCCGGTGGAGGGCGCGTGGGTCAGCGCCTGGGCGCGGGCCGCGACGATCGGGCCGCGGTTCAGCGACGCGATGGCCACCGAGGCGTTGTCGATGATGCGGTTGATGATCATCTCGGTGACTTCGCTGGTGACCTCGACCGGGTCGGCGGCGACGGTGGCGATCTTGTGGGCCAGCTGGTCTTCGCGGGCCAGGTTTTCCTCGGAGCGGTATACGCGTACTGGGTGGTTGATCATGGAGATGCTACCTTTCGGATCCAACTGTGTATGTCTTGATGTGTGTAAAAGATTTGTGGAGGTGAACGGTGGTGGCGGCCGCCGCCACCTCTGCGTTCCCCTCGGCAATCGCCCAGGCGATGGCCGCGTGTTCGCGGGCCGAGTCGCGCAGCCTGTCGGGATTGTCCTTGGCCAGCCGGCGCACCCGTTGCAGATGCACGCGCAGGGTGCGCAGCGCGGTGGCCAGGTACGGGTTGTTGGCCGCGTCGTCGACCATCTCGTCGAGTCGGGCGACCAGCTGGTAGTAGTCGTCGCGGGCCCCGGAGAGATCCGCCAGATGCACCGACCGGTCGAAATCCTCGGCCAGGGATGCGAACTGAGCACGGTTTTCCGACAAGGCGGCCTGCCTGGCGCTGGTGATTTCCAGTGCGCGGCGCAGCACGAAGAGATCTTCCAGATGGTCTTCGCTGACCTCTGAAACCACCACTCCGCGGCCCCGCTGAGGAACCGCCAATCCGTCGGCCACCAATCGGGCCAGGGCTTCGCGTACCGGAGTGCGGGAAACACCTAGTCGTTCCGACTGTTCAACCTCGGCAAGCACGGTTCCCGGGTGCAAGCGCCACTCGACGATGTCGGTGCGCAGGCTCTCGTAGACCTTGTCACTTGCTCTCATGCTTCGAGTGTATACACAAACCGAGTCAAATGGGGCAAAGCTCGGAAAATATTTTAGAAAAGTACGAAATATGTATACATGAATGTTGTGATTGTGTGACTGTAGTCATAGGCTTATGTATACGAGGACGAGTCGAGATATTTAACAGGACGCCGGGCAGCGACGCCCGACGCCGGAGGAGAACACCATGGCGCAGACCTACCGCCAGGCCTTTGATCAAGCGAGCACTGATCCGGAGACATTCTGGCTTGAGGCCGCCAAGGATATCCAATGGGATACGGTGCCGTCATCAGCCGTCGATGCTTCGCGCAAGCCGCTGTACAGCTGGTTCCCCGACGGCATGCTGAACCTGTCGGTCAATGCGCTGGATCGCCACGTGGCCGCCGGACGCGGCGACCAGGCCGCATTGATCTACGATTCGGCCATGCTCGGGACAGTCCAGACCTATACCTATGCGCAGCTGCTGCGCGAGGTCGAGATCTTCGCCGGCGTGCTGCTCGCACGCGGAGTCAAGACCGGGGACCGCGTGCTGATCTACATGCCGATGGTTCCGCAGGCCCTGGTTTCCATGCTTGCCTGCGCCCGCATCGGCGCGGTGCACTCGGTGGTCTTCGGCGGCTTCGCCCCCAAGGAACTGGCAGCGCGCATCACCGACTGCGCGCCGGTGGCCATCGTGGCAGCGACCGGCGGCATCGAGCCTTCGCGCCGCATCGAGTACCTGCCGGCCGTCGCCGAGGCGCTGAGCCTCGCCGAGCCTGCGGTCAAGGACGTCATCGTCGCGCACCGCGACGGCTTCGCCCACTCGATCGAGGAATACCACGGCAAGCCGATCAACGGGCAGGACATCAACTGGCTTGACTGGGACCAGCTGGCTGAAACCGCGCAGCCTGCCGCGCCGGTCTCGGTGCCGTCCACCCACCCGCTGTACGTGCTGTACACCTCCGGAACCACCGGCGCCCCCAAGGGCGTGGTGCGCGACACGGGCGGCTACGCCACCGCGCTGCAGTTCTCCATGAACGCCATCTACGACGTGCACCCGGGGGACACCATGTTCACCGCCTCGGACGTGGGCTGGGTCGTGGGACACTCCTACATCGTCTACGCGCCGCTGATCGCCGGCGCCACCACGGTGCTCTACGAGGGCAAGCCGGTGGGCACCCCGGATGCCGGCGTGTTCGGCCGCATCATCGCAGACCACAAGGTCACCACCATGTTCACCGCCCCGACCGCGCTGCGCGCGGTGCGCAAGGCGGATCCGACCGGCGGGTTGATGACCTCCCACGACCTGTCCAGCCTGCGGGCGCTGTTCGTGGCCGGCGAACGCCTTGACCCGGACACCTACCACTTCACCTCCGAGCTGCTGAACATCCCGGTGGTGGACAACTGGTGGCAGACCGAAACCGGCTGGCCGATCGCCTCCAACCCGCTGGGCCTGGAACAGCTTCCCGCCAAGGCCGGCAGCCCCACCACCCCGGTGCCGGGCTTCGACGTGCAGATCCGCGACGCCCTGGGCGAGGAGGTGCCCACCGGCGAGGAAGGCAACATCGTGGTTCGCCTGCCGCTGCCTCCGGGCGCCCTGGTCACCCTGTGGGGCGACGACCAGCGTTTCATCGACACCTACCTGAGCCAGCTGGAAGGCTACTACCTCACCGGCGACTCGGGTTTCCTGGACGAGGACGGCTACCTGTTCGTAATGGGCCGCACCGACGACGTGATCAACGTGTCGGGCCACCGGCTGTCCACCGGCGCCATGGAGCAGGTGCTCTCCAGCCACCCGGCCGTGGCCGAATGCGCGGTCATCGGCCTGGCCGACGCGCTCAAGGGCCAGCGGGCCAGCGGCTACGTGGTGCTCAAGTCCGGCGTCGAAGCCGACGAGGAAGCGCTGAAGAAGGAAATCGTGGCCCTGGTGCGCCAGCACATCGGCCCGGTGGCCGACTTCCGCGAGGTCACCGTGGTCGCCGCGCTGCCCAAGACCCGCTCGGGCAAGATCCTGCGCAAGACCATGCGCCAGATTGCCGACGGCAAGGAATACACCGTGCCTTCGACCATCGAGGACATCGCGGTGCTCGATGACCTGATGCCGCTGCTGCGTCCGGAAGCCTAGAGCCCGGCGACCCCGAAGCACCCGTGCCCTGCGTGCGAATCGTCGCAGGCAGGGCACGGGTGTTTAATCGGGGCGGAAGCCTCAGCTGACCGCGACGCCGAAGAGCAGGCCGATCAGGTAGGTGGCGGCCATGGTGGCCGAACCCATCAGGACATTGCGCACGATGGCCGGAACCAGCGGGGCGCCGCCCAGCCGCGCGCTGATCCAGCCGGTGAGGAACAGTCCCAGCACCACAGCCAACGCGGTGTTGATGATTTCGCTGCCGAAGGGCAGCAGGATCATGGCCAGCGGGATCAGCGCGCCGACGGTGAAGGCGATGAAGGAGGACAGCGCGGCATGCCACGGGCTGGTCAGCTCCTGCGGGTCGATGCCCAGCTCTACCTCCGCGTGCGCCGCCAACGCGTTGTGGCTGGTCAGCTCCCGGGCGACCTGCAGGGCCAGCTCTTCGGACAGCCCGCGCTGGCGGTACAGCCCGGCGAGCTCCTGAAGTTCCTCCTCCGGCTGCTCGCGCAGCTCGCGTTGTTCCTTGGCCAGCAGAGCGCGCTCGGTGTCCCGCTGGGTGCTGACCGAGACGTATTCGCCCCCGGCCATGGAGAAGGCGCCGGCGACCAGGGCCGCGATGCCAGCTGTGGCGATGGCTGCCAGATTGTTCGGGGTGGCCGCGGCGACACCCACCACCACGCCGGCCACTGACACGATGCCGTCGTTGGCGCCGAGCACTCCGGCGCGCAGCCAGTTCAGCCGCTGGCCCACGTTCTGCTCGCCGTGGGCTTCGCCGGGGTGCTGGATCGCGGAGATGATCTCCTGGTTTTCATTGCTCATACTGCCATCATGCGCCGTGGATCGAGCGCTGACAAGGATGGTTTGGCTTGGGTAAGTTTGGTATGGGTTACCTGCCGGAGAACGCGGACGCGGCCCTGTACTCGTATTCCGGGCGTCCGCGGGTGCCGTGCCGGGGCTGCTTGACCGCGGCCTTCGACTCGGCCAGGTGTTCCAGGTAGCGGCGGGCGGTGACCCGGGACATGCCCAGCTGGTCGGCCAGCTCGGTGGCGGAGAAGGCTGTGCCGGCGCTCGCATTCAGATGCTCGCTGATCTGCGCCAGGGTTTCGGGGATCAGCCCCTTGGGCAGCGTGGTGGAGGCGCTCGAAGTGCGCAGCGCGGAGAAGGCGGTGTCCAGGGCCGCCTGGCTGGCGTCCGGCCCGGTGGAGCGCATGGAGGCGATGAAGCGGCGGTGGTTTTCCAGCTTTTCGGCGAACACCGCGAAGGTGAAGGGCTTGATCAGGTACTGGGTGATGCCGGTGGCCACCGCCGAGCGCACCACCGCCAGGTCGCGCACCGCGGTGATGGCGATGATGTCGGTGGTCAGCCCGCGCCCGCGCATGCGCTTGGCCACGTCGATGCCGTGCAGGTCGGGCAGCGTCATGTCCAGCAGCACCAGGTCGAAGGGCTCGCCGGCCTGCACCGCGTCGGCCAGCAGGCTCAGCGCCTGCTGTCCGTTGCCCGCCACCGCTGCCGCGGTGAAGCCCTCGATGCGGTTGACGAAGGCCGCGTGGGCGGCGGCGGTGTCGGGTTCGTCGTCGACGACCAGCACCCGCAGCGGGTGCAGGGTTCCCGGCCCGGGGGTGTTCGCGGTCTGCATGGTGCCCATCGGCTCCTCCCGAAATCGTTGTGCCCTCGGCGCGGGCTAGCTGCGCGGGGTGAAGGGCAAGGTCACCGTGAAGATCGCCCCGGCGTCGTTGTCCACATTCATTGTGCCATCCAGGCGCAGCACCGCCTGCTGGACCAGGGCCAGCCCGAGCCCGCGCGGCTGCGCCCCGGACTTGGTGCTGACCCCGAAGCGCAGCAGGTTCTCCAGGAACTCGGGCTCGATGCCAGGTCCGGAGTCGGCCACCGAAATGATCAGCTCGTCGTCCAGTGCGGTGACCTCCACCCAGACCGTGGCATCCTCGGTGCCTACCGAGACGTCCAGCGCGTTGTCCAGCAGGTTGCCGACTATGGTGACGATGTCGGTGGCGGCGAACGCGTCGGTGGGCATCACGCCCTGCGCGCTGATGTCCAGCTGGATGCCGCGTTCATGGGCCTGGGCGGCCTTGGCCACGAGCAGGCTGGAGAGGTAGACGTCGTCGATGCTGTGCACGATCGCGTCGGTCAGCTGCTGCGAGTGCTGCCGGTCGTCCACCGCGAAGGCCAGCGCCTGGTCGACCTTGCCGTTCTCGATCAGCGTGGCGATGGTGTGCAGCCGGTTGGCGTGCTCGTGGGTCTGGGCGCGCAACGCGGTGGAGAAGGTCTTCAGCGACTGCAGCTCGCCGGCCAGTTCCTGCACCTCGGTCAGGTCGCGCAGCGTGAGCACCTGCCCGGTCAGCGGCTGGATGCCGAACCAGCCGCGCCAGGAACCGCCCACGCGCGGCAGGTTCGTATTGGTCAGCTTCGCCGGGCCTTGGGAAACTGACAGCACGGTGTGGGCGCCCAGATGGATTTCGTCCTTGCAGCTGCGCCCGGTGACCATCAGCTCGCGCAGGGTCTCGGGCATCTGCACTTCCTGCGGATCCATGCCCTCGCCGGGGACTTCTTCGGGCAAGCCCAGCAGCCGGGCCGCTTCCTGGTTGTACAGCACGATGCGGTGCCGACGGTCCAGCAGCACCAGCCCCTCGCGCACCGAGTGCAGGGCGGAGAAGTAGAACGCGTACAGCCGGCGCAGCCCGTGCGGGCCGAAACCCAGGGTGGCCTGGTTGACGTAACGGGAGAAGAACCAGGCGCTGAAGCCTGCCAGCAGCAGGGTCAGCGCGGAGACCAGCAGGATCTGCGGGATTTCGCTGCGGTAGATCAGCTGCAGGTTGTGCAGCGTGATGCCGGTGGACACCATGCCCACGAGCCTGCCCTGGTGGTAGACCGGGGCGATGGTGCGTACCGAGTTGCCCAGCGTGCCCACGGCCTGCTCGTTGTAGACCTCACCGTGCAGCGCCTGGCTGGTGGAGCCGGAATAGGGTCTGCCGATCTGCTCCGGGTCGGGGTGGGTGACGCGGATCCGGTCGGGGGTCATGATCGTGATGAAGTCCACCACCGGGGCGCGGTTCAGGATCTCGTTCGCATAGGGCTGCAGCTGTTCGGTGGGGTTCTTGCCCGCCAGGGCCTGGCTGACGAACGGGTCGTTGGCCAGGGTGATGGAGATGGCCGCCACCGTTGACTGCTTGTCCTCCAAGATTACCCGGTTCTGCTGCTGGTAGGTGGCGATCGCCAGCCCGGCGACCACCAGCAGCACCACGAGCATCTGCGCCGAGAAGATCAGCACCGCGAAGGACCAGCCGTCGCGGGTCAGCGGGGCCGGGTCGTTGCGGGAATCCAGCGGGCGGGGCAAGGGGTGATCGGCGAAATGATCGGTCAAGGCTTCCCCCTTCGCGTGGCCGCCGCGCGGCCGGCCGGCCGTGGCTGCACTGGTGTGCGTGACCAATATGAACTCAACGGAGATGAAAATCACGAAGGCGCGCACGATGGACATAACGATTCTACGGAATGCCGTCCGGCAACGACGCCGTCGCGGTTCCCACTCACAAGACAGGTCACTTTCATGGCTATCACCGAGCACGATTCGGCGGCATCCGATGCGCCGCAGCAGGCAAATAAGAAGGACCGGACGCACTGGCTCTACATCTCGGTGATCGCCGCGGTGGTGCTCGGCGCCATCATCGGCCTGGCCGCCCCTGATCTGGGCAAGGCCCTGAAGCCGCTGGGCGACGGGTTCGTCGCCCTGATCAAGATGATCATCGCCCCGGTGATCTTCTGCACCATCGTGCTCGGCATCGGTTCCATCGCCAAGGCTGCGACCGTGGGCAAGGTCGGCGGCTTGGCGCTGCTGTACTTCATCGGCATGTCCACCTTCGCGCTGGCCCTGGGCCTGGTCGTGGGCAACATCATCCACCCGGGCGAGGGCCTTGATTTGCAGCCCTACGATCCGAACAAGCCGAAGACCGAAAACGGCACCGTCGACTTCTTCATGTCGCTGATCCCGGGATCCCTGCCGGTGCTGCCGACCCTGGTGGTCGCACTGTTCGTAGGTTTCGCGCTGCAGGGCATGGGCAAGAGCGGCGAACCGGTGCTGCACGGCATCCAGGCCATCCAGAAGGTCGTCTTCCGCATCATGATGATGATCATGTGGGTTGCGCCGATCGGTGCCTTCGGCGCCATCGCCGCCGTCGTGGGCGCCACCGGCTGGGCCGCCATCGGTTCCATGGCCATCCTCATGGGCGCGTTCTACCTGACCTGCATCATCTTCATCGTCTTCGTGCTGGGCACCATGCTGCGCCTGGTCACCGGTCTGAACATCTTCCTGCTGCTGAAGTACCTGGCCCGCGAGTACCTGCTGATCTTCTCGACCTCCTCCTCCGAGTCGGCCCTGCCGCGCCTGATCGCCAAGATGGAGCACGTGGGTGTCTCGAAGCCGGTGGTCGGCATCACCGTCCCGACCGGCTACTCGTTCAACCTCGACGGCACTGCCATCTACCTGACCATGTCGGCGCTGTTCGTCTCGACGGCCATGGGCATGCCGATGAACCTCGGTGAGCAGATCGGCCTGCTGGTCTTCATGATCATCGCCTCGAAGGGCGCAGCCGGCGTGACCGGCGCCGGCCTGGCCACCTTGGCCGCTGGCCTGCAGGCGCACCGTCCGGAGCTGCTCGGCGGCATGGGCGTGATCGTGGGCATCGACAAGTTCATGTCCGAGGCCCGCGCGCTGACCAACTTCACCGGTAACGCGGTGGCCACCTTGCTGATCGGCAAGTGGACCCACGAGGTCGACCTGGACCAGGCCAAGGCAGTGCTCTCCGGACAGCGCCCGTTCGACGAGGCGCTCATGGAAGAAAGCATGCACTAGCCTCCAGCCGGCCACCAGCCTCGCAAGCATCCGCCCTCCCGCACCCAGCGGGAGGGCGGATGTTTCTCATTAACCGCCACTGGAACGCCGCTCTGCACAGGCCACGGGTTATGCACGGTGTAGAACTGAGATTGGCCGTGCGTTCACTCGCCGGGGTCCGGAATGACGCCGGGGCCGGCGATGACTATCCGATTGCCATCGGGATCTGCCAGCTGCAGGATCCGTGCCCCACCGCCCTGTTCCGGTCCGCCATGGACGAATCCCGCCTTGGATAGCCGAAGTGCCTCCGAATCGAGATTGGAAACTTCCAACACGACCGTAGAGCGGCCTGCGCGTTCAGGCTCATGCCAGACTTGAAGCCCGAACCCGTGACCGAGGTGCCATTCCAGCAGCCCATCCATCGGGCGGCGGTCCGGCTCGCGGGAAAGCAGTCTCATGTACCACTGCTCGGCGCGTTTTAGATCCGAAACCGTGCAATTGGCAAGCAAGCTTTTGAACATCCCAATCTCCTTTTGCGATGCGGCCATAGTGCAGTCTCCAATGATTCGAGCACTCGGGTACGTTGTCCGCAACGGTCCGTGCCCTCGCGAGGACCCCGAGTCCGGGGTTCGCTGCCTTTCGGAGCGTCGTAGAAAATACCCAGCGTCCATACAACATTTGAGTTAAGGTTCAAGGTAAAGGCTCGCCGTGAAAAAGTTGAAAATACGCCGAATGTCCCTCCCGCCCGATAACCTTTAAAAGAGCCGAAAGCTCGAAGTTTTTGTCAGGAATAACGGGAAGTGTGGTTGACCCATCGTGAGCGAGGAACAGGCAAGCAAGGTCCGCGGCGCCGGGATGCTCAAGGAGCCCCGCCCGGTGGGCCCCACCGGCAAACCACTCTCGGAATTCCCCGTACCCGCCGCCCTGCCGTCCCACGGCCCGGCACGCGTCATCGCCATGGTGAACCAGAAGGGCGGGGTGGGCAAAACCACCTCGACCATCAACCTGGCCGCGGCGCTCGCCGAGTACGGCCGCAAGGTGCTGCTGGTGGACTTCGACCCGCAGGGCGCGCTGTCCGCGGGCTTCGGCACCAACCCGCATGAAATGGACGTCACCGTCTACAACGTGCTGATGGACCGCAATGTGAAGATCACCGACGCGATCCGCCAGACCGATGTGGAGAACATCGACCTGCTCCCGGCGAACATCGACCTGTCCGCCGCCGAGGTGCAGCTGGTCAACGAGGTCGCCCGCGAGCAGGTGCTCGAACGCGCGCTGCGCCACGTGATCGACGACTACGACGTGGTGCTCATCGACTGCCAGCCATCCCTCGGCCTGCTGACCATCAACGCGCTGACCGCCGCCCACGGCGTGATCATCCCGCTGACCGCCGAATTCTTCGCCCTGCGCGCCGTGGCCCTGCTGATGGAAACCATCGACAAGGTCAAGGACCGCCTGAACCAGGTGCTGGAACTCGACGGCGTGCTGGCCACCATGTACGACGCCCGCACCCTGCACAGCCGCGAGGTCATCACCCGCCTGGATGAGGCTTTCGGCGACAAGCTCTTCGAAACCGTCATCAAGCGCACCATCAAGTTCGCCGACGCGAACGTGGCCGCAGAGCCGATCACCTCCTACGCCGCCAACCACCCCGGCGCGGAGGCCTACCGCAACCTGGCCCGCGAGCTGATCTGGCGTGGTGGTGCCCCGTAATGAGCACCATGCTCAGCGAGGACCAACGCGAACAAACCGCCACCGGCACCCCCGACGAAAGCCCCGACACGGGCCAGGGGGAATCGGCTGGCGGTTTTCGCCTTGCCCTGGCAAATTTCAACGGGCCCTTCGACGTCCTGCTGCACCTGATCACCAAACGCGAACTGGACATCACCGAGGTGGCGCTCGCCGAAGTGACGGACGAATTCATCGCCTACCTGCGCGAGCTGCAGGACAGCAGCCGCGAAGCCGGCAGCGACGGGATGAAGATCCTGGATGAAACTACCGAATTCCTGGTCGTCGCCTCCACGCTGCTCGATCTGAAGGCCGCCCGGCTGCTGCCGCGTGGGGAAATGGCCGACGAGGAGGACTTCGAGCTGCTCGAAGCCAGGGACCTGCTGTTTGCGCGGCTGCTGCAGTACAAGGCGTTCAAGCACGCCGCCGCCTTCCTGGCGGAGCGCTACGAGTCCGAAGGCTCGCGCCGTCCGCGCGAGGTGGCGCTGGAGCCGGAATTCGCCGCGCTGCTGCCCGAGCTGATCTTCTCGATCGGCCCCGAACGCTTCGCCCAGATCGCCGCCGGCGCGCTGGCGCCGAAGCCCGAGCCGATCACCGAAGTGGGGCTCGGCCACCTGCATGGAGCGAACGTCACCATCGCCGCCGAGGCGGAGTCCATCGCGGAACTGCTGGCCGCGCACGGGGCCATGGACTTCACCGCGCTGGTCGCCGACGCCGCCGAGCATCTGGTGGTCGTGGTGCGTTTTCTGGCATTGTTGGAGATGTTCAGGCAAAAGGTCATCAGCTTCGAGCAGCTGGACCCGCTCGGCCCGCTGCAGATCAGCCTGGCCGGGGAGTCTGACTTCGACGCCGACGCGGTGCAGGACGACTACGAGGGGAGTGGTGAGGCGGATCATGAGTGAGATTGCACCCATTGACCAGCTTCCCGGAGGCCTGGAATCGGGGCTCGAAGCGGTGCTGATGGTCGCAGATACCCCCGTATCCTCGGCGCGTTTGGCCGAAATCTTCGAGGTGCCGGTACCCCGGATCGCTGCCGCCTTGGAGAACCTGGCGAACGAGTATGATAGTAAGGATCGCCCGCGCGGATTTGAACTGCGACGCGTCGCCTCCGGGTGGCGCTTCTATTCGCGGGCCGATTATGCCGATTTCGTCTCCAGTTATGTGCTCGACGGGCAAACAGCACGCCTGTCACAGGCCGCCCTAGAAACCCTGGCTGTCATCGCTTACCGACAGCCGGTCTCGCGTGGACGTATTTCGGCGATTCGAGGTGTCAACGTCGATTCGGTGGTGCGCACACTGCTCACCCGCGGATTGATCACGGAGTATCCGGAGATGGGCGATGGTGGAGCGACGCTCTACCAAACGACCGAATACTTCCTGGAACGACTGGGACTGGGCTCGCTCCAGGAGCTGCCCGCGCTGTCCCCGTATCTGCCCGGGGTGGCCGATCTCGAATCGCTGGATTCGGCAACCTACGACGACTAGGCAATGCAGCTGTGCAGCATTGCCCGACAGGACCAACGACGCCTGGGCCCACCGGCCGCAGGCGCGCGAATACGTAACAGCAAGGGACAAGTCTTAGCATGAGCAGGGGATCCTCCTCCGGCCGCAACCCACGCGGCAACAATTCAAACTTCGGCAAGCCAGCCGGTTCCCGTTCGGGACAGGGCGGCAAGCCCGGCGCCGGCGGCAAGTCCTTCGGCAAGACCGGTGGACGCCCGGGCTCCGGCCCGGCCAAGCCCTACGGCAAGCCGGCCGACTCCAAGCCCTACGGCAAGTCCGCGGGCGCCAAGTCCGTCGGATCCAAGCAGGCCGGCGGCTCGGCCAAGCGCAACACCTCGGCGGCGCGCAAGAACTCCGAGCGCGCCTTCTCCAAGGAGCGCTTCGGCAACTCGGTGCCGACCAACTACGCCCGCCCGACCCAGCGCGCCCGCGCCCAGGCCCGCGCCGAGAGCCAGGCCGCCCGCGCCCAGTACGGCGAGTTGATGGACGGCGTGCGCCTGCAGAAGGCCATGGCCAACGCCGGGGTCGCTTCGCGCCGCGTCTGCGAGGAGATGATCCTCGAAGGCCGCGTGGAGGTCAACGGCAACCTGGTCGTCGAGCTGGGCACCCGCATTGACCCGGCGAAGGACTCCATCCACGTGGACGGCATGCGCATCCAGCTGAACAAGGCCGCCCGCTACTACGTCTTCAACAAACCCAAGCACGTCATGTGCACCATGGACGACCCCGAGGGCCGCCGCACCATTGCGGACTACTTCAAGAACGAGCACCTCTCCCAGCGCCTGTTCCACGTCGGCCGCCTGGACTACAAGACCGAGGGCCTGCTCATCCTGACCAACGACGGGGAGCTGGCCAACCGCCTGCAGCACCCGAAGTACGAGGTCCCCAAGACCTACCTGGTGCAGGTCCCCGGCCCGCTGCCGCGCTCCGTGGGCAAGCAGCTGCGCGACGGCGTCAAGCTGGAGGACGGCTGGATCAAGGTCGACGACTTCAAGCTGATCGACCAGTCCCCGAAGCACGTGATGGTGGAAGTGACCCTGCACTCGGGCCGCAACCGCATCGTGCGCCGCATGTTCGACGCCGTGGGCCACCCGGTCGAGCGCCTGGTGCGCGTGGCCATCGGCCCGATCCAGCTCGGCGACCAGAAGCAGGGCGTCATCCGCTCCCTGGGCAACCAGGAAGTCGGCCACCTGATGAAAATGGTGGGGATGTAGCCCATGGCCACCTCACACCTCGCCGGGCCGGTGCTGGTCATCGGCACCGGACTGCTGGGCACCTCCGTGGGACTGGGGCTGCGCGCCAAGGGCGTGAGCGTCTACCTGCAGGACATTTCGCCGACCGCCCAGGGCGTGGCCCAGGACATCGGCGCCGGCGTGGTGCTGCACGGGGAGAAGATCGCCCCGGAGCTCGTGGTCATCGGCGCCCCGCCGGACGTCACCGCCCGTCTGGTCGGCGACGCCCTGCTGGCCTACCCGAACGCCACCGTGGTGGACATCGCCAGCGTCAAGGGCTCGATCCTGGACGCGGTGCTTGCCGACGAGCGGCTGGGCGAGGCGGAAACCTCGCGCTACGTGGGCACCCACCCGATGGCCGGACGCGAGAAGTCGGGCCCGGCCGCCGCCCGCGGCGAGCTGTTCACCGCCATGCCGTGGGTCATCTGCGCACACCAGAACGCGCAGCCGGACCGCGTCATTGCCGCCGAATCGCTGGCCATCGACCTGGGCGCGACCATGCACCGCATGTCGGTGACCGAGCACGACGAATCGGTGGCGCTGATCAGCCACTTCCCGCAGGCCGCCAGTTCGATGATCGCCTCCCGGCTGCTGAACGCCGAGGGCCACCAGCTGGCCCTGGCCGGCAATGGGCTGCGCGACACCACGCGCATCGCCGCCAGCGACGAGAAGCTGTGGATCCAGATCTTCGCGCACAACTCCAAGGCGCTGATCCCGATCCTGACCGGCATGAAGGAAGACCTGGACCGGCTGATCAACACCCTGCAGCACCCGGAGGAACCCGGCGCGCTGCTTGACCTCTCGCAGCTGATGACCGAGGGCAACGCCGGCCGCGCCCGCATCCCGGGCAAGCACGGCGCCCCGCCGCAGGCCTTCGCCCTGGTCACCGTGGTCGTGGATGACAAGCCCGGGCAGATCGCCGCGCTGCTGGCGCAGATCGGCGAGGCCGGGATCAACATCGAGGACCTGCGCATGGAGCACTCCGCGGGCCATCAGGTCGGACTGGTGGACGTCTCGGTGCTGCCGGGGCGCCGAGACGAACTGATAAACGCATTGATTTTCAACGGATGGAAGGTTGCCCAGTGAGCATCGAGAACAACCAGGACCTCGCGGACGCCAAGCTCGTCGTCGCCATCGACGGACCCAGCGGTTCGGGCAAGTCCTCGGTGTCCAAGGCAGTGGCCCGCAAGCTGGGCGCTGCCTACCTTGACACCGGAGCGATGTACCGGGCGATCACCTACTCGGTGCTCGCCGACGGCACCGACCTGGCTGACGCCGCCGCCGTGGCCCAGGCAGTGCGCGACGCCAAGCTGAGCATCTCGGTGGACCCGGACGCCGAACTGGTGGTCATCGGGGACACCGACGTGACCGCCGCCATCCGCGAACCGCGCATCTCCGAGCAGGTCTCCACGGTTGCCACCAACTTGGAGGCCCGCGCCGAACTGGTGCGCCGCCAGCAGGAGATCATCGCTGCGAACACCCGCATCGTGGCCGAAGGCCGCGACATCACCACCGTGGTCGCCCCCCACGCCCACGCCCGCATCCTGCTCACCGCGTCCGAGGAGGCGCGCCTGCGCCGCCGCGGACTGCAGCTGGGCGGCACCCAGAACGACGCGCAGCTGGCCACCCAGGTGCTGGCGCGCGACGCCAAGGACTCGACCGTGGTGAACTTCACCCAGGCCGCGGACGGCGTGATGACCGTGGATTCCTCGGACCTGGATTTCGAACAGACCATTGCCGCCGTGCTCGACGCCGTCGAGACCGCCACCACCAACTAGCCACGAGCTGGTGCCCATCCTCGGCGAGAGCCGATGAAGATTACCGATCGCTGTGAAGGGAAAATCATGAGCGAGAACAACTCCACCCACGACGAGGAATACATCCCCGTTGGAGACGACGATATCGCCGAGCGCCTTGCCGAACTGAGCGAAGAAGACGCCGCGATTCGCACCCAGGCCCTGCTTTCGGGCCTGGACGACTACGACCTGGACGACGAGGACGCCGCGCTGCTCGCGGGCCTGGACGAGTACGAAGAGGATGAGAAGGACGTTGTCATCCCGCCGGTGCTCGCCGTCATCGGGCGCCCTAACGTGGGCAAGTCCACCCTGGTCAATCGCATTATCGGCCGCCGCGAAGCGGTCGTCGAAGACACCCCGGGCGTGACCCGCGACCGCGTGTCCTACTCCGCCGAGTGGATGGGACGCCCGTTCACCATTGTGGACACCGGTGGCTGGGAGCACGATGCCAAGGGCATCCACGCCTCCGTGGCCGAGCAGGCCGAGATCGCCGCCGACGTGGCCGACGCCATCATGTTTGTGGTCGACTCCCATGTGGGGGCCACCGCCACCGACGAGGCAGTGGTGAAGATGCTGCGCCGCAAAGGCAAGCCGGTCTTCCTCGTGGCCAACAAGGTCGACGACTTCAACCAGGAAGCCGAGGCCGCAGTGCTCTGGGGCCTGGGCTTCGGCCAGCCGTGGCCGGTTTCCGCGCTGCACGGCCGCGGCACCGCAGACCTGCTGGACGCGGTCATGGAGAAGCTGCCCACCCACTCGGCCTACGGGGGAGTCATCCCCTCCGGCGGCCCGCGCCGCATCGCGCTGATCGGCCGCCCGAACGTGGGCAAGAGCTCGCTGCTGAACAAGCTCGCAGGCTCGCAGCGCGTGGTGGTCGACGACTACGCGGGCACCACCCGCGACCCGGTGGACGAACTGGTCGAACTGGGCGGGGAAGTCTGGCGCTTCGTGGACACCGCGGGCATCCGCCGCCGTCAGCACATGGCCGTCGGCTCGGACTACTACGCCTCGCTGCGCACCCAGTCGGCCCTGGAGAAGGCCGAGGTCGCCGTGGTGCTGCTGGCCGCGAACGAAACCGTGTCCGAGCAGGACGTGCGCATCATCCAGCTGGCCATCGAGGCCGGCCGCGCGCTGGTGGTGGTCTTCAACAAGTGGGACGAGGTGGATGAGGACCGCCGCTACTACCTGGAGCAGGAAATCGACCGCGACCTGGCCCACATCCACTGGGCGCCGCGGGTGAACATGTCGGCCAAGACCGGCTGGCACAAGGACAAGATGATCCCGGCGCTGCACACCGCGCTGGAATCCTGGGACAAGCGCATCCCGACCGGCAAGCTCAACGCCTTCCTGGGCGAGCTCGTCGCGGCCCACCCGCACCCGGTGCGCGGCGGCAAGCAGCCACGCATCCTGTTCGGCACCCAGGCCTCGGCCCGCCCGCCGAAGTTCGTGCTGTTCACCACCGGATTCCTGGATCCGGGCTACCGCCGCTTCATCACCCGCCGCCTGCGTGAGACCTTCGGTTTCGACGGCAGCCCGATCGAAGTATCGATGCGAATCCGCGAACGCCGCGGCCGCAACAGGTAACGGTTCGAAAAGTCCACGCGACTTGGTGTAGGCTTATCTAGGAGCTTTTCGCAGACGGCACCCTTGGTTCTCACGACTTGGGGATAACGGCTGCGAAGGCATCGGGCTATGGCGCAGCTTGGTAGCGCGCCTGACTGGGGGTCAGGAGGTCGCAAGTTCAAATCTTGTTAGCCCGACCAGCGGATCAACCCCGGCGAGATTCTCGCCGGGGTTTTTCATGCCCGAAAACCGCCCGCCGAGCAAGGGAAAACGATGCGCCGCAGATTCATGCAGGTCGACGTGTTCAGCCGAGACCCGTACAAGGGCAACCCGCTGGGGGTCGTGCTGGACGGCGAAGGGCTGGACACCGCGCAGATGCAGGACTACTCCAGCTGGTCCAACCTCTCCGAGGTCACCTTCGTGCTGCCGCCCAGCGACGGGCGCGCGGATTTCCGTTTCAGGATCTTCGCCGGCGAGCAGGAGTTCCCCTTCGCCGGACACCCCACCCTGGGCACGGTGAAAGCCTGGCTGGCCGCCGGCGGGAGACCGCAAAACGCTGCCGAGGTGATCGCCGAATGCCAGACGGGCCCGCTTCCCGTGCGGGTGCAGGACGAGCTGCTGTTCTTCCAGAGCCCTGCGTTGCTGCGCTCCGAGGCGCTGGAGGAGGCAGAAGTCCGGAAGATCAGCGAGATCCTGGGCATTGACGCCGAGGCGATCACCGCCGCCTTCTGGGCAGACAACGGTCCGGGGTGGCGCGCGGTGCTGTTGGAGGACGCCGACGCGGTGCTGGCGCTGGCGCCGGATGCGTCGCGCCATCCCGGCATGTGGAAGATCGGGGTGCTGGGACCGCTGGAGTCCGGTGGCTTCGAGGTCCGCGCGCTGAAATTCGCCGACGGCGTCTTGCGCGAAGACCCGGTCACCGGCAGCCTGAACGCCGCCGCGGCCGAGTGGCTCGTCGCGCACCAGCTGGCCGAAGCCCCGTTCTGCAACCGCCAGGGCACCGTGCTGGGCCGTCGCGGACTGGTTCGATTCCAGCAGGAGGACGGAGCCTTGTGGACCGGAGGCACAACCCACGTGCTGATCGACGGCCATATAGAGCTCTGAGCACCGCGGCGGCAGTCCTGCCGGATTCAGGCCTGGCTGGTGTCAAGCTCCTCGGTTCTGGCCACCACACTCACCTCGGTACCCAGCACGGACACCGTCACGGACTTCAGCGACGGATCGCCAAACTCTTCCAGCAGCCGCAGCGCGAAATATTTCAGATCCCGATCCGTGGTGGGTTCCGAGCCGTTCACACTCAGTTCCAGCTCGCCGGGCTTCGAGGCTCCCCAGCTGACGATCTGGCGTTCGGCGGTCCCCGGCATCCACAGCTGCACCGAGGAATCATCGCGCAGCCAATAGGCTTCCATCAGCTGGTCCGCCCAGCGTTGGCCCTCAACGGCTTCGCCGCGTTTCCGCTCCAGCTCGGTCTGCTCTTTGGGGGATACCGCCGGGGCCGTGGGCGAACTCGGCTCGAACTCCAGCGGCGCGCAACCAACCAGGGCGCAGACGAGCAGCAGGACGCTGGGAACTGCGAGCCTGCGCATTGAACCTCCTGGATTGCCGCACTCTGAATTCTAGTTGCCGCACGCTCTCATTGCCCGCGCCAGCGGCTGAGAGTAGGCTGAATCCATGGGTACGTTGCATCATTAAGACTGCCGCCGCGTTGAGCCGTGCTCCGCGATGGACAGTTCCGATCCGCCGCAGGTCACCTGCGGCGGCACCCTTGAACGTACCGGTTCCGCCTGATTCGCGGGCCGCCAGCAGATGACGGATGGCCATGACCCGACAACACGACCCCTCGAATATCCCTGCGGCTGAGCAGGCCGCGGTGCCCTCAGCGGAATTCACCTGCCAACTTCTGGACCTGAGCGTGAGCTTCGGCGACCGCGACGTCCTGGAAAACATCGACTTGGCGATCGGACCGGCCGATCGGATCGCGGTGCTCGGTGACAACGGCTCGGGAAAATCAACGCTCCTGCGTGTATTGTCAGGCACGCTTGCGCCTGACCGCGGTGAGCGGCGCGCCACCGTGCCCGGCGCCATCGCCTACGCCGCGCAGAATCCGCAATTCCCTGGCACCGCCAGCATCGCCGAGGTCATCGACTCTTACCATCACCGGCTGCGGCAGCTGGAAGAACTGATCGGCGCCATCGGGGCCCGGCTCGCGCAAGCCGAAGACGCCGAGGCTGAACGGCTGCTGGCCCAGCTCCAGCTGGTGACCGACCTGTACGAGGCGGCCGACGGATACTCCGTCGGTCCGCGGCTGGACAGTTCGTTGCAGCAGCTCGGGCTCGGAGGCATTCCCCGCGGGACGCCGGTTGGCACGTTGTCCGGGGGCCAGCGCTCGCGGTTGGCGCTGGCCTGCGTGCTCAGCTCCGGTGCGCAACTGCTGCTGCTCGACGAACCGACCAACGACCTCGATGACACCGCGCTGCACTGGCTGGAAACCACGCTCCGGCGGCACCGCGGCGCACTGGTGCTCGTCAGCCACGATCGAGTCTTCCTGGAGCGTTTCGCCCGGCGCATCATCCTGGTCGAAAACCGCGGCCTGACAGCCTACGGCGACGGCTACCGGGGATTCCTGCGGGCCAAGGCCGCCGAACGGGCCGCCGCCATCGCCGCCTTCGACAGCTGGCGCGACGAGCTTGAACGCTCCGAAACCCTGGTCGCGAAGAACGCCGCACGCGTGGCGGCCATCCCGCGAAAGCAGGACAAAGCTGGTTTTGGGCACGGCTCCTTCAGGCTGCGCAGCAGGGACCACGGATCAACCAGCAGGATCCGGCAGGCAAAATCCCGGATCGAAGAACTTGAGTCAAACCCCGCGCCCAGGCCGGCGGAACAACTCGAATTCAGGATGCCGCACGGCGGGGACACCCCCGAAGAACCGCGGCAGCCCTTGCTACACTCCACCGGTGCGGCGCGGCGGGGAGTCCCGCGGCTCGTTCTTGGCGAAATGACGCTGGCCGCGGGGGACCGCTGGCTTGTGGGCGGACCCAACGGCGCCGGCAAAACCACGCTGCTGAAGGTGCTGGCCGGAGAGCTGCCCGTAGAGCGAGGCCTGGTCAGCCGCCGGGAAGGGCTGCGCATCGGATGGCTGCGGCAGGAACTCGGCAAGCTGCCCGGGGAAACCGTGATCGAGGCGTTCGCCGCCGCGCTGGGGATCTACCAGGACGAGGCGGTGTCGCGGATTTTCACGCTCGGGCTCTTCGCCCCGCGCGATCTCTTTGTGCACCCCAGGGCGCTGTCAGCCGGACAACGCCGCCGGCTCGAACTGGCCATCGCGGTCAGCCGGGAAGCGGACCTGCTGCTGTTGGACGAGCCGACCAACCACCTTTCTCCGGACCTGGTCGAGCAGTTGGAAGATGCGGTGGCGGATTATCCCGGAGCCGTTGTCACAGTGACCCACGACCGACGCTGGAGGGAAAAGCAAGGTGTGCATCGCGGTGTCCGGTTCCTTGAAGTCAAGCAGGGACGGGTGCGCTTCGACCGATGAACCGCTGGTGCCTGCATGGCGCCCGCCTTTTGTGAAGTGTCTTGTTGTGCCTTGGTTCACGCCTCGGCTACAGTAATAGTGCGATATGAGAACGTCGCGTTCGATTATTGAACATATGATTTGCTCGACTCAGCTGAATGGGGAGAAACAGTGCAGTTTCATCACAATGGATACGTCTCGGAAGATCCGCGCATCAAGCCTGCGGCGGGGACCGGAATTGACCGGCCCGTCGATCTTCCCGACACCATGGACGTGCTCATTGTGGGTGCAGGCCCGGCCGGCATCATCACCGCAGCCCAGCTCTCCCAGTTCCCGGACGTGCACACCCGCATCATCGACCGCCGTCCGCACCGCCTGCAGATCGGCCAGGCCGACGGCATCCAGTCGCGCACAGTAGAGACGTTCCAGGCCTTCGGCTTCGCTGAGAGCATCACCGCCGAAGCCTACCGCATCACCGAAACCACCTTCTGGAACCCGGACCCGCAGAACCCAAAGCACATCATCCGCACCGACCGCACCCCGGACGACGCGAGCGGTGTCAGCGAATTCCCCCACCTGGTGGTGAACCAGGCTCGCGTCATCGACTACTTCGCCGACTTCGCCCGGAACTCATCCGCGCGCATCGAACCGGACTACGGCTGGGACTTCGAGACCCTGGTGATTGAAGACGAGGGGGAGTACCCGGTCAAGGTCACCGTCACCGGAACCGGAGAGAACAACCTCGGGCAAAGCCGCGAGGTCCGCGCCAAGTACGTGGTCGGTGCGGACGGCGCCCGCAGCGGGGTGCGCCGTTCCATCGGCGCGACCTTGTCGGGCGACAAGGCGAATCACGCGTGGGGCGTCATGGACACCTTGGCCCTGACCGATTTCCCGGACGTGCGCACCAAGTCGGCCATTCATTCGAGCAACGGGTCGATCCTGCTGATCCCGCGCGAGGGCGGCCAGCTGTTCCGCCTCTACGTCGACCTGGGCGAGGTAGCGGAAGACGACAACGGAAAGGTGCGGCAGACCTCGCTGGATGAGATCATCCAGCGCGCGCGGGCGATTCTGCAGCCCTACACGCTGGACGTGAAGAACGTTGCCTGGCACAGCGTTTACGAGGTCGGCCACCGGCTCACCGACCACTTCGACGATGTGCCGCTGGAGGAGATCGGAATGCGGGATCCCCGGGTCTTCATTACCGGCGACGCCTGCCACACGCACTCGGCCAAGGCGGGCCAAGGCATGAACGTGTCCATGCAGGACGGCTTCAACCTGGCCTGGAAACTGGGCTACGTGCTCAGCGGACGGTCCCCGCAAAGCTTGCTGTCCACGTATTCCGCCGAGCGCAAGGTCATCGCCAAGGACCTGATCGATTTCGACAAGAAGTGGTCCTCGCTGATGGCCGCAAAGCCCCAGGAGCTCGAAGGCGAGGAAGGCGTCGCCGAATTCTACGTCCGCACCGCTGAATTCCCGGCCGGCTTCATGACCGAATACCAGCCGTCGGAGCTGACTGCCGTGAACGAGTTCCAGCACCTGGCCACGGGATTCCCGGTGGGCAAGCGCTTCAAGTCGGCCGAGGTCATGCGGCTTGGTGACAACAACCCGGTGCACCTGGGCCACCACCACCGCGCCGACGGCCGCTACCGCATCTACGTCTTCGCCGACCAGGCGGCGGCCGGTGCCGTATCGGCCGTGGCGAAACTGTCGGACTGGCTGCTGGACTCGGAGGATTCGCCCTTGCGACGCTTCACTCCGGCCGGCGCCGACATAGATTCGATTTTCGACGTCAAGGTCATCTACCGCCAGGACTACACCACCATCAACCTCAATGACGCGCCAGCGGTCTTCCGCCCGCACTGCGGCCAGTTCGGCCTGATGGACTACCAGAAGGTGTACACGGCGCTGGAAGGCAACAGCATCTTCGCCCAGCGCGGCATCGCCGACGAGGGAGCCATCGTGATCGTGCGACCCGACATGTACGTGGCCAACATCCTGCCGCTGCAGGCAACCGGCCAGCTGCGCGACTTCTTCACCCCTGTGCTGCGCGAACAGCGCTAGGTCAGAAGCGGGCCAGCGGGTGCCTCAGGGCTCCCGAGGGCCCGCTTGGGAATTTTTACTCCCGGCCGGGAGTTGATTCTTGACGAAGGCAATCCATCAAGGGGAAACATGAGCCAGGAATTTTCGTTCAACCTGCAGAACGTCGTCGAATCGGACATGGCCTGCGTCGACGGCGTGTGCTTTGTACCCGCTGCTACGACTGGAGCTGCGGAAGAAGATAGTCCCGCAGCACCACCGCGTGATTGACCTCTTCGTTTTTCGCTCCGTAAACAAACGTCACCGTCGGGTGCTGCGCTAGCAGCTCCAGGAATTCGTCCACCGCAGGATTCTGGTTCAGCTCCTGCCGGTAGTGTTCGGCGAACTCGGAGAACCGCTCAGGGTCGTGGTGCCAGGCCTTGCGCAGCTCCGAGCTCGGAGTCACCGCCTTGGCCCATTTCTCGATTTCCAGTTGCTGCTTGGTCAAACCACGAGGCCAGAGGCGATCCACCAGAATCCGGTAGCCATCTGAATCCGAAGGATCCGCATAGGCACGCTTCAGGAGAATCCTGGTCATGACGCTCACCCTTTCACTACGCACCACGGGGCCCGCGGATGTTTTGGACCCCGAACCATCTCCAATACTTGCATGATCCCACGAATGAGCATGGGGGGAGCTGGAAATATCGGCTTTTCTGTTATCGCCGACCTCTTGAGTAGGCTAATCTGGAAATAGTTTGGTAGAGCGTATCGAACTAATGTTGATTCAAGGTCGTCTTGCACGAACTTAACGCAGAACTTCTGGAGGACCACAAATGTCGGAAAATGGGCCGGTAACCCCGCACAACGAGTCTGCGTCCGAGACGACCAATATTTCGCTTCCCTCGTTCCAGAGCTCCTCCGAGCCTGCCGTCATCTACACGCTGAGCGAGGATGAAAAGCGCGCCGTCGCCGCGCTCCCGTCCGGCTCCGCACTGCTGGTAGCCCACACCGGACCGAACAAGGGCGCCCGCTTCCTGCTGGACACCGACGAAAGCATCGCCGGCCGCCACCCGAACGCTGACATCTTCCTTGACGACGTCACGGTCTCGCGCCGCCACGCCAAGTTCACCCGCACCGAGAAGGGCTTCACGCTGACCGATATCGGTTCGCTGAACGGCACCTACATCAACGGCGACCGCATCGACTCCATTACCCTGACCAACGGTGTCCAGGTTCAGATCGGGAAGTTCCGACTCAATTTCTACCAAAGCGTGCCTAACCTTTAAACTGGTTCAGTTAGAGGTCTTGTTGCCTGCATCGATCGCGCCGGCAACCACGTAATCACCGAGGTGTTAGTTCTTTGCCGATGTTCAATGCAGCCAGTAGCCCACGACTCGAGGCGATCCGTCACGAGGGCGTGCGGCAGGCTGCGCTCAACATCGGCGAGGTGCTGGCCGAGCTCAAGGATGAATTTCCGCGGGTCACCGCCTCGAAGATCCGCTTCCTCGAAGACAAGGGCCTGATCATCCCGCAGCGCACCTCGGCGGGCTACCGCAAGTACAGCGCTAGCGATGTCAGCAGGCTGCGCTTCATCCTGTCCGTACAGCGCGACCAGTACCTGCCATTGAAGGTCATCAAGGACCATCTGGACGCCCTGGACCGCGGCGAAGCCCCGGCAGCACTGCCAGGCGGCGCTCCGGTGGCGCCGGTCGCCGTCGGCAAGGACATGGCCGAAGCCGTGGAAAACCATTCCCGCTCGGTATCCATGGCGGAATTGCAAGGAATCACCGGTGCCAGCGAGACACTCATCCACGACCTGATGAAGTTCGGGCTGATCGAGACGCAGGGCGGACTGTTCGATTCCAACGGCATCCGCATCACCAAGTCTGCAGTCCAGCTTTCCAACCACGGCATCGAGCCGCGCCACCTGCGCCAGTTCCGCACCGCTGCTGAACGCGAATTCTCGCTGATCGAATCGATCGTGGGCAACGAGCTACGCAAGCCCGAAGTATCCGCCAGGGCGCGGGCTGCCGAAGAAGCCCAGGAAATTTCACGCCAGTGCCTGGAGCTGCATGAAGCTCTGGTGCAGCGTGCTATTTCCCAGATCGATCGCTAAGCTGAAGTCAGCAACGAGTTTTCAACCCTCAGGGGGCTATCATGCTGGATCTGGAGTTTGCGGGAATCCGCATTCAACTGCCGGCGAATCAACCGCTGCTGCTGCTTAAGCAACACGAAAAAGAACTTTATCTGCCGTTGTGGATCGGTGCACCCGAAGCATCGGCCATCGCGATGTCGGAGCAGGGGCTGACCCCTCCGCGCCCCATGACCCACGATTTGATGATCAACGTCTTCGAAGCGCTGGGCATCACCCTGGACCGGGTTGAAATCATTTCGGTCCAGAACGCCGTCTTCGCCGCCGAACTCGTGCTCTCCAACGGCAAGCGCGTGGACTCCCGATCTTCCGACGCGGTAGCCCTGGCAGTGCGCGTGCAGTGCCCCATCAAGTGCACCGAAGAGGTCATGCAGGAAGCCGGAGTCATCATCGAAGGGGCCGCAGAAGACGAAGAAGCCCCGGAAGAGCAGATGCGCGAGTTCCGTGAATTCCTCGACAACATCGACCCGGAAGACTTCTCCTCCTAGCCCGCCAGACCGACTTTGCCGCTTGGCATCCGGACTGCTGTGCTGCGGGAGGTCGCCGGTAAATTCCGACACGCCTTAAAGTTAAACTTGAAGGTCTTTGACCCGGGTTGAATATGGCCGTACCGTCATTGCATAGGGATATTTTTCGCTCACCCGGTTTCGTGGTCGTTCATCACTCGCACCCTGCCGGACGGCGAATATTTTGACACTCGCAAACGGTACGTGCTTACACGCAAGGAGCAATTGGATGGAGACAAGCCAGACAGGCCCACATCACGGGGCTCGCGGCGGCGTTCAGCGATCCAATGCCCAAGGCCTGCTCTTCACGGATGACCTGCCGCAACTGGACGAGCACGCGGGCTACCGCGGGCCAATCGTCTGCAAGGCCGCAGGAATCACCTACCGGCAGCTCGACTACTGGGCCCGCACCGGGCTCGTCGAGCCAGCCGTGAGGGGCGCCAAGGGATCGGGCAGCCATCGGCTGTATTCGTTCCGCGACATCCTAGTCCTAAAGGTCGTCAAGCGCCTGCTGGACACCGGGGTATCACTGCAGCAGATCCGCACTGCGGTCCTTCACTTGCGTGAACGCGGTGTTGAAGATCTTGCACAGATCACCCTGATGAGCGATGGTGCCTCGGTCTACGAGTGCACCAGCGCCGACGAGGTCATCGACCTCGTCCAGAAGGGGCAGGGCGTCTTCGGTATTGCGGTAGGCCGAGTTTGGCGCGAGGTTGAAGGTTCGCTGGCGCAGCTTCCCTCGGAGAACTCCGAGCAGCAAGCGCCGGAAGATGAGCTGGCAGCACGCCGCGCAGCCAAGGCGGCTCGCCAGGTCGGCTAGCAGGTGCGCCAGGCTAATAGACATTAAAGGCATGGTCCGGACTTCCCTCGGGAAGTCCGGACCATGCCTTTTTGTTTGACGTCTGGCTTCGAGCCCATTAGGAGTTCGGCAGGGCAGCCTTCTCCATGACGTCCTTGAGCAGGGCGTCGAACTGCGTGAGCATCGGTGCGGTGGTCTTGGAAGGCCATTGATGCACCGAGTACGCTGCACCCTGGATCTGCTGCCATTCCGGGTGTTCGGGGATTTCAGGCTTGACCATGGAATCGCCGAACATCTGGCGCATTTCAGACAGGCGGAAGGTGTGCTCGGCGGAGTCCTTGCGCACACGGTTGGCGACAACGCTCACGGGGCCCAGCGACGGGGCGAACTCGCGGCGGAACAGTTCCAGGGCACGCTGGGTGCGTTCGGTTCCGGCAACGGAGAACAGGCTCGGTTCGGCTACGAGGACCAGCTGATCCGAGGCGCTCCATGCCATGCGGGTCAAGCCGTTCAGCGATGGCGGGCAGTCAATGAGGACCAGCTGGTAGCCGCTAGTGCGGCTGAGCAGCTGGGTGAGGCGTCGAAGATCCCTGGTTCGCAGGTCCGGTCGGTCGTAGATCCCAGTGAACGCGTCACCCACCGCAACGTCCAGAACTGGAATGCGGGTACGGGACTTCTTTTCAGCGGCCTTCGACTGCCAGGCGGACGCAACCACGTTGTCCTGCAGCCGCACGCGCCGGGCGTTCTTCAGCATCTGCCCGATAGGCTGCTTGCCGTTGGCGCGCACACCAAGACCGGTGCTTGCGTCTGCATGCGGGTCGAGATCGATTACGAGGGTCGGAATCCCTGCGGCCAGTGCTGCCGAAGCCAAACCGAGTGTTACGGAGGTCTTTCCTACACCACCCTTGAGGCTGCTGATGCTCACTACGTGCACGGACCAGACCACGCCTTTCGCTGTTCGATTCTTGAACGTCCCGCCGAATATTTTAGTCTCTCCTCATCATAGTGTGCCCGGCGTGGATTCCCCGACTTTGCAACGGTCGATTTCGAGGTTTGACATAACTTAGTGATTAAAACTTCAGCACCGGTCAATGTTTCCTATGGTCAGACCACAGGGAGAAATGTTTGGGTGATCTAGGCCTCGTCCGTGTAGGGTGATTGAAGAACGTGCTCGAACGAGCATTTTTGAGAGACCCGACACACCGGTCTCGGGCCATCGAAGTTCCGGGAGTTGCCTTCCGAAACGCGGCCCGGACCCATGTGTGCTGATTCGATGTAGGGACACTATGTTTGAAAAAATCTTGGTCGCCAACCGCGGGGAAATCGCAATCCGCGCTTTCCGTGCAGGCTACGAACTAGGCGCAAAAACCGTTGCAGTCTACCCGCACGAAGACCGCAACTCCGTTCACCGCCAGAAGGCCGACGAGGCCTACCAGATCGGCGAAGAGGGCCATCCGGTCCGCGCCTACCTGAATATTGACGAGATCATCCGCGTCGCCAAGGAAGCCGGCGCAGATGCAATCTACCCAGGCTACGGCTTCATGTCGGAAAACCCCGACCTGGCCCGCGCCGCTGCCGAGAACGGCATTAAGTTCGTTGGCCCGAAGGCCGAAATTCTTGAACTTGCAGGCAACAAGGTTGCAGCACTGAAGGCCGCCAAGGCTGCCGGCATTCCGGTGCTTGCCTCCTCCGAGCCCAGCGACGATGCTGAGCTGCTCATTGCCGAAGCTGACAAGATCGGGTTCCCGATCTTCGTCAAGGCCGTTGCAGGCGGCGGCGGACGCGGCATGCGCCGCGTC
Organism: Glutamicibacter soli; assembly: GCF_052322135.1. Lineage (NCBI taxonomy): Bacteria > Bacillati > Actinomycetota > Actinomycetes > Micrococcales > Micrococcaceae > Glutamicibacter > Glutamicibacter soli. Next base: position 1,307,185 of record NZ_CM125969.1, read on the forward strand.
GACAAGCGCGAAGACCTGCCCGAGGCGCTGGGCGCCGCCATGCGCGAAGCCGGCACCGCCTTCGGCGACTCGACCGTCTTCCTGGAGCAGGCAGTGCTGCGCCCGCGCCACATCGAGGTGCAGATCCTGGCCGACGAGCAGGGCAACATCGTGCACCTGCACGAGCGCGACTGCTCGCTGCAGCGCCGCCACCAGAAGGTCGTGGAGATCGCGCCGGCGCCGAACCTGGATGAGAGCATCCGCCAGGCGCTGTTCCGCGACGCCGTGAAGTTCGCCGAGGCCCTGGGCTACCAGAACGCCGGCACCGTCGAGTTCCTGGTCGACACCGTGGGCGAGCGAGCCGGGCAGCACGTGTTCATCGAGATGAACCCTCGCATCCAGGTGGAGCACACCGTGACCGAGGAAGTCACCGACATCGACCTGGTGCAGGCGCAGATGCGCATCGCCTCGGGTGAATCGCTGGCCGATCTGGGCATCTCCCAGGACTCCATCCAGGTCCGCGGCTGGGCCCTGCAGTCCCGCATCACCACGGAGGATCCGGCCAACGGCTTCCGCCCGGACGTCGGAACCATCACCGTGTACCGCTCCGCCGGCGGTTCGGGCGTGCGCCTGGACGGCGGCACCATCTACACCGGCGCCGAGGTCTCCCCGCACTTCGACTCGATGCTGGTGAAGCTGACCTGCCGCGGCCGCGACTACGCCACCGCCGTGGCCCGCGCCCGCCGCGCACTGGCCGAATTCCGCGTCCGCGGCGTGGCCACCAACATCCCGTTCATCCAGAACGTGCTCAACGACCCGCAGTTCATCGCCGGCGACGTCGCCACCGACTTCATCGACTCGCGCCCGGACCTGCTGACCGGCAACGAGTCCCAGGACCGCGGCACCAAGGCGCTGAACTACCTGGCGCACGTGACCGTGAACCAGCCCAACGGGGCGCGCATCGAAGGCATCGACCCGCGCAAGAAGCTGCCGACCTTCCCGGGCGACAAGTCCGACGAGCCGGAGCGCTCGCCGTTCGACGGCCCGTCGAAGACCGCGCACCCGGCCGACGGCTGGCGCCAGAAGCTGCTGGAGCTGGGTCCGGAAGGGTTCGCCAAGGCGCTTCGCGAGTCCACCGCCGTGGGCATCACCGACACCACGTTCCGCGACGCGCACCAGTCGCTGCTGGCCACCCGCGTGCGTACCCGGGACCTGCTGGCCGCCGCGCCCGCCTACGCGCACACCGTGCCGCAGCTGTTCTCCATGGAGGTCTGGGGCGGTGCGACCTACGACGTGTCGCTGCGCTTCCTGGGCGAGGATCCGTGGAAGCGCCTTGAGCTGCTGCGCGCCGAGCTGCCGAACATCCCGCTGCAGATGCTGCTGCGCGGCCGCAACACCGTGGGCTACACCCCGTACCCGACCGAGGTGACCGACGCCTTCGTGAAGGAGGCCGCCGCCGCGGGCATCGACATCTTCCGCATCTTCGACGCGCTGAACGACGTGTCCCAGATGGCCCCGGCCATCAAGGCAGTGCGCGAGACCGGCACCGCGGTCGCGGAGGTGGCCCTGTGCTACACCGGCAACCTGCTGGATGCCAACGAGAAGCTCTACACCCTGGACTACTACCTGGACCTGGCGCAGCAGATCGTCGACGCCGGCGCCCACATCATCGCGATCAAGGACATGGCAGGCCTGCTGCGCCCGGCCGCGGCGGCCAAGCTGGTCACCGCGCTGCGCGAGCGCTTCGACCTGCCGGTGCACCTGCACACCCACGACACCTCCGGCGGTCAGATGGCCACCTTGATGGCAGCCATCAACGCCGGCGTGGACGCAGTGGACGTGGCCAGCGCCGCCATGGCCGGCACCACCTCCCAGCCTTCGGCCTCCGCGCTGATTGCCGCGCTGGAGAACACCGAACGCGACCCGGGCCTGTCCCTGGACGCCGTCGCCTCGCTGGAACCGTACTGGGAAGCCGTGCGCGCCATGTACAAGCCGTTCGAGTCGGGCCTGCCGGCGCCGACCGGCCGCGTGTACCAGCACGAAATCCCCGGCGGCCAGCTCTCGAACCTGCGCCAGCAGGCCATCGCACTGGGCCTGGGCGAGCGCTTCGAGGCCATTGAATCGATGTACGCCGCAGTCAACGAAATGCTGGGCAACGTGGTCAAGGTGACCCCGTCCTCCAAGGTGGTCGGCGACCTGGCGCTGCAGCTGGTCGGCTCCGGCGTTCCGGCCGCGGACTTCGAGGCCAACCCGCAGAACTACGACATCCCGGATTCGGTCATCCAGTTCCTCTCGGGCGAGCTGGGCAACCCTCCAGGCGGCTGGCCTGAGCCGTTCCGCACCAAGGCGCTGCAGGGCCGCAACGTGAAGTCCCACATCGAGGACCTGAGCCCAGAGGATGCCGCGGCGCTGACCAGCGACTCGGACACCATCCGCGGAACCCTGAACCGCCTGCTGTTCGCCGGCCCGACCCGCGACTTCGCGGCCTCGGTGGAGAACTACGGCGACCTGTCGGTGCTGCACACCCGCGACTACCTCTTCGGCCTGGTCCGCGGCCACGAGCACGTCATCTCGCTGGGCACCGGCGTGCGCCTGCTGGTCAAGCTGGTCTCCGTCTCGGAAGCCGACGAAAAGGGCATGCGCACCGTTGTGGTCACGCTCAACGGCCAGTCCCGCCAGATCAAGGTCCGCGACGAGTCGGTGGAATCCACCGTCAAGTCCGCACCGAAGGCCGACCCGAACAACGCCGGCCACGTGGCCGCGCCGTTCGCCGGCGCCGTGACCGTCAACGTCCAGGTCGGCGACCTGATCGAAGCCGGCCAGTCGGTGGCGACCATCGAGGCGATGAAGATGGAAGCAGGCATCACCGCCAACGCTTCCGGCGTCGTCACCCAGATCACCCTGAACGGCACCAGCCAGGTCCAAGGCGGGGATCTGCTGGTGGTCATCGAACCGAAGTAGCATCTTAGGCAACGCGAACCTGCCGCGAACAAGCCGTGGGCCCACGACGAAAGTCGTGGGCCACGACTTGTTTATGGCACGATCATGGAGGCGGCACCCCACCCGGCGCCGGCCACGAACTACCCAGGAGGGAATATGAAAGCTGGCAGGAACACTTCCGACGGCGTCCCTGCCGCGCGGCAGCAGCAGGCCAAGGAGGTCGCCGCCCTGCGCGCCGAACTGGGCGTGCTGCTGTTCACCCTGGACCCGGCCCTGCCGCTGGCGGAGCTCGCCGAGCAGCTGGCCGAGCAATTTGCCGAACTGCAGCTGCCCTCCCGAGTCGCCGCCGCAGGACCGCAGCGGGTTGCCGCAGTCATGGACGGCAAGTTCACCGGAATCGACGTGCTGGTGGTGCTGGGGGACGCGAGCGCCGAGACCGAGGACCGGCTCATGGATCTGGTTGAATGGCTGCTGGCCAACGGGCGCCGCGCGCTGGCCGAGAACCTCGTCTTCGCCCAGCTGGGCCACCAGCCCAAGAACCGCCCGGCGCCGGCCTTCGCCCGTGTGGTGCTTGAGCGGAATTTCGCCGCCGAGGCACGGAAAAGCGGCCTCAGGTTTCCCTGGGCCGCTTCCTCCCGCGCATCGTGGGAACTTGCCGGAGCCGTGCTGGACTATGCCACGGGCTTGGGTGCCGAGTAGATGTCCTCGATCAGCGCATCGTAGTCGCTGAGGACCACGGCGCGCTTGATCTTCATCGACGGGGTCAGGTGTCCGGAGGACTCGGTGAAGTCCTCGGAGACGACGCGGAACGCGCGGATGGACTCAGCCCGGCTGACCGAGGTGTTCGCCTTGTCGATGATCTTCTGGATGGCCTGCAGCACCTCGGGGTGCGTGGACAGCTCGTCCATGGACAGGTTCTTGTCCAGGTGGTGGCGTTCCAGCCAGCCCGGCACCGCCTCGGGATCCAGCGTGACCAGGGCCGAGATGAACGGGCGCCCCTCGCCGACGACGACGCACTGGGAAACCAGCGCATCGGCGCGGATCTGGTCCTCGAGCATTGCGGGGATGACGTTCTTGCCGCTGGCGGTGACGATGATTTCCTTCTTGCGGCCGGTGATCTTCAAGAACCCGTCCGAATCGAGCTCGCCAATGTCTCCGGTATGCAGCCAGCCGTCGGTGAAGGTCTCGGCTTCCAGGTCGGGGCGGTTGCGGTAGCCGCGCATGACGCACACGCCCTTGGCCAGGATCTCCCCGTCCTCGGCGATGCGCACCGCGTTGCCCGGCAACGGCTTGCCCACGGTGCCGATCTTGATGCGGTCCAGGGTGTTCACGGTGACCGGGGCGGTGGTCTCGGTCAGGCCGTAGCCTTCGAGCACCGTGACGCCGATGCCATTGAAGAAGTGGCCCAGGCGCTCTCCCAGCGGCCCGCCGCCGGAAACCGCGTGGCGGATGTTGCCGCCCATGGCCCCGCGCAGCTTCTTGTAGAGCAGTGCGTCGAAGAGCTTGTGCTTCAAGTTGAGGCCCAGCGGAATCTTGCCGGACTGTTCGGCCCGCGAGTACTTCACCGCGACATCCACGCCCGCGTGGAAGATCTTGGACTTGCCGCCATCCTCGGCCTTGAGCATGGCCGAGTTGTAGACCTTCTCGAACACGCGCGGCACGGCCAGGATGAAGTTCGGCTTGAAGGACTGAAGGTCTTCGAGCAGGTGCTTGACGTCAGGGGTGTGGCCGGTGCGGCAGCCTGCGGCCACGTTGACCACCGAAATGAAGCGCGCGAAGACGTGGGCCAGCGGCAGGAACATGATGGTGGAAGCGCCGGGATACACGGCCGCCGGCAGTTCAGCCACCGCGTTCTCCGCGAGCTCGACGAAATTGGAGTGGGTCAGTTCGCAGCCCTTGGGCCGTCCGGTGGTGCCCGAGGTGTAGATGATGGTCGCGATGTCCTGCAGGTTCGCCGAGGAACGTCGCTGCTCCAGCTCTTCGTCGCTGACGTCCTTGCCGTCCTCGGTCAACTGGGCCAGGCCCTCGTCGAACTGCCAGACGTGGTCCAGGCATTCGAGCTGCTCCTGGTGGGCGGCTTCGCGGACCACCGCTTCGTGGGCGGGGCTTTCCACGACCACTGCCACGGTTTCGGAATCCGCGGCGATCCAGGCGACCTGGCTAGGGGAGGAGGTCTCGTAGATCGGGACGGTGACGCAGCCCGCGTACCAGATCGCGAAGTCGACGAGCGTCCATTCGTAGCGGGTACGCGCCATCAGGGCGATGCGGTCGCCGGCCTTGATGCCGTTGGCGATGAAGCCCTTGGCGATGGCTGCGGCCTCCGCGGCGAATTGCGAGGCGGTGACGTCCTGCCAGGTGCCGCCGGGAGCCGGTTTGGAGAAGAGCGCCGGATTAGCAGCTGAATTCGCGTGGCGCAGCAGCAGGTCGGTGATGTTCGACTCTGCCGGCGAGTGGATGCGTAGCGGAGTGCTGTATTCGCGCATCTGTGTCTCATCTCCTGAACTCGGTGTGACCCGGTGGGCAATGCGGGGTAATCCGCATCACATTGTTATTACTCTACAGTAACCTAGCGTTCCTCGGGTTCAAAGTCGATCAGACCCTTGCTCCATCATCTCCCGGATCGCGTTCGGTAGGTAGCCTTCTGAGTAGGTAGATCACGCCGATGATCGACAGCGCGACCAGGCCGATGTAGACGAAGGCCGGGGCCGAGCGGAAAAAGATCACGCACAGCAGCAAGCCGATGGGCCCGCCGGCGGCCATCGTCCAGGCGAGGTTGACCATCGGGTTGCCGGAGCCCAGCGCCGCCGGCTCGTCGGGGATGAACTCCTCCTCGGTGTCCTCGACCTCGTAGTCGCGGGGGCCGGTGACCGCGCCGGGGCCGGTGGAGAACAGTTGGCGCAGCTCGGCCTGGCGCTCTGCGGCGCTCGGTTCGCGCGTGGTGCCCTGGTCCAGGGTGCGGAAATTCTCAACGAGTTCGTCCCAGCGCGGATCATCGGCGCCGGACGGCTTATTTTCTGCAGGGTTCATGGCCTGCCCTTCGGGGAGTGCGTGGCCTGCCCGGCTAGGTGGTGGAAGAACCGGGCGGATTCCTCGAAAATCTGCGCGGCGTCGTAGTCAAGGGTCGCGACATGCTTCGAATGCAGCAGCTGGTGGTGTTCGGCCAGGGTGCCGGGGTTCAGCCCTTCGGTCAGCGCGTGCACCGAGGCGTCGGAGACCACGTTGTCCACCGTCGAACGGAACAGCTGGACCGGCGCGGTGACCAGGCCAAGCCTGCTGCGGGTCTGCGCGAACAGCTGGTACAGCTGGTGCACCGCGGCCACCGGGGTGCGCCCGTAGGCCTTTTCGTCGGCCCCGCGTTTGGCGATGTCGTTGCTGATCGGGGCGACCGAACGCACCATACGCCGCAGGTACTTGGTATAGGGGGCCAGCGGACTGTCCACGACCAGCCCCGGATTCACCAGCGAAACCCCGGCGACGTTGCGCCGGGTAGCCAGGTGCAACGCCAGCGCGCCGCCCATCGACAGCCCCGCGACGAACACCTGCTCGTGCGTTGCTGCAAGTTCGTCGAACGACTGCTCGGTGGCCAGGATCCATTCGGAGAAATTCCGGCCGATCATGTCCTGCCAGGAGGTCTCATGGCCGGGCAGGACCGGGCACAGGGTGTCGAATCCGGCGGACTCGAGCGCCTGCGCCCACGGCAGCATGGCGGTCCTGGATCCGGTGAACCCGTGGATCAGCAGTACGGCAGGCTTCCTTGCCGGCTGGCCAGCCGCGCCCTGATGTACGTCGTGGCTCATCACGTCCCCCTTGAGGTGCTGCGTTGTACTGCATTCTTATTCGAGCGTAGTGCACAATTGAAGGGTACGGACCCACGCCAGTCAACACCTCGACGGGCGTGTCCGCCCACGACGCCTGATGACGAGAAGAAGGAACCGCCCCATCGTGCTGTACGACTTTCTGAAACGCTTCGCGGTCAAGCCGCTGCTGCGAATCTTCTTCAAGATTGACATCCAGGGCATCAATAATATTCCCGTCGCGGGCGGCGCGATCCTTGCCTCCAACCACCTCTCGGTCAGTGATTCGGTGTTCCTGCCGGCGATGATCGAGCGGCCGGTCGTGTTCCTGGCCAAGGACGACTACTTCAACGGCAAGGGCCCCAAGGGACGGCTTGTCGCCTGGTTCTTCCGCAACATCAACCAGCTGCCGATGGACCGTTCGGGCGGCCGTGGCTCGGCCGCCTCCCTGGCCAGCGCCAATACCGCCCTGGCCGAGGGCAAGCTGCTGGGCATCTACCCCGAAGGCACCCGTTCACCCGACGGCCGGCTCTACCGGGCGAAGCTCGGCGTCGCCAAGCTGGCCCTGGAATCCCGCGTGCCGGTGATCCCGATCGCCATGATCAACACAGACAAGGTGCAGCCCATCGGCCAGCGCCTGCCGCACCCGGGCCGCATCGGCATCAAGATCGGCAAGCCGCTGGACTTCTCCCACCTCGCCGAGCAGTCAGGTGACCCGGCGGTGCTGCGCCAGGTGGCAGACGACATCCGCAAGGCCATCAACGTGCTGTCCGGGCAGAGCTACGTCGACGTCTACGCGCCGACCAAGGCCAAAAAGAAGTAGCCGGCGCCCGGGGCAGGGGAACCAGCGGGGAGCGTGCCCTGTGTTACGTCCGGTTGTTACATTGCACGCGGTGCTTTGCGCGCAAGGCACGTAGACTTGTCAAGGTGAGCGAAGAAAACCGAACCCCATTGCCCGGCTCATCCGTAGCCGGCCCCGCCACCGACCCGCAACTTGATCTGTGGCGTGATCTGCCTATTGCCCAACAGCCCACCTGGAGTGAGCACCCGGACTATAGTGCTTCCATTGCTGAACTGGGTTCGCGTCCGCCACTGGTTTTTGCCGGCGAGGTCGACGTTCTGCGTGAACGCCTGGCTCAGGCGGCCCAGGGCAAGGCCTTCCTGCTTCAGGGCGGCGACTGCGCCGAGACCTTCGCCGACGCTACCGCGGACAAGATTTCCGCCCGCGTGCGCACCATTTTGCAGATGGCCGTCGTGCTGACCTACGGCGCCTCGATGCCGGTGATCAAGATGGGCCGCATGGCCGGACAGTTCGCCAAGCCGCGTTCCTCGAACGACGAGACCCGCGACGGCGTCACCCTGCCGGCGTTCCGTGGTGACATCGTCAACGGCTACGACTTCACCCCGGAGTCCCGTGCCCACGACCCGAAGCGCCTGGTCCAGGCCTACAACACCTCCTCGGCCACGCTGAACCTGATCCGCGCGTTCACCCAGGGCGGCTTCGCCGACCTGCGCAGCGTGCATTCCTGGAACCGCGGCTTCATGGCCAATCCGGCGCACTCGGCCTACGAGCAGCTGGCTGGCGAAATCGACTCCGCCATCCGCTTCATGGACGCCTGCGGCGCCGGCTTCGAGGGCCTGACCCGTACCGAGTTCTTCGCCTCCCACGAGGCGCTGCTGCTGGACTACGAGCGTGCGCTGACCCGTACCGATTCGCGCACCGGCCTGCCGTACGACACCAGCGGGCACTTCCTGTGGATCGGTGAGCGCACCCGCCAGCTGGACCACGCCCACGTGGACTTCCTGTCCCGCGTGCGCAACCCGATCGGCGTGAAGCTCGGCCCGAACACCTCGGTCGAGGACACCCTGGCCCTGATCGAGAAGCTGGATCCGAACCGCGAGCCCGGCCGCCTGACGTTCATCACCCGCATGGGCGCCAAGAACATCCGCGAGAAGCTGCCGAACCTGGTGGAGAAGGTCACCGCCACCGGTGCGCAGGTCCTGTGGGTCACCGACCCGATGCACGGAAACACCGTCACCAGCAAGAACGGCTACAAGACCCGCAACTTCGACGACGTCATGGACGAGGTCCGCGGTTTCTTCGAGGTGCACGACTCGCTGGGCACCAACCCGGGCGGCCTGCACGTGGAGATGACCGGCGACGATGTGGCCGAGTGCCTCGGCGGCGCCGATCCGATCCGCGAAGAGGACTTCGACGAGCTCTACGAGTCGGTCTGCGATCCTCGCCTGAACCACCGCCAGTCCCTGGAAATGGCCTTCCTGGTCTCCTCGGCACTGCAGAGCCGCGCTCGCCGCTAGGCGCGCACCGGAGAACTGAAAAGGTCTGGCCCGTCACCCCTCGGGGGGATGATGGGCCAGACCTTTTGCGTGCACCGGCTGTTGCCTGCTAGAACGCGTAGATGCTGATTTCGCTGCCCAGCTCGATGCTCTGGTTCAGCGGCGACTGCATGCGCACCGTCTGCGAGAAGTCGCCGAGCACATGGTGCGCCTTGACGGTGAACCCTGCCTCTTCCAGCACGCGGGTCGCCTCCTCGACACCCAGACCGATCACCGAGGGGACCTGGGCGAACTCCGGGCCCTGCGACAGGTTCACGATCACGGAGCTTCCCACCTCGGCGGTGCCGTTCTGAGGTGACTGCGCGGCGACCAGGCCCGAAGGGACCTCGCGGGAATACACCGGATCGCCCACCTGCAGGCGCAGTCCCGCTGACTCGAGGGCCGCAGCGGCGTCGTCTTCGCTTAAGCCCTGCAGCGCCGGAACCTGCACCGGGGCCGGTCCCTTGGACACCGTCAGTGTGATGGCGTCCTTGCGCGCGGCGGTCTTGCCCGCGGCCGGCGAGGAGGAGATGACCTTGCCCTTCTCCACCTCTGAGGAGTATTCGCGGACCTCCTTGACCTTGGCCAGCTCGTGCTCGGCCAGCAGCTCGGTGGCCGACTGGAGGCTCTTGCCCTCTACCTGCGGGATCTCGAAGCGTTCGGGGCCCTGCGAGACGATCAGCTCGACCCCCTGGAACTTCATGATGTTCTCGCCGGTGGCCGGATGCGAGTCGACGACGCGCCCGATGGCGATCTCGTCGTCGAAGGCGGAGCCGAGCCTGACCGGGACGCCCTGCTCGGACATCTGCGAAACCGCCTGTTCCTGCAGCAGGCCGTTCAGCGACGGGATGCGGATCACCGTTCCGGGGCCGCGCCCGAAGAACCAGCCTGCGGCGGCCACCAGCGCCACGATCAGCACCCATGCCGCGATGAACCCGGTCTTCTGCGCTGCGGTCCTGGGCTTGCGCAGCCGGTGCGTGGGCACCTGGGCTTCCTTGCGCCACTGCTTCTGCGCCGCCTTGGTGGCACGCTTCTCGCCGCGCGGGGAGCGCGCGGCCGGCTGTGGATCCTGCTCGTTGGGCTCACCGGCGCCGAAGGTTTCGATGTCTGTCCGCGAGTAGGCGGCGGTGGCATCTGCTCCGGGGGAGCCTGCGCCGGCCGTTGGGGCGTGGACCACGGTGGCCTGCGCATCGCGCAGATCCAGCACCTCGGTGGCATCCGACGCGGCGATGATGGTGGTGGTCTCTTCCGGATCGGGCTGCGCGTCCAGCGAATAGCCGTCCGCCGTGGCGCCGGTTCCCTGCAGCTGCCAACGGCGTTCGCGGGCTTCTTCGCGCTCGCGCTGCCAGTCGTCCAGGCGCTGCTGCACGGTGGTGGGCATGTGTGCCATGGAGCCAGGGGTCAGGTCCTCGATGCCACCCAGCGTGTCCGCGTCGAAGTCCAGCTGCTCTTCGCTGAGCGTCGAACGGATCTGGATGACCTCGTCCAGCAGCAGCTCGGCGTTCTGCGGCCGCTTCTCGGGGTCCTTCTCGGTGCACCACTGCACCAGCTCGTCCAGATCGGTGGCCAGCCCGGGCACGACATCCGAGGGCAGCGGCATGGGGGAGTCCAGATGGTGCTTCATCAGCGCGGCCGCATTGGTTTCCGAATACGGCAGGCGCCCGGTGAGCATTTGGTAGATCATGATGCCGACCGCATAGATGTCGCTGCGCGAATCGGCCGGTGCGCCGGAGACCAGCTCCGGGGAGACATGGGAAAGGGTGGCCACCAGCGTTGCGGACTGGGTGTGGGCGCTGGCCGCGCGGGCCAGCCCGAAGTCGGTCACCTTGACCTCGCCGGTATCCGCCAGCAGCACGTTCGCTGGCTTCATGTCGCGGTGGATGATGCCTTCGGAGTGGGCGGCGCCCAGCCCGTGGCAGACCTGCTCCAGCACGCTGAGCATCTGGCGCGGCGTGAACCGACCGCGTTCGGAGATCACCTGGTCGAGGTTGCGTCCGCGGACGTACTCCATCACCAGGTAGACGATGTTGTCCGTGACGTTGTGGTCGCGGATCGACACCACGTTCGGGTGGGTGATGTTCGCTGCGATCACGGCTTCTGATTCGAAGCGCTCGCGGACGGTGGACTCGCTGGCGAAGTTGTCGTTCAGGATCTTCACGACCACCGCGCGGTGCAGGCGCTTGTCCATGGCGCGGTAGATCCTGGACATCCCGCCCAGCGCGAGCAGGTGGTCGATGCGGTAACGGTCATCGAGGGTCGTCCCCAGATTGGGGTCGGCAAGAGCAGGGCTCATGGTGCACGCACTCCTGACTTGGGATGGCGCGCCGCATAGGCGTGATTCACCCACTGCTCCTTTCGAACATGATTACTACCTTTTAATGTACCCAGCCGACCTGAGAATTTCCGGTTTAAAGCCGAAATCCGCCAGTGGTGTCTACCTCTGGCGGATTTCGTGCAGCTTCCCGGGTTGCGAGATCTACCTCGGGAGCGGTCTCTTAGGATGCGCGGCGGGCACGTGCAGCGCGGCGCTTCAGAGCGCGACGTTCGTCTTCGCTCATTCCACCCCACACACCAGCGTCCTGACCGGACTCGATGGCCCACTGTAAGCAGGTTTCGGTCACTTCGCACCGACGGCAGACGCTTTTGGCCTCTTCGATCTGTAAGAGGGCCGGACCGGTGTTACCCACCGGGAAGAAAAGTTCCGGGTCCTTATCCAGACACGCCGCGCGGCTACGCCAATCCATGCTTATTGATGCTCCTTGAAATCTTTGAGGGGGGACGAAATGCTCATGATCTGAACACACGAACGCCCCGCCTTGGAAAGGTCAGCGGGGGACGGTGTTAATGCCGTAGTGCTTTTCGCATCGTCGGACGTGAACGACGGGGTCATCGTTTTGCCAACCACATAAGGTTTTCATGTTACGAGAAAGTAAACAAGGGTCAGTGATGCGAAATATGTCGTATTGCCTGAGTGCTTTCTCACATGGAAATCGGCCTAGGCTTAGGCTAGTTGACGCGGATGTGGCAGGGGCTACAAGCCCGTTGCGGCGCTGTCGTTTGAGTTCCGCAAGCGCCTCAACGAAAATGGTTGGGGTGAGCAACGAAGAAACTAAAATCCCGCGTCCGAGCAGTGTCATTGCCGTCGCAGCACTGGTGATGTTCGAGGCGCTGGCGGTGCTTGCCTACGCCGTCGACTACGCCATCCATCTCACCTCGGATGGCGTGGTGAACATCGGCGGACGTCTTTTCATGCTTGCGCTGTGCCTCTTCTTGGCCATCTGGCAGGGCTCGGTGGCCATCAACTTCTTCCGCGGCAGGGCGTACACCCGAGCCCCGATCATCGTCTGGCAATTGTTCCAGTTGATCCTCTCGGTCTCCTTCTTCCAGTCCGATATGCCGATCGTCATTTCCGCGGCGGTTTTGTCGATCATTGTGGCCGGAACGACCGTAGTGCTGCTGTTCGCGCCGAAGACCACTCAATTCCTCGGAGACCGTCCCTCGCAGTAGTCATGGCCCGATGATGATGGCGCGTGGTTGCCCGGCAAAGCCGGCGATCGCGCGCCATTGCCTTTTCCCGCACGAGCCGCGGCCTGCCGCAGGGGGCAGCGGGCGCCAGGCCAGCGGCAACAGGTCCTGCGGATGGCATGCCTCCACGGCAATCGCCTGCCGGTCATCGAGCATCATGCCCGGCAACCCCAGATCGTAGGCGAGCCTGGCCGAGGGAGGGAGAAACAGCACCGCCCGGGTGCCCAGCGCGGCGGTTCGCTGGCGCAGCTCGGCAAGCCTAGGGTCGGAGGTGTCGTGCAGCACGACGCAGATCGTTGGCGCTGCAGGTCCCGCACCTTCAGCTTCGAACTCCTGGACCCAGCGCAGCCAGGGCGCGGCGCCATCAACCATGGCCGCCTGCCAGCGTTCGGCCAGGAAGGCAGCGAGCTCCTGCCTGTCGCGTTCGCGAGGGCAGATGGCCAGTGCCGTTTGGGGTTGGTCGAAGCCGAAAGCCTGCCCGGTGAATGCGGTCCGCCCCACCGCAAGATCGCGCGGATTCCCATCGCCCACGAACGGCTGCTGCGCGGGCCACAAAGTCCCGGGCAGGCAATCCGGTTCCTGCTTGGCGGTCACGGCCGTCAACTGGATGGTCATCGGCCCGTTGGCGGGACTGAACCTGACCCCTCGGCCTGGCAACTGGCTGGCAGGCGGAAGCTTGGGCCAGGACATGCGCAGGGAATCGGTGGCATTAAGCGGGAAGTACCATTGCTCGGCGCACAGCCCGGCGGCCTTGAGCAGATTCAGGTCGCGGTCGGCCAGCAGGACCAGCTGCGCCGGGGCCGAAGCTCCATGCCGCAACAGTTCGATGAGCGCCTGGTCGAATCGCTGGAAGACTGCCGGATCCAGTTGGGACTGCAGCCGGGCGATGCCGTGCACCAGCACCAGCGTCAGGCGGTCAGGGGGCAGCGACTCAAGATAGTCGAGCGCTTCCAGGAATTGATACTGGTCTTCTCCACCCACGGTGCGCACCCCGGGCATTAAGGCGGGATCCGGGAACAGGGCCTCGCCGAAGCACAGGATCCGGCGCTCCAGGCGGGCGAACCCCTCGAGCAGGCGGCGGCCGCCGGCCTCCGGGACGCCGCACACCAGCAATCCCTGGCCGCGGGCTGGATCTACGCTCAAGTCCTCCAGCCGGCCCGCGGCGAGGTTGTCGACGACTCCGCAGTAGATGGTGCCGCCCTCGGCGCCCTCCCACTGCTCCGGCAACGGCGCCGCACTCTGGGGCGGCGGCAGCTGCGGGGCAAAGGGGCACGGTGGAAGGTGCGAATGCTCCCAGGTTTCGGCCAGCAGGCGCACCTGCCGGCGCAGGGCCTGTCCCTCCGCCTCGGGATCAGGCCGGCCGAAGCTTCCCACGGGATGCAGCACCAGGTTCCCGGGGCCGCGTTCGGCAACGCTCCCGTGCGGGGCGGGGCTGACCGCCAGGGCGAACTGGACCTGGCGGTTGGCATGACCGGGACCCGCGATGATCGCGCTGCCCGGGCCGGACAGCCGGGCGGCGGCCGGGGAACCGACCAGTTCCATGGACTCGGCCGCGTCGTGGACCCGCAACGCAATGACGGTGTTCAGGTTCGCGCGGGTCTGCCCGGACAGAGAGCCGGCGGCCCGCTGGGTGCTCAGCAGCAGATGGATGCCCAAGGACCTGCCGACCGCCGCCAGCCGGTCAATGCGCGCGGCGGCTTCGGGCAGGGATTCGGTGAACACCCTGAATTCGTCGACCACCACCAGCAGCCGGGGCAGCGCGGGCACATCGGCCAGCCGGACGTACTCCGAGCGGTCGCTGCAACGATGCGCTGCCAGCAGGCGTTCACGGCGGGCCACCTCCCGCTCCAGCTGCGCCAAGGTCCGCTGGGCTCCGGCGGCATCCAGGTCGCTGGCCGACAGCTGCACGTGGGGCAGCGGCTCGAAAACCGCCAAGCCCGCGCCGCCCTTGAAGTCGACCAGGGCGAACGCCAGCTGCTCGGGGCTGCACCGGCCGGCCAGATCCGCGATGATCCGCCGCAAGGCCTCGGACTTGCCCGACCCGGTGGTGCCGCACACCAGCACATGCGGCCCGTCCGCGTCGAAGTCCAGCAGCTGCTGCCCATGGGAATCATCCTCTCCGATCACCGCGGCCAATCTTGCCTGCTCCGGCGGCGGCCCGGCTGGCGCGGGTTCATCCGGGCGGAGCGCCAGGCAGGCCTGGACGATCCGGGCCAGCCTCCCCGCATCCAAGCGGTCCGGCGATTCCAGATGCAGGCTCCCGTCGGGCAGCTGGGCGCGGCAACCCACCGGATCAACCCAGTAGTCGCACTGCGCCGCGGGCACCGGATGAAGGCTGATCACCAAGGTGCGCGGCAGCCGGACCGGGCTGAGCATGGTCAGGAAAATCCGTTCGATCACCGGTTCCGGCGCTGCCGTGTTCCCGAGACCGCCCGATGCCCCGGCGGCACCGGGAGCCGGCTCAGCGTGCCGAGCCAGCTGCCCGGCGGTGCCCTGGCGTGCATGCGGCAACAGCATCAGCTCTGCCGGAAGCCGGGTGACCGACGGATCGACGACCAGCTCGATGCGGCCGGCGGCCACGTGCGGCAGGAACCTGGCCAGCAGCGCAGCCAGCAGGCGGTCCACCGCCGGGTCGTCGCCGCCGCGCAACTGCCACACCTGCGCGGCGGCCGGCGCGAAGACCGGGACGCCGGCGATCCTGCGAGCAGAGCGCCTACCGCCGGGCACCCTGCGCATCCTCCGGGCGCCGCCCGCCCGGGGAGGCTTCCCTCCCGGAAGCTGCCAGCTGCCGCGGCCGAACACCAGGGGAGGCAGCCCCGCGGGAAGCACCCCCAGCTGCGCCCGGTCGATGCCAGCGACCACTGCGACCCCCAGCGGGCAGGCGAAACGGCCGCGCGCCTGCACCACACTGCGCTGCTGGTCACGCACCGCGCGCTTCCACCGGCGGCGCTCGCCGAGCAGCTGCGCCGCAGGGACCACACCCAGCAGCGCGGAGAGCCCGGTGACCGCAAGGAACAGCATGGACCCGGTCAGCGCCGCCAGCAGCACCCCGGAGAGCACCGGGACCAGCGCGGCCACGCACAGCGTCACCAACCGGCCCAGCTCGGGACGCGGCGGGAGGCTGAACTGGAGCTGGCCGTCCTCCACCGCCAAACCCGCCTCGGTGCGCGCGGGATCGCCGACCTCCAACACCGTGCCGCCAAGCTGGATCCGGCTGCCCGCATGCAGCTCCACCTCCCCGCGAACCGGCACCGCACCCCGGTCGGAGAGCACCAGCAGCCGCTGTCCGCCAGCCGCCCGCACACGCAGGGAACGCTCGTCGACCAGCAGGTGGGCGTGCACCCGCGAAACCTGCGGATCGCCCAGGCGCAGCGGCGCGCCGCGGCCGATGTCGTAGGCGCCTCGCTCCAACTGCATCCAGGCCCCGGCATCCGGCCCCTCGGGGACGAACAACTTCAACCGCGTGCTGCCGGCCGACGCCGCGAACCCGGGGCCCGGGACATCGGCCAGCAGCAGCGGCCTGCCCGGAACCAGCGCTCCCAGATCCGCCAGCGGCGTCGATCCCACGTACCAGCGGGTGCCCGGCACCTGCTCGTCGAGCACCGACGCCAGCTGCGGGCCGTCCAGGGCCGCGGAGACCCGCAGCAGCAGCTGCCTGGGATTGAGCAGCGTGCGCGCGGACAGCAGCAGTTCATAATGCAGCATCTTCCCTCCCAGCCCGGCCGCGTCCAGCAGTTTGACCAGCCCATCACGACCACCGCTTTTACCGGGTCAGCGAAAGCCGGACTGGGGATAACCGCCAGTAGCTTTATCCACAAATTCGCGAAACGTCTTGAAAGGACTTGGCGTCGGGGCTAGGCTCCACAGACATATCCAGAAATAGGGCTCGGGCCGGTCCCGAGGCCCACCGCTGCACCGGCCGCGCGCTCGCCGATGGACCCCGAGAATTCCGGGAACGCCGAACTCCCACAAGGCCCGAAGGATCTTGACGTGGATGCCCTGTCCATCGTGGAAGATGAAGTGCGAGAGCTGGTCCGACGCCGCGGCCTGGACCCTGCCAAGCAGCCCGCATTGATGAAGTCGCTGATCGAGGACGTCGTGCGGGACTACGACGAACGCGCGCTGCTCGGCGCGGTCCCTGCCCTGGGATCTCTGGAGCAGGCCCGGCGCACGGTCTACGACAACGTCGCCGGATTCGGCGCCCTGCAGCAGCTGCTCGACGATCCGAGCGTGGAGGAAATCTGGATCAACTCCCCGCACCAGGTGTTCTGCGCCCGCGGCGGGCAAAGCGAGCTGACCCACATCAGGCTGGACGCCGCGGAGGTCGCCGGACTGGTCGAACGCATGCTCAAGTCCTCCGGGCGGCGGCTGGATTTGTCCCAGCCGTTCGTGGACTGCCAGCTGCCCGACGGCTCCCGGCTGCACGTGGTCATCCCGGACATCACCCACGAGCACTGGGCGGTGAACATCCGCAAGTTCATCGCCCGGGCCGCCCGGCTCGAAGACCTGGTGGATCTCAAGTCGCTCAGCCCCGCGGCGGCCACCTACCTGGGCTGGGCGATCTCCGCCGGGTTGAACGTCATCGTCACCGGGCCGACCCAGGCCGGCAAAACCACCATGCTCAACGCGCTGTCCTCCTCCATCGGGTCGCGCGAACGGGTCATCACCATCGAGGAGATCTTCGAACTGAACCTGGCGCTGCGCGATGTCGTGGCGATGCAGACGCGGCTGGCGAATCTGGAGGGCACCGGCGAAATCACGATGCGCCGGCTGGTCAAGGAGGCGCTGCGCATGCGCCCTGACCGCATCATCGTCGGCGAGGTGCGCGAGGCCGAATCCCTGGACCTGCTGGTTGCGCTGAACTCTGGTGTGGCCGGCCTGTGCACGCTGCACGCGAACTCGGCCCGCGACGCGATCATCAAGATCTGCACGCTGCCGCTGCTGGCCGGGCCGAACATCACCAGCGACTTCACGATCAAGACCGTCGCCGCCTGCCTGGACCTGGTGGTGCACTGCGTGCGCGATGCCTCCGGCAACCGCTATGTCAATGAGATCCTCGCGGTGCGCAACCGGGTGGAGGGCGGGGCGATCGAAACCTCCACGCTGTTCGAACGCCGGGCCGGGGAGCTGGTGCCGGCTTCCGGCGCTGACTGGTCGCATGAGAAGTTCAGCCTGGCCGGGCTGAACGTCGCCGAGCGGCTGGGGCAGGAATCATGAGCATTTTCCTGGGGCTGCTGGGCGGGCTGGGACTGGCATTGCTGGCCGATTGGCTGCTGTTCGCGCCCTGGGAACGCATGCGCAGCCGGCACTCGAAGATCGGGCAGGCGCTGCTGCGCGCCGGGGTCACCGCGGTAAGCCCGGCCAAGTTCATGCTGATCTGCCTGGCCAGCGGGGTGGTGTTCGCGCTGCTGACCTTGGGTCTGACCGCCTCCTGGCTGTTCGCCTGCGTCTTCGCGATCTTCGGGGTGCTGGCCCCGTGGGTGTACCTGCGCCACCAGGCGGCCAAGCGCCAGAGCGCGTTGCACGAGCAGTGGCCCGAGGTCGTCGACCACCTGCGCAGCGCCATCCGCGCCGGCCTGTCGCTGCCCGAATCGCTCAGCCAGCTGGCGCAGGTCGGACCCGAGACGCTGCGCCCGGTGTTCCGCGACTTCGCCCTGGACTACCGGGCCACCGCGAACTTCAGCACGGCGCTGGACCAGCTGGGCGAACGTCTTGCGGACCCCGTGGCGGACAAGATCCTGACCACGCTGCGCATCACCCGCGAGGTCGGCGGCACCGACCTGGGCCAGACGCTGGCCACGCTAGCCGCGTTCCTGCGCGACGACGTGCGCACCCGAGGCGAGCTGGCCGCCCGCCAGTCCTGGATCGTCTCCGCCGCCCGGCTGGCCGTCGCGGCCCCGTGGATCCTGCTGCTGGTGCTCGGCACCCAGCCGGCGGCGAAGGACGCCTATCTCACCCCGGCCGGGGTCTTCGTGCTGCTGGCAGGGCTGGTCGTCTCCTTCCTCTGCTACCGGGTGATGCTGCGGCTGGGCGCGCTGCCGATCGAGGAACGGGTGCTGTCATGAACAACTACACCGCGTGGGCGGCGCTGTGCGGGCTGGGATTCGGGGCCGGGCTGTGGCTGATGCTCCTGCGGCTTCCGGCCTGGCGTCCCATGGCCTTCGCCGACCGGGTCGCCCCGCACATCCGCGTCGGCGTGCGCTCCTCGCGCATGCTGCAGGATTCCTGGCAGCAGGATGCGGCCACCCCGGCGCTGTGGCAGCTGGCCCGCCCGCTGCTGCAGCAGGCCAGGAAACTGGCCAACGTACACAGCCCCTCCTCGGCCACCGTGCGCAAGCGGCTGCAAGCCGCAGGGCTGCGCTTGAGCCTGGTCGACTACCGCTCCCAAGAGCTGCTGTGCGCGCTGACCGGGCTGGTCATCGGTTCGGCGCTGATGGCGCTGCTGGCCTTCCGCCAGCCGGTGTCGCTGCCGCTGGCGGTGACGGTGGTGCTGGGCTGCGCGGTCATGGGCTACTTCCTGCGCGGCTGGTGGCTCGGCGAGCAGGTCAAGCGCCGCGCCCGCCGGATTTTGACGCAGTTCCCCACCGTCGCCGAGGTGCTCGCGCTGACCGTGGGCGCCGGGGAATCGACCACCGGCGCGGTCGAGCGCATCTCGCGCATCTGCCACGGCGACATCGGCGCCGAGTTCACCCACACGCTCAACGACATCCACTCCGGCACCAGCATGGTGCAGGCCATGTCCAACATGTCCGACCGGGTGCAGATCGGCGCGATGACCCGCTTCGTGGACGCCATCGTCGTGGCCACCGAACGGGGCACACCCCTGGGGCAGGTGCTGCGCGATCAGGCGCAGGACGTGCGCGATGCCTCCAAGCGCGAGCTGATGGAGATCGCCGGCAAACGCGAAATCTCCATGCTGGTGCCCATCATCTTCGGCGTGCTGCCGCTGACCATCGTCTTCGCGATCTTCCCGGGACTAGCGCTTTTGGAGATGAGCTACTGACGGGTCCGACATTGAAACCATCACACCGCACCACCTACACGAAGGAGGGGCCACCATGTCACGGCTCCACATGATGATGTTCACCCTCAGCCTGCACGTCGCCGACGCGGGCCGGGACCTCTGGGACCGGGCGGCCGCCCGGGCCCGCGACCAGCGCGGCGACGTGCCCGGATGGGTCATGATCACGTTGATGAGCGCCCTGCTGGTGGCCGCCCTGCTGGCGATCGCCGGACCCCGGCTGCAGGACTTGTTCAACCAGGCCATCGACAGGGTGTCCGGGTTGGGCTAGGACCGGCATGCGCAACCGTACGGGCCGGCGTACCGGCAGCGCCGGCAGGCTCGGGCAGGACGGGGAACGCGGCTCGGCCGTGGCCGAATTCGTCATGATCACCACGTTGCTGATCGTGCTGGCCTTCTCGATCATGCAGCTGGCCTTGGCGCTGCACGTGCGCAATACGCTCACCGACGCCGCCGCCAACGGCGCCCATTACGGCGCGCTGGCAAACCGTTCGCCCGCCGACGCGGTAGGCCGCACCCGCACGCTCATCACCGAATCGCTGCACGCCGGCTTTGCCAGGGACGTGTCCGTGTCAACCACGGCCATCGGCGGCACCCAGCTGGTGACAGTCACCGTCAACACCAGGGTGCCGCTGATCGGTCTCCTGCCCAACGGGTGGGAGCTGAGCGTCAGCTCGGATGCGGTGCGTTATGGCTAGGGCCAGCCGCAAGCTGCTGCGCCGGTGTCGCACGGCGGCCGCCGCGGAGCGGGGCAGTGCGATCGTGGAGTTCATCTTCGCCGCCACGATCCTGCTGATCCCGATGATCTACCTGGTGCTGGCCGCCGCGGCGCTGGAAGGCGGCAGCTACGCGGTGGTCTCCGCCGCTGACCAGGCCGCCAAAGTGTTCGCCGTGTCCGAGAACCCGGCGCAGGCCAGGTCCAACGCGCAGGCGGCGGCCGACCGGGCCATGGCGAACTTCGGATTCAGCGGGTCGAACACCGCCATCGCCTGCAGCGGCGAATGCCTCAGCCCGGGCTCGGTAGTGACCGTCACCGTCAGCTTGGACGTCCCGCTGCCCTTCGTCTCCGACTACATCTCCGCCTCGGCCTTCACCGTGGACGCCACCGCGGCCCAAAGGGTTGACCGTTTTGGCTAGCCGCGGCCTGCGCCGGCTGCGCCTGGCCGCGCGGCGCGAAGAGGGCCAGTCGCTGGTGCTGGCCATCGGCTTGTGCGCAATCACGCTGCTGACCATCTCCGTGGTCCTCGCCGCCAGCGCGGTGAACCTCAAAGCGCGGCAGCTGCTCTCCCTGGCCGACGGGGCCATCGTGGCGGCGGTGGACGAATTCGAATTCGTCGCCGACGGCGGCGCCCCGCGCATCCAGCTCAGCGCAGACCAGGTCCAGCAAGGAGCCCGGCGCTACCTGGCGGACGTCGGCGCTTCGGGGCGCGTCGACAACCTGAGCATCGCCTCGGTCCACGTGCTGCCCGGGGGACAGGGCGCCGAAATCGTGCTTACCGGCACCGTCAGCCCGCCCATCATCGGCTGGATCGTGCCCGCCGGGATCCCCATTACCGTGCATTCCACCGCGCGAACCGTACTCAGCCGCTAGCGACGCAAAATCCTGAACCGAACCGCACATGGCGTAGGCTTAGAACACCATGGCAAATACTGACTTCCCCGCTGAAATCCGCTCACTCCGCGCGACCTTCGCCGCCATCGAGGAGGTGAGCGACGTCGATCAAATCAAGGCTGACATCGCCGTACTTTCCGAGGAAGCCGGTGCCCCAGACCTGTGGGACGATCCTGCCAGCGCGCAGATCGTCACCAGCAAGCTCTCCTACCGCCAGTCGGAACTGGAGCGCTTGACCAAGCTGCACACCCGCATCGACGACCTGGAAGTCCTGGTCGAACTCGCGGAGCTGGAAGACGACGCGGACACCCTGGCGGAAGCCGACAAGGAACTGCTCGCCATCCGCAAGTCGCTGGACGACCTGGAAATCGTCACCCTGCTCAATGGCGAGTTCGACGCCCGCGGCGCCGTGGTCACCATCCGTTCAGGTGCCGGGGGCGTCGACGCCGCGGACTTCGCTGAAATGCTGCTGCGCATGTACCTGCGCTGGGCGGAGAAGCGCGGCTACAGCGCGACCGTTATGGACACCTCCTACGCCGAAGAAGCCGGGCTGAAGTCCGCCACCTTCGAAATCGACGCGCCCTACGCGTTCGGCATCCTTTCGGTCGAAGCCGGCACCCACCGTCTGGTGCGCATCTCGCCGTTCGACAACCAGGGCCGCCGCCAGACCTCCTTCGCCGCGGTGGAAGTCATCCCGCTGATCGAGCAGACCGACTCCATCGAGATCCCGGAAAGCGAAATCAAGGTCGACGTCTTCCGCTCCTCGGGTCCCGGCGGGCAGAGCGTGAACACCACCGACTCCGCGGTGCGCATGACCCACATCCCGACCGGCATCGTGGTGTCCATGCAGAACGAGAAGTCGCAGATCCAGAACCGCGCCGCCGCGCTGCGTGTGCTGCAATCCCGAATCCTGCTGCAGAAGAAGGCCGAGCAGGACGCGCAAAAGAAGGAACTGGCCGGCGACGTCAAGGCGTCCTGGGGCGACCAGATGCGCTCCTACGTGCTCAACCCGTACCAGATGGTCAAGGACCTGCGCACCGAGCATGAAGTCGGAAACACCGCTGCAGTGCTCGACGGGGAAATCGACGACTTCATCGACGCCGGCATCCGCTGGCGCGCCACGCAGCGCCGCCCGGGCAAGTAGCCCGCACGATCCCTCGCGACCCGCTCCGGCGCGGGTCGCTTCCGCAGGTCCGGGGGACCGGATGCTTGAGAAAACTCACGTCCCCGAGGCCGCCTGCTGATCCTGCGACAGCGACCGGTAAAAACTGGTTGCCAGCGCAGGATTCGGCGGCCGGAACAAAATTTGGGTCAGCTGTTAGTAGCTGATGAATCTGGCAACACACCCGCGAATGCTTTCATGATGGCCGCCGCGCCCCGATAAGGTTTGGTTGATTGGCGCATCAGAAGACGTTTGCTCTCGAGATTGGTTTTCGTGGGTCGCGCCCCGACGAAAACTGGCGATTGAAGACATGATTAAATTCGAAAACGTCTCGATGGTTTACGAGCCCAAGCAGAAAAACGCTGCCTTGGACGACGTGAGCATCGAGATCAACCGCGGCGAGTTCGCGTTCCTTGTCGGCGAATCCGGCTCCGGTAAATCTACCTTCCTCAGCCTTGTCCTGCGTGAGAAGCGCGCCACCGACGGTGCGGTCTACGTGGCCGGCCAGAACCTGAATCGCATCCCGAGCCGCCGCGTGCCGAAACTGCGCCGCAACATCGGCTTCGTCTTCCAGGACTTCCGCCTGCTGCGCGAACGCACAGTTTTCGACAATGTCGCCTTCGCGATGGAAGTCATCGGCGCCTCCCGCGCGCAGATCCGCGACCGGGTCCCCGACGCATTGAAGCTCGTAGGCCTCGAGGACAAAGCCCGGCGCAAGCCAACCGAACTTTCCGGCGGCGAGCAGCAGCGCGTAGGCATCGCCCGCGCGATTGTGAACAAGCCCGCCATCCTGCTGGCCGATGAGCCCACCGGCAACCTCGACCGCAAGAACAGCATTGAAGTCATGAACGTGCTGGACCGCATCAACCAGAACGGCACCACCGTGCTGATGGCGACGCACGCCCATGAGCTGGTCAGCGAGTACCGCCACCGCGTCATCGAGCTGAGCTCCGGACGCGTTGTGCGAGATGAAGCGCAGGGCCAGTACACGCCGATGACGACCGTGGTGAACCAGGACGGATCCCGCGCGCTGCTCTTCGGCGATGCCTCTGCCGAGCCGAACGAAGAGCGCGAACCGCTTGAAGCCATGGATGAAAAGAAGGACGAAGACCAGTGAGACTAGGATTTATCCTGCGCGAAGCCGTCAAGGGCCTGCGCCAGAACGTCGTCATGGTCGTTTCGGTGGTGCTGGTGACCTTCGTGTCGCTGACCTTCGTCGGCGCTTCGGCGCTCCTGCAGCTGCAGATCAACCAGATGAAGGGCTACTGGTACGACCGCATGGAGGTCGCCGTGTACCTCTGCGACGACACCAGCGCTTCGCCGAATTGCGCAGGCAAGCCGGTCACCGACGATCAGCGCAACTCCATCAAGGCCATGCTTGAATCCGAGCAGCTCGCGCCGTACGTCAAGGAAATCGCCTACGAATCCAAGGAAGACGCCTACAAGAACTTCCTTGACCAGTACAAGAACTCCTCGCTCGTCGACCAGGTCAAGGCCGACCAGCTGCCCGAGTCCTTCCGCGTCGCCCTGGTCGATCCTGAGAAATACCAGGTCATCAACGAGGCATTCTCAACCGTTGCAGGCGTGGATTCGGTGGTCGACCAGCGCGAACTGCTGGAAAAGGTCTTCCAGCTCGTTCGCGTCGCCTCTGCCGCAGCCGCCATCGTGGCGATCGTCATGATCGCCTGCGCCGTGCTCCTCACTGGCACGACGATCCAGCTGTCGGCCATGCATCGACGGCTGGAAACCACGATCATGCGTCTGGTGGGCGCTTCCAAGGCAACAATCCAGCTTCCGTTCATCATCGAGGGCGTTATCGCTTCCATCATTGGCGGCGTGCTGGCTTCCGGGACGCTCTGGCTGCTGATGAAGTTCCTCGTTGAGGACAAACTCGCAAGTGAGAACGTCGGAGTGGCTTTCATTTCCACCGGTGAGGTCTGGCTCATAGCTCCGGTGCTCTTGATAATTGGTATCGTTTTGGCAACAATTTCATCAGTGGTAACGTTGAAGCGTTACCTGAAGGTTTAGCTTCACTTCGACCTTTGTGTCGTGTTCAACCTGCTTTTCGCACTTCTCTAAGGAGACCTATGCTGTCCAACGCAGTTCGGCGCAAGTTCCTGCGCGCCACCCTCGGTGGAGCAATGGCTCTCGCCCTGACACTGCCAGCTGGTCTCGTTGTCGCCGATGAACTCGATGACAAGAAGGTCGAGGTTCAGGAGAACATCGACAACCTGGAACAGGACATGGAGTTCCTGGATGCAGACATCCAGGAAACCGACCAGAAGCTGCGTGACCAGCAGTCCCAGGTCCCGGTCCTGCAGGCGGCATTGGCCGATGCGCAGAACCGCGTCGCCAACGCCCAGGCAACCGTGGCGGACCTGAACGACCGGTTGATCAGCGCCCAGGGAACCCGTGACAAGGTCGCAGCGGAGATCGAAGCGAACAACGCGGAAATGGCCAAGGCGGAAGACGCCATGGCCAAGATCGCTTCCGAAGCGTACAAGCGTGGCGGCGTATCCGGCGGCTTGGACATGATCCTGAACATGGAATCGGCGACGGCCATGGCCGACGGCCTCGACATGGCCAACCGCGCCATGGAATCGCAGAACTCCGCCTACAACGATCTGGCGCAGGAGAAGGCGAACAACGAGAACAACAAGGTCCGACTGGCTGCGGTGGAGAAGGAAATTTCCTCGCTGAAGTCACAGGCTGAAGAAGCGCTGGCCCAGGAGGAATCCGCCCGCAATGCGGCGCAGTCCGCCAAGGACGAGCTGGATGCGCTTGTTGTCAGCACCGAGTCCCTCAGCGCGCAGCTGGAAGCGAAGAAGCCACAGATCCAGGCCAAGCTGAAGGCCCAACAGGCCGAGTACGCGCAGGTGCAGGCCGATATCAAGGAGCGCCAGGAGCGCCTGCTGCGCGAAGAGCAGGAACGCAAGCGCAAGGCGGCCGAAGCCGAAGCCAAGCGCAAAGCGGCCTACGAGGCCCAGCAGGCCAAGCTGGCCGCGGAAGCCAAGGCCAAGAAGCAGACCTATACCAAAAAGAAGTACGTTCCCAAAGAAACCTCCGCTCCGGCCGCGCCGCAGTCGTCAGGCTCCAGCGCCTGGGGACTGGTCAAGCCGACTACCGGCAACCGGATCACGTCCAGCTTCGGCTGGCGCCCGACGCCTGCCGGCACCATCGACTACGGCGGACGCGGCGGCTACGTGCACGCCGGCCTCGACTGGGGCTTCGGAGGCCAGTGCGGTTCGCCGATCACTGCAGCCGCCGACGGCGAAGTCTGGATGGCAGGCTGGGGAGGCTCCTCGGGCAACAAGGTGACAATTTCGCACGGCGTCGTCAACGGCAAGGCGCTGGCAACGAACTACCACCACATGTCCAAGATCGCCGTCAGCGTCGGGCAGAAGGTCTCCCAGGGCCAGGTCATCGGATACGTCGGCACAACCGGCAACTCCACCGGATGCCACCTGCACTTCGAAACGATTGTCAACGGCCAAGCCGTGAACCCATTGGGACTTCTCTAACGCTAGACTTGATATTTGTGCGCGGGAAACCGCCCGCGACATGCAAGGAGTGTCATGGCCAAGAAGAACCAGGAAGATCGTGTCATCGCGAGCAACCGCAAAGCTCGCCACGATTATGAAATTCTCGACACATTCGAAGCCGGTATGGTGCTGACCGGCACCGAAGTGAAGTCCTTGCGCGAAGGCAAGGCATCGCTGGTGGACGGCTTCGGCCAGTTCTATCGCGGCGAACTGTATATCGAGAACTGCTACATCCCGGAGTACCTCAACGGCTCCTGGACCAACCACGCGGCTCGTCGCCGTCGCAAGCTCCTGCTGCACCGCCAGGAGCTCACCAAGATCGAGCGCAAGATCTCCGAAGCCGGCCTGACCATCGTGCCGCTGAGCCTGTACTTCAAGTCGGGGCGCGCGAAGATCGAGATCGGCATCGCGCGAGGCAAGCGCGAATTCGACAAGCGTCAGACGCTGCGCGAGAAGCAGGACAACCGTGAAGCACTGCGTGCCATGCGCGAGCGCAACCGCGGTCATGCCTGATCGGGCTGTAGCTACGCGCTGAATCGGTGGCGCATCTCTCGTTGGGGTTCCAGCGGGAGGTGCGCTATGATTAATTAACGCACTTCGGTGCGGTTGCATCCGGGGAAACCCGGAACTGACAACAAAATACGGGGATGATCGGTTTCGACGGTGTAAGTCGCGACAGATGAAGCGGGCCGAGGACGCAAAGTTATCTCGTAAACGCTCTTTGCAAAACAATAAGTGCCGAATCTAAGCGCACTGACTTCGCTCTCGCTGCCTAAGCAGCCAGACAGTCCGTTAGCCAGGGGATGCTATCGCCCCTGTTCCTAACGTCATTTAGATAGCCACTGTATCCGGCAGTTGTTGCCGCTGTTGGGTACATATCTAGGCAACTGTGCCCGGACCAGCCACTTGTTTGCGTGATGGCTGGGGCAGAGAAATTCCGCAGCAAACTGCGCCCGGAGAAGACCTGGCAACACTACATCGGACGGGAGTTCAATTCTCCCCATCTCCACCAACGGCCCCGGAACTTCGGTTCCGGGGCCTTTTGCTGCCCGGAATCGGGTTGGAGGTGCTGTACCTCTCGCGCGAGCCTGCTCGCGGGCGTTCTGTTTACCACATAGAATTGAGTAGTTACCGAGAGCATCCTTGGGCGAAAACATGCGGAATTAGAGTGAGGCAGTCAGCCATGGGCAAGAGCAATACCCAGAAAGTTTCACCCATCCTCTCTTCGCTCTACGCGGCCGTCGCCTTCCTGCTGGAGGTCGGTCTGCTGTTCGCCGCGGCACTTGCCGCCATCGCCTATGTGCACTGGCCGACGATCCCCGCGATCCTCGTGGTGGTGGTGCCGTTGCTGGCGCTCTGGTCGGTGTTCTTCTCGCCGAAGGCCGTCGTCAAGCTTCGCCTGCGCACCAGGCTCACGCTCATCCACCTGATCTACCTGGTCGGCTCCTATGTGCTCTGGTTGAGCATCGACCGGTCGTTCACCGAGCAGTCGCAGATCTGGGCCATCGCCATGCTCGTGCTCACCGGCGTGAGCGCGATCCTGATCCTCGCCACCGGCGGCTACGTAGTACCGCATGACCGGACCAAGCCCCAGCCCAGCCCCCGGCCACAACCGCAGCCGGTGGGCGCCCGAACTGCCCAGTCCGCGCAGTCGCCAGCACCAGCCCGCGGCCGCCGCGCCGCACGCTGAGCCGCACCACCCGAGTTTTCAATCAGTAGAGCCAGGCCGACAGGCCTGGCTCATGCTTTTTCATCGTGCTTACTAATCGTTAGTCCGGTCACGAGCACAGCCATGCGGCGGCCCACAGTCCGAGCCCGGCCGCAGCGAGGGCGCCGAGCAGGGTGCCGAAGGCATTAGCCGCGCTGGCTACCGGCTTGCGAGCCTGCAGTAATCGCACAGTCTCGACACTGGCGGTGGAGAAGGTCGTGTAGCCGCCCAGGAACCCCGTTCCGACTGCGAGCTGCCACGCCGCGGGAAGCAGGTTGCCGGCGGCCAAGCCCGCGAGCAGGCCCAGCAGGAATGATCCGCTGAGATTGATGAGGATCGTGCCCCACGGCATGGACCCTGCAAGGCGGGAGGCGACCAATCCGTCCAGCGCGTAGCGGGCGCAGGCCCCGAGGCCGCCGCACAGGCTCAAAACGATGAATAACGTGGCGGTCATCGGGCATCCTCCGCGCGGGCTCCGCGGCGGCGGCGCGTGGCCCCGAGCAGGATGCCGCACCAGCTGGCCGTCGCGCCGAGCACGACGCAGCCCAGCGCGTACAGCACGCCGAGGCCGACGGAGCCTGCGCCCAGCAGCAACGCAGCGTCCACCGCGAAGGTGCTGTAGGTGGTGAAGCCTCCCATGAACCCGGTGCCCAGCAGCAGCCGCATCCGCCGGGCGCTCTTGGGGCTGGAGCCGGCGCGGTCCAGCGATTCAAGCAGCAGTCCGAGCAGCAGCGCACCGAGGATGTTCACGGCGAAGGTGGCGCTCGGAAAGCCGTGCAGCGCAGGGAGCAGCAGAGTCACGGCCTCGCGGCCCGCGGTTCCCGCCGCGCCGCCGAGGAACACCAGCAGCAGCTGGCCCGGTCGCAGGTGCGCCCGGCGCTTCCGGCGCCGCTGCGCGCGCAGGGCGTCGGCCGGCTCGGGGCCCGGGGGCAGCGGCTGGGGGAGGTCTTCGGTCATTGCTCAGCGTTCGTCGGTAGCGGATGGGGGCACGAGGCGGTGGGCACGGTCACGACCCGGGCTCAGGAGCGCTGCGCGGCGGGAACCACGAGCACCGGGCGCAGCTGGTTCCGGGCGAGCTGCGCCGCCACGGAGCCGTTGAGCAGTTCGTGCAGGGAGGCGCGCAGCGAGGGCCGTCTCGCGCCGATCACGATCATCCGGGCCTCGATCCGTTCGGCCAGGGCTGACAGCTCTGCGCTGGGGCTCCCGGCCAGCGCATGGGTCCGCCAGCGCACCGCCAGCGGGTCCAGTAGCGCTGCCAGCTGCGCGTTCAGCTGCGGCGGGAACGGCTGGACGGCTACATCCTGCACTTCGGGGTCGATGGGCGCCGAGCGCACGGTGCCGTCGGCAAGCCGCTGCACGGTGTAGCGGGCGGGATCGACCCAGGCGCAGTGCAGTTCGGCGCCCAGCTGCGCGGCAAGGGCGGCGGCCTGGGCCGGGGCGGACGGATCCTGCTCCCGGCAGACGCCGAGCAGCAGCACGCCGGAGCTGTCGGTCATCGGGTGCTCCTGTCTGCCGGCGGGGTCCTGCCACCATTTTTGCACACGCCCGGGCGCTCAGGCCGGGCGCACCCATACCAGCGAGGCGTCCACGAAGTCCAGGCCGTGCGGCAGGGTGATCGCCGCGCCGGGCACCAGCCCGCGGTCCCTGGCCCGGCGCAGGAAGTCGGGGTCCTCGTCGCTGATCCGGTCCACGATCGCGGCGCCGCCGGTGAAGTGGTCGAGGCGCACCGCCCGGCTGGCAGGCAGCGTGCCGTCGGCGGCGGGGATCGCGTCCCCGTGCGGGTCGCGCTGCGGCCGGCCCAGGCGCTGGTCCAGCGCGTCGATGAAGCGGTCGGTCACGGTGTGCTCCAGCGCTTCGGCCTCGTCGTGCACCTCGTCCCAGCCGTAGCCCAGCTCGTCGCGCAGGAAGGTCTCCAGCAGCCGGTGGCGGCGCACCATGCGCAGCGCCTCGCGCCGCCCGGTCTCGCTGAGCGTGATGGCCCCGCGCGGCACGTGGTGCACCAGCGACTTCGCTGCCAGCTTCTGGACCATCGGGGTGGCCGAGGCGGGGGTCAGGCCCAGCTGGTCGGCCAGTGCGCCGGTGCTCACCTCGGTGTCCTCCCACTCGGTGAGCAGGTACAGGGCCTTGAGGTAGTCCTCTTCGCTGGTGGTCAGCGCGCGCGGGTCGCGGTTGCGGGGCATGGGCGGCTAGCGGTTCAGGTAGGGCAGGATGATCTCGTGCAGCGCGCCGTTGGTGGCCAGCGCGTTGCCGCCATGGCAGCCTTCCTCGCCGGCGACGGAGGTGAAGCGCCCGCCTGCCTCGCGCACCACCGGCACCAGGGCCGCCATGTCGTAGAGCTCCAGTTCGGGTTCGAACGCGGCGTCCACCGCGCCCTCGGCCAGCAGCGCATAGGAGTAGAAGTCGCCGTAGCCGCGGGTGCGCCAGGCGGTCTCCAGCAGCTCAAGCAGCCCGTCGAGCTTGCCGGCATCCTTCCAGCCGTTCAGCGAGGCGTAGGACAGCGACGCGTCGGACAGCTCGCTCACCCCGGAGACGCTGATTTGGCGGGTGGCGGTGGAGCCGACCTCGGCGCCCGGCTCGGTGACGAACGCGCCCAGCCCGGTGGCCGCGTGCCAGCGGCGGGCCAGCGCCGGGGAGGAGATGACCCCGAGCACCGGCTCGTCGTCGATAAGCAGCGCGATCAGCGTGGCCCACACCGGCACGCGGCGCACGAAGTTCTTGGTCCCGTCGATCGGGTCGATGACCCAGCGGCGCGAGGAGTCCCCGTGCACGCCGAACTCCTCGCCGAGCACGGAGTCCTCCGGGCGGTGCTCGGCCAGCTGCGCGAGGATCAGCTGCTCGGCGCCGCGGTCGGCGTCGGAGACCGGGGTCATGTCAGGCTTGGTCTCGACCTTGAGGTCGTTGGCGCCGTAGCGGGCCAGGGTGAACGCGTCGACCTTGTCGGCCAGCGCGAGGGCGAAGTCGAGATCCTGCTGCAGGGTGTATTCAGCCATGGTGGTGCGGCGCTAGTGCGCGCCGAGCTCCTTTTCGTGCGTAGTTTCCTCGGTGGTGACCAGCCGGCGGTAGGACGCCAGCCGGGCGGCGGCCTGGGCGCCGGTGGATTCGTCGTCGGCCCAGGCCTGCAGGGCGCAGCCTGCCTCGCCGGCGGCGTGGGTGCAGCCGCGCGGGCAGCCGGTGGCGATGTCGGCCAGGTCCTCGAAGGCGGCCAGGATGTTCTCCGGGTCCACCAGGCCCAGCCCGAAGGAGCGGATGCCAGGGGTGTCGATCAGCCAGGAGCCGGGGGTGTCGCCCAGGCGCAGCGCCAGCGCGTTGGAGGAGGTATGGCGTCCGCGCCCGGTGACGGCATTGACGTGCCCGGTGGCGCGCTCGGCGCCGGTCAGGGCGTTGACCAGGGTGGACTTGCCCACGCCCGAATGGCCCAGCACCACCGAGACGCAGCCGGCGAGCATGCCCTGCAGTTGCTCCAGCGCCGCGGAGTCCAGCCGGGCGCTGGCCCCGTCGGCGCTGCGCGCGTCGATGCCGGAGGCCTCCGCGGCGGTGGTGCGGGAAATGACCACCGGCAGCTCCAGGCCCTCGTAGTGCGCCAGGAACTCGGCAGGGTCGGCCACGTCGGCCTTGGTCACGCAGAGCACCGGCTGGATGCCGGCGTCGTAGGCGGCGACCAGCGCGCGGTCCACGAAGCCGGTGCGCGGTTCCGGGTTGGCGGCGGCGACCACGATGACCAGCTTGTCCACGTTCGCCACGACCACCCGCTCGGTGGCGTCGGTGTCGTCGGCGCTGCGGCGCAGCAGCGTGCTGCGCTCCTCGATGCGCACCAGCCGCGCCAGTGTGTCGGGCTTGCCGGAGGTGTCCCCGACCAGTGCGACCATGTCCCCGGGCACGATGGCCTGGCGGCGCAGCTCGCGGGCGCGCGCGGCGATCACGATACGCTCGGCGGCGGTGTCCTCGTCGAGGATCGCCGTGTAGCGGCCGCGGTCCACGGTGATGATGCGCCCGATCACCGCCTTCTCATGGGCCGGGCGGTCCTTGGTGCGCGGGCGCGAGCCCTTCTTGTTCGGGCGGACGCGGACCGAGGATTCGTCGTAGTCGGAGTAGCGCATCAGCGGGAACCTTCCGCGGCCGGGTTCGCGGCGGTGGCCGCTATCGCCGCCCACTGCTTCGGGAAGTCCGGCATGGTCTTGGAGGTGGTGGCGATGTTTTCCACCCGCACCCCGTCGATGGCCAGGCCCAGCAGTGCGCCGGCGGTCGCCATGCGGTGGTCCTCATAGCTGTCGAGGTCGCCGGGCCTCAGCGGGCCCGGGGTGATCTCCAGCCCGTCGTCGGTGACGGTTACCTGCACCCCCACCTTGCCCAGTTCGGCCTGCAGCGCGGCCAGCCGGTCGGTTTCGTGCCCGCGCAGGTGCCCGATGCCGGTCAGCTTGCTGGGGGAGTCGGCCAGCGCGCACAGCGCGGCCAGGGTCGGGGCCAGCTCGGAGGCATCCGCGTACTCGATGCCGCGGATCGGCCCGGTGCCGCGCACGGTGAGCACCGAATCCGCGCCCAGGGACACCTGCGCGCCCATGGCCTGGAGGATCTGCACCCACTTGCCGCCCACCTGGGTGGTCGTGGCCGGCCAGAACGGCACGCGCACCACGCCGCGGGTGGCCAGCGCGGCGGCCAGGAACGGCCCGGCGTTGGACAGGTCGGGCTCCACGGTGACGGTGAAGCCCGCAATCCGCTGCGGCTGCACGCTCCAGCCGCGCCCGTCTTCATCGAGGTCCACCACGGCGCCGAGTTCGCGCAGCGTGGCCACGGTCATCGTGATGTGGTCCGGCGAGGCCAGCGGGCCTTCGGCGGCGCGCAGGCGCAGCCCGCCGGGCAGCGCCGGGGCGGCCAGCAGCATCGCGGAGATGAACTGGGAGCTGGCCGAACCGTCGATCTGCACGTCGGCGCCGGCCTCAAGCCGCCGTGCGTCCATGGTGAAGGGCAGCATGCCGGGGGCCCCGTGGAAGCTGAACTGCACCCCGAGCCCTGCCAGGGCGTCGAGCACCGGGGCCATCGGGCGCACGCGGGCCGCCGCGTCGCCGTCGAAGTCGGCCTGCGCGCCGGCCACGGCGGCCAGCGCCGGGACGAAACGCATCACGGTGCCGGCCAGCCCGCACTGCACCGTCAGCGGCCCGGCCGCCAGCCGCTCCGGAGGCACCACGCGCACGGTGGTGGAGCCGTCGGCTTGCGCGGTGCGCTCCAGCTGCACGCCGAAGGCTTCCAGGGCGTTGAGCATCAGCTCGGTGTCGCGGCTGATCAGCGTGTTGTGGATCGTGGAGGGGGAGGAGGCCAGCGCGGCGAGGATCAGATACCGGTTGGTCAGCGACTTGGAAGCCGGCACGAGCACCGTCGCGTCCAGCGGCGCGGCGGCGAAGGGGGCGGGCCACCACTGCGGCTCGACATGGTGCGAAGGGGTGGTTCCAGTGCTGGGTGCGGTGTTGATGGGGCTGATCCTAACTGTGGGGCCTGGCTGCTGCGGCGTCGGAGCATGGGATGTTCTGGCGCCTGCCGGGGCGTTCATCGCCCCGTCCCGCCTGCTTAAATCCTAGCCGAGATCGGCGCGGGAATAAGGGTTGGACGCCGTTCGTTGAACCGAGTGTGACGACGATTGAAGACATCAGCACCCTGGCAGGCGCCGGAGCCCCCGCGCAGGAGACCCTGCGTCCGGGGCGTTCCCTGTCCGGAAACCCCGGACAGCGCGTAGACTCGAGGGCGATGACTAACGAGAGTGTGGACGCGAACCTTCCCGATGCGGGCGCCGAGTCCGAGGCGCAGCGCCGCGAACGCTTTGAGCGGGACGCGCTGGTCTACGTGGACCAGTTGTATTCTGCCGCGCTGCGCATGGCGCGCAACCCGTCGGATGCCGAGGACCTGGTCCAGGAGGCCTACACGAAGGCGTATTCAGCCTTCCACCAGTACAAGCCGGGCACGAACCTGAAGGCCTGGCTGTACCGGATCCTGACCAATACCTACATCAACCTGTACCGCAAGCGCCAGCGCGAACCGCTGCGCACCAGCACGGACACGGTGGAGGACTGGCAGATGGCCCAGGCGATGGAGCATTCGCCCACGGGCCTGCGCTCGGCCGAGGTCGAGGCGCTGGACCACCTCCCGGATTCGGATGTGAAGGCGGCCCTGCAGTCCATTGGCGAGGATTTCCGCCTGGCGGTGTACTTCGTCGACGTCGAGGGCTTCAGCTACAAGGAAGCCTCGGAGATCCTCGGGGTGCCGATCGGCACGGTCATGTCGCGGCTGCACCGCGGGCGCAAGCAACTGAGGGAACTGCTGGCGGACTACGCTGCAGAACGCGGAATCCAGGCGGCGGCCAACCCCGCAGCCCAGGTCGATGGAGGGACGAAGTAAGATGGACTGCAATTCTTTGGGGGACTGCTCCGACGCGCGCATCGTGCGCATCTACGAGTACCTCGACGGCGCCCTCACGCTGGCCGACCTGAAAGAGGTCAAGGCCCACCTGGACCACTGCCCGGAGTGCGCCGAGCAGTACGATCTGGAGTGCATCATCCGCTCGGTGGTGCGCCGCAGCTGCCAGGAGCACGCCCCGGAACAGCTCAAGGCCAACATCATCACCCGGATCTCGCAGATCAGGATCGAATCCGGCCACTAGCATCCGGCGCGGCGCGCACCGGAACGTGGAAAGAACCCCGTATCGCTCGAAAGATTTCGAGTGGTACGGGGTTCTTCGTCTGTTCGCATCGCTTAGCTGTTTGGGCGCTTGCCGTGGTTGGCACCGCCACGCTTGCGATCGCGACGCTTACGAGCGCGCTTCGACATGGTGACTCCTTAGAGGGATCATTTCAAACTGCTCGATGGGTATCGAGCCGACTAATAGTCTTTCACATTCCGGTGGCAAAAGCCTAACGGGGCCCGCGTGGGCCGGGTCTCGCCGAGGCGCCGCCGCTAGCCTGCGCTGGGCTCGGGCAGCTGCAGCCAGGAGTACCAGCCGCGGTGCAGCACCAGCCACGCCATCAGCCCGTAGCCGGCCTGCCCCGGCACGCCGCCGGAGGCGTTCAGGTCCGCGCGCCACTGGGCGTGGGTGCGCAGCGGGGCGAAGGTGTCCACGTAGTGGTGGTTGCGGCGCATGGCCACGTCAGCGTACACGCGGTTCAGCTCGGCCACGCGGTCGTTGCGCGCGTCGTCCAAGCCGGGGGCGGGGCCGACCAGCAGTGCCTTGATGTTCATCTGGGAGGCCGAATCGAGGATGTTGGCCAGGTTCAGGCGGCTGCGCGCGGTGCTGACGCCCAGGTCGACGTCGCGGTCCGACAGCGCGATCACCAGGCGGTTCTCGAACTGGTCGCTGAACCGGCGCGAGGCTTCGCCCAGCCAGCGTTCGGCCAGGGCTTCGGAGCCCTCGGCGGGGGCGGCGAGCACGAAGGACTGCAGACGCAGGGCCGGGTCCTGGGTGCGGGCCATGACGCGGCCGAACCAGCCCAGGCCCCGCGGGTCGCCGTGGCCTGCCAGAAGTTCATCACCGATTGCGGTAATGCGGATGGTGCGTAACTCCAACTTGGCGGCCTTTCGTTGGGTAATAAGGTGAATCGCTGTCAACATTATCAGTGTTGCAGCGTGTGCTCGGGGATGTCGCACCCCATTAAACACCTAGACCGGCGAACCATGCCCCCTGGAAAGGGAGCCGGTTCGCCGGTCGGGGTATGCGATGCAGACGCGGGGCGGACTAGCGGGCGAAGGCCTGCTGGATCAGCACCGCGTTCTCAGCCTCGTGGCGCTTGGCGGTGCCGGCCGAGGTGGCGGCCGATGCCGGACGCGAGACCAGGTTGATCTTCTGGTCCAGGTTCGGTGCCACGTACAGGCCGAAGAACGGCCATGGGCCCTGGTTCGCAGGCTCGTCCTGGACCCAGCTCGCGGTCGCGTTCGGGTACTTGGCCAGCTCGGCGGCGATCTGCTCGACCGGTGCCGGGTAGAGCTGCTCGACGCGGACGATCGCGGTCTTCGAGTCCCCGGCCTTGGTGCGTGCGGCCAGCAGGTCGTAGTACACGCGGCCCGAGCACAGCAGCACCTTGTCCACGGCGTTCGCATCCGTGATCGAGGCGTCGCCGATGACTTCCTGGAAGCCGCCGCTGGTGAAGTCCTCCACCGCGCTGGCGGCCGCCTTCAGGCGCAGCAGCTGCTTCGGGGTGAACACGATCAGCGGCTTGCGCGGACGGGCGTAGGCCTGGCGGCGCAGCAGGTGGAAGTGGTTGGCGCCGGTGGATGGCTGGGCCACCACCATGTTGTTCTCTGCGCACAGCTGCAGGAAGCGCTCGATGCGGGCCGAGGAGTGGTCCGGGCCCTGTCCCTCGTATCCGTGCGGCAGCAGCATGACCAGCGAGCTGGACTGCGACCACTTCTGCTCGGCCGAGGAGATGAACTCGTCGATCACGGTCTGGGCGCCGTTGACGAAGTCGCCGAACTGCGCTTCCCACATCACCAGCGCGTCAGGGCGCTCCACGGAGTAGCCGTACTCGAAGCCCAGGGCGGCGTACTCGGAGAGCAGCGAGTCGTAGATCCACATCGATGCCTGGTCCTCGGACAGGTTCTTCAGCGGGTACCACTCGGTGTCGTTCTCGCGGTCGTGGAAGACCGCGTGGCGCTGCACGAAGGTGCCGCGGCGCGAGTCCTGGCCTGCCAGGCGGACCGGCACGCCTTCCATGGACAGCGAGCCCAGGGCTGCCAGCTCGGCGAAGCCCCAGTCGATGCCGCCTTCGCGGGACATCTTGGTGCGGCGCTCAAGCAGCGACTTCAGCTTGGTGTGCATCACGAAGCCCTCCGGGATCGCCGAGTGGGCGTCGCCGATGTGGGCCAGGGTCTGCGCGGAGATCGCCGATGGACGGGCGCCGTCCATGGTGTTCTCGTCTGCGGCCTGGGCGAACGGCTTCTCCAGGTCGTTGATGGTCGAGCCCGGGGTGATGATCGGGATCGGCGAGGTCTGCGCCGCGTGGGTCTCGGCGAAGATGCGCTCCAGGTTGGCCTTGTACTCCGCCAGTGCGTTGTCGGCCTCTTCCTGCGTGATGTCGCCGCGGCCGACGAGGGCCTCGGTGTACAGCTTGCGGGTCGAGCGCTTGGCCTCGATCAGGTTGTACATGATCGGCTGGGTCATCGACGGATCGTCGCCCTCGTTGTGCCCGCGGCGGCGGTAGCACATGAGGTCGATGACGACGTCCTTGCCGAACTTCTGGCGGTACTCGAAGGCCAGCTGGCCCACGTGCACCACTGCCTCCGGGTCGTCCCCGTTGACGTGGAAGATCGGGGCCTGCACCGTGCGGGCCACGTCGGAGGCGTAGACCGAGGAGCGCGAGGAGGACGGCGCGGTGGTGAAGCCGATCTGGTTGTTCACGATCACGTGCACGGTGCCGCCGGTCTTGTAGCCCGGCAGCTGGCTCATGGCCAAAACCTCGGAGACCACACCCTGTCCGGCGAATGCGGCATCGCCGTGCACCAGGATCGGCAGCACTGCGTTGCCCGAGCCCAGGCGGTCCAGCTTCGCGCGGGTGATGCCCTCGAGCACCGGATCCACGGCTTCCAGGTGCGACGGGTTGGCCGCCAGGTACACCTTGGTCTCGTTGCCGGCGTCCGAGGTGTAGGAACCCTCGGTGCCCAGGTGGTACTTCACGTCGCCGGAGCCCTGGACGGAGCCCGGGGTGGCGGTGCCTTCGAATTCGCGGAAGACCTGTGCGTAGGTCTTGCCGGCGATGTTGGTCAGCACGTTCAGGCGGCCGCGGTGGGCCATGCCGATGGCCACCTCGTCCAGCTGCTCGTCGGCGGCGTCGGAGATGATGGCGTCAAGCAGCGGAATCAGCGATTCGCCGCCTTCCAGCGAGAAGCGCTTCTGGCCGACGAACTTGGTCTGCAGGAAGGTCTCGAAAGCCTCGGCGGAGTTCAGCTTGGACAGGATGCGCAGCTGCTCTTCGCGGGTCGGCTTGGCGTAGCCGCGCTCCAGCTTGGACTGGAACCACTCGCGCTCTACCGGGTTCTGCAGGTGCATGTACTCGGTGCCGATGGTGCGGCAGTAGGCGTCGCGCAGGATGCCCAGGATGTCGCGCAGCTGGGCGCGGTCCTTGCCGCCCAGGCCGCCGGAGATCCACTCGCGGTCCAGGTCCCACAGGGTCAGGCCGTAGGACTTGATGTCCAGGTCCGGGTGCTTGCGCTGGACGTATTCCAGCGGGTTGGTGTCGGCCATCAGGTGGCCGCGCACGCGGTAGGAGTTGATCAGGTGCTGGATGCGGGCGACCTTGTTGACCTGCAGGTCGATGTCGACCTGGTTGTCCACGGCCCAGCGCACCGGCTCGTACGGGATGCGCAGCTGCTCGAAGATCTCGTCGTAGAAGCCCTGCTCGCCGAGCAGCAGGCTTTCGACCAGCTTCAGGAACTCGCCCGAACCCGCCCCTTGGATGACGCGGTGGTCGTAGGTGGAGGTCAGGGTGATGTGCTTGCCGATGCCCATGCGGGCCACGGTGGTCTCGGCCGAACCGCGGAACTCTGCCGGGTATTCCAGGGCGCCGACGCCGATGATGGCGGCCTGGCCCTTGGACAGGCGGGGCACCGAGTGCACGGTGCCGATGCCGCCCGGGTTGGTCAGCGACACGGTGGTGCCTGCGTAGTCGTCGGCGGTCAGCTTGTTGCCGCGGGCGCGCTTGATCAGGTCCTCGTAGGTGGCCCAGAACTCGTTGAAGCTCAGGGTCTCGGCGGCCTTGATGTTCGGCACCGCCAGCATGCGGGTGCCGTCGGGCTTGGGCATGTCGATGGCGATGCCGAAGTTGACGTGGGCCGGCTGGATGGCGGTCGGCTTCTTGTCGATCACGTCGTAGGTGACGTTCATCGAAGGGATCTGCTTCAGCGCACGGATCACGGCGAAGCCGATCAGGTGGGTGAAGGAGATCTTGCCGCCGCGGGCGCGCTTGAGGTGGTTGTTGATGACGATGCGGTTGTCGATCATCACCTTGGCCGGCACGGCGCGCACGGTCGTGGCGGTCGGCACGGTGAGGCTGGCGTCCATGTTGGTCGCGATGGCCTTCATCGGGCCGCGCAGCGCGGTGCGCTTTTCCTCGCCGAACAGCCCGGTCGACGGGGTCGGCTTCGGGGCCTGAGCTGGAATTGGAGCGGTCTTCGGCGACGGCTCGGCCTTCTTGACTGGTGCTGCGGATGCCGGGGCCGGCTCCGAGGCGCGGGCTTCTGCGGCCGCGCGCGGAGCGCCCTTGACGACAGGAGCTGCTGGTGCGGCTGGAGCGGCGGCTGCCGGCTTCGATGCCGGTGCGGCCGGGGCCGACTTCTCCGCAGCGAGGGACTCGAAAATCTCCCACCACTTCTTGTCTACCGAGTTCTTGTCAACGAGATACTGTTCGAACAGCTCATCTACTAGCCATTCGTTTCCACCGAACTCTTCAGTCAGCCGGTGGTGTGCTTGCTCTGGCACGTGCAACGCCTCTTCCCTGATTTCTACGTTGTTCTAGCTTGAGCCGGTGGTCTGACGAGGACGTGATAATGACCGCCGAACTCACTTTGATTTCTAGACCTGCCGACCAGTCTAGTAACTTTTCTACGCGCTTGGCCACGGCACGTATCAAAACTCACGAAAGTGGCGCGAATGACATCCCGTTCATCGGGTGGCAGATACCGCTGGTCGCCAGCCGCGCGGGGTAATGCGGATTTCGGCTCCATTAGTTAGACTGAGTCGCACTATGGAATCACACTCTCCTAGCCGGCCCGACGCCCGTAGGCGCAGCGCCGGCCACGTCAGTCCATCTCCGTTAAGTTCCGGCGCCGCATTGGAGCCTTCTAGTTGCCCCCAACTGGGCATCGGAGAAATATCACCTCAACCTTTGCGCGGGTGGAGCTAACCACCCATGGAATGGCTTTACATACTTTTCGGCCTGCTGCTGATTCTCGGCACCGGCTTTTTCGTGGCAGTGGAATTCGCGCTGGTCGCACTCGATAAGAGCACCGTGCAGCAGGCGGTGGACGCCGGAGAACGCGGTGCCAAGCCGCTGATGCAGTGCCTGACCTCGCTGTCCACGCAGCTGTCCAGCTGCCAGCTGGGCATCACACTGACCACGCTGCTCACCGGCTACGTGCTCGAGCCCTCGCTGAGCAAGCTGCTGGCCCCGCTGCTGGAAGCCGTCGGCATCGCCGGGACCAGCGCCACCGCGATCTCCGTGGTCGTCTCCATGCTGATCGCCACGCTGCTGTCGATGCTCATCGGCGAGCTGGTCCCCAAGAACATGGCCATCGCCCAGGCCATGGCCGTGGGCAAGGCGCTGGCCCGCCCGCACCTGGTGTTCACCGCGGTCTTCAAGCCGGCCATCGTCGTGCTGAACGGATTCTCCAACGCGGTGCTGCACCGCTTCTTCGGGCTCGAGGCCAAGGAGGAGATCTCTGCGGCCCGTTCGTCGCAGGAACTGGCCTCGCTGGTGCGCCGTTCGGCGCAGCTGGGCACCTTGGACCTGCAGACCGCCCGCTTCGTGCAGTCAACCATCGAATTCTCCGAGCGCACCGCCGCCGACGTGATGACCCCGCGCACCTCGATGTCCACCATCGACTCCGAGGCGCCGCTGTCGGAACTGATCGCGGTCAGCGCCGAAACCGGCTTCTCGCGTTTTCCGGTCACCGAGGGATCCAGCGACGAGATCCAGGGCGTCTGCCATATCAAGGCGGTCGTCTCGGTGCCGCGCGAACGCCGCGCCGCGCTGCAGGTGGGGGAGTTCGCCCACGACGCGCTCTACGTCCCGGAGACCATCCACCTCGACGTGCTGCTGGAGCAGCTGCGCGAGGCCGAGTACCAGCTGGCCATCGTGATGGACGAGTACGGCGGAACCGCCGGGCTGGTGACCCTGGAGGACCTGGTCGAGGAGATCGTCGGGCAGGTGTCCGACGAGCACGACGAGGACGAGGAAGAAGCAGTCACCCAGCCCGACGGCAAGTGGCTCTTCCCGGGCATGTACCGCCCGGACGAGGTCAACGAGCACGTGGGCGGCGAGGTCATCCCGGATGACGCCTCCTACGAAACCATCGGCGGCTACATGCTCGCCGAGCTGGGCCGCCTGGCGGAGCTGAACGACCAGGTCTGCACCGCGGCCGGCATCTTCACCGTCACCGAGCTGGACGGGCGGCGCATCGCGCAGATCCGCTTTGAACCGGCGCCGCAGCCGCAGGAGGAGGACGAATGAGCGACTTCATGGGACTGATCTGGCTGGTCATCCTGCTGGCGTTCAACGCCTTCTTCGTGGCCGGCGAATTCGCTGTCATGTCCGCGCGCCGCTCGCAGATCGAGCCGCTGGCCGAGGCCGGCAACAAGCGCGCGAAGATCGCGCTGTACGCCATGGAGCACGTGTCGATCATGCTGGCAGTGTGCCAGCTGGGCATCACCGTCTGCTCGCTGCTGATCCTGAACATCTCCGAGCCTGCGATCCACCACCTGCTGGCCGAGCCACTGATGGCCCTGGGCCTGGCGGAGGCCGCGGCGGACACCGTCGCGTTCCTGATCGCGCTGGTCCTGGTGACCTTCCTGCACGTGACCTTCGGCGAGATGGTGCCGAAGAATATCTCGGTCTCCGTGGCAGACAAGGCGGTGCTGCTGCTGGCCATGCCGCTGGTGGGCCTGTCCAAGGTGCTCAAGCCGTTCACCGCGCTGCTCAACGGGGCGGCGAACCTGGTGCTGCACGCCTTCGGCATCGAACCCAAGGATGAGGTGGCCAGCTCCTACACGGCCGCCGAGGTGCGCACCATCATCCACACCTCCTCCGAGGAGGGGGCGCTGGAGAAGGAGGACGCGCTGCGCCTGACCAAGGCGCTGGAGTTCTCCAGCGTCACCGCGAAGACCTGCATGGTGCCGCTGGACGACCTGTTCACCCTCGAATGGGGCGCCGCCACCGCGCGCGAGTTCGAGAAGAAGGTCGGCAAGACCGGCTTTTCCCGCCTGCTGATCACCCGCGACGAGGTCCCGGTGGGCTACTGGCACGTTAAGGACGTGATGCTCATCGACGATGCGCATTCAACCGCCCCGCTGCTCGACCTGGACCTGCATCCGCTGGGCAAGCTGAAGCAGGACACCGAGATCGAGGACGCGCTGGAGACCATGCGCCAGGAGGGCAACCATCTCTCCGCGGTGGTCGACGACGCCGGTGCCACCCTGGGCGTGGTGTTCCTGGAGGACATCATCGAGGTGCTGGTCGGCGAGATCAGCGACTCCACCCGGAAGCGCGTGGCCCCGCCGCGCAGCCACCCGGAGGGCTGATCCAACCGGGCCGGAGGGGGTTTAAATTCAGCCTCCGGCCCATCGCGTATTGCGAATGACTCGCAACTGGTAGGATTAACTGCGGTACCGCTTCGGCGGTGCCGCAGTTTTTCATTCCCGCCCGAATCCGCACCCCCCTGGGCGCACCCCGGACGGGGGACACCGCATGCAGCACCTGCTTAGAAAGCCGCCCCCATGAGCCCTACCCCGATGATCCCGAACCCGATCGTCACCTTCGACAACGCGCGACTGGCCTATGGATCCAGGGTCCTCTGGGAGGGCCTGGACCTGCAGGTGCAGCCGGGGGAGTTCCTGGCGGTGCTCGGGCCCAACGGCTCGGGCAAAACCAGCTTCATCAACACCATGCTGGGCACCACCTCGCTGGACGCCGGCACCGTGTCCATCGACGGGGCCCCGGTGCGCCGCGGCTCGGATTCGGTGGGCCTGATTCCGCAGCAGCGCCCCTTCGGGGACAACGTGCCGCTGCGCGCCCGCGACCTGGTCGCGCTGGGCATCGACGGCACCAAGCCGGGCATCCGGCTGGCCCGCCGCGCGGTGCGCGCCAAGGTCGACGAGCTGCTCGAGCTGGTCGGCGCCAGCGGCTACGCCAACCGCGCGGTCAGTGACCTCTCCGGCGGCGAGCAGCAGCGGCTGCGCGCGGCCCAGGCGCTGGCCGGGAACCCCAAGGTGCTGCTGTGCGACGAACCGCTGCTCTCCCTTGACCTGCACCACCAGCAGGCCATCAGCGAGGTCATCCACCACCAGGCGGTGCAGCGCGGCAGCGCCGTCATCTTCGTCACCCACGAGATCAACCCGATCCTGCCCTACGTGGACCGGGTGCTCTACCTGGCCGAGGGCCGCTTCCACCTGGGCAGCGTGGACGAGGTCATGCGCACCGAGGTGCTCAGCGAGCTCTACGGCGCCCCGGTGCAGGTGCTGCGCGTGAACGGGCGCATCGTGGTGGTCAGCGGCGACGGCAACCGCGCCCTGCCGCCGGACGGGCACGACCACGCCGAGGACGCCGGCCCGGCCGCCGGAACGCCGAACACCACCGGAAAGCGGGCCTGAGCATGGATTTCGCAGACCTCATCGAGAAGGCCTTCAACTTCCAGGACTACGCGCTGCTGCTGCCATTGGTCAGCAACTCGCTGATCGCCGGCGCCGCGCTGGGCGTCGTCGGCGGGCTGATCGGCATCTTCATCATGATGCGCGACATGGCCTTCGCGGTGCACGGCATCGCGGAGCTGTCCTTCGCCGGCGCCGCCTTCGCGCTGCTGATCGGCGCGGACGTGGTCACCGGCTCGGTCTTCGGCTCGCTCATCGCGGCGCTGATCCTCGGGATGCTGGGCACCCGGGCGCGCGACCGCAATTCGATCACCGGCGTGCTGATGCCCTTCGGCCTGGGCTTGGGCATCTTGTTCCTCTCGCTCTACGAGGGGCGCAGCGCCAACAAGTTCGGGCTGCTCACCGGCCAGATCGTCGCGGTCGACGACGTGCAGCTGGGCGGCATGCTGGTGCTCAGCGCCGTGGTGGTGCTCGCGCTGGCGTTGATCTGGCGGCCGCTGACCTTCGCCAGCGCCGACCCGGTGGTGGCCAACGCGCGCGGCGTGCGCACCTCGGGGCTGTCGATCATCTTCATGATGGTGCTGGCGCTGGCCGTGGCGGTGACCATCCAGGTGGTCGGCGCGCTGCTGGTGCTCGCGCTGCTGATCACCCCGGCCGCCGCGGCGATGCGCGTGAGCTCCACCCCGGTGCTCACCGTGATCCTCTCGGTGGTGTTCGCCGAGCTGGCAGTGGTCGGCGGCATCCTGCTGGCGCTGGCCGGCTCGCTGCCGATCAGCCCCTACGTCACCACCATCTCCTTCGTGATCTACCTGGTTTGCCGGGCGATCGAGGCGGTGCGCTCCCCGCGCCGTCACCAGGTCTAGCGCTTCGCCCGCCCTGCGCCGGAACTATGGGCTGGCGCACGGCGCGGACTCAGCGTTCTCATAGCCGGGGGTCGTAACGTGGAAAGTACCTCAAAAGGTGCGAGTGATGATTCAACCGCGGCCCCGTCAGTCTTGTGACGGGGCCGCGGTTGGTTTAAGCGCGCTGCAGGCTAGCGGTCCCGCTTGGCCTGGCGCTGCGCGCCCTGCGAGGCGCTGGAGGCATCGCGCTTGATCCCTCCGGTGATTTTGGAGTGCTCGCGGGCGATGCCCGCACCCACCCCGGCGCCCGAGACCGCGTCGCCCGCGCCGTCCGGCCCGGTGTTGCGGTTGGCCTGCGCCATCGCCGGGCGCTCGGCCTTCGGCCGCTCGGCTTCCTGGCGTGCGACGGCGGCCAGCCTGGCCGACACGATGGACAATGCCTCTTCGAAGGCTTCGGCGCGATGGCGCGACTTGCCGCGCTTGGGGTGCGCCGCCCCGCGCCCGGCTTCCTCGGCCACGGAGGCTGCCGCCTTGCGGCGGTAGTTCTTGGGTGCTTCTTCCTGGCCCGGCGCACCCGGCGGTGCAGTGCCAGCAGTTCTTCTTCGTCCAGCGGTTCAAGCCGAGCCGGCACGAGTTCCCGGATCAATTCCTGCTCCGATTCCTTCACGACCCGCAGATAGTTCTCCATGCCGCCTTCTCCTTGCTAGGGCTGATCCCCGGTGCAGGGGGTTCCGAGGGCGTGGATCCGAGCTATTGCCCAAGGCGGTGCCTGGCAAGCACCGCGGGTACGCCCGCGACGGGCACGCATCCGGAGTATGGGTATTTGCTGGGAACCAGCTGACGATGTTGGAGCGGCCGCGGCACTCATTGCTACGGTGTCAGCAACCGATGAAAGGAGCACCGACATGGAGAATAACGCGGATTTCCCGAACCACGGCGATGCCGTGCAGCCCGAGTCAGCTGAGGACCAAGCGGCCGCTGCCCAGCGGGACCACCTGTCCGATCCGGCCCGCAACGACGAGGTCGGACACGACTGGACCGACGAAGGCGGCGCCACGCCCGACGGCCCCGCAACCGAGGGGAACGAGGAGCGCTAGTTCCGCCCTCTGGCCCCAGC
The DNA here is from genome assembly GCF_052322135.1 of Glutamicibacter soli. Lineage (NCBI taxonomy): Bacteria > Bacillati > Actinomycetota > Actinomycetes > Micrococcales > Micrococcaceae > Glutamicibacter > Glutamicibacter soli. The sequence continues at coordinate 1,352,095 of NZ_CM125969.1, forward strand.
CCCCGCGCGGTTCCGCGCAGCGTCGCACTGCGCCGCGACGGACCGCCCGGGGGCTTTGCCGCATCCAGGGCCCGACCCGGTGGTGGCGCACCTTCGCGGCACCGCGCGGGGCGCCGGACAGGCTTCACGCAGCGCCTGCCGTGCGCCGGCCGGGACCCGGATCGGCTGGTCCCCAGCCGGCACCGGGCCCCTGAGCCCTAGTCGCCGGCTTCGCGGCAGGCGGCGCAGATGCCGTAGATTTCCACGGTGTGCTCCGGGTCGGTGAAGTCGTTCTCCGCCGCGACCCGGGCGGCCCAGCGCTCGACGGAGGGGGCGAGCACCTCCACGGTCTTGGAGCACACGCGGCAGATCAGGTGGTGGTGGTGCGCCTCGGTGATGCAGCGGCGGAAGCGGGCCTCGCCGTCGGCGCTGCGCAGCACATCGACCAGTCCGTCGTCGGACATGGATTGCAGCAGGCGGTACACCGTGGCCAGCGAGACCTTCTTCTCGGCCTCCTGCAGCCAGCGGTGCAGCTCCTGGGCGGTCGCGAAGTCGTCGACCTGTTCCAGCGCCTCCTCCACCGCGACCCGCTGCTTGGTGATCCGGGTTTCGGGCTGTGCCATGGCCGTGCACCATTCCTCTCCTGCTAGGGGATGTTCGTGGTTGCCGCGCCGGCCTGCGGGTGTCGAATCGACCCCAGCCACCGGCGGTTTAACCCAATTTTAGCCAACTTTGGGCCGCAGGGCGTGTCTGGTGGTGGCACGGTACGCCGCCGGAGCCTACGCTAAGGACATGCGTATCACATCCAGAGGGCATTCGTGCCTGGAACTGAGCACCGTCGACGGGTCGCTGCTGCTGGACCCGGGATCCTTCAGCGATCTGGACGGGGCGTTCGAGAACAAGGCCGCGGTGCTGGTCACCCACCAGCACCCTGACCACGCCGACCATCCGGCGCTGGCCGCCGCGCTGGAGGCCGACCCGGTGCTCCAGGTGTACGCGCCGGCCGGGCTGGCCGACGCGCTGCGCACCGAGCTGCCCGCCGCGCGCCGCGCCCAGGTGCACACCGTGCACGAAGGCATGGACTTCATCGTCGGCGGGATCCGGGTGCGCACCTTTGGCGGCACCCACGCCACCATCCACCACTCGATCGACCCGATCGCGAACGTGGGCTATCTGGTGGGCGACGGCGCCGTGGGCCGGGTACAGGTTTTCCACCCGGGGGACAGCTACCAGGTGCCGATCGGCGTGCGCCCGGACGTGCTGCTGCTGCCGGTCATGGGCCCCTGGGGCAAGATGGCCGAGGCCGCCGACTTCGCGGCGGCAGTCGGCGCCCCGGTCTGGGTGCCGATCCACGACGGGCTGCTCAATGGCCGCGGCACCGGGCTGTTCGACCGCCAGCTCGGCGCGATCGCCGCGCACCAGGGGGCGAACTACCAGCGCCTGGAGCCCCTGACGGAGTACCGCGCCGCTGAGCTGCTGGCCGCCGCCGAGTCCTCGCAGACCGACGCGGGCAGCGTGGAGGGGCACGCATGAACCCGCTGATTTCCGCCGCCGCGCTGGCCGCGCTGCTCGACGCTCCGGGCCCCTCGCCGGTGCTGCTGGATGTGCGCTGGTCGCTGGGCCGCAGCGACGGGCGCGAGCTCTACGCCGCCGGGCACATCCCCGGCGCGGTGTTCGTCGACCTGGAACGCGAGCTGTCCTCCGCTCCCGGGCACCAGACCGGCCGCCACCCGCTGCCGCTGCCGGCCGATTTCGAGGCCGCCGCCCGGCGCTGGGGGATCAGCCAGGACTCGCAGGTGGTGGTGTACGACGACTCCGGCGCGCTGGCCGCCGCCCGCGCCTGGTGGCTGCTGCGCCATGCAGGCTTCGAGAACGCGGCCGTGCTGGACGGAGGACTGGATGCCTACAGGGCGCTGCCCGGCACACAGCTGGCCACCGGGGAGCAGTCGAACACCCCGGGCGACGTCACCCTGTCCTGGGGGCGCATGCCGGTCATCGAGTTCGAGCAGCTGGCCGGATTTTCCGGCACGCTGATCGACTCGCGCGCCACCGCCCGCTACCTGGGCATCGAGGAGCCGATCGACCCGGTCGCCGGCCACATCCCGGGCGCCCGCAACCGCCCGACCACCGACAACCTCGACTCGCAGGCGCGCTTCCTGCCCGCCGCGGTGCTGCGCGCCGACTTCGCCAAGCTCGGCGTTGACACCGGGGACGCCGCGGCCTACTGCGGCTCCGGCATCACCGCGGCCCACCAGGTGCTCGCCGCGCACACCGCCGGGATCGAGCTGGCGCTGTACCCGGGCAGCTGGTCCGAGTACTGCTCGCACCCCGAGGCCCCGGTCGCCACCAGCGACGAGCAGCACCGCCACTAGATGTCCGCGCGGCGCGCTCCACCAGGAGCCGCCGCGCGCCCGCAACCGCCCGCCGACGCGGGCAGAAAGGCAGCCCATGAGTACGCTGTTCACCAAAATCATCAACGGCGAGATCCCCGGCCGCTTCGTCTGGTCCGATGCGCAGTGTGTCGGCTTCCTGTCCATCGGCCCGCTGTCAGACGGGCACACCCTGGTGGTGCCGCGCGCGGAGATCAACGAGTTCACCGACGCGCCCGACGAGCTGGTCTCCCACCTGACCCTGGTCGCCACGAAGATCGGCCGCACCCAGAAGCGCGTGTTCAACTCCGCCCGCGCCGGGCTGATGATCGCCGGCTTCGAGGTCCCGCACCTGCATGTGCACGTCTGGCCGACCAACTCGCTGGCCGACTTCGATCTGGCCAATGCCGCGGTCAACCCGGACCCGGCGCAGATGGACGCGAACGCGCAGACGCTGCGCGACGGGCTGCGCGCCGACGGCCACTCGGAATTCGTCCCGGCCGACTAGCGCCGCCGGCCCCGGCTCAAGAACGCCGAATGCCCGCCGGAACCGGCCATGCAGGTCGGCTCCGGCGGGCATTTTCCGGCCCCGGCGCGGGCCGGGGCGCCGGCGGCTGGAGCGTCGTCGGCTCCAAGCCGTCGGCTACAGCGCCGACAGGCCGTCCTTGATGGCCTTGCGGATGCGCTTCTCGCTGACCGAATACGCGGTGCCCAGCTCCTGGGCGAACAGCGAAATGCGCATCTCCTCCAGCATCCACTTCACCTCGCGCAGCCCCGCCGGCAGGCGCGCGCCCTCCGGGACCTTGTCCAGGGCGGCGTCGTACTCGTCCTCCAGCTTCTGGATCACGACCAGCGCCTGCGAGTCTCGGGTGACCGCGCCGCCGGCGAGCTTCTCCAGCCGCTTCTCGATGCCCGCCAGATAGCGCGGCAGGCGCAGCAGGTGCGCCGCACCGGTGGCGGCGATGAACCCGGGGTAGATCAGCTGCTCCAGCTGCGAGCGGATGTCGGTGATCGCGGCGTACATGGCCAGCGAGCGGGTGGCCTTCAGCTCCTTGGAGATCCGCGTGGCCGCGGCGAAGACCTTGGCCACCACCGCGGTGATGGAGAAGACCGTGTCGATCTGCTCCGCGCGCACCACCACGAACAGCGCCTCGAACGCCGCGCGGTCCATCGGCAGCTGCTCGGGCACCAGCTTGTCCACCGCCGCCATGGTGCAGTCGCTGATCAGGTGCTCGATCGAGCCGTGCGGGTTCTGCGTGAACGCCAGCTTCTCGGAGTTGTCCAGGTGCGAGATCACGAACTTCGCCGCCGGCGGCAGGCGCAGCATCAGCAGCCGGATCACGCCGGTGCGGTGCGCCGCGTCGCGCTCCACGGCCGAGCGGAACACCGTCAGGTCCACGCGCTCGCCCTGGGCGATCAGGCCCGGGTACGCGGTGATCTGCTGGCCCATCACCGTGGTGGTGACCTTGTCCGGCAGCCTGTCGCCCAGCGTGTCCCCGGCGGCGTCAAGCTGCGGCCAGGCATCGAGCTTTTGCTGGTCCCAGGCCCCCGCGGCGTTCTTCGCGCCCCGGGTGCCCTTGCCGGCCTTGTTGCCCTGCCGGCCCGTGGCCGTTTTGCCCTGCCCGCCCTTGGCGGCTGCGGCAGGGGTCCCCGGCTTGCCTGGTTTGCCCGGAAGAGCTGCGCCGGGGGAGTTGACCCCGCTGGCCAGCGCGGCGCGGTTGGCCGCGGCCAGCTTGTACTGCAGCTTGCCCAGGTCGTCGCCCTGGCCCAGCACCTTGCCGGAGGCGTCGGTGACGGTGAAGCCGAAACGCAGGTGCGCGGGCAGCGTGGAGAAGTCGAAAACGGCCGGGTCCACGACGATGCCGCGCAGCCGCCGCAGCACCAGCGCCAGCGACTGGGCCAGGTCGTCGGAGGCGGGATCGAAATCGGCCTCCAGCATCGCCAGCGCCTTGCCCGCCACGTCCGGGGCGGGCACGAAGTTCTTGCGGATCGCCTTGGGCATGGAACGGATCAGCGCGGTAAGCAGCTCGTGGCGCAGGCCCGGGATCAGCCAGGCGAACCGCGCCGGATCCAGCTGGTTCAGGAACACCACCGGCACGGTCAGGGAAACGCCGTCGCCCTCGCCGCTGGCGGCGGCCGGGTTGTACTCGTAGCTCAGCGGCAGGTGGATGCTGCCCAGCGCCCAGGTTTTCGGGAAGGCGGTCTCGTCCAGCGCCTGCGCGTCGGCGGCCAGCAGCGCCTCGGGATCGAAGTCAAGCAACGCCGGATCCGCGGCGCGCGCCTTCCTCCACCAGCGGTCGAAGTGCCGCTCGGAGAGGATGTCCTGCGGCAGCCGGGCATCGTAGAACGCGAACAGGTCCTCATCGCTGATTCGCAAATCGTGCCGGCGCATCCGGGTTTCCAGCTCCTCGACTTCCTCCAGCAGCGCGCGGTTCTTCGCGAAGAACTTGTGGTGCGTGCGCCAGTCGCCCTCCACCAGCGCGTGGCGGATGAACAGCTCGCGGGCCAGCGCCTTGTCCACGCGCCAGTAGTGGAACTGGCGGCGCGGCACGATCGGCAGCCCGAAGAGCGTGAGCTTCTCGTAGCCCATCACCGAACCGTTGCGCTTGGACCAGTGCGGCTCCGAATAGGTGCGCTTGAGCAGGTGCGGGGCCAGCTCCTCCACCCACGCCGGATCGATCACCGCATTGGTGCGCGCCCACAGCCGGGAGGTCTCCACCAGCTCGGCGGCCATCACCCAGGTCGGCGACTTCTTGAACAGCCCGGAACCGGGGAAGATCGCGAAGCGGGTGCCGCGCGCTCCGACGTAGTCGCGCTTGCGCTCGTCGTAGAGCCCGATGTGCCCCAGCAGCCCGGAGAGCAGCGACTTGTGCACGGCGTCCTCGTTGGCGGCCGGCTCGATCGGCGCGGCGGCCACGGTGATGCCCAGGGGCTTGGCCAGCTGGCGCAGCTGCGTGAACAAGTCCTGCCATTCGCGAACCCGCAGGTAGTTGATGTGCTCGGCCTTGCACAGCCGGCGGAACGCGGAGGAGGACAGCTCGTTCTGCTGCTCGCGCACGTACGCCCACAGGTTCAGCAGCGCGGTGAAGTCCGACTTGTCGTCGGCGAAGCGCTTGTGCAGCTCGGCGGCGCGCTCGCGCTGGCCGGTGTCCTCGGAGGGGCGTTCGCGCGGATCCTGGATGCTCAGCGCCGCGGCCAGCACCATCAGCTCCTTGGCCACGCCGCGTCCGGCGGCCTCCACGATCATGCGGCCCAGCCGCACATCCAGCGGCAGCTGCGCCAGCTGGCGGCCCACCGGGGTGATGCCCGCGCGCTTCTGGCCATCCAGCGCCCCCAGCTCGCGCAGCAAGTTCACGCCGTCGGAGATCGCCCGCGATTCCGGCGGCTGCACAAACGGGAATTCGGAGACCTCCGCGGCCGAGGCCACCACGCCCATGGAGATCATCTGCAGGATCACGCTGGCCAGGTTGGTGCGCAGGATCTCCGGGTCGGTGAACTCCGGTCGGCTCTGGTAGTCGTCCTCGGAGTAGAGGCGGATCGCGATGCCCTCGGACACGCGGCCGCAGCGGCCAGAGCGCTGGTTCGCGCTGGCCTGGGAGACGCGCTCGATCGGCAGGCGCTGCACCTTGGTGCGGTGCGAGTAGCGCGAGATGCGCGCGGTGCCGGTGTCGATCACGTACTTGATGCCCGGCACGGTCAGGGAGGTTTCGGCCACGTTGGTGGCCAGGATGATGCGCGGGGCGGCGCCCGGGTGGAAGACCCGGTGCTGCTCGGCCAGCGAGAGCCTGGCGAACAGCGGCAGCACCTCGTAGCGCGGCAGGCGCTTGTTGGAGGCGACCAGCGCGCGCAGCGCATCGGCGGCGTCGCGGATCTCGCGCTCGCCGGAGAAGAAGATGAGGATGTCGCCCGGGGCCTCGCCGGCCAGCTCGCGGACCGCGTCGGTCACCGCATCCAGCGGGTCGCGGTCGTCCTCCAGCGACTCGGCGTCCGCGTCCTCGTCCAGGTCGACCTCGGCGGCCAGCGGGCGGTAGCGCAGCTCCACGGGGAAGGTGCGCCCGGAGACCTCGAGGATCGGCGCCGGGACCAGCTCGCCCTCCGCGTCCAGCGTGCCGAAGTGCGCGGCGAAGCGTTCGGGGTCGATGGTCGCGGAGGTGATGACGATCTTCAAGTCCGGGCGCCTGGGCATGATCTGCTTGAGGTAGCCCAGCAGGAAATCGATGTTCAGGCTGCGCTCGTGCGCCTCGTCGATGATGATCGCCGAGTACTTCTTCAGGAGCTTGTCGCGCTGGATCTCCGCCAGCAGGATGCCGTCGGTCATCACCTTCAGCTTGGTGCGCTTGGAAACCTCGCCGGTGAAGCGCACATGGAAGCCGACTTCCTCGCCGATGCTCGTGCCCATTTCCTCGGCGATGCGCTCGGCCACGGTGCGCGCCGCAAGGCGCCGCGGCTGGGTGTGGCCGATCATGCCCTTCTCGGCCAGCCCGAGCTCGATGAGCATCTTGGGCAGCTGGGTGGTCTTGCCGGAACCGGTTTCGCCGGCGATCACGACCACCTGGTTCTTGGATACCGCGTCGAGGATGTCCTCGCGGCGACCGGAGACGGGCAGGGCTTCGGGATAGGAAATGGTTAGCGCCATGATGCCCCCATTCTATGCGCGTTCGCGCCGCGTCGCCCGCCGCGCCCCGGAGCGGCTTTTCGCTTCGCGAACCGACGTGACCCGGATCGCGTTCGACGCAAGTCAAGTTCGCATTTCGTCCAAACAATCGTCGCCAGCTTGAGGCTGTGGAATACAAAAGGTGTCCATTGCGCGGTTTTGCGCTCGATTTTGTGCGGCGTTTGCGCCCGATCAACACGCAAATGTCTTCAATACGGCGTTGATTGTAGTCAAGGTGAGGTCGTTCACATGTAAGATCGGGGGTAATCACCGTCACCTGGTCCGGATCGTTCCCGAGCCGACAGCGAGCCTGGCGGCTCTCCGGAACCAGTGAAGTCTCGGTGGTTATCACTCGCATAGGGAACTTTGAAAGGAACCTTCATGAAGCGCTTTACGGCTTTGAAATTCGCGGCCATCGCCGCCACCGGCGCCCTGGCCCTGACCGCCTGCGGCAGCAACGATTCCGGCAGCAACGACGCAGCCAAGACCGACGAGCCGGTCAAGATCGGCATCGCCCAGTACGTGTCCCACCCGTCGCTGGACGCCGTGGCCAGTGGCTTCAAGAAGGGCATGGAGAACGCCGGCTACACCGGCGACAAGATCTCCTACGACGAAAACAACGCGCAGGGCGACCAGGCCACCAACACCTCCATGGTCGGCAAGCTCGCCTCGGACAGCGACATCGACCTGGTCCTGGCCATCGCCACCCCGACCGCCCAGGCCGCCGCCCAGGCGATCACCAGCGTCCCGGTGGTCTTCTCCGCCGTCACCGATCCGGTGGACGCCAAGCTGGTCGCCTCCAACGAGGCGCCGGGCGCCAACGTCACCGGCACCTCGGACAAGAACCCGGTCAAGGAGCAGCTGGAGCTGCTCAAGGAACTGGCGCCTGAAGCCAAGAACGTCGGCATCGTCTACTCCTCGGGCGAAGCGAACTCTGCAGTCCAGGTCCAGTGGGCCAAGGACGCCGCCGCCGAGCTGGGCCTGACCATCAAGGAATCCGCGATCTCCGCCCCGAGCGAGGTCCAGCAGGCGGCCAGCTCGCTGGACGTCGACGCGTTCTACGTGCCGACCGACAATGCAGTGGTTTCCGCCCTGGAAGGCCTGCTGCAGACCGCCCAGTCCAAGAAGGTTCCGGTCATCTCCGCCGACGGCGAGTCCGTCAAGCGCGGCGCGACCGCCACCTACGGCATCAACTACGAGAAGCTGGGCGAGCAGACCGCCGCCATGGCCGTGAAGATCCTCAAGGGCGAGGCCAAGCCGGCCGAGATGCCGGTTGAGACCATCTCCCAGGTCGAGCTGTACCTGAACGAGGAAGCTGCCAAGAAGGTCGGCATCGAGTTCTCCGACGACATGAAGTCGAAGGCCGTGCAGACCTACTAAGGCTCGCCGGACCAAACCTGCGGCACGAAGGCGGGGCGCGCACCATGCCGCCCCGCCTTCGTCGCGACTACCCACAAATTTTGACAACTCAAGGATCCGAACATGATCACCGCAGTTGAACTCGGGCTGATTTACGCCATCATGGCGCTCGGGGTGTACCTGACCTTCCGCATTCTGGACTTTCCCGACCTCACCGTCGACGGCAGCTTCACCACCGGCGCCGCCGTGGCGGCTGTCAGCATCGTCAACGGGGTCAATCCCTGGCTGGCCACCCTGCTGGCATTCCTCGCCGGCATGGCCGCAGGCGCCGTCACCGGCCTGCTGCATACCAAGGGCAAGATCGACGGCCTGCTGGCCGGTATTCTCACGATGATCGCGCTGTACTCGATCAACCTGCGCATCATGGGCAAGGCGAATACGCCGCTGCTAGGCGAGGAAACGCTCATCAGCCCGATGCGCGCCGCCGGCATCCTCGGCTCCTGGACCTCCATCGGCATCTTCTTCCTGGTCAGCCTCGTGCTGGTCGCGGCCGTGGTCTGGTTCCTGCACACGGAGATGGGCATGGCCATGCGCGCCACCGGCGACAACCAGGAAATGATCCGCTCCTTCGGCGTGAGCACCGACAACCAGAAGATCCTGGGCCTGGCGCTGTCCAACGGACTGGTCGGCGCCTCCGGCGCGGTGGTGGCCCAGTACCAGGGCTTCGCCGACGTCGGCATGGGCATCGGCGTGATCCTGATCGGCCTGGCCTCGGTCATCGTCGGCCAGGCGATCCTCACCCAGCGCTACATCTGGCTGGCGGCCCTGGCCGTCGTCATCGGCGCGGTGCTCTACCGCCTGGTCATCCAGCTGGCCCTGGTCGCCGGCCTGGAGGTCAATGACATGAAGCTGATTTCCGCCGTGCTGGTCGTCATCGCCCTGCTGCTGCCGAAGTGGAAGGGCTTCCAGAAGATCGTGAAGTCCTTCAAGCGCACTCCGGCGCCCGTCACCGACTCCAAGGAAGAGGTTCGCACCAATGCTTGAGATCAAGAACCTGTCCCGCACGTTCTTCCCCGGCACGGTGAATGAACGCAAGGCGCTGCGCAACATCAACCTGACCCTGGGCAATGGCGAATTCGTCACCGTGATCGGCTCCAACGGCGCCGGCAAGTCCACGGTGCTGAACATGGTGGCCGGCAAGCTGCAGCCGGACGCCGGAACGGTGGCGATCGACGGGAAGAACGTCACCAAGTTGGCCGACTTCCGCCGCGCCAAATACATCGGCCGCGTGTTCCAGGATCCGATGGCCGGCACCGCGCCGACCATGTCGATCGAGGAGAACATGGCCCTGGCCTACGCCCGCGGACGCTTCCGCGGACTGGGCGCCGGGGTCGGGGCCAAGCGCCGCGAGCTGTTCGTCGAAGAGCTGAAGTCCCTGGAGCTCGGGCTGGAGAACCGCCTGAAGACCAAGGTCGGCCTGCTCTCCGGCGGCCAGCGCCAGGCGCTGAGCCTGCTCATGGCCACGTTCTCCGAGCCCAAGATCCTGCTGCTCGACGAGCACACCGCCGCGCTGGACCCGCAGCGCGCCGCGCTGGTGTCGCGCCTGACCAACCAGATCGTCGAACGCCACCAGCTGACCACGTTGATGGTCACGCACAACATGGAGCAGGCGCTGCAACTGGGCACGCGACTGATCATGATGCACGACGGGCAGATCATCCTGGACCTGGATTCCGAGCAGAAGCAGCAGATGACCGTCAAGGACCTGCTGGGCGAGTTCGAGAAGATCAAGGGCGCCCAGCTCGATGACCGCACCATGCTGCAGTAGCAGCCCGCGTCGCTGAACTGGCAACGGCCCCGCCGGATGGGAATACTCCTCGCCGGCGGGGCCGTCGCCGTCCCCGCCACCGGGCGGCGTCCGGGTGGACGCAGAAAAACCGCAGGTCCCGGCGTAAACCAGGACCTGCGGTGAGGTGGTGCCCCTGAAAGGAATCGAACCTTCGGCCTTCTGCTCCGGAGGCAGACGCTCTATCCACTGAGCTACAGAGGCGTGTTGCCGGGCAACGAAAAAATACTATCAGGTCGCAAGGCCAAACGTGGAATCCGCGCCAACGGCGGTTTGCGCGGCGAATGCCTACATGATCACAGCCTGCGGCGTCATGAATGCCCGTGGGGAGCGCGAAAAACCGGTAGTCTTGATGGGTGACTCCTGAAGAACTCTCCGCAGCAATATCCGCATGCCTCACCCAGGCCGTAGCAGCCGGCGAAATCTCCGTCGACATCCCCGACGTCGTGCGCGTGGAGCGACCCAAGAGCCGTGAACACGGCGACTGGGCGACCAACATCGCGCTCCAGCTGGGCAAGAAGGCCGGCATGGCCCCGCGCGACTTCGCGCAGCTGCTGGCCAACCGCCTGGCCGAGGTACCGGGAGTCGGCGCCGTGGACATCGCAGGCCCCGGCTTCCTGAACATCACCCTGGACGCCGCCGCCGCCGGCGAGCTGGCCCGCACCATCGTCGAGGCCGGCAAGGCCTACGGCACCAACGACTCCCTGGCCGGCCATGTGGTCAACATGGAGTTCGTCTCCGCGAACCCGACCGGCCCGCTGCACATCGGCCACACCCGCTGGGCCGCGCTGGGCGATGCGATCGCCCGCGTGCTGCGCGCCTCCGGCGCGGATGTCACCAGCGAGTACTACATCAACGACGCCGGCAACCAGATGAACGTGTTCGCCCGTTCGGTCTACAACCGCATGCACGGCCTGCCGGTGCCCGAGGGCGGCTACCCGGGCGAGTACATCAAGGAACTGGCAGACATCGTCGAGGCCGAAGCCCCCGAGCTGAAGGGCCTGGACGAGGAGACCGCGCTGCCGCAGATCCGCGAGCTGGCCTACAAGGCGCAGATGGCAGACATCAAGAAGACCCTGGCGGACTTCGGCGTCAGCTTCGACGTGTTCTTCTCCGAGACCTCCTTGCACGAGGGCGGGGCCGTGGCCGACGCCGTGGCGCGCCTGCGCGAACAGGGCCACATCTTCGATCAGGAGGGCGCCGTCTGGCTGCGCACCACCGACTTCGGCGACGACAAGAACCGCGTGCTGATCCGCGCGAACGGCGAGCCGACCTACTTCGCGGCCGACGCCGCCTACTACCTGTCCAAGAAGGACCGCGGCTTCACCGAGAAGATCTACCTGCTCGGTGCCGACCACCACGGCTACGTCAACCGCCTGAAGGCCATCGCCGCCTGCGCGGGCGACGACAAGGAAAAGAACATCGAGGTGCTGATCGGCCAGCTGATCAGCGTCAACGGCGCGAAGCTGTCCAAGCGCGCGGGCAACATCATCGAGCTGCGCGATTTGATCGACTGGCTGGGCGCCGACGCGCTGCGCTACTCGCTGGGCCGTTTCCCTGCCGATTCGCCGATCGCGCTGGACCCTGAGCAGCTGAAGAAGAACACCAACGACAACCCGGTGTTCTACGTGCAGTACGCCCACGCGCGCTCCGCCGCCGCGGCCCGCAACGCCGCGGAGAAGAACGTGACCCGCGAGTCCTTCGACGCCAGCGAGCTGACCGACCCCACCGAGAACGAGCTGCTGGCAGTGCTCGGCCAGTTCCCGTCGGTGGTTGCCGGCGCCGCCGAGTTCCGCGAACCGCACCGCATCGCCCGCTACCTGGAGCAGGTCGCCGGCGCCTACCACTCGTGGTACGCCGCCACCCGCATCACCCCGATCGGCGAGGACACCAACGTGCTGCCGGTGCATTCCGCGCGCCTGTGGCTGAACGACGCAACCACCACCGTCCTGGCCAACGGCCTGGAACTGCTGGGCGTTTCCGCCCCGGAGAGGATGTAATACCCTATGGCCGCATCGCCGCTGGCTCCAGCTTGGCTGAACTTCCCGAACGACGTAAACACGCTGCGCGAGATCGAATGGGCCACCGGTGTGGCCCGCGGCGCCGATGGCCAGCTGGCCGTGCAGGGCATCCCCGTCGCGCAGCTGGCGCAGGAATTCGGCACCCCGCTGTTCGTGCTCGACGAGAACGATTTCCGCGCCCGCGCCGCCGGCTTCAAGTCCGCGTTCGACGCGGCCTTCAAGGACCTGTGCGGCGGGGTGGACGTCTACTACGCCGGCAAGGCGTTCTTGTGCACCGAGGTCGCCCGCTGGGTCACCGCCGAGGGGCTGCGTCTTGACACCTGCTCCGGCGGCGAGCTGGCAGTGGCCGCCGCGGCCGGCGTACCGGGGGAGAACCTCTCGCTGCACGGCAACAACAAGTCGGCCGCGGAAATCACCCGCGCCATCGAAACCGGCGTGGGCCGCATCGTGGTGGACTCGCTGGACGAGTTGGAACGCGTCATCCGCATCGCCGATGCGCTGGGCCAGCGCGCGAACGTGATGCTGCGCATCACCCCCGGCGTGCACGCCTCCACCCACGAGGCCATTGCCACCGCCCACGAGGACCAGAAGTTCGGCCTGTCCATCCTGGCCAACGACTCGGGCACCTCCCCGGCGCTGGACGCCGTGGCCCGCGCCCTGGATGCGGACAACGTGAACCTGCTGGGACTGCACGCGCACATCGGCTCGCAGATCTTCGAGGCCGAGGGCTTCGCCATGGCCGCACGCACCATGCTCGGCATCCTGGCGCAGATCCGCCAGCTCCACGGCGTCGAACTGGGCGAACTGGACCTCGGCGGCGGCTACGGCATCGCCTACACTTTGCAGGACCATCCCTCCACCCCGGTGAAGCTGGCCGCGCAGATGGCGCAGGTCGTCTCCGCGACGTGCGCCGAGCTGGACCTGGCCTGCCCGCGCATCTCCATCGAGCCGGGCCGCGCCATCGCCGGCCCGTCGACCTTCACCCTCTACGAGGCGGGCGTGCGCAAGGACGTCCAGGTCGAGGACGCCTCCGGCACGCTGCATCCGCGCCGCTACCTGTCGGTGGACGGCGGCATGAGCGACAACCCGCGCCCGGTGCTCTACGACGCCCAGTACACCGCGGTGCTGGCCAGCCGTGTGACGCGCAGCGACGTAATTATTTCTCGCGTAGTTGGGAAACACTGCGAGTCAGGTGACATAGTCGTGAAGGACGTTTACCTGCCCGAGGACGTTGCCGCCGGCGATCTGCTGGCCGTGCCGGCCACCGGAGCCTACTGCTGGGCCCTGTCGAGCAACTACAACTACCTCACCCGCCCCGCGGTGGTAGCCGTACGCGACGGCCGAGCCCGTCTGATCGTGCGCAGGGAAACGGAAGCTGATTTGTTGGCCCGCGACATGGGAGTTTAATTGACCGCTGAAAAGAGCCTGAAGGTCGCCCTGCTGGGCTGCGGCACGGTCGGCGCGCAGGTCGCGCGGATCCTGCTTGAGGACGCGGCGGCGCTGGCCGACCGCAGCGGCGCGGCGCTGGAGCTGACCGGCATCGCCGTGCGCAACACCGCCTCCGAGCGCGACGTGCAGCTGCCCGCGGAGCTGTTCACCACCGACGCGAATTCGCTGATCGACCAGGCCGACGTGGTCATCGAGCTGCTCGGCGGGCTGCACCCGGCCGGTGACTACATCGCCCGGGCGCTGAAGCGCGGGGCGAGCGTCATCACCGGCAACAAGGCGCTGATCGCCGCCCAGAGCGCGCAGCTGAACCAGCTGGCCGCCGAGCACGGCGCCCAGCTGCGCTACGAGGCGGCCGTGGCCGGGGCCATCCCGATCCTGCGCCCGATCGCCGATTCGCTGGCAGGCGATCACATCACCAAGGTGATGGGCATCGTCAACGGCACCACGAACTTCATCCTGGACGCCATGGACTCCACCGGCGCCGCGTTCGACGACGTGCTCGCCCAGGCCCAGGCGCTGGGCTACGCGGAAGCCGATCCGACCGCCGACGTGGGCGGGCACGACGCCGCCGCGAAGGCCGCGATCCTCGCCTCGCTGGCGTTCCACACCACCGTCTCCTCGGACCAGGTGCACACCGAAGGCATCACCGAGGTGAGCGCGCAGGACGTGGCCGCCGCCGCCGAGGCCGGCTACGTCATCAAGCTGCTGGCGATCGCGGAGCACGCCGAAGCCGGAGTCTCGGTGCGCGTCTACCCTTCGCTGATCAAGCGCAGCCACCCGCTGGCCAGTGTCCGCGGCGCGTTCAACGCGGTGTTCGTCGAGGCGGAAAACGCCGGGGACCTGATGTTCTACGGCGCCGGCGCGGGCGGCAACCCGACCGCCTCGGCAGTCATGGGCGACGTCGTCGCCGTGGCCCGCCAGCTGGCCGCCGGGGCCGGGCTGCCTAACGGCTCGGCCGACCAGCCGGTGAACCTGCTGGACTTCGAGCAGATCACCACCAGCTACTGGATCGGGCTGTCGGTCAAGGACCAGCCGGGCGTGCTCGCGAGCATCGCCGCGGTCTTCGGCGAGCACGGCGTCTCGATCGAGTCCATGAGCCAGCACAGCGATGCCGACGGCGAGGGCTCCGCGCTGCGCATCCTGACCCACCGGGGCGCCGAAGCGGCCCTGCGCACCACCGTCGACGCCGTCGCGGCGCTGGACGCGGTGCACTCTGTTACATCCGTTATGCGAGTTGAAGGAAACTAACGTGGCCCACCAGTGGCGCGGAGTCATCCGCGAATATGCCGACCGTCTGCCAGTAGACGAGAACACCAAGGTCATCACGCTCGGCGAAGGCGGCACCCCGCTCGTCTTCGCCCCCGCCCTGTCCCAGCTGACCGGCAGCGAGGTGTACCTGAAGGTCGAGGGCATGAACCCGACCGGCTCCTTCAAGGACCGCGGCATGACCATGGCGATGACCGCCGCGGTCGCCGCCGGCGCCAAGGCAGTGGTGTGCGCCTCCACCGGCAACACCTCCGCCTCCGCCGCAGCCTACGCCACCCAGGCCGGGCTGAAGTGCGCGGTGCTGGTGCCGGACGGAAAGATCTCCATGGGCAAGCTCTCCCAGGCGATCGCGCACGGCGCCGACATCATCCAGATCGACGGCAACTTCGACAACTGCCTTGAGGTCGCCCGCAAGCTGAGCGAGAACTATCCGGTGTTCCTGGTCAACTCCGTGAACCCGGCCCGCATCCAGGGCCAGAAGACCGGCGCCTTCGAGGTCGTCGACTTCCTGGGCGACGCCCCCGACTACCACGTGCTGCCGGTGGGCAACGCGGGCAACATTACCGCCTACTGGAAGGGCTACAAAGAGTACGCCTCCGAGTTCACCAACCAGGCCGGCGCCGTGCTCGCCGCGGTATCCACCAGGACCCCGATCATGTGGGGCTTCCAGGCCGCCGGCGCCGCACCGATCGTGCTGGGCCACCCGGTGACCGAGCCGGACACCATCGCCACCGCCATCCGCATCGGCAACCCCGCCTCCTGGGCCCAGGCCGAGGAAGCGCGCGACGAGTCCGGCGGCCTCATCGACTCGGTGACCGACGACGAGATCCTCGCCGCGCACCGCTGGCTCTCCTCCCGCGAGGGCGTTTTCGTGGAGCCGGGCTCCGCGGCAGGCGTCGCGGGCCTGATCAAGCACCACGCCGCAGGCAACGTGCCGTCGGGCAAGAAGATCGTGATCACCGTGACCGGCCACGGCCTGAAGGACCCGGACTGGGCCCTGAAGCAGGCCGACGGCTCGGCCGTCGCCCCCACCAAGGTCGGCTTCGACGTGGTGGAAGTCGCCACCGCACTGGGCCTGTCCTAGACGCCGCCCGCTGCCTGCCGGCCCGTCGCCGCCGCACCGGCACCCGGTGCGGCCGTGGCGGGCCGCTGCGCGTTCCGGCGCCCCTCCGCACTCATCACCCCTAGCTCACCACCTGAAGCTCACCACCTCGAAGGAACCCATGCAGCAGATCGCCCTGGGCCAGCACCTGGTCGTCGCCCCGCCCGCCACCACCGCCAACCTGGGCCCCGGGTTCGACTCGCTGGGCCTCGCGCTGGAATTCCGCGACCGGCTGGAGATCCGCACCGCGCCGCAGAGCACCGTGCAGATTAGCGGCGACGGGGCCGACAGCCTGCCGCGTGACGAATCCCACCTGATCATCCGCGAGATGCACCGCTACTGGGAGCAGCGCGGCTTCGCGCCGGTCGGCATCGAGCTGAAGGCGGCCAACAACATCCCGCACGCCCGCGGCATGGGCTCCTCCGCCGCCGCGATCGTCGCCGCCTACGCCGCGGCCGATGCGCTGCTGCCGGCCGCCGAGCGCGGGGGACTGGACGCAGTCTTCCAGGCCGCCGCGGCCTGGGAAGGCCACCCGGACAACGTCGCCCCGGCGGTCTACGGCGGGCTGAGCATTTCCGCGACCAATGCCGACGGGACCTTCAGCTGCGCCCTGGTCCCGGTGCACACGCAGGTCCGCGCGGTGCTGGCGATCCCGTCCAACGGCCTGTCCACCGAGGTGGCCCGCGGGGTGCTTCCCGCGCAGATCGCCCACGCAGATGCGGCGGCGAACACTGCCTCCGGCGCGCTACTGATCCACGCGCTGAGCAACGACCCGTCCCACCTGCTCGGCGGCACCGTCGACTACCTGCACCAGTCCTACCGGGCCGCTTCGATGCCCGAAAGCAGCGCGCTGATCGCGCTTTTGCGCGAGCACCAGCTGGCCGCGGTGGTCTCCGGGGCGGGCCCGACAGTGCTTGCGCTGGTGGCCGGCGACGCCCAGGAACGCCTGGCAGGGGAGCTCATCGAGCAGTTCTCCGCACAATCTTCGGTTTCCTGGCGTGCTGAATTTCCGCGCCTGGCCGCCAACGGTGTTACAGTAGAAGTGCTGTAGCACTCAAGGCAGACCGGATCATGCGGGCGCCAGCCCGATGATGAACCTTATGGCGAGTGTTGAAGCGGACGCGATCGGCGCACCGTGCCTGTCGCAGCCGTCCAGCCGTTCCGGATTTTTCCTGCAGCTCGCAGCACCCTTGATATCCCACATCCATGCACAGTCGTGCCGTCGAGATATCAGTTTTCAAACCCAGTTTCCCGCCATCACCGGTGATACCTGAGGGCGGGTCGGGTTTTCGGTGGAACAGCCTCTCATTCTGGGCTGCAACACCTCATATTTACGGCACAGTGGGACTGCCGCAGGCAGCCCATCCTACGAGTCAGAAGGAATTTTCGTGACCGAAACCACGAGCCTCAACGAAGGCGTGGACACCAAGACTTCCGAGACCAAGAGCTCCGGCCTGGCCTCCTTGAAGATGACCCAGCTGCAGCAGCTGGCGTCGCAGCTCGGCATCACCGGCGGATCGCGCATGCGCAAGGCCGACCTGGTCGCCGCCATCAGCTCCCACCAGCGCGGCGGCTCGATCGCCGCCAAGGACGCGGAAGCTGCCAAGGCCGCCGAGCCGAAGGCTGACGCAGCCCAGGCGCCAGCCGCCAAGGAAGCGCCGGCCAAGACCACCCGTACCCGTCGCGCACCGAAGGCCGCCGCAGAGGCCCCGAAGGCCGACGCAGCCCCCGCCCAGGAAGCAGCTGAGGCCCCGCAGGCCGCAGAGCCGAAGGCTGAAAAGCCGGCCCGCGCCCGCCGCACCTCGCGCCGCGTGACCGACTCCGGCAAGATCACCGCCAAGGACGACGCCGCCAAGGCAGCGACCACCGAGGCACCGGCCCAGGCCGAAGCCGCAGTGGACGCGCCGGCCGAGGAAGCCGCCGCACCGGCCAAGGAACGCGCACCGCGCCAGCGCCGCAACACCCGCGCCGCTAAGGCAGAGCAGGCATCCGAGGCTCCGGCACAGGATGCCGACGCCCCGGCCGCCGAGGCCAAGACCGCTCCGGCCGAAGCCGATGCCGCGGAGAACGCCGAGGCGGAGAAGTCCGGCGAGCAGCGCGAAGAGCGCCGCGAGCGCGGCAACCGCCGTGAGCGTGGCAACCGCCGTGAGCGCAACAACGACCGCAACGACCGTGGCAACGACCGAAATGACCGCGGCGGCGACCGCAACGAGTCTTCCGAGCAGGACGCGTCCGAGCAGTCGGAGGAGCGCCGCGATCGCAACCAGGAGCGCAACGAGCGCAATGAGCGCAACGCCAACCGGCGTGAGCGCAACAACGACCGCAGCGAGCGCGGCAACCGCCGCGATCGCAATGACCGCAACCAGGATCGCAACGACCGGAACAACCGCAACCGCCGCGGCCGCCGCGAGGACGACGAGCCGCAGCTGAGCGAGGACGACGTGCTGCTGCCGATCGCCGGCATCCTGGACGTGCTGGAGAACTACGCATTCGTCCGCACCGCCGGCTACCTGCCCGGCCCGAACGACGTCTACGTCACCCTGGGCCAGGTCAAGAAGTACAACCTGCGCAAGGGCGACGCCATCGTCGGCGCCATTCGCGCACCGCGCGAGGGCGAGACCCCGAACCCGCGCCAGAAGTTCAACGCCCTGGTGCAGCTGACTTCGGTGAACGGCAAGAAGCCGGAGGACAACCGCGAGCGCGTCGAATTCAACAAGCTGGTGCCGCTGTACCCGACCGAGCGCCTGCGCCTGGAGACCGATCCGAAGCTGGTCGGCCCGCGCGTCATCGACCTGGTCGCACCGATCGGCAAGGGCCAGCGCGGCCTGATCGTCTCGCCTCCGAAGGCCGGCAAGACCCTGATCCTGCAGTCCATCGCGAACGCGATCACCACCAACAACCCAGAGGTGCACCTGATGATGGTGCTGGTGGACGAGCGTCCCGAAGAAGTCACCGACATGCAGCGCACCGTCAAGGGCGAGGTCATCGCCTCGACCTTCGACCGCCCGGCCGACGACCACACCACCGTGGCCGAGCTGGCCATCGAGCGCGCCAAGCGCCTGGTGGAAATGGGCATGGACGTCGTCGTGCTGCTTGACTCGATGACCCGCCTGGGCCGCGCCTACAACCTGGCCGCCCCGGCTTCGGGCCGCATCCTGTCCGGCGGTGTGGACTCCGCGGCGCTGTACCCGCCCAAGCGCTTCTTCGGCGCCGCCCGCAACATCGAGAACGGCGGCTCGCTGACCATCCTGGCCACCGCCCTGGTGGAGACCGGATCCAAGATGGACGAGGTCATCTTCGAGGAGTTCAAGGGCACCGGCAACATGGAGCTGCGCCTGTCGCGCCAGCTGGCCGAGAAGCGCATCTTCCCGGCGGTCGACGTCAACGCGTCCTCCACCCGCCGCGAAGAGCAGCTGATGAGCGCCGAAGAGGTGCGCATCATGTGGCGCCTGCGCCGCATGCTCTCGGGCATCGATCCGCAGCAGGCGCTGGAGGTTCTCACCGGCAAGATCCGCGAGACCCAGTCCAACGCAGAATTCCTGATGCTGGTGAACAAGACCACACCGGACAAGCACTAGCGTTCAAAAACCCATGGCGTCCAGCCGGCCGGCACCTGTCCGGCCGGCTGGACGCCATCGGCGCGTCACATACCATGGCGCTTAAGACATAGAATTTAACCCGGCCCTTCGTGGCCGCTGGCCAGAGCCGCGCAGAACAAAGGAAGAGCAGCCCCATGTTTGAATCCGTCAAGTCGCTACTTGAGGAGCACGCCGAGATTCAGGCGAAGCTCTCCGACCCGTCCGTCTACGCCGACCAGTCAGTGGCCCGCAAGCTCGGCCGCCGCTCCGCGCAGCTGAACGGCATCGTCGAGGCCTACAACAAGTGGAACAGCGCCACCGAGGACCTGGAAGCCGCCAAGGAAATGGCCGACGAAGATCCGGACTTCGCCGAAGAGGTCGAAACCCTCACCGCGCAGCTGCCCGAACTGGAGGAGAAGCTGCGCCGCCTGCTGATCCCGCGCGACGAGAACGACGCGCGCGACGTGATCCTCGAGGTCAAGGGCGGCGAGGGCGGCGACGAGGCCGCCCTGTTCGCCGCGGACCTGCTGCGCATGTACACCCGCTACGCGGAGCACAAGGGCTGGAAGGTCGAGATGATCTCCTACAACGAGTCCGACCTCGGCGGCTACAAGGATGCCCAGGTCGCGATCAAGGGCAAGTCCAGCGACCCGGCAGAGGGCGTCTACGCCCACCTGAAGTTCGAGGGCGGCGTGCACCGCGTACAGCGCGTGCCGGTCACCGAATCCCAGGGCCGCATCCACACCTCGGCCGCCGGCGTGCTGGTGCTGCCAGAGGTCGACGAGCCCGAAGAGGTGGACATCCACGCCAACGACCTGAAGATCGACGTCTACCGCTCCTCGGGCCCCGGCGGCCAGTCGGTGAACACCACCGATTCCGCCGTGCGCATCACCCACCTGCCTACCGGCATCGTGGTCGCCATGCAGAACGAGAAGTCGCAGATCCAGAACCGCGAAGCCGCCATGCGCGTGCTGCGCTCGCGCCTGCTGGCCCACCAGCAGGAGATCATCGACGCAGAGAACTCCGCCGTGCGCGCCAGCCAGATCCGCACCATGGACCGCTCCGAGCGCATCCGCACCTACAACTACCCGGAAAACCGCATCGCGGACCACCGCACCGGGTACAAGGCCTACAACCTGGACGCGGTGATGGACGGCGACCTGGAGCCGGTCATCGAATCCTGCATCCAGATGGACGAGGAAGAGCGCCTGGCGGCGCTGGGCGAGTAGCAGGCGCCCGCGCACCCGTGGAGAATCCGCTATCCGTCCGCGAGCTGTCCGCCGTGCGCCGCGCCGCGCTGGGACAGCTCGCCGCAGCCGGCGTGCCCAGCCCCGCGGTCGACGCCGACCTGCTGGCCTGCCACGTGCTGGGCATCGGGCGCTCCCAGCTGAAGCTGCGCGAACTGCGCGGGGATTCCTTCTCCGAGCCGCAGTTCGCGCAGTACGCCGCGCTGCTCGAACGCCGTGCCGCGCGCATCCCGCTGCAGCATCTGACCGGCGAAGGCCACTTCCGCTACCTGACCCTGAAGGTCGGGCCCGGAGTGTTCTCGCCGCGCCCGGAAACCGAGACCGTGGTCCAGCTGGGCCTGGACTTCCTGGCCGAGCAAGGGCTTGCGGCCCCCCGCTGCGCTGACCTGTGCTCCGGTTCCGGGGCCATCGCCGCCGCGCTGGCCAGCGAGGTCCCGCAGGCCTCCGTGTGGGCCGTGGAGCTCTCCGAGGACGCCATCGGCTACACTCGGGCCAACTGCGAGCCGCTGGGCGTCACGGTGCTGCACCGCGACGCCTCCGCGCTGCCGGCGCCATTGCACGGCAGCATGGACCTGGTGATCTCCAACCCGCCCTACATCCCGCCCAATGCGGTGCCGCGCGAACCAGAGGTGCGCGACCACGACCCGCAGATGGCCCTCTACGGGCTGGGCGAGGACGGGCTGCAGATCCCGCGCGCCATCGCCGCCGAGGCGCTGCGCCTGCTGCGCCCCGGGGGACTGTTCGTCATGGAGCACGCCGAGGTGCAGCAGGATTCCGCCGCCCAGCTGCTGCGCGACGCTGGTTTCACGGCCGTCGCCGGGCACCCGGACCTGTCCGGGCGCCCGCGCTCGACCAGCGGCCGCGCGCCGCGCTGAACTACCCACCCACCACCCCACATGAAAGAATGATCCCGTGAGCACACGATTTTTGGTCAGCAACGAGCAGGAACACGCTGCAGGCATCGAGGCGGCGCGCACCGCGCTGTCGGCCCAGCGCTGCATCGTCCTGCCTACCGATACGGTCTACGGGATCGGCGCCGACGCGTTCAGCGCGCAGGGCGTGGCGATGCTGCTGGCGGCCAAGGGCCGCAGCCGCACCATGCCGCCGCCGGTGCTGATCGCCCAGGCCGCCACCATGGACGGGCTGGCCCGCGACATCCCTGACGAGGCCCGCAAGCTCGCCGAGGCCTTCTGGCCCGGGGGACTGACCCTGATCCTGCAGGCGCAGCCCTCGCTGACCTGGGATCTGGGGGAGACCCGCGGCACCGTGGCGCTGCGCGTCCCGAACGATGAAACCGCCCTGGAGTTGCTGGCCGCCACCGGTCCGCTGGCCGTCTCCTCCGCCAACCGCACCGGCAACCCGGCCGCCACCACCGCCGACGAGGCCGTGGCCCAGCTGGGCGATTCGGTGGACGTGTACCTGGACGGCGGCTCGCGTGCCGCACAGGACGACGCCGAGACCCTGCCCTCGACCATCGTGGACTGCACCGGCGCGCGGCTGCAGGTCGTGCGCTCCGGCGCCATCTCCATCGAGGAGCTGCGCGTGGTCGTCCCCGCCATTCTCGACTTGGGACAGGACGACTCCGGCCAGGGCGCATGAGAAGCTACGTCCTGCTGATCGCGTTCAGTTTCGCGGTCTCCTTCCTGCTTACCCCCATCGTCCGCTCGGTGGGCGAGAGGTTCACCGGCAACCAGAAGGTCCGTGCCCGCGACCAGCACGAGAAGCCGATCGTGAAGTTCGGCGGCGTGGCGATCATCGCCGCGTTCGCGCTCGGGCTCGGGCTGGCCAGCCAGCTCAGCTTCTTCCGCGGGGTCTTCGGGAACACCGAACCCATCACCGGCATCGTGCTGGCGCTGCTGGTGATCCTCATCCTAGGGCTCGCCGACGACATGTTCGATCTGCGCTGGTGGATCAAGGCCAGCGGCCAAGTCCTGGTGGGCGGGATCATCGCCGGGCACGGAATCGTGATCCAGTCGCTGCCCGTGGGTTCCTGGCAAATCGAGCACACCTGGATCCAGATCGCCATCACCATCTTCCTGATCGTGCTCACGATGAACGCGATCAACTTCTCCGACGGGCTCGACGGGCTGGCCGCCGGGCTCGCGGCCATCGGCGCGGCCACGTTCTTCGTCTACTCCTATGTGCTGGCCACGCACGTCAGCGCCGACGACTACGCCAACATGGGTGCGCTTTTGTGCTCCCTGCTGCTGGGCGCGTGCCTGGGGTTCCTGCCGCACAACTTCAACCCCGCGAACATCTTCATGGGGGAGAGCGGCGTGCTGGCCATCGGCATGATCCTCTCGGTGGCCACGATCGCGGTGACCGGTGACGTGCAGGGCTTGGAAGCCCAGCGCTTCCGCAACATCCCGGCCTACATGCCGATGTTGCTGCCGATGGTGATCGTCTTCCTACCAGTACTGGACCTTGTGCTCTCGGTGCTGCGCCGGCTGGCCAACAAACGCTCACCCTTTTCGCCGGACGCCAAGCACATCCACCACAAGATGCTCGCGCAGGGTCACTCGGTGCGCCGTGCGGTGATCCTGCTGTACCTGTGGGCCGGCTTCATCGCCGTATCGGTGGTCTCGATCGCGTTCATCCCCGTCGTTCTGATGGTTCCGATCGTCATCTTGCTGTTTATCGGTGTGGGACTTGCCACATGGAAACCACTGGTGGTCGACCGGTTGGGTGCGCTACGCAAGAAGTTGTCCAAGTAGCCAATTCGGGTATCATGCCGCCGCCTCCCACAAACTGTTTCTATCTCGTGTAGAATTCAATATGGATCTTCTCCCGGAACAGTTTTGTTTGCAGGGGGTTTTGAGTTTCATCAGCATCGATAGGTGCACCATGGATCATCGATTTAGACGAAGGAAGGATGCGGACTTGGCTTCTGGTTCTGCCCGCGTCAGTGCTTCGTCTGGATCGAAGTCCATCTGGTTGCCGATTCTGGGCCTGTCAATGGTGTACTCGATCATCGCGACCGCAGCCTTTTTCCTGATTTCTTGGCTGCTTGCCGATCTTGAGTACGCGTTATCCGGCGCTTTTGCCGCCGGTGTGGTTATTGGCTTTTTCGCTATTGGCATTCTGATCGCTGAAGCTGCAGGACGAATCCGCCGCTCGTGGGCCATGCCCGCGTTCTTGGCGACATTCGTCATCAAGGTGTTCGGCGTCGCCTTCGTTCTGTTGAGCCTGGGATTGCCCGCTTGGGTTGATCGTCAGGCTTTCGTACTCGCTGCAGCCGTATCCCTTGTTGCCTGGCAGGTCGGCGAGGTCCGAGCCTTCATGAAGGCTCGCCTTGCCATCTATAACGAGGAATAGGGCTAAGAGCTCTGACGCTTATGTCAGAGAGATGCTGTGAGTTTGATAAGCTTACTAACGGGTCATTTTCGGCCGTGCGCTTAATTGCCTGCGGACGAATCGGAAACATCCTCGGGGAAACCCGGGGTCGCACTTATCAGAGTTGATGCTACCGGCGACAGCTGTGAGAAGTACCCGTTTGATCTTTTCTTCACACGGTGAAAGGCAGTTACCGCCAGTCACCGCCTTTTGCCCGTGACCGTTACTGCAGAGAGGACAGCGCGTTGTTCGCGTTTGCGCTCCCAATGGCCTCAGAAGAAGGCGGATTTGTCCCGCCAACCGTATCCGATACCCACCTCCCGGAGATTTTCCCGTGGATGGCTGAGTACGGTACGGGTTTCGGCAAGCAGATGCTCATGATCGTCCTGTCGATCGTGCTTATCTCTTGGTTCTTCACCGCAGCTATCAAGAACCCTAAATTGGTTCCAGGCAAGATGCAGTACCTCGCTGAGTCCGGCTACGCCTTCGTGCGTAACGGCATCGGCCGCGACATCATCGGCGAAAAGAACTTCCGTCCTTGGATTCCGCTGCTGTTCGCGACGTTCTTCTTCGTCTTGCTGAATAACCTCTTCGGTGCCATCCCGTTCCTGCAGCTTCCATCGTTCTCACACGCTGGCTCTGCATACGCAATGGCAATCATCATCTACGGCACCTGGATTGCCGTAGGTCTGAAGAATCACGGTATTCGTTACTTCAAGCTGGCAGTTACTCCAGCGGGCGTGAGCCCGGTGATGCTGATCCTGCTGGTGCCTTTGGAAATCATTTCGAACTTTATCGTCCGCCCACTGACGCACTCGCTGCGTCTCATGGCAACGATGCTGGCAGGCCACATCATCGTGATGCTGGCAGCCTCAGGTGCACGCCACTTGATCGTCGTTCAGGAATCGCTGGCACTGAATGGTGTTGGTGTTCTGGTCATCGCCGGTTCGGTAGCTATGTACTTCCTCGAATTGTTGATCATGGTTCTGCAGGCGTTCGTGTTTACGCTGCTGACCGCGATCTACATCCAAGGCGCGCTTGAAGCCGACGCCCACTAAGGCCATTTCTTCTTTACTCAAACCCAATAGTTCTTCCTTGATTGATTCAAGGAAAACCTCACAACCTACCGGCAAGAAGCACGGTATCTTGAAAGGAATAATCGCATGAGCGGCTCCCTGAATATGATCGGTTACGGTCTGGCAGCAATTGGTTCGGCTATCGGCGTTGGTCTGATCTTCGCTGCTTACATCAACGGCGTTGCACGTCAGCCAGAAGCACAGCGCATCCTGCAGCCAATCGCTATGCTCGGCTTCGCACTTGCTGAAGCACTGGCCATCCTGGGCCTGGTTTTCGCCTTCGTTATCAAGTAAGTCTTTCCCGGCTGTAGTGGCCTCGCCACTATCGCGAGGCGTACACACAAGTGGAAACTAATAGATAAGGAATGGTGAGTATGAATAGCACTGACTTCATCCTCGCTGCGGGCGAATCGGTCAATCCGCTGATGCCAAATCCGTGGGAAATTCTCGTCACGGGTGTTGGTTTCGCGGTCCTTCTGTTCATCGTCATCAAGGTGATTGCTCCGAAGTTCGAGCAGTCCTACGAAGATCGCGTCACCGCGATCGAAGGTGGCCTGGAGAAGGCCGAGGCAGCACAGAAGGAAGCAGAGGAGACCTTGGCACAGTACAAGGCCCAGCTTCTGGAAGCTCGCACCGAGGCTAACCGCATCCGCGAGGAAGCTCGCAGCGAAGGTGCTCAGATCCTCGAGGATCTGAAGACCAAGGCAACCGACGAGGCTACTCGCATCAGCGAGCAGGCTCAGCGTCAGATCTCGGCCGAGCGCACCGCCGCTCTGTCGTCGCTTCGCACCGACGTGGGCGCTTTGGCCACCGAACTTGCAAGCAAGATTGTTGACGAAGCTCTGAAGGACGATGCCCGTGCCCAGCGCGTGGTTGATCAGTTCCTGAACGATTTGGAAGCTCAGCAGAACGCAGGTGCATCGAACTAATGGCAAGTGTATCGAGCGAGTCATTGGCAAAGGCTTTGGAGTTCCTGGAACCCAAGTTGGCACTGGCATCTTTGGAGCTGCCGAAGGAACTGTTCGCGGTCCTGGAAGTACTGGATGCAAATGCCGGTCTTCGCCGAGCATTGACTGATCCGGCCCGTGAAGCTGCCGAGAAGGCAAGCCTGTTGGCACAGCTGCTGCGCGGAAAGGTTTCGGCTGACGCCGAGTCCACCGTCGCCCAGCTGGCTTCCACTCGCTGGAGCTCGGAACGCGACATTAGCGATGCGCTCGAAACGCTGGCTGTCACTGCGGTGACCGCAGTGGCCGAGCAGCAGGACGGCGCTTCGGGGCTGGCCAAGCTGGAGCAGGATCTGTTCTCCTTCATCGAGGTAGTTCGTTCTAACCACGAACTGCAGCGTGCGTTGGATGATGCGCAGGCCCCAGCCGAGGCAAAGAGCGCTCTGGCGCTCAAACTCGTGCCCAACGCGTCGCGGACCGCGCAGGTGTTGATCTCCCAGGCAATTTCGGCCCCTCGCGGGCTGAAGCCCATTGCTCTGATTGAGCGTTTCGTTGAGCTTGTGGCCAAGCGCCAGCAGCGTTGGATCGCCTCGGTGACCAGCACTGTGAAGCTTTCCGAAGCTCAGCTTGAGCGCCTGGAGACCAGCTTGAACAAGGTTTACGGTCGCCAGCTGAAGCTCAACGTCACTACCGATCCGTCGCTGATCGGCGGCCTGGTAGTCAAGGTGGGCGACGAAGTTGTCGACGCTTCCGTGGCATCTCGTGTGGCCGAGTTGCGCCGCGCCCTGGCCGGCTAGAACTTTTGCCAGGGGCTGTGCCCCTGGCAAAAGTTCCGGCTCGCCGGGACCAACACAGACTTCATTCACATCGATCCACCAATGATTTTGGGTGGATCACAATTTAGGAGAGCAGGGACTGCAGATGGCCGATTTGACCATCAATGCCGACGACGTCCGTAATGCCCTAAACGAGTTCGCATCTTCCTACGAACCGGGTAAGGCAGAGCGCACCGAGGTGGGACGCGTTGTCGCAGCAAGCGACGGCATCGCCAAGGTGGAAGGTCTTCCTTCCGTCATGGCCAACGAGCTGCTGAAGTTCGAAGACGGCACCCTGGGCCTGGCCCAGAACCTCGACACCCGTGAAATCGGCGTCGTGGTGCTCGGTGACTTCACCGGCATCGAAGAGGGCCAGAAGGTCGAGCGCACTGGCGAGATTCTCTCGGTTCCAGTAGGCGACGGCTTCATGGGCCGCGTGGTTGACCCGCTGGGTGAGCCACTGGACAACCTGGGCCCGATCGAGTCCGAGGGCCGCCGTGCACTGGAACTCCAGGCACCAGGCGTGACCGAGCGTAAGTCGGTTCACGAACCGCTGCAGACCGGCATCAAGGCCATCGACGCCATGATCCCGATCGGCCGTGGCCAGCGTCAGCTGATCATTGGCGACCGCCAGACCGGCAAGACCGCTATCGCCGTCGACGCCATTCTGAACCAGCGCGCCAACTGGGCCACCGGCGACCAGACCAAGCAGGTTCGCTGCATCTACGTTGCAGTGGGCCAGAAGGCTTCGACCATCGCAGCCGTGCGCCAGACCCTCGAAGAGCAGGGCGCCCTGGAGTACACCACGATCGTGGCCTCCCCGGCATCCGACCCTGCCGGCTTCAAGTACCTGGCACCATACGCAGGCTCGGCCATCGGCCAGCACTGGATGTACGGTGGCAAGCACGTTCTGATCGTGTTCGATGACCTGTCGAAGCAGGCTGAAGCCTACCGCGCCGTGTCGCTGCTGCTGCGCCGTCCGCCAGGACGCGAAGCTTACCCGGGCGACGTCTTCTACCTGCACTCCCGTCTGCTTGAGCGTTGCGCCAAGGTTTCGGACGAGCTGGGCGCAGGTTCGATGACCGGTCTGCCGATCATCGAAACCAAGGCGAACGACGTCTCGGCCTTCATCCCGACCAACGTCATCTCGATCACCGACGGCCAGATCTTCCTGCAGTCGGACCTGTTCAACGCCAACCAGCGCCCAGCTGTCGACGTGGGTGTTTCGGTTTCCCGCGTGGGTGGCGCCGCACAGGTCAAGGCCATGAAGAAGGTCTCCGGTACCCTGAAGCTGGAACTGGCTCAGTACCGCGACATGCAGGCTTTCGCCATGTTCGCTTCGGACCTGGATGCCGCTTCCAAGCAGCAGCTGGCCCGTGGTGCACGTCTGATGGAACTGCTGAAGCAGGGCCAGTACCAGCCGTACGCCGTCGAGGATCAGGTTGTCTCCGTGTGGGCCGGCACCAACGGCTACCTGGACGATGTTCCAGTGGAAGACGTGCTGCGCTTCGAGCGCGAGTTCATCGACTACCTGCGACACCGCACCGAGGTTCTGACCGTTCTGGCTCAGACCGGCAAGCTGGAAGACGAGACCGTCGACGCCATGAAGGCGGCCATTGCTGACTTCAAGGCCGGCTTCTTCGGCCAGGGCGACGACCAGCTGGTCGCCGCAGGTCACGAAGAGCACGACGCTCTGGATGCCGAGTCCGTCGACCAGGAACAGATCGTCAAGCAGAAGCGCTGACAATTTCCTTGACGTTTAGGGGTACGGCGCCGGCGACGGCGCCGCACCCCAAACGTTGGGAATAAGGAAAGGACACACATGGGAGCCCAGATTCGGGTCTACCGCCAGAAGATTGCCTCGACCTCGTCGATGCGCAAGATCTTCAAGGCGATGGAACTGATCGCTGCATCCCGCATCGGCAAGGCACGTAGCCGTGTTTCGGCTTCGCTGCCGTACGCCAATGCGATCACCCGTGCAGTTACCGCCGTCGCGTCCCAGGCCGATGTTGAACACCCGCTGACCACGGAACCGGCGAATGTTCGCCGTGCCGCGGTGCTGGTGATGACTTCGGACCGCGGACTCGCCGGGTCCTACTCCGCCAGCGTTCTGAAGCAGGCAGAGCACCTCGTGGAACTCCTGCGTGGAGATGGCAAGGAAGTCAAGACCTACTTGGTCGGCCGCAAGGCCCAGGCTTACTTCGATTTCCGTTCGCGCGAGTACGCCCGAGTGTGGACCGGGAACACCGATTCCCCGCAATTTGAAACCGCACGCGAGCTGCGCGAAATCCTCCTTGAGGACTTCGCTAACGATTACGAGCAGGGTGGCGTGGACGAGATCCACGTTGTTTACACCCAGTTCAAGTCGATGGTCACGCAGGAACCGACGGTTATCCGTCTGTTGCCGTTGGAGGTTGTCGAGGGTGAAACCGAGACTCCTACCGACGAGCTGTTGCCACTGTACGAATTCGAGCCGTCGCCGGAGGAAGTGCTGGACGCACTGCTGCCGCGTTACATCGATTCGCGTCTGTTCAACGCCCAGCTGCAGGCCGCAGCCTCCGAGCTCGCTGCACGTCAGCGCGCGATGAAGGCCGCAGGCGACAACGCCGGCGAGTTGATCAAGAAGTACACGCGACTGCGTAACAACGCCCGTCAGGCTGAAATCACCCAGGAGCTTTCGGAAATCGTCGCCGGCGCAGACGCGCTGAACGACTAGCCGAAACCTCCTACCAGACAAGAAGTGAGAAAGATGACTGCCCAACTCAACGAGCAGGTTACCGCAGGGGCCACCGGTCGTATTGCCCGCGTGATTGGCCCGGTCGTGGACGTCGAGTTCCCTGCCGATGCACTGCCTGCAATCTACAACGCACTCACCGCTGAGCTGACCCTCAACGGTGTAACCAAGACCATCACCTTCGAAACCAGCCAGCACCTCGGTGACGGCCTGGTTCGCGCAGTATCGCTGCAGGCCACCGACGGCCTGGTCCGCGGTGCAGCCGTGAAGGACACCGGCGCTTCGATCTCCGTCCCGGTTGGCGACGGCGTCAAGGGCCACATCTTCAACGTGCTGGGCGACGCCCTGGACGTTGACAACTCGGAGATCCAGGTCACCGAGCGCTGGCCAATCCACCGCCAGGCACCGAAGTTCTCCGATCTTGAGGGCTCGACCGAGATGCTGGAAACCGGCATCAAGTCGATCGACCTTCTGACCCCCTACATCAAGGGTGGCAAGATCGGTCTGTTCGGTGGCGCAGGCGTGGGTAAGACCGTGCTGATCCAGGAAATGATCACCCGTGTTGCACGTAACTTCGGTGGTACTTCGGTATTCGCCGGCGTAGGCGAGCGCACCCGTGAAGGCAACGACCTCTGGGTCGAAATGGACGAGGCCAACGTTCTGAAGGACACCGCCTTGGTGTTCGGCCAGATGGATGAGCCACCAGGAACCCGCCTGCGCGTGGCACTGTCCGCTCTGACCATGGCGGAGTACTTCCGCGATGTGCAGAACCAGGACGTGCTGCTGTTCATCGACAACATCTTCCGCTTCACCCAGGCCGGTTCCGAGGTGTCGACCCTGCTGGGCCGCATGCCTTCCGCCGTGGGTTACCAGCCGAACCTTGCCGATGAAATGGGCCTGCTGCAGGAACGCATCACCTCGACGAAGGGCCGCTCGATCACCTCGATGCAGGCAGTCTACGTCCCGGCCGATGACTACACCGACCCGGCTCCGGCGGCAACCTTCGCCCACTTGGATGCAACCACCGAGCTGTCGCGTGAAATCGCGTCGCGCGGTCTGTACCCGGCAATCGATCCGCTGACCTCGACCTCGCGAATCCTGGATCCGCAGTACATCGGTCAGGCTCACTATGATACGGCCATCCGCGTGAAGGCCATCCTGCAGAAGAACAAGGAACTGCAGGACATCATCGCGATCCTCGGCATCGACGAACTGGGCGAAGAGGACAAGGTCGTCGTGGCACGTGCACGTCGTATCCAGCAGTTCCTGTCGCAGAACACCTACACCGCAAAGCAGTTCACCGGTGTGGAGGGTTCGACCGTTTCCATCAAGGACACCATCGAGGGCTTCACCGCCATCTGCGATGGCGACCTGGACCACATCGCAGAGCAGGCGTTCTTCAACGTCGGTGGTTTGGACGACGTCGAGCGCCAGTGGGCTGAGATCCAGAAGGCCAGCAAGTAACGATGGCCGAACTTCAGGTCGAAATCGTTGCGGCCGACCACTTCGTGTGGTCCGGCCCGGCGAAGCTGGTCAAGGCTCGTTCGGTAGACGGCGAGATCGGAGTTCTGCCCGGTCACGTCCCGATGCTGTCGGTGCTTGCCGCTGGGGATCTGGAAATCGATCCGGTTTCCGCATCCCGCTTCACGGTCCAGATCGATGGAGGGTTCTTCTCGGTCGACTCGGATCGCGTCGTGATCGTTGCTGACAACGCTGTTCTGGAAAACGCAGCGTAGGCGATGAATTGATTGAGATTACCGCACCAGTTCTCATAGCGCTGCTGGTTCTAGCCGGCATCGTCATGTTTTTTGGCGCCATGGCCGTGCGCCGCATTCAGTTGCGGCGCACGCTGGGCACCTTCGACGCCTCCATCCTCACGCCCAAGGGCAAGTGGATGATGGTGATCGGCCGCTACGGCGGCGGACATGTGGATCTGTTGCGGTTTTTCTCTGTCTCGCCGATCCCCAGCTTCGTGGTCGAGCGCCGCGGGCTGGATGTCACGGGGTGGCGTCGCGCCGACGAGCAGGAGGCCTTGCGGATTCCGCCGGGCTTCGTGATCGTCGAGCTGACCCGCAACGGCGAACCCCTGCTGCTGGCGATGGACTACCGGGACTATACCGGGTTCTCGTCCTGGCTCGAAGCAGGGCCGATTGCCGGCTCCTGGCAGATCTAGACAAAAACTTCTGATCCCGCCTCCGGGCGGCCGTTCCATTCGTGGAACGGCCGCCCGGAGGCGGGATTTTTTGCGACCTCGCACCGGATGCGCCGGGCGCGCAGAGTCGGGGCAACGGGGGAGCCTATGCCAAGGCCCGCCGCTTCGGAAGCTGGTTCCGAGGCGGCGGGCCCGATGCATCATGCGGACGGCGCTGCGGCTAGAGCAGCTGGCCCTTGCGGAAGGTTTCCACCAGCTGCAGCTCGGCATCGAGCACCAGCACGTCGGCGGCGAAGCCGTAATGCAGGGAGCCGACCTCGTCGGCCAGCCCGATCAGCGAGGCGGGGTTCACGGTGGCCGCGTAGACGGCCTGCACCAGCGGGATGCCGGCGGCCACTGTCTCGCGCACGATCTGCAGCAGCGTGGCGGTGCCGCCGGCCAGCGAGCCGTCGGTGGCCAAGCACGCCTGCCCGTCGGCGACGTTGACCTCCTGCGGGCCCAGCGAGTAGCTGCCGTCGGCCAGCCCGGTGGCGGCCATGGAGTCGCTGACCAGCAGGATGCTGCGGGCGCGCACGAGGTTGAACATCAGGCGCACGGTATCGGGGGACAGGTGCACCCCGTCGCCGATCAGCTCCACGTAGGCGTCCCCGCGCTGGGCGGTCTCCAGGCAGGCGGCCACCGGGCCGGGCTCGCGGTGGTGCAGCGGCGGCATGCCGTTGAACAGGTGGGTCACCGTCGGCTTCTCGGTGAAGCCGTCCACGCCGGCGCTGCGCAGCTGCTCGCGGGCGAACATCAGCGAATCGGAGGTCTGCGTGGCGGTGGCGTTGGTGTGGCCCAGCGACGGGACCACGCCGTAGGAAACCAGCTGGCTGATCAGCTCCTCGCTGCCCTCCAGCTCCGGGGCGTAGGTCATGGTGCGCAGCTGGCCGCGTGAAGCGGCGAACAGCTCGTCGACGAACTCGGGCTGCGGATTGGACAGGAAGCGCGGGTCCTGGGCGCCGCAGCGCGCCTCGGAGAGGAACGGCCCTTCGGCGTGGATGCCGGCGATCAGCCCTTCTTCGGCGAATTCGGCGAGGATTTCCGCCGCCTCCACCATGGCGCCGCGATCGGCGGTGACCAGGGAAGCCAGCAAGGTGGTGGTGCCGGCCTTGTGCAGGTAGCCCAGGGCCTCGGTGACCGCCTGGTGCTCCGGGGCCGCGAAATCGGCGCCCGCCGCGCCGTGGCAGTGCAAGTCGATCAGTCCGGGGATCAGGACGGCGCCCTCGGGCACCGGATGCACGGCGAATTGGCCGGCGTCCTCCTTGGCGAGGAAGTCGTCGCGGTTGCCGGCGAAGGCGATGCGGTCATCTTCGATGGCCAGTGCGCCATCGGTGACCTTCATTCCGTCGGAGACCAGGGTGGCGAACAGTACTAAGCGCGAAGCAGTCATGCTCCTAGCTTAGAAGAGACGGCCCTCCGAGTCATCGACGCCGCGCATTGCATCGTAATCGAGGGTGAGGCAGCGGATGCCGCGGTCCTCGGCCAGGGTGCGGGCCTGCGGCTTGATCTGCTGGGCGGCGAACACCCCGGAGACCGGCTTGAGCAGGGGATCGCGGTTGAGCAGCTCCAGGTAGCGGGTCAGCTGCTCCACGCCGTCGATGTCGCCGCGGCGCTTGAGCTCCACGGCTACGGTGGCGCCTTCGCCGTCGCGGGCCAGGATGTCCACCGGGCCGATCGCGGTCATGTATTCGCGGCGGATGAGCTTGTGCCCGGCGCCGAGCAGCTCGATCTGCTCGGCCAGCAGGCGCTGCAGGTCGGCCTCCACACCGTCCTTGATCAGGCCCGGGTCGTTGCCCAGCTCGTGGGCCGAGTCGTGCTCGATCGAGTGGAACTGGATGGTCAGCCGGTCGTCGGTCTTCGCGCTGGCCACGGTCCAGGTGGTCACCGAGCCCAGTGCGGCGGCCTCCTCGTCGGGCGAGCCTTCCCGCAGGGTCAGCGGCGGGTTCATCCAGTTCAGGGGCTTGTAGCTGCCCCCGTCGGAGTGGATGAGCACCGAGCCGTCGGCCTTCACCATGATCAGGCGGGTAGCCAATGGGAGGTGGGCCCGCAGGCGGCCTTCGTAATCTACTGAACACTTCGCAACCACTAAACGCACCTGACACACTCTACTAGGTGCGTGCGGTGCACGCGCCCGGGATACGGCATGATTAATGACATGCCACGTTCGAACCGCCCCCGCCGCCAGTCCAAACCCCGAGGCAATTCCCGGGGTGCCTCCGGCGGAGGATCGCGCTACGAGGCCGACTCCGAGGCGGATTTCGGGTCGGCGCGCCGCGAGGACGACTGGATGCAACGGGCCCGCTACGGGGTGGTCATGCTGCAGGACGCGCCCGACGGCCAGTGGCATGTGCGCAAGATTTCCCCGCTGAACGCCCAGAAGACCTACACCTGCCCGGGCTGCCACCGGCAGATCACCGTGGGAGTGGCGCACCTGGTAGCCTGGCGCGCGGATCACTGGTCGGGGGACGACGCAGCGGCCACCGCCCGGCGCCACTGGCATCCGCGCTGCTGGGAAACCCGCTCCTACAAGTACTAGCTGCCGCAGGACAGCCGCAGGGAATTCCTAGAGTCGGTCCTGCCGGGCGATGAACACCTCGCGCAGCAGGATCATCGCGCTGGCGGCGACCGGGATGGCCATCAGGGCTCCGGTCACCCCGGCCAAGGTGCCGCCGGCGATCACGGAGATCACCGCGACAGCGCCGGGCACCGCCACCGCGCGGCGCATGATGCGCGGCGAGACGAAGTACGCTTCGAGCTGCAGGTAGCCGAAATAGCACAGCGCGTAGATCAGCGCCGTCTGCCAGCCCAGCGAGAGCGTCACCAGCGTGACCAGGATGCCGGCGATGACCCCGCCGACCAGCGGGATGAACGCCAGCACCGCGACCAGCAAGGTGAGCAGCGCCGCGAACGGCACGCCCAGGATCGTCATCAGCAGCAGCGCCACCAGCGAATTGAGGAACGCGACGGTGGCCTGCCCCATCACGTAGTTGCCGACGGAACTGGTGATGCGCACCGCCAGCTCGCCGGCGCGTTCGCGCTTGGAACGTGGGGCCAGGCGCAGCCCGAAGGCCATGATGGCGGGCAGCGAGGCGAGGAAGTAGATCGCCAGCACCAGCACGATCAGGATGCCGAACATCGACTGCGCCACGGTCTGCGAGACGCCCAGCACGCCGCCGAAGACGTTGGTGATCGCGCCGGAGTCGCCGAAGAATCGGTTGACCTCGTCGTCGAGCCGCTGCGTTAACGCGTACTGGCGGTCGATCTGCACCAGCCAGTCGCTGCTCAGGAAGTTGTTGATGATGGTCGGCGCATCGGTGATGAACGAGGTGATCTGCGTGACCAGCGTCGGGATGATGAGCGCCATGAATCCGCCGAAGAGCGCCAGGATGCCGAACATCGTGGCGGTCACCGCCAGCGGACGGCTGAGCCCCCTCGAGACCATCCAGCGCACCACCGGGTCCAGTCCCAGCGCGATGAACAACGCGATCGCGATCCAGGTAAGCAGCGATCCGACATTGGTCAGCACGTAGTATCCGCCCAGGGCCAGGCCCACGCCGGTGGTGCCCAGGAAGCCCATGGCGATCGGGTGCAGCGCCGGGATCGGATCCGGTGCGCCCTGGTCGTCATAAGGCACCTCGCCCAGCGCATCGTGGCGCGGGGTGTTCAGCATGGCCGTCAGACGCCGGGCGAGCCGGCGGCGCAGCGAAGCCTTCTCGGCTGGGGCGGGGGACTCGCCGCGCGGGGCCGCAGGCTGCGTCCCGGGAACCCGCGGAGTTGATGCGGTATCAGGCGCCGGATGCTCAGCGGCGGATTCAGCGTCAGGGTCGCGGTGCTGGCGACGGGGAAGCTGGTGCAGCGGATCGGCCGGCGACGGGTTCTGCCGGCCGTCCGATTCCCCCGCGGCGGAGGGGATCTGGCCGGTGTGCGGAGCTGGCTCGTGTGGCTCGTGCGGCTGATCTGACTGCATGGCACCGAGCATACCGCGCAAACGGCTTTTCGGTGTGCCCAAAGACACCGCGGACTTGGGCGATTGAGACAGTTCACAGGCAGTGGCAGGAACCATGCGGGCACCGGACTCGTTAGACTGGGGATAGTACAGCTGTGAGACGTAGGTGAATAGGTGAAATCGTGCGAAAAGTAATCTCCGTGATCGCGATGCTGCTCGGGGCCGCGGCCCTGATTGTCGGCATCGGGCAGAAGACCTTTTGGGCTCCGCCCGAAACGGTGACCGCTACCATGCCGCAGTTCGACGGCAAGGCCCCGCTGACGCTGATTGAATCCAGCGTGAACTCCGAAAAGCTCGCCCCGGTCGAACTGGTCATCAGCGGCGAGGGCGAATTCACCGCCTCGCTGGGACGCAGCTACGACGTCGAGGCCTGGGTAGGCAAGACCGCCCACGCAGCCGTCACCGGCATCGACACCGAAAACCACCAGATGCAGGCCAACTTCGTCGAGGGCGACGCCACCGCGCCGGATCCGAAGAACGCCGACATCTTCTTCGACTCGCAGACCGCGCAGGGCACCATGACCTACCGCTGGACCGCCCCGGACACCGGCGACTGGTCGCTGCTGCTGGCCGCCGGCGGCAAGGACGCCGCCCCGGTGGACATCTCCGTCACCTACGCCAACGACGAAGCTATGCCGTTCGCGCTGCCGCTGATCATCGCCGGCGCGCTGCTGCTGGTCTTCGGGCTGGCGCTGCTGGTGATGCGCACCGCAAAGCCAGGCGCCGCCGCACCGGCCAAGGCCAAGAGCACCACCCAGAACTCCGTGGCCGCCGTGGCCGTCGTCGCGCTGGCCGTCTCCGGCGTGGCCCTGCCGATGACCCCGTCCGAGGACGCCTCGCAGTCGCCGGCCCAGAACGCCACCGAAAGCGCTTCGCCGAGCGCCACCGAGCAGGCCAGCGAGTCCGCCGAGGCATCCGCCCCGGCCGAGTCCGAGCCGACCGCCTTTCCGGTGGTCACCGAGGAGCAGCTGACCCGCATCCTGGGCGATGTGCAGAAGCAGATCGGCAACGCCGATGAGAAGCGCGATAAGAAGCTGCTCGAATCCCGTGCAGCGGGCGCGTTCAAGTACATCCGCTCCAGCCGCTACGACATCCTGAACGACGACATCAAGGTCGCCAAGCCGCTGACCCTGAATACCTCGGTGATCCGCTCGGCCGCCGTGCCCAACACCTCGGACGCCAGCTTCCCGCGCGTGATCACCGTGGTGACCGCCAAGGATTCGGACGCCGAGACCCTGCCGCAGGCGCTGACCCTGGTGCAGGCCACCGCCCGCGACAACTACCAGGTGATCTTCGCCGAGCAGATGCTGCCCGGCGCCAGCTTCCCGGGCATCGCCGTCGGCGACCCGTCGATCAAGCAGCTGGACGCGAACGCCAAGGGCCTGCAGCAGACCCCGAAGGACGCGCTGAAGTCGCTGGCCGACGTGCTGACCAACGAGAAGTCGAAGAACAAGGACAAGTTCGCCGAGTCCGAGTTCATCAAGGCCATCCACGCGGGCCAGAAGACCGAGTCGCAGAATGCGAACGAAGCGAAGGTCAAGTACGCGCGCACCGTGACCGAGGGCGACACCCGCGTAGTCTCCACCCCCGACGGCGGCGCGATCGTGACCGGTAAGCTGAACCAGCGCGCGGTGTTCGAGCGCACCGAGGACTCCGATCCGCTGGAGGGCACCGACGAGCTGACCAAGAAGCTGCTGGGCAAGGCCAGCTCCACCGGCGACGTGGAAATCAACTACGCCGAACCGGTCATGTTCTACCTGCCGGCCGAGGGCTCGGAGGATAAGATTCAGCTGATTGCGGCCGAGGTAGTGCTGCTGAACGTGAAGGAAGTGAAGTAACCGTGAGCGAAGAGCCAACGATCCCATCGTCCCGCGGCGCCGTGGACCTCAGCGCGCTGTCCTCGCACCGCCTGCAGGCCACCGACGCGACTGCGCCGGAAGCCGGCGCGACCTGGACCATGGAGCTGGACGAAGCGGCATTCCAGCAGTTCGTGGGCCTGTCCCAGCGGGTTCCGGCCATCGTGTCGCTCGGTTCCCCGCGCGTGCCTGCCTCGACCGAGCTGGACGCCTCGCTGCGCAAGCTCGTCGACGCCCGCGGCGGCAAGTTCGTGCTCGGCCTGGTCGACGCCGAGGCGCGCCCGCAGATCGCCCAGGCCTTCCAGGCCCAGCAGATCCCGCTGGTGGTCGCGCTGGTCAACGGCCAGCCGGTGCCGCTGTTCCAGGGCCCGGCCGGCGAGGAGCAGATCGAGCAGGTCTTCGGGCAGCTGGAGCAGCTGGCCGCGCAGCAGGGGCTGGGCGGCACCGTGCCTCCGTTCGCCGGAGCCCCTGCGGAGCCTGCGCTGCCGCCGCTGCACCAGAAGGCAGTGGACGCCATCGAGGAGGGCGACTACGCCGCCGCCGAGGCCGCCTACATGCAGGCCCTGAACGAGAAGCCGAACGACCACGAAGCCCAAGTGGGCCTCTATCAGGTGCGCCTGCTTTCGCGTACGCAGAACCTTGATTTGAACCAGGCCCGCGCCGAGGCGGCCTCGAACCCCGACGACCTGAACGCCCAGCTGAACGTGGCTGACCTGGACATCGTCGGCGGCCATGTGGAGGATGCCTTCTCCCGCCTGGTGTCGCTGGTGGCCCGACTGGCCGACGAGGACCGCGAACGCGTCCGCCGCCGCCTGGTCGAGCTCTACGCGGTGATCGGCACGAACGATCCGCGGGTCGCCGCCTCGCGCCAGAAGCTGGCCCGCGTGCTCTTCTAGCAACGCGGTTCCACGCCAACGCCCAGGGCGCCGGTGCACCTCGAGAAGTATTCTCGTGAGGCATCGGCGCCCTTTGTCGATCGCGGATTAATTCAAAAGGATGATGATGGATGACTTGGGCTGTTGCTAGGCTCGAGGCATGAATCCGATCGCACTAGATATTCGCTCCCTGGCCAAGCAATTCGGGGCCAAGGTCGCAGTGAACAACGTCAGCCTGCAGGTTCCCGCCGGCTCCTTCTATGGGTTGGTCGGGCCCAACGGCGCCGGCAAGACCACGATGCTTTCCATGGCCACCGGGCTGCTGCGCCCGGATGCGGGCTCCGCGCTGGTCAACGGGATCGACATCTGGGCGGACCCGCACGCGGCCAAGGCCACCCTCGGGGTGCTGGCCGACGGGGTGCGCCAGTTCGACCGGCTGACCGGCCGCCAGCTGGTGACCTATTCGGGCCTGCTGCGCGGCATGGACCGCGAGGAAGTCGCGATCCGCACCGAAGACCTGCTGCGCGTCATGGACCTGACGCAGGACGGCGACAAGCTCGTCGTCGACTATTCCGCGGGCATGACCAAGAAGATCTCGCTGGCCACCGCGATGATCCACTCGCCGAACCTGCTGGTGCTCGACGAGCCCTTCGAAGCGGTCGACCCGGTCTCCGCGGCGAACATCCGCGACATCCTGAACGGCTACGTCCAGCTGGGCGGCACCGTCATCGTCTCCTCGCACGTGATGGACCTGGTCCAGCGCATGTGCACGCACGTCGCGGTGATCGCCGACGGCGTGCTCAAGGCCCAGGGAACCGTCGACGACGTCCGCGCCGGCAAGTCCCTGGAAGAACGCTTCG
The DNA here is from genome assembly GCF_052322135.1 of Glutamicibacter soli. Taxonomy (NCBI): domain Bacteria; kingdom Bacillati; phylum Actinomycetota; class Actinomycetes; order Micrococcales; family Micrococcaceae; genus Glutamicibacter; species Glutamicibacter soli. The sequence goes on from NZ_CM125969.1 coordinate 1,391,655, forward strand.
TCGACCTGGTCGGCGGACGAGCTACGAACGAGGGGCTGTCATGGTTGCGCACATCCTCCAACTGAAACTCCGTCTGCTGGGCAACGGCTTCAAGCGATCCACCGGCCAGCTGGTCGCGGTGATCATCGGCGGCCTCTATGCATTGGGCATGGTCGTGCTGCTCTCCGGGGCGAGCTGGGCTACCGCGGAGCAGAACCCGTTCCCGGGCCAGCTGACCATCGTCATCGGTTCGGCCGTGGTGCTGGGCTGGGCGGTCATTCCTCCGCTGCTCACCGGTGTCGACCTGACGCTGGAGCCGGCCCGCTTTGTGCATTTCGGCATCGATACCAAGGTGCTGGCCCCCGCGCTGGTGCTCGCCGGGTTCATCTCGGTGCCCGCCGTGCTGACCTTCCTGGGCCTGCTGGGCGCCTCCATGATGTGGCGGCTGGATCCGGCGGTGCTCGCTCTGGCCATGGTCAGCGCGGTTGCCACCGCGATCATGGCGGTGCTGGTCTGCCAGTACCTGACCATCATGGCCACTGCGCTGCGCTCCAAGCGGCGTTTCCGCGAGTTGACCTTCGCCCTGCTCTTCCTGCTGCTGGTCTCCCTCGGGCCGTTGCTGTCGTCGGTGTTCGCCGCGGCGGAGAGCATCGCCGACTGGATCAACCCGATCTCCGCGGTGCTCGCCTACACGCCGCTCGGCGCCTTCGCCGCCCTGCCTGGGGCACTGGTCGCCGGGAACATGGCGCAGCTGGCGCTGTGCGCCGTGCTGGGAGTCGTCTACCTGGTGGGCCTGTACCTGCTGCTGGTCCGGGCTACCGGGGCCGCGACCGTCGCGCCGCCTGCGCAACAGCGTGCGGCCACTGCCCGCGGGCTGGGATTCTTCAAGCTGCTGCCGGCAACTCCCACCGGAGCCGTGGCGGCACGCTCGCTGACCTACTGGTTCAAGGATCCGCGGTACGCGCTGAGCATCCTGATGGTGCCGATGCTGCCGCTGATCTTCTGGTTCGCCGGACGCCAGTCGGGGGAGTACACGATGATGTTCGCGCTCGGCCCGCTGATCGGCATCCTGATGGGTTTCGCGATCTCCGCCGATGTCTCCTATGACAACACCGCTTTCGCCCTGCATGTGCTGACGGGGGTATCGGGCAAGGCCGACCGGGCTGGACGCGTCATGGCCTGCTTCGCCATCGGCATCATCCCGCTGCTGCTGGCGGCAACGCTTCCTGCCATCCTGTCCGACCAGCTGTGGCGTCTGCCAAGTGATCTGGGCTTGTCGCTGGCCGCGTTCCTGGTATCGCTGGGCGTCTCATCCGTTGTCTCGGCACGCTACACCTACGCCGTGCCGCTGCCGGGCGAGAACCCGATGAAGACACCTCCGGGCAACGGCCTGCGTGTAGCGCTGACCCAGATGGGCACCATGGGTTTCATGGCAGTGCTGCTGATTCCAGTGGTCATCCCGGCTGTGATTTCCTGGACGACGCAGTCGCAGGTTGCAGGGTTCATCGCGCTGGGTATTGGACTCCTGCTCGGTGTCGGGATGCTGATCGGTGGCGTGCATTTGGGTGGCAAGTGGTTCGACCGTCGCCAGCCTGAACTCATGCAAGCGGTCATGATCAACCGATAGCTGGTGCACATGGTGGGGCTGCCATTCGAATAGTCGAATGGCAACCCCACTTTTTCGTGGGTACCGCTGGGAGAGGAATCAGCCGGAGTCCGGTAGCGGGATGCTGGTCGGGACGCCCGGTGGACTGTAATTCCTGCGCAACCGCTGCGCCGGATCCCTGTCCTTGGGCAGCAGCACCCACGGCAGGCCCTTCACCCACACGATCTTGATCACCTCATGGTCGAACTCGATGTGGTGGTTCTTGCACCCCGGAGCGATCTTGTCCAAGTTCGTTTCCCCGCCCAAGGCGTACGGGTCGGTGTGGTGGAATTCCAGCTGCTCCACCGTCGCGGTGCACCCGGGCACCAGGCAGTACCGGTTCCTGGCCAGCACCGCACGCTGCAGCACCTCGGGCACGAAGCGTTTGGTCCGCCCGAAGTCCAGCAGCACCCCGTCCGTGTTGAACACCGCCGGGATCAGATCCGCCTGGCACAGCAGCTGCCGCAACGCGGCCGGCGGCAGATCCACCCCGTGCGCGGTCTGCGCCGTCGAGGAGGCCAAGTGTTGCAGGTCGTTCAGCTGCAGGTGGGCGATGACCACCGGCCGCAACCGCTTGCGCTTGCGCTGTGGCGGGGATCTGTCGGGGTCCCCGGCGGAGCACTCCTCCCCGTCCTCGGCCCAGCCGGCCTTGCCGGCGCTGTCCTCGTCGGCGTTCGCGGGGTCGGAATCGAAGAGGGATCCCTGGCCCGGACCGCCGTCCCCGAAGGCGGTTCCGGGCGGGTCCTCGCCGGTGGCGTCCAGCAGGATCTCCAGCAACGCGTTCAACGCGCGTTCGGGCGGGGTCGCTTCGGGGATGAACAACTCGTCATCGTCCCAGCGCAGCTGCTCGGATCCTTCGGGCAGCAGGTCCTGGATGGACCAGCCGCCTTCCCCGTCGGGGCCGGCCCCGGTAGCTCCGGCCCCGGTGGTTTCGCTCTCGGTGGCGGCATCCGCCTGCGGCTGCGGGTCCTGCCCCGTGGGCTGGTTCGGATTATCGGCCGGGTCCTTGAAAAACGACGCCCCCGCCACCGGCCCGCCTGAGCCCGGCCCCCGGTTCGGGTTCGCCGAGGCAGGGTTCCTCCGCGCGGCCTGCCCGGCCCGGGTGCTGGCCTTGTTCGCCGCCGCGATCAACGCATCCACCCACGCCCCCTCCGCCGTGGAAGTCCGCACCAAAAACTCGCGGAAGTGCGGGCTGCGGATCGGCAACGGGAACACGCCACGGCGCAGCGAGGCCGGCGGGATTGGCCCGGACCGGTTGATGGCCTCCAGGATCAGGCAGGCGATCTTCTTCACCGCCGCGAACGGGATGAACTCCTCGGCCAGGACTTGGGCGGCGTGTTCCTCCACGGTGCGCCCATCGGCATGCAACAGGGTCGGGCTGGTGGCGGTGCCTTCGAAGGTGCGGTCTTCGGGTTCGACCTTGGCCAGTTTCCGGCTGGCCTGCCGCACCACCGTCGGATCCACCCCGGACTCGAAGAGCAGGGCGGCCAGGTGCTCGAACCGCGGGGCAACCCGGGCCCCGGTGAAGTCCTTGCGCCCCACCAGGTCCATGGAATCCAGGATGAGGCGGTGGGTGTGCCAGTAGGGGGTGCGGGTCCAGGAGGCCAGCAGTTCTTCGGGGTTGCGGTAGCAGGCGCGTCCGGAGGCGCGCACCGGGGTGCTGGTGGTGTCGGCGGGGTGCTCGCGCAAGTGCTCCAGTTCGGTGTGGGCCAGGGTGTGGGCGGCGGTGGCGGCAGTGCGTTCGGCGGCGACCAAATCCATGCGGGTCGCTTCGAAGCCGAGCTGCTGGGCGGTGGTCGCCAGTTCCAGGGCCAGGCGGGGATCGGTGGTATCGGAGAGGGTTTCGCGCAGGGCGGCGAAGGTGTCCAGCAGGCTGGTGGCCAGGTCCCGCAGCTGGGTGCCCGATAGTTCGGGCAGGGCGGCACCGGGCGCGGGACGTACCTGGGCCAGTACGTGGTGCAGGCTGGTGAGGCCTTGGGCCAGTGCGGTGGTGTTCATGGCTCCAGTGAACGCCCGGGCGCACTGGCTGGTGGTGGGTGGGGTGCGGATTGTGGAGAAGTGCCGGAAAAATTTTTTGCGGGTTCCGGACATGCCACGCGGCACCATGGCGTGTGGGACACGGCACTGGACGCTGTCCGGCGCGGATGCGGCGGGCCGACGGAGCGGTCGAACATCGATAGAACACTCTGTGACCTGTAGATACCGTGCGCGGCGGAAGCGCCGGGAGGCGGGGGAGGAGCGGGCGATGTGGACAAGCTCCCATGCCTGTGCGCCCCATGAAAGCGTCGTACGTACTAGACTGGATGGCATGGTGGAACAGTCTGATGAAACCCGCGGTGGCACGGCCACGATCGAACGCACCGAGACGAGCCAGAGCGTCGAGGCCGGCGATCACGAGCGTTTTGCGCACTATGTGCAGAAGGACAAGATCATGGAGTCGGCGCTGTCCGGCGAGCCGGTGATCGCCCTGTGCGGCAAGGTCTGGACCCCTGGCCGCGACCCGAAGAAGTTCCCGGTATGCCCGGAGTGCAAGGAAATCTACGAATCCTTGATGGGGTAGTGCGGCGTTTCAAGCACGCACTTCCTACAACTTCTGCACGCGGCCGGGAAAAGGGTAAATGACGCAGGCACTTTTTGACTTTGGTGACAAGCTTCCTCTGGAAGACAAGCTACCGGTAGCGTATCCGGAGCGAGCGGCCTGGGGCACCGGGCCGAAGCTCCGCGCCTGGCAGGCCGAGGCGCTGGCCAAATACTTCGAGGCGGAGCCCAAGGACTACATGGCCGTGGCGACCCCCGGAGCGGGCAAAACCACGTTCGCGCTGCGCTTGGCCAAGGTGCTGATCGACTCCGGCAAGATCAACCGAATGATCGTCGTCGCGCCTACCGACCACCTGAAGAAGCAGTGGGCGGACGCGGCGGCGCGCGTGGGCATCGCGCTGGATCCGAACTACAAGAATTCCGACGGGCGCCACGGCTCGCACTACATGGGCGTCGTCGTGACCTACGCCCAGGTGGCGCTCAAGCCCGCGGTGCACCGCGCGAAAACCGAGAACGCGCGCACCCTGGTGATCATGGACGAGGTCCACCACGCAGGCGACGCACTCAGCTGGGGCGATGGCATCCGCGAGGCCTTCGAGCCCGCCGCCCGGCGCCTGGCGCTGACCGGCACCCCGTTCCGTTCCGACGCGGCCCCGATTCCCTTTGTGCAGTACGTCGACGAGGGCGACGGCATCCGCCGCTCCAAGGCCGACTACACCTACGGCTACGGCAGCGCGCTGGCGGACCACGTCGTGCGCCCGGTGCTGTTCATGGCCTATTCGGGCAACATGCGCTGGCGCACCGCCGGCGGGGAGGAGATGGAGGCTAACCTCGGCGAGGGCTTCACCAAGGACGTCACCGCGCACGCCTGGCGCACCGCGCTTGACCCGCACGGCGACTGGATCCCCTCGGTGCTGCAGGCGGCCGACCGCCGCCTGTCCGAGGTGCGCCGCACCGTGAAGGACGCCGGTGGCCTGGTGATCGCCACCGACCACGAGGATGCGCGCGGCTACGCGGCCCAGCTGGAGGCGATCTGCGGGGAGAAGGTCACTACGATCCTCTCCGACGACCCGAAGGCCTCGGAAAAGATCGACGAATTCTCCGCGTCCGATTCGCGCTGGATGGTCGCCGTGCGCATGGTCTCCGAAGGCGTCGACGTGCCCCGGCTGTGCGTGGGCGTGTACGCCACCTCCACCTCCACCCCGCTGTTCTTCGCGCAGGCCGTGGGCCGCTTCGTGCGAAGCCGCAAGCGCGGCGAAGTCGCCAGCGTGTTCCTGCCCTCCGTGCCGGTGCTCATGGCGCTGGCCAACGAGATGGAGGTCGAGCGCGACCACGCGCTGGATCGCGAGGGCGACAAGGTCGAGGACGGCCTGGACGATGCGCTGCTGGAAGAAGCCAACAAGGAGGACAAGGCCAGCGACGAGCTGACGCGCAACAAGTTCGAGGCGCTGAACTCGCAAGCCTCCTTCGACCGCGTCTTGTTCGACGGCGGCGAGTTCGGCACCGGCGCCGACATCGGCAGCGACGAGGAGCTGGGCTTCTTGGGCATCCCCGGGCTGCTGGACACCGAGCAGGTCTCCGAGCTGTTGCGCGCGCAGCAGAACAAGCAGATCAGCCGCGGCGCCTCCAAGCCCGCCCCGGTCTCCGACCACCGCCGGATGATGGACCTGCGCACCAAGCTGTCCAAGAACGTGTCGGCCTGGTCCGCGCGCACCGGAACCCCGCACGCGCAGATCCACACCAAGCTGCGCACCGTGTGCGGCGGGCCGGCCGTGCCGCAGGCCACGGCCGAGCAGCTGCAGGCCCGGCTGGACAAGCTCTCCGACTGGTTCGTCGGCCGCAAATAAGCCGCCGGAACCGGGCGCACGCCGCCCGGCTTAAGTGGCATACTTCCTGCTATGACCAGCAGGAATCCTTCCATCGCCGTCCGGGTGCAGCGGCGCGACCGCTCCCGGGCGGCGTCCGCGTACCTGGGCATCGGACTCGGGCTGCTCAGCCTGCTCTCCGCGCTGCTGCGCCCGCTGCACTCGTGGCTGCACGGGCCGCTGGCGGTGCTGCCCGAATTCCTCATCCAGGTCTCCGCGATCTACGTGGTGTTCGGCTCCTTCGGCCTGTTCGTCCTCGCGCGCTACCTGCGCTCGGGCAACCGGGTGGCCTGGGCCGGATCGGTGCTGCTGCTGGCGCTGATCGCGGTGCTGCACGCGGGCAAGCGCGCTGACTGGCCGCTGGCGGCGCTCTGCGCGGCGGCCGCGCTCTGGCTGGGGCTGCAATACCGCGCCTTCCCAGTCTGGCCCGGGCGGCTGGCCTTGAAGCGCGCGCTGCTGGTGGCCGGGGCGGCGCTGGCGCTGGCGAGCCTGCTGGTCGGCGCGCTGGTGCTGCGCCTGGCCCTGGCCACCGACCAGGACCTGGGCTCCGGCGTCCGGCAGTTCGCCGCGGTGCTGGACGCCGAACTGCATGAACACCACCTGGCGCTGAGCTTCGCGCTGGTCGCCGCGGTGCTGCTGGGCCTGGCCGGACTGCTGTGGTGGTACCAGTACACCGGCTCGCACACCGCCCCCGCCGATGCCGCCGCGCACCTGGCCGACCGCGAACGGGCACGGGAGATCGTCGCCCGCCACGGCGGCGGCACCCTTGACTATTTCGCGCTGCGCGACGACAAGCGCTGGTTCTTCCTCGGGCAGAGCGTGATCGCCTACGCGGTGCGCGGCTCGGTCTGCCTGGTCTCCCCGGATCCCATCGGGCCGGCCGCCGAGCGCGGGGAAACCTGGGCCGAATTCATGGTGTTCGCCGAGCAGCGCGGCTGGTCAGTCAGCGTGCTGGGCGCCGCGGAAAACTGGCTGGAGACCTACGAGCGCTCGGGCCTGCGCACGGTGTACCTGGGCGACGAGGCGATCGTGGACAGCGCAAGCTTCAGCTTGGCGGGCAAGAAATCCAAGTCGCTGCGCCAATCCCACGCCCGGCTGCTGCGCGCGGGCTACCGCGTCGAGCACGTGGACCCGCTGCGGCTGGATCCGGCGGTGCGCGCCCGGCTGGCCGACCTGGCCGGCGAGAGCCGGCGCGGGGAGGCTGAGCGCGGCTTCTCCATGACGCTCTCGCGCCTGTTCGACCCGGCGGACACCGGCCTGCTGCTGTCCATCGCCTACGACGGGGCCGGCACCCCGCAGGCGTTCATCCAGTGGGTGCCGGCCCCCGCGCTGCGCGGCTGGTCGCTGGATGTGATGCGGCGCAGCACCTCCGGGCAGCTGCCCGGCGGCCTGATGGACTTGTTGATCATCGAGATGCTCGGCAAGCTGGCGGGCGAGGGTGGCGGCGAGCTGGGGCTGAACTTCGCGGTGCTGCGCGAGGCGGTGGCCGGCGGGCAACAGGCAGCCGGCGGCTGGTTCGAACGCCTGGTCGCCAAGCAGGCTTCCAAGCACGCCCAGGTGGAGTCGCTGTACCGCTTCAATACGAAGTACGATCCGCGCTGGCAGCCACGCTACGCCGCGGTGGGCACCGTGGATTTGTGGCTCTCCCAGGGCCTGCGCATGGCCCAGGCCGAGGGGCTGGCCGAGCTGCCGGCGCTGCCCAGGCTGCGTCCGGAGCGTGCCTGATGCTGCCGGGGCTCACCGCGGCGCTGGCCGCCAGCATCGGCTACGGCACCGCCTCGGTGCTGGAAGCCGTGGCGGCGCGCCGGGTCGGCGGGGCGAAGGTCTACGCCCACCCGCTCTACCTCGCCGGGATCGGCCTGGACCTGTTGGCCTGGCTGTGCTCGCTGCTGGCCCTGCAGCATCTGACCCTGTTCACGGTGCAGGCGTTGCTGGCTGGATCGCTGGTGGTCACCATGCTGCTGGCGCGCTGGGTGTTCGCCAGCGAGCTGAGCCGCGCGCAGCTTCTCGCCATGGGCCTGCTGATCGCAGGGCTGGCGGTGCTCGCCCTGTCCACCGGAACCCAGCCAGCGCAGCCCGCCGCCCAGCCGCTGGTCTGGACGCTGGCCGGAGCGCTGCCGGTGCTCGCTGCGGCTCTGGCAGTGCTCTACCGGAAGCGGGCGCCGATGCCGACCGCGGTACTCGCCGGGCTGGCCGCCTCCGGCGCTGCGCTGGGCGCCCGCGGGCTGGTGCTGGACGGCGGGGTGATCCAGCTGCTGCGCGAGCCGATGCTCTGGCTGGTGCTCGGCTTCGGGGTGGTGGCGATGGCCGGCTACACCCGGGCGCTGGAATTCGGCCACGTGGGACCGGCGAGCGCGGTGTTCACCGTGATCGAGGTGGTGGTGCCGGGCATTGCAGGCATGCTGCTGCTGGGCGATGCGGCCCGCGAGGGCTGGGAGCTGGCCAAGTACGGCGCCATCGCGTTGAGCCTTGGATCCTGCCTGTGGCTGACCCTGGGCAGCCCGGGCGCAGGACTGCCGGCCGAGCCGGCGCTGAAGGCGGGCGGCTCCGAGAGGGAGCACGACGCAGCGGAGCACGGCGAAGGGAGCGCAGGAGAATGAACGAAATCCAAGACCCTGGCGGGGGCGCGGAACTGCGGCGTGCGAGGATCCGGGCGGCGGCGCTGGGCGCGGGCGCCGCGGCCTACTCGCTGGGCATCCTGGGGGAGGCGGTGCTTGGCTGGCCGCTGGATCCGCGCACCGCCATGCTCTCCGAGCTCGCGGCCCGGGACCGCTGGCATCGGGGGCTCTTCCAATGGACCGATATGGCCTCGGCCGGGTGCTACCTGGTGGCGGCCTGCGCCTCTCGGCCGGGGGACTCGGCTCCGCCCGGGCTGCTGAGCGCGTCGCTGGCCGCCTTCGGGGCCGCGACCATCGGCGATGCGCTCAGCCCGCTGGACTACCCGGTGTCCTTCGACGATCCAGGATCCCCGCGGCGCGCCGAGCGCCCGGAAGGCTCCGGAACCAGCGCCAGCCACGGGCGCCACTATGTAACCACGGCGCTGGCCTCGGCCGCTTCGATGGGGCTGGTGGCGAGCTACTGGCGGGAGTTCGGCCGGCAGCCAGGGGCCTCGGCGCGCCGCCGGCTGGCGGCTCCCGCGGTGCTGGGCCTGCTGGCGGCCAGCGCGGCGAGCCTGGCTTCCCCGAAGCTGCACCCGGGCACCGTGCAGCGCCTCTACACCCTGGGATTCAGCGCGCTGTGCGTGGACTTCGCCCGCCGGGACCTTGCCCGCAGCAATCCGGCCAGCAGCGGCCCGGCCCACGCCGTCGCACCGCGCTAGGCGGTACCAGTCAGCGCAACGCAACAGTCCGCCGCCGGAAAACCGGCGGCGGACTGCCGCAGGAGCGTGGAGGGGAAAGCTAGCCCAGGGTTAGCACCGTGACCCCGGCGGCGCGCAGCTGGTCGTTCACCGCCGGCATGTTCTCCGGGGAAACCGCGGCGGTCAGCGGGGCGAGCACGGTGGTGGCGAAGCCCGCCGCGGCCGCGTCCAGGGCGGTGGCGCGCACACAGTGGTCGGCGGCCAGGCCCACCACGTCCACGGCGGTGATGCCGCGTTCGGTGAGCCAGTCGCCCAGCAGCGCACCGGACTCGTCGGCGGGGTCGGCGGCCGGGTCGAGCCGGCGCGCCTCGAAGCCCGAGTAGGCGGCGGCGAAGCGGCCCTTGGCGAAATGCGCGTCGACCTGGAGCCCGGCGATCTGCGGGTGCAGGGCCGCCCCGTCGCTCCCTGCCACGCAGTGCACCGGCCAGGAGTCGATGAAGTCCGGCTCCTGCGAGAAGTGCGCCCCGGGATCGATGTGCCAGTCCTGGGTGGTGGCGATCGCGGCGTAGCTTGCGCGGCGCGAGCGCACGTCGCCGGCGATGCCCGCGGCGACCAGGTTGCCCCCGGCCACGGCCAGCGCACCTCCTTCGCAGAAGTCCGGTTGCACGTCGATGATCAGCAGGGCGCGGTTCATGGCAGCCTCCTTGGGGCGTGGCGGTATAACGCTCGGGTGGATGGATCTTAACGCCCGCCGCTGTGCGCGTGGTGGGCGTCGGGTGCGGGTTAGCTGCGCACCATGACGGTGGGGATGACCGGTTCGCCGCGCTGCAGCTTGCGGGCCTCGCCGGGCATTTCCTGGATCGAGGCGCGGTGCCGCGCGGCGGCCTTGGCCACGCCCTGCGCGCCGATGAACGAAGCATCGATCTCGCCGTTGACCACCAGCGGGACCATCAGGTCGCGCTCGGGTCCGCCGGTGGTGTACTCGGAGGTGGAGACGACCTCGGCGACGGCGCGGCCGCGCTCGTTCAGCTCGCGCACCGCGTACTTGCGTCCGCCCACGCTGGCCTTGTTCGCGGCGGCCTTGGCCACCGGGATCCAGTCGCCGGCGTCGTTCTGCCGGGAGACCAGCTTGTAGACCATGGAGGCGGTCGGGTGGCCGGAACCGGTGACCAGGGCGGTGCCCACGCCGTAGGAGTCCACCGGGGCGCTGGCCAGCGCGGCGATGGCGTATTCGTCCAGGTCCGAGGTGACGGTGATCTTGGTGTTCCAGTTGCCCAGATCGTCCAGCAGGGCGCGCACCCAGCCGGCCTGCTGGACCAGGTCTCCAGAGTCCAGGCGCACGCCGCCCAGCTCGGGACCGGCCACCTCCACCGCGGTGCGCACGCCGGTTTCCACGTCGTAGGTGTCCACCAGCAGGATGGTGTCGCGGCCCAGCGAGGCGACCTGCGCTTCGAAAGCCGCGCGCTCGGTGTCGTGCAGCAGGGTGAAAGAGTGCGCGGAGGTACCCACGGTCTTCAAGCCGTAGCGGGCCCCGGCCTCCAGATTGGAGGTGGAGTCGAAGCCGGCGATGATCGCGGCGCGGGCCGCGGCGACCGCGGATTCCTCGTGGGTGCGGCGCGAGCCCATCTCGATGCACGGGCGGTTCGCGGCGGAGGCGATCATGCGCGAGGCGGCGGAGGCGATGGCCGAGTCGTGGTTCATCACCGAGAGCAGGTAGGTCTCGATCACGCAGGCTTCGGCAAAGGTGGACTCGACCATGAGCAGCGGCGAGTTCGGGAAGTACAGCTCGCCCTCGGCATAGCCGGTGATGGTGCCGGTGAAGGTGAAGTTCTCCAGGTACTTCAGGGTCTCGGCATTCACGACCTTGTTGTCCGAGAGGAACTTCAACTCGTCATCGCCGAAGTGGAAGTCGGCCAGTCCTTCGAGCAGGCGGCCGGTGCCGCCGACCACGCCGTAGCGCCGTCCCTCGGGCAGCCGGCGCGAGAAGGCTTCAAACACGCTCGGGCGGTGCGCCGCGCCGGAGGCCAGGGCGGCCTGCAGCATGGTCAGCTCGTAGTGGTCGGTGAAGAGGCTGGTGCGCATGAACGCTCCTGAATCGTGTGTGTGCTCTGGACTCTGCCGCCTCCCAGGAGGCGAACCAGCTTTTACTGTATAACGGCTGACCGCATTGCCGTGATTCGGGGCGGACGGCGCCGCGCTCAGGAAGCGGGCGTAAAATGGTTGGCATGACCGCAATGCCCGATGTACTTTCCTCCCCTGAGATCCGGGAATCCACCGAGAAGGCCTGGCGCCTGATCGTGTGGAACGACCCCGTCAACCTGATGAGCTACGTGTCCTACGTGTTCCGCTCGTACTTCGGTTTCAGCCCGGAAAAAGCCGACAAGCTGATGCTCCAGGTGCATCACGACGGCTTCTGCACCGTGCGCAGCGGCGCGCGCGAGGCGATCGAGTCCGACGTGCACGCCATGCACGGATTCGGACTGCAGGCCACCATGACCCAGGAGGCCTAGGCGTGGCGAAAGCCTTCAAGTACGGCTCGCGGGGCATCTCCGGCTCGCTGCATTCGGCCGAGCGCAAGCTGCTGCGCGACCTCTTTTCCGACATCATCCACATGCTCGAAGAGCGCGCCGAGATGCACCGCCTGCCCGAGGACATCGATCCTCTGTACGCGCTGACCGGCATGCGCCCGGCGGACTTGAAGCTGCCGCCGATCAGCGACCTGGCGCTGGCCCGGCTGCTGCCCGACGCGAGCGATGACCCGCAGGTTGCCGAGGAGCACCGCCGGCTGACCGAATCGGATCTGATCGGTGAGAAGATCGGCCGGCTGCGCGAGGCGCAATTCCTGCTGGAAACCGACAAGATCGTGCTCGACCCGGCCGGGGCCCGGCGTTTCGCCCAGGCGCTGAACGACGTGCGCCTGGTGCTCTCCGAGCGGCTGGAAATCCGCAGCGAGGCGGACTCCGAGCGCATCTCGCAGATTAACGACGCCAAGGACGTGACCACCCCGGAGGAATACCTGGGCCTGGTCTACAACCTGGTTTCCTGGGTGCAGGACACCTTGATGCACGCGCTGATGAATGCGGAGTACTAGCACACGTGAACTCATTTTTCGCCACCGGACAGGTTTCCGCACCGGACGCCGACACCCCCATCGGCATCTTCGACTCGGGCGTGGGCGGGCTGACCGTCGCGCGCGCCATCATCGACCAGCTGCCCGGGGAGTCGCTGATCTACGTCGGGGACACCAAGAACTCTCCCTACGGCCCGCTGCCCATCGCCCAGGTGCGCGCGAACGCGCTGGGCGTGATGGACGAACTGGTGGACGCCGGGGTGAAGCTGCTGGTCATCGCCTGCAACTCGGCCTCCGCCGCGGTGCTGCGCGACGCCCGTGAACGCTACACCGCCCGCTACGGCATCCCCGTGGTCGAGGTCATCCAGCCGGCCGTGCGCCGCGCGGTGGCAGGCACCAAGAACGGCAAGATCGGCATCATCGGCACCCAGGCCACCGTGGGCTCGCGCGCCTACGAGGACGCCTTCGCCGCCGCCCCGAACCTGGAAGTGACCTCCGTGGCGTGCCCGCGGTTCGTGGAGTTCGTCGAATCCGGCATCACCGCCGGACCGGAGCTGCTGGGCATCGCCGAGGAGTACCTGGCCCCGCTGCAGGCCAAGGGCGTGGACACGCTGATCCTGGGCTGCACCCACTACCCGCTGCTCACCGGCGTGATCTCCTACGTGATGGGGGATTCGGTGACCTTGGTGTCCTCCGCGGAGGAGACCGCCAAGGACGCGTTCAGGGCGCTGACCAAGCATTCCCTGGTCCGCGAGGACGGGGCGACGGCGCGTCACGAATTCCTTGCGACGGGCAACGCTGATAGCTTTGGGGTACTGGCACGCCGCTTCCTCGGCCCCGAGGTATTGCAGGTGCGCCATGTGGACCATGTGGCCGCCCACTATCCGACCGGAGCCATCGCGCGGATTACCCCGCAGATGATCGCCGCGTCGAAAGCGAGAACCGAATGAAGTTGACCATCATTGGATGCACCGGGTCGTTCCCGGGGCCGGGCTCTCCCGCGTCCTGCTACCTGGTGTCGGCCTTTGATGGCACGCGCGACTGGAAGATCCTGCTGGATCTGGGCTCCGGCGCGCTCGGCGTCCTGCAGCGCTACACCGATCTGAAGGACATCGACGGGATCATGATCTCGCACCTTCATCCGGATCACTGCATGGACTTGTGCGGCCTGCACGTGGCGATCCGCTGGGATCCCACCGGCTGGGGCCGCGAGAAGATGCTGGTGCACGGCCCGGCCGACACGGCCAACCGCATCGAGACCGCCTACGGGCTGCCCGAGGGCGACACCATGCACCAGGACTACAACTTCCAGGTCTGGGAGCCGCTGACGCCGGTGCACCTTGGACCGTTCACGATCACCCCGTACCCGGTGCGCCACCCGATCGAGGAGGCCTACGCCCTGCGCGTGGAGGCCCGCGAACCGACCCCCGAGGGCGAGATCATGACCAGCGTGCTTACCTACTCGGGCGACACCGACACCTGCCAGGGCCTGGTCGATGCAGCCCACAAGGCGGACATGTTCCTGTGCGAGGCAGCCTTCGAGGAAGGCCGCGACGACGCGATCGACGGCGTGCACCTGACTGGCAAGCGCGCCGGCGAAATGGCGACCGCCGCGCAGGCCGAACGCATGCTGCTGACCCACATCCCGGTGTGGACCGACATCAACAAGGTGGTCGAAGAGGCTCGGGAAACCTACGACCGCGGCATCGCCGTGGCGGTTTCCGGTGTCACCTACGGCGTGTACTCGGGCAGCCTGAAGGACGGCAAGGATCCGGAGCTGTTCAAGGGCGACCGCGGCACCGACTACATCGTCTCGGAAACCGGTACGCTGCCGGTGGTCAAGTACGAGAAGACCCGCAAGTTCCCGCTGCTCAAGCGCAAGAAGTAGCAATCCAGATCCGGCGCTGGCCACCAGCGCCCCCACAGAAAGCGGTATTCGGCCGTGCCTTCACGTAGCCTCGCGGAATTGCGGGAGACAGCGAAAGAGACGCTGGAAAAATACACGTCGACAAGCAACTGGTATGCGTTTAATACCTATGATGTTCTCGGCAATCCGTCGGAGCCGCTGTCCCCGGCTGATGTGCTCATGGCGAATCTCCTGAGCCTGAAGCTCAGCGCCCCTGAAGTTATTCCGCTCTTTACCGAGGGGCTCGAGGATGCGCAAAAGCTGCGGGCGGCGCTGGACCACGCGCTTGAAACGTTCAAGGATGCGCCAGCATTTGAAAGCTTCAGCGACATTGAATCCCTGGAAGCATGTGTCGCTCCTCTCGCGGCAGCCAATACCGCATCAATCGCAATGCCGAAGTGGACCGCGGTTACCGTCTCCAAGGTCCTTCACCGTCGCGCGCCCCAGATTGTCCCGATTATCGACTCGCGTGTTCGGAAGTTCTACGGTGTCACTTCGCCCGCTAAGGTACGCCGTGCTCTATGGCATGACCTTCGCAATGAAATTGATTGGCTGGCTCCGCTTGCAGCAGCGCAGGAGACACCGGATGGCCGCGCTATGTCAGTATTGCGCCTGGCTGACATCCTGATCTGGATGGCCGAAACAAAATAGTCATCGTGAACAAGGCCCGGAACCGGTATCACCGGTTTCGGGCCTGATGAGTTAATGCGCAGGTGGTGAGCTTGATTACCAGTTAATGCCCCGGTGTTTCCTTGGTGCTAGCGTTAAATCAGCAGGGCCGGCAGGATTACCGCCGCCTTGCCGGTTTATTCACTGACCATGGACGCGAAACCTCATCGAGGACTTCCTGTGGCATCAACGTATTGAGAGAGATTTTCGTGTCCGCCACGCTTCGCCGGGTTGTTTACGTCGTCAGCTATGAGCTCATCGCCATTGTCGCGACCACCTTCGGCCTTTCGCTTCTCGGGTTTTCCGGATCGCATTCATCCACCGTCGCAGTCGTTTTCTCGGCGGTCGCGCTGATCTGGAACTACCTCTTCAACATGATGTTCGACGCGTGGGAGCAGCGGCAGGACAACACCCAGCGCACGCTGCGCCGCCGCATTGCCCACGCGCTGGGCTTCGAGGGCGGACTGGTGGTCATCCTGGTCCCCATCCTCGCGCTCATCCTCGGCGTCACGATTCTTGAGGCGCTGATGCTGGAAGCAGGCCTGCTGGTCTTCTTCCTGATCTACACCTTCGTTTTCGCCTGGGTCTTCGACAAGATCGTCCCGCGCGCCAAGCAGAAGGCAGCCGCGCCGTCCACGGAGCACTGCGCGAGCATGTAGCCGCTGGCTGCCGGCCAAGGCAATCGGCCATCCGGGACTTCCCAGAAGGGAGGTTCCGGATGGCCGACTGCTTTAACCAGATGGTGCCTGAACGGATCTCCTAGAACAGATCGCCCAAGTGAACTGACGGATCGGAGAGCTTGGCCGGATCAACGCCCTTCCGGGACAGGATCAGTGCCTTGAAGTCGTCCATGACATCCCAGATGTTCACATTCATGCAGGCGAGCACCTGGTTCCGGGCATTGACCCAGAACGCCATGAATTCGCGCACTGATGGATCCCCGCGCACGATGATGCGGTCGTAGGATCCGTGGGGCGCGTACCCGATGTACTCCATCCCCAGGTCGTACTGGTCGCTGAAGAAATAGGGCAGCTCCGTATACTCGGTGCGTGTGCCGGTGATGCTCGCCGCCACGGCGGCCGGCTGGTTCAGCGCGGTGGCCCAGTGCTCCACGCGCACCCGGCGTTCGAGGACCGGATGGTTGTGGTTCGCGATGTCGCCCACCGCGTAGATGTCCGGATTGCTGCTCTGCAGCGCGGAATCCACCAGCACGCCGTTCTTGGTTTTCAGCCCGGCGGCCTGCGCCAGCTCGATCTGCGGGGCGACGCCGATGCCGATGACCACCGCATCGGCCGGCACCACCTCGCCGTCACGCTGCAGCGCAGGTTGACCCCGTGGTCGGTGTGCAGCTTGGCGAAGTGCGGGGAGATCTCCGGGCCGAGCACCGCCAGCAGCGGCTGCGCGGCTCCCTCCAGGATGGTCACCTCGGTTCCTGCCAGTTGCGCTGCGGCGGCGACCTCGAGTCCGATCCAGCCGCCGCCGATGAGCACCAGCCGCCGGCCGGGCCCGAAGTGCTCGCGGATCGCGGTGGAGTCCTCGACGGTGCGCAGGTAGTAGACGTTCTGAGCGTCGGTGCCGGGCAGCGGCAGGCGGCGCGGGACGGAGCCGGTGGCGAGGATCAGGGTGTCCCAGTCCACTGTGTCCCCGGCCGAGGTCCGCAGCTTCTTGTCCACCGGGTCGAGCGCCACGACGCTGGTTGCCTGCCGGACATTGACGTGGTTGACCGCGTACCACTGCTTGGGGTGCACCAGCGCCTGGTCGAACTCAGACTTGCCCTGCAGGTAGTCCTTGGAAAACGGCGGGCGCTCGTAGGGCAGGTGGTCCTCGCCGGCGAAGATCGTGACCGGCCCCGCGTAGCCCTGCAGCCGCAGGTGCTCTGCGCTCTTTGCCGCGGCCAACCCGCCGCCGACGATCACCACATGTCCATCGGTGCTCATTGGATGTTCCTTTCACTAGGCGTGCAGTCCGGGCAAAGCGCTGTCGAGCCGGAATCTCGGCTGTTCATCAGGCCGGAGAAGGACAGGAATTCCTGCCGTGCGCCGGCGTTGTCCCGCAGGTGCCCGAGCAGGGCGGAGGTCACCGTGCTGGTGCCCGGGATGTTGGCCCCGCGCAGGCTCATGCACGAATGCTCGGCGGAAATCACCACTCCGACCGCCCGCGGGCTCAGCACCTTGCGCAGCCAATCGGCGATCTGCTGGGTCAGCCGTTCCTGGGTCTGCGGACGGCAGGCGAAGTGCTCGACGATGCGCGCCAGCTTCGACAGGCCCACGCTGCGCTCGCCGGGCAGGTAGCCCACGCCGGCCCGCCCGGTGAAGGGGAGCAGGTGGTGCTCGCACACCGAGCGAACCGGAATATCGCGCAGCACCACCAGCTGGTCGTAGTGCTCCTCGTTGGGGAATGTCGTGAAGGAGAAGTCGCGCGGGGTCAGCATCTGCGCCCAGGCTTGCGCCATGCGGGCGGGGGTGCGCTGCAGATGCACCGCGCCCAGGTCCATGCCCAGTGCACGCAGGAATTCGCCGGCGGCGTGTTCGGCCGCCGCGAGGTCCATTTCCCCGGCCTGCTGAGGAGACAGCACCCGGGCGGGCAGGCCGGGAGCCTGCCCGTCAAGTTCCTCCACCTCGGCCAAGGCCTCGCCGAGTTGGTCGAGAGGATTCATGAGGTGCGTGCCTTCCGCTGGCGCGCACCGAAGGGCGGATCGAATTCCGCGGCGAGGCGGGAGAGCGCCAGCGCCGCGATGAGCAGCCCGACATCGCGCAGGGCGACATCCAGCACGCCGCCGAGCAGCAACAGGTTCACGATGATGCCAAGCAGCCAGAGGGCAACGATGTAGCTGGCATAGCGCGGCTTGATCGCGATCGCGATGCCTGCGATGATCTCCACCGCCCCGACCAGGTACATCGCCGTGGCCGCCGAGAACGGCAGCAGCGAGAGAACCCACGGGGCCAGGTAGTCCGGCCAGTAGGTCATGACGTTGAAGAACTTGTCCACGCCCATCAGCAGCGGCAGGAGGACAAAACCGATGCGCAAGATCCAGAACGCACCGAACGACGGATCACTGAAGATCCGTGCACCAAAAGTTGCCGGGGCCAGGGACGCAGGGAGACGCCCGCTGTAGGCAGCATTCATGATCACCACCCTCTAAAACTAATGTATGTGCATCTTAGAATTCTCCGCTTAACCCTATTTGTCAAGATCTATTGTTGATAGAATTCGGTCATGTCGAAGATGCAGAAACCCATGACCCAGCAAATGCTCAAAACGCTGACGGATCCGGTGCGCCGCCGCCTCTTCGACTACGTCCTTTCCCGCAGCGAGCCGGTTAGCCGGGACGAGGCGGCGGCCGCGGCCGGGATCAGCCGCACGCTGGCCGCCTACCACCTGGACAACCTGAGCGAGGCCGGGCTGCTCGCGACCACCTATGCCCGGCTGCAGGGGAAAACCGGGCCCGGCGCCGGCCGTCCGGCCAAGCTCTACGAGCCTGCGCAGCAGGAGATCTCGCTGACCGTGCCGCCGCGCAACTACCGGCTGCTCGGAAGCCTGCTGGCCACCGCTGCCGCGAGCGATAGCAGCGGCGTCGTGATGGGTGCGCTGCTGGCCGCCGCGCGCAGCGAGGGGATCGAGCTGGGGGAGTCGGGCGAGGACTTGATGCAGCTGCTGCGCGAGCTGGGCTACGAGCCGGTGCAGGAGGAGAACGGCGACATCACCATGGCCAACTGCCCCTTCCACCTGGTGGCCCAGCACCAGACCCAGATGGTCTGCTCGATGAACCAGGAGCTGATCTCCGGGGTGCTCGCCGGATGCCGCTGCGATGCGCGGCGCGCCGAGCTCAGCCCCGCCGAGGGGCGCTGCTGTGTGGTGATCCACCCCGAAGCGTAGGCCCGATGTGCGCGGCGGAGCCCGGCCAGTGGATAGGATGGAAGCATGACTTTACGTGCCGACGGCCGAGGCGCCGCGCAACTTCGAGACATTACCATCACCCGCGGCTGGTCCGCCCAGGCCGAAGGCTCGGCCCTGATCGAATTCGGCAACACGCGCGTGCTGTGCACCGCGTCGTTCACCGAAGGCGTGCCGCGCTGGCTGAAGGGCGAGGGCACCGGCTGGGTCACCGCCGAATACGCCATGCTCCCGCGTGCCACCAACACCCGCAACTCACGCGAATCGGTCAAGGGCAAGCTCTCCGGACGCACCCATGAGATCTCCCGCCTGATCGGCCGCTCGCTGCGCGCCGTGGTGGACACCAAGCAGCTGGGCGAGAACACCATCGTGCTCGACTGCGACGTGCTGCAGGCCGACGGCGGCACCCGCACCGCCGCGATCACCGGCGCCTATGTGGCGCTGGCCGAGGCCATCGAGTGGGCCCGCTCCCAGGGCATCCTGAAGCAGAACGCCAAGGTGCTGACCGACTCGGTCGCCGCCATCTCGGTGGGCATCATCGACGGCACCCCGATGCTTGACCTGCCCTACGAGGAAGACGTGCGCGCGGAGACCGACATGAACGTCGTGGTCACCGGCTCCGGCGACTTCGTCGAGGTGCAGGGCACCGCCGAGGGCGCGCCGTTCAAGCGCGCCGAGCTGGACGCGCTGCTGGACCTCGCCCTGGGCGGCACCAACGAGCTCGCGCAGATCCAGCGGGAGACCCTGCGGGCCGCCCAGTGAGCGCGCCCGTGCTGGTCCTGGCCTCGCACAACGCCGGCAAGCTGCGCGAACTGCGCGAGCTGCTGCGCGGCAAGGTTCCGGGGCTGGACGTCGACACCCAGGTGATCGACGCGGCCGCCGCCGGGGCCAGCGACCCGGTCGAGGACCAGGTCACCTTCGCCGGCAACGCGCTGAAGAAGGCCCGCGAGGTCGCCGCCTCCAGCGGGCTGATCGCGCTGGCCGACGACTCCGGGCTGAGCGTCGACGTGCTGGGCGGCGCCCCGGGCATCTTCTCCGCCCGCTGGTCGGGCGTGCACGGCGACGACGAGGCGAACATCGACCTGCTGCTCGCTCAGCTGGGGGATATCGCCGCAGAGCACCGCGCCGCGCAGTTCGTCTGCGCCGCCGCGCTGGCCACCCCGGCCGGTGCCGAGCACGTGGAACTGGGCACCTCGGCCGGAGTGCTGCGCACCCAGCGCGCCGGATCCCACGGCTTCGGCTACGACCCGATCTTCGAACCCGAGGGCTCCGGCAAGACCATGGCCGAGCACACCCCCGAGGAGAAGAACGCGATCTCGCACCGCGCCCGCGCGTTCGCCGCGCTGCTGCCGGTGATCATCGACGAGGTGACCAAGGCGCTCGCCGCCCGCTAGCAGCCGGCTGCCACATCACAATCCGGCATCCTTCCGCCTCGCAGCGGCGGGATGCCGGATTTTTTCCTGCCCCTGGATGGTTCAGGACTGGCCGGAGTCGGGGTCCGCCGTGTTTTACGTCGCCTCGTCCTGCCGGGAACCGCGCTGCGGAGCCTGCCCCGGAACCAGACCCGGCGCCTGGCCCGCGCCCGAGCCGGTGTCCTTGGTGAAGTAGGCGCTGATCGCTTCCGCCTCCGATGCCACCGTATCCGCGTCGACCAGGTCGCCTGCCTGGCTGGTGAGCAGCGCGCTCCAGGTGTCCAGGATCTGCTGCGCCGCCCCCGAATCGTAGAGCTTCGCGGTCAGTTCGGTTTTCGCCTGTTCGACCTTGGCACTGAAGTCCGTGTTGGCCAGGAACCGGGTGACCAGCGGATTGTCGTTCGCTGCGCGCGGGCGCCCTGCCGGTACATCGCCCTGCCCGTCGCCCTGCGCCCCGGGGTCGGCAGATCCGCCTGCGTCCTGCTGCCCGGGGCGCTGCCCGTCCTGCGGTGACAGGCCGGCGGGCATCTCGCCCTTGGCCAGCTGCTGCAGCACCTGCAGCAAGGTGGTGTCCCCGGTGAGCTTCATGCCTTCGGGCAGGGCCGCGCCCTCGGGCACGATTCCCCGCGTGATCTGCGCCGCCGCCGCCTGCACATCCGCGCCGGCGGGAAGGAAGCGTTCGAGCATCGCGTCGGTCACCGGGCCGCTCCCGCCTGGGCCGTCGGCGCCGCCGCGAGCACCGCCCATGCCACCCATGCCGCCGAAGGACAGGTTCTGGTCCCACGCGACCACGGTCATCGTGCCGCTGGAGGTGTCGTAGCGCAGGAACGAGTTGTTGCCCGGCCCGTCGATGTCATCGGAATTCGCGACCAGGTCCTGCATCGCCAGATAGGTCGCGAACTGGTCGACGTCCAGATGCTCGGCCAGCTGCGCGGCGAAGTCCGCGTCGGAGGAGTTGTTCACGAAGTCCAGGAACTCGGCGATCGGCGTCAGGTCCTCGGCCCCTGACTCCACGCTGAAGGCGCTGTCGTAGTCGCTGCCGCTGGCGCCTCGGTAGGTGTAGTCGCCGCTGGAATCGGCCTTGTAGGTGATGCCTTCACCGGTGAACACCGCCGCGCTGTACAGCTCATCAGAGGGATTGTCGATGACCAGCCGGAGCTGGGCCGCGGAGCCGTTAAGCGTGAACCGGGTGGCCGCCGCCTGCTCGGTGGCCAGCCCCGCCTCGCCGAGCAACGCCAGCGCCACTGCCTCGTTCAGCGAGGTCTGCGAGGTGTTGGTGCGCACCACGAACTGCGTGCGGCCCGCGTAGCTCTGGCCGTCGACGAATTTGTCCAGCCGGATCTGCCAGGGCAGGTCCTGCGGGTCCGAAACGGTGTCCGCCTGGCGCAGCGTGGAATTGCCCTTCAGCCGCAGGCCGGCGTTCTGGAATACGGTGCCGTCGATGGTGACGGTTGCGCTGATCCATTCCTTGGACTGCTCCGACTCATAGGCCTCCAGCGCTGCGGCCACGTCCTGCTCGTCGGCCTCGACGTTGATCTCGTGTACCGAATCGCTGTTGAAGAAGCTCGCGGTCTCGGCGCTGACCTGGGTGTTGACGATGCCGTCGGTGGCCTGGGCGCCGGGGACCGGGCTGCAGCCGGCCAGCGCCATGGCGGCGATGGACAGCGTCGCGGCCATGGTCATCAGGTTGCGGGCGCCGCGCCGGGGACCGTCGGGGGCGGAATGCGTGAATTTGTCGCGGGGATACATGTTCCGTGCTCCTAGTCCTGGAGGGAAAACTCGGTGGTGATCTTGTATTTGGTGCTCTGGTGCCAGCGGTTCGCCGGGAGCCCTGCGTGCAGCAGGCCCATTCCGGTGGCGAACTTGGAGATGCGCGAGGGGCGCACCCCGTGGCGCCACAGCAGCCGGTCGACCTCCCCGGCATTCAGCGCCGACTTGGTCTCCAGCACCACCTCGTTGCAGCGCAGCAGGCCGCGCCCGAGCGGATCGGCCCAGCGCAGCTGCTCGTCGATCGTGACGCGGCTGCCGGATTCGGCCCGGTAGAGCGTGGTGCGCCGGTAGGAGGACTCGATGACCGGTGCGAGCAGTTCCACGTCGATTCGGCAGTCGCCCAGTTCGTGCTCCAGCGTCTGCCGGACGTAGTCGCGGGCTTCGGCGTCCAAATTGCTGCGTTCAGCCGGGTTGTGTTCGATGCGCTCCTTGACCGTCTGCTCCCGTGCGCCTTCGGTCTTGACTTCCAGGAAACAGGCTCCGGTGTCCAGGTAGCTTCGGGTGCGGACCTTGAAGCGCCGCCGCCGCGGGTGGGCCGCGAGGTGGAAGCTGGCCAATTCGGGGGTGTCGAAGTAGACCGACGAGTACCTGAAACTGCGCAGCTGGTCGATCTGCAGCACCTGGGCCCCGGCGGCCAGCACCGGAAGCAGCTGACCTGCTTGCGCTGCGGTGAGGATGTACTTGCGGTCGACACGGGTTTGCAGCGCCGCGTTGTCGTTGAGCTCCTCCAAGGTGATGGAGGGAAGCTGATGGACCCAATCCGTGACGGTTTCCCGGTTCATCGCGACTCCTGGGAGATGGCTTCATGGTTTTCGGCGGTCAGTGCGGTGCCGGCCGGCTTCGTGCGCGGCAGCGGCGGAACGGGTCTGGCCGAAGCAGGGCCGCCAAGCCCGCTGGACGGCGCGGCGGCGGAGAAGCGGACCTTGACGATCGTTTTGTCATTGACCAGATCCACCTGCTGCACCGTGCACTGGTGGATCCAGGCACCGGGAAGGACCGAGGACAGATAGGCGTGCAGCTCCTCGTCGCCGCCCAAGGCCCGGTCCAGGACGATTTCCTGGTGTCGGTAGCGGGGCAGCACCTTGGAGCCGTCGGCGGCGAACATGACCAGCAGGATCAGCGCGATCAGCGCGATCGGCAGCCACAGCGGATCCGGGGCCATGCCCGCAATCAGGCCGATGGCCAGGGCACAGAAGTAGTAGGCGATCTCATGCTGCTCAAGCTCGGTGGAACGCAGGCGGATGATCGACAGAACGCCGAACAGGCCGAGTCCCATGCCGATGCCGACGGAACTGCCGGATAGGGCCGCGGCCACGGCGAAAACGCCGACGTTGATGCCGAAGTAGGACACCACCAGATCGCGTCGTCGATGCCGGGGCAGGTAGAGGCCGATGGCCAGCACCGCGATGGCTACCAGGTCCACGGCGGCGAAAAGCAGGATATTCATGGGGTTTCTTCCTTGGAGGGGACGTTGGGGAGGGGCGCTTTCAGCTTTGTACCAGTGACTGTGTGCTTTCTTTGGCTGCCTCCTGAAACACCTAAGGCGCAGGTCAGATGCGGGTCAACGGGCTTCCGGCGGAGCTTTTTGCTGTGAATGGAATCGCTGGATTTCCGCGGGAATCCGGGCGTTGGACGACTTTGCTTGAGCAAGCAGTTTGAGAATTCTTAGAATCCATTCGCCCCGAGGTATTGCGTCACCATTGCCAAGGTCCTATGGTTAGTTACATGAGTAACGAACCCACTAAGTAAGGTGTGGGATCGGGCGTGGAGAGGAGCAAAGATGATCGATGATTCCAAGCCGATCTTCATGCAGATTTCCGAACTGATCGAAAACGACATCATTTCCGGAACCCTGCCCGAAGAGTCGCAGGTTCCATCCACCAACGAGTTCGCCGCCTTCTACCGGATCAACCCGGCAACCGCCGCTAAGGGCATCAACAGGCTGGTGGAAGAGGGGCTTTTGTACAAGAAAAGGGGCATCGGAATGTTCGTCGCCCAGGGCGCGCCGGCCAAGCTGCGCAGCAGCCGCCGGGAACACTTCGCCAAACAGTTCGTCACCCCCTTGACCGCCGAAGCGGCCAAGCTCGGGATCGAAATGGATGAACTGATTGCCATGATCAAATCAACCTCGGCCGGTTAACACCGCCGGACTTAGAAGCACAGGCAGGAATGAGCCATGAGTGAAACACCAGCCATCACCACCCGGGACCTGGCCAAGACCTACAAGGATGTCAGGGCGCTGGATGGGGTCAGCCTCAATCTCGCGCCGAACCGGATCTACGGGCTGCTCGGACGCAACGGAGCGGGCAAAACCACGTTGATGTCCATCCTCACCGGGCAGAACTTCGCGGACCGGGGCACGGCTGAAATTTTCGGGCACACGCCCTTTGAGCATGACCCCACCTTGGCGCGGCTGTGCTTCATCCGCGAATCGCAGAAGTACCCTGACGATTTCAAGGTCCGACAGGCATTCAGCGCCGCGGCTATCTTCTTCGAGAACTGGAACGAGCAGCTCGCCCAGGACCTGGTGAAGGCCTTCAACCTTCCGCTCAATCGGCGGATCAAGAAACTCTCGCGCGGCCAGCTTTCCGCGGTGGGCGTGATCATCGGGATGGCCTCGCGTGCCGAGATCACCTTTTTCGACGAGCCCTACCTGGGACTGGACGCCGTGGCCCGGCAGATCTTCTACGACCGCCTGGTCGAGGACTTCGCGCAGCACCCGCGCACCATCGTGCTCTCCAGCCACCTGATCGACGAGGTCGCCAACCTGCTGGAGCACGTGATCGTGATCGACCAGGGCAGGATCATCATCGATTCCGAGGCCGAGGATCTGCAGGGCGCGGCCGTCACCGTCACCGGCAGCGCCCAGAAGGTCGAGGAATTCATCGCCGGCTACCCGGTCATCCACCGCGATGCACTGGGCTCGCTGGCCAGTATTTCCATCCGCGCCCGGCTCACCGCCGAACAGCGCGAACGGGCGCAGATCCTGGGGCTGGAACTCAGCCCCGTATCGCTGCAGCAGCTGGTGGTCCGCAGCACGCTGAGCTCCCAATCGGACCGGGAACAGACTACCGAGAGGCAGGCCATCAAATGAGCCGCATCATGAAAGTCGCACGCATGCAACTGATCAACAAGTGGACGTTCATCGGCATCCCCCTGATCGTGCTGGCCGGATCGTTCCTGTTCACCCTGGCCGTCTGGTACCTGGTACGCCGCGGCGGAGGCGAAGGAACCCTCTACGGCGGAGGTGCCCAGGCGCCCATGTGGTACTTCCTGGCCCTCGGCATCCAGGCCCTGACGCTCACCTTCCCGTTCGCGATGGCCATGAGCGTCTCGCGGCGCAGCTTCTACCTGGGAACTCTCGCGCTGTTCGGCGGCTGCGCCATGGTGCTGGCAGTCTTCTACTACCTGATGGGCCTGCTGGAGGAGGCCACCGGTGGCTGGGGAGTGGACGGCCGGTTCTTCGCCCTGCAGTGGATCGCCGAGAACAACTGGCTGACGCAGATCCTGTTCTACTTCATGCTCACGGTGCTGCTGTTCATGGTCGGCTTCTACGCCGCGACGCTGTACATGCGCTGGCGGACCACCGGAGTGCTGGTCTTCACCATCGGACTGGGGCTTGCCCTGCTGGGAACGGTTGCGCTGATCACGCTGACCGAAAGCTGGCCCGAGGTCGGCCGCTGGCTGGCAGGCTGGACCGCGGCGGGGGTCACGGCACTCGGCGCAGGACTGGCCGTCCTGCTGGCGGGATCGTCCTACCTGACCCTGCGCAAGGCCACCATCTAGGGCACGGGAGACGAAGTCCTGGAGATACGGCGGACCGGGAAGCCTGTGCGGAATGCGGCAGGACCCCGGTCCGCCGTTGCCATGCCCGCTCGTCGTGCGGCCATGTGAGACGCCTTGCGGGGTGGATGCGGAAACCAGAAAGTAGTCGCGGCCCGGCAGGTCGTTCGAATACCGATGAAAACACTGGTCACCACGAAGATGCGGGGATCTGGAGCGGCACCTTGGCAACTCGGCCCGCAACCCGCCCGCCCACGAGAAGGTGCCGCCGGGAGCGCGCCCCACCGGGCCTGCGTCACAGCCAGGAGCTGCAAAGCAGAGTAAACTGTGTGGCGTGGCTTTGGACTTCACTGCAGTAGATTTTGAGACAGCAAACGGATTTATCGGCTCGGCCTGCTCGGTCGGCCTGGTCAAGGTACGCTCCGGGCGCATCGTTGAAACCGAGCAATGGCTCATGAAGCCGCCGGCAGGGTTCGACCATTTCGACCCGCGCAACGTCTCCATCCACCACATCACCGCAGACATGGTCGCCGACGCTCCGCGCGTGGATACGAAGCTGCCTGACCTGCTGGACTTCGTCGGCTCCGACGTGCTCGTGGCGCACAATTCCGCCTTCGACTCCGGGGTGATCCGCGCGGCTTCCGAGGCCAGCGAGCGCCCGGTGCCGCAGATCGCGCACCTGTGCACCGTCAAGCTCTCCCGCAAGGCCTACGACCTGCCCAGCTACTCGCTGCCGTTCGTGGCCGAAGAAGCCGGCCATCCCATCGAGAACCACCACGAGGCGCTCGCCGACTCCGTGGCCTGCGCCTGGGCGATGATCGACATGGCCGAGCGCAGTGGCACCAGCTCGGTGCTGCAGACCGCCGACCACTACCGCGTGGGGCTTGGCCTGACCCAGGCCTGGAACCCGGGCGACGCGCTTTCCCGTGCCACCCGCGACGCGCAGGGCTGGCTTGCCTCCGGCAACCCGCTGCCCCCGCAGGGTGAGTTCGGCAACTGGCCGCAGGAAGGCCCCAACCCGCAGCCGAACCTGGATTCGGATCCCAGCCACCCGCTCTACGGCCAGGTCATCGTGTTCACCGGCAACCTGAGCCTGCCGCGGCCCAAGGCCAAGGAAATGGCGGCCGAGCACGGCGCCCAGTCGGCATCCCGCGTCACCCGCGCCACCACCGCGCTGGTGGTCGGCGACGGCTTCGTCCCGCAGGATCTGGCCACCGGCCGGCTGACCAACAAGGCCAAACACGTGCTGCGCCTGCGCGAAAAGGGCCAGCGCGTGTCCATCATCTCCGAGGGTGAATTCCTGCAGATGGTCGGCGGTTTCGGGCTGACCGCCTAGGTGCCAGTTCACTGGGAATACCGCTGGTGTTCACCTCCGGCACGCCGCGCAGCTGATAGGTTTGCACTGAACTAGCCGCCGAACGAAGCACTGTGCATGATCGATTTTCTTTCCGAACCGCCTGCAGGTTTTGTCCTGTCGCTGGCGGGACTGCTTTTCGCCGCCTGCCTGGCCATCTTCCTGGCCCGGCGCACCCGCATGGCCCGTTGCGGCGCCTGCATCGCCGGGGGCGCGGTCCTGCTGACCGGCGCTGCAGCGCTGGCCATGCTGTGTCCGCTCTCCTTCCAGGGGGCCGCCTGCGGCATGCCCGCCGGGGCACTGGATCTGGGCGCCGCGGCCGGCGAATGCGGGATCGTCGCCAAAACCGTGTTCGACACCGCGCTGTGGCTGGGCCTGGCCGGAGTCGCCGCAGCGTTCCTCAGCTTCGCCCCGGGACTGCGCACCACGCAGCCGGGAAGCGCCGACCCGCACGGCACGCACGCATAGCAGGCCACCTAATACAGAACGCCGCACACCCCGAAGGGTGCGCGGTGTTTTTTATCCGGGCTTGGTGCGGGCTAGACGAGCAGCGCCATCCAGCGGTCGTGCAGCTCGGAGATGATGTCATCCAGCGCGCTGGCTGGGCGTTCGCCCACCGCATCCGAGCCGTGGATGGCCGACAGCAGGGCCACCGCGTAGGCGTCGACCTCCGGATCGCGGACCACCTCGGCCTGGGAGGAAGCTGCCGGCATGGCGGCGATGTCCGAGTCCTCCTCGGCCTGCTCCTGCTCGTCCTCGGCGAAGTAGGCGTTGTAGGCGTCGACCGGCGACTGGCCGAGCCCCTCGCCGACGCGGGACACGATCTCGCGCAGCGCCTGCGCGGCGGTGCCTTGAAGCGGCTCCAGCAGCTGCTGCCACTCGGCGGCGGCGTCCTCGCCGCGTTCCATGGCGGAGCGGATGATCTTCGCGGCGGCGATGCAGGTCTCGGCGGCCTGGGCGTCGTGGGTGAGGTACGCGGCAGCGCGGGCCAGGGTCGCGGTGGTGCTCACCGGCACGCGCCCGAGCAGCGCGGCGATCGCGGCGCGCGGCAGCACGCCGGTGGAGTCGGCGCCGGGACCTGTCGGGCGCCCGGGCTGGCCCATGTCCTTGGAGTCCAGGCCGGCAAGGTTCAGCGGGTCGCCGGGGTGGATCGTCTCGAAGATCTCCACGCGGGAGAATTCCTCGTCGATCCAGCGGTTCAGCGGCTGCGGGGCGTTGTCCGGGAAGGACCCGGCCAGCTTGTTGTAGCCGCGCAGCGCGGCGAGCCACATGCAGGCGGCTTCGTCGCTGGCCACCCCGTCGTTGGCCCATTCGAGGGCTTCGAGCAGGCCGTCGGCCAGGTAGAGCGGGAGGATTTCGGTGGCACCGGGATCGATGTCGTCGCGGGCGTGGGTTGCGCCGTCGGCCAAGCCGAGCAGGATGGCGAACACCTTGTCTGAGTAGTTCTCTGGCAGGAGTGCAATTTCACCGGTTTCATTCACATCTCCCAGTCTAATGTCCTTTGTGTCGGTGGTTTTGCATAAGGTGGGATTTATGCGATTGCTTCACACCTCAGACTGGCATTTGGGCCGCACCTTCCACGGCGCTTCGCTGCTTGAATCCCAACGGGCGGTCCTCCAGGAGATCATCGACATCACCCGCGAGCGGAACATCGACGCGGTGCTGATTGCCGGGGACATCTACGACCGGGCGCTGCCCCACGTGGATGCGGTGAAGCTGTGCAACTGGGCGCTGCGCGAGCTGGCCGGCACCGGGGCGCGGATCATCATGACCAGCGGCAACCACGACTCCGCCTCGCGGCTGAACTTCGGCGCGGACCTGCTGGACGCCGCCGGGGTGCACATCATCGCGGATCTCGAGCGCATGCTGCAGCCGGCGGTGCTCGACGCGCCGGACCACCGGGTGGCGATCTACGGCATTCCGTACCTGGAGCCGCGGATGGTCATGGACCAGCTGGGCGTGCAGAAGGCCACCCACCATGCGGTGGTGGCCGCTGCCATCACCCGCATCGACGAGCACCTCGAACAGCTGCGCGCCGAGGGCACCGCGGTGGTCTGCGTGTCGCTGGCCCACCTGTTCGCCGCCGGGGGCGTCGGCAGCGATTCGGAACGCGAACTGAGCACCGGCAACCTGGACGTGGTCCAGGTGGAGCTGTTCGAGCACTTCGACTATTCGGCCCTGGGCCACCTGCACGGCCGCCAGCAGGTGCGCGAGCATGTGCGCTACTCGGGCTCGCCGCTGGCCTATTCCTTTTCCGAGGCGAACCACAAGAAGGGCGTGTGGATTATCGAAACCGGCCCGCAGGGGATCGCCGGCATCGAGGAAGTGCTGCTGGGTGTCCCGAAGCAGCTGGTGATCCTGCGCGGCGAGCTGCAGCAGCTGCTGGCGGACCCCGAGCTGGAATACGCGGCGGACGCCTGGTGCCAGGTCACGCTCACCGACCCGGAACGCCCTGCCGACGCCATGCAGGCGGTCCGCGGCCGCTTCCCGGACACCGTGGTGCTGAACTTCGACCCGCAGGGAATCGAGGACAAGGACAAGCCGACCAGCTACGCCGAACGGCTGGCCAAGGCAGCCAGCACCGAGGAGGTTGTCCAGGACTTCATCGAGCACGTACGCGAACGCGCGGCCGATGAAGCCGAACGCGATATCCTCCAGTCAGTCATCCAGCGCACCCGAGAGGCACAGGTCAGCCGATGAGAATCCACAAGCTGCAGATCCAGGCGTTCGGCCCGTTCGCCGAAACCGAGGTGGTCGACTTCGACGAGCTCGCCGAGGGCGGGCTGTTCCTGCTCGACGGACCCACCGGCGCCGGCAAGTCCAGCATCCTGGATGCCATCTGCTATGCGCTCTACGGCTCGCTGCCCGGCAACCGCACCGGCAGCCGCCAGATCCGCTCGGACCACGCCGCCGCCGGGCTTGAACCGCAGGTGGTCTGCGAACTGACCATTGGCAACCGCCGCTTCGAGGTGACCCGCTCCCCGGCGTGGATGCGCCCGGCCAAGCGCGGCAAGAACAAGGTCACCGAGCAGAAGGCAGTGAGCCTGCTGCGCGAATTCACCGGCGGCGCCTGGGAACAGCTCTCCACCCGCAACGACGAGGTCGGGCAGGTGCTCGGCGGGCTGCTGGGGCTTGACCGCGACCAGTTCACCAAGGTCGTGATGCTGCCGCAGGGCGGCTTCGCAGATTTCCTGCGCGCGAAGGCCAAGGACCGCGAGGACCTGCTGGCCAACCTCTTCGACACCAGCGACTATGCCGCCATCGAGGTCGAATTCGCCGCACGCCTGGCCGCCGAGCGCCAGAAGACCGAGGCGCTGGAATCGACGCTGGCCGCCAGTGAGAATGCGATCCGCGCCGAGGCCACCGGCTTCCTGGCCGTCCATGAGGTTCTCGAACCGGTTGCACAAACGGGTGGCGGCGCCGAGCCCGCCGTGGACATCGCGGAGGAAATCGGGGACGACCCGGCCGCCGAGGCAATCGGCGTGGAGCAGGAATTCGAGGCCTACCAGCAGCGGATCGTGCGCACCCACCACCGGCTCGCCGACGCCGCAGGCCAACTGCGCACCAAGCTGTCCGCCGCGCGGGAGCGTTCGGCCAACCTGGCCGAGCAGGTCCGGGTGTTCGCCCGCCGCCAGGAGCTGGCGCAGCTGAAGGCGGCCTACGCCGAACAGCATCCGGCCGCGGAAGCCGCCGGGGAGAAACTCGACCGCGATGCCCGGGCCGTTGCCGTCAAGGCCTACAAGGAGCAGGCCGACCAGGCCGCGCAGAAGCACCGGGCCACGGCCGCCGCCTGGCGCGAGATCCAGGCCAAGCTTGCCAAGGAATGGGATGTCACCGGCCAGGCCGACGCCGACACCCAGCAGCGGCTGGCCAAGCTGCTCAAGGACAACGAAGCGGAGCTGACCCGGGCTAAGGACGCGGCCGCTGAGGAGGCCGGCCGTGCCGGGCTCGTGTCCAAGCTCGACGCGCTCACCGCCCAGGTCGCCGCCCAGCAGAGCGCCAAAACCGCAGCCGACCAGCAGCTTGCCGCCCTGCGCGCCGAACGCGCAGCTCTGGAAGAACAGGATTTGGACCAGGAATCCGCGGCCGCGCTGGTGCAGCAGCTGCGCGAATCCACCCAGCTGCTGGCCAGCCGTCTGGAGCATGCGAAGACCCGCGACAAGCTGGAAAAGACCGTGGCAACGGCCGAATCGGACTTCGCCGCACAAAGCCTGAAAGTTGTCGAGGCCGAAAAGTCGCTGGTTGCGCTGCAGCGCCAGCAGCTGGAACAGAGTGCCCTGCGCTTGGCCGCGGCGTTGGAAGACGGCCAGGCCTGCCTGGTCTGCGGCGCCACCGAGCATCCGAACCCCGCCCAGGCCGATGCCGGGGCGGAGCTGGTCGACGACGAGCAGATCCAGCGGCTGGACGACGCAGTCCGCGCCGAACGCGCCACACTGGATGCGGCCACCAGCAAACGAGACATCGCCGTCACCAAGTTCGAGGCCGCCAGCGAAGCGGCCGCCGGGCAGCCCGTCGAGGTGCTCGGCGAGCAGCTGGCGGCCGGTGCCAAGCAGCTGGAGACCGCCGAGCAGGAACAGGCCCGGATCGCCGCGGTGATCAAAAAAATCGATCAGCTGCGCACCCGGATCGAATCGGAAGCGGAGCGCGCCACGCAGGCAGCGGTGGAGCATGCAGCCGCGGTGAAGGCCGCCGAGGCGCTGGCCGAGAAGCTTGCGGACCTGGATGCCAAGCTGGAGAAGGTCCGCCAGGGCCAAGGCAGCCTGGAGCAGCTGGTCGACAAGCTGCAGCGGGCCGTGGCCGACTACACGCGGGGGCACAACGCCGTCTACCACTATCGCGAGGCCGATGCGGCGGCGCTGAAGGCGGAGAACACCTGGCACACCGAGCGCAAGGCCGCAGGCTTCCCGGATCCGGCCGCCCACGAGGCCGCGCTGCTTCCTCAGGCCGAGCGCGCACAGCTGCGCGCGCTGGCCGCAGCGGATGCCGACCGGGCCAGCTCCATCACCACCCTGGAAGCCTCGGAGGACTGCCGTCGCGCCGCGAAGCTGGCCGCCGAGGGCATCGAGCCTCCCACCGCACTGGATCTCGAACTGGCCGCCGAGTCGGTGGCCCAGGCGGATGCCGATTTCGAGCAGGCCCGCGAGCGCGAAGTGCTGGCGCAGACCACCGCCACCCGGCACGAGCAGTCGGTGGCGGCGTTGGAGGCGCTGCGCGCGGATTCAGGGCCGGTGATCGAGGCCTACCGGCGGCTTCGCGGGCTGGCCGACGTCATCCGCGGCGGGGGAGAAAACCTCTACAAGATGACGCTGAGCACCTACGTGCTCGCCGCGCGCCTGGAGGAGGTAGCAGTGGCCGCCTCCCAGCGCCTGGATGTCATGTCCGGCGGGCGCTACTCGCTGCACCACGACGACTCCAAGCAGGGCAACAACAAGTCGGGGCTCGGCCTGCGCGTGCTGGATGCCTGGACCGGCAAGCACCGCGAAACCCAGACGCTCTCGGGCGGCGAGACCTTCATGGCCTCGCTGGCCCTCGCCCTGGGGCTGGCCGACGTCATCTCGCACCACTCCGGCGCGGTGGACATGCAGACCTTGTTCGTGGACGAGGGCTTCGGCTCGCTGGACGCCGAGACCCTGGAGCAGGTCATGAGCGCGCTGGAGAACCTGCGCGCCGGCGGGCGGACCATCGGCCTGGTCTCGCACGTGGCGGAGATGAAGCAGCGGATCACCAACCGGGTGACGGTGGTGAAGACCCAGCATGGTTCGCGCATCGAACGCGAGGTGCAGCCGCTGGTGTCCATCTAGAACTGGACATGTCCGGTGGGGCTGGCTATGTTGAGGATAGTGCCAATCGGCATATTTGGGCAGATTGTGCGTCGGGGGGTGTGGGACGACGCACGCTTCGTCATGGAGTTGTGTTGTCTCAACATATCTTGTCGCGCGAAAATGCTGAGGAATCCGCGATGAAATCCGGATATTCGGCGCTGGTCCCCATGGTGGGACTGCCATACATTCCGCTGACCTTCCTGGCCCGCCTTCCGCTGGCCATGCTCACCATCGGTTCGATGACCTTGGTCACCGCCAACACCGGTTCCTACGGCCTCGGCGGCCTGGCCGCTGCGATGGTCGGGCTCGGCTCGGCCGTGGGCGGGCCGAGCATCGGCTACCTGGCCGACCGGCGCGGACAGCGTCCGGTGCTGCTGGCCGCCGCGGTGCTGCACACCATCTTGCTGGTCACCTTCACGCTGTTCGCCAATTCCGGCTCCGAGCTCGCGGTCGGAACCCTGGTCGCCCTGAGCCTGCTGGCCGGAGCCACCGGTCCGCAGGTCGGCCCGATGTCCAGGGTCCGCTGGATCGCCATGTCCCGCAGGCAGAACCAGAAACCCAAGACGCTGACCGCCGCCTTGAGCCTGGAATCCATGCTCGACGAGCTCGGCTTCGTGTTCGGACCGGTGGCGGTCGGCCTGCTGGCCTCGCTGGTCTCCCCGGTGCTTCCGCTGTATCTGGCCGCCGCGCTGACCATCGTGCTCGTGCCGCTGTTCGCCATGCACCGCACCGCCGGGGGTCTGCAGCTGGGAGCCGCCGCCCATTCCGCCGCCAAGGTGAAGATCACCGCGGGACAGGTGGCCGCGATCGGTTCGCTGGTGCTGAGCATGATCGCGCTGGGCACCGTCTTCGGTTCAACCGCCGCCGGCACCCTGGCCTTCGCCGGCGCGCAGGGCGACTCGAACCAGGGCGGCCTGCTCTACGGCGCCATGGGCGTCTCCAGCGCCATCGCCGCGATTTCCGTCGCCGCCTGGCCGCAGGGCTTCAGCCAGATCAGCCGTTGGATCGCCTGCGGCGCCGCGCTGAGCGTGCTCAGCTTCGGGCTGCACGTGGCCGATTCGACCCCCTGGATGCTGGCCGCGTTGTTCGTGGCAGGCTTCGCGGTGGGCCCGGTGATCGTGACCGTGATGACCCTTGGCGGCGAGGTCGCGCCGCCGCAGCGACTGTCCACCGTGATGACCATGCTCTCGGCGGGCATCGTCGTGGGCACCGCCATCGGCAACGGACTGGCAGGCCTGCTGGCCGACTCGCTGGGCTACCTCGGAGCATTCTGGGTCGCCACCGGGGGAGCCTTCGTGATCCTGCTGGCCGGCGTGATCATGAAGGTCCTCGCCTCCCGGGCCGCCTCC
Source organism: Glutamicibacter soli (assembly GCF_052322135.1). Classification (NCBI taxonomy): domain Bacteria; kingdom Bacillati; phylum Actinomycetota; class Actinomycetes; order Micrococcales; family Micrococcaceae; genus Glutamicibacter; species Glutamicibacter soli. The sequence continues at coordinate 1,426,009 of NZ_CM125969.1, forward strand.
CTGAAGCGCGTCCGCTAGGACCTGCAGCTTCACGCACGAACCCGCCGATGGAATTTCCGGATTCCATCGGCGGGTTTGTTTTTCGCGCTCGTATTTCAGCCAGCGTGTCCAGCCGGCTGGCGCTTAGCTGCCCAGCTCCTCGGCGATGTTCAGCGCTGCTTCCTTCAGTGCGCGGATCACGCTGTTCCGGTCGGTGACGGTGCTGGCCGCGAATACCACTGCGAGCGACGCCGGGGTGGTGAGCGGGCTGGGGATCGGCACGGCGATGGACGCAACGCCTTGGATGACCTCGTTCTCGCTCGTGGCGTATCCGTCGATCCGGGCTTCGCGCGCCTGCGCCCGGTATTCGATCTCTGTATCCAGCGCCTGCCACTGTTCCTTGGTGTACATAGACTGGATGGCGATGCCTGCGGCGCCGACGTCCATGCCGTGCACGGATCCGGGCCGGTGCACGATGGCGCTGTGCGAATGCAGCGGTTCCACGGATTGCAGCGTGGTGCACAAATCGTGTTCCCACACCGCGAGGAACGCGGTCATGGAGAGCTTGTTGGCCAGCGTGGTCAGTTCGGGCGTCGCCGCGGCCTGCAGATCGCGCTGCACCGAACGAGCCAGCACGGCAAGTCCGGAGGCGGGTCGGATAAGCCCGGCCTCGTCCCGGCTCAGCAACCGGTGGTTTTCCAGCGTCCGGATAATGCGGTAGGCGATCGAGCGGTGCACTTCGAGCTCGGCGGCGACCTCGGCGATGGACAGGTAGGTCGATGAGGCGGCGACGATTTCCAGCACGCGAATGCCTCGGGAAAGTGTCTGTGAAGTTGGCATGTCGATAGTCATTCTGGCGCGGGGCGGACCAGGGACAGGGCCGGGCACCGTTGGTTCGAGCGAATGGGGATTCTGGTCCTCGTGTTCTCTATTAGAACAGATTGTCCGGACGGTGCGGTAATTTCGCGGGTAACCCGGGGATTTATCGTGACCCGGACCTCGCTGCCATGAAATATGCATCACTCCATGTTGTGAGGTGATTCACTTGTCGTTTATAGTGTTGTCTACGTAACTGTCCGAACGGTCGGTAACTTAATTCGCATCAAGGGATCATTCACTATGTCTCAGAACGTTTCGCGCACTCAGGAGGAGCGCCGGGTCCTTGCCGGCACCCTGGTGGGCACCACGATCGAGTGGTACGACTTCTTCATCTTCGCCCAGCTGACGGCAACGCTGCTGACTCCGCTGTTCCTCGCCCCGCTGGGCGAATCGAACCCGGGTCTGGCACAGATTCTCTCCTTCGCCATGATCGGCATTTCCTTCTTCTTCCGCCCGCTGGGCGCCATCGTCGCCGGACACCTCGGTGACCGCTACGGACGCAAGCGCATTCTGGTCCTGACACTGATCCTGATGGGTGTAGCCACCGCGTTGATCGGTGTGCTGCCGACCTACGCTGCCGTGGGCATCGCGGCACCGATCATGCTCGTGGCGCTGCGCATCATCCAGGGCTTCTCGGCCGGCGGCGAGTGGGGCGGCGCGGCCCTGATGGCCGTTGAGCACGCCCCGAATAACCGTCGTGGCTACTTCGGTGCCTTCCCGCAGATCGGTGTGCCCCTGGGCATGATCCTGGCGACCGGTCTGCTGTACGTCCTGCGCATTTCGATGACTCCCGAGCAGTTCCAGGCATGGGGCTGGCGCATCCCGTTCCTGATGTCCGTCGTGCTGATCATCGTCGGCTACATGATCCGCCGCGCGGTGGAGGAATCCCCGATCTTCAAGCAGATGGCACTGCGCAAGGCTTCGGAGCACACCCCGCTGAAGGAGCTCATGCGGAGCAACTTCAAGCAGGTGATCCAGGCCGCACTGATCTTCATCTCGAACAACGCCGCCGGCTATCTGGTGATCGCGTTCTTCATCTCCTACACCACGTCCGTGCTGAAGATGCCGGTCGCGCCGGTCCTGCTTGCGACCACCATCGGCTCGTTCGGCTGGCTGATCTTCACCTTGGTTGGCGGTTGGCTGTCCGACGTCATCGGCCGCCGCGCGACATTTGTGATCGGCTACGCGCTGGTGTTCGTCTGGATGATCCCGATGTTCCTGCTCGTGAATACCGGCAACATCATGCTCTACGGCGTGGCGGTCTTCGTATTGACCATCGGTCTGGGCCTGTCCTACGGGCCGCAGTCGGCCATGTACGCCGAGATGTTCCCGGCGCACATCCGCTACTCGGGCATCTCCATTGGCTACGCGCTGGGTGCGATCCTCGGCGGCGCGTTCGCTGCCACCGTGGCGCAGATCCTGCTCGAAGCCACCGGCAACTCGATCTCCATCGCCATCTACATCATGGTGCTGACCATCATCTCGGTGGCGGCTGTGCTGTGGGTCGGCGAGACCCGCGGGCGCAACCTGCACGTGGAGGACATCGACGAGGAGCTGGCGGCCGCGGCCGCCCACGAGGCAGAGGTCGAGCGCAAGCACCACTCGAACTAGTCTCAGCCGCCGATGCCGGCGCAGCTATCCAAGGCCCAGGCGGCCCGCGTTCGACGCGGGCCGCCTGGCCCTTTTCGGGACGTAAACCTGGGAGCAGATAGGGCTGCTTCCAGGAGTGGCTAATGGTCGGCCGGCGGCCGGCTGGTGGAGTTGCGTACGATCAGTTCGTGGCCCAGCGTGTGGGCCCGTGCTGGTTCCTCCTTGCGGATGGCGCGCAGCAGCATCGCAACGGCGAGTTCACCCTGCTCGTGCGGAAGCTGCCGGATGGTGGTCAGTCCGAAGAACTCGGCCAGTTCGTGGTCGTCCACGCCGACCACCGAAAGCTCGCGGGGCAACTGCATCCCCAGATCCCTGGCAGCTAGGATGGCGCCGATAGCCATTTCGTCGCTGGCTGCGAAGATGGCGGTGGGACGGGCATCCGGGTTTCCCAGCAGCTGCTTGGCCACCGTGTATCCCTGGGCCATCGTGAAGTCTGCGCCGACGCACAGAGCCTCATCGAGGTCGATGCCAGCTTCGGCCAGCGCACGTTCGTAGCCGATGCGCCGGTGGGAAGGGACACGGAAATCCACATCGGTTTCCGATGAACCACCGATGTAGCCCACCCGGGTGTGCCCCAGGGACAGCAGGTGCGCAGTGCCCAGCGCGGATACCGCTTCGTCGTCCACCTGCAACGTCGGGACACCCGGCAGCGGACCACCTACTCCGACCAGCGGCTTGTCCAGTGCGTGCAGGGCCACCACTTCGGTCTCGCTGAGTTCGACGTTCACTGCGATAACTGCGTCGACCCGTTGGCGCTGCAGGAAATCGGAGAAGATCTGGTGCCGCTGTGCGGGATCCTTGGTCAGCTGGTAGAGCGTGGTGTCGTAGCCCTCGCGCATCAGGGCCGTGCAGATGCCCTCCAGCACGCTGGCGTAGAACCAGTGGTTGATTACCGGTACCAGCACGCCGATGTTCCGGGTGCGCCCGGAGGCCAACCCCGAGGCGGTGGAAGATACCACGTACCCCAGATCGTGGGCGGCCTGCTGGACCGCGGCCAGCGCGCTAGGGGAAACGTTGCCGCGTCCGGAAAGCGCGCGCGAAACGGTCGCCACGGAGACGCCCGCGGCTCGGGCTACGTCCTTGATGCCGGCCAAGAAATTCCTTCCGACACAGTGGTGGATGAAAATACAATATAGGTTTGACTGGGCGCGACGGAACCGGGAAGGCCAGTCGCGCCCTGTTCACCAGACTACCTGCTGGGGCGATCAGCCGCGTAACCATACAGTGGATTCCGCTGCGATCTGCCGTTCCGACGGCTGAGGTGCGCTGGAGGCGATGACGGTCAAGTCTATGGTGCAGGCAGGCAGCTCGCGCTCGGAGCCTGCGAAGCTGGAGACCACCACCACGTCATTGTTCTTGAAGGCCAGAACGTCGGGGTCGCCGGTGTCCAGCCATTCCAGTGTCCCCAGCCCCAGATCGTGATTGCGGCGCAGTCGGAGCAGAGATATGTAGAGGTTCAGGGTGGAGTCGGGGGTCGCGCTTTGAACGTCCCGGGCGTAGTCTTCCCACCCCGCGGGCTGCGGCAGCCAGCTGTTTCCAGTAGGGGAGAAGCCCGCAGCGGGTGCTCCTGTTTCCCACGGAATCGGCACCCTGCACCCGTCCCTGCCGTAGCGTTTGCCGTTGGTGCGGAACCACGTGGGGTCCTGGCGCGCCTCGTCGGGCAGCTCGACGACTTCCGGGAGCCCGAGTTCCTCGCCCTGGTACAAGTAGGCTCCGCCGGGCAACGCGAGCATCAGCGTGCTGGCGGAACGGGCGCGGCGCAGGCCGATGGCGGGATCCGGGAGGTTCGGTGTCAGTGGGCCTATGCCCTCGCCTTGGGGATTGTCCTCAGTTAGCGCGAGCCTAGTTGCATGGCGGACCACGTCGTGGTTCGAGAGCACCCAGGTGCTCGGTGCGCCGACTGCTGCGAACTCCTGCAGCGATTCGTCGATCGTCGCGCGGATTTGAGCGGCGTTGAAGCTACAGGACAAGTACGGGAAATTGAAGGCCTGGTGCATTTCGTCGGAACGAACCCATTTGGCCATCAGGGATAACGGGCTGACCCAGGCTTCCGCGCAGAGCACGCGATCACCTTCGTATTCATCCAGCACCTTGCGCCAGTCGCGGTAGATTTCATGCACTCCATCTTGGCCCCACCACGGGGCCAGCTCCTCGGTGCCGCCCATCGACGCAGCGGCCGGGTCTACCACGTAATCCGGCAGCCCATCGGATTTGATCAGTCCATGGGCTACATCCACCCGGAAGCCGTCCGTTCCGCGGTCCAGCCAGAACCGCAGCACGTCGCGGAACATCTCCCGGACCTCATCGTTGTGCCAGTTGAAGTCCGGCTGCGAAGAATCAAAGATGTGCAGATAATATTGCCCCGGGGTGCCATCTGGGTTGACTGTCTGCGTCCACATGGGACCGCCAAATACCGATTCCCAGTTGTTCGGAAGCCCCGCATCCGGCGCATCGTGGAAAATGAAACGTTCACGCTCCGGGGACCCCGGTGCGGAGGCTAACGCTTTCTGGAACCACGGATGCTGATCCGAACAGTGATTCGGCACCAGATCCACGATGACGCGCAGCCCCAGCTCGTGGGCGTGGGCAATCATGGCATCGAAGTCTTCCAGCGTCCCGAACAGGGGATCCACATCGCAGTAGTCGGAGACATCGTAGCCGGCGTCTTTCTGGGGGGATTTGAAGAAGGGGGACAGCCAAATGGCATCGACCCCGAGGTCTGCCAAGGATTGCAGCCGTGCAGTGATTCCTGGTAGATCACCCATGCCGTCGCCGTTCGCATCAGCGAAGGAGCGCGGATAGATCTGGTAGATCACCGAGGAGCGCCACCAATCGGTAGCCGCCTCGGGCTCTCGGGTCTCTGCGAGGGAGCGGATTTCAGTCATGACGGTAACCATAAACGAATTTTCGGCATATGTAAACGCTTACATTATTGGCCTAGTAGACGCCGCTAGGTGTTGCCTGTTTTGGGGAATCTGGCGCGAAAATGACTGATTTACATGAATTTCTTGTCAAAAAGCATGATCTATGCCACTCTGGAAACGCTTACATTCGAGTTGTCACTCGCACTCGAAAGAACCGACCGGCCCATACCGCGGTGACTCGCAGTCGATCCGGTCCTCTGGACAAAGTTGTCACGAAAGGACACCCCCATGATGGTGAACAAGCGCTCCCTTCTTCTGGGTGGGGCGGTGACCGCAATTGCGGCGCTATCCCTGACCGCCTGCGGTGGTTCGAACAGTTCAACCCCGCAGCCTTCGGAAACGGCTGCGCAGTCCTCGCCGGCCGCCGCCGAAGCAGGATCGCTGACCGTGTGGGTCGATGCCAACCGCGAGCCGGTCCTGAAGGATGCCGCAGCGGATTTCCAGGCCAAATCGGGCGTCAAGGTCGATCTGGTGATCAAGGACTTCTCCAAGATCCAGGAAGACTTCCTCAAGCAGGTACCAACCGGCAAGGGCCCGGACATCACCATCGGTGCCCACGACTGGCTGGGCAACCTCGTCAACAACGGCGTAGTCCAGCCGGTCGAGCTTGGCGACAAGAGCGCGGACTTCCAGGATGTCGCCATCGACGCGATGAGCTATGAGGGCAACACCTATGGCGTCCCGTACGCAACGGAGAACCTCGCACTGCTGCGCAACAAGGATCTCGCCGACAAGGCCCCGGCAACCTTCGACGAGATGATCGCCGAGGGAGAGAAGGCGGGCACCGAATTCCCGTTCCTGGTACAGGTATCGGAGCTGGGCGACCCGTTCCACGCCTACCCATTCCAGACCTCCTTTGACGCTCCGGTGTTCGGAACCGATGAAAACGGCGCCTACGACGCCAGCGACCTGCAGATCGGCAACGAGGGCGGCCTGGAGTTCGCCCAGTGGCTCGCCGACCAGGGCGAAGCGGGAACCTTGAAGACTTCCGTGGACGCTGACATCGCCAAGGAGAAGTTCATTTCCGGCGATTCGCCCTTCCTGCTGACCGGCCCGTGGAACGTGGAAGCGGCCGAAGACGCCAAGATCGACCTGGCCATCGACCCGATCCCAAGCGCCGGCGGCGACGAAGCACAGCCATTCGTGGCAGTCCAGGGCTTCTTCGTCTCCTCCAAGACCGAGAACCTGCTGGCAGCAACGGAGTTCCTGACCAATTACATCGGCACCGCCGAGGTCCAGACCAAGCTCTACGAAGTGGGCAACCGTCCGCCGGCCAACAAGGAAGCCTTCGAGGCGGCCAAGTCCGATGAGACCATCGCGGCCTTCGGCGCGGTCGGCGAAGACGGCGTTCCGATGCCGAACATCCCTGAAATGGCAGCCGTGTGGGAATTCTGGGGCGTCGCCGAAGCAGAGATCATTTCCGGCAAGGCCGAACCGGCCAAGCGCTGGAAGCAGATGACCGCCGATATCGAAAAGTCCATCTCAAAGTAACACCGCCGCACGTGCGCGTGCCGGACGTGTCGGGGCGGCAATTTGCCGTCCCGACACGCGACCACATCCTCGGCACGGCCTACGCCGTACCGCAAGTTCGCCGACCTCCGACCCAGGAACAAGCCACAGATGTCACTGACCCACCAGAAGCCGCCGCACAGCAGCGAGCCTGAGCAGGCCGACGCGCTGTCCCCGGCCGCCAAGCGGCTGTCCACCGCAGCATCAACCTCCACCGGCTTGATCCTGGCCAAGATCGCGATGATCGGCATCGTGGACGCCACCGCCATATTCGCGCTGTTCACCGCGATCGGCCGCGAAGCCTGGGCGATCGCCGCGGTGGTCGCCGTGATCACCGCGGCCATCAACGTCGTGTATTTCAAGCGGGGCTGGCTGCCGGCCAAGTACCTGCTGCCGGGCACCATCTTCCTGCTGATTTTCCAGGTGTTCGTGATCGGCTACACCGGCTATATCGCCTTCACCAACTACGGTTCGGGCCACAACTCGGACAAGGACGACGCAGTCATGGCGCTGCTCCAGTCCAACCAGAGCCGCGTCCCGGACTCCCCGGGGCTGCCCGTGACGGTGCTGGATGACGGCGGTGAATTGTCGCTGCTGGTCGAGCGCGACGGGGTGCAGATGGCAGGCACCACGGAGCAGCCGCTGGAGCCGATCACCGCGGATGAGCTTGCCGGATACACGCAGCTCAGCTTCGCCGACCTGCTCGGCCGCCAGCAGGAAGTCACCTCCCTGGCGGTGCCGATGAGCGATGACCCGGCCCAGGGGTCGCTGCGCACCTCCGACGGGCGCACCGCCTACCAGTACACGTCGAACCTGGTCTACGACGAGGCCGCCGGAACCATGACGGACTCCACCACCTCGGTGGTCTACAGCGACACCGGCGTCGGCGCCTTCACCGCCCCGGACGGCACCCAGCTGATGCCCGGCTGGTCGATCAACGTGGGCTTCGACAACTTCGCCAAGGCCTTCACCGACTCCTCCATTCGCACCGCCTTGGGATCGGTGACCGCATGGACCTTCGCCTTCGCCCTGCTGTCGGTGGCCACCACCTTCTTCCTGGGCCTGTTCCTGGCGCTGGTTTTCAACGACCTGCGTATGAAGGGCCGCAAGATCTACCGAGTCATCTCGATCCTGCCCTATGCCTTCCCGGCGTTCCTGGGCGGCCTGGTCTGGGCAGGCATGCTCAACAAGGATTTCGGCTTCGTGAACCAGGTGCTCTTCAGCGGTGCGCCGATCCCATGGCTGACCGATCCGTGGCTGGCGAAGTTCTCCGTGCTCTGGGTCAACCTCTGGCTCGGCTTCCCCTACATGTTCCTGGTCTGCACCGGGGCGCTGCAGTCGATCCCGGATGAACTGGCCGAGGCGGCCAAGATCGACGGTGCCAAGCCGTTCCAGGTCTTCCGCCTGATCAAGCTCCCGCTGCTGCTGGTCTCTGTGGCCCCGCTGCTGATCAGCTCGTTCGCGTTCAACTTCAACAACTTCAACGTGATCTACATGCTCACCGAGGGAGGACCGCGGCTCGAAGGGGCAGGGCTCAACGTGGGCTCCACCGACATCCTGATCTCCATGGTCTACAAGGTCGCCTTCGTCGGCTCCCAGCGCGACTACGGCCTGGCCAGTGCATTCTCCATCATCATCTTCGTGCTGGTCTCCGTCATCGCGGTCATCAGCTTCAAGCAGACCAAGGCTCTGGAGGAGCTGAACTAATGTCGACGCAAACTCCCGTCCAGCAGCCCGCAGCACGCCGCAGCTTCGGAAAATGGTTCGCTACTACCGGTTGGCGCCACCTGATCGGCGTGGCGCTGTGCATCTACGCGGCGTTCCCGCTGCTCTACGTGCTCTCGGCGTCGCTGAACCCCAACGGAACGCTGCTCTCATCCAACGGGTTGTTCACCCAGCTCGGCCTGCAAAGCTATGTCGACCTGTTCCGCAACGAGCAGCGGCCCTTCGCCGCCTGGTTCGGAAACACCCTGCTCATCGGGTTGACCACCGCCGCCGCTTCGGTATTCCTCGGCGCACTGGCGGCCTACAGCTTCTCGCGCATGCGTTTCACCGGGCGCCGTTTCGGATTGGTCAGCCTGCTGGTCGTCCAGATCTTCCCGCAGCTGCTGGCAGTCGTGGCCATCTTCATCCTGCTGACCTCGCTGGGCGATGTGTACCCGGCCCTGGGGATCGACAACAAGATTGCACTAATCATGGTGTACCTGGGCGGAGCGCTCGGCGTGAACACCTACCTGATGTACGGATTCTTCAACACCATCCCGGTGGAGATCGACGAAGCCGCCAAGATCGACGGCGCCGGCCACGCCAGGATCTTCTTCACCATGATCCTGCGCCTGGTCGCACCGATCCTGGCCGTGGTGGGGCTGCTGTCATTCATTTCCAGCACGTCGGACTTCGTCATCGCCTCGGTTGTGCTCGTCTCGCCGGAAAACCAGACACTTGCGGTGGGGCTGTACTCCTACGTGTCCGAGGAGTTCACTTCCAACTGGTCGGTGTTCGCCGCCGGGGCGGTACTGGCGGCGCTGCCGGTCATGGTGCTCTTCCTCTTCCTGCAGAAGTACATCGTGGGCGGTTTGACCGCCGGCGCGGGAAAATAGCGCGTCGCCCCCGTGCAGCTGGAGCGCGCCGCGCGAACCGCCAGACGATCGCCAACTCTCAGGCTGGCCACGTAAGCTGGATGGATGCAATCTCATCTGCCGCGGGCCGCGCGCAACTATCTTGAACAGCTGCGTCGGGAATTGAGTTTTCTTTCCGACGCCGAGCGCACCGAGATCCTTGCACATACCCGCGAACAGATATCCCGGCTACCCGGCAAGGGCCGGCGCAAGTCCGAACTGCTGCGCCGCCTGGGGGAGCCGGCTGCGGTCGCCGCCGGGTTCACCCCTACCGAACCAACGGAGCTGAAGGTCAGCAGCGGCCGCCAATTCCTGACCCGCATTCTGGCCTGGCCGATCTTCGCGCTGTCGGTGCTCACCGCCGCGCTGCTGGTGCTCGGTTCGCAATTTGTTGCGCTCGCCGAGCCGTTGTCCTTCGGCTACGTCGACGGCACGATCTTCGGCACCCTAGCCGAGCTGGAATTGTCGCTGGGCTCCGCGGTGATGATTTTCGCCTTCATCCCGGTGCTCTTCAGCCTGCTGCCGCTGGTTGTCCACGGAATTCCCGGCCTGATCCTGCAGGTCATTGGAGCGTTGGCGACCACCGCCGCCTGCGTACTGGGACTGGCGAGCCTGGGCGCGTTCCTCCTCCCGCTGGCGGTGCTGCTCTGGGCGCAGGTGTTTACCCCGCTGCTGATGATGCGCGGATCCATGGCCAGCCCCGGTCCGGCCTGGCTGATCTGCGCTTCCGCGGCCCTGCTTGCGGCCATCGGCTACACGACCTACCGTGGCCTACAGGGCTTCACCGGGAATGCGTGGCTGATCCTTGTTCCGGCGGCGGCGCTTGCGGCCCTGGCGCTGCTGCTTCCGCTGCGGCGGCGCTGGAGCCACATCGCATTGATCGCCACCGGCCTGCTGGTCATGGTCGCGGGCTTCATCGCGGCGCTGCCGACCACCTACGAAGCGCCGCTGCTGTGGCCGTGGCTTGCCGGGGCGATGTCCTTCGCCGGCGGCCACCTGGCCCTGGCCGCCGGCATGTGGCATGAACGGGCGCGAAACCTGCTGGCGCTGTTGTAACCAGGGGTCGTTGCCGGATGATGGACGATGAACACCGTGAAAGGGAAGCCAGATGAGCGACGTGGATCGCACTGAAGACGATACTCCGGTGAAGCGGGGGCGGGGACGCCCGCGCAAGGACGCCTCCCAGGTTCCCATCACCAAGGAAGCCATCGCTTCCGAAGCGTTGAAGATCATCGGTTCCGAAGGCTTTACCGCGCTGACCATGAACGGCCTGGCGGGACGGTTCGGGGCCACCTCGCGGGCGTTGTACAACTACGTGAGCGACCGGCAGGAGGTCGTGAACATGGCGGTGGAGCTTTTCATCCGCAGCACGCCGTTGCTGGAGTTCGACCCGGTCAATTGGCGTGACACCGTGCGCAAGTTCTACCGGGTCAGCCGAGCGCTGTACCGCACCTATCCGCTGGTTGCGGTGGTTCCGATCTCCGAGCGCGTGGAGGTGGACGGCGGACCGCGCTACATCGAGATGATGGAACGGCTGCTGCGGTTCTACACGGACATGGGCTTCGAGATGCCGCAGGCGCTGACCCTGATCCGGGCGTTCAGCCGCGACATCATGTCATTTGCCCTGCAGGCGGACTACTTCCTGGACCGTGTCCCGGAAGGCCGGAACGACTACATCTCCCGTGTGGTGCCGCAGGCTTGGCTGGAGCGCTACCCGGAGGCCGAGGCCCCGCTGGTACGCGAATCCCTGAAACAGCCGCGCATGGACAGCGACGACCTGTTCGAAGAGCTGCTCCAGCTGCGCATCCTCTCCATCCAGGGAATGCTGGACGCGCTGCCAGCCGCTGACTGACCAGAGCAAACGCCAGCCCCGCAGCAGGTGCGGGGAATATCCCGGTGCCTCCGGACGCTATACCCAGCGCGTGCCATGAACCGCCCGGCGGCTTCGGCGCGCACCGAACCAGCTCCGCCAGCCGTTGTCCGAAAGTTGCCATGCCTGCCATCCAGCCCCCGCAAGACCCCCCGTTGGCTGCCGAGGTTGCGCCCGCCGCAGCCGCCATTCCGGCGCCTGGGGCGCTTTCGCCGGCCGGACGCTGGAAGCTGCTCGGTGTGCTGCTGGCCGTCATGTTCATGTCGCTGGTCTCGGTCAGCATCGTCAACGTGGTGCTTCCCTCGATCGAAACCACCCTGCAAGCCACCGAGGCCGACATGCAGTGGGTGCTCGCCGGCTACGCGCTGACCTTCGGCGTAGTGCTGGTAGCCGCCGGGCGTGCCGGGGACCTGCTGGGCCGCGGCATGATGTTCATCGCCGGCGTCGTGATCTTCACGCTGGCTTCCGTGCTGGCCGGGCTGGCCGCCGACCCGCTGATGCTGAACATCGCCCGCTTCGTCATGGGCGTCGGCTCCGGCCTGCTCAACCCGCAGGTCATGGGCCTGATCCAGCAGCATTTCACCGGCGCGGAACGCGGACGGGCCTACGGGCTGCTGGGCACGGTCATCGGATTCTCCGTGGCCATCGGCCCGGTGATGGGCGGGGCGCTGATCAACTGGCTGGGGGCCGAGGCAGGCTGGCGCTCCACGTTCCTGATCAACGTGCCGATCGGGATCATCGCGTTGCTGCTGGCAGTCATCTGGCTGCCGCGTCCGCTGTTCACCAAACCCTCCGGTCGGCTCGATCTGGATCCGGTGGGCGGGCTGCTGCTGGCGCTGGGCATCTTCGCCTTCCTCTTCCCGTTCGTGCAGGGTCGCGAGAACCCGTGGCTGTGGGCCCTGCTGCCGGTGGCGCTGCTGTTCATGCTGCTGTGGATCGCATGGGAGAAACGCTACAAGGCGCGCGGCGCGGCCCCGATGGTGGACCTGGCGCTGTTCAGGGTGCGCAGCTTCACCAACGGCACAGTAATCGCCGGCCTGTACTTCATGGGCGTGTCCAGCGTCTGGGTGCTGGTGGCCGTCTACACCCAGCAGGCGCTGGGCTTCAGCGCGCTGCAGGCAGGGCTGATCGCGCTGCCAGCGGCCTTGCTCTCGGCGCTCAGCTCGAACGTCGCCGGCCGCTACGTGATGACCGCCGGGCGCCGTCTGGTCATCGGCGGCACGCTCAGCGCGCTGTTCGGGCTGGTCGCCACGGTGGCCGTGGTCGAGCTGGAAGCGCGCGGGATCGTGAGCATCTGGTGGATGCTGCTCTCGCTGGCGTTCATCGGCGCCGCCCAGGGCTTCATCATCTCCCCGAACCAGGCACTGACCCTGATGGAGGTACCCGTTCAGAACTCTGGCTCCGCCGGCGGGCTGATGCAGACCTCGCAGCGCGTGGGCACCGCCGTGGGCATCGCGGTCATCACCGCCGTGTTCTACGGCATGAACCAGGTTGTCGGCTACCCCCTGGCGATGACGCTGTCCTTCGCCGCCACGGGCCTGCTGGTGATCGCCACGCTCTGGGTCGCCGTGGCCGACTGGCGCCACGACCATCACGGAGCCCAGCCTCAATAGCAGGGCTGGCACCGCAGGCCGAAACGACGCTCCGGGTCTGCGATTGCACTGGTCAGCGCGCTAAGCGTGGCTTAAGCTGGAAGACATGAAACGACTTGCAGGATTGATGGCAGCAGGAGCGCTGGCGCTGAGCCTGGCCGCATGCGGATCGAGCAGCGGCCCGGCCGAACAGGCCCCGGCGAGTCTGGACGGCACCTGGGGCGCGGAGGCCGAAGGCCAGCCGTGGCTGAACCTCGGCTCCGACGGCAAGATCAGCGGCAGCGACGGGTGCAACAACCTCATCGGCCAGTGGACCGAAAAGGACGGCACCGTGGACTTCGGCGCCATGGGCAGCACCCAGATGTACTGCGAGGGCGTCGATTCCTGGCTCGGCGGGGCCGCCACCGCCACGATCTCCGGCGACAAGATGACCTTCTCGGATGCCAAGGGCGACCAGATCGGCACGCTCACACGCGGCAAGTAGCCGGACCGGAGCCAGCCGGTCCCTAGCTGCTGCGGTATCCGGAAATCATGGGGCACTCGAACGGGTCGCGGCCCGAAAGCCCGACCTTGTTCAAGTAAGAGATGACCTGGGCGTAGGACTCGCGGACGCTGGCCACGGTGTAGGGGATCCGGTGCTCGGCGCAGTAGCTGCGCACGATCCTTGAAACCCCTGCCAGATTGGCGCGCGGCATCGAGGGGAACAAGTGGTGCTCCACCTGGTAGTTCAACCCGCCGTAGACGTGCGAAAGCACGCTGTTGCCGAAGCTGGAGCGAGCCAACACGTTGCGTCCCGTGAGCACCTGGCGCGAGAAGAAGTCGATGCGGGCGTCCGCGGGCACCAGCGGCATGCCCTTGTGGTTGGGCGCGAACGAGGCGCCCATGTAGATGCCGAAGACAGCCAGCTGCACGCCGAGGAAGGCGAAGGCCATGCCCATCGGCAAGAGGAAGAAGACGGCGCCCAGGTACAGGGCAATGCGCAGGCCGATCGAGATCAGTTCGCGGCGGCGGTGCTTCACCCGCCGGCCGACGAACAGGTACTTGATCGACTGCAGATGCAGGTTCAGCCCTTCCAAGGTCAGCAGCGGGAAGAACAGGTAGCCTTGGCGCTGGGTGATCCACTTGAGCAGGCCGCGCTGGCGCTTCGCGTCGGCCGGCTGGAACGAGATAGTGTCCCATTCGATGTCCGGGTCCTTGCCGATGGTGTTCGGAGTTGCATGGTGTTTACTGTGCTTGTTCATCCACCACTGATAGCTGATACCGACCACGAAGTTGGCCAGGAAGCGGCCGAGCTTGTCGTTGGTTTTGCCGGAAGCCAGGATCTGGCGGTGCGCCGCTTCGTGGGCCAGGAAGGCGAACTGGGTGAGCAAGAGGCCAAGCGCGGCGGCCATGAGCAGCTGGAACCAGCTCTCGCCCAGCAGCAGCATGCCTGCCACGGTGCCCGCCAGCAACGCGGCAAGCACGATGCCGATGCCCAGGTAATGCCCGGGCCGGCGCCGGATCAGCCCGGCATCGCCGACCAGTTTCTTGACGTGGAAAAAGCTTTTGGGGTCTCCGGGCCGCACCGAGGGAGCGGGCGATGGTAAAACGGGAGTGCTACTCAAGTTGGATCCTTGGGTGTGGCAGCTGTCGACGTCTCAGTCGTAAAGAACTGAAAGTCTCGGCTCCTCTGCGTTTCACTGTACGGCAGATTGCTGAGCGCCCGCTGGTCGATGACGCAGCCGAGCTAGAAGGCGGCGGACAGCTGCCCGTCCAGCACCTGCCAGCGCGCGTCCAGCCGCACGTTTTGAAGCATGCGCCGGTCGTGGGTCACCAGCAGCAGCGCGCCCTGGTAGGCCTCCAGCGCTTCTTCGAGCTGCTCGATGGCGGGCAGGTCAAGGTGGTTGGTGGGTTCGTCGAGCACCAGCAGGTTCACCCCGCGCGCCTGCAGCAGCGCCATCGAGGCGCGGGTGCGTTCGCCGGGGGAGAGCTTGCCCACCGCGGACGCCGTCTGCTCCGCCTTGAGCCCGAACTTGGCCAGCAGCGTGCGGGCCTCCGCCGAGGAGTACTCCGGCACCGCCGCTTCGAACGCCTCGCCCAGCGGCAGCTGCGCCGGCAACTGGCTGCGCGCCTGGTCGATCTCGCCGATCAGCACCGAGGCGCCCAGCACCGAGCTTCCGGCGTCCGGGGCCAGCCGGCCGAGCAGCAGGTTCAGCAGCGTGGACTTGCCCGCGCCGTTCGGGCCGGTGATGCCGATCCGGTCACCGGCGTTGACCTGCACGCTGGTAGGGCCGAACGCGAAACCGCCCAGCGAAACCTGCGCCTGGTTCAGCGTGCACAGCACCGAGGAGCCGCGCGGGGCGTCGGCGATGGAGAACTGCAGCACCCATTCCTTGCGCGGTTCGGCCACCTCGTCCAGCCGGGCAATCCGCGATTCCATTTGGCGCACCTTGGCTGCCTGCTTCTGGGAGGATTCGCTGTTGGCGCGGCGGCGGATCTTGTCGTTGTCCGGGGCCTTGCGCATCGCGTTGCGCACGCCCTGCGAGGACCATTCGCGCTGGGTCCGGGCGCGCGCCACCAGATCCGCCTTCTTCCCGGCGTACTCGTCGTAGGCCTCGCGCGCGTGCCGGCGGTTCACGGCGCGCTCCTCCAGGTAGGAGTCGTAGCCGCCCTCGTAGACGGCGACCTGGTTCTGCGCTAGGTCGAGTTCGATGATCCCGGTGGTGCAGCGGGCCAGGAACTCGCGGTCGTGCGAGACCAGCATGACCGGGGCGCGCAGCGCCATGATGAACTGCTCCAGGCGCTGAAGCCCGGCCAGGTCGAGGTCGTTGGTCGGCTCGTCGAGCAGCACCACGTCGAAGCGGGAGAGCAGCAGCGCGGCCAGCGCGACGCGCGCCATCTGCCCGCCGGACAGCGCCGCGGTCTGGGTGTCCAGCGGCAGCGTGAAGCCCAGCTCCGCCAGGGTCTCTGGGATCCGGTCCTCCAGGTCCATGGCGCCGGAGGCCATCCAGGTCTCGAAGGCCGCCGCGTAGGCGTCGTCCGCCCCTGGTTTGCCCTCGGCCATGTCCTGCGCGGTGGCTTCCATGGCCCCGGTCGCCTGGGCGCAGCCGGTGCGCCGGGCCAGGTAGGCGGCGATGTCCTCGCCTGCGAAGCGCTCGTGCTCCTGGGGCAGCCAGCCGATGAACGCGCCGTCCGGGGCGGTGGACACCGAGCCGCCCTGGGGTTCGTCCACCCCTGCCAGCAGGCGCAGCAGCGTGCTCTTGCCTGCGCCGTTCACCCCGACCACCCCGTACACATCTCCCGGGGCGGCGGTGAAATCCAGGTGCGCGAAGAGGGTACGGTGGGCGTGGCCGCCGGCGAGGTCCTTGGCGACGAGCGTTGCAGTCATGGACTCAATTCTAGGTGGGTTGCCGGCACTGCCTAATTCCCTGCCGCGCGCAGCAGCCGCAGCGCCTCCTCGCGCTGCACCGGGGCGAAGTCCTGGTAGTGGGCGCCGACCGCCCGGAAGTCCGGCGGCTGCCAGGCGATCACCACCTGGTCGGCCGGATAAGCCAGGTTCTGCACCAGGTCCGACGGGGCCACCGGGGCCGCGACCACCACCAGCTTGGGCTTCAGCCGCCACACCAGATCCAGCGCGGCCAGCATCGTGGAGCCGGTGGCGATGCCGTCGTCGCACACCACCACCTGCTGCCCTGCCAGATCCGGGGCGTAGGGCTTGAACTCCCCGGCCAGCTCCATCAGCTCCCGGGTGGCGCGGAATTCCACGGATTCCAGTTCGGATTCACCGAAGTAGCGCAGCGCCCGCCGGTGGATCTCCTGGTCGAGGTAGCGTCCGGACGCCAGCCCGTAGCTGGCGATCGCGCCGAAGGCGATTTCCGGGTTGCTCGGCACCCCGAGCTTGCGCACCGCCAGCGCCCCGAGCCGTCCGCCCAGGCTGCGCGCGACCTCGGACGCCACCGGCACCCCGCCGCGCAGCAGCCCGAGCACCGTGTAGTTGCCGGCGGGCAGCTCGCTGGCCAGCGCCATGCCCAGCGCGGCGCCGGCATGGCTGCGATCCCGGTATCCCTCGTGCGATTGCTGGGCCATGCTCCCAGTCTTGCCCAAAGCATCACAAAGTCAATGCTCCTGCGTCAATGTTCCGGCCGAACACCCAGCAGCTGCGCAGTGCGCGCGTACTTGGCCGCCAGCCGCGCCCGGGTGTGTTCCGGCAGCAGGCTGGTGCGTTCCGGGTCGGTGTTGTCGGCCAGGTCGGCGCGCTTGACCAGCATCGCCAGCGGGTTGGCCAACACCCCGGTGCAATACTCTTCCAGGCTCTGCCCGGGCCGTTTGCTCAGCAGCACCACGGCATCGCAGACCTCCCGGGGGATGCCGGCTGCGGAAAGGTCCGTGGCGCTCACCTCGCAGTCCTCGATGACGTCGTGCAGCCATGCCGCGGCCACCGCGTACTCGTTGCCGCCAAGGCGCCGGGCATGCTCGGCGACCCGGGCCGGGTGGCCGATATAGGCGGCGCCGAGCTTGTCCGTCTGGCCCTGGTGGGCCTTGGCGGCGATGGCGCGGGCCAACGCCACCACGTCTTCCCGGCTTGTTGCCGGCTGCCGGTTGTCCATTGCGCTCCTCTTGGGTTGCCCGGGTTTGGGATGCCGGGGCTTGGGATGCAGAATTTCTCCTGGGTCCCACGCTAGCAAGTCGGTGCGACACCCGGGGTCGATTCGGCGGAAGCCCGGGCACGGGGACTACCCTCGGTGGTATGGATGAAAAGATGATCGCGCAGTGGGGGAGCGAGGCCGCAGGACAGCCCTCGCTGGTGCTCTGGGAAGACGGCCGGGCCAGCGGTTCGGATGGCTGCAACCGGCTCATGGGCTCGTGGAGCCGTGAGGGGGACGGCTATCTGTTCTCGCAGATGGCCAGCACCATGATGTATTGCCAGGGGGTGGACACCTGGCTCTCAAGATTGGCCAGCGCGCGTCAGGTCGACGGGCAGCTGGTCATCAGCGACGCGCAGGGCCGTCAGATCGGGCGGCTGGCCCCGCTGGAATCCTGAGCCGCCCGGGATTGCGGGCCCCGGGATGCAAAAAAGAACTGCGGTTCGCACAGTGTGCGAACCGCAGTTCTTCACGTAGCAGCCAGGGAAGGGCTGCATTCGCGCGAAGGGTTTAGAGCTGGTTGCCCAGCTTGAAGCCCTTCGAAGCCTGGCCGTGGTACGAGCCGTCCTCGTCGCCGGCGCGGGTGTAGGAGAAGCCGTCGGCGCCGATGGTGACTTCCAGTTCGGAGTCGTCGGTGCGCTCGATGATTTCCTGCACGTTGCCGTCCAGGTCCAGGACCTTGGAGGCCTCGGTGTACCACGAAGGCACAACCGGGTTGCCCCACCAGTCGCGGCGCTGGTTATCGTGGACGTTCCAGGTGATGGTCGGGTTGTCCGGATCGCCGGTGTAGTAGTCCTGGGTGTAGATCTCGATGCGGTGGTCGTCAGGATCCAGGATGTACAGGTAGAACGCGTTGGACACGCCGTGGCGGCCCGGGCCGCGCTCGATGCGGTCCGAGATGCGCAGGGCGCCCATCTTGTCGCAGATCTGGATGATGTTGTGCTTCTCGTGGGTGGAGAAGGCCACGTGGTGCAGGCGCGGGCCGTTGCCGCCGGTCAGCGCGGTGTCGTGCACGGTGCCCTTGCGGTGCATCCAGGCTGCGTAGGTGGTGCCCTCGTCGTCCTGGATGTCCTCGGTGACGCGGAAGCCCAGGTCTTCGAGGTACTTGCGGCCGCGCGGAACGTCCGGGGTCACCTGGTTGAAGTGGTCCAGGCGGACCAGCTCGCCGGCCGAGTACAGGTCGTAGCGCATGTGCAGGCGCTCGACGTGGGTGGTCTCGAAGAAGAACTCGTACGGGAAGCCCAGCGGATCCTCGACGCGCAGGGCGTCGCCGATGCCCTTGACGAAGCCGTCCTTGCGGCGCTCGGTGCGGCAGCCCAGCTCCTGGTAGTAGGCCTCGGCCTTGTCGACGTCCTCAGGGGTGCGCACGCGGAATGCCATGGCCTTCAGCGCGGCCACCGGGCCCTTGGTCAGCACCAGGTTGTGGTGGATGAACTCCTCGAAGGAGCGCAGGTAGATCTGGTTCTCGTCCTCGTAGGACACGTGCAGGCCCAGGACGTCCACGTAGAAGTTGCGGGACTTGGCCAGGTCGGTGACGACCAGTTCAGCGTAGGCGCAGCGCAGGATATCCGGTGCTGGTGCGACTGGCTTGGGGATTTCGTTGCTCATTGGGTTGCTCCTTTGCAAGCAGAAATTTTGTGGTTAGGCGCCGAACTTCGGGGTGTGGACATCGCCCAGGGTGATGTGCACTGCCTGCTGGTCGGTGTAGAAGTCGATCGAGCGGTAGCCGCCTTCGTGGCCCAGGCCCGAAGCCTTCACGCCGCCGAACGGGCTGCGCAAATCGCGCACGTTGTGCGAGTTCAGCCAGACCATGCCGGCTTCGATGTCCTGCGCGAAGTTGTGCGCGCGCTTCAGGTCGTTGGTCCACACGTAGGCAGCAAGGCCGTAGCGGGTGTTGTTCGCCAGCTGAAGGGCTTCCTCGTCGGTGTCGAACGGGGTGATGGCGACAACCGGGCCGAAGATCTCTTCCTGGAAGATGCGGGCATCCGGGGCGACGTCGGCGAACACGGTCGGTGCGACGTAGGAACCGTTCTCCTGGCCCTCGGGCAGGTTCTCCGGGCGTCCGCCGCCAGCCACCAGGCGGCCTTCGGACTTGCCGATCTCGACGTAGCTCATGACCTTGTCGTAGTGCTCAGGGTGCACCAGCGCGCCGACCTGGGTGGCCGGATCGTGCGGATCGCCGACCTTGATGTTCTTGGCGCGGGCCGCGTAGGCCTCCACGAACTTCTCGTAGATGCCGCGCTGGACGAGGATGCGGCTGCCGGCGGTGCAACGCTCGCCGTTCAGCGAGAAGACGCCGAACAGGGTGGAGTCGATGGCCGCGTCGAAGTCGGCGTCGTCGAACACGATGGCAGGGGACTTGCCGCCCAGCTCCATCGACATGCCCTTGAGGTTCTCGGCGCAGTTTCGGAAGATCAGCTGGCCGGTGGAGGACTCGCCGGTGAAGGAGATCAGCGGGACGTCCGGGTGCTTGACCAGCGCGTCGCCTGCGTCTTCGCCCATGCCGTTGACCAGGTTGAAGACGCCCTTCGGCAGGCCGGCTTCCTCGAAGATGGTGGCCCACAGCGAAGCGGACAGCGGGGTGAACTCGGCAGGCTTGAGCACGACTGTGCAGCCCGAAGCGATCGACGGGGCGAGCTTCCAGGACTCCAGCATGAACGGGGTGTTCCACGGGGTGATCAGGCCTGCGACGCCGATCGGCTTGCGGTTCACGTAGTTGATCTGGGTGCCCGGCACCTTCAGCGCGGTGTCGTGCTGGGCGACGATCAAGTCGGCGAAGAAGCGGAAGTTCTCCGCGGCGCGCTGGGCCTGGCCCTTGGCCTGGGTGATCGGCAGGCCGGTGTCGAAGGTTTCCATCTCGGCCAGGCGGTCCTGCTGGGCAACGACCGCGTCGGCGATCTTGTACAGCACGTTGGCGCGCTCGCGGGCCTTCATCTTCGGCCATGGGCCGTTCTTGAATGCCTCGGTGGCAGCGGCCACGGCGGCGTCGATGTCGGCCTTCTGGCCGGCTGCGGCGGTGGTGTACGCGGTGTTGGTCACCGGGTCCAGGACCTCGAAGGTCTCGCCGCCAATGGAATCGACGAATTCGCCATTGATGTAGTGCTGGATCTTGGCCGGCAGATTTTCTGGAACGAAGTGCTTGCTCATCAGCGGGCATTTCCTTTCGTGCGGTGTGAAAAATTGGTGCGGGATAAGTTTTCTAGATGGCGCTGGGCGGCATTCCGGCCGAAGCCAGGTACGCGTTCAGCGTGTTCGCGCGGTGCGCGCGGCATGCAGTCTCGATCTGCGCCGGGGTGGCGTGGTTCGCGATCAGCTCCAGCAACGCCTCGTGCTCCTGGACACTGGCCTTGGCCCGTGACGGGATGTGAGTGAAGGAGCTGGCCCGCATGGCCGCCAGTCGGCGCCAGCCGCGCTGGACCAGGTCCAGGATGTGCGGGTTAGGGCACTGGCCGTAGAGCAGCTTGTGGAACTCGGTGTTCATGCGGGTGAACGCGACCGGATCGAAGTCCTCAAGGCACTGGCGCATCGCATCGTTCAGCTTGCGCGCTTCGGCCAGCCACGCGGCGTCCATCGCGTCGGCTGCCAGTGCGGTGGCGGCCGGTTCGATGATCATCAGCGTCTGCATGGTGTGCAGGTAGAGCGTGGAATCCACGTGGGCGACGGTCGCCCCGACGTTGCGGGTGAAGTGCACCAGCCCTTCAGCCTCCAGCCGGCGGATCGCCTCGCGCACCGGGACCACGGAGCAGCCCAGTTCGTCGGCAATGGTGCCCAGCACCAGGCGGTAGCCCGGGGAGTAGGCGCCATTGACGATGCGCTCGGAGACCAGCTGGTAGGCGGCCTCGGACTTGGAAGCGGTCATTACAGCGCCCATGAGTCCAGGTCCGGGCTGCCTGCATCCTTCCAGGCATTGAACTTGGTCTTCCACTCGGCGTTCATCGGGAACAGGCCCTCGATGCCGTGGCCGCGCTTGACCATAGCGAAGATGAACTCGTCGTTCTCCTCGGTGGCCGCCGCCTCGGCGGCGATCTGCTCGACCATGGCCGGCGGGATCACCACGATGCCGTCGGAATCGGCCACGATCACGTCGCCCGGCTGCACCGAGACTCCGCCGCAGGCGACGGTGATATCGCGGTCCCAGGCCACATGCTTGCGGCCGAGGACTGCCGGGTGCGGCCCGTTGTGGAAGACCGGGATATCCAGGTTGCTCACGGCATCCAGGTCGCGCACGCCGCCGTCGGAGATGATGGCCGCGGCGCCGAGCTGCTGCGAACGCAGTGCCAGGATGTCGCCCAAAGTGGCCGAACCGGTCTCGCCGCGGGCCTCCATGACCAGGATCTCGCCGTCCTTGACCGCGTCGATGGCCTGCTTCTGCATGTTGTAGCCGCCGCCGTGGGCCTTGAACAGGTCTTCGCGGTTCGGGATGTAGCGCAGGGTGGCGGCGGTGCCGATCACGCGCTGCATGCCCTTGGTGGCGCCGGAAACCTCGATGTTCACGTTGTTCATGCCGTGCTTGCGCATGGTGCCGGACAGGGTTGCGGTCGCGACGGAGGCCAGCTGCTCGCGGATGGCGTCGGTCAGCACGTCCTTGCCGGTCAGCTTCGGAGCCAGGCCGGCGGACTCGCGGTCGCCGTAGGCGTCTTCCTTGTCCTTTTCGTTGACCTTTGGCTGGTTGCCAAAGTCAGCGAAGGTAGCGGTGCCTTCCACTGCGGTGGTCTTCAGCTTGCCGGTGGTGGCACCGGAGACGAGGTCGGTGACCTCAACCTCGACGATGTCGCCCGGGAAGAAGACGGTGGACCCGGCAGGGGTGCCGGTCAGGATGATGTCGCCGGGCAGCAGGGTCATCTGCTGGGACAGGTCTGCAACGATCTGCGCGAAGGAGAACAGCAGCTCGGAGGTGTCTGCGTCCTGGGCGATGACGCCGTTGACCCAGGTCTGCACGCGCAGCTTGGCAGGGTCGACCGAAGCGGCGTCAAGTGCCATAGGACCCAGCGGGGTGTAGCCGTCGCCGGACTTGGAGCGGATGTTCGATCCCTTGTCCGCGTACTTCATGTCGTGCACGCCCAGGTCGTTCGATGCGGTGATGGAGCCGACGTAGCTCCAGGCATCCTCGACGGAGACGCGGCGGGCTGCCTTGCCGATGATCAGTGCGATCTCACCTTCAAAAGCCAACAGCTCGGTGCCGGCCGGGCGCTCAACGGTGCCGTTGGTGGCAGCCAGGGAGCTGGAAGCCTTCATAAAGTAGCTCGGGAACTTCGGGGTGCGACCGCGCTGCGCTGCACGCGAAGAGTAGCTCAGGTGTACGGCCAGAACCTTTCCTGCCTGGCTGAAGGTTTCCTCGGTGACCGGAATCGGAGTGCTCATCGGTGAATTGCCCACTTTCGTCGTACATGATCTCGTACATCAAATCGTATACGATCAGTGTGCTCTCAATCTCAGGGACTGTCAAGATGGCAATCCACAATTGTTTTCCGGGACCGGACCAAGGGCTCCCAACTCCAGCGATTCCGCGGGTTTCGACAAGTGATTTAATTCTTCGCGGTGCCGTAACGCGAGGAGCTAGAGGCATACGATCCAAACGTCGATTGGGCACTGGTAAATATCTCGGTTTGTGTGCGATTTCCACGGTGTTCATCTCAGTTTGCCCGTGCCTGCCAAGATGCTTTTATCGTGGCGTGGCGGATCGAATACGTGGAGACGTCGCCATGGACCACAAGCGAACTGCCGGTGAAAAATGAACAGAAAATGTGTTCAGTTCCTGTAGGAGCGCTTCGCTGACCGGCACGACGCCCGAATATCAGGTATCCCTCGTAGCACCTGAAACAGGCGATGCGCAGGGCGGGTGGGGAAAGCCAGCGCCCGAGCTGCCGGTTCGCCGTGCATTCGAGACGCTCTGGGGAACGTCCGGCAATTGGCGATCCGAGAGCCCCGTCCTGCCGATGAACAAAAATAATGCTCATGCTGCAATCCGCTGTTGCCAGGGAGTTGGATTTACGCGGTGCATCTACTTACTTCTGGATCTCAGCACTCCGGACCTATCTTTCAGGAATCCATGCGACCCGAACATGACGATAATTCAAATCCAGAGCGCGTGATGGCGGAAAGTGAACAGAATAATTGTTCACAACAGTGCCGGCGGGGGATGTGGGTGGATGGTGTGCCGTGCTCTTAAAGCGGCGAGTTGTCCAACCTGATATTGGTGAACCCCTGCAGGGTTGCGGCAAATGACTAGAGTCGGCGACAACTAATAACGCGGTGGAAATGAACAGAATTTTTGTTCATTTAGCAGGTCGCTTTTGCTCGATCAGAGAAAATGCAGAAACCGTAGGCGAACTGCCGCCGTCCATTGAATCAATAATTCGTTCATGCGAGGATGGCAACTACTCGCGGCGCTGAACCGAATCCAAAGCACACGAACATGTCAATTGACATGTTGTTTTCTGCCTTGAATCCATACGTAGGCTCGACGATGTGAGGCTGTGGAACGGGGCAACAATCCTGTTTTGGAAACTCGCAAGAGCTAGTTCGCGTCTACTTCAGGCGGTTCTTCGAATTCGTACCCCAGAACTTTCCTTACGCGGTCTGTGAGCTCGATGTCGAGACGTTGCGGGGTGCGATCTGCGTTGAAATCGAAGTTCTGAACGCTCGTCACTGATCCTGGAATTTCGATGCATGTCTGCCCATGAGGAGTGCGCCACATGACTGAGCCATCGGGGAGGTAAGTGTAGTTCCAGCCCAAAGCGTGCTTGAACATCTGATGTCGTTTGCAGCAAAGCTTGGTGTTGGTGCGGTTGGTTCCGCCGCCTTTGGCCCAGTCATCGATGTGTTCAACTTCGGATCGCTCTGGCAAGCGGTTGCATCCCGGGAACTGGCACTGCGTATCCCGGAATCTAAGCAGGTCTCGAAGAGCTTGCGGTGGGCGGTACTTCTTGCGGTCGACGTCGATAACGGCGCCGCTCCACGGGTCAGTCAGCAATCGAAGCATCGACGGGGCATCCGCCGCCAGCTTCAAAGCCGTTCCAATCGGGATTGGACCGTATCCTTCGAGGTCTGCCAAGGCCTTTCGAGGATCTGCCAGCATCTCGACAGCCGGAATCGTTACGGCCACCTTGGTTTTCAGCGTACTGCCGCCGCCCTCCGGCCAACCGTCCAGCAAGGCGTCCCTCAGTGTGTCGTATCTTAATTGACCGCGTGTTCGGGGATCTTCGGGATCGACGTTTGAAACGACATGATGTTCGACGGTGTTTACCACTGAAATGATATCTTCCGCTGGGCCGCGAAGTTGCGCGACCGCCATACCGTCTTTCTCCATCCACCAACGCAGATCCCGGGTTTCTTTTGCATCTTTGTGGCGTTCGTCGATTGGCTTCGGGTGCATCTTTTCGTGAAGCCGGCGTGCCCGTTGCCGGACGGCCGAATCGCTGGCGTGTTTGGCAAATGGCAGCAGGAGTTCTTCCATGCGGTGCACGTCTTCAGTTTCGAGGTCCTGAGCATTTTTGATGATCTCGCGCGCGGTCTGAGTTGTAATTTCACCGGCGCTCAACGCATTCAAGGTTTCAAGGCATAGATGCCGCAAACCTTCAGCCATGATGAGTTTATTGGAAATGTGATTGTCTGTATCTCTCATGGCGATGGATGCTTCGGCAACAAACGAGGAGCGTGCTATTTCTTGGTCATGTGGGGTGACGCGATAGTAGCCTGCAGACAAATTCGCCAGAATGTCGTCGGCGAAGACACCCATTTCCGCAAGTTGTTCAGGGGTAGGTTCGTCCTCTGCTTGAATGCGGTTGTCGCCGTTGGATTGGAGAGCGACACCTCGCGCGAAGAGTTCGTAGGTGTCCGCCATGAGGACTGCCTCGCTAGCATCCAGCATGCTGCGGAGCCTGCTAAGCATGGCCAGTTGGTCTAGCCCGACGGCCAGGTCTTGGGCAGGCATCTGCTTATTGAGTTCGGTCAGCACTTCCAGGGGACCGGTGAAGTACTTCTGACGCTGAATAGCCGCGCCCCATGTACCTGTCGTTTGGACGGTGTCCCTCAACCCCGGTGCTTCAATCGGGAGGCGGTGGGAGTCGTCGTCATTCTCGAAAATATCTCTGATACCCATAACTTAATTGTCCTCCGTCTTCCGACAGTATGGGTAAGTATCTACGACTTCGGGATATCTCATTCCTGATCGATAGGGATCAGGTTCGATTCAAAATCATGGTGGTGGCGTCGGTCTTCGCCCTGGAACACCCAAGGGCCTAATCGTGACTGGATGCCTCCGAAGAGAAGCTTCCGATTGTATTTCGACATCCCCGTCACGATCTTGGCCGAATCCGCTCTTAACTCATGTCGGGCGAAGTTATCTGAATCCGTGAACCACTGCCATGGGGTGACCATGGAACCGTAGGCCTCGGTGGGAAGCATTCAGGTGGCTTCGCTCGACGTCTTTCTGGAGGAATGCCAGAACGATGAAGCTCAAAAATTCGTCAAGGACTGAATCCTGCGAGAGTTATTCTTGGTGGAATTTCGAAAGACTCTCCTATCCGCAAAAGAGTTCTGACATGCATTTTTATCGGACAGTGGTGCGGAATCATTCCCAAGGAAAGAGTTATTTTTAGAAAACCGCGTCACGAAGCGGCAGTGAAGCACTCTTAACTGGTGAAAGACGAAATCAGCCGCACAACGAACTCATGCCATGGGGATGGCGCAGTTCAGGAATTGCACTTGGGGGTGCGCGGAGAGATTTTGTCTTGTTGGATGCATGCTCACTTGGGGGTGGGAAAGTATCTCGACAGGCCTGGGACTCACAATGGATGAGTCCCAAGTCATTTGTCGTTTCTGGGCCTGTCGGCATCATGCAGCCGAGCTAACGGGCCCGCAAATGCGCGAAGGGCTCGGAGCATTCGATCTGAATGCTCCGAGCCCTTCGCGGCTGTCAGTACGGGTTAGGCCTGTGCGGTTGCTGCCGTACGTTCTGCTGCAGCAGCGCGCTCGTCGGCCTCGCGCAGGGCGCGCTCCACGCGGTCGACGTCGCGCACCGCGCCCTTGTCCGCAGACAGGGCCATAGCGGCGTAGGCGCGCAGCGCAGGGGAAACCACGCGCTCGCGGTTGGCCGGGCGGTAGCCGGTGGTGGCCAGCAAGCGCTCGCGGCGCTCGGCCAGGACGTCGTCGGAGACATTCAGGGTCAGGCCGCGGGTCGGGATGTCGATCGAGATCGAATCGCCGTCCTCAACCAGCGCGATGAGTCCGCCGGAGGCCGCCTCGGGGGAGACGTGGCCGATGGAGAGGCCGGAGGTACCGCCGGAGAAGCGGCCGTCGGTGATCAGCGCGCATTCCTTGCCTAGGCCGCGGCCCTTGAGGAACGAGGTCGGATAGAGCATTTCCTGCATGCCCGGGCCGCCCTTGGGGCCCTCATAGCGGATGACGACCACGTCGCCGGCCTTGACCTGCTTGTTCAGGATCTTTTCGACGGCCTCGTCCTGGGACTCGCAGACCACTGCCGGGCCGGTGAAGGTCCAGATGGAGGGATCCACGCCGGCGGTCTTGACCACGGCGCCGTCCACGGCGATGTTGCCGCGCAGCACGGCCAGGCCGCCGTCCTTGGAGTAGGCATGCTCGACCGAGCGGATGCAGCCTTCGGCGGAGTCGGTGTCCAGGTCCTCCCACTGGGCGGACTGGGAGAACGCGGTGGAGGAGCGCACGCCGCCTGGGGCTGCGTGCCACAGGGCGAGGGATTCCTCGGTGGCCGCACCGCCGCGGATGTCCCAGGCGTCCAGCCATTCGCCCATGGTCTTGGAGTGCACGGTGTGCACGGTCTCGTCCAGCAGGCCGCCGCGGCGCAGCTCGCCGAGGATGGCGGGGATGCCGCCGGCGCGGTGCACGTCCTCCATGTAGTAGATCTTGCCGGCGCCTGCCGCGTTCGGCGCGACCTTGGCCAGGCACGGCACGCGGCGGGAGACCGCGTCGATCTCGTCCAGGCCGAACTCGACGCCGGCCTCGTGGGCGGCGGCGAGCAGGTGCAGGATGGTGTTGGTGGAACCGCCCATGGCGATGTCCAGGGCCATGGCGTTGCCGAAGGCCTGCTCGGTGGCGATGCTGCGCGGCAGCACCGAGTCGTCGGATTCGCCGTAGTAGCGGTTGGAGATCTCGACAACCAGCTTGCCGGCGTTCTCGTAGAGGTCCTTGCGGGCGGTATGGGTGGCCAGGGTGGAGCCGTTGCCCGGCAGCGACAGGCCCATGGCCTCGGTCAGGCAGTTCATCGAGTTCGCGGTGAACATGCCGGAGCACGAGCCGCAGGTCGGGCAGGCCGATTCCTCGATGCGCAGCAGGTCCGCGTCGGAGACGTTCTCGTTCACCGCCTCGGAGATGGCGTCGACCAGGTCCAGGGTGCGCACGGTGCCGTCCACCAGGGTGGCGCGGCCGGATTCCATCGGGCCGCCGGAGACGAACACGGTCGGGATGTTCAGGCGCAGCGCGGCCATCAGCATTCCCGGGGTGATCTTGTCGCAGTTGGAGATGCAGATCAGCGCGTCGGCGCAGTGGGCGTTGACCATGTATTCGACCGAGTCGGCGATCAGGTCGCGGCTGGGCAGCGAGTACAGCATGCCGCCGTGGCCCATGGCGATGCCGTCGTCCACCGCGATGGTGTTGAACTCGCGCGGGATGCCGCCGGCGGCGGTGATCGCCTCGGAGACGATGCGGCCCACGGGCTGCAGGTGGGTGTGGCCCGGAACGAATTCGGTGAAGCTGTTGGCCACGGCGATGATGGGCTTGCGGCCCAGATCTGCGCCGTTGACTCCAGCCGCGCGGAACAGGGCGCGGGCGCCTGCCATATTGCGGCCATGGGTGACGGTGTGGGAACGAAGTGTGGTCATTGCATAATCACATCACAGGTTTTGCCGCAGACCCAGACGGTGACAATACTAGTAGTACTACTACCAGATGACGATGGGACGCCGATGAACGCTAGTCAGCGCCGCAGGGAGGAGCTCGCCGGTTTCCTCAAGGACCGACGTGCCAGGGCGGACCGCGCCGCGCACGGCCTGCCGGCGGTGGGCCGCAGCCGGCTGCGCGGGCTGCGCCGGGAGGAAGTGGCCACGCTGGCCGGCATCAGCGTCACCTGGTACACGTGGCTGGAGCAGGCCCGAGACATCAACCCCTCGCGCCAGGTGCTGGACTCGCTGGCCAGGCTCTACCGCCTGACCCCGGTGGAGACCACCTACCTGCTATCGCTCGGCGGACACCGCGACACGATTCCGGCGGCCTCCGAGGGCATGACACCCGCGCTGCAGCGGCTGCTGGACGCGCTGGACTTCCCTGCGTTCCTGCTCTCCGCTGACTGGACCATCATCGGATGGAACGTGCACTATGCGCAGCTGTACCCGCGGATTCAGGCGCTCGACGAGGAGGACCGGAACCTGCTCTGGCTGGTATTCACCGACGCGGCGCTCCGGCAGATGCTGCCGGACTGGGCGGAGCAGAGCCGCGGGTTCGTGGGGAGTTTCCGCGCCGAGACCCGCGGTTGGCTGAATCCGGCGGGGGAGAGCGGCATCGTCGCCCGTGTGTCGGCGGCCTCGCCGGAATTCGCGGCGATCTGGAAGGAGCGCGACGTGGCCGGCTTCGGCACCCGCGAGCGGCTGTTCAACCACCCGGCCAAGGGGCTGACCCGCTACGAACAGCACAACCTGATTCCGGCGGAAGCCTCGGACTTGACGCTGCTGTTCTACGCGCCGCTGTAGCGTCGCTTGTGGCAAGTGGGACTATTCGCCTGGAATTTGGTACTTGATCAGAGCCTTCATATTAGGGCTCAACGTGATGGTCGGCGAGAAAGCCACCGCATTTTTCGCGTGCTGCCTGGCTGCGAACATGGCCAGATAACTGAGCACTTTTGAGTGCACGTTGTCATCTGGATCGACAATGATGTATTCGTCATCGCCGCGTTTTTCGACGTGCAGATCTGGGGCGGACACTTCGTCTTCGACGATGATTTCAGCATTCCGATTTCGTCGTGTGGCCATTATTTCCACCGTTTTCTAGATGCTCTTGTCCTAAGTCTAGCTTTCGTCCGAACGTCACGTAAGCCGGTGAGTATGCCGTCCCAGACCGGTTCGCGCGCATCGACTGTTGCGCTGTTGTTCGAATTTTCAGGCGAGGTTGTAGACTTCCCTGGCCCTGAGATGTCATCCGAAATGATCCGGGACATAGCTCCCAGCATGGCGGCCTCACTTCGCGATACGAACCAGCCATCACGATGTGATTTCTTGAAATGGCGAAATGCCCTGAGGCGTCCCAGCACACTGCTTGATTCGTCAGGCAACGATGAATGCGGCTCGACTGGCTTCGCTGTCAATGGCGGCTCAGGTTGGGCCGACGGGCCATTGCGGTTATTCGAATAGCGAGGATTCTTGAACACCCATGGTTTTTGGGGGCCGTCAAGAGTTCCTAGTATCAGGGAACCCAATGCCTGATCCGTGGTGGAATCACTTTTTGCCAGTTCGATTCCGTATTGGACGCGCTTCCGCCACTGACCCGCATGGTCGACCCTTGTGCGGAGCTTGAATGTCCGGAGTGCGGCCAAGGCTGCGATAAATCCAACCAAGGCCGGCAAAATGGCGCCCCAGGAAGCCAAGGCCGAAATGCCTGGTGTCATCCAAATCCAAGCGGAATTGAAGAATTCCTGCAGCCAGCTGAAGAAGTCCATATGGCGACGATAGTCGTGACCAGCGGATCAACGGTGAATCGCGCTTCGAGAAGTGGAGAACCCTTTTGGCCGCGGACCTCGCTCGACAGGTCGTGAGGTCCGCGGTCAAGGTGCCAGCGTTTCGACGTGGGTTAGGCGCCCAAGAACTCCAAGGTCTTTTCCTTGAATTCCCGGCTCGTGACGGCGTTCGCATGGTTGCGTCCGGCCAGCCAGAGCACCTCGTTGCGGGTGCCGGCGTTCTTGAGCAGGCGGCGCAGCTGCGGCATCGTGGTGGCCAGGTCATCGAGGTCGCCGGCGACCAGCAAGGTGGGGGTGGAGGGGATCTTGCTTTCGGGTTCGAAAGGCTCGGTCTTGATGCCCTCGATCAGCTTGAACAGCGCTTCGGCATCGTTGGACGGCTCGGCGGCGACGATCTGCATGATGGACGCGGTGAGGTCGTCGTTGATCTCCTCGCCGCTGGCAAGGAACTTGCGGGCCTGTTCGATCTCGAAGCCGGCGAGCATGTCGTTGGCGCCCGGGCCGCCCATGACCAGGTGCTCGACCAGATCCGGGTTCCACGCGGCGAATTCCCATGCAAGGCGCGAGCCCAGCGAATAGCCCAGCACGTCGACTGGACCTTCGTCCAGGTCAATCACGATGGCTGCCAGCGCCTGGCGGATCTGGCTCGGAGCCCAGCTGCCTTCGTTGCGGTGCGGGTCGGTGCCGTGGCCGGGAAGGTCGACAAGCAGGACGTTGCGGCCATGGTCGGTGAAATAATTCGTCCACCGGGCCCGTTCCCAATTCGATTCGCCGGATGAGGCGAAGCCGTGGATGAGCAGTACGGATGGTCCGCTCACCTCGGAGTTTGTGCGAATGACGCGGAGATTCAGATCAAGGGTCATGCTACCGATCATAGGCCACAAAACAGGTAAACATCGTCTTGCGCTAGCGCGACGAGGTAGTTAATGTCAGAATGACTCTAACGCGGTCCGGACCGCGGAAACTGCTGGAAAACCTGAAACGGGGCATCACACCTGATGACATCGGTACCAAGCTGGGCAAACGTCGACGAACGGCGGAACATGCCGCCGACGCTGGCGGTGTCCACGGTGATCCTCGGCATCCGCGAGGGCGTCGAGGGCGGGCCGGACAAGCTGTGCCTGCCGCTGGTGCGCCGCATCCGCCAGCCGCACGCGGGATTGTGGGCGCTGCCCGGCGGTCCGGTGGGGGCGCGCGAGTCGCTGGGCCAGGCGGCCGGGCGCACGCTGGCCGAGACCACCGGGCTGCGTCCGAACTACCTGGAGCAGCTGTACACCTTCGGGGACATCGACCGCTCGCCCACGCACCGGCTGGTGACCATCGCCTACTTCGCGCTGATGCACGTGGACCAGGTGGGTGCGACGGTGCGGGACGAGAACGTTGCCTGGTTCGACATCGATGATCCGCAGATCGCGCGGATGGCCTTCGACCACCGCCAGATCGTGGACTACGCGCTGTGGAGGCTGCGCAACAAAACCGAATACGGGCAGATCGCGCACCGGCTGCTCGGCGAGCGCTTCACCCTCGCGGCGCTGCGCGGGGTGTACGAGGCGATCCTCGGTCGCCGACTGGATCCGGCGAACTTCCGGCGCACGCTGAACTCGACCGCCAGCGTCGAGGCGACCGACGAATACCAGGCCGGCGGCAAGCACCGCCCGCCGCGGCTCTACCGCTACGTCGGGCACGGGCCCGATCCGCTGCAGGTCGACCCCCTGCAGGTCGAGCCGCCGCAGGGCTGAAAAGCAACTTCACCACACTTTTTCAACTAGACCGTTGAATCCCTGAAGGGGGAGCACCATGAGCACCAACACCATCTTCACCGACGCGGCTTCGGCCCAGCACAACGCCTCGGTCGCGCAGAACATCGCGCGGCTGAACCTGCTGGCCCCGGGCTCCACCTGCTCGGACGATTTGAAGTCCAACCCCTGGGACACCCCCGGCGGCTACGGCCCTGGCGCCTCGGAAGCGGACGAGGTGCCTGCAGGCTACCCGGTGCAGGGCAGCATCCCGCAGGAGTACCTGAAGGCCAGCGATCAGGAGCTGGACGCGCGCATCCTGGCGGCCAAGGAAACCCTAGGCGAGCGCGCGGTGATCCTGGGCCACTTCTACCAGCGCGACGAGGTGGTGAAGTACGCGGACTTCGTCGGCGACTCCTTCCAGCTGGCCAACGCGGCGCTGACCCGCGAGACGGCGGAGGCAATCGTCTTCTGCGGCGTGCACTTCATGGCGGAGACCGCAGACATCCTCACGCGCGATGACCAGGCGGTCATCCTGCCGAACCTCGCCGCGGGCTGCTCCATGGCGGACATGGCCGACGGGCCGAGCGTCCAGCAGTGCTGGGACGAGCTGACCGAACTGTACAAGGACGAGGAGGACGACGGGCGCCTGCCGGTCATCCCGGTCACCTACATGAACTGCTCGGCTGAGCTGAAGGCGTTCGTGGGCCGCAACGGCGGGCTGGTGTGCACCAGCTCGAATGCCGCCACGGTGCTTGAATGGGCGTTCGAGCGCGGCCGGCGCGTGCTGTTCTTCCCCGACCAGCACCTGGGCCGCAACACCGCCAAGGCCATGGGCGTGCCGCTGGAGCAGATGCCCATGTGGACCCCGCGCAAGGCGCTGGGCGGCAATGACGAGATGACCCTGCGCGATGCCAAGGTCATCTTGTGGCACGGCTTCTGCTCGGTGCACAAGCGCTTCAACCCGGGCCAGATCGCGAAGGCGCGCGAGGAGTACCCCGGCGTGCGCGTGATCGTGCACCCGGAATGCCCGATGGAGGTCGTGGACGCGGCCGACGAGGCCGGCAGCACCGACTACATCCGCCGCGCGATCGCCGACGCGACCGAGCCCACGGTGTTCGCGATCGGCACCGAGATCAACATGGTCAACCGGCTGGCCGCCGAGTACCCGCAGCACACCATCTTCTGCCTAGACCCGGTGATCTGCCCGTGCTCGACGATGTACCGCATCCACCCCGGCTACCTGGCCTGGGTGCTGGAGGAGCTGGTCGCCGGGCGCGTGGTCAACCGGATCACCGTGCCCGCCGAGCAGCAGGGCGACGCGAAAATCGCCCTGGAACGCATGCTGGCCGCCCGGCCATGAGCGCCGCGGGGGAGAAGCAGCTGGTCATCATCGGGTCCGGGGTCGCCGGGCTGACCGCGGCGCTGCAGGCGGCGGCCGCCGGGGCGCACCCGGTGCTGCTGACCAAGGACCGGCTGGGGGACTCGAACAGCGAGCTGGCCCAGGGCGGGCTGAGCGCCGTCACCGCGCAGTCCATCGCCGCCGGGGACTCGGTGGCCGCGCACGCGGCTGACACGCTGGCCGCCGGCGCCGGGCACTGCGGGGAAACCGCGGTGGACTTCATGTGCGCCTCGGCCGCCGAGCTGGTCGATGCGCTGGAAGGCCACGCGGTCGCGTTCGACCGCACCGAGGGCGGCGGCTACCAGCTGGGCCTGGAGGCAGCGCACAGCGCCCACCGCATCCTGCACATCCACGGGGACGCCACCGGGGCGGGGCTCGTTGCGGCCCTGTCCGCCGCGGTGCTGCGCGCCCGCGACGCCGGCGAGCTGACGGTGCGCGAGCATGCGCTGGCCACGTCCTTGGTGCTCGACGAGCGCGGTGCGGTGGCCGGGGTCGAGGTCCTGCAGCACGGCACGTCGCACCGGATCGAGGCCGACGCGGTCCTGCTGGCCACCGGGGGACTGGGCCGGCTGTACGCCGCGACCACCAACCCGGCATGGGCCACCGCGGACGGGATCGGGCTGGCGGCCCGGGCCGGCGCGGTGATCGCCGACGCGGAATTCGTGCAGTTCCACCCCACGCTGGTCGACCCGGCGGCCTACCCGGAGGCCGGCATGATCTCCGAGGCGGTGCGCGGGGAGGGCGCGGTGCTGGTCACCGGCGCCGGCGAGCGCTTCATGCCCGCCGAGCACCCCGATGCCGAGCTGGCCCCGCGCGACGTGGTGGCCCGCGGCATCCACCGCCAGCTGCTGGCCGGGCGCCGGGTGTACCTGGACGCCCGCGGCCTGGACGCGCAGCGTGGCGCCGGCTTCACCGCACGGCGCTTCCCCTCGATCACCGCACGGCTGGCGGCCTGCGGGCTGGATCTGGCCGCGGACCTGGTCCCGGTGGTCCCTGCCCAGCACTACGCCATGGGCGGGATCACCACGGACACCAGCGCGCGCACCACCGTGCCCGGGCTCTACGCGGCCGGCGAATGCGCCAACACCACGGTGCACGGCGCCAACCGGCTGGCCAGCAACTCGCTGCTGGAGGCGATGGTGTTCGCCCGCACCGCGGTGCAGGCCATGCTTTCCGACGATCCCGGGGCCTGCGCGGACCTCGATGGGCTCGACGGGATGGCCGTCGCCCAGCTGCCGACGGCGCTGTCCGCGCACGGCGCGGCCGAGGCCCCGCTGGACCTGGACACCCTGCAGCGCGAGGCCAGCGAGGCCATCGGCGTGTACCGCACCGGCGAGCAGCTTCAACGCTTCGCCGAGCTGCTGAGCGCCTCCGCTCCGGTGGCCGAGTCCCCGCGCGGGCAGCTGGAGCTGGAGAACCTGTGGCTTGCAGCCCGCTTCACCACGGCCGGCGCGCTGGCGCGCGGAGGATCGCTCGGCGCCCACCATCGGCTGGACTCGGCGCCCGGGCAATCGCAGCCTGCCATCCGCTACGGCTGGCAGCTGAATTGTGCCGAACGAACCGCCGAACGAACCGCAGAGCAACTTTCCGCACCCCTGAGCACTTCAAGCACGAGCAGCAAGGAACACACCGCGTGAACGCACCCATCCATCCCGTCCCGCTGCGCGTGATCGACCGCATCATCCACCTCGCGCTGGAAGAGGACAACCCCCGCGGGGACCTGACCGCCGACACCATCGTTCCGGCCGGGGCGGTCGCCACCTGCCGGGTGCGCGCCCGCCAGCCCGGAATCCTGGCCGGCGGCACGGTCTTCGCCCGCGCCATGCACGCGGTGGACCCGGGCATCGCCACCACCCAGCTGGTCGCCGAGGGGCGCACCTTCGCGGCGGGGGACACGCTGATCGAGGTCAGCGGCCCGGCGGCCTCCATCCTCACCGCCGAGCGCGTGGGGCTGAACCTGCTGCAGCGCCTGAGCGCCATCGCCACCGCCACCGGTGAGCTGGTCGCCCTGGTCGCGCACACCAAGGCGCGCATCGCCGACACCCGCAAGACCACTCCGGGGCTGCGCGCGCTGGAACGCTACGCGGTGCGCTGCGGCGGCGGAGTGAACCACCGCGACAACCTTTCCGACGCGTTCATGGCCAAGGACAACCACCTGGCCTTGTTCGATACCCCGCAGGCGCTGACCGAGGCGCTGCGCGGCGTGCGCGCCAGGCTGGGGCACACCACCGCCATGGAGGTGGAGGTGGATTCCATCGACCAGCTGCCGGCGGTGCTGGAGGCGGGGGTGGACGTGATCATGCTTGACAACTTCGACCCCGCTGACATCCCGGCGGCCATCGAGCTGATCGCCGGGCGCGCGATCGTGGAGGCCAGCGGCAACATCAACGCCGGCACGGTCGCCGCGGTGGCCGAATCCGGGGTGGACATCATCTCCTCGGGCGCCATCACCCACTCGGTGGCGGCGATCGACCTGGGACTGGATATGGTTGTCGAATGATCTACATGGACGCCGCCGCCACCGCCCCGCCGCGCCAGGAGGTGCTGGACACCGTCTCGCCGCTGCTGACCCGCGACTTCGGCAACCCCGCCTCGCACCATGAGGCGGGGCACCAGGCCCGCCGGGCCGCTAACTGGGCGCGCGCCCAGGTCGCCGCGCAGCTGGCGGTGCGCGACGAGGAAATCTACTTCACCTCCGGCGGCACCGAGGGCGCGAACACCGCGGTGATCGGCGGCGCGCTGGGCAATCCGCGCGGCCGGGTGGTGGTAGCCAGCGCCATCGAGCACCCCGCGGTGCTCGAAGCCTGCCGCTACCTGGTGGACTTCCACGGTTTCACGCTGCGGCTGATCAACGTCACCGCCGGCGGGCTGGTGGACCTGGAGCATGCGGCGCAGCTGATCGACGACGACGTCGCCGTGGTCTCGGTGATGGCGGTGAACAACGAGGTCGGCACCATCCAGCCGGTGGCGCAGGTCGCCGCGCTGGCCCACGCGGCCGGCGCGCTGATGCACACCGACGCGGTGCAGGCCGCCGGATGGCTGGACCTGGCGCCGCTGGCCGCCGCGGTGGACGCCTTGAGCATCTCCGGGCACAAGATCGGCGGGCTGAAGGGCAGCGGGGCGCTGTACCTGTCGGGGAAGGACCGCTTCGTGCCGCTGCTGCATGGCGGCGGGCAGCAGTCGGGCATGCGCTCGGGCACCGAGAACCCGGCGGCCGCCGCCGGCATCGCGGTGGCCCTGCAGGTCTGCGCTTCCCAGCGCGCGCAGGGGATGGGCGAGGGCTTCGGCAGCTACCTGATCGAGAAGATCACCCGCGGACTGGAAGCCAAGCACCCGGGCAGCGTGCAGCTGACCGGCAGCGGGCAGCAGCGCATCGGCGGCATCGTGTCCTTCGTGTTCCCGAAGACCGCGGGGGAGACCGTGCTGATCGAACTGGAGCGCAAGGGCGTGCTGTGCTCCTCCGGGTCCGCCTGCGCGGCGGGCTCCACCGATCCCTCGCCGGTGCTCACCGCCATGGGGTACCAGGAGCAGCTGGCGCACACTGCGGTGCGGCTGTCCTTCGGGCGCGGCATCAAGGAGAACGAGCTGAGCCAGGTGGCCAACGCGGTCATCGCCGCGGTCGGCGGGCTGCTGGCCGCGTAGGCAGGTGCATCCTAGCGATCACTTGCCGCGGCCAGCCGGGTGGCGACCCGCTGGGCAAAGAGCAGGCGCCAAGCGCCCACGGCGCCGAGCAGCAGGAAAAACGCCGCGGCCAGCATCGACAAGCGGGTCGCATCGGAGAAGCCGGCGGAGAGGGCGTCGATGGTCGAAGCGGTGTCTTGCCCTCCCGGGGGCTGCAGGCGCAGCTGGGAGATGGTGGTGCCGGCGCTCTGCCGGGTCGACTCGGCCAGCTGCGAGGCCTGGTCGGCGGGAACCAGGGCGTCGTCCAGCCGCGAGGGCAGGGTGATGGCCAGCGCCGCGGAGAGCACGGCGCCGGAGATCGCGGTGCCCAGCGCCGAGCCGATCTGGCGCACGGTGCTCTGCGTGGCCGAGCCCTGGCCGGAAATCTGCACCGGAACCTCGGCCAGCACCGTGCCGGTCAGCTGCGCGGAGGCAAGTCCCAGGCCCAGCCCGTAGACCACCAGGGTGACCGCCACAGCCCACACCGACACCCCGGCGCTGAGCACCAGGGCCAGCACCAGCACACCGGCGGTTTCCAGTCCCAGTCCCAGCAGCACGGTGCCGGCAGGCGAGAGCACCGCGGCCAGGTGCCGGGCCGAAGCTCCGGAGAAGAAGGCGCCCAGCGCCATCGCGGCCAGGATGAAGCCTGCATGCAGCACGCTCAGCCCCAGCGCATTGACCAGGAACAGCGGCAGCACAAACAACAACGCGAATTCGCCGATGGCAACACTCGCGGCCGTCAGGTTGCCCCAGGAGAACGTCTTGTGCTCGAACAAGCGCAGTTCCAGCAACGCGGCGCGGCCGTTGCGGGCACGGTGCCGCTCCCAGAAGATGAACAGCGTGATGGCCGCAACCGAGACCAGCAGCGCGATGCCGGGCAACGATACCGCCGCATCGGCCGGCCAAGTGAACGAGCCGATTTTCAGTTCCTTGGTGGGGGTGATCCAGCCGGCGTCCGGTCCTTCGATGATCGCGAACACCAGCGCGCCCATGCCCAGCGCGCTGAGCAGCGCCCCGTCCACGTCCACGCCGCGGCCGGTGGTTCCGCCCTTGGTTTCGGGCACGAAGATCAGTCCCAGCACCAGCAGCACGGCGCCCAGCGGCAGGTTCACCAGGAAGATCCAGTGCCAGGAGGCGTATTCGGTGAGCAGGCCGCCGGCCAACGGGCCGATGGCCGCGGCGCCGGAGATCACCGCGCCCCATACGCCGAAGGCGGCGGCGCGCTGCTTGCCCTGGAACAGCGAGTTCACCGTGGACAGGGTGGAAGGCATGATGCTCGCGGCGCCGATGGCCTGTACCGCGCGGGCGGCCGCGGCCCGGCGGCATCCGCATTGGCCGCCAGCAGCGAGCCGCCCATGAATACGAGCACGCCGAGAATGAACATCTTCTTGCGGCCCCAGCGGTCGGCCAGGCTGCCGGTGGACAGCAGCAGCGCCGCGAGCACCACCGCATAGAGGCTGTTGACCCACTGCGCGTCGCCCAGATCCAGGCGGATGTCGGCGATGATGGTCGGCAGCGCCACGCCGACGATGGTGCCGTCCAGCACCACCAGTCCAAGGCCTGCGGCCAGGATGCCCAGCGCCGCCCACGGGTGCGCTGCGGAGCGGGGGACGGCGCCGGGTGCGGTGTTTCGTGTTTTGTCTGTCGTCACGTCTCTGGCCTCTGGTGGTTGCTGGTGCGCCGGCGTGCTGCCGTGCGGTGTGCCTTTAATTCCTGATCGTAATCCGGGAAACCGAACTGGTCATCCACCAAATGGTTGAATGTGGACAACGTTCGGGTCCTCTTACAGAGCGGCAGCCAGCGCTGCGGCCCGGCACCAACGCAGCGCGCCGCGCGGTGCGATGCACGGACATGGCCAACCTCCGGATGGTGCGCTGATGGTGAACGCCTCATGGCACCTGCCGGCCGCTGCGCACAAGGGCAGGCCGCCAGCGGATGTGCGTTGTGGCCTGCAGGAATCCGGGCGGGACGGGTGCGGAAGGAGCAGGGGGAGCAGGCCGGGCAGTAGCAAGATTCGATTTACCAAGACGATGCTGGTTTGGTAGGTTGGCGATCATGCAGATTCGTCCAGAGGGCTTCGATGACCGGGCCGCAGTCTATGCGGTGACGCATGCGGCTTTTGCCGGAATCGATCCGATGGTCGAGCCCGAGGAAGTCGGGCTGCTGCAGCAGCTCTTCGACTGCGAGGGCTACGATGCGCGCTTTTCCATCGTCGCGCTCGACGACGCCGTGGTGATCGGCCATGTCATCGCCACCTGGGGAAGGGTCGATGGGCAGCAGATGCTGGGCCTGGGCCCGCTGGCCGTGGCTCCGGAGTACCAGCACCGCGGTGTCGGCTCGATCCTGATGCAGCAGATCCACGACGCCGCGGAGAACGCGCAGCTCAGCGGTATCGTGCTGCTCGGCTCGCCGGGCTACTACCACCGCTTCGGCTACGAACCGGCGTCCCGCCGCGGCATCATCCCTAGCGACCCGACCTGGGGCGAGCACTTCATGGTGCGCGTGTTCGACGAGAGCGCACTGCCACGCGGCGACTACCGGTACGCCAGCCCCTTCGGCTGCTAGGGCACTCGGCTCCGAAGCCTGTGCCGGGTCAGGCGGATTCCCGCGGTGCGAGATCGTAGATCACGTGGGTGACCAGCCCGGTGCTGCGCGAGGAGCGCGGGATGAACTCCTGCCCTGACACGCCCTCGAAGAGGCGCTCGCCGGAGCCCAGCAGCTTCGGGGAGATGTGCAGCCGCAGTTCGTCCAGCAGCCCCGCGTCCAGGAACTGGTTGATGGTCGACGCTCCGCCGGCGATCGCGACATTCTTCCCGCCGGCCGCCTCGCGCGCCAGCTGAAGCGCCTGGCGGATCCCGCCGGTCACGAAGTTGAAGACCGTGCCGCCCTCCATGGCCAGCGGTTCGCCCTCGTGGTGGGTGAGCACGAAGACCGGTGCGTGATACGGGGGATCCTCGCCCCACCAGCCGCGCCAGCTGCCCGAGGGCGCCCCGCGCTCGGGGCTGAACATGTTCCGGCCCATGATGTAGGCGCCTGCCTCCAGGATTCCGGCGCGCTCCGCGGCGTCGTCGTCCCGGGCTTCGAACTGCCATTGGTGCAGCTGTTCGCCGCCGCGGCCCAGCGGCTGTTCAAGGCTCTGCTCCGGCCCGGCCACGAAGCCGTCCAGGGAGATCGTGACGTCGCAGGTAACCCGTGCCATGATGCGCTCCATCAGCAGGTCGAGAATCCGATGGCGACAGGATAGCAGGAGTCATGGACACTGCGGCTGGGAATACGCGACGGGCTCTTGCCCCGCTGGGAGCACGAGGTGTAGAAAAGTGCCGTGAGTCACGACCCAGCCCCCAGCCAGCTGTCCTTCAGCGTTTCGGGACACATCGCCAAGACCTGCACCCAGGTGTACGAGGCGGTGGCAGATCCCGAGCAGCTCTCCG
The DNA here is from genome assembly GCF_052322135.1 of Glutamicibacter soli. Classification (NCBI taxonomy): domain Bacteria; kingdom Bacillati; phylum Actinomycetota; class Actinomycetes; order Micrococcales; family Micrococcaceae; genus Glutamicibacter; species Glutamicibacter soli. The sequence continues at coordinate 1,466,581 of NZ_CM125969.1, forward strand.
CCTACTTCACGACCGGCGGCGCCAAGGGCCGCCTGGAAACCGGCGCGACCGTGAGCTGGGACTTCCACGACTTCCCGGGCGCCTTCCCGGTCAAGGTGCTGGAAGCCGAGGTTCCGCGGCGCATCGTGCTGCAGTGGGAAGCGAACCATTCCGCGGCGCCTGACGCGCAGAACACCGTCACCTTCGACTTCCAGCCCCAGGACGACAACTCGCGCACCAAGGTCGTGATCACCGAATCCGCGTGGCAGGACACCGCCGAGGGCGCCACGGCGGCCTTCGGCAACTGCGAGGGCTGGACCGGCATGCTCGCGGCCATGAAGTGCTGGCTGGAATACGGCATCGTGCTGCGCGAGGGCTTCTACAAGTAGCGGCGGCCGGACGAATAACGCGGCAACGCCGGCGGAACCGCCCCGCAGGACTGGATCCGCCGGCGTTCGGCGTGCGCGCTACTGGATGGCGCTGCGCAGCTTGGAGGTCAGCTGCTGCAGCTGGATGAACTCGTCTTCGCTCAGCGCCGTGCCGATCTGCTCGTAGATGTGCTTGACGTGTTCCCGGCCGATCTCCTGCTGGACCGCCAGCCCCTTGGGAGTCAGCGACAGCTGCATCGCGCGCTGGTCGGTCGGGTCGGCCTCGCGGGTGATCAGGCCCTTGTCCTCCAACCGGGTGACCATGCGGCTCAGGCTCGGCTGCGAGATCAGCAGGTAGCGGTTCAGGTCGACCAGGCGGCTGCGGCCGCCCGGGCAGATGCGAAGGTTGAACAGCACATCGTATTCGCGCATGGAGAGCTTGTGGAACTCCGGCTTGGCGCTGACCTTCCTCATGACGGCCACCTGCGCCCGGAAGAGCGACTCCCAGGCGTCGATGGTGACCTTCACGGGGGCGGGGGTGTTACTGGTCCCGGTCACTGACTTCAGGCTCCTTTGGGGCGTTGGCTTGCTCAGCCTTCAGTTTAGCCTCACGAGCGGCCACGAGGCCTGCATGTGTCGGTGCCGGGGTCAGGTCCTTCGGCGCGCGGGCGTCCATTTCCCTGCGCAGCTCGGGCAGCACGTACTCGCCGAACATGTCCAGCTGGTTCAGCACGGTCTTCAGCGGCAGGCCCGCATGGTCAATAAGGAACAGCTGGCGCTGGTAGCTGCCGAAGTACTCCTGGAAGCTCAGCGTCTTCTCCAGCACCTGCTGCGGGGAACCGACGGTCAGCGGGGTCTGGGCGGTGAAGTCCTCCAGCGACGGGCCGTGGCCGTAGACCGGGGCGTTGTCGAAGTACGGGCGGAACTCCTTGACCGCCTGCTGCGATTCCTTGGCCATGTAGAACTGCCCGCCCAGGCCCACGATCGCCTGGTCGGCGCGGCCGTGACCGTAGTGCTCGTAGCGCTCGCGGTACAGATTGATCAGCTGCTGGTAGTGCTCCTTCGGCCAGAAGATGTTGTTCGCGAAGAAGCCGTCGCCGTAGTAGGCGGCGATTTCCGCGACCTGCGGGGTGCGGATCGAGCCGTGCCAGACGAACGGGGCCACGTCGTCCAGCGGGCGCGGGGTGGAGGTGAAGTTCTGCAGCGGGGTGCGGAAGCGGCCTTCCCAGTTCACCACGTCCTCGTCCCACAGGCGGCGCAGCAGGTTGTAGTTCTCCACGGTTAGGTTGACCGAGTCCTGAATGTTCTTCCCGAACCACGGGTAGACCGGGCCGGTGTTGCCGCGGCCGAGCACGAGGTCGGTGCGGCCGTTGGACAGATGCTGCAGCATGGCGAAGTCTTCGGCGATCTTCACCGGGTCGTTCGTGGTGATCAGCGTGGTCGTGGTGGACAGGATGATGCGTTCGGTCTGCGCCGCGATGTAGGCCAGGGTGGTGGTCGGCGAGGAGGAGAAGAACGGGCGGTTGTGGTGCTCGCCGATGGCGTAGACATCCATGCCGATTTCCTCGACCTTTTTGGCGATGGCGACTTGGGCGTCGATGCGTTCCTTCTCTGTTGGCACACGACCGGCGGTGGGATCGCGGGTGATGTCACTGACTGAGAAAACTCCGAACTGCATGCCTACTCCTATTAGCTGGTGAAACGTCGCATCGTGTGCTCGTCTCCAATTTATATTCATATGCATGTAACAACAAGTTGAGGCGTCAATTATTCCCGAGGTGGGAAGCTGCGATGCAGAGACCAAATCGGATTCCGCCTGAATCGCTACTGGGCAGTATCCAGGCGGAAAAGAAAACTCCGCCGGAAGGAAAGTAAACAATCCTTCCGCCGGAGTTCGAGGCTAGGCGCTCAGGTCATGGCGCAAAGGCCAATCCTGCGATTCAAGCAGGACCTGGGCGCACTGCCCGGTGTCGTCGTTGACCAAGAGCGGCGCGAAGAGGTTGGCGCTGGGTCGCTGGTCGGCGGTGTTGACCACGGCAAGGACCAATCGCGCGTTCTGCGCCGGCCGGCCGACCGCCGCCAGGTGGTCTTCGGAGAACTGCGGTGTGTAGTGCGGCAGGTGCACTGCGGTCTCGAGGACGAACCAGCGCAATGATGGCGCCTCGGGGGATGACAGCGCAAAGAGGCCCGGGGCGCCGTCGACAGCACAAAGCTCCAGCGTTTGCGCCTGCGGGAATCCGGGCAGGGCGGAGGACGGGATCAGTTTGCGGCTCATCGCAGGAAGTCCATGAGTGAAGGCTGCAGGGTGCGGGCCGCGGCGGACAGCGCCGCCTGGTAGGCGACCTCTTGGCTCTTGAGCTCCAGGATGGCGGTGGCGAGGTCGATGTCCTCGGTGCCCGCGCGCCGGGCCTCGAGGTTGACTGCATCGCCCAGCAGGCTCTGCTCGGCCGTGCGCACCGTGGCGTGGCTGGCGCCGACGGAGGCCTGGGTGGCAAGGATGTTCTGCAAGTGGGCATCCACCGTTTCAAGTCGTGAGGACACATTGACGCCATTGCGCAAATCCTGCGCGATGGAGGAGATGAGGCTGAAGACGCTGTCCGGGCCTTGGCCGAAGGCGGCAGCGCCGTCGGCGTCCACGCGCACCGAGGAATTCGGCCCGATCCGGCGCAGGACCTCGCTGCCCTGGGAGAACTGCAGGTTCTCATCCAGCGCGCTGCCGGCATCCGAGGTGCCGGCAAACAGGAAGCGCCCGCGGTACTGGGTGTTGGCCACCCCGACCATCTGCTCACGCAATTGGTCGAGTTCAAGGGCGATCGCTTCCCGGGCCTCCGGTCCGAGCGCTCCGTCGTTGGCTCCTTGGGCAGTCAGGTCGCGCACCCGGTGAAGCAGGCTGGTCGCGGCGGACAAGGCGACGTCCGTGGAAGACAGCCAGCCATTGGCATCCGCTGCGTTCCGGGAAAACTGCGCGTTCTGGCGCTGCTCGGTGCGAACCGCCATCGCCTCGGCGGCCCCCGCCGGGTCGTCGCTGGGCCGGCTGATCTGCTTGTTGGAGCCGATCTTGTCCTGGATCGTGGCCAGCCGGGCGGCCGCGGCGGCGAGGTTGCGTTCGGCATTGAAGCTGAGCGCCGACGTGGTAATGCGTGTCATCTGCAGGTCCTATCGTCCAACACGGCCGGTGCCATTGATCAGGGTGTCCAGCATTTCGTCCAGTGCGGTGAGCACTCGGGCAGCGCCCTGGTAGGCATGCTGGTGGCTGAGCAGGGCGATGTTCTCCTCGTCCAACGACACCGCGGAGGCGCTGTGGCGCGCGGTGACGGCACCGTCCGCGGCCATCGCGCTGGACAGCGCCTGGGTTGCCTCGGCGCGGCTCGTGGTTCCCACCTCGATCACCAGCCGCGACCACAGCGCGTCGGCGCCGTCCGGTGCCTTGCCCAGCTCGGCCAGCTTCTGGGCGTTCGAGCCGTCCAGCGCGCCGCCGCCGGGCAAGCCGGTGGCCAGCTGGGACCCGTCGTGGAGCAGCACCTTGATGCTGCCGGCTGGGTTTGCCGGATCGATGCCGAAGAAGTCGCCGCCAGGCGTGCCGGCACTGGTCAATCCCGAGTGGTGCACCTGGTTGACCGCCTCGGCAAGGCGCAGGGCGATCCGGTCCAGCTGCGCGGCAGCCTGCGCCAGCGGCCCCGAGCTGTAGGAACCGGTGGCGGGGGAGAGCACCGCGAGCCCTGCCGCGATGCTGCCGGCATCCAGCGACACCTGGTCGTCAGGCCGGTGCGACCAGCGCACGGAGACCGCGGCGTCCTCGCTGTTCCGGCCTCCGGACAGCTGCAGCGAGCGGGCAGTAGTCCCGGTGACCAGGGGGCTGCCCTCCAGCAGTACGTCCACGGTTCCATCGGGCAGCTCGCGCACGCTCGCGCCGGACAGCTCGGCCAGGCGCTCGACCAGCTGCGAGCGCTGGTCGAGCAGCGCAGCGGGCGAACCACCGGCGGCGGTGAGCGAACGGATCTGCCCGTTCAGCGCCGCGACGCCCTGCGCGGTGGCATTCAGATCGTCGATGCGGGTGCTCAGGTCCTGGCGCTGGGAGGTCCACTGGCCGTTGATCTCGTCATCCATCTGGACGATGCGGTCGACCGCCGACTGCGCGCGCTGGAGCAGCACGGCCCCCGCGGCGGCGTCGCCTGGCTGGCCTGCCACGTCTTCCCATCCGGCCCAGAAATCGTTGAGCAACGCGGAGAGGCCGTTCTCGCCCGGTTCGCGCAGGATTGATTCGAGATCTGCCATCGCATCGGCGCGCACCGAGCTCTGCGAGGCCAGCGCGACGGTGCCTCGGACGCGGGCGTCCAGGCTGGCGTCGGCCAATCGGGCGATGCCGGTGAACACGACGCCTTGGTCGATGCGCCCGGACGAGGTGATCTTGCCGGTGGAGGCCACCGCCCCTGCGGATTGGAACTCGGCACGCTGCCGGGTGTATCCCGGGGTGGCGACATTGGCCAAGTTGTTCCCCGCAACCTCCATGGCAGCTCGCGCCGCGTTGAGCCCCGACAGGGCGGTATTCAGGCTCCCGAAGGTGCTCATCTGGATTCCTTAGACATTGGTGTCGAGTATGCGGGCATCGGTGCCTGGAACATCGGCCGCTCCGCTGCGGCCATAGGTCGATGCCGAATCGCCGAGGTTCGCAAGGGTTTCCTGGGCCGAGCGCTGAGCGGCTCGGAGGAACTGCTCATTGGCGTCGCGAGTCGCCGCGATGACGTTGGTGTATTCATGGATCGCCGTCAGATGGGAGGTGAGGATCTCTCCCCACGGCCCCACTGGCGCGAGCGCAGCCAATTCGGAGAGCGACGAGTCCGGGTCGCCGCCCCAACTTTCGGCCACCTCGCGGGCGACCAGCGTGCGTTCCAGGCTGGTATGGTGCATGCGTTCCAGCACATGTTCGATTTCTCGAGTCGCTGCCGAAAGCCATTGCGTTTTGCCGGCAATGAGCAGTAAATTCTGTTCCTCGAGTTTGAAATGGAGCAGTTCAAGGCATTCCCGTTCCTTGAACAGGAGCGTCGACAGCTCATTTACCCGATTGGTCATGATTCTCCAATTCTGGCATTTCCCCAAAATGCCTCGATAACCAATAGTATCGGCGGCGAGTGGAAGACGGTTAGCGGCGCCGGGTCGCCAGGCGCCTACGAAGGCCCGAAAAACTGGAGACAATACGTCCGAAAACGCCTCATAAATAGCGTTTGTCAAAAACCCTCATGTAGTTCTAATGTTAGTTCGCGTGGCCGATTGTCTAGTTGGGGTAGACACATAGCCAATCGCACTCTGAGATAAAGGACTCCGGCACAGTGGAGCTTGAAGCACGCAATGAATTGGTTTTGGCAAACCTCCCCCTTGTCGGATATCTAGCAGCTGAACTTTGCTCGAAAGCGACGCATCTTTCGCGCGAAGATCTCGTCTCCGTCGGCACCATCGCGATGATCAGCGCTGCCGAATCATTCGACCCCTCCCGTGGAGTGCCTTTCGGCGCCTTCGCCCGCCGCCGGATCATGGGTGCCTTTGCCGACGATATGCGTTCGAACGATTGGGCGACCCGTGGGGCGCGCCAGAAAATCACTGCAACCCGCAACGTCCAGGAAGCCTTGACCGGTGTTCTGGGACGCCAGCCATCGGAGCATGAGTTGGCCGACGCCATGGGCGTGAGCAGCGCGGACGTGCGCGCGGTGATGGCCGATGCCGAGCGCAGCGTGGTGGCGCTGGAGGAAACCATGCATGACAGCCTCCTGTCCGAGATGGGAATCCCGGAGGAAAACATCCTGCACCGCGAACGCATCAGCGTGATCCATGCGGCCGTGCAGTGCCTGCCCCAGAAACTCCAGATCCTGATCCGCCGACTCTTTTTCGAAGGCGCCACGGTCAAGCAGATTGCTGCCGAGGCGGGCGTGACGCATTCGGCAATCTCGCAGCAGCGCACCGTCGCCCTCAAGCTGCTGCACGAAGCCATCCAGACGCATTACCTCACCGACCGGCCGCCCGTCGTGCAGCCCAAGCTCACGAAGTCCGCCCAGGCGCGGCGCGACAGCTACCTCGACGAGTTTGCCCACCAGGCAACAGGCGGACGCTTGGACGACTGGACCGGTCCGCCGATGACAGCGGATATTGCGTGATGTTCGAGGTGGAAGCATCCCGCTAACCGCTCGCGGAGTACGGCCGATAGTTGTTCACGAGGTCCATGGACGGACCTAGGTAAACAACACCCGTTCTCACGGAGGAAAACATCATGGGTATGCAGATCAACACCAACCTCGCGGCGCTGAATGCTCACCGCAACCTGTCCAACACCCAGAACGACCTGTCGAAGTCGCTGGAAAAGCTGTCCTCGGGCCTGCGCATCAACCGCGCGGCAGACGACGCCGCCGGACTTGCCATCTCCGAAGGCCTGCGTTCGCAGGTCAATGGCCTGAACGTTGCCGCCCGCAATGCCCAGGACGGCATCTCTGTCATCCAGACCGCTGAAGGCGCGCTGACCGAGGTCCACTCGATCCTGCAGCGTGTGCGTGATCTGGCAGTACAGGCCGGCAACGACTCGAACAATGCGGAATCCCGCAAGGCCATCACCACCGAAGTCACCGCCCTGGTCGACGAATTGGGACGCATCGGCGACACGACCAACTTCAACGGCATCAACCTGCTTGATGCCACTGCCGGCTCAACCGGCAACGGCGTCATGTCCTTCCAGATCGGCGCCGGCACCGGCGGCGACAGCCAGATCTCGCTGGATCTGAGCCAGGGCGGCATCGACATCAAGACCCTGGCCACCGATTTGAAGGCCGCGATCGTGACCACCGACGGGTTCGCGTCGGCCTCGGTTGCGGCAGCGACCATCGGCACCGTCGACACCGCCATCACCAGCGTGTCCAGTGGTCGCGCGGCCTTGGGCGCAGTGCAGAACCGCTTTGAATCGGCGATCAACTCGCTGAATGTGTCGCGCGAAAACCTGCAGGCGGCCGAGTCCCGCATCCGCGACGTGGACATGGCCGGCGAGATGGTGAACTTCACCCGCTCGAACATCCTGTCCCAGGCTGGTACCGCCATGCTTGCTCAGGCCAACCAGTCCAACCAGGGCGTCCTGAAGCTGCTGGGCTAACCACCCGCTGGCTAGCCGCTGCCGGCCACGCGCGTCGGCGCGCCGGAATCCGGCAGCCTGGCGCCCCGCGCCCGGAAAGAGGCCGAAAGGCCCTTTCCGGGCACGCGGGCACGTACATCATCTTTCACAGTCCGGGAGGCAGTATCCGTGGGAATTTCTCTTGATGGCCTGGCCAGTGGATTGGACACCGCCGCCCTCATCAAGTCGCTGATGCAGGTCGAAGCGATTCCCCAGACCATGCTGAAAAATCGGGTCACCGCAACGCAGACCATGGTCTCGGCGCTCCAGTCGCTGAATACCCGCGTCGCGGACGTAGCCAAACTTTCGGCCACCCTGGCCAAACCCGAGGCGCTGCAGAAATTCACCTCGGTATCCAGCTCAAACTCGATCACCGTGAAGACCTCCGACGGGGCCGCGACTGGATCTCTGGAATTGACCGTCGGCCAGCTCGCCCAGCAGCAGGTCACCGTCACCGGACCGCTCACCGAATGGGACAGCTCCTCCTTCACGCTGAGCTCGGCCGGCAAGGACTACAGCATCACCGCCGTCTCCGCGTCCCTGGACGACGTGATCACCGCGGTCAACGCTTCCGAGGCGGGAGTCAAGGCCGTCAAATTCGCGGTCGGCGACGGAACGTACCGCGTGCAGTTCACCGCGGACGCCAGCGGAGCGGCGAATTCCTTCTCATTGGCCGGCACGGCCGTTCCCTTCACCCAGATCCGTGCCGCGCAGGATGCCACGGTCACGCTCTGGGCCGGCAGCGCCGCGGAGCAGACAGTCAGCTCCGCGTCGAATACCTTCGCCGGGCTCATGCCGGGTATCGACGTGAGCGTTTCCAAGACGTCGAGCGATCCGGTCACCCTCACCGTGCAGCGCGACATGGCAGCCGCCGCCAAGGAAGCCTCCTCCCTGGTGGACTCGCTGAACGGACTGCTGAACTTCATCTCCGCCAACTCCTCGGTCACCATCGGCACCGGTGGCGCCACCAGCGGCATGATCTTCACCGGCGACAGCATGGTCCGAAGCATCACGCAGCGCCTCACGGATGCGGCGATCAGGCCGGTGGACGGGCGTTCGCCATCGGAAATCGGCATTTCGATCACCCGAGAGGGAAAACTCGATTTCGACGAAGAGAAATTCACCAAGGCGCTGAACGCCGACCCAGCGCGGGTGCAGTCGGCCTTCGCCACCCTGGCCAAGCGCGTGGAAACTGTCAGCAGCGAACTGTCCGACAAGTATTCCGGGGACATCAGCTCGCGCATCAAGGGGCAGGAAACGACGATCACCCGGCTCAATGACCAGATCTTGAATTGGGACCGCCGGCTGGAAAGCCGGGAAGCGAGCCTGAAGCGCATCTATTCAGCCCTGGAAGTGCAGCTGAGCAACATGAACGCCCAGCAGTCCTACCTCGCTTCGCAACTTGCCTCGCTGCCGAGCACCAAGGAGAAATAATGCTCAATCCTGCCCAGAAGATCGCGCAACTAAACCGGGAGGCGATCCTTTCCGCCAGCCCGGCCAAGCTGCTGACCATGCTCTACGACCGGCTGATGGTCGACCTGCATCGGGCCAAGAGCGCCCAGGACTCGGCGAACTGGGGCGCAGCGGCAGAGAACCTGCTGCACGCCCAGGCGATCATTGCCGAGCTGTCCTCCAGCCTCGACGACTCGGCGTGGTCCGGCGGCGCGGGGCTGCGATCCCTCTACGTTTTCGTCACCCAGCTGCTCATCGATGCGAACATCCAGCGCAACATCCAGCTCACCGCCCAGGCCATCGAGTTGCTCAAGCCGCTGCAGGAAGCATGGCACGAGGCCGCGGCTTCCCCAGGCGGCCCGGCAGTGCAGCACGCGGGGGTCAACGTTGGCTGAAGTACTTGCATCGCAGTGCAGCACCTGGGACCAGCTGCTCGACGAACTTGAGGCCCGCTGCGCCCGTCTGGCCGCCGCGCTGCACGTGGACGCACAGCTCGTCGACCTGGACATCGCCGCCTGGAAGGCCCCTGAATCCGGAATGCCGCTTCCAGCCCGGCTTCGCCAGCGCGCCGCCGAGGTCCTGGGGCAGCTGGGCGAGCTGATCGATGCCTACGCCCGACGCAAAAACGACATCGCCGCCCAGCTCAGGGCCGTTGACAGCGTGCCCCGTCCGCCAGCGGACGCCGCCGTGTACCTTGACGCGGTTGGCTAGGGAATTCGGCTAACCGGGCCCGCAAAGCAACCGATAGTTGCTTCTGTCATGGGGGAGCATGGATCGCTCGCAAGCCCCGTTGCCCACGGATGGGCCCAGCTGAAGACTCTGGAGCGACACGTCTTGTTTGAATCTGTGACCTCTGCAGCGATGGAGAGCGCCCTGAACGCGCTCTCCCTGCGCCAGCGCGCCATCGCGAATAACATCGCGAACGTGAACACCCCGGGGTACCAAGCCCGTCGGGTGGACTTCGAGTCCGCGCTGGCCGCATCGATTTCGCAAGGCAGCGGCGAGGCCGTCGCCAGCACCAACCGGTCCCTGGAACCCACGCGGCTGGACGGCTCGAATGTCAACCTTGACACCGAGACGCTGTCCAACGTGGACACCATGCTGCGCTACCAGTTCGCGACCCAGGCCGCTTCGGGCACCTTCAGCTCCATCCGCACCGCATTGAAGGGCAGCTGATGTTCGACGCCATCGGAATCGCCGGAACCGGCCTGACCGTCCACCGCAAGTGGCTGGACGCGGTGTCGGACAACCTGGCCAACGCCAACACTGCGCGCAGCACCGACGACGAGGCTTTTCGCGCCCAGTACGTCCTGGCGCGGGCGGGGGACGACGCCAACGGGGTGTACGTCGCGGGCATCGAACGCGGCGACGCCGAGGGCCGGATCGTGCACGAGCCCGACCACCCGTTGGCCGATGCCGATGGCAACGTGCGTTATCCCGATATCGACCTGTCGGAACAGATGGGCTCCCTGATCCTTGCCCAGCGCGGCTACCAGGTCAACGCCGCCGTGGTCGACCGCGCCCGTGAAAGCTATCAAGCCGCCCTGCAGATTGGACGTGGCCAGTAATGAACTTCGAGATCACCCCCGTGTCGGCCACCACCCCGACAACCCCTGCCGGCTACCGCCAGGCGGAACCCCGCAGCAGCGACGGCTCGGCCTTTGCCGCCACGCTGGGCAGCGCGCTGGCCGAGGTGCAGCAGCTGCAGTCGACCTCCAACGACCTGTCGCTCAAGGCAGTCACCGGCGAACTGGCCGACATCCATACCGCGACCCTGGCCTCCGCGCGCGCCTCGCTGGCCCTTGAAACGGCAGCGACCTTCCGCAACCGCGGCGTGGAAGCCTTCAACGAGATCATGAGGATGCAAGCCTAGTGGCAACCATGCCCAAAGCCCTGGTGAAGCTCGGAGAAAGCATCCGCGGTTTCACCCTTGCCCAGCGCACCATCGCCGTCATCGGCCTGGCCATCGTGGTGCTGGGAACCGTCGCGCTGGTGAGTTTCGCCAGCCAGCCGAAGATGACGCCGCTGTTCACCGGGCTCTCCGCCGAGGACGCGTCGGGCATCGTCGAGCAGCTGCAGGCCGACGCGGTACCCTATGAAATCACCGGCGCTGGCGGAACCATCCTGGTCCCGCAGGAGAACGTGTACGAAGCGCGGCTGAAGGCCGCCACCGCCGGCCTGCCCACCGCGGGCGCCGGCGGCTATTCGCTGCTCGACCAGATGGGTGTCACGGCCTCCGAGTTCCAGCAGGACGTGACCTACAAGCGGGCGCTGGAGGGCGAACTGGCCTCCACCATCATGGCCCTGGACTCGGTCAGCATGGCGTCGGTCAAGCTCGCCATCCCGGAGCAGACGGTGTTCGTGGACTCCGCGACCACCCCGACCGCGTCGATCTTCGTCCAGCCCAAGCCGAACACCACGCTCACCGCCGACCAGGTGCAGGCCATCGTGCACCTCACCTCCGCCGCGGTGGACGGATTGAAGCCTGCCGACATCTCCGTCGTCGACTCGAACGGCACCCTGCTCTCGGCCGCCGGCGTTGGCGTGGAGGGATCTGCCGGCAAGCAGGCCTCGGAGTACGAGCAGCGTGTGGGCTCCATGATCCAGACGATGCTCGACCGCGTGGTCGGCCCCGGCAACGCGACCGTGGCGGTGGCCGCCGATGTGTCGCTGGAATCCGCGGAGCGGACCGAGGAAAGCTTCAGCGCACCCAAGGACAACCCGGTATTGGCTGAAAAAAGCAAGAAGGAAGACTACCAGGGCAGCGGCAACGGCAGCGGCGAAGCGGGTGTCCTGGGTCCGGACAACATCGCGGTGCCCAGTGATGAGGCCAAGGACGGGACGTTCACCTCCTCCGAAACCGACCGGACCAACGCGGTCAACAAGGTCACCGAGAACCGGCTGGTGCCTTCCGGGAACCTGAACCGGCAGAGCGTTTCGGTTGCGCTGGACGCGCAGGCCGCCTCCGGCCTGGACGTGCAGGAGCTGACCGCCATGATCAGCGCCGCCGCCGGAATCGACACCGGGCGCAAGGACACCATCAACGTCTCGGTGCTGCCGTTCAGCACCGAATCGGCGACCGCGGCGCAAAACGCGCTGACCGAGGCCTCCGACGCCGCGAAAGCCGCACGGGACGCGGAGCTGCTGCGCACCCTGGTCATCGCCGGATCGATCGTGCTGGTGCTGGTCCTGCTGGCCGTCTACCTGCTGCTGCGCCGCCGCAACCGGCACAGCAGCGAGCTGGTGGATTTGGGCGAGCTGCGCAGCCTGCGCGAGCCCAGCGCGGCGGTGTCCGTCGTGGCCGACACCCCGACCACCACCATCAGCCAGATCCCCGCCACCGTCAGCACGCCGCACGTTCAGCAGCTGGACGCCCAGACCAAACGCGAAGAACTGAGCGCGCTGGCCGCGCAGAACCCCGCCAAGATGGCCCAGCACCTGCGCAGCCTGATGGATTCAAAGGGTGATGCATGAGCCAGGAAACAGATAGCACGCCCCGTGAACTGAGCGGAATCCAGAAGGTCGCAGTGGTGCTGATGCAGCTGGACCAGGATCAGGCCGCCGAGGTGATGCGCCAGTTCAACGAATTCGAATCCGAGGAGATCGCCGCCGAGCTGCTGCGCCTGCGGCGGGTGGACGACGAGGTCATCCAGCGCACCTTGGGGGAAGTCCACGAGCTGGCCACCGCGAGCCTGGTCGGCGGCCGTGACGCGGCCTCCGGCCTGCTGGAAGCGTCGTTCGGCAACGAGAAGGCGACCATCGTCATGAACCGGCTGTCCTCCTCGACCGCCGGCAGCAGCTTCGAGTTTCTCGAAGGAACCGATGCGGCCCACCTGATCTCGCTGCTGGACGGCGAGCTGCCGCAGACCGCGGCCCTGGTGCTGGGCTACCTTCGCCCCGAGGTCGCCTCGCAGGTGCTCGCCGGGCTGCCCTCGCAATTGCGCACGCAGATCGCCGCGGCGCTGGCGACCATGGGTACCGCGGTTCCCGAAGCTGTCCGGGTGGTCTCCGAGGAGCTCAAGCGGCGCACCGGCAGCCTGGTCGCCCGCCACGAACCGGTGGAACAGGTGGGAGGCATCCAGCCGCTCGTGGACATCATCAACCGTTCGGATATCGCCGTGGAAAAGGAGATCCTCGCCTCGCTGGGCCAATTCGACGCCGCGCTGGCCGAGGAGGTCACTTCGCGGCTGCTTTCCTTCGCCGACCTGCTGCGTTTCGAGCGCCGCGACATCCAAAGGGTGCTGCGCGGAGTCAACGCCACGACGCTGGCGTTCGCACTCAAGGGCGCGGCCGACGAGCTGGAGGCGGTCATCCGCGAGAACATCTCCGAACGCACCGCCGAGCTGTTGGACTCGGAAATCGCGGTCATGGACCGGGTGCGGGTCTCCGAAGTCGAGGCGGCCCGTGCCGATATTGTGCAGCAGATCCGCGCGCTGGAAGCCAGCGGCGAAATCACCGTCCGACGCGGCGACGGAGACGACTTTGTCTCCTGAACAGAATTTCCGTCCCGTGGCCTTCCGCTCCCTGGACTCCGCGCCGCAGGAACAGGTCCTGGCGCACGCGCGTTCCACCGGCTACGCCGAGGGCTACGCGACGGGGATCCGGGCCGCGGAACAGGCGGCCCGGGCCCAGCGCGAAGCCGTTGAGCTGCAGGCAGCCCAGGCCCAGGCCCGGCAGGCCGAGGAACAGGCCCAGGCCTTGGCCGCCCTGCGCGCCGCCGGCCGGGCCGTCGCCGCGCTGGCAGTTCCGCCGGTGCAGGAATCCGCCGCTGCGCTGACCGCGGCGGCCGTGGAACTGGCCGAAGCGATCATCGGGCAGGTGCTGTGCGATGAGCAGTTCGCCGCCCGCGCGGCGATGGAACGCGCAGCGAAGCTGTCAGGCACCGAGCCGGTGTGCGCGGTGCGGCTGAACCCGCAGGACCTGCAGCTGCTGGGACGGAAGACACTTCCCGGCACCGGGATCGAGCTGCGCGCGGATGCGGCGCTGTCCGCCGGGGACGCCGTGGCGGAGCTGGAGCACGGATTCCTGGACGCGAGGATTTCCACCGCGCTGCGCCGGGCCAAGGACGCGCTGTGCGGCGGTGCGCCATGAGCGCGCCGGCGCACCACAACCTGCTGCAGCCGCACTGGGCGCAGGCGCTGTCCGCCGCGGCACCCGAACGCGTTGGGGTGGTGAGCGAACTGATCGGGCTGGGCCTGGGCGTGCAGGGACTGGACGCCCCGGTCGGGTCGGTGCTCAGCGTCGGCACGGAGGAAGTTGCGGTCGACGTTGTTGCGGCCACCGGCCGCGGGCTGCACTGCATGCCGCTGGCCTCGCTGCAGCGGATCCGGCTGGGGGACCCGGTGCGCCGCGGACGCCACGGGCACTTGGTGCCCGCCGGGCCGGGGCTGCTGGGCCGCGTGCTCAACGGCCTGGGCCAGCCGATCGACGGACTTGGCGCACTGGGCGAGCACGAGCTGGTCCCGATCGAGAATAACAGCCCGCCGGCCATGGAACGCCACCGCATCACCCGGCCCCTGCCGCTGGGGGTCAGGGTGCTGGACACCCTGTGCACGGTGGGCGCCGGGCAGCGCCTTGGGCTTTTCGCCGGATCCGGCGTCGGCAAGTCCTCGTTGCTGTCCATGATCGCCCGGGGGACTACGGCGCAGCTGAACGTCATCGCGCTGATCGGTGAACGCGGACGCGAAGTGCGCGAATTCCTCGAAGACGACCTGGGCCCCGAAGGCCTGGCCCGGTCGGTGGTGGTGGTCTCCACCGCGGACGAACCCGCCCAGATGCGGCTGCGCGCGGCGCTGGCCGCAACACGCATCGCCGAGCATTTCCGCGCCTGCGGCATGCAGGTGCTGCTCATGATGGACTCGCTGACCCGCGTGGCCATGGCGCAGCGCGAGATCGGGCTGTCGGCCGGCGAGCCCCCGGCGACCCGCGGCTACCCGCCCTCGACCTTCTCGCTGCTCGCCCGGCTGCTTGAACGGGCGGGCACCGCGCAGCAGGGAGCGATCACCGGAATCTATACGGTCCTGGTGGACGGCGACGACCACAACGAACCGGTGGCCGACGCGGCGCGCTCGCTGCTGGACGGGCATGTGGTGCTGGACCGCGCCTTGGCGGTGCAGGGGCATTTCCCGTCCATCGACGCGCTGGCCTCGGTCTCCCGGCTGGCCTCGAAAATCAACGATCCCTCCCGCAAGGCCGCCTCGGGGCGGCTGCGCCAGGTGATGGCGGCCGGGCGCAGCGTACAGGACCTGATCGACGTGGGGGCGTACCAGAGCGGCTCGAACCCGCTGGCCGATGCCGCGGTGGAGCATCGGCTGGCCATCGACGCCTTCCTGCAGCAGCCGCTGGATGAAGGCTGCCCGGTCGACGAATCATGGGCGCAGCTGACAGCGCTGCTTGCCCGGTTGGGAGTTGAATGATGAGCCGGAAATTCTCGTTGGCATCCCTGCTGCGGTTGCGGCAGATCGGCGAACGCCAGGCGGCGCGCGCCCTGGCCGAGGCCAACCAGGCGGTGCGCGCCCACACGCTGCAGCGCGAGCAGACCCTGCAGGAACTGCACGGCAGCGCCAACGATCCGGTGGACAGCGCATCGCTGCTGGCCATTGCCGCCGCCCGGTCTGCCGGGCGATCGGCGCTGGCGGACCTCCAGGCGCTGGAAGCCCAGCTGGACGAGGACCGCGAGTTGGCGGCCGAGGCCTACCGCGCACAGCGCCGCGGGGTGAAAGCGCTGGAAAAACTCGAAGCCCGCCATCACCAGGCGGTGCAGCACGCAGATCTTGCCCGGGAGCAGCACCTCCTTGACGATCTGGCAGGAACCGCTCGGGAAAGGACTCGACAGTGAGCTACGCTGACGTCGCCGCGCGTATCGGGGCCATCGAATCCAACTTGGCCCGGGTGACCGGCTTTCCGACGCCCGCCGCGCCTGAAACCAGGTCTGCCGCCACCGCGGGCAACGTTCTGGGCGGATCCCTGCAGGGGACGGCGAATGCCGCGGCGAACAGCACCAATGCGGGCGTCACGTTCGATTCCCCCGCCGGAACTGAGTTCCAGCAGGTGCTCCAGAATGCCCTGGATGCCTCGGCGAACGGCGCCGCGCCCGCAGCTGCCGGCGCCGGACCTGCCAGGGAAGCGGAGCGGGGACAGCGCGAGGCAGTTGGCAAGACTGCAGCTACCACGCGTGCGCAGGGCGCCTCCGAACCTGCGGCCGCAGGGGGCATCGACGGCGCCAGGGTGGTCGCCGCGTCGAAAAAGTACTTGGGAGTGCCCTATGTCTGGGGAGGCAACAACCCGAAGGTGGGCCTTGACTGCTCCTCCTTTGTCCAGCACACCTTCCGCGATCTGGGGATTCAGCTCCCGCGCGTCGCCAGGCAGCAAGCCAAGGAAGGCACCGAGGTGCCGTCGTTGGCCCAGGCCAGGCCCGGCGACCTGATTGTCACCCGCGGTGGCGGGCATATCGGCATCTACCTGGGTGGGAACAAGATGATCCATGCCCCGCGGCCGGGCGAGAGCGTGAGCATCCGCGAACTGTTCGAAACCGACAAGGACATCATGACCATCCGCCGCATCGTGCCATCGGAGGCAGCCGCGAACTCCGGTCCAGCTGACGCGCGGGCCGCGCAGCGGGCACTGTTCGACAGCGCGCGGGCGGTTTCACGATGACCAGGATCCCCTCCACCTTGCCGCTCCAATTGGCGGACTCTCCGGCACCTGTCGCGCAGATGCCGCCGGGCCAGGCTTCGGGAGCGCAGCGTTTCGCCGGGCTGCTGGCCCGGGCCGGGGATGAGCCGGCGGCCGCACTGGATCCTCGGACCCTGCCCGTGCCGGAGCCGGATCATCGCGCACTACCTGCAGAAGCCGCAGTCCCGCCCGCCGCGCCGGAATCATCAATGCCGCCGGTTCTCGCGCAGAACCTGTTGCTGACCATCGAGCTGCCTCCCGAAACCAGCGGGGGAGCCGGGCCTGGGTCCTTGCCGGTGCTCGACCGCGCGTCCGGAGGGACCGAATCCTCCGGGGCAGCCGAGCAGCAGGGCAAGGTCCCTGTCTGGATCCAGCCGATGGACGGCCCCGCCGCAGGCTTTACGCTGCCGGTGGAGCCTTCGGCTGTTCCTGCTTCCACGGGGCGCATCGCCCGGACCGAGATGCCGCCCGGCGCGGCAATACCGAGCGCCGTCCCGGGGTCCGCCGTGCCTGCAGTGACCGCCCCCGCCGGCGCGCAAGCGGCAGGGCGGATGCCTGCCGGCACCCTGATTCCGGGTGCTGTCGGGACGATTCCTGTGCAGAACCCCGCGACCGCGACCGCAACCGCGCTGCCGCAGAACGCTGTTGGCGGCGGGAGAGAAGCAGATGCCGCCCCGCTCGAGGTTTCCGAGGGCCAAGTTCCCCGCGCGCTCCCGCACCAGCATGCACCCCAACTGCCCGAGGTTGCCGTGGCCGGTGAGCCGAAACCAACAGGTGCGGTCGCCGCAGGAGCAGGGGAGCGGCTTGCGCAGGCCCCGCCCGAATCGCCGCTTCCCGCGGTGGCGCTGGCGAGCGCTGGCAACCTGCAGGGAACCGCTCCGCCGCAGCGGGCTGACGGCCTGCCACCGCTGGAAGAGGTCCCGACCGCACGCCCGGCATCCGTGCACCCGCCCTTGCTGAAGCAGCTCACCGCGCCGCTCGTGACCGTCCTCAGTGCCGTCCCTGGCCAGCGAACCATGAATATCCATGTGGCACCGGAAACGTTGGGACCGATCACCGTCAGCGCTCAGCTGGGTCCCTCCGGACTTCGGGTCGACTTGTCGGCACCGACCGATGCGGGAACCCACGCCTTGCGTGCCTTGCTGCCGGAACTGCGCCGTGAGATGGCAGCGCTCGGGCAGGGCAGCGTGCAGGTGCTCTCGCCAGAGAATGCCGCGTCCACGGGGAACACCGGTTCCGGTGCGGGCCAGGGATTCGCCGGCTCCGGCCAGGGGCACTTCCAGCAGCGTCACCCCGACAACGCTCCCGCCCGGCAGCATCCGAGCCCTGGAATCCCACTGGCCGAGGGCGCGGATACCGCCCCTGCAACGGAGAATCCAGCCCTGCCTGGCACACCCGCTCCACCCGCTCGCCCCGTCGCCAGGCTCGACCTGCTGGCCTAACCGAAAGACCTCCGACGATGACTATCAGCCCCCTCGACGCATCAGGCGGCACGGCAGCCGCCGCCGCCAGGCAGCGTGTTCCCAAACAGACCATGGACTCGGAAGTGTTCCTGCACCTGCTGGTCACCCAGTTGGCGAACCAGGATCCCAGTGCGCCCATGGACACCAATCAAATGATTTCCCAGACCGTGCAGCTGGCGTCCATGGAACGGCTCAACACGCTGACTGCCGCGCAGCAGACCTCGCTGGAAGTCCAGCAGCGCACCGCGGCCTCGTCCTTCATGGGACAGCACGTGACCTCGGCTGACCAGCCGCCGGTGGAAGGAATCGTCACCGCGGTCACCTTCACTGCCAACGGACCGGTGCTCAGCGTGGGGGAGAAGCAGATTGCGTTGACCACCGTGATTGCGGTCCGGGACCCGCAGAAGACCGAAGCCCCCGCTGCGGCGCCGGACAACGATCTTCCCGAAAACACCAGGTCTCCTGAGGAAGCTGCCCCCGCGAACCCCAACGCGGCGGCCTCCTTGCCAAACTCGTTGCCCAACGTATTGCCCAGCTAGGCCGCCGCCGAGCTGCCCCATTAAACAATTAAATTCCACTCACAGAAAGCCCCCCTCATGCTGCGTTCACTTTATTCGGGAATCTCCGGCCTTCGCGCCCACCAGACCATGCTGGATGCCACCGGCAACAACATCTCGAACGTCAACACCACCGGGTTCAAGTCGTCCTCGGTGCAATTCCAGGACACCCTCTCGCAGCTCACCCAGGGCGCCACGGGCCCGGCCGCCAACCAGGGCGGATCCAACCCGGCCCAAGTGGGTCTGGGCGTGCAGGTCGCCGGCATCTCCACCAATTTCGCCCAGGGGTCCAGCCAGAACACCGGCCGATCCACGGACATGATGATCTCCGGCGACGGATTCTTCATTACGCGCTCGGGCGGCACGACCTCGCTGACCCGCGCCGGCGCCTTCGACTTCGACGCCAACGGGCGGCTGGTCAGCCCGGACGGCGGACTGGTCCAAGGCTGGATGGCCGGGGCCAACGGGCAGCTGGCGACCGGTGGGGAACTGAGCGACATCACCCTGCCGAACAACCTCATCGCTCCGGGCACCGCGACCGGCAAGGCCAGCGTCGGCGGCAACCTGCCCAAGGACACCGCAGTGGGCGAAAGCCTGGTCCGCGATGCCCAGATCTTCGCCGCCGACGGATCCGAGCACACCCTGACCCTCACCTTCACGCGGACCGCCACCGGCTGGAGCGTGGCAGGCAAAAACGGCGCCAGTGGAGCGACCGCCACCCAGAACCTGACCGAAGACGCCTCCGGGAACCTGTCCGACGCTGTGCTCAGGGTGGGCGCGGTGGCCGTGGACCTGGGCAGCCTGACCAGCTTCGCGGAACTGAACACCGCGAGCATCTCAGGGGTCGACGGCAACAAGGCCGGCACCCTGGAAGGATTCACCCTGGGGGCAGACGGCACCCTCACCGGCAGCTTCTCCAACGGCGCGCAGCAGGTGGTTGCGCAGATCGCCATCGGCAACGTCACCAATCCTGCCGGGCTGGAAAAGGCCGGCGGGTCCTCCTACACACTGACGGGCAACTCCGGCACCCTGCAGTTGGGAACCGCCGGCAGCCCGGGTTTCGGAAAGTTGGCCGGCGGCATGCTGGAGATGTCGAACGTGGATCTGTCCCAGGAATTCACGAACCTGATTGTCGCCCAGCGCGGGTTCCAGGCCAACGCCCGGATCATCACGACCAGCGACGAGCTGCTGCAGGAGCTGTCGAACCTCAAGCGCTAAGCGCTCCGGCTAACGTCCGGCGCCCGGGCGCCGACAGTTGACAGTGGACTAATGAGGTGAGGGCACCATGATCGTGTTAACCAGGTTGAACTCCACCCGGCTGGCCGTGAACGCGGACCTGATCGAACGGATCGCGCAGTCGCCGGACACCGTGGTGGTGATGGCCAACGGCGCCCAGTACGTGGTGCGCGAAACCCTGGACGAGATCATTGCCCTGACCGTCGACTACCGGGCCCGGGTGCTCACCGCGGCCCGCACCGCAGCCGCTCAGGCTGCCGGTGCGGCGCCGGCTCCCGGAGCGCCTTAATAAGGGGAGATATCCATGGATCCGGCAACAATTATCGGCTTGCTGCTCGCCTTTGGCGCGATGTTCACCATGCTGTTCATGGAGGGCGCCAGCCTGTCCTCCATCCTGTTGCCCGCACCGATGATCATCGTGTTCTTCGGGACGATCGCGGTGGGCATCGCCAGCGGTACCATCAAGGACATGCTCGCGGCGTTCAAGGCGCTGCCGCAGGCGTTCCGAGGCAAAATCGGCAACCCCCGGGATCTGGTCGAGCAGCTGGTCCACTTCGCCGAGGTGGCGCGGCGCGACGGGCTGCTGGCCCTGGAAGCCGAGGTGGCCAAGGCCAAGGACCCGCTGGTGGCCCGCGCCCTGCAGGCGATGGCCGACGGGGTCGACGCCGACGACCTGCGCGACATGCTCGAAGACGACATCGACACTCAGGAGCGCGAGAAATCCGTGGCCAGCAAGTGGTTCGCCACTCTGGGCGGGTACGCGCCCACGGTGGGGATCATCGGCACCGTGGTGTCCCTGACCCACGTGCTGGAAAATCTGTCCAAACCCGACGAGCTGGGGCACATGATCGCCGCCGCTTTCGTTGCGACCCTCTGGGGACTGGTCTCGGCGAACTTCATCTGGCTTCCCATCGGGGCGAGGCTGGGACGGCTGGCCGAACTTGAATCCGAGCAGCTGAACCTCGCCGTCGAGGGGCTCATGGCCATCCAGTCCGGCACCCCGGCACTCGTGCTGCGTGAAAAACTCGAAGGCATGCTCCCGGCCGACTCGGCCAAGGCTTCGGGATCCAAGGACTCCATCAGGTTGGCTGAGCAGGACTTCGAGGAAGCCGCATGAGCCGTCCCGGATCATCCCGTGCCGCGGGGCGTTCGCGCCGCCGCAGGCGATCGGCGCAGCAGGGCCATTCCGAGAACTCCGAGCGCTGGATGGCCTCCTACATGGACATGGTGACCGTGCTGATGTGCCTTTTCATCGTGCTGTATGCGATGTCCACGGTGGACCAGGACAAATTCGCGGCCTTACGCAATTCGCTGGCCACCGGCTTCGGCGTCCAGGAAACCCAGTTCGCCGATACCGCCGAAGGCATCGTGGTCCCGGCCGATATGGCCGGCGCCCAGGGGCTGCTCAGCACCGGCACCGGTGAGGAACTGACCAGCGAGCAGCTGGAAGCCATGGCCAGCGCGGAAACCCGGAAGCTGCTCAAGCTCAAGGAGCAGATCCAGGACGCCCTGGTCGAGCAGGGCTACCCCGATGCCGCGGTCTACCGCATCGACCAGCGCGGCTTGACGGTGCGGCTGGTCAGCGCCGAAACCTTTTTCGTCCCCAACAGCGCCGAGCTGACTCGCCATGCGGGCCGGATCATCGACGCCATCGGACCGGTGCTGAAGCAGGCGAACCTGAACATCGCCGTGGAGGGCTTCGCTGACGTGCGCCAGCCGGTCCATCCGTATCCGACCAATTGGGAGCTTTCGGCGAGCCGGGCCACCGGCGTCCTGCGGGTCCTGGTGGAGGACGGCGGCATCAAGCCGGGCAGGATCTCCTCGGTGGGCTACGGCGACGCTCGGCCGCTGAAGGACCGGGGGGACTTGTCGCTGAACCGCCGGGTGGACATCGTGGTGCTGTCCAACAAGAGCGAGGCGGTTCGCGAGAAACTCCCGGAACTCGATGGATAGCACCCCTGGGCGATGACAAAACTATGTCGGGGGCTGGCTGTCAATTGCCTGCCGAAACCGGCTAACGATCAGCGCCCGGCTGCCGAGAGTAGCCACCGTGACATCTTTGCCTTTGGGAGGCCCGGGCTACGGCGTGCCGCGGGATACCACGTCCGCGCATGCGCTGGCCGAAGTGTACGACTTCCGCCGCCCCACGACCCTTGCCCGTGAACACGCGCGTGTGCTCGAACTTGCCTTCGAGACCTTTGCGCGCCAGTGGGGTACCCAGCTGACCGCCAAGATCCGGGTGATGTCGCAGGTCAGTTTCGAATCGGTGCAGATGCAGACCTATGACGACTACGTCGCAGGATTGCCGCCACTGACCACCATGGTGCTCTGCGCCGCCGAAAGCACCGAGGCTCGCAGCGTGCTGCAGTTCCCCGCCAGCGAGGCGCTGAGCTGGGTCTGCCACATGCTCGGCAGCCATGCCCCCGGCGACCTGCCGGACCGGGCGTTCACCCGCATCGAAGCGACGCTGATCCGCTCGTTGATGGGCGAGGCGCTGGAGGACCTGCACTATTCGCTGGGAACGCTGCTCTCCGAACGGCTTGTCGTTGCCTCCATCGCCCACCAGTCGCAGTTCGCCCAAGCCGCCGCGAAGTCGCAGGTGATGATCGTCGCCCGGCTGGGGATCAGGGTGGGCGAGCGCAGCGCCGGCGCCTCGGTGGCGCTGCCGGCCGAGCTGCTGCTTGAACAGCTCGGCGAGGCCAACCCGCGGTCCGACGCGGAGAACTCCGAAGAGCTGCTGGCCCAGTCCCTGGGGACGGTCCCGCTGCAGGTGCAGCTGTCCACCGTCCCTAACCTGGTGAAGCCCCAAGCAATCCTGGAGCTTGCGGTGGGAGACGTGCTGCCCCTGGGCCACCGCGTGCACCAGCCCTTTGACTTGCTCGCCGGCGGGCACCGCGTCGGTACCGCCGCCGCGGGATCGCGCGACGGCCGCGCAGCCGCCGTCATCGTCACGAATCAGGAAAGTTAACCATGCCAGCCTTCAACGAGACCTCCGCGGTCCTCCACTCCACCGCGCTGTACACCTCCGCCGCCCAGGCGCTGGCCGCGATGCTGCCCACCGCCACCTCGCTGAGCGCGGTGCTGCACACCGGGCCGCGGCAGGACTGGGTCGCCTCGGCTGCCGGGGCTGTGCTCTGCGCGACCTTTGTCGGGGAGCAGTCAGCCGACGTGGTGCTGCACGTGGCCGAGCGCGAGCTTGGAGGCTCCTCCGAACGCCGCACCGCCCGCGTGGGCACCGAGGACCTGCTGCGCCCCGCGCTGGAAGCTGCAACCGGCGTGCTGGGCATCGGGGTGCTGAGCCTGGAATCCGGCGAGAACGCCCAGGGCACGCTCTCCGCGGCAGACACGGTGGGCTTCATGCTGCGCACCCAGTCCGGGGAGAACGCCGGTTTCTTCGCCCTGCGCCTTCGCGAAACCGCCCCGGTCTCCGGCCCGGCCCCCTCCGCCGAGGAGCCGGAGGACATGGCCAGCCGGCTGGGCCGCATCTCGAATGTGGAGATGGCGCTGACCGTCCAGATTGGACGCACCAGATTGTCGGTGCGCGATGTGCTGAACCTGGAACCGGGCGCCGTCATCGAGCTTGACCGTTCCGCCGGGGCCCCGGCGGACGTACTGCTCAATGGACGGCTGATCGCCCAGGGCGAGGTGGTAGTCATGGACCAGGACTACGGCGTACGCATTACCAAGATCCTTGACATGGATTCGGCGGGCGCCTGAGCGTGGACGGCATTCTCCTGTTCCTGAGGGTAGTGCTCTCGCTCGCCGCGGTCTTCGGCCTGCTGCTCTACCTGCGAAGGAAATTCTCCACCCGTCTCGGCACCCCGGGCAGCTCGCTGTTGTCAGTGGTGCAGCGGCAGCCGCTGGGCCCGAAATCCTCGGCGGTGCTGATCGACGTCGAGGGCCGGCGCTATCTGCTGGGCGTCAGCGAAGCCGCGGTCAACGTCATCGACAGTTATGACGCCCCCGCGGCAGCGCAGGTCGCCGAATCGGCCACGCAGCCCGGGCAGCCTGCCGCCGGCCCGGTGCTGGTTGACGATCTGCCGGACGGCGAACAGGACCGCGACACCCCGCCGGCGGCGCCCACCCGCAAGAGCCTGCGCGCAGTGAACGCGTTCGAAGCCGAGCTGCGCCGCAGTTCCCAGGCCTCCACGCGCCCGGGTATGCTCTCCGGCTCCATCCTGGACGTCCAGACCTGGCGCGACGCCCAGCATGCGCTGCGCCGAGGGCCGCGCCGGTGAGGCGCCCCCGGGCGAACCGGGGTGCTGCCGGGTCCGGGAACCAGCTGCGGCTGCTGGTTGCCGCCGTACTGGCCGCCGCCTACCTGGCCTGGTTGCTGCTGGCCGCCCCGGCGGCCTTGGCGACCCCCGCCACCCCGGAGCCTGCCGTGCCCGGCGGCGGCATCTCGGTGGACATCAACGGCCCGAACGGCACCCCGAATTCCGCGATCGTCACGCTGATCGCCATCACGCTGCTGTCGGTGGCCCCGGCGTTGCTGCTCATGATGAGTTCATTCACCAAGATTTTTGTGGTGCTGGCGCTGACCCGCAACGCGCTGTCGCTGCCGAGCATCCCGCCCAACCAGGTGCTGGCCGGGCTGTCCCTGTTCTTGTCGTTGTTCATCATGGGGCCGGTCCTCGGCCAGATGAACGAGCTGGGAGTGCAGCCGTACCTGTCCGGGGAGCTGGATCTGAATGGAGCGCTGGACATCGGCATGGAGCCGCTGCGCGACTTCATGCTGGCCCATACCCGGGAAGCGGACATCGCGCTGATGACGCGCGCCGCCCAGCTGCCCAACCCCGCAAGCCCCGCCGATGTTGACTTGACCACCCTGATCCCGGCGTTCATGATTTCCGAGCTGCGCGCAGCATTCATCATCGGCTTCGTGATTTTTGTGCCATTTTTGGTCATCGATCTGGTTGTCGCCTCCGCGCTGATGTCCATGGGCATGATGATGCTTCCTCCGGTGATGATCTCGCTGCCGTTCAAGATCCTGCTGTTTGTGCTGGTCGACGGGTGGTCGCTGATCATCACCGCTTTGGTCGGTTCCTACCAGATTGCAGGCGGGTGAGCCATGGATTCCAATGCAGTGCTGGACATCGGGCTCTCCGGGCTGATGCTGGCGGCCAAGCTGGCCGCCCCGGTGCTGATCACCTCGCTGGTGGTCGGCTTCGCCATCTCGCTGTTCCAGTCGATGACCCAGATCCAGGAAGTCACGTTGTCCTTCGTGCCCAAGGCGGTGGCAGTGGCGGTGGCGCTCGTGGTCTGCGGGCACTGGATGATCTCCGAGGCAGTGCTGTTCACCCACGAGCTGTTCGGCAAGCTGCCCCTGCTGCTGGATGGCAGCTGATGCATTTCACTCTGCAGCTGCACTTCCTTGAGGTGCTGATGCTCGCCGCCGTGCGCATCACCGCCTTCCTGATGCTCGCCCCGCCCTTTTCCCACAACTCGATCCCGCTGCGCATCAAGGGCATGCTCGGCGTGGCCCTGGCCCTGACGGTGACCCCGAAACTTGCCCCGGACTACGTGTCGCCGAACACCGCCGGGTACCTTGGCCTGCTGGTGCTGGAGCTGGCGGCCGGGGCCTGCATGGGATTCATGATCCTGCTGGTTTTCGCCGCGGTGCAGTCCGCGGGCAACCTGATCGACCTGTTCGGCGGCTTCTCCATGGCCCAGGGCTTCGACCCGCAGTCCATGGTCAACGGCGCCCAATTCGCCCGCTTTTTCCATTTCGCCGCGCTCGCGCTGCTGGTTGCCTCCGACGGCTACCAGTTGGTGTTGGCCGGGGTGTTCACCTCGTTCTCCGCGGTGCCGCTGGGCGCCGGGCTGGCCTTGTCCGGCGCAGCGCAGTCCCTGGCCGCCGCGGTGCCGCAGATGTTCGTGGCGGCCGTCCAGATCGCCGGTCCGCTGCTGGTGGTCCTAGTGCTCGCGGATTTCGGGCTGGGGCTGCTGACCCGCGCCGCACCGGCGCTTAACGCGTTCGCCATGGGCTTTCCGCTGAAGATCTTTATCACCCTGGCCCTGGCCGGAACGGTGTTCGTGGTGCTGCCCTCCATCGTCTCCGCGCTGGTGCGCGATGGGCTGGAACTGCTGCCGGCGATGGTGCCGCGATGACGCAGGACTCGGGGGAGCGCAGCGAAAAGGCGACCAGCCAGCGGATGAAGGAAGTCCACTCCAAGGGCAAGATGAGCCGCTCGCAGGACCTGGCCGCCTGGCTCGGACTGGGCGCCGCGGCCCTGATGGTGCCAGGAGTGCTTGGACGGGCCAGGGAAGCCGGGGCAGTCCACTTCGCCGCGCTGCGCCCGCTGGCCGCGCACCCGGACCCCGAGGCAGCGGTGGCGCTGCTTGCCCAGTCGCTGGGATCCATGGCTGCGACAGTGGGCCCGCTGTTCCTCGTGGGCCTGGTGGTTGTGATCGCGGTATCCGCGCTGCAGGGAGGCATTCGTTTCCGCCAGTTCCGGTTGGATCCGTCGAATCTCAATCCGGTTGCCGGGCTGTCCCGGGTGTTCGGCTTCGCGGCACTGTGGCAGGGGATCAAGGCGCTGCTGAAGGTCGCGGTGATCGGGCTGGTGCTGTGGCTGGTGGTGCAGTCCCTGATGCCGATGCTGCTGCAGTCCGGGGCGCTGCCGTTGTCCTCCCTGCTGAGCACCGGAGGACAGGGGGCCGGCTGGTTGATCCAGGCTTCGGTGGCCGCCGGGCTGGTGCTGGCCGCCGCGGACGTGCTGGTGGTCATGCGGCGCAACCGCAAGCACACGCGGATGACCCGCAAGGAACTGACCGACGAGCACAAGCGCAGCGAAGGGGACCCGCTGGTGAAGTCCCAGCGCCGGGCCCGGCAGCTGGCGCTCAGCCGCAATGCGATGATCGCCGCCGTGGCAGATGCCGACGTGGTGATCGTGAACCCGACCCACGTGGCGGTCGCCTTGCGTTATCAGCCAGGCATTTCGGCGCCCACCGTGGTGGCCAAGGGGGCAGGGGACATCGCCGCCCGACTGCGCGAAGTGGCCGCCGAGCACCGGGTTCCGATGATCCGGGACATTCCGCTGGCGCGCGGCCTGCACGCGCAGTGCGACGTCGGCGAGGAAATCCCCGCTGACAGCTACACCGACGTGGCCAGGGTGCTGGCATTCGTCATGAAACTCAAATCCCGCGGCGCCTCCTCCGGCATTCATACCGCACCCGCCGCCGGATCCGGCAGCTAGCACAGGAAGACCTCGATGAACTACTCGCAATTGTCCAAGATCGCCGTGCCGGTGGGCGTGGTGGGCATCGTGCTGCTGCTCGTGGTGCCCATCCCCGCGGCGCTGCTCGATATCCTCTTTGCCACCAGCATCCTGCTGTCCCTGGTAGTCCTGCTGCTGACCATGTTCGCCAAGCGCCCGCTGGACTTCTCGGTCTTCCCCTCGTTGCTGCTCGTGGCCACGCTGCTGCGCCTGGGGCTGAACGTGGCCTCCACCCGGCTGGTGCTCGGCCAGGGCTATGCCGGCGAGGTGATCGAGGCCTTCGGGCACATCACCATCGGCGGATCGCTGGTCATCGGGTTCGTCATCTTCCTGATTCTGGTGGTGATCCAGTTCGTGGTGGTCACCAAGGGCGCCGAACGCGTGGCCGAGGTGGGCGCGCGGTTCACGCTGGACGCCATGCCGGGCAAGCAGATGGCCATCGACGCGGACCTGAACGCCGGGCTGATCACCGACAGCCAAGCGCGGGAGCGCCGCGCGGAAGTCGCCGCGGAAGCCGACTTCTACGGGGCGATGGACGGCGCGAGCAAGTTCGTCAAGGGCGATGCGATCGCCGGCCTGGTGATCATTATCATCAACCTGCTTGGCGGCATCGGCATCGGCATGCTTTCGCGCGGCATGGAGATCGCCGACGCGTTGAACACCTATGCGCTGCTGACCATCGGCGACGGCCTGGCCACCCAGATTCCGGCCCTGCTCATGGCGGTCTCCACCGGTATGATCGTCACCCGCTCCAACTCGGCCGACGACATGGGTGCCACCGCGTCGGCGCAGCTGGGGCAGTCGCGGGCGGCGCTGCTCATTGCCGGGGGCTGCGCCGTGGCGCTGGCGCTGGTGCCGGGCATGCCCAAACTGCCTTTCGTATTCATCGGAGGGCTGCTGCTCTGGTTCGCCGGCAGGATCAAGGCCCGGGACGAGAAAGAGGCGCAGGCCGCCGCGCAGGCGGCGGCGGAACCGCAGGGCGCCGCCCCGGAGACCCCGGCCGAACTGCTTGAACGCATGAAGGTCCATGCCATCGAGGTGCAGCTGGCAGCAGACCTGGTGGACGTGGTCAACGGCGGCGGAGACGACCTGTTGGCCCGGGTGCGCGCCCTGCGCCGGCGCATCGCCATGGACCTGGGCATCGTGCTGCCCCCGGTGCGCACCCGCGACAACGTGGAGCTGCCCCCTGCCACCTACGCGATCCTGATTGCCGGGGTGGAAGCCGGGCGCGGCACCGCTCCGCGCGGCAAGGTGCTGGCCCTGGGCGACCAGCTGGATTCGCTGCCCGGACAGCTGGTCCACGAGCCGGTGTTCGGGCTGGCCGGCAAATGGGTGCCCGCCGAATTAAGGCATACCGCGGACATGGCCGGAGCTACGACGATCGACCGGATCTCCGTGATCATCACGCACCTGTCGTCCATCGTGCAGGAACAGGCCCCGCGCCTGCTCACCCGCGAGGACGTGCGTGTCATGACCGACGCGCTGCGCGAGCAAAGCCCTTCCGCAGTCGAAGAGCTGGTGCCCTCGTTGCTCTCTCTTGCTGAAGTGCAGCGCGTGCTGCAGGGGTTGCTGGGCGAAGCCGTGGCCATCAACGACTTGGCGCGCATCTTCGAAGCCCTGTCGCTGCAGGCGAAAACCGGCACCGCGCCGGAAAACCTGATCGAGGCTGCCCGCGAGGCGCTGGGTCCGGCGATCGCCGCGAAATACCTGCAGGGATCCACGCTGCGGGTCGTCATGATCGACCCGGTGGTGGAGCAGGGAATGCTGGAAGCCCTGCGCCCGGGGGACGCCGGAAGCCAGATCATGTTCGATGCGCGGAGGCTGGAAGCGGTGCTGGACTCGGTCAAGAAGATCGCAGCCGACCTGCAGAACCGCGGTGTGTCAGCCGTGCTGGTGTGCGCGCCGGCGCTGCGGCCCGCGGTGCGTCGGCTGATCGGCCCGGCCTCTGGGTTGGACGCGGTGCTCTCCTACCAGGAGGCCACCGCCGGCGGGGCCCAGATCGAGACGGTAGGGGTGGTGCGCGGTGCCGATGCAATATCTGCTTAAGGGCCGCAGCCTGCAGGAGCTCCAGGACAAGGCCATTGCGGACTTCGGTCCGCAGGCCTATCTGGTCTCGGCGGAAAAAATCACAACCCCGCGCGCAGGTGGCCTGCTGCGCGAATTCCACTACGAAGCGGTGATCCAGGTCCGTGAGGAACCAGTCCCGGCACCGGTGCGCCGCCATAGGCTGGTCCCGGTGCGCCGAGGTCCGTGGAAGCCCGCGGAGCCGGCTCCTGCCCGTCAGGCGCCGGCCGCTGCCCAGACCGTGGTGGGCCAGCTGCTTGAACGCGCCGAGGCTGCCGAATTGCAGCTTGCCGGTCAAGGATCCGAACCCGCAAAGGCCGTGGATTTCGACGCGGTGCTCGATGCCCAGAGTTTTTCCCTATACCCGGCGGCGGGCCGGCGGGCGGCGAACCCGGAACCTGCTGCACCTGCCCGGCAGCCGCAACGCAACGCTGCGACGACCACGACGAATCAGCAGGTCTTCCGGGGACAGCCGGGGGATCTGGTGCTGCTGATCGGCAAGGACGCCGACGCTCTCACCGCGTCCATGCTTCTGGACGACGGGAGCAACCTGATCGCCCAAACCGAGCCGATGGCTTCCGGCGGCCCTGCGGCGCCCGGAATCGGCCAGGGCCGTCAGGTGCGGATAGTTGCCGGCCGACGAGCGGCGCTGGAGGCCCGGGCCGCGGCGGTGGCCGAGGAAACGTGTGTGCTGCTTGCCATGCAGCTCGCGGCGGCAGGTAGCCAAGCCGAGCAGGAGAAGATTCGCAGTGTGGGCGCGGATCAACTGGTGCTGGTGGTCGATGCACGCCTTAAGGCCGAGGACACCGCCATCTGGGTGGGGCAGGTGGCCGAACATCACGCGGTAGCGTGCATTATCGCGTTGTATTCGGACCAAACTTCCACTCCTGAAACCGTCGAATCGCTGGGGTACCCGGTGCTCAGGCTGCCCGACTGAGGGCTTCGTGGTGACACCCGAACTCTTTCGGACGGATATGATAGTCAGGTGCTGGTACTCACTCGGAAAGTCGGAGAACAGGTCCTGATCGGCGAGGGCATCGTAGTGACGATCCTTGAGTCGAAAGGCGATTCGATCAAGGTAGGAATTGACGCGCCCAAGGGTGTGAAAATCCATCGTGCCGAAGTCCTGGCCGCAGTGATCGAGGAGAACCAGAAGGCCTCGGCCAGCGATCATGCCGCAGCCGCCCGGCTTGCCAACCTGCTCGCCGCCCCAGCTTCCCGGCCGCCCGCCGGCGAGACTGACTAGCGCCGGCAAAGGCCGCGCATGCGACACCTTCGCAGTGGCGATGACATAGCCCGTCGCCGTGGCCTCCATGATAACCCTGGGTGCCGCGATTTCGACGTTCGAATTGCCCGAACCGTGCCGGACCAGCACCTCAAGTTCGCGTCCGGTCAAGGTTGCGACAAATGCAGCGGGCAAGGCTAGGTCGATGTAGTCTTCCTCGCCGAAGGCCGTCAGGATCAGGACCGTGGCTGCGTTGCCTTGGGTGCGCTGTCTTGGGTTTGCCGCTTCTCAAGCACCGAGGGCCCGTCAAACTGGGGCATGCGGAGGTCCAGCAGCATGACATCCGGTTCCAGACGCTGGGCATGCCCGATGCAGCGGTAGCCGTTTTCCAACCCGTGACGATCTGCACTGTATTGTCCGTGCACAGGACTGTGCGCAACCCGGCACGGATCGAGTTGTTATCCTCGGCAACGAGGACGCGGACGGGATCGGTTTCGTTCAGGGGCATCGGCAGTTCTCCTTCAAGGGATGAAGATGCTCTGCGGAAACCAGCACGTAGCTCAGCAGCCTGGTGCGTGCCGCGTAGTAGCAACAGGTGGATTCCGACGGTGCCATGGTCGAGGAGATGGTGAAGAACGGCTTTTCCAGTCCCGGCGCGTCAACCGACCGCGCAACCTCGGAACAGTCCATGCCCACCGAGATGTTACAGAAATCTTCCACGGACAGGGCCACGACCTTGTTGTCCACATTTTGCAGGGCGTGAAAACCGCTGAACTAGAATCTTCCGAAGAACGCCGCCACCTTCATGGCCACTGGTGCGGCCGGGTCCTACGGTTCAGGACCGCGCTTTAGATAATTGTCGCCTGGGGCGCTTCTGGCTGCCGGGACGGCCCGATTCGCCCGCCGCGATGCCTGAAACAAACGGCCGAGAACGAACGGCAAAATATGGCACCGAACCGGTGGCGATGGCAGAAGATTTACAAGTTCACAGTCGTTGCCAAGGCATCGTCCATGCGGCTGCAAGACAGCGGACCCGGCCAGAACGCAGGGTGCAATAGTCGTACCTGCCGGTGCTTCCTGCTGAAGGGAAAACGGTGGCCCAAGGGCATCAACGCCGCCTTGGGTACGAAATATCCACGCTCCGGCTGCCGCGCAATCCGCGGCGCCGGATGGATCGATGGTACGACGTCACGCCCGGCATGGGCGCAGGATCATCCGTGAAGCCAACGCTTTCCGGAATATCGAACTACCGAATACCGCAACGGGAGGAACGAAATCATGATTGACAAGCACCAGATTGACGAATTGCTGCACCACGACGGAACAGTCGTAGGAGCCGACGGGGAGAAGATCGGCAAGTTCGGCCAGGTCTTTTTGGATGACCAGACCGGAGAACCGCAGTGGGTCACCGTGCGCACGGGGTTGTTCGGACTTTCCGAGAGCTTCGTCCCGCTGGATGAGGCCAGCGTGGACGGCGACACCGTGACCGTGCCATTCGACAAGCAGACGGTCAAGGGCGCACCGCGCATAGACGACCAGGACGGGCATTTGAGCCCGGCAGACGAACAGGAACTCTACCGCTATTACAACCGCGCCTACGATGCCACGGGGCCTGAGGGAATCGAAGCAGACCGCGGCACGGGAATGGATCGCGAGTCCGGCATGGACCGCACCGCCGACGATCCATTGGGCGGCGGTGTCGGCACCCTGGCACCAGGCGAGAGCGCGGGCGTCCAAGACGAGATGGACCCGGTTCGCGGACAGGACGAGCCAGTGGCGGGCCATGGCGCGGACCAGTCCATGACCCGCTCCGAGGAACAGCTGCGTGTCGGGACCGAGTCGGTGGAGACCGGGCGAGTCAGGTTGCGCAAGTACGTGGTCACCGAGGACGTCACGACCACGGTTCCGGTCAGCCACGAGGAAGTCCGGGTGGAACGTGAGCCGCTGGCCGGAGACGGCGCCGCAGGCGTGGCCGGCGAGACCGAGCTTGGCGAGCAGGAAGAAGAAGTCACCCTGCATGCCGAACGCCCGTTCGTGGAAAAGGAAGCCGTTCCGGTGGAGAAAGTCAGTTTGGGCACCGAGACGGTCACCGAGGATGAGCAGGTGACCGAGCGGTTGCGCAAGGAAGAAGTGGAAACCGAGGGGGATTCCGGACGTGTGGATCCGGCGAACCGCGACCGGTCCCGGGATGACGGGATCTAGCCCGGGCCGCCTGTCGCAGGGCGACGGCCCAGGCCAAGTCAGCTAGGAGGAATCATGAGCACCAGTGCAGGAAACGATCCGCGCGGCGAAGGCGCGTCGGAACCAGCGCACCGCAAGCCGATGGACGACGACAGGATGCGGCCCCGGGACCGGGACGCGGCCGAAGGTCGGAATCTCGCGGGCAGCGAACGGTACGAGCCGGACGCGACGCCTCGCTCTGACCGGCCCGGGGCGCAGGATCCGCCGCGAGGCCTGAATGCGGCACTGGAAAGGGAAAAGCACCTGTACGGCGGGATGAAGATCGGCTCGGCCTTCTTCGGCTGGCTGAGCGCCACCGGCATGGGCGTGGTGCTCACCGCCCTGGTGGCCGCGGCCGGGGCGGCGGTCGGGGTCAGCACCGGAACCAACCCGGATGAGGTGGCCCAGAGCCTGAACCAGGACCCGCAGACCGTGGGAATGCTCGGGATCATCGTGCTGGCCGCCATCGTCCTGGTCTCCTACTACTGCGGCGGCTACGTGGCGGGGCGGATGGCCCGCTTCCACGGAGCCCGGCAGGGTGTGGCGGTCTGGTTGTGGGCGCTGGTGATTTCCGCTGTTGTCGCCCTGCTGGGCTGGATCGGCGGCAGCCAGTACAACGTGCTGGCGCAGGTCAACAGCTTCCCGAGGATTCCGGTGAACGAGGGCACGCTCAGCGCGGCGGGCATCATCGCCCTGGTGGTCGTCGCCGCGGTGGCGCTGCTGGGAGCCGTGCTCGGAGGGCTGGCAGGCATGCGCTTCCACCGCCGGGTCGACAAGGCGGGGAGCCAGGTCAGCTAGGCCCAGGATCGGTGCACGGCAAAGCCGGGGCGGGAGCATCAGTCGATGCACCCGCCCCGGCTTCTGCGCGCCGCGGCCTAGCGGCTCGTGCGCGGTTCCCCGGAAGCGCCGGGATCCCCGGAATCCGGCTGGTCCTGCGCGGATCCGCGCAGCATCTGCTCGAATTCCTTGCGCTCCTTGCGGGAGAGTGGCAACTGGCCGGTCGCCGGGTTCACGATCTGGCCGCTGTCCTTGGCCGCCTCGGAAGCGGGCTTCGGCGCGGGAACCGCATCCGCGCCGGACTGCTTCCTCGGCTGCTTCGGGGCCTTGGCCGGCTTGGCGGGCTTGTCTGACTTGCCGGGCCTGGCCGCGACGCCGAGCTGGCCGGACTCGCTGTCCCGACCCGGCGCGATGATGCGCGCGGTCGCGCCGTCCATGGCAGCTGCCAGGTCCTCAGCCGAGGTCGCCTGGCGCTGCGCGTCGCGGCGGGCAAAACGGCGCTGGGCGGAGCGCTCCTTGCGGGATTCGACCAGGTGGTAGAGCACCGGCACCAGCACCAGGGTCAGCAGGGTGGAGGAGACCAGACCGCCGATGACCACCACGGCCAGCGGCTGCGAGATGAAGCCAGACTGCCCGGTGAGGCCCAGCGCCATCGGCACCAGCGCGAAGATGGTGGCCAGCGCGGTCATCAGGATCGGGCGCAGGCGCTGGCGGGCGCCGTGCGTGATCGCGTCTTGCAGGCTCATCGCCGCGCGTTCGGGCGTCGCATGGCGGTACTGGTTGATCAGGTCGATCAGCACGATCGCGTTGGTGACCACGATGCCCACCAGCATCAGCATGCCGATCAGCGACGGCAGGCCCAGCGGGATGCCGGTGGCCAGCAGCAGGCCGATCGCGCCGGTGGCGGCGAACGGGATGGAGACCAGCAGGATCAGCGGCTGGACCAACGACTTGAAGGTCGCCACCATGATCACGTAGACGATCGCCACGGCCGCCAGCAGCGCCAGGTAGAGCTGGTTGAAGGACTCGGCCTGCTCGGTGGCCGCGCCGCCGATCTCCGCGGTCGCGCCCTCGGGCAGTTCCACGTCGGCCAGGCGTTCGGTGACCTGCTTGGAAACCGAGCCGAGCATGTTCTCCTGCGGCGTCAGCGACACCGTGGCGATGCGCTGGCCGTTGGAGGTGGTGACCTGGCGGACCACGTCGGCGCGTTCAACCGTGGCCAGGTCCTGCAGCTGCTTGACCCCGGTGGCGGTCGGGATCGGCAGTTCCTGCAGCTCCTTCAGCGAGGTCAGATCCAGCCCCTCGCCGATCAGCACCTGCATGTCGGTGAATTCCAGGCGCAGCGTGCCGGCCGGCACGGGGGAGACCTGGGAGGCCACGATGCCGGACAGCTCGGTTTCGGTCAGCCCGGCCGCGGCGGCCTTCTTCGCGTCGATGTCGATGCTGACCTGCTCGCGCATCGCGGAGAGGTTGTCGCTGAGCTGGGTGACGTGCTCGGTGCCTTCCATGGCGGAGCGCACCGCGGCGGTGGCCTCGCGCAGGATGTCCTCGTTCGGGGCCTTGACCTCCACGGTGACGTCGGAGGACATCATGCCGCCGGAGCTGCCGGAGAAGCTCAGGGTCGAGTCCTTGGGCAGGGCCAGCTGATCCAGCTCGGCGCGCACGGTGTCGGCCAGCGCCAGCTGGTCCGCGTCGGGGTCGGTGATCGCGGTGAAGTTCGCGGTGTCCGAGCCGGAGGAGAACATCGCCGCGAAGCCGCTGGCCGAGCCCACGGTCATCTGCACATCGGTGATGCCCTCGGTCTCGCGCAGCACGGCCTCGACCTTCTCGGCCTGCTTGCGGGTGGCGTCCAGCGAGGTGCCCGGGGCCATCTTCTGGGTGATGGAGATCGAGTTCTCGCCGGTGTTGCCCAGCAGGTTGGTCTGCAGCAACGGGGTCATCGCCACGGTGCCGGCCAGGATCAGCACGGAGGCCAGCAACGTGATGACCGGGTGCTTCTGCGTTCCGCGCAGCACCGGGGCGTAGGCGCGCTGCATCCAGGACTTGTCCTCGGCCAGGTGCACGGTGTGGGTGGCGGCGCTGCCCGGGCGGTGCGGCAGGAACCAATAGGCAAGCACCGGCACGATGGTCAGCGAGACGACCAGCGAGGCAAGCAGCGCGATGGTCATGGTCATCGCGAACGGGCGGAACAGCTCGCCGGCCATGCCGCCGACCAGCGCGATCGGCAGGAACACCGCAACGGTGGTCAGCGTGGCGGCGGTGATGGCCCCGGCGACCTCCTTCACCGCCAGCAGGATCGCCTGCGACTTGGATTCGCCGTGCGCCAGGTGGCGCTTGATGTTCTCGATGACCACGATCGAGTCGTCCACCACGCGGCCGATCGAGATGGTCAGCGCGCCCAGGGTCAGCATGTTCAGCGTGTAGCCGCCGGCGTTCATGCCGATGAAGGTCACCATCAGGGACAGCGGGATGGAGATCGCGGTGACCAGGGTGGAACGGATGGAGAAGAGGAAGACCAGGATGACCAGCACCGCGAAGCCCAGGCCCAGCGCGCCCTCGGTGGTCAGCGACTCGATGGAGGACTCGATGAACGGG
The DNA here is from genome assembly GCF_052322135.1 of Glutamicibacter soli. NCBI lineage: Bacteria > Bacillati > Actinomycetota > Actinomycetes > Micrococcales > Micrococcaceae > Glutamicibacter > Glutamicibacter soli. The sequence continues at coordinate 1,502,555 of NZ_CM125969.1, forward strand.
GCCTGGTCGAAGATGGTGGTGATCTTGGCGTTGGAGCCCAGCTCCGCCTGCAGCTCGTCGAGCATGCCGGTGATCTGGTGGGACAGGGCCACGGTGTCCCCGTCCGGGGTTTTGGTGATCGCCACCGAGAGGGTTTCCGCGCCGTTGGTGCGGGTGATGCTGGTGGCCGCATCGGCCTGGACCGACACCTTGGCGACATCCTGCAGCAGCACCGGGCCGTTGTCTGCCGGCAGCGGGATTTCCTTGATCGCGGCCAGCGTATCCGGGGCGGAGCCGGCGATCACCGGCAGGGTCAGGCCGTCCACGTCCATGGTGCCGATGGGCATCGGGGAACCGGCGTTCTCGATGCCGTCCTTCAGGTCGGCGACCGTCAAGCCTTCAGCGCGCAGCTTCGCGTCATCCGGGATGACCGCGATGTGCTGGGAGGAACCGCCGGAGACCGAGGCTTCGCGCACCCCGTCGATCTTCTGCAGCTTAGGCAGCATGATGCGCTCGACGTCGTCGTTCAGCGCCTCCAGCGACTTGTCGGAGGAGACCGCCATCTGCATGATCGGGAAGTCCGCGATGGAGCCGGCGAAGGCCGTGGGTTCGACGTCCTCGGGCAGGCTCGACTTGGCGTTGGCGATCGCCCGGTCCACCTGGGAGCGGGCGCGGTCCATGTCCGTGCCGTACTCCAGCATCAGCGAGATGCGGGTGAATCCGGTCTGCGAGGTCGCGGTCGAGGATTCAAGGCCCTCCACCGCCTGCAGGGCAGTCTCCAGCGGGCCGGCGACCTGCTCGTCGATGACCTCGGGGCTCGCACCCATCTGGGTGGCCATGACTGCGATCTGCGGGAATTCGAGGGAGGGAATGAGCTCCTGCTTGAGTGAACTCATGGAGATGACGCCGAAGACGGCGGCAAAGACCGTGACCAGCGCGATGAGCGCACGGTTTTTCAGAGACAAGATGGCCAAGCGCTGCATGCGGGTATGGTCCTAGCGGTGTCGCGAAATGGGGTGGATCAACTTAACTCTAGTTCGTTGGCCGAAAACAACCGAAAATCCACGAGGGTTTGAGCCGAAGATCATCCGAATGGAGGATACTTGCGGCGACGGGTTGCCTAGCCAGCCGGGCGTTCGGCACCGGCTGCTGTGGATAAACAATTTCCGGGTGCCAATTATCCGAATACCATGCAGGGATGGAGATCGATTCTCTCTGGGAATGGATGGGGCCCGGCATTGAGGGCCTGGGCGAGTTTGCGCCGGCGGTTGCCCCGATAGTTGCGGCAGCCGCGGCGTGGGCCGCCGTTCGTACCTTGCGACTGCGGACTCGCGTGGATCATGCTGACCAATGGTGGAAACGTGTTGAATATGCGATCCTGCTTCTCGATAGCGAGAACCAGGCCTTGCATGCCACGGGAATAAGCTTGTTGAAGGTCCAGGCCGGAACTGCTGCGCCTGAGCTTGCGTGGAAAAACGGCAAGGACATCGTGAAATACGGATGGAGGGCAAGAACCCGGTGGCATGTGAACCGGGCGGAGCTGGCGATAGTCAGGTCGCTGGCTTCCGAACTGATTGCGGCTGAGTTCGTTGTTGAAGACCTGAGCAACCCGTCAGCGGAAGGCCACAGCCGAACTGACCATCAGCGCGAAACTGAAAAGGAATAACATGGAAGCACATGAAGAAGGTGAGTGGGCCATGACCTCACGATCAGTGGGCAATACCGATACGCCGGAGCTGGCGCTGACATTGGACGAAGTCGAGCCCGGCATCTTCGTGGTGCTGGATAGCCGTGGTGTTCAGTTGAGCAAGCCGCTTCCGATTTCGAGATTGCGCAGCCTGGCGAAAGATGCGGAATTCGTGGCCGACCTCAACAAGAGGCTGAAAATGCCGAATGAGAACTATATCGATGTACTGCTCCAGCTGCGGCCGCAGCTGGAATACCGGCGTGCTTCCTGAATTTGTTGTCTTCCGAGCAATGCGGTGCTGGCGGAAACGACTGATGGCCCACACACCAGCTGGTGTGTGGGCCATCAGTTGAGGCGGCGACTAGTTCAGTCCCAGCGCCTTGTCGGTGGCTGCCTTGACCTCGGCGTACAGTGCCGGGTTGTCGTTCAGCTTCTGGCCGTAGGAAGGAACGATGTCCTTCAGCTTCGACTCCCAGCCGGCGAACTGCTTCGGGAAGCAGCGCGAGAGCAGGCCGATCATGATCGGGGTGGCGGTCGATGCGCCTGGTGAAGCACCCAGCAGGCCCGAGATCGTGCCGTCCGAGGAGGTGATGACCTCGGTGCCGAACTGCAGGACGCCGCCCTTCTTGGCATCCTTCTTGATGACCTGCACGCGCTGGCCGGCGGTGATCAGCTCCCACTTGGAGCCGTCGGCCTGAGGGAAGTACTCTGCCAGCGACAGGTCCTTCTTGGCGCGGGACTTGAGCACTTCCTTGATCAGGTAGGTGGTCAGGTCCATGTTGTCCTTGGCCACTGCAAGCATCGGGATGATGTTGTGCGGGCGCAGCGACAGCGGCAGGTCCATCTGCCCGGTGGACTTCAGGAAGTTCATGGAGAAGCCGGCGTACGGGCCGAACATCAGCGAACGCTTGCCGTCGACGAAGCGGGTATCCAGGTGAGGAACCGACATCGGAGGGGCGCCGACCGAAGCCTGGCCGTAGACCTTGGCGTGGTGCTGGTTGATGATGGTCTCATCGGTGCAGCGCAGGAACTGGCCGGAGACCGGGAAACCGCCGAAGCCCTTGATCTCGTCGATGCCCGACTTCTGCAGCAGCGGCAGCGCACCGCCGCCGGCGCCGACGAACACGAACTTGGCCTTCACGGTCTTGACCGCGCCCGAGGCCTTGTCCTTGACAGTCAGTTCCCAGCCGGCGCCGTCGCGCTTGAGGTTCTTGACCTTGTGGCCGAAGTTGATCGAAGCGCCAGCTGCGCCCAGCGAGTTGGTCAGGTCGGCGGTGAGTCGACCGAAGTCAACGTCGGTGCCGGAGACTACGCGGGAAGCTGCAACCTTCTGCGACTGGTCGCGGCCCTTGGCGACCAGCGGGGTCCACTCGTTGATGGTGTCCAGATCGTTGGTGATTTCCAGTTCGTCGAACAGGACGTTCGGCTTCAGGGCGTCGTAGCGGGTCTGCAGGTACTTGGAGTGGTCTTCGCCGATGACGAAGGACATGTGCGGCAGGGCGTTGATGAAGCCGTTGCCTGCCACGCGCTTGTTCTCAACTGCCCACGCGTAGAACTGGCGGGATATCTGGAACTGCTCGTTGATGCCGATGGCCTTGGCGGGATCCACGGAACCGTCGGCCTTCGCCGCGGTGTAGTTCAGCTCGCACAGTGCCGAGTGGCCGGTGCCTGCGTTGTTCCACGGGGAGGAGGATTCCAGCCCGGCCTGGTCAAGGTTTTCGAAAAGTCCGATAGACCAGGTTGGTTCCAGCTGGTTGATCAGGGTGCCCAACGTGGCACTCATGACGCCGGCTCCAATTAGTACTACGTCAAAAGATTCGGTTGACGTTACAGAAGGCACGAGGATCTCCATCGACAGTGATACTTTGCTCTAACCCAGAGTAGACCTATATCCCCGCCGGTTAGAAATCCTTAACTGACTAAGATGGGTCAGTGGTGGCTAACTTGAGATAGCCGGTGAATTGCTCATCTGGACATCGGCGTAGCACTCGTTGAGCATCGGCGAGGACGGGTAGAAGGCCACGTTGGGGTTGAAAGCCAGCGCCGAAATGGGGAATACCAGTGGAAGCAGCGGCAGGTCGTAGTTCAGCGTCTGCAGGATTGCGGCATAGGCGGCAGTGCGCTCCTCGCCCCGATCCAGCGAGCGGGCGGCGAGGATTTGTGAGTCAAGTAACGCCGAGCTGTAGCCGAATTCATTGGCCTTGCTGGACAGGATGCCCGATAGGAAATCATCCTCGCTGCGATAGCCGCCGGAATAGCCCAGCAGGTGCAGGCCGGTGAACCGGTTCGAGCGCACGGTGTCCACGTAGCCTTCGGTCCACGGAATCGGGCGCGGACGGATCCGGATGCCGACCTTGGCCAGGTCCTCGGCCAGCTGGGCGAAAACGCGCTCGGGCAGCGGCAGGTAGTTCCGCGAGACGCGCAGCGGGTAGGCGAACTCGATCTCCTCGCCCCGGTAGCCGACCTGTTCCAGCAGCTTGAGGGCGGTGTTCTCGTCGTGGTTGTAGCGCGCCTCGGGTTCCGGCACCGACAGCGCCGGCGGGATGATGCTCGCCGCGGCCTTGGTGCCCTGGATGAACAGCTTGCCGGCCAGCTGGCCGCTGTCCACGGCGTGCGCGATGGCCTGGCGGAACTCGCGCTTGGCCAGCCACTTGTTGCGCAGGTCCATGCCCAGGTAGAGCACCGAGAACGGGTCGCGCTGCACCACCAGCTTGGCGCTGCGCACCAGGTCGCGCATGACGTCCACGGACACCAGGTCGAAGCCGTCGATCTCGTCCGCGCTCATGGCGTTCTCGCGGTTGTAGGGGGAAGGCACGGAGGAAATGAGCGCCACCTGCGGGTGATGGCTGTTCGCCTCAAGGCGTCCGCGGTTCCAGTAGTCCTTGAAGAGCTCCAGCCGCACCGTCTGGTCCTTGTGCGAGATGAAGCGGTAGGGGCCGGTGCCCATCGGTGCGGTCAGCAGGGACTTGGCAGGGTTCGCCTTGGGGCCGCCGGTCAGCGTGGACGGGGCGGCGATGGCCATGCCGGGCAGCGACAGCGCGTCGATCAGCATGGGCAGGCGGCGGCGCAGCGTCAGCGTCACCAGGTACTTGCTGGTGGCCTTGACCGAGCCGAAGTAGCTGGCGCTGCCGGCGGAGGACTTGCCGGTAAACAGCTCCTGCTCGAAGATCGGCTTCAGTGCCGCGAGCTGCTCCAAACGCTGCTGTTGCGCGGCCAGGTCGCGTTCGGTGGGTGGGTTCTCATCGTCGACCTTGAGCTGCAGGTCCTTTTCGGAAGGGAGCTTGGGGATGTCGTCCACGTGGTGGAAGACGTCGGTGAAGCCCTGGCTGGAGTAGTCCGAGAGCTCCCGGGGCAGCGAGGCCCAGCGGGTGAAGTTCGCAACCACCGCTTCGGCGTCCATCTCGGTGCCGTCGTGGAAGAGGACTCCCCGGCGCAGGGTGAAGGTATAGGTGAGCCCGTCCTGGGACTGGGTCCAGGATTCGGCCAGGCCGGCGATCGGGCTGCCGGTGTTGGCGTCGATGGAGATCAGCGTTTCGTAGATCTGCCGCGAGATGCGGAAGGACTCGTTGTCACCGGTGATCGCCGGATCGAGTCCCGACGGGGGAGCGGGGGCCGCCAGGCGCAGGGTGCGCAGAACCTCGGAGGCCGCCTCGGTGGCCGTCGGCGAAGCCGTCGCGGAGCTGTTCGGCGACGGGGTGCAAGCGGTGAGGGCCAGGGCTGTGCTCGCCAGGGTGCCGGTCAACAATGCGCGTCGTGAGACGAGGTTTTGCGGCTTTTCGGGCACGATGCGGCTCAACTTCCTAATCTGGCAGGCAGGGCTCCCCGAGGCGCACCGCGACGGCATTGTGCGAGTGCGCAAGGACCGCGGGATGCTCAGGGATATCTATCAAAGATAGCGCAACGAACTGGCGGCACCCCGTGAACCTGCCGGGGATGCCGCCAATGAGATCAAAATGTTAGCAATAGCTCGTGGCTAGGGGCGGTGCACCAGATTCTCGCCGTCCTGCCCCTGGGACCAGGCCTGCAGCTGGCGCTTGAGCAGCTTCACCATCCGCGGGAAGAACGCCTGGGTGTTGCCGCCGTTGTGCGGGGTGATCAACGCGTTGGGGCACTTCCACAGCGGGTGGTCCGACGGCAGCGGCTCCGGGTCGAAGACATCGGAGGCGACGTTCAGTCGTCCGCTGGAGACTTCGGCGACCAGCGCGTCGGTGTCGACCACCGGTCCGCGGGCGACGTTGACGATGGTCGCCCCGTCCGGCAGCTTCGCCATGAGCTCGGCGTCGACCAGGTGATGGGTTGAGTCGTTCAGCGGAACGATGAGGATCAATACCTCGATCTGGCCTGCGAAGTCGGCCAGCTGCTCCGTGCTGTAAACCTCTCCGTGCTCGTCGGTGCGCGCGGTCGAGCCGAAACGCAGCAGGTTCACCTCGAAGGGGTCCAGCCGCTTGCGGATTTCCTCGCCGATGCCGCCGACACCTACAAGGCCGACGGTGCGGTCGGCCAAGCCCGGCCAGCGCATCGGATTCCACTGTCCATGGTCCTGGTCGCGGACGGAGGTCGGGAATCCGCGCAGCGATGCGAGGGCCAGCCCGAGGGCGATCTCCGCGGTCGCTGCGGCGTGCACGCCCGATGCGGTATTGATTTTCGCGCGGTCGCCGATCATGTCGACCATTCCGTCATAACCGGTCGTCTGGGTCTGCACTACCGAGACATTCTCGGCTCTGCGGACATTCTTCAGGAATTCCGGATCTGCCATATAAGGGAAGATCGCGATGTCGATGTCTTCCAGCGGTGAATCCGGGTCTGATTCGAGGTCCCAAATAACCGGTTTCAGGTTCGCGGGCAGTTCTCCCACGGCGTCGAGCAGCTCTTGGGTGGGGAAGGAAACCGTGCGTTGGGTAGTCATGAATTCACTCTACAAAGTCCGTGGTCGCGGTGGTAGTAACCCCTAGTCATCTCATGTAATGAAGCTCACCGCAGAAAAGAGGGCTCTCGATTTGCACGAAGCTCAAAAGCTGGTAGAGTTTTATCTCGTTGCGAAAGCGCGAAGCCCAAAAGCTTCTAGAACATCGCAGCGGGCGCCTCTAGCTCAATTGGCAGAGCAAATGACTCTTAATCATTAGGTTCCGGGTTCAAGTCCCGGGGGGCGCACGAACAATTTCTTTGTTCTAGAAGTCATTGTTTACACAAATGAATATGCGCCTTTAGCTCAATTGGTAGAGCAAATGACTCTTAATCATTAGGTTCCGGGTTCGAGTCCCGGAGGGCGCACAAGCAAGGTCAGACTTAGGTCTGGCCTTTTGTGTTATCTACCCGAGGTTCTCCTTGGGGCGACGACTTGCAGGTTGCGTTGTTTCCCGCCATCGGCCACGCAGCGGTGATGCCCGTGAAATTAACAATATTCTGATCAAAAATAACAGTTTTCATTGACTCTTCCGCAGAACTTCAGGAAATTTTCGGAATGAATCTCCAATTCACTTCGCACTTTAAGTGCACAGGTAGTGCTCGTTAGTGAAGATTAATCGTTAAGTCACTCGATATTCGTGAATTAACATCTTGAGTTCGATTGGCCTCCGTAGCTTTGCCAAGGTACCCGGCTCGTACCTCGTAAAGAAAAGAGACCATGAAAACTCAATCTACGACTCTCGCTTCGTTGCTCGTAGGCGCTTCGGTGCTGACTACTGGTGTGGGGCTGGCTCCCGCTGCATGGGCGGCACCGAGCACGGTGACAGCTGACCTATTGAATGTCGACTTCTCTACGAAGTCCGCTGAGGATCAGGCCCAGGGAAGAATTCTGCGTACTTTTGGTGCACCGTCGCTACAGGTCGACGAGCAGAACGGCAGAATAAGCGCCGATTTCGACGGTGCTGATGATGCCTACTCCTACGAGTTGGCCGAGGCGGATTACGACAAGCTTGCTGATTCGTTCTCCGTTGAGTGCTCCGTGAAATTCGATGGAGAACTGCCTTCCAAGGAAGTGACCTTTTGCGGCAACAAGCAGGGTGGCGGTTTCGCCCTGACTGCCAAGAACAGCAAACTCGACTTCATGCTGCATGTGGATGGCTCCTATAAGCGTGTTTCCACCTCGCTGCGCACTGACCAGTGGTATCACGTGGTGGGCTCCTTCGACGGCAAGTCCATCAAGCTCTATGTGGATGGCCAGATGGTGGCTGAAACCCCCGCAGTCGGCACCATGACTCCTGTCGATCCGCGGGCGCAGAATATGGTGATTGGAGCGGATAGCGCCGTCGGAAAGAGCGAGGCTTTCGCCGATGTCGTGCTGGGGCAGGCGCGACTTTACAGCGAGGCGTTGCCAGCCGCCCAAGCTCTGTCACTAAGCGATGAATTCCACACCATGCCCGAAGCGCCTGAGGCAGACGTATTGAATATCGATTTCGCGGACGGTTCAAGCATCGATAGTTCCCGCGGTGTGAAGGCGGACATCTATGACGAGCCGGTCATTGCGAAGGACGGCGCGATGGGCAAGCACGTGGCCAGCTTCGATGGGCAAAATGACGCACTGGCCTACCCCCTGGGAGACCAATATGAATCGCTCTCCCAGGGGATGACCCTTGAATGCGTCTTCCGCTACGACGGCGACACCACGGCTACCGGTGAAAAGAACCTCTGCTCCAACAAGGAAGCAGGGGGATTCTCGCTGAGTCTGGTCGGCGACAAGCTGTCCTTCATGCTGCATACCGGCGCCTATCGCTCGGCGACCGCAGCGATTGAGAGCGGTCGCTGGTACCACGCAGTCGGAGTCTTCGACGGCAAGCAGATCAAGCTTTACCTCAACGGAAAGCTCGTCGCGGCCCAGGAAGCCAGCGGTTCCACCGTCACCTGGCCGCCGAAACCCGAAGCGCACAACTTCGTGCTGGGCGCCGATTCATCCAATGGCAACGTGCAGTTCCACGGCAAGTCGAAGATTGCTGCAGCCCGCATCTATAGCCAGCCGTTGGCGCCGCCGCATATCGCTTCGCTGAATGCGCAAGCGCTCGGCCACTCAAAGGGTCTGGCTGCAGGGATCGAGTCCAGCACTCCGGCTGCCGGCTCCAACATCACCAAGGCCTCGGAATTCCAGGTTGAATGGAACATCCAGGATCTGGTTGGCGCGAACGTGGAATACACGCTGGATGGAGAGCCGATTGAACCCGGCGATCCGATTGCCGGAATGACTGAAGGCAAACACCTCATTGAGGCTTCAGGAACCGATGTGTTCGGCCGTGGCATCTCGCAGCAGATCGAATTCACCTCCGGAAGCATCCCCGAAGGCAACGGCACTCAGACCGGTCAAGGCAAGGGCACTGTGACCTTGTCGGCCAACGCCACCAATCCCGACGGCGGCGATGTGCATTCCACTTTCTACGCCGGCGAAACGAGCATCGCCAAGGGCGGCACCTCCGGGGTCATCTCGCAGCTGCCGGAGACGCTGGACTTCGCTGCCGGGGACAAGTCTCGGACGCAAAGCATCGAGGAAGCGCTTCTTCCCGGAGATGAATCACTCTTCTCCAGCGAAGCGACCAGCGAAGGCTCGATTCCATACCAGCGTTTCGCTGTGGCAGCCGATGCGAAGGCGGCGGAGCAGAGCGTGCGCTGGAGCGGGCAGCTTGACCCGCAGCGCGAAGCGCAATTGCGCGTCTGGAACCAGCAGAACTCGGCCTGGGACCTGGTGGCCAGCGGCCGCGGTGTCAGCGATGGCCTGTTGACCTTGGACGGAGGGATCTCCGCCGAGCACGTAGCGGACGGCGAGGCACAACTGCTGGTCACGGCCCATGATCCGTTTGCCGACGACCTCGATGAGCCGGTGCGCGGAGAATTCGAAGACCCCGACGGCTACGACTTCTCCATGGTTCATTTCACCGACACCCAGTACCTGGCCGAAGGCGCAGTAGAGCAGGAGTACTCGGCGGAACAGCAGAAGGTCTGGGCTGAAGCCTACAACGCGATTCCGCGCTGGATCGCCGAAAATGCCGAACAGCGGAAGATCGAATACGTCAGCCATACCGGCGACATCGTGGAGAACTGGCATAAGGACGTCTACGCCGACGAAGAAACGCAGCGCCGCATCGCCGAACGCGAATTCGAGTTCACCTCCGAAACGCAGCGCATTCTGGACGAGACCGGCATACCCAACGGCGTACTGCCGGGCAACCATGACAATCGATCGGGCAAGGATGTAGGCCCGGACAACTTGTACAACCAGTACTTTGGTCCGGAACGCTACGAGTCCTTGGAAAACAGCCAAGGGTGGAAGCAGGCGCAGGCCAGCTACCAGTCCTGGGCGCCTGGTGATAACGACAACCACTACGATCTGTTCAGTGCCGGAGGGTTGGACTTCATCGCCCTGTACCTGGGCTTTGATGTGACCGAGGCGGAAATCGCCTGGGCCAACGACGTGCTTGCGCAGTACCCGGACCGCAATGCGATGCTCATGACCCACGCCTACAACAAACCGAGCATCAACGCCGACGGGCGAGGCGCCGCTTACTCGCACGACGGCAAGCGCATCTCCGAAGGAATCCTGGAGAAGAACAAGAACATCTTCCTGGTGCTTTCCGGCCACGAGCATGGGGTGAGCATCCAGGTTCGCAAAGACGTGGGGCAGGCTCAGAACAACGTCGTCGAGTTGCTCGCCGATTACCAGTTCTACGAAGTCGACGCCGAACAGCTCGGCCTCGCGGGCATCGACGGGCGCAACCCGCAGGACATGCTGCGTTTCGGCTCCAGCTACCTGCGTATGCTCCAGTTCGACGTTGAGCGCTCCGAGCTGGCAATCGACACCTACTCGCCGATGCTCGGCGATTTCGGTGCCACCGAATACGACGATGAAAACCGCTACGACGGCACCGAGGACGAGCTTCGCCTGCCGATCCAGTTGCAAACGCGCCAGACCAGCTTCAGCACCGATGCCGTCATGTCCTTGGCGCCCACGGGCGAGGTGATCGGTGAAGCGACGGCGCGTTCCGGCTGGCCGGCGTCGGTCGTCTGGGCGGGGCTCACCGAGGGAGAGGTCTACTCCTGGTACGTCACCAGCGTCGATGCGCAGACTCAACAGGATCTGGCTCCGGGGCAGGTGCGCCAGACGGGTGTGTTCACGGCCAGTGCGGCAGGTACCGACACCGTCGCTCCGGAGCTGACCATCCCGGAAGGAACCACGCTCGCAGTGGGAGATGCGTTCGACCCAATGGACTCCGTGAGCGCCGTGGACAACACGGATGGCGATGTCACGGGGAATATCGAAATAGTCGGATCTGTGGATACGGGCGCGCCGGGCAGCTATGCGCTGACCTACACGGTCCAAGATGCCAACGGCAACCAGGCCATTGCTTCGCGTGTGGTGGTCGTGGAAGGCTCGCCGGCTCCGGAGCAACCGGAGAATCCTGAAGACGGCCAGGGCAGCGGCATGGACGAGGATGGCGCCGACGTACCGGACCTGGAGCAGCCGTCGCCGACCCATCCCGCCGTTCCGGAGTCCGGAGACCCGGCGCCGGATGAAGAGCAACGGCCGTCCCAAGAACCGTCGGCGGATCCATCCGCCGATCCTTCGGGAAACGCCGTGGAAGGAACTCAGAACGGAGAGCAGGACTCCGGACAGGAACCCGAGGGCGGGGAAGATGAGCGCGACTCTCTGGCCGCGACAGGAGCCTCCGTGGTGTGGACCTTGCTAGGTGCTCTGGTTCTGACCGCCGCTGGAGCTGCCGCGCTGCGACTACGCCGCCCGACCGGCCGCCGGTAGTGTTCCGGGCATTCGGCCGCTGGGAGGTCGGGCCCCCAGCGGCCGAATGTGCTCCAAGACACGGGATGACATTTGGGCGTTTACCGTTGCCGAGCGCTGGTGGCGGAAGCGGGAATAATGATCTGACTAGTGGTTTCATGTCGACCAATGGGTGTTGCTGTACGATTTTTGATTTTCTGCGACTTCTGCGTATGATTATCTACGTCGCAAAGACCGGTTCGAAAATAACTAGTCAGAGTGAAGTTAGCGCCTTTAGCTCAATTGGTAGAGCAAATGACTCTTAATCATTAGGTTCCGGGTTCGAGTCCCGGAGGGCGCACAGCAGATCCGGCCTGATTCATCAGGCCGGATTTTTTGTATAGCTACGAAACGAGGTTTAACCGATGAGCACCGCCGCAGCACCAACCGAACGACTCTCCGTCGGAGATCTGGCCCCGAACTTCACCCTGAATGACTCGAACGGCAACGCTGTCTCGCTGTCCGACTACCGAGGCAAGAAGACCATCGTGTACTTCTACCCGGCCGCCTCCACCCCGGGCTGCACCAAGCAGGCGTGCGACTTCCGTGATTCCATCGAGTCACTCACCGGCCTCGGCTACCAGGTGCTGGGAATCTCCCCGGACGGCGTCGCCAAGCTTGAAAAGTTCGTGGCCAAGGAAGAACTGAACTTCCCACTGCTGTCTGACGAGGACCACGCTGTCGCCGAGGCCTATGGAGCCTGGGGCGAGAAGAAGAACTACGGCCGCGTCTACGAAGGTTTGATCCGCTCGACCATCGTGGTGGACGAAGACGGCAAGGTCCAGCTCGCGCAGTACAACGTGCGAGCCACCGGGCATGTCGCAAAGCTCCGCCGTGACTTGGGAATTGACCCCAAGTAATAGCCGGTGCAGTCGATTTCTTATCGACTGGCACTTCCGCTACACTAAATGAGGTCGTCATTCGGAAATCCGTTTTCCGGTGTAGCGCGAGCGAGTATGGCGGAATTGGTAGACGCGCTGGATTTAGGTTCCAGTGTCTTCGGACGTGAGAGTTCAAGTCTCTCTACTCGCACCAATGAAAACCCTGCGAACCGATTTCGGTCGCAGGGTTTCCGCATTTCACCGCAGTCTTCAGCATGCCCGGAAGCCTCAGGGCTTACCATCGAAGAAACGCCGGTAGGCCGCGGCCGAATAGGAGACTGCGCGGGAAATGAATTGGATAGGGGGAACGGTGAACGAGCGAAAGCTGCCCACGATGTATGGTCTGGCGGAATCCGACCCGGACCAGAACCTGATCAAGCGCGAGGGAGTGAGCCCGGAAGCCTTGGAGCAGATCGACCGCATCATGGCCGAGATGGGACGCATGCGCCAGCTTGAACGCCAAATCATGCGCAATTCCCAGAGCTTCATGAAGCTCAATGAGACCGACATGCGCGCCCTGCGCATGCTGATTTCCGCCAAGCACGCCGGCACCGCAGTCACCCCCGGCCAGCTCGCCCGCTATCTGGGTATTTCCAGCGCATCGGTCACCAAGATGATCGACCGGCTGATCGAGGGCGAGCATGTCGCACGCCGCCCGCATCCCACCGACCGCCGCTCCTGGTGCATCGAAGTCACCGGGCCGACGCACCTGATGGCCCGCCAGCAGGTGGGGCGCCACCATGCGCAGCGGTTCGAGGTGGCGCGGGAGTTCACCGACGCCGAGCGCGAGGTGATTATCAGGTTCCTCGCCCGGACCTCGGATGCCATGGAGGACAGCATGAACGGCGCGCAAACCGCTCTCGATGATCAGGGCAAGGAACCTGAAGCCGGTCAATCCTAGGGGCTCGTTCCCTCGGCCTGCTGCACGATGCTCTTGAGCATGCCGGAGAAGATGAATGCGTGGAACGGGCTCACCGACCACCAGTAGGCCCGCCCGGCCAGCCCGCGGGGCACGAAGATCGCCCGCTGGGTGACCTGGACCCGCTCGCCGGGCCGCTGCTCCAGGCGGAATTCAAGCCAGGCCTGGCCTGGAACCCGCATTTCCGCGCGCAGCCGCAGCAGTTGGTTGCGTTCCAGCGCTTCGACGCGCCACCAGTCGACGACATCTCCCAAGGCCAGGGTGCTGCGCGAGCGGCGCCCGCGCAATAGGCCCACCCCGCCGCTAAGCTTGTCCATCAGCCCGCGGATCCGCCACAGGCTCGGGAACACGAAATAGCCTGATTCCCCGCCGATGCGTCCGATGACCTGGTAGAGGTCTGCGGGATCAGCCTGTGTTTCCATGGTCCGCTGGTCGATGTAGATCTTGCGTCCGGCCCACTGCGGATCCGAGGGCAGCGGCTCGGCCGGCGCCGAGACCGGATGCGCGGTGGCCCAGCTGGTCTCCACCGAATCGGAGGCGATCTTCTCCAGGGCCAGGCGCACCGCGTCCGGGTAGTCGGTCAGTCCGCCCTCGGGTGGGGGGATCAGCTGATCGATGCGGTGCGAACCCATGACGCAGTCGTGCTGCAGCGAGCCGACCAGTGCGGTGGCCAGGGTGTGCGGCAGGGGAGTGACCAGGTTGACCCAGTGCGACGCCAGCTGCGGGGTGAGCACCGGCAAGGCCCAGATCCTCGGCTCGCGCAGCCCCGCCACCTTGGCGTAGATGCGCATGAGGTCCGCGTAGCTGTAGGCGCGCGGCCCGCCGATGTCGAAGGTGTCGTTCACCGGAGTGTCCAGCTCGGCACAGGCAGCCAGATAGTGCAGGGTGTCGCGCACCGCGATCGGCTGCACCCGGTTTTTCACCCAGCGCGGGGCCGGCATTACCGGGAGCACGTCGCTCAGGTGTCGGATCATCTCGAAGCTTGCCGAGCCTGACCCGATCACCAGCCCCGCCTGCAGGATCAAGGTATGAAGCCCGTCCGGATCCGGGTTCCTGTCCTGGAGCACCTCGCCCACCCGCACCCGGGATGCGAGATGCTCGCTCAGTTCGCCCTCCGGGTGCAATCCGGAGAGGTAGATCAGCTGGGCCACGGATTCTTTCCTGGCGCAATCGGCCATGGTTTGCGCGCAGCGCTCCTCGTCGGACATGAAGTTTTTGGTGCCGGACATTGAATGCACCAGGTAGTAGACGGTGTGGGCCCCGCGGCAGAATTCGGCCACCGCGTTGGCATCCTGCAAGCTGCCCTCGACCACCTCGACCTGGTCCCGCCACGGCACATCGCGCAGCCGCTGGGCGTCGCGGGCCAGCACCCGGACGCGGTGTCCTCGGCGCAGCAGCAGCGGAACCAGCCGTCCGCCGATGTAGCCGGTGGCTCCGGTGACGGCTATCAGCTTCACGGCAGGCTCCGTTCCTTGCGGGCGCGCACCGCGACGGCGAGCGCCGCCAGCAGCACCAGGCCGGCGATGGCCAGTGCCGAGATGCCGACGAGCGTGGATTCATTGGTTCCCGACAGCCGGCTGGCCCCGATCCATGCCAAGCCCCAGGCGATAGCCGCCGCGGGAGCCAGCTGGCCCCGGGTGTAGCCGGTCAGCGCCACTGCGATGGCGGCGGCCACGATCAGCAGGACGATTGCGGCCGCAACGGGCCAGGAGGCGTTGGCGCCGATTCCCAGCGAAGAAAGCCACGCGGCGGTGTTCGCCAGGCTGGCCACGCAGACCCAGCCCAGGTACACGCCGAAGGTGATCCACATGATCCAGTGCTCGGTCCGCGTCGCGCTGCCGTGGGTGCGCAGGAGCATGACGACCCAGACCAGCGACGCCAGCAGGATGAAGATGACTGCGACGCTCACGGCGAGCCATCCGGCCTGGGCGGTCAGGATCCAAGCCGCGTTCAGCAGGGCCGACAGCGAGGCCGGGCCGCGCAGCCGGTGCAGGGTTTCGGATCGGGTGCCGGCGGGAGTGAATTGGTATACCGCGAAGACGGCAAGGCCTGCATAGACCAGGGACCAGATGGAGAAGGCGGGGCCGGCCGGTGCCAGCAGGGTGGCATCCGCGCTGAGGT
The DNA here is from genome assembly GCF_052322135.1 of Glutamicibacter soli. NCBI lineage: Bacteria > Bacillati > Actinomycetota > Actinomycetes > Micrococcales > Micrococcaceae > Glutamicibacter > Glutamicibacter soli. Next base: position 1,517,896 of record NZ_CM125969.1, read on the forward strand.
ATCCGCCGGCGGCATTCTGGATGGGGGTGCCGCCGGCGGCGCCGCTGCCCAGGAATGATCCGTAGATGGCCAGCGCAATGGCGAGCGCGGTGCCTATTTGGGCCGCCAGGACTGGCCGGCGGGGGACTGCTATCGACTGCTGCATGATCCATCTCCTTGGGTGTCAGCTGAGAAACTTTCCGGGAAGAGTCGACAAATCCGAATACTTAAACCATGATGTATCTAGACAGGCTAAATATCAACCAAGTGAGATACCATGCCAGAGAATTCACAAGTTCCGCCCGACCCTCAGGTCTCCACCGGGGACCTCTTCCGGCTGGTCCAGCAACTGTGCCTGTCCTACGACCTGGCTCAAAATCGTTACCGTTCCCAGCTTGAGCTCAATGATTCCGACCTGCGGGCACTGAACCTGCTGCGGACGGTGGATCCGGTGAGCCCCGGGACCCTGGGGCGCTACCTGGGCCTTTCCTCGGCCGGCTCAACCACCGTGCTCGACCGGCTTGAATCGCGCGGGTTCGTCTCTCGGCATGCGCATGGCGCAGACCGCCGCCGAACCGTGATCGGGCCCGGGGCCAACTATCCGCACTGTACAGGTCCGGGGTTGGCGTTGCTGCGCAATCTGCATAGACTCTGTGAACAACTCGACGAGCCCGGCCGCGTCCGGGTTGCCGACTTGCTGCGGCAGGCCAGCGAAGAGCTTGCCGCATCCTCCCTGCCGGCCGCCGGGCCGGCACCGACGCAGACCGATGAACCAGCGAAGTAGGGACACCATGACCACACATGCAGACCGCACGGACACCCAGTCGGCGCAGCGCAGCGTCGCCTTCGCCGATGACGCGACGCTGTCGGAAATCTCCGGCCATCTAGGACACCTCACCGCATCGGCTCGCCAGCGGACCGCCAACTACTCGCGGCACGCGGCGCAGCTCTGGGACCAGCTGGGCGAGCGGCTGGCTACCGGCAAGCTGGCCAGACCCGGCCTGGTAATGCTCGGCTACGAGGCTTTCGGCGGGCGCAACCGCCGCCGGGCGCTGGACCTGGCCTGCGCGTTCGAGCTGCTGCACAACGCGCTGATCATCCACGACGACATCATCGACCGCGACTTCCTGCGCCGCGGGGCGCCGACCATCTCCGCGGTCTACCGCGACGAGGCCTCCGGCTACGGGCGCAGCCGCACCGATGCCGAGCACGTGGGCAACAGCGCCGCGCTGATCGCCGGAGACCTTCTGCTGACCGAAGCCATCAAGGTCGCGGCCCGGGCCGCTGCGGGGCTGGACAACGAGGAGCAGGTCGAAGCCTGCTTCTTCCAGGCCATCGAGCAGGCCGGCGCGGGGGAGCTGGAAGACCTGCTCTACTCGCTGCACCCGCACCCGGCCACCACGGCCGATGTGCTGCACATGGAGGAGCTGAAAACCGCAGCCTACTCGTTCCAGCTGCCGCTGCAGGCCGGAGCGCTGCTGGCTGGGGCCGATGCGCTGCAGGCGCAGCTGCTCGGAGCCATCGGGTCCAAGCTGGGGGTCGCCTACCAGGTGATCGACGACGTGCTGGGCACCTTCGGCGATCCGCAGGATACCGGCAAGCCCGTCGATTCGGATCTGCGCGAATTCAAAAGCACCATCCTGCTTTCGCTGGCTGCGGAGAATCCCGGTTTCGCGGTGCTGCTGCAGGAATTCCGCGCCGGCAACGTCGCAGCGCAAGAGGTGCGCCAGGCGATGGCCGAGCAGGACGCGGAGGCCTTCGCCCGCCAGCTGGCCCGCCAGCTGTGCACTTCAGCCACCCGTTCGGCGGCCTTTTTGCGCCTGCCCGAAGACGCCCAATACCGGTTGCACCACTGCACCCGGCTGATCCTGGAAAGGAGCTGGTGAGCATGGCCGCGGCCCGCCCCACCGCCCTGCAGACCTACTCCCGCACCGCGGCCCGCAGCGCCCGGCTGGTGCTCGGGGAGTACTCCACCTCCTTCTCGCTGGCCTGCCGGATGCTGGATGCCGCCAGCGCCGCGCATATCGCGAACATCTACGCCCTGGTCCGCCTCGCCGATGAGGTGGTGGACGGCGTCGCCAGCCAGGCCGGCCTGAACCCGCAGGCGGTATGCGACTGCCTGGACGAGTTGCAGGCGCAGACGGCCCTGGCCCTGCAGCGCGGCTACAGCACGAATCTGGTGGTGCATGCCTTCGCGCTCACCGCCCGCGAGACCGGCATCACCGAAAAGCTCACCGACCCGTTTTTCGCCTCGATGCGCGCGGATCTGAGTGTGCACCGGCACAGCGAGCAGAGCCTGCGCGAATACATCTACGGCTCCGCCGAGGTGGTCGGGCTGATGTGCCTGCAGGTGTTCCGCGCCATGCCCTCGGCCCCGGCCGAAACCCCCGCGCAGGCGCAGCTGGCCGAGCGCGCCGCGCGCAGCCTGGGCGCAGCCTTCCAGAAGGTGAACTTCCTGCGCGACCTGGCCACCGACAGCCGGCAGCTGGAGCGCGTGTACTTCCCGGGGATCGATCCCGAGCACTTCACCGAAGCGCGCAAGCGGGAGCTGGTGGCTGACATCGAGACGGACCTGGCCCATGCCCGCGCCGGGCTGCCCTATCTGGCGCCGGCCGCGGCCCGCGCGGTGCGCATGGCCCACGACCTGTTCGCCCGGCTGAACCGCCAGCTGGACAAGGCCCCGGCAGAGCAGCTGCTCACCGCGCGCATCTCGGTCTCCGCACCGCGCAAGGCGCTGATCGCCGCCCGCGTGCTTGCCACGGGGCACCGCTGGCGCGCCCCCGACCCCGGCCCCAATCCCGGGCCCGCCGGGCAAGCCCCGCACGTGGCGCAGCTTCCGTTGAGCGGGGGACCGCATGCAGCCTGAACCCAAGCACGTCGTGGTCATCGGCGCCGGATTCTCCGGCCTGGCCAGCGCCGGCCTGCTCGCCGCGCGCGGCCACCAGGTCACCGTGCTCGAACAGCACGAGCACGTGGGCGGGCGCTCCGGGCGCCTGGAACGCGAGGGCTTCCGCTTCGACACCGGACCGTCCTGGTACCTGATGCCCGAGGTTTTCGAGCACTGGTTCGCCCTGATGGGAAGCAGCGTGCAGGAGCAATTGCAGCTGCGCCGGCTGCCGGTGGGCTACCGCACCTTCTTCGAGCACGACGCCGAACCGGTGGACGTGGGCACCGGCCAGGCGGCGCGCGAGCTGTTCGAGCAGCTGGAACCCGGCAGCGGCGCGAAACTGGACACCTACCTGGCCCGCGCCGCGACCGGCTACCAGCTGGCCTTGGAGCACTTCCTCTACGACGACTTCCACCACCCGCGGGGCCTGCTGCGCCCGAGCATCCTCAAGCACCTGCCGCAGCTGCTTCCGCTGCTGGCCGGCAGCCTGCACGGGCACATCGCCCGGCGCTTTTGCAGCACACCCGCCCGCCAGATCCTGGGCTACCCGGCGGTGTTCCTGGGCTCCAGCCCGCGGCGCACCCCGGCGCTCTACCAGCTGATGAGCCACCTGGACCTGAGCCAGGGGGTGCAGTACCCGCTGGGCGGGTTCGCCGCCGTGGCCGACGCGATGGCCGACCTGGCCCGCAGCCACGGGGCACGCATCGAGCTCGGCGCCACGGCCACCGGGATCGACACCGGCCAGAATCGTGATGGACACAATCCTGCGGTGCGCGCGGTGCGCTGGATCGACGCCGAAGGCCGGGAACAGCACACGACGGCCGACGTGGTGATCGGGGCCGCCGACGCCCGCCACCTGGATTCCACGCTGCTGCCGCAGCAGCTGCACACCCACACGGCCAAGCGCTTCGAATCCCTGGACCCGGGCCCCAGCGCGGTGCTTCTCTGCTTGGGAATCACCGGCACGCTGCCGCAGCTGGAACACCACAACCTGCTGTTCACCAAGGACTGGGACGACAACTTCGCCCGCATCCGCGAAGGCCAACCGCTGCGCGGGGAAACCAGCATCTACGTGTGCAAACCCAGCGCTACCGACCCCGGCGTCGCGCCGGCCGGATGCGAAAACGTGTTCATCCTGGTTCCCGCCCCGGCCGCGGCCGCCTGGGGAACCGGCGGACCCGACGGGCAGGGGGACCCGGCCGTGGAGCAGGTCGCGGACGCAGCCATCGACCAGCTGTCGCGCTGGGCGAAGATCCCGGACCTGCGCGAGCGGATCATCGTGCGCCAGAGCATCGGCCCCGAGGATTTCGCACAGCAGTACGGCGCCTACCGGGGCGGAGCCCTGGGCCTGGCGCACACCCTGCGCCAAAGCGCCATGTTCCGCCCGTCCAACCGCAGTTCCACCGTCGACGGGCTCTACTATGCAGGCAGCACCGTCCGCCCCGGCGTCGGGGTGCCCATGTGCCTGATCAGCGGCGAGCTGGCGGCCAAGGCCGTCGAGGGGATCAGCGCCCCGGGCGCGCTGGACCCGGCAGGCTTCGCGACCCGGGACAGGACGGCCCCATGATCTACCTGCTCATTCTGATCGCCCTGCTGGGTTGCATGCTGCTGTGCGACGCGAAGGGCAAACTGTTCATCTTCCGCCACCCATTGCGCGCGGTGATCGCCCTGGCCGCAGGCACCGGCTTCTTCGTCCTGTGGGACGTGCTGGCCATCGAGCGGGGCATCTTCCTGCACCGCGAGTCCGAGCTGATGACCGGTCTGATGGTGGGGGACCAGTTCCCGCTGGAAGAAGTCTTTTTCCTGCTGTTCCTGTGCTATTCATCGATGATCGTGGTCACCGGCTGGCCGGTGGCCACCACCTGGCTGCGCCGCACACTGCAGCGGAAGGGAGCGGAGAATGTTTCTTGAACTCAGCCTCTGGTTCACCGCCGCCGCAGCGCTGACACTGGCCGCCGCCCTGCTGGTCCGCCGGATCCCGTTGCGCCGGGTCGCGGGCCAGCTGGGAGCGGCGCTGGCCGTCATGGTGGTGCTGACCGCCATCTTCGACAACCTCATGATCTACGCCGGGCTCTTCGACTACGGCCAGCACACGCTGACCGGCGTGCGCATCGGCCTGGCGCCGATCGAGGATTTCTTCTACCCGGTGTGCGCGGTCCTGTTCGTCTCCGGGCTCTGGTGGCTTCTCTCAGCCGCCCCGCGCGACCAGGACACGAGACCGGAACCCACCGCGAGGAGCGCACGATGATCAAGGAACTGCTGCTCACCTCCCGCCCGATCTCCTGGGTGAACACCGCCTACCCCTTCGCCGCCGCCTACCTGCTGGCCGGCGGCGGAATCGACTGGAAATTCGTGGTCGGCACGCTGTTCTTCCTGATTCCCTACAACCTGCTGATGTACGGGGTCAACGACGTGTTCGACTACGAATCGGACCTGCGCAACCCGCGCAAGGGCGGTGTCGAGGGCGCGCTGCTCGCGAAGGAATCGCACACGGCGGTGCTGCGCTGGTGCCTGCTGGCCACCGCGCCCTTCGTGCTGGTGCTGGCGCTCGCCGGGACGGCTGCTTCGAACCTGGTGCTGCTGGTGTCGCTGGCCGCGGTGCTCGCCTACAGCGCGCCGAAGCTGCGTTTCAAGGAACGCCCGGGCCTGGACTCGGTGACCAGCGCGGTGCACTTCGTCTCCCCGGCGGTGTACGGCTGGGTGCTGGCCGGCACCGCCCTGGGCGCCGCGCAGTGGCTCGTCTTCACCGCCTTCCTGTTGTGGGGCATTGCCAGCCACGCGCTGGGGGCCATCCAGGACATCATCCCGGACCGCGAGGCTGGGCTGGGATCCATCGCCACCGTCAGCTCGGCAAGGACCACGCTCTATCTGGTGCTCGGCGCGTACCTGACGGCGGGCATCCTGCTGTTCGCCTCGCTGGACGGGCTGCCCGCGCTGGCCGGCTTGCTGGCCATTCCCTACGTGCTTAATGTCCTGCCCCACCTGGGTGTCACGGATGAGACCTCGGGGAGCGCCAACAAGGCCTGGAAGCGGTTCCTGTGGATCAACTACGTCTGCGGGTTCCTGCTGACCATGCTGATCATCGCGGTGCTGAGTTTTGGGTGAGCTACGCGGCACCGCCGCGTCCGGCAGCCCTGGCGAGCCCGGGCCCCGTGGCCGCGAAAGCTCGGGTACGGTTGAGATCATGGACGTAATCCTGCTTTCAGAGACCGGCGAACCCATCGGCACATGTCCCAAGGAACTTGTACACACTACCGACACGGCCCTGCACCAGGCGTTCTCCTGCCATGTTCTCAATACCGAGGGACAGGTGCTGGTCACCCGCAGGTCGCTGGACAAGAAAACCTGGCCCGGGGTCTGGACCAATTCCTTCTGCGGCCACCCGCAGCCCGGCGAGTCCTTCGAGGACGCCATCAGCCGCCACGCCCAACGCGAACTGGGCATGAAGATCAGCGGCCTGTCCGTGGTGCTGCCCGACTTCCGCTACCGGGCGGTTGATGCCTCGGGCATCGTGGAAAACGAGATTTGCCCGGTGTTCACCGCGGTGATCGACTCGGAGCTGGCTCCGGCGCCCGATGAAGTCATGGACTACCACTGGGTGGATCCGCTGCAACTGGGCAGGGCCATGACCGCCACCCCCTGGGCGTTCAGCCCGTGGCTGGTCACGCAGGCCCCGGACATGGACCTCTACGGCCTTCGCGGCTGAACCGCCATTACTCCGCCGTGCTTGCAGCTGGCCCCGGACACGACGTCCAGTCGTGTCAGGGGCCCAGCGGCGTTGCGGCGGCTCAGCGCTGGCCGAGGTACGCCAGCGCGGCGGCCCGTGCGGTGAAGTAGCGCGAGGTGATCGCGTCGTCCAGCTCGGGCAGGATGAAGCCGGCAAGCACCTCGTCCATCAGGCTCTCGCCCAGGAAGGCCAACCGTGTGGGTCGTGAATTGGAGGACAGGACCCCTGCGACCTCAGGGCAGACATTGCTCAGGCCCGAAACGTTGATCAGCACCCGCGCTGGATGGCTGCCCGAATGATGCTGCAGGCTCTGCACCAGACGCGCGGTGTCGTCTGCGCCGAGGCTCATGCCCGGGCTGAAGGTGACTTCGAGAAGTTTTCCCGGTAAGCGCGTGATGCTCCACGCCCGCGCGGATGTGCCGGTCGCTCCGGCCATTGATGATTGATTCATAGATCCCCATATGCTCAGTGTGAACGGGGCCCCGCCGGGTGCCGCGAGTGCGAGTCAGGCCACCGGGGGATTGCTCCCGCATATGCCCAGTCTACCCACGCTCAGGAGGGAGCGAAGCACGTTTCGCCGAGGCGCCGACGTGGTAGCCCTGCGCTGTGCCCACTCCCAGTGCCCGCAGCGCCTGCGCCTGCTGGTCGGTGCGCACCGCCACGGCAATGCAATCCAGTGCCAGGGCATCGGCCATGGCCACGATCGCGCGCAGCACCTCGTGCTTGACCCGATCCGTCTCGATGCCATTGGTCAGGGACTTATCGAGCTTGATGCCGCCTAACGGCAGTCTCGCGAGATAGCCGAAGGACGAGTATCCGGCACCGAACTTGTCGAGATACACCTGGATGCCCAGCTCCCTGAGCTTGCGCATGGTGCGCAATTCCGCGCCGTCTTCCGAGATGAAATGCCCCTCGGTGACCTCCAGGACCAGGTTCGCGGCGGGCATTTGCAGTACAGCCAGCTCCTTGGCCAGCTGCGCGGCGAACGCATCCTCCCGCAAAGCGATGTGGTTGATATTCAGATGCAGGCGGCAGTCCGCGGAAATTTCCCCGCTGCGGCGCCACGAGGAGAAATCGTCCAGTGAATTGCGCACCATGCGGTGGCGCACCGCCGGCAGCAACCCGGACTGCTTCGCCAGAGGTACAAAGATCTCAGGCGGGATCAGGCCCTTCTCCGGATGATCCCACCGGGCACGGGCTTTATACGCCAGGACGCGTGAGGTTTCAAGATCGACGATCGGCAGGTAGTCCGCGTAAATCTCCTCGGTGCGCACCGCACTGCGCAAGTCCGCGATCAGCTGGGACTTGGTGACGCGCTCGACGAGCATGTGCTGCGCGAAACGCTGGACCTTGTCGGTTTTGGAACGCTTGGCCTCGTACATGGCGGTGTCGGCCTGCTGCATCCATTGCTCGGCATCCAATGACGCATCCGCCTGGGCGTAGCCGATGCTCACCCCGGGATTGATGACGATTGACTCCAGAACCATCGGCTGGTTCAGCTCGGCCAGCAACCGTGCGGCAAAGCCCGGGGCATCGGAGGAGTCCAGATGCACCAGCAGCGCGAATTCGTCCCCGCCCAGGCGCGCCGCGACATCGGTGTCGCGCACGATGCGCCGCAGACGGGTGGTGATCTCCTGCAGGACCAGGTCGCCCAGATGGTGGCCGTGGGTGTCGTTGATGAGCTTGAAGGAATCGAGGTCCAGCACGAACAAAGCGCTGGCAGGCTCACCGCGGGACACCTCGGCAAGCTGGGAATCAAGATGCCGGCCCAGCTCCGCCCGGTTGGCCAGCCCGGTCAGCGGATCGCTGTAGGCCAGGATCCGCAGCTGCTCTCCGGCCGATTCGAGCTGGGCGGTGCGCCGGACCACCTGTTCGTCGAGCCGGCCATAGAGTTCGGACAGCCGCGCGGACATGGCGTTGAACCCCACGATAATCGCATCGATGCCGTCGCGCCGGCTGCTGGGTTCCAGAAACGTCCTGAAATCCCCGGTAGCGGTGCGAAGGATTGCGTCGATGAGCTCTTTGATCCTCGGGTCATCGGCCGACTCATGCACAGGTGCGTCCCTTCATTGTCCGGCTTGTGTCCAAGCCAACTAGAGTTCTAGCACATTATTTTTTGTTTTTGCCCATAACGGTCAGTAGTTTTAGAGTGCGGAGTTTGACAGGCCGGTCCGGAAACGGTCCCGGCGGCAGCCACGACGTGCACACTGCTCTGGGGATTGCAGCACGCTGGATCGGGATTGCCGGGTCTTTCTAGGTGGGGTACCGCAGCTGTCTGTGTCCTAGCCACCGGTCTCGAAAATTTCGGGCCCGGCCCTTTGGAGAAATGTGAACCGAAAAATCCTGGTCCCTGTCCTCGGCTCCGCGCTCATGCTGAGCCTGCTGCCTTCGGCACCTGCGCTGGCCGATGAATCCGTGAAGGTCAGCCAGCCGGCCTCCACCAGCGACACCGGAGCTTGGGCAACCGTTACGGTGCCCGTGGCACAGGGGCTGAAGCCTGCGTCGATCAAGGGCCGGGTCTCGACCACGGCCACGGACGGGCAGCTGCAGCTACGCGTCGGCAAGGACATCATCAAGTCCCTGCCGGTCGCCCAGTCCGGCGCATTCGACCTGCCGCTGAACGCGAAGCACGCGGCGGAGAACGGCACCTTGGATGTTGCGGTCCGCTGGCTTCCCGAGTCCCGGGAAGGCCGCTGCCTGAGCGTCGAACCGCAGCAGGTTGAGCTCTCCCAGGTACAGCTTCAGGCTGCGGGCGAGGCCAAGGCCCCTGAATCGGTGGCGCAGTTTTTTGCAAGCTCGCCCGGCTCGGTGTCCATCCAGGGTGAAGGCGAAGCCTCGCAGGCTGCGCTGAGCGCGGTCCCCGCTCTGGCCGCTGCCTTCCCGTCCGCCGATATCGCCTGGAATGCCGCGGATGCGGATTACACCGTCGCCTTCGAGCTCGCAGAGCAGGGCATGAAGCTTGCCCTGGATCGCGCCGGAACCACCTTGCGGATCAGCGGGACCGCGGAGCAGCTGGCAGAGCTCGACACCGTGATCCGCAGCCGGGCACTCACCCTGGCGGTCGGCCGCCACGTAGACGCCGAGTCAGCGCCGGTCCAGGGCGAGCGCTGGACCCCGGCGGAGGTGATGAGCTTCGCGGATCTCGGCGCCACCGCACCGAAGCTGGAGGGCTACGGCCAATCCTCGCTGTACATCGGAGTGGACGAGGCCCAGCTCGGTTCAAGCCTAGACGGAGCCCAGGTGCATCTGTCCGGGACGCACAGCGCCATCCCGGAGAATACCGAAGCGGCCCTGAACGTGTATTGGAACGACCAGCTGGTCGATTCCTTCGTGCTGGATCAGAGCACCGCGCTCAACGCGGACATCCAGATCCCGCAGTCGCTGGTCACCTCGCGCAACGGCTTGCGCCTCCAGCTGGATGCCGCGGCGCAGGGCGCAAACTGCGCCATCGCCGGCACTTTGCCGGTCCAGGTGCATCTGGATGGTAGCGCCAGCACCGTGACCCCGCAGTACGGCGCGGGCCGCGCCGCGGGATTCGAGATGCTGCCGCAGCAAACCGCAGGCGAAGTGGGCCTCGCCCTGGGCGCCGGGACTTCCGCGGAGACGGCAAATGCGCTCGCCACCAGCCTGCTGGCCTCGTTGCAACAGGCCAGCGCCGTGCCGTTGCACGTGCAGAACCTTGCCATCGAGGATGTGGCCGGCTCGCCGCTGAGCACCGTGGTGGTGGGAGGCGAAGCGCAGCTTGCCGATGAGCTCGGCGCGCCGTTGCGCCTGGAACGTTTCCGCACCATCGAATCCTCCGTGCTCTCCGCGGGGGTGGGCACCGAGGAGCCGTACGCCGCGCTGCAGGCCTTCGAGGATTCGGGTCGCGCCGTGCTGCTGGCCGGCGGCTGGTCGCCAGACGGAACAGCCACCGATGCGCTGTATCACGATCTAGCCGACCGGGTGGCGCCAGCCGCCGGCGGCTGGTCTTCGCTCTCGCGCAACCTGCTGGTCGCGCAGGAGGGCGCCGCGCCGGTCCTGGTGGAAAGCAATGCGTTGATCCCGCAGGATTCGCTCACCGACGACTACCGCCCCTACGCCTGGTGGGCGGCCGGCGGCGTCGCGGCCCTGGTCCTGGCCGGTCTGGCTGGCGCGTTCGCCTTGCGCAGGTCCAACCGCCGAGCCAAGGCGCAGGCGGCCGCGGAGGCGGCAGCCGGCGGCCCGCAGTCCGTAACCTCATCCAATGAGCGCTAGCACCGGCACGGCCCCGAAACAATCAATAGTTTCGCGGCTGCAGCGTGCCTGGCGGCTGCTGGGCGCCCCGCCGGAGGTGCGCAAGGTGCCCGGCTCCGTGCTGGTGGCGCTTGCCGCCGGGCTGCTCGGACTGGCGGCCAGCGCCGTCACCGTGCCCAGCGGCTGGGCCATGGCCTACTCCGACGCCCAGAGCCACCTGACCATCGCGCGACGCGTGATCGACTCGATGGCTCCCGGCTTCGAACAGCTGGGCACCGTATGGCTGCCGGTGCCGCACCTGCTGCTGATCCCGCTGGTGGCGATCGACCCGCTCTTCCATACCGGGTGGGCCGCGGCCCTGCTGGGAAGCGCCGCCTTGTCCGGTACCGCCGCGGGACTCTACCGCATCGCGGCCCGTCTGGGCATCGGCCGTGCCGGCCGCCTGGCGATGCTGGTTCTGCTGCTGGCCAACCCCAGCGTGCTGTATCTCTACACCACGGCGCTGACCGAACCGGTGCTGCTGCTGTTCCTCGTCGCCGCACTGTCCGGATTGAGCCGCTGGGCGCTGGCGCCGCGCAGGATGAGCGCCGGGGAGCTGGCGGTCTTCGCCGGAATTCCCACCGCGGCGGCCATGCTCTCGCGCTACGAAGGATGGATGCTGGCGCTGACCGGCACCATTTTCGTGTGCGTGGTGACCCTGCGACGTACCCGTTCGCTCCAGCAGATGATCATCATGGCCGCCGGATACGCATGGATTCCCGCGCTGGCGGTGTGCTGGTGGCTGGCCTACAACTGGGGGATCTACGGGGACCCGTTGGAATTCATGTTCGGCCCCTACTCGGCCGGCGCCCAGCAGTCCTCTATCAGCAGCAGCGGCCTGCTACCCACCAAGGGCAATTTGGGGCTGACCCTGCTCACGTTCCATTCCTCGGTGCTGGGCACCGCCGGAGTGCTGCTGCTCGTGCTCGCCGGTGCGGGCCTGCTGGTCGCCGCCTACCGGTGGCGCCTGCAAACGCCGGGGCTGGTGCTCTGGCTGACCTCCAGCGCCTATGTCTTCGCGGTGGTGAGCATGTACTTGGGCCAGACCGCGATCAACAACGCGCATTCGCTGCCCAGCACCTGGTGGAACAACCGCTTCGCCATGACCGCCATGCCGTTTTTCCTGCTGGCGGCGGCGCTGGCAGTGGACGCCGGCGGGCAGTGGCTCACGCGGAAGGACAACTGGCGACTTCAGGCGCGGCAGGTGCTGCGCGCGGGCGCGGCGGCCGGGCTCGGCGCGGCAGTGCTGCTGCAGCTTGGCTGGTGGATTGCCGGTCCCGTCGATCGCGCGCCGGTGCTGGCCGAGGCCGCCATGAGCGCCGGCTCCACCCGGTATTCCACCGAGGCGGCGCAGTGGCTGGCGCAGAACTACGACGGCGGCGGGCTGCTGCTTGATGAAAGCGCCCGAGGCAACGCGATCGTGCCGCTGCTGGGCATCGATATCTCGCAGATCTTCCTGCGCGCCTCCGGGGACAACTTCACCCAGGCCCTGGACAACCCGGCGGCGCATGCCCGCTGGGTGCTGCTGAATGTCGAAAAGGACGGGGCGCCGGTCAATTCAGGGCCGGTGGACCTGGTCGACCAGGCGTTCATCGCGCGGCCCTCTGCGCGGGCCAGCTACCGAACCGTCTACACCTCGCCCACGCACGCCGTGCTGCAAAGGATCGATCGATGAACTCCGCCTACAAGCCCTTGGGGCAGCTGCTGGTGGATCAGCATCTGGCAACCCAGTCCGACATCGACCGGGCCTTGGAAGACCAGCGCCGCGAAGGCGGACTGCTCGGCCGCCACCTGCTGCTGGCCGGGGCCGTGCAACGCCGCGACATGTACGCCGCGCTCGCCGGACAGTGGGGCACCACGCTGGTTGACCTGGTCGAAGATCCGCCGCAACCGGATCTGCTGGCGGAACTCGACCATGAATGGGCATTGTCTTCGGCCTGGCTGCCCTACCGGCGGCAGGATGACGGGCGGATCACGATCGCTACCTGCACTGCGCCGACCCCTGCCGTCCTGGCGGAAGCCCGGCAACTTCTCGGCGCGCCGGTGGATGTCGTGGCGACGACCGACTGGGACATCCAGCAGGCGCTCCAGGCGAGCTTCCGCCGGGAAATGCTCTATGACGCGGCGGACCGGCTGTCCGTGGACGATCCCGCCCAGTCAGCGAAAGTCGCATTGACAATTTGGCAAATGGTCCTTCCCGCGATCCTGCTGGCGGTGTTCATCGCCGGACTCGTGGTGGACTTCCGCCGGACGATGATCGTGGTCCTCTTCGCGGCGAACATCAGCTTTGCCACAAGCATCCTGTTTAAGACGGTTGCCAGCATCAATGCCCCGATCCAGCGCGCCCGCCGCCGGCTGGCCGCGCGCAGGCTCGGGCTGTGGCGGAAGCGCTACGGGGTCAAGGCACCGAGCACGGATCGCATGCCCGACGACGAACTGCCGATCTACACCATCCTGATCCCCGCGTTCCACGAGGCGAACATCATCGCCAAGCTGCTGGAGAACATCGGCGCGCTGGACTACCCGAAATCCAAGCTGGAAGTGTTGCTGCTGCTGGAAGAAGACGACCAGGAAACCATCGCCGCGGCCAAGGCGGCGGCCCCGCCGAGCAATGTGCGCATCCTGGTGGTCCCGCGCGGGGTGCCGCAGACCAAGCCCCGTGCCTGCAACTACGGATTGGCGATGGCCAATGGAGAGTTCGTGGTGATCTATGATGCGGAGGACCGGCCGGAACCGGACCAGCTTCGCAAGGCGATCGATGCGTTCCGCGAAGACGAGCGGATCAGGTCGCAGGTTGACGGCACCGTGCGCCCGCTCGTGTGCGTGCAGGCGGCGCTGAACTATTTCAACGCGGAGCACAACGTGCTCACCAAGATGTTCGCGGTCGAGTATTCGCATTGGTTTGATTCCATGCTTCCCGGCCTTGAAGGCACGGGGATTCCGCTGCCTCTGGGCGGCACGTCCAACCACTTCCGTGCGCGCCAGCTGCGTGAATTGGGCGGCTGGGATCCGTGGAACGTGACCGAGGACGCCGATTTGGGGCTTCGCGCCAGCGTGCGCGGCTTCCGGGTGGGCATCATCAATTCGACCACTTGGGAGGAGGCCTGTTCGAAGGTCCCGGCGTGGATCAGGCAGCGCACCCGGTGGATCAAGGGCTACATGGTGACCGCGGCGGTCAACATGCGCCGCCCGCTGCGTTTCGCCAAACGCACCGGGCTGGGCGGCGCCGTCGGCATGATCGGGTTGATTGCCGGAACCCCGCTGGCGTTCTTGGCGTATCCGCTGGTGCTTGGTTTCACCATCGTGACCTACATCGGCGTGCAGTTCATCGGCCTGGATCTTCCCCAAGGCCTGCTCGCCCTGGGCTGGGGCACCATGATCTTCGGCAACGCCATGATGATTGTGGTCTCCGGTATCGTCGCGTGGCGACGCTACGGTGCGCGGGTGGCGGCCTTCGCGCTGCTGAACCCCGCTTATTGGGTCTTGCATTCCATCGCGGCATGGCGCGCGGCCTACCAAATGGTCCGTACCCCGCACGTGTGGGAGAAGACCCCGCATGGACTGGATGAAGAGGACGAGTTCCTGGCCAGCTGAGCAGCCGCGGTGCGCAACAGCCCCGGCATCCTGCCCCCTTTGGGGTGCGGGATGCCGGGGCAGTGGCGTCGGGGTTGTTCTTTCCAGGCCTAGGTGCGGGCTGTTAAACGAAGTTCTCGGTGCCCTCGATGGTGTTCATGAAGTGGTCCATGAAATCCGCGAAGTCCTTGGCATCGTCTTCCTGGTCGATGACCGCCGACAGCGAGACGGCGTCATCGAGCTGCAGATCGATGCCCGGGTGCAGCGGGATGGAGAATCGGAATACCCGTCCGGTGGAGGTCGCTACCTCGTACTCGCCGTCATTGAGCAGGGCGAGCTGGTTGACGTTTGTGTTGTTGATCGTGATGGCGTCTTCGGAAGCGGTGAGATCGCTGGAGTTGACCGGCGCGAGGACCAGCTCGGCCGGCTGCCGGCGATAGCCGATGACTTTGAGCCCCCCGGAGCCGGCGATGCCGGTTCCAGCCACCAGGTTGTAGCTGGCGAAATTCGGGATCTGCGAGTCGAAGACATGGTGCAGGCGGGTCTTGACTTGCTCGGTCGGGTTCTCGGCTGGGCTGGTGTCCATGTATCTCACTCTACTAAGTAATACCTACAGGTCGGTGAGGCAGCGGGCTGGCCACATGGAATTCTCAGGTGAACGACACCAGATCAGCGGTTAGTGGCCCGAGCGCACCGAGAATATTTCGTGCCGTTGCGCTCCGCTTGCCGTAGCACCGAGGGGCCCTGCCTACGTGCCTGCAGGTGGTGTACCGGGCGCACGCAAGGCAGCGGTGGCGATGGGGGCGACACGACGTTGGGCTTGTCCCATCGGAGCGGAATAGAGTGCCACGGCCCATGAATCCTTCACCGGGAACAGGGAGGCAGGAGGGGTTGGAGGACGGGGAGGAGGAAGTGCGTCAGCATTTTCCGCTTGCCGGCCGGGCATGCGTGCCACCGCAACAAGACCAGGAGAAGCGGCGTACCTTCCCGGAGTGCAGCGTTTTGGGCAATCTGATCAGTGCTTTCGGCAACCTATTTGTGTCATGTGCGCGTCATGGGTTGCCCAAGTGGTCATATTGACTCCTAGAATGATGTTTTATGAGCCATGACTCCAGCCCGGACATCAAGCCGCGGTCGCGTGCAGTGACCGACGGCATCCACGCTGCTCCGTCGCGCGGCATGCTGCGCGCGGTCGGCATGGGGGATGAGGACTTCGCCAAACCGCAGATCGGCATCGCCAGTTCGTGGAACGAAATCACCCCGTGCAACCTTTCGCTGAACCGCCTGGCGCAGGGCGCCAAGGAAGGCGTCCACGCCAGCGGCGGGTTCCCAATGCAGTTCGGCACCATCTCCGTTTCCGACGGCATCTCCATGGGCCACGAGGGAATGCACTTCTCTCTGGTTTCCCGCGAGGTCATCGCCGACTCGGTGGAAACCGTGATGATGGCCGAACGCCTCGACGGCTCTGTCCTGCTGGCCGGCTGCGACAAGTCGCTGCCCGGCATGCTGATGGCCGCCGCCCGGCTAAACCTTTCGGCGGTCTTCCTCTACGCCGGCTCCATCATGCCCGGCTGGGTAAAGCTGGAGGACGGCACGGAAAAGGACGTCACCCTGATCGACGCCTTCGAGGCGGTGGGCGCCTGCGCCGCCGGCAAGATGAGCGAGGCCGACCTCGAGCGCATCGAGAAGGCCATCTGCCCGGGCGAAGGCGCCTGCGGCGGCATGTACACTGCCAACACCATGGCCTCCATCGGCGAGGCGCTGGGCATGAGCCTTCCGGGCTCCGCCGCCCCGCCCTCGGCCGACCGCCGCCGCGACATGTTCGCCCGGCGTTCCGGCGAGGCCGTGGTCCAGATGCTGCGCCAGGGCATCCGCGCCCGCGACATCATGACCAAGCAGGCCTTCGAGAACGCCATTGCGGTGCTCATGGCCTTCGGCGGCTCGACCAACGCGGTGCTGCACCTATTGGCCATCGCCCGCGAGGCGGGGGTGGATCTGCAGCTGTCGGACTTCAACCGCATCGGCGACAAGGTGCCGCACCTGGCGGACCTGAAGCCTTTCGGCCGCTACGTCATGAACGACCTTGACCGCATCGGCGGCGTCCCGGTGGTCATGAAGGCGCTGCTGGATGCAGGGCTGCTGCACGGGGACTGCCTGACAGTCACCGGCAGGACCGTGGCGGAAAACCTCGCGGACATCGCCCCGCCCGATCCGGACGGGAAGATCCTGCGCGCCATGCGGGACCCGATCCACCAAACCGGCGGCATCGCGATCCTGCACGGGACGCTGGCCCCCGAGGGAGCCGTGGTGAAGTCCGCTGGCTTCGACGCGGATGTCTTCGAGGGCACCGCCCGCGTCTTCGAGCGCGAGCAAGGCGCCCTGGATGCGCTGGACCGCGGCGAGCTGCAGGCCGGGGACGTGGTGGTGATCCGCTACGAGGGGCCCAAGGGCGGGCCCGGCATGCGTGAAATGCTCGCCATCACCGGCGCCATCAAGGGGGCGGGCCTGGGCAAGGACGTCTTGCTGCTGACCGACGGCCGGTTCTCCGGAGGCACTACGGGCCTGTGCATCGGGCACGTGGCTCCGGAGGCCGTGGACGGGGGACCGATTGCGTTCGTGAAGGACGGGGACCGGATCCGCGTGGACATGCAGGCGCGCAGCTTCGACCTGCTGGTCGACGAGGCGGAACTCGAAGCCCGCAAGGTCGGCTGGGAGCCGTTGCCCGCCAAGTTCACCTCCGGCGTGCTGGCCAAGTACGCCAAGCTGGTGAAGTCGGCCTCCACAGGCGCCTATTGCGGTTAGCGGCCGCGGGGAAAATCAGAAGTTCGTCCGCGGGTGGGCGTGTCATGCGTCCACCCAATGGACATTCGTCTCATATAATGAGATAGCACGGGGTGCGAGTTGATCTTTACCACTAGGTAAAGAAAGATTAGACACATGCAAACAACCACCGATGTACTACTAGTTATCAGGCGCGGAGCCTGAGAACAGTTCTGCCGCCAAGCAGGACGTCGGTGACGCGCAGCCCCCTTTCGTCAGCAGTGACGGCCGTGGGGCGTTTTTTATGCGCAGATGAAGAGATAGAAATGGAAAGGATCCAGATGAGCAACTCCACACCCGCCAATCCGGCGTCGGTTGCGAAGTCAATTAGTCGACCCAAGGATGCCGCCGCCGCTGTCTCTTCCGTCGTGGAAGCTTCGAACCCGGTCCAGGGTCCGAATAACATCGTTGCTCCCACGCAGATGACGGGCTCACAAGCCATCGTCCGCTCGCTGGAAGAATTGGGCGTCAAGGACGTCTTCGGGTTACCAGGCGGGGCCATCCTTCCCACCTATGACCCGCTCATGGACTCGACCAAGGTCAATCACATCCTGGTCCGCCATGAACAGGGTGCCGGCCATGCCGCACAGGGTTACGCCATGGTTAGCGGGGAAGTCGGCGTCTGCATCGCCACCTCCGGACCCGGCGCAACCAACCTGGTGACCGCACTGGCGGACGCCAACATGGACTCCGTGCCCATGGTGGCGATCACCGGCCAGGTCAACAGCGCCTTCATCGGCTCCGACGCGTTCCAGGAAGCCGATATCGTCGGCATCACCATGCCGATCACCAAGCACGCGTTCCTGGTGACCGACCCGGAGGACATCCCGCGGGTCATGGCCAGCGCGTTCTACCTGGCGCAGACCGGCCGTCCCGGCCCGGTGCTGGTGGACATCACCAAGGATGCCCAGACCTCGCAGATGACCTTCTCGTGGCCACCGAAGGTCGAGCTGCCCGGCTACCGCGTGGTCACCCGCGGCCACAACAAGCAACTGCGCGAAGCCGCCAAGCTGATCGCCGGCGCCACCCGCCCGGTGCTCTACGTGGGCGGCGGCGTCATCAAGGCCAACGCGCACGAGGAACTCAAGGCCTTCGCCGAGTTCATCAACGCCCCGGTGGTCACCACCCTGACCGCCCGCGGCGCGTTCCCGGATTCGCACCCGCAGCACGTGGGCATGCCGGGCATGCACGGCGCCGTTTCCGCGGTGACCGCCCTGCAGCAGTCCGACCTGCTGATCACCCTCGGCGCCCGCTTCGACGACCGCGTCACCGGCGTGCTGTCCTCGTTCGCGCCGAACGCCAAAGTGATCCACGCGGACATCGATCCGGCGGAGATCTCCAAGAACCGCGTGGCCGACGTGCCGATCGTGGGTTCGCTGGACGAGATCATCCCGCAGCTTATCGAGGCCTGCCAAACCCGGTTCGAGACCGAGCCGCAGCAGGACCTGTCCAACTGGTGGTCGCTGCTTGACCGCCTGCGCGAAACCTACCCGATCGGCTACACCGAGACCCACGACGGCCTGTCTGCCCCGCAGAACGTCATCGGGCGCATCGGCGAGCTGACCGGCCCGGAGGGCGTCTACGTCGCCGGCGTGGGCCAGCACCAGATGTGGGCCGCGCAGTTCGTGAAGTACGAGCGTCCGCGCTCGTGGCTGAACTCCGCGGGCCTGGGCACCATGGGTTACTCGGTGCCAGCGGCCATGGGTGCCAAGGTGGCCCAGCCGGACCGCGTGGTCTGGGCGATCGACGGCGACGGCTGCTTCCAGATGACCAACCAGGAGCTTGCCACCTGCGTCATCAATAACATCCCGATCAAGGTCGCGGTGATCAACAACTCCTCGCTGGGCATGGTCCGCCAGTGGCAGACCCTGTTCTACGACGCACGCTACTCGAATACGGATCTGAACACGGGCCACGGCACCGCGCGCGTTCCGGACTTCGTGAAGCTGGCCGACGCCTACGGCTGCGTGGGTCTGCGCTGCGAACGCGACGAGGACATCGACGCCACCATCCAGAAGGCGCTGGAGATCAACGACCGCCCGGTGGTCATCGACTTCGTGGTCTCCGCGGACTCCATGGTGTGGCCGATGGTCCCCGCCGGAGTGAGCAACGACCAGATCCAGATCGCCAAGGGCATGACCCCAGAATGGGAAGAGGAAGACTAGAGAATGGCAAAGCACACGCTGTCCGTGCTGGTCGAAGACGTTCCCGGCGTACTCACCCGAGTTGCCAGCCTCTTCGCCCGACGTGCGTTCAACATCCACTCGCTGGCCGTGGGACCCACGGAAATCGAGGGCATCAGCCGCATGACCGTGGTGGTCGACGCCGAGGGGGACTCCCTGGAGCAGGTTACCAAGCAGCTGAACAAGCTGATCAACGTCATCAAGATCGTGGAGTTGCTGCCGGAATCCTCCGTGCAGCGCGACCACATCATGGTCAAGGTCCGCGCCGACGCCTCCACCCGGCTGCAGGTCACCCAGGCCGCTGAGCTGTTCCGCGCGTCGGTGATCGATGTGGCCACCGACTCGCTGGTCATCGAGGCCACCGGCAACGCGGCCAAGATCGAGGCGCTGCTTTCGGTGCTGGAGCCCTTCGGCATCCGCGAGATCGTCCAGGCAGGAACCCTGGCCGTGGGCCGCGGTTCCAAGTCGATGAGCGACAGGGCCCTGAAGAGCCTTTCGGCCTAGCGCCGGAGCGTGTCCGAAGAAGGCGAATATGACTTCTTCGGACACGAACACCAAATTTCACAATCCAAGGCACCAGACTTGAACATAGATGCTGGTGCCAGCAACAGAAACTTCCGTTCCGAAACAACCAAGGAGCAATTCACATGGCTGATTTGTATTACGACGACGACGCAGACCTTTCGATCATCCAGGGCAAGAAGGTAGCCATCATCGGCTACGGCTCCCAGGGCCACGCGCACGCACTGAGCCTGCGCGACTCGGGTGTGGACGTCACCGTCGGCCTGGCCGAGGGCTCCAAGTCCCGCGCCAAGGCCGAGGCCGAAGGCCTGAAGGTCGCCACCGTTGCCGAGGCCGCCAAGTGGGCCGACGTCATCATGATCCTGACCCCGGATCAGGTCCAGGCCAAGGTCTACGCCGACTCGATCGCCGAGAACCTGGAAGAGGGCAACGCCCTGTTCTTCGGCCACGGCTTCAACATCCGCTTCGGCTTCATCCAGCCGCCGGCAAACGTCGACGTGGCACTGGTTGCCCCGAAGGCTCCGGGCCACACCGTGCGCCGCGAGTTCGAGGCAGGCCGCGGCATCCCTGACCTGATCGCTGTGGAGCAGAACTACACGGGCGGTGCAAAGGACCTGGCACTGTCCTACGCAGCTGGCATCGGCGGCACCCGCGCCGGCGTCATCGAGACCACCTTCACCGAAGAGACCGAGACCGACCTGTTCGGCGAGCAGGCTGTGCTCTGCGGCGGTACCTCGCAGCTGGTGCAGTACGGCTTCGAGGTGCTGACCGAGGCCGGCTACAAGCCGGAGATCGCCTACTTCGAGGTGCTCCACGAGCTGAAGTTGATCGTCGACCTGATGTGGGAAGGCGGCATCGCCAAGCAGCGCTGGTCGATCTCCGACACCGCGGAGTACGGCGACTACGTCTCCGGCCCGCGCGTCATCACGCCGGAGGTGAAGGAGAACATGAAGGCCGTCCTGGCCGACATCCAGTCCGGCGCCTTCGCCAAGCGCTTCATGGATGACCAGGCCAACGGCGCCAAGGAGTTCCTGGAACTGCGCGCCAAGGGCGAAGCCCACCCGATCGAGACCACCGGCCGCGAGCTGCGCTCGCTGTTCTCCTGGATCTCGGACGCTTCGAGCGATGACTACGTTGACGGCTCGGTAGCCCGCTAAGCGGAACCTGACCGGGTAGTCTTCACGACCAAGGCGCCTGTTGCCGGCATGATTAATGCCGGCAACAGGCGCCTTGTCATTCTCCGGGAAATTTCAGGTCTGGTCACTAGGCTCGGTGAAAACCCGAGGAGATGACCGGTGGCGACGGAGACCAACTACGACGATTTCGCGCAGGACTATTCGGATGAGAACGAATCCAGCCTGCTGAACGCCTACTATGAGCGACCCGCGATGCTGGAGCTTGACAGAGACGTTGCCGGGCGCAGAATCCTGGACATCGGCTGCGGGTCGGGACCGCTGGCGGCGGCGCTCGTGGAACGCGGGGCTCGTGTCGAGGGATTCGATTCGAGTGTTGCGATGATCAATCTGGCACAGCGCAGATTGGGAGAGAGCGGGTTCGGCTGCGCGTCACGTGGTTTGCGGAATATCTTCCCTACGCTGCGAACACATTTGATGATGTGGTGACTTCGCTGGTCTTCCACTACTTGCCGACGTGGAATGCGGCCTTGATGGAAGTGCACCGGGTTCTCTAACCGGGCGGCCGTTTGATGCTCTCGGTGAATCATCCACTCCTCTATCCCCGGAACCATGCGGGCAAGGACTACTTCAAGCCGACCCAATACACTGACGAGTTCACCTTCAAGGGGCGGCGTGCCGAGCTAACCTTCTGGCACCACCCCTGGCAGGTCATGGCAGATGCGTTCCTGAAGGCTGGGTTCCACATCGAGTGAATCTCGGGACCGCCGTTTTCCAAGTAAGCTCCGGAAGAGATCCTGCCCGAGAACCAACGCGAACTCGACGCGTTCTTGAGCTTTGACTTCGTTTCGCTTCGAAGGCGAACAACGGGGTAGTCGTGTGAAGCAATCGACAGTGCCAAGACCAGAGTCCTGCTCACCGAGCTGGGTTGCGATTAGGAGATCAGCATCAAGGGCGAGCCCCTTCAAACCGGGCCCGCGAGGTGGTGGAGCGAACCAATGTGTGGCATACGGCTGGTTCGAGAAATGGGCGATCTGCAGCGAGCACAAAGTCCATGTCGTTGATGCCATGATCAGCCTCGCGAACAGTGTGATCTTGATCCGCAGGCTGATCGGGGCAGCGTGGGTGGCATATCGGTGGGAATTGTGGCTTATTCGAAAGCTTTAGCGTCAGTTTTTCTCTATTGGCGTGAACTCATACATATCTTGAGGTCACCACCCTAAAAAACCGTAGAACCGGTTTAAGGCATTCTTCCATTCCCGTTTACAAAGTGATTGAAATTGCTATTCTTCACGCATCGCGCGTAGATAGGTGAAACCCGCAGGTCCATCACGACTATTAAGCCATGTGCATCTCTGCGTCCTTGCGGTAATTTTCCTGCCACAATTCGTTCATCGACTTTTGAGCAAAGTTGGTGCCGACGAGCAACGCTCGCGCCTGCTCCCGTCTTGAACGATGGTCTGCGACGTGATGTCGTAGATATTTTATCCGGCTGCCTGCTACGAAACAGCCACTCGCAGCTTTCTCGGGAGGCATTCAATGGAGTTCGCACCGGTCCGGCCACTGATCGATGCCGATGAAAACTGCGGTCTTGAATGCCTGCACCCGATCGGGAGCCGAGGTGACGATCGAGCTGTTTGCCCAAGCATCCAATCTCCTTGAGTACCATAACACCGAGGGTTCCTGGTCGAGCTGCGTTTGCTCAGCATTGACGGGACCACCACAGAGGTTGCTGACACGCCCTCCACTGAACAGTCCTGACGGAGGTCCAGGAAGCTACTCCGGGTACAAAATTGTATTGCCTCAGAGAAGGATCTTTGGATCCGTGGAATGCGATATTCATGCCAACGTTGGGGCAGTTCACAGATCGTACTTGTGGCCGAGAAACACCATCTATTCCAGCTTGAATAACAAGCTTGGTGCCGCAATGATCCTCATGACGGACCTCGGTGTCTTCAGCTATCAGACGTTCAAGGCCAGTCGCTCTATAGGCTGCGCGTATGCTCTGGCTGTTGCATGGACGCCTGGTGACGCTTGTGCATTGGGATTTTGAAAACGACATATATCTATCGGCTGTGTTTGAGGGAAGCAGGAAGTGAAGGACAATGACTACCGTGTCGCTATCAGGCATCAGACCAGCGAACCCCTGCTGGCAACCAGCATCCTGGATCGCGGGCAGGCTAATGCCGGACAACTGTCCGAAGCCCATGCGAAATGGTGGAGATTGGGCTGAACTTCAAAGGAAGTTAAACCGCTTATCATCGAAGAACCAATACTCAGAATGTCACTGTTGCATTGTGATTCAAGTATTCGAAGGATTGAAGATACTGCTATTTTCGCGACTTACGCCGGATTACTTTGGACCATTATACTGCTTCCCGCATGAACTGTGAGTAGAATTACTCCTTAACAACCAAATGGGTGGCAGGGGAAGCTGCCCAGAATTATCCGAATCTTGGGGGACTGGGGTAAATGGTGGAATTTGGGGACGCATCTATATGGCTTGCCGGTTGGTCTGGGATGCCCTGGACCTGTCTGCACGCCGACAGATCGATCAGTGCGAATCGTGAACTTGCTGGCCGCGAACTGGCGAGACTGGCAGACCAGTCAACTCCGTCCGGTTTGGTGTTCCGCGGGTTTTTTGGTAGTGGAAAGCGGGATTTGATCGAGGGCTATTTGGCCGAGACTAATTTCGAAGCCGAACATGTCTGGATCAGTGGAAGTCGTTTCGCGCAGACCATTGAGTACGGAGCAATTCAGTTCTTGCTAACTGAAGTAAGCGCGTCTGACATTGAAAGCCCCTTACACGTGTTCTCTGCACTACGCAACAAGCTGAGTGCTGGTAAGCCCAGCATCGTGGTGCTTGAGCATTGCGGGCTAATCGACCCGCTGACCGTTGCCGTCTTGGCACAGCTACAAGGCAATGGCCTGATTCATCTAATCGTGATTGATGATCAAGTGGATCCTTTGCCACACGATATTGAGGTTATGATTTCCAGCCAAGTCATGACTCTTGTGCCGCTGGACCTTCTATCTCTTTCTGAGGCGCGGGAAAAGATGGAAGAGCTGCTAGGAAAACAGATTTCCGCCCATGCAGCTATCAGTCTGTGGCAGTTCACCGGCGGCAACATCCAGTCTCTACAGGCGGCTGTGCATGACGCTCAAACTTCCGGTTATATTTCGTATATTGATGAAACTGCGGTCTTTGCTCCTGGACCTCCTCCGGTTGGCAGCCGGTTACGCCAGTTGGCTTCGGCACGGATGAAAAATCTGAGTCCCGGCGCAGCACGACTGCTTGGTGACCTTGCAAATGTACGTAGCCGTCTGCTTGACGGAGAACTGCCGGCGCTGAGCGAACTTCAGCGCCACGCTTTGGTGCGTGAGGCGGGAGCTGGAATGTGGAAGGTGGCAATTCCATCGCTGCAGGCTGTCCTAAGCGACGAATTAACTGGATCCAGGCCACGAGCCGACCAGAGTGCGTGGGGTGCGTTGAAGGAGCGTCTTGCCAAGTTGCAGGCTGGGCAGCAGACTGAGCAAGCGATTATAGAGCTTGGCCGATACCGGCTGGACGCCGAACGAAGTTGCCGTATTGATCAGAAAGATGACGTACGCTCGACCTTACTCATGGCGGAGCTTTTGCTGGGTGCTGGACGCCTGGAAGACGCGGGTAAGGTGCTCAATGGGTTGTCGCCCCTGGGTAGCTCAGAACGATGGGATGGTCTGGACAACTGCCAGCGGCACCTATCGCTTGCACTGGCTGCCGAACTGGCTGCGCGCCGGAACGACCTCGACTTTGCCCATGCAGTGCTTGATGAATTGGTATGCAAAGCTTCTTTCTGTTCTGGCCCTCGACATGAACTGGGCTGCTGCATGGCGGCGACGGGGAGGTCACTGCTTGATACATTGCTGCAGGTTGGGCGTTGGAGCGATTGCCGGCATTTGATCGCCTGCATCTTAGAGGGCGGTGCTGGGGAAGATGCTGAACTCGTCCGTCACGCGGAGGCTGCGCAGGTTCTGCTGGAGGCGCTAACCGGTAACAGAAATTTTGCCTTGGGACAAATGCGACCTTTATTCGCTCAAATGATGAATTCAGGCGACTCCCTGGATCAGGAGACAGCCGGACTCCTGAGTGAAGTGACCAGGTTTATCCCTGAACAGACGAACTTTTATGAAGAGCCGCTGGCAGAGATGAAAGCCGAGTCTTCGTCCTTGCTAGGTCTGATCGCTCGATCGGTGAGGGCTTTTAGCCAGGCCGAATTCTCTATGTTGGAGCAGATAGCTGGTGACATGGAGGAACGCGGAGATCGGCTTTTAGCCTCTCACCTGTATGCTTGGGCGTTGCGATCTGCCGATGGCCGACAGGCTGCCCAACGACTAGAGGACTTACAAGTGGGGCAGTGTAATGATCTGTCGAGCGCCTTTCGCATATTGGCCTCTGCGGTGCTAACTAACGATCTCGTATTGGTGGCCCAGGGCATGGACAAACTGGCAGTTCTTGGGTACGTGTGGCATATCACCGATGATGACAGCCCGCTGTTCAGGCAGCTCTCTCCGGCACAGAAACGGCAGATCTCGCGGAGCAATAAGGCCTCAGCGGCAGATAATCTCGCTGCCAAGGATCTAGTCGGAGTGCTCGACAATGTAATTCCGTCCTATGTCCCAGAGCTGACTCGGCGTGAGCGCTTCGTCGCCATGGCGGCCGCCAGCGGATTGACTAATCAGCAGATTGCGCGCAAGGCAAGTGTGTCTGTGCGCACCGTGGAAGGGCACCTCTACCAGGTGTATTCAAAATTAGGCATCAACAAGCGAACCCAGTTGGCGGATCTGGTGGCCGCTCAGCGGAATGAACTTTCCAAGGAGTGCGGACAAGCGTGACGAACTGGGCACAAGAAGAATATGCGCTACTGCTCGACAGTCTCAGATCTCCGAATTCAGGGGGAGTCTTGCTGCGTGGGCCGATTGGTGGCGGCACATCTCACATGGTTCGCCAAGCCATTGGTGAGCTGGAGGCGGATTTTCCTATACTGCGCGTGATGTGCAGCCCAAGCTTGGCCAGTCTGGACTATGCCGCGTTGGCTCCGCTGCTTTCATTGGATGACGGGGTCCATTCCTTGAGTACGGCGGGGTTGTTACGTGAAGCAATAATCGAGGCACGCGCGCGCTTGAGTCAACGAGACGGGGCTACGAGATTACTTGTGGTAGTTGAGGACGCGGACTACCTGGATGCTGCCAGCGCCTATATTCTTGGCCAGCTAGTGTGCTCGGGGCTATTGGTCCTCCTGGTACAAGGTTTCGCCCAGAACACGGATAACGTGATTCTGGATGGATTGTCGACGGTAGCCCGACTGGAACAGTTATCCTTGGAGCCGTTGGACTCGCAGGGCGCCGCCCGTCTCATAGGGCAGGAGCTTGGTGGGCCTGTCACCGGCGGGACTGTGGAATGGATGCATTTCCAGTGCGCAGGGCTGCCGGATTTACTGCGAGAGTTCACGTCGTTGTTGGTGCGTCAGGGTGTGCTGATCAACACCGGGTCGTACTGGACTACTCGTGGCATCTCGTATGACACGGACCCTCAGTCCGAGCAGGCAATGCTCAGTATGGCCCGGCGCCATGCATCGCCTACCAACAGACTGTTATTTTTCCTGTCGCTGTGCGGCCCGCTGACCCGTACCCAAGTGGACCGGCTGTGCCCCGGAGCTTTGGCTAGCCTCGGCAACTCGGAATTGGCTGAATTGCAAGAGCTATATGTCGCGACCACTTCCGAGTTCTTCGCTAGGTCCCTGCGTGCGGCGATAGACCTCAACGAGCAAAGCGAACTTGTTCAGGAGGTCCTGGCAGTGAGCCCGGGAGATATTAACAGTATGAGGATGCTTTGTGCTGCGCTGAGCTGTGGCTGGGACCCGGAACATGTCGACATCTTAAATTTGGCACGACATGCAATGGCAGCTGAAGACTACGAAGCCGTCACTGATGCCTATACCTTGCTGGATGTTCAAAAGCAGCAAGCTATCGCCGAACTTGCGCATGTTTGCGAGCTGATCATGGACCGCGCCGCTCCTGGACTGCGTGGGGATCTCTTTGAGATGGAGATTTATCGGGCTTCGCCGGCGACATCGAATCAGGACAGAGCCAATATCGGGGCCAACCCGGTCGACGAACAGCTGCACCGTGGCCTCAAGCATGCACTGTCCCTTTTGATGGCCGGTGATGTCGCTGGTGCGTGCGCGCAGGCAGATCATATCTTGGATAATGATCTCAACAGTGTGCTCCCAGCCAGCCAATATCGGCTGCTTGCCGTGGCGGTGAAGGCACGAGCCTTAATCGTGGCAGGCCGATCCAGCGAGATGATCCGACTTCTAACGAGATTTGACTCCGGGGGTGTGAACGGGCGGTATCTTTCGCACGGAACGCTCTCAGTGCTGACCGCCTTTGCTCAGTGCCAGCTCGGAAAGGTTAGCACCGCCCGCGATCTGTTACAAGATGCGCTACCTGAACTGTTGAACTACGATCCTGCGGGTGTGTTGCCTTTAGCCTTGATTGTCCGCGGAATTCTACGGGGGACCGAACAAGATTCTGCTACCGTGCATGTGACGGCGGGGGACGAATTGCACGCCGAAGCCCGTGAAGCCTGGGCCTTACTCCGCCGAGCTAATGCAGCCCGGGAGCGCAAACTGT
This sequence comes from Glutamicibacter soli, assembly GCF_052322135.1. Taxonomy (NCBI): domain Bacteria; kingdom Bacillati; phylum Actinomycetota; class Actinomycetes; order Micrococcales; family Micrococcaceae; genus Glutamicibacter; species Glutamicibacter soli. The sequence goes on from NZ_CM125969.1 coordinate 1,545,649, forward strand.
TTTTCAGTGTGGACATTTTTCAGCTTAGGGCGCTAAATGGTCAGAATCACGAATTAAATTGTCCGCACTTTTCACCGACGACAGATGCTGGGATTTTCGCAGTATCAGCGTCCTACCTTGCCTGGCGTAGCACTGGCATAGGGCAGAACGTGCACCGTGATGGATTTGCGGAATCCCAATTTCCGGTCCCTCAGGAATGTGCGTTGACCGTGGTGGAAAAGTTGCTGTTGCAAACGGTGATACCTGGTGACGTGGAAGAGCAAGAACTGCTCGCGCAACGACTGTTCGAAGACGGTCACGTAATGCTCGCAATCGATTTGATGGCGAAAGTGATTTTGGCTCTTGCTGAATCTTCCGGTGTACGTCGGCGCGGCAGTGCTATCCGTCGTGTACACGGATGGTTGCACAGCCTCGGGGAGAAGCCATCAGGGCAGATCAGGTACGTACTCGAGAAGTCGGGGCTAACGTCTCGTGAAGAAGAAATCGCAACTTACATCCGGCAGGGTTTGAGCAACCGCGAAATTGCGCGGCAGTTGACCGTGTCTCAGCGTACGGTCGAGGGGCACGTTTATAGAATTTTTGCCAAATTAGGTGTCACTAACCGCAATGAGCTTCAACTCTGCTATTGATCCGCGTATTAAATACCTAGGCTTTTCTGATGGAACAAGTATGAGAACGCCTAGCTCTGCCCCTCCATCGGAATAATAAGGTACCAGCCTACTCGTGAGGTATTCACCCCCAAATTCATAAACTGGACCCACTTTGTACATGGAGTTGTCACTCTCATGGCAAATACGGAAATTGGGGAATTCTAAGGCAATGGGGGACTATCAGACTCGTACACCGGGGGATCACGAGAAGCTAAGGTTCCATTCGGTGTCATGATGTCGGTGCCGCCGGCAAGGAGTGTGGCGTGTCTAACACGTACGGAGTTTGGGGGAAGCCGGGGCTGGCCGGGCAAGTGCATGGAAGGGCTAGAAGTTCGGGAACTTCCCTTGCTTGGCCGACGGACGCGCGAATCACATCTGCTACTTGGCGAAAGCGTTTTACAAGGCGGCTCGCGATATCAGACACAGTTCTGTTGGTCGTTATCACTACCATTCTATGGTTCGCTTTGCCAGTACCTGCGCCAGTTGATCTAGCCGTGAATATTGCCAGCATGGTGGTACTCTTACTCGCGCTGACACTGATGCGAACCCGTACCACAGAAGTCATCGGCATTGGTGTCAGGGAGTACAAGAGGGTCGTGGACGCAGCCGCACTGTCTGCCGGACTGGTAGCGGTGGCCATCATGATTTTCGAAGTCTACGACTCCCGGCAGGAATTGCTGATCTTCTATCCAACGGCGCTTGTGGTCTTGCTGGCGAGTCGCTGGCTTTGGCGAAGGTGGTTGCTTGCCAAAGCGGCGCAGGGATATGCGTTGTCACAAGTGCTAGTCGTAGGTGGCACTGAAGACATCGCATACGTGGTCCGCCAATTGCGCAAGAATGCCGAAGCAGCTTACAAAGTGGTTGGGCTGCTCGCAGACCAAGAGTGCAACGAGAAGCTTGTGAGCATCGGGGTGCCGGTGCATCAGGGGCTTGACTCCCTTGAACGCGCCGTGGAGGATACCGGAGCAGATTCGGTGATTGTGGCTGGCCCGCTGGAAGGCGGGAATACGGCACTTAAGGATCTGAGCTGGAGGCTTGAGCGCACCCGCACGAACGTGGTGGTGGTGTCATCTCTAACCAACGTGGCCGGTCCACGGATCAGTACGCGCCCGGTCGAAGGATTGCCGCTGATGCACGTCGAAATGCCTAGCTTCGTTGGTGGCCATCACGTAGTGAAGCGGGCAATGGACATCATATTGTCGTCCATTGCTCTGGTTTGCTTGGCACCAGTAATTGTTGTCCTCGCATTGCTGGTCAGACGAGACAGCTCCGGCCCTGTGTTCTTCAGCCAGGTACGTGTTGGGCAGCACGGGAAGACCTTCCGCATGTACAAGTTCCGGTCCATGGTAGTTAACGCAGAAGCCGAGCTCGAACGGCTCAAGGCGCTCAACGAGGGCAACGGAGTCTTGTTCAAGATGCGTGAAGATCCGCGGGTTACCCGTGTGGGCACGTGGCTACGCAAGTATTCGCTTGACGAGCTGCCTCAGATCTACAACGTGTTGCGGGGAGACATGTCTTTGGTTGGGCCCCGCCCACCACTACCCAGCGAAGTAGAAGAATATCGTGGGCACACCGGGCGCCGGCTTTTCATCAAACCGGGCTTGACCGGACTCTGGCAGATCAATGGGCGTTCTGATCTGGACTGGGAAGAAAGCGTGCGTCTGGATCTTTACTACGTGGAAAACTGGTCAGTTACCGGAGATCTGATGATCATGTGGCGTACTTTCAAAGTGATGCTGAAGCCTGAGGGTGCATACTAGCTTCAGGTGGAACTTTGGAAATCGACACTCCGATATGGGCGGGTGGATGGCGCAGTTTGAGTCGTCCGCCCGTCTTTTGACTGAGCCTGCTGAAAGTTCGGTCGTGGCGCCGAAGACGTGGTTCGACATGGTGATGTTGAAAGTTGCCTGTCAGATTGTGTAAGACCCCTAGTCAATTGATTGAAATAGACTATGAAAACACGCTATGACCATCCAGTAAGACCAGGCCGAACAGAGCATGGAAAACGCCTCAGACATCGCCGAGAAGATCGCAGCCCTTTGCTCCATGGACGCCGTCAAGGAATCCGGGGCCTTCGACGAGCTCATGGGATTCATCGACCGCGGCGAGATCCAGCTCGACGGCAAAGACGGGCAATATCGCAGCAGTTCGTCCGTGCCGGCCTGGAACGCGGCCTGAAATCCGAGCTGAGCAGCCACCTGGGCTACGAGCAAAGCGAAGCCCACGGCCGGTTCCTCCCGAACTCCCGCAACGACTCCTACCCGAAGACCGTGTCCACGATCGGAAGGGGATATCGACACTGCAGATCCCCAGGGACCGGGCCGGAACCTTCGCCCCGACGCTGGTGCCCAAGGGCTCACGCCGTATACCGGCAGCCTGGACGAAATGATCATCTCCCTACTACGCCGGCGGCATGAGCGTGCTGGATATCGCCTACCACCTGGAAACCACGGTCGGCACCCAGCTCTCCCACGACACCATCTGAAAAGATTACCGACGAAGTGCTCGACGAAGTCGCCGCCTGGCAGGAACGGCCTCTGGAGGAGTTCTGCCCGATCCTCTACCTGGATGCGCTGGTGGTCAAGGTCCGCGATGGGCACCAGGTGCGGAACAAGGCAGCCCATATGGCTATCGGCGTGACTGTGGAAGGTATCAAGCACGTGCTGGGCCTGTGGGTCACGGAGAACGAGGGGGCGAAGTTCGCAGGCGCTGTGTCTGCGCCCAACTAGCCAACCGCGTGGTCAAAGACGTGCTGATCGCCTGCTGCGACGGGTTGACCGGTTTCCCCGGAGGCGATCGAAGCAACCTGGGCGAAAGCGATCGTGTAGACCAGCGTGGTGCATTTGATTCGAGCGGCGAACCGGTTCGTCTCATACGGCGACTGCCGGGCGGTCGGCTCGCAGTTGAAGAGCTTTTACACGGGACCGAGCATTGAATCAGCGGGCAAGGCACTGGATGATTTCGAAGCGTCCGAAGGATGGCGGAACTATCGGACGGCGGCGGGGAAGAGGCTCTGGCTGGCCACCTGCACTGTCGAGGACATCGAGCTCGAGAGCGGTTCAAGGGCGCGCGCAGAAGGCGAGGCGAAGCGCGAGGGCTGGAAGCAGGTACTGCAGCAGCTGGCGCTGACGTACCCGGGGCGAGTTGGTCGGTACTTGACTTAAGTATTATGAAGCCTTTAAAGGATGCTTTATTTGTCAGCCGCACAAATTGGCTTTCACATATATGACTCTGAATGGCAAGGGAGGCTACGTGCTATTCCGCGCATTTGTCATCGCTGAACCCCACCGCCGGCAATGATTCGACGCTCTGCCATCGCACCTTAACGCAATACATTCTCGGGATGTCATCGCCCGCGAATCATTGACAGTGGTTTCTTCGCCCGGCTCATCGGGTTTCTCCTACTCGGTGCCTCTTTCGAGAAAATCAACGCCAGCACTTGCTCAACCATCTACATCCGAAGCGATCGTGAGGAATGGGTCCAGGGCGTGACTTCTTCGACCTGAAATGGCTCGGACCTGAAGCCGGCGAACGCACCGTCGGCTTGGACGTGGAAACGCGTCGTTGAAAATCCGAGATTGAAACGTCACGTGGTGGGCAAGCGGTGGCACCGGTAAACGGCGGCATGACTAATTGGTCAGTTCCATTGGCTATAAGTCGTAGCGGAAGTCGCTACTTGTGATTTCAGCCACGCTTAAACACCTGTATTTGACTCTATGGTTAAGTAGGAACTACGCGTGTATCGGTCAAAGATTGTGAATATTGTATGTAAATAGGTGGTAGATCGGGACTCGAAGCATGGGTAGTCGAAGTTCCGAGCGGTGTACCCAGACACTGCGAATCCCGCCTCAACGGACGGGACCGGCGACGTAGGAGTTCCGCAAGGAATTCACCCCCCAGCCGTCGTCGGTCCCCCGTTTTTGACTTTCGGATAAGGCTTAACGGCCAACGATTCTAGCGGCCTTGTAAGCCACTCGCATCGGGAAGCTGAGTACGGATGCGATGGCCCGATCTGTTCGTGGCATTTTTGATTTCCATGTTTCGTCTAGTTTCAACTTAACTTCGCCGACCTTGAAGCGCATGGGGTTACCTGCCACAGTGTGGTGCACTTGCAGGTCAATTTGACCGTCGGCCAGTTCAGGTAACAGTTCGCTGGATTTGGCACCGGCGAACCGGGCGATTTTTTCTAATGTTGTATGTGGTGCGCGCATGAAGTCCTCGTAGTGCACCGTCATCACAGGAACCTTGAATAGGGCCAGAGCGTGAAACAGCAACGAGTAGCTGGTCCAGTTGACCATGGATTCCAACACCGAGTACCGGGGCATGTCCTGCATGCGGTCACCGGTTTCTGGTCGCTTGACCACCTTTGACCATGAGTAGGCTACGCCGCGCGGGTCACGGACGACGAGGACGCAACGCAAATCGATGTTGAGCGAACGCAAGAAATAAGCATAGGCAGGGTGCTTACTGGAATCAACGAGTATATCGGCTCCGGTTACTTGTTTTGCCGCGGAGTAGAGCCGGTCCAGTCGTTCAATGAGCCGTTCTCTAGCATCACGACGTGGAGCTAAGGCAAATTGACCAGTCAGTTCTGGGATGAAGCGGTTGCGCACGACACCGAGTCGGTCCGAGATCGCAACTTTCGTATCCACTTTGTCCCATCCGCCATATGCTTCCGCCCCAATCGCAGTCCACATTGGGCAGTCGGCGAATTTGGACGAGCAACCGCATAGTTCATTGTCATGCAGTCCGCGTTCCCAGAGATGGATTACTTCGCCGAGTCCGCTGAATCCTTCACATTGAGCCAGGCAGCGCTCCAGTAGCGTTGAGCCACTACGCCCGAATCCACCTAGCATGAGAACTTTAGGCCGTGAGACCGGTTGCTTGGTTTCGTGTGTTTGGCCGGCGACTGTCACCGAGTGCCGATCATCGAATTTCCCCAGCAATTCCACGATTCCTCCAAGATTTATTTCCGTATGTGACGTGTTCCAAAGATTTCACGAACACTTCTAATAAGTTTCCCACCCATTGACCGTGATGGGTAGGGTTTTTGGAAGTCGTCCTGTGACGGTGCTTTGCCAATTCGGGATTGGTCCAATTTTTTCGTTGATAAGATCATTGAGTGAACACCTGTAGGCGAATTTAAGGTCCCTGCGTTTTCGTCCCCGACTAACTTTCTATAGGCTTAGGACTTGGGGTCCTGGATATTGAGTAAATGCCTATCATAAACTGGTGCGTTTGGGGACTAATTGGTGAAACATCGTCAAAATTCTTATTCAATCAAGGTATCCAAAGCTAGCATGTAAAAGCGTCAAACGCTGGAATATTGAATGACCTGACGAGTTCTTGTGGTCGCGGGCCCTCGTGATTGTCCATTGCGGGGCAGCCCAAGCCGAGGCCAAGTTGGATTTCCTTGTGACGAAGCACTATCAGCTTATCCATTGAGCGGAAAACTTTAATTCGACCTGCGAATCGCCATGGAACTTAGCTGACCGCTAAGTAAGTATGCCTGATCCAATATTGAATTTATGGTCCAGTGCATCGAATGCCGCTCTTCATAGGGGTAGAACGTGTGAAAATTAGAGTTGATCCTCTGCATCCTTTTGAACTAACGTGGCTTTGAACTCCGTAATTCCATATAATTTGCTAGATGTTGACGGCTAGTGTTTCGTGTGAAAAGCTAGAGAAATCTTTTGCTAGCAGTGTTGAAGTTCCCGGTCGTTCGGACCAGGCTCTGTATCACATGATGTGCGAGAAATGCTTTGCGAGATATGATAATAGGATCGCAAGAGTGGGCTCGTCAACCGAAAAGTATTTACACTAAATCATGGCGCGGAATTTCCATTGTTGCCTGGTTCTTTCGACGTTTACTGAGTCACCCAGCAAGCCGGTCTGTAGGTCGCGGAGGGAGCCCATGGAGGCAACTTGCTAATTTGCTGGGTTTCATTCGGAATCCGTTATTTATTTTTCCCTCGTCGTCGACGCGAGCTTGGCGCCGATGCGTGCAGGAGTCGGAAGATTTGGTGGCCCAAATCAGAATCATGGGCGGAGAGTCTTAGCTACCTGAGTCCGGATCCTGGCTGGTAGGTGGATTCCATCAGGTTTATTCGGGGCCAGCATTCGCTCAGTAGAGCGGCACGTCCAGTTGGGCATGGGGCAAGTTTCACCGCTGCGTTCCCGGCCGATCTAAACGCGTTGACTCGCGTGGATGGGGAGTTGGCATTTTCCATCTCCTTGTTCTAGGCATCGTGATCGGCAGGTCCATGGTTATTCCGGTCTCAGATTGCATTGATTCAGTTTAGGTTGCAACTCATCGTGGGCGTTGTCCGCGTACGGCTGATGGACATTGTTGCAAGTTGAGGTTTCACGAACCGACGTGGCCAACATGTCTCTCGTTGCAATCAAGTCCTTGAACAATCGAAAACCGGCTCGTAGTCTCGACCGATGAAGGCGTCTGATGGTTCCTTGGTCCAAGGAAATCTTAGGACACGCAACGAGAATTCGAAAGCTAATTGAACGAATCCGTTCCGACTACAGGTTGCATATGTCACAATGACTAGAACGGGGAAGTTTCTATTTGGGGCCCCGGAAACTGGGGGTTTTTATGTCTATTGACAATGTGCAGGGGAATATTTTTCTTAGGCGGGCGCTGTCGCGGAAGTGGCATCTCGTTGTTTGGCTGACTGTTTTGGGGCTAGCCTTGGGAACAACGAGTTTTTTTCTCACGCCAAGAACGTATACTTCGACCGCAACGGTTTTTCTGAATCAGTTGGTTGGAAATCCGTTCTCGCCGACCACGCCAACGTCTCGGACGGAGCAGTTGGCGGCCTTGACCACCGAGTCAGGCGTCGTACTTACGGATGAAGTCATTCAGGGTGCTATCGCGTCTTCTGAGCTGTCTAATTACACTCCGCAAATGTTAAGGTCTGCCACAAAAGCGACTGTTCCATCGAACTCGCAAGTGATGGACATTTCGTTCAGCTCTTCGTCGCCAACCGAAGCTCGACAAGGTGCTCAGGCGCTGACCGAATCATTCCTGACCTTCCGGACCAACCGTGCGCAGCAGGTCGTGGATTCTCAGGAAACGTTGTTGGCAAGCCGTGAGCAAGCCGTCAGCGCATTGTTGGATACGGCTAACAAGGCTTATGACGTTGCCAAAAATGCAAATGCTGCGCAGGCTTCGTTGATTGATCTTGACCAGCAAGTTCGTCTCTATGCTCAGGAACTGGCTTCAGTTAAGGTTGAGCGGACCACGAATGCGAACTCATCTCTTGACCCGGGCAGTATTATCGGACCTGCCAATGAGCCTGCATCGCCTGACGGCATCAACGCTCTACTGATCGCTTTTATGCTGTTGGTCTTGGGTGCAGGCGCGGGCCTGCTCTGTGCGCTCGTCGCCGAGCATGCAGACAGCAGGATTAGAGATACGCAAGATTTGCAGCGCCACGGTTTGCCGCGCGCGTTGGGGGTGCTGGCTGGCCCCATGACCCAGGGGCAGTTGAAAGAAGCCGCGCTGGAACAGTACCTGGCTCTGGTACCGGTCCTAAGCAGGCTCATGCAGATGCCCGGCAGTATTGCATTGGTTGGACGACAAAATAGTGAGGAAGTCCATGCCATCGCCGTTGGAGTCTCGATCGCTTTCGCGCTTCGTGGCAAGCGGGTGTGTTTGGTCAGTACGTCAACTTTGTCGCGGAACTACGCAGCGCGTCCGGGACTAAGTGATGTGCTTGCACGGGAGATATCACTAACCGACAGCTTGCAAGTCACTGACTATAGGCTCGGCAGTGTCGCGTTACTTCCAGTCGGAACTCAAGAAGAGTCGCTATCCGTGCTGGTCCAGCCGACAGTCTTGAACGAGTTGACTCAGGAGCTGCAAGGGGATTTTGATCTGGTCCTCTATGTAGCTTGCGAAACTGATACCGTGCTGGCCTCGACCGTGGCTTCGTGCTCGGATCAGACGCTCATGGTTATTCCCACAGACAAGACGCGCGCGCCGGAACTCAGCTTGGCTACCGATTATCTGTCCCAGCGTGGCGCGCAGATCGCGGGTTGCTTGATGTATTCAGCACCGTGGGTCTTGGCCAGCGAAAAGGAACTCGTGGAGGGATTCGAGTCGCACGCTCGCTTCAGGCTGCACGAACGGTCATCCAATGCCAGCTGATAACAGGCAGTCATCACCTGGTAGAGAGCAAGAAGAACCAGTACTTAAACGCCTAGCTAGCTCCGGTGCCGCCAACACCGGAGCTGCGCTTTTGGGCTCGGTCGCAAACTTCCTACTGATAGTTCTAGTGACCAGATTCTGGTCAACAAGTGATGCGGGCGTGCTCTTCGCCGCAACATCCTTCTTCAATATCGTGCTGGCGCTGGCGCACTTAGGCTCTGACCAAGGAATGGTGCGCTTTATTGCTTGGAACTCGGCGCACAGCGGCAGCGGCGGCAGCCGGCTGATCATCAAGGTTGGTATGCTGCCAGCTTTGGCAATGGCCATTTTCGTCATGGTCATTTGCCTGGTCTTCGGAAGCCCACTGTCTTCGATGCTTGGAGCTGACGATGTCACGGACGGCCAGGCCCTTGTATGGGTTTTAGTGGCTTTTCTTCCTGTGGCGGTGCTATACGAACAGTTTCTTGCCGTGTGCCGTGGATTCGCTGTCATGCGCCCTACGATTGTAGTGGAACGGGCACTGCGACCCATTCTGCAGGTCCTCTTGATACTGGCCATAGGGATAAGCGGTGGAGGAATCATGTTGCTGGCCGTGGCCTGGGCCATTCCCTACGCAGTGTGCCTGATTTTGGCTGGAGCCGCACTGCTCAAAGTCCTCAAGGAAAACCCTGACCATTTGTCGTCGCCGTCTACGGAACACGTCGCTGTGGTCCGAGATTTTTGGAAGTTCACTGCCCCGCGTGGTCTTGCCCGGCTGGCCCAAGTAATGATTCAGCGTTCGGACGTGATCGTGGTAACTATGTTGCTCGGTCCTGCGCCCGCCGCTGTCTACACCGCGGCCACCCGTTTCCTTGTCCTAGGGCAGGTCGCGACCAGCGCACTGCAACAGGTCAGTGAGCCGCAACTGGCCAAGTTGCTGTCCGCTTCAAGGATGAAGGCAGTTGTCGTGGTCACTCGCCAAATGACACTGTGGTCTATTGTCTTCGTGTGGCCGGTCTACCTGCTATTCGCGGTGCATGCCGCAACCTTCCTCGAGTGGGTTTTTGGCGCAGAGTACGGCCAGGGGGCACCAGTACTTAGAGTCTTGTGCTTCGCGATGTTGCTAGCCACGGCCATCGGCCCGATGGACGTTTTGCTTCTGATGGCAGGACGTAGCAGCCTGTCGCTCATGAACGTCACGATAGCGCTGATCCTGGATCTGCTCCTTTGCCTGTACCTGATCCCTATGTACGGAATTATGGGAGCTGGTATTGCTTGGGCGGTCGCGATCATCGCGAAGAATGTCTTGTGTGTCTGGCAAGTACGCAGACACCTTGGGGTGGGCCTTTCCATCGGTGCGCTGAAAATGTGGTTGCTTTCACTTGTGGGAATTTTTGGGGTTGCAGGCTCGCTTGCCTATCTCCTTCCAGGGCAACCATGGGTGTCCGTAGGCTTCTCGGTCTTGACTGGTATCTTCTACCTGCTATTTTTGTGGCGTAAGCGATCCTTGTTGATGTACTCCGGAGATCCGACGTTAGGGGGTTAGTGCGGCGAATCGACTTCTGTGGGACGTCTATGAGTTGGGTAGGTGGTCAATTTGCATTACAGTTTGATAACGATTGGTCGATAGTCGACCAAACGGTTTGTCTGCATGCTGGGGGCGGCTACCGCAGGAAAACAACACTGGAGACAGAAACATATGGCGAATGCCACACCAATGTCGTGCTCCCGCGTTCCCGCTGGACGCAAAGCACTTACTGCAACTCTTGCTGGGACCATCATTGCTGCAAGCCTGACCTTTGCGGCACCAGTTGCCCAGGCCGCTACCGCGGATGGTGCAGCAACTGCTGACACCTACACCACATCGACCCGTGCGGACCACACGAATGGCTCAAGCACCAAGGTTGCGGTAGGGGATAATTCAGGGGCCAACCGGGTTGGCTACCTGCGCCTGAATGCGACCCAGGCAGTCGAATCCTCGGACACCGTCACCTTGACGCTAGACGTGACTGGTGGAACTGCAGGCGAATTGCGCATACTGCAGGGTGACGACAGTTGGAATGAAAGCAACCTATCGCAGTCCAATGCTCCTAAAAGCGGCAAGCTGCTGACTACCTTAAAGGTCAGCGGTAGCGAGCAGACATTGAGCGCAGACCTGACCGGTGCAGTTTCCAAGAATGGTTCCCTGAATCTGATTCTGGAGCGCACTGATGGTGGCATTACCCGGATTTCCTCGCGGGAGACCTCCAAGGCGCCATCCGCCTCATTCGATCGTGGCAACAGCGATTCGTCGACCGGGGGCGGATCGAAATGCACCGTGTCCTCCATCTTGGTCCCGAGCTGCGGTGTGTGGTTTGGCGCTTCCGCTAATCCCTTGAACGGCGAGTCCTGGGACCAGGCGCTGGCGAACTTCGAAAAGACCTCTGCCGAAGACATGGATATTGCGCACTACTACAAGCGCGGCCAGAGCTCGATGTTCCCAAATTCCGTTGAGCTCAAGCGCCAAAATGAGTCCGGTTCCAACCGCATCCTGTTCTACAACTGGAAGCCGAGTGGCTTGACTTGGCGACAGGTTGCCGACGGTGCAGCTGACGGCTACCTCAAGAAGCTGGCTCAGCACATGAACCAGAATGCGTCAGAGAAGTTCTTCCTGTCGCTCAATGCTGAGATGGAGGACGAAGTCAACGCGACTGCCGGTTCCGGCCAGACTGCCAAGGACTTCGCGGACTTCTTCAGCCACACGGTCAAGGTGTTACGTGCTAATGGCGCAGACAACATGGTGACCGTCATGAACTACACCGGCATCCAGAAGTGGGGCGAGATGCCCTGGTTCGACGACTTGTACCCAGGTGATGGCGTTGTTGATTGGATCGCACAGGATCCATACGCATTCGGCAAGCCTCCGGTATGGCTGACCGATATGGAAGGTATGGTCAACCGCACCAACAATCCAAAGTCGTGGCCGGGCTTCTATAATTGGGCTGCTGCCGAGCACCCGACCAAGCCGCAGATGCTGGGCGAGTGGGGCGTGGATGAGGATCCGGCCTACCCGACCTACAAGGCTGACTTCTGGAAGACTGCGGAAGCACAACTTAAGGACCTGCCGAAGCTCAAGGCCTTGGTTTACTGGGATTCGACTGGAGTGACTCCGAGCGGCGAGAAGCTGCCTGTGGGACTGACACGAGTTGATTCAAAGGGCAGCTCGTTGTCTGCATACCGCGACTTCGTCACCTCGGACTACCTGACAGTGGCGGGTGACAGCCACTTTGGCAACTAGTCGCCAGGGATAGCTCATAGGGGGCGGTCCATTGCAAAATGCAATGGACCGCCCCCTTGCTCTGTCTGAACGCCGATCTGTGTGCTCAGGCTTCCTTTGAGATCGGCTGCCACCGAAGAATTGCCGCTCAAAGAAAGTAATTCTTTTCCGGCGGTGAGTTAAGCTGCCCAGCTCACCCTCTATCCCCGTGAATCATCACCGACTAAACTGTTGTTACCGGTGTGAGCGGGAACATATTTCGCAATGTCTTATTGGGGGGACCGGCGTGAACAAGGTTTTGGCATGCGCTGTAGCAGTAGTATGCGTGGGGGCACTGGTTAGTTGCTCCAATGGATCGAATACAAATTCATCCGATGGCACGTCGATGACGAAAGAAGCCAGCGGCCTTGAGTCGTCACCTGGACCAGACAGCAAATCCCAAACTGGGAGCGGTTCGGGGCAGGACTCCTCAGATCTGACCACGGAGGGGGCCGATTCGGGAGATGGCGGAGGAACGCCAACACCCGAGCCGCAAGCGGATCCTCTGGAACAGCTAGAGTTGAACGACCATGGCAATGAGCAGGTAGACAAGGGCGAATCCGCGATCTTTCAGGACCTGTCTTCCGACGAAGAATATGCAAAGTTGACAGCCACAAATGTGCGAACGAACTTCAAATGCACGGCCGACGACGCACCGGAAAGTATCAATGGCCAGTACGTGGCGCTCTCCTTCGATGTCAATGCCTTCGACGCCCTGAACAATTCGGGATTCACGGAGCTGTACTTTTCCGTCCATGACTTCCGGGCCTGGGACGGCGATGGAGAAAAAGTCATCGATGTTGTTGGAAATGCAGAATCCTGTATATCAGAAGACGAACGGATCCAAACACCAATCCTGCCCGGAAACGAAGCTTCAGGTCTGGTGGTATTGGATGTTCCCGAAGGAGATGGTAGCGCCAGCTTCACGCTTGGCGGCTTCGAAGGAGCCTACGGTTGGGAGTGGTCCTGGTGAGCGAGAAAGCACAGAACGAAATGAAGATCATGTTCGTTACTTCACCTGGTGGGCATCTTGCCCAGCTGTTGCCACTGCGGACCTGGTGGGAGCAGCATCACCGGTCCTGGGTGACGTTCAAGCGTCCCGAGGTGGAAACGGCGCTTGCCGATGAACAGGTCACGTGGTGTTACTGGCCGACGACCCGCAATATTCCAAATGCGATCAAAAACCTTGTCCTCGCAGTGAGAACTTTGCGGCGCGAGCGTCCCGACGTCGTCATGTCCGTTGGAGCCGGAGCCAGCGTCCCCTTTTTCATCATTGCCTATATCATGGGTATTCGCACCGTCTATATGGAGTGCTTTGACCGGATAACAATGCCGACTCTTAGCGGGCGAATTTGTTATCCGATCTCGGATCTATTCTGCGTCCAGTGGGAGGAACAGAAGAAATACTATCCGGAAGCTGTGAACATTGGAGCGGTGCTGTGAACGAGATCAAAAGCTATGACCTAGTTGTATCCGTAGGCACCGACCACCACTTGTTCAACCGACTGATTGATTGGATCGATTCGTGGGCTGCTGAGCAATCTGATGCGCCCACAGCATTCGTCCAGCATGGTGCCAGCCGAGCAGCCGCCTTCGGTACAAATCGGGACCGCTTGCCACGGGCAGAGCTGCTGGAGATCTACCGAAATGCCCAAGTTGTCGTGGTCCAAGGTGGCCCGGGATCAATTTTGGATGTGCGCGAGGTCGGGGTGATCCCGCTGGCAGTGCCCCGCGTACCAGAGTTGAAAGAAGTTGTTGACGGACACCAGATTGAATTTACCCGAGTAATGGCCGAGCATGGCAACGCGGTCTTCGTTGATTCCGAGGATGAATTGCATCGCATGATTGATGAGGCATTCGCGAATCCTGCCGGCTTCCGTACGGAACCAAGAGTGGCTGCGCCCCAGGCAGCTGGCGAGGCGCTGGCCACCGAACTGGACAAGGTCAGGGTACGCAACGATCGCTCGGTGCGCACCCTGTTCCGCAAGATCCGGCAGATGGCCACCGGGAAATAGGCTGTGTCAGATACCTCGTCCTCGCTCGTTGAGCCGATTGACAACCCACTGGGAGTTCAAAGCACCACTGGCTACACCGAGGGCGAGGTATCCGCGCGGTTGGCGCCAGTTCAGTCGGATCGACTGAGCCGCAGCTTTCACCCCCTCACTCCGTTTGCCTCGCAATGAAGCCAGGGCAAATGCGCGCTGTCCCTGTAGCCATGAGGCAGTATGCTGCGAGGTTAACAGCTCAGGATGCTTGCCGATCAGGTAATTGATGCCAGCCTCCATTGCTTCCCAGCGCCGTGAAAAGTAGGAGCCTCCTCGGTGCCACAGCACGTCCACGGCTGCTCGGGGCAATACCATGATCCTGCCACTCTTGGCCGCACGGATCAGGAGGTCATAATCTTCTCCGTAACCGTAGGGGATAGACTCATCTACCAGACCGAGTGTATTGACAAGGAAGTCATGGCGAAAGACGTAACTAGATGGATGGGCGCCGGTCATCCTGTCTCGAGTAATATCCTCGGAATGGATTTGGGTACCCTGAGGCACTCGGGTGATCAGCTTATCCCCGTAATGGATCTCGATCCCGGCCACACAGCCGTCGGCGTCTTCCTCCAGAATGAGCTGGACTTGCTCGTGCACTTTGGACGGCTTGAATGCGTCATCGTCGTCACAGAAGGCCACTAACTCTCCGGTTGCGGCGAGGATCCCGGAATTCCGGGCACCTGCGAGGCCGGGGGAGCGCGTGTTGGTGCGAACCGTAACGCGCCGATGTGCATCACCCCCGGCCAGAGTGTAATCAGGGGCGTGGTTGTCGTAAACGACCTGTACCTCGATATCCCCTGGATAGTCCTGATTGCGAACGCCATCCAGTGCTTGACGCAGAAGTTCGGGACGATCTTGTGTCGCAATCACGACGGTGACAGTGGGATGGCTAGCCATGGAGATCCACCTTTTCCCTTTCTATGAGTTGTTGCACTTGCTTGCGCTTCCGCAGGTGCCGTGGGGCGACGATCGACGATGCGACCAGCGCCAGACCCAGTGCGGATGCCAAGAATATTGCCCGGCCGCGGCGATTCGCCTCGGTGGGCATTACGGCTTGGCGCGAGACGAATCCGGCCGACGGCGGCAGGTTGTCAATGGCAGAAATCGCCGCCTGTGCCTCGGCCAGTTCGACACCCAATTGTTGTGCCAGTTCCCGACGCTGCAGGCCCTCCAGTCCGGAGCTGCCAATGGACGCCAGCTGCGATTGTAGCGACAGTTCAGTTTCTTCCAGCTCTTTCCGCGATACCTCGTTCTGCTCCGTTAGCCGTTGCAAGCGGGCTGACAGGAATCTCTCGGTCAACATCGTCACTGCACGGTAGGCGAGTCGTGCGTCGGGATTGGAGACTTTTAGCTGCAAAAGACGGGAATTGATCAACGGATCGATGGACAGGTCATCAAGCAGTCCCGAAGAACGACCCGGATAGTCTAGGAGGCGTGCAGTCTCTCCTAGTACCGCGTCCGAATACAGAATCTGTACTGCCGAGTCGATCGAGACATCTGACTGGGTGTCTGCGTTCGTGCTGCCGGTCACGGCGATAACCACTACGTCCGTGCGCGCGGTGAACTGAGGCGTTTGGGCCAAGAATGCTCCGGTCGCCACCGTAATGGCGATCAGGAAGCAAGCCACGGTACGTCGCCAGGAGCGCAATGGCCGGCGCAAGGTCGAAGCAAGCGTTTGACTTTGATCCTGGCCGTGCAACGCGAAGAGTGTCATAACATCCAGCTCGGTCGGTAGCCCAGGTAGTCGGCGAGTTCCTCGTTGTCTTCGTCGTAGCCAGATACCAGTGCAGCACGCAGATCCAGATCCAGCTCACCGCTGGGCCGTGCATTGGAATGCACGATTTCGTCGGGTCGCCATGGATCCAGACCGATTTTTTGAAGAAGGTCGTCCCAGCCCTGAAGGCCGGGGCGGAAGAAGGCATCCGAATCCAGCACTGTGAGCTTGCCTGGGCCTAGTGCTGCTTCGGCTCGGCGCAACTGCCGGGCGTAACGCCCGCGGGCCACATACCCATAGTGCTGGTGATTGTAGGACTGGTAGGTGGGGTCAGCGATGATCCGATCTTCCTCGCCGTCAAGCCGCTCGTCCTCGGCAGCAAGTGCCTCGGTAAAGGAAAGCGTCTCAAATCCGCGACCTCGCTCTTGCTTATAGGCGGAGAACGCCCGTTCCACGGGGTCCCGCAGCAGCACAATCACTTGGGCTTGCGGGGCGACCTGGGCGATACGCTCCATCGCCAAGGGGTGGAACAGATAGTAGGGGCTGGCTTCCCCGCTGACCAACTTGCGAGCTCCCGGGCGGGACAGCGGGAAGTGCGCTGCGTAGAAATTTGAACCCCGAGCGTAACGGTCGGCGGTGTCGAAGAAGTGGATGCCCTTGTTCATGACCGGCGGTTGCACTTGCGGGTGGCGGGCCAGCATTCTGAACAAGCTGGTTGTAGCGCAACGCTGGGCACCGGCAATGATGAACGCAGGGGACAGGCGTAGCCCGGCGGTCATCTGCCCCAACCCGAGCAGGGTCGTACGGGCCAACTGCCGTGCAGAGTATTTCAGGGTGTCTTCGACAACGAATTCCTGATTAGACATTGATAGTTCCTCCTTGGGTCAACGTGAGCAGTTCCCGGGCCAGACGTAGGTGCCCAGCCCCCAATGCAAAGGTGTCCGTGACGTTGTACTTGGCACCGTCAGCGATGAACCTCGTCGCTAGCGCGGCCAGGTACATGAGCGGCAGCAATTGAAGGTGCTCGTCATGATGTGCCAGGTTTCCTTGCAGGCGCAGGACGCCTGCCCGCAGATCGGGCGCGCCGAATGCTTTAATCGCTGCAGCCGCTGTCGGATTAGCACGCAAGAGTTCGTGGACGGCAAAGTGGTACAGATCCAGCCCGGCGGGCATGTCGCCGCTGAAGCGTTCCCAATCCCAGACGAACAAGTTCTGGCCCTGCCGGGCCATATTCCAGGGACCGAAGTCTCCATGCGCCCCGCCAAAGCGCACGGGAATGGTGGGAAATTTCTGAACGAGATCCGAGAGCAATATTTCAATCTCGCGTGCTTCGGGAACTTGGACGGCACTCAGGGTTTCGCGCAGGCCTGTCATCCAGGGTGAGCCGTCAACCCAAGTGCTATATGTGCTGGCGGTGTTGACGATCGCTTCGGCCGCACTGGCCGGCAGCCACAGGCGGCGCTGTCGCACATCAGGTCGCAGCGCGCTCATCACCAGTAATGGGTTGCCACCGAAATCTGCCAGCGCGATGGGCCGGGGAGCGCGGAACGACGGATTATTCTGCCTCTGGACGGCCAATAGTGCCTGATGCTCGTCGTTGATCAACTGGGATGCCAGTTCACCGAGTCCGAGCTTGGCGAATCCAATTTCCTCTCCATCCGTGGAAAAGACGGAGAGCACAGGCTTGCGGTTCGCCCGGGCCGACCCTGTCATCAATCCGAGTAGCACTGGTTGCCCAAAGATTTCGGAAAGGGTCTGTTCGATGGAATCGCTCGAGTCGTGGATCCCGATCCCCGAGGGCATCAAGACCTTTCCCCAGCGCCTTTGCAACAAATATCCCAGGGCAGTTCGCCTTCCGGTATGGACGAGGGTGTCCGATGCACAGGGCCGTTGAACTGTCAGCGAGGCCGCCGCTGCAGATCCGGCAGGTACAGCCAACCGCGGGTTGGCCCCAGAGGGCACGAACCTGTAGCCCTGTGCTTCGGGGTCCAGGCGTTGCGTAAAGCTAAGGCTCGCGTTCGGATAAAGATGACGTAAGGTGCCTACCATCGTGTCGAGTCGTTCGCTGGTCACAGATGTCATTGGTTGCCGAGCCCTTTCATCGTCAATTCGTTGTCGGGATTAGCCGCGTGCCGCCACGAGATACCGACGGCGATCATTAGCAGGAAGAGTGAAGTAGTCATGATGTCGTATGTCGGAAGGACACACAGGTAGAAAATTGCCGGGTAGATCATGGTTCGATGCACGGGATGACGAGCGCGTAGAACCGGTCCGAAATGCTTGGTAAAGAACACGAAAAACAAAATCGTGCCGAGGATTCCTGTGCAGAAGATCAGAAACCACAGGCTGCCCTGCGTGCCCAGTTGTGGCGGGTTGCACTGGTGACAGTCGGCAGTTGCGCCGGCAGCTATGGAGAAGAAATTACCCTGGCGAGTCCGAGTGGAACCGAAGCCGATAATCGG
Organism: Glutamicibacter soli; assembly: GCF_052322135.1. Taxonomy (NCBI): domain Bacteria; kingdom Bacillati; phylum Actinomycetota; class Actinomycetes; order Micrococcales; family Micrococcaceae; genus Glutamicibacter; species Glutamicibacter soli. The sequence goes on from NZ_CM125969.1 coordinate 1,563,955, forward strand.
TGAGTGTTCCAGAACGACCTGGATTGTATATTCGGCGAGGTTGGTCCGTCCGCTATTACTATGCGGATTCTCCAATCGCGTTTCGACGATATCCCACAGCGGTGTATAGAGCAGGACGAGTGCTCCGCCGAGTGCAGCGAAGAGCGTGGTCGCCAGCGCCATGAACCGTCCCGACAAGGCAAGGCGGATGAGCATAAAAAGGCCCATTGCTATCAACCCCAGCCACATGGCCCGGTTCAGAGAGAGTACAGCAGGTGGAATCGAGGCCAGCAGTCCAAACCAGAGTAGTGTCCTAGCTACGGGTTTAGTCGCGTATCGGAACGACAACAAGTAAAACGGAAGTAGGATCCCGAAATTTGCGCCCCAGGAATTCGCATAGTCGAATGGAGCCATCGGGCGGGGGCTATCATAACCAAGAATGTCCTGTACTTGCGCCAGCCCCGGATGAATCTGTGATTGCACAAAAGTAACGGAAGATATTGATTTTGGCAGCAGTATTTCCAATACAGACGGGAAATCTAATTCGCTCAGGAAAATTCCTGCGTAGCCGCCCATGACTGTGTACATGAACAGGCTTCCAAGTGCCAAGACTAAGGCACGGTCTGGCAAAAGGCGTCGAGAGGAGTTTCCGATGAACAACATGACGGCCGTTGCGGCGAGCATCCATAGGATTCGAAACGCCCAGCTCAAAATCCGGGATGGGCCGGATTCCGACATGAGCCCAGGCACCGGAACCCACAAAGTGAGTACGCCGATGAAGGCGACACCTAAAAACAGTGACCAATAGATAAATCCAGGGGGCACCTTGATGCTAGGCAGTTTCAAAAGGTAATAGGCCAGAAGACCCCCGACAGCTAAAAAGCCGAAAGTGCTCAGGCCGAGCAACCACCAAAGTGGAAAGCTGAAGAAAAAGACCAAAAGTGGCCATGACGCATTACGCGTTGGCCACCCGGATGCCCGCGGCGAGCGCAAAGCACCGGAGGCCACGCGGGATCCCCCAAAGCTACGTGGCATCATCGGTTTACATCCCCAGTTCAAAACCGATTATCGGAAACAGCGAATTCCCAATAAATTTCAGATGTCAGTCAGCGTATCGCTCCGTGTCGGTGCTGGGAAGGTCTCGATCGGGTCAAAACGTGAATTCTCGACTTTTCCAAGTAGTTTTATCTGAGAACAGGTATGAAAATACATCTATCCCAAGTGGTTGTCCCGCAGTATTGAGAACTGCTCAATGACCTGAAAATCTGAGGTGAACTTCCTGAATCTCACCTGATTACCGATTTGACCTGCGTGGACGCTATTAGCAAAGGGCGCTGACGGTTCTGGTTCGCCCAAAGCCTGGGAGAAATGTTTATAGGTAGCCAGAGACAATTTCGGGTACACCTGTCGCTGGTTCCCTGTTCTTCCCCGTCGTGCTCCTCGTGATAATTGGGGAAGTGGTCGGAGCTCATTCCGGTTCACGCTATTCAAGGCACATCTCGGAGATGGCTTGGGGGAGCAAATGAAGATCAAGAGAATTATCGCAGCCGTTGCCAGCGTGGCAGTGGCTGCGGGCATAGCTGGGCTATCGGCTGTGCCAGCGCAGGCCTCGGAACAGGAGTACAACTCAGTTGTGTCTTCGTCGCCGGCATCTAACACGCCGCACGTCCTGGACGGCATTGTTTTTTCTGTAGCAGAGGTTGGGGACCTCATTGTCCTGGGCGGTTCGTTCACTCAGGTGCAGGCGGCAAATGGTGGACCGGTACTTTCCCGTAATCGGATCGTGGCGTTTAACAAGAACACGGGTGCAATTAGCACTGGCTTCGTACCAAATTTTAACAGTACCGTGCGTTCCGTTGTGGCTTCGCCCGACGGGAACTCTGTATATGTGGGGGGGCAATTTGGCACTCTGAACGGCGCTTCAGTACCGAAGGTCGTGAGGCTGAACACCGCGAACGGTGCCCGTATCACGCAGTTCAATACGGGCAATATTGATGCGGTCGTCCACGACTTGAAGCTCGTCGGTAATCGTATGTTCATCGGTGGCGAATTCGCTACCGTGCGAGGCCAAACCCGTACTGGTTTGGCGGAGGTGAATGCCACGACGGGCGCCTTGTCGGACGCGACGAATGTGGTATTTGCTGGAACCCACAACGGCGGAAGCACCTTCGTCCACAAGTTCGACGTCAGCCCAGACGGTAAGACTCTAGTCGCCACAGGTAATTTTTCGACCATTAATGGTCAGGACCGTGTTCAAGTAGGCGTGCTAGACCTCTCAGGGGCGAACACAGTGGTGGCTGATTGGCATACAGACCGCTGGAAGCCCATGTGCTATTCAGTTTTCGCATATTATCTGAATGATTTGGATTGGTCGCCCGATGGAAGCTATTTCGTCCTGTCATCGATGGGCGGATACGGCAGTGGGCCACCGACCCTGTGCGACACGGTTTCACGGTGGGAGGCCGACGACGCTGGTAACCAGATCAATCCTGCGTGGGTCGACTACACGGGCGGCGACAGTGTCTACGCAGTGGAGGCAACTGGCGAAACTGTGTACTACGGTGGGCATATGCGCTGGATTAACAACCCCTTCCGCGCTGATGCCGCAGGGCAGGGTGCGGTAGACCGTGAAGGCATCGGGGCGCTGAATGCCAGCAACGGCATGCCGATCGACTGGAACCCAGGACGTGACCGCGGTAGAGGTGTGTTTGACTTGCTCGCTACCTCGCAGGGACTGTGGGTGGGTTCGGACACCGACCGGATTGCCCGTTACATCTACCGTGGACGCATTGCGCTCTTCCCTTTGGCCAACGGATCTCAGATTCCGCAAGCAGACGAGGTGGAGTTGCCAGTAGACGTATTACAGGCTGGCGCTTCAAATGGCCCGACCGATCCCCGGTATCTGTACCGATTGAACACCGGCGGTCCAACCTTGTCTGCAACGGATTCGGGCATTGACTGGATTACCGACAACACGGCCCCCGGCAGTAACTACCGGACATCAGGCAGCAACGTTGCCAGCTATGAAGCTGTAGGTTCACTGGATGGATCGGTGCCACAAACGACTCCGATCGGTTTGTTCTCCGACGAACGCTGGGACGCAGCAGGCGGCAATCGGCTGGAATATGCCTTCCCTGTGGACAACGGAAAGAACGTCCAAGTGCGCATCTATCTGGCTGACCGCTGTAACTGCACAACCGCGCCCGGCTCGCGAGTCTATGACGTGAACGTCGAGAACCAGCTCGCGTTCGACAACGTGGACATCAATGCCAATCCTGGACACAACATCGGAACGATGATTAGCAAGAATGTTGTCAGTGACGGCAATATTAACATCTCGTTCGATCATGTGACGGAGAATCCTGCGGTCTACGGCATAGAAATCGTGGATCTGGATGCGCAAGCTCCAGTGGAGGACAGCACTGTTCCCGAGGTCTACTTCGATGGCAGTCAATCCGCCTCGAAGGGGGCAACCGAGCTGAGCAGTGATGTTGGCTGGGAGCAGGTACGCGGTGGATTCATTGGCGACGGCAAGGTCTATCTCGCTATGTCCAACGGAACGCTCCAGGCGCGCAATTACAACGGCGCAAGCTTAGGCGGAGCGACATCGCTTGAGCTATACGGTCTGACCAACTTCTCAAGCGAGATCCAGCAGATGACCGGGCTCTTCCTGGCCAACAACCGGATCTATTTCACGCTGGCGGGGGACGCCAACCTGTATATGCGCTATTTCGACCTGAGTAGCCAGATTGTAGGCGCACAGCGTTTTACAATTGCATCGGCCGCCTCGTCGGGCATCGATTTCAGACAGGTTCGCGGCATGTTCCTGATCGGCGACACGATGTACTATGCGACGCCGAACGGTGCATTGAATGCTGTGGATTGGGCGCAAACTGCCACGGACGGAGCTCCGAATGGTGCAACGCGGGTAGTAAGTAACCCAGATGACAACGGCGTATTCTGGGCGGCCAACGCTCTGCTGGCCATGGACAGTGATGGTGCGCCACCGTTGCCCAACCAGCCCCCTACCGCTGTTGCCGGGGGAGACTGCACGGGCTTGACTTGTAGCTTTACCGGCAGTGGATCGAATGATCCGGACGGTGATATTGCAAGCTATGCTTGGCAATTCGGCGACGGAGAATCCGGAACGGGTGAAGTCGCCGAACATAACTACGCTGCTGCGGGAACCTACACTGCTACGCTGACGGTTAGTGACGCCGACGGGGCTACCGCCACAGATGAGGTCACCGTGGAGGTCACCGAACCACCGAATGCTGCGCCTGAAGCCGCGATCACCACGACATGTGATCAGCTGGCCTGCTCTTTTGATTCAGTCACCTCATCGGATTCCGATGGTGAGATTGTGTCGTGGGCCTGGACTAGTTCAGATGGTGGCTCCTCTTCGGACGCGATCTTTGAACACGAGTTCGCTGCGGCGGGAACTTATCAAGTTACGCTCACCGTCACGGATGATGACGGGGAGACCGACAGCGTCGAGGTAGACGTGGAAGTTTCCACCACGCCGAATGAGCTGCCGACCGCAGCGTTTAGTGTGGACTGCGTCTATTTGTCTTGCACCTTCGACGGCACGACTTCCTCGGATCCGGATGGTACCTTAACCGGATACTCGTGGGAGGTTGATGGTAGTGCGGTGGCCACAGGAATGGCGGCGACGTACGTGTTCGGGGCCGAGGGAACCTACCAAGTGACCCTGACGGTAACGGACGATTCTGGGGCGACCAACGCTATCACCCAACCCGTGAGCGTAGTTGAAGACACAGGTCCGACGCCGGGCAATGAAGTCGCTTTCGTGAACTCTGCGGCGAACCCAGGCACGGCTACGACTCAGTCGCATTCTGTTGGCATCCCTGGTGATGTTGAGGAAGGTGACCTGATGATTGCGGTGCTCTCGCTTAACAGCGGCAGCAACAATATCTCCACCCCCAATGGATGGGAGCTACGCGCAGGCGCAGCAACCACTTCGATGAGCGGTGCCGTATTCTCCAAAGTAGCTACGGCGGGGGATGCCGGCAGCACACTCAGCGTAAATGCTGGTACTTTGGCCCGTGGGTCGCTGGTCCTTTCTGCGTATCGAGACGCGACGGTGCAGGCCGCATCCTTCGCCATGCAGGCTCAGGTTGGATCGGCAGCTGGGCATACCACCCCTGAGCTGGCTTCGGCACCGACCAGTTGGCTGTTGTCCTACTGGGCGGACAAGACGGGATCGACCACCAGCTGGTCGGTTCCGAGCGGTGCTACTGCACGCCAGACCGGTGCGGGAACTGGCGGGGGCCACCTCTCGTGGCTGCTGGCCGACTCGAACGGACAGGTGGGCAGTTCCACTGCTGGAGGCCTGACTGCTACTGCCGATTCCGCCACGGCAAACGCCGTGATGGCCTCGGTGGTGCTGGCAGCCACGCAGCCTTCGGGCAATAATGCAGATCCAACCGCTTCGTTCAGTGTCGATTGCGAGTTTCTCTCTTGCTACTTTGATGCCAGTGATTCAAGTGACCCGGAAGGCGCCTTGCTTGAGTATGTCTGGAGTGTAGACGGGGTGGAAATCGCTCAGGGTCTGACCGCCACCTACCAATTCCCGACAGCCGGAACCCATTCGGTGGAACTGACGGTCTCCGACCCTCAGGGCGGTTCGGATTCCGTCAGCCAGGAAGTGGAGGTTTCTGAAGACACTGGCACCACGCCCGACGCCGAGGTGACATTCGTGGATTCAGCCGAAAGCGGTGGCACCTCAAGTGCCATGACGCATTCGGTGGCGATCCCGGCGTCGGTCCAAGCAGGCGATCTGCTTGTCGCAGTCTTCTCCACTAACCAGTATTCGGAAGCCATCAGTGCACCGAGCGGCTGGGAACAGCACGCGCAGGCGGCAACGGCCTCCATGCAGTCGGCGATGTTCTCCCGGGTGGCTACTGCCGCAGATGCAGGGGCCACGCTCAACGTGACCTCCGGAATCTACGCTCGTGGCACGTTGGTGGTCTCCGTCTACAGGGATGCGCAGGTCTCCGCGGCCTCGTTCACCATGGAAGGAGAGACATCGTCTAAGGCAACCCACGTGACGCCGGAGGCGACGGCAGTCGCGGGGGACTGGGTATTGTCCTACTGGGCTGACAAGTCGGCCTCGACTACGGCCTGGAGCATTCCTTCCACGCAGGCGGAGAGGCAAACTGGTGCTGGGGCCGGCGCGGGTCATCTTTCCTGGATGCTTGCGGATTCCGGTGACGAGGTTTCTGCAGGCACGGTGGGCGGCCTGACCGGAACTGCCAACTCCAGCACCGCCAACGCTGTAATGGGTACGGTGGTGATTTCAGCGCAAGAATAGCCGAGCGGCGTGGCCAGTAGATGGAGCAGGCCCCGGATGCTGAATTCAGCGTCCGGGGCCCTCTCGCGTCAGGAACATGAAGTTTGAGTGGACGTGAGGCCCGGTCAATGCGAAAATGTGGTCGGAAACATATTTGGGAATGTTTTCGAATTTACGGTCCTTGATCGAGGGCCGATAGCAATACAGGGGGAGTATTGTGATTGATTTTGATGCCGTTTTTACCATGGTTGTCGTAGCACTGGTGCTCATCATGCTGGTCGTGACCCGGCTGTCGGCGGACATCGTTGTGATGGGTGCGGCCCTGGTGTTGATGCTCACCGGGATTCTAGCTCCGGAAGAGGCCTTGAGCGGGTTCTCTAACACCGGTGTTCTCACGGTGGCGGTGCTCTACGTCGTGGCGGCGGGGCTTACCGAAACAGGTGCGGTCCAATGGATCGCGCAGAACCTATTGGGAAGACCTACTAGCATTCGTGGGGCGTACGCTCGGATGTTGTTACCGGTCGGCGGGTTGAGTGCCGTTTTGAACAACACCACCGTGGTGGCCATGTTGCTGCCTGCAGTCCAGGAGTGGTCCCAGCGCCAGCGCCTGTCATCGGCCAAGCTGCTCATTCCGCTCAGCTACATGGCGATTGTTGGCGGCACAATGACCCTGATCGGTACCAGCACTAACCTGATCGTGGGAGGGCTGCTGAAATCCCAGAAAGACGTTTCACTGCAAATGTTCGACATCACGGCTGTTGGTTTGCCGTTGACCGTCGCGGCCGCGCTTTTCATCTACGTTTTTGGGAAACGGCTGCTGCCGGACAGGCCGGGTGCATTGGAGCAGCTTGAGACGGCTCGCGAGTATGCGGTGGGCTTCACAGTGTTGCCGGACGGGCCAATTGCTGGCAAATCAGTAGGCTCGGCAGGTCTGCGTAACTTGTCGCACGGCTATCTGGCCCGGATTCACCGCGAGGATCATCTGGTCATTGAGGTCACTCCGGAGACCATGATTGATCCGTTGGATGAGCTGGTCTTCATCGGGGCGCCGCAGTGCGCCCAGGAACTACGCCAAATACGCGGGCTGGTACCCAGCGCAGGAGACGTGGATAAACTTCCGGTACGCTTCGCCGAGCGCCGCCTAGTAGAAGCCGTCGTCGGTGCCGACTGTGCCAGCTTGGGCAAGACGGTGCGCGAATCCGGATTCCGTTCCAGGTATGAGGCGGTCATCCTATCGATATCACGCAATGGGGAAATGCTCCGAGGAAAAATTGGTGACGTAAGGCTGCGCATTGGCGATACGCTCTTGATGGAAACGGGGACGAACTTCGTCACCCGCTTCCGCGATCGGCGTGATTTCATGCTGGTGTCCAACCTTACCGATTCCGCCCCGGCCAACTATCGCAAGGCGCCATGGGCGATCTTGATTCTTGTAGCCATGGTGCTGCTCAATGCCTTCGGTGTCCTCGAAGTTATCCAGGCGGCCTTGCTGGCCGCGGCAGCAATGCTGGCCACGGGATGCCTCGCTGCGGGCAATCTGCGCCGGCATATCGATCTGCAAGTCATTATCGTAATCGCTGCATCCTTCGCCCTGGGCGAGGCAATGGTGAAAACCGGAGCGGCACAGATCGTGGCCGAGACGCTGCTATTTGACGGGGTTGGAGCCTTTGGAGCGCTGACCATGGTCTTTGTGGTGACGGTGATCTTCACCGAACTACTGACCAATAATGCGGCCGCAGTCCTGGTCTTTCCAATTGCCATGGCGGTGGCCGACTCCGTGGGAGCGAACTTCATGCCGTTCGCAATTGTTGTCATGATTGCGGCGTCGGCCAGTTTCATCATTCCGATTGGCTATCAAACTAATCTGATGGTTATGGGGCCGGGTGGGTATAAGGTCATGGACTTCATACGCATTGGTGTGCCGATGAGCATCATATCCGGTGTGGTGACTCTGACCGTGGTTCCGCTGGTCTGGCCGCTGTAACAGTCCTTAACATCAGTGCTGGTGGCCCGGCGACCGGGCCACCCGCACTGCCGTGGGCGAGGTTAAGCCCCTACTTTTCCATGAGCGCCAGAACTTGGTCCGTGGCGTCCTGCAAGGTCAACGACCCTAGGTCCAATCGCAGAGCTGGAGCCGAAGGCACCTCGTAGGGCGAGTCAATGCCCGTGAAATCCTTGATATCTCCCGCACGGGCCTGGGCATACAGCCCCTTGCGGTCTCGAGTCTCGCATACTTGCAGTGGTGTCGAGACATGGACCAGGTGGAAGGTTGCACCGGCTTGTTCGGCCAGTTCCCGCACCCGCTTGCGTGTCTCATCGAAAGGGGCGATCGGGGCACACAAGGCGATCCCGCCGGCCTCGGCGACGCGCGCACCGATCCAGCCGATGCGTTCGACGTTCGTTTCGCGGTCCTCGCGTGAAAAACCAAGCCCCTTGGACACGAATCGTCGGACGTCATCCCCATCCAGCAATACGGGTCGTAAGTGCTGGTGCTGCAGTCTTTCGCGCACACTACGTGCAAGGGTTGACTTTCCTGAACCAGACAGGCCTGTGAACATCACTACGATGCCGCCAGTTTCGCCGTGTGCCGTTGATTCCTTGCCGCGCAAATCACGCAGCACCGGGGCATCTAATCGCGCCAGTACTTGACCCATATCGCAGTGCTCTGGAACCACTACGTGAGCTACGCGCACTTCAGGCAAAAGGTGGCCAGCAGCCTGCAATTCGGACAGCAACCGCGCGTAACTACTTGATGAGGCATCGGTGCTGCCTGCCACCAGGAGCAGTACGTCGCCTGCAGACATAAGGCCTTTCAAACTAGCTAGTTGCGCCAGGCTGGGGGCCCGGTCCATCAAGACGACACCGGCGGCACCGGTCAACGGAGTGGTTAGTCTGAATTCGCGGCCTGGCCCATGCTCGGCTTCAGCCAATCGCGTAAGTTGGAGTCGCTCGTCGCCGGTCGCCCACCTCGCTTCTGCCAGCGGGGTGCCATCGGCGTCTGCCAAGGTCAGCCGTGAAAAATCGGTCCGTTCACCTACTTGCCTGGCCAAACGATCATGGAAAGTTGCAGCCCCGTGGGCTGGAGTGTCCCGCTGCAAACCTCCGAGCAACAATTCCAGTTCGTCTAGGAGCGCTCCGTCAATTTGTACCAGCGGCCCCCGTAGCTCAACCCCAGATAATTCCCTCATATTATTTTCCCCCTAGATTACGTCCCCACACCCACGATAAGTGGCCGGTGAGAATTCGGCCAGCAATCTGCCCAAAACATACAAATACTATTTACGCAAAAGGCTTTATCCTTTTCTGTTCACGGGCTACGATGGTCGCAAGACTTGTGCGCATGGGGATGTGCACACGGCCCGATTTCGGGCAGAGGGGACAACATGGGGGATATCAATCAGGCCGCCGAATTCGCTAGGCGGGCTGGCGACGTTCTAATGCGTTTGCGAGCAGAAGCCGAAATTTCTGGGTTGGCGGGACAAGAGCTGAAAAATGCCGGAGACCGCGCCGCGCAAGATTTTCTGGCGCAGCAACTACGGCGCTACTATCCGAACGATGCAGTACTTTCTGAAGAAGCTACGGATGATTCTGCGCGCTTGCACAGCGAACGGGTATGGATCATTGACCCGCTGGACGGAACCCGGGAGTACTCCGAGTTCCGAAAAGACTTTGCCGTACACGTAGCACTCTGGGAACGCGGCGAGCTGACTGCCGGCGCAGTGGCATTGCCAGGCCGCGGAGAAGTTCTCACCAGTCAGCCACAACCCGGTGGTTTGCATCTGCAGAAGGACAGTCTGCGTATAGCGGTGTCCAGAACCAGGGCTCCCGAACTTGTGCACTGCATCGGTAGCGAACTTGGAGCGACTCTGGTGCCCATGGGCTCCGCGGGGTACAAGATTTGCTCGCTGATCCGAGGTGAAGCTGATATCTACCTGCACGCGGGCGGGCAATATGAATGGGATTCCGCAGCGCCCGTCGCCGTCGCACAGGCCTACGGCTTACATGCCAGCCGGATAAATGGTGACCCGTTGGAGTACAACATGCCCAACCCTTACCTTCCGGATTTGCTCATCTGCCATCCGCAGCATGCGGGCCGGATTCTGGATCTCATCGGCAGTTTCGAACCTGCCTAGGAACAAGACCATGACGATCGAATTGGGGGATCACTCGATGAAGCTGCAAACTGCCAGCGGCATGAAATACCGATTGGATCAGCTCTCCGCATTGGAAGCTGAAGCTATTTACATCATTCGGGAGGTGGTCGCGGAACTTGAACGTCCGGGGCTGCTATTCTCAGGTGGCAAGGATTCTGCCGTGCTGTTGCATCTTGCAGCCAAGGCCTTCGCGCCTGCAGCTATTCCTTTCCCAGTGGTGCACATTGATACGGGACATAACTTCCAGGAAGTTCTTGACTTTCGAGATGCGGAGGTCGAGCGCAGGGGCGTGCGCCTCATTGTCGGGTCCGTCCAAGAAGCGATTGATGCCGGACGAGTGGCCGAGGAGAAGAATGGTTCACGTAACCGCATCCAGACTCCTGTGCTGTTGGAAACAACTGAAAAGCACCAGCTGAATGCGCTCATGGGCGGAGCCCGCCGTGATGAGGAGAAGGCCCGAGCCAAGGAACGCGTTTTCTCCTTCCGCGACGAGTTCGGACAGTGGGATCCAAAGAACCAGCGTCCAGAACTGTGGAACTTGTACAACACGCGATTGAACTTCGGGGAGTCCATCCGCGTCTTCCCGTTGTCCAATTGGACCGAGCTCGACATCTGGAACTACATCGACCGTGAAAACGTGAAATTGCCGTCACTGTATTTCGCTCATGAGCGCGAGGTGTTTGAACGCAACGGCATGGTCTTTGGTGTCCATGAATTCTGTCGTCCACGCGAAGATGAGCCGGTTTCAGTGCGTACAGTGCGATATCGCACCGTCGGGGACGCAAGCCTGACAGCTGCGGTCGCCTCCGAAGCGCGCACCGCCGCAGACATCGTGGACGAGGTCGCCGCGACCCACATTACTGAACGAGGGGCAACCCGCGGCGATGACCAAGTCAGCGAAGCGGCCATGGAGGATCGGAAGAAAGAAGGGTATTTCTAAAATGGACCTGCTACGCATTGCCACTGCAGGATCGGTGGATGACGGTAAGAGCACGCTGATTGGGCGACTGCTGTTTGATTCCAAGGCGATTTTCGCTGACCAGTTGGATGCAGTGGAGAAGACGAGTGCTGAGCGCGGCAGTGAATACACGGACCTCGCTTTGCTCACCGACGGTTTGCGTGCCGAGCGAGAGCAGGGGATCACGATCGACGTAGCATACCGCTACTTCGCCACTCCGCGGCGCAAGTTCATCGTTGCCGATACCCCCGGGCACATCCAGTACACCCGGAATATGGTCACCGGTGCCTCCACCTCGGATCTGTCCATCGTTCTCGTCGACGCTCGAAAGGGCATGGTGGAGCAGTCTCGCCGTCATACCTTCCTAGTGTCCCTGCTGAGAGTGCCGCACCTGGTGATAGCTGTCAACAAGATGGACCTTGTGGGTTGGTCGGAAGAGGCTTTCGAGGAAATACGACGTGAGTTTGTCGATTATGCCGCACGGCTAAACATCGTGGACGTTACCGTAATTCCGGTCAGTGCACTGACCGGTGACAACGTGGTGACCCGCTCCGAAAATATGCCTTGGTACCAGGGCGCCTCCTTGATGCACCATCTTGAGACCGTACAGGTTGCAAGCGACCAGAACCTTGTGGACGTTCGTTTCCCTGTGCAGTGCGTCATCCGACCCCATAACAACGATTACCACGACTATCGTGGATACGCGGGCCAGGTTGCCAGTGGGGTGTTGAAAGCCGGAGACCAGGTGACAGTGCTACCCAGCGGCTTACCAGCGACTATCAAGGAGATATCCACTGCCGATGGGACTGTTGATGAAGCGTACCCACCGATGTCCGTGACAGTCAGGTTGGAGGAAGACATCGACGTCTCGCGTGGCGACATGATTGTTCGCCCGCACAACCAGCCGAAGGTTGCGCAAGATTTTGAGGCGATGATCTGCTGGATGAGCGAAAAGCCGATGAACGTGGGACAGAAGCTAACCATCAAGCACACCACGAAAACAGCGCGGGCGCTGATCAAAGATCTGAGGTACGGCCTGAATATCAACTCATTGCACCGTGATGAGACTGTGTCCGGGCTGCAGCTCAATGAGATTGGACGCATACAGTTGCGCACCACACAGCCTCTACTGGCCGATGAGTACCACAGGAACCGTCAAACCGGTGGGTTCATTTTGATCGATGAGGTCACCAACAACACGGTGGCCGCAGGGATGATTCTGAACGCGCAGTAGTGGAAACCTACGAAAAGTCAGACTTGCAGCGGGTGTGGCGCCATGTGGCGTCACAATAAATCTGGATATCCCGACTAAGTGAAAGTTTTCACAAAGTTGGCATTTGGTGCGTAACATGCGCGAATTCAAGGCAAGCGAGCCGCAGGGGAGCGCTAGGCTTGATCTCGGAAGCCTGCATCCTGAGGGGCGACCACGAAAGCATCAGCCAAATGAAATCGCAAAGGTGCCACACCCGTGTCTGATAACAAGCCAATCGTACTTCTGGCCGAACAACTCTCACCCGCAACCGTAGCGGCGCTCGGTCCCGACTTTGAAATTCGTCAGACCGACGGAGCGGACCGCTCCCAGCTGCTCGAAGCCATCGCGGATGTCGATGCCATTCTCGTCCGCTCGGCTACTCAGGTTGATGCCGAGGCCATCGCGGCGGCAAAAAACCTGAAGGTCATCGCCCGCGCCGGAGTCGGATTGGACAACGTAGACATCAAGTCGGCCACCCAGGCCGGCGTCATGGTCGTCAACGCACCAACCTCGAACATCATCTCGGCCGCCGAGCTCACTGTCGGCCACATCGTATCGCTGGCTCGTCGTATTCCAGCTGCGAATGCCTCGCTCAAGGGTGGAGCATGGAAGCGCAGTTCGTTCACCGGTGTGGAACTGTTTGAGAAGAAGGCCGGAATTATCGGCCTTGGCCGCATCGGCGCACTGGTTGCCGCCCGCCTCCAGGGCTTTGGAATGGATATCATCGCCTACGACCCCTACGTGACTCCAGCACGAGCTTCCCAGCTCGGTGTAACCCTGGTCACCCTGGACGAGCTTCTGGCCCAAGCGGACTTCATCACCATCCACATGCCGAAGACCCCTGAAACCTTGGGCATGCTCGGCAAGGACGCGTTCTCCAAGATGAAGAACACCGCCTACGTAGTCAACGTAGCCCGTGGCGGACTTGTTGACGAGGACGCGTTGTATGAAGCACTCAAGAACGAAGAGATTGCCGGTGCAGGCATTGACGTCTTCGTCAGCGAGCCAAGTACTGATCTGCCGTTCTTCGAATTCGACAACGTCACCGTCACCCCGCACCTGGGTGCGTCTACCGATGAAGCCCAGGAAAAGGCGGGCGTCTCCGTCGCCAAGTCTGTACGACTGGCTCTGGCCGGCGAACTCGTACCAGACGCTGTCAACGTCGCCGGCGGCGTGATCGACGAGAACGTCCGCCCGGGCATCCCGCTGATCGAGAAGCTCGGCCGCATCTTCAACGCGCTCACCACCGGATCGTTGACCAGTATCGATGTGGTTGTCGCCGGCGAAATCGCCGAGCTGGACGTCAAGGCTTTGGAACTGTCCGCGCTCAAGGGTGTATTCATGGACGTTGTCTCAGACCAGGTTTCCTACGTCAACGCACCGGTACTTGCAGAGCAGCGCGGTGTAGCAACTCGTCTCATCAAGACCACCGATTCACCTGAATACCGTAACCAGCTGACTATCAAGGGTTCCAGCAACGAAGGCGCGCAGCTGGCCGTAGCCGGTACCTTGACCGGTCCGAAGCAGATTGAAAAGCTCGTGGGCATCAATGGGCACGAAATCGAAATCCCGATCTCAGATCACATGATTGTTGTCCGATACTCCGACCGTCCCGGCATCGTCGGTTCTTTGGGTAATGTGTTGGGCGAGCAAGGCATCAACATTGCCGGTATGCAGGTTTCACGCGATGAGAATCGTGCTGAGGCGCTTGCCGTGATCAATGTCGATTCCGCTTTGCCCCATGGCGTGCTCGATGTTGTAGGCACCGCAATCGGTGCCAGTGTTGCACGTGAGATTAACTTGGCAGACTAGCTCGATGTTCTTTAGGCTGAGGTTGTCCCAGTATTGAGTAACGCTGGGACAACCTTGTTTACCCAAGGGGTCACATTTGAACAGGAGCCAGATCTATCAGTAGGTTATGGCTCTGCAGCAGGGTCTTTGCTCAAGCGCATCGGTCTGGGCGCCCTAGGCCTGAAGGATGTGCTGATGGACGCAATTTTTCACTTTTCCCTGTTGGCGCCGAATTTGGCTATAATGCTTTCCTTCAGTCCGTGGTGGTTCTCGGCTGACGCTCTTCCGGCTCGGCAGACAGACGCATCTAGACTCGCATGCGATCGATAGTGGAGGCGTGATATTTATGTCAGGCGGTCAGCGAAAGCATGTTCCTGTGCCGTTCAATACGTTTATGATCGCCTCGAAGAAGCTGTTCAAACTCCACCGCAGGGACCATCCCCAGTTCGAATGCAGTCGACGACAGTCGTAAAAATCCTCAATCCACCAAGCCACTTTCTGATTTGCTTCCGCCCGGGAGCCCCATCAGCGCCGGTCATAGAATTCAGTCTTCAACGTCGACCAGAATGACTCACTCATTGCATTGTCCCAACTTCAAGCTGCACCAGCTTTGTGGCCAGCCTGGACAGGCTCGCGCTGGCGCTTGCCCAGCATAATCACGAGCCCGACACAATCTGAGTAGAGATTATCATTGCTGATCTTCGGCCTGGAATGCGATTTGAGCACGTCCAGATCCGCCAGCAACGCCGCCACCGGCTTCGAGGTCATCGACGTGCCACGGTCAGCATGGACCACCTTGGGGATCTGGTCGGTGGCGAATACCTGCGCGATAAACTCACGCGCCAATTCCCCGGATTCACGGGCATGGACCTGGCAACCGACGATGTAGCGCGAATAGATATCGATCATTACGTACGCGTCAAAGTAGGTCCCCTTGGCCGGCCCAGCGAGTTTCGTGATGTCCCAGGTAAACACCTCACCAGGCTGGTACGCCACCAGTTCCGGGACCTTTCGGGCTGGATGCCGGGCCTGCCGGCGGCGTTCGGCCACTTGCTTCTCACGGCGCAGCAGCCGATACATGGCCGAGACCGAGCCTAAATACGTTCCTTCAGACAGCAAGGTGGCGTAGATCTGCTCGGGTGCCTGGTCGATGAACCGCTCGCTGTTCAGCGTCTCCAAGATCAGGGCTTCCTCCTGCGCGGTGAGCTTGTTCGCCGGCGCCGGACGCGGTGCTGCAGCAACCGGCCGCGGAGCCCGGGCAGCTTGCTGGCGACGGTGCATCGTGGCCCGGCTGACCCCGGACAGGGCGCTGGCCTGCCGGGTGGGTACCCCGCCGCCGAGCAGCTGCTGGTAGGTGTCGGTGAGCAGGCTGCGTACTTCTACTTGGAATCCGCGCTCTTTTCAGATTTGTTCCAAGAGCGCGTGCGCTTTTCCCATGATTTCCAGGGCGGTCTGCGTGGTGGCCAGCTTCTGCTCGCTGGTGGCTAGCTGCTTTTTCAGTCGGGCAATTTCGGCTTGTTCCTTGCTCAGCTTGCCCTTCGTGGCACCGGCGCTGCCGGTGCTGGCGGGGTTGTTCCCGTCGAGGATTCCCGCGTCGCTCAGCCTGCGCCACTCCACGATCTGCGAGGAATACAACCCGTTGGCGCGCAGGTAGCCGCGGCCTTCGCCGGTTTGAATGGCTTGTTCGTAACCGTGCAGGTAGGCGAGCTTCTGGGCCGGGGTGATGGTGCGGCGCTGCGGTTGCTCCGGGCGGGGCTGGGTGGAATCCATGGTCCCATTCTCCGGCATGGTTCCGCTGCTTGCATGGATGGAGGCGATGCTCATGGTGGAGGTTAGTCCTGTTCTCGCCCTGTCTGGGGAGGGTGGTTTGCTATGAATCGGTGGTCTCACTCAACCCTGACAGACAGGGATTCGACAGCGGGTGCCGGTGAGGCGTGGGGTTTCTGGTTTGTCGGTTAAATGGGACACGGTCGTCGCAACTCCTGTTTGATCAGGGTGTTGCAACGACCGTTAGAACCCAAGTGCTATTCAGTCCACGCACTATCACTACTGCCAAATAGCATCAGCGGGTAGTGCCGTTCCGACGACCTGGTAGTGCCGTTCTGGATACATGGTAGTGTCCGGGGCTCTTTCGTGACGGGCTGACCTGATCGTTGCATAATTCCATGCGGCGATCAGTTCAAAGGAGAAATACCTTGGTGGATTACCACGCCATCATGTCCTTGCTGGCCAAGGGCAGAACCTACAGCGAGATCACCGCTTCGGTGGGATGCTCGCATCGCGACGTCGCGACGGCCAAGCGCACCATGACCGCCGCTGGCATCACGCCGCAGCGGCTGGCCGCGCTCAGCGCAACCGACATCGAAGACCTGTTCCCGGACCAGCGCAAAGCGGTCTCCGAACAGTATGCGGACCCGCAGTTCGCCCAGGTCGTCAAACAGATGAAACACAATAGGTTCTTCACCCTGCAGCAAGGCTGGGTCAACTACCTGGCAGGAACCAGCACGGGGAAGAAATACAGCTATTCGCAGTACTGCGAACGCTTCAACCGGTTCGCTGCGGCCACCGATGTCGTGGCCACCTTGCAGCACGAGCCGGGCAAGGCGATGTTTGTGGACTGGGCGGGACCAACCCTGCCGGTGGTTGCCCTGGCCACCGGACAGACCTGCAAGGCCTATTTCTTCGTGGCGTCCTTGCCGTATTCCGGGCTGGTGTTCTGCCAAGCGTTTAGCACGATGAAGCAGGAGTCCTGGAATCAGGCGCACGTGAACGCGCTGTCTTTCTATGGTGGGGTTCCCCAGCTGATCGTCCCGGACAACGCGCGCACCGCTACGCATAGGCGTCGAGGCAAGGACTCCGAGGTGGTCGTGACCGCAGCGTACCGCCAGCTGGCAGAGCATTACCAGTGCGCTATCGTGCCGGCCAGAAAGAATCGCCCCCGCGACAAGGCGCATGTTGAGCGGATGGTCCAGGCGGTGGAAACCCGGATCATCGGCTATCTGGCCTCCCAGACATGGTCGTGCTTGGACGAGCTCAATGATGCGGTGCATGAGCGGCTGGTGGATCTGAACGACCGGTTGCGCCGGGTCAACGGGAGCACCCGGCGTGAGCTCTTCGAGGCGGAGGAAGCCGCGTTGCTGGCGCCATTGCCCGATGATCCGTTCGAATCGGTGGAATACAAGCAGTTGAAGGTGGGCAGGAATTACCACGTCACTAGCGACTACCAGCATTATTCGGTGCCCTATGAGCTGGCAGGGAAGATCCTCTCGGTGCGGATGACCGCGCGCACAGTAAGCATGTTTGATGGGCAGGTTAAGGTCTGCGAGCATGCGCGCAAGACCGGGCGGCGAGGCAGTATTCGACCGAACTGGCCCACGCTCCTGAGCATCATCAGCAGGTGCAGGGATTATGGTCCAGGGAATGGTTCGTCGCCGGGGCTAGGGCGTTCGATCCGGCCACGGTCCAGGTGATCACGCAGATCCTGGATCGCAGCAAGATCGAGGCTCAAGCCTTTCTGGCCTGCCGCAATATCCTTTCGGAGCTGGGCAAGAAGAAGACGCTGCTGGAGCACGCATGCCAGGAGCTGCTGAACGTGAACGGTTATCCCACCTACACCTCGATCAAGCGGGTTATGGCGACGCTGGCCCTAGCCAGGGAGCAGGCCGCCGCCGTGCCGCCGGCGCCGCAGAACGTGAAGGATCTGAGCGGGGTGAAGGACCTGCCAGGGGTTTTCGTGCGCGATGCCCAGCACTACCGGGGGTTCGGTGATCGCAATGCTTAGCATTGAGGATCACCAGAAAATCAAGGAGCTTCGCCTGACGGTGTTTGCCGAGAAGTTCTTCGAGTTGGTTCAGGATGAAGCCAATGACAAACTACTGCCGGAGGAAGTGTTCATGGCCGCGGTGGAGCATTCCTTAGATGCACGCCGTTCGAACCGGGTCGACCGATTGATCAAGCAAGCTCGCTTTCCGCTGCCGCAGGCCTCGATTGCCGAACTGCATTACGGGCCGGGACGGAAGATCGATGAGGCGCGGATGAAACGCTACGCGATGCATCAGTGGCGGCATGATCCGACGAATTTGCTAATCATCGCGCCCAGCGGCGGCGGGAAAACCTATGTTGCTTGCGCTATCGGTATAGCCGCCTGCCACAGCGAGCATTCGGTGATCTATATACGGATGGACGTGCTGGCTAGGAAGTTGCTGATCGCGCGCGAGAGCGGTCGGGACCATGACGCGTTGTTGGAGAGATTACGGGAGGCTGACCTGTTGATCGTCGATGACTTCCTCACGGTGGGTTTTGACCAGAACATCGCCAGTGATGTTTACGGCGTGCTGGCGGATCGGGAGCACCGGCTGCCAACGGTGATCGCCAGCCAGACCGACCCGTCGTATTGGGTGCAAGTGATGCCAGACCGGGTGGCCGGGGATTCCATCGTGAACAGGTTGGCGAACAACACGAGATGGCTGCTGTTGGGAGATGCTGACATGCGCAAGTTGAAGCATGAGAAGGCGCGGGAGTCGGCTGACTTCTGGGAATAGGTTTGCCGTCCGTTCCCTGAGGGCTCGTCCCGAGCCTTCTCCTTCATAGCGTAGTGGCTCAGAGCCCCTCACCGGGTTCTGAGCCACTACGGAGTGCTTCGTGCGGTACTACCAACTAGTCGGAATCGCGCTACCGCGTACCCGGATTTCGTCCTACCAGGTCGCCGGAACATCACTACCAAGAGACCCTATTTGGCACGTGGGGTTTCTGGTTTGTCGGTTAAATGGGACCCGGTCGTTGCAACTCCTGTTTGGACAGGGTGTTGCAACGACCGTTAGAACCCAATCGGTTTGCGGTTCGTTGTCTGTCCAGCCGACGGCGACGTGTCAGCAGGATGCTGATAGCAGCTCGGATGCCCTCAGCGCGCGGCTGCAGCAACAACGCGGTTTCGGTGCCAAGGATGCTCAGGGCACCTGCTGTGGCGTCAATTTCATCGGTCTTGCCGACACCGGCGCGTGCCTGCTTGCGCGGCGGCTTCCCCTCCACCACAACAATCCCTTCACCGTTCAACATCCGAGTGATCGATGCTCCACATGCCCGGGTTCCTTCCACAGCTGCCAAAACGCGATGCAGGGTATCGCGTCGAATCCACGCGATGGCTCGATGCATCCCTGCATCGGTCACCGGAAACGATCCACAAGCGGTGCGTGCTCGAGTTCTGGTGCTAATGATCGCGTAGGTATGCGTGCGGGCACGGGGATCAATACCAATGAAGAAATCGAATTCATCAGCGACGATAGTCATGACGGTAATCCTCGATCCAGTTGACGGCTGTTATGGAGGCATCGGTCTGGAGGGGTTCTTGCCAGGCGCTTCTCTAATGAGGCACGCATCCCAAGGTGTGGCCATACTTTTATCAGCCATGGTAAGAAGCCCGACCGATGCCGACCCGTCAGGCCGGACACATCAATGACAAGGCACAGGGATAAGAAATCCCACGGCCAGAAAAGGTGTGAGTCACGCCGAGACAGGTTGACATCGATCTTGCCAGCGGGTATCAAACCTGCCAATTCCATTAGAGAAAAGGTGATCCCTCGATCTGGTGATTTAGAGCTTCGACAACTTCTATTTTTCCAGTTCAGGTCACCTTTTCTTCTTTTAATTCAGTTAATGACTGTCGTTGTCATGAAATACCCGGGTTAGTTTAGTGGACTCGGTATTTACATTGAGCGTCGGCGGAGTCCTGCGAGAAGATTCTGCGTAATATGCGGTCTGCTTGGTTCGCGATTCTTCGAACTCCGGGCATTTTCATATTCTCGTGTACTCTACCGAGTCCCCGAGCCAGTCTGTTCGTTTCGGCTTCTTACCGTACGATCAGACTATGCCAAGCCAAACAGCAATATTTATCGATGCCGGATTTCTGCTTTCGTTAGGTGGCCATCGAGCAGCGGGCACCACCTTGCGGTCCGCTTTCACCACACACTACGAGTCACTAGTGCGGGGGATAGTCCAAACTGTTAAAAAGAACACGGGTCAGAGCAATTTGCGGGTTTACTGGTATGACGCTTCGAAGGACGGGTTATTTACCGAACAGCACAAGCGAATCGGGCTAATTTCCGGGGTCAAAGTTCGGTTGGGTCGTATCTCATACAACGGCGAACAAAAAGGCGTTGATTTGAGATTAGCCTTGGATCTCGTCGGAGTTGCGCGAACTCGGGCTGCTTCTATTGCTTATCTTGTGTCCGGAGATGACGACTTGGCGGAAGCTGTTGAAGAAGCGCAGGACCTCGGGATGAAGGTTGTACTCCTTGGTGTCAAAAAGCCAGAAAGCAGATTGGGAGTGGCTTCAGTAGCTGAGCATCTGGCGCTGACCGCTGATGCGATTGAGACAATCCCTGACCAACTTTTAGATTCAGTATTTACTCGAGTCATCGAGTGGGACCAAGCCCATTCGGAGAAATCAGCTCTAATTGCTGGGACAACTCCCGGTTCAGTTCGCGGAATCTCCGACGCAAAAACTTCGGTGCCGACGCCGGCTGTCATGGCGCAAAAAGCTGTGCAGCAGAATTTCGCTGACCCTAAGACAGTTGCAGAAATTATTTACTCCAGTGGCTCAGGCCGACAAGGCTATCAAGGAAACGCGGCCTACGAGCAAAATGAGCTTGCTGCAGCCGAAGAAATTGGCGGCAAGGTAGCAGAATCTTGGCTGGCAGTAACTACCCAGGCGGAAGTTCTCGACCTTCTTGCTGACAAACCTCAACTTCCGTTAGAAATTGACCGGACTTTACTAAAAGACTGTGCTCAGGTTCTAGGGGAGTGGACAACAGACCAGCAAAAGATCCGGCGGGTGCTACGTAGTGCGTTTTGGGAGTACCTTGATCGTCTCATGTGACGTTTGTCGAGCCTTGTATAATCAACTTTCCCGGCGGGACTAAGGTAAATTTAGATCGTGACTTCTCAGCAGAAACCCTTTTACGCAACTACTGCAATCTCCTACCCGAACGGTACACCGCACATCGGACATGCCTACGAAGTAGTGGCAACCGATACCTTAGCGCGCTTCAAGCGTTTGGATGGCTTCGATGTCTTCTTCATGACTGGCACTGATGAGCATGGCCAGAAGATGATGCAGACCGCGGAAAAGGAGGGGATCACCCCTGCCCAGCTTGCGCAGCGAAACTCGGATGCTTTCCAAGCGATGAACGATGAGCTTGGAACGAGCTATGACCGTTTTATCCGTACCTCGGACGCAGATCATCATGCAGCTGCGCAGGAGTTGTGGCGCCGCATGGAAGCGAACGGCGACATCTACCTGGATAAGTATGCTGGCTGGTACTCAGTTCGAGATGAGGCGTTCTACACCGAAGAGCAGACCGATGTGCGAGACGACGGAATTCGCTACGCTACGGAAACCGACACTGAAGTTACCTGGACTGAGGAGGAATCATATTTCTTCAGACTCTCCAAGTATCAGGACAAGCTGTTGGCATACTACGAAGAGAATCCTGACTTTGGCGCACCTCGTTCCCGTTTCAATGAAGTTGTCCGTTTCGTAGAAGGCGGTCTAACCGACCTTTCCATTTCACGCACCACTTTTGACTGGGGAATCCCGGTGCCGGGCAACGAGAAGCACGTTATGTACGTGTGGGTGGATGCCTTGACGAACTACTTGACCGGCGTTGGCTTTCCAGATGTCGAGTCGGCCTCCTTCCAGAAGTACTGGCCAGCGGACGTCCACGTGATCGGCAAGGATATCTCACGATTCCACGCCATTTACTGGCCGGCGTTCTTGATGTCCGCGAAGCTGCCGGTTCCCAAGCGAGTCATGATCCACGGCTTCTTGCATAACAACGGTGTTAAGATGTCCAAGTCGTTGGGCAACACCGTTTCCCCTGAAAATTTTGTTACCAGATATGGCTTGGATCAGGTTCGGTACTTCTTCTTGCGTGAAGTACCATTTGGTGCCGATGGAAACTACAACCACGAAACCATCGTTGCTCGAATCAATGGTGACTTGGCGAACAACTTCGGTAATCTTGCTCAGCGTTCGCTGTCGATGATAGCCAAGAACTGCGGGGGACTGGTGCCAACTCCCGGAGAATTGCTGACGGCTGATACCGAGATTCTTGAGGCCGCCGCGAAGCTGTTGGAAATCAACCGGGAGGCCTACGACCGCCAGGAATTCAGTCGAGCGCTTGAGGCAGTATGGCATGTTCTGGGAGATACCAACGCGTACTTCGCAGAGCAGGAACCTTGGAAGCTCAAGAAGACTGATCCAGCACGCATGGAGACCGTACTCTACGTGACAATCGAGATTGTCCGCCAAGTCGCTATCCTGCTCCAGCCGGTGCTTCCCCAAGCCATGACCTCCCTGCTCAATGTGCTCGCGGTGGGCGAAGGGTCAGCCCGCAATTTCGAGAACTACGGAACTTCATTGGTTCCCGGAACCGAACTACCGGCCCCGGCCCCGGTGTTCCCTCGCTAT
This sequence comes from Glutamicibacter soli, assembly GCF_052322135.1. NCBI lineage: Bacteria > Bacillati > Actinomycetota > Actinomycetes > Micrococcales > Micrococcaceae > Glutamicibacter > Glutamicibacter soli. The sequence continues at coordinate 1,586,869 of NZ_CM125969.1, forward strand.
GAGGAAGAGAAGTAAGCTTCGTTCATCGTGCTAAAACGGCTGCGACACTATTCCTATCAATCGTTTAGAATAGTGCCGCAGTCGCTTTTGACTTGTTTCCGATTTAAGGGCTGGCCACCCCGGTTTGGTAAGCAATGACCACAGCCTGGACTCGATCCCGTGCGCCAAGTTTTGCCAAGATATGGCCCACATGCGTCTTAACGGTTGCTTCCGACAGGAAAAGCCTTTCGGCAATTTCAGGATTGGATTGCCCCTCTGCGATGAGTCCGAAGACTTCACGTTCGCGTGGGGTGAGCGACTCCACCGCTGATATTAGGGAGTTATCAGCCTGCGCCACAGTCCGTTTCAAGATGGGTGCCATATGGTTCAGCAAACGCCGTGTCGTTGAGGGCGCGATGACTGCGTCTCCGCGGTTGACCGTACGCACCGATTCGAGTAACTCCTCCGGAGGAGCGTCCTTGAGGAGAAATCCGCTGGCTCCTGCTTGAATGGCACTCAGTGCATACTCGTCCATGTCGAAAGTCGTCAGGACAATTACCTTAGGTCCGTCCGCAGCTTTCTTCGCGGGGTCCAGCAGGCGCTCGGTGGTCTGTATCCCATCCATTTCCGGCATCCGCACGTCCATCAAGATGACATCCGCTTGTTGCAAGGAGGGTGTTGCGAGTGCTTCGCGTCCGTTGCCTGCTTCGGCGATGACTTCCATATCCGGCTGGGAATTGATCAACATTCGGAATCCACTGCGTACCAGCAACTGATCATCAACAAGCGCGACCTTGATTGTGGTGCCTGACGTCATCGAGCGTTAGTCCTCCGAGTAGGGAATGAATACAGAAACTATGAATCCTCCGCCGGTTCGCGGAGAGGCCTTGCAGGTTCCATCGTATAGTGCAACGCGCTCGCTCATACCTTGCAAACCGTAGCCTTGCCCCTCGAAGGTCAAGGAGCCGGCACCGCGGCCATTGTCTTCAATAACGAGGTTCAATCCCCGAGATGTCCAATTTAGTTGTACCGAGGCGGCGGTGTTCGGCCCTGCATGCTTAACTACGTTTGTGAGTGCCTCCTGCACGCTTCGATAGGCGGTTAGCTCTGCGCCAGCTGGCAGTTCTTTTCGTGGTGAGCCTGAGTAACTGAATTGAACTTTCAGCCCGGCAGTTTCAGCGTTCTGGATAAGATCCGGAATATTGGCCAAGGCCGGCAAGGGGCGGTTCTCAACCTCTTCATCCTTGCGCAAGACGCCCAGCAGGCGGCGCATTTCGCGGAGAGACGCACGTCCAGTATCGGAGACGGTTTTCAGGGTGGTGATCGCTATTTCCGGATCGTTGACGGCGGCGTAGCGGGCGCCGTCCGCCTGAGTGATAATTACGGACAAGGAATGCGCGACGATGTCATGCATTTCACGTGCAATGTGGTTTCGTTCATCAGCGGCAGCCAGGTCGCGTTCGATGATTCGCTCTTTTTCAAGTCGATCCGCGTGGTCCTGCAATGCTTTCATGGTCAGGCGCCGGTTGCGGGCGAGGTCGCCGAAGGTCCAAGAGACTGTGACCACGAGCGCCAGGCCCACGAACGAGATCATTGTGTCGAAACTGATGAACGTGAATCCACCGGTCGGCGAGCTACCGCTGTTGAACATGCTCAAGGTCGCGAGAAGTGCTCCCAACAGTCCGAACCCCAAAGTGGTAAATGATTGCCAGCGCTTTCCATAGACAGCCATCGTGTAGACCATGATCGGAACCGACAGCTGGGACGGCAGCACCAGTCCGCCGAAGGCCAGCTGAAGTAGATGTCCGAACGTGATGATCAGCGTCGCGACCCATGGTTTGGCGCGGCGCATCATGAGGGGCGCAGTTTGCATCAAGGAGATGGCTACGAGCGAAAGAGTCATGAGCAGGGAACTGCTGAAGCCGATGGTCGCCGTCAGCAAAAGGCATAGCAGCGTGAAAGCCAATCCCGTTGCAAAATCGACTTTGCCGGAATTTTCGCGAATCCACCGATCAATACGGCGGTGCGGGTTTGAAAAAATCAACTACGCCTCTGAAGTTCGTGAAAAGTGCCGAGTGCACGCGACCTCTAGCCTGAGCGAAATAGCGCACATCATCTTATTTTAGTGCTCTGTGCATGGGGGAACCTCATCCTGGAGTTTGAGGTTTTAAAGTTGAGATTTCACCATTTCTCATAATTTGAGATGAGCTCTCACATGTTGGACTCTGTTCGGTAGGCTTGGACCCATGGGAAAAGTTTTTGAAATTGCAGTCATTCCTGGGGATGGCATTGGACCAGAAGTCGTCGCAGAGGCCGTCAAGGTCTTGAACTTCGTCACCAACGGCGGCGAGAACGAGGTCAATCTGACCAACTACAAGCTGGGTGCCGAACATTGGCTCGAAACCGGTGAAACCCTGCCCGAGGAGACGCTGGAGAATCTCAAGAAGCACGACGCCATCTTGTTCGGAGCGGTAGGCGCCGCTCCTGGTGATACTCGTATTCCTTCCGGGCTCATTGAGCGTGAAATGCTGCTGAAGCTGCGCTTTTCGCTGGATCACTACGTGAACTTGCGCCCGTCGAAGCTTTATCCTGGCATTGAAAGTCCTCTGGCCAACCCGGGAAACATCGATTTCATAGTGGTGCGCGAAGGTACCGAAGGTCCGTATGTGGGCAATGGCGGGTCTGTCCGTACGGGCACTGCGCACGAGATCGCCACTGAAGTATCCGTGAATACGGCGTTTGGCGTCGAGCGTGTCGTTCGAGATGCGTTTGCGCGAGCTTCGCGCCGGGAGCGCAAGCACGTGACCTTGGTTCACAAGCACAATGTGTTGGTTCACGCCGGTCACCTGTGGCGCCGGACCGTGGAAGCTGTGGCGAAGGAGTTCCCTGAGGTGACGCACGACTACCTGCATGTGGATGCCGCGACCATCTTCCTGACCACCGACCCTGCCCGCTTCGACGTCATCGTCACGGACAACCTTTTCGGCGACATTTTGACAGACCAAGCAGGCGCCATCACCGGTGGCATCGGCTTGTCGGCCAGTGGCAACATCAATATGTCCCGAACCTACCCGTCGATGTTCGAGCCGGTACATGGCTCCGCCCCAGACATTGCCGGCCAGCAAAAGGCCGACCCGACCGCGGCGATTCTGTCCGTTGCCTTGATGCTTGATCATTTGGGGCTGTCTGAAGAATCGAAGGCTGTCGAGCAGGCAGTTGAAAAAGAGATCACTTCACGTCAGGAATTGACCGATCGCCGCACCACCAGCGAAATTGGCGATGCAATTGTAGCCCTGCTGGCATAAGCTAAAAGGGAAGTTCCCGGTACGGATGTATCCGGTAGCTAATCCACAAACGGGTGTTCCGCAACTTTGTGGGACACCCGTTGCTCGTACATGAATTAGGAAGTCCAAGGTTAGATGGAATTCACCGAAAATCTCTCAACGAACCGCAAAAGCGCCGAGGACCGGGCCAAGATTCTTGCCGACCCGGGCTTCGGGGACTTCTTCACCGACCACACCGCGGTCATTGACTGGTCGGCCAACGGTGAAGGCCATGGCGGTACCTGGCATGACGCCCGCATCGAACCGTACGGCCCCATCGCGATGGATCCGGCGGCCTCCGTTCTGCACTACGGCCAGGAAATCTTTGAAGGCCTGAAAGCCTACCGTCATGAGGACGGATCCGTTTGGACGTTCCGTCCCCATGCAAACGCAGCGCGACTGAACAAATCGGCGGCACGTCTCGCCTTGCCTCAGCTTAACGAAGACGTATTTGTCGAGTCGCTGCGAAAGCTCGTGGCATCCGATATCGACTGGGTTCCAACAGGTGATGGCGAGGCGCTCTACCTTCGTCCGTTCATGATTGCCACCGAGGCATTCCTGGGCGTTCGCGCAGCACGCGAAGTTTCCTACCGGGTCATCGCATCGCCGGCAGGTAACTACTTCGGTGGAGAGCTGAAGCCTGTGGCAATCTGGGTATCCCAAAACTATGCACGTGCAGGCCGAGGTGGAACCGGTTCCGCCAAGTGCGGCGGAAACTATGCGGCATCGCTCGTGGCCCAGCTTGAAGCTGAAGACAATGGCTGCAAGCAGGTTCTGTTCCTTGACCCGTTCAATGACAATGCGGTAGAGGAACTTGGCGGAATGAACGTGTTCTTCGTTACCAGGGAGAACAAGCTGGTCACCCCTGCACTGACTGGAACCATCCTCGAAGGCGTTACCCGCTCGTCCGTAATCCAGCTTGCCAAGGACCGGGGAATGGAAGTCGAGGAACGCCGAATCACCCTTGATGAATGGCGTGAAGGCGTTGCCAGCGGCGAGATCACCGAGGTCTTCGCCTGCGGTACCGCAGCTGTGATTACCCCGATCGGTGTTCTGAAGAACGGTAACGAGCTGATCGGTGACGAAGACGCCAAGGCTGGCGATGTCACCATGTCGATCCGCGAAGAACTGCTTGGCATCCAGCGTGGAACGGTTGAAGACCGTCATGGATGGCTGGAGCGTTTGGTCTGATAGCGGAAGATAAACGTAGAATTGGCTGTGCAATGCTTATTGCACAGCTAATTCGTTTTAAGTGAGGACTTCGGCATGCACGTTTTGGTTACCGGTGGAGCTGGATATATTGGCTCGCATACCGTCCTTCTGCTTTTGCAGGAAGGCTACCGCGTTTCCATCATCGACAACTTCAGCAATTCATCACCGGAGTCGATTCGACGAGTTACTCAGCTTGCAGGGCGAGCACCAGAGCTGCACAACATTGATTTGCTTGACGCTTCTGCAGTGAACTCCATTTTTGAAGCCCTGCGGCCAGACGCCGTGATTCATTTCGCTGGGCTGAAGGCTGTAGGTGAGTCCGTATCCCAGCCCCTTCGCTATTACCGCAACAATGTTACTGGTACGCTGAATCTTTTGGATGCGATGGAATCTGTTGCCTGCAGGACGCTTGTTTTCAGTTCATCTGCAACTGTCTATGGCGAGTCGACTGCTTTGCCGCTCGTCGAATCAACACCTCGGAGTGCTACGAATCCATACGGCCGCACGAAGCTCCACATCGAAGAAATGCTCGAGGAATTGGCGGTCTCAGACCCGCGATGGTCCATCGCGAATTTGCGGTATTTCAACCCTGTCGGCGCGCATGAATCCGGCGAGATCGGAGAGGATCCCCAGGGTATCCCTAATAACCTCATGCCGTTCGTGGCCCAGGTCGCCGTCGGCGTGCGAGAAAAGGTCTATGTTTTCGGTGGCGATTATCCCACTGCAGACGGGACCGGAGTTCGGGACTACATCCATGTAATGGACCTCGCGGCAGGCCACCTTTCAGCTCTGAACTACCTGCAGGAGTCCAAGGGCGCGCATGTTTGGAACTTGGGTACGGGTGCTGGCTCCAGCGTGCTGGAAGTCATCGAAGCGTTCGCACGCATTTCGAATCGACCGGTGCCATACGAGATCGTGGAACGGCGTGCGGGTGATGTCGCTGAGAATTACGCTGATGCCGAGAAAGCCCGTCTTGATCTTGGGTGGAAGGCCGAACGTGGGTTGGAGCAGATGGTGGGCGACATGTGGCGTTGGCAAAGCAACAATCCCGCAGGATTCCCGGACCTAGAGTTCCGCGAAATGACGGAAGAAGAACTGAACGCATTCATCAACGGAAAGTAAGCTGTCGCTGTGTGCCAAGCAGGGGCAGAGCAAGTTAGGGTTTAGAAATGCGCATTGCACGATTTGTAGTTGACGGCGACCCTCTTTACGGTGTCGTCGACGGAGAAAATATTCATGCACTTGCGGGGGATCCGTTCTTCCAAGGCATTAAGACCACTGGTGCTGTCCACCAGCTGGACGATGTTCGGCTGGTGGCGCCAATTATTCCGCGATCCAAAGTCGTCGGATTCGGTCGCACCTACAGCGAACACGCCAAGGAGTTAGGCAACGAGGTGCCTCCGGAACCACTGATGTTCCTGAAGCCGAATACTTCAGTCGTTGGACACGGAGAGCCGGTAACCCTTCCCGGATTTTCACAAGAGGTTTCCTTCGAAGGCGAGCTTGCGGTTGTCATCGGCCGGATCTGCAAGGATGTGCCAGCAGAAAAGGCCAGCGACGTCATCTTCGGATACACGATCGCCAACGACCTCACTGCCAGAGACGCCCAGCGCACCGACCCGCAGTGGGCCCGGGCCAAGGGATTCGATGGCTCGTGCCCGCTCGGGCCATGGATCGAAACCGAACTGAAAGACCCGGACGACGTAGCGATCACCACGCGCCTGAATGGCGAGGTCCGCCAGGACGGTTCCACGCGGGACATGATTTGGCCTGTTTCCGAACTCGTTGCGCGGGCGTCCGAAGCCTTCACCTTGCTTCCCGGCGATGTCATCATGACAGGCACTCCTGCAGGCGTCGGACTAGTCAACGCCAGCGACATCGTTGAGATCGAACTTGAGGGACTCGGAACACTGAGGTCGGTTTTCCGTCGATAACGTGTTTTGAGTAAATGTGGTTTTTCATTGGAACTGGAAAAGCCACCATCTTGCCATCATGAATTTGGTGGTACCGCAAGGGCCCCCGGTCGCGAATGTGACCGGGGGCCTTCGTGGATCGAATTCGGCAAGCTGGCCCGAAGGTTTAGAATGGAACCATCATGACTGATCTTTCGCTGATTCCACCCGTGACCGAAGATACTCCCGTTCGCGTCCGTTTCTGCCCATCGCCTACCGGCACTCCACACGTAGGCATGATTCGCACGGCCCTGTTCAACTGGGCCTATGCCCGCCATACCGGTGGCAAGATGATTTTCCGTATCGAGGATACCGACGCGAAGCGCGATTCCGAGGAAAGCTTCAACCAGGTTCTGGACGCACTGGACTGGCTGGGCATCGATTGGGATGAAGGCGTCAACGTGGGTGGTCCGCATGAGCCGTACCGCCAGTCGCAGCGCGGCGACATCTACCAGGATGTCATTGCCAAACTTCGCGAGGCAGGCCACCTCTACGAGTCCTACTCGACTCCGGAAGAAGTCGAAGCGCGTCACAAGGCCGCCGGCCGCGACCCAAAACTGGGTTACGACAACTTCGACCGTGAACTGACGGCAGAGCAGATCGCTGCGTTCAAGGCCGAAGGCCGCGAACCGGTACTTCGCGTACGCATGCCGGACGAGGATGTTACCTTCACCGACCTGGTCCGCGGCGAGATCACTTTCAAGCAGGGGAGCGTGCCAGACTACGTAGTGGTTCGCGCCAATGGCCAGCCACTGTATACGCTGGTTAATCCGGTGGATGACGCGCTGATGGGAGTGACTCACGTGCTGCGCGGCGAGGATCTGCTGTCCTCCACGCCGCGTCAGGTTGTCCTCTACGCGTTGCTGCACGATGTAGGCGTTGCCAAGTACATGCCACGATTCGGGCACCTGCCGTACGTGATGGGCCAGGGCAACAAGAAGCTTTCCAAGCGCGATCCTGAATCGAGCCTGTTCCTTCACCGCGAAAATGGTTTCATTCCCGAAGGCTTGCTGAACTACCTGGCACTGCTTGGCTGGTCTTTGAGCGCGGATCAGGACATTTTCAGCAGCGAAGAACTGGTCAAGGCTTTTGACGTGACCGACGTGCTGTCGAATCCTGCACGTTTCGATGTGAAGAAGGCCGAAGCCATCAACGGCACCCACGTTCGCATGCTGGAACCGGAGGACTTCCGAAATCGCCTGGTTCCCTACCTCCAGGCTGCCGGCCTTGTAGGTCAAGAGCTGACCGACCGCGAAAACGAGATCCTCGACCAGGCCGCGCCTCTGGTGCAGGAGCGCATCGCTCTTCTGGGCGAAGCAGCAGACATGCTCGAATTCCTCTTCAAGAATGATGACGAAATTGTCGTCGAGGAAAAGGCGCTCAAGGGTATGCCGGCCAACCTGGATGACGTTGTCAGTGCCTCGATTGAAGCTTTGGAAGGCGTGAAGAACTGGAACGCGGAAGAGATCCAGAATGCACTGCGGACCAAGCTGGTTGATGAGATGGAGCTGAAGCCACGCCAGGCATTCGGTCCTGCGCGAGTTGCCGTTTCCGGCAAGCGTGTCTCACCTCCATTGTTCGAATCCATGGAGATCCTCGGCCGGGAGTCGAGCTTGAACCGTATGCGTACCTTCGGCGCCTCGCGGTAACAGGAAACGCTAATTTCGTGAACGAAGTACCTAACGCCTTGGATGGATCTGCCAACAGATCCATCCAGGGCGTACTTTTTGACATTGATGACACTCTGGTAGACCTTCGAGCAGCCGCTATTGCAGCTTTCCTGGAGCTTACAACCGAAGAGCTCAGACACGTAGATGCTTCGGAAGCAAGCGTCGTTGCCGCAGCTTTTGCCGATGACAAGGCCGGAGCCTACGAACGCTACATGGCAGGTGAACTGACTTTCCTGGAGCAAAGGGAAATTCGCTTGCGATTCTCCCTGGGGCTCGTGAATGCCGAAGCGCCGGCAGGGGAGTTATACCAAGCGTGGGCCGAGACCTATGAGAAGACGGTGCGTAGCTATTGGCGCCCGTTTGAAGATGTCGTGCCCCATTTGGATCAGCTCCGAGCCATGGGCATTCCCTTCGGTGCCGTTAGCAATAACCTTGAGTCGTACCAGCGGGCCAAGTTGGAAATCGCTGGTCTTGAAGGATTCGCTGTGGTTGTTGGATCCGATACGGTCGGCGCGCCGAAACCTGCGCCTGCACCGTTTCTGGCAGGCTGCCAGCAGCTTGGTATCCATCCGCAGCAGACGCTTTACGTGGGGGACAACCCGGTCAATGACTACGAAGGAGCACGCAATGCGGGACTCCCAGCAGTACTGCTGGACCGCGAGGCTTTTCATGAGGATTTCCTCGGACTTCGAATCCGTGATCTCTGGGGCTTGGCGGAGTTAATCGGTGCAGGCTTCGACAGTTTTGTCGCCGATTCCTAGGGGAATCGTCGATTTGTATTGATCCCGGAACGTCGGTATAGTTATATCTCGTGCTGAGGCGATCAGTGGGAATTGAATTATCAATTCAGTCTGAAAGCCCAAGTCACATTGGGATATGGTGTAATTGGCAACACAACGGTTTCTGGTTCCGTCATTCTAGGTTCGAGTCCTGGTATCCCAGCGCTTCATCAAAAAACATTTGATGAGCTAAGGAGAAATTCTTGGCATACGGCCCCATCGTATAGCGGCCTAGTACTCCGCCCTCTCACGGCGGCAACACGGGTTCGAATCCCGTTGGGGTCACCAAGCTTCTTCTCAGGTCTCCCGCAAGGGAATATACGGCCCCATCGTATAGCGGCCTAGTACTCCGCCCTCTCACGGCGGCAACACGGGTTCGAATCCCGTTGGGGTCACCACACAAGTCACAGGTAAATCTGTGGCTTGTTGTATATCCACCCAAATCTGCCCGATATGTTTCAAATAACGTCCTTTCATAGGGCAAGATGGTCACATGGAGGCAAATTCGGAATCCCGCTCGGCGGGCGGCGCAGCTACCCCTGAGGGTTCAGGCTATGCGCTATCCACCATCAAGCAGCTTGCATCGTTGAGCTCCGTACTAGATGGGCTCACCTTTCTACTTTCCGCATCCAATCCGATGCTGTCCAGCGAAATACTCAGAGTCAAGACGATTCACCAGATCGCCGACTACCTAGTGCCTCGGCTGGAAAACCTCCACGCACCACTGCTCATTGTCGTGGGCGGTTCCACCGGTGCAGGGAAATCCACTCTGGTGAATTCGCTGCTTGGCGAGACCATCAGCGCCTCGGGTGCCGTCCGCCCGACAACCCGCGTTCCGGTGCTCGCGTACAACCCGTCCGATGCGTCGTGGTTTGAAGATCGACGAATCCTCCCCGCGCTGAGAAGGTTGTCGTATTCCGGGAATCAACCGGATGACGCCAACGCAAAAGCGCAGGCAGTGCAACTCGCTCCACACGCGAAAGTCCCCTCCGGGATTGCCCTTATTGACGCGCCGGACATCGATTCCATTTCGGACGAAAATCGTGCTCTGGCAGCGCAGCTTTTGAATGCAGCGGACCTTTGGATATTCGTCACGACTGCCAACCGGTATGCGGATGCGTTGCCTTGGGACCTGCTCACGGAAGCCGGTGCCCGGAACATCACTGTCAGCATCGTGCTCAATCGTGTGCCCGCGGGTGCGCAAACCGAAATTCTTCCTGATTTGGAACGACTGCTCAGAGATAGGGAACTGGGATCTTCGGCCGTTCACGTGATTCAAGAAATGGAGCTTGACCAGCAAAAATTATTGCCCCAAGCGCTGACGCAACCAATTTCGAACTGGCTTGACTCGCTGGCCGGAGATGCCCAGGAACGCAAACGCATCGCCTTACAAACCCTTGACGGTGCACTTAGGCGGTCCGTTGCGGACGTGAACGAGCTCTACGCGGAACTCAAGGACCAGGAAGCGCAACTGCAGGAACTGCTCCTCGGCGTAGACCAGCGTTTCGACCAAGCCATGGACGTGGTGAAATCGGCGCTGAAGGATGGAACCCTGCTCCGCGGAGAGATCTTGGCTAGATGGCAGGATTTCGTCGGTGCAGGAGAACTGCTGCGTGGAATTGAAGGAAGCGTAGGCCGCATCCGCGACCGTATTGGTTCATTTTTCTCCGGGCGACCGCCGGCAAGCAACAGGGTTGAACAGGCGATTGAAACGGGCCTGCACGCAATATTCGTCGCAGAAATTACCGAGGCCGCCGACAACCTCGACCGGGTCTGGCGTACCACCCGCATTGGGCAGGAACTCAGCCGCGCACTGCCCACCCCCAGGCTGCCCGCGGATCTCAGCGAGTTGGCAAGCCGCAGCGTGCGCGAATGGCAGAATGACATTCTCACCATGATTCGTGAAGAGGGTGCGGGGAAGCGAAAGACTGCCCGCATGGCGGCATTCGGAGTGAATGGCATTGCAGTCGTCCTCATGGTTGTCGTTTTCGCATCGACGGCGGGGCTAACCGGACTGGAGCTCGGTATCGCCGGGGGATCTGCTGTAGTCGGCCAAAAACTGCTGGAAGCCATTTTTGGTGAGGACGCCGTGCGGCGGATGGCGGCCAGGGCCAGCGGCATGCTCGAAGAACGCGCACGCGAGTTGATCAATGCCAACGCAGACGTTTACCGAAACGTCATCAAATCCTGCCAGCAACCCGAAGAATTGGAAGGCCTGGCTGAGTTTATTCACGCCCAGGGCCAGAAAGGCCACCACGTATGAGCGAGCGCAAGGTACTCAGGGCTCAAGCCAGTCTGTCGGGTCAGATCGATTCGATTTCCGAGGCGATGAAGCTTGGAGAATCGTACCTCGACCCGCAAACTGTTGATTTCGCAGCACTGGTTGTCTCGCGCGCCGAAGCCCGTCGCCAACTGTCCTCCGACCATGTGGTCATCGGGCTCTTCGGAGCTACGGGTTCCGGCAAATCAAGTCTCTTCAACGAATTGGCGGGAGCACAGCTCGCCCGGACCGGGGTCATTCGTCCGACTACAACGAAAACCATCGCGGCGATCTGGAACCCGGAAGGTTCCGGAGAACTGCTTGATTGGCTGGAAGTTGATGATCGGCACGTGGTCGACTCGATGTTCGGAGCCACCACAGCGCCGCGCGGCACGACCCCGAGCGGAGGCCTGATCCTCCTAGATCTTCCGGACATGGACTCAACGGCACTGGAGCACCATGAAATTGTGGAAAGACTGTCCGGGCAGGTCGATGTCATGGTGTGGGTGCTGGATCCGCAGAAGTACGCTGATGCCTCCATCCATCAAGGCTATCTTGATGGTTTGGGATCCCATGGGGGGAACTTGCTGGTGGTGCTGAACCAGATAGACCTCATCGCGGCATCCGATCAAGCGGCAATCCAGAAATCCTTGACGGGACTTCTTGCCCAGGACGGATTCCGGGGACTGGAAATCCTTCCGGCTTCATCGCGAACCGGCGAAGGCATCGATGCATTAAGAACGCGGATCGCCAAACTCGCGGAAAACAAGGCCTTGTCAATTCGACGGCTCAAGGCCGATGTCGACCAGGTCATACATCGACTCGTTGCCGAACTCGGCGCGGAACAGGTCAACCTGCCTGGGAAGCTCGACCAAGCCGAGCTGGAACAAGGAATCGCCGCTGCCCACGGGGTGGACCTGATCGCGGACGCGGCCGAGCGCTCCTACCTGCTTCGCGCTTCCTCGCACACCGGCTGGCCGTTGACGAGCTGGGTGATCCGCTTCAAGAACGACCCATTGAAGAGGATGAACCTCGGGCGAAACCACGAGCATCCGGAACTGGCCCTGACCTCGCGGCCCCCGCTGTCCGTGGCGCAATCTGCCACTATCAAGCAGTCGGTCCACACCTACCTGTCCAAGGCTACGGACGGGATGCCGGTGGGTTGGTCGGAAGAGCTCAGGACAAGTACCACGGATCACCTTGACGAGTTGGACCAGGATATTGACGTGGCCATAGCCACCACAGACCTAGCGATTGACAAGAAATCCTGGTGGTGGCCGTTGACGAAGGTTCTGCAATGGGCGTCGATTGTTGTTGCCTTGGGCGGCGCCCTGTGGCTCGGTGCCCTCGCCGTGGCGGGGTATCTTCAGTTCGCTGTTCCGCAGCCTCCGAAGGTCGAAAGTTTTCCCATTCCCACCTTGATGCTCCTGGTCGGGTTACTGCTCGGTATTGTCCTCGGCATCGCCGGTTCATTTGTCAATCGAATGGTCGCTAAGATGAAGAGAAAGCGTGTGCACCGGAACCTTGAGCGCTCCGTTGCGGGCGTTGTCCGCCAGCACATCGTGGATCCTGTCGCTGCGCACCTGGACCAGTTCAACAGCTATGCGGATCTCATCAACCAGGCCGCGAAGAAAGCCGATTAATACTCAGTGACGAATCACCAAGCTAGCAAGCTCCCGACCGTCGGCGACTTAGGGGAGCAGGGAATCCTTGACGCCATGCTGCCTCTCCTGGACTCCAAACAGGCACCCCTGGGCCCAGGCGACGACGCCGGAGCCCTAGCCGTTTCCGGTTCGGAAGTTGTGGTGTCCGTCGACACTCTTGTCGAGAATCAGGACTTCCGGTTGTACTGGGACAGCGGTTTCGAACACAAGGCCTTCGACATCGGGTGGAAGTCGATCGCCCAGAATGTTTCAGACATCAATGCCATGGGAGGCGTCCCGACAGGCGCCGTCATCTCCCTGTCCCTGCCTGAAAGCACCAGCATTGAATGGGTCAAGGAATTCTCCAGGGGCATCTCCGCTGCAGTTCAAGGGCTCGGTGCGGGCCGTCTCGCGGTGATTGGCGGAGATCTGGGCAAGGCTGCCGAAATATCAGTGACTACTACCGTCATCGGAGAGTGCGAGCACGGCAAGGTGCTCAGGAGCGGCGCCACGCCGGGGGACCGCATAGCCATCGCGGGACGTCTGGGATCGGCCGGCGCTGGACTGGCGGTACTCGATGGCAGCACGCAATGGCAGACGTGGAATCGTTCGGTCCGCAGGATCGTGGATTCCCAGTGCAAACCAACCCCGCCGTTGGAATCGGGTCCCCGGGCGGCCGAAGCCGGCGCGAGCGCCATGATGGACATCTCCGATGGACTGATCCGGGATGCTTCGCGTCTGGCCAAGGCCAGCGGCGTCAACCTTAACCTGAACGTCGACTCGCTGAAGCACTTCGCTGCTCGCTTGGAGCCTGCGGCAGTGCTGTTGGGTGCGGATCCGATGCTGTGGGTCCTTGAAGGCGGAGAAGACTTCGGACTGCTCGCGGTGTTCCCGCAGGGTGCCTCGATTCCTGAAGAATTCACCGTCATCGGCGACGTCAGCGCCCAGACCGGTCGACGTGCCCTGGTGAAAATCGACGGGCAGATCGTCAACGGAGCCCGCGGATTCGACCATTTTTCCGAGGCCATGAAGCGCTGAATCGAGACCTGCACTCGGTTCAGTGGCGTTCAGTCTGCACCCGGAGCAATTCGGACAGCTCGTTCGCTGCGGCAACTACGGCTTCATGGTAGATCTTTCCCGGCTGGCGGGTCAGGCGTTCAATAGGGCCGGACATCGACAACGCGGCAATGACGCGACCGGACTGGCCCCGGATCGGGGCTGATACCGAAGCAACCCCGGGTTCGCGTTCGCCCAGCGACTGCGCCCACCCGCGCCGGCGTACACCGGCAAGTATCGTCGGCGTGAACCGTGCATGATGCAGGCCATCGATCATTCGTTCATTGTCCTCCCAAGCCAAAAGCACCTGCGCAGCGGATCCAGCTTTCATGGAGAGCTGGGTGCCCACGGGGATGGTATCCCGCAGACCCACCGGGCGTTCCGCACTGGCGATGCACACACGGAAGTCTCCCTGCTTGCGGAAGACCTGCGTGCTCTCACCGGTTTGGTCCCGGAGCTTGAGGAGGATCGGTCCTGCGGCGCTGACCAAGCGGTCCTCGCCGGCGGCGCTGGCAAGTTCGACCAAGCGGCTACCCAGTTCGAAACGCCCGTGCAGGTCCCTTCCAACGAGCCCATGATGGGCCAGCGACTGCGCAATTCGATGGACGGTTGGCCTGGAAATCTGGGTCAGCTCCACCAGTTGTGAGAGCGTGGTTGGGCCATTCTCCAAGGCATTGAGAATGGCGGCTGCCTTATCGAGTACGCCTACGCCGCTACCTGTTGTCATATCTCGATTCTCCCGTCTCAGCATTTGAGATTCAAGTCCGCATACTGGAAATGTCCTTCTGTGAAGTGTCAAAGTTGAGATATCAAATGAACGTAGCTTGAGGAGTGTGTCGCATGTCTGCCACGCAGCCGCCACAGACACTGGCCGAGAAGGTCTGGAACGCGCATGTTGTGCGCCGTGGAACCGGTGAAGGCGAAGCCCGCCAGCCGGATCTTATTTACATCGATTTGCACTTGCTGCACGAGGTGACCTCTCCGCAGGCATTTGAAGGACTGCGTCTGGCAGGCCGCCAGCTGCGCCGGCCTGATCAGACCATTGCCACGGAAGATCACAACACGCCCACGCTTGACATCGACAAGCCCATCGCTGATCTGACGAGCCGGACCCAGATCAACACCCTGCGGGAAAACTGCAAGGAGTTCGGCGTGCGCCTGCACTCCCTTGGCGACAAGGAACAGGGAATCGTCCACGTCGTTGGTCCGCAGCTGGGATTGACCCAGCCGGGAATGACCGTGGTCTGCGGCGACTCCCACACGTCGACCCACGGCGCGTTTGGCGCATTGGCCTTCGGCATCGGCACCTCCGAGGTCGAGCACGTGATGGCGACCCAGTCGCTGAGCTTGAAGCCGTTCAAGACCATGGCGATCAACGTCGAGGGCACCTTGAAGCCGGGCGTCACTGCCAAGGACATTATCCTTGCGGTCATCGCCAAGATCGGCACCGGCGGCGGCCAGGGCTACGTCCTCGAATACCGAGGCTCCGCCATCCGTGCCTTGTCCATGGACGCGCGCATGACCATTTGCAACATGTCCATTGAGGCAGGCGCCCGAGCCGGCATGATCGCTCCGGACCAGACCACCTTTGACTACGTCAATGGACGTCCTCACGCCCCGCAGGGCGAAGACTGGGACGCCGCCGTTGCGGAGTGGAAGCAGCTGCACTCGGACGAGGGTGCCCAGTTTGATGCAGAGGTCTTCCTGGACGCGGATGAACTGGAACCTTTCGTTACATGGGGCACGAACCCGGGCCAGGGTGTGTCGCTCTCTGCCACGGTGCCAACTCCGGAAGACTTCGAGGACGAGAACGACCGCAAGGCCTGTGAGCGCGCCTTGGAGTACATGGGTCTGACTGGCGGAACTCCCATGAAGGAAATCCGTGTTGATACCGTCTTCCTGGGCTCTTGCACCAACT
This sequence comes from Glutamicibacter soli, assembly GCF_052322135.1. NCBI lineage: Bacteria > Bacillati > Actinomycetota > Actinomycetes > Micrococcales > Micrococcaceae > Glutamicibacter > Glutamicibacter soli. Next base: position 1,602,661 of record NZ_CM125969.1, read on the forward strand.
CCCGAATGGAAGATCTGCGAGCAGCCGCCGCGGTGGTCAAGGGCAAGGAAAAGGACCCCAACGTCCGCATGATTGTTGTCCCAGGCTCGGCCCGCGTCCGCTTGGAGGCTGAAGCCGAGGGCTTGGACCAGATCTTCAAGGACTTCGGCGCCGAATGGCGTTTTGCTGGATGCTCCATGTGTCTCGGCATGAACCCAGACCAGCTCGCAGAAGGGGAGCGTTGCGCCTCGACCTCGAACCGAAACTTCGAAGGACGCCAGGGCAAGGGCGGGCGCACCCACCTTGTCTCCCCACTGGTAGCAGCCGCAACGGCAATCCGCGGCACGCTGTCCTCGCCAAGCGACCTCGTCAACACTCCGGTAGCGGTCTAGGAAGGATCACCGTCATGGAAAAGATTGTTAGCCACACCGGAATCGGTGTACCACTGCGTCAGAGCAACGTCGACACTGACCAGATCATCCCCGCCGTCTATCTTAAGCGCATCACCCGCACCGGGTTCGATGATGCCTTGTTCGCCGGGTGGCGCCGCGATGAGAACTTCATCCTGAACCAGGAGCCATTCAACGAAGGTTCGGTTCTTGTGGCCGGCCCCGACTTCGGCACCGGTTCGTCTCGTGAGCACGCAGTCTGGGCGCTGAAAGACTACGGGTTCAAGGCAGTCATTTCGGCTCGTTTCGCGGATATCTTCCGCGGCAACTCCGGGAAGCAGGGGCTGGTAGCCGCCGAGGTCGCCCAGAGCGACATCGAATTGATCTGGAAGGAACTGGAGAACAACCCGGGCACCCAGGTCACGGTTGACCTGGAATCACGCACGGTACAGTGCGGATCCATTTCCGCGCCATTCCAGATTGACGACTACACGCGGTGGCGCTTGATGGAAGGCCTGGATGACATCGGCCTGACCCTTCAGCATGAAGAGGACATCACCGAATTCGAGGCTGCACGTCCTTCGCATAAGCCGAAGACGCTTCCAGCACGATTCGCCGACTAAACGGCAGCATCTTGGCTGCGGCATCAAGCTGATCTTGACGCTCTGCCATGGTTCCCCGGACGGCCCGTTCGGCATTCAGTTCAATGCATTGTGCTGAATGCGAACGGGTCGTTTCCTGTTTGGATGTTCCACCGATGTATTCCTTGAATTCAAAGGCTGAAAGCATCCTCACAATACCCACGCCACGCGACTATCGGTCCCATTTCATGCTGTCTTAGGCGGTATGCTTACTTAGTCCTGCTAGTTCACGGCCCGCAGGCTGGAGCAGGCAATAACGACTACGCGATGAGGTATTTCATACATGGGTAAGATCCTGACGATCCATGGCGGTGTGCCACTTGAAGGCACCGTACGAGTCGGCGGAGCTAAGAACCTGGTTCCCAAGGCCATGGTGGCGGCGCTGCTAGGCGATACGCCTTCGGTGCTCCGCAATGTGCCAGAGATCAAGGATGTTACCGTCGTTCGCAGCCTGCTGGAGATCCACGGGGTCAAGGTCGAGCAGGATCCGGAAACCGGCGACCTCACCATGGACCCGAGCCAGGCCAAGTCGGCCTCCAACCAGGCAATCGATGCCCACGCCGGCGATTCGCGCATCCCGATTCTTTTCTGCGGCCCGCTGATCCACTCGCTGGGTGAGGCATTCATCCCGGACCTCGGCGGATGCCGTATCGGCGACCGTCCCATTGATTTCCATCTCGAAGTACTGCGCGAATTCGGCGCGGTCGTGGACAAGGCCACCGACGGTATCCGCATCTCCGCACCGCTGGGCCTCAAGGGCGCAAAGCTCCATTTGAAGTACCCGAGCGTCGGCACCACCGAGCAGGTGCTACTCTCTGCCGTTCGCGCCAAGGGTGTCACCGAAGTCAGCAATGCCGCCATTGAGCCGGAAATCTTGGATCTGATCTCGCTGTTGCAGAAAATGGGCGCCATCATTTCCGTGCACCGCGACCGCGTGATCCGCATCCAGGGCGTCGACAAGCTCAACGGCTACGAGCACACCGCGCTGCCTGACCGCAACGAGGCCGCCTCGTGGGCTTCCGCAGCGCTGGTGACAAAGGGCGATATCTTCGTCCAGGACGCCCAACAGCGGGACCTGACCGCCTTCCTTCACGTCTACCGCCAGATCGGCGGCGAGTTCGAGGTCAAGGCCAACGGCATCCGCTTCTACCACCCAGGTGGCGACCTGAACCCGTTGATCCTCGAAACGGATGTCCACCCCGGCTTCATGACCGACTGGCAGCAGCCACTGGTGGTCGCACTGACGCAGGCCAGCGGCGTTTCGGTCATCCACGAGACCGTGTACGAAAACCGCTTCGGATTCACCGATGCACTGGTGCATATGGGCGCTACCGTCCAGGTGCACACCGACTGCCTGGGCTCCACCCCGTGCCGCTTCGGCCACCGCAATTTCAAGCACTCGGCAGTGGTAGTCGGACCTGCCAAGCTGGTTGGTGCGGAAATCGATGTCCCGGACCTGCGTGGCGGATTCTCCCACCTGATTGCGGCCTTGGCCGCCGAGGGAACCAGCAAGGTCACCGGTATTGAGCTGATCAACCGAGGCTACGAGCACTTCATGGACAAGCTCACTGCACTTGGCGCCAATGTTGAACTGAGCGAATAGAGGATACCGGTCCGTGGTTAAAATCCAGGCTCCCGGCGAAAGCCCGCGCACCAAGCGTATTTTCAATGTTCTGGGTAATATCGTCCGCCCGCTGATGAACTCCCTGATGGGCAAGACCTGGAAAGGCTTTGAAAACCTTCCACAGGGCGGATATATCCTGTGCCCGAATCATTTAACCGAGATTGACCCGCTGGTAGTCGGGCATGCCGTGTACAGCCATGGCCGCCTGCCTCGCTGGATGGCGAAGGAATCCTTGTTCAAGCCGCCAGTGCTCGGATGGATCCTTCGTGAAACCGGCCAGATTCCGGTGGCGCGAAGCGCTGCCGGGGCCGGCGACTCGTTGAAGGCCTCGAAAAAGGTCCTGGACGCCGGGGGCGTCGTGGTGATCTACCCCGAAGGCACCCTGACCCGTGATCCCAATCTGTGGCCTATGGTGGGACGAACAGGCGCCGCCCGTCTGGCACTGCAGACAGGTGCCCCGGTTATCCCCATGGCCCACTGGGGTGACCAGGAGCTGCTGCCGCGTTACTCCAAGAAGATGTACCTGTTTCCCCGCAAACACGTGACGGTATCTGTTGGCCAGCCGGTAGACCTCGAAGACTTGCGCAATGGGCCGCGTACTCGAAAAGTCCTTGAAGAAGCTACCGAACGCATCATGGCATCGATTACCGAGCTTCAGGCAGAAATTCGCGGCGAAACCCCGCCGGAAAAGCCGTGGGACCCCAGCGAGCATGGACAGGCTCGGACCGGTCGCAGCTTTGAAAACCCGGACAAGTAAATACACGTCAGCTACGTCGAAAGAAGAATCGTGACCAAGCCTTTACCACGCAAGATCGCCGTCATGGGCGCCGGAAGCTGGGGAACCACTTTCGCAAAGGTGATGGCAGACGCCGTGGCCGAGCACAACATTGCGGTTCAAATCTGGGCTCGTCGGGACGATGCTGCGCATGAGATCAACGAACGCCACACCAACTCCCGCTATCTGCGCGACACAAAGCTTCCGCAGAACATTTCCGCATCCTCCGACCGCCGAGTAGTCCTGACCGGGGCGGACCTGGTGGTGCTGGCGATACCTTCCCAGTCGTTGCGGGCAGAACTGGACGGGTTCAAAGACCTCATCGAGCCGGACGCAGTAGTTCTGTCGCTGATGAAGGGACTGGAACGCGGCACGGATTTGCGCATGAGCCAGGTGATCGCAGAAGTCGCAGAACTGCCGGAGAACCGGATCGCGGTCTTGTCAGGCCCGAACTTGGCGATGGAGATCGCTCGCGAGCAACCCACTGCTTCCGTCGTAGCCTGCACGGATGAGCAGACGGCCAATTGGATCGCCCAGCTGTGCTCCGCTCCGTACTTCCGCCCCTACACTAACGATGACGTGCTGGGTGTCGAACTCGGAGGCATCGTCAAGAACATCATCGCGTTGGCCGTGGGCATGTGCGACGGTATGGGCATGGGGGACAACACCAAATCCACCGTCATCACCCGCGGCCTGGCGGAAACGACTCGACTGGTCTTGGCATTGGGCGGACGACTGGACACGTTGGCCGGCCTTTCCGGCTTGGGTGATCTGGTGGCTACGTGCTCGTCCTCGTTGTCGCGCAACAACACCGCCGGGCGCCTTTTGGGGCAGGGGCTCTTCCTCGACGAGGTTAATGACCGTATGTCGCAGACTGCCGAGGGAATTAAATCTGCCCGAGCAGTATTCGACCTTTCCCGAACACACGGTGTTGACATGCCTATTACCGAGGCTGTCGTCATGGTGCTTGAAGGCACGCTGAGTGTTGAAAACATGGCGGAGCGTCTGCTGGCTCGCGAATTGAAGTCTGAAGGAGAACTGCAGTAATGACTGAACGCAAACCACGGGTTCTGCTCCTGTTCGGTGGCCGCTCCTCCGAGCATTCGGTATCTTGTGTCACCGCCGCCGGCGTGATGCACGCAATCGACAGGGAACGCTTCGACGTTGTGCCGGTGGGCATCACGCGTCAGGGCGAATGGACGCTCCTGACCGAAGATCCGCAGGACTGGGCTCTCAACACCGGTTCCTTGCCGGAGATCTCTGATGTCGACAATCCGGTGCAGCTCTCAACCGACCCGAACAAGACGTCGTTGATGTCCCTGTCGAAGTCGGTTGTTTCCGAGCTCGGTGAAATCGACGTCGTCTTCCCGTTGCTGCACGGCCCGTTCGGCGAAGACGGTTCGATCCAGGGCATGCTTGAAATGGCCGGATTCTCATATGTTGGTTCCGGTATTGCTGCAAGCGCCATGGGCATGGACAAGCATTTCATGAAGGTAGTTTTCGAAAGCGCCGGATTCAAAGTCGGCCCGTACGAAGTCATTACCAACAAGCAATGGCTGCGAGACAGCGACTCGGCACTCCAGCGTTGTGAGCGCCTGGAGTACCCGTTGTTCGTCAAGCCAGCCCGTGCCGGTTCGTCGGTAGGAATCACCAAGGTCGATGTCCCTTCGGAGCTGAGGGACGCCATCGAGGTTGCGCGCCGCGAAGACCCCAAGGTGATCGTGGAGCAGGGAATTATCGGCCGAGAGATCGAATGCGGCGTCCTGGAAGGCCGCGGCTCGACTCCGTCACGCGCTTCGCTGCCGGGAGAGATTTCGGTTGCCGACAACGGACACACGTTCTACGATTTCGAGGCGAAATACGTTGACGGTGCCGCAGCGAAACTAAGCTGCCCCGCCCAACTCAGCGACGAAGCCACGATGCAGATTCGGGAACTTGCGGTCAAGGCCTTTGACGCCATTGACGCCGAAGGCCTCTCGCGAGTTGATTTCTTCTACACTCCTCAGGGCGAGTGGATTATCAATGAAATCAACACGATGCCCGGGTTCACCCCGTCCAGCATGTACCCGCAAATGTGGGCCAAAACGGGCATCGACTACCGTGAGTTGATTGACGAGCTGATTGCGCTGGCCAGCGAACGCAGGATCGGTCTGCGCTAAGCGGCCTGAGATGAAAAGCGTCTTGCTGTAACCTCTGTGAAAATGGGTTACAGCAAGACGCTTTTCCGTGAATAATATTCAGATTTCCGGCTCGGCCCCCGGATTCCTACTAGAGCTGCTCGTCCTTCTGAATGCTGACGCACTGTTTCTCAGCAGGAATGCGCGAAGCCGCGTCAGACAGCGTAGCCAGAACCGTGCTCGATGGGATGACCTGGGGATCCATAATGATCTCCGTTGCGGGAGTACGACCGTAGGTGGTCAGGGTCCAAACCCCGTCGTTGCCTTCGTGAGCGATCCAATCGACATCATTAACCGACACGCACGGATCAGTTGTCGGGCCGGGGACCTCGACACCGCACCGCAAAACCACCTGCGATGGGTCGCCCCACGCTGAGGTTGCTTGGGACGAGGTTGGGCGACGCTCGGCGTCTCCCACGACTTCTGGAAGTACCACCATCATTTCGGCGCACAGCGGATTGGCAGCGTCGGGAGCAGCATCAACGGATGCAACAGATTCACATGCGGCCAGACCTGGTGCGACGAAAGTCAATGTGGCGATCAACGTCGCGGTTCGACCAAATTTTCGATTAAGTTTTGGTGACGGTTCCGGGTTCAGACTGATTTTGGACACGTTGTAAGCCTACCGTGCGAATCTGAAAGATAAGATGTATTGAGTTGAATCCGTGAAAGGTAGCATATGTCATTCGAAGAACAGCCAACGCGTTCGCGCACGAAGAAAAAGAAGCGAACCGGGCGAGTAGTCCTTCTGAGCATCCTGTCGTTGGTGGTCATCGCCGCACTAGTCGCTGGTGGATACGCCTGGAATCTCGGACGTACATTCGATGACAACAGCCAAAAGCTTGAAAACGCTTTCCCCGCCGAGGAAACTCGCCCGGAAGTCAAGAAGGAATCCGAGAACGCGCTGAACATCCTGCTTCTGGGTAGCGATACCCGTGCGCAACGCGACAGCGACGAGCAGGACGATGATTTTGCCACGCTGCCCAATGGTGGTCGTTCCGACACCATGATGCTTGTGCATATTCCGTCGGATCGTTCAGGTGTTTTCGTGACGTCAATTATGCGTGACACCTGGTTGGATCTTCCCGGCATTGGTGAAGCCAAGATCAACCGTGCATTTGCGAACGGTGGCGTAGCTAAGGCCGTTGAGACTCTGGAAGGCCTTTTCGGCGTTCGAATTGACCACGTGGCTTCCGTTGACTTCGAAGGATTCAAGGGACTGACCGACGCTGTTGGCGGCGTGACCATCAACAACCCGATTGCTTTCCGTCCAATTCACAACAAGAACTTCTACTTCCCGGAAGGCGTGCAGAAGCTCAACGGTGAAGAAGCCCTGGCCTTCGTACGCGAGCGCAAGGCGTTCACCGGTCCCGGCGGAAGCGACTACCGGCGCGTCAAGAACCAGCAGCTGTTCGTCAAGGCGCTGCTTGGCCAGGTCTTGTCGAAGGACACTCTGACGAACCCGGTGAAGATTCAAAATGTGGTGAGCGAATTCGCGCCATTCGTGGCCGTTGACGACACGCTGGATGCAGGCAAGGTAGTTGAAATCGCTTCGTCGATGATCAATATCAGCACCAGCGATATGGAATTCTTCACCCTGCCAAACAACGGTCCTGGCCGCTCGGCCGATGGACAGTCGATTGTCATCCCAGATATGGATACGATTAACAAGTTTGGAGAAGCACTCCAGAACGATACGGTTGACGAATTCGTAGCATCTACTGACCTGTCTCAGTAACCATTGAAGGAACCACTCTTTATGACCACCCAGAAACTTGATACTTCGGTTCGCGCAATTCGCCATTGGCTTGCGCGCAGTGTCAAGAGCCTGGGCAATCATTCAGATCGGCTCAATGCCATCAACGTCTTTCCAGTTGCCGACGGTGACACGGGGAGCAACCTGTACCTGACCGCACGTGCCGGTCATGACGCCGTCAGCAAATTGGAAAGCGATGACATTGGAGGATTCCTAGAAGTTGCCGCGCGCGCCGCCATGGAATCCGCGCGCGGCAACTCGGGAACCTTGCTGGCTGTCTTCCTCAGCGGACTGAGCGAGCCGTGGCAGGGCCAGGAACGGCTGACAGCACCATTGCTGGCACTGGGGCTCGAACGGGCGAAGGTTCGTTCCTGGTCGGCGCTGAGCGAGCCAGTGGAAGGCACCATGCTTTCCGTGATCAATGCGCTGGCCCTGGCCGCGGCTTCCACGCTGATGCACCTGAAAGTCGACAAAGACAGCCGTGCCGCATTGGACACCTTGCTGACGCAAATGACGCAAGCCGCCAGATTGGCTGTCAAGGGCACAGAAAGCACCCTGCCAAGCTTGGTCAAAGCAGGTGTTGTCGACGCAGGAGCTGTCGGCATGCTGGTTATCGTCGACGAGCTTTGCGCCGCCATCCGAAACGAACGCACTGAATTCGAGGATTACGAGGGATTCCACGGTTACAGCGTTCAAGACCCGCACGTCCATTTCGATTTCGAGGAAATCGAGGGTGTGGAAGTCATGTGCACAGTGGCGCTGGATGCCTTGGGCGCGGCAACACTTCGAGGCCAACTGGATGCTTTGGGCAATTCGGTAATCATGTCCCCGGTGAACCAGCTTGAAGAAGACACCTACCGATGGCGGGTGCACGTGCACGTGGAGGATCCCGAAGCGGCCTTGGACCTCATTCGACAACAGGGCAACCCGGTAAACATCAGCGTGACCGATCTTTGTATTCATGACGGCTGAAACTACGATTCAAGATTTCGAGAACTCGCCGCTGTCCAAGATGCTCGGCGCCAAGAACGCAACGGCTTTGGAAAAAGCGTTCGGCTACGGCACGGTAGGGGAGTTCCTCCGGCATTTTCCTCGGCGGTACGTCGAGGTAGGGGAACTGACACCCATCGCGGAGCTTCCCTTTGATGAACATGTCACGGTGGTGGCGCAAGTCGTCAACATCAGTCAGCGCCAAATGCACTCGCGCAAGGGATTCATCTTCGAAGTCACCGTCAGTGATGAGCTAGGCGACGCCGGCCAGCAGCTGAAGATGACGTTTTTCAACGGTTATCAAGCCCGCACGGATTTGCTGGTTGGAACCATTGCCATGTTCAGCGGCAAAGTCGGTTGGTACCAGGACCACCTTCAGCTGAACCAGCCGGACTACGCAGTGCTCGATGAGGCGTCCCAGGCGGATCCTCGACCCATTCCGATCTATCCTGCCTCGGCCAAAATGCCGAACAAGAAGATCCGTGACCTGATGGCATACCTCATTGAGCAGATGACGGAAGAGAATCTCCCGGAGTTTCTTCCGAAAGAGCTATTGGATGCCCACCACTACCCCCTGCGGCACCAAGCCTATGCCAACCGCCATTCTCCACGTGAGCTGAAGAACGCTTACGTTGCCCGCCAACGTTTTGCCTTCGAAGAAGCATTCCTGCTCCAGCTCTCGCTTGCCGAACGAAACCGCCAGATAGGCACCCAGCACTCCATCGCAAGGCCCCGCCGCACCGGTGGGCTGGCCGACAAGTTCGATGCACAGCTGCCATTCGTTCTCACCGAGGACCAGCAGCAGGTCGGGCTTGAGATCAGCCAGGATCTAGAGCTCAACCACCCGATGCACCGTTTGCTGCAGGGCGAGGTGGGCTCGGGTAAAACTGTGGTTGCGCTCCGTGCGATCCTCCAAGTCATCGACGCGGGCGGACAGGCCGCGTTGCTGGCACCCACCGAGGTCCTGGCGGCACAGCACTACGCGTCGATAACCAAGATGCTCGGCACGCTGGCCGACCCTGGCCTCTTCGGCGAAGGGGAAGGAACTGGTGTTGCGCTGCTGACAGGTTCGGCGAAAACCGCCCAGCGCCGGGAAGCACTGCTGGGGATCGCCAGCGGTGAAACCGGCTTGATTGTCGGCACCCACGCGCTGCTTGGCGAACAAGTGAGGTTTGCGGAACTCGGCCTGGTCGTTATCGACGAGCAGCACCGGTTCGGAGTCGAGCAGCGCGATGCCCTACGTGCCAAGGGCAATGATTCAGTACCCCACACGCTGGTTATGACGGCGACTCCAATTCCCCGTACTGTCGCCATGACGGTGTTCGGCGACTTGGAGACCTCAACGATCAAGCATCTTCCCGTTGGCAGGGCGCCGATTTCCACCCACATCGTTCCGATGCAGCTCACTGGATACAGGAACCGCCTGTACACGCGCATCAGCGAAGAAGTCGCGAAGGGCCACCAGGTCTATGTTGTCTGTCCGCGCATCAGTGATTCAGCTGGCGAGCAGGGCGTCTTGTTGGCAACCTACGAGGATACCTCTGCGCAGTCGATGAGTGTCGAGAAGATGCTTGAATTGCTCGGCGGCTTGCCCGAGTTCAACTCGATCAAGGTTCAGGGATTGCATTCGCAGCTGGATTCCGGGGACAAGCAGGGGATCATGGACGCGTTTGCCGCGGGTGACATCGACGTCCTCGTTTCAACGACGGTCATCGAGGTGGGCGTGGATGTGCACAACGCGACGCTGATGGTGATCATGGATGCCGAACGTTTCGGAATTTCGCAGCTGCACCAGCTGCGCGGCCGTGTGGGCCGTGGCGGCTTGCCCGGTACGTGCCTGCTGTCAACGTGGCTGGATGCGGATCATCCGTCGGTAAATCGGCTGCGGGTCATTGAATCTACCCTCGATGGTTTCGAACTGGCCGAAGCAGACCTGGCGGAACGCAAGGAAGGAAATATCCTGGGTGTCCAGCAATCCGGAAGCCAATCCACCCTTCGCGAACTGAGCATCATCAAGGACCGGGCCTTGATTGAAAAAGCCAGGGATGATGTCCGGATCTTAATGGGTATGGCGTCCTGGCACGAAAAGTATCCGGCGCTGCTGGCGGCGACCAAGAATTGGGTTGATGAATCCACCCGCGAATTCCTTAACAAGAACTAACTGAAAGCTGCAAGAACGATGAGCCGAATCATTGCCGGCGCGGCCGGCGGCAACCCGCTGAAGTCCGTGCCCGGCGACGCTACGCGCCCGACCACCGACAGGGTGAAGGAAGCACTATTCTCGCGGCTGGAGAGCTGGGAGATCCTGCAGGGAGCTCGTGTACTTGACCTGTTCGCCGGATCCGGCGCTTTGGGGTTGGAAGCTGCGAGCAGGGGAGCCCGGCAAGTGACGCTCGTTGAAAAAGCGCCCAAGGCCGTGTCAGTGTGCCAGCAGAACACAACCTTGGTCAACAAGGCCCTGAAGAGCGAAAGGGCATCAGTCCAGCGCGGATCCGTCGATTCGGTTCTCGACGGCTACTTTGACGAACAAACGAGCAAACCAAGAAAAACCTTCGACGTGGTCTTTTTGGACCCGCCCTATCCTTTGACCGAAGCTGAGCTTGAAACCACGCTGTACAAAGTCTCCCGGGTGCTTGCCGACGATGCGACAGTTATTGTTGAACGATCCAGCCGGTCTCCTGAACCGGTTTGGCCTGAACTGGTTCAGCGGTTCGCCGACAAGAAGTATGGGGAGACGCACTTATGGTTTGCCGAACCCGTCCAGCCCGAGTGAGTGCTTGATCTCCGACGGGAAGGGTCCCGCCGCTTGGCATTGAGCGATGCTTGACTCATCCAGACGCTTTTTGGATGCAGTCAGTATCAAGTTTCCGGGGTATCGCCTGCTGAACATTTCAGGTGAGGAACTCAACATGACAAAGGCAAAGTTTTGTTGGGCCGCTGCTACCTGCCGATCCGTGAACGCCAGTGGCGGATCGTCGCCTATGTTGATGAACAACAGCCCCTGGTCATCAAGCGCCGTGAACAGCTCCGAGTAGTACTCGGGGACGGTCAGATGCTCGGGAGCTTCCGGGCCGCTGAAAATATCGACGATTATGACATCGAATTTCTGGCCGTAGAGCTGGCTGGCCAGGACCTCGCGGGCGTCGGCAACGATTGTTCGGAGGGAACAATTTGTCGGCAACGGGAGCTGCGTCAACACGAAATCGAGAAGCTCCCGCTCGATGTCGACGGCCACGTGCGTACTTGCTGGAAAGACTACGCTGGCCCAGCGCGCGAGGGTAAGCGCCCCAGCGCCCAAGTGGAGCATACGCAGCGGTTCGCTTGGCTCTCGAAGTACCCTGAGATGATTGGCGATCCTGGCTAGATATTCATAGAAAACTTCTTCCGGATGGGCGAAGTTCACATGGGATTGTTCCGCTCCGCCAATCGCCAGGATCTTTGCCCCGGGTACCAGGTCGTCATCGTAGATTGTTGCATGCTCTTGGACGAATCCGAGCCAACGCTTCTGAACCGCACCAGTCATTGGGCCAGCTCCGGCAAGCCGCGCAGACGCTGGGCCGCTTCGATGATCACGCTTTCCTTCTTGCAGAATGCGAACCGCAGCAAAGACGAGTAAGCCTGCCGGTTTTCCGGGTGTACAAAAACTGACATTGGTATTGCTGCTACTCCTAGTCGCTCGGGAAGCAGCCGAGCTAGGTCGGTTGCGTCTTGATAACCCAGCTGACTTACATCGGCCACAAGAAAATACGTTCCCTTGGGGCGGAAAACAGGGATTCCAGACTCTTCCAAACTGTCGGCCAGGAGCCCGCAAGTGTGGCTCAGCGAAGCGGCAAACTGTTGGAAGAAGTCGTCTGGGAGCGACAGCGCTTGTGCCACGGCTGGTTGAAACGCTGGCCCCGACGAATAGGTGAGGAACTGCTTAACTGTTCTGACGGCGGTGATCAGTTCTTCAGGCCCGGTAGTCCAGCCCACTTTCCATCCGGTAAACGAGAATGACTTGCCCGCTGAAGAGATCGTGATCGTCCGTTCGAATCCGCCGGGCAAGGTGGCGATCGGAACATGGCTTAGCCCGAACGTCAGGTGCTCGTAGACTTCATCGGAAAGGATGATGCAGTCATGCTGATGAGCCAGCGTAATGATCTCATTCAATACGTAGTCGCCAAACACCGAACCGGTTGGGTTGTGCGGATTGTTCAGGATAATCATCCGCGTATTGTCGGTTACCGCGGCGCGGAGCTTGGCCAGATCTGGTTGAAAGTCCGGCAATTCCAGCTGGACCACATTGTGTTTGGCGTTCGCTAGCCCAATCATGGCCGCATACGAGTCATAGTAGGGCTCGAACGTGACAACCTCGTCCCCAGGGCCGACGAAGGCGAGAATCGCGGCAGCAATCGCCTCCGTTGCTCCAGTGGTGACGACCACCTGGGTTTCCGGATCCAGATCGAGACCGTAAAATCGTCTTTGGTGGTCGGCAATGGCGCGGCGGAGGGCCGGTATTCCAGAACCAGGAGCGTATTGGTTTGCGCCTGCAGCGATCGAATCGAGCGCTATTTGGCGAATGGCTTCCGGCCCTTCAGTATCCGGAAAACCCTGGCCCAGATTCAGCGCATTGTGCTTGTTCGCAAGTCCTGTGATTTCTTCAAAGATCGTCACCCCCGGCGCGCCTGTCGTATCCAAGAGGTTCGCGCCGTGTGCTGTTCGCTGCCAAGGGGTGAAATCGTTGCTCATAAACCTATTATGGATCCGGGGCAGGAGCGGTCGGGTATTCAAAACGTCACTTCGTTACTTGTATTTATCGGCAATTCACGTTTTGACCGATACTTCTTGATACATTCAACATATGCGTAGAGCCGTTTGCCCAGGATCCTTTGACCCGATTCACAATGGTCATGTCGAAATCATCGCTCGAGCCGCCAGCCTTTTCGATGAAGTGATCGTTGCGGTATCGACGAATTACTCAAAAAATTATCGATTCAGCGAAGATGAACGAGTCGCCATCGTCGAGGAAACTGTCGGCGGTCTCCGTGGCGTCTCAGCTCTTCCCATGGGCCAGGGACTGCTTGCCGACTTCTGTAAGGAACAGGGAGCCGAAGCCATCGTCAAGGGCCTTCGAAGCACGGTCGACTATGCATATGAAATTCCCATGGCAACGATGAATCGTCACCTGACAGGTGTCGAAACAGTGTTCCTGCAGGCAGACACTCGATTCACCCATCTTTCGTCATCACTTCTCAAGGAAGTCCAGACGTTGGGCGGCGATGTTGCAGAATACTTCCCGCGAGCTGTGATGAAACGGCTAGAGAGAAAATAGTCTAAAAGTTTGTATTTCTACCCTGTAGATATATGCTGGTAATTCTGTAGTATCACTCGCAATCTCTGATAGGTCGCTTAATCAATGACTCATCGTCCAATTACAAAGGCAGTCATTCCAGCTGCAGGTCTCGGAACCCGCTTCCTCCCTGCAACCAAGGCTATGCCAAAGGAAATGCTGCCCGTCGTCGACAAGCCGGCCATTCAGTACGTGGTTGCCGAAGCGGTCAAGGCAGGCTTCAGTGACCTGCTCATGGTCACGGGCCGCAACAAGCGTGCTCTGGAGGACCATTTCGATCGTGTCCCGTCCCTTGAATACTCCTTAGAAGCCAAAGGTGACAAGAAGAAACTGGACGCCATTCACGAAGCTACTCACCTTGGTGACATCCACTATGTGCGGCAGGGGGATCCAAAGGGCTTGGGGCATGCTGTCCTTTGTGCAAAGCAGCATGTGGGCAATGAGCCTTTCGCAGTACTGCTGGGAGACGACTTGATCGATGAGCGGGATGAGCTGCTTTCGATTATGGCCGAAGTGCAACAAAAAGTTGGTGGCTCAGTGATCGCGCTTATGGAAGTTGCTCCTGAGCAGATTAGTGCTTACGGTTGCGCGGACATTACATCCGTCGCTGGCGAGGACTTCGTCAAGGTCAACGGCCTAGTTGAAAAACCCGCCGTCGAAGATGCTCCCAGCAACTTGGCGATTATTGGTCGATATTTGCTGCACCCGAGGGTATTCGAAGTTCTTGAACACACCGCACCAGGTCGAGGCAACGAAATCCAACTTACCGATGCGCTGCAAGTTCTTGCGGGCGCTGAGGGCGAGGGATCGGGCGTACACGCGGTCGTGTTCCGTGGTCGGCGCTACGACACCGGTGACAAGCTTAGCTACTTGCAGGCAAACATCACTCTTGCCGTAGACCACGAAGACCTCGGCGAAGGCCTTAAGTCCTGGCTAATGGAATTCGTCGCCGAACTCGAAAGCTAGAGTTCATTGAAGGCTACTCAGGATAATCACATTTATCTTGGGTAGTCTTTTTCATTGCACGAAGTCACCTGGACAGTCCGTTGGCTTCGACGGATATTTCTCGGTGGGGTAGAAGTGAACGCAAACGATCCAAGTCAGCACTACTTAGGCTCTCGTAGCATGAGCTTCGGAGCCGCGCGGCGAAAGAAGAAGCGTGTTCGCGCTATTGTACTTTCTGCGGTGGGAGTACTTCTCATTGCTGTGCTGGGTGCAGGCTATTATCTCTTCAACTTGCAACATGCCTTTAATTCCAAAACCAACACCATCGCTCTGAACTTCACGCAGGAACAAGAGGACGCGCGGCCGGTTAGGGATCCAGATGACGGATCGATGAACGTCCTCTTAGTCGGCGTTGACCATGCAGATGATGACTCCGATCGATCAGCTGCCCTGGACGGGGCGGTTAGCCAGCGCAGCGATTCTATGATGCTCGTGCATATTCCGGAGGACAGGTCCCAGATTTATATCATGTCCGCAGTTCGTGACATGTACGTGGATATTCCGGGCTATGGGAAAAATAAGCTCAACGCGGCCGTTTCGCTCGGCGGTATTCCGCTACTGGTGCAGACCATGGAAGGCCTTTTCGACACCAAAGTTGATCATATAGCCATGATCGACTTTGGCGGATTCAAAGAATTGTCCACTGCCCTTGGTGGTGTGACGGTTCAGAATGACATCCCTTTCACCGCGCACGATACCGATTACTTCTACCCGAAAGGCGAGATTAATCTGGAAGGGGATCGGGCTCTGCGTTTCGTCCGAGAACGTAAGTCATTCACCAACGGCGATTACCAACGTGTCGCCAACCAGCGGAAATTCATAGCTGCTGCCGCAAATCAAATGTTGTCTGCCGACACACTTGCCAACCCCGTCAAGCTTTACGACATTGTTGACAAGGTATCGCCATATTTGACCTTCGACAGCAGCTTCGATGCCGCGACGCTGGTCGGTTTGGGTATGCAGCTCAAGAATGTCGACACGAACAATCTTGCAATGTTCACAATGCCAACTGCAGGCAGCGCCACAAGTGCAGATGGGCAGTCCATTGAGCTACCTAGCGAGCAGGCTATCCAACAAATCCGGGAAGCTCTGAAGACCGACGCAATGGACGAGTACCTTAAGGAAAATCCACCCCAAGAATAGATTGAACGAGTGATGGGCGCTACAGTTGCCTGCTCTTAGTTGGGGAAGTCGTCGAAAACCTGACCCGATCTACTAGACTTTGAACATCTGTGCTTGTAAAGCATGAAGAAGTTGGTCGAAGACAATGAGGATAATTCACACATGACAGTGGCAGAGGAAGCCGACAAGTTTGGCTTGCACCGTGTGGGTGCCCGCCCAACGTTGGCCAGCTACCTGAAGCAGACCTGGGAACGGCGTGAGTTCATCTACGAGCTAGCCAAGGCTCGTGTTCAGAAGCAGAACCAGCAGAATCGCTTGGGCATGATCTGGGTTGTACTCAAGCCGACTATGAACGCCATCATGTATGGCGTTATTTTCGGTGTCCTGCAGGGAGATAGCAAAGGACCTGACTTTCCAGTTTTCGTCGTTATCGGAGTCTTCCTTTTCGAGTTTTTCACGAGCTCAATGAATGGCGGCGCGAAGTCGATCACCGGTAACCAAGCTCTGGTCCAATCGTTGTCCTTCCCCAGACTGACGTTGCCAGTCGCTCAGGTCACTCAGAATCTCTTGACCTTGATGCCCATGGTCGTAGTCATGTTCATCTACGCGATAATCCTCGGCACAACACCCAAGTGGACCTGGCTTGTCATTATCCCGTTACTCATGATCTTCAGTGTTTTCAACATGGGCATTGCCCTGATCTGCGCTCGAATCACCGTGCATATTCGTGATTTCACCCAGATCCTGCCGCTGATTACCCGCATGCTGTTCTACACCTCGGGCGTACTCTTCAGTGTCGACCGTATCTTGAACCACTGGCCCTGGCTGGTGCAGATATTCGACTTCCACCCGTTGTATCAGACGCTGCAAATCGCTCGGGCAATGATCATGAACGATGCCACCTACGATCCTTTCGCTTGGATCGTGGTTTCCGTCTGGGCGCTGCTGGCGCTCGGTTTCGGACTCATTTACTTCTGGAAGGCTGAGGAGCTTTACGGCCGTGCCAATTAGTTTTGACGATTTAATCAATCCCGGGCTCCATCCGGAGTACGAACCTGCTCCGATTTTCTCCGATGACACGTCGTTCATCGATGTAGTTAAGCCCGAAGATATCAAGTCCTCCACACTCACCATCGATGAAACGCGTCAGCCGGTCGTCATGGTGGACAACCTCCACGTCAAATACCAGGTATTTTCGAGCGGTAAGGCGGTGGGCACTGCAGGGGCGAGGCGATTGCTGCAGCCGAAGATGCGGGGAGTTCGGACCGTCCACGCACTCAAGGGTGTCTCCTTCGTCGCGTACGAGAACGAATCGATCGGCATCATCGGTTCTAACGGATCCGGCAAGTCGACCTTGTTGCGAGCTATCACGGGGCTCACACCGCCTGCTTCAGGGGCCGTCTACGCCCGCTCGAGGCCGAGCCTGCTTGGCGTTGGCGCGGCGCTGATTCCCGATCTTTCGGGCGACAAGAACATTACCCTCGGCGGCTTGGCTCTCGGCTACAACCGTCAAGAGGTTGAAACCATGCGTGAGGAAATCACGAAATTCGCCGAGCTCGAAGAGTTCATTGACCTGCCCATGCGCACCTACTCGTCAGGTATGGCCGCTCGTTTGAAGTTCGCAATTGCGGCGTCCAAGCAGCATGACATTCTGATTGTCGATGAGGCATTGGCTGTCGGTGATGCCAAATTCCGCAAGCGCAGCGAAGCCAAGATC
Organism: Glutamicibacter soli; assembly: GCF_052322135.1. Classification (NCBI taxonomy): domain Bacteria; kingdom Bacillati; phylum Actinomycetota; class Actinomycetes; order Micrococcales; family Micrococcaceae; genus Glutamicibacter; species Glutamicibacter soli. Next base: position 1,620,165 of record NZ_CM125969.1, read on the forward strand.
CGTGAGATCCGAGAAAACGCCGGAACAGTATTCCTAGTATCGCACTCCATGAATTCCATCAAAGAAACTTGCAACCGATGCATCTGGATTGAAAAGGGTGTCCAGAAGATGGACGGCGACCCGGACACGGTCATCAAGGCGTATCAAAAGCACAAGAAGTAAGTGACAGATGACTGACTATCCTGGCGTCTCATACGTCATGCCGGTACTGAACGAAGCCGATTATCTGCGTGAGGCTGTTCAATCGATCCTTTCGCAAGAATACGAGGGGGACAAGGAACTAGTTCTTGCATTGGGACCAAGCAGCGATACAACCAACGCGGTTGCGGAACAGCTGGCGTCCGAAGACTCCCGTATTATCCTCGTCGATAATCCCAAAGGCCGGACTCCCAACGCACTGAATCTTGCCATCGGCAAGTCAACCCAACCCATCATCATGAGGGTTGATGCGCATAGCGAGCTTCCGCCCCAATACACCCGTCGAGGAGTCGAGACCCTGTTCCGCGTCGGCGCTCACGATGTCGGTGGACTCATGGATGCCAAGGGCAAAACGCCAATACAGCGAGCGATTGCTGCCGCTTATCATTCGAAATTCGGATTCGGGGGCCCTGCCTACCACTCGGGCGCACCCGAGGGCGAAGCTGAATCCGCTTACCTCGGAATTTTCAGACGCGAAGTTTTCGATAAAGTCGGCCTGTACAACGAAGAAATGTGGCGCGCCCAGGACTGGGAACTGTGCCTGCGGATCCGCCAGGCAGGTTATAAAGTCTGGTTCGATCCCGAGCTCAAGGTCGGCTACTACCCACGCGATAATTTCAAGGCGCTGATTCGCCAGTCATACGCTTCGGGCACATGGCGTGGCGAAATTGCCAGGCGCTACCCTGAAGGCAAGTCACTGCGTCACGATTTGCCGCCACTATTGCTCCTCGGCGTCACCGCAGGTCTTGCAGCGACGCTCGCTGCCCCGTTCGTCAAGGGAAAGCTGCCTAAGACTGCCCGAGCAGGATTGAATCTGCTCCAGGCCGCACCGATGGTTTACGCAGGTGCCACGGTTGCCGCTGGCATTGCCTCCAATGCTGAGAACCTCGGCGAAAAGCTTCTTGCTTCCGTCGCCTTCAAAAGCATCCATTTGCCCTGGGCAGCAGGCTATGTGAAGGGCCGAGTCTTTGGAGCGGCCGGCACCTTGGACCGAGGACGAGTTAAATGATGGTTGAACGTCCAAAAAATCCAACCTTGGATCAACTGCGTGCAGTGTGCCAGCCCCCTGAAGTTAGGGCTCGAAAGAACGCTGAGCACTGGACAGCGGAACTCTACCTTCGCCATATCTCGATCTATCTGACGGCAGTATTGGTTCGAACGCGAATCACCGCCAACGGAGTCACCGGACTGATGATCCTTGCTGGATGGTGCATGTCGCTGGCATTGCTGATTCCGGGGATCTGGGGCCCTTTGCTGGCGGTCATACTCTCGCAAATTCAGCTGTACTTCGACTGCTCGGATGGCGAGGTTGCCCGCTGGCGGGCGTCGCAATCGCCGCGCGGAATCTTTATCGACATGGTCGGGCACCACACGACCGAAGCGCTGATTCCCATTGCACTTGGCTTCCGCGTATTCAATGAACTTTCTGGCGATCCTGCAAGTGCAGACCAAGCCTGGCCAACCCTTTTCATGGCCGCGTGCTTGTCGGTTCTCTTGGTGCTCAACCGATCCCAGTCATTAATGGTCCATGCTGCGCGCGGCATGGCAGGTCTGGGCAAGCTGCCGGATACCGCTGCTGCCCGTGCCGTACCGACTACCACGGTGATCGGCCGGCTGCGTTCCCTGGCGCGCTTCCTGCCATTCCACAAACTCCTGCATGCAGTTGAGCTCAGCCTGATTATTCTCCTGTGCTCCATCATTTCTGCTGCGCTGGGTTCACCTGGCAGCGCTGAGAAGTGGATGATCTGGATCCTGCTGCCGGCTTGCATACTCGTGAATATCGGTCATTTTCTTTCCAATATGGCTTCATCGAGGCTCAAAGCATAGACATGGAATCATCAAACAGCTCAAACGGAAGGTTTCCCGGCATGGAGACTACAACCCTGCCCTCCATTGGTGTCGTGGTTCTTACAATGGGAAATCGACCTGCTGAACTGCGTCGTGCACTGGATTCTCTCCTTGCCCAAGAACACGTATCGATCGACGCTGTTGTTGTTGGCAATGGCTGGGATCCCACCGGGATTCCAGAGACGGTTAAAACTCACCATTTACCGGAAAACTTAGGTATCCCAGCTGGACGAAACGCTGGTGTCACTCAGGTCTCGGGTGAATTCTTATGTTTCCTGGACGATGATTCGTGGTTCTTGGACAATGAGTTCCTAATCAATGCCGTTCGCAGATTCGAAAAGTACCCGAAATTGGGATTGCTGCAGCCGCGAATAACCGATCCGGAACATGAGGATCAAAACCCGACACGGTGGATTCCTCGCCTCAATAAACGAACGGCCGTTGAGCCGAGCAAGGTTTTTCACGTCGGGGAAACGTGCTTGGTGACGAAACGAAAATTGTTCGACGAGACCGGAGGCTGGGCGGGCGGTTTTTGGTACGCGCATGAAGGGATCGAGCTTGCTTGGCGGGTTTGGGACACCGGTACATACGTTTGGTATGCCGGTGACATGAGAATTGGGCATCCGATCGTGGATCCGCGTAGGCACGATGAGTTTTACCGGCTTAATGCACGAAACAGAGTGTGGCTGGCTCGGCGAAATCTTCCTGTCCCGTTTGTGTGGATTTATCCCCTTTCATGGATGCTCATCGAATGCCTGAGATTGCGGAAAAACAAAAGCGGCGTGAAACAATATCTCTTAGGATGGACGGCCGGTTGGAAGGGAAGCCCATGGTACTTGGAACCACGGCCTAAAATCTCTTGGCGTACCATCATCCGAATGTCATTGGCCGGGCGCCCGCCCGTTCTCTAAACGAGAGCATTCGAGACTGCTCATTGAATCACTATGCACGTTGAACGTGACTTGGAGGTAAACATGACGAAAACCGTACTAACTTACGGTACTTTTGATCTTTTCCACATTGGCCACTTGAATATACTCAAGCGGCTACGTGAGAAGGGCGACCGGCTGATCGTTGGCGTCTCAACGGACGAATTCAACGCGATCAAGGGCAAGAAGCCGGTAGTTCCATTCGAGCAACGCCGTGAAATTGTCGAGTCGATCAAGTATGTCGACCTCGCTATTCCAGAGGAAAACTGGGAGCAGAAGCGCCTGGATATCAAGAAATACGATGCGAAGGTGTTCGGGATCGGTGAAGATTGGAAAGGAAAGTTTGACGATCTCGGGGACGAAGTTGAAGTCGTGTACCTGCCCCGCACCGCTGGCATTTCTACGACTGAGATGAAGCGAGTGCTCAGCGAATTCGACGAACGCCATGTCGAGTCGCTCAAGAGCACTCTGGATACGCTGAGTCAGATCGTCAAGGAATTGAGCTAAGACCATAAGGAACGCCGGAGGCGTCGCAAGAAGTCGATCACGAGTAGCAAAGGGGAGGGTCATGCTCTCAGGATGGCGAGGACGAATCGGGCGCGTAGTACCCGAACCGCTGGTGGACAAGGCTCTGGACCGGATGTTCAAGAGCGCAGGTAGCCGGCAGCCAGTCACCGTTATGTCTTTGCGCCGGTCTGCTGAGGAACTCTCGATGGCGGTTGCTCGTCAGCTGGGTATAGAGTTCACGCGTGCGTCCAGTACCCTTCCCCTGTGCGTAGATGCCGCCCGCTGGCCGCATTTACTCGAAGCCTTCGGGGATGCAGGGATGTCTGTCCGGTCGATGCACCAACAACATTCTTACGCGGCTACCTCCGTCTGGAGCGTGAGCATCCGCGATAACCAGTCGGAAGGCATAGCGGATCTTCGCGGCGCCGGTGCAATCTGGCAAGTATTTCCGGGCCGAATCGAATTGCCGCTGGACGCTCAGGACTTCGACGGTAACATTGATGCGGTATACACATGGGTCGACGCGGACGATCCGCAGTGGGCCGAGAGCTACCGCAGTGCGCTCGCGGAATCTGGCCGAGACACCGGTGATAGCGCAGTCAATAGCGCTAGGTTCGAATCACGTGACGAACTGCGATATTCACTGCGATCGCTTGAGCTCAACCTTCCCTGGATCAACAAGATCTATCTGGTTACTGCAGGGCAGCGTCCGGCATGGCTCAAAGAGGAACACCCGAACTTGGTGCTGATTGACCACCACGATATCTTCACGGACCCCGAGAGCACCTTGCCGACGTTCAATTCGCATGCGATTGAATCCCAGCTCGCAAATATACCGAACTTGTCGGAGCAATTCATTTATGTCAATGACGACGTGTTTTTCGGACGTTATCTGCACCCCAACACCTTCTACGGTCCTGCAGGCCAAGCCAAGTACTGCATGACGGGATCACACTTCTCACAGGCGGAGGACCCTGAACTTCCGGTTAACAAAGCGGCGGCAAACAACAGGCAAGTAATAGTTGAGCGCTTCGGGCGTACCACCTCACGCAAATTCCAGCACGTGGCCCATCCGCAGAGGCTGGAAGTCCACCGTGAACTTCAGCGGGAGATGCCGAACCGGATCGCGCAAATTGCAGGGAATCGCTTCCGTTCCGCGGATGACCTGTCCATTCCGTCCTCGCTCGCCCATCAGTACGCGGCGCGTTTGGGGTTGGGCTACCCGACCACGGTGAACTACAGCTACATTGATATCGGCTCGCATGCTGCGCCTCTTGATTTCCTTCGTCTTGCACGAAACAGGAATGTGGACATGTTCTGCATCAATGAAGTGCTGACGCTCAAAGGCGCTCCCGATCGTTCGGAACTAGTACGTAATTTCCTGGCAGCCCGCTTCCCATTGCCTTCTTCCTTTGAGATTGTATAAAGTCGTACGTGACGACTTGGTTAGAGCGGTATACGGTATGAAGACCTTCTTCGCATGCGTGCCGAGCCTCACAAGTTTGAGGTAAATACGAGTTTGCCCCGGAACCATTTGGTTCCGGGGCAAGCCTGTCAACGTGCCGAGCTGGCTGGTTATTTTAAAACTCCAAGACTTCCCTATTTTTCGCGGGGCGGATCAGTTTTCTCATCTCTTGGTAGACTCGCTCAGAGTTGGCAGTATCCAAATACCTAAATGTTGCTTCAGTCCTGGCCCGGTAAAGAGAATTCAGTCCTTCAACGACACACTCAATGGTAGCGTCAACTGCGGAATCAGTATCCGTCGTCACGGGCCCGAAACCGTCGGTTTCGAAATTAAAGTAGCCTACATCGTATGTGTGGGATCCTGCTTTGATTGCTTCTTGGTCAAACTGGAAGTAAACCACTGGAACTTTACCGTAAGCCGCCTCGAATGCCGTCGACGAATAGTCGGTAACTAAAACAGCCGACTCGTGGACGTATTCTGCGAAGGTCTGCCTGTCCCAGTCAAGGATCTCGACATCTTTGTTTAGATTCATGTCGCCCACATAGTCCGCGAGCGACGGATGGGGCAAAAGTCCCACTTTTAGATCATTTGCAGTAGCGATATCTTGTAGTTCTTTACTGTTCAAGAAGCTTGACCACGATTTAGCGTAGTCCGAGTCTGAAAACCCTTCCAAGCGTGTGCGTCTTCCTTGTGCGTCGGAGGGGCCCACAAGGCTTTGTCGCCAGGTAGGCGAAATCAGTATCCACTTCTTTCTCGCGCTACCAGTAGGCACGAGGAGCGCGTCATGCCGAGGAAAACCAGTGAGAACAACTTCTTTACTCGAAAAGCGGTATGCTGTGTCATTGCCTACAATCGATTTATACTCATCCACGGTGCTTGTGATCAGCAAATCGATTTTTTTTCCGTTAAACCAGTAGGACAAATCGTGGTCGGTAACTCCGTGCTGAAGGAAGACGAACTTCCACTTACCTCTCGATGCGAGTTTTCCTTCAAGTGGGTTCGTTACGAACTTATCTAGATGCGACGAGGCATAGACTTGGGCATTCAGTAGTGCAATTTTATGTTCGTCAGTTCCGTGAGCTATGAGCCTAAAGCCTTCCTCAGCAAGTCGAGTCCAGTCGCTTGAATCCTTATCTAGGACAAACCAGGAATTCACTTTAGGGTGATTTTGCTTCACGTGGCGGTACAGATGTTCCGCATTATCATTAGCCCTGAAAATTCGGTCCATAAAAATCCAGCAATTATCGAATTTGGCGGCATATGCTGGAGAATCTGAAAGTTCTAATAGTCGGTCGTCGTGACTTTTTGGGGCTGGTTTAGGTTTTCTGAAGAAGCGGATTTTTGCCTGAATCTTCTTCCTGAGGGATCGAGGAACGGAAGATTCAGATGTGACGACTCGTGGCTGGGGAACCTTTCTTGAGGTTATGTCAATTCCTGCCAATGCTTTGCTGACTGTGTAAGGACGTAAGGTGTAATGCGAACGGGTACGTTTCCCGAGTACCAGTTCTCGTTTACGCTCATCTATCGATACATCGAATGTTCCGTGCGCTGGGATCCAAATGTATCGATGAGAGAATAGTGTGCGGCCAAAGAAATTCATTGGCCGTATTTTAGAATGTTTGGGAGTGACTGATAATCCTTTATAGGTAATTCTCTCCTGGGGCAGGTCACCCGAGAAAACATAATGTATCAAAGTCATGTGGCGATCTACGTCAATAGACTCAACATAGACTTTTTCTGGTCTTGCGTTATTGTCTTTGTAGCCGAGAATTAGTGCGTCGCGGAGATCAAAGTCTGTGGGCATGAGGTCAAACTGCATGACAGACGAAACGGAGATATTTTCCATGACTTTGCCAATGTAGTCATGAAATTTTTCTTTAACATCGAATTCCAATCTACGCGATGGGGCCCCAACTTTGCGGTCGCCTCGGAAATACCAGAAAATGTCATAAAGCAGCAACATCTGAAGCCACTCGGGTACGGAGCCATGGATAGACTTGGCAATATTCAGCAGATCAAGATGGCCGACCTCAAGCACCTTTCCATACTTTTCGGGTTTCAACGCGGAGGTCTGAACCGAGGAGGTACCTGCAGCGCGTCGCCGGTAAAAATAGGAGGATTCTGCGCAAATTCCTATAATTGGATCTTCTTGCTTCAGCAGGTAGGAGGACACGAAATGTGCGTCTTCGAAACTAAAAGTCAATTCCTCATTAAAGTAATGCTCAAGCCGTATCAATTCGCTACGGCGAACAACTGCAGTTGCTCCACTCATATGGAAAAAATTGGGAGATCTATTCAGATTGACGAATCTGTTTCCGTCTCTGAATCGCCTGTCCAACGGGTGTGCGTGTGAAATCTGCCCCGTGGCTTCGTCGAATGAAACGATTCGTGTAGCGTACATAGAAGCTGTTCCATTTAGGTCTTCAGCCATGAATGAAATTAGCTTCGCGAAATAATCATCGGCGAGATAATCATCGGGATCGCAGAAAGTTATCCATTCAGACGTGGTGTGTCGAATCCCTAAGTTTCTCGCTGAGGCTTGGCCCCCGTTAGGTTTGACAAGAATCTTGTGAACAATGGATGTACTTGCTGACCATTCGCGGATCATCTTTTCGGAGTCATCTGTAGAACCATCGAGAACAAGTATGACTTCGATCTGATCCGCTGATTCTTGGTTGTTTATGGAGGTCAGAAAATCTTCGAGGTAGTCTTGTACGTTATAAATTGCGGAGACGACTGAAACTTTCGGGGCTATGCCGACAGAATTAGGGCCGGCAGCCTGGTCATGCGTGGTATGGATGAGATCAGGATTCGAGTTCACAGTGTTCAATTGTAGGTGGTACTTGGAATGCTGTCAGATCATGTTGACGGCTCGGTCAAGGACTGCAGATATTAGTTTCTAGGAACTCAGCGTCGACCGATGATTCGGGTGAGCTTCATGACAGCGCACACCCGTGGGCATCAATGTCTGCTTAGGTTAGAGATGATATTGGGATCCCAGATCAGCTCGTAATACTAAGTGCCAACATCTCAGGGGTGTCACACCACTCATGCTGGCCCTAGCCATTCGGCCAGTTCTTCTGGCTGTTGAGTGTGTGAGCTGGTCAAGTTCTTGAGACACGATCTTTGATCTTTTCTAAATATTCTCAAGCCGCCAAAGCTAAAGAATGTCTTTCCTGGTACGAGTCCAGAACTGCCTGGGGGCTAAGCCCTCCATTAGCTGCATGCGGTCGTTTCCGGTTGTGCCAAACCTCGATGTATTCCATCACCGCGGTCCGCGCTGCCACCCTGCTGGTGAACGCTCGGTGATGGTACATTTCGTTCTTGATCGTCGAGAAGGTTAACTCGGCGATGGAATTATCCCAGCACACCCCGGTGCGCCCCATCGACTGCCGCACGCGGTGGGCAGCGCACCATGCCTGGAACGCGTTCGAGGTGTACTGCGTGCCCCGGTCCGAGTGGAACACGCTGCCAGGCTGGATAAAGCCCCGCGACGCGGCAAGCTCCATCGCGTCAATAACCAGCTGAGTTTGCATGTTCTCGCCCATTGACCAGCCCACGATCTGACGCGAATACAAATCGATGACCGTCGCTAAATACAACCAGCCTTCGCCGGTGCGCAGGTAGGTGATATCGCCAACCAGTTTCGCCCTAGGACGGCAAGACCGGAAGTCGCGCCGGCCGAGCTTATCGACCATGTGGTTCTTGATATGCGCCGTCCGGGCCTGGTGGTCACGTACTGTCGTGGTCTTGAACGCGCTCATCCGCTTGGCCTGGATTCCCAGGTCTTTCATGATCGAGAGCACCGTGGACTTCGGGATCTGTATGTTCTGGTTGTTGCGGAGCAGGTCCACCAATTGGCCGGCCCCAGCAACCTGGTTGGATGCTTCGAACTCGGTATGGACCAGTTCGGTGCGGCGCATGCGCAGTGCTTTGGCCTCGCTCAGCTCCTCGCAAGGGTTCAGCCACCTGTAATAGGATGCCCTGGATACCTGCAGTTTCTGGCACATCCAGTTCACCGGGTACTGGCCGGTATGGGCTTTGATGAAGGTGAAGATTGCGCTTATTTCTTGCTGTTCGAGGCGAAATAGGCGCTGACATCTTTTAAAAAGTCGTTCTCCCGTTTCACCTCCAGCAGTTCCTTGCGCAGCTTTTCGTATTGGGCCCATTCCACTGGTCCGCGTTCCTCGGTTTCCGCTTCGGGGTGCTCGGTGCGGTAAGCGCGGACCCAGTTGCCCAGGGTCCCTTCGTTGATGCCTAGAGAGGCTGCGACCTCGACCAGGCTCTTCTGGGAGGAGATCACTAGTTCGACTGCTTCGGCGCGGAACTCCGGGGTGAACTTCTGACGTTTGGACATGCACTCATTCTCCTACGAACGCGTGTCTCACAACACCATGGCAACTCAGTGGCATCGCTTTTATTACTTGAGCTATAGTAGTGGGTCGCAGTCATTTAGTCTTGAGTATTGCACCGCGGCGCTCATGCATGGGCGAATTGTTGACGCTATCCTAGTTAATGCCAGCGGCTGACGCCTTGCCGGACTGGATTTCCAGTTCGGCCACATGTACGTGAAGACAATCGAGCCCAAACGTTGAGATACCCGGACTTGGTAGGATTGAACGATCGAAAGGGTGAATCGATCGGTTGGTCAGTTGAGTACTGGGCGGAATCTGGATTGGCTTTCTAGTATCAACCTGCAATCAAATTTGAAGCCAGAAGGCGACCTGTATGCCTATAGATTGCTCACTGATGAATTCACTGGGATCGAGGTTACGTCCACGGCGTTCGCGTCGTAGGCGATCAGAAGGTACAACAGTGGATCTGTTCCGCGATGCAGGTGAGCTTGCTCGGTCCTACTGGAAAATCAATGAGATCTTTCAGTTGACAGCGACCGAAAGAATCCTCGGAAGCTAGGAGAAAAAGTGAACAACGGATCACCGAGTTCAGTGGCGTTTAAAGCCAAAGACACGCTAAAGCGCCTCATGCCAATGTCTGCGTACCGTAAGGTCCGCAGCACAGGGCTCCGTACGCAAAAGAAGCTAACGCGGGTTCGCCAGCGCGCGCTGCTGGAACTGAAACGAGACCGCCGTGCTGAATTCTCCTGCGATGTCGTGCAGGCGAATGGCCTGACCTGGAAGCTCGGTGGCCAGGAAATGCCGGCTGACCGGGCTAGCAGCAACTTCCAGCTGGTAACAAACGCCCTAGAAGCGGCAGGAATCTCCTGGTGGTATCTGGGCACCGGTAACTACCAAGCCGCGTTCATCGCCGTGAGCGCCGCAGATCGCGCCCAGGTACGCAGGGCTCTGTCCCAAATTGATTCCGGTGAACCACTGTATGTGCGATCCGGGACACATGGAACAGTTCTGCCGGCCAGCTCGCTGAGCAGCGAGCGACTATGGGATGACGAGGACGTGTTCAGTGTCTTCACCCCGCAACGTTTCAGAAACTCAACTCTGGCCTACGGCGCAGAGCGCGGCTGCCGGATAGAGTTCTGGGAATTCGGGCAGGGCGAGGAAGCCGGGCAAGTTATCGCTCCACGGGAGAACCGCGCCGCGCGTCTGCTCTCGGTGGCAGATGTTGAGCTGGTGCAGGTCGAGACCGTATTTGGAAACGTACCAACCCCTGTTGTGCTGACCGAACGCATGGTCGATGACATTACCTTCCCAATCGACGCGGTCTACACGTGGGTTGATGGGGATGATCCGAACTGGATCAACTCCAAGCGCCGGCGCGAGGCCGACCTATCGGGCGCCGAGTACCACGAGGAGGCCAACCACGAGGCGAGGTTCCGCTCCCGAGATGAACTGAAGTACTCGTTGCGTTCCCTGCAGATGTTTGCACCGTGGTTCCGCAAGATCTTTATCGTGACGGCCGGACAGGTACCAGTCTGGCTGGACACCAGCGATCCTCGGATTAAGATTGTTGACCACAAGGACATCTACCCGGAGGGCGATTGCCTTCCGACATTCAACAGCAACTCGATCATCTCTCGCCTGCACCATATTCCTGGACTGAGCGAGCACTACGTCTACATCAACGATGATGTTTTCTTCGGACGCGATCTGGGGCCGGAGCGGTTCTTCACCCCCACGGGCATAGCCAAGGTATCTCCATCAAATAACCGCCGACCCTTCGGAGAGGCGACTTTGCTGGACGAACCGCACTTCAACCTGACTCGTAACATCCGTCGGCTGCTGAAAGAACGCTTTGGCGTGACCGTATCGCGCGCCATCAAGCACACCCCACATCCGCAGCTGAAATCCGTGCATTTCGAAATGGAAGCGGAGTTCAAGAGCGAGTATGAGCAGACCTGGGCAAGCCCTTTCCGTGACCATCGGGACATCGTGGCCGATCAGTTGCATCACTACTATGCACAGATCATCGGACGGGCAATTCCTACGCGCCTGCGGTACCACTACATCAATATCCTTGATGACAAGTACCGTCTGACCATGGAGAACACACTCAGATTGCGCGATCGCGACACCTTCTGCATCAACGATGCGCCGGTGGCCGGAGCAACACCTATTGACGACGAATTCGTCACCGAATTCCTCGAGTCCTATTTCCCCGTGAAGTCGGATTTCGAGAAGTAGAGTGGATGGATTGGACACGAACGATGAGGCTTAGTGCCTACAGAGCTGCAAGGGCAAACTAATGGGCAACATTCTCAAATGGTTTTCGGATAAGGCCAAGAAATCGCGCGTAGGCAAGATTGACGCGTGGGATAAGGAATCCATACGCGGCACAATTTTTACTCCGATCGATCCAGAAAAGCCTGGGGCAGCGACACTGCTCATCAACGACATGCCAGTGGTAGAAAGGCCGATCTCCATTCAGGGCGACGGCCCCCTCGGCTTCAGCATCGGGATGTACGATGTCTGGCGTTTCGCCAGCAAGGAAGACCAGATCTCCGTTCGCTACGGAGATGAGACCTTGCCTCTTCCCGATGGCAGCTTGTTCTTCCATCCTCGGAGCAATGGCAAGGAGGATCTTGAGCAGCTGCGCCTTCGCTTCGCTTCAGGGCAGCATTTCGACAAGCGCGGACGGATCATCGCCGGGAAGCTGACCAAGGACCAGGACCACGCGTGGCAAGACGGGGTAATGACCCTGTATGCGGAAGTGGATAAGGTGATCCGCGAAGTGACCGGCTCGTCCTCATTCGTCTTCAGCGGCACTCTGCTGGGTTACGTGCGCGACAATGGATTCATTCCGCATGACAAGGACATGGACTGCGCCTATTTGAGCGCAAAGGACAGCGCAGCGGATGTGGCGGCAGAGTTCGCCTCTCTCGGGGAAGCGCTGATTGCGGCGGGGTACTCTGTCACGCCCAAGGCTTCTTGCATCTCGGTGCGCCGGCTGACCGGTTCGAAGGTCATGGTGGATATCGCGCACTTGTTCATTAGGCCGGACGGCAACGTCGGCTTCCCGTTCGGGCGCGTGGGCACGGAGGATGTGCCCGTCAGCGAGTTCTTGCCCGTAGGTGCCGGACAGCTAAGTGGCTACCCAGTAGGAGTTCCGGCCCGGCCCGAGCTCGTAGTTGAGCACATCTACGGGCAGGACTGGCGGATCCCGGACCCGGGGTTCAAATGGAGCGAGCGCCGCCGTAGCCGCGACCCGCAGCCGCTGCTTGACTACTCCCAGCGCACTCGCATCGCGATGGACGACCTGTATTCACGGCCCGAGACCACCGAGCCTTCCTCATTCGTTGGCTGGCTAGCCAGCACTGCGATGCTGCCCCGACTGGCCGTTGCATATGATTTGGGTTGCGGCAATGGGCGCGATCTGGGCACCCTGTCCACCCTCGCGGACCGAGTCACCGGCATTGAGCGCGGTACCTACGCTGTGGCGGCCGCACGCGAGCTTGCCTCTGATAACCCCGCAATTACCGTACGGCATGATGACTTGCTGGACGACGGGTTACTGGCCAGGCTCGCTGCTGAAGATGCAGCTGACGCACCCCGGCTGTTCTACGCCCGCTTCCTGCTCAACGGCCTGACACAAGCCGAACAGGAAACTTTGCTCGTGTCCCTGAGCGCGGCCCTGCGCCCTGGGGACCTGCTGGCTTTCGAGCACCGCACGACCGAAGATGAGCACCTGAAGAAGGCGCGTTTCCGCTCCTTCCGCCGTTTTATCGAGACTCAGGACTTCATTCGGCGTTTGAAGGACCTCGGCCTTGAGGTGTCCCATCACGAAGAAGGTACTGGACTTTCGCCTTTCGAGCGCGAGGATCCCCACGTGGTGAGAATCATCGCATACGTACCGAAATAAGGCCTTGCATCGGACGCTGGTTTGGTTAGAGATGCGCCCGTGGGTTAAGATGAGATGTCGGACTATGTTCTATAGGAGTCATCATTAGCGATAAGCGTTCTGATCGATCGTCACATGGCGAAGTCGATCGCAACTCGCCTTTGGTTCTATCAGCCAAGGAGCTCGGCCGTTCGCCTGGCTCGATGAAAATTCTTAGCGAGCAGGTTCCGGCACCCACGGATGTGGGAAATGCACTCATCGGTATTCGTGGAGGATCTGAGCTCGACTTAGATCTTCGCCTTGAAGCCGTACATGAGGGGATTCTGGTATCGGGTACCGCTACCGCACAGATTGCGGGGGAATGTGGACGTTGCCTGGAGCCCATCAAGTACGATTTCGCGGCTGATATTCAAGAGCTCTTCTACTATGAAGGCAGCGAAGAATTCGAAGACGATGATGAAGTGGATCAGTACTGGGTCGTTGGTGACTTGATTGACATCGACCCGGTAGTGCGGAGCGCAATTGGGACCGCACTGCCATTCCAGCCGGTTTGCCGGGAGGATTGTTTGGGTCTCTGCAGTGAATGCGGAGTGAATCTCAATGATGAACCCGAACATCACCATGAGGTACTGGACCCGCGTTGGGCAGCGCTTGCGCAGCTGGCCGACATTGCCGCAGAAGATGTGGCACCCGATAATACGTCAGACAAGAGAGAAGAGAAGTAGTCGTGGCTGTTCCAAAGCGGAAGATGTCCCGTGCGAATACTCGTGCACGCCGTTCTCAGTGGAAGGCTACCGCGCCTAACCTGGTTAAGACCGTTGAAAACGGTCGCGTAACTTACAGCCTGCCTCACCAGGCAAAGGTTGTCACCGACTCGGCCGGTACCGAGCTGTTCCTTGAGTACAAGGGTCGCAAGGTCGCAGACGTCTAAGACATGTCTTCAAAAGAAGAACTGATGAAGCGTCTCGGAATCGACATCGATTCCGAGACGCTTCGTCTTGCCCTGACCCATCGTTCGTATTCGTACGAGAACGGTGGAATACCAACCAACGAACGCGTCGAATTTCTTGGCGACTCCATCCTCGGTTTTTCGGTTGCCGAATACCTCTACAAGAAGTATCCGGACCTTCCCGAAGGCGACCTGGCCAAGCGCCGTGCCGCAATCGTCAGCACCCGTGCCTTGGCCATCATTGCCCGGGACCTCGGAGTAGGGGAGCACATCTTCCTCGGACGCGGTGAAGCTCAATCCAACGGTGCCAATAAGGCTTCAATCCTTGCAGACACCATGGAAGCCTTGATCGGCGCCACGTATCTGGATCAGGGAATGGATGCAGCTCGTGCGTTGGTCCTTCGGTTCGTGACGCCCTTGCTGGAAGACGTTCGCCTTCTTGGCGCGGCGACTGACTGGAAAACTGTCATCCAGGAAGAAGTCGCAGCCAAGAAACTTGGTGAGATGCGCTATCAAGTGACCGGATCCGGTCCTGACCATGCACGTACCTATGAAGCAACGCTTGTAATCTCTGACGAGCCTTATGGCAGCGGCCACGGCCCGTCGAAGAAGGAAGCGGAGCAGGAAGCTGCTCGCAACTCCTGGCTGCAACTGCACCCTGGCGAACAGATTCCCCGAAGCTAGGGTCGGTTTCATTGCCGGAATTACCTGAAGTTGAAGTAGTCCGTGTCGGACTGGACAAGTGGGTTCGGGGCCGCCGAATTGAATCGGTGCAGGTCCTGGACCCACGTTCGGTCCGCCGGCACCACGACGGCCCACTCGATTTCGAACATTCCCTGACTGGTTGCACAGTAAGTACCGTCGCCCGACGTGGAAAATTCCTGTGGATGGAGCTTGACGGACTCCCGGAGCCAGCTGCTTTGATGGCCCATCTCGGGATGAGCGGGCAGCTTCTCGTCGAAGAGCCTGCAGCTCCCGACGAAAAGCACCTCAAGGTTAGACTGACTCTCAGCGACATGCCTGACGCGCCCGCCGAGCTGCGATTCGTCGACCAGAGGATATTCGGCGGCATGTTCCTTTCGCCGCTAGCAGCAACCTCTGATGGCGGCCCTGGCGGTGCGGGCAGCATGAGCAAATTCATCCCGCAGGCCGCCGCCCATATTGCGCGAGACGTACTGGATCCGGTGCGAAGCGCGGAAGATCTCTATACCTCCCTGCGCAAAAAGACGACTCAGCTCAAACGCGCAATCCTTGACCAAGAAGTCATCTCGGGCGTTGGAAACATCTATGCCGACGAGGCGCTCTGGGCCGCCGGGCTTTCCGGCCTGCGAAACACTGCCACCATCCGCCGCTTCGAGGTAACGCTTCTGAATGAGGCGCTGATTGACGTGATGACCCGTGCGCTGGAAGCTGGCGGGACGAGCTTCGACTCGCTCTACGTCAACGTCAACGGCGCCAGCGGCTACTTCTCCCGATCCCTGAATGCCTATGGGAGAGAAGGGGAACCATGCCTTCGATGCCTAGAGGAAGGACGCCAGTCCTTGATCCGCCGCGACCCCTTCATGGGGCGGTCCTCTTACAGCTGCCCTGTATGCCAACCGCGGCCGCGGCGAATCCCCAGATAAGTTTTAGGCTGCGTAGGCCTTGAGCACACGCTCGTTATAGCCTGCCCACGCATCCGCCGCCCACGGTCCGAAATTGCGGTCTGTGAGGGTCACGCAGGCCAGACGGTCTACGGGATCCACCCAGAGGAACGTTCCCGATTGGCCGAAATGCCCAAAGGTCTGGGAAGGATGCGACGCTCCGGTCCAGTGCGGATTCTTCGAAGAACGAAGCTCGAATCCCAAACCCCAGTCATTCGGGTTCTGCCGTCCATACCCGGGCAGGATGCCAGCCAAGCCCTCAAAATGGACCCGGGTTGCATCGGACAGGGTCTCCGGAGAAACGAGTGTCGGGTTCAGGAGCTCGGCCGCGAACTTAGCAAGATCCGCCGCGCTGGACCGACCATCCTTTGCGCAGCTTCCCGCGATTTTGGTGGAATTCATGCCGAGCGGAGCGAAAACCGCCTCCTGCGCGTAGTCGGCAAAGTTGATTTCTGTTTCCTGCTGCAGGTGTTCGGCCAATTTTTCGAAACCGTAGTTAGAGTACCCGCGTTTGGCGCCCACCGCGAAACGGATGACATCTGAATCGAAGTCGTACCCGGCGGTATGAGCCAGCAAGTGGTGGACGGTAGATCCTTCAGGCCCGGCAGGATCTTCCAGGTTGATCGCTCCTTCTTCCAAGGCAATCAGGAACGCATAGGTGCTGAGCAACTTGGTGACCGAAGCCAAGGCATAGACCTTGTCAAGGTCGCCGTGCTGGCCAGCAATTGCTCCCCGCCCATCGATGACAACAGACACTGCGTTGTCCACCGGCCAGTTTTCGATCTCTGATAAGACGTCCACGAAATGATCTACCCCTCGTTTTTGCTGAGCTCAAGGGCGAGCAGAAACCGGTTTTCACTGAGTCGTTTCGATAGAATCATCTCGGAGAACATGGTCTGCGCGTCCATGACTAACACTATCGATATCGGGCCGAACTTAGGAATTTCACGCTGTGCATCTGAAGACTCTTACCGTTCGCGGATTCAAGTCTTTTGCTTCGGCGACCACTTTTGAGTTCGAGCCGGGCGTTACGGCTGTTGTCGGACCCAACGGTTCGGGCAAATCCAATGTCGTTGATGCCCTGTCCTGGGTTATGGGGGAGCAGGGGGCCAAAACGTTGCGCGGCGGCAAGATGGAAGATGTCATCTTTGCCGGAACGTCAGGGCGTCCGCCGCTGGGACGTGCCCATGTCTCACTCACCATCGACAATACCGATGGACAGCTTCCCATTGACTACGCCGAAGTGACCATTTCGCGAACCCTGTTCCGTGCAGGCGGCTCCGAATATGCAATCAACGGAAATTCGTGCAGATTACTGGACATCCAAGAACTGCTGTCCGACTCGGGGCTGGGCCGTGAAATGCATGTCATCGTCGGACAAGGCCAGCTGGACAGAATTCTCCATGCCACCGCCGAAGACCGGCGTGGCTTCATCGAGGAAGCCGCCGGGGTGCTCAAGCACCGGCGGCGCAAGGAAAAAACGCTGCGCAAGCTGCAGGCGATGCAAGGCAATTTGGACCGGCTGGAGGACCTGAACTCCGAAGTCCGCCGCCAGCTGGCACCCTTGGGCCGCCAGGCAAAGATTGCCCGCAGAGCGCAGACGGTGCAATTGGACGTACGTGATGCAAGGGCACGCCTGCTGGCCGATGATCTTGTGTCGCTGAACAACAAGCTGGCCCAGGACATCAACGACGAATCCAAGATCCAGGCGCAGCAACAGGACGTCGCCTCCCGGCTGGAACGCGTCCGCCGTCAGGTGGCAGAGCTTTCCGAGCGTGCCGAGATTCTCACCCCCAGGCTCGAAAAGATGCAAGGAACCTGGGTTGCGCTTACCACGCAAGCTGAGCGTTTTCGCTCGCTCACCGCGTTGGCACGTGAACGGGGGAAACTGCTCGAAAGTAATCAGACACATTTTGATTCCAGCCGTGATCCAGAACGTTTGGAAGCTCAAGCCGAGCGTCTGAACGAGGAACTCGAAGAACTCGTTGAAGCCGTCGAAGACCGCCACGAAATCCTCGCCGAAGCCATCGAAGCCAAGGAACACGCCGAAGAACAGTCGCGCGTAGAACAGCAGCGCATGGCTGCCATGCTGCGCGCAGCGGCGGATCGCCGCGAGGGGATGTCCCGCCTTGCATCGCAGGTGGCGTCGGCACGCAGCCGCGTTGACGTGACACGCGCGGAAATTTCCCGTCTGCAAGACACCGTCCAATCATTCGATGCCGATCTTGCTGCTGATGCGCGCTCACACGAAACGGTGAACGCTGAACTGGAAGAACGGCTCCTTGACGAGCGTCAGCTGAACGACGTCTTCGAAAATGCCGAAGCAGTCTTCACCCGTCTGTCAGAACAGCAGGGCCGGGATACCCAGCGAGAACGCGAACTGTCGGTCCGGATTTCCGGTCTTCGTGCGCGATTGGAGGCCTTGAAACTCAACGCGAAACCGGATGACCAATCCGCACATTTGCTCGAAGGTTCGCCGGACGTCCTCGCCGGCCGGCTCGGGGAGCTACTGGCCGTCAATGAAGGCTATGAACAAGCTGTAGCCGCCATCCTGCGCGACACGGCGGAGCACCTGGTGACTGAAAGCGCAGCTGACGCAATTGCCTTGATCCGGCAATTGTCACAGGAAGATTCCGCCAGTGCGTCCTTCGTCCATGCCGATGTCCCGAAGGTGTCCACCCCTGATCTTGGTGAGCTGGCCATTACGGCACGGGACATCGTGAGTTCAACCGAGAAGTTCTCAAATCTCTTGGACAACATCTTTGCCGATCACTATGTTGTCCCCGATCTCGGATCCGTCGAGCAGATACTCGCGGCGCATCCGGAAGCCAAGATCACCACGCTTGACGGCGTATCTTTTGCAGGGCTCCACAGCTCCATTGGAGACTCGGCTGGAGCATCGTTGATCGCCCAGCAGGCCTTGGTCGAGCAAACGTCAGCTGAGCTAACCCAAGCACAGGAGGAGCAAAAACAGCTGGAAGCACAAGTGGCGCAGCGCGCTCCGGTGCTGTCCGACGCGCAGCAGGCAAGGAACGATGCGTTGAGCCAGCTGGCTGAATCAGACGCTGCAATCGACGAGTTGTCCAATTACCTGGCCCGTCTGGGGCATAAGCTCCGTTCGGCGCAATCCGAGAAGGAGTCCTTGGAATCAAGGCTGGACGCGGCCGTTGAAAAACTCGAAATCGAACAAGAATCCTACGAGGAAATCAGCGAGCGCATGGAGATGGCTTCGACGGATTCGGAGGAGGAACCTGTTGACGATGCCGCCCGCGCTGCCTTGGCGGATGCCGCGGCGGCCGCCAGACAGCAAGAACTTGAAGCCAGGCTCGCGCTCAGGAGCAGCGAAGAGCGAGTTAACGCGTTGCGCTCCCGAGTCGACGGCTTGCGCCGCACCGCGGCTGCCGAGCGTACCCATCGGGAGGTGGCACTGCAGCGCGCCACCGAACGTAAAGCCCAAGCAGCGAAGGCCCAGCGCGTGGAACGCGCGTCCGAACGAGTGCTTCGATTCATTGAATTGTCGTTGACAATGGCCGGCCAGGAACGTGATGAACTCTCGGTCAAGAAATCTGAACTTGAAGAGCTATTGGGCAGCAACAGAACCGAGGCTGAGCAGCTTTCCGCTGAACTCGGCCGACTGGCCGATGCTGTGCATCGGGACGAAATACTCCGCGCCGAGCTGCGCATCAAAATCGAGAACCTTGAAACGAAATCTCTTGAAGAGCTGGGGTATACACCGGATCACTTGATCGCGAATTTCGGCCCGGATCAACTGATCCCCGAAGCTGCCGACCCTGATGACAAGTGGGCCGAACTTCGTGTCAACGTTGACGAGGACGGCAATGTCGTGGGCACGAAACCTTTCGACCGCGTGGAACAGGAAAAACGTCTCAAGAAGGCCGAGCGCGATCTTGCGGCGCTGGGCAAGGTCAACCCATTGGCTCTGGAAGAATTCGCGGCCCTGGAGGAGCGGCACAAATTCCTGGCCGGCCAGCTTGAGGACCTGAAGAAGTCGCGAGGGGACCTGCAACAGATCATCAAGGACGTGGATTCCCACGTGGAGCGTGTCTTCACCGAGGCCTACAACGACACCGCGGTGCAGTTCAGGCGCATCTTCGACCGGTTATTCCCCGGGGGAGAAGGGCAGCTGGTCCTCACCGATCCGGAAAACATGCTCACTACCGGCATCGAGGTTGAGGCGCGCCCGGCCGGCAAGAAGATCAAGCGGCTGTCGCTGCTATCCGGCGGTGAACGATCACTAACCGCAGTGGCATTGCTGGTGGCCATCTTCAAGGCGCGTCCTTCGCCTTTTTATGTCATGGACGAGGTGGAAGCCGCGCTCGATGACGTAAATCTGGGACGACTCATTACGATCTTCGAAGAGCTTCGGGAATCATCGCAGTTGATCGTGATCACGCACCAGAAGAAGACGATGGAAGTCGCGGATGCCTTGTACGGTGTAACCATGCGCGGAGACGGTGTCTCAACTGTGATTAGCCAGAAAATGGAGCGTCGGAGTTCCGACGCGTGACCATATTTTCCCGGGTTCGGTGAGGTACTGAAAGCAGTATCGGTGCCGGGAATTGAAGCTCGGTTCAAAGTAATTTCTTGCCCAAGGGTCAGAATTCAGGGCTATCGATCGTCGGTAGGAACTGGTTTCGTGGTCTGTGGCACCAGCAACCAAGCAATAACGCCGACCAAGCCCACTACAGCCGAGACGCTGAATGCCAGCTGGTAGCTCCAGAAGTCCGCCATGGCACCGGCAATCAGCGGCCCAATGATAGAACCCAGATCCTGGCACATTTGGAACCCAGCCAGGGCCTTTCCGCCGTTGCGGCCCGAGCCGATGACGTCTGCAACGGAAGCCTGCTGGGCTGGCCCCAAGGTTCCTGCGCCGAAGCCGGCGATCACTGAACAAATCACGAACCCGGCAAGCGACGTGAAGAAGCCCATCGCGCCGATGCTCACAATCAGTACGCTCATGCCAATCAGGACAGGGATTTTCCGTCCGATACGGTCGGTGAGCTTTCCAGAGAAGAGCAACGCGCAACCGTTGCCCACGGCGAAGATGGCCAAGGAGATTCCCGCGACGGACTGCCCCTGAGCTTGGCCAAAGACCGCAAGCGCGAACAACGGGATCATGCTGTTGCGCACTCCGAAAGCCAGCCACCCATAGCTGAACCCGGAAAACAGTGCTGCCCGGTAGGTGGGCGATCCCATGGCCTGGCGCATGGTGACAACTTCGATTGCAGTCGCAGCACTCACTGGATTCTTGGCCCGTTCGTCAAGATCCCGCCGACGGCCCAACGCCATGTAAACCACCATCGCAGCAATTACCAAGGCGATACCGTAAATCACGAAAGGAAGGCGCATCCCCAGCGGGGCCAAGACAGTGCCCAAAACCGGACCAGCCACATTGCCCAGCAGGAACGATCCCGCATACAAGCCGGAAATTCTGCCCCGGGACTCTTCGGGAGACAACCTGGCAATCAGCGCCATTGCGGAAATGGTGAACATCGTGGAGCCGAATCCTCCCAATCCCCGGGCCAGCAGGAGCTGAGTGTAGTCCTGCACTGCTGCGCAGAGCAGTGTCGAGACCGCGACGAGCAGCACGCCGGTGACGTAGATGCGAGGCTCGCCCAGCTTGCCCACGAGCACGCCCGCCACTGGGGCGAAGATCAACCGGGTGAAGGCAAAGATGCTGACAATCACGGTCGCCGCGGCTGCACCTACATCGAAACTCACCGCATACTGGGGGAGGACCGGTGCAATCAAGCCGAAGCCCAGCGCAATGATGAACGCCGCAACCAGCAGCACCCGTATTTCGGCCGGAATTGGAGGGCGAGCAGGAGCCTTCTGGGTAAATGCCATAATCATCGCCGCGACGCCAGGACGCTGCCTGCGGCGGTCAGCCTTTCTGTCAAGAACTAGTGGTCTGAGGACCACATGCCATTCTATGTCTTTCCCAGCAAAGTTGCCGGTAGACGGTTTGATCACTGAAGCCGGGAAAACGCCGAAGATATGAGACGATTTAGAACGTGACCGATTCGCTATTACTTACCATCATCATTGTCGCGGTCGTTGTAGTGGTGGGCATTGTTGCCACCGCCTTCGTAGCCAAGGGCCGCAAGCCTAAGACTCCATACACAACAGAGCGTGACGCTGACGACGTTCCCAGCGCCACCGTTGCTGGAGGCGAAACTGACACCCTCGAAGGCTCAGCCGCCACCACGGATGCAACCGAAGCGCCTGTTTCAGTCGTTGAGCCCGAGAACCCAAGTGCTCCAGCACTGGATGTTCCTGAACCAGTTCAAGGGCGCCTAGCCCGACTGCGCGCACGGCTGACCAAGTCCAACAACATGTTCTCCAAGGGCCTGCTGGTTCTGCTCAGCCAGGACTCCATCGACGAGGACGTCTGGGACGAGATCGAGGAAACCCTGCTGCTTGCAGACCTCGGCACCGAGCCGACGCTGGAACTTGTCGACGCGCTGCGCGAACGAGTGAAGGTAGAAGGCAGCCGCGACCCACAGCGGGTCAAGGCCATGCTCCGCGAAGAACTCCTCAAGTTGGTTGATCCAAGCCTCGATCGCTCCTACCTCCCCGAGCCGCATCCTGACCGCCCTAGCATCATCATGGTGGTTGGCGTCAACGGCGTCGGCAAGACCACGACCATCGGCAAGATGGCCCGCGTATTGGTAGCAGAGGACAAGGACGTGCTCCTTGGCGCTGCGGATACCTTCCGTGCCGCAGCTGCCGAGCAGCTTGCCACTTGGGGCGACCGAGTCGGCGTGCCGACGGTTCGGTCGGACATCGATGGAGCAGATCCTGCGTCTGTTGCGTTCGAAGCCGTGTCCGCTGGCATCGAGCAGGAAGTCGATATCGTCATGATCGACACCGCCGGTCGACTGCAGAACAAGGTCGGACTGATGGACGAGCTTGGCAAGATCAAGCGTGTCGTTGAAAAGAAGGCAACGGTTGACGAAGTGCTGCTGGTGCTGGATGCAACCACCGGCCAAAACGGCCTCGCACAGGCCAAGGTGTTCTCCGAGGTTGTCAATGTCTCCGGCATCGTGCTGACCAAGTTGGATGGCACCGCCAAGGGTGGAATCGTAGTCGCGATTCAGCGACAGCTCGGTGTGCCGGTGAAGCTCGTCGGATTGGGTGAAGGCCCTGATGACCTAGCTCCGTTCGACCCCGAAGCGTTCGTCGACGCGTTGCTTGGGGGCTAGTATTGGTTTCTGGCCAGTTGCTCTTGGATGTTCCAGGAGCAACTGGCCAGTGGCATGTCCAGCAACATGCCGGTGGCGGAAGCCCCGCAGAATTTTGAACTACCGTAGATAATCAAGGGAGAACGTTCTACCCGTGAGCAGCGCACAACCTATCGCTGGATTGTCAGCTCCAGGACGGAAAAAGTCAGTATTCCGTGCCGATATACAGGGCTTGCGAGCCCTGGCAGTCGGCGTGGTAGTCATCTACCACTTCTGGCCCAAAGTCCTGCCCGGGGGATTCATCGGCGTTGACGTTTTCTTCGTGATTTCCGGTTTCCTTATTACATCGCACCTGCTGACCAAGCCGCCGCGCAGGATACGGGATATCGGCCAATTCTGGATGCGCCGCGTTAAGCGGCTTCTCCCTGCGTCATTTCTGGTGATTCTCGTCAGCCTGTTTGGCGTGTGGCTTCTCGCGCCTGAAACACTCTGGCAAGACTGGGGTCTCCAAGCCGTAGCCTCCACGTTCTACTTCCAGAACTGGTTCCTCGCAACTTCAAAGGTTGACTATCTAGCTGAAGGGGACGCGCCAAGTCCGTTCCAACACTTCTGGTCGCTGTCTACCGAAGAACAGTTCTACCTGGTATGGCCGATTCTCATTGGTTTGCTTGTGCTTCTAGCTATCCGCTGGGGAAGGAAAACCCAGCCGGTCGCTCTTACCGGCATTGCGTTCATCTTCGCGGTGTCGTTGGGGTATTCGGTGTACGCTACCGCTACGGATCCAGGCATCGCCTATTTCTCGACCTTCACCCGTGGATGGGAATTCGCTGCTGGCGCTCTGGTAGCTGCCTTCGGTGCACGCGCCCATGCTCCTAAATCAGATGTGCTGAGCTCGATTGCCGCCTGGGTAGGGTTGGGAGCCATCGTCTTAAGCGCACTAACCTTTAATGGAGAAATGTCATTTCCCGGAGCAATCGCCTTGCTACCGGTAATGGGTACGGCACTCCTGCTTCTTGCGCATGCTACGCATCAAGCTTCGCCACAGCTGCTGCTCGGCAACAAACCTGTACGCTTTATTGGCGATATTTCCTACGCTATTTACCTCTGGCACTGGCCTCTGCTTGTTCTTTTGCCTTTTGCGGTTGCCGATTTCGGGGTCATAGAACGGCTTTTGACACTTGTGCTGACCGTACTGCTAGCGGCGTTGACACAGGTGCTGGTGGAGACGAGATTCCGCAAGTTTATTGACACATCACGGATCATGTCTGCTCCGAGATTCTTGATTGCTGGCTCTGCGACTCTGGCCATCATTGCCGGAGGGTTCTATACGGTGAGCGGTCAAATCATGGAGGATTCCATGGATATCACCGCTTCGATCGAACGTGTTGAAAAATATCTCGGCGAGGACTGTATCGGACCAAACGCCGTCACAGCGAATTGTTCGTCTGGCGAGGGGATTTCCGAGCAGTTCAAGGCTTTAGCGCCTGCCCCAGTAGTAGCTAAGACCGATAAGCCAAAGGTTTACGCCGACGATTGTTTTGCCTTAGAGGGCGAGGACTTTTCCAGAAAGCCTGTTTGTCATTATGGAAAAGGCGAAGTGAAGGTGGCTCTGATTGGAAATTCTCATGCTGGCCATTGGTTCCCAGCTGTTGAACCGATTGCTACGCGGCACGGTTGGTCGTTGGACACTTATCTAATCAGCCGATGCGCCGTTAATGGTGAACGCCAAAAGTTTGATACTGAAAGGCGAATCCAAAGCTGCGTGGACTATGACTCTTGGGTTCTGGAACAAGTAACAGCAAAAAAATATGATCTCATCATTACCTCAAGCCGTCAGTCTTTGCCTTTAGACGGATATACCTATGAGCAGGCTCTAGAACCGTCGCGGCGGGCGTTCGATTCAACGCTGGATTCGTGGACGGCAACCGGAGCGGAAGTCGTTGTGATCGCTGACACGCCATTCCCTGGAGCCACCGTCAAGAACGTTCCGGACTGCGCAGCAGAAAATATTAATCAGCTTTCGAAGTGTAGTGGTGCTAAGGCCAAATGGATGCCAGCAGATCCGTTGGCTGATGCAGCGAAAGCAACTTCAAATGACCGAGTAAACTTGGTCGATTTGAACGACTACCTTTGCAGTGATGGAACGTGCTATGGCGTCGTTGGAGGAATGATCACATTCTGGGACCAATCGCATTTGAGCAATACCTACGCACAGGCACTGAGCCCAATGCTGGAACAACAGTTGCAAGACAAGATTTCGACATTGGACCTTTTTGCGACTAAGTGATTCTCTGATCGAAGCTTGCGAATAATATGTTCAAGCCCGTGGCGCATTGCGCCCGGGCTTGAATGCTGAAACGGACTTGTTTCCCGAAATCCAGAATCTCCATGGGAACTGTGGACCGCCGGCAATACCCGCGACACCGACGCGGGGCCCGGAAGCAATGGCCGCAGGAACCCGAGTTCGCGTTTCCACGATGAACGGCGCAGCGAGAAGATCCAGTCCATCATGCTGCGGGCGGTTGACGCCCAGCGCCGCGGCAAGATTTCCCGGACCGCGCGCCAGATCGCGGTCCAAGAGCGTGGCCGGGTCGGTTCCAGATGGACGTTTGCGCAGCCTGCGTTCCCTAGCGAGCTCCCGTCCGTCGATGATCTCCCCGGAGCGGATCAGCACCCCGGAGGCGATGCCGGCAGGCGAACACACCAAATTCAGCGCGAAGTGCATTCCGTAACTGAAATAGACGTAAGCATGCCCCGGCCCCAGGAACATCGAGGCGTTGCGCTGCGTCTTGCGGTCCTTGGAATGGCTCCCGGGGTCATAGCGTCCGCTGCTTCCCATTCCCATGTAGGCCTCGACTTCGGTGATGCGCAGGCGAACGGTGCCTTCAGGGCTGCTTAAACCGATTACTGCTCCGAGGAGCCGCGGTGCGACCTCAAGCGCGTCCGCGGCGAAGAACTCACGATCCATGTCTCCAGTATTGCAGTGCGAACTTATTTTGTCGGTAATCAATGCCAAGATGATGACTGCCCGGCGACAGGGGGTTGCCGGGTACTTGCACTTGGATGATTGGGGGATTATCGTGAAGAAATCGCGATGTCCGTTGCCTCAGTAGTTGCGGCGCTTGTTTTGGCCGGCTGTGGAGTGTCCACCGAAGAACATGAGGCCGTGCAGGCTTCGGCTGCCGCGGTGACCGTTGAGAAGCAGGAGCTGGAAACCCAGCTGGCTGACACCACGACGAAGCTGACCGCGGCCCAGGCCGAGGCCGACGAGCTGCGCAGCGCAAATGACGAACGCGAAGCAGCGGAAAAGGCGGAGGCCGAGAAGAAGGCCAAGGAGAAGGCAGAGAAGGAAGCCAAGCAGAAAGCCGAAAAGGCCAAGGCCAACAAGGCCAAGAAGATCACCAGCCGTGAACTGGCGCAGATCGTGAAGAAGCCCAGCTCGCACCTGAACAAGAACGTGATTCTCTACGCGCGGGTCACCCAGTTCGACTCGGCCACCGGGCCATGCACCTTCCGCGCCAACGTCAGCCATGCACACGCCGGTAAGTACGATTACGAGCATAATACGATTTTCAACGCCGGCGACGGCCTGGCCAACTGCGACATCCTGGACGATGTCGTGGCCGAAGACATCGTCAAGGTCACCGTAACGGTGTCCGGTTCGCTGACCTACGACACCCAGGTCGGCGGTTCGACCACCGTACCCGAGATGCAGGTCGTGAAGATCACCCGCCTGTAGCGCACAGCAGTTCACCACACTACCGCGGCAGCCGTTCATCGGCTGCCGCGATTTTCGCATGGTGCGATTTTTGAAACGCATCGGTAACACGGCGGGAAACAGACCGTTACGCGCGGGCTCGCTTTGTCACGCATTCGAAACGAGCGGTGGAGGAAGGCGAAACATCGGTGGCCAAGAATTATGTATTGAGACGAACGCCGAGTAATCCGGTTAAGTCAACAGAAATTATTCACCGATACACCAAACACCGTGAGGGGATGTGGACTAGATGGAGCTGGATGTCGCCAGTCTTTGGATCTTGATCGCCGCAGCACTCGTTCTACTGATGACACCGGCGCTCGGGCTGTTCTATGGGGGAATGACCCGGGCCACCGGCGTGGTCAACATGATGCTCATGAGCTTCTCCGCGGCGGCCATCACCGCAATCGTCTGGGTGCTGTGGGGGTACTCGTTCTCCGCCGGCGAACCGGCCATCGCCGGAATCATTGGCAACCCGATCAGCGACTTCGCCCTGCACAATACCCCGGAGTCCGGTTTGCTGGCGGCGGGCTTCGCCGGAACCTTCGCCATGATCTCCGTGGCCATCATCTCCGGAGCCATCGCGGACCGTTCTCGCTTCGCCCCGTGGCTGATGTTCGTTCCCCTGTGGGTCACCCTGGTGTACGCGCCGGTCGCCTTCTGGGTTTGGGGCGGCGGCATGCTCTCCGCCGACGGGTTCCTGGGCAAGATCTTCGGCGAAGCCATCGACTTCGCCGGCGGCGCGGTAGTCCACACCAACGCCGGTGTGGCGGCCCTGGTCCTGGCGCTCAAGCTCGGCCAGCGCCACAACTTCCACGACCGCCCGCAGCCGCACAACACTCCGCTGGTGATGCTCGGCGCAGGACTGCTCTGGTTCGGCTGGTTCGGATTCAACGCCGGTGCCGCCACCACCATTGAGCAGGCCGGACTCATCTGGGTCAACACCCTGGCCGCCCCGGGTGCCGCGGTGCTGGGCTGGATCATGGTGGAGAAGCTGCGCGGAGCCCGCCCGAGTTCGCTGGGCGTCGCCTCCGGCCTGGTCTCCGGCCTGGTGGCCATCACCCCGTCGTGCGCTGACATCGCCCCGTGGGCCGCGATGCTGCTGGGCGTGCTGGCTGGCGCCGGCTCGGCCTGGGCCGTGAACCTCAAGTGGAAGCTGGGCTACGACGATTCGCTCGACGTGGTCGGCGTGCACCTGGTCTCCGGCGTCATCGGCACCCTGTTCCTCGGATTCTTCGCCATGCCGACCGCAGAAAGCGCTGGCGGCCTGTTCTACGGCGGCGGATTCGCCCAGCTGGTCTCCCAGTTCATGGCACTGCTGGTGGTCATAGTGTTCTCCGCGGCCATGACCTGGGTCATCGCAACGGTGATCGAGAAGATCAGCCCGTGGCGAGTCCCGGCCGACATTGAAATCGCCGGCATCGACGCCGCGGAACACAACGAAAGCGGGTACCAGCTAATGACCAAATAGCTGGAGTGTACCGCTGGATCACAGCCATCAAAAAGAGAGGGAACCAGGTCCTTGACCGCAAGGAACCGCACTAAATCACCGGTAGGGCATGTACCTGCCGGTGATTCTGTACATGGAAGAAACCTTGCAAGCAGCTGGTCGCCATATAGTCCAAACTGGTACCCGAAAAACACCACGTTAGATAACGGCTGCCCTCATCATCATAAGCGTTCGCAGGTTCCGAATCTGTCCAAACGGTGTTCCCGAGCACTCGGGTGGAGAGCCTTAAATTCAATCCGCCCCACCAGCGAATTGGTCGCGAATCACTGATGACGTGATGCAGCCGAAGATCAAACGGCCGGAGAGCCGTTGTACCATGCTGCCGTCATTCGTACACGACGGGTCCAAAAATTGGGATTTGCCCGGGAACAGTCTCCACCCGCCGTCCGCGTCGACCGTGATTGAGTTTTACAGCATCTTCATGGGCAGCAAGACAAAACTGCACATTAGCTACTACAAGTGAAGTTAAAGACAGGAAACCGACATTCCCATTAGCGAAATGGCAGAAGTGGCGGTTCACAATCCATCGGTGGAGTCAACTCCTCCGGGGGATCCAAAACCAGTCCGGCCTCAAACCAGCAACGAGCTTCTGGAGATCGGGTAGCCGATAGGTGGAAACACCATGTGGGTTTGCGACCATAGATTGCTTTGGAGAGTGAAGGCAAAACTTCTTCGACCACCGTTCGGATCTCGGTAACACGGAACGCCTCGATGACATTCGATGTGACATCGATGGAACAGTGTCAACTGACCATGTGGTGGAGCCGCAATCGATACGCTCAGTGCAAGCTTTGGAAGAGCGTTCTATTTTTGATCAATTTTACCGTGTGACGGGGATGTCCTCCGGGAACAGCCCTCCTTCGATGACGTTCTCGTAGCTCGAAGAGATATGGCCTATATCGAGGGCCTGTATCCCACGCCGGGCAAGCATGTCTGCTGCAACGGTTGCGGCAGGACCAAGTGAAATGAGTGCCAGGTCATTGCCTGCGTCCTCTATTTGCTGGACGATGCGTTCAATGTCGTTGTAAGCGTCGGTGGAGGTGGAGAATAGTTCGGTAGTCTTCCCGAGATTATTGAACAAGGCAGGGTGCAGGCCGAATCTGGAGCCTTCGCCAGTGACTATGGTTGCATCCCTGTTTTCCCATACGGAACGCCAAGCCGACACCGCTTCCCTGCCGTGAAGTTCAAAGAAGATGGGCCGCGTGATATGCGAATTAACGCATCGGTCAAGGTTGCTGGCAAGTGGTTCCACAAAGTTCCAAACTTCTGCGTACACGGTTGACCAGTGAGTGCCAAAAAAGGCATGAGGCATACCAACCAGGGTGTCATCTGAAGGGTTGGTTAGTACTTCGCGAAGTGACTCCATGAGGGCAGGACTGTTGCGGTGGAACTTGATGCTAAATTCGCTTCGATACATGAGCCTGAATTCACCGTCACCGAAACGAGCGAGGCTCTTACGCTCCTGAGAAATAGCGCGAACACTTTCAAGAAATCCAAGTTGCTTACTTTGCAGAAGATTAAATACCCGCTGCTGGACCGGAGCCATGACTGCCGCCCGAATGTTCTCGCTGACGTCGCGCAACTTCTTCGAATCTGAGCTAAGAGAGTTCAAAACTCTTAACATCTCTGAATGCTGCTTAGCCAGTTGATCATTTTGCTGGGTTAGGCGTTTGGCAATGACTTTCAGAGCACTCAACTCAGCCTCTCGGTAAGGGGGCAGTAGGTGGGAGATTTTCGACCTAAGCGACATTCGTGCGTCCTTTTCGGAGGCTAGACGTAACGGGTATGACGCAATTCGCGACATTCGAATCAATACTAATTCATTTGTTTCCCGCGAGCTGGTGAGAAGTTCGTTATAACCCCTGGAAGGAGTAATAATCCGAGACGGATGGCTTGCCATGAGGCGTGGAGAGTGAAGTGGGCCAAAGATTCTTGGGGGTGTCCCTATGTATTTTGTCAAGCAGCATCCACCACCGGAGCATCGTCAAGCGACCCGTCCCGGATCATCGCGAACAACACCGTCAGCCTGCGGTGGGCCAACGCGATGAGCGCCTGGTTATGACGTTTTCCCTGGGCCCAATTCCGGTCGTAATAGGCGCGGCTGGCAGGGTCGAAACGGATCGCAGCGAACGCCGAAAGGAACAACGCTCGCTTCAATCTCTTGTTGCCTTCAATGGCTGACGCGTTCGGACTTGATCGAGGTGCCCGACTGGCGGGTGACGGGCGCCAACCCAGCATAGGAAGCCAAGGCGGCGGCACTATCAAAGGTCTTGCCGGAGGTCTCGGCAATGAATACCGCAGTGGTCCTGACCGCAACCCCGGGCATGGACGTCAGGACCGGGCAAAGAGGGTGGGCCTCCACCATAGCTTCAAGATGCGTGGCCACGTCCGCCCGCTGAGCATGCAGAGCGATCAGCTGCCGGGCCAGATGGGGAGTGACCAGCCCGGCGGCCTCGGTGCCAACCACGACCACTGTTTGCTCATCCACGGCGTCCAGGATGGCGCCGGCCCAGGAGGTGTGCCGGCGGGCTCCGTGCTTTGTCAGCTTCGCATCGATCCTGGCCTTGCCGGCATGCTTCAACGCTGCTGGGATAGGCCAGGCGGCGAGGACTTCGAGCACCGCATCATGCTCCAGCCACGGACCCACCACCCGCTCAAGGCAGGGGTGGATTTGGGTGAATAGCCCGAGGATCCAGTTGCTGGTCTGGGTGATCTGGCGGGAGAGATCCAGGTCGAAGCCGGTGAGCATGCCCAAGGGCGGCTTCTTCCTCGTCCGAGACCTTCAGGCTGCGTAGCGTATGCGGCATGGTGCGGGCCGCGTCAGCGATGATGAACGAGTCCTTTTCGTCGGTTTTGGCCGTGCCCGGATACATGTCCGCGATGCGTCGCATGGTCAGCCCGGGCAGGTAGGCCACGGTGATGCCCAGGTGCTGGGCGACCGCGACGGCCAGGGCGCCGATGGTGGCTGGCTGATCCACGACTACTAGTACGGATCCTTTGACACTGCCTTGGCACCATGGGACTCCTCGTGCTCACCGGGCTCAACTGCTGGGGGCGCAGGCCTTCATCAGTTGGACACCTTCGAACAGCTGATATGTAGAAAATCTTGTCAAGAGGCATAGGGGTACTGATCCCGAACAATTTTCAG
The DNA here is from genome assembly GCF_052322135.1 of Glutamicibacter soli. Taxonomy (NCBI): domain Bacteria; kingdom Bacillati; phylum Actinomycetota; class Actinomycetes; order Micrococcales; family Micrococcaceae; genus Glutamicibacter; species Glutamicibacter soli. The sequence goes on from NZ_CM125969.1 coordinate 1,651,574, forward strand.
AAGCGTTCGGGATCAGTACCCCTTCTGGTACCGCTACGGGGTCGGTGAAGTGTAGGCGAGTCGTATCGACGACAAGGTCAGACTGATATTCGCGTGTTGGTTAACGCATGACGATTGTTCGGCTGGAGCCTGCCAAGGTCTAGGATCGAGCGTCACCAGCACTGCTGCTGGCGGCTCATAGCTGTGACTTGGATTTGCTCCTCGTGCTCCCTAACCACTTCACGACCGTGGGCAACGGTACGTTTATCCTGGCGACCACGATCAGGCAGCCACCACGCTCTCACCGGCGTAGGCCGGCTTGCGCTGCCCGGCTTCTTGCACCTCCGAGGCCACGGCCCAGCACCAGCCGGCAAACTCCCGGGCAATGGCCGTATTCGCAATGACGCTCCGGACCCCACGCCGCTCAAACTCGGCCCACCGATCAGCCAACCGATGATTGCCCCTCAACGCCATCATCCGGGTGGCCGAATCAACCAGGTCCAGCTGACGGGCCATCCTGATTCCGGGCCTGGTGAACGCGGGCTTCTGGTGCCAAGATGCTTCGATAAGCAGTCTGCGGGCATAGGTGTTCCCCGCCTTCGTAATCGAGCCTTGGGATCGTTTTTGTCCGGACGAATGCTCACTGGGAACCAACCCGAGGTACGAGCCGATGCTGGAACCGGTGAACCTGGTTCAGTCCCCGATCTCCACCGCCAACCCGAATCCGGTGCTCACCTGAATCCCGCGGTAAAACATCAGGGCGTTGATCACCCCGGCGTATTCGCAGCCTGCACTGACCTGGATGATGTGCTGGTCGATCCGGGCCAGATGCCCACCCAAGGTTTCGACTATCTCCACGTCCGACTGGTAGGAGAACTCGGTGCCCGGCTGCTCGAAGTGCTGGCAGTGCAGCCAAGCCAGGTGATTGCTGGTCCATTTCGTGCCGTCGGGGTAGCGATTCCCGTGGCGCAGCAGCAGGGCGTTGAGCTGTTGCTTGGACTGGGCCAGGGTCTGTTGTGTTTGCAGCCGGGTGCGCGATAAGTCCCGCAGGGCTTCTTGCTCAACGGTGGGGATCCGCACCGCGGTGACTTCGCCCAGGGACAGCATTCTGGCCAGTCCCAGTGCGTCGCGTTGATCGTTTTTGATGTGGTCGCCCGGGGCCCGCAGGAGCTTGGACGGGGCGGCAATGATGCAGTTGACGCCGCGGTCGCGCAGGTAGCGGGCCAACGGGTAGCCGGTTGGTCCTGCCTCGTAGACGACCTGAGTGTCTTGGGGGAACTGCTGCAGCCAGGAGAAGACGACTTCTGGCTCGGCGGACATTTTGGATCGTCTGATTTCGCCGGTGGCTGGGTTCAGTGCGCAGGCGGAGATGGTCTGGGCATGGACATCCAAACCGACGTAGGTACTCTGGTACATGTCGGGGCCTCCCTGAATTGCCTCAAATGTTGGCTCTCCCAGTGAACACCCACAGCCCACCGGGCCGGAAGGTGCTGTCCGTTGGGTAACCCACGAAAGATTGAGCTGTGGTGGCCCCGACGCTACCTTCCCCTCATATTGTCTAGGCCGGTGGATGGCTACCGGCGCCTTCGTCACCTACGCGCTCTCCGTGTCCTAGCAGGGCTCGTGACGGGCTTTCGCCTGAGACGTGGCGTTCGCCGACCCCTGGCTGAGGCGGAAGAATACCAGCACGAGGAAAGCGCCGATCGTAGCAATCATCCTGAGGTACTCAAATTTCTTATGGGCGGTGACGCCTAGGGTACCGGCAATTTGGCCGTGATGCTCCGGTGCGGAGGCGTGAGTCGGATATCGATGTTCGAAAAGTAGTAGCAGAGGGCTATGGCCGTGGTTTGCGATTTGCCGGAGGACTGCAGATAATTGCGCACGAATCTGAATTCCTAACGGGAGGAGCGCCATAAGCTGGTCGACCGAGTGGACTCTTTATAAACTCAGATCCGGGGACAGAATCGAACGATCGAACGGCTGCGCAGACAGTCGGAAAGTCTAACGCTGAGTAGGCTGACCTTACGCACCGGCGGTCGCTGTATCCGCAGTCTGGACGTCCGCGGGACGCCCGAATACCACTATCGACTGACAGGGTTCAGCGGTTTCGCCGTACTCTGCACCATCGGTTCTCGCCCAACCGCCGAAATCGAACAACGGCGAAGGATGGGTGGTGGAAACTGGTATATGGAGTGGAGCAGGTTTCAGTCGCGTGATCTTAGCAAATTCGGTGGTGACGCGGTACAGGGCAGTGGCCCTGGACCAGCCTGTCCCGGTGCGGAGGTTATCCCGGAGGACGCCTTTTCGCATTTGGTGTCCCTGGAATCCTTCGGGGCGAAGCCTTTGCCGATCGGGTGGTGTGTTTTCATCGAGAGTACCTGTCTGATTTCCTTTGCAGAGCACTGTCCTTGATGGAACGCTTGATTTTTCGCGAGCACTTTTAATGACTCAACGCGAACTCTGGCTATGTGGGCCCGGAGTCGATACGCTGGAGGCCACTTTGGATTTGCAGTTTGGGGACTGGCAAATTATGAAAAGGCGTCATCAGGTAAACCATGAACCGGCTGTTCCGGGGAGGCCGCGCGACAACAAGCGCGCGCTGTACGGGGCGGCCAGCCTCGTGCTGGCACTGGGCATCTCCGGCACGCTGGCCACACCGCTCATGGCCGGCCCGGATCATTCCCGGGCCGCGGGCATGGAAGCGTCTGCCGCGGCACTGATGGATTGGGAGATCACCAGCGACGCGGTCCACGTCGACCCGTACGCCCCGCTGGCGGTGTTCGGCGGTGCTGGACAGGTCCTGGACATCGACGGGCGTCCCTCCTTCATGATGAAAAACGCGCAGCGACCCGGCCCCGCCGCGCCGACTGAGCAGCTGGTCGGCGGCCCGCAGGCCCCCGGCGCGCAGATCCGTGCGGAAAACGCCTCCACCTTGCTGATCGGCGAGGTCGGGCAGATCGGCCGGCTGCCGGGCGGGCTGGAACTGTTGCCGCCGGTCAAGACCCGGCGGATCTCCAGCCCCTACGGGTGGCGCGCGAACCCGACCGGCCCGGGCAACCAGATCCACATCGGCCAGGACTATCCCATCGCCTGCGGGTCCCCGGTGTATGCCAGCGAGGACGGCATTGTCACGGTCTCGTCCTGGGCGGGGCACTCCGGAAAACGCATCACCATCGACCACGGCCACAACGTGCAAACCGGCTACAGCCACAATTCGGTGCTCATCGCCGCGGTAGGGCAGAGGGTCAAGCGCGGAGAGCTGATTGCCCGCTCCGGGACCACCGGCAACTCCACAGGCTGCCACGTGCACTTCGAGGTCATCATCAACGGCCGCTGGCACGATCCGCGCAACTACCTGCCGCTGAACCCCGGACAGGCCCAGGCCATGGTCGACTCCCGCCGGTTGACGGTTAGCGCCAACAGCGCGCCGAAGGGCAGCAAGCCTTCGGCGCCAGCGAAGGAACAGAAGCCTTCCAAGGACACGCACGACAACCCGGATGTCGTGGTGCCCGAGGACGACACCCCGATGGTTCCCAAGCCCAGCCCGGCACCGACCCACCAGCCTCCGTCCAAGGACAAGCCCAGCGCCACACCGAAGCCGAGCGCTACTGCCAAACCCAGCGCTACACCCACGCCGAGCGCTACGCCGAAGCCGACCAAGCCGACCAAGCCGACCAAGCCTGCCAAGCCCACCGCGACGGCGACCGAGGAACCTTCAGCCTCGCCGACCCAGAGCGGCACCGCCACGCCGACAGCGCCCACGCCTCCGAATAGCGTGAAGCCCAGCGCACCATCAACACCGACCGGCACCGCGACGCCGCCGAGCCAGCCGCAAGCGCCCGGCGCACCGGTCACCCCGGTGAAGCCGACCAAGGCTCCTGCGGTTCCGGACACGCCGGCGGCGACGCCTCCCGCCAAGGCGCCGTCCACGCAGAAGAGTCCGGCCGCGGATTCCCCGCCGGCAACGGAGCCGGACGCCGCCGCCCGCACCCCCGGCCGGGTGGACGCGGAATGACCCCTGGGGACGGGCGCCGCCGCCGTGACGCGCCGGAAAACGGATTTCACACGGTCTTGGGTGCGCCGCCGGTTAGCCATGTGGCGGATTGTTGATATTCTTGGTAGTCGAGTCCTGTGCGATTTTGTTTGCGCACCACAAGACCTATCGAAAGAAGTGCCCGGCACGTGTTTAATTCACTTTCCGATCGCCTGACAGCAACCTTCAAGAACCTGCGCGGCAAGGGCCGCCTGTCCGAGGCAGACATCGACGGTACCGTCCGCGAAATCCGTCGCGCCCTGCTGGACGCTGACGTTGCCGTCCCGGTGGTCCGCGCCTTCGTGGCCCAGGTGAAGGAACGCGCGCTCGGCATCGAGGTTTCCGAGTCGCTGAACCCGGGCCAGCAGGTCGTCAAGATCGTCAACGAGGAGCTCGTGGCCATCCTCGGCGGCCAAACCCGCCGGCTGAACCTGGCCAAGAACCCTCCCACGGTGATCATGCTCGCCGGCCTGCAGGGCGCCGGCAAGACCACCCTGGCCGGCAAGCTGGCCAAGCACCTGAAGTCCGAGGGCCACACCCCGATGCTGGTGGCCTGCGACCTGCAGCGCCCGAACGCGGTCAAGCAGCTGCAGATCAACGGCGAACGCGCCGGCGTGCCGGTCTATGCACCACACCCGGGCGTCTCCTCCGAATTCGACACCCCGACCGGCGATCCGGTGGCGGTGGCCCGCGACGGCGTGGCCGAGGCCAAGGCCAAGCTGCACGACATCGTCATTGTCGATACCGCCGGCCGCCTGGGCGTGGACACCGAGATGATGGCCCAGGCCGCGAACATCCGCGCCGCCATCGACCCGGATGAAGTGCTCTTCGTCATCGACGCCATGATCGGCCAGGACGCGGTCAACACCGCCCAGGCCTTCCACGAGGGCGTGGACTTCACCGGCGTGGTGCTCTCCAAGCTGGACGGCGACGCCCGCGGCGGCGCCGCCTTGTCGGTGGCCTCGGTGACCGGCAAGCCGGTCATGTTCGCCTCCACCGGCGAGAACCTGGACGACTTCGAGGTCTTCCACCCGGACCGCATGGCCAGCCGCATCCTGGACATGGGCGACGTGCTCACCCTGATCGAGCAGGCCGAGAAGAACTGGGACAAGGGCGAAGCCGAGCGGATGGCGAAGAAGTTCGCCGACCAGGAAGACTTCACCCTGGACGACTTCCTCGCCCAGATGGCCCAGATCAAGAAGATGGGCTCCATGAAGAAGCTGCTGGGCATGATGCCCGGCGCGCAGATCTCCCGCCAGCAGCTGGAGCAGTTCGACGAACGCCAGATCGACCGCGTGGAGGCCATCGTCCGCTCGATGACCCCGCACGAGCGTGTGGCCCCGAAGATCATCAACGGCTCGCGCCGCGCCCGTATCGCCAAGGGTTCGGGTGTCGCCGTCTCCGAGGTCAACCAGATGCTTGAGCGCTTCGCCGAAGCCCAGAAGATGATGAAGAAGATGGCAGCCGGCGGCGGCATCCCGGGCATGCCGGGTGCCGGCAAGGGCGCCGCCCGCAAGGCGAAGGCCAAGGGCAAGGGCAAGAAGCAGGTCAAGTACGGCAACCCTGCCAAGGCCGCGCAGGCCCAGCTGGAATCCCAGCAGAAGAAGGCCTCCGCGCCGTCCGGCGCCGCCTTCGGCCAGGGAGCCCAGGACTTCGACCCGTCGAGCCTGAACCTGCCGGCAGGCTTCGAGAAGTACCTTGGCAAGAAGTAGCCACGAGTCGCCACAGGGCGGCGTCCGGTCCGAAACGCTGGTCGCCGCCCTGACTCTTATCTTCGAGGACACCGAAGTCCTGGATGCCGAAGGCGCGGTGCGCCGCGTCCTGGCCGAGCGGGAGGCCATTTCCCTGGTCTCCGAAGCAGTGCCGTGGAACGGGCTGGTGCTCATCGAGGTCGGCATCGCGGTGGATCCCGAGGGGCTGATCCTGCTGGCCAACGCCGACGGGAGCGCCCGGTTGGGGCAGCAGGTGGAGGACTTCGCCCTGGCGCTGAAGCTCGGCACCGGTGCGTTGTACGCGGACCAGGACGACTATGAGGTCCAAAGCGGGGAACCGATCCAGGATGAGCGCCTCGGGCAGATGCCGCCCGGGCGCACGCTGCTTGCCGGGGCGCTGACCGAGGCTGACATGCAGCTGCTGGCCGCGGCCTCCAAGACCGAGTGGAACCTGCTGCTCTCCGAGGACCCAGAGCGCACCTCCATCGCCGTGCATGACGGGTTCCTGGTCGGCAGGTACCCCGGCGCGGACCAGTATCCGGCCGTCATGATCAGCCGCTGCGGCCCGCGCTATACGGCCAGCTTCTGGTTCCCGCAGCAGAGCTCCAAGCTCTCCGGGGAACCGGCCTGGGTGCATATCTGGCCGGTGGCCGCCGGCCCGGCGGTGCAGCCTGCGGCCGGAACCGCCGCTCGGGCGCAGCTGCAGCTGCTGGAAACCCGCTACTTCGCCACCGACCCCGCGGAACTCGACGAACTGTCCTCCATGAAGGTTTCTGGCGAGCATATCGAGATCCTCAAGCGTGTGCTCACCGGCGCCGGCGGCCAGCAGGCAGCTGAGCAGGTGCTTGCCGCCTTCGGCCACGACCCCAACGCGGCCCGGTACCTTTCCCAGGCCAGCTTGCCCGAGGGCTCGAGATTGATTCAGCCGATGGGCTTCGGCAAGGCCCTGGGCCGGGCCGTGGCGATGGAGGCCCGCAAGAGCAGTGCCGCCCCGCGCTGGTTCAATTCGATGTCCTGGAAACCGTGGCTGCAGCTGTGCTGGGGCCTTATCGAGGCGCTGGTCTTCACGCTGATGCTCGCCGGCACCGACTGGGACCGGCCCTGGGTGGCGGCTTGGCTGGTTGTCGTAATCCTTGCGGTCGGCTATGTGGATGCTGCGGGCAACGTGGTGTTCGGCGCGGTGCGCTGGGTGCGGGGTATGCGCCGGCGCTAGCGGCGGCCTGCGGCGGGGCAAATCCGCGGCGGGCGCCCGCCGCGCGCCTATGATTGAAGCTAAGCACCAGTCCCACCCATCCCAAAGGGGTTTACCTTCGTGGATTCCAGCGAGTTCAGCTACCTCAACATCGAGTTCATTTTCCTGGGCGACAGGCCCGACGCGGCCGAGGTGGTGCGCACCGCCCTGGCCGACCGGCGCCTGCTGGGCTTTGTCGGCGGCACCGTTGAACGCGAGCACGCTACCGAGGTCGCGGCGCAGATCGCCACGGTCAGCCCGGCCCGCGACGCGGTGCTCTACCGCGTGGACGCCAAGGGCAAGCTGCGCGAAGGCTCCCGGGTCACCAAGCTGGTGCACGAGCTGAAGAACTCCACCGAAGCCGACTACGTGCTGCTGGACGGCGAGGAAATCGACGGCCCGACCCCTGAAGAGGACCTGCTGGGCGACTACGGGGCCACCACCGAGCTGGTCCACGGGCGCAAGCTCAAGGGCTCCGAGCTCGTGGCCGCCTCCGGCCTGGAGGAGAACGTGCTCACCTTGTGGAACCACGGCACCGGGCTGATGGCCATGTCCGCCGAGCCGGTGTCCACCGCGACCATCGCGCGCTCAAACCGCCCGTTCCTCTCGCTGACCCGCAACGGGAACACGCTCAGCGCCCTGGTCACCGGTGCCGGCTCCCGGCGCGACTTCTTCCCGAAGGCCGTGCACTACCACGTGGATCTGGAACGCACCACGATCATCGAGCCGGAAGCCGGCAGCCCGGCCGCGCAGCGGCTGGCCGAGCTGGAATTCTCGCTGCTGGGCTGGGAAACGGTGGACGACCAGACCCTGGGCGAATTCCTCAGCGACCAGTCCAAGCTGCAGGAGGCGCTCGCGTTGGTCAAGGCGCCGGGCAGCCTGAAGAGCTTCAAGCGCTTCGTGGCCCTGCTGGGCTTCGATCCGCGCAGTGTGGACTACCTGACGGGCAAGCCGCTGCCGGAGAACATCCGCGTAGTCGCCACCGGCGGCCCGGTCAAGACCATCAAGGCCGCCCTGGCCGAGCACGAACGCGAGGCCAGCGGCTTGGCCAAGCTGCTCTACCGCGGTAGCTGGGGTCCGAAGGCGCTGATCACCTCCAGCCTGGCGGTGCTGGGTTCCGGGGCGCTGGCCCACCTGGCGCTGGCCAAGTGCTCCAAGCTGTCTTCGGTTCCCAAGCCGCTGCGCAACCTGCTGATGATCGCCTGGTACGCCGACGGCCTGTTCTACCTGGGCGGGGGAATCCTAGGCGCGGTGAAGGCGCGCGGCAAGTAGCCGCACCCCGAATTTCGCATACAAAACCCGAAGGGCTCGGACAGCGTGGCTGTCCGAGCCCTTCGGGTTATGCGCCGTCCCGGGCTCAGCCCAATGACTTCAGCGACGGGAAATCGGTGTCCCGGTACTCCTTCGGCGGCACCTCGCCCTTGGCATGCTGGTCGCTTTCGGCCAGGCGCAGCTCCACGCGCCGGATTTTGCCAGAGATGGTTTTGGGCAGCTCGGAGAATTCCAGGCGGCGGATGCGCTTGTACGGGGCCAGGTTCACGCGGCAGTAGCCCAGGATGCTTTCGGCGGTCTCGGCGGTGGGCTCATGGCCCGGCGCTAGCACCACGAACACCTTCGGCACCGACAGCTTCATCGGATCCGGCGAGGGGACCACGGCGGCCTCGGCGACCGCCGGGTGCTCCAGCACCACCGATTCCAGCTCGAAGGGGCTGAGCTTGTAGTCGCTGGACTTGAACACGTCGTCCGCGCGCCCCACATAGGTCAGCACACCCTCCGCGTCGCGTTCGGCGATGTCCCCGGTGCGGTAGACCCCGCCTCGGGTGGCCTGATCGGTTTTCGCCTGGTCCTCGAAGTAGCCCTTCATCAGGCCCACCGGCCGCGGGTCCAGCCGCAGGCAGATCTCGCCGACTTCCGCCAGCTGGCCGGTGGTCGGGTTGCGCAGCTCGATCTCGTACCCGGGCATCGGGCGCCCCATGGCGCCCACCTTGACCGACTCTCCCGGAGGGTTGGCGATCTGCACGGTGGTTTCGGTCTGGCCGTAGCCGTCGCGGATGACCTGGCCCCAGGCGTTGCGCACCTGCTCGATGACCTCGCGGTTCAGCGGCTCGCCGGCGGAGACCAGCTTGCGCGGGGGAGTGCGCAGCACCGAAAGGTCGGCCTGGATGAGGTAGCGCCACACCGTGGGCGGGGCGCAGAAACTGGTGACGTTCTCGACATCCATCTGGTGCATCAGCGCCTTGGGGTCGAAGCGCTCGTAGTTGTAGACGAACACCGTCGCCTCGGCGATCCACGGGCCGAAGAAGTTGGACCACGCGTGCTTGCCCCAGCCCGGGGAGGCAACGTTCAGGTGCACGTCGCCCGGTTCCAGTCCGATCCAGTACATGGTCGCCAGGTGGCCCACCGGGTAGGACACGTGGGTATGCTGCACCAGCTTGGCCTGCGAGGTGGTGCCGGAGGTGAAGTAGAGCAGCAGGGTCTCGTCCGCGCGCGTGGGGGTGTCCAGCGCGAAGTCCGCCGGGGCCTGATGGGAGTCGTCGAAGTGCAGGGTGCCTTCACGTGCTTCGCCGCGCACCTGGACGGTGGTGTAGTCGCCGGGCACCTGCTCAAGCTTGGGCAGCTGGTCGTAGCTGGTGACGATCCAGTTGGCCTTGCCGCGTTCAATGCGGTCGGCCAGGTCCACGCTGGTCAGCTGCGTGGTGGAGGGGATGATGATGGCGCCCAGCTTCATGCCCGCGAGCATGATCTCCCACAGCGCGACCTCGTTGCCGAGCATCACGATCATGGTGTCCTGGCGCTTGAACCCGTTCTCCGAGAGCCAGCGCGCCACCTGGGTGGAGCGCCGCGACAGCTCGGCCCAGCTGTAGCGGGCGCTGCTGCCGTCCGGCTCGGTGAGGATCAGCGCCGGGGTGTCCGCGCGCGCCGGATCCTTGGCCACCGCGTCGAACCAGTCGTAGGCGAAGTTGAAGTCCTCGAACTGCGGCCAGCTGAAGGCCTTGCGCGCACCGGCGTAGTCGTCGCGGTGGGCCAGGAGGAGGTCGCGCGCCGCACGGAACTTCTCGGTGTTACTCATCAGAGTCCTTTCGGCGGCAGCTGGACTGCACGGTGAACAGGGTGAACGTTTCCTTGATCAATATACTCTGGTGCTCACTTTGGACGAATTGTTGCGTCAGGTTGTGCGGTCGACTTGCGCAACACGTGCAATATTGATCAATACGACACCCTGCCGCCAGCACTCCCGGTGTCAGCTGGATTTCAATCCCGGGAAGTCGGTGTCCCGGTATTCGGTGCCCGGAGCGGTGCCGCCGCGGTGGCGTTCCTCCTCCGCCCGGCGCAGCTCCACCCGGCGGATCTTGCCCGAGATGGTTTTGGGAAGCTCCGCGAATTCCAGGCGGCGGATCCGCTTGTAGGCGGCCAGGTGCTCGCGGCAGTAGGCAAGGATGCTCTCTGCCAGCTGAGCCCCGGCGGTGTAGCCGGCGGCCGGCACCACATAGGCCTTGGGCACGGACAGCCGCAGGTCGTCCGGCGCGGGAACCACTGCCGCCTCGCCAACCCCCGGATGCTCGATCAGCACCGACTCCAGCTCGAAGGGGCTGAGCTTGTAGTCGCTGGACTTGAATACGTCATCCGCCCGCCCCACATAGGTGAGCACCCCGTGCTCGCCCCGCTCGGCGATGTCCCCGGTGTGGTAGACCCCGCCGTGGAATGCCTGCGCGGTTTTCTCCTCGTCCTCGAAGTAGCCGTTCATCAGTCCCAGCGGCCGCGGATCGGTCACCAGGCAGATCTCCCCGGTGTCCGATTCCTGCCCGGTCAGCGGGTCGCGCAGCACCACCTGGTAGCCGGGCATCGGGCGGCCCATGGCGCCGATGACGATCCGCTCTCCGGGCGGGTTGGCGACCTGCACGGTGGTTTCGGTCTGCCCGAAACCGTCGCGGATGACCTGGCCCCAGGCACGCTGCACCTGGTCGATGACCTCGGCGTTCAGCGGTTCGCCGGCCGAGACGAGCTTGGCCGGGGGAGTTGCCAGCTGGGTCAGGTCCGCCTGGATCAGCAGCCGCCAGACGGTGGGCGGGGCGCAGAAGCTGGTGACCTTCTCGCGGGCCATCTGCTCCATCAACGCTCCGGCGTCGAAGCGTTCGTAGTTGTAGACGAAGACCGTCGCCTCGGCGATCCACGGGGTGAACAGGTTGGACCACGCGTGTTTGGCCCAGCCGGGGGAGGCGACGTTCAGGTGCACGTCGCCTGGCTCCAGGCCGATCCAGAACATTGTGCTCAGGTGCCCCACCGGGTAGGACACGTGGGTGTGCTCCACGAGCTTCGCCCGCGAGGTGGTGCCCGAGGTGAAGTAGCGCAGCAGCGGTTCTTCGGCGCGGGTCGGGGATTCCAGGGTGAACTCCGTTGGCGCGGTGAATGAATCCGCGTAGGACAGGATTCCCTCGGCCGGGGTGCCGCCGATCTGCACCAGTGTGAAGTCCTCCTCCAGCGAGGCGAACTTAGGGGTCTCGGCTTCGTTGGTGATGACCCAGGTGACGTGTCCGCGCTGGATGCGGTCGCTGAGGTCCGCGGGGGTCAGCTGCGTGGTGCAGGGGACCAGGATGGCGCCGAGCTTGATGCCTGCCAGCATGGTTTCCCACAGCTCGACCTGGTTGCCCAGCATCACCGCGATGGAATCCGAGCGGCGCACCCCGGAATCGCTGAGCCAGCGGGCCAGCTGGGTCGAGCGCTCGGACAGCTCGCGCCAGGTGCGCCGGGTCGAGGAGCCGTCCAGCTCGGTGATCACCAGTGCCGGGGTGTCGACGCGCTGCGGGTCGGCGGCAACCTGGTCGAACCAGTCGAAGCCGAAATTGAAATGGGTGAAACGCGGCCAGGAGAAATGCTCGCAGGCGTGCTGGTAGTTCTCGCGCCACGCGATCAGCTGATCCCGTACCGTGCGGAATTCCTCGGTCACACCCATTTGCATCCTCCAGCTCGCAGATTCGCCGCCCATTTCCTTTGTGATGACGGTCACTGGCCAATATACTTTGACGTCCTATCAAAGGGGAAGGGTTTCCGCTCGCGGGGTGTCGTGCCGCGGCCACAAAATTGGGATGTGGGGCACATTTGAATTAAAAGATTGAAGCTTCAACTAAAGAGGCGTACTCTGGAATCAAGCAAGACAACCCGCCCGCAGAAAGGACGCCGACCATGGCACCCCTGAAGGAAGACAAGCTCTCCGCGCAGCTGTCGATGAATGCCGTGCAGCTCAAGGTCGGCGACCTGGACATCATGAGCACCTACTACCAGCAGGCCCTCGGTCTGGAAGTGCTCAAGGAAAGCGCCGCCGGCACCAGCCTTGGACGCGGCGCCGAAACCCTAGTCCAGCTTACGCCTGCCCCCGGGCTGCAGTTGCCGGCTCGCGGCGAAGCGGGCCTGTTCCACACCGCTCTGCTCTTCAAGACCCAAGCCGATTTGGCCGCCACCGTGCTGTCCGCCGCGCAGTACAACCAGAGCAGCTTCGTGGGCAGCTCGGACCATCTGGTCTCCGAGGCCTTCTACTTCACCGATCCGGAAGGCAACGGTATCGAGCTCTACTTCGACCGCCCGCGGGACACCTGGACCTGGACCGGAGACCAGGTCTCCATGGACACCATCTACCTGGACCCGAACAACTTCCTGAACACCCACCTGAGCGAGGAAGCTGTCGCCGGGCAGAAGCGGGCTGGCGCCGAGGTAGGCCACGTCCACCTGCAGGTCGGCGACGTCGCGACGGCCCACCAGTTCTACGTCCAGACCCTGGGGTTCGACCAGACTGCGGCCCTGGGCAACCAGGCGCTGTTCGTCTCCGCCGGCGGCTACCACCACCACATGGCCATGAACGTCTGGAATTCCCGCGGCGCAGGACCCCGCAAGGACACCCTGGGCCTGGGCGAGGTGCTGATCAACGTCCCGACCCAGGACGAGATCGGCAAGATCGCCGAGCGCCTTGACTTCGCCGGTGTGCAGAATCACCACACCGGATCCGAGCTGCAGTTCAAGGATCCGTGGAACAACCAGCTGCGCGTCGCCGTGCGCTAGGCACCTGCCCGCCGCGCCGGTCGGAATCCACAGCACCCGGGCAGTGCTCCCTGCGGAGCGCTGCCCGGGGGCATTTTGAGGCAGGTGTCAGCCGCGCTTGAAGGACAGGTTGTTGTAGGCAGTCAGGTACGGCACGAGCGCCGGGTCTGCAAGACGCAGGCGCTTGGTTTCCGAACGTGTGCCGAGGCTGAATTTCACGCTCGCGTCGCCAATGGCGTCGGCCACCCTGGGCTGGGCCAGGATCCCGGTGCTGATGGCGAACGCCGCGCTGTCCGCAGCCGCCTCGCTGGCCGGGATGCTGGCGACGACCTCCTTGGAGTCGCGCCCGATGAGCACGAGCTCGAACTGCCCGTCCACCGGAGCCGGAACCCCATGGGCGAAGCGGATCTTCACGGATCCGTCATGGAAATCCATGCCCTGCAGATCTGCGGTGAACTCCGGAAGCTTGTCCGGCGCACCTGCCTGCTTGAGCTGTGCGGCTTTGTTTCTGGTGTCCACCCACAGCCCTACGATGTCGCGGCGGGCCCAGTCCTCGGCAAACTGGCTCGCCTTGGCGGACATGCGGGCGGCGAGCTGGGGGTCGCGGATCAGCAGTTCGGCCTTGTCCGCCATCGCGGTGATGTCCCCGTGGGGGACCAGGAAGCCGTTGGCGCCGTCGGTGATCGAATCCGCCGGGCCGAAGTTGATGTCGAATGACACCGGCACGCAGCCCTGCTGCTGCGACTCGATCAGCACCAGCGCCTGCCCCTCGTTGGTCGAGGTCAGCAGGTGGATGGCCGCCGAGGCGAAATGCCGGGGCAGCTGGTCGGAGTATCCGTGGAAGATGACGTTGTCCCGGACTTCAAGTTCGCCGGCCAGCTGCTCCAGCGCGCCGAGCTGGGCGCCGTGCCCGACCACATTCAGCGTGGGATCCAGCCCACGCAGCTTCAGCTCGGCAACCACCCTGATCGAGGCCGCAACGTTCTTGTTGACCGGCAGCGAGCCGGCGGCAATCAGATGCGCGGGGTTTCGCTGCGGCCGCGGGGGATCGACATGTCCGCTGCGCACCGGGTTGGGGACGACAAAAGTGCGTTCTTCATCGCCGAAGCGCTCCACGTAGGCGCCGCGCTGCGCTTCGGTCAGGAAAACGAAACCGTCCCACTTAGTCCGCTGTTCGATCATCGGGGCGTGCCCCTCGGCCAGCTGGCCGGTCAGCAGATCCTGCCCCGCCTTGACGTGCGTGCTGTGGAAGGCGAACAACTTGGGCACATGCACCGTTTTCCAGGCGTTCAGGAACTTGGCCGAGAACTTGCTGTCGACCACCACCGGCGCCTTGTCGTGGTCCACCACCTGCGTGAGCCAGTAGCGATACAGCGCCCCGGCGCTGGTGAAGCGCGCGGTCACCCGACCGGCTGCTTCAAGCACTTCCAGCAGCCTCCGCTCAACGTCCTGGGAGCGGAACTTCGTATCGGTGAGGAACGCCGACCCGTCCCGGCGGAAGTAGGTTTTGCGTTCGGCCGACCGCTCCGGTCCCGCCCAGCTGCTTTCGCTGAATACTGCATCGTCCGAGTCGAGGTAGCTGATGTTGGACTCAACCCGGAAATCCGTGTGCTTGGGGGCGAATTTCGCCGCTGCGAGTTTGGCCTGCGGTTTCAGCGGATGCTCGGCCATGTGTTCGTAGAAATTCACATGGCGGACCTACTCCGAAAGCTTGCCTCGTTCGCGCAGGCCCTGCAGCAACTCGGGATAGGCGGAATCCGCGTTAAACGTCACCACGGAGGCATGCCCGTAGCGTTCGGCAAACGCCGCGGCTCGCTGGAGGCAGACGGTGGTCATGCCGCCGAATTCATGTTCCACCTGCCAAGTCACCATGTATGCGTCGAGGGGCGCCGTCTGAACATTCACAGTTTCAATCCTCAAGATGATTCACCGGGATTCACCCGCACCCGGGTGAGGTCGATTAGTTGTCTACGCTACGTGAAGAACCGGCAGGTTTGGCGCAGGCGCGACGTGGTGACGCCTCGGCGGCTCGAAGTTTCACCCGGGGTCCAGGTGCGAGAATCCCAGACTATTTCACGCTGAATTCGAAACGTCCTCCGGTCGAATCAACCAGGCAGAAACCGGGCTCCCCTTCCACAGCCAGCATGCAGGCGCCAAAACCGATGATCTCCACCCCGCCGGTGCTCGGGCGCTCTTGCAGCAGCCGCTGCAGGAAAGCCTTCGCCTCATCGCAGCTGAGCTGGGAATTCCCCAACTCGTAGGTGTACTTTGCGCCGACGCAGGAGGCCGCTTCGGTGCTCGCTTCACCCAGCGGAGGGGCCGTGAACTTCTTGATTTCCTTCAGCGACAGCATGACCGACTTCAGCTGCTTGTACTCCTCGGTTTTGGCGTAGGCCCTGACGCGGGCTGCCCCGGTCAGGCTTGGATCCACTCCCGTGAGCTGCTGATCGTCTTCAATTACCCGGTAGAAGGTGGCGCTGCTTGACTGCGAAGGGCTGAAGACCCATGGCAGGACGTCTGCGACTTCAAGCTGGTTCTTCTTACCCATGGCCAAGCTGATGGAGGTCCCGGTGCTGCCCTTGGAGGTGGCGAAAACATACGACTGGCCATTAACCGCCTTGTCGCTGAAATCGATGATCTCATTGTGCACCTGCGTCATGGGCGGCTCGCCATGAGCGTAGTATTCGATGCCGGTGCTCAGCACCGCCATTTCCGCTCCCTTGGCATTGCGGATGCTATAGGTCGACTTGAGGTCCTCGTGCACTTGGCCTTCGAAGTATTCGCCGGTCTCAACAAGGCTCCAGTCCGCCGGCATCTCAAGTTCGAAATGCCCCTTGCCTACCTTGTGCTTCACGGTCGCCGCGGTCTGCGTAGTGGCGCTCGCCGATACCGAATTGGTTGGCGTGGCTGACGCGGAAGACGCGGAAGACGCGGAAGCCGTGGCAGAGGTGGAAGCCGTGGGCGAGGGGTCCGGCGAAGGTTGCGATGGCGATACGGAACACGAGCTGAGCGCAAGCGCCAGGGCCGTGGCAGCTGAGGCGGCCGTGAACCGGCGGGTGATGGAAATGATGGTTTCTCCCCATGGATGCTGAAGTCTGCTTGTCATCGTGGCGTACCGCGGTGCGGTACTGCGACGGTATTGATCCTAGGGGCGAATGGGACTTTGTCTCCGATCGGTGGATAAATATGACACCGGCGGAACAGGAAATCGGTTTGAAAATAAGCAATGCCCGGCACCCGGATCACGAGGATCGGGGTACCGGGCATCCAACGGGAGAATCGGCAGCAGGCAAGCTGCTGGGCTATCGGCCGCCTGGTATCAGCAGGGCTTCCAGGTCTTGCCGCCGGGTGCGTAGCACCGCGGCCCGGTGTAGTTGGAGTAGGAGCTCTTCTTCGGAGCCGACTTCTTTGGCTGCGTGCGCGGCTTCGAGTACGACTTCTGCGCGGAATAGCGCTTCTGCTGCGCCTTCTGGGCGGCCTTCGCCGCGGCCTGCTGTTCGGCTGCCCGCTGCGCGGCGGCCTCGGCTTCCTTCTTGGCCTTGGCTTCGGCTTCCTTCTTCTTGCGCTCCGCTTCCTTGCGCTGCTTTTCCTGCTCCACCAGTTCTGCGCGCTGTTCCTTGTGGAAGGCCTCCAGCTGCTTGGTGTCATCGATACGCGTGGAGAGACGGGAAATATCGCTCGCATAGCGGCCGCTCATCAGCGCATGGGTCACCGGGTGCGTGGCAGACTCCACCTTGTTCAGGGAGCTCTTCACCGCCAGGCCCACGCCGACCGCTGCCGCGGCTTCGCCCATGAGCGATTCGGCTTCCTCTATGCTGTCTGCCGGCAGCGATGAAACCTCGGAGAGCGCGGTGTCCGCCTCGTCCAGCTGGGCCGGGATAGTGCATTCCACGGATGGGTCGAACAACCCTTCGCCGGCATCGACAGCCTTCTGCTCGGCGGCCAGTACTTCGTCGTAGAACTTCACATTCGGCTCGTACTTCACGGCGACGCCCAGGCCGGCCGCCGCGATGGCGCTGTTGACGAACAGGTCGTCCTTGAACACGCCGGCCAGGGTCCGCCCGTAGCGGTCCTCGCGTTCGATGTCGTATTCCAGATCCACCTTCTCGCCGGGCTTCAGCAGCCTCTCCAGGTAGTCCGTAGCTTCCGGGCCCATGCATTCGACGGCCTTGTCGGGATCCACGGTTTCGGGGGTGTCGATATTCAGCAGCCGTACCCGCGTTTGCTCGCCTGCGATTTCCAGATCCACGGTGTCGCCATCGACCACACGGATGACCGTGCCGTGGGAATCCGAATTCGAGGTGGTGGCGTAGACGGCCCCGCCGGCGACCAGCGAGGCGATGACGCCCGCTGAAATCCATCCAGCTCTTTTGCTCATGGTGCTTGTTTTCCTTGTGGTGCGGGTGATGGGTGCAGCGATAAGTGCTGCGGCAAGTGGCTTGCACCTTCAATATATCTATTTGCCAGCCATGGGGCTCTTATAAGTCCGGGCACCGGCTGAGAGGTTGAACACCCTCCGGTTGCGCGTAAACTGCGGGAAAACGCGCACGTGGACATAGGATCTCGTACGGGGCCGCTGTTGGCCTTCCGGTTGCGCATCGTGGAGCTGAGAGGCAGCGCATTGAATACAGCTGACGAAGTTGGCGTGGTTTTCCTGATCCTGCATCTGGTCATCGGCCTGACCGCCGCCATCGTCATCTCCTCGCGGCGCAAGCCGACCACGGCCATCGCCTGGATCATGACGATCATCTTCATCCCGTACCTGGGCGCCATCGCCTTCTTCCTGATCGGCTTCGGCCGGCTTCCGCGCCACCGCCGGGAGAAGCAGCGGCAGGTCAACGAGCTGATGCACGCCGCCTCCGGGCTCAGCGGGCACCGGGCGCAGTTCGACTCACCTGACTGGCTGGCCCCGACCGTGGCGATGAACGAGAAGCTCGGCGCGCTGGGCATGGTCTCGGGAACCTCCGCCACGCTGATCGGCGGCTACGAGCAGTCCATCGCCTCCATGGTCCGCGCGGTCGAGAAGGCGCAGTCATTCATCCACGTGGAGTTCTACATCCTGGTCAGCGACCAGACCACCGGCGAGCTCATCGCCGCGCTGGGCCGCGCCGCCGCCCGCGGGGTCGCGGTGCGGGTGCTCTTCGACCACGTCGCCACCCTGACCCTGCCGCGGCGCAAGGAAACCATCCAAGAGCTGGACCGGCTGGGCATCCAATGGCACCACATGCTGCCGCTGAAGCCGCACAAGGGCCAGTGGCAGCGTCCGGACCTGCGCAACCACCGCAAGCTGCTGATCGTGGACGGGGAAGTGGGCTTCACCGGGTCGCAGAACCTGATCGACTCGACCTACCTCAAGCCCGGGAACCTACGCCGCGGCCTGCATTGGAAGGAACTGATGGTGCGGCTGGAAGGCCCGATCGTCAGCGAGCTGGACGCGGTGTTCATCACCGACTGGTTCAGCGAAACCGACGAGCTGCTCGAAGGGGAGACCTACCAGGTGCGCGAGGCAAGCATCCACCATGAAACGCCCAGCGCCCACCAGTCGCGCACCGTGCACGGGCTCGACGCGCAGGTGATCCCCAGCGGCCCGAGCTTCGAGAACGACAACAACCTCAAGCTGTTTGTCTCGCTGATCCACAATGCCCGGCGCCGGGTGAGCATCACCAGCCCCTACTTCGTCCCGGACGAGGCCACCTTGCAGGCCATCATCACCGCCGCCTCCCGCGGGCTGGCGGTGGAGCTGTTCGTTTCCGAGGTCGCCGACCAGGCGATGGTCTACCACGCGCAGCGCTCCTACTACGCCGACCTGCTGGCCGCCGGGGTGAAGATCTACCAGTACCCTTCGCCCACCGTGCTGCACTCCAAGCACTTCTCGATCGACGACGAGGTCGCGGTGATCGGCTCCAGCAACATGGACATGCGCTCCTTCAGCCTGAACATGGAGGTCTCGCTGCTGGTGCGCGGGGCGCAGTTCGTCGCCGAAATCCGCAAGGTCGAGGACGGCTACCGGAAGATCAGCTTCCCCATCGACCTTCAGCGCTGGAGGCGGCGGCCGTGGCGGGAGAAGATCCTTGACTCGCTGGCCCGGCTGACCCCCGCCCTGCAGTAGTCCTCAGGCCCGCTTCAGCAGCGCCGCGATGCCCTGGCCGCCGCCGATGCACAGGGTCACCACCGCATGCTCCAGATCCCGGCGCCGCAGGTCCAGCGCCGCGCGCAGCGCGAGGATCGCTCCGGTGGCGCCCACCGGGTGGCCCAGCGCGATGGCCCCGCCATAGGGGTTGACCTTGCAGGGCTCCAGCTGCGCGTCGCGGATCACCGCCAGCGCCTGAGCGGCGAACGCCTCGTTCAGCTCGAACACATCGATGTCCTTCGGGCCCAGCTTGGTCTCGGCGAACAGCTTGCGCAGCGCGAAGGTCGGGGCGTAGCCCATGTAGGCAGGATCCATGGCGGTCACCACCACGTGCTCCACCGTGGCCAGCGCCGGCAGCCCGTGCGCCCGCACGTACTCGCCCTTGGCCAGCACCAGCGCCGCCGCCCCGTCGTTCACGCCCGAGGAGTTGCCCGCGGTGGCAGTGCCCTCGGGGGAGAAGGCCGGCTTCAGCGCGGCCAGTGATTCAAGGCTCACGCCCTGCCGCGGATGCTCGTCGACATCCCGGCCCTGACCGCCTACCAGGCTGTGCTCGATGATCTCCTGCGCGAAGGCTTGACGGGCGATCTGGCTGCCGGCCAGCTGCTGGGAGCGCAGCGCGAACTCGTCCTGGGCCGCCCGGCCCACCTGGTACTTGCGGGCCACCGCATCCGCGGTGGTTCCCATGTGCTTGTTGCTGAATGGGTCGGTCAGCATGGCCAGGGTGCCGTGGCGCAGCGTGCGCGGGGCCAGCGAGCGGGCCTGCCCGGCCGAGTAGTCGAGGTACGGCAGGGTGGTCATCGACTCGTTGCCGCCGGCCACCGCCACTTCGCTGGCGCCCACCACCAGCGACTGGGCGGCGCTGAACACCGCCTGCAGCCCGCTGCCGCACAACCGGTTCACATTGAACGCGGTGGTCGACTGCGGCAGGCCGGCGCCCAGCGCCACCCGCCGGGCGTTGTAGGACTCCGGGCCCACCTGGCCGATGCAGCCCATCACCACCTCGTCCACCGCCTCGGGCTCCAGCCCGCTGCGCTCCAGAGCACCGCGGACGGCCGCCGCGCCGAGCTGCGCGGTGTCAAGCTCCCGATACATGCCGTTGAATCTGCCCACCGCGGTGCGCGCCCCGGCCAGGATGGTGATCTTGTGCTGCTGCAGTACCGTGCTCATGGGACCCTCCGCTTCGAAACAGCTGTTCCGCCCTGCCGATGTTCGACCCAGTCTAGGCACGCCGCGGCGCAGGCAACAGCGGGCCCGCGCGATCCCATGGGGAAAGATCGCGCGGGCCCGCAGCCTGCTCAGGTCTTCAGCCCTCGAAGAGCTGCTGGCCCAGGTACTGTCCGGGTTGGATGCCCGGCGGGATCGCGTAGAGCCCGGAGGAGGTGTGGCGCAGGTACTCGTTCATCGCGTCATTGGCGCTCATGGCCTTTTGCAGCGGCACGAAGTGCGTGCGCGCGTCGATCACGAAGGCGATGAAGAACAGGCCGGCGTCCAGCCGGCCCAGCCCGTCCGAGCCGTCGGTGTAGTTGAAGCCGCGGCGCAGCATCCGCGCCCCGTTGTGCGCGCTGGGATGCAGCACCGCCACGTGGGAGTCCACCGGGATGATCGGCCCGGCCGACCCGGCCATCGCGAAGTCCGGCTCGCTGAACTCCTCGCCGCCGGACAGCGGAGCGCCGGTGGACTTGATGCGGCCCACCACGTTCTCCTGCTCGCGCAGCGCGGAGCGGTCCCAGGTCTCGATCTGCATGCGGATGCGCCGGGCCACCATGTAGGTGCCCCCGGCCATCCACGGCTGGTCGGTCGAATCCTTGCCCACCCAGACGTGCTTGGCCAGCGCGTCGGCGTCCTCGGCCAGGATGTTGGCGGTGCCGTCCTTGAAGCCGAACAGGTTGCGCGGGGTCTGCTGCGCCTGGGTGGTCTTGGCCGTGCGGCCGAAGCCGATCTGGCTGAAGCGCACCCGCACCGTGCCGAAGCCCAGCCGCGAGAGGTTGCGGATCGCGTGCACCGCCACCTGCGGGTCGTTGGCGCAGGCCTGCACCACGATGTCCCCGCCGCTGCGCTGTTCCTCCACCATGTCCCCGGAGAAATGCGGCAGCTCGATCAGCGCCTCGGGCAGCTTGCCCTCCAGTCCGAAGCGCGGCTTGCCGTGCTCGTCGACGAACAGCGAGCGGCCGAAGCCCACGGTCACCGTCAGGTGCGCGGCGCCCAGGCCCTCGGCCTCCCCGGTGTCCGCCGGCGGGGCGTCGTAGGAGCCGGTGTCGGCGCCGCCCACCGGCTGCCCGGCGGCCATCTGCTCGATCGCCGCGGTCCAGTCCCTGAGCAGCGCGACGAGCTTGCCGCGGTCCTGCGTGGTCACGTCGAAGCCGACGATGTGCATGCGGTCCTGGGCCTCGGTGGTGATGCCCGCCTGGTGCTCGCCGTAGAACTCGATGGTGTCGGTTGCCTGCTTCTCGGGCAGCTGCCCGCCGAAGGCCGCGGCGGCCAGCGCGCCCACGGCAAGGCCCGCGCCGCCGGCGCCGGCCCCGGTGAGCAGCAGCCGCCGGGAGATCCCGGCCTTCTTCTCTTCGCCCATGGTGCCCGCCCTACTTGACCACCGCGGCGGTCAGGCGGGAGAGCGGCTCGGATAGGGCGTCCACCCCGGCGGCCAGCTCCTGCACCTGCTCGGTGCCCAGCTGATCGTAGTACTTGAAGCCCTCGCCCACGCGGTAGGCGTCCAGCTGCGCCTGCAGCTTCTCGAAGTTCTCCTTCAGCTGCGCATCCAGCTCGTCATCGGTGCCCTCCAGCAGCGGGGCCAGGTCCTCGTAGGCGATCTTCGCGCCCTCCAGGTTGGCCTGGAAGTCCCATAGGTCGGTGTGGGAGAAGGCCTCCTCCTCGCCGGTGACCTTGCCGGTGGCGACCTCGTCCAGCAGCTCCTTGGCGCCGTTGGCCAGCTTGTCCGGGGTGAACTCCAGCGCCTGGGCGCGCGTGACCAGCTCGGTGGTGTGCTCCACGAGCCCATCCGCGATCTGCTGGCGCTGCGCCTGGCTCATCTTGGTGTAGCCCTTCGGGGCCCACAAGTCCTTCTCCGCGCGGTGCCAGCCGGTGAACTCCTGGCCCTCCTCAAGGTCCGCCTCGCGGGCGTCGAGGATCGGGTCCAGGTCGCCGAAGGACTCGGCCACCGGCTCGATGCGCTCCCAGTGCATACGCACCTGCGGGTAGAGCTGTTTGGCCTCGGCTTCCTCGCCCGCGGCGAAGGCCGCCGCGAAGTCCTCGGTGCCGGCCAGCAGCTGCTGCGACTGGTCCTTGACGTAGGAGGCGTACTGGTCCACGGCGGTCTGCTGCAGCGCGGCGCGGTCCGCGGAGACCTCCTGGCCGGCGGCCGCGGCGGTCACGGTGAACGGCGAACGGATGCCATCGCCGACCATGCCCGGCTTGCAGGCGGCGAAGTAGCTGCCCTCGGGGGCCATGACCACCAGGTCGCGGGTCACGCCGGGGCCGATGTTCTCCACCTCGCCCACGATGCGCAGGCCGTCCTCGGCCAGCAGGTAGAACTCGTTGACCTTGGTGCCCTCGTTCTTCACGGAGAACTTCAGGGTGCCGCCGGCGGCGGTGCCGGTGGCCAGGGTGCAGGCGTCGTCGCTCGCGGTGACGGCGATGGAGCCGTCCGCGCTGGCGGTGGCGTTGTTGTCGGTGCAGCCGGTCAGGGCCAGGGCGCCGAGCGCGAGCAGGGCGGCGGGTGCCAGGAACTTGGTCATGGGTGGTGGATCCTCGATAGTGCCAATGGTTGGTGCGGTGCGCCGCTCAGGCGTTTTCCGGAGACTGCGCTGGCGATTGCGCGGACGACTGCGTCGCCGCCGGCTTCGGCGCGGGCTTGGTCCCGGAGCGCAGGGCGCGCAGGTAGAAGAACATCACCGGCACGATGTAGAGCGCCCAGGCGGCCACCTGCAGCACGGTCATCGCCGGGGTGAAGTTGAAGATGCCCTGGAGCAAGGTGGCTGCCACGCCCGAGGGCGGCAGCTGCGCGCTGAGGTCGAAGGCGAGGTTGTTGATGCCCGGCAGCACGGCGGCTTCCTGCAGGTCGTGCACGCCGTAGGCGAGCACGCCCGCGGCGACCACCACCAGCAGCACGCCGGTGTAGGCGAAGAACTTGGACAGCTGGATCTTCACGATGCCGCGGTGCAGCAGCACACCGAGCAGGATCGCGGTGGCGATGCCCAGCCCCGCCCCGAGCAGCGGCTCCCAGGTCTGGTCGCTGGTGCGCGCCGCGGCCCAGATGAACAGCGCCGTCTCCAGGCCCTCGCGGCCCACCGACAGCGCGCCGACGATGACCAGCCCCCAGGCCGGGCCGTCGGCCGCCTTGTCCACCTGCTGCTGCAGGTCCTTGTTCAGCGTCTTGGAGGTC
The DNA here is from genome assembly GCF_052322135.1 of Glutamicibacter soli. Taxonomy (NCBI): domain Bacteria; kingdom Bacillati; phylum Actinomycetota; class Actinomycetes; order Micrococcales; family Micrococcaceae; genus Glutamicibacter; species Glutamicibacter soli. The sequence goes on from NZ_CM125969.1 coordinate 1,675,067, forward strand.
TTCGCCATCCAGAAGATCATCCAGGTCACCAGGCCCGCAGCCAGGATGGACAGCGTGCCGCCGATGATCTCCTGCGCCTGGAAGGTCAGCCCGCTCGGGCCGAAGGTCAGCAGCGCGCCGAAGCCCAGCGACACCGCGACCGCGACGCCCACGCCGGCGTAGATGCGCGGCAGCAGGTGCCGGCGGTTCGTTTTGGTCAGGTACGCGATCAGCAGGACCACGATCAGGACCGCTTCCAGTCCCTCGCGCAGACCGATCAGGTAGTTTCCGATCATCTTGTGCTGCCTTCATCTTCTTGGCGCTCCCGCGAAGGGGTATTTGTCGATCGCGGGTGACCGCTGGAACCCGCGATTGCGATGCGGGCCACAGGTCGATCAGTCTAAGGTTAGCCTAAACAACTACCTGCGAAAAACGATCAGAGCAGATTAGCTTTCCCTGAAATGCCGTCAAGCGCATTAGCTCGACAGCTGCGCTTCACCTGTCGTCATCAACGTTTTTGACGCACCGCGTGGCGATGCCCGGCGCAGTGAAAGCAAGTAGAAGGCGAGCACCGCCCGCTGACCCGCAGTTTCTTTCATCAGCCTCCGGAGAAAGTCAAAGCTTCTTCTGTCATTTTCCTTATTTCGCTTCTTCCGGTCCCACCCAGCGGTACCCGATGGAAGTTTCAGCGATTTGTGCGGTGATTCTCGCCTCTTTCTGCTTCATATTCCGGCTTGCTAATCTCTGCGCATGAGTGAACTGAGAACTACGCCGCGCACACCGAACCGCGGCGCGCGGCAACGGGCGCAACACCGGGCGGCCCCGGACACCGTTCGGAGGGCGATCCGCTTGCCGATCAACCCTGTGGCGGCCGCGCTGATGCTGTTCGCCTCCTTCGGCGTAGGGCTCTGCGCTGCGCAGGCCCGCCATGGGTGACTTCGCCGGGGGCGTCCGCGGGCTGGCGGCGGATGTGGGCGCGGTGATGAAGCTCCTGCAGCGGTTACTGGCTGCGGCGGGAAAACACGTGGCGAGCTCCTCCGGCATTCACTGGGTCCCGCTCCCGGCCATCGGCTGCGCGCTGGCTTCCGGACTGCTTCTGCTGGTGTCCTCCGGATTCCAGCTGGCTGCCTCCAACTCCCGCTGGATCACACACGCAGCGGGGGTGGGGGACTACGCCATCGAGGACAACCGTTTCGACTACTACCTGGCCGCGGACCCGGTGATCCTGTTGCCCGGCACCCACCTGCCCTTCGGCATCGGCATGCTGCTGCAGGCCGCCGGCTTGGCTTTCCTGACGGCCGCCGTGCTGATGCTGCGCCCGCGGGCCAGTGCCGCCGTGCTCCACGCCCAGCTGCTGCTCGGCGCTGCCGTCGCCGCCGGATTCGCCTTGATCGGGGCCGATTCGCTGCGCATCGCGGCCACCGGCCAGATCAGCGAGGCGTCCGCCACCGACTGGCTGGTGGTTGCGATCGTCTTCCTGACGTCTCCTGCGCTGCTGGCGCTGGGCATCATGGCCTGGCTGCGGCTCCCGGCTGTGGGGATCGCGATGCTGTTCGCCCAGTGCGCCAGCCCGATCGGCTACCTGGCCATCGCCGTGCTCTTTGCTCCGGCGATCACCGGATACGCCCCGTACGATGCAACCCCCGGGACTGAAACCATCGTGGCGATCGGCAGCGTCGCCGCGGGAGCCGCAGCGCTCCTGGCCGCGGTGCAGTTGATCCGCAAGAGACTGAGTGGAAGGGACAGGAACAATGAGTGAGTTCGCCACCGACCTGCGCCAGCTACGTGCATCGAGCTGGACCGCCCTCAAATCCACCCCGAGGTGGCTAGGCGGAACCAGCGCCGCTACGCCACAGAGCTGGGCCGCGGTGATCTTCGCCTCGGGTGCGGCATTGTTCTTCGTTGCCTCCTGCTGGTTCCAGCTGTCAGCGGCCCATGCCCGCTGGATCACCTTTCCGGCGGGCCTCAGCCCCAGCGACCTGTCCGTGGAAGACCACCTGTACGACTACTACCTGGCTTCCGAACCCTTCGTGATGATTCCCGGCATCAGCTTTCCCTTCGGAATCGGAATGCTGCTGCAGGCTGCCGGGGTGGTGATGCTGACCATGTGCCTGCTGTCCCTGCGACCGCGGCAAAGCGTCTGGCGCCTCTGCCTGTATCTGATGCTGGGACTGCTGCTTTCCGCCAGTTGCGCGATCATCGGCTACGAATCCCTGCTCACCTCCCGCAACGGGACACCGCCCCACGAGTCGGGACGCACGGCGCTCGCCGACACGCTGTTGACGCTGGGGTTCTTTGCGGCGATCGGTCTGTGCCTGCTGTGCGCCAGGCGTTGTCCGGCACTCAGTCTCGCGGTCTTCTTCACCCTGGGCACCAATGTCCACGGGTACATGTTCGCCTGCTACATCGTCGCCCCGCTGCTCACGTTCTATTCCTCGCATGACACCACCCCGGGCACAGAGACAGTGGTGGCCCTGTCCACGGGACTTTCCGGGCTGCTACTGCTTGTAGCTGCGTGGCTGCTGATCCGTTCGAGTAGCAACGACTGGGTAGCTGGGGACCAGCTGTCAGAGAACTAGATTCAGGTTTATCCACACCCCGCAACCACCTCCCGCCGCCACCCGTAGACCCGGCGCAGGCTGGGGCCATGAGTATCCACCAGCTCGCCGCAGCACTCCAGGTCCTGCACAACGCCATCACCACGAGCATCCCGCGCGGCGCGGCCGCCGCCCTGCTCGAGGTCATGGCCTCGTGCTGCGCCCTGCTGGCCAAGCTCTCCGAAGCCCTGCGCGGCATCGATGACCCGCGGGTCGCCGCCGCCCACGCCCACCTGATCGAGCAGCTGTTCCACGACACCCAGCGCGAGCAGCTGCGCAGCCAGATCCATCTGGAATCCACCGGCGCGCACCTGCTCGAAGACGACGAGCTGGACGCCCTGCGCCAAGCCAGGGACCAGCACGCCTACCGGCAGCTGGACCTGGCAACGGCCCCGCGCCTGCACGCGGGCCGCGCCCACTACACCAGCACCGCGGACTTCGCCGCGGCCTGGCTGGGGCTGAACTACTACGGGGCCGCGTCCCGGCTGCACGATGCGCACCTGCTGATCGCCCGCCGCGCCATGGACGGCGGCACGCTGACCCCGCGGCTGGCCGGGCTGGCCCGGCTGTACCAGGCTCCGGGGGCCGTGGACCCGCGCCGGATCGCGCAGGCGGCCCGGGCACTGGACAAGTTCGAACCGGCCGACACCTGCTTCGAAGGAATCCCGCTGCCGCCGACCGCCCGGCACGCCGACGGGGCACTCATGGAAGAGCACGTACTCGCCGCCTTGGCCGAGCCGAACCGCACCACCAGCGAGAAACAGGTCTCCACCTTGATCTCCGACTACCGGCGCGAGCACGGCAAGCAACGAGCCCCGGAGACCGGGATCTTCTTCCGCGGCACCCGCGCCGGGGTGGACTGCTACGACCTGCGCGCGGCGGGGGAGCAGGCCGAGCAGTTGCGCTCGTTGATGGGGCAGGCGGACAACCCGCGGACCCAGGCCGGCAAGGCCGCCCGGGCCGCCCGGGCCGGTTCCTCGAACCCCGACCGCTCGGCGGCGGACGCCGAGGCAACAGAACGCGGCGAGGTGCAGACCGACCCGTTGTTCAGTTCGGATGCCCCGGCTCCCGACTGGTCCGGCATCAATTCCGGCCCCGACAGCAGCCCCGATGCCGGTCCCGGCCCCGATGGCGGCACTGGTGGCGGCCCGGCCGAGGAAGGCCGGGAGAATCTCATTGACTTTGATACGTGGCATAGCGCGGGCAAAGGCTCGCAGGGTGCCTCGGAGGGCCAGTACGGCCAAGACATCTCGGAGAGCCAGCACGCTCAGGAGTCCTCCGAGGGCCAGGAAGGCCAGGATTCCGGGGGTGCGGAAACCGGCCACGAGGATGCAGGCCATGGCTTCGGGGATGCCGCCGGGCAGCCGCGGACCGAGTACAGCGACCAGGACCCGGAGTTGGGCGGCGACGCGGACGTGCCGCCGGCCCAGCGCCGGTTGAACGCGTTCCTCGCAGCACTCAGCTCCGGTCATCAGGGGCCGGGGGCGAAGACCATCGCGCCGCGGGTCGGGATCCACATCCAGCTCAAGGCCCTGGAGGATTTGCGGCACCCCGAAAAGCTCACCTCGACCACGGATCACGGGGTGGGGCTCGACGCGGCGGAAACCGGGAGGCTGATGTGCGAGGGAGCGATTTACCGGGTGATCTTCGGGCCCGACGGGCAGCCGCTGGATGTGGGGCGGACCCAGAGGTTCTTCACCGAGGCGATCAAGCGGGCCGCATTGGCCCGGGACCGAGGGTGTATTGTGCCCGGGTGCACCGCGCCGCCGGAGATGCTTGAGTGCCATCATGATGATTGGTGGGAGCATGGCGGGAAGACCAGTTGCCGTAATGCGTCGTGTTTGTGCCGTCGGCATCATTTGGCGATCCATGCCGGGTTGCTGACCTTGGTCAAGATCGGGGGATTGGCGTATATCTTGTTCCCGAAGCATGTGGATCCGTTGCAGATACCGCAGCGGAACCGGCTCTACACCGCTGCCTAAAACCCATGTATTCATCGTTTGGCTGAGAATTCCTTGAGCGAGGCATCTCCACGACAGATCAGCGGCACCGAACCTAAGGCTTGGAGAGCGCCACCTTGACGCCGAAGCCGACCAGCACGGTTCCGGTAATCCGGTCCATCCATGTCACGGCCTTCGGGGTGCTCAGCCATTTGCCGGCCAGCGAGGCACCGAGGATCAGCACGCCAGCCCAGGCCAAGGTCATCGCCACATGCACCGCCGACAAAGCAATACCCATCAGCAGTGCGTTGGCATCGGCCGGCGTGAACTGGGGAATGACAGCGATATAGAAGACGCCGATCTTCGGGTTCAGCAGATTGGTCACCAACCCGGTGCCGTAGGCCTTCCATTTGCTGCTGGCCACGGCAACGTTCGTTGGCTCCAGTTCCCGTCGCCGCAGCGAGCGGTAGATCATTTGGCCGCCCAGGAACATCAGGTACGCGGCACCGGCGTAGGTCAGGATTTGGTAGGCGAGCTGGGAGGCGGCCAGTACCGCAGATGCCCCGGCGGCCGCAATGACGCCCCAGGCGAAAACCCCGGAACAGATTCCGAGGGCGGCCACCAGTGCGTCCAGCCTGCTGCGCGTGACCGCCGAGCGCAGGATCAGCGCCGTATCGACGCCGGGGACCAGCGTCATCAGCGCGGCAACGACGGCGAAGGAGAGCAATGCGGAAGTGACGGTCATACAATAAATCGTAGAGCCCGCCGAGCCGGCTGCTTCCGCTCCGAACCCGGAGTGATGAACCTCATTCGCAGAACCGGCACGCAGGTGTCGGGAATAATTGGTTTGAGCGCCGGGTCTCTGGCATAATTGCAGGGTACTCGATTTGTTATGGACCCTCTCTCCGTTTCGAATCCTGTCCTTTTAGAACCAGGTCAGTAAGGCCTGCCCCACAGGTGCACAAAGCTTGGTTCGACCATGTTGAGAAACAGGAGACCACAAAAGTGGCCGTAAAGATTCGTCTGAAGCGCTTCGGTAAGATGCGCGCACCTTTCTACCGCGTTGTCGTCATGGACTCGCGCGCCAAGCGCGATGGCCGTGCCATCGAGGAGATCGGTAAGTACCACCCGACCGAGAACCCTTCGATCATCGAGATCGATTCGGACCGTGCACAGTACTGGCTGTCCGTTGGCGCTCAGCCAACCGAGCAGGTACACGCACTGCTGAAGATCACCGGTGACTGGCAGAAGTTCAAGGGCATCGATGGCCAGGAAGGCACCTACAAGGTTGCCGAGCCTAAGCCAGCATTCGTTGCTCCTGAAAAGGGCTCGGTTATCCTCAAGGAAGCCATCACCAAGAAGGCTGAAAAGCCAGCTGCCGAAGAGGCAGAGGCTGAAGCTACCGAGGCTGAGTAATCATGCTCGTTGACGCGCTAGACCACTTGGTCCGTGGGGTTGTCGAGGAGCCGGAGGACGTTCAGGTTGCCCTGAAGTCCACCCGCCGCGGCGACCTGCTCGAAGTACGTGTGAATCCTGATGATCTCGGTCGCGTGATCGGACGCCAGGGTCGCACTGCACGGGCACTGCGCACAGTGATGGCAGCGTTGGCCAAGGAGCCGATCCGTGTTGATGTTATCGACACTGATCGTCGCCGAGGCTGAACAACTTAGAGGCCCGGCCTAGGCCGAGCCTCACCACTCAAGGAGTTTCCGCTCTACAACGCGGGAACTCCTTTAGTGTTTCACCCCAAAATTTTTATCCTTCACCATCTGAAGCCATCCACCGAAGAAAAGGTTCAGCGAACATGCGATTGCAGGTAGCCCGCATCGGCAAGCCCCACGGCATCCGCGGCGAAGTCACGGCCCAGGTCCTTACCGACGCACCCGAAGAGCGCTTTGTCGCCGGCGAAGTCCTGCATGTCACCGACGGCCCGGTTGAGTCGCTGACCATCAAGAACGCGCGTTGGAACAAGGCAATCCTGTTGCTGTCATTTCAGGAGATCGCGGACCGCAACGCCGCTGAGACGCTGCGCGGCGCCCGCCTGGAGATCGAGGTCGGCGAGGAGCCGGAGGACGACTCGGACGAGTGGTACGAGCACGAGCTGCAGGACCTGAAGGTCATGCACGACGGCGTCGAGGTCGGCGTTGTCACGGCGCTGCGCACCAACCCCGCCCAGGATCTGCTGGTCTTCGAGAACGCCGACGGCGAGGAAATCTACCTGCCGTTCGTGGACGAATTCGTCCCGGAGATCGATACCGAGGCCGGTACGCTGACCATCACCCCGCCTCCGGGCCTGCTGGAGCTGAACTCCGAGGATTCGGAGCAGCCCGAGGGGGAATCCAAGTAATGCGCCTGGACGTCATCTCGATCTTCCCCGAATACCTGAACCCGCTGCAGCTTTCGCTCATCGGCCGCGCCGCGGCAGACGGCATCCTGGACCTGAACGTCACCAATCTGCGCGACTTCACCACCGACAAGCACCGCAAGGTGGACGACACCCCGTACGGCGGCGGCGCCGGCATGGTCATGATGCCCGAGCCGTGGGGCCAGGCGCTGGACGCTGTCCGCGCCAAGGCTCCGGCCGACAAGAAGCCGGTGCTGATCGTGCCTTCGCCCGCAGGGGCGGTCTTCAACCAGCAGATGGCCTACGACCTCGCCGAAGAAGAGCATCTGGTCTTCGCCTGCGGCCGCTACGAAGGCATCGACGAGCGCGTCATCGAGTACGCGCACGAGAACTTCACTGTCATTCCCGTCTCCATCGGCGACTATGTCCTCAACGGGGGAGAAGTCGCGGTCATGGTGATGGTGGAGGCCATCGGGCGCCTGATTCCCGGTGTCATCGGCAACCCCGAGTCGCTCGTCGAGGAATCGCACTCGGATGTGCTGCTGGAGTACCCCGTCTACACCAAGCCCGCGTCCTGGCGCGGCCGCGAGGTTCCCGAGGTGCTGCTGGGCGGCAACCACCACCGCGTAGCCCGCCACCGCCGCGACGAGCAGATCAAGCGCACGGCCGACCGCCGGCCGGACCTGCTCACCCAGCTCGACGTGGAAAGCCTGAACCGCCGGGACCGCGATGCCCTGTGGCACAGCGGTTTTGCCGTGGTTGAAGGCGAGATCCTGCCCAAGTCCCAGCTCGATTGGGCTACCGGCGCAGGAACCGAATCCGAATAAACTCCTCGCGAGGCCAACATCACTGCGGATTGCTCCGCCGCGGTGTTCACCTCAGGGACATTTATATGGCAAAATTGACTCTTGGTGTGTTTTGTCCGAATCCTGCCGCAGGGGGATCCCGGACTTCAAGAACCGCCGCATCGGTTGCTAAAGCCAGCCGGTGGTAAACGTTCCGGGGAGTTCGGCGCCGTTTCAGGCGCTCGAAGAGCCCCGCTACGAGGATTCGGTGACCTGCGGCATTGATCCTAGGAGATGCACAATGCATATTCTTGACTCTTTGGATGCAGCTAGCCTGCGTTCCGACGTTCCTGCTTTCGGTCCTGGCGACACCCTCAAGGTGCACGTCAACATCATCGAAGGCAAGAACTCCCGTGTTCAGGTCTTCCAGGGCTACGTACTGGGCCGTCAGGGCCGCGGCGTAGGCGAGACCTTCACCGTCCGCAAGGTTTCCTTCGGCACCGGTATCGAGCGTACCTTCCCGGTTCACTCCCCAATCATCGAAAAGATTGAGGTTGTGTCCAAGGGCGACGTGCGTCGTGCAAAGCTGTACTACATGCGCGATCGTCACGGCAAGGCTGCTCGCATCCGCGAGAAGCGCGACTTCGGCGGCAAGAAGTAATCTGCGTTCTTCCATGAAGCAGATTGCTCGCCCTGAAGCGGCAATCACGAAGCGCCGGGCCTTTTACTGGGTCTGGCGCTTCGCTGTTCTTGCTGTCATTTGCGCGTTGGTCGCCGTGATCATCATTCGTGCATTTTTCGTCGATGTCTTCAGCATCCGCTCGGATTCGATGCAGTCAACGCTGAACCCGGGCCAGGCCATCTCAGTGGACCGACGCGCCTACGACGACGCCGAGCCCCAGCGCGGGGACGTCATCGTATTCGACGGTCGGGGATCGTTCTTGCCCTATGCCCGATCCTCGGTGGTTGACGACCTCGTGGGCGCCTTCAAGCTTTCGGGCAGCTCCCATTCCTATGTCAAGCGCGTGATTGGGGTGGGCGGGGATACCGTTAAATGCTGTTCGGCCGACGGCCGCGTCACCGTCAACGGCGAACCGATCGACGAGCCCTACCTCTTCAACGGCGATGCGCCAAGCGACATGAAGTTCTCAGTCGAAGTTCCTGCTGGCCGCGTTTGGGTCATGGGGGACCACCGTTCCGTGTCGCAGGATTCCCGATCGTTGCTCGGAGCCAGCGGCGGCGGCATGATCAGCCTGGACCGCATCAGCGGACGGGTAACCGGGATCATCTGGCCCATGGAACAACGCTGGGATATCCCTTGACTCCGCGTCCTTGACCGCGTGCTGTGGCCGCAGTACGCAACCTACGCAGGGTGTAGGCACCGCCTGAAGTGTGACACTGGTCAATCTCTGCTTATCATGCCCCAGAAAGTCCTTCTGACCTGATGCGGTTTGTCGTCTCCTGTGTGCGTCACTAGGAAATTCCTGCTTGGGCATGCCATGTACAGGACGCCATGTCCGTTAACTTACCGCATTGGATTATTCGCCGTTGATGTGGGATGAATAATAGCCAAGAGTCGCCCGTAATCCACCATCGGATACCAGGGCTGATTGAATTTCGTCCTAAAAATATATTCGGACTGAGAATGTTGCGACTGAGGATTTATATTTTCGTTTGATCTGCCATTTGAAACGTTTGATTGAATCCGGATAAAGTTTCGTTTCGGCAATGAATCTGACTCTTGCCATGTGCGCAATGCTCGAGACGCGCAGGAACTCGCATCTTAATCTCCGGGAGCAGAATCAATGCCAAAACTGAATAGTAGAACCGGGCAACGGCGACTTGCTGCTGCAGCGGCCACCGCTTTAGTCGTGGGCGGAAGCTTCCTGCCTGCCGGTGCGGCGCAGGAAGTTTCCGAAGAGATGCCCGACGCGCCAAGCTCTCCGGCAACTGGGCTTCCCGGCTCTTCCGCTCCCGTATCCGTCCAGACCACCCCGGTCAGCGCCCCGGCCGGGGGCCTGGACGATGCCGAGGGGCTGCGCAAGGCGGTCGAACGAGACCTGGGTCAGACGGTCGATGAATTCAACGAGGAAGCCAAGGCGTCACAGAACGCCGCCCGGATTCGCGAGGAACCCGCTTCCGACGGCATCATGGCTTCGGCCAGCGTCGAGAACGGCAAGGCCGCAATCACGGTTGCCGAAGAAGATGAAGCCGAGGACAAAGCAAACGTCGAGGCCAGCGCAGCGGAACCTGCGGCAATCATCACCGACCTCGGGCCGGTCAACGACGTGCAAGAGGTCTACGAAGAAGTCCTGGACGCCGTCAAGCCCTCCGAGCTCTCGCGGCTCACCGCCATCATGGAAACCTCGGACGGGCTGCAGATCCTGGCATCGGGTTCGAATGCCCAACCGGTCGAAACCAGTCCCACCCCTCGGTCGGCGTCCGTCGAGCCGTCGTTGACCCTGGAACAGTTCGTCGAACTGGCACCGGGCGTCGAGCTGGTGGAAGGATCGGGCCCGGCCCGGAGCTCAGCCGACGAAAACCTGCTCGGGGGCATGGCCTATTCGGTCGTCAATTTTTCATCGCAGGTACCTGATTTCCAGTTCTGCTCGACCGGATTCAATGCCTGGTCGCCCACCGGTGAGGACGCCGTCCTCACCGCAGGCCACTGTTCCTTTGACGGCCATGGCACCATTCTGGGCCTCATGGAGCAGACCGCACCCAACGAAATGGGCCCGGCCGGCGCACCCCTCGGTAACTTCGGATTCAGCCAGTTCGGAGGGATGGGCAACTCCGGCATCCCACAGTCAGCGCTTGACGGCCTGGACGAGGAGGAACAGGACAAGGTCCTGGATGGCGTCGAGCCAGGCACCGACATCGCTGTCGTCGACGAAATCAACCCGGCACTGAAACTTCCCGCCGCCGTGACGAACTGGACTGTCCATGGCCCGCACGCCGATTCGGTCGAACTGACCGGCGTCTCCCGAGCCGTTCTTGGCGACTCGGCCTGCTCCAGCGGCCGGACCAGCGGCTGGAACTGCTCGATCATCGTTGGCGTGGGCGTGTTCTTCGTGACCGGCTACAGCAACGACCAGCGTCCGGTCTGGGGCTATGCCATGGAGAACCCCGGCCAGCAGGTGGTGGACGAGGGCGACTCCGGCGGGCCGATGCTGGTCGGCGCGAGAGCCGTGGGCATCACCTCGGCCTACAGCGAGGGCCCGGACGGAATTGGGAAAACCGACGACGACTTGGCGTTCTACACTTCGCTGGCCGATGTCATGGCCGAGGGCTACATCGAGGGCTACCAGGTCAAGTTCCGCGTGAACGCGCCGGAAGTCACCTCCGTGGCCAATGGCGGCGAGGTGGTGGCCGGCAAAATGCTCGCCGGTACCGTTGCCGAAGCTTCCGAGGGGACCGTCGTCGGGGTCGGCGTGGGTTCGGAAGCCGTCCAGACGGTCGAGGTGTCCGCCTCAGGTGACTTCTCCTTCCCGGCCCCGGACAGGGAAGGCCCCTTCGAGTTCACCCTCAAGGCGGTCAACGGCTTCAACTCCTCCGAGCAAGTCGAAGCAGCTGCCATCGTGGTGCTTCCCGAGCCGACATTGGCACCGTCTCCCACCGAGGAGCCGAGCCAAGGGCCGAGCCAGTCGGCGACCCAGGACGTGGAACCGACCCGGGAGCCGACCCCGAGCGACAGCGCGACGGCTTCGGTGGACGAATTCGAAACACCCGGCTCTCCGCAACCCACCGAGCCGACCCGGGCCCCTTCGGCCGAGGCTGAGCTGGCCGATACCGGGTTCCGCGGCGTTTGGCTGGTCCTGGCCAGCGGCGTGCTGGCGGTCCTGGGGGCTGCGCTGCTGCTGCGCCGCAGATCCCGACGTCACGGTTAGGGGAGCATGTTCCCCCAGTGGCCGCCTCTCGGACACCCTGGCAATGCCCCGCAAGCGCTGAAGACGGCGGGGCATCGCCATGTGGCATACATGTGCCTACGAGGTGGCTCTGCGGAACGGCCGGGAGCCTCGGGTGCACCTCCCGCGGCACGCCGACGGTTCCGCCGGTAGACGGGGATTAGACATGGGAAGCACACATACGGCACGGCGGCTGCAGGTGCGGCTGGCCGCCACGGCCGCCGTCGTCGCACTGGCCCCGGCCACCGTCGGCACCCCGTCCGGCTAGCGCCGCCTGCCGGAGTTCGCGCCCGGTGGCCGCGGCCGGAGCGGCAATTATCTGGGCAATTCGTGCGTGCAGCGTGCCACGTGGCGCCGCCGCGCGGCTGCGTACGTAAGATGGAGGGTATTGACCACCAGCGAAAGGGACGCACCCAGCCGTGAGCGCCGAATCAGCCGAAAGTCCGCAGCAGGGCGGACCGCTCTACAAACTCTGGCGCTTCATCCGGGAGATCGTGATCATCGTCGCGATCGCCCTGGTGCTGTCCTTCGTCATCAAGACCTTCTTCTTCCGCGCCTACTACATCCCGTCGGGCTCCATGGAGAACACCTTGCAGATCAACGACCGGATCTTCGCGAACCTCATGGTCCCGGGCCCATTCGAGCTGGAGCGCGGGGACGTGGTGGTCTTCCGCGACGACCTTGACTGGCTGCCGCCGCTTGAAGCCCAGCCCACCGCGGTGGAATCGGCGCTGTCCTTCGTCGGCATCCTGCCCGCGGCCGGCGAGCAGTACCTGGTCAAGCGCATCATCGGCACCGCGGGGGACACCGTGGAGTGCTGCACCGTCGACGGCAGGCTGAGCATCAACGGCACCCCGATCGACGAACCCTACATCTACCCCGGGAACACCCCCAGCGACATGGCCTTCAAGGTCACCGTGCCGGAGGGCAAGCTCTGGGTGATGGGCGACCACCGCGCCGAGAGCGCCGACTCCCGCTTCCACCCGGATGTCCAGGGCGGGTTCGTGGACGTCGACTCGGTGCAGGGCAAGGCCTCGGTCATCTCCTGGCCGCTGTCGCGCTGGGGCACCATCGACTCCCACGAGGAAGTCTTCGCCGCCGTCCCGACCCCGGGGAACTAGCATGCCCGCCACCGCGTCCAGAACTTCCAAGTCCTCCAAGGCCACCACGCTGGAGCACGAGCGCGCCCTGGCCGCCGCCCACGGCGTGCGCTTCATCGGCGCGGCCGACGAGGTGGGCCGCGGCGCCCTGGCCGGACCGATCAGCGTGGGCGTCACCGTGATCGACATCCAGGCCGTGACCGAATTCCCGCAGCTGCGCGACTCCAAGCTGCTCACCGCCGCCAAGCGCGAGGAACTGGTTCAGCCGGTGCGCGCGTGGGCGGCCGGCTACGGCGTGGGGCATGCCTCGGCCGCGGAGATCGATCAGCTCGGGGTCACCGGGGCGCTGCGCCTGGCCGGCACCCGCGCGGTGGCCGCCTGCGCGGTGGCCCCCGAGGCGGTGCTGCTGGACGGCAGCTACGACTGGCTGAGCGCCCCCGAGCAGGATCTCTTCGACCTGCTGGCCGCGGACCGCGAACCGGTGGGCCTGCACGTACCGGTGCGCACCATCGTCAAGGGGGACATGACCTGCCAGGCGATCGCCGGCGCGTCGATCCTGGCCAAGGTGGAGCGCGACGGGATCATGGCGCAGCTGGCGTCGGCGCACCCCGCGTTCGGCTGGGAGGTCAACAAGGGCTACGCCACCGCCGCGCACCGCGAGGCGATCGTCGCCCTGGGCCCCTGCGACTACCACCGCAAGAGCTGGAACTTGACTTCCGGCACGGGCAAGGACGAAGGTAAACCCACAGGATTGAAGGCAAAGTGATGGCTGGCGACGAACTGGAAAACTACGAGTCCGACATGGAGCTGCAGCTGTACCGCGAGTACAAGACCGTGGTCGGGCTGTTCAACTACGTGGTGGAAACCGAACGCCGCTTCTACCTGGCCAACCAGGTTGACGTGAAGACGCTGTCAAACGCCGGCGAAGTCTACTTCGAGCTCACGCTGACCGACGCCTGGGTCTGGGACATCTACCGCCAGGGCCGCTTCGTGAAGGCAGTGAAGGTGCTCACCTTCAAGGACGTCAACGTCGAGGAGCTGAACCGCGACGAGTTGCAGATCCCCAAGGAGGGGCTGGAGAGCTAACCGCGTTCTCCACAATCCGCGCCCCGCCGCACCGGCCCCGCCCCGCAGCCCCTGAGACTGGTCTGAACACGCACAGACCGATTCAAGGAGGCGGCGATGACCACTCAGCAGCAGGAACTCGGAGCCCGGGGCGAGCAGGCGGCCGCCGAGCACCTCGAAGCCGGCGGCTACCGGATCCTGGACCGCAACTGGCGATGCCGCAGCGGCGAGCTTGACCTGGTGGTCCGCGACCCGGCCGGCGCCCTGGCCGCGGTGGAGGTCAAGACCCGCTCCTCCCAGGGGTTCGGCACCGCGTTCGACGCGGTGAATCCCGCGAAGTTCGCCCGGCTGCACCGGCTGCTGATCGCCTGGTGCAAGGCCCACAGCGCCTACTGCCCGCAGCTGCGGGTGGACGTCGTCGAGGTCTATCCAGCACCCGGCGGCTCCTTGGCCTGCCGGCACCTGCCGGACGTGCGCTCATGAGCACCGCCCGCACCCACGCGATCGCCTTCCAGGGCGTGCAGGCGGCGCTAATCGAGGTGGAGGCCGACTTGGGCAACGGCATCCCCGGCTTCGTGATCCTCGGCCTGCCCGACGCGTCGCTGAACGAGGCGCGCGAGCGGATCAAGGCCGCCGCGCGCAACACCGGCATCCCGATCGCCAACCGCAAGCTCACCGTCAACCTCTCGCCGGCCACGCTGCCCAAATTCGGCTCCGGCTTCGACCTGGCCATCCTGGTCTCCGCGCTGTCCGCGGACCGGCAGATCTCCCCGCCTCCGAACACCGTCTACCTGGCTGAGCTGGGGCTGGACGGCATGCTGCGTCCGGTGCCCGGGGTGCTTCCCGCCGCCCAGCTTGCCGTGGCACTTCGCCTGCCGAACCTGGTGGTCGCCCGCGGCAACGAGGCCGAGGCCCGGCTGGTGCCCGGAGCCCGCGTATTCGCCGCCGACCACCTGGGCCAGGTCCTCATCCACTGCGGGGCCGACGCAGCGGGGCTGAGCATCAACCTGCGCCATGCAGCCGGGGCCCGGCAGCCTGACGCGCCCGCACCCCCGGAGCCCACCGACCTGTCGCTGGTCAACGGGCAGGGGGAGGCGCGCCTGGCCTTGGAGCTCGCCGCGGCCGGCGGGCACCACCTGATCATGGTCGGGCCGGCCGGCGCGGGCAAGACCCTGCTGGCCAGCGCCCTACCCGGAATCCTGCCGCCGCTGGATGACCTGCAGGCGCTGGAAGCCACCGCGGTGCACTCGATCACCCACGGCTCCGAATCTCCCATCGCCGCGCTGCGCCGCACCCCGGCATTCATCGCCCCGCACCACACCGCCTCGCTCACCGCACTGATCGGCGGCGGCACCCGGCGCATGGTGCCCGGCGCGATCACCCGGGCGCACCACGGGGTGCTGTTCCTGGACGAGGTGGCGCATTTCAACACCGGCGTGCTCGACGCGCTGCGCCAGCCCATCGAGGAGGGCTGCATCACCCTGGACCGCACACGCGGCCACGCCCGGCTGCCGGCCCGCTTCCAACTGGTCATGGCTTCAAATCCCTGCCCCTGCGGGAGGAACTACGCCGCGGGCACCGGCTGCACCTGCACACCGATGGCCCGCCGCCGCTACTTCGCCAGGCTCTCGGGACCGATCCTGGACCGCACCGACCTGCAGGTGCGGCTGAACCCGGTGCCCGGCGGACAGCTGGTCGGGCAGCAGGCCAACGAGTCCAGCGCCGTGGTGCGCGACCGGGTGCTGGAGGCCCGCGCCCGAGCCGCCGCCCGCTTGCAGGGCTACGGCGTCGGCTGCAATGCGCAGATCCCCACCCGGATCCTGCGCCATGAGCTGGACTACCCGATGGCCACGCGCCGCGCCGTGGAAGCCGCCGCCGAACGCGGCGGCCTCTCGGCCCGCGCCACCGACCGCCTGCTGCGTCTGGCCTGGACCGTCGCCGACACCCAGGGCCACCAGCGCCCGGCGCCGGACGACGTCCAGATCGCCGCCCACCTGCGCCAGAACCTGCACACCGCCTAGCTGTATTGCACCTAGCCCCGGGACAAGGAGCACCATCATGAGCACCGCACCGCAGACCCCCGCCCGGCGGCAGGACGCCGTCGGCCACCTTCCGCACACACTGTGCCTGGCCGCGCTGAACCAGCTGGTCGAGCCGAACGACGTCACCGCCGCGGCCCTGCTGGAGCTGATGACCCCGGCAGAGCTGCTGGCCCTGATCCGCCGCGAGGACCATGTGCCGCTGGACCTGGGGCTGAAGCTGGCCGAGGCCACCGGCCGGCAGCCGGCCCCGAATTCCGCCCAGGACCTGCGCGTCGCGCTCACCCGCTGGCGCAAGCGGCTGCCCTACGCCAACGAGCATGCCGCCCTGCAGGCCATGCAGCGCCTCGGCGGGGGACTGCTCACCAGCCAGGACCCCGGCTGGCCAGCCCAGCTGGACGACCTGGGCCTGAGCCGGCCGCTGTGCCTGTGGTGGCGGGCGGCCGACCCGGGGAACCTCGGCGGGGACCGCGAGCGCACGGTGTCCATCGTCGGCTCGCGCGACGCCAGCGACTACGGCAACCAGGTCACCTTCGAGCTGGCCCGGGCGCTGGGGCTGCAGGGCTTCACGATCGTTTCCGGCGGCGCCTACGGGATCGACGCGTCCGCCCACCGCGCCGCGCTGTCCCACGACGGCTGGGAGTTCCCGAACCCGCCGACCGCCACGTTCCTCGCTGGCGGAGCAGACCGGCTCTACCCGGCCGGAAACCACAACCTGCTCGAGCAGGTCATCACCCGCGGCGCGCTGTACTCAGAGGTGCCGCCGGGCACCACACCGACGCGTTTCAGGTTCCTGAACCGCAACCGGTTGATTGCCGCCTTCAGCCGGCTGACCATCATCACCGAGGCGCGGCACCGCTCCGGGGCGCTGAACACGGCAAGCCATGCCGTGGAGCTGGGCAGGGATGTCGCGGCGGTGCCCGGCAGCGTGTTCTCGCCGAACTCGGCGGGCACCCACCGGCTGATCCGCTCCGGAGCCGCCGAACTGATCTCCAGCCCCGCCGAGGCGGCCGAGCTGCTGGGCCTCGGGCCAGACGCACCCGCCGGCGTTGCCGCCAGTGAACCGGACGACCCGCGTCAGCGTCCGGTGGACGGGCTGCCCGCGGAGGTCGGCATGCTCTACGACGTCTTGTCCTTCACCAGGCCGATGAGCCCGGATGAGATCTCAGCGCGCAGCGGCGTCACGATCCTGCAGACGCTGCGCGGGCTGTCCACCTTGCAGGGCCGCGGCTTGGCGGTTCGCAACGACGCGGGGTGGAAGCTGGCGCGCACCTAACCCGCAGGTGCGTCGCGGTATCCTCGAAGGGATGAAGCAGGACACCAACGCCACCAAGACCCCGCAGCTGCCGGCCTCGTTCGCCGAACCGGTCGCCGACTATCTGGATTACCTGCGCTTGCAGCGCGGGCGCAGCGAGAACACGCTGCGCGCCTACGAGGTCGACCTGCGCACCATGGGCACGTTCCTGTACTCCACCCGGCAGGTCAGCGCACCGCACCATGTCGACGTGGAGATGCTGCGCGAGTGGCTGGCCAGCATGCACGAAGCGCAGATCTCGCGCACCACTATCGCGCGGCGCATCTCCTCGGTGAAGAACTTCTTCGCCTGGGCGCTGAAGCACCAGCTGGTGGCCGAGGATCCGGCCCTGCGCCTGGCCGCGCCGAAGAAGGAGCGCCGCCTGCCGCATGTGCTGCAACCCGGGCAGATCGACCGGCTGCTCGCGGATACCGGCGAGCACACCGGACAGGACGGCGCGGCGGACGATGAGGCGCCGCAGAGCCCGCAGCAGCTGGCGGTCCACGCCCGCGACCGCGTGATCGCCGAGCTGCTCTACGCCTCGGGGCTGCGCATCAGCGAACTGGTCTCCTTGGACGTGAAGGATCTGGATTTCAGCCGCCGCACGCTGAAGGTTGTCGGCAAGGGCAACAAGGAACGGATGGTGCCGTTCGGCAATCCCGCCCAGCGGGTGCTGACCTCCTGGCTGCTGACCCATCGGGCCGTTCTGGTCGACGAGGAAAAGGCCCAGGGCGCCCTGCTGGTCGGCGTGCGCGGCGGCAGGTTGAATGTGCGCCAGGCCCGCGACGTGATTTCGCAGGCGCTGAAATCGCTGGGGGATACCGCCGCCAGCGGGCCGCATGCCCTGCGCCATACGGTGGCCACCCATTTGCTCGATGGTGGAGCGGATCTGCGCGCAGTCCAGGAGTTCCTCGGCCACGCGTCGCTGGCCACGACCCAGCTCTACACCCATGTTTCGGTGGACCGGCTGCGCCAAAGCTACCGGCAGGCGCACCCGCGCGCCTGAGGGAATCTACCAATTCCCTCCTAATTACCCTCCCGAGTAGCGAAAAGTGCTGTTCATCGGGCAAAATGGAACTATCGGCGGTAGCTGCACCACCACGATGTTGACGTAGGGGAAGACGATCAACACCGTACGGAGGATGGCATGTCTGCACCGATGACCAGGGGCGTAATTTATATTCATTCCGCCACTGCTGCGCTATGCCCACATCTGGAATGGGCAATCGGGTCCGTGCTCGGAAAACCGGTCAAGATGGAATGGACCGAACAGCACGCTGCACCCGGCTTTCGTCGTGCCGAAATTGAGTGGGTAGGACCCCAAGGCACTGGCGCGTTGCTGACCAGCGCAATCCACGGGTGGCAGCATCTGCGATTCGAAATCACCGAGGACCCGAGCCCGGGCGTCGACGGCAGCCGCTGGTCGGTGACCCCGGATCTGGGGATCTTCCACGCCACCATCGACACGGCCGGCAACGTCATGATCAGCGAAGAGCGCATCCGCTGGGCCTATGAAAAGGGCGACGGCAATCCCTCGATCTTCTACCAGGAAATGTCCATTGCCCTGGGCGAGGCTTGGGATGAGGAGCTCGAACCCTTCCGACATGCAGGGGAGAACTCCTCTGTTCGATGGCTCAACCAGGTGGTTTAGCCACTGGTTAACTAGTCTCCGAGTCTGCGCGAGCCGGCCCGGATCCAGCCCCGGTGGTGCGGGGTTGTTACCTAAAACAAAATGCGATCCCCCTGCGGGGGATCGCATTTTGTGCATCTGCCTTCTGACGACCCTCTGGTGCTAGGATCGATCGTGATGAAGACCAGTCAGGCCACCACAGGCCGCTCCCGGAACGGCCATCTGGTCGTTCCCTGATCCGCGCTCCTCCCTGCGTATGCACCTTCCAAGCACACCGGAAACCGTACAACGAGAGGGAAACATGACCGCGCACTTCAACCACACCATCATCGCCTCGACCGACGCGGCCCAGATGGCCGAGTTCTACATCGAGCTGCTGGAGGCCGAGCGGTAGCCCTCTTGGGGGCCGTTCCAAAACATCGGCATCGGCGGCGGCGTGCTGCTGCAATTCGCCACGCCGCCAATGCAGTTCCCGCCGCAGCACTACGCATATCTGCTCGATGATGCGCACTTCGATCGGGCCTGCGCGCTGATCGGCGCGCGCGGGATCGAGCACTGGGCCGATCCGCAGCGCCAGCTGGCCGGGCAGATCAACCGCGAGCACGGCGGCCGGGGCGTCTACCTGCTGGACCCGTCGGGCCACTACCTCGAGCTGATCACCCGGCCCTATCTGTAGCGCAGGAGCGCAGATCAGCGCAGCACGTCGAACACGTTCTTCTGGATGCCGTTGGAATAGACGGCGGAGTCGACGAGCTTGAGCTTCTGCGCGTCCAGGTCGGCGCCGCTGAACAGGCGCTTGCCGGCGCCGAGCAGCACCGGGAAAACCAGCAGGTGGTAGCGGTCGATCAGGTGGTGCTCCTGCAGCGAGTGGACCAGCGTCGCGGAGCCGTGGATGCTGATCGGTCCGCCGTCGCTGGCGCGCAGCCGGGCCACGTCGGAGGCCGAACGCAGGATCGTGGTTTCGCCCCAGTTGTCCACCAGGTCCTTGTCCTTGAGCGTCGTGGAGACCACGTACTTGGGCATCGCGTTGTAGCCGGGGAATTCCTCGGTCATCGCCGGCCAGACGGGGGAGAAGGCCTGGTAGCTGCGGCGCCCCAGCAGCAGAGCCGTGGCCTCGCCCTGTTCGGTGCCCTTCATCTCGTAGGCGGCCGGGTCGAAGTCCACCGAGCTCATGGTCCAGCCGGAGTTGCGGTAGCCGGGTTCGCCGCCGGGCGCCTCCATGACCCCGTCCAGCGAGATGAATGCGGTGGCGATCAAGGTGCGCATGATGCGGCTCCTAAAAGGTGGAAAATGATCGGTGGCCTGTCGAGATCGAGCGTAGCAACGCCCGGCGCCCGGCGACAATAGGGACGTGCAGTTAACGCGCCGCGGGCCGGAACCGAATGCTCGGTTCCGGCCCGCGGGGGCACAGCTGCTGCTAGATGCTGCGGATCGCGACGACGGCGTTGTGGCCGCCGAAGCCGAAGGAGTTGTTCAGCGCGACGATCGAGCCCTCGGCCGGCAGGTCGGCCGGAGCGCCGGTGACGACGTTCAGCGGGATCTCCGGATCCTGGTTGTCCAGGTTGATGGTGACCGGGGCCTTGCGGTGGTAGATCGCCAGGGTGGTCAGCACGGACTCCACGGCGCCGGATGCGCCAAGCAGGTGGCCCATCTGCGACTTGGTGGCGGAGACCAGGACATTGTCCAGCTGGTCGCCCAGGGCGGCCTTCAGCGCGGTGTACTCGGGCTTGTCGCCTACCGGGGTGGAGGTGGCGTGCGCGTTCACGTGCACCACGTCCTCCGGCTGGATGCGGCCGTCGTACATGGCGGCCTTCAGCGCGCGGGTGGCGCCCAGGCCCTCCGGGTCCGGCGCGGTGATGTGGTAGGCATCGGCGGTGACCGACGAGCCTGCCAGCTCGGCGTAGATGCGGGCGCCGCGGGCCAGCGCGTGCTCCTCGGACTCCAGCACCAGTGCGCCGGCGCCTTCGCCCATCACGAAGCCGTCGCGGTCCACGTCGTACGGGCGCGAAGCCTTGGCCGGATCGTCGTTGCGGCGCGAGAGGGCGTGCATGGAGGAGAACGCTGCAATCGGCATCGGGTGGATGGCGGCTTCCGCGCCGCCGACCATGACCACGTCGGCCTTGCCGGCGCGGATCAGCTCCATGCCCACGTGCATGGCCTCGGTGCCCGATGCGCAGGCGGAGACGGGGGTGTGGGCGCCGCCGGCGGCTCCCAGGTCCAGCGACACCGCGGCTGCCGGGCCGTTGGGCATCAGCATCGGCACGGTCATCGGCAGCACGCGGCGCGGGCCCTTTTCCTTCAGGGTGTCCCAGGCGTTCAGCAGCGTCCAGACGCCGCCGATGCCGGTGGCGAAGGCCACGGCAAGCTTGTTGCGGTCGACGTCGTCCTTGGACAGGCCCGAGTCGGCCCAGGCCTCGCGGGCCGCCACGACGGCGAACTGCGTGGACGGGTCCATGCGCTTGGTCTCCGGGCGGGTCAGCACCTCGGAAGGCTGCACGGAGGCGCGGGCGGCGAAGGTCACCGGCAGGTCGTATTCCTCGACCCAGCTGTCTTCCATGGTTGCGGCGCCGGAAACACCCTTCAGGGCGTTCTCCCACAGGGTAGGGACGTCCCCACCGATGGGGGTGGTGGCTCCGAGACCGGTGATCACTACTTTGCGCGCCATCATCAAACTCTCTACTGGGGTACAACTTTGCTGTTTAAAATTTGTGGGGGCCGGCTTGACGTACCGGCCGGTGTGCACGGCTTGCCCGCACAACGGTGTGCCAGCGAAAAGTTCGCTGGCGGAATGCTGCTAGGCCTGGGCGCCGGCGATGAAGTTCACGGCGTCGCCCACGGTCTTCAGGTTCTTGACTTCCTCGTCCGGAATCTTGACCTCGAACTTTTCCTCGGCCTCAACGACGATGGTCATCATCGAGATCGAGTCGATGTCCAGGTCCTCGGTGAAGGACTTGTCCAGCTGCACGTCTGCTTCGTCCAGGCCGGTCTCCGAGTTAACGATTTCGGCGAGGCCTGCCAGGATTTCTTCGTTGCTAGCCATGGATGGCTCCTTTTCTCATGATGCCGGAGGGATCCGGTCGTTGCTCTGGATTCATGCCCGCGGTAACGGGCCGTGATCCGACTGTTCGAAACCCTCTCCGCGTCCCGTGCGGGGCACGGACAGGGTTTCACCGCTTAAAGCTTAGGCCAGATGGCCCTCGCCGGTTGGGCGATGACGCGTCAAGCGGGCGAAAAATTTCAGCTGGCGCGGTGCGGCGCCTAGTTGGCGGTGTGCTCGGCGATGAACTCGCGGGCGGCGTCCAGGTCCGCGGGGGACTTCAGGGCCATGCCCTTCACGCCCTTCAGTCCGCGGCGGGCCAGGCCTACCAGGGTGCCGGCCGGAGCCAGCTCCAGGATGCCGGTGACGCCCTGGGCTGCGAGGGTCTGCATGCACAGGTCCCAGCGGACTGGGCGGGATACCTGGGCCACCAGGGATTCGAGGTTGGCCGCACCCGAGGCGACAGCCTGGCCGTCGTAGTTGGACAGTAGGGTGGTGGCCGGCTCGGCGGGGGCCAGGGTGTCTGCCAGTTCCTGCAGCACGCCGACGGCCGGGGCCATGTGCGCGGTGTGGAATGCGCCGGCGACCTTGAGTGGGATCACGCGGGCCTTGGCCGGAGGGTTCTCGCCCAGCGCCGCCAGCTGCTCCATGGTGCCTGCGGCGACGGTCTGCCCGCCGCCGTTGGCGTTGGCCGGGGTCAAATCCAGTTCGGCCAGGCGGTCAAGGACCTCCTGCGGGTCGCCTCCGAGCACTGCGGCCATGCCGGTCGGGGTTGCCGCGGCGGCTTCGGCCATGGCGTTGGCGCGCACGCGCACGAAGTTCATTGCGTCGTTCTCGCTCAGCGCGCCGGCCAGGGCTGAGGCTGTGATTTCGCCGACGGAGTGTCCGGCCAGCACGGAGTTGGCCGGAAGCTGCTCGCCGAACAGCGCGCGGGCGGTGATCAAGCCGGCGGCCACGATCAGCGGCTGCGCCACTGCGGTGTCCTTGATGGTCTCCTCGTCGGAGACGGTGCCGTGCTCGATCAGGTCGCGGCCGGTGATTTCGCTCAGCGAGGCAAGATGCTCACGCACGCCGTCGACGTCGAGCCACTCGGAAAGAAAACCTGGGGTCTGGGAGCCCTGTCCCGGGCATACGATTGCTAACACTCTTACAGCTTTCCAAAGATTGCGGCCTCGTGGCGCGTGGTCACGCACCAAGCTCGCGGTCACGGATTGTAGGTTTCCTACAAAAGCCTAGCGCATGGGGGAGGCAAAAACCCATGTAACGCCGCTGCATGACGGTCCGGCAACTGTGCGGAACCGCCAAAAGCGCTACTGGCCCGAGTCAGCCAGGCGCCCCACCACCAGCGCGCTTTGCAGCACGAAGGCGTCGCGCGGGGACAGCGGATCCCAGCCGGTCACCTCGGAGACGCGCTTGAGCCGGTAGCGCACGGTGTTGGCGTGCACGAACAGCCCGCGCGCGGTGCCTTCGAGCGAATGGCCCAGGGCCAGATAGCTGGACAGCGTTTCCAGCAACCCGTTGGAGGCCTGCTGCAGCGGCCGGTAGACGCGTTCGAGCAGCGCGGTGCGCGCCAGCTCGTCGCCGTTGAAGGCGCGTTCAGGCCACAGGTCATCGGCCCCCACCGGGTTCGGCGCCTGGGGCCAGGCGCAGGCGGCGGCGTAGCCCGCGATGGCTGCCTGCGCGGCCTGCGGCATGTCGGTGACCGTGGCGGCCAAGGGGGAGTAGACCAGCGGGCCGGGCCCGAAGAAGCGGGCCAGCCGGCCCAGGTCTGCCTCCTCGAACTTGGTGTCCGAGAGCATCAGCACCGAGCGGTCGCCCAGCACGCTGACCAGCGAGTCGCGAGCGTATCGGGTGGCCAGGCGCCGGATGGCGGAGACGAAGCTGACCGAGTTCGAGCCCGGGGTGGCGCCGACCAGGATTCGGATGTTGCTCTGCGACTTCCAGCCGATGGCGGCCAGCCGGGAGGAGAGCGAATCGTGGCCCTCGCCGTGGAGCACCGCATCCACCACGTGGGCCTCCAGCCGGGAGTCCCAGGCGCCGCGGGTTTCGGCCGCGCGGGCGTAGACGTCGGCGGCGGCGAAGGCGACCTCGCGGGAATAGCGCAGCACCGCTTCGCGCAGGGCCGCCTGTTCCTTCTCCGGGGCGATGTCCGGGACTTGGGATTCGACGACCTCCACGATGGTGCGCAGCAGGCCCAGCGCTTTCTGCAGCGAGATGGAACGGGTCAGCTCGGTCGGGGCGGCGCCGAACACGTCGGTGACCACCCAGGACGGGGTGGAGGAGGGGTCCTCGTACCAGGTGACGAAGGTGGAGATGCCCTTCTGCGCGATCAGGCCCAGGGCCGCGCGCTCGTTCGGCTCCAGCGAGCGGTACCAGGGCAGCTGCTGGTCCAGGTACTTCAGCGCGGTCGTGGACAGCACGCCGATGTGGTTCTTGAGCCGCTTGACGGTTTCGGCGCTCGGCGCAGTGCGGGCTGCCCGGGCGCGCGCGGCGGCGATCGATTCGGTTTCTGGGACCATGCCTTCAAGTTTAGCGTTGCGCCTTCGCCTCAGATCCAGCGGTGCCCGAGCCAGCGGTTAACGGCAAGCTGCCCTGCCCGAAACATGTTCGGGCAGGGCAGCTCATTCGCGTTCGAGGTGGACGATCCCGCGCTTAGGCGTCGCCGCCGGCGTTGCCGGACTTGCCGGCGTTCGGGTTGTTCAGATCGTACTTGGCGTGCGCCTTGATGGCCGAGTCGGCCGCGATCTCGCCGCGCTCAACCAGCGAGTGCAGGGTCTGCACCACCAGCGAGTGCGCGTCGATCTTGAAGAAGCGGCGCGCCGCCGAGCGGGTGTCCGAGAAGCCGAAGCCGTCGGCGCCCAGGGTGTGGTACTCGCCCGGGACGTACGGACGGATCTGCTCCGGCACCGCACGCATGTAGTCCGTGGTCGCGATGAACGGACCGGTGGCCGAGGACAGCTTCTGGGTCACGTACGGCACGCGGCGGGCCTTGGACGGATCAACCAGGACCTGCTCGTCGGCGTGCAGGCCGTCGCGGGTCAGCTCGTTCCACGAGGTCACGGACCAGACGTCTGCGGACACGCCCCATTCGTCGGCCAGGATCTTCTGGGCTTCCAGGGCCCACGGCACTGCCACGCCCGAAGCCAGCAGCTGCGCGCGCGGGCCGTCGGTGGTGGCTTCCTTGAGCAGGTAGATGCCCTTCTCGATGCCCTCGACGTCCACGTTCTCCGGCTCGGCCGGCTGATGGATCGGCTCGTTGTACACGGTCAGGTAGTACATCACGTTCGGTTCCTCGTGGGTTCCGCCGTACATGCGCTCCAGGCCGGAACGCATGATGTGGCCGATCTCGTAGCCGTAGGCCGGATCGTAGGTGATAACCGCCGGGTTGGTGCTGGTCAGCACCGGCGAGTGGCCGTCGGCGTGCTGCAGGCCCTCACCGGTCAGGGTGGTGCGGCCGGCGGTGGCGCCGATGATGAAGCCGCGGGCCATCTGGTCGCCGGCGGCCCAGAACTGGTCGCCGGTGCGCTGGAAGCCGAACATCGAGTAGAACACGTAGATCGGGATCAGCGGCTCGTTGTGGGTCGAGTAGCTGGTGCCCGCCGCGGTGAACGCGCCGACGGCGCCGGCCTCGTTGATGCCCGGGTGGATCAGCTGGCCCTGCGGGGATTCCTTGTAGGCCAGCACCAGGTCGCGGTCCACGGACAGGTAGTTCTGGCCGCCCGGGTTGTAGATCTTGGCAGTCGGGAAGAACGCGTCCATGCCGAAGGTGCGGGACTCGTCGGGCACGATCGGCACGATGCGGTGGCCGAATTCCTTGTCGCGCATGAGGTCCTTGAGCAGGCGCACGAAGGCCATGGTGGTGGCCGCCTGCTGCTTGCCCGAACCGCGCTTGGCGATGGCGTAGGCCTTCTCGCCCGGCAGGGTCAGCTTGACGTCGGATTCCTGGCGGCGCGACGGCACGGAGCCGCCGAGCTTGGCACGGTGCTCCATCATGTACTTGTACTCGGCCGAATCCTCGGACGGGCGGTAGTACGGAGGCAGGTACGGATCGGCCTCGAGCTGCTCGTCGGTGATCGGGATGCGCAGGTGGTCGCGGAAGCCCTTGAGGTCCTCGAGGGTCAGCTTCTTCATCTGGTGCGTGGCGTTGCGGGCCTCGAAGTGCGAGCCCAGGCCGTAGCCCTTGACTGTCTTGGTCAGGATCACGGTCGGCTTGCCCTTGAACTCGGTGGCTGCCTTGTAGGCCGCGTACACCTTGTGGTAGTCGTGGCCGCCGCGCTTGAGATTCCAGATCTCATCGTCGGTGTAGTCCGCGACCAGTTCCTTGGTCTCCGGGCGCTGCCCGAAGAAGTGCTCGCGCACGAACGCGCCGGACTCCGCCTTGTAGGTCTGGTAGTCGCCGTCCGGGGTCTGGTTCATGACGTCGACCAGGGCGTTGGTCTTGTCGGCTTCGAGCAGGGCATCCCACTCGCGGCCCCAGACGACCTTGATGACGTTCCAGCCGGCGCCGCGGAAGAAGGCTTCCAGTTCCTGGATGATCTTGCCGTTGCCGCGCACCGGGCCGTCAAGGCGCTGCAGATTGCAGTTCACCACGAAGGTGAGGTTGTCCAGCTTCTCGTTGGCCGCCAGCTGCAGGAAGCCGCGCGACTCCGGCTCGTCCATTTCGCCGTCGCCCAGGAAGGCCCAGACGTGCTGCTCGGAGGTGTCCTTGATGCCGCGGTTGTGCAGGTAGCGGTTCAGCTGGGCCTGGTAGATCGCGTTGGCCGGGCCGATGCCCATCGACACGGTCGGGAATTCCCAGAAGTCCGGCAGCGAACGCGGGTGCGGGTAGGAAGGAAGCGCGTGGCCTTCCTTCGACTTCTCCTGGCGGAAGCCGTTCATGTCCTCTTCGGACAGGCGGCCTTCGAGGAATGCGCGGGCATACATGCCCGGCGAGGCGTGGCCCTGGAAGAAGACCTGGTCGCCGCCGCCCGGGTGGTTCTTGCCACGGAAGAAGTGGTTGAAGCCCACTTCGTACAGGGTCGCGGCGCCTGCGTAGGTGGAGATGTGGCCGCCGACGCCGATGGAAGGCTCCTGGGCTCGGTGCACCATGATGGCAGCGTTCCAGCGCATGAACGCGCGGAAGCGGCGTTCGATCTGCTCGTCGCCGGGGAACTCGGGCTCCTGGTCGACGGGGATGGTGTTCACGTAGTCGGTGGTGGTCACCATCGGCACGCCAACGGACTTGGCGCCGGCACGCTGCAGGAGCGAGCGGATGATGAACTGGGCGCGCTCGGTGCCCTGGGTTTCGACGAGTGCGTCGAACGAGTCCAACCATTCCTGGGTTTCCTCGGGATCCCGATCGGATAGCTGGTAAGTCAAACCACTACGGATCTGGGAGATGTGTTCCTCTACAGCCACTGAAGCTCCTTGATTGAAATTGCGGCTCCGCCGCGGTGCAGACATTTTTCTGCCGTGCAGCGGGATGGGACATCGGGTGCAGTAACACTGGAGTGGTGTGTCCTGCTCGGTTCACTGCCTACTCTAATGAATCGAAAGCCGAAAAATCGACGAGATTTTTGGGCAAAATAGCATTAAATAGGCTATTTTAGGTGACTTGTGCAACAGTGTGCAGGAGTCAACGCTAGATTGACCCTGTCAAATTGGTCTGCATCACTTTCTGGCGGGCGATATTCGTTCGGCGTGTTATTGCCGTAGCGCTTGAATGGAGCGACGAAACGGTGTTTCGTTGGTAGTAACGCTTTGCACCATCAGGAGGAATGAAGTGAGCGACGCCGTATCGGCAAACCTGGAGTCCGTTAAAAAACTGGGCTTCAAGAATGAAGACCTTATCCAGGAACTGGGTTACGACGATGACGTGGACTACGATCTTCGCGACGCGATCGAGGACACTATTGGTTCAGAGCTGCTCACCGAAGAGGATCACGACGTCGTTGATGCAGTGATTTACTGGTGGCGCGATGGCGACGGAGACCTTGTCGACGCGCTGATGGACTCGCTGAGCAACCTCGGGGAGGGTGGCATCGTATGGCTGCTGACCCCGAAGCAGGGTCGCGAGGGACATGTGTCCCCATCGCTGATCCAGCAGGAAGCTCCGAGCGCCGGGCTGCACGTGACTACTACTGAGGGTGTCTCGGCCGACTGGTCGGCCATTCGTTTGGCACCGCGCAAGAAGAACTAAATGATCGAAACGGGTTCACGCCTGTTCGACTTCTCGCTGGAAAATCAGTACGGTGAAATGATCACCAGCACCGGGCTGTCCGACGGCCGGGTGCTGGTTGTCTTCTATCCGTGGGCATTTTC
Source organism: Glutamicibacter soli (assembly GCF_052322135.1). Lineage (NCBI taxonomy): Bacteria > Bacillati > Actinomycetota > Actinomycetes > Micrococcales > Micrococcaceae > Glutamicibacter > Glutamicibacter soli. The sequence continues at coordinate 1,703,082 of NZ_CM125969.1, forward strand.
CCGCGTCTGCGGCTCGGAATTGGCGCAGCTCCAGGAGCATCTCGAGTACTTCGCCAACCGTTCGGTGCGGGTTGTCGCGATTTCGGTGGATCACAAGTTCGCGTTGCGAAATTATGCCGAGGCGTTGGGGATCCAGTTCGACCTGCTGGCCGATTTCTGGCCTCATGGTCGAGTGGCGCGGCTAGCCGGCGCGTTCGACGAGCGGCAGGGCGTGGCGACACGGCTGTCGATTTATCTTGAAGACGGGATAGTGCGTCGAACTTTCACCAGTGAAATGACCCAGCCGCGCAGCCTGGAGGACTATCGGAGCGCCATCGACAAAGCGTAGAAGCATTGCGGCGCGTTCGGGAAACGCCCCGATTTGCGCAGAGCTGGAAAGCTCTGTAAAGTAATTCCTCGTTGGCTTGCAAAAGCTGATGTGGTTAGGGCCTTTAGCTCAGCTGGTAGAGCGTCACGTTTACACCGTGAATGTCATCGGTTCGATCCCGGTAGGGCCCACCAATTGGAACCCAGGTTCTCGATTTACTATCGAGAACCTGGGTTTTTACGTTTCCGCGCTCCGTGACTTTAGGGAATTATTCTCCGAGGATTCGTTCCAGCGTTTCGGCCGCGTCCAGACTTCCCTCGTTGGCCAGCCGCACGTCCACGCCCAGCTGATGGACCGTGTTTCGCCGCTGGTAGCTCAAGGCCTGCCAATGGTTTTCCGGTCGATTGCCCTGGAGGATGGGCTGGGAGTGAAGGACGCCTTGCCTGGAAACAACCAGCACATGGTAGCCCTCGACTTGGGCATCGACTAGGACATATTAGGCCGTCGACTGTATCCAGCCGGCAGCCTGGACGGTAGGGTACTGCCATGAGCATGGATTCGAAAGTGCCGGATCACCGCGGGCGGCGCACCTTCACCCTGAGCAGTTTTCCCAAGGGCCTGGCCGTGGTACCAGGACAACCGTTCGCCACTGGATTCATCATGGCCGCGGGAGCATTGCTCGCGGTCGGCTTGGCCATGGTCGTAGTCTCGATGTCGTCGGTGCTCATGTCCATCACACTTGCGCTCTTCCTCGCCTTGGGTATGACGCCGGCCGTCAACGCGCTCAAGGGACGCGGCATGCCCCATGGCTGGAGCGTGTTGACCGTTATCGTGGCATTTGTCCTCCTCATGATCGGTATTGCGGCGCTCGTTGTTCCCGCGATCGTCCGCCAATTCACTGAGTTCCTCGCAAGCATCCCGCAGGAAATCGACGCGATCCAAGCCAGCCAGTGGTACACGGAGCTTTCCGAGTCCATGGGGTTCAACGCGAGTGAGCAGCTACTGGCGGCCTTCGAAACGTACTTCACCGCAGAAAACCTGCTGGCACTGTCCGGGGGCGTGCTGCATGTCGGCATGGGCATCGTCAATGGGATCTCGTCAGCTTTCCTGGTGATCGTCTTGACCCTGTATTTCGTCTCCACGTTGGATCCGATGAAGCTGGCCGTCGCGCGTCTGGTGCCGGCCTATCGGCGCGAGAAGTTTTCGACGACGCTGAATTCGATCGTTTTCGCCGTCGGCAAGGCGGTTGCTGGGGCCGTCACGCTGTCGGCCATCAACGCCGCAGTGGTTCTGGTGATTTTCCTGCTGCTCGGCTCACAAGTAGCAGTCTTATTCGCCTTGATGGCGTTCTTGATTACCCTGATTCCGATGATCGGTTCGGTTCTGTTTCTTATCATTGGCACTTTGGGCGCATTGCTCATCAGCCCATCGGCGGCGCTGGTATTCCTGATTGCCTATTTCATCTATGTCCAATTGGAGGCATATCAAGTTACGCCTCGAATCATGGGCAAGGCGGTAAATGTCCCCGGCGTCTTGGTCATTATCGCCGCCATGACCGGCGCCGCGCTGATGGGCCTGTTCGGAGCCTTGCTTGCCATCCCCATCACCGCCTCGATCCTGATCGTCGTGCGTGAAATAGTGATCCCCAAGCGGGACGCGCAAACCGAGCCACCGTCCTAGAGATGTATGTCACGGAGTCCTGACTTGCGTGGATGCAGGGTTCCCCGTAAAGTTATTCCCTGTTGGCGCGGGGAAATATCCTCGGCTGGCAATGCCAAGGGCCTTTAGCTCAGCTGGTAGAGCGTCACGTTTACACCGTGAATGTCATCGGTTCGATCCCGGTAGGGCCCACCAAATATGAAACCCGCTCAAGCGATCTTCACGATCACTTGCGCGGGTTTCCTCTTTCCAGAAGCCTTAGGTCGGTGGCGGCCCCAGAGTGAATTAGATGTCGTCTGAGGTTCTACTTTCCTCGCAGGAATCCAGGCCAAGACTGCCATGCCGGTCGGCCCGTCTGGTCAAAAGCGTGGAAGCATGGCGGCTAGACCTGAATGAGCATTTTCAAGCACCTAGACTCCCACGCGTCGGTGCAAATTGCTGTGCGTGAGAAAGTCGGTTTTATTGACTTTCCTGAGGCAAGAAGCGAATTTCTGCTCCGTGACGAAGTATTACTTGGCCATATTGAAACAATTGGAGCGCTTTACTCCGATTGTCGGCAGGCGGCTGTAGTCTAGCAACAGTGATAGTCGCAGGATCCGGACAAACCGGGGGGCGTAGTCCGGAGCGGCATACGGTTTGCGTGGATATGGGGATAGCCACGAATACCTTCACTCGCAAGAGAACCCCACCAAGAAATTGGTGGGGTTTTCCGCGTCCCGATGGAAAGAGCTGCTGAAGTCTACGTAGAACATTGGCCAATAATGATGTTGTTGACTCGGATTCCAACCTCATGATTCGGCGGGCAGAAGATTGCCATCCATCGGCCCGTGAAAGTGAAGCTTGTTTAGATAACCTGGTTGCCCGCGACAGCGGCCTTGAGGATATCCGCCTGTTCCATGCGTCGCAAGCAAGTGCTGGTTTTTCGGGTTTCTATTCAGCAGCTACCCACCTGATCCGGAAGCTAAATTGCTAGCGTGAGATAGTACGAAGTTCCAGCGACAGTGAGGAAAACGCACATGAGTTTCGGGGACAAGATCAAGAACAAGGCACAGGAAGCCAGCGGCAAGGTCAAGGAGAAGGTCGGCGACGCTACCAACAATGAAGACCTGCAGGCCGAAGGCCTCGCCGACCAGGCAGCTGCCAAGACCAAGCAAGCTGGAGAACACGTCAAGGACGCAGCCAAGAACATCAAAGACGACTTCACGAAGTAAGCCTGCGACTGGCGACTAAACCTCGAACGCCCCGGACACTGATGAAGTGTTCGGGGCGTTTTCGGCCGCAGCGGCATGGCCAAAGTCCAACGCACGGCGCCGACCCGCCCCCTCGGGGAGCTGGTCGGCGCCGTGCGTTGTCTGGTGACCGTGGACTTCGCGGAGCGGATCCTACAGGGCTACCAAGAGCACTGCTGTCCAGTGGCAGAGGAAAGCAAGAATGGTGCAGGCATGGAACAGCTCGTGGAAGCCAAAGATTTTCGGCAGAGGGTTGGGGCGTTTGGTGGCGTAGAAGACAGCGCCAACGGTGTAGGCGAGCCCGCCTGCAACGATCAGGATCATGACCGCAGGATTTGCCGCCCAGAACGCCGGGAGATACATGACGGCGCCCCATCCCAGCAGGATGTAGAGGCTGACGCCGACCCAGCGTGGAGCCCACGGCCAGAACGACTTGACGGCAATTCCAGACAGGGCCCCGGTCCAGATGATCGAAAGCACGATGATCGCCTGCTTGGGCGGAAGCGTCAACGAGGCGACGGGAGTATAGGTACCGGCAATCAACAAGAAGATGTTCGCGTGGTCCGCTCGGCGGAACAAGCCCATGATCTTATCCGTCCAATTGCCGCGATGATATAGCGCGGAGGTGCCGAATAGGGTGATCGAGCTCAGGGCGAAGACGGCGGTAGTCCATTCAGCCAGGTGTCCGTCCGCCAGCACGATGAGCAGCAGACCCATGATGATGATGCCCGGCGTCGACCACGCGTGGATTAATCCCCGCCAGCGAGTCCTCTCGGTGCCCTGGACTGCCAGTTGTCGAAGTGGGCGTTTCGGCTGCTTGGCAGCTGACAGCGTAGGCGAAGTCATGCGAATCCTTTGGTCCTTCGGGCGTAGCGCCCAACTGCTTGCAGTCTACGGCACCTCTCTGGCAACGTGCTGTGCCCAACGGAATTCCGCTGCGGCGGGACGCGGTGAATGAAGTATGAAGACTAAGAACTTGCAGATTTCATCAACGTTCCCCGGATGTCGGCGTCATTGGCTAAACTCTCTCGTGGCTGGGGAATTCTTCGTCCATCTGCAAGGGCGAATGAGTTATGGCTGTGCCCGCTAGGGGCACCATCACTCAAATTTTCAGAATGGGGAAATATGCTGCGCCGCCTTTTGGCCACAGTATCAGTGAGCGCATTGGTGCTCGTCGGATGTTCTGCTCCCGGGGCGGACACGCGCACCTCGGCGCAGGCCGTCGGGGAATCCGCAATATCCGCGGTGCAACCGCTTGAAGCGGAACTGGTTTCAACGAAATCGAAGGCGGTCAAGCCCGGCGCCAAGCTCAACGGCCCCAAGGCGCTGACAGTCCTGAATACGCTGCCGGTGAAGGGCAAGGCGCCGGCGACGGGGTACAACCGCAATGCCGAATTCGGCAACGGCTGGAAGGACTTCGACAAGGACAAATGCGATGAGCGCCAGGAGGCCCTGTCGCGGGACATGTCCAAGGTGAAGTTCAAGGACAAGAAGAAGTGCACGGTGGCTTCGGGAACCTTGAACGACCTCTACACCGGCAAGAAGATCAACTGGAAGGTCAAGTCGGGCTCCGTCGACATCGATCACGTGGTGGCATTGAAGAATGCGTGGATTTCGGGCGGCCAGAAGCTTTCGCAGGCCCAGCGCCAGGCCTTGGCCAACGATCCGCTGAACCTGATCGCGGCCGATGCCTCGGCCAACCGCCAGAAGGGGGACAAGAATGCCGCCGAATGGCTGCCGAAAAACAAGTCATTCCGCTGCCAGTACGTGGCTACCCAGATCAGCGTGAAGAAGAAATACGCGCTCTCGGTGACCTCGTCCGAAAAGAAGGCCATGAGCAAGGTCTTGAACTCCTGCAAGAACCAGAAGGCCGCCAAGGTCACCCCGATCAAGCCTGCCGGTTCCTCGAAGCCGAGCACAACCTCCAAGCCCAAGGCGCCGGGCACGGTGAAGGGCTTGGTTTCGCCCGGAGCGTTCTGCAAGAGCGCTGACAAGGGCAAGAAGGGCAAGTCGAAGGCTGGCAAAACCTACACCTGCAAGTCCTCGAAGAGCGAAAGCCGTTTGCGCTGGCGCATATAACTGAGCTCGTCCCGGTTTCGTAGCCGGGCACGCAATGACCCGCAGGTCGGCGAATACTGCCGTCCCTGCGGGTCATTCGTTCAGTCAGTGCGCCGTGCGCTTGGTGACCAGTCCCCAGATGAACAGGACCACCAAGGCGCCGGCGATCGCCAGCAGCCACGTTGACAGGTCCCAGAATTCTTCGAGGCCTTTGTTGAAAATTACGCTGCCGAGCCATCCGCCGAGTACGGCGCCGACGACTCCCAACAGCAGGGTCGCGATCCAGCCGCCTCCCTGCTTTCCGGGCATGATGGCCTTTGCGATGGCACCGGCAATCAGTCCTAGAAGAATGAAGCCTAAGAATCCCATTGTTTACTCCAATGCTCTTTGGTTCTAGCAGTCCGGGTTGACCGGCTTGATCGTGAGAATACCCCTCGATAAATGAGCTGGTCTGCAGGCGGTGCGAATTTCTCAGAATTCCCCAAGGAATTGGACTCCAACAGCTTGAGGCAGCCCTTGGAAATTACGCCGCAGACAGCTGACCTGCGCGGATCCAAGGGCGGGAGGCCAGCCAGGAGAACTTGCTTGACATCACAGGGGCTGACTTTTAGTCTGTATAAATATGATTTTATGAATCACTGGATCACTAAAGTCTGATTACAGGGTTCATGCACAATGGAGTGACACATGACTGAAATGATCCCTCCCATCGTGGTGATGGGTGTTTCCGGCAGCGGCAAGTCGACCATCGGCGACTTGCTGGCCCGCCGGCTGGAGCGGGCCTTCATCGACGGGGATTCGCTGCACCCTCAGTCCAACAGGGACAAGATGGCCGCCGGCCATGCCTTGGACGACGCGGACCGCGCACCCTGGCTTGAAATCATCGGCCTGAAGCTGGCCGAGACCAACCACGCCGGAAGCCCGATCGTGCTGGCCTGCTCCGCGCTCAAGCGTTCCTACCGGGACCTGATTCGGGCCCATGAGCCCTCCACCCTGTTCGTGCATCTGTCCGGCGGCAAATCCCTCATCGGGGAACGCATGTCGGCCCGCGACCACGAATTCATGCCCGCCTCGCTGCTGGCAAGCCAGCTGGCCACGCTGGAAGAACCCGGCAGCGACGAGCGGGTGCTCACCGCCGACATCACGCAAACCCCCGCGCAGATCGTCGACGCACTGCTCGCGGCCCTTCCCGCACCGACCGCTTAGGCCGCGTGGCCTGGACACCCATCCCTCACGCTCGACTTGATCAAGGACGACAATGACAACTGAGCTCGAACTCAACTGGACGCTGGGCACCCCCGCGCTCCTGGCCCTGGCGGCCGCGGCCATCGCCGTGCTGCTGGTGCTGATCATCCGCTTCCGCGTCCACGCCTTCCTGGCGCTGGTGATCACCAGCCTGCTGACGGCGATCGCCGCAGGCATCCCGGCCGGCTCCATCATCTCCACGATGACCGGCGGCTTCGGCAGCACGCTGGCCAGCGTCGCCCTGTTGGTCGGCCTGGGCGCGATGCTCGGCCGCATGCTGGAAACCAGCGGAGGCGCCGACGTGCTGACCAACTGGCTCATCGGCAAGTTCGGCGAAAAGCGCGCTCCGCTGGCGCTGTCGGTGGCCTCCCTGCTCTTCGGCTTTCCGATCTTCTTCGACGCCGGCCTGGTGGTCATGCTGCCGATCATCTTCACCGTCGCACGCCGGCTGGGCGGCTCGCTGCTCACCTACGCGATCCCGGCCGCGACCGCCTTCTCTGTGATGCACGTGTTCGTGCCGCCGCACCCGGGTCCGGTGGCCGCCTCCGGCCTGCTGGAAGCCAACGTCGGCCTGGTGCTGCTGCTCGGCTTGCTGGTCGCCGTCCCCACCTGGTTCTTCGCCGGCCACCTGTTCGGCAAGTTCGTGGGCAAGAAGTTCGACATCTCCGTGCCGAACATCCTGGATGCCGCACTGGGCGGCGCCAAGCCGGGCGAAGCCGATCCGTTCAAGTCTTCCCCGTCGGTGGGCACCGTGTTCAGCCTGCTGCTGCTCCCGCTGCTGCTGATCTTCATGAACACCGGCCTGAACATGCTCGGCACCGCCGGCGTGGTCGACCCCAAGGCCGACTGGGTGCAGTGGCTGCGCCTGTTCGGTGAGACCCCGGTGGCGCTGCTGGTCACCGTGATGCTGGCGATCTACCTGCTGGGCTTCCGCACCGGCAAGGCCAAGACCCTGATCGAAACCGTGGTCGACTCGGCGCTGGGCCCGGTGTGCTCGATCATCCTGATCACCGGCGCCGGCGGCATGTTCGGCGGCGTGCTGCGCGCCAGCGGCATCGGCACAGCCATCGCCGACTCGCTGGAATCCGTAGGTCTGCCGCTGATCATTGCCGGCTTCCTCATCGCCGCGATCGTGCGCCTGGCGCAGGGTTCGGCCACCGTGGCGCTGACCACTGCGGCAGCCATCGTGCAGCCGGCGGTGCTGGCCGATGCCTCGCTGAGCGCCTTCCAGGTCGCCACCATGGTGCTCGCTTTGGCCGCGGGCTCGGTGTTCGCCGGCCACGTCAACGACTCGGGCTTCTGGCTGGTCTCGCGCTTCATGCAGATGGACGTGCCGACCACCTTGCGCGTGTGGACCGTGGGCCAGGCGCTGGTCTCGGTTGTCGGCTTCGTCTTCGTGATGGTGCTCTACGGCATCGCCACCGTGCTCGCCTAGCCGGGCCCGGACCGCATAACCACACGATCCCGCTGTGCGCACCATGCAAGGTGCACGCAGCGGGATCCTTTGATTTTGCGCCGGGGGATCAGCTGGTCTTGGCCGGGTTCACGAACAAGCGCGGCTCGTTCTCCCACAGGCTGGAGATCTCGTTGTGCGTGCGGCGCATGATGCTTTCCATATTTCGCCGGGCCGCGGCCGGGTCGGAGTTGGAGATCGCGTCCGCCACCGACTGGTGCCACAGCAGCGCCTCCTCGTGGGGGCGTTCGGGCATCAGGCCCAGCTCGGTGCGCCCGCGCAGGATTGCGCCGATCGGGGTGGACAGGTTCGCGAACATCTCGTTGCCGCTGGCGGCCAGCACCAGCGCATGGAAGCGGATGTCGAGTTCGAGGAAGCGGCGCAAATCGCCCTGGCGTCCATAGTGGTTCATCTGCGCCGAGATGAGCATCAGTTCCTTGCGCATGTCCTCCGGGGCGACCTCGGCGGCCAGCTCGGCGGCCATCGGTTCGACGGAGATGCGCAGTTCGGTCAGCGAGCGCAGCTGCGCGCCCTTCTGGTCGCTGGCCAGCCGCCAGCGGATCACGTGGTCGTCGTACGGGTTCCAATGCTCGGCGCTGAGCACCCGGATTCCGACGCGTTTGGTGCTGTTGACCAGGCCGCACTGGGCCAGGACGCGCACCGCCTCGCGGATCACCGAACGGGAGACCTGGAGTTTCTGCTCAAGATCGGCGGCCAGGATGATGGAGCCGCGGGGAATTTGTCCGCTGACGATGCGGGAGCCGAGGTGCTCAACCACATGAGCGTGCAGACTAGTTGCCATGACGCCAGTTTAGCCAATGAGCAGGCGGCGTTGGCTATCGCGGGCCCTGCCACGCGTAAACAAATATGTTTTAAGTGCGTGAGTGCTCTGGGAAACGCCTGTCGAACCCTTGTAAGATGGGAGGGTCACGTGGTCGTGATCTGAGACCGTGACTGTTCCGGTCTCTGTTCCCGGCCCACCTCCCGGTAATTGATGGAGACTTATTTTTATGCCTGCACAGATTGGTGTCACAGGTCTGGCCGTGATGGGTGCGAACCTCGCTCGCAACTTCGCCCGCAACGGATACACCGTCGCCCTGCACAACCGCTCGGTCGCCAAGACCGACGCGCTGCTTGAGGCCCACGGCGATGAAGGCGACTTCATCCGCACCGAATCCCTGGAAGAGCTTGTCGCGAACCTCGAGTCCCCGCGACGGGTGATGATCATGGTCAAGGCCGGCGGCCCGGTCGATTCCGTGATCGACCAGCTGGTTCCGCTGCTGGATACGGGTGACATCATCATCGACGGCGGCAACTCGCACTACACCGACACCCGCCGCCGCGAGGCTTCGCTGGCCGCAAAGGGCCTGCACTTCGTCGGCGTCGGCGTCTCCGGCGGCGAAGAGGGCGCGCTGCTCGGCCCGTCGATCATGCCCGGCGGCTCGGCCCAGTCCTACGAGGCCCTGGGCCCGATGCTGGAGAAGATCTCCGCCAAGGCCGATGACGGCGCCCCGTGCTGCGCCTGGATCTCCACCGACGGCGCCGGCCACTTCGTGAAGATGGTCCACAACGGCATCGAGTACGCCGACATGCAGGTCATCGGCGAAGCCTACGACCTGCTGCGCAGCGCCGCCGGCATCGAGCCGGCCGAGCAGGCCAAGATCTTCGCCGACTGGAACCAGGGCGACCTGTCCAGCTTCCTGATTGAAATCACCGCCGAGGTCTTGGGCCACACCGACGCCGCCACCGGCAAGCCGCTGATCGATGTCATCCAGGACTCCGCAGGCCAGAAGGGCACCGGCCGCTGGACCGTGCAGTCCGGCCTGGACCTGGGCTCCCCGGTCTCCGCGATCGCCGAATCCGTGTTCGCCCGCTCCCTGTCCTCGCAGCGCGAGATCCGCGCCGTGGGCCAGAGCGTGCTGGCCGGCGAGACTACCGAGGTCGCGCTGCCGGAGAACTTCGTGGAGGACGTGCGCCAGGCGCTGTTCGCCTCGAAGCTGGTTTCCTACGCCCAGGGCATCGACATGCTCACCTCGGCTGCCGACGAGTACAACTGGGAACTGAAGCTGGACGAGATCGCCGGCCTGTGGCGCGAGGGCTGCATCATCCGCGCCGCCCTGCTCAAGGACATCATGGCCGCTTACAAGGGTGACGCGAAGCCCGCCAACCTGCTGTTCACCCCGGCTTTCTCCGAGGCCATCGCCAAGGCGGTTCCGGCCTGGCGCCGCGTGGTGGCAGTGGCGGTGCAGCTGGGCATCCCGGCACCGGTGTTCTCCTCTTCGCTGGCCTACTACGACGGCCTGCGCCGCGACCGCCTGCCGGCGGCCCTGACCCAGGGACTGCGCGACTTCTTCGGTGCGCACACCTACCGCCGCACCGACAAGGACGGCACCTTCCACACCCTGTGGAGCGGGGACCGCTCGGAGATCGAAGCAGAAGACACCCACTAGGTCTTCTGGCGCCTAAAGCCGGCCGGGCAGGGGAATTTTCCCCGGCCCGGCCGGCTTTTGCGTATTCCCGGCGAGCGCCGCCGGCTGGATTCATACGTGCGGCTTTTGCGCTGAACAGAGCTGTCACAGACTGGCGGAAAACAATGGGTACTGCCCCTTCAATTTCCCCGAGGTTGACCCCATGAAGTTCCCGTTCCGAACCAAGGCCCTGGCATCGGCTGCGGCCCTGTGTCTGGCCTTGGCCCTGGCCGGATGCTCCGCAGGGTCGATGAAAACCGTGTCCGAGGTGACCGGCAACAGCACCTTCCAAAGCGCCGCAGTGCCCAGCGCCTCGCCCGACACCAGCACCGCCTCGGCCAAGGACGTCATCGAGGACACCCATTTCGACGCCGATGACCTGCACTGGGACGCCTCCGCGGAAACCACGCTTGTGCTGGCAGACTCTGGATCGACGGCCGCGGGGGAGAACGCGAAGGAGGTCTCCGTGTCCGGCGGCACCGTGAGCATCAATGCCGCGGGCACCTACCGCGTCTCCGGGACGCTCGGCGACGGCCAGCTGGTGGTGGATGCCCCCAAGGATGCCTTGGTGCGGATCATCCTGGACGGCGCGCACATCACCTCGTCCACCGGCCCCGCCATCCTGGCCGCGCAGGCGAACGAGGTGCTGCTGTACCTGGAGGAGGGGACCGGAAACTCCGCCAGCGACGCCCCGAGTTATGCGGACACCGCCGCGGACGCACCGAACGCCGCGATCTACTCGATGGCGGACCTGACCATCGCCGGGCGCGGCGAGTTGTCCGTGGAGGGCAACCACCAAGACGGCATCGCGAGCGCTGACGGGCTGGTCCTGGATTCCGGGCAGGTCACGGTGGCCGCCGCTGATGACGGGGTGAAAGGCAGGGACTACGTGCTGGTGCTCGGCGGCAACTACACCGTGACCGCCGCCGCGGATGGCATCAAGTCCACCAACGACGCCAGCGAGGACCTCGGCTGGCTGCACCAGTACGCCGGGCAGCTCACCGTCTCCGTGGGGGACGACGGCCTGAAGGCCGAGACGGCATTGAGGATCAGCGGCGGAACCGCCGTGGTCAGCGACTCGACCGAAGCGCTGGAAGCGGCCATCATCGATATCTCCGGCGGCACGGTCAACGCCACGGCCGACGACGACGGACTGAACGCCTCGATCGCCGGGGGCGGCGCGCAGCAGGCGGGTGATTTCCACTTGGAGATCTCCGGCGGGGCCGTGACGGTTAACGCCGAGGGCGACGGGCTGGACTCCAATGGCGGCATCGCTATATCCGGCGGGCAGATCGTGGTCAATGGTCCGACCGGCGCCGGCAACGGGGCCATCGACGCGAACGGGGAGATGACGATCACCGGCGGCGTGCTGGCGGCGGCTGGCAGCGGCTCCATGGCCCAGGGGCCCAGCGGTTCATCCACCCAGGGCGGGCTGCAGGTCCCGCTGGGTTCCGCGGTTCCCGCAGGCACGGTAATCCAGATCGCTGACTCCGCCGGAACGCTGCTCGCCACCTTCGTCACCAGCAAGCCGACCGAAAACCTGGTTTATTCCTCAAAGGACATCGTGAACGGCCGCAGCTACACGATCTCCACCGGCGGGAGCGCCCAGGTGGCAGCGGGCCTGGGTGCCGGGCAGCTGGACGGGGCCAAGCCAGTTGCAACTGTCACTGCGGGCCAGTATTCCTCGGCTCTGGGCGGTCCCAGGGCACGTTGACCCTAGGCGCGGGTTTGCGCCAGCTGCCGGGCCGACTCGATCAGCCGCGCGGCCTCCACGGGGCTGATGCGCACCAGGGCGAAGGCTGCGACCACCAATCCGGTGACCGCCTCGGCCAACAGCTCATGGCGCTGTTCATCCAGACCCGGGGCCGCGGCCCGCAGTCCGCGGGAGAACGCGGCGTGCAGTTCGGCGCGGTAGGCGCTGATCGCCTCGCTGACGTGTTCGTCTCGGGCGATCGGCGCGTTGGCGCTGTTGATCAGCAGGCACCCGTTGGCGGCCGGAAGCGACTCGGGCTTCTGGAAAATTTCCTGCGTCGCGGCCAAGTACTCGTCCAGCGCGTGGGCGGACACCGCGGTGCCGGCCAAGTCTGCAAGGCGCGGCCGAACCACTTCCTCCAGATAGCTGTCGACCGCCGCGTCGAACAGGCCGCGCTTGGAACCGAAGGAGTTGTAGATGCTCGAACGGCTCAGCCCGGTGGCCGCTTCGAGCTCCGGGACGGATGCCGATTCGTAGCCGCGGGACCAGAAGACGGAGCGCGCCCGGCGCACCGCCTCGGCGCGGTCGAAGGCCAGTGTTCGAGCCATCACAGTCCTTTCCCTTTTCGTAACGACCATTTCAGTATATATTGCAATGGTCGTTACAGATAAAGGTCCGCGGCACCTGCCGCCGAGGGAAGGCGCACTCATGATCATCATTTCGCAGGTCCTTGCGCTTGCAGCCGCGCTGCTCCATGTCTACATCTTCCTGATGGAGTCGCTGTGGTGGGAGCGACCCGCCACCCGCAAGGTCTTCGGCACCAGCGTCGCGGAAGCCCATGCCACCAAGGCCTTGGCCTTCAACCAGGGTTTCTACAACTTGTTTCTGGCGATTGCCGTGTTCGCCGGGCTGGTCTTCCAGCTCGCCGGGCAGGCGGCCGTGGGTTCGGCCCTGGTGTTCACCGGCCTTGGCTCCATGCTGCTCGCGGCCCTCGTGCTGGCCATCTCCAGCCCGGAGAAGTCAGCCGCAGCCCTGAAGCAGGGCACCTTGCCGCTGCTGGGACTCATCTTCCTGGCCCTCGGACTGATCCTCTAGCGCACCGATCAACTTGCCGACCCGGGCAATCTCCGGATTACCTGACAACAGAAAGGGAACATCCACCCATGTCCAACACCACCAGCACCCAGATCCTGCTCGCCTCCCGCCCGACCGGCTGGCCCACCGAGCAGAACTTCCAGTTCCGCACCTCCGAACTGCCCGAGCTGGCGCCGGGGCAGGTGCGCGTGCGCAACGAGTTCATCTCCGTGGACCCCTACATGCGCGGGCGCATGAATGATACACGCTCCTATGTCGCCCCGTACCAGATCGGCGAGCAGATCACCGGCGGCGCCGTCGGCCGGGTCACCGAATCGATGTCCGACACGCTGCCCGTCGGCACCTTGGTCACCCACCAGCACGGCTGGTCCGACACCGTCCAGGATACCGCCGAGCGATTCACCGCGGTCCCGGAAATCCCCGGCGTGCCCAGCTCGCTGCGGCTGCACATGATGGGCATGACCGGCCTGACCGCCTGGGTCGGCCTCACGGTGATCGCCGGGATGAAGGAGGGCGACACCGTCTTCATCTCCGGAGCCGCCGGCGCGGTGGGCACCGCCGCCGGGCAGATCGCCCGGCTGCTGGGCGCCAAGCGCGTCATCGGCTCCGCCGGCAGCGCCGAGAAGGTCGCGCTGCTGACCGAAAAGTACGGCTACGACGCGGCCTTCAACTACAAGGACGGGGACGTCGCCGGCCAGCTGGCATCCCTGGCGCCCGAGGGCATCGACGTGTTCTTCGACAACGTCGGCGGCGAGCACCTAGAAGCCGCACTGGAGAACTTCAACGACGGCGGTCGCGCCGCGCTGTGCGGAGCGATCTCCAGCTACAACACCACCGAGGCGGCCCCCGGCCCGCGCAACATGGCGAACCTGATCACCCGCGGGCTGAAGCTGCAGGGCTTTACGCTGGCCAACTACCTGCAGCATTCCGGCGAATTTGCCGAGCGCATGGGCCAGTGGTTCACCGACGGACAGATCGCCTACGACGAGACGATCGTGGATGGGATCGAGAACACCGTCCACGCGTTCATCGCCATGATGCAGGGCGAGAACACCGGCAAGATGCTGGTGCGCATCTAGCCGCAGGCCTGGGCGGATCGCAGGTTGTGGGAAACTGGGGGACATGACTGGTCCTGAAGAAAACCTCTGGCTTGCGGCCGTCCGCAACAACCCCGACCACGCGGCGAACTACGCTGAACGCTGGCGCGGCTTCATCGCACAGGGCCGCGACATCCACGGCGAGGCGCGCATGATCGACGCCATGGCCGACCGCGGTGCGCGCATCCTGGATGCCGGCTGCGGCACCGGGCGCATCGGCGGCTGGCTGGCCGAACACGGCCACCGGGTGCTGGGTGTGGACCTGGATGCGCAGCTGATCCAGGTGGCCCGCGAAGACTATCCGTTCGTGCGCTGGCAGCAGGGCAACCTGGCCGACTTCACGCTCCCCGAGGGCCCGGGGGAGCTGACCGAGTTCGACCTGATCGTCTGCGCCGGCAACGTGCTGACCTTCCTGGCCGCCGGCGAGCGCCTCCCGGCGCTGACCCGGCTGCGCGGGCGACTGGCCGAGGGAGGCCGCCTGGTCGTAGGCTTCGGCGCCGGACGCGGCTACGAGTTCGATGATTTCCGCGCCGACGCTGCGCGGGCCGGGCTGTCGGTGGACCAGGAATATTCCACCTGGCAGCTGCATGCACCGAATGGCGACTTCCTGGTCGCGGTGCTCAGCGCCGCGTAGCCCGGCATCGGGTCGCTGGGGTCGAAAGAGCCGGACTTTCGGCGACCGGTAGCAGTGCCATTGCGAACGCCCGGGGCTTCGGATCCGTGTCCTTCACGTCGACCGACCCGGGCGGCTGGCATGGAATCCGCCACTCGCGCCGGGCTCCGGAATCGATGTATGGCATTGCCTGGAAATTTCGGCAGTCGTTGCCGAAAAACCATGGATCCAGGCGCAGGGCAAGCCTATAATTGCGAATCTTCATTGGTGATCGCCCACCGTGCGGCGCTCAGGTGCGCTCCACGGGCAATTCCGCGACCACGTAGCCTTTTCGGGTATTCATGATCTCCATCCATTCTTGCTGGAGGTTTTGAAAAGTTGCGTACCGCATACAAGGTTCTTGCGCACGTCATCTCTGCAGTGGTCGTTGTCCAAGCAGCCACCATAGGTATGACGACTTTCCTGATGATCCAGGCGATTGGTGCCGGCGCCACCATGAGCGAAAGCGATGCGCCGGTTGCGGCGATGCTTCACGGCATGATCGGGCAAACGATCATCCCGATCCTCGTGCTGGCGCTGATCGTCGTCGCCCTGTTCGCCCACGCAGGGCTGAAGTGGGCTTTGTGGCTCGCCGCGGCGGTGGCCGTCCAGATCGCCATTGGTATCTTGGCCTTCGACGCTCCATGGGTCGGATTGCTGCATGCGGCCAATGCATTCACGGTCCTGGCCCTGGCCGAGGTCGGTGCATACGCCGTGGCCCATGCGCCGGCCTACGTGCCGCACGCCAAGGCCTCGATGCGTCCAGCCACCTAGTCCGGCCAGTCGAGCCGCTTCGTAGGTGAAGGCCCGACCCACGGAATTCCAACCGCGGGCAGGGCCTTCGGCTTGCCCGACCGGGCTGGCCGGCTTGCGGTTCCCTCGAACACGAAACAAGGCCCGAAGCCGACTGAGGCTACGCAGGCTCGATGCGCATGCCGGAACCTCTCATGATGCCGCGCTCTGCCGTGAAGCAGGCGAGCGCGGCTCTGAGCTCATCCATTGCGTAGGGTGCGCCCCCGACGAAGCCGCGCGGCATCCTGAGGCCATTCAGATTGGCGATGTCGCGCTCGGAGACGCGCCATTCGATGACGGCGCGGCCAGTGTCCTCGAAGTTCGGCATGTCGATATAGATGCCCCAAGGCGTCAGGTGCGCGTCGTAGCCGAGCTCGTCGACCAGAAAATCGACTACCTGACGGCGCTTGAAAGGCTCCATGAGCTTGAGTTTACGGCACCTTGCGGGTTGCTGTTTGGAGGGTCCGTTTGGCCCCGACCTGCACCATCACCGGAACCGTCCCGGACGGCGGCAAGGTCAGCTCCGAGTCCTCCTTGGACGTCGATCTGGGCTAGGAAATGGATCCAGGGTGCGGCGGCTGCCCGACGCTCAGCATCCGCACCTCGGTGATGCCCGGGATCGCAGGGTCGGTCATCGTGGTGCCGTCCGGCGCGAAGCCGTTGCGCCGGTAGAAGGCAATGGCGCGGGCGTTGCCCTGCGCCACCCACAGCACGGCCGGCGCAGTTCCCAGCACCGCATCCAGCAGCGCCCGGCCCGCCCCCGTGCCGTGGTGCTCGGCCAGCACGTAGAGGCTGTAGAGCTGGCGGCCCACCGGAAGGCCGGCCGCCGCCTCGCCGAAGGGCTTGGCGGCCATCGCGAATCCCAGCAGGCCGCCGTCCGATCCCTCGGCGAGCGCTACCTGGCAGGCCGGATCGGCCAGCACCCGGCGCCACTGGGCCAGCCGGGAAGCCTCGTGCTCCGGGGTGAAGAAGCTCGCCGGCAGCATGGCCGAATAGGTCTGCTTCCAGCAGAGCACCTGCACCCGGGTCAGTTCCCGTGCATCCGCCGGGCCCGCAGCGCGCAGCGTGAATGGCACCATCAGTCCTTCACGTACGCGGCCAAGTGCTCGCCGGTCAGGGTGCCCGCGGCCGCCAGCTGCGCCGGGGTGCCTTCGAAGACCACGGTGCCGCCCTCGTGACCGGCGCCCGGGCCCAGGTCGATGACCCAGTCCGCGTGGGCGATAACCGCCAGGTGGTGCTCGATCACGATCACCGTGTTGCCCTCATCGACCATCTCGTCCAGCAGGGCCAGCAGGCGCTGCACGTCGGCCAGGTGCAGGCCGGTGGTCGGCTCGTCCAGCACGTAGGTGCCCGCGCCCTTGCCCAGGTTGATCGCCAGCTTCAGGCGCTGGCGCTCGCCGCCCGAGAGCGTATTCAACGGCTGCCCGAGCTTCAGGTAGCCAAGGCCCACCTGGTTCAGCCGTTCAAGCATGGCGGCGGCCTTCTTGATCTTCAGCCGCTGCGCGGCGGCCTCGATGCTCAGGTCCAGCACCTGGGCGATGTTCAGACCCTCCAGGGTGTATTCAAGCACCTCGGGCTTGTAGCGCTTGCCCTCGCAGATCTCGCAGGGCAGCGCCACCCCTGCCATGGACACCAGGTCGGTGTAGGTGAAGCCCACGCCGCCGCAGTGCTCGCAGGCGCCCTCCGAGTTGGCGCTGAACAGCGCCGGCTTCACCCCATTGGCCTTGGCGAAGGCCGCGCGGATGGGTTCCAGCAGCCCGGTGTAGGTGGCGGGGTTGGAGCGGCGCGAACCGCGGATCGCCGACTGGTCCACCACCGCCACGTCCTCGCGCTTGGAGATCGTCGAATGGATCAGCGAGGACTTGCCCGAGCCGGCCACCCCGGTCACCGCGCACAGCACCCCGGTGGGCACATCCACGTCCACGTTCTTCAGGTTGTGCAGGTGCGCCCCGCGGATCGGCAGCGGCTCGCGCCCCGGGCGCACCGAAGCCTTCAGCGGGATGCGGGTGGAGAAGTGCCTGCCGGTCAGCGTGCCGCTGGCCAGCAGTCCGGTCACGTCGCCGCTGTAGGTGACCTGTCCGCCATGCACGCCGGCCCCGGGGCCCAGGTCGATCACGTGGTCGGCGATCTTGATGACCTCCGGCTTGTGTTCGACCACCAGCACGGTGTTGCCCTTGTCGCGCAGGTCTTCGAGCAGCCGGTTCATGCGCTGGATATCGTGCGGGTGCAGGCCCACGGTGGGCTCGTCGAACACGTAGGTGACATCCGACAGGGCGCTGCCCAGATGGCGGATCATCTTCACGCGCTGCGCCTCGCCGCCCGAAAGGGTCCCGGCCGGACGGTCCAGCGAGATGTAGCCCAGGCCGATCTGCACCATCGCCTCCAGCACCGCCTTCAGGTTGGCCAGCAGGGGAGCGGCGGCCGGAATGTCCAGCTGGTCGAGTTCCGCCAGCAGGTCCGAGACCTGCAGCGCAGTCATGTCCGCGATGCCCAGGTTGTTGATCTTCGAGGCGCGGGCCTTCTCGCCCAGCCGCGAGCCGCCGCAGGCCGAGCACGGCGCGGTGGTGGAGATGCGGGCGATCCAGTCGCGGATGTGCGCCTGCTTGATCTCGCGGCCCGAATGGATGTAGTTGGACTTGATGCGGGTGACCAGCCCTGAATAGCTCATGTTCGCGCCGTTCAGCTTCACCTTCCCGGCCTGGTCGTAGAGCAGCCGGTGAAGCATGTTAGCTGGCATGTCGCGCAGCTTGACGTCAAGGTCCGCCTGGGTGCCGGCGGTCAGCGTCTGCCACAGCCAGGCGCCGGGGGCGAAGTTCGGGGCGGTGATCGCGCCCTCGTTCAGGGTCTTGTCCCAGTCCAGCAGCTCGTCCAGGTCGATGCTCGCCTCGGTGCCGAAGCCCTCGCACACCGCGCAGGCGCCCTCGCCCAGGTTGAAGGAGTAGGCCCCGGCGCCGCCGGCGCTGGGCACCGAGTAGCGCGAGTACAAAACGCGCAGCAGCGAGTAGGCGTCGGTGGCGGTGCCCACCGTCGAGCGCGAGTCTGCGCCCATGCGCTCCTGGTCCACCACGATCGCCGCGGACAGGTTTTCCAGCACCTCCACGTCGGGGCGCGGCATGGAGGGCATGAAGGTCTGGATGAACGCCGTGTAGGTCTCGTTGATCAGCCGCTGGGATTCGGCGGCGATGGTGCCGAAGACCAGGGAGGACTTGCCGGAGCCGGAGACCCCGGTGAAGGCGGTGATGCGGCGCTTGGGGATGTCGGCGTCGACGCCCTTGAGGTTGTTCTCCCGCGCCTGGCGGACGCGGATGGTGTCGTGGGTGTCTGCGGGGTGCTGGGTCATGGAAACCAGCCTACTTAACACCGGACCCGCGCGGGGAAATTTCGGTGCGCCCCGGCCACCCTCTATCATTGTTTGGTGCGCTGCGACACAATCCGCGGGCGCATCGCATCGCTTTGACCTCTCACCCCAAAGGAACCTCATGAAGCTGCTGAAATCGATACCGCTGCTTGGCTGGATTGTCCTGGCCATCGTGGCGGGCATTCTGCTCGGGCCGGTCATGCCGCTCTGGCTTGGTAGCACCTTCCTCACCTACAACTCGATCTTCTCCGGCATCCTGGGCTTCGTGGTGCCCCTGATCATCTTCGGCCTGGTCGCCCCGGCCATCGCGGAGCTCGGCAAGGGCGCCGGCAAGTGGCTTGGCCTCACCGCGGTCGTGGCCTACGGCTCGACCTTCGCCGCCGGCCTGCTGGCCTACTTCACCAGCATCTGGCTGTTCAGCGGCCCGCTGGCCGGAGGCGGCGTGGAAGCCATCACCGAGGGCGAGGGCTCGGGCTTCGAACCCTTCGTGACGCTGACCGCCTCGGCCTCCGACTCGGCCACCGCCATCGTCCTGGAGCCGGTTTTCGGCGTGATGACCGCGCTGGTGCTGGCCTTCATGGTGGGCGTGGGCATCACCTCCTTCCACTCCAAGGTGCTCTTCCGCGGCGTGGTTGAATTCCGCGCGATCATCGAGGGCGTCATCCGCCGCATCATCGTGCCGGCCCTGCCGCTGTTCATCTTCGGCATCTTCCTTGACCTCTCGGCCAGCGGCTCGGCCGTCGTGGTGATCCAGAAGTTCCTGCTGGTCGCCGTGGTCTCCTTCGCGCTGACCCTGGTGGTGCTGCTGCTGCAGTACACCATCGCCGGTTCGATGAACAAGCAGAACCCGTTCAAGGCGCTGTGGAACATGCGCGACGCCTACTTCACCGCGCTGGGCACCTCGTCCTCCGCCGCCACCATCCCGGTGACCCTCGCTTCCACCAAGAAGAACAAGGTCGCCGACTCCGTGGCAGGTTTCGTGGTGCCGCTGTGCGCCACCATCCACCTGTCCGGCTCGATGGTGAAGATCACCTGCTTCTCCATCGCCGTGCTGCTGCTCACCGGCGGCGACGTGTCCTTCGGCTCCTACCTGCCGTTCATCCTGATGCTCGGCGTCATGATGATCGCCGCGCCGGGCGTCCCCGGCGGCGCGATCGCCGCGGCAGCCGGCCTGCTGCAGCAGATGCTGGGCTTCGGCGAGGTCGAGGTCGGCCTGATGTTTGCCGCCTACATCGCGCTGGACTCCTTCGGCACCGCGACCAACGTGACCGGCGACGGCGCGATCGCGATGATCATGAACAAGCTGACCCGCGGCAAGCTCGGCGTCCAGGCGCAGGATCCGTCCGACGAGTCGGTGGAACTGCTTGAAGGCCAGAAGCCTTCGCACCTGCTCGGCGAGTAGTCCACCAGCGCCAACGGCACAGCGCCGGTACCCCCTGGGTACCGGCGCTGTGCCGTTGGTGCCTTGGCGCTGCCGCAGGCTAGATCCACATGGCCGGATCGATGTACTCGGCCGGATCGACGGCCGGCTGGCGCTGCTCGGGGGTGCGCGGGCGGTTCTGCGCCGGGATGCCGGTCACGATGGAACCGGCCGGCGCGTCCTTGACCACCACGGCGTTCGCGCCGATGGCCGAATCAGCGCCGATGGTGATCGGGCCCAGCACCTTGGCGCCGGCGCCGATGACCACGCGGTCCTCGATGGTCGGGTGGCGCTTGACCTTGGCCAGCGAACGGCCGCCCAAGGTCACCCCGTGGTACAGCATTACGTCGTCGCCCACCTCGGCGGTCTCGCCGATGACGATGCCCATGCCGTGGTCGATGAAGAAGCGGCGGCCGATGGTCGCGCCCGGGTGGATCTCGATGCCGGTGATCGCGCGGTTCGCCTGCGAGAGCAGGCGCGCTGGCCAACGCAGCGCGGGGTTCTGCCACATGCGGTGGGCAAGCCGGTGCATCCAGATCGCATGCAGGCCGGAATACACGAAGAAGTTTTCCACGTCGCTGCGCGCGGCCGGATCATGGGATCGGGCGGTGGCCAGGTCTTCACGTAGCCGGGAGAAGAAACTCATGAACTCTACCTTAGTGGTTGGTCGTTTTCGTGACGGAAATACAGATGTCACACAGCAAATCGGCGCGAGCCGCACCATTGCGAACCCTTTAAGGTTCAACGGTGGCTCGCGCCGATTTATTCACTTTTCGGCGAACTTCTTTTCAGATCTCGCGCAGGGCAGGCTAGCCGCGGATGTCGTCGAAGAGCAGGGTGGAGATGTAGCGCTCGCCGAAGTCGGGGATGATCGCCACGATCAGCTTGCCGGCGTTCTCTTCGCGGGCCGCGACCTGCAGGGCGCCCCAGACGGCTGCGCCGGCGGAGATGCCGCCGAGGATGCCTTCCTTCACGCCCAGCGCGCGGGCGGTGGCGACGGAGTCGTCGATGCTGGCATCCAGCACCTCGTCGTACAGCTCGGTGTCCAGCACCTCGGGGATGAAGTTGGCGCCCAGGCCCTGGATCTTGTGCGGGCCCGGCTTGCCGCCGTTGAGGATCGGGGAGTCCTTCGGCTCCACGGCGACCAGCTGCAGGTCGGCCTTCTTGGACTTCAGGTAGCGGCCGGCGCCGGTGATGGTGCCGCCGGTGCCGATGCCTGCGACCAGCACGTCCACGGCGCCGTCGGTATCTTCCCAGATTTCCGGGCCGGTGGTCTCGGAGTGGATCTGCGGGTTCGCGTCGTTGGCGAACTGCTGGGCCCAGATGGCGTTCTCGGTGGTGGCCACGATTTCCTTGGCCTTCTCGACCGCGCCGCGCATGCCGTCGGCACCCGGGGTCAGCACGATCTCGGCGCCGAAGGCGCGCAGCATGACGCGGCGCTCGGTGGACATGGTCTCCGGCATGGTCAGGATGACCTTGTAGCCACGGGCCGCGCCGACCATGGCCAGGGCGATGCCGGTGTTGCCGGAAGTGCCTTCGACGATGGTGCCGCCGGGCTTCAGCGAGCCTGACTTCTCGGCGGCGTCGACGATGGCCACGCCGATGCGGTCCTTGACCGAGTTGGCTGGATTGTAGAATTCGAGCTTGACCGCGATGTTGCCTGGCAGGCCTTCGCTCAGGCGGTTCAACTTCACCAGCGGGGTTCCGCCAACTACTTCGGTGACATTGTTGTAGATCTTGGCCATCTTCTATGCAATCCTTACGTGACTTGTCTGCAAGCGTGTTCCGCGGTGCGCTGACCGCGAATGGTTCATATCCAACACTAGTGGGGCGGCTGGGCGCTCAGGCCTCGTTTAGCCATTGAGCGTAATATTTCCTGACTTTTGCGAGCTTTGGGTCGATGATGGCCCGGCAATAGCCCGCCCGGGAGTTGTTCGTGTAGTAATCCTGGTGGATTTCCTCGGCCGGGTAGAAATCTTTCGATTCTTCCATTGCGGTGACGATCGGATCGGGGTATAGGCCCGCGTACTTGTCGATGGCCTTCTGGAAGGTGGCGCGCTGCTGCGCGTCCAGCGGGAACATGGCCGAGCGGTACTGGGTTCCCACGTCGTAGCCCTGGCGGTTCAGGGTGGTCGGATCGTGCATGGTGAAGAACATGTCCAGGATGACTTCTGCGGGCACCACGTCTTCGTCGAAGATCACCGCGAGTCCTTCGGCGTGGCCGGTGGTTCCGGTGCACACCTGGTAGTAGTCCGGATCCGCGGTGTGCCCGCCGATGTAGCCCGAGATGACCGCGGCCACCCCCTTGGTGCGCTGGTATACCGCGTCCAGGCACCAGAAGCAGCCGCCGGCCAGCACGAAGGTGGTCAGCCGCTTGCCGTCGACGTCCAGGCTGGCAGTGAAATGATGGGGCGATTGAATGCTCAGAGTACTCACACACATCCCAACGTCGCGGCGTTGCATTCTGTTCCGTCGCCGGTTCCAGCGCGTAGGCTTGGCATATGCAGAGCAAGGCAAACAACTCGCACGAACCCCAGCCTCAAGATGCCGCGGTGGCGCCTCCTGCGCTCAAGCCCGTTGCCGAGGAGCCGGCGGACCAGCAGGCGCGCACCAGCGCCGGCGCTGCGACCCTGGGCAACGTCCTGGAGGCAGCCGAAGAACTCTGGCCGCAGTCCCTGGCCGAGGACTGGGATGCTGTCGGACTGGTGGCAGGGCGCACTGGCGCGCCGGTGTCCAAGGTCGTGCTGGCCGTGGACCCGACCCTCGCCGTCATCGAGGACGCGATCGCCCGCGGCGCCGACCTGCTGATCACCCACCACCCGCTGCTGCTGCGCGGGGTCACCCAGGTGGCCGGCACCAACTTCAAGGGCGAGGCGATCCACCGGCTCATCGAGACCGGGACCGCCTTGCTGACCGCGCACACCAATGCCGACAGCGCCGTGGGCGGGGTCAACGACGCCCTGGCCGACGCCTTCGGGCTCAAGGACTGCGTGCCGCTGGTCGAATCCAAGGACGGACTGCCCGAGGAAGGGCTGGGCCGGGTCGGCTTCCTGGACAAGCCGATGAAGCTGGAGGACTTCGCCGAACGCGTCTACACCGTGCTGCCGGCCGTGGCCGGCGGCATCCGCGTGGCCGGCGACCGCACCGGGCTGGTGCGCAAGGTCGCGCTGTGCTCCGGGGCCGGGGATTCGCTGTTCGATGCGGTGCGTTCGCACCAGGCAGATGTCTACGTCACCGCCGACCTGCGCCACCACCCGGCCAGCGAGGCGCGCGAAGCCGCCGGGTCGGGCTTCCCGTACCTGATCGACGTCTCGCACTTCGCCTCCGAGTGGGTGTGGCTGTCCTCCGCGGCCAAGGCCCTGGGCAACGTGCTGCGGGATCTGGGCCACGAGGTCGAGATCGAGGTTTCCCAAGTCAATTCCGACCCTTGGGACTTCATCCTCACCCCTTAAGGGGACGCCGATGCTGCATCATCTGGAGCTGTGGGTCCAGGACCTGGAAACCAGCGAGAAGTCGCTGGGCTGGCTCTTGCTGCACCTGGGATTCGAGCTGGAATCGCGCTGGAATGCCGGGGTCAGCTACCGCTACGGGGATTTCTACATCGTGCTGGAATCCGGGCCCGACGTGGTGCCCGGCGCCCACGAGCGCACCCGGGCTGGGCTGAACCACCTGGCCTTCAAGGCAGGAAGCCCCCAGCAGGTCGAGGCGTTGGCCGCCGACGCGCTGGCCCACGGCTTCACCCTGTTGTTCGCCGACCGCCACCCGTATGCCGGCGGGCGGCAGCACTATGCCGCCTACCTGGCGGACGAAGCGGGATTCGAAGTCGAGCTGGTCGCCTCGGACCAGGTGGGCTGAGTCGCGCTCAGGCCACCTTGTTCACGGTGGTGAACTGGTGGTCCTCCGGAAGCAGGATGTTCAGCGCCGTGCCCTTCTTGTCCTCGATAAGGCTCGCCTCCCACTTGGTGGAGGCCAGTTCCAGCAGCTCCTGCGCCGTGGTGGGCGCCTGGGACTGCTGCACCAGGAATCGGGCGACCTCGCCGCGGGTGTGCTTGGCGAAGTGCGAGACCACCTTGGGGGTGCCGTTGCGCAGCTGGAAGACGTTGACCGCCACGGTGTTCCCGGCGGCAGGCTTGTATGCCGCCGCATAGGTGCTGGAGCGGGCGTCGACGACCAGCTGCCCCTCGGCCGCCTGGTCGAGCACCGCGCTCATGCGCTTTTTCCACCAGCTGGCCAGCTTGCCCAGCGGCTCGAGCTTGACCGACATCGACAGCCGGTACGGCGGGATCCGGTCGCCGAAACGCACCGCGCCCCACAAGGCAGAGACCACCACCACCGAGGCGTCGGCGCGCCGCTGCGAAGCCTCATCCAGGCTCGCATAACCCAGGGCCTCGAACAGGACCCCCGAGTAGATGTCGTGCGCGCGGGCCGCCGGCTCGGTGTGCAGCTTGATATTGCGGGTGACCTCGGTGGCCAGCGAGGCCCCGACCCCGAGCAGTTCCAGCGCGTCATCGCGCGCGGAAACCTCCGACAGCGCCGAAATCACCAGCTCGCGGTCCGCGGTCAGTTCGGGGAACGAGAGCTCAGTCAGCTCGAACGGGGTTCCGGCGGCGTGGGCGGTCTTGCCTTCTGAAGGCGGCAGCAAAATAAGCACGCTCTCCAGCTTATCGCCACTGAGCCTCCGGCTGGGCATCCGCCTGCGCCCCTATCGCCAACGCCCCGGTCTCACTAGGCTGAGGCCCCAGGGGCGGGTGTGCCGCTCCCAGGACAAGGAGGGACCATGCAGGATCCAGCGAAGACCGCGGCCGACTTCGATCTCATAGTGATCGGCGCCGGGCCCGCCGGGGAGAACGCCGCCGACTACGCGGCCAGGGCCGGGCTGTCGGCGGCCATCGTCGAATCCGAACTGGTCGGCGGCGAATGCTCGTACTGGGCGTGCATGCCCTCCAAGGCGCTGCTGCGCAGCGGCCAGGCGCTGGATGCGGCCCGGCGGCTGCCCGGCGCGCAGCAGGCGCTGACCGGTTCGCTCGACGCGCCCGCCGTGCTGGCCCGGCGCGACGCCTTCACCAGCGGCTGGAAAGACGACGGCCAGGTCAAGTGGCTGGAATCGGCGGGCATCACGCTGCTGCGCGGCCACGGCCGGCTGGCAGGGGAACGCACGGTCCAGGTGGGGGAGCAGGCCTACACCGCCCGCGCGGTCGTGCTGGCCACCGGTTCCGCCCCGGCGCTGCCGCCCATCGACGGGCTGGCCGACGCCGAGCCTTGGGGCACCCGCGAGGCCACCTCGGCCCAGCAGGTCCCGGCCCGGCTGATCGTCATCGGCGGCGGCGTGGCGGGAACCGAAATGGCCTTCGCCTATGGTTCGCTTGGCGCCCAGGTCACGGTGCTGGCCCGCGGCCGGCTGCTGGGCTCCGAGGAACCCCATGCCGGGGACCTGGTGGCCCGGGCGCTGCAGGCCAGGGGTGTCGACGTGCGCGAGGGCGCCACCCCGGCACGCGTGGACCGCGGCCCCGACGGCGTGGTCAGCGTCCAGCTGGAGGACGGCGCCGTGCTGCAGGCCGAGGAACTGCTGGTGTCCACCGGCAGGAAACCCAACACCGCCGATCTGGGCCTGGAGGAACTCGGCATCCAGCCCGAGGCCCTACGCGAGGTCGACGACACGCTGCTCGTTCCCGGCACCGATTGGCTGTATGCGGTGGGCGACGTGAATTCCCGCGCCCTGCTCACCCACCAGGGCAAGTACCAGGCCCGCGCCGCCGGAAGGGCGATCGCCGCCCGGCTCACCGGGAAACCGCTGGCCGACGATCCCTGGGGCGCCCAGGCAGCGACCGCCGACCACGGCGCCGTGCCGCGGGTGGTGTTCAGCGATCCGCAGGTCGCAGCCGTCGGGCTGACCGCAAAGCAGGCGCGCAGCCAAGGCCTGGACATCGTGGTCATCGAGCACGACCTGGGGTCGGTGGCCGGGGCCAGCCTGCATGCCAGCGGGTATTCCGGCCGGGCGACGCTTATCGTCGACAAGGCCCGCTCGGTGATCCTCGGCGCGACCTTCGTGGGCCAGGACGTCGCCGAGCTGCTGCACGCCGCCACCATCGCGATCGCCGGGCAGGTGCCGATGGAACGCCTGTGGCACGCGGTGCCCGCCTATCCGACCATCAGCGAGATCTGGCTGCGGCTGCTGGAGGACTACTTCTACCCGCAGCCCGTGTGAGCCAGTTCGCCGGCGGCACTGGACACGATGTTGTTCGCAAAGGTACTAGACTAGTGGTGAATGGGATGGCCAGACGGTCGCGTGGCAAGCAATTGTCCCGAGGAACGTCCGGGCTCCACAGAACAGGGTGGTGGGTAACGCCCACTCGGGGTAACCCGCAGGCCAGTGCCACAGAAAATAGACCGCCAGGTTCTCCTGGTAAGGGTGAAACGGTGGTGTAAGAGACCACCAGCATCCCGGGTGACCGGGATGGCTCGGTAAACCCCACTCGGAGCAAGGTCAGACAGACTGCGTTACGAGGGCTGTTCGCCCCATGCAGTCGGGTGGACCGCTAGAGGCTGTCGGCAACGGCAGTCGTAGATAGATGACCGTCACCGCTTCGGCGGGACAAAACCCGGCGTATCGGCCATCCCATTCGCACACTCCAGAACGGTGAGATGATTCACAGGCGCAAGCCTGTGGAAACTCCGTGCACCGACTAGAATGGAAAACGTACTTGCGGGGATGATCCTGTTACCCCGCACCACCGCAAAAGCAATGGTGCTTCTCTCGGTGCCAACCGGCTTTATGGATCTGCAAGCCGGCTGATTTGGAAGGATTCTCTGTGACCCAGCAGTCTGTCGTTGTCCAGGAAGAATGGAGCGGGCGCGAAGAGCTCGCCGAGGCCATGATTCCACTGATCGGACGTCTCTACCGCAAGAACAATGTGGTGACCTCCATCTACGGCCGCAAGCTGATCAACCAGTCCGCCATCGATATCATCAAGGCCCACCGCGTGGTGCGCCGCATCGACGGTGAAGAGCTGGACCTGAATGCCACCAAGGCAATTCTCGATGTCATTGAAACCCTGAACGTTGGTTCGGTTTCCGTCGACCTCGGCCGCCTGAACAAGAAGTTCGTCGAGTCCGGCTCCGCCGACCTGAACGAATTCGTCTCCGCTGAGCTGGGCGCCAAGGTCGGCCAGGCCGGCGCCACCGACGCCGAGCCAACCGACGTGGTCCTGTACGGCTTCGGCCGCATCGGCCGCCTGCTGGCCCGCATCCTCATCGAGCGCGGCGGCTACGGCCTGCGCCTGCGCGCCATCGTCGTGCGCAAGGGCTCGGATGACGACATCATCAAGCGCGCCTCGCTGCTGCGCCGCGACTCGGTGCACGGCCGCTTCGACGGCACCATCACCGTGGACGAGGAAAACAACACCATCCTCGCCAACGGCACCCTGATCCAGGTCATCTACTCGAACGACCCGGCCACCATCGACTACACCGCCTACGGCATCGACAACGCCATCGTCGTCGACAACACCGGCCGCTGGCGCGACGAGGCAGGCCTGTCCCAGCACCTGCAGTCCAAGGGCGTTGCCCGCGTGCTGCTGACCGCACCGGGCAAGGGCAGCCTGAAGAACATCGTGCACGGCATCAACGATTCCGACATCACCGCCGATGACAAGATCGTCTCCGCCGCATCGTGCACCACCAACGCCATTACCCCGGTCCTGAAGGCCCTGAACGACAAGTTCGGCGTCATCCACGGCCACGTCGAGACCGTTCACTCGTTCACCAACGACCAGAACCTGATCGACAACTTCCACAAGGGCGAGCGCCGCGGCCGCTCGGCGGTCCTGAACATGGTGATCACCGAAACCGGTGCCGCCAAGGCCGTCTCTAAGGCCCTGCCGGAGCTGGAAGGCAAGCTGACCGGCAACGCCATCCGCGTTCCTACCCCGGATGTCTCCATGGCGATCCTGAACCTCAACCTGGAGACCGCCACCGACAAGGACGAGCTGAACAACTACCTGCGTGAAACCTCGCTGGGCGCCGAGCTGCACAAGCAGATCGACTACATCGACTCGCCTGACGTCGTCTCCACCGACTTCGTCGGCTCGCGCCGCGCCGGCATCGTCGACGGCCTCGCGACCATCGCCACCGGCAAGAACGCCGTCGTCTACGTCTGGTACGACAACGAGTTCGGCTACTCCTGCCAGGTTGTCCGCGTCATCGAGACCATGGCCGGAACCCACCCGGCAGCGGTGCCTGCAGTGAAGGCCCAGGCAGTCACCGCCTAGTCTCTTCGCAGCGATACGCTCCACCAAGGGGCCGCACACCCGTGCTTCGGCACGCGGGGTGCGGCCCCTTTGGCGTCCTTCGGACGCGTCCCGCGCGGGAAATCCGGTGCTGGCGGCTCCGCGGAGGCCGCCAAGGAGTAGAGTCGCAACCCATCGGGGCAAGAAACGCGGCAAGGGGGCTGCCATGGCACCGGGACATGGCGCCGAGCTGAGCGGGACTGGACGCGTCGAGGCTTTTCCCGACGGGGTGCTGGCAGCCGTGATCCACGCCGGATCGTTCCTGCTGACCCCCGTGGTCTTTTTCGCCCTGCAATACCATCTGCCCAAGCGGCGGCCGCACCTGCTGTGCGAAACGCTCGATGCCCGGCAGACGCGCTCGATCCTGCTTCGCGGCCTGGTATCGATGCCCATCTACGTGCTGGCCGCGGCGGCCGCACTGCTCTCTGCCTATCTGACGCTGGGCATCTGCATGGCCATGGGGTTGTTCTATTTGTTGCGCACCGCGGGCAGCGGGGTTCGGAGGGCCGCAAGCCCGCTGTACACTCTGGAAATGCCGATCGAGCTGAAATCCATGCTGTGCCGGGTCACCGGGGAGGTGTTCGGCCGGGGTTTCATCGTGGTCGAGGACGCCTCCCGGGAGAACCCGCCGCAATACTCGGTGCTGGTGCGCAACTGCGGGACCGGTCTCGCCGCGGTGATCAGGATCGACCTGATCCGCTTGGACGTCGATTTCCCGGACCACGATGTGCGGACGGGCATTGTTGACGATGATGACAACGAGGCCGGCAAGGAAGCCGAGCTGCACCGCCTGTGCCGGCTGTTCCGCTCCGGGACGACTCCGGTAGTCCACGTTGAGGCTGACGGGCAGCGATGGCAGATCGGACGCCGCGTCTCCCGGGTGCCGAATCCCTGACCCGCCGGAATACTCGAGGCTGCGTCGGAGGCGGAGGTAGGCTGGTGGCATGCCAAACGAGCTCACCACGCGGCTGGATCGCGTCGTCGCGGCGACCTTCGCCGAGGGCTTCAGCGTCCTGGAAACCGACCTGCGCGAGAACCCGCCGCGGTATTCGGTGCTCGTCGGCAGCACCGCGGATCCGAGCTGCACCGCATTCATCCGTCTCGACGGCGTCTGGCTGGAGGCATTCATACCGGAGCTCGGCGTCCACTGCGCGCTGCTGGATGACGAATCCGACGCGGACTTCGACCTCGGCAGGCTCTGCCGCGCGCTGCGGGTCTATCTTCGCGGCGAGGCGCGCATTGAACAACGCCGGCGCTTTCTGCGTCCGGGAGCAAAGACCACGGTGCATATCGATCTGGAGGGGCGGCGTTGGAGCCTGGGCCGGAACCGGTGGAGCCTGACATAGTCCCGGCGGCCGGAAATCTGTTGCCAGTGGAGGCGTCCTGTGCCAAGCTCGGGGCATGATGCGATCAACGAACCCGGCCCTGCGCCAGAGTTCGTGGCCTGCGGACATGTCGCTGGCCATGGACGACCACGGGCAGCCGATCCGGATGCTGCTGTTCATCCGGCACGCCTGGGGCCTCGCTGAAGACCTCGCCCTGCCCGAGCTGAACCCGGTTCCCGAAACGGGGTCCTCCGCCATGCCGGATGAAGCCGCACGGATCCTGTGGGAGCGGCGGTGGATTCGCACCTGGTCGAACGCCTGGGGCGTGAAGGCGCACGGCGCCCATCGCGTCCCCGGACTCGCGGCCCTCACCACGGCAGCGAGCCGCGCCACCGACAACGATGCCTGGACCGCGCAGTACGGACGCGAGGGGATCGACCTCACCGCATTCGAGCAATGGGAACAAATGTTCGATCCCTTGCTGGGTATCGACCTCGACCCGGTGCTGCGCGGCCCCCAGGTGGAACCGGTGCTGGTCGCCGCGTGGGAGCGTGGGCTGACGGATCTCACGGTGGTGCCTTGGGCCGGGTACTGCATGCACAAACTCAGCGATTCGCACCTGGTGACCTCCTTCGACACCGCCGCCAGCTGGTCCCTGCTCAGGCAGGCGCTCGCCGAGTGGATCCGCACGCCGCTGGCATAGGATGCGATCTCGATGACCGAGCACCTGCCGCCGCGGCGCATCCTTCAGCTGCGCATGGCGAACCAGCTGCTGCTGGAACCTGCCGGCTCCATCCCCGCGTCCGCGGAACGCATGCTGGCGCTCCAATCCCAGGACCTGGCAGCCGGGCGCTACGCGCTCGCCCAGCGTTCGGGAAAGGGCATCGGCAGGGCGCGCATTGACGCGCTGTTCGCCTCGGGGGAACTGGTGCGCTCCTGGACCATGCGCGGCACGTTGCATATCTGCGCCGCCGCCGACGTGCGGTGGCTGGTGCGGGCCACACGCCAGCGCACGCTCAAGGCCATGGGCTCGCGCCTGCGCGAACTGCAGATCACCGCGGCCGGCATCGACGCCGCCGGGACGTTGATCGCCGCCCACCTGGAAGAGCGGGGCCACGCGAGCCGTGCCGGCCTGTTCGACATGCTCAACGAGCGCGGAATCCAGACCTCCGCGCAACGCGGGGTGCACCTGCTTATGTGCCTGGTCATGGAGGGCCTGCTGTGCCTGGGGCCGGTTCCCGAGGGCGCGGGGCTCGCCGGCCAGGACTTCATCCTGCTTGATCGCCTGGCCGCACCGGACCTCCAGCCCGCCCAGCCGTTGCAGGAGCTGCTCAGGCGCTATCTGGCGGGCCATGGACCTGCCAGCATCAGGGATGCCGCCTGGTATACCGGGCAGACGCTCACGCAGCTCAAGACGGCGGCCGCCGAGCTGGGTTCAGAGCTGCTCTGCGTGGGGCGGGACACCCACGGCGAGGAGCTCTACCTGCTCTTCGCCTGCCCGGCGCTGGCGGCGGATCTTCCCTCCAGGCTTCCGCTGCGCCTGCTGGGGCACTTCGACGAGTACTACCTGTCCTACGCGGACCGCTCGCTGGTCGCCGACGAGCGGCTGCGCGCGCAGATCGGCCCGGGCAGCAACGGCATGGTCAAGCCCTTCTGGCTGCGTTCGGGCAAGGCCGAAAGGCCGTGGAACGCGCGCACAGCGCCGACCGATCGACTCGGTGCGGCGCTGCATCAGCGGTATCTGGAGTTCAGGGCCTAGTGGCCGAACGGGTCCGCATCGGTGCCCGGAAGCCAGGTATTGCCCGGCACGCCCCAGCCGAGGGACTTCTTGGCCTTCTTCCAGCGCTTCTCCCAGCGCGGCTGCAGCTTGTCCACGTACAGCAGGCCGTCCAGGTGGTCGTACTCGTGCTGCATGATGCGGGCGAACCAGCCGTGCGCCTCGAAGGAGATCGGATTGCCGAACTCGTCAAAGCCCTCCACCTTGGCGTAGTCGGCGCGCTTGAGCGGGAAATCCAGCCCCGGCACCGACAGGCAGCCCTCGGAGTCGTCCTCGGCGTCGGGAACACCCTGGGACACCTTGGACAGGGTCAGCTTCGGGTTGATCACCACGCCGCGCTCCGGGGCATCGTCCTGGTCCGCGTAGACGTAGGTGAACATGCGCAGCCCCAGGCCGATCTGCGGAGCGGCCAGGCCTACGCCGTGCGCGGCATCCATGGTGGTGTGCATGTCCGCCACCAGGTGGCGAAGCTCGTCGTCGAACTGCGTCACCTCCACGGCGCGCTTGTGCAGGACGGGTTCCCCGTAGACGGTGATCTGCCGAATTGGCACGTGATCAGTTCCTTTCCAAAAAGTGCTTAGAGTGCTCGTCCAATAGTTTCACGCATGATCTCACTTGTGCCACCGAAAATGGTCAGCAAGCGGGATGCGGTGAACGACTGCGCGATCGGGTACTCCATGATGTAGCCGTACCCGCCATGGATCTGCAGCGCCTTGTCGGTGAGTTTTTTCGCGCTTTCACTAGCCCAAAGCTTCACCTCGGCCGCCTCCTGCGCGTCGAGCTCTCCCTCGTTGAACGCGAGGACCGCGCGATCGACGAAGGCCTGGGTGACATGCGCCTCAGTCTTCAGGTCCGCCAGCTCGAAGCGGGTGTTCTGGAAGCCGGTCAGCGCCTGGCCGAAGGCGGAGCGCTCGCCGGCATGGGCCAGGGCCTGGTCGAATGCGGCGGTGCAGATGGCGCTGGCCGCTACTGCGATCGCCAGGCGCGCCTGCGGCAGCTGCTCCTTGACGTATGCGAGCCCCTGGCCGACCTCGCCGATGCGATCGGCGTCGGAAACGCGCACCTCGTCGAAGAACAGCTCTGCGGTGTCGGAAGCGCGCAGGCCCATCTTGTCGAATGGCTGCCCGTTCGAGTAGCCCTCGGAACGCTCGACCATGAACAGGGTGAACGAATCCTCCCCGGCCCGCGCGGTCTGCCCGTCCGTGCGGGCCAGCACCACTGCCGCATCGCCGTAGGCGCCGTTGCCGATGAAGGTCTTCTGGCCGCTGACCAGCCAGTCGTCCCCGTCGCGCACAGCCTTGGTGCGCACCCCTCGCAGATCCGACCCGGCACCCGGCTCGGTGAAGGCGCAGGAGGTGATCGTGGATCCGTCCACGAACCGCGGAAGCCAGCGCTGCTTCAGGTCCTGCGACCCGTAGGCCAGCAGGTAGGGGAGCACGAGGTCGTCATGCAGGTGCAGGGCCAATGCCACCGCAAGGTGCCCTGAACGGACGAACTCCTCATCAAGCACGACGCGGAAGCGGTAGTCGTCGATGCCCATGCCGCCGAACTCTTCCGGCACCGCGAGACCGAGCAATCCGTTCTCCCCGGCGGACTGCCACACCTCGCGGGGAATCTGGTGTTCTTTTTCCCATTGCGCATACTTACCGGCGATCTGCCGGGCGTTGAACTCAACGGCAAGTTCGCGGAACTGTTCGTGGTCTTCTTCAAAGAGCGCGCGTTTCACGGAGAGACGCCTTTCGGACGGGGGCGAGGGGCTGGTTCGGGGCAGGCCACGTGCAATGACCTGACGAACTGTTCACTCCCATTATGGTCTCACCCATTGACATGCGCCTATTTACGACCGAAACTCTGTTGCCTACGTCATGTTTGAAGCAATAAGTCTCGAAAAACGCGGGTTTAGACACCTTCAAACCACCGATTCGAACATAGCTTCGAATATAGAGCGTGGCATGGCGTCACAAAGCTTAACGACAAGGTGCCAGCATCAATGATGCTGGCACCGGTCTGTATCGGTGGGAGTCATATGCGCTCATTGCGAGTGATTGCAATCGAAAATCCCGTGATCCGCTCCATCAACTACTGTGATTCCCCCAAGAACCCATCGCATAGGTTGATCGAACAAGAATCATCATATGCGTAAGTATGGACATTTAAGGAACAAAACCAGACGACTAGGTAGGCCATCGCTCGGAAATAGGTAGGGCTAGAGTATGCTCTGTGGCCGGGAGCACTTCATCATCCGTCGCGACAGGCTCCGCCAGCAGTTGCCGACGGTCCGTGATACCCAATTTCGCATACGAGCGCTGCAGGTGTCCCTCCACCGTACGCGGGGACAAAAACAGCTCCTGGGAGATCTCGTGATTGCTCGCCCCCGATGCGGCACGCACGCACGTTGCAAATTCACGAGCCGTCAACAGCGCTTCATCAACACGCGCCCGACCCAGTGCCGGCGTATTAACCTGTTCCAGCGGCTGGGCGATTTCGACCGAAAGCCCCAGCAGATGAGTGGCCACCGTGCGCCGGCCCAAAACCCGAGCACTCTCCGCGGCGCTCGCCGCCAGCTGGGCAGCCAGCAGTAGCTGCCCTCCATCGACATGGGCCTGCACAAGCTGTCCCACATTCAGCTCCGCCGGATCCTCAAGCGCCGCTTGATACCCCGCCAGCGTCGCCGCCAGCGGCCCCTGCACCTGCAACGCAGCTTCCGAAAGGCGTGAAGCATCGGCCACCAGCCCGCACTGCCACGCTTCGAGCAGCAGGCGCATCACCAGGTTCTTCCGGCCGAATCCTTCGGCCTCAGCAAGCAGCTTGTGCAGATACTCCTCAGCGGCCTGCTCGCCTTCAAGATCCAAAACCACCGACAGGAGCGAACGCTCGGCGATCGGGCGCAGGATCTGACCCGAAACCTCGGGCTGAGCACGCGACATGTCCAGGTAGTACGACGCCTTGGACCGGTCGCCCAGCAGGGAGGCGGCATACGCGGCAAACGCCGCTGCAAACCCCTTGACCAAATACGGGTCGCCCACCGACAGCAAGCCGATGGCCTGCTCCAACGCAGCCAAGGCCTGCGAAGCCAACCCGGACTCCAGATAGCCCATGCCGATGCTAACCATGACGTTCCCGTGATCGGCGTTCGCCTCCTTGAGATCGTCACCTACCGTCAACTGGGCAAACTGCGCAGGATTCATCCCCAGCGCGAACGCGATCGTCGGGAACGCGAAGACCAGTTCGGACCGAACCGAGGCAGGCCACGTCTTCCACTCCGGCGAGGACGAAATCCGGACGTACTCGGCCATCGCCTCCTCGGCCAACCCGGCGTAGGACTTCTCGATCAGCACATGGGCCAGGCATGCGGCCCGACCTTCACTGCGCAGCCCGGGCATCGACGCATACTCGCGCAAGGACGCGATATCAACAACCTTATTGGCCCGCGAGCGGATCAGTAGCAGATACGCGGCAACGCCTGGCGGATCGCCCGGGCGGGGTTCCAGGATCTGCTCAGCCACTGCGAGCCGCCCTAGACTTGCATAAGCGATCTTGGCGGCGACAAAGCGGATCTCCGGCGAACCCGTTGGCAGGTGCTCCTGCAGCAAGGCCAATGCGGCCTCCGGCTTGCCAAGCTCATACAACGCATCCGCGCGGGCAATCAGCAACGATTCCAGCTGGTCGGGGGAGTCGACTCGCTGCTGGTCCAGCAAATCGGTCAACGCGATCACCTGCGAGAACTGCCGCGCGCTGGTTGACTGCTCGACATCAAAGAGCAGCTCGCGAATCGGAACGGTCAGCCCCATCTCCAGCCGATGCCTGGTGAACCGGCTGCGCGAGGCCGAGTCGAAAAGTTCCCAGGACAGCTTCTCCTCGATGGTCTTGATATGCCGGCGCAGCGTGGACGAATCGAAACTGCTGAAAACCAGTTGCGAGGAGAGCCCCGCCCCCAGCCGGACGCGCTCCGTGCGCTCGCCGGTAATGGGGTTCTCCGAAACGAGGTCGAGGCGGACCAAGTCGGCGTCGATGGCATCATAGATTGACTGGCCCATGAGTTTGCGGGCCACCGGCAGAGTGACCGGACCCGTGACCGCCAGGAGTTCCAGGGCCTCCCTGACGTTTTCCGGCTGGTCGCTCAAGCGGGCGTTGATCAGGTCCGTGGTGCGTTTCCCATGCGGTGTCCAGGCCCTGTTGAGCGTCCAGTAGTCCTGCTGCTTGGTCAGCGCCCCGGTGGACTGGGCATCAAGGGCCAGCTCACGCAGATGCAGCGCATGTCCGCCGGAGAATTCCAGCAGCGAAGTGACCGCGCTCGAATTGACGGCGCCGCCGAGGATCTCGGAGAGTATCAGGTTCGCGTCGTCGTAGGAGAGGGGCGCAAGTTCTATGCGCATGAAACTCGGGGAGGAAATCAGGGAGCGCAGCTCCGAGGGCAGCGAACGTACTGCCGCCGTGGCGACCACCAGGCGAATGTTTCCGGCGGTAGCGAACTGCTTGAGGACAGCGGCGCTTTGCTGATCCACGTATTCCGCCTGGTCCAGGAAAATCCACTGGGTGCGTTCGCTCGTGGCTCGGCCGATGCCCGTGACCAGCTCCGTGGGCGACGTGCCTGTGGATCCGTTGGGCAGTTGGGTCGCGAGGACGCTCAACGTGGAAAAGGGAACGGAGCTCAGCGCTTTGGAACCGACAATCCAAATGAAATTGGATTCAATTCGATCCATCAGCTGCAGCGAAAACGTCGTGCGTCCAGACCCGACGTCCGCGATGATGAATATCGGACCGCCGGTGCGTGCTGCTTCGAGTGCCGTGTCCAGCGCTTTGACACGGGAAGGCAGTATGTCTCGGCGCTCAATATGGAAGCCAGTCATCCTACTAATATCAAACTCCCAGGTTGAGCCGGTCAAGTAGCATTGCCTCGCAACCCAAGTAGTTTTGAGGGTATTCAGTAGCGACTTTACTAGCAATAATGTCCCGGTCAACGGCTAGGATTTTCCGGTTATTCGACAGTTGGCGAAAATACGCGCGCAAAACTCAGAAGTTCATAGCGGCAAAGCCGTGCACGAACCAGAAGCTGAAATTCCTCACATGTTCGAAACAATAAGGCTTTTCTTCGTAACATTCCAAAAAAGCTCGATTTGCGTGAAATTAATCCAAATTCAATGTTCTCGAAAAGTTGTCGTCAACTGACTCAAATGAGTTTCTCGAACCTTCGGAGTAGCACCCATAACATTTCCAACGGTGTTTCCCGCACAGGTGGGGAACGCAGGGTCAATGACCTCTAAATGGCGGCTTGTGAGCTCCAACGCGGCTGCCGCTGCATTTTCTTCAACATGCGCAATTGTTGAGGCTTTCGGGATGGCGATGGTCCGGCCCTCGCGAATGGCCCAGGCGAGCAGGATCGGGGCCACGCTGGCTTGGAGGTCCTCGGCGGCATCGCCGCCAGCGCCAGCACCAGGCCGACGGCGGTGGCCGATCCGAACAGGAGGCGCACCGCGCGCACCGGCCAGCTCTGCTCGGGCACGAAGTCGTACATCTGCGTCATCCACAGTCCGCTCAACGCCATCGCCAACCCGGCCGGAAGCACGATCCGGCCCGCGATCCGGTGGTACCGCGGATGCCGGTCGCGAAGCCCGCGCAGGAATTGGAACGCGCCGAGCCCGCAGAACACCATCCCGCCGACAAGCTCCGCCTACTCATGACGCGTGTCTTTCCAGCGGCGAGATGGAGATGACGATTTTGCCCCGTGCGTGGTGGGTGCCCGCCGCGGCCAGCGCCTGCGGCGCCTGCTCCAGCGGGTAGATAGTGTCCAGCAGCGGTGAGATGCGTTGCGCGGCGAGCAGCACGCCCAGCTCGGTGAGCGCCGGCGCGGTGACCTTCCCCGTGAAGACGCGCACCCGCTGCGAAGCGATGAGCCCGTGCCACTGGGCCTTGAACACGCGCATCAGGGCGCCGCCGTCAGGCCCGGGAACTCCGCTGTTGGGCAGGATGGACCCGCCGGGCGCCACGACGCGGCGCCAGTCGCGGATGCGCGCGGCGCCCGCGTTGTCGATCACTGCGTCGTAGGGAATCGGCGTGTCCAGCGGGCTCGTGGTTTCGTAGTCCAGGACGTGCTCGATCCCCAGCGACCGCACCCGCTCGATGTTTCGCCCGGAGCACACCGCGATGACTTCGGCGCCGCGCAGCGCCGCCAGCTGCGCGGCGAACTGGCCGACGCCGCCGGCCGCTCCGGTCACCACAACCCGCTGGCCCGGGGCCACCCGCGCGACGTCGACGGCGCCCAGCGCGGTGGTTCCCGCAACTGGAACGGCCGCGGCATGTTCCGGGGATATCGCGTCGGGAAGCGGTGCGAGCTGGTGCTCCCTAGCCAAGGCGCAGTCGGCGAAGGTGGCGAGGCCCTGCCCGAACACCGGGTCGCCCGGCTTCCAGCGAATGACCCCGGGGCCGACGTCGGCCACCACACCCGCCAGGTCAAGACCGAGCCTGCGCCGGGCCGGGCGCTTCAGCCCGTGGCCCGGCCGCACCATGCGGGGCACGCCGCGCATGAGGAAAACGTCGGCCGCGTTGACCGAGGCGGCGGCCACCCGGACCAGCACCTGGCCCCTGGCCGGCTCGGGGACGGGCACGTCGCCCATCGTCAGGGTGTGGGCCTCGCCGTATACGGGCTGCAATAGTGCACGCATGGGAACTCCAAAAGGGTATGGGAAGCCCAGGCTCCGTGCCGCGGGCACGGTCCTTGGGCGGTGGGACGCCAGGGAGCTAGCGTTGCGCGGCGCTAGGCATCGGCGGGTCAGAACGCGTCGTCCCCCTGGTAGGAGAAGACCTCGTCGAGCGGGACGCGCAGTGACTGCGCGATTTGGAATGCCATTTCGAGCGAGGGCGAGTGGCGTCCCTGTTCGATGGCGATGACGGTCTGGCGCGAGACGCCGAGCGTGGCTGCCAGGCCGGCCTGGGTGAGCCCGAGCTCCGTGCGCAGATCGCGGATGCAGTTGGTGACCTTGGTGGGTTTGGAGCCGCCCACTAGAACCCCCTGCGGTAGGCGGACAGCGTGACGCCCGTGCTCACGACGGAGCCGAGGAAGGATCCGGCGAACAGCACCGTGGCAGTCCAGAAAAGCGGCGCGGCCAGGGCCAGCATGACAAGCGTTGCCAGCACGGCGACCCCCGTGAGGCCGCTGCCTGCGGTGGCCGCGTAGCGTTCGATCTCGTGGTCGCGGGCGTCGGTATGCGCCTCGCCGCGAACACGTATCCACAATACGAGCATGGCCAGCGCGTAAAGTCCGCCGCCGAGAATGAGGGCCCAGAGCATCGGACCCTGCCAAGCGACCTCGGCGAAGGGAAGCCCGTCCGAGGCCGCGCGGATGACGATGACGATCCAGTATGCGGCGAAGGTAGCGATGCTGAGGATGAGCCCCGCCCAGGTATACCGTTCTGTGAATGTCATGACATCTCCAGATGTAAATAATTTTTTACATCACAACCGCAGGACCGGGGAGCACGTGTGTCAAGAATTTCTACATGATTCAGAGTTCGAAAAACTGTAGACGTCCGCCGGGGTCAAGCTTGGGGTGGCTAAGCGCCAATGAGCTGGCTGGCCCCGCGAATCAGGAGCGTCGTTCGATGATTGTCGTGCTCGGCAAAAGGCGACCAGCCGGACCGACGGAATGCTGCGGAATATTGATGGGTGACATGTTCGGAATGAAAACGAGGTGCGAACCTCGACTGCGTCAACAGTCGAAGGTTCGCACCTCGATATTGGGGTGAGTAACGGGGTTTGAACCCGCGACCTTCTGGACCACAACCAGACGCTCTACCGACTGAGCTATACCCACCATGTTCACTTTGAACCTAGTCACAACGCGATTGCGTTTCAACTGAAGTCCTTGGCAACGAGAATTACTATACACCGAAACTTTGAGGAAACGCCAATTCACGTTTTCCGGTGCCGAACATGGCATTTTTAGGTGGGGTAAATTTGAGTTCATGCCTACTTCTGCAGAAAAACTTGTGTGGATCGATTGCGAAATGACCGGGCTCAGCCTGGAAAACGACGCATTGATTGAGGTCGCCGTCCTGGTGACCGACTCCGAACTGAATGTCCTGGGCGACGGGGTATCCGTCGTGATCAAGCCCGAGCCCCAGGCCTTGGAGCAGATGGGCGACTTCGTCCGCAACATGCACACCAATAGCGGCCTGCTCGAGGAGCTCGACGGCGGCATGACCATGTCCGAGGCCACCACCATTGTCATGGACTACATCCGCGCCTACGCCCCGGAGCCGAAGACCGCCCTGCTGGCAGGCAACTCTGTCGGCACCGACAAAACCTTCCTGGTGCGCGATATGCCTGAGGTGATCGAGCACCTTCACTACCGCATCGTCGACGTGTCCACGATCAAGGAGCTCAGCCGCCGCTGGTATCCCAAGGCCTACTATTCGGCTCCGGCCAAGGACGGCAACCACCGCGCCCTGGGCGATATCAAGGACTCGATCGACGAGCTGCGCTATTACCGCGCCGCGGTCATGGTTCCAGTGCCGGGTCCGACCTCGGCAGTAGCCGCGGGGATCGCCGCCGAGATCAAGTCGAACCCTTCCTAGGAGTCAATCGACGGCGCCCCGGCGGCGGGTGATGCAATCCACAGCCGCCGGGGGCGTTCGCAATTGGCCAGCACCGGGAAAATGTGTGTATAGTATTTCTCGTTGCCGAATGCGGGGTCACCACGCAAAAGCGTTTTGACTTGGTATGAAAGCGAACATGGTGGGTATAGCTCAGTCGGTAGAGCGTCTGGTTGTGGTCCAGAAGGTCGCGGGTTCAAACCCCGTTACTCACCCCAAACGATCACCCGGTCGGAAACACTGTTTCCGGCCGGGTGATTTTCATTCCCCGCCGGTTCCACGCGGCGCCGGAAATCCAATGGTGTGATTCGCTTCGCATGCGGGCTGTCGTCCGGGGTTGGCGCAGCCCTGCATGCTAGAGTTTCGCTTGATTCTTTGGTAATTTTGGGCGTCCTACGCCCGGCCGTGGGAGAAGTTCGCAGCGGGTCCGATTCGGCCTGCTGACATGCGCAAAGTACACGCGGCAAACCGCCGCCCCGAGCGGTTCGAGGACGGCGAAAGGGAAAAGATGGCGCCAGATATGCGGAAGGAATCCGCAGCGCGGCCAGCGGCAGACGCCCCGTCGGCGACCGCCCGCCGCGCGAGATTCGACCCGCTGTGGCAGGGGCTGCTTGGCTCGGTCATGATCGCCCTGGGATCCTTCGGCGTCGGCTGGCTGGCCAGCGTCTCTCCGATGAACCGCAATCCGCTGCTGATCGCCATCCGCACCGAATACGCCGGCGTCATTACCTCCACCGTGGTGCTGACCCTGGGCTGCTGGATCCTCTTCCGTGCCTGGCTGCGGCTGGGCCAGATCCACGCGGGCTGGGGCCCGGAATCGCTGAAGGCGGTCAAGAAAGCCGTCTGGATCTGGTCGGCGCCGATGCTGCTGGCGCTGCCGATCTTCTCCCGAGACGTCTTCGCCTACATCGGCCAGGGCCGTCTGGTCGACGCCGGGCAGGACCCGTACGTCACCGGCATCTCCTCGCTGAACAACTGGTTCCAGCTGGGCACCGACATCACCTGGGCGCAGGACGAAACCCCGTACGGCCCGCTGTTCCTGCTGCTTGAATACTGGGTGTTCCGCGCCGTCGGCTTCAGCCCCGACCTCTCGGTGCTGCTCTTCCGCCTGATCGCCTTCGCCGGGGTGATCCTGTGCCTGATCTACGTGCCGAAGCTCGCGGCCCTGCACCACGTCTCCGGGGCGAAGGCCGCATGGATCACCGTCGCCAACCCGCTGTTCCTGATCAGCTTCGTCGCCTCCGCGCACAACGACGCCGTGATGGTGGGCCTGGCCGTGGCGGCAACCTACTACGCCGCCACCCGCCGCGGCATCCTCGCGGTGGTGCTGATGACCGCGTCCATCGGCATCAAGCCGATCACCATGGTGCTGCTGCCGTTCATCGGCCTGCTGTGGGCCGGAACCGAGGCAAAGTGGCCGCGCAAGATCCTGTACTGGTGCTACACACTGGCGCTGTTCGCCGCGATCATGCTGGCCGTCGGGCTGGCCAACGGCTACGGCATCGGCTGGCTGAAGGTCATGCTGGGCACCGGCAC
Source organism: Glutamicibacter soli (assembly GCF_052322135.1). Lineage (NCBI taxonomy): Bacteria > Bacillati > Actinomycetota > Actinomycetes > Micrococcales > Micrococcaceae > Glutamicibacter > Glutamicibacter soli. The sequence continues at coordinate 1,745,122 of NZ_CM125969.1, forward strand.
CGGCTCGGTGCTGTTCGCCCCCGTCGGCGCCCTGAACGCGCTGCTCTCCGGGATCTTCGAGGCCTTCTCGCTGCCCACCAACTGGATCCTCCCGGTGCTGAAGGTCGGCGGGCGCCTGCTCTCGGTGGTGCTGGTGCTCGTGCTGATCTTCAAGGGCAAGCCATCGCACCTGGTGCAGCGCATGGCGCTGGCCTTCACCGCGCTGGTGGTGCTCTCGCCGATCGTGCAGCCATGGTACCTGCTGTGGCTGCTGCCGTTCTTCGCCGTGACCGGCATCCGCGACGACTGGCAGATCGTCTGGGTGTACTTCACCACCGCATTCTTCATCGCCTTCGGCGCCGCCGACCAGCTGTTCATCTGGCAGTTCCTCGGAGACCTCGACCCGTGGGTCAAGCACCTGTCCACCGGCATCTCCTGGGTCGCGATGTTCTACCTGGCCTACCTTGATCCGCGCACCCGTACGCTCTTCACCGGACTGGTGCCCTCCAAGCAATGGCTGAGGGTGTTCCGGGGCGGCCCCAAGAAGGGCGAGGTCGCGCCATCGTAGTCCCGATCCACCGCGAAAACCAACAGTCCGCGGCCGGACCGCGGCGACCGGGCCTGCAGGACTCTAAGGGGCCGATTCTCCAGGGGTTGCTGGCCTCGGTCATGGTCTCCTGCGGTTCCTGGGGCGTGGGCTGGCTGCCCTACGCCCAGGAATCCGTGCTTGCCCGATCCCCGCTGGTGCTCCCGCTGCGCGCCGAAACCGTCGGCGTCATCATCTGCACCCTGCTGCTGGCCGTCGGCACCGTGCTGATGTTCCGCGCCTGGCTGCGACTGCGCCAGACGACCAGGTCACTGGGTGCGCAGGCGCTTGGGCTGATGCGCCGGGCGGCCTGGACCTGGTCCGCGCCGATGCTGTTCTCCTTCCCGATCCTCTCGCAGGACGTGTACTCGTACCTCGGGCAGGGGCGGCTCATGCATTCCGGGCTCTCGCCCTACGAGAACTGGGTCTCCCAGCTTCCGGGCTGGTTCGCCCAGGGCGCGGACTCGCTGTGGGCCGAATCCTCCTCGCCCTATGGCCCGTTGTTCCTGATGTACGCACGGCTGGCCTACTTCGTCTCCGGGGGAGTCCCCGAGTACGGCGTGGTCATGATGCGGCTGGTCGCGGTGGCAGGCGTCGCGCTGTGCATCTACGCGATTCCGCGGCTGGCGCTCAAGCTCGGCGGCGATCCGTCCTGGACGCTGTGGGTCTCCGTGGTGAACCCGCTGTTCCTGATGAACATGGTCGGCGGCGTGCACAACGACGGACTGATGCTCGGCGGCGTGCTGCTGGCGTTCCTGCTGGTTTACCGCAAGCGCCGCGTGCTGGGAACCATCGCCATGGCGCTGTCGATCGCGATCAAGCCGGTGATGCTGCTGGCGCTGCCCTTCCTGGGCCTGGCGATGCTCAAGCCCGAGGCCCGGCTGCGTTCCAAGGTGCGCGTCTGGCTGTGGATCACCGTGCTCACCACCGCGATCCTCGCCGCCCTGGGCGCCGCCACCGGACTGTGGTTCGGCTGGATCAGCGGCATGGCCAGCTCTGGAGACGCTGCGTTCCCGTATGCGCCGGTGGGTCTGCTAGGCCTGCTGGTCGGCTGGATCGGATCGTTGTTCGGCGGGAGCATCAGCACCGTGGCCGGCGTGGTCTACGCGATTTTCAAGGTGGTCAGCATGGCCGTCATCGCGTGGCTGGCGCTGCGCAAGCCGTCGGGAAATCCGCTGCTCTACTCGGGCTACGCGCTGGCGGCCAGCGTGCTGCTGGCCCCGATCATCCAGCCCTGGTACCTGCTGTGGCTGATCCCGTTCTTCGCGCTGGGCAAGAAGTTCAGCGTCGGTCAGGAGCGCCTGCTCTACGTGCTGTGCCTGGTGCTGGCGATCGCTGGCGTCGTCGACCAGCTCTCGGTGGCGCAGTGGTTCTCCCTGCTGTGGATGCGGATCTTCGCCGCCCTGGTCGGCCTGCTCTGCGTGGCCTACATGGTGTTCATCGACCCGAAGACCGCGCCGCTGTTCGGCCACCTGGGACGCCGGCTCAGCCCGCGGACCCGCAAATTCCTACGTATTCCCAATCCAGAAGAAACGAGGCAACAGGACCGTGATGCAACCGGTTAAGACCCTGTTCAACGCCCGCGAGGCGACGCGTCCGGTGATCCTATGGCTGCTGGTCCTGACCGCGGTCGGCGCCGTCGTCGCGGTGCTGACCAAGCAGTGGTGCCGCGTGAACGCCTGGCCTGCGGCCGAGCAGCACCTGCACATGTGCTATTCGGACTTCACCCAGCTCTTCGGCACCCGCGGCATGGCAGACAAGCTGTTCCCGTACTTCACCGGACTGCCGCCGGAGCAGGCACTGGAATACCCGGTGCTGCTGGCCATCGTCGCCGGCGTGACCGCGATGATGATCCCCGGCATCGGGTTCTCCCCGGAGCGCCAGCTGGCGTACTTCGACCTGAACTCCGCGCTGTCCTTCATCTGCTGGGCAGTGATCGTCGTGGCGATCGCCTACGCCGCCCGGCATCGCAGCCGCGACGCCATCATGGTCGCGCTGGCTCCGGGAATCATCCTCACCAGCCAGCTGAACTGGGACTTGTGGGCCGTCATGCTCGCCACCTTGGGTCTGCTGGCCTTCTCGCGCAAGCACATCGTGCTGGCTGGCGTGCTGCTGGGCCTCGGAGCCGCCGCCAAGCTGTACCCGTTCTTCCTCTTCGGGGCGATCCTGGTGCTGTGCCTGCGCTCGGGGCGCATGCGCCACTTCTGGGTGTCGCTGGCGTCCGGCGTCGTTGCCTGGCTGGCAGTTAACGTGCCGTTCATGCTGACAGCTTTTGAGGAGTGGAGCCGTTTCTACACGTTCTCCGGGGACCGCCCGGCAGGCAACTCCTCGATGTGGTTGGCCTTCGCGGGGACCGGCATGTCGGGTTCGACCATGTCGCTGCTGTCCAACGGGCTGTTCGGCCTGGCCTGCCTGGGCATCGCCTACCTCGGGCTGACCGCCAAGCGCCGCCCGCGCATGGCCCAGCTCGCGTTCCTGATCGTCGCAGCCTTCCTGCTGCTGGGCAAGGTGTACTCGCCGCAGTTCGTGATGTGGCTGATCCCGCTGTACGTACTTGCCCGTCCGAAGTGGCGCGAATTCCTGGTGTGGCAGCTGGTGGAGGTATTCCACTGGGCGGTTGTCTGGCTGTGGAGCGCCAAGGCAGTGTCCGACGGAGGATACTTCGGTGGAAGCTGGACTATCGAGATCCTGTACGGTCTGGGCATCTTGGCCCACATGGTAATGCTGATCTATATCTGCATCAAGATCGTTGGAGATATCCGCAATCCTGAACGCGATGTCGTGCGCGCTGACGGAACCGACGATCCGCTGGCCGGGCCGATTGAGAATGCCGAGGATGCCTTCGTTCTGGGAGCAGCAAAAAATAGCTGAGACTTGAGCAAGCACGTCGGATGCCGCCGATTTTCCTTTAAGGGAAAATCGGCGGTTTCCTTTTGCCCGGAGAATTCTTAGGACGTGCTGCTACGGGTCGGGGTCTTCGAGGGGGTCTTCGAGTTCCTCCCGGGTCCAGGGTTTCCCGCGTACCCATTTGGACTGGGTGAGCAGGTCCGGGAACTGCCGGTGCCGGTACCCGGTCACCGGGGGAGCGACCGACTGGTAGTAGGCTCCGGTGCCGGGGTTGATCCGGATCGAGTGGGAGAACTCCCCGACGGGCACTTCGACCCAGTTGGGGGATTCCTTGGCCTTGTTGCATAACGCGCAGCGTCCGTCGGCGTTCAGCACGTTGGTCGGGCCGCCGAGGTGGTGCTGGATGACGTGGTCGACTTCTTCGACCAGTCCGTCGCAGTAGGGGGTGCGGCAGTGCTTGTCGCGGATCTTGATGAATTCCTTGAGTCCGGGCGGGAAGGCGCGGGCGGTGGAGTCCATGGCGATCAGCTCGCTGTCGCCGGGGGCGGTGTAGAGCCGCTGGATGTCGGGGAAGGTTTCGATGCGCGCGGCGAGGTCGTCGTGCGCGTCGGGGTAGTGGTGGAAGTAGTCCTCGTTGCGGATTTCCGCGCCGGCGATGAGTTCTCGGGCGTGCTGGGCGGGGATGTAGCCGTAGCCTTCGAGGTAGGCGGGGGTGCGGTCGCCGAGGAACAGGGTCTTGTCGGTCATGACCAGTTTGATGTTGAGGGCCAGGGGGAGTTTGTCGGGGTGCCCGGCGAGGGGGTAGGCGGTGAACAGGTCCGCCTGCAGTTGGGTGCGGGTGCGCGGGTCGCCGTGCTGGCGCAGCCGGCGGGATTCTTGGCGCAGGTGCTGTTGCAGGGCGGTGCCGGCGGCGAGGGGGAGTTTGCCGTTGACGCGGATGCAGTCGCGGTCCTTGGTGAAGCGCAGGTAGCGGTCGGTGCCCGCTTCCTTGATGCGGTAGGACTTGGTGTGGCTTTCGAACTGCAGGGTGTATTGGGTGACGGTTTCGCTGATCTGCTTGGGTCCCATGCCGTCGAACAGGTCCGGGGTGGCGCGGAAGTGGGTGTCGAAGGCGGTGCGGCGGGCGGCGTTGACGTCCTGCAAGGGGGTGAGGATGGCCATGGCCTGGGGTTCGGTGAGTTCCCCGAGGGCGAAGCGTTGGGCGAGGAAGGGGGTGTCTTCGGCGAGGATGCGGGCGTTGGCCAGGTAGGAGCGGTGGCCGCGGGGGTCGCGTTTGCGGGCCAGGGCGACGGTGCTGGCTGCTCCGCGGGTGAGGTCGTTGGCGTGGGTGCCGTTGTTCTCGTTGGTGCGGAAGACTTCTTTTTCCAGCTGGTGGGCGAGCATCGCTTTGAGGTAGTCGTAGCCGGCGGTCAGGGCGGTGAGTTCTTCGATGGCGGCGGCGCAGTCGGCGGTGCTGCCGCATTCGAGGGTGCGGGCGAGCTGGGTGGCCAGGGCGGTGAGCACCGCGGTGCATTCGGTGTGGACCGGTGGTACGGGCGGGCGGTGGCGTTGCTGCATTGCTTCGTACATGTGTTAATTGTACGGCGTTTGATCGAATAAAGATTCGAATATTGCCTGTGAATCTCGAGTTCGGGTTGCGAGGCCCTGCGGCTGGAAGGTACTCGGGCCCGGCACCCTGAGGGTGCCGGGCCCGGGAATCTACCGCTGCAGGTAGGAGGAGCAGACCGGGTCGACCGGGATGTCCCGGTGGAGCACCAGGATGCCCTGGTCCTCCGGGGCCACCGGCTTGAATCCCAGGTCGGTGGCGCGTTCCAGCGCCTGGTCCGGGGTCAGCGGATCCCATCCGCCCAGCTCCTCGACGTTGAAGTCGATGATCATCCAGCTGGAGAGGTCGTCGCCGATATCCCCGTGCAGCCCGACATAGGTGCGGGTGGTGAGGTGGGGGACGACGCTGTCGGCGGCCTCGATGCACACGCCGTCCGGGATCATCGCGACGGCCTTTTCCTTGGCGGCGATCAGTTCGGCCGGCGGCCAGCCCTGGCCGGTGACGGTTTTGCCCAGTGGGAAGACCATCGGGAAGAACAAGGTGGCGATGACCGAGATCGACAGCAGCCAGGCCGGGCCGATGAGGCGTGCGCGGCGCCAGTTGAAGCGCACGGCGAGCTTGCCCAGCACATGGACCGCGGACATGATCAGGATCGGGGCCATGATCGCGTCGTACTGGTAGACCGGGGCCCAGGTGTTCAGCCGGTCGTTGAACAGGCGAGAGAGGAACAGCGGGGCGCCGAGGATCACGTACGGCGAGGCGAAGGGCAGCAGCGCCAGCGGCACGAAGGTCAGCAGCCACAAAGCCCACTTGAGCTGGTGGTCGAACAGGATTGCGATCGACTGCAGTGGGTGGGTGACCAGGAAGACCACTGCCGCGCCTGCGGTGGCGCCCAGGGCTGTGTACTGCCAGTAGGAGAATTCGCCCTCGGGGGAGAACAGCGGGATGAGGTAGCCGGTGACCGCCAGGTACCCGAGCAGGCCGAGCGCCGCGGTGAGCGCGGCCTTGAGCCACTGGCGATGGAAGAGCAGTACGATTCCCACGGCCACCATGGTGATGCCCATGTCCTCGCGCACCAGCAGCAGGCTGGCGGAGAGCCCCGTAACCAGCCAGTAGCGGCCCTTGTCGAAGGCCCAGATGATCCACGCCATGATCGGCACGCCGAAGGCGATCTCGTGGAAGTCCCAGTTCACGATGGCCTGGAACGGCCACCACAGCAGCAGCGCGGCGCTGGTCAGCAGTGCGCCGAGGTGCCCGAAGCGCGGGCGGGTGAACAGGTACACCGGGATCGCGGTGGAAACCAGCAGCAGCGCCAGCACGATGCCCAGCATCCGCGGGTCGTTCCAGATCCAGTAGAAGGGCGCGAGCACCGCGAGGATGGGGTGGAAGTGGTCGCCCAGCAGGTTGAAGTCGACCCCCTTGACCGGCACGATCGGCGCCTTGAACATCGCGTACTGGCGCACCGCCTGGTCGAAGATGCCCAGGTCGTACCCGCGCGACTCGAAGCGCGCGAAACGCAGGGAGGAGTGGGCGACGTACAGGATTCCTGCCGCGAGCATGACCAGGCCGAGCTGCAGCTTGTGGGCGCCGGTCATGGGCGCGGGGGACGGGGTAGACATGGACTAAAGCTTATCGACTCGCCGCGGCAATGGGTGCATCGCCGGCCCGCCGCAGCCGGTGGCGCGGGCGGAGATTGCTCACGTTGCACCTGCCGGGGCGGGCAGAGTCCCCAGTCAATCCGCCGAAGCCATGGCGGAAATTCCCAGCGACCTTCCAGTGCCGGGGCGGCGCCCGGGGTGCGGCAGGAGGCCCGGGGTGCGGTTAGATGGAGATATGAACAGCATGATCTGGCCCGGAGCGGTTGCCATCCTCGGCAGCGTCCTCTTCCTGGGCGTCGCCGGCATCTTCCTGCTCGCCCTGCAGTACCGCCGCCACGGGCGCCTGTCCTGGCGCCGCACCATCACCACGGCGGCGGCAGCGCTCTACGGATTCGGTCTGTTCAGCTACACCATGCTGCCGCTGCCGGCCACGCGCGACGCGTTCTGCAGGCCCGGCGTCGCGGTCCCGCAGCTGACCCCGGGGCACTTCCTGAACGACTTCGCCGACGTCTACGCCCAGGTGGGCCTGCGCGGCCTGGCCACCAGCTTCACCCTGTGGCAGGTATTGTTCAACATCATCTTGTTCATGCCGCTGGGCATCCTGGCCGTGCGCTGGCTGCGCGGCAACATGTTCACCGGCATGGTGCTGGGCCTGGCCGCCAGCCTGGCCATCGAGCTGACCCAGTACACCGGCGTCTGGGGGCTGTACACCTGCGCCTACCGCGTCGCCGACGTCGACGACCTGATCATGAACACCTTCGGCGCGCTGCTCGGCGCGATCATCGCCTACCTGCCGGTCTTCGCCTTCCTGTCCTCCCCGCGCGAACCGCGGGCCGAGGATGCCCCGCCGCGCCCGGTCACCCGGACGCGGCGCGCGCTGGCCGACTTCTTCGATTCCTCCTTCACCGGCGCCGCGGTCTTCGTGATCGCCTCAGGCCTGAACCTGGTGGAGAAGCTCGGCGGCCCTGAGGTGGACCCGGGCCTGGTGAACATCTGGGTGCCGGCAGTTGTGGTGCTGTTCGTGTTCCTGCTGCCGAGCCTGGCCCTGGGGCGCGCGACGCTGGGCCAGCGCTGCGCCTGGATCCGCATCACCGGCGGCGACGGACGCGGCGCCGCGGCCTGGCGGGCCGGGCTGCGCACGATCCTGGGCTTCGGCGGCATCACCTTCTTCTTCCAGATCTCCACCAGCATCAACGACAATCCGGACCTGCCCTGGCTGAGCTCGGCGGTCATGCTCTACGCGGTGCTCAGCGCCCTGTGCTTCTGGCTGATCCCGCGCGCGCGGTCGCTAGCCGGGGTGCTCACCGGCACCGGATTCGCCGATCGCCGGGCCTGATCTGCGAAAGTGTGTGGACGAACACTGCGCACCCGGCGGGGTTAAACGCTAAAATGGATCCGGTGCCCGGTGTGCAAGCCATGCCGGCCGGCCCGACTCGCGTCAACTGAACGTCCCCGATAATGCGAAAGTACAGGTTCCAAGCGAAGCATGGAAGACAAGAAACCAGAAGTTCCGAACGAACCGCATAAGGCAGTGCTCGGAACCGCAGTCGGCGCCACCGTCCTGATCGCGATCGGCGCATTCGTGCTGTCCTTCGCGGCCCTGACCGATTTGGCCGAGCGCTCCGGCATCCAGTCGAATCTGGCCTGGATCTGGCCGATCATCATCGACGGCATGATCGTCGCCGCCACCGTGGCCATCGTGGCCCTGAACGGGTTCAACCGCCGCGCCATGATCTACCCCTGGTCCCTGCTGTTCTTCGGCGCGATCGTCTCGACCGCCGCGAACTCCACCCACGCCATCCTGACCGTCGACTCGATCGTGGACGGCGTGCCACCGCTGGTTTCCGCTCTGGTCGCAGCCATGCCGCCGATCGTGCTGCTGGCCATCACCCACCTGACCGTGCACATGTACCAGAAGAAGTCCGAGGCCGCGAAGCTGCGCGCCGAGCTGGAGTACGACGAGGAAAAGGAAAACGCCGAGAAGTACGGCGTGGCCTATGACGACGGCTACAACGCCGCGCTGACCGACGCGAAGACCGCCGAGGACGAGCGCTTCGCCCAGCTGGAGCAGGACCACCAGGACGACCTGGCCCGCGCCCGCGCCGAGGCGATCGCCGCGGCCCGCAACGACGCCAAGGTCACCCCGATCAAGCCCGCCGCGCCGGCCAACCAGACCGCCAAGTCCGCTCCGGCGGCCAACAGCGACGCCAAGGCCCCGTTGTACGAGGACATGGCCAAGCGCCTGACCCGTCCGTAACCAGGCATTCCCGCCACCTGCGGGAATCACCACCTCAAGTCATTCCCGAAGGGGCGCGGCCCGCGGGCTGCGCCCCTTCGGCTCTCCCCGTATAGGCCGCAGCGCCAGGTGTTCCAGGAGGCATCAGTGATGGATCCACAGCAGGAGACGACCGGCGACGGGTTCTCCGCGCAGATCGCCGCCGCGGTCGCGCAGTACGGCACCGTCAGCGGCGAGCTGCACTCGGTGCTCAACGCCATGAAGGCGAAGATCCGCCGATTGTTCGCGGGCAGCGAGGTGAAGCCGCTGTTCATCACCGGCCGGGTGAAGTCCACCGAGTCATTCCAGGCCAAGGCCTCGCGCCGGCTGCAGGAGAACGCCGACAGCGACCCGGTGCTCGAATTCCCCAACCCGCTGCGCGAGGTGCACGACATGGTCGGCATCCGCATCATCGTGATGCTGCCGCACGAGATCCAGCAGGTCGCCAGCCTGATCAAGTCGCACCGCGAGGCCTTCGACTGCCGCAGCGACCGCGAGAAGGACATCGGCTCGGTGGAATCAGGGACCTACGGCTACTCCTCCCGCCACCTGCTGCTCAAGACCCGCAACGAGCCCACCGTCCGCCGTTTCCAGGAGGCGCTGGGCAAAACCGTGGTGCCCAGCGGCAACTTCATCTTCGAGGTGCAGATCCGCACCATCCTGCAGCACGCCTGGAGCGAGATGGAGCACGACATCCGCTTCAAGCACCCCGGCGAGGCGGCCTGGAACCCGCAGATCGACCGCCACTTCACCGCCACCGCGGCGATGCTGGAAACCGTGGAGAACTACTTCACCGACATCGACGAGCTCTACCACCGGCTCAACGGCTACCACGACAAGAACGGGCTGGGCGCCGCGAAGCTGACCGGCGAGAAGATCGGCGAGATCTGGCAGACCCTGCTGCCGCACGTGGACCGCAAGCGCGACGACGACTGGTCCTGGGCCGCGGAGCTGCTCGGCGCCCACGGCATCGACGCGACCTGGCAGTTGGTCGGGCTGCTGGATGCGGAGGTGGTGCGCGAGGTGCGTGCCGCGCTGGACCACCGCTATTCGCCGGGTCCGGATCGGCTGCTGGACGACGTGCTGCTCTGGCGCTTCGGCAAGGCGCACATCGAGAAGACCAGCGGATCAGACCTGCGCCGCGAGGCGTCGCTGAGCCGCCGGCTGATCCAGATGAACGACTACCGCTCGTCGCTGAACGGCTGAGGCCCGGGCTCGGGGCCGGCCGGGTTCCAGGCGTAGAGGATGCCTGCCACCGGCAGGAACGCCAGCGCCGGCACCCACGCGAATACCGCCAGCGCGATCAGCGCGGCCGCCAGGACCACCAGTGCCGCCAGGTTCGTGCTCATGGTGCGCCTTCCTCTCAAGGTGGTGCAGATCATACCCCATGCGGCGGGCAAACGCCGGGGTGCGGCTGTCGAATCAAACACAGTTCGCCCCACCAGGGCCGTTGCACGGCTAAACTAGTTAAGTTGCCCTGTTGACGGGGCGCCAAAGTTTTTGCCGGACCCGCTGAAAGGCCCACCCTATGATTTCCGTAGCCAACCTCGAGCTACGCGTCGGCGCCCGCCTGCTGATGGACGAAGTGAACTTCCGCATCGACAAGGGCGACAAGATCGGGCTGGTGGGCCGCAACGGCGCCGGAAAGACCACGATGACCAAGGTGCTGGCCGGCGAATCGCAGCCCACCATCGGCGAAGTCACCCACAAGGGCTCGATCGGCTACCTGCCGCAGGACCCGAAGACCCCCGACATGGAGCAGCTGGCCCGCGACCGCATCCTCGGCGCCCGCGGCCTGGACATCGTGCTGAACAAGCTGGCCCGTACCCGCGAGGAAATGGCCAGCGAGGACGCCGCCGTCTCCGCCAAGGCGATGCGCCGCTACGACCGCTTGGAGGCCGAGTTCATCGCCGCCGGCGGCTACGCCGCGGAATCCGAGGCCGCGGCGATCTGCGCCAACCTGGATCTGCCCGAGCGCATCCTGAACCAGCCGCTGCGCACCCTCTCCGGCGGCCAGCGCCGCCGCGTGGAGCTGGCCCGCATCCTCTACTCGGATGCCGAAACCCTGCTGCTCGACGAGCCCACCAACCACCTGGATGTTGACTCCATCGTGTGGCTGCGCGACTTCATCAAGAACTACGCCGGCGGCGTGCTGATGATCAGCCACGACACCGGGCTGCTGGACGAGACCGTGAACAAGGTGCTCTACCTGGATGCCAACCGCGCCACCGTGGACGTCTACAACATGAATTGGAAGCGCTACCAGGTGCAGCGCGAGACCGACGAGCGCGCCCGCAAGCGCGAGCGCGGCAATATCGAGAAGAAGGCCTCGGTGCTGCTGGCCCAGGCCAACAAGATGAAGGCCCGCGCCTCGGGCGCTTCGGCGGCGCAGTCCATGCTCAAGCGCGTGGACCGCATGCTCGCCGGCCTGGAAGAGGTCCGCGCCCACGACAAGGTTGCCGCCCTGCGCTTCCCGGATCCGGCCCCCTGCGGCAAGACCCCGCTCATGGCCGAGGGCCTGTCCAAGGCCTACGGCTCGCTGGAGATCTTCACCGACGTCTCGCTGGCCATCGACCGCGGCTCCAAGGTCGTCATCCTGGGCCTGAACGGCGCCGGCAAGACCACGCTGCTGCGGATGCTGGCCGGCGTGTCCGAACCCGATACCGGAAGCATCGTGCCGGGCCACGGCCTGAAGATCGGCTACTTCGCGCAGGAGCACGACACCCTGGACCCGGAGGCGACGGTGCTGGAGAACATGCGCCGCAACGCCCCGGAGCACCTGGGCGACTCCGACGTGCGCTCGATCCTGGGCTCCTTCATGTTCGTGGGCGACGACGTGTCCAAGCCTGCCGGGGTGCTCTCCGGCGGCGAGAAGACCCGCCTGGCCCTGGCCACCATCGTGGCCTCCAGCGCGAACGTGCTGCTGCTCGACGAGCCGACCAACAACCTCGACCCGGCCTCCCGCGCCGAGGTGCTCGGCGCGCTGTCCACCTTCCCGGGCGCCGTGGTCATGGTCAGCCACGACGAGGGCGCCGTGATGGCGCTGAAGCCCGAGCGCGTGGTCATCCTGCCGGACGGCGACGAGGACCTGTTCAGCGAGGACTATCTGGAACTGGTCACCCTGACCTAGTAGCATGGCCGCATGACGGCCTCTCGCAGCGCAAGCGGCGCCGCCGGGATCCTTCTGGCGGCGCTGTTGTCTTCCGGGTGCTCCGCGGCGGAGGTTCCGCCCGAGGAACCCAACGCGAACTGGTCGCTGCTGGGAAGAAAGTCCCCGACGCCGCAGGACACCACCTTGGAGCTGGGTGTCGTGCGCGCGGCCTGCGCCGGAGGCCAAACCGGCGACGTGGCGTCCACAGACACCGAATTCGGCACCGAGCAGGTGGTGGTCACCGTCTACGTCCAGCCGCTGCCCGAGGGCGCCTACGACTGCCCGATGAACGACACCGTGCCCTATATCCTGGACCTGGGCCAGCCGCTGGGGGAGCGCGCGCTGGTGGACGGGGCCTGCCGGGATGCGGCGCTGTCCGGCACCCCCGCCTGCAGCCAGGACGGGCTGCGCTGGAAACCGTAGGCCGATACCTTATTAACGCCGAAACCGGCGGGAAGAAGCCTCTTCCCGCCGGTTTCGCGCGTTCAGCGTGCGTCGGTGGCGTCCTGCTGGTCGAGCAGCGCGTCCTCGATGGCCTCGTCGGTCAGCGAGCCGTCGCGGCGATGGACCTTGGGGCCCTTGGACCGGACCTTGCGCACCGTATGCACCGGCTCGTCGTAGCCCAGCGCCCGGGCCTCGGCCAGCTCGGCGGCTTCCTCCGCGTTGATCTTCTTCTGGGTGCGCGCCGCGTACCAGAAGCCGACGAACGCCAGCACACCGAAGATGTACCACTGGATCTCGTAGGACAGGTGCGGGCCCTCGTCCATGTCCGGCGGGTCCAGCTGCTGCGGGGCGCTGGCCGGGGCCGGGCTTTCCTCGTACATGATGCCGTAGGAGCCCTGCGCCAGCGGGTAGCCCAGGGCCGCCGAGTAGTCCTCCAGCTGGATGGTGGCCAGCTGGCCCTCCGGGGCGCCGCGGTCGAGCCGGATCTCGCCGGGCTTCAGCCGCGCCTTCACGGTGACTTCGCCGGCCGGCGGGGCCGGGATTGCGTCCGGGTGGCCGTTTTCCTGGTTGCCGATGGGCAGGAAGCCGCGGTCGATCACCACGACCTCGCCGGCGGTGGTCTTGAAGGGCACCAGCACCTCGTAGCCCGGGGCGCCGGCCTTGATGCGGTTGCGCACGATCCGGGTGTCCTCGGCCAAGTAGCTGCCGGTCAGCTCGACGGTGCTCCAGATCTTGTCCTCGGGCAGCGCCTCGAAGTAGTCCAGGGCGGCCTTGCCGGTCAGCGGTTCGGCGAAGTAGTTCTTGTTCACCCGCTCGATGCCGGTGAGCACCTCCTGGCGCCGGTCGGCCTGCCAGTTGCCCAGGGACACGCAGGCCACGGCGAAGACGGCGACCAGCAGCAGCCAGCCGATCCAGCGTGAGCTGGCCAGAAAACGATACATCTAGTGCTGTGCTCCTTCGGCGTCGTGCAGCGGCAAGGTTTCCTTGTACAGCAGCCGGTCCTTGAGGTAGGACTCCAGCCACTGGCGGTGCTCCGCGCAGGCCAGCCAGGTCTTGCGGCGTTCGGGGGTATGGATCTTCGGGTTGTTCCACAGCAGGCGGTACTCGGCGTCCTGGCGGCAGCCCTTGCGGGAGCACTTCACCGGGGCTTGGGCCTGCTGGCCCGACAGCGATCCGAGCAGGTCCATCAGTTCTCCTTGCCGTTCGCGGTATCGTCCCCCGGATCCCGTGGCGGCTGCTCATCCTCGACCAGCGTGCCGTCGATGATCTCGGCGCCTTCCGGAGCCGGGGCAACGTTTGCGTGCCCGCCCTCCAGGGCCTCGGGACCGGTGGGCTCGTAGAACTCTGCCGGCGGCTGGCGGCGGGTGATATCCGCGCCGCCGTTGGCGATCACCACTGCCACGTAGGGCAGGAAGATCGCGCCGATCAGGAAGAACCAGCGCAGCCAATCCGTGGTGAAGAACGCTAGGACGAAGCAGACCACGCGCACCGTCATCGTGATCGTGTATTTGCGCACACGGGTATCCTGCTCGACGGTGTGGGACTCGCGGGCTTCGGTAATGCGATGCACGTGGGGCTCGTCCGAGCCGTGGTGCGCGTGCTGGTGCGACATTGAGTGGAACTTCACTTCATCGGGGCTGGGGTCGTTCCATTGTCTCACTCACGGCTGCGAGAATCGAATTTCTACCGTACGTCGAAGCGGTAAAACCAGCTGGTAACTAATAGGATTGAATTCAGAAGCAGCTACTTACCTAGGCACAGCGCACACCACGGGTCCGTCCGGCGGCAGCCGGAACGGCATTTCGGCGTGCGTGAACGGAGATATACATTGACTACTGAACCAGAAACTGGCCGCAGCGTCCTGGTGACCGGCGGAAACCGTGGAATCGGCTTGGCCATCGCCCGCGCCTTCGAAGCCAACGGCGACAAGGTCGCCATCACCTACCGCAGCGGCGAGGTCCCTGCCGGGCTGCTGGGTGTGAAGGCCGATGTGACCGACGCCGAGTCCATCGACGCCGCGTTCAAGGAAGTTGAAGCGGCCCACGGCCCAGTTGAGGTTCTCGTCGCCAACGCGGGCGTCACCAAGGACACCCTGCTGCTGCGCATGAGCGAAGACGACTTCACCTCGGTGATCGACACCAACCTGACCGGCGCCTTCCGCGTGGTCAAGCGCGCCGCCAAGGGCATGATCCGGCTCAAGCGCGGCCGCGTCGTGCTGATCTCCTCCGTGGTGGGCCTGTACGGCTCCCCGGGCCAGATCAACTACGCGGCCTCCAAGTCCGGTCTGGTGGGCATCGCCCGCTCGCTGACCCGCGAGCTCGGTTCGCGCGGCATCACCGCCAACGTGGTCGCCCCGGGCTTCATCAACACCGAGATGACCTCGGTGCTGCCGGAGGAGACCCAGAAGGGCTACCTGGCCAGCATCCCGGCCAACCGCTTCGCGGAGCCGGAGGAAGTTGCCAACGTCGTGCGCTGGATCGCCAGCGACGAGGCCGGCTACATTTCCGGCGCGGTCATTCCGGTTGACGGCGGCCTGGGCATGGGCCACTAGCCCGTAGCCCCCGAATTTTTCCCCATTTTAAGGAGTATGTGAAGTTGAGCGAATACAAGGGTGCAATCGTCACCGGTTCTTCCCGCGGCATCGGCGCTGTCACCGCGCAGCTGCTGGCCGAGCAGGGTGTCGGCGTGGTGGTCAACTACCGCGCCAAGGCTCCGCGCGCGAACAAGATCGTCGCCGCCATTGAGGAGAAGGGCGGCCAGGCCGTCGCCGTCGGTGCTGATTTGACCACCGTCGAGGGCCGGCAGGCGCTGGTTGACGCGGCGGTGGAGAACTTCGGCTCGCTGGATGTCTTGGTGCTCAACGCCTCCGGCGGCATGGAGACTTCGATGGGCGAGAACTACGCGCTGCGCCTGAACCGAGACGCGCAGGTCGAAATGCTGCAGGCCGCGCTGCCCAAGCTCAGCGAGGGCGGCCGCGTGGTCTTCGTGACCAGCCACCAGGCGCACTTCATCAACGAGGTCTCCACCATGGACGCCTACGACGCCGTGGCCAAGTCCAAGCGCGCCGGCGAGGACGCGCTGCGCGAGCTGATCCCGCTGCTGTCCCAAAAGGGCATCACCTTCGTGGTCGTCTCCGGCGACATGATCGAGGGCACCATTACCGCGACCCTGCTCAACCGCATGGAGCCGGGAGCCATCGAGGCCCGCCGCGAGCAGGCCGGCAAGCTGTACTCCGTGGAGGAGTTCGGCGCAGAGGTCGCCAAGATGGTCTTCGCCGACGTCGAAACCGGCCACACCGAGCTGGTCGGCGGCGCCGAGGACTTCCTGAAGCAGTCCGGCAAGTAGCCCGAGATGCCCTTGGCCACGGGGCGTCCGACCGTCACGGCCGGACGCCCCGTGCGCCATTTAATGCGGCTCTACTGCGGCCTGTTGGTCAGCCGTGCGAGAACCTGCAAGTCGCGCCGCAGACGGTCGTAACGGGCCGAACCCAGAGCCTGGCGCCATTCGCGGTCGATCCGCTGGATTTCCGCGGCCGCCACCTTGCCGGCCGCCAGGCCGCGCTCGTCGGCAATGACCAGGCTGGCCCGCGCGTCCACGGGATCGGGCACACGCCGCACATAGCCGTTGCGTTCCATGGAGCTGACCAGCACGCTGGCGGTCTGCTTGGTGATGTAGACGCGGCTGGCCAGCTCGGTGATGCGCGAGCCCTCGGCGGAGATCCGCTGGAACAGCCGTGCCTGGGGCAGGGTGATGTCGGTGTAGCCGGCGTCCTGCACCGCAGCGAACACCCTTTCCTCCAGTTCCCGGTAGGGAATGAACAGCAGCAGTCCGACGTTGAATGGCCCCGGATCCGTGGATTTTTCCCCTTGCATATGGTCAGTGTAACGAACTAATATTAGTCAGTAAAGCTGACCTTAAAGCTAGTGAAACGGGTGCCGCGATGCAACGGAATCGGATGTGGGAGCTGGTCGCCGAGCAACGCCTGCTGCTGGCTGGGCTGCTCGAAGGCTTGGACGAGGAGCAATGGAACGCCGATTCGCTGTGCCCCGGATGGCGGGTGCGCGACGTGGCGGCCCATGCGATCGCGCCGGCCACCACCGGCCCCGGCACGGTCCTGCGAGAGATGATCCGGACCCGCGGCGATTTCAACAGCATGGTCTTTTTCGACGGTAGGCGCCGCGGCGACGCGCCGGTGGAGCAGATCGCGGCGGACTACCGGCGATTCGCCACGTCGCAGCGCCGTGCTCCCGGGGCGGTTGGCGCCACCCCGCTGATGGACATCATGGTCCATGCTAGGGATATTTCCATCGCGCTGGACGCGGACTACCCGTCCATGCCGGTGGCGGGCGCGCAGGCCGGCGCCGAATTGGTGTGGAGGCTGCCATTCCCCTTCTACGCGCGTCGCAAGCTGGCCGGATATCGGCTGCAGGCGAGCGACGCCTCGTGGTCGGCGGGGGAGGGAGCCTTGGTTGAGGGGCCGATGGAGGCCCTGCTGCTGCTCCTGACGGGCAGGAATGCCTGGCTGGGCCGGTTGGATGGCCCGGGCGCGGAGCGCTTGCGATTGGAGTCATGAGGCCAGGGAGACGGCCATGGAAACACTAAATGTTGTGGGGCAGCTTGCGGCCCTCGTCAGCGCGCTGATCCTGATCGTGGTCGCGCCGCTGGAAATGTTCTTCTACGGGCGGCCCAAGGTGGCCAAGTTCCTGAGCGTCGATCCGGAACATGCCGATTCGGTGAAGCTGTGGTCCTTCTGCATCGGGGCGCGCAACTTGCTCTCGGCCCTGGGAGCGATCGCGGGCCTGGCGATGATCCGCTGGGGCGACCCGCTGGCGGGCACCGTGGTGGTGCTGTGCTTCTGCTGGTACATGCTGCTGGCCAGCCTGGCCATGGCCGCCGCGGACGCGATGGGCTACTGGAAGCCGCGCGGCGGCAGCATCAAGGGCACCGTTTCATCCAGCGTGCTGCCGCTGGTAGTGGTCGTGTCGCCGCTGTTCGCCTGAGAACGCTCGACGCGCAGCAGGGGCCGCGATTCCCGCCGATGTGGCGGAAGTCGCGGCCCCTGCACGATGGTGCCTAGTCGCAGACGATCTTGTTCCATGGGCTGTAGGTCCAGGACTTGGTCTCCGCCGGCAGCTTCTTGGAACCGTCGACGGTCTCCCGGTAGCGGGTGATGTCGATGCTGAAACCCTTGCGTCCGCCCGATTCGGGGATGCACTTCTCGGCCTTGTTGTGCACGGTCTTCGGGTCGGTCTGGTTGTACTTGCCGGAGCTGTCCTGGGTGACCTTCCAGTACTTGGTGGACCACAGGCGGGTGTGCACCGCGTCGCCGGAAACCCAGGCTTCGATCATCACGCCGTATGGGGTGTTGTTTTCCCAGATCATGTCGACCTGTCCCTCCCACAGGGTGGCTTCGCGGCCGGCCGGGTAGCGGTCGAACCAGCGCGAGTGCGGCTTGTGGGTGATGTCGTCGTAGCCGGCCAGGAAGCCGACGTTGTACATCTGGGTGGAGATCTGCGACAGGCCGCCGCCCACCGCTTCGGAACTGAAGCCGTTCTCCACCACGCCGGAGCTGTAGTAGCCGTTGGCGGTGGTGATCGGGCCCAGCGCCTGCAGCAGCGAGAAGCGTTCGCCCGGCTTCACGATGGTTCCGGTGATGCGCGCAGAACCCGCCTTCAGGTTCTTGGTGCGCACGGTGTCCGAGGCGGGATAGGGGGTGGAGAACTCGACGATCTCCTCCTTGATGCCCAGCTTTTCGGCGTCGGCGGTGGTGAAGTCCGCATCGCTTTCGGTCATCGCGACCTCGGCCTTTCGCGTTTCGGTTTGGCTGGCGGCCAGCACCTTTGCGCCCAGGTCCTTGGTTTCCAGCGAGATGCCCTTCACGGACTTCACGATGGTCGGCTTGCCGCCCTTGAGCACGATCTTCGCATCCTTGGCGGTGCTGGAGAGATCCGAGTTCTTGGTGGCCGCGAGGTAGAGCTTCTCGTCGTCCAGCGCCAGCTGCGGCTCGCCGTCCTTGGCCGAGTAGCTCGCGGCGGCGGCCATGGAGGCCGGGGAGATGGCGGTGCTCTTGTCCCCGGAAACCAGGGTGACGTCCTTCTTCAGCAGGGATGCGACCTGCGTGTCGTAGAAGGCTTGCAGCTTCTGCGCGGAGACCTCCGGGCTGGTGACCTCGGCCGGCAGCTTCATGGCCGGACCGGCGATTTCCCAGTCGGTGGCGATCTTCTCGGCGGACTTCTCGACGTCCAGGGCGACCCCGTCCACGGGCTTGGACAGTGTTGCCTGGGCGTCCTTGAAGGTGATGGTGCCCTCGGTGACCTTGGCGTCGGCCTTGGCCGCCAGCTTCCCAAGCTGGGCCGTCAGCTTGTCCTGGTCCACGTCGATGACCGCCTCGGCGGAGAAGTCTCCGGTCAGCCGTTCATAGAGCTTCACGGGGTTGGCTTCGAAATCGGTCAGGTCCGCAATGGTCTGCTCGACATCCAGGCTCAATCCGGCCTTGGCGGGGTCGAGTTCGTAGCCCTTGCCGTTGACGGTGGTCTCGATCGGCTCCTGCGCCAGCGGCACCACCTGGGTCTCCAGGGCGGTACGCGCTTCGTCCTGGTTCAGCGAACCGATGTTGACGCCAGCGATCGTGGCGTTCGCCGGAACCTGGGAACTGATGAAGGCCGCCGCGCCGAAGTAGGCGGCGGTCGCCGCGACAACACACGAACCGGCAATGATCCACGGTTTGGCCGTGCTCTTCCGCTTGCCGTCCTTGGGGTTTCCGGCAGGCGTGGCGGGCTGGAAGACGTTGGATGAATTCTCCGGTGTTGGGGTCTGCACTGGTCTATTGGCTCTTTCGAAAAGCGGTCAGATTACGGCACATACCCCGACAAGCTGCCTGGGTCAAGGGTTGCGTCACCTGAAATACTATCGGCTGGAACAACCAACAAGCCGATAACCAGCGTTTTCCGGGCTAATCGTTATCGACTTGTTGGATTTGGCCTAGTTCAGATCGTCCAGAACCAGGTCGGCGATGACGTCCAGGCGCGAGAAGTTGATCTGGGCCCCGGCCTTTTCCTTCAGGGCCGGCTTCGCGTTGAAAGCGACACCCAGGCCTGCGGCCGTGACCATGTCCAGGTCGTTGGCGCCGTCGCCGGCGGCGATCGTGGCGGCCATGTCGATGCCGTGCCCGGCCGCCCAGGAACGCAGCATCTCCTCCTTGGTGGCGCGGTCCACGATCTTTCCGTGCACGGTGCCGTCCAGCACCGCGCCCTCGATGCCCAGGGTGTTGGCCCGCGCGTGGTCCAGCTGCAGTTCCTCGGCCAGCGGGTCCAGGATCTGCTGGAAGCCGCCGGAGACGACGCCGACCTTGTGCCCCGCGGCGTGGAAGCGCTTGACCAGTTCCCGGGCGCCGTCGGAGAAGATGATGCGTTCGCCCACCTCGCCGAGCACGGTGGCCGGCAGGTCCTTCAGCGTGGCCACGCGCTGGATCAGCGACTGCGCGAAGTCCAGCTCGCCGCGCATGGCGGCCTCGGTGACCGCGGCGACTTCCTTTTCGCGTCCTGCATGGGCGGCCAGCAGTTCGATGACTTCCTGCTTGATCAGGGTCGAATCGACATCCATGACCAGCAGCAGCTGCGTGGCCCCGGTCAGGGCCGCGTCGACGACGGCGAGGCACACGTCGGACTCGGCCACGGTTCCGGCGGCCACCTGAGCGGCAAGGTACTCTGCGGCTGCCTGCCGCGCCCCAGCGCTCCGGGACTCGTCCAGCGCCACCTTGGCGACCAGGCGCTCGGAACTGGTGCGGATAGAGACTTCAGCGCCGGCGGGGACCAGCCCGGCGGCGCGGGCGCCGTCCAGCAGCCTGTCGAAGACGTTGCGGGGCAGCAAGGGGCGGGAGACGAAAACAAGGGTAGAGGCCATGGTTCCATTTTCGTCGGCGTGCGCCGTGCGACCAAAAATGACGTCGCGAGCCCGGGCACCCGCTGGTGTAGCCAACGTCATAGTCGGGCATGGCCGCGGCCGGCCCCGGGCTCGCACGGCGTTAAAGACGAAGCTAATTAGTGATTCGCAGGGTCGGAAGTCTAGGCTTAAATACCATGAGCGAAGTGCTAAGTTTCAATGATGTCAGCGTGGTGCGCGGGCGTAAAGACCTGCTCAAGGACGTTTCCTGGCAGGTCAACGAGGGCGAGCGGTGGATCGTGCTCGGCCCGAACGGAGCCGGCAAGTCCACCCTGATGAACATTGCCTCCACCCGGATGCACCCCACCCGGGGCACCGCGGGCATCCTGGGCGAGACCCTGGGCCGCGTGGACGTCTTCGAGCTGCGGCCGCTGATCGGCCTGAGCTCGGCCCTGGTCGCCAACTCGATCCCCGGCAGGGAGACCGCGTTGAATGTGGTGCTGACCGCCGCCTACGGCATGACCGGGCGCTGGCGCGAGAAGTACGAGAAGCTCGACGAGCGCCGCGCCTTCAGCCTGCTGCATGACTGGGGCATGTCCACCTTCATGAACCAGTCCTTCTCCAAGCTCTCCGAGGGCGAACGCAAGCGCGTGCTGATCGCCCGCGCCCTGATGACCGACCCGGAGCTGCTGATCCTCGACGAGCCGGCCGCCGGCCTGGACCTTGCCGGGCGCGAGAACCTGGTCGCCAAGCTCGGCGAGCTGGCAGCCGACGAGTACGCCCCGGCCCTGGTGCTGGTGACCCACCACCTGGAAGAAATCCCCGAGGGCTTCACGCACATCCTGATGATGCGCGAGGGCCAGGTGGTCGCCGCCGGCGAGATCGAGGCGACGCTGACCGAGGAGAACCTCGAAGCCACCTATTCCATGCCGTTGGCCCTGCGCCGCGAGGGCGGCCGCTTCTCGGCGTTCGCGCGCCGCTAAGAGACACCGCACCTAAGGGGAGTACCGCACCATGATCGAATTCTGGCGTGAAGCCCTGGTCTTCCTCGGAGGGCTGTGGGCCGGAACCATCAACACCGTCGTGGGTTCGGGCACCCTGGTGACTTTCCCGATCCTCGTGGCGCTGGGCATCGCCCCGGTCAACGCGGTGGTCTCCAACGCCATGGGCCTGGTCGCCGGGGGATTTTCCGGCGCCTGGGGCTACCGTCGCGAGGCGGCCAGCGTCAAGGGCACGCTGCTGAAACTGGTTCCGGTCTCCCTGGTCGGCGGCCTGATCGGCTCGCTGCTGCTGCTGAACCTGCCCGAATCGGTGTTCGGCGTGGTCGCCCCGATCCTGCTGGTGTGCGCCCTGGTGCTGGTGATTTTCCAGCCGCGGCTGGCCGCCTGGGCCAAAACCCGGCAGGCCGCGCAGGGCGGCACCGACCCGGACGCGGCGGACAAGGCGAAGATCCCGCTGATCCTGTACATCCTGGTGTTCGTCATCGGCGTGTACGGCGGCTACTTCACCGCCGCGCAGGGTGTGCTGCTCATGGCGGTGTTCGGCGTCTTCCTGCAGGCCTCGCTGCAGCAGTCCAACGCGATCAAGGTGATCCTCTCGCTGATCGTGAACCTGGTCGCGGCGGTCATGTACCTGGTCATCGCGCCCGAGCGCATCCACTGGATCATCGTGCTGCTCATCGCCGTCGGCTCGCTGATCGGCGGGTTCATCGGCGCCAAGGTCGGACGCAAGCTCTCCCCGGGCTGGCTGCGCACCGTCATCGTCATCCTGGGCCTTGTGGCCCTGGCGAACATGGTCTACAAGCTGGTGGCCGGTGCCTGAGTTCCCCGAAGAAATCCTGAACCCCGAGCGGATCCTGCACGTCGCGGACCTGCAGGACGAGCGGCTGGACGAGTACCTGCGCCTGTCGGAGGCGCACCTGCGCATGCGCACCGACGTGGAAAACGGCCTGTACATCGCCGAGAGCACCAAGGTCGTGCAGCGCGCGATCAACGCCGGACACACCCCGCGCAGCTTCCTGCTCGCGCAGAAGCACCTGGGCCAGCTCGTGGCGGAGTTCAACCGCTTCCCTGACGCGCCGATCTTCATCGGCGACGACGCGCAGCTGCAGGACCTGGTCGGCTTCCACCTGCACCGCGGCGCCATGGCCTCGATGAACCGCCCGGCTCCGCTGGACCTCGATGAGGTGCTGGCCGCCAGCTCCCGGGTGGCGATCCTGGAGGACATCGCGGACCACACGAACCTCGGGGCGATCATCCGTTCGGCCTCGGGCCTGGGCATCGACGCGGTGCTGCTCACCCCCAAATGCGTTGATCCCTGGTACCGGCGCAGCGCCCGCGTCTCCATGGGCACCGTGTTCGACCTGCCCTGGGTCCGCTTGGAATCCTGGCCGCAGGACATCGAGCGGCTGCGCGCCCACGGCTACCGGATGCTCGCCATGGAGCTGACCGAAAACGCCGTGCCGCTGAACGAGATCCAGCTGTCAGCGGGCGAGAAGGCAGCGATGATCCTGGGCAACGAAGGCCGCGGAGTGACCGACGAGGCGTTGGCGGCGGTCGACACGACAGTGATCATTCCGATGCACCGCGCGGTGGATTCGCTGAACGTTGGCGCCGCCAGCGCCATCGCCTTCTGGCATTTGTGCTCTTCGCCACGCTGAGCGGTTTTTGCCCAGCCCGGTGCGTGAGCTAAGATGGAATGTCTGTGTGTTTCGATCCACCCGGTGGGCCGTGCGCAGGCGCAATTTTCCGAGTAATCAGCTGCTGGCAAAATCCAGTGGCCACAAACAAAAAGGTGTATAGCTATGAAGGCTGATATCCATCCGCAGTACGGCCCAGTTGTCTTCAACGACCTGGCTTCCGGCGAAAAGATCTTGACCCGTTCGACCGCTACCTCGAACAAGACCATCGAGTGGGAAGACGGCAACACCTACCCGGTCATCGACGTCGAAATCTCGGCAGCTTCGCACCCGTTCTACACCGGCAAGCAGCGCATCATGGACACCGCCGGTCGTGTCGAGCGCTTCAACGCCCGCTTCAAGGGCTTCGGCGGCAAGAAGTAATTCTTCGCCCCTCGCAGGCTTTCACGGCGTGTTTCCAGATTTTCTGGAAGCACGCCGTTGCTGCTTTAACCGCAGATGCCCGCATTCTCCAAGGCGTCCCGGGATTAGCCGCATGCTCGCCGGGCAATCAGCCGGGGAGGTTGCCCGAGGCAACGGCCATTGGCTAGAGTCGTCGTATCGTGGTGCTTGCCGGACTTATCGGTCCTGGGCCCCCGTTGGATGCTTCGGCGCGACAGGGCCCGGATAACCACACGATCCATGCACCGACCGGGTAGCAAGTCAACAGGAGTAGAACATGCGCGCACTGCTCATCGAGTCCAAGGGCGCCGCGGCGCGTCTCACGGATGCCGATCCGGGCCTTCTTGCCGGCCCCGTCGAACTAGACGTGCTGTACTCCAGCCTGAACTACAAGGACGGGCTCGCCCTGACCGGGCAGGGCATTGCGCGCTCCTGGCCTTTGATCCCTGGAATCGATATTGTCGGACGTGTCACCCGGTCGGAAAGTCCCGAGTGGAACTCCGGCGACACCGTCATCCTCAACGGGTCCGGGATTGGCGAAAGCACCCATGGCGGGTATGCAGAGCAAGCGCGGGTCGCACCCGACTTCCTCGTCAGGCTTCCCGGCACGCTCGCCGCGCATCAAGCCGCGGCGATTGGCACGGCAGGGTTCGAGGCCGCGATCGCCGTGCAGAAAATCCTCGACTCGGCAGTGGCTCCCAGCGACGGCGAGGTCCTGGTCACCGGCGCAGCCGGCGGCGTGGGCTCGATCGCCTGCGCGCTGCTTGCCCGCCATGGCTACCAGGTGGTCGCCTCCAGCGGGCGCGGCGACGAGGAAGCAGCGTACCTTAAGGAGCTCGGTGCGCAACGGATCATCGACCGCGCGACGCTGGCCGGCGACGCTGGCGGCCCACTTCAAAAACAGCTCTGGGCCGCCGCGATCGACGTGGCCGGGGGCACCACCCTGACCAACGTGCTGGCCCAAACCTCGTACGGGGGACTGGTGGTCGCTTGCGGCATGGCCCAAAGCGCGGAGCTGTCCATTACCGTCTTCCCGCACATTCTGCGCGATGTCACCCTGGCCGGGGCCGACACCGTCAGCGCGCCGCTGGCCACCCGGACCCGGGCTTGGGAGCTGCTGGCCGAGGATCTCGATCTCAGCTTGCTTGCAGGGATGAGCACCACCATCGAACTCGAGCAGGTGCTGGACCGGGCCGAAGAGATCCTCGCAGGCCGCGTGCGCGGACGCACCGCGGTGCGCCTCACCGCGTGAGCGCCAAGGCCCAACCGCTCGTCGCGCTGGTGGTCAGGGATAGAATAGCTGCATGATGCATCACGGTGAATACAAGGTAGTCGGCGGCAAACTGGTCGTTGTGGATCTGGATACCGCGGATGAGGTGATCACCGCCGCTTCGCTGAACGGGGACTTCTTCCTTGAGCCCGATGACGCGTTGGAAGACCTGAATGCAGCGCTCACCGGGTTGCGCACCGATGCCAGCCACTCCACCATCCGCGACGCGGTCACCGCAAGACTGCGCGAGGGCGCGGTGATGTTCGGTTTTGATGCCGATGCAGTGGCCCGGGTGGTGCGCCGCGCGCTGGGCCACGCCACCAAGTGGGAAGACCATGACTGGCAGATCCTGGGCCCGGAGATCATACCGGTGGCCGAGCAGGTCGCCCTGGACGAGGTGCTGACCCGGCAGATCGCCAAGGGAGAGCGCAAGCCCACCATCCGGTTCTGGGACTGGGACGAATCCGCCGTGGTCATCGGCTCGTTCCAGTCGCTGCGCAACGAGGTCGACAGCCAGCAGGCCGAACATCACGGCATCAAGGTGGTGCGCCGCATTTCCGGCGGCGGGGCCATGTTCATGGAGGCCGGCAACTGCATCACCTATTCGCTCTACGCCCCGGAATCACTCGTGGACGGCATGAGCTTCGCGGACTCCTACCCGTTCCTGGATTCGTGGGTCATGGAAGCGCTGGCGAAGATCGGCATCACCGCGCACTACAAGCCGCTGAACGACATCGCGACGGCGGCGGGAAAGATCGGCGGCGCCGCGCAGAAGCGCCTGGCCAACGGGGCCATGCTGCACCACGTGACGATGAGCTATGACATCGACGCCGAGAAGATGACCCAGGTGCTGCGCATCGGGCGCGAGAAGATCTCCGACAAGGGCATCACCTCCGCGGTCAAGCGCGTGGATCCGCTGAAGTCGCAGACGCAGCTGACCCGTGGGGAAATCATCGAGGTCATGATGGACACCTTCGCGCAGCGCACCGGCGCGGTGCGTGCCGAACTGGACGAGAAGTCCCGCCAGGCAGCCCGCGAACTGGCCGCGACGAAGTTCGACACCGAACAGTGGACGGCCAGGGTTCCGTAACCCGGACGCGAGGCCGGGCGCGGTATTCGCTGGGAAGCCATTGGGCATGGAGCCGCCCTGTATTCCCGCATCTTGTGATTTGTGGGAATAGTAGGTGAAGCTCATTCCCAGACCCTGGAAGCTGCCTAGCCAATGGTCCGTTCACCGCGACCCGGAATCCAGGGTGAAATGCCGTCCCACATGGCCAGCTCTTGCCTTTGAGGAGATCGCGTGGCTGGTAGCTGCGGATGCGACTCATTCGCCCGGTAGCGACTGCGAGCCCGCGGCCCCTCTAGGGCCGCAGTTGTTCCGCAGATCGCGGATTGCGACCCGCGGGTTTCAGGGCGAACCTCTGCGCTGGTCGGAGAAGCCACGATCGAGACCGTTCGCTTCGACCGTGATCTGGGTGATGCCGCCGCACCGTTTGCCGCACTGCTGCTCCGAAGCGAGTCTGCAGCCAGCTCGCAGATCGAGAACCTGACCGTTGGCGCGCGGCGCCTGGCCTTGGCTCGATTGGGGGAGCGCCCCAGCGTCAATGCTGCCCTGGTCGCTTCCAATATTTCCGCCAGGTCGGAGGCAATCGACCTCGCGGAAAACCTCTGCAGCGAGAACATCCTGGCCATGCACCGCGGGGTGATTGAAAGCTCCGAGCCCCAGCTAGCTGGATGCTTCCGCACTGAAGCAGTGTGGATTGGCCGGAATTCCCCGCATTCAGCCATGCTTGATCCTCCGCACAAGGACAGGGTCGGCCCGGGCATCGCCGATTTGGTGCGGTTCATGCAGCGTGATGATATTCCCGCGCTGACGCAGACGGCCATTTCCCATGCGCAGTTCGAGACCATCCATCCCTTCCCGGAAGGCAACGGTCGAACCGGCCGCGCGCTGGTCGGGTCGATGCTGAGGAATAAGGGAGTTACCGAAAAGGTCACGATTCCGGTGTCATCCGGCTTGCTCACCGATACCGCGGCATATTTCGATGCACTCGGAGCCTACCGCGAGGGCGACATCGAACCCATCGTGGATATGTTCGCTAAGTCCACTTTGAGGGCGACTGGCAACGGCAGGAAGCTGGCCGCGGACATCCGAAATGTCCGCGAACAGGTTCTTGCGGGGTTCCTTCGGCCACCCGGCGAAGGCTTGAAGCAGGCAACGGAACTGATATTCCGCGAACCGGCCATGACCGCCCAGCTGCTCATGCACGCCACCGGCCAATCCTCCAGTACCGCCTACCGGAGTATCGAACGCATTGAGCAGGCGGGTGCATTGAAGGCCGCGGGCCATGTCAACGGGCAGAGGGCGTGGATCGCACCCAAAGTGATCGCTGCGCTTGACGACTTCGCAACCAGGGCTTGTCGGCGCGTGCGCGGATGAAATTGACGCCAGCCCCGGGCCGTTGCCGCTGAGTGCTCAGCGCAAGGCCCGGAGGCTGGCGGGTTGCTACCGGCTGGTGCGGCTGAAGGCCTGGGCGTTCAGCGCGCGCTGCAGCGCATCGCGCTCCTCGATGAGGATACGGCGCAGGGCCTTGGGGGCTGACTCGTGGCGTTCAAGCCATGCGGTGGCATCGGCCAGCGCGGTGTTCTGCTCGATCGCTCCCTCCAGGTCCTGGTTCATCGGGTACAGGCCCTCGATGACGCGGGTGGCGAACTCCATGCTCATGGTCTCGAAGACCGGCTGGATCGCCGCCCAGTAGCGCTGCTCGAACGGGGCCAGCAGCGAGGCCGAACCCATCGAGAAGCCCAGGGCCACCGCCGAGAGCGCGTCGTTGGACAGCGCGCCGTCCTCGTCGCGGGCCATCAACACGGTGTCGAAGGCGTGCTCCTTGACCTGGGCATCCGGGCGGGCGGCCAGCGCGGTGCGCACGGCGTTCAGCGCCACGCTGGTCGGGTTGGCCTTCGCGGCGGCGTGCATACGCTGCTCGGCGGCCTCGTCCAGCCGGCCGGAGGCCGCCAGCGCCACGTAGGAATCCCAGAGCAGCTGCTCGTCCACGGGAACCGCGTACTGGTTTTCGCCCTCTGCGAGGAATGCGTCGACGACCTCTCCGGCCACCCCTGCACGGGCCAGCTTGACCAGGGTGCGGGCGGTGGTCATCTGCTGGTCGCTGCCTGCCTCGAACCGGGTGAGCCAGCCGGTCAGCACGGCGGCGGCGCGGTCGCGCAGCCCGGCGCGCAGCTCCGGCGCGGCGTAGCGGGAGATCGTGGACACCAGCTGGTCGGTGAGCACGCCGAACACGCCGGCGTCGGCGACGGTGTGCGCGTGGTCCAGGATCGCGCCGGCGTAGCTCTGCGCGTCCAGGGTGGCCGAGCGCACCGCGTCCCACAGCGACGCCCAGCAGGTGGCGCGCGGCAGCGAGTCGGCCAGGCCGGAGAGGTTCGCCAGCAACGTGGCCCTGGAGGCGGGATCGAACTCTATCAGCGCGTAGGTCTCGTCCCCGTCGTTGGGCAGGACCAAGGCCGGAGCCGGCTGGCCGACCAGGAAGTCCAGGGGCGCGCTTTCGCCGGTAAGCTCCACCGACTGCACCGCGCTGCGGGTCAGCGCGCCCTCGGAGAGGGTGTAGGCGCCGACGGTCAGCACGTGCGGTCGGCGGATCGGCTCGCCGCTGATCGGGTCGGTGCCGAACTGCACGAGGGTCGCCTCGGTGACCAGCCCTGCCTCGTCCACCGCGTAGTCCACGCGCAGCTTGGGCACGCCGCTGGTCTTCAGCCAGGCGTCGGCCCACTGGCCCATGTCGCGGCCGCTGGCCGATTCAAGTGCCTGCAGGAAGTCATCCAGCGAGGTGTTGGAGTAGGCGTGGGTGCGGAAGTAGCTGCGCGCGGCGTCGCGGAAGGCGTCCGCGCCGACGAAGGCCGCCAGCTGCTTGAGCACGGAGGCGCCCTTGGCGTAGGTGATGCCGTCGAAGTTCTGGTCGGCTGCCAGCAGGTCGGGAATGTCGGCGACGATCGGGTGGGTGGTCGGCATCTGGTCGGCCACGTAGGCCCAGGCCTTGCGGCGGGCGGCGAAGGTGGTCCACGCGGTGGTGAAGTCGGTGGCCGCATCGTTGGCCAGGGTGCCGATGTAGTCCGCGAAGGACTCCTTGAGCCACAAGTCGTCCCACCACTTCATGGTGACCAGGTCGCCGAACCACATGTGCGCCATCTCGTGCATGATGGTGTTCGCGCGCTGCTCGTGCTGGCCCTCGGTGGCGTGCGAGGTGAAGACGTAGCGTTCGGTGAAGGTGACCAGGCCGGGGTTTTCCATGGCGCCCAGGTTGTACTCGGGCACGAAGGCCGAGTCGTATTTGCCCCACGGGTAGGGGTAGTCGAACAGCTCGTGGAAGTAGGCCAGCCCGCGGCTGGTCAGCTCCAGGATCTCTTCGCCGTCGAAGTGCTCGGCCAGCGAGGCGCGGCAGGTGGCTGCCATCTCGATGACCAGTTCCTCGCCGTCGGCCAGCTGCTGCACGTGCTCGTCGCGCACCACGTGGTACGGGCCTGCCAGCACGGCGGTGATGTAGGAGGAGATTTTCGGGGTGGGGGAGCAGGCGACGGTTTTGGTGCCGTTCTCGTGGAAGACCTCGTCCACGATCGGCTGGTTGCTCGCCAGATGCCAAGCCGAAGGACCGGTGAGGGTGAAGCGGTAGCTGGTCTTCAAATCCGGCTGCTCGAAGCAGGCGAAGACGCGGCGGGCCTCGGAGGGTTCGAACTGGGTGTAGAGGTAGGTTTCGCCGTCCTGCGGGTCAACGAAGCGGTGCAGGCCCTCGCCGGAGCGCGAGTAGATGGCCTGGCCGGTGATCTTCACGGTGTTCGGCGCGTCGGTGCGCAGCCCTGACAGGTAGATGCGGGCGTCGAGCACTGCGTCGTCCAGGTCGATCGGGTTGCCGTTGACCAGGACCTCCTGCACGGACTCGTGGATGAAGTCCACAAAGGTCTCGCCGCTGGCGGTGTCGAAGTTCAGCGTCGTCACCGACTGGTAGCTGGTGGCGGCCGGGTCGACCGCGTTGGAAAGATCCAGCTGGACCTCGGCGAAGTGCCAGGTGATGTCGGCGGCGCGCAGCGCGGCCTCGTCCCGGCGGAGGTTTTCATTCGGTGCATAGCGTTCTAGTGTGTCCACCACACCAGCTTAGCTGTGAAACAAGTGTTTGAGACTACTTGCACGGCAGAATTTTGGCCGGCCGCTTCAGCCTACCGCATGCCGTGGGGCGCGCAAGGCGCTGATTCGCCACCGATTCGGGGGTCGAATAGGGTTAAGCCAGAGAACGCAGGACAAGCAGGAACGGGAGTACCAGTGGACACCTTTATCAAGGGACCCTCCAAGCGCGACGTGGCAGGCATGAAGGCCGCCTTCGGCACGGTGTCGGCGGGCGACGTCGTCTCGGTGCTCTACAAGACCGCGCGCTTCGGCAACTTCCTAATCAGCGGGCAGGCCCACGCCACGGTACTCGACGACCTGATGGTCGGCGGGCTGAACGCCGCCGCGGCCAAGAAGACTGCCAAGGGGTCGGACGGCGAGGAGAGCGCGGTACGCCAGCCGGACAAGGACGTGCGCGCGTTCCCCGCGGAATTCGACGGCAGCTTCGAGCCGCAGGCCGTCGAGGCGGCGGACCTGACGCACGGCGACCTGGTGGTCGCCTCCTTCAGCCAGGAGCCCTACGGCGACTTCGTGGTCACCGGCGTGGTTACCGAGGCGGAAAACGACCACTCCTACCTGATGGTCGGTCCGTGGATCCTGCACACCGCGCAGGGCAACGCCCCTCGCCTGCTTCAGGTCCAGCTGGTCTCACCCGCCGGCACCCACGTGGCCCCGGTCCCGACCCGCCGTGGGCTGGTCGAGGTCGCAGAGCTCGACGGCTAGCCAGACAACGCAACCCGTAGGCACCGCCGATGAAACTCCACCACGTGCAGCTGTCGATGCAGCCCGGCGGCGAGCAGCGCACCCGCGAGTTCTACGCCGGAGCGCTGGAATTCACCGAGGTGCCAAAGCCGGAGGCGCTGCGCGGCCGTGGCGGGTGCTGGTTCCGCGCCTACGACGAGGGCGCGATCAGCGCGGAACTGCACCTGGGTGTCGACCCGGAGTTCGAGCCGCCTGCAAAGGCGCACCCGGCGCTGCTGGTGGCCGGCCGCGAGGAATTGGAAGCCATGGGCGAACGCATGCGCGCGCTGGGCTGCCCGGTGGATTTCAGCGAACGCACCAGCTTTGAAGGCTATGAGCGCTTCCATACGCGCGATCCCTTCGGCAACCGGCTTGAATTCCTCGCGCCGCTGCCTGCGGACCGGGTGGAAGGGGAATTGTAGTGGCCAAGTGGGACCTGCGCGGCTACGACCGCTCCTGGGGCTGGGGGACCGTTGCCTGCATCGCGCTGGTCTCCGCAGTGATCGCCTGTGGTCGGTCTGTTCCTCCGAGCGGCTGCCGGAGGAACTGGCCACGCAGTGGAACGAGCAGAATATCGCCGGCGGCTTCGAACCGCTGTTCGGGATCAACCTGCTGTTTTCGGCCACGGCCATCGTGTTGTGCGCCCTGGTCTGCGGGCTGGCCATCGCCCGCCGCGGCGCCTCGGCGTTGCTGGCCCGGGTCGGGGTTGGCCTCGGGGTGTTCTTCGCGCTGGGAGTCAACGCAATGCACCTGACACTGATCGCCTCCCAGCTGGATGCTCAGGACCCGACGCGGGTCACCATGGACCCTGCGCTGATGATCCCCACCCTGGGATTGGCGGCCCTGGCCGGGGTGCTCGCCTTCACCTTCTATCGGCCGCAGCCTGCCGCTTAGCGACTGAATTGCTCAGGCGGTGCGCTGCTTGCGGCCGAACAGAGCCAACGCTGCGCCGAGCGTGGCCCCGAACATCACCAGCACCGAGAAAAGGTAGAAGAACGTCGTATTCGCGGCGATGAACTGGGTTGCCCGCGGCCCGGTCTCCGGCATGTAGTCGGCGTAGGGCGCAGGCGTGGAAACCGCCAGCAGCAGCACGAAGCGCAGCACAAACGAGGCGGCGGCGATACCCAGCAGCACGATCAGCGCCTTGCGGGAAGGCAATCCCTTGGCGCCGGTGTCTGCGGGGAGCCGTTGGGCGGACATGATGAACAGAATGGCGCCCAGGGTCAGGCAGATGAACTGCAGGACTGCCGAGCTCGTGGTGAACATGGAAAGCAGTGCCGCCCCGACGCCGAGCCAAGCCAGCTGCCGCGAACGAACCATTTCCGGTTGGGGATTCATGGGGAGCCTCTTCGTTGTCGAACCACGCGGGTGACCACCGCGGCTGTCGAGGTCAGCCTACGTGGGTTCGGCCGCGAGGCGAAGCTGGACCAGCGTCATGCTGTGGTTGCGGTTCACAATCTCGAAACCTTCGGCCCGGAAGCTGCTGAGCACGCCGGTGAACAGCCCGGCGCTGTTTTTCGCATTGATCGCCGTGTCGGTGGGGCGGGCGCGCAGGAACTCGGCCCCGGCATCCCGCGCATGCCCGATCGCCGCGCGCAGCAGTTCGCGGGCAACCCCGCGTTTCCGGTAGCCGTCGCGGACCACGAAGCAGGTCAGCGCCCAGATTGAGTGCGCCGCCTGGTGGCCCCGCGGCTTGAATCGGGGATAGCGCGTGCTCGGCCCGACCTGCACCCAACCGGCGGGCTCGCCGTCCGCGTAGGCCACCAGACCGGCCGGGACCTCCTGGGTGCAGACCTGCGTCTGCAGCGCCAAGTCGTTGGCATCGGCGCCCTGGTTCCAGTTCTCGTCGATAAAGTACTGGCACTTGCACCAGGAAGGATCGCCGGTCATGCCGAAAATCTGCCGGATGTCGTTCAACCGCTCGGCATCTGCCGGAAAGATCTCGATGCTCATTCTGCCTGCCTGTTTCTCGTCTGGGAGCCGCCGAATCTGCTTGGACCCGTCGCACCGCGGGCGTAGCATGAGGCGCAATAACCTGCGCCTAAAGTACCGGAAACCCCGTGGAGAGGGAAGAGCCATGAGCCATGCACCAATGCCCCAGATCAAGAGGTTCGACCATGTCGGCGTCACGGTGTCGAACCTGGAAGCGGTGACCGAGTTCTTCGTGGAGCTGGGCCTGGAGGTCCAGGGAAGCCAGGAAGGCATGGAGGGGGAGTTCCTCGACACCGTCTGCGGCATCCCGGATTCGCGCACCAATATCGTGATGCTCGCGGTGCCAGGAACCGAAGTCTGCATCGAGCTGTCCAGCTTCGACCGCCCGGCGCCGGGGCCCGGACAGCCGGGGGCGATGGCCAACGAACTGGGTCTGCGCAGCCTGGCCTTCGAAGTGGAGGACCTGCCCCTGCTGGTGAGCCGGCTGCAGGAACGCGGCTACGGGCTGATCGGGGGCATCGGGGAATACGAGGGCATCTGGTCCATGGCCTACATCCGTGGTCCCGAGGGGTTGATCATCGCGTTGGCGCAACGACTATCGTAGGGCGACGTCCTATGCGGTGAATATCTTTTCAAAGACTACTTCGGGATTGCCCGAGCTGCAGTTAACAAGCTTCAACAATTCAAAGCATCGAGGCTCTGCTCCTCGACGCGTTGGCGTGGCATTGGCGCCTTTCCTTGGACGGCAGCAATCAACAGCCGACCTGCTGTGGTGGAAGTTCGCTTTCTGGTATTTCTGGATCTCAGTGGAAGCACAGTCCCTTTTGGGCATCACCCGCGATGGTCCAAAGATCTACCATGTATCGCACTCAGGAAGCCTGGATCATTCGTCCAATCAACGGCTCAGATACGGTCCAGCAATAGCACCTCCTGGAGACGGTTCCTGTTGAGCCGCCTAAGATATAGCGTGCTCAGCGGATTAGCGCTTCTGCTTTCCGGTATTTGTGGTCGATATTCCCATTAGCGATGCGCGGGATGATGAATTTCTGGCCCAATCTCGTTACACCGATATGCAGACAAATTCTAGGTTCCATGGAATACGGTATTGCCATGGACTCGGCTATCGCTGCAACTTTGGCAGTACAGCCGACAGGGCGGATTCATCCTGAGAATGATTAGAAGCGTCCCCCAGCACTTCGGTCGGGTTAAGAGAATTCCATTCGTCCTGTCTTTGCTGGCTTTCATTTTTTGGTTTTGCCCTGGCAAGGTAGCTGCCGCCATTTGTTCTGGATGATTCTTTCTGGCGGTCATTTTGGTCTGGGCCGCCAGCTGCAGGCATCTTCGCAGTGGCGGCCGCGAGTGTCGCGTACGCGGCAACGGTTTACTGCTCCAGTGTCACGAAGGCAACAGCGGCGGAAGAAAGCGCCAGAAAACAAGTTGAATGGGCAATCGACATGGCTGTGTCGGATTCGAGCGCCAAGCGCATAGTCGGACTTAGCTTCATCGACGTGCTGCTTGGGAAGCATGGTGCTGTCTTGGAAGAGTTAATGTACCAAGTGGTCCTGCAAGGTTCGGGATCGGTTGTAGACGATGAAGAGGCAGCAGGCGATAATGAACGTGAGGCAGATGATGACTATGCGATCTAGCGAAATAGGCTTTCTGAGCCAGCGAATTCAGTCAGGTCAGGCCGAACCGATTTCGGATTTCGAAAAAGAGCTGGCAGAAAAGATCATGCGCAAATACGAAGACAAGTACGGCCAAAAGAAGACTGCGGGATTCGTCGATCGTGAACGCCGTCAGGTTTTGCATCGAGCCAGCTAGTACTACGTCAACCGGTTTCGAGCCGCAATTCCACGAGCTGTCCTAGTTTGAGGGGTCTCGCTTCCTCATCCAGGAGCCATGGCGCAAAGAGCCGAGAGGAATTCTTTCCGGAGTTAGCGCCTCGACAGGCATATTGGATATCGGTCTTCCTTCTGCCCGCCTAATACCTGCTTGAAGTAACGTCCGACGTCGGTTGGCTGCTTGGCAGGCGCTACACGTACCCCTAAGCACTTGCGGGCCCCGCCATCCGGGAGGACGGCGGGGCCCGCAGGCATTCACGCGGTTCGGCGGTTCAGGCTAGGCCTTGGCGCCGCTCTTGCGCAGGGACTTCTCGCTGACCGGGGCGTTGTCGCTGGCGCGCAGGCGGCGGAAGTATTCCATCGCTTCGTCCTGGCGCTGGGCCTCGATTCCGGAGGAGATCTCCGCGCGCAGGTGCTCCTGGGTGTAGCCGAAGGCGTCGACCAGATCCTGCGCGTGCGGGCGCAGGCGGGCGAGCAGCCGGTTGACGTACTCCGGCAGGGTGCGGGCACGCTGCATGGACAGGCGCCCGTTGGCCAGGAACCAGCCCAGGTCGTCCTCGATCACGGTCAGCGCGAAGACGTCGCGCAGCCAGGTCAGCACCTCCTTGGTGGCCGGATCCTGGATCTTGGCCAGGGCGGCGGTGAAGGCCTCCCAGCGCAGCAGCTGTCCGTGGTCGCGGGCTGCGGAGATGAGCAGGTCCTGGTTCTCGTTGAAGGCATTGGCCGCCTTCACCGGGTCCTTGCCCGCGGCGCGCAGCGCGCCGGCGACCTCGACGACCTTGGCGTTGATGCGCTCGGTGAGCAGCGCGCGCTGGTTGGCGGGGTCCTTGAAGAAGTTCGCGCTCTTGCGCTCGTCGCTCACGTCGGCGAAGGACTGGCCCACGCCGCGCAGCCCGAAGCGGTGCAGGGCGGTGCTGCCGACCTGTTTGGCCACGTAGCGGGCCACCGCGCCGGTATCCAGCTTGCGGAACTCCGAGGCGTAGTCGGTGAGCAGGCGCTTGCCCACCAGCTGCAGCAGCACGTTGTTGTCGCCCTCGAAGGTGACGTAGATGTCCAGGTCGTTGTAGAGCTGGTTGAACCGGTTCTTGGCCATGTAGCCCGAGCCGCCGCAGGCCTCGCGCGATTCCTGGATGGTGTCCAGCGCGTCCCAGGTGCTCAGCGGCTTCAGCGCCGCGGCCAGGGTCTCCAGGTCCTGGCGGTCCTCGTCGGTGTCCTCGCGGCCGGAGAAGACGGCGTCGAACTTGTCCAGCAGGTCGTCGTGCGCGAAGGAGGAGGCATAGGTGCGGGCCACACGCGTGAGCAGGCGGCGCTGGTGGCGCTGGTAGTCGAGCAGCGTGGTCTCCTCGGTGTCCGAGGTGGAGTTGAACTGGCGGCGCTGGTTCGCGTAGGTCACCGCGATCTGCAGGGCGATCTTCGAGGCGCTGGTGGCGGCGCCGTCCAGCGAGACGCGGCCCTGGACCAGGGTGCCGAGCATGGTGAAGAAGCGGCGGCCCGGCGAGGCGATCGGGGAGCTGTAGCTGCCGTCGGCGGCGACGTCGCCGTAGCGGTTGAGCAGGTTGGTGCGCGGCACCCGCACCTTGGTGAAGTGCAGCCGGCCGTTGTCGATGCCGTTCAGCCCGCCCTTCAGGCCGTCGTCCTCGCCCCCCACGCCGTCCAGGAACTGCCCGTCCTGATCGCGGATCGGCACATAGAAGCAATGCACGCCGTGGTTCACGCCCTTGGTGATCAGCTGGGCGAAGACGGTGGCTGCCTTGCCGTGCAGCGCCGCGTTGCCCAGGAATTCCTTCCAGGCGGCCTTGAACGGGGTGTGGATGACGAATTCCTCGGTGTCCTCGTCATAGGTGGCGGTGGTGGCGACGGCTGCGACGTCCGAGCCGTGGCCGATCTCGGTCATCGCGAAGGCGCCGGGGGTCTTCAGGCTCATGGCGTCCGGCAGCCACTTGGCGTGGTGCTCCGCGGTGCCCAGGTGCAGGATCGCCCCCGCGAACAGGCCCCACTGCACGCCTGCCTTGATCTGCAGCGACGGGTCGGCGGCAACCAGTTCCTCGAAAGAGGCCAGCGAGCCGCCGTGGTCGTCGTGGCCGCCGAACTGTGCCGGGAAGGCGCGCTGCACCGCCTGCTCCTGGACCAGGATGCCCAGCTGCTGAAGCACGCGGGCGCGGTGCGCGTCCATCGGCAGCGAGGGGTCGCGCTGCAGCTCGGGGCGGGCGGCGCGGGCGCGCGAGGCCTTGCGGACCTCGGCGTAGGGGCCGAGAAGCTGCTCGGCCAGGGCCTTGACGTCGATGCGGGTCTCACTCATGTCGGTACCTTTCGTTCACTGCACAATGTTGACGGGTTGGGTGTCGGGATGGTTGCTAGCGGGCGGCGATGCCGTGGACCAGCCAGCGGCTCAGTTCGTCGGCCAGTGCGGCCAAGCTGGGTTTGCCGCCGCTCTCGGGCTGGCGCAGCCACTGCTCGCCGGCGGCGCGCACCATGCCCAGCGCCGCGCGCGGCCAGAGGCTGATCGCGGTGGCGCCGGCGGCGGCCGGCAGTCCGGTCAGCCGCTGGGCGATCAGCGAGCTGATCTCCTCGAAGAAGTCGTTCAGCGCGCCGGAGGCGTCGTCGGTGGCACCGGAGTCCCGGGGGACTGCGGTGACGAAGAAGTAGAGGTTGGGGGAGTTCGCCGCCAGTTCCAGGTAGGCGGTGACCATCGCGTGCAGCGCGCTGGCCTCGTCCTGCTTGGCCAGGCCCGCGGCGATCACCCGCTGGCGGAAGTCGTTGATGACCATCGCGCCCAGCGCCTGGCGCAGCCCTTCCTTGTCCCCGAAGTAGCGGTAGTAGACCGGCTTGGAGGTCTTGGCGTGGTTTGCGATCTCCTGGATGGAAACCTGCGGGCCGAGCTGGTGCACCGCCTTGCGGGCGAGCTTGAGCAGCTCCTCGTGGCGGGCGGTGCGGTGGGCCTCCCAGCGGGAGGCGCGGCCGTCGGCTGCCGGGTCGAATACTTCGGTGATCTTGTTCACGTTACTCACAGTATCATGTACTCTTGGTTACAGTAATACCTGTCACATCAAATTCCCTTTAGGAGTTCAACCCAGATGAGCCAGCCCTCAGTGCGCAATGCCGTGATCATCGGTGGCAACCGCATCCCGTTCGCCAGGTCAAACACCGCCTACGTCAACGCCTCCAACCAGGACATGTTCACCGCCGCGCTGGAAGGCCTGGTGGCGCGCTTCGGGCTGCAGGGGCAGCGCCTCGGCGCCGTCGCCGGCGGCGCGGTGCTCAAGCACTCCAAGGACTTCAACCTGGTCCGCGAATCCGTGCTGGGCAGCTCGCTGGACCCTGCCACCCCTGCCTACGACGTGCAGATGGCCTGCGCCACCGGCATGGAGGCCATCGGCTCGCTGGCCAACAAGATCAAGCTGGGCCAGATCGAATCCGGCATCGGCGGCGGCGTGGACACCACCTCCGATGCGCCGATCGCGGTCTCCGAATCGCTGCGCGGCATCCTGCTGGAGCTCTCCCGCGCCAGGTCCACCAAGGCCAAGCTGGCGGCGCTGGCCAAGATCCGCCCCTCGCACCTGGCGCCCAGCGCCCCGGGCACCGGCGAGCCGCGCACCGGGTTGTCCATGGGCGACCACCAGGCGTTGACCACCAAGGCCTGGAACATCACCCGCGAAGCCCAGGACGAGCTGGCGCTGGCAAGCCACCTGAACCTGGCCGCCGCCTACGACCGCGGCTTCTTCAACGACCTGCTGACCCCGTTCAAGGGGCTTTCGCGCGACAACAACCTGCGCGCCGACTCCACCCTTGAGAAGCTGGCCAAGCTCAAGCCCGCCTTCGGCAAGAACCTGGGCGAGGAGGCCACCATGACCGCCGGCAACTCCACCCCGCTGACCGACGGCGCCTCCACGGTGCTGCTGGGCAGCGAGGAATTCGCCGCCGCGCACGATCTGCCGATGCTGGCGAACTTCGTGGACTTCGAGGCCGCCGCGGTGGACTTCGTGCACGGCGCCGAGGGCCTGCTCATGGCCCCTGCCTACGCCACCGCCCGCCTGCTGGAGCGCAACAACCTGGCCCTGCAGGACTTCGACTTCTACGAGATCCACGAGGCCTTCGCCGGCACCGTGCTCGCCACGCTGGCCGCCTGGGAGGACGAGACGTTCTGCCGTGAGAAGCTGGGACTGGATGCGCCGCTGGGGGCCATCGACCGGGGCAAGCTGAATGTGAACGGCTCCTCGCTGGCGGCCGGGCACCCGTTCGCCGCCACCGGCGGGCGCATCATCGCCAGCACCGCCAAGATGCTGGCAGAAAAGGGCAGCGGCCGCGCACTGGTTTCCGTGTGCGCCGCCGGAGGCCAGGGAGTCGTCGCGATCGTGGAGGCACGCAAGTAATGGCAGACAAGTACATGGAACTGGTCAACACCGGCATGACCAAGAAGCTCGCGAAGCTGCTGGGCCTGCCGCGCCCGCCGCGGCTGCGCCGCTACGGGGAAACCACCCCGCTGCTGCCCGGCCCGGTGCTGGTGCTGGGCAGCTCGGCCCGCGCCCAGGAACTGAGCGACACGCTGATGGGCTGGGACCTGGACGTGCGCCGCCACGATGCCGGGGACGCGAAGCTGGGCGGGCTGGTGCTGCTGCTGGACGAGCTCACCCACCCCGAGCAGCTCTCGCCGCTCATGCTCGCCGCCGGCGCGGCGCTGCGCAAGCTGGTGCCCGGGGCCCGCGTGGTCTCGATTTCCCGCCCGGCGCTGGACACCGACGCCCCGGCCCTGGCTGCGGTGCGCCAGGGCATCGACGGCGCCATGCGCTCCTTGGGCCGCGAAATGCGCGGCGGGGCCACCGCCAACGGCATCGTGCTCACCGAGGGCACCGACCTGCTCAGCCCCGGAACCCTGGGCGCGCTGCGCTTCTTCTTCTCCGGACGCAGCGCCTACGTGGACGGGCAGTTCCTCACCGTGCGCAGCACCGACGGCGAGCTGCCTGCCGACTTCCGCAAGCCGCTGGCTGGCAAGGTTGCCGTGGTCACCGGCGCCGCGCGCGGCATCGGCGCCTCGATCGCCCGCACCCTGGCCCGCGACGGCGCCCAGCTGGTGGTGGTGGACATGCCCGCCGCCGGCGAGGCGCTGGCCGCGGTGGCCAACCAGATCGGCGCGACCACCCTGCAGCTGGACGTCACCGCGAAGGACGCCGCGCAACAGATCATGGACCACGCCATCGGCCGCCACGGCTCGCTGGACATCGTCGTGCACAATGCAGGCATCACCCGCGACAAGCTGCTGGCCAACATGGACGCGGCCCGCTGGGATTCGGTGATCGCGGTGAACATCGCCTCGCAGCTGCGCATGAACGAGGCGTTCCTCGCCGCCCAGCTGCCGGGGCTGCGCGTGGTCTCGCTGGCATCCACCTCCGGCATTGCCGGCAACCGCGGGCAGACCAACTACGCCGCCTCCAAGGGCGGGGTGATCGGCATGGTGCGCTCCAGCGCCAAGCTGTTCGCCGAGCAGGGCGGCTCCATTGCCGCGGTGGCCCCGGGCTTCATCGAAACCGAGATGACCGCCAAGATCCCGCTGGGCACCCGCACCGTGGCGCGCATGGTGCTGCCCTCGCTGATGCAGG
This sequence comes from Glutamicibacter soli, assembly GCF_052322135.1. NCBI lineage: Bacteria > Bacillati > Actinomycetota > Actinomycetes > Micrococcales > Micrococcaceae > Glutamicibacter > Glutamicibacter soli. Next base: position 1,785,056 of record NZ_CM125969.1, read on the forward strand.
GCGGGCTGCCGCAGGACGTCGCCGAGGCGATCTCCTTCCTCAGCTCGGACGCCGCCGCCGGCCTGAACGGCCAGGTGCTGCGCGTGTGCGGGCAGTCGCTGGTGGGTGCCTAGATGGGCGCCGAACTGGTCGAGCAGATCCCGTCCATGGGCTCGGTCTACGCCAAGGCGGTGAAGACCCTGGGCCGCAAGGGGCGCAATCCGGTGCTGCCCACCACGGTGCTGGTCCACCGCTCGGCCGCGGCCGACCCCGGTGGCCTGGATGCGTTCCGCCGCGCGGTCGGCGCCCCGGCCAACGGGGTGCTGCCCAGCCTCTACGTGCATTCGCTGGCCTTCCCGCTGGCCATGTCGCTGATGCTGCGAGGCGACTTCCCGCTGCCGCTGCTGGGCATGATCCACCTGCGCAACCAGGTGGCAGTGCGCCGGCCGCTGGCCGAGGACGAGGCCTTCGACGTGGAGGTGCGCAGCGAGAACCTAGCCGCCCATCCCAAGGGCGCGGCCTTCGACCTGGTGGTGCGCATCGTGGTGGACGGGCAACAGCGGATGGAGCTGCGCAGCACCTTCCTGGCCAAGGGCGTGAAGCTCGAAGGCGCCGTGCCGGAGAAATCGGTGCATGCTGCCTTCGATCCGCCGCAGCGCACCGCGTCCTGGACGCTGGATGCCGGGACCGGGCGGCGCTGGGCGGCGGTGGCGGGGGACTACAACCCGATCCACCTTTCCGCGCTGAGCGCCAAGGCGCTGGGCATGCCGCGGGCCATCGCCCACGGCATCTACCTGGCCGCCCGCGCGCTGTCCGGCATCGAGCCGGCGGCGGGCGAGTACCGCTGGAGCATCGAGTTCAAGACCCCGGTGGTGCTGCCGGCCAGCGTCGATCTGGCCTTCACCCGCACCGAGGCGGGCTTCGAGGTGGCGGCGTGGAGCCCCCGCAAGGGCAAACCGCACTTCGAGCTCACGCTACAAACGCAGGCCTAAGACAAGCAGCGTTGGCGCAGGACCTCTACGGTCCTGCGCCATCGCCGCTTGTGCGGGGGCTCAGCCGATCAGGGCGCCTTGCGCCATGCGGTAGCTGGCCAGCGAGGCCACCGCGGCCCGCTCCCAGGTGAACTCGCCCGAATGCTCCAGCGCGTCGTGCCCGGCCTGGGTGACCATCCGCGGGTTGCCGGCCAGCTCGACGAGCTTCTGCGCCCACAGCTGCGGGTCCGGTTCAGGCATGAGCCATCCGGAGTAGCCGTCGCGCACCGCGTAGCCCAGCCCGCCAACCGCGTTGGCCAGCACCGGGGTACCGCAGGCCTGGGCCTCGGCGGCGACCAGGCCGAAGGTCTCCGACAGCGAGGGCACCGCGACCACGTCGGCATTGGCGAAGACCGCCGCCAGCTGCTGTGGCTTCAGCGGACCGAAGAAGCGCACCAGGTCGTCCAGGCCCTCTCGCTGCACCAGCGCCTGCAGGTCGTAGTCGGCGCTGCCGGAGCGCGCCCCGAACAGCGAGGCGGTGATGCGCAGCTGCGGATGGCTGCGCCGGGCCCGGCCCATCGCCTCCAGCATCACGTGGGCGCCCTTGAGCGGCTGCAGCCGTCCGGCGTAGACCAGGTGCAGGTCGTCGGGGCCCAGCGGACGGCAGAGCTTGTCCTGCTGGGGGTGGAAGATGCGGTGGTTCACCCCAGGCAGCACCACGTCCAGCTTCTGCCGGTCCACCTCATAGAAGCGGGCCAGCTGGCGGGCCTCCACCGGGGTGTTGGCGATGACGCGCGAGGCCTCGGCCAGCAGCTGCTTCTCGGCCTCCTTGCGCGGCCCGGGCTCCTCGATGCCGGATTCGAATTCCTTTGCGGCGGCCGAGGTGTGCATCGAGACGATCAGCGGGGCGGAGAACTCGCGGGCCAGCTGCAGCCCCACCATGCCCGAGAGCCAGTAGTGGGCGTGGATGATGTCGATGTCCAGGCCGTGCAGGTGCGCGGAGATTGCGGCCGCGGCCGGGTCGATGATCTGCGGCAGGTCTTCCTTGTCCAGCTGCTGGTGCGCGGCGATCTGCACCTGGTGCATCCACACGCCCTCGGCGACCTGCCGGGATTCGGAGTCCGCGGCGGTGCGCGTGATCATGTGCACCTCGTGTCCCAGCGCGCCCAGCGCGAAGGACAGATTCTGGATGTACACGTTCATGCCGCCGGCATCGCCCGACCCGGGTTGCTGCATGGGGGAGGTGTGCAAGGAGAGCATGGCAATGCGCATCGGAGGGCTCCGGATTTCCTAATGAACGAACAGGCCGCGGCAACGGCCCACCCTTGATGCTATCAACTGAGCCGATCGAGCATCGTGTTGTTGGCTGACTCCCAGTGGGCTGTCATCTGCTCGCCTCCGTGCCCGTCGTGCTCGCAGATCACCAGCTGCGAGCCGGGCCAGCACCGATGCAGCTCGCACGCGGTGCGCAGCGGGCCAGACACGTCCTGCCTGCCGTGGACCAGGATCCCCGGGAGGTGCTCGATGCGGTCCATCCGCTCCAGCAGCGGCGGGTCGTTGAATCCTGCGTGCGACCAGAAATGCGTGGTGAGCCTGGCGAAGGCATGGCGGAAGCGGGCATCGTCCCAGCGCGGGTCGCGCACCACGGGATCCCGGCCCAGGGAAACATGCGTATCCTCCCACAGCGCCCAGGCCTGCGAAGCCGCGTCGCGCAGCTGCCGGTCGGGTGAGGCCAGCAGGTCGGCGTAGGCCTTGACGATGCGGCCGGAGCCGCGGGTGTAGGAGGGATGGTGGATTTCGGCGAAGCTCGCGAACTCGTCCCAGGCCTCGGGAAAGACCGCACCGACCGTCTCGGTGATCCAGCGGACTTCAGCCACGCTGGTGGAAGTGACCGCGAAAAGCACGAGGCCCGACACCCGTTCGGGATGGGCCTGCGCGTAGGACAGCGCGAGGGTGGATCCCCACGAGACGCCGTTGAGTACCCATTGCTTGATGCCCAATGACCTGCGCAGCCTTTCGATGTCGCTGATGAGCTTCGCCATGGTGAAGTCTAAGAGCGGCACCAGAGGATTGGCGGCGGAGGGAGTTGACCTGCCGCAGCCGCGTTGCTCGAAGGCGACGAGCCGGGTTCGTTCCAGGTTCCAGCGGTGGCGATAGCCGCTCGCGCCCAGCGTTCCGTCCGGGCCGCCGTGCAGGTACATCACCGGTTGGCCGTCGGGATTGCCCCATTGCTCCCAATGCATCTGGTGCCCATCGTCCAGGGGGAGCATGCCCGAGACATCGGGCTTAGCTGGCTTGTCGTGGTGTCCGCTCATGTCGCTCGCTCCTGGGCCCAAGTGTGGTGGATTGCCGGAATCGCTGCCAGCTTACGTCCGCAGGAACGGAAAACCGGAAATTCGGGTGAAAATGTTGTGACCCTTGACACGAATTTTCGCCACGATCGCTGAAACTGCCTACTCAACCGCGTTTATTCCGCGAAATTCCGGGAGTTTCGGCCTCTTCGGGCCGGCTGGCGCCCGATTGGAATTCACGCGGAAGCGGTGGTAAAGTTTTACTTCGTTGCCAGCGATAACAACGCGAACAACAGACAACCTGCGCGGGTGGCGGAATAGGTAGACGCGCCAGCTTGAGGTGCTGGTCCTCGAATAGAGGGTAGGGGTTCAAGTCCCCTTTCGCGCACAGGTAAATCCCCGGTTGACTTCGGTCAACCGGGGATTTTTTATATGCCCCGAACGGGGCTTATAGGCAAGAAACGGTGTCTGGCCCGGGCGCGTTCCCGGGCCGGACGTGCTTCAGAAGCGATGGTGCCACGCGGGGTGCGAACCCGATTCGCGAACTTCTCAAGAATCAGGCCTTGCCGCCCTGGGCGGCCGCCAATTCATTCTGAACGCTCGTTTCCTGGGCCGCGCTGATTCCGGCGCGGCGGCCGAAGAAGCTTCCATCGCCCAGGCTCGTGCCACTGGCGTAGCCTCCGGCGCAGACTCCCGAGGTGCAACGACCCGCCGCGAAAAGTCCCGGGATCGGTGCGCCCGAAACGTGCAGGACCCGTGAGTCGGCATCGGTCTGCAGCCCACCCAGGGTGAATCCTCCGGTGCGGCCGCGCAGGTCGATCGCGGCCAGTGCGCCCTGCAGCGGCTTGACCCACTTCTGGTTCTTGCCCAGCAGGGGATCAGTGCCCTGCACCGCGAACCGGTTGTACTGCTCGATGGTGGCCTGCAGGCTGCCCGCGGGCAGTCCCATCTCGGCTTCCAGCTCAGCGGCGGACTCGGCCACCCAGGTCGGCTGCATCAGCAGCTCCGGGCTGGAGGTCTCGCTGGCTGAGCCTTCCTCGAAGGCGGCCTCGTCGATGACCAGGAACGCCTGGTTCTCCTGGTGGAACAGCGTCGCCTGGCCGATCCGGCCCGGGTAGGTGTCCTCGGTGATGTAGCGCTGGCCGCGGCCGTTGACCAGGATGCCGCGCACCAGCAGCTGCGGATCGCAGAAGAACGCGACCTCGGTGGCGTCCATGTGGGCGGTGGCGGCGCCGATCGACTGGCCCATCGCGATGGCGCGCCCGTCGTGCGCCTCGATGGATGCGGCCGGGCGGCCAAGGATGCGCGGGGCGTTGGCGCGGACCATCTGATCGTTGTAGGCGAAGCTGCCCATCGCCAGGACCACGCCTTGGCGAGCCAACACGAAGACGTCCTCGCCGTAGCGCTTGGCCCCGACGCCCACCACGCGCCCGTCCTGATCGATGACCAGGCACTGGACGCGCAGATCGTATTCGGCGCGCACGCCCAGGGCCTGCGCGGTGTCGACCAGCGGCTTCATGAGCATGTAGCCGCCGCCCTGCTCGCCGGTCTTCTTGCCGGACATCTGCGGCACGTGCCCGCGCGGGGCCGGGGGAATCGAAGCGCTGAACGGGGCGGCGTTCTCGCCGCCTGAGTACATCAGCCCGTCGTCGTAGGGCGGCTCCCAGCCGGGCTGGCCCCAGAAGGACTCCTTGAAGACGACGCCCGCGTCCACCAGCCAGTTGTAGTGCTCCACGCTGCCTTCGCAGTAGGCGTCGATCTTGGCATCGTCGGTCCCCGGGCCCAGCGCTGCCTTCATGAAGGCCTTCATGTTCTCCGTCGTGTCCTCGAAGCCCAGGGCCTGCTGCAGCGGCGTGCCGCCGCCGAGGTAGATGAAGCCGCCGGCCATGGACGCGGCGCCGCCCCAGCCGCCTGAACGCTCAAGCACCAGCACCTCGGATCCGGCGCGGGCTGCCTCGATGGCGGCGCTCACCCCGGCGATACCGTAGCCGGCGACGACCACGTCGGCCTCGAAATCCCAGCTGTCGATGCTGCTGGCTGAAATGTTAAACGTGCTGGTGTCGGACATGCGTGGGCATCCTCTCGAAACGGACCAAAAGTAACCAGAAGATTAGCTGTGCGCGTTCGACTCACCGGGACCCAGTCCCGCTGGATGGAACCGTCTTGTCCGAGCAGCAGGCTTACCCGTCGGCTCCGACCAGCCGACGCAGGCTCTCGGCGTCCAGCACCTCGTTGAAGACCGGGCCCTGCGGTTCCAGCATGCGTCCGGCGGCCAGGTTCTTGAGGATCACCGGCGCGAAGCCGAGCTTGCGGACCAGCTGCGCCACCGCTTCGGCGGCTTCGGCATCGTCCGAGGCGATCCCCAGGGCGCGCTGGGCGCTGCGCCGGGAGGCCTTGTCCGCATCCAGGTCCCAGTGGCTGATGTGGTTCAGCGCCTTGACCACGCGGCAGCCCGCGAAACGGGCGGCGATGACCTCGCTGCTGGTAAGCCCGGACTCCAGTCCGTGCTCGAACCACTGCGGCAGCGGTTCGTCCTCCCAGCGGTTGGTGGCATCCACCAGGACGGTTCCGGCCAGCGTCTTCGGGTCGACGTCCTCCAGCTCCTCCTGGGGCACCATGAGCACCACGAGGTCCACACCTTGCGCCACGTCCTCGGCGGAAACTGCCCGGGCCTTGGTGGCGTACTGCGCCAGGTGGTATTTCATCGCGCTCGGCGTTCGGGTGGAGGCGATCTGGACCTCAAGGCCTTGCGCCGCAGCGACCCGCGCCAACGCGGTGCCGGCCCGGCCGGCCCCCAGAATTCCGAAATGCTTGATATCCATGGGATCCATTCTGGGTGTTTCACGGCCCGCCGGCCCAATCGCGCGCCCGTCGATTAAGACAGAAGGCTGCCGAACCATGCTTGGGGGCACATGGTTCGGCAGCCTGGGGAAACTGGAAGCTAGCCGCCGAAGAGCGGCGAGAGAGACTTCCAGAGCTGCTGTCCACCCAGGATGATGAACAGGATCGCGGTCACGGCCAGCGCGCCGTTGGTGTGCCAGCGGTTGGCCCATTCCTTGGGCACGCGCTTGCCGTTGAGCAGGCCGAGCAGGGTCACGGCCAGGAACGGCATGAACAGGGCGCCGAGCACGCCGTAGGCCAGGATCAAGGCGATCGGCTTGTCCAGCAGGAACAGCACCATCGGCGGGAAGGTCAGCCAGAGCACGTAGAACTTGAAGTACTTGCCGCCGGTCATGGTGTCCGGGTGGTTCGCTGGCTTCTTGCGCATGTGGCCCCAGAAGTCCGCGAACATCAGCGAGACGCCGTTCCACACGCCGATGATCGAGGAGAAGGACGCGGCCCAGAAGCCGACCAGGAAGCCGTTGCCCACCACAACGCCGTAGCGCTCGCGCAGCACGTCGGCCAGTTCCAGCAGGCCCTCGTCGCCGCCGGAGATGGCGACGCCCGCGGCGCGCAGCACCTCGGCCCCGACGATCAGCATGGCGATCACGAAGATGCCGGTCATGACATAGGCCATGGTGTTGTCGATGCGCATCACGCGCATCCACTTCGGCGTGTACCAGCCCTTTTCACGCAGCCAGTAGCCGTAGGCAGCCAGGGTGATGGTGCCGCCGACGCCGCCGGCCAGCGCCAGGGTGTAGACGATGCCGCCCTCGGGAATCCTCGGGATCAGGCCGGAGAACATCTCGGGGATGTTCGGCGCGGCGATGACGGCCAGGCCGACCACGGTGACGAACATGATGCCCACCAGCACCGCGGTGACCTTCTCGAAGAAGTTGTACTTGCCGAACCAGACCATGGCGAAACCTGCCAGGCCCATCAGCACCGACCAGATCTTCAGGTCGATGGCGGGGAACAGCGCCGCCAGCGGCATCGCCGCCGAGCTCATCGCGGTGGCGCCGTAGACGAAGCCCCAGATGATGATGTAGGGGCCGAAGTACCAGGTGGTCCAGCGTCCCAGCGTGCGCCATCCCTCGAAGATGGTTTTGCCGGTGGCCAGCGTGTAGCGTCCGGCGCCCTCGACCAGCACGATCTTCAGGATCACGCCCAGGATGACCGCCCAGAGCAGCGCGTAGCCGTACTGGCTGCCGGCCACGAGGGTGGCGACCATGTCGGCCGCGCCCACGCCGGTGGCGGCGACCACCAGGCCGGGGCCGACGATTTTCCATTTCGGCGGTGAACCGCCGTCGAGATCCGCATTCAGCGATCGCGTGCTTTCTGACATGTGAGCCAGTCCTTTACGAATGTCGATCATTGCCGGACCGTAGCCCGGCACCTCGGTCAGCCGCTGCGGCAGGAGTTCACCATTGAATGGCCGCGGGCTGGAAGAACATCTCCAAATCTAGGAGTGATGCCGGTTACGGCCAAGCTGGACGCGAAGAACTAACACTTCCTTAGGAAAGGACGTGACGCAAAGTACACGCAGGCCCCCGGCTGATAGAATTGACCAATTCAGAGCCCACTTATCCGAGGAACCACCGTGCACCTAATGGTCGTCGAAGATGACGATGCCGTCGCGCTGGCGCTGATCGATGCCGTGAACGCCGCCGGCCACGAGGCGTTCCGGGCGGCCCGCGGTGCCGACGCGCTGCTGCGGCATCAGCAGGCGCAGCTGATCCTGCTGGATCTGGGCCTGCCGGACATGGATGGGCTGGAGGTCCTGCGCAAGCTGCGCCAGGTTACCGAGGTGCCCATCGTGATCCTCACCGCCCGCAACGACGAACGCAGCGTGGTCCGCGGCCTGCGCCAGGGTGCCGACGACTACCTGGTCAAGCCGATCGGGCTGGCCGTCCTGCTGGCGCGCATCGAGGCTGTCGCCCGCCGCTCCCGGGTTCAAGCGCCCGACGCGGGTGTCCTGGCCGTCGGGGACCTGCAGGTGGACACCGGCAAGCGCGAAGCGGCCCTGGCCGGGCGCGAGCTGTCGCTGACCGCCAAGGAATTCGACCTGCTGGCGCTGCTGGCCCAGCATGCAGGATCCGTGGTCACCCGCGAGCAGATCCTGGATTCGCTGTGGGGCGACGCGTTCATGGCGGTCTCCCGTTCCCTGGACGTCCACCTGACCGGGCTGCGCTCCAAGCTGGACCGGCCGGGCATGATCGTCAACGTGCGCGGGGTCGGCTACCGCATCGAGGCCGTGGACGCGTGAGGCTGCGGGTTCTGGGGGTGCTCGGCTCGCTGCTGTGCCTGATCGCCGTCATCCTGGGCACGTTGATGCTGCAGAGCATCAGCCGGAACACCACCCAGGACGTCCAGCTCAGCCGGTTGGCTTCGGTGAACCGCTTTGTCGAGCTGGGCACCCACGCGCAGGATGCCACCGACCACGAGGAACTGCAGCTGGAAATGGACGCGTATTCGCAGCTGTTCGACGAGGGCCTGCTGATCAGCCTGGGCGGGCTGCAGTTCACTTCCGGCGGCATCGACCCGCTGGATCCGCAGGTCGACGCAGTGCGGCGCCGTGCCGCCCTGAACCTCGACCAGACCGGGATTCCCCAAATCAGCCCGTTCTCCGAGGAACCTGCCCTGATCGCCCGGCCGTTCGGGAACTCGACCCAGGTGCTGGGCTCGGTGGTCATGGAGGTCAACCTGGACGATGCCCGGCAGGCGATCCTGCAGAGCTGGGGAGCAGTGGTGCTGGTGTCGCTGAGCGTCTGCGCAGGCATGCTGCTGCTCGCCGAGCGGCTGACCGCCTGGGTACTGCGGCCGGTGCACCGGCTGAGCGACGCGGTGGCCGAGCTGGCCAGCACGCAGATCCCCGCCCCGCTGCAGGAAGCAGGCCCGCCGGAACTGCGGGCGCTGTCCCGCTCGTTTGAGAACATGGCGCAGATCGTCACCGACAGCCTGGCCCAGCAACGCGAGCTGATCGCCGAAACCTCCCACCAGCTGCGCAACCCGATCGCCGCGCTGCGGCTGCGCGTGGACCTGCTGAAAATGCGGCTGGGGGAGAAGGCCGACCCGGATGGAGTCGCCGCTGTGGAACGCGAACTTGAACGTGTTGAAATGCTGCTGGACGGGGTGCTGCGCCTGGCCAGCGCCGAGCACCGGCTCTCCGAGCGCAGCGCCGGCGGGGCAGTCCCTGCCGGCGCCGATGCCGGGACCGTGATCCCGGCCAGGCTGTTGACCGAGGAGGTCGAACGCCAAAGCGCGGCGGCCCGGGAACGCGGAATGCTGCTGCGGCTGGACCTGGATGCTCCCGGCAGCCGGACGGCCCGCGCAGTGTGCAACGGATTCGAGCTGCAGCAGATGATCGCCGAGGTGCTGGAAAACTGCTTCAAGTACGCCTCCGGGAGCCAGGTCGACCTCTCGGTGGCGGCCCGCGGGAGCGTCGTTGACGTGGTCATCCGCGACCACGGGCCGGGCCTGCCGGCCGCCGAGCTGGAGGCCGCGACCGAGCGCTTCTGGCGGGCCGAGACCTCCCGGCAGTCCCCGGGCACCGGGCTGGGCATGGCGATCGTCGACCGGCTGGTCCGGGCCAATGGCGGCGAGCTGCTTCTGGAAATTGCGGCGGGCGGGGGACTGCAGGTGACGCTGCGGCTGGCCGGGACCCAAGACGATGCTGGAGCGCAGGAGGCTTGAGATGAGCGGAATTCCCACCCGGCGCGCGGTGCTGGGCTACGCGCTGGCCGCCCCGGCCGCCGCGTTGCTTGCAGGGTGCACTCCGGGACCGCGCCATGACCGGCTGGACATCGCCGCCGGCGAAAGTGGCGGAATGTACTTCGAATTCGCCACGCTGCTTTCGCAGGCGCTGGTCCGCTATCGGCTCGCCGAGCACTCGTCCGCGCTGCAGACCGAGGCCAGCGCGCAGAACCTGCACCTGCTGGCCGAGCACGAGGCTTCGCTCTCGCTGGCCCTGGCCGACACCGTGGCGCAGTACCGCGCTGCCGCCAATGAGGGCAATCCGCTGGCGCTGGGCCGCGTGTACCAGAACTACTTCCACTGCATCGTGCGGGCCGACGCTCCCATCCGCACCCTGCCCGACCTGGCCGGGCGCCGGCTGGGAACTGGCGCGGCTGGATCAGGGACCTGGGTGACCGGGCAGCGCATCTTGGAAGAAGCCGGGCTGAAGTCGGGCGGAAATGCGCCGAGGGAAACCAAGCTCGGCTACGGCGACGGGCTTGCGGCGCTGGAATCCGGCCGGATCGATGCGCTGTTCCTCTTCGGCGGCATGCCCGTGGGTGCCGTGTCGGAGCTGGCCGCGCGGGTGGAGCTGCGGCTCATCGGACTGTCCTCCGTGCTGCCCGGGCTGCGGTCGCGGTATCCCGGCCTCTACGACCGGGTGATGATCCCGGCCGGAACCTATCCCGGCGTTGGACAGGCGCAGAGCCTGGGCGTCGCGAACCTGCTGATGGCGCCGGCCAGCTTTCCCGCGCAGACCGCGGGGCAGGTGGTCAGGCTGCTGGTTGAACGCGCCCAGGAGCTGATTCCGCCAGGCAGCGCCGGCATCCAATACCTGACCCCGCAGACGCTGATCAGCACCGCAGGGCAGCCGCTGCACCCCGGGGCCATCCAGGCCTATCGGGAACTTCATGGCTAGGCTGACGTGGTGTCATTTGTTGCGCGTATCGTTTAGCGCACTAGTGTTGAATCCACAAGCACCCGTTCGCGAGAGGAAGGCCTGCCATGCCGAAGCCTGCAGCTGTAGAACTCATGGAGAACGAAGCGGTCGACTTCTGCCGCCGACTGATCCAGATCGACACCACGAACTACGGCGGCAACAAGGGGGCCGGCGAACTGGAGGCGGCGCGCTACGTTGTCTCGCTGCTCGAAGAGGTCGGGCTGCGGCCGGAACTTTATGAATCCGCGCCTGGACGCGCGAATGTGGTGGTGCGCCTCAAGGGCTCGGATTCCTCGCTTCCGGCGCTGGTTGTGCACGGGCACCTGGATGTGGTCCCGGCGATCACCGAGGACTGGAGCGTGGACCCGTTCGGCGCCGAGCTCATCAACGGCATGATCTGGGGCCGCGGGGCGGTGGACATGAAGAACATGGACGCCATGATCATCGCCGCCGTCCGCCACCTGTGCCGGGAGCGGATCGTCCCGCAGCGGGACCTGGTCATCGCGTTTTTCGCCGATGAGGAAGCCGGCGGCGACTACGGGGCCGGATGGATGGTCCAGAACCACCCGGAGCTCTTCGACGGCGCCACCGAAGCCATCAGCGAGGTCGGCGGCTTCTCCGTGGAGATCAATGGCCGCCGCGCCTACATGCTGCAGACCGCCGAGAAAGGCATCGCCTGGCTGAAGCTCACCGCGCACGGCACCGCGGGTCACGGTTCGCAGATCAATACCGAGAACCCGGTGACGCGCCTGGCCGACGCGGTTTCGCGCATCGGAGGCCACCAGTGGCCGCTGTCCTATACGAAAACCACCCGGGCGCTGATGGAAAACGTCGCCGAGCTCGCGGGCCTGGAATTCACCGAGGAGGACCCGGCCCCGCTGCTCGAAGCGATGGGCAACGTCTCCCGGTTCGTCGGCGCGACGCTGCAGAACACCGCCAACCCCTCGGCGCTGGAGGCCGGCTACAAGCACAATGTGATCCCGGGGCACGCCGAAGCGCTGGTGGACTGCCGTACCCTGCCCGACGAGCACGAGCAGGCGGTCGCGAAAATCAAGGAGCTCGCCGGGGAGCACGTCGAGCTGTCCATGGTGCACGAGCAGGATTCGCTGGAGGTCCCCTTCGCCGGTTCGCTGGTGGACTCCATGGTCGAATCGCTGCTGGCGGAGGACCCGGACGCGGTGGTGCTGCCGTACATGCTCTCCGGCGGAACGGACAACAAATGGCTGGCAAAGCTGGGGATCACCGGCTACGGGTTCGCGCCGCTGCAGCTTCCGGCCGAACTCGATTTCACCGGCATGTTCCACGGGGTCGACGAACGGGTTCCGGTCGACTCGGTCAAGTTCGGCGTGCGTGTGCTTGAAAGCCTGCTGCGCAGCTACTGACACCCAGATTTCCAGACCACCGGATTCACAGGAGGAATACCTTGTCTATTGAAACCGTGCTCAGCGACGAGCTGCTTGAGCGTTTCCGCCAGCGTGCGGCCGGCTACGACACCGAGAACAGCTTCGCGGAGGAGGACTTCCAAGAACTGGCCGCGGCGGGATACCTGCGGGCGCTGGTTCCGGTCGAACGCGGCGGGCTCGGCTGGGATTTCCAGCAGCTGGCCCTGGCGCAGAGGCGGCTGGCCTCGGCCGCCCCGGCCACCGCGCTGGCGGTGAACATGCACCAGGTCTGGGCCGGGGTGGCCCACCTGCTCGCGGCCCGGGGCGACCGCCGCCTGGACATGGTGATCGACTGGGTGGCCAAGGGCGAGGTCATGGCGTTCGGCATTTCGGAGCCGGGCAACGACGCGGTGCTCTTCGATTCCAAAACCAGTGCGGTGACCCATTCCGACGGCTCGGTGTCATTCACGGGAACCAAGATCTTCACCTCGCTGTCGCCGGCGTTCACGCGTCTGGGGATTTTCGGCAAGGACACCGTCTCCGGCGAGCTGGTCCACGCGTTCGTCGAGCGCGGGGCCGGCGTGCGCTCGCTCGGGGACTGGGACACGCTTGGCATGCGCGCGAGCCAGTCGCACACCACCAAGCTGGAGTCGGCCACCGCTCCGGAGGCCTGGGTGCATTCCCGGGTGCCGGTGGGCCCGAACCCGGATCTGCTGGTTTTCGGCATCTTCGCGTCCTTCCTGACCCTGACCGCCAGCGTGTATGTCGGCATCGCCGAGCGCGCGGTGCAGCTCGCCACGGACTCCCTAGGCAAGCGGGTGCACCATGACGGCGTGAAGTATTCGCAGGACGTGCGGGCCCGGGGAATCCTGGCCGACGCCGCGATGCGGTCGCTGGCCCTCGACGCGTTGCAGCGATCCGTGGCCGGAGATCTGGAATCCGGTGTCGACCACGGTGCGGCCTGGTTCCCCAAGCTGGTCACGCTGCGCACCCTGGCTGGGCAGACTGCCCGGGAAAACGTCCAGGACGCCGGGCAATTGCTCGGCGGCGGCGCGTACTTCCGGGGCAGCGAATTCGAGCGGCTGTACCGCGACGTGCAGGCCAGCTGGTACCACCCGTCGAATGCGGCATCCGCGGCCAATACCGTGGCCAGTTGGCTGGTCGGGCCGCTGGAGTCATGACGCGCGGCAGTCGGCAAAACGGCGCTGATGCGGCTAGGGGAGCGGGGGCAGGGTGCTCTGGACCCGCATGACCCGGCGGCGCAGCCAGTACTTGTAGGCGCCGCCCTCGTAGCGGCAGGTGCGCATCAGTTCCCACTTGCCGTTGTCAGCATGCTCGCGCAGCGCAGCGCGCGCGACGCGCTTGGACTCGCCGGGAAAAGCGGTGATCACCATGTATTCGTAGCGAGAATCGTTTTCCTGGTGCAGCGGCGCCTTAATGACTTCCTGAAGCATCGAACCCCCTATCGGAATAAATGATTGCGTTGTAGCGTGATGCCATGAGTACTGATCCGAGCTACGCACTGCAGGCGCTCATCGCGCATTTGGAGCAACACCTGGCTGTGGTTTCCCAAAGCAGGGGATCGGCCGATGCCGCCATTGATACGGCTTTCGGGTCGCTCGCCGATGCTTTCGAAGACTACGAAGATGCGCTATACGAACAGTATTCCGAACTTCTGCCGTTCACGATACCTTCGGATGACCAGTGAGCACGACCACGGTATGAATTTTTCCCGCTCAGGTGTTTCCAGTGCGCTGCGCGCCGGGCAGGTGAAGTAATGTCGAGGGGTGAATTGGTTTGAAGCAGCTTTCCTTGGACTCATCCAGGGCCTGACAGAGTTCCTCCCGATCTCGTCCTCAGCCCACCTGCGCATCGTCGGCGAAATCCTTCCCAACGCCCAGGATCCTGGCGCCGCCTTTACCGCGATCACCCAGCTGGGCACGGAGACCGCCGTGGTGGTCTTCTTCTGGCGGGACATCGTGCGCATCATCGGCGCCTGGGGCAAGGCGCTGGTCGGCAAGGTCCCGCACTCGGATCCCGACGCGAAGATGGGTTGGCTGATCATAGTCGGCTCGATCCCGATCGCGGTGCTCGGCCTGCTGCTGGAAGACTACATCGACACCAACTTCCGTTCGCTGTGGATCGTTGCGACCACGCTGGTGGTCTTCGGCCTGATCCTGGCGATCGCCGACCACTACGGCCGCCAGACGCGAACCCTTGACACGCTGACCCCGAAGCACGGCATCCTGTTCGGCTTCGCGCAGGCGCTGGCCCTGATCCCCGGCGTCTCCCGCTCCGGCGGCACCATCACCGCCGGCCTGCTGATGGGCTACACCCGCGAGGCCGCGGCGCGCTATTCGTTCCTGCTGGCCATCCCCGCGGTGTTCGCCTCGGGCCTGTACAAGCTGGCCAAGTCCTTCGATGAGCCAGGCGTCTACACCCTGGCGCAGACCGGCCTGGCCACCTTGGTGGCCTTCGTGGTCGGCTTCCTGATCGTGGGCTGGTTCCTGAAGTTCGTCTCGCACCACTCCTACCGCGTCTTCGTCTGGTACCGCATCCTGCTGGGCCTGGGCCTGTATGTCGTGCTGGGAATGGGCCTGATCAACGCCTAGAATCCGCCAGCCGCAGGTGTCCGTGAAGCGATTCACGGACACTTCGCAGTTAACGGGAATAAACCCAACTCTGCTTGACTTGGACTTAAAGAACTCAATCGTCGCATCTGCGAAAGGACGTACAACAGTGCACGCGTGGAAATCCCCGGAAGTACCGCACATCGTGGGCTCCGCCCCGATCCTGGAGGTCTTCGACACCTCATCCGGTACCCTCCGGGCCACCGCCGAGGCGGCCAAGGCCAACGAGCCGGCCAGCCTGTATGTCTGCGGCATCACCCCCTACGACGCCACCCACATGGGGCATGCGGCAACCTATGTCACCTTCGACCTGCTGCACCGCACCTGGCTGGATAACGGCCGGACCGTGACCTACACGCAGAACATCACCGACGTGGACGACCCGCTGCTCGAGCGCGCCGAGGCCACCGGGGTGGACTGGCGCGAGCTGGCGGCCTCGCAGATCGAGCTGTTCCGCAGGGACATGGAAGCGCTGAACGTGATCCCGCCGCACCACTACGTGGGCGCTGTGGAATCCATCGACTGGCTGGTGCCGGTGGTCGAGCAGCTGCTGGACGCCGGACTGGCCTACACCGTGCCGGCCGGGGCCGACGGCGTCGAGGGAGACGTGTACTTCGACTCCATCGCCGCGCAGAACGACGCCTGGAAGCTGGGCACCGTCTCGGGCTACGACCGCGAAACCATGCTGGGCTTCTTCGCCGAACGCGGCGGCGATCCAGACCGCGCCGGCAAGCGCGACGCGCTGGATCCGCTGCTGTGGCGCGCCGCCCGCGAAGGCGAGCCGTCGTGGGAGGGCGGCAGGCTGGGCGCAGGCCGGCCGGGCTGGCATATCGAATGCTCCGTGATCGCCCGCCGCACGCTGCCCGCGCCGTTCACGGTGCAGGGCGGCGGCTCGGACTTGATCTTCCCGCACCACGAATTCTCCGCAGGGCACGCCGCAGCCGTCGACGGCAAGGCGCTGGCCCAGGCCTACCTGCACACCGGCATGGTGGGCCTGGATGGCGAGAAGATGAGCAAGTCGCTGGGCAACCTGGTGCTGGTCTCCAAGCTGCGCGCCGCAGGCGTGGAGCCGGTGGCCATCCGCGCCGTGCTGCTCTCCCAGCACTACCGCTCGGACTGGTTCTGGACCGACGAGCTGCTGGCGCAGGCCACGGAGCGCATCTCCGCCTGGCGTGAGCGTCTGGCCGGCACCGGGTTGGCCGAAGCCACCGCCCTGCTGACCCGCATCCGCGCGCGCATGGCCGAGGACCTGAACGCGCCGGCCGCGCTTCAGGCCATCGACCAGTGGGCCGCCACTGCGCCGGAAGGCGACGGCGAAGGCGAAGCGCTGCTGGTGGACGGGCTGGACGCGCTGCTGGGCCTGAAGCTCAAGTAGCCAAAGCGCACCGCCACGGGGCCCGGCTCCGGGATCCTAGATCTCGAAGTCGGGCCCCGAGCCGTCGGTGCGGTAGCGGCCGCGGCGGCGCAGGTAGCGTTCGAACTCGCGGGCGATGGTCTCCCCGCTGGCCTCGGGCAGCTCGCTGGCGTCGGTGGCCGCCTCCAGCTGCTGCACGTACTTGGAGACCTCCGGGTCCGAAGCGGCAAGCTCGTCCACCCCGAGCTTCCAGGCCACGGCGTCCTCGCGCAGCTGCTGGGCCGGGATCGACACCGGCAGCAGCTCTTCGAGCAGCTCCACCAGCGCCAGCTGCACCCGCGGGCTGGGCGCCTGCGCCACGTAGTGGGACAGCTGCGCCCACAGCGACATCGTCGGGATCCCGCTGCGCTGCAGCTCGATGCCCAGCACCGAGGGGATGCCGGTGGGCCCGGCGTAGCTGGAGGCGGTGATGTTGAAATGCTCCTGCAGCCCGGGATCGTCGCTGGCCATGGAGGTCGGCACCGGGCGGGTGTGCGGCACGTCGGCCAGCAGCGCGCCCAGGGTCAGCGCCGCGCGCACGTTCTGCGCGGCGGCGTGCTCCAGGATCCGGGCGCAGAATCCCTGCCAGCGGAAGGTCGGCTCCACCCCGAGCACCACCACCAGGTCCGCGTCGGCCCCCGGCTGCGCGATGCGGTAGATGTCCGTCTGCGGCCACTGCACCTCGCGGCCGCGCTCGGTCAGCTTCGAGGTGGGCCGGGTGAACTGGTAGTCGTAGTAGTCGTCCAGGCCGATGGTTGCCACATGCTCCGCGGCGCTGGTGTCAAGGATGCTGCGCAGCGCATCGCTGGCGGCCGAGCCTGCGTCGTTCCAGCCTTCGAAGGCGGCGACCAGCACAGCCGGGCGGCGCTCGTGATCGCCACCCGCGATGAAACCGTTGAGCGTCGGTACGTGGTATTGATCGGTCAACCGGGACTCCTTTGCGGGTTTCCTGTGAGGTTTCGGGCTTTCCCGGCGGGGGTGCCGAAACGGCTTAGCCCCACTCTTCCATCTAGAATGGACTCATGCCAAGCACCAGTTTTGCCTTTGACACAAATCTGCCGCCCGAAGGCCCGCACGCCGTGCTGTGGGACATGGACGGCACCCTGATCGACACCGAACCGTACTGGATCGCCGCCGAAGGGGAACTGGTGGCCGCCCACGGCGGCACCTGGGGCGGGGAGCAGGCCCACGCCCTGGTCGGCAGCGCGCTGCCGGACGCCGCCCGGGTGCTGCAGGCCGCCGGGGTAGACCTGCCGGTGCGCGAGATCATCGACACCCTCAGCGCCCGCGTGGCCGCCGGCATCCGCGAGCAGCTGCCGTGGCGCCCCGGGGCCCGCGAACTGCTCACCGCGCTGCACGCCGCCGGGGTGCCGCAGGCGCTGGTGACCATGTCGGAGCGCAGCATCGTCGCGGACCTGCTGCCGCTGCTGCCCGAGGGCATCTTCCAGGCGAGCGTGACCGGCGAGGAAGTCGCCCAGGGCAAACCGCACCCCGAACCCTACCTGCGCGGGCTGCAGCTGCTCTCCGAGCTGGCCGGCGCGCCGCTGGATCCTGCCCGCTGCATCGGCTTCGAGGACTCGGCCCCCGGCATCACCGCCGCCAGCGCCGCCGGCCTGCACGCGGTGCTCATCCCCAACGCCACCGACCCCGGGCACGGGCCGTGGCGCCGGATCGACTCGCTGGCGGGCCTGGATCTGCAGACCATGGCCTCCTGGCTGGCCCAGGTGAACGCATGAGCGAAGAAACCCGCAAGGCGCCGGGCCTCAAGCTCGGCAAGATCGGCGGCGTGCCGGTCTACCTGTCCTCCTCCTGGTTCATCATCACCGCGGTGATCACCGTCTCCATGGGCGTGCAGCTCTCGCAGACCGCGCTGATCCCGGCGGCCGGCGCCTACCTGCTGGGTTTCGCCTGCGCGGTGGCTATCGCGCTGGCGGTGCTGGTGCACGAGGTCGCCCACGCCATGGTGGCGCGCGCCTTCAAGTGGCCCGACGCGCACATCGTGCTCACCCTGATGGGCGGGCACACCCAGTTCGGCTCCTTCAAGGCCAGCCCCGGGGCCTCGCTCTGGGTGGCGCTGGCCGGGCCGCTGTCCAACTTCGCGCTGGCTGGCCTGGGGTGGGGGATCGGCCAGCTGGTCGAGCTGAACATCTACCTGCAGCTGCTGCTCGACTTCGGCGTGTACGCGAACCTGCTGCTGGGCGCCTTCAACGCGCTGCCCGGGCTGCCGCTGGACGGCGGCCGGCTGGTCGAGTCGATCGTCTGGAAGGCCACCGGATCCCAGTACAAGGGCACCATCGCCTCGGCCTGGGCGGGCCGGGCGATCGCCGTCGCGGTGGTCTTCTTCTTCGTGGCCTGGCCGTTTCTGCGCGGCCAGCAGGTGCAGATCATCACCGCAGTGGTGGGCCTGATGGTGGCCGTGTTCATGTGGCAGGCGACCACCGCGCTGATCGGGCATTCGAAGCTGATGCTGAACCTGCCCACCGTGATCGCCTCCGATCTGATGCAGCCGGCCAGCGCCATGGCCTCGGCCGCGTCCGTGGCCGACGTGCACCTGCGCCGGGCCCAGCGCGGCGGCCAGGTCATCCTGGTCGACCCGTGCGGCATGCCCGTGGGTGTGGTCGACGAGGCGGCGCTGGCCCGGGTCGATCCGGCGCACGCCGCGCAGGCGCCCGCGCTGGCGGTCTCCCGGGCGCTGGGCGAAGGCGCCGTGGTGGCCGAGGACTCCGACGGCCGCGAACTGATCGACTACCTGGCCAGCGTGCCCACCGCCGAATACGCGGTGATCTCCAGCCGCGGCGTCGTGGTCGGGCTGCTGCACCAGACCGACATCGTCAACGCGGTCACCGGCCGCAGGAAATAACCCCATTAAACTTCCAAGCACCAACCAATGAAGGACAACACCGTGAGCCAGAGTTCCGAGCAGCCCCAGCCAGCCGCCGCCCCGCACGGCGCGCACGCCCGCCGCGGCCCTTTCCGCGTGGGCGACCGCGTGCAGCTGACCGATGAAAAGCGCCGCATCAACACCATCACCCTGCAGCCCGGCGGGGAGTTCCACACCCACAAGGGCGTGCTGCCGCACGAGGACATCATCGGGCTGCCCGAGGGCTCGGTCATCGAGAACGTGGACGGCTTCCGCTACCAGGCGCTGCGCCCGCTGGCCAAGGACTTCGTGCTCTCCATGCCGCGCGGGGCCACCGTGGTCTACCCGAAGGACGCCGCGCAGATCGTGCAGTTCGGCGACATCTACCCCGGAGCCCGCGTGGTGGAGGCCGGCGTGGGCTCCGGCGCGCTGTCCATCTCGCTGCTGCGCGCGGTGGGGGACGGCGGCTACCTGCACTCCTTCGAGCGCCGCGAGGAATTCGCGGACATCGCCCGCGGCAATGTCTCCACCGTCTTCGGCGGGGAGCACCCGGCCTGGCAGATCTCCATCGGCGACTTCCAGGACCGCGTGGTTCAGCTGGAGGAGCCGGGCAGCATCGACCGCGTGGTGCTTGACATGCTCAGCCCCTGGGAGTGCCTGGATGCGGTGGCCACCGTGCTGGCCCCGGGCGGGGTGTGGACCAACTACGTCTCCTCGGTGACCCAGATGTCGCGCGTGGTGGAGGCCATCCGCGAATCCGGCCAGTTCACCGAGCCCGAGTGCTTCGAGACCCTGCTGCGCGGCTGGCACGTTGACGGCCTGGCCGTGCGCCCGGACCACCGCATGGTCGCGCACACCGCGTTCCTGATCACCACCCGCCGGCTGGCCGACGCCGCGAACGGCATCCCGAAGGCCAAGCGCATCAAGGAGCACTCCTACTCGGCCGAGGACCTGAGCGCCTGGACCCGCGACCACTCCGAGGAGGAGTGGACCGCGCAGGCCCTGGGCGAGCGCGGCCTGTCGGACAAGAAGCTGCGCCGCGCGGCGCGCGATGCGAACCAGGCGGTGCGCGTGCGCGCCGCCCACGCCGAGGACGCCGCGGCGGCCGCCGAGGAGCAGGACTAGCCGGTGAGCGGTCCGTCATCTGAGACGTTGCGTCTCAGATGGTGAATCAACGGCCCCGGGTGCGCTGAACCCGGGGCCGTTGTCCGTACGATGGAGTTAGCCGCACGCGGCGCGAACGAGTGTAGGGAGAAGTAACGTGAGCGAAAGCCTTGAGGCGCAGCAACTGGCGCAGCGCCTGCAGATGACCGAACGCCAGGTCAACGTGCTGCGGGACAAGAACCGCGCGCTGGACAAGCAGCTGGCCGGGATCGGCGGCAACAACCAGCGCCTGGTCGCGCTGCTGGAAACCACGCGCGAGCAGATCATCAACCTCAAGGCAGCCCTGGAACGCGACGGCGACGCCCCGTTCAGCTACGGCACCATCACCGCCAAGCACCCGCGCCGCCACCCCGAACCGGGGCTGGGCATCGAATCCACCGCGATCCAGGCCGTGGACGTCATGTACTCCGGGCGCAAGATGCGGGTGACTATCTCCCCGCTGCTCGACTTCGAGAAGCTACACGTGGGCCAGCAGGTGCTGCTCAACGAGGCGCTGGTGGTCATCGCCGGGCTGGGCTACGAGCAGACCGGCGAGCTGGTCACCATCAAGGAGCTGCTGAAGGACCACCAGGCGGTGGTCATGGCCCGGGCCGACGACCAGCGGGTGATCACCCTGGCCCAGCCGCTGCGCGAGCAGCACCTGCGTGTGGGCGACCAGCTCACCCTCGACCCGCGCACCGGGCTGGCCATGAGCCGCGTGCAGCTGACCGACATGCAGTCCCTGGTGCTGGAGGAAGTCCCCGATATCGCCTACTCGGACATCGGCGGGCTGAACTCGCAGATCGAGGCGATCCAGGATTCGGTCGAGCTTCCCTTCTCCCACCCGGAGCTCTACCGCGAGCACGGGCTGAGCGCCCCCAAGGGCATCCTGCTCTACGGCCCTCCGGGCTGCGGCAAGACCCTGATCGCCAAGGCCGTGGCGCACTCGCTGGCCCAGCGCGCCGCCGAGCGCAATGGCGAAGGCGCCACCCGCAGCTACTTCCTGAACATCAAGGGCCCGGAGCTGCTGGACAAGTACGTGGGCGAAACCGAACGCCACATCCGGCTGATCTTCGCCCGCGCCCGCGAGAAGGCGCTGCACGGCGACCCGGTCGTGGTGTTCTTCGACGAGATGGAATCGCTGTTCCGCACCCGCGGCACCGGCGTCTCCTCGGACGTGGAAACCACCATCGTGCCGCAGCTGCTGGCGGAGATCGACGGCGTGGAGCGGCTGGACAACGTGATCGTGATCGGCGCCTCGAACCGCGAGGACATGATCGACCCGGCCATCCTGCGCCCCGGGCGGCTGGACGTGAAGATCAAGATCCGCCGCCCGGACGCCGAGGGCGCCGCGGAGATCTTCGGCAAGTACCTCACCACCGACCTGCCCATCCACCCCGAGGAGCTGGCCGCCGACGCCGACGCGCAGGCCACCATCGAGCGCATGATCCGCGGCACCGTCGAGGCCATGTATTCCACCGCTCCGATCAACGAGTTCCTGGAGGTCACCTACGTGACCGGCGCCTCGGAGATCCTCTACTTCAAGGACTTCGCCTCCGGAGCGGTCATCCACAACGTGGTGGACCGGGCGAAGAAGCACGCCATCAAGGCGCTGATCACCGGCGGCGAGCGCGGGCTGAAGATGGAGTACCTGCTGCGCGCGGTGCGCGAGGAGTTCGCCGAGCACGAGGACATGCCCAACACCACCAACCCCGACGACTGGGCCCGGATCTCCGGGCGCAAGGGGGAGCGGATCAGCAACATCCGCTCGCTGGTGAACCAGCGGGGCGCCAAGTGAGCGCCCGCCGGCTGGTCGGGCTGGAGACCGAATACGGCATCATCCGCCCCGGCATGCCCAAGGCTAACGCCACGGTGCTTTCCGCGCAGATCGTCGACTCCTACGCCCAGCTGGTCGCCCAGGGGGATGCGCGGGTGCAGGGTGCGCGCTGGGACTACGCCGACGAATCCCCGCTGCAGGATGCCCGCGGCTTCGCCATCAACCGCGCCGACGCCCATCCCAGCCAGCTCACCGATGTGGAGCCGGATCAGCAGGAGGGCATCTGGACCGCGGAGTCCATCGCGCTGTCGGGCAATGACGCGCGCATCGGCTCCACCCTGTACCAGGAGAAGGACACCACCGACGTGGTGATGAACATGGTGCTGGGCAACGGCGCGCGCCTGTACGTGGACCATGCGCACCCGGAGTACTCCAGCCCCGAATCCACCTCGCCGCGCGCCGCGGTGCTCTGGGACCAGGCCGGCGACGAGGTGATGCGCCGCGCCGCGGACTCCGCGCAGCGCTTGGGCGGCGGGCAGCTGCTGCTCTACAAGAACAACACCGACAACAAGTCGGTCTCCTACGGCGCGCACGAGAACTACCTGGTGCCCCGCGCGGTGGAGTTCTCCGCACTGGTTTCCGGGCTCACCCCGTTTTTCGCCACCCGGCAGATTTTCTGCGGCGCCGGGCGCGTGGGCCGGGGCATGCTGGGCGAGCGCGCCGAATTCCAGATCTCGCAGCGCGCGGACTTCTTCGAGGCGGAGGTGGGGCTGGAAACCACCATCAACCGCCCGATCATCAACACCCGCGACGAGCCGCACGCGGTCTGGGACAAGTACCGCCGGCTGCACGTGATCATCGGCGACGCGAACCTGGGGCAGATCTCCACGCTGCTGCGCGTGGGCACCACCAACCTGGTGCTCAGCCTCATCGAGGCGGGCCTCGCGCCCGCGCTGGAGCTTGAGGACCCGGTGGCGGCGCTGCAGCAGATCAGCCACGACCCGAGCCTGGCAACCGCGGTGCGGCTGCGCGGCGGGCGGCGCCTGAGCGCCATTCAGATCCAGCGCGAATACCTGCTGGCGGCCCAGGGGTACTGCGCCTCCCGGGGGATCGAGGACGCCGACACCGCCGAGATCCTGCAGCGCTGGGAGGCCGTCCTGGATCTGCTGGAGCGCGATCCGCTGCTGGCCGCGGACCAGGTCGACTGGATCGCCAAGTACAAGCTGGTCACCTCCTTCGCGCAGCGCCACGGTTTGGGCCTGGATGACCCGCGGATCGGGCTGATGGACCTGCAGTGGGCGGACCTGCGCCAGGACAAGGGCCTGTACTACCGGCTCGCCGCGCGCGGGGCCATGCAGAGCTTGTTCAGCCAGGAGCAGATCAACCAGGCGGTCGCCGCCCCGCCGGAGGACACCCGGGCCTACCTGCGCGGCATGACCCTGCAGCGCTACGCCCCCTATGTGGTCGCGGCCAACTGGGACGCGCTGACCTTCGCGGTGCCCGGGGCGCGCCGGGTGAACCGGGTGTTCCTTTCCGAGCCGCTGGGCGGCTCGCGCAAGGACGTGGGCCGGCTGTTCGAGGCGAACCTGGAGATCGACGAGTTCATCAATAAATTGGCGCCGCGCGCCTAGAGCGAGCAGAATAAGAATCACTGCCGGTGCGTAATTCGCGGCAGCGCAGTTTCAAGCAGAAGGAGAGGGCCATGACCCAGGAAAGCTTTTCGTCCCGCCGGCAGAGCGAGACCCAGGAGCACGCCGAGCAGATCCAGGTCAACACCACCGGCCAGTCCGCCGGCGTCGACGACCTGCTCGACGAGATCGACTCGGTCCTGGAATCCAACGCCGAGGAATTCGTCCGCGGCTTCGTGCAGAAGGGCGGCCAGTAGCCTTCCGGGCTGCCGCCACCATCCATAGGCGCCGGACCAGGCGCCGCAGCTGAAGGGAAGTACTTTTCCAGTGGATCGCAGAATCTTCGGGCTGGAAACCGAATTCGGGCTCAACTACGTGCCGTCCGACGGACGCCGGCTGACCCCGGAGGACGCCGCCAGGCACCTGTTCCGCCCGATCGTGGCCTGGGGCCGCAGCTCGAACGTCTTCCTGGAGAACGGCTCCCGGCTCTATCTGGACGTGGGATCCCACCCGGAGTACGCCACGGCCGAATGCGACCAGCTGCTGCAGCTGATCGCCCACGACCGCGCCGGCGAGGCGCTGATGCTCGACCTGGTGGACCAGGCCGAGGACCACCTGGCCGAAGAGGGGCATGAGGGCAAGATCTTCATGTTCAAGAACAACGTGGACTCCGCCGGGAACTCCTACGGCTGCCACGAGAACTACCTGATCCCGCGCAAGATCGAATTCAGGCGCCTGGCCGACATGCTCATCCCGTTCCTGGTCACCCGCCAGCTGCTGTGCGGCGCGGGCAACCTGGTGCAGGTGGACGACGAGACCAAGTACGTCTTCTCGCAGCGCGCGGACCACATGTGGGAGGGCGTCTCCTCGGCGACCACCCGTTCGCGCCCGATCATCAACACCCGCGACGAGCCGCACGCGGACGCCGAATACCACCGCCGGCTGCACGTGATCGTGGGCGACTCCACGATGAGCGAAACCACCCAGCTGTTGAAGATCGGCGCCACCGACCTGGTGCTGCGGCTGATCGAATCCGGGGAGATCTACCACGATCTGCGCCTGGAGAACCCGATCCGCTCCATCCGCCAGGTCTCGCACGACTTCACCGGGCAGACCGTGGTGCGCCTGATGGGCGGGGACGAGCCGACGGCGCTGCAGATCCAGTGGGTGCTCTTCGAAGCTGTCAAGGAATTCGTGGAGCGCCACGGCGCCCACCACGACCGCGCCGAGCAAATCCTGGAACTCTGGGAGCGGGTGCTTACCGCCATCGAGTCACAGGACTTCTCCGCCATCGACAGCGACATCGACTGGGCCATCAAGCGCAAGCTGCTGCTCGGGTACGCGCAGAAGAACTCGCTGGAGCTCTCCTCGCACCGGCTGGCCCAGCTGAACCTGACCTACCACGACATCGACCCCGCCCGCGGGCTGTTCCACCTGCTGGCCAAGCGCGGGCTGGCCACCTCCGTGGTGTCAGACGAGCAGATCCGCGACGCCGTGGTGAATCCGCCGTCCACCACCCGCGCAGCGCTGCGCGCCAAGTTCATCCGCGCGGCCCGCGCCACCGGCCGGCGCTACAGCGCCGACTGGGTGCACATGAAATACGAGGAAGGCGCCGGCGGCATCGTGCTGGCCAAGGACCCGTTCGCGACCAGCAACCCGCAGGTCGACGAGCTGATCCAGATCATGAGCCAGCCCGTCTAGGGAGCTGGTGGAAAGACTTTTCACAGCAAGCCGAACTAGGCTTGCAAGCGAGCGCGTTCCGCTGACACGCAGGTTCGCCACGCAATTTTTGAAATACCGGAAGAACGAAAGTAGATTCGTGCGCAAAGTTTTGGCAGCAGCCGCCACCGCTTCAATCCTCGCCCTGGCCGCCTGCGGCTCCTCGAGCAGCAGCGAACTGGCCGACATCAAGGTCACCCCGGCCAAGGACGCCAGCACCGCTCCAGAGGTCAGCATCGACGCCCCCTTCCTGACCGAGAAGGACGAGGCGGTCAACGTGGTCAAGGGCGAGGGCGCCGAGATCAACCCGGGTGACACCATCCAGGTGAAGTCCGGGCTCTACAAGACCATCGACGGCAAGCTGACCAACGAGAACTTCACTGGCCAGGCCGCCCCGATGGTGCTGGACGACCAGTTCAAGCAGACCATGCCCTCGCTCTACAACGTGCTGATCGACGGCCACGTCGGCGACTGGGTCGCCTACTCGGCGATCGAGAGCGTCGACGCCAATGGCGCGCAGAAGACCCCGGAGCCGGGCAGCCGCGCCGAGCGCATCATCGTGATGACCATCGAGGGCACCACCCCGGCCAGCTCCAAGCTCTCCGAGGAGGAGACCGCGAAGCTGAAGAAGGAAGGCAAGCTGCCGACCGTCAGCTTCAAGGACAAGCAGCCCACCATTAACATCCCGAAGGATGTCGAGGCGCCCAAGGGCCTGGTCGTGGACGTGCTGGAGCAGGGCACCAAGGGCGAAGCAGCCACCGAGACCTCCACGGTCAAGGCCAAGTACCTGGGCGTCACCTACGCCGACGGCAAGAAGTTCGACGGCAACTTCGACGCCGACGCCACCCAGTTCGGCCTGAACCAGGTCATCAAGGGCTGGACCCAGGGCCTGACCGGCCTGAAGGCGGGCTCTAAGGTCATGCTGACCATCCCCGCCGATCTGGCCTACGGTGATTCCTCTACCGGCGGATCGCCCACCGGAACCCTGGTGTTCTACGTAGAATTGACCGAGGTATCCGCCGCGGCCGGCTAACAGCCAGCCGGACAACGAATATAGAAAGGCCGTGAACATGTCGTTCGGAGAACGCAACTACGACCGCACCAAGCCGGAAATCGACTTCCCGGGCACCGATGCACCCACCGAGCTGGTCATCACCGACCTGATCGAGGGCACCGGCGCCGAGGTCACCCCCGGCACCACCGTCCAGGCCCACTACGTGGGCGTCGCCTGGTCCACCGGCGAGGAATTCGACTCCTCCTGGGGCCGCGGCTCGACCCTCGACTTCCCGGTCGGCGTCGGCATGGTCATCCAGGGCTGGGACCAGGGCCTGCTGGGCATGAAGGTCGGCGGCCGCCGTCGCCTGGAAATCCCTTCGCACCTGGCCTACGGCGAACGCGGCGCCCCGGGCGCCATCGCCCCGAACGAAGCGCTGATCTTCGTGGTTGACCTGATGGGCACCAAGTAGCCAGACCGCTTGACGCAAAAAGCTGTGGCCCCGACATCTTCGGGGCCACAGCCGTCTTAAAAGTCTGCGGTCAACGCCAAAAATCGCTAGGGTTATCTCGTGAGCACAAAGCAATCTTCAGGACCGAGCAAGGCCGAGCGCCTGACCAGCCTCATCTACGCGTTGGCCACCACTCCGCGGAAATTCACCACCGCGATGATCGGGGAATACCTCACCCCCGAGGGAAGCGACTCCGCCCGCGAAAAATCAGTGGAACGGCTGCGCGAAGAGATCCGCAACGACTTCGGCCTGCGCCTGATCGCCGACGACGTCGACGGCGAGATGCGCTACAGCATCGACACCAGCGACTGGTTCCTTCCCGAGGTCAGCTTCACCCCGGCCGAATCGGCGATGATCTCCCTGGCCGCGAGCCTGTGGAAGGACTCCAAGCTGCAGGCCCTGGGCCTGAAGGCCGCCGCGCGGATCACCGGTTCCAGCGCCCCCGCGCCGGTCGCCCCGTTCGCAGGCTCGCTGCTGCCCCGGCTCTCGCTGGACGAGCCGAACTTCCGCGAATGCGCCCTCGCAGTGTTCAACCGCAAAACCGTCAAGTTCAACTACGTCACCGCCGGCAACGTCGAATCGGTGCGCGAGGTGGACATGTGGGGGATCGGCCAGCGCTTCGGCAACTGGTACTTCACCGGCTTCGACCACACCCGCGACGCCCAGCGCGTCTTCCGTCTCTCGCGCGTGGTGGGCAACTTCAAGACCACCATTCGGCGCGGCGGCACCAGCAGCGCCGGCTACCGGCCGCGTCCGGCGGACTTCAGCATGTCCCAGGTGCTGCTGGACTTCGACCTGCGCAATCCCGGGCACCTGGCCACCGTTGAAATCCGCGACGACGCCGCCACCCCGCTGCGCGTGCGAGCCCTGAACGGCGCCTCCAGCCAGAACCCGCTGCACATCGCCTATGCCGACCCCGAGTCCTTCGCCTCCGAGCTGGCCGCCTACGGCCCCGCGGTGAAGGTGCTCGAGCCCGCGCCGCTGGCCGAGCAGGTCGCCGCCACGCTGCGCGCCGCCCGCGACGCCCAGGTGCAGCTGGCCGGGGACCCGCGCATGCACAATGCCTCCTTCAGGGCGCAGCGCGCCGCCGGGCGCGGAACCACCGCCACCCAGGTGCTGCGCAACATCGACATGATCCAGTACGTGGTCTCCCACGGGGTGGTCGAGATCAAGGAGCTCGCCGATCGCTACCAGATGCCGGTGGACAAGGTCCGCGAGGAACTGGCGATGATCATGATGTGCGGCGTACCCGGAGGCCAGCACGACGAGCTGATCAACGTCAACGACGGGGACCTGGAGGCTGACACCGTCACCATCTCCAACGCCGCGCTGCTGGCCGAGCCGCAGAAGCTCGCCCCGCTGGAAGCCGTCGCCGTGCTCGGCGGGCTGAACGCGCTGGCCAGCATCCCCAAGTTCGAGCACCGCGAGGTGCTGGCCTCGGCGCTGGAGAAGATCAACGCTGCGGTGGCCCGCTTCGACGGCTGGAACGGCTCGCTGGGCTTCGCCCTGTCCCAGGTGCGCGAGCACGACATCCCCGCCCAGCTGGTGGATGCGGTGCTCGGCTCCCAGGTGCTCTCCATCGACTACTACTCCGCCCACTCGCAGGCGCACCAGCGCCGCGAGGTGGAGCCGGTGCGGCTGGTGGAGGACGGCGCGACCCAGTACCTGCGCGCCTGGTGCCGCACCCGCGAAGACCTGCTGACCTTCCGCGTGGACCGCATCCTGGATGCCGAGGCCACCGGAGAGGTCTTCGAGCGCGGGCCGCGCCACCGTGACGACGAGGAACTGGACATGCGCTACCGCGGCTCGGCCGAGGACCTGCAGGCGGTGCTCTACGTGGACGACGAGGAGCTGCCGGCAGTGGAGTCCTTCCAACCTTCGGAATGGTCGAGCTCGAAAATCGGCAACGGCTACCTGGCCAAGGTGCGGATCTCCTACGATCTGGTGCCTGCGCCGCTGGTGGCCCGCCACGGCGGTAAGATTGCAGTGATCTCTCCCGACGCTACGCGCGAACGCGTGCGCGAGTGGTTGGACGAAGCTATCCGGATGTATGAGGATAAATAAATGCTCCCTTGGTGGTTCTGGACCTTGCTGTGGACGGTACTCGTCCTGGCGACCCTGCTCTGCGCGGTGCTGGCCGGCTTCCGGCTGTTCCGCCAGGGCGTGAAGGTGTTCGACACGCTGGGGGAGGCCTCCGAGCAGCTGGGCGCCGAATTCGCCAAGCCCGGCACCGTCGTGGAGTATGCCGCGGTGGGCCGCCGCTACCCGCACGGCACCGCGGCAACCCACGCTGACCCGAAGAAAATCAAAAAGCTTTTGCGCAAGGGCAAGGCAGAACGCATCGAAGCGCGACGGGTGCGCCGCGTGGCGCGTCGCGCCAAGCGAGGCCAGGCACAGAACATGCGGGACTTGGGCCTGTTCTAACGTAGACTTGAACTTGAGAGAAGGGAATCCACATGGGTGGCTTGCAGGGATGGCACTTGGTCATCATTATCGTTTTGGCGCTGCTGCTTTTCGGCGCGCCGAAGCTTCCAGGACTGGCGCGTTCAATGGGCCAGTCGCTGCGCATTTTCAAGTCGGAAGTCCGCCAGATGAAGGACGACGACCCTAAATCGGAGACCATTGACGGAACCGTCAATGACTCGAATCCCAACGAAAAGAACAACTCGTAGACCTTTTCAGTGGGAACTAACGCTAAGAAACCCCCGCGGACGAAGAAGAAGCGGGTCAAAAACGACGAAGGGCGGATGTCTCTCAAAGAGCATCTCGTCGAGGCACGCAACCGGCTGTTCAAGTCGCTGATCGCTCTGGCGCTCGGCACCATCGCCGGCTTCTTCCTCTATGACCAGCTGCTGGCGTTGATCATCGCCCCGGTGAACGCCGCGGGTGGCGCGGTCAACTTCACGGCAGTCATGTCGCCGTTCGACATCATGATCAAGGTCGCGCTGTTCGTCGGCCTGGTGATCTCCTCGCCGGTCTGGATCTACCAGATCTGGGCGTTCATCGTCCCGGGGCTGAAGAAGAAAGAACGCCGCATGTCGATGGCCTTCGCGGCCGTCGCGGTTCCGCTGTTCCTCTTCGGCGTGTCCATGGCGTACTTCATCCTGCCGTTCGCGCTGCACTTCTTCATCGGCCTGACCCCGGTAAACTCCGAGATCCTGGTCACCGTCGACAGCTACCTGCCATTCGTCTTCCGGCTGCTGCTGGCCTTCGGCCTGGCCATGCTGGTGCCGGTGCTCATGGTGGGCCTGAACATGGTCGGCGTGCTGTCTTCCAAGGTGATCCTGAAGAACTGGCGCATCACGGTATTCCTGATAGCCCTGGTCGCTGCGATGGCGGCCCCGGGCGGCGACGCAATCACGATGTTCGCGCTGGCCGGCCCGCTGTTCATCACCTTCGCCGCAGCCACCTTGTTCTGCTACATCAATGACAAGAAGCGCGCCAAGAAGCAGAAGATCCAGGACGCGGAGAACGAACGCCTCGCCTCCGGCGCGGTATCGGACATCGACGCACCAAGCACCATCGAGGAACCGAACTCCAAGCTGTAGCCTCCGCTGCGGCGCACACCACCACCTCGTGTTTTCGGAAGCGGGTGACACCGTTTCCAGAAAGTGAACGGCCCCTGTGACTTCCCCCGCGGAACGCTACGCGAATTCCAAGGCGCGCCAGGTCGAATTCGGCACCAGCCTGCCGGACTTCCGGGCAACCCTCTCCTTCGACCTGGATCCGTTCCAGGCCGAGGCCTGCCGCAAGGTCGCCGAGGGACACGGCGTCCTGGTGGCAGCTCCGACCGGAGCCGGCAAAACGGTGGTGGGGGAGTTCGCGATCTTCCAGGCCATGGCCGAGAACCGCAAGGCCTTCTACACCACGCCCATCAAGGCGCTGAGCAACCAGAAGTTCACCGAGTTGGTCAAGGTCTACGGCCCGGAGAAGGTGGGCCTGCTCACCGGCGACACCTCCATCAACTCCGAGGCGCAGATCGTGGTGATGACCACCGAGGTGCTGCGCAACATGCTCTACGCGGACTCGCAGACCCTGGACGGGCTGGGCTACGTCATCATGGACGAGGTCCACTACCTGGCGGACAAGTTCCGCGGCGCGGTCTGGGAAGAAGTGATCATCCACCTTCCCTCCAACGTGCAGATCATCTCGCTGTCCGCCACCGTCTCCAATGCCGAGGAATTCGGCGGCTGGCTGGACACCGTGCGCGGGGACACCGACATCATCGTCTCCGAGGTGCGTCCGGTGCCATTGTTCCAGCACGTCATGGTCGGCCCGAACCTGGTGGACCTGTTCGCCGAGGACGTCGCGTTCGACAAGGTCGCCGAGGGCGACATCAAGGCCAGCGTCAACCCCGAACTGCGCAAGCTCGTGCGCAGCCACAGCCCCGGCGGGCGTGTGCAGCGCGGACGCGGCCGGGGACCGGCCCGCGGGCCGCAGCGCGCGCCCGGGCTCAGCCAGCGCGTCTCGCGCTCCTCGGTGATCGCCAGGCTCGACCGCGCCGGGCTGCTGCCGGCCATCTTCTTCATCTTCTCCCGCAAGGGCTGCGACATGGCGGTGCAGCAGTGCGCCATGGCGGATCTGCGCCTGACCACCAACGAGGAAGCCGCCGAAATCGCGCAGGCGCTTGACGAGGTGGCCTACCGGATCCCCAACGAGGACCTGGACGTGCTCGAATTCTGGAGCTGGCGCGACGGGCTGGTGCGCGGCTTCGCCTCCCACCACGCCGGCCTGCTGCCGATCTTCAAGGAAATTGTCGAGGACCTGTTCGCCCGCAACCTGGTCAAGGTAGTGTTCGCCACCGAAACCCTGGCCCTGGGCGTGAACATGCCGGCCCGCTCGGTGGTGTTGGAAAAGCTGGTCAAGTTCAACGGCGAATCCCACGTGCAGATTTCCTCGGGGGAGTACACCCAGCTCACCGGGCGCGCCGGACGGCGCGGCATCGACGTGGAGGGCCATTCCATCGTGCTGTGGAACCCCGACATGGAACCCGAGGCGCTGGCCGGACTGGCCTCGCGGCGCACCTACCCGCTGAACTCCTCGTTCCGCCCGACCTACAACATGTCCACGAACCTGTTGGCGCAGTTCGGCCGCGAGCAGACCCGCCAGATCCTGGAAAGCTCCTTCGCCCAGTACCAGGCGGACCGCTCGGTGGTGGGCATGGCCCGGCAGGTGCGCTCCAAGGAAGAGTCCCTGGCCGGCTATGCCAAGTCCATGGAATGCCACCTGGGTGACTTCACCGAATACCTGAAGCTGCAGCGCGAGCTGGCGGCGCTGGAGAAGACCGCCGCGAAGTCGCGGCGGCACGAGCGGCGCTCGGCCGCCGAGCGCTCCTTGCAGGCCGTGATCCGCGGCGACGTGGTGGACCTGCCCGGTGGGCGCCGCTTCGGCCGCGCGGTGATCGTCGCGCTGGATGAGGCGATGTACAACCCGAGACACACCGTGCTGACCGAGGAAGGCCAGCTGCGCCGGCTCTCCTCCGAAGACCTGAACGGGCCGCTGCAGATCGTCTCGCGCATCCGCATCCCCAAGGGATTCACCGGCAAGAGCCCCAAGGAGCGCCGCGACCTGGCCTCCTCGCTGCGCAACGCGATCTACGATCACCGCCCGCCGCGCCAGGACGCGCAGAGCTTCGACTTCGACGGCTCGGATTCCTTCGAGCGCGAGATCGAGAAGCTGCGCCTGGAACTGCGCGACCACCCGTGCCACGCCTGCTCCGAGCGCGAGGACCACATGCGCTGGGCCGACCGCTACTGGAAGCTGAAGAAGGACACCGACAAGGCCCGGCGCAACATCCGCGGCCGCACCAATACGATTGCCACCCAGTTCGACAAGGTCTGCAAGGTCCTGGAACAGTTCGGCTACCTGGTCCCGAGCTCCGGCGGGGAGGACTTCAGCATCACCGACGCCGGCCGGCGCCTGCGCCGCATCTACGGCGAACGCGACCTGCTCACCAGCCAGGTGCTGGAAACCGGCAAGCTGACCGGGCTGAAAGCCGAGGAGCTGTGCGCCGTGGTCGCCTTCCTGGTCTACCAGGGCCGGCGCGACTACGACAGGCCGGACCCGAAGATGCCCACCGAGAAGATCGCCGACATCTTCACCCAGACCATCAACATCTGGGGCCCGCTCTCGGACGCCGAGGAGGCGCTGGGCCTGGAGCCCACCGCCCCGCCGGAATCCGGGCTGATCTGGCCGATGTACAAGTGGGCTCGCGGCTCCAGCCTGAACAGCGCGCTGCGCGGCACCGACCTGGCCCCGGGCGACTTCGTGCGCTGGGCCAAGCAGGTCATCGACACCCTTGACCAGTTCGCCAAGAACACCGACCTGCCTCCTCAGCTGGTGCGCGGCGCCTACCAGGCAGCGGACAGCATCAAGCGCGGCGTCGTCGCCTATTCGAACGTGCTGGACTAGCGCGCCGCACCCGCAGATTTTTCGCGCCGGGCCCGCCCCGGCGGCTTGCAATGAAAAGGAAGTTAGCTCATGGCAAAAACCCTGTACCGCAACGGTTCGGTGTATTCGGCCGCTGACCCGTTCGCGACCTCGATGGTCGTGGACGGCGACACCGTGGCCTGGATCGGCGGTGAGGAGGCCGCGGGCCGCCACGCGGAGACCGTGGACGAGGTCATCGACCTGTACGGCGCGCTGATCACCCCGGCCTTCGTGGAGTCGCACACCCACCTTGCCGCGCTGGGCCGCACGCTGGCCGGAGCCGACCTTGGCACCGCCGACAG
Organism: Glutamicibacter soli; assembly: GCF_052322135.1. Taxonomy (NCBI): domain Bacteria; kingdom Bacillati; phylum Actinomycetota; class Actinomycetes; order Micrococcales; family Micrococcaceae; genus Glutamicibacter; species Glutamicibacter soli. The sequence continues at coordinate 1,818,617 of NZ_CM125969.1, forward strand.
CGCCGCCGCGCTGCTGGCGCTGGTTTCCGAACGCGCCCGCGCCTCGGCCTCGCTGGTGCTGGCCCAGGGCTGGGACAACTCCTCGTGGGCCCAGCCGGAACTGCCGGGCGAGACGGAGCTGACCGCCGCCGCCGACGGGCGCGGCTACTATCTGGTGCGCCGCGACGTGCACAGCGCCCTGATCAACCGGAAGCTGCTCGACGAGCTGGACCTGGGCGACATCGCCTCGGGTGTGGTGCGCGGCGCCGAGCACGACGCGGTGCGCGAGGCCCTGGCCGGCACCGCCGCCGACGCCGACTACCAGCGCCTGGCCCTGGAGCACTACGCCTCGCGCGGCTTCGGCACCGTGGTGGAAATGGCGGCCCCGCACCTGGAAGGCCGCGCCGCGCTGGATGAGCTGCTGGCGCTGGACAACGGCGAACTTCCTGCGGTCTACGCGTTCTGGGGCGAACTGGTCTCCGACGTCGAGCGCGCCGACGAGCTGATGCGCGGCTTCCCGGCCGGCCGCGTGCTGGGCCTGGGCGGCGACCTGCGGGTCGACGGCTCGCTGGGCAGCCACACCGCCTACCTGCGCGAGGAGTACTCCGATGCTCCGGGCACCCGCGGCACCCTCTACCTGGAGCGCGAGCAGATTGCCGCCCACTTGGTCGCCTGCAGCCAGCGCGGCATCCAGGCCGCATTCCACGTGATCGGCGACGGCGCGCTGGACACCCTGCTGGACGCCTTCGACCTGGCCGCCGAGCAGATCGGCACCGCCAAGCTGCAGATGTGCCGCCACCGCATCGAGCACGCCGAGATGGTGGACGACACCGCCCGCCAGCGCCTGCTGCAGTACTCGATCATGGTCTCCATGCAGCCTGCCTTCGACGCCGCATGGGCCGGCGAGGGCGGCATGTACCAGGCTCGTCTGGGGCAGCGCGCGCAGGGCATGAACAACCTCTCCGCGATGCTCTCTTCCGGCGTGCCGCTGGTGCTGGGCTCTGACGCCCCGGTCACCGAGGTGGACGGCTGGAAGATCGTGCGCGCTGCGATGAACATGGCGGACGCCGAGTCCCGCATCTCCGCCCGCGCCGCCTTCCTGGCCCAGACCCGCTCCACCTACCGCGCCATGGGGGAGAACAACCCGCTGGCCGGCCAGCTGGTCATCGGCGCCCCGGCGACCTTCGCCGTGTGGAGCGCCTCGGAGCTGGCAGTGCAGACCCCGGACGTGCGCATCAGCTCCTGGAGCACCGACGCCCGCGCCGGCACCCCGATGCTCCCGGTCGTCGATGAGCAGATCCCCGCCTGCCTGCGCACCGTGCGCGCCGGGCGGATCCTGTTCGACCAGCTGGAAGCCGCGGCGGGAGCCTCGCTGTAGCCGCCGCGGCGTGTCTGCGGAAAATTCGCAATATTTTGTCTGACTTGAAGATATTAGACGAAGATTCTGGTCACCAGTCGGTTGACAGCCTGGGTGGGTCACCCATTAGGCTGTACTAAGCGCCTCTTCGTGATGCACCCAGCATTGTGTTCGAAATGACGCAATTTGAATAGCGATCCCCGGTGACCTTAGATAACATTTCCCAAGTTTTCCAACCTGTGAAATAGGGCCGAAGTCACTGGGGATCGTTGCGTTTTCCTGTGTCTGGGGCGATGCCCGCCGTGCCGGGTGAGTATACTTTGAATTTGGATCAGCCCTCATACCGCAGTATTCCGGGCATGCCCCCGTGCCCCCTGAGGGCTCATTGCAGCCGTTTACCAAGAAAGGTGCCGCCGAGTGCGCGTCATTACGATCATTCCGACCTACAACGAACTGGAATCCCTCCCGCTGACGGTCGGAAGGCTCCGGAGTGCTGTTCCTGACTCGGACGTACTGATCGTCGACGACAACTCGCCCGACGGCACCGGCGAACTGGCCGACAAGATGGCCGCCGAGGACAGCAACATCCATGTGCTGCACCGCACCGGCAAGGACGGCCTGGGCGCCGCCTACATCGCAGGCTTCGAGTGGGCTCTGGCCCGCGACTACGACGTGCTGGTTGAGATGGACGCCGACGGCTCGCACATGCCCGAGCAGCTTCCGCGCCTGCTGGAAGCCAGCGCCGCCGGAGCGGACCTGGTCATCGGATCGCGCTGGGTCAAGGGCGGCGAGGTCGTGAACTGGCCGCTGCTGCGCAAGATCATTTCCCGCGGCGGCTCCTTCTACTCGCGCACCATGCTCGGCCTGCCGCTGCGCGACATCACCGCCGGCTACCGTGCCTTCAAGCGCCAGACCCTGGAGGAAATCGACTTCGACGCGGTCGAGTCGCGTGGCTACGGATTCCAGGTGGACATGACCTTCCGCGTGGCCATGATGCGCAAGCGCATCGTCGAGGTCCCGGTGACCTTCGTGGAGCGCGAACTGGGCGCGTCGAAGATGAGCGGCAACATCGTTTTCGAAGCGATGTGGAACGTGACCCGCTGGGGTCTTGGCGCCCGCTGGAAGAAGCTGACTTCCCGCAAGTAGCATCCCCTCCCAAACCACTCGCGGCGGCCGCGAAGCCCAGGCTTCGCGGCCGCCGCATTGTTGCGCCCGGCCATGCCGGGCATTAAAAGACTGCGGGCCGGTTCCCCTTCCGAATCGGAAGGGGAACCGGCCCGCAGTGCCGCTGCTGCCTAGACGGCTTCGCCGCGCGAGGTGCGCAGCTGGGTCAGGCGGTCGGCCAGAATCTTCTCAAGTTCTTCTTCGCTGCGGCGTTCCAGCAGCATGTCCCAGTGCGTACGCACAGGCTTCTCGTTGCTGGCTTCCTCGGCCTTGGCCTCGCCGTGCACCAGCTTGGCTTCCTTGCCGGTCTTGGTGGTCCAAGTTGCCGGGATCTCTGCCTCGGCGGCAAAGACGATGAAGACGGTTTCACCCTCTTCGGTACGGTATTCGACGCGCTGACGGGCAGCCGGCTCCACACCTGCCTCAGATTCCATGCTCTGTGCACCCAGGCGCATGCCTCGTAGGCTGCGATCGCTCATGTTTTCCCTCCGCGATGTCTAAAAAATTCGCTACACGTACCAACGTTTGGCGCGCTGAAATAATTCCATCCCAAGTGGGGGAAGATAAATTTTCGCACCAAAACATCCATTATACGCGTCTGCGGCGAGGTGCAAGCTTCGCACCTCGCCGCAGCGTGGTTATTGATCTGTTCGGATCACCCGGGGAATCAGATTCCCTCGGTGGTACCCGGAGCGGTCGGGCTCTTGTCAGCGCCCGTTCCGCCCAGTGCTCCGCCGATGCCCTTGAGCGCTTCGGTCAGCTCGCTAGGGATCACCCACAGGGTGTTCGAGGTGCCTTCGGCCAGCTTCGGCAGGGTCTGCAGGTACTGGTAGGCCAGCAGTTCCTGGTCCGGGCGGCCGGCGTGGATTGCGTCGAACACCTTCTGGATGGCCTGGGCCTCGCCGTCGGCGCGCAGGATCGAGGCCTGCGCGTCGCCCTCGGCCTTGAGGATGGCCGCCTGGCGCTCACCCTCGGCCGTCAGGATGTCGGACTGCTTGGTGCCTTCTGCCGTCAGGATCGCGGCGCGGCGGTCACGCTCGGCGCGCATCTGCTTCTCCATGGAGTCCTGGATCGACAGGGGCGGATCGATTGCCTTCAGCTCGACGCGCGAGACGCGGATGCCCCACTTGCCGGTGGCCTCGTCCAGCACGCCGCGCAGCTGGCCGTTGATCTGGTCGCGGCTGGTCAGGGCCTCTTCCAGGTTCAGGCCGCCGACGACGTTACGCAGCGTCGTGGTGGTCAGCTGCTCAACTGCCTGGATGTAGTTGGCGATTTCGTAGGTGGCCGCACGCGGCTCGGTGATCTGGAAGTACACCACGGTGTCGATGGAGACGACGAGGTTGTCTTCGGTGATCACCGGCTGGGGCGGGAAGGACACAACCTGCTCGCGCAGATCCAGCAGCGGGAGCAGCCGGTCCACGAAGGGAATCAGGAGGGTCAGACCCGGATTGAGGGTGCGGTTGTACTTGCCGAGGCGTTCCACAATGCCCGCTCGTGCCTGAGGCACGATACGCACACTGCGTAGTAGCACGACGATCACGAAGATCGCCAGAACGACAAGGACGATGGTCAAGCCAAAGCCATTACCGGACATGGTTTGTACTCTCTTTCCTTGTGCTTGAGTGATAAAACATGGGGCGGAAAGCCGCTATGGCGGGTCAGCTTTCCGGGGCCTGGGGCGCGGGCTCCAGATAAGCGGTGGCGCCCTGGACGCGGCGGACCACCGCGTAGGTGCCGGGCATCATGGTGGGCGAGTTCGCCTCGGAGCGGGCCGTCCAGATTTCTCCGTGGATCTTTGCCGAGCCGGACAGGCGCGAGGTCGGCTCCAGGATCAAGGCGTCCTCGCCGATCAGGCGTTCGATATTGGTCCGGAAACCGTCCGGGGACTTTTTCAGGTGTCGCACGGCAATGGGTCGGACCAGCAGGATCATCAGCAGGGAGATACCGCAGAAGACGACGACCTGAAGCCACATGGGGCCGCCCAAGAGCGCGACCGCGACACCGCCAAGGGCCCCGACGCCGAGCATGATGAAGTACAAGTCGAGCGAAAGCATCTCGATGATCGCCAGCAGCAGGAACACCGCGAGCCAGATGACCCATGCGTTGCTGACGATCCATTCCGCCGTTGTCATGGCTTCCACCTTTGCTCAAATAGATCAAGGGCCAGTTGCGAGTGGCCTTTTCTCCATTCTGCCGTAATCAGCAGGGGAAAGGTGTAGTCATTTTGGGGTATTTTCTAGCCCTGCGGGACGAATAAATGTACGTCGAAGGATGCTGTGACGGTGCGACTTCCGAGGGACGCGGCCTTGGCGCGCAGCACCTCGGGGGACAGGTGGTGCCCGGCCGGTCCCATGAAGGCCAGGTTGAACAGGTCCTCCGGATCAAGTTCCATGGCGTAGCTCAGGTTTCGGGATCCCAGATGGGCCAGCTGCTCCGTGCCGAACTTCTCGACCAGTGCCTCCTGCTTGCCGCCGGCAATCGACAGCATGTCCAGCGGCTCACGGACTTCTTCCAGATGGTCAGCGGCTCCGGTGACGACAAGGCACAGCCCTTGCGGGCGCAGGACGCGGCGGAACTGCGCCGGGTTGTGCGGCGCGAAGCAGTTGAGCACGACGTCGCGGGACTCATCCCGGCTGGGGATCTCGCGCCAGACATCCCAGACGACGGCCAGCGTGTCCGGCAGCTTGGCGGCCCGGCGCATGGCGAAGCGGGAGATGTCCATGGCCAGCGCGTCCTTGCGAGTGGCCGGATGGCGGTCCAGGATTTCTCCCAGGTAGTAGCCGGTGCCGGCGCCGGCGTCGATGATATCCAGCTGGTCGGCGGGATGGTGCGCTGCGACCAGGGCTGCGAGTTCGGCGGCCAGCGGCGCGTAGTGCCCCCGGTTCTGGAAGGCCTCGCGAGCCAGCACCATCGGCGAGGTGTCTTCGAGGAAGTTCGTGCCCTTGCCGGTCAGGAAGTTGAAGTAGCCCTGCTTGGCCGCGTCATAGCGGTGGCCGGCGGGGCAGGCCAGTGTGCGGCGGGGTGCGATGGACAGCTCCAGCGCGCCGCGGCAAAGGGGGCAGAGCAGCGTGGTGGCGTCCTGCATCAGAATCCCAGGGTTTCTCTGGCGGAGGCCACCGAGAGCCCTTGGTGGCGCCACAGTTCGGTTTCATTGATGAGCGAACGGGTGGCCGCCTTGTCGATGTAGACGGTCCCGTACAGGTGGTCGGTTTCGTGCTGCACGATCCGCGCCTGCCAGCCGGAGAAGTCGCGGACTACCTGTTTCCCGTCGCGGTCCTCGTAGATGGCCCGGATGTCGGCAGGCCGGGTCACGACTGCCTGGAATCCGTCGAAGGACAGGCAGCCTTCGTAGAACTCGGCCGTGCGTGCGCCGCGCGCCTCGTAGCTCGGATTGAAGATCTCGAAGTATTCCAGAGGCTCTCGCTCGCGTTCGGCGGCCATGTCTTCTGGCAGGTTGTAGAGGTCTTCGAGCACGGCAATCTTCAGGGGGATGCCGATCTGCGGGGCGGCCAGGCCAACGCCGGGGGCGTCGTACATGGTGTGGCGCATGACGGCCAGCAGCTCGTCGAGCAGTTCCTTGGGCAGCTGCCCGGTGTAGCTGACGGCCGGCTGGCGGAGGACGGGGTGTCCCAGCTGGACGATCGGCACCACATTGTCTTCGGCCTGGCTGAGCACCTCGACGACCAGGTTTTCGAGTTCTTCGGGGGAGTAGGTGATGCTCATGGTTACAGGCCCATCCGTTCAAGTTCAATAAGTTTCAGCTGCGCCAGGCGTGAGGCCAGCCGGTCGCGTTCGGTGTCGTGGAGCATCGAGCCCAGGTGTTCGAGCCTGTCAGCGGTGTACAGGTGCAGCTCGATGTCGCGGTCGTAGAAGATGTCCAGGACGTTCGCCAGCCGGCGCTCCTCGTCCATGGGCAGGCCCAGGCTGGCCGGGATTCCCGTGATGTGCCAGCGGGTGAATCGCTGGATCAGCTCGAGGTAGTCCGCCGTGTTGCGTCGGGTGCCGCACAACTGGGCGAAGCTGATCCAGATGGTTTCACCCACCACGCAGGCAGGGCCGATCTCGTCGTAGCCGATCCGGATCAACTCGCGCAGCTCGGAGCCCGGTTCGGCGTTGATTCCCACCGACAGGGTTCCCGCACGGTATCCGTGCTTAAATTCCTGATCATCAGAATCCAGCGTGCGGTAGTCGACGGCTCCATTGAGTTCGAAGACCGCAAAGTTCTCGCGGATCGCTGCGATGGTGGGCTGCACCAGGTGGTGGAAGGCGTCGTCGTCGAGCAGCTTTTCCGGTTCGTAGTTCGAGGTGGCAACCAGGAAGATCGAATGTTCCGCGCAGTATTTGACCAACCGCACCATCAGCATCGCGTCGCCGGGTTCGGTGCAGTGGAACTCGTCGAAGACCAGGATCTGCAGCCCCTTGAGCTCACGCGCCAAGCCTTGGCTGAAGATCGCGCCCAGGCGCTGGCCTGGAACACGGTTTTTGGGGGAGTTCAGGTTCTGGAAGAACTCGTGGAAGTGGAACCTCGCTGTAGTTTGCGGCGGCAACGAGGCAACCAGCGCATTGATGATCAGCGTCTTTCCACGCCCCGGCGGGCCGAAGATATAGGCGCCGTGTAGGTCGCCCGAGAATCCGCTGGCCGCGGTCGAGCTGAGAGTGCCGATCAACCGCAGCTGCTGTGCGTCCGGGGACAGCTGATGGCCTTCGATATTCCATAGAATCCGGGCCTCAAGCTCTCTGGCCGGTGCTGTTTTCGGGGGCATGGAGGGCATATATAAATCTTCCCATCTGGCGCGTGGTTGGCCAATTTACGTGCTCCGTGCCACGCCGATCGAAACCTAGAACACCCAAAGGACGTCAATAGCGCAGAAACGCAGTCGTCAGAGTCGTATTACGTTAATTCGAACAAGAAGATTTATTCAGGGGAGTAGGTGCGGGAGAGCTGAATACAGTGACGATTCCTAAGATCTCTTCCTTGAACCTATCGCTTTATCCGCTTGCGTGACCATAATGGACTCACTTGCGAACGGGAAGCATGTATCGGCTCCGGGAAGGTCTCGGTGCCATTTGGATGATTGGGAGCGCGCGTCATGACCAGTGAATCTGTGGCTGAACCGATGCGCGACCAAATTATCGACAGCGACCTGCTGGATATGTCCGTGCTGGTGCTCAAGACTCTTTCCGACCCGGCGCGGCTGCAGATCCTGTGGGCACTATGTCACGAGGACCGTACGTTGTCCGAATTGGCCCAGCAGGTTGGCGTGACGCCGTCGACCGTCAGCCAGCTGCTGACACGTCTGCGGACGGCTGGAGTCTTGCAAGCCCGCAAGTCCGGGCGTCACATGATCTATTCGATGCGCGACGAGCGTGCACGAGAGTTCATCCGCCAGACTTTGGACTTTGCGCGGTACCGCATGGAGCAGCAGGCCGATGGTGAAGCTTCGTAGCGCGTATTCATTCACGTTGCTGAAACGCGATAAAAACAGGGAATGCAGTGGCTTCTACGGACATTGCCGATAAGCCGATAATCTACATTATGTAAAGTAGTGGAAATCTGACGCTCCCCAACCGACCAGGTACTGCCGGTTTAACCGTGCATGCGAGCATCGATTGGCGACGGCCTCAGGTCAGTGGATTCCTGCGCATAGTGATTGATCGGCAGCGACGATCCAGCGCTGTCGCCAGGCAGCCGTGCCGCTGTGATCCTGGGCCGCACCGTTCACCATCCCGGAACAAGAACTGCGTCCTGCGTTCAGGAATTCACAGATCGCTGGTAGGTCAAGATGGCGACGCCAGCTGGTGAAATCAGCGAGCCTGACAAGATAAAGTCCGTGCGGTGGCGGTCAACGCCGAAAAGTCGTTTGCCGGATCCGAGGACGATCGGGTACTGAAGTAACGTGTATTCATCGATCAGGTCGTTTTTCGCCAGGGCCTGCACCAGTTGGCCCGAACCGAAGACGACCAGCCTACCTTCGGTTGATTCCCGGACCTCGCGGACTCCAGAGGCCAGGTCTCCCCCGAGCCGCCGGCTGTTGGCCCATGCAAGCCGGTCGGTGTTCCGGGTGACGACATACTTGGGCATTCGATTCATTGCCGCGATGGAAGGGTCGGCGGCATCCGCCTGAGACCAAGCCTCGGTGAAGATGTCATAGGTCCTTCGGCCCAACAGTATGCCAGCTGCGGAGGTCGTCAGCTTGCGCATGACGGCGTCCACGGTGTCGTCACCTGCGGCTGCGGCCCAGCCTCCAGCAGTGAACCCACCGTCACGGTCTTCCTCTGCCGACAATGGCGCTTGCATGACCCCGTCGATACTGACGAAATTCACGGCGACTATGCGACCCATGCGAAGCTCCTTGTACGGTGAGTTGGATTACAGGCTTCCAGATGCCTTGAAGCCCCGCCAGAAGACGCCCAGTAACTCGCGTCCACGTACCGACCGGGGCCAGAAAGCAACCATGAACGTGTGGCAGTTGTGAATTGCCGGGTGCGGGTTTCCAGGATGCCGCGACAACCGGTCCATGCGCTCAACCCGCAAACCGGTACCTACCCATCGTCACTCCCCCGTCGAAGACTCGGGTTTCCACGAGTTCGAGGTGTATATACCGGTCGATCAAGGCGAAGAACGGGGTGCCGCCTCCGACAAGCACCGGATGCGTGACCAGGGTGTATTCATCGATCAGGCCCGCGCGCATGGCAGCGGAGGCAAGCGATGCACCGCCGATGCGGATGGAGCCGATGAACTGTTTCTTGAGCCTTCGGATTTCCGCTACTGCATCACCGGTAAACAGCCTCGTATTCCAATCAAGCGGAAGGCTGTCGGAAGCGAACACCATTTTGGGAGTGTCCCGCCAGTTGCGGGCATATTCAACCTGGTCTGGCCGGGCATCGGGGGCCTGGTCCCCCGTGGGCCAATACGAGCTCATGGTTTCCCACAGTTTGCGCCCGTATAGCATGAGGCTCATCGACTGTTCTTCCTCAAGCCACCATCTGAATAGCTCCTCGGTGGAAACGCCCCATGAAATATCCCCGTCGGCATCGGCGATGTAGCCGTCCAGACTCACATTCATGCCGTAGATCAGGCGGCCCATGGCTGGTACTCCCCTCTGATTGGTCTGCCCAGTCTAGACCCGTCGGACGGGTATTCAGCCAGGGCGGCTGGATCCGCCGAGGGCGGTCAGGAATTCGATGAACTGCCCAGACCGAGCTTCTCTGGAATCAGTCGAGGCACCACCTTGACATAGATCAGCATTCCGAGAAGTTCGATGATCGTCTGTGCCACTACAACGGCAGGCACCAGGGCAAATGGCTCAGGCATGGCCAGGGCCAACGGCAGGACGACCAGCGAATTCCGCGTGGCACCGGAGAAGACTAGTGCACGCCGAGCTGGCACTGCGAGCTTGAAGATGCGTGAGATTCCCTTTCCCAAGGGCAGCATGATGACCAGGAAAAGCACGTAGAGAGGCACGACCGCCAACAGACGGGAGAAATCGGCCTTGACCGAACTGGCCTGTGAAGCCACCACCAGGAACAGTACGAGGATCATCAGCGGCACCATGAGCAAATCCATCAGATCCTCGAGAACCTCGGCCGATCTGAACCTGCGGGCCAAAAGCTGCACCAGCATGGCTGAAACCAGCGGAACTGCTATCAGCCACGTGAATGCATGGACGAACGGTTCGGGGGTGACGACCTCACCCAATGCTCCGCCGGCAAACCAGGACAGATAGACGGGCAGTAGGACCACCTGGAGCAGCATCAATACAGGCGTGGCCGCCAGCAGCTGGTGGCCCGCTCCCCCGGCGATCCGGGTGAACACAATGACGTAGTCGACACACGGTGCGAGCAACACCAGCAGCAAGCCGATCAGCAATTCGGCATCTGCGGCAACCACGCGGCTCAGCAGCCAGCCAACCAGCGGAACCGCAAGAAAGTTCAGGATCACCACGGCCAGGAGGAACCGGATGTTGCGCAGAGCTCCGACGAGCCGGGTCAGCGGAATGGCGAGAAAGGTCGCGAAGAGCAACAGGCCGAGAACCGGATTGATTCCTGAATCCAGCTCGGCGGCCGCCTGAGGTCGCATCAGGCCGAACGCCGCGGCGGCCGCCACCGCAAGCAGGTACAAGGGCACCTGCCACTTTTGAAAAGTACGATTGGTGCGCTCCAACACTCGGGGATCCGCCTCTCTTGCCTGTGCCGTGATTCCGGCCTCTGCCGCCGCACCGCAACACCGTCCGGGCAATCAATTGATTCGTTGTTGCTGGAAGAAGAACCTAGGATAATTTCATGGCTCAAAAAATCCGTCAGTGGCCCGCTTGGGTTGCCATTGACCTTGTACTGATCGTTATCTTCGCCCTGCTCGGCCGCCGCGAACATGAGCACGGGCTCTCGCTTGGCGGGATCTTATGGACGGCACTTCCATTCTTAATCGGCTACGCGATCGTGACCCTGGCCTCGCGCCCGTGGAAAACCATTAACAACCTATGGCCCAGCGGAATCCTCATATGGATTGGAACCGTGGCTTTGGGCATCGCGTTGCGACTTGCGTTCAACGACACGGCTGCCGTGGCCTTCATCATCGTTGCCACGCTGGTACTCGGACTGTTCCTGCTGGGCAGGCGCCTAGTCACAGGGCTGATCGCCAAGCGCTCAGCTAAGCAACAGGCCTAATCCGTAAGCGCCGGCCGCTACAAGCCCGCTGGCGAAAGTCCCGAGGATGAACTGTTCGGCAGCTTGGTGGTTTTTCAGTTCAGCGAATCGGCCAAGCCCCTTGACGGCCAGGACGACCGCAGTCCCCTCGGGCCAGCCGGCCCAGAGCGTCCCCACGATCGCCGCACGTTCGAGAAGTCCGATCCACAACCCGCCACGCAGCGGCGACGGATCGGACTTTTCTTGTGCCGAGGGATCGGGATTTCGAGAGGCCAAGGTGAAAACCAATTCGGTGAACGGACCGCCGAAGGCCAAGGCAAAGAGCACACTCAGCGAAATCGCCAGGGTGGCCGGTACTGGCTGGTTGCCGTCGACCGCGTGACCCATGAGCCCGAAGACCAGCGCAGCCAGCACGAGTATTGCGGCGGCGATGGTAAGCCAAGTTCGGATCGAAGCGCGGCGTCCTTTTGCGTAACTGAGAAAACTCGCCGCAACAGACAGGCCGGTGGCAGCGATCAAAATGACCCAGGCAGTCCAGAACACGTGCGCTACTCCCCTATCCGCTTTAATTGGCGGCCAAGCGACTTGGCCGCCTCATCCATCATGCGGTTCGCCTCGAACCACAGGGCTGCTGACAGCCTAGACGAAACGGCCTGCTGCGTGATGCCAAGACGTGCGGCGATCTGTTGCTGGGTCATGCCTTCATCAGCCAGCGTTCCAGCCTCCCACGCCGTGGCGCGACGCTTGGATACGACCGCAGCTGTCAATTGCAACTCCGCTTCCAACCGAGTCGCTTCATTGGTTGGCCCATGCACTGCTAGATGCGCATTGGTGTTCTTGGCCCGCTCAACTGCCACCCTGGCGAATTCGAAAGCGGGCCCGCGACCTGCGCGCGTTTCGGCAGGCAAGGGCGTTTCAACCTGACCGAAGCCGATGCCAACGCTCCAGTCCCCCGAAGCCGCCATCATCACCGCAAGACGAATCGCTTCCGAAGCATCATCCATCACGGCTTGGATTTCGTCGCCGGCGGTTCGCTGGAACGGGCGGACCACCGATACGGTAGCATTGGCCTGTTTGACCAGTGCTTCAACCTTGTCGTCAGAGGAACGCGAACGCCTCTGATCAATAGTCAAGACAATCATGGAACAATGTTAAAACATTGTCTTCTATTTCACAAATCTTAAAACTTGTACCTCGGTAATTCTGGTCGTACTCGAAAAGCTGGAGTCTGACCCAATGTCGACTAAGGTTGAGTCAAGAGGATGGCCCAAAAGTAGGCGGGTCACGAGCATTGAGAGGTATCAATGGTTACCGCATTCGTAATGATTCAGACGGCTACCGACAGCATTCCTGAGTCCGCCCAGCAGATTTCGGAAATCGAAGGCATTCGCGAGGTCTACTCCGTTGCCGGCGATTGGGACCTGATCGCGATCGCACACGTGCACAAGCATGAAGACCTGGCTGAGGTTATCGCGAACAAGCTTTCCAAGATCCCTGGGATCAAAGCGACCCAGACGCATATTGCGTTCCGCGCGTACTCCACGCACGACCTGGATGCTGCGTTCTCCCTGGACTTGGGCGACTAAGCGCACCATCCAAAAGAGGCCTTGGTTCAACGCTTGTAATGCGTTGAACCAAGGCCTCGATTTGTTTTCCGCGGTATGTGGCTACCTACCGACTATCGCAGTGGTGGTTTGGGACCAAGTGGTTAGCACCTTGGCCGCGGCACCAGAGTCGATTGACCGCTTGGCCATGTCCAGGGCGGCTGCCATTCGGTCTTCGAAGCTACCCTCGGCCTGTTCATTGAACGCTACGATGCCAGCGGCCGCGTTCACAAGAACCGCGTCGCGCACCGGACCCGTGGAACCGTTGACGATGTCGCGTACAACCTGAGCATTATGTTGAGCGTCGCCACCGCGAAGATCCTCGAGCGTCGCTGGAGCGATGCCAATATCCTGAACATCGAAAGTGAACTCGTTGACCTGCCCATCGCGGACTTCCCAAACGCGATTCAGCGCGGTGGTGGTCATTTCGTCTAGCCCGTCCTCGCCCCGGAATACCAGGCCTCGAACACCGCGACTGGCCAAGACGCCTGCCATGATCGGTGCCATTAGAAGGTCTGAACAACCAATCGCTGAAGCACTGGGGAGCGCTGGGTTGGTGAGCGGCCCCATGAAGTTGAAGGCTGTCGGGATCCGGAGCTGACTCCGCGCGTTCGCCACATGCCGCATCGAAGGATGGAAGATATTGGCAAAGCAGAACGCAATCCCAACTTTGTCGTAAACCTCCACAAGCCGCTCGATTGGTACATCAAGTCGCACGTCGAGGGCTTCGAGCACGTCAGCGGAACCGGAGGATGACGACGAGGCGCGGTTGCCATGCTTAACGATATTGACCCCGGCGCCAGCGCAGACGAGCGTCGCCATGGTTGAAATGTTGACCGTATTCTGTCGATCACCACCAGTTCCAACAATGTCCAGAGTTGGTGCTTTGATGCTCAATGGGCGTGCATTGGCCACCATGGAGTCGACCAAACCAGTCAATTCGCCCACTGTTTCGCCCTTGGCGCGCAGCGCGACTAAAAAGCCAGCGATTTGTACGTCGCTTGCTTCGCCGTTCATGATTTCGTTCATTGCCCAGCCGGCTTCATCACGGCTGAGATCGCCGCCTGAAATCAGTGTGGACAGCAGATTTGGCCACGTTGGGAACTTTTCGTTTACAAGGCTCGTTGACACGTATGTAAGCCTAACGAGAAGCACGGAAATCGTTCTACTTCATGTCTTAAGAAGTTGTGTCTCCGGCCTCTGAAAACGGCACTTTGCAGGGAAGAATTACGCAACACAGGTGTTGCATAAGTAAATGTTTCGCGTGACTCGCCGAATCAAGCTCTACGAATTGTAGAAAGAGTTTGATTCGAACTTCCGCGTGTTTCCGCGGTTGTTGCGCTGATGTGGTGGAAGAAACCACTGTCAGACCCTTTTTGTATTGGTATCTGAGGGCCGTTTAGAGACATAATGTCAGTGTGACAACTGCGACTCATGCCCCAAATACGACGGCGCCACATGCGCCGAACCGCCCAAACATGGTGTCGGTGGGAACGATGGTGTGGCTCTCCAGCGAGCTCATGTTCTTCGCCGCCCTCTTCGCCATGTACTTCAGCCTCCGTGCTGCCGCGCCCGATCTCTGGGCGACTGAAACTGCCAAGCTGAACGTACCGTTCGCGCTGGTAAACACCTTGATTCTGGTGTCCAGCTCGTTCACGTGCCAGATTGGTGTTTTCAAGGCCGAGGCATTTAAGCCTCGCCGCACCGGCGGAGTGTTCAACCTCAAGGAATGGGGAATGATCGAATGGTTCATTCTCACCTTCATCCTTGGGGCTATCTTCGTTTCGGTCCAGGCCTACGAATACGCCGTCCTCGTTCATGAGGGCGTTGCTCTGAACTCGAACGGCTATGCTTCGGCGTTCTACATGACTACCGGCTTCCACGGCATTCACGTTGCCGGTGGCCTGATTGCATTCCTGCTGATCATTGGTCGTGCGATGCTCGCGAAGAAGTTTGGCCACTTCGAAGCAACCGGCGCCATCGTCGTGTCCTACTACTGGCACTTCGTTGACGTTGTCTGGATTGCTCTGTTCGCGATCATCTACTTCTTGAAGTAGGCAACTAACAATTCATCAGTTGCCTCCACAGAAGTACGGCAACACCACACCAAGAAATTAAGTGAGGAATCAGCAAGTGAAGGCTCTTTCGAAAAAGCGCCGCCACCCGCTCGCCGCTGTGGCCCTGCTGTTATTCGGATTGCTGATTACCGGCAGTCTCTACACTGCAGCGGGAAGCATCAGCGAAGCGAAGGCTGCGGACACCACCACTGCCTCGCAGTCGGATGTAGATGAAGGCGGAAAGCTTTTCGTCGCCAACTGCGCGACCTGCCACGGTATGAACGCTGAAGGAACCAACTCGGGTCCGTCGCTGATCGGCGTCGGCGCCGCATCGGTCGACTTCCAGGTTGGTACCGGCCGCATGCCGATGCAGATGCAGGGCCCGCAGGCCCAGGCGAAGCCAGTGCAGTTCACCGATGAGCAGATCTCGCAGCTGGCAGCATTCGTTGCCAGCCTCGGCGCAGGACCGGCAATCCCGGATGAGGAAAGCTTGGATACCACCAAGGGCGACGCCGCTCACGGTGGAACCGTGTTCCGCGTCAACTGCGCAATGTGCCACAACGCCGCTGCTGCCGGTGGCGCCCTGACCCGCGGTAAGTTTGCTCCGACCCTGGCTGGTGTCAGCGAGAAGCACATTTACGAAGCAATGGTTACCGGCCCACAGAACATGCCTGTGTTCAACGATTCGAACATCACCCCGGACGAGAAGCGTGACGTAGTCACCTTCCTGAAGACCATTGAAGCTAATGGTTCGGCCGGCGGCGTTGCTCTCGGTTCGCTTGGCCCAGTGGCTGAAGGCCTGTTCGTCTGGACCGCTGGTCTGGGTATCATCATCGCCTTCACCATTTGGTTGACCTCGCGTCCTTCCTAAGGCACTCGCGGCGTAGCGCCGCAAACATCACTACGTACAAAAATTCCTAACAGAAGGATGAGAGAGAAACATGGGCGACCATAGTCACGGCAGTCCCGAAAACTCGGGCACCGTTGCTAAGGCTGACGATGTGGCTCAGGACCGGTTCCCGGATCCAGGACTACCTCCGCACCGTCCGCGTCTCGCAGACCGCGATCCGCGCGCAGCCAAGCGACACGAGCGCCAAGTAGCGCTCCTATTTACCATCTCCATCATCGGCACGCTGTTCTTCTTCGTGTCCTACTTCGTCCTGGGCCACCTGGGCGACATGACTTTCGCTGAACTTCGTGTTCAGAACGCAGCTCTGGGCCTCGGCACCGCATTCGCGATGCTGGGTATCGGTGTCGGCATCGTTCACTGGGCCAAGACCCTGATGCCGGACCACGAACTGGTCGAGAGCCGCCACGAGATTCGCACCGAAGCAGATCGCCAGGATGCAGTCGAAATCGTTGACACCATCATCGAAGAGTCTGGCATCAAGCGCCGTCCGCTGATCCGCAACAGCCTGATTGGCGCCATTGCACTGGCTCCGATCCCTGCGATCTTCATGTTCCGCGACCTTGAGCGTTCCGGAAAGACCGCTGGCGAAATGGTCGAACAGCTGCGTCACACCATGTGGGACACCGGCGTTCGTTTGACCCGCGACCCATCGGGTACCCCGATCAAGGCTTCGGACGTACAGATCGGCTCGGCTTTCCACGTCATTCCCGAGGGTCTGAACGAGGCCGAGGACGTACTGAACGAAAAGGCCAAGGCCGTTGTTCTGCTGATGCGTATGGATCCACAGGAGATGAACATCTCCGAAGGCCGCGAAGACTGGAATGTCGACGGCATCGTCGCCTACTCCAAGATTTGCACCCACGTGGGTTGCCCCATTGCTCTGTACGAGCAGCACACCCACCACCTGCTGTGCCCTTGCCACCAGTCCACCTTTGACCTCGCCAACGAGTGCAAGGTTGTCTTCGGTCCGGCAGGTCACGCACTTCCGCAGTTGCCAATCATGGTTGACGCCGAAGGCTACCTGGTAGCCCGCAGCGACTTCCACGAACCGGTTGGCCCGGCTTACTGGGAGCGTGGTCAGTAATCATGGCGACTACTAACGAATACACTCCGTCGACCGCGACCGGCCGCTTGGCCAACTTCGTCGACACCCGCGTCGGAGCTTCGACCATCGTCAAGGAATTCGGTCGCAAGATCTTCCCTGACCACTGGTCCTTCATGTTCGGTGAAGTTGCGCTGTACACCTTCGTACTGCTGCTGCTTTCCGGCACCTTCCTGACCTTCTTCTTCGATCCTTCGATGGCCCACGTGGTCTACGAAGGCTCGTACGTACCGCTGAAGGGTATCGGCATGTCGACCGCAATGGCGTCGACGCTCGATATCTCCTTCGACGTGCGTGGCGGTCTGTTCATGCGCCAGGTACACCACTGGTCCGCGCTGCTGTTCGTTGCTTCCCTCTCCGTGCACATGCTGCGCGTGTTCTTCACCGGTGCGTTCCGTCGCCCGCGTGAGCTGAACTGGGTCGTCGGCGGCGTGCTGCTGATCATGGGCCTGGCTGCTGGCTTCACCGGCTACTCCCTGCCAGATGATCTGCTGTCCGGTAACGGTCTGCGCATCATCGACGGCGTGATGAAGGCCCTGCCTGTTGTGGGCACCTACCTGTCGATGTTCTTCTTCGGCGGAGAGTTCCCTGGCGAGCACGTGATCCCGCGTCTGTACTCGCTGCACATCATGATCGTGCCTGCGGTCATTATCCTGCTGCTGGTTATCCACCTGTTCATGGTTGTGACCCACAAGCACACCCAGTACCCTGGTCCGGGTCGCACCAATGACAACGTTGTTGGCTTCCCAGTGGGTCCTGTGTACGCGGCCAAGGCTGGCGGCTTCTTCTTCATCGTCTTCGGCATCGTTGCTTTCATTTCGGGTATCTTCCAGATCAACCCGGTCTGGAACTATGGTCCGTACGACCCGTCGCCGGTGTCCGCTGGTACCCAGCCTGACTGGTACATCGGATTCGTCGACGGCGCGCTGCGCCTGATGCCGGGTGTCCTGGGCGACTTCAGCTTCGTGTGGAACATTCCGTTCCCATGGGGCGACAACTCCTTGGTCCTCTCGGTGCTGCTGCCAGCCCTGGTTCCTGCAGGTGCCCTGTTCACGGTCATGTTCGCATGGCCATGGATCGAACGCTGGGTTACCAAGGACAACCGCGAGCACCACTTGCTCGACCGTCCGCGCAACGCACCGTTCCGCACCGCAATGGGCGCCGCTGGTGTTGTCTTCTACTGCGTGATGTGGGCAGCTGCCTCGTCCGACTTGATTGCAACCCACTTCCACGTCGCACTGAACGATGTCACTTACTGGCTGCGCGCACTGTTCTTCGTCGGCCCACTGGTGGCCTTCTGGCTGACTCGCCGCATCTGCCTGTCGCTGCAGCGCAAGGATCGCGAGATCGTGCTGCACGGCCGCGAAGCCGGCATCATCCAGATGTCGCCGGAAGGTGGCTTCTCGGAGAAGCACGAGGAAGTAGATGTCTACAAGCGTTACCTCCTGACCAACTTCAACGACAACCAGTACATCCCGGCCCAGCCGGATGCTGCCGGGCACATCTCCCGCAAGGAGAAGCGTCGTGCGAAGATCTCGAAGTTCTTCTTCGAAGATCGCGTCGCCCCAGTAACCCCGTCGGAGCTCGCAGCTGCCAAGGCAGCCCACGGCCACCACGAGGTTGAAGGCGAGAAGCAGGACTCGATCGAGAAGTAATCTCGACTCGCGTTAGTCACAAAACGAGGGACATACCGAAAGGTATGTCCCTCGTTTCGTTAACCCGCAACCCTGCAGGCCGCAGAATGACCGCTGAGGGCCTCAACAGTAGCCAAGTGGGTTCCTCGTCGGCCGGCGGCGTTCTGACCCTGCTACACGGGCACCAGGAGCTGTTGGCCATGGCAAGCGTTGACCGGATTGCCGACATCATCGAGTCCGTGCTGAGGGCTCAGCGCGGGACTCCCCCGCCGTGAAGTGCAAAGCTGGGACTTCGGCTCTCGTCGGCAGGATGCCCACCGCTGATCTGCTACTGGTCGGGAATCGCCACGCCCCGGATGTCTCGACAGCACTGATCTGGTCCCGCGCTGCTGGGGTTCCCGCACCTCGCGCTAATCGGAGGTTTGTAGATGCTCCGGGAGAACTTTCCAAGCGGAGGCTCCTGAGCAAGGGACGGTACAGCACCCAGAGTCGGATGGAGCACTCTCCCCGCCCGTGCCCTTGTCCATCAGGGTCCGCGGCTACACCGTGTCGGTATAATGCGGTGTGCCGGTTCCGAGGCGCTGCAGCGGCACGAACAGCTTGTAGCGGTCCGAACGGTACAAGGAGATCGAGTAGTCGGCCAGGCGTTCGCCGATGTAGGCGTAGCGGGTGATCTGCAGCAGGGGGAAACCGGGTTCCACGCCCAGCAGCTGCGCCTGTCGCTTGCTGGCGGCGGTGCTTTCGACCTGGTCCTCGCCCCACTCCAGAAGGATGCCATAGCGTTCGTGCAGGGCTTGGTAGAGCTTCGAGGGAGGTTCGCCGTCGACGAATCCGGGCACCAGATCGGCTGGCATGTAGTTTTCATCCAAGCTCATGGGGGTGCCGTCGGCCAGCAGGAGGCGCTTGAACTGCACGACACCGGTTCCCTCCTCGACCATGAGCTGGGATGCGAGGTTGGGGTTGGCCTTGATTTCGGAGAATTCCAGTACGTGGGCGTCTGGCACCATGCCTCGGCGCATCATGTCTTCTGAATAGGAGTGCAGACGTACGCGCAGGTCGAGCTTCTCAGGCACAACGAATGTTCCGATACCCACAACACGCTTGAGCACCTGTTCATCGACCAGCGCGTCGATTGCCTGCCGGATGGTCTTGCGGGCCACTCCGAAGTGTTCTGCGAGCACACGTTCTGGCGGGAGGCGGTAGCCGGGCTTGCAATCCTCGCGGGCATGGTTCTTGAGGATTTCTCTGATCTGTCGGTATTTGCTGACCTTGCTGTCCGGATCAAGAACTGCCTGCACGATCGGCTGCGGAGCATGGCGCACCGGGAACTCCTCCTCATCAACGCGCCTGGATATCAAGCGGGTAGGAATACTGCTGTTAAAAGACTAACGGGGTGACAAGCAATATTGCTTGTCACCCCGTTAGGGTTAGTGCCTAGTGTGCGTGGTCACCGCGGCTGTATTCATAAACCCAACCAACCAGTGCGATCACTGCCAGGCCTGCGCCTACGAAGAACACCCACCATCCAACGGCAATGCCGAGGAAGCCGATGGCTGCAGCGCCGGCGAGTACCAGTGGCCACCAGCTCCATGGGGAGAAGTGTCCAATGTCGCCTGCGTTCTCGTGGATCTCACCGTCGACGCGGTCCTCTGGACGAGGGCCGACACGGCGGGCGGTGAAGTACAGGTACCAGCCGACCATGCCGCACAGGCCGCCGGTCAGCAGCAGTGCAGGGAACCCGACGAGTTCCTGCCAGTTGGTCATGTAACCGTAAACGAAAGCCACTGGGATGAAGAAGAAAATTCCTCCCAGGAACATCCATGCTTCAACTTTCATCTTTACAGGTCCTTCTGATCAGCGGGGCCAAAGATCTTCGCTACCGGAGACTCTGGGGTGA
The DNA here is from genome assembly GCF_052322135.1 of Glutamicibacter soli. Classification (NCBI taxonomy): domain Bacteria; kingdom Bacillati; phylum Actinomycetota; class Actinomycetes; order Micrococcales; family Micrococcaceae; genus Glutamicibacter; species Glutamicibacter soli. The sequence continues at coordinate 1,838,967 of NZ_CM125969.1, forward strand.
CGCGGCCGCTCAATTCCGGGTGGTGCAGATCCAGAGCTGGACGCTCCGAACGGATGCGAGGAATCGAGTGGAAGTTGTGACGTGGTGGAGGGCAAGAGGTTGCCCACTCCAGCGAAGCGCCGAAGCCCCATGGATCATCAACTTCAACCTTCTTGGCATTGCGGTGGGTGATCCAGACGTTCCAGAAGAATGGAATCATCGAAGCGCCCAGGATGAATGCGAAGACGGTGGAGACCTGGTTCATGGCAGTGAAGTTGTCTTCAGGCATGTAGTCGGCGTAGCGACGTGGCATACCCATGACACCCAGCCAGTGCTGGATGAGGAAGGTTCCGTGGAAGCCAACGAACAGCAACCAGAAGTGGATCTTGCCCAGACGCTCGTTGAGCATGTGCCCGGTCCACTTTGGCCACCAGAAGTAGAATCCAGCGAACATTGCGAAGACAACGGTACCGAAGACCACGTAGTGGAAGTGAGCCACAACGAAGTAGGTATCGGAAACGTGGAAGTCCAGAGCCGGAGCCGACAGGATAATACCGGTCAGGCCACCGAACAGGAAGGTGATCATGAAGCCGATGCTCCAGAGCATCGGGGTTTCAAAGGTGATCGAGCCGCGCCATAGCGTGCCGATCCAGTTGAAGAACTTCACACCGGTCGGAACCGCGATCAGCATGGTCATGAAGCCGAAGAACGGCAGTGCAACCGAGCCGGTGACGTACATGTGGTGTGCCCACACGGAAATCGACAGGGCAGCAATCGAGATGGTCGCGAAGACCAGGCCCTTGTAGCCGAAGATCGGCTTGCGGGAGAAGACCGGGAAGATCTCTGAAACGATGCCGAAGAACGGCAGCGCGATGATGTACACCTCAGGGTGGCCGAAGAACCAGAACAGGTGCTGCCAAAGAATGGCACCGCCCGTTTCCGGATCGAAGATATGCGCCCCGAAGCGGCGGTCAGCACCCAGTGCGAACAGAGCAGCTGCCAGCGGCGGGAAAGCCATCAGGATCAGCAACGAAGTGATCAGGGTGTTCCACGAGAAGATCGACATACGCCACATGGTCATACCTGGTGCACGCAGGCAGATGATGGTGGTAATGAAGTTCACTGCACCAAGGATGGTGCCGAAGCCCGACAGAGCCAGACCGAAGACCCACAGGTCTCCGCCGATGCCCGGCGAGAACGTGGTGTTTGACAGCGGTGCATAAGCGAACCAGCCGAAGCTGGCTGCACCCTGCGGGGTGAGGTAGCCGGCCAGCGCTACGGTCGAACCGAAGGCGAAGAACCAGAAAGCCAGTGCGTTCAAACGTGGGAAGGCCACGTCCGGCGAGCCGATCTGCAGCGGCATCATGACGTTGGCGAAACCTGCGAACAGCGGGGTTGCGAACATCAGGAGCATGACGGTGCCGTGCATGGTGAACAGCTGGTTGTACTGTTCCTTGGTCTGCAGGATCTGCATACCTGGTTCGAAAAGCTCTGCGCGGATCAGCAGCGCCATAACGCCACCGATGCAGAAGAAGACGAACGACATGATCAGGTACATGTACCCGATCTTCTTGTGGTCGGTCGAAGTAATGAAGTCGACGAAGAGGCGACCCTTGGACTTCGGCACAACGGCTGGGGCAATCGACTTCACGTCGTCAGTTGCATATTCAAACGTAGTCATAGCGATTACTCTCCTTCCCCTTCGTGCTTAACGATCACGCTGTTCACGGTGTCCGGACTGCGATCGTATTCTTCACCAATGTGTCCATCTTCCAGCTTGGCCATCTGAGCCTTGAACTCTGCCTCGCTGACAACCTTCAAGTTGAAGAGCATCTCGGAGTGGTACTCGCCGCAAAGCTCGGCGCACTTACCGTCGAAGGTACCTTCAACCTGTGGGGTCAGGTAGATGTGATTGGTCTTACCTGGGATCATATCCAGCTTCTGAAGGAAGGCCGGAACCCAGAACGAGTGGATGACATCGCGGCTGTTGAGCTGGAACTCTACCGACTTGCCAACTGGCAGGTACAGGGTTGGCAGAGTTTCCTGAATGCCCTCGGAGCCATCTTCGTTCAGGTGAGCCTGAATGCCGGCGTAGTGCTTCTCCTGGCCACCATCGAAGGTGTAGTTGAAGTCCCAAGCCCACTGCTTGGCGCGAACGTCGACGACGATCTCCGAGTCAACAGGCTTGTTGATGCTGTTAACCAGGTTGTTGTTGAAGCTAAAGAAGACCAGAACAAGGACCAATGGAATGGCCGTGTAGAAGATCTCCAATGGCAGGTTGTAGCTCAGCTGACGTGGGTAGCCAGTATCGTTCTTGCGGCGACGGTAGGCGATGATGCACCACAGCATCAAGCCCCAGGTCAAAACACCGATGACAACCACTGCAATCCACGAGTTAACCCAGAAGTCCTGGATTGCTGCAGTGTGGTTGGTGGTGTCGCGGTCCACGTTCGGAAGCCAACCGCGTTGAACTTCCGCTGAACATCCCGTCAACAGCAATGCGCTGGTGCCGACCAAGGCCAATACTTTGGCCTTGGCTTTACCGCGACTGCCGGTTCGGTCTTGCGAACTCACAGACGGCCCTTCCTCTTTGTTGGTGCAGAATGTGGTCTCCATAAGTCACCTCGCGAATTACTGCTTGCACGGTGAGGCGGCTTATGAAGCGAAACATAGTTTTACTACTTAACGTAGAGCTTACCCTCTCAGGGCCCAGAATACCGAAAAACGCCGCTGTTCAAACGAGAAATTTCTTCAACGTTTGAACAGCGGCGTTAGTTCCCTAGGGCCTAGTGGAAGGAATCTCCACAGGCGCAGGAGCCGGAGGCTGCGGGGTTGTCGATGGTGAAGCCCTGCTTGGAGATGGTGTCTTCGAAATCGATGGAGGCTCCGGCCAGGTATGGAACGCTCATCTTGTCGACGATAACTTCCACGCCGTCAAAGTCGCGGACCGCATCGCCATCGAGCATGCGCTCATCGAAGTAGAGCTGGTAGATGAGGCCCGAGCAGCCGCCTGGCTGAACGGCGATGCGCAGGCGCAGGTCATCGCGGCCTTCCTGCTCCAGGAGCGAGCGAACCTTGGCTGCTGCGACATCTGAAATATTGACGTCGTGAGTGGGGACCTCGGTTGGATCACCCTTGGTCTGGTCTACGGCTGCAGTCATCATTTCCTCCCAAACTGCTTGGCTAGGCACCAGGTTTCATCATTGTGACGGGCACCTGGGGCCTTTGTTCTTAGTTCTATCCTACGTCGGGGACCCAAATAAAGCTCCCCCTTGAACTGCGTCTATGACGCGGCTCATAGACCTTCGGAGTCAATCCGTGCCAGAAGCAGCGCCTCTGCCTCAATTGCATGCTGGAAATCTCCCAAATGCAACGACTCGTTTGCCGAGTGGGCTCGCGAGTCCGGATCTTCCACACCGGTCACCAGAATCTGAGCTTCCGGGAAAACGTCCGAAAGGTCGGCGATGAACGGAATGGAGCCGCCCAGTCCCATGTGAACCGGTACAACTCCCCAGGCTTGTTCCAGGGCCCACGAAGCGGCGCCATTGGCTGAGGCAGCCAGATCCGCCAGATAGGCATTGCCGGCTTCAACCGCCTTGAACTCCACTTCGGCTCCCCTGAGGTCCACATTCATGACGTGTTCCTCGAAGGCTTCCAGGGCCTTGGCTGGATCCTGCCCGGGTGCCAACCGCATTGAAACCTTGAAGCGCGCCTGCGGAATCAGGGTGTTCGAGGAGTGGTCGACACTTGGCATATCCATACCAATGACACTGAGCGCTGGTTTATTCCACAGGCGATCGGTGATCTTTCCCGTTCCAGCCAGCGAATAGGAATCGAGCGCACCGGAATCCCGGCGGAATTCAGCTTCATCGAAGTCGACATCCGCCGCGTCGTTGGACACGAGGCCCGCGATGGCCACGGCACCGTCCTCGTTGTGGAAGGTGGAGATGAGTTTCGCCGCCAGGATCGGGGCGTCGAGTATCGGACCGCCGAACATGCCAGAATGCACCGCATGGCGAAGCGAGCGCACGGTGATCTCCGCAGCACACATACCACGAAGGGAGCTTGTAAGCGCCGGGGTTCCTACGGCCCAGTTGCTGGAATCGGCGACGATGATGACGTCTGCCGCCAGTTTGTCCTGGTGGGCTTCGAGGAAGTTTCGGAAGGACGGCGAACCGGCTTCTTCCTCGCCTTCGAAGAAGTACGTAACACCGACGCCGAAGTCCGCCACCAAGTCCAGGACGGCGCGCAGGGCGGCGATATGGACCATGATGCCGGCCTTGTCGTCTGCGGCTCCCCGGCCGAAGAGCCGGTCTCCCACTCGGGTGGCCTCGAACACCGGCGTGTTCCAGTCCGCTTCATCGCCTGGAGGCTGTACATCGTGGTGGGCGTACAGCAGAACGGTTGGTTTGCCGGGGGCCGCCGGGCGACGGGCGACAACTGCAGGAGCTCCCATGGCGCCCGAATCGGTGGGTTCGCGCAGGATCTCAACGCTTGGCATGCCGGCGCCCTTGGCCAGAGCCGCGACCGCTTCGGCAGATTTTTCGAGGTTCGCTGGGTCGAAGGATTCCCACGCGATGCTGGGGATGGCAACCAACGAGGTCAACTCTTCGAGGATCTGCTCGAAGTTCGACTGGATGTGGTTCTTGAGGCTAGCTACGTCCACACCATGTGCGGAGGCCTCAGGCATTGAATTTGATGACATGCTTTCAGCCTAGCAATTCTTGTGGTTGCGAATGTCACCTGATGATTCAATCCCCGCTAGGATAGAGGGGTGTTTGGACGTAAGAAGGATGAATCTCAATCCCAAGTAAATGTGGAGCCTGTTGAGCAGGCTTCTGAATCGACCGACGGTCGTAAGGCTGGCCCGACGCCCAAGCGCAACGCGCAGCAGGCGAATCGCCAGCGTCCGTTGGTCCCGACTGACCGCAAGGCCGCGAAGGAAGCTGAGCGCCAACAGCGCATCGAGGCCCAGAATCGCCTGCGTGTTGCCAACGAAACCGGTGATGAACGCTACCTCATGGCTCGCGACAAGGGCCCGCAGAAGCGCTATGCACGCAACTTCATCGACTCGCGGTGGATGGTAGGCGAGTTCATGATGTTCTTCATCCTCGCCTTCCTCGTTGTTTCGCTGACTTTCAGCGGTAATCTGGCCGTACAGATGTACGTCCAGGGCGCCCTCTGGGTCCTGATTGCCGTGATCATCATCGAGGCAATCGTCACGACTTCGATCTTGAAGCGTCGTCTCGTCGCCAAGTTTGGCTCGCTGGATCGCGGTGTTCGCATGTATGCCACGATGCGCGGAATGCAGTTCCGCAAGTTGCGCCTGCCTAAACCGCAGGTCAAGCGCGGAGCATCGATCGACTAATCGATCCCGACAACTTCAAAGGGCGGATTCCACTCGGAATCCGCCCTTTTCTCTTGACCGAAATCGACATATTCCGCACGCGGCGCAACCTTTGGTGAGCCTCCCTGAGGATGGTTTCACCAGCTTTAAAGTTTGTCCTGTCACCCTTTCGCAGGCAGGCAGGCGTCCATTTACAAGGTCAGGGCTTTGATGGAGGCTGGAAATTCGTGAGCGCTATCAACGTCAGGCGCGCTTGGCCCGAGCTGACGGAGTCTGACGTCGCGAAGTGCGCGAAAATTGCTGGTTCGGCGAAATTTTCTTGTACCCGTGGTTACAAGTTCTCATGCGCACGTTTGAACAGAAATCTGCAAACAAGCTTTCAATCTTGTTTATTGGAAGACAAGACCCTTCGCGTGTCGATACTCCCCCGCATCCATGCAGCGTGGCCACATCGCCCAGGAGTGAACCAGCGGCGTTCAGTCTCCACGCTCTATAAAACGACGTAGCTTCGAACCGATTCGGTTCGAAGCTACGTTGTAGTGTTTGACTGTGCCTTGGTTAGAGCATTTGCTCCAAAGCACGGTTGATCGAGCGCGCCCAGAAAGGCCCCTCGTAGAGGAATGCGGTGTAGCCCTGCACAAGGTTTGCACCTGCATCCAAGCGGGCTTTCACGTCTTTCGCGTCGGTCACGCCGCCAACGGCGATGATTGCCATCTCGGATGGAACCAAGGCTCGAAGCTGGCGCAGGACTTCCAGGGAACGCTGCTTCAGCGGGGCGCCGGACAGGCCTCCGGCCCCGATCTTCTCGACCATCGCCGCGGAACTCTTCAGCCCTTCGCGTCCGATGGTGGTGTTGGTGGCGATGATGCCGTCGAGTTCCAGCTCGGTGGCGAGCTTTGCTACATCGGCGATGTCTTCGTCGTTCAGATCCGGTGCGATTTTGACGAGCAGCGGTACGTGCCGGCCTGCAACATGGTCGGCGAGTTCGCCGACCTCGGTCAACAGGGGACGCAGCGTTTCAACACTCTGCAGCAGACGCAGCCCCGGGGTGTTCGGGCTGGAGACGTTCACGACCAGGTAGTCGGCGTGGATGGCCAGCTGTCGGGTTGAAGCGAGGTAATCCCCCACCGCGTCGCCAAGCTCGACGACCTTGGTCTTGCCGATGTTGACGCCCACCACCGGACGATTTGCCGCGTAGTCCGACTTCAACTGCTGGCGAGCCTGCGCCACCCGCGCGGCAACAACCTCGGCGCCTTCGTTGTTGAATCCCATGCGGTTGATGACCGCGCGGTCTTCAACCAGACGGAACAAGCGAGGCTGCGGGTTTCCTGGCTGGGCTTGTCCGGTCACTGTGCCGATCTCGACATGGCCGAAACCAATGTCGCTCAAGGCCATGATGCCGGTAGCGCCCTTGTCAAAACCTGCGGCCAGGCCGAAGGGCGAGGGGAAATCGATCCCCATCACGGTACGCTTCAGCTTCGGAGCGGGAGCGAAGAATTTGCGGGCTGCCTTGGTCAATCCAACGCGCTGGGCGATCTTGATCGCATCGAAAGCGAAGTGATGGGCCTTTTCAGGATCCATCTTGGCGAAAACGTGCTTGAAGACCAAAGGATAAATGCGCATGGTTCCAATCTTCCCGTGAAATGGGGTCTGTAGACAACTTGAGGTCGGTAAGCTGATTTCATGACGGTCGCAGAACTTCTTCCCGCAGCGAGATGGCCTGAATTCCTGCCGTCCACACCGCCGGGTGTCTGGGTGCCCGATCCGCCGGGACCGGGCTACGAGTACCAGACCTTGGACTTCGGGTCCGACGCCGAGGGGCCGCTAGTCGCGACACTGGTGCGGTATGCGCCCTCCGGCTGGTTCCGGAAACTGGGCCGCCGGGCCAAGGGCGTGGTGTTGTCGGTTCACGGCTGGAGCGATTATTTCTACAACCGCGAACTTGCCGAGTTCTGGCACCACCGGGGCTACCACTTCTACGCCCTGGATCTGCGCCACCACGGTCGCAGCCTTCGCAAGGAGCACGAGCTTCCCGGATACATTTCGGCCCTGGAAGACCTCGACCTCGAGCTGGACGCGAGCCTTGGCATCTTGCAGCGCGAACATCCCGAACTGCCGGTGGTGGCGCAGGGGCATTCCATGGGCGGTCTCATCCTGAGCTTGTGGATCTCGCGCACTTCGCCGAACATCAAGGGCCTGGTGCTCAATGCGCCGTGGCTGGAGTTCCAGGGCACGGCGTTCCTGCGCGTGCCGATCAACGGGCTGATGGAAGCGATGTCGCGCAGCAATCCGCGGCGCAAGGTGTTGGCCAACCAGTTCGACCACTACTGGCAGTCGCTCAGCGACCAGGCCAGCGGCCAGTGGGATATCCATCCCATCTGGCGCCCCACCTTGGCCTTTCCCACCACTGCTGGCTGGCTGCACACGATCCTCAAAGGCCACGCCCAAGTGGCCCGGGGACTGAACCTGAGCCTTCCGATCCTGATGCTGACCTCGAAGACCTCGCATTTCAGCACCTCGTATTCCGAGCAGATGCAGCATACCGATTCGGTCATCGACGTCACCCAGACGCGCCTGCGCGCGCTGAAACTCGGCAGCTTCGTGACGCTCTCGGAACTCGACGGTGCCATGCACGACGTCTTCACCTCGGCGGAGCCTGCCCGCGCCACCGCGTTCAGGGACCTGAACCTGTGGCTGAAGATGCTTGACGGCTAGGCGCCGGGCTTGTCGATCGCGCCGCCGTAGCGGCGGTCGCGCTTGGCGTACTCTTCCACCGCGGTGAACAGGGTGCGGCGGTCGACGTCGGGCCACAACTGGTCAAGGAACACCATCTCCGCATAGGCGGACTGCCACAGCAGGAAGTTGCTGGTGCGCTGTTCGCCGCTGGTGCGCAGGAACAAATCGACGTCAGGCAGCTCCGGGGCGTGAAGGTACTTGCCGATAGTCTTCTCCCCGACCGAGGAAGCGCGCAGCTTGCCCGCGGCGACGTCCTTGGCGATGGCCGCCATGGCATCGCCGAGCTCGGCCCGGCCCCCGTAGTTCACGCACATGGTCAGCTGGCAGCCGGTGTTCTCGCGGGTCAGCTCCTCGGCTTCGCGCAGCTCGTTGATCACCGACTTCCACAGCTTCGGCTCGCGGCCGGACCAGCGGATGCGCACGCCCCAGGAATTCAGGGTGTCGCGCTGGCGGCGCAGCACGTCGCGGGAAAAGCCCATGAGGAAGCGGACTTCCTCCGGGCTGCGCTTCCAGTTCTCGGTGGAGAACGCGTACACGGAGACGTATTTGATGCCCATTTCCACGGCGCCCGCCATGACGTCCAGCAGCGCGGCTTCCCCGGCACGGTGCCCCTCGGTGCGCGGCAGGCCGCGCTGGTTGGCCCAGCGGCCGTTGCCGTCCATCACGATGGCGACGTGCTCCGGGATCAACTCCGTCGGGATCTGCGGCATGACCGGGTTCTGGGGGTGCGCGAAAGGTGCGACCGGACCGCGGCGGCCGGTGATCTTGGGCAGCTTCTTCATGATCTCTCCACATGGCGTAGGGACTTGACGGCACGCTCCAGGTGCCATTGCAGATAATTGGCGGTGATCTCCGCCGCTTGCTTGCGGGCGCGCGGCCCGGCCAGGGCGACGGTGTCCCAGTCCCCATCCAGCAGCGCCTGCAGGTACTGGATGGTCACCGGGTGCGGCGAGAGCGACCCCGGCGGGCGGCAGTCGGAGCAGACCACGCCGCCAAGCTGCACATGCAGCGCCTCGTGCGGGTCGGGCTTCCCGCAGCGCACGCAGTTGGTGAAGGACGGGGCCCAGCCGGCGATGGACAGGGCGCGCAGGATATAGGAGTCCAGCACGGCGCCGGGCTCCACCAGGTGCTTGGACAGCAGCGCGATCGCCCCGTGCAGCAGCCGGTACTGGCGCAAGTTCGAGTCGCTGTCGGCTTCCAGCAGCTTTTCGGCGATCTCCACCATGGCGGTGGCCACGGTGTAGCTCGGGTAGTCGGCGACCAGCAGCTGGCCATAGGCGTGGCGCAGCTGCGCCTGGGAGACGATGTCCAGGTTGCGCCCCATCACCAGCTGGGCTTCGACCTCCATGAACGGTTCGAGGGTGGCCCCGAGCCGCGAGGAGGTGCGCCGCACGCCCTTGGCCACCGCGCGCACGATCCCGTTGGGGGTCAGCAGCGTGATGATGCGGTCGGCCTCCCCCAGCTTGTGGGTGCGCAGAACGATGCCGCGGGTGCGGTAGCTCTTGGCGGCGAAACCTGATCTTGACACGTGCTCAATTCTCCCACCTGGCCACCGACAGAATGCCCAACGCCACGGCCAGCGAGGATGTGCCGGCCGTGGCGTTGATGACGTGCGCTTGCGGTAGCGGCGGCTACTTCGCGTCGCGGATCGCGCGGTTGACCGCGGAAACCACTGCCTTCAGCGCCGCGATGTTGGTGTTGGTGTCCAGGCCGACACCCCACAGGATGCGGTCGCCCACGGCGCACTCGACGAACGCGGCGGCGCGGGCGTTGCCGCCTTCGCTCATGGCGTGCTCGGAGTAGTCGAGCACGCGCAGGTCCACGCCGTCCTCGTTGAGCATGTGCACCAGCGCGGAGACCGGTCCATTGCCGCCGGCAGAGCGCTCATGCGGCGCGCCGTCGATGACCAGCTTGGCGTCCAGCTGGAAGCTGCCGTCCTCGTCGGAGGTCGCGGTGGCCGAGGCGATGCGGTAGTGGCCCCAGGTCTTGTGGTCCGAGCCTTCCTCGGCCGGCAGGTACTCGTCCTGGAAGACGTTCCAGATGGTCGAGGAGGAGACCTCCCCGCCCTCGGTGTCGGTCATCTTCTGGATCACGCCGGAGAACTCGATCTGCGCGCGGCGCGGCAAGTCCAGGTTGTAGTCGTTCTTCAGCAGGTAGGCCACGCCGCCCTTGCCGGACTGCGAGTTCACGCGGATCACTGCCTCGTAGGAGCGGCCGATGTCCTTCGGGTCCACCGGCAGGTACGGCACGGCCCAGACCAGTTCGTTCAGATCCTTGCCCTGCTCGCCGGCCTTGGCCTCCATGGCCTCCAGGCCCTTCTTGATCGCGTCCTGGTGGGAGCCGGAGAACGCGGTGAAGACCAGGTCGCCGCCGTATGGGCTGCGTTCCGGGACCGGGAGCTGGTTGCAGTACTCGACGGTGCGGCGGATGTGGTCCATGTCGGAGAAGTCGATCTGCGGGTCCACGCCCTGGCCGAACATGTTCATGCCCAGGGTCACCAGGTCCACGTTGCCGGTGCGTTCGCCGTTGCCGAACAGGCAGCCCTCGATGCGGTCGGCGCCTGCCAGGTAGCCCAGCTCCGCGGCGGCCACGCCGGTGCCGCGGTCGTTGTGCGGGTGCAGCGAAAGGATGATCGAATCGCGGTTGGCCAGGTTGCGGTGCATCCACTCGATCGAGTCGGCGTACACGTTCGGGGTGGCCATCTCCACGGTGGCCGGCAGGTTCAGGATCATCTTGTTCTCCGGGCTGGCCTCCAGCACCTCGGCCACGGCCTCGGAGATGCGCTTGGCGAACTCCAGCTCGGTGCCGGTGTAGGACTCCGGGGAGTATTCGTAGGTGATCTTGGTGCCGGTCATCTGCTCTTCGTACTTCTTGCACAGGCGCGCGCCCTGCACGGCGATGTCGACGATGCCGTCCTGGTCCTGGCGGAAGACGACTTCGCGCTGCAGGATCGAGGTCGAGTTGTACAGGTGCACGATGGCCTGCTTGGCGCCTTCCAGCGCCTGGTAGGTGCGCTCGATCAGGTGCTCGCGGGACTGGGTGAGGACCTGGATGGTGACGTCGTCCGGAATGCGGTTCTGCTCGATGAGCTGGCGCACGAAGTCGAAGTCGGTCTGCGAGGCGGACGGGAAGCCGACCTCGATCTCCTTGAAGCCCATCTGCACCAGCAGGTCGAACATCTTGTGCTTGCGCTCGGGGCTCATCGGGTCGATCAGCGCCTGGTTGCCGTCGCGCAGGTCGACGGCGCACCAGCGCGGGGCCTTGGTGATGTACTTGTCGGGCCAGGTGCGATCGGGAAGGTTGACTTCGATCTGATCCTGGAACGGAACATACTTGTGGATCGGCATGTTCGAAGGCTTTTGCATGTTCTGCATTTCGGTTGTCCCCTAGACAAAAAGTTGGTGCGTAGTTTGTGTGGGGCCAGACAAGAGCTTACTCCGCAACGAGGGGTCGGCCGAGGGACCACTAGCGGTCCGTTGGATCCTCGCAGCGGCTGATTAGTAGTAGAAGCTCGAAATGCACGTGTTGAGCATAACACCGGCCCGTGGCCCGCACTGAAACTGTTGCGCGTTTGTGTCACATTGTGGACTCGGAGGACGCTGGACACGGAGGCAGCGGCGGGCGAAGAATGGGACCATCGCCAGGGTCGCGGAAGGCAGGTGTCGCATGCGGGCGCTCATCGTGGGAGCGGGAATCGCCGGGCTGGTCGCGGCCCGGCAACTGGGCCTGGCCGGCTGGTCAGTGGACGTGCTGGAGCGCGCGCCAGAGCCGAGGCCGGAGGGATACATGATGGACTTCTTCGGTCCCGGGGTGCAAGCCGCCGAGCGCATCGGGATCTACCCGTATCTGGCCCAGGCGGCCTATCGGATCGAGGCCGCGGCCTATGTCGATCACGAAGGCCGGGAAACCGCTCGCCTGGACTACGCACGGTTCTCCCAGCTGGCGGGCGGCAACGTGCTCAGCCTGTTGCGGCCGGACATGGAAAACGCGGCGCTGCGCGCGCTCGGCGACGCCCCAGCGGGCAGCGTCCGCCTGCACTACGGGCACCGGGCATCGCGCGTCGCGCAGCAGCCGCGCTCGGTCGCGGTCGCGGCCAAGGACCGGCATGGCGAAACCCGATGGTTCGACGCCGACCTGCTGATCGGCGCGGACGGGCTGCATTCGGCGGTGCGCGGTGCGGTATTCGGTCCCGACTCCGGTTGCCTTCGGGATTTGGGTCTGCGCGCCGCGGCGTACATCGTGGACGAACCGGGGATCAACGCGGGAGCCCGAAACCGCTTCGTGCTCACCGACAGCGTCGGTCGCACCGCCGGCTACTACGGGCTGCACGACGGGCGCGTGGCCTGCCTGCTGGTGTACCGGGCGCTGCCCGGGGACCCGCAGAACGCCCGCGACCGGCTGCGCAGGCACTTCACCGGGCTGGGGGCAGCTGTGGACAGGCTGCTGGAATTGTGCCCGGAAGAGCCCTACGACGACGTGGTGGCGCAAGTGGTGATGCCGCGGCTGTCGCGCGGGAACACGGTGCTGCTGGGTGATGCCGGCGGCGCGGTGTCGCTGCTGGCCGGCCAGGGCGGATCGCTCGCGGTGGCGGGCGCCGCGGAACTCGCGGCCTCGCTAGAGCACCTGGAGGACCCGGAGTGGATCCCCGCGGCGCTGGCCGGCTTCTCCGCCCGCTGGCAGGTGACGGTGCGCACCGCGCAGGCCACGGGCCGGCGGGCCGCGGCAAGCTTCCTGCCCGCGACCCGCGCCGGGCTGCTGCTGCGCCGGTGGGTGGTCCGCGGTTCGAACGTACCGCCGATCGACCGGCTCATCGCCCGGCGCATCGTGGCGACGCTGGCCAAGTAGTAGTGCCCCTGCGGGCGTTAAGCGCGGCATCCGCCGCCGGGAAGCCGTATCCCGGCGGCGGATGCCGGTGAGGCGCTGCGGGCTAGAAGCCCAGGCGGCCGAGCTGCTTGGGGTCGCGCTGCCAGTCCTTGGCGACTTTCACGTGCAGGTCAAGGTACACCTTGGTGCCCAGCAGCTTCTCGATGCCCTTGCGGGCGTTGGTGCCGACCTCGCGCAGCCGGGAGCCGCCGCGGCCGATCACGATGGCCTTCTGGCTGGAGCGCTCCACGTACAGCGAGACGTGGATGTCCACCAGCGGGTTGTTCTCGCTGCGGCCCTCGCGCGGAACCATCTCCTCCACGACCACTGCCAGCGAGTGCGGCAGCTCGTCGCGCACGCCTTCCAGCGCCGCCTCGCGGACCAGCTCGGCGATCATCTTCGCCTCGGGCTCGTCGGTCAGCTCGCCGTCCGGGTACAGCGGCGGGCCGGCCGGCATCTGCTGCACGAGCACGTCGGCAACCTCCTGCACCTGGAACTCCTTGACCGCGGAGACCGGGACGATCGCGGCGAAGCCGTTCGGGCCGAAGTTCTGGTTGCCCAGCTCGGTCACGGCGATCAGCTGCGCGGCCAGCGCCTCGCGGTCCACCAGGTCGGCCTTGGTCACGATCGCGACGATCGGCTTGCGCTGCAGCTGCGCCAGCTGGGTGGCGATGAAGCGGTCGCCGGGGCCGATCTTCTCGTTGGCTGGCAGGCAGAAGCCGATCGCGTCCACCTCGGAGAGGGTCTCGGCGACCAGGTCGTTCAGGCGCTGGCCCAGCAGCGTGCGCGGGCGGTGCAGCCCCGGGGTGTCGACAAGCACCAGCTGTGCATCCTCGCGGTGCACGATGCCGCGGATGGTGTGGCGGGTGGTCTGCGGCTTCGCGGAGGTGATCGCCACCTTCTGGCCCACCAGGGCGTTGGTCAGGGTGGACTTGCCAGCGTTCGGGCGGCCCACGAAGGACGTGAAGCCGGAGCGGAAGCCCTCGGGCCATTCGCCCAGGGCGCGCGGGGTGTGGTTATCGCTCATCAGAGGATTCCTCGTCGTTCTCGATATGGTCTAAAGCGTCCTTGGCCAGACGCTCTACATGGATCTTGCCGATGCGGTTGCGGCGCCCCGCCAGGGCGACCACGGTCAGGCGCAGGCCGTTCACATCCGCGGTGGAGCCGAGCACGGGCACGGACTCCAGCGCCTTGGACAGCAGCCCGCCCACGGTGTCCACGTCCTCCTCGTCGATGAGCAGGTCAAAATGGTCTGCCACGTCGTCGATGGAGGCGCTGGCCACCGCGAACAGCGAGCCGTCCGGGTTTTCCACAAGCTCGGTGCGGCTGCGGTCGTATTCGTCGTCGATCTCGCCGACGATCTCCTCGATCAGGTCCTCCAGGGTGACCAGCCCGGCGGTGCCGCCGTACTCGTCGACCACGATCGCGAAGTGGATGGACTCCTGCTGCAGCTCCTGCAGCAGCTCCGCGGCGGACTTGGACTCCGGCACGAAGCGCACCGGGCGGGCCAGCTCGAGCAGGTCCTTGGCCTGCTGCAGGCCGTGGATCTCCCCGATCAGGTCCTTGAGGTAGATGATGCCGCGGATATCGTCGGAGTCCTCGCCGATCAGCGGGATGCGCGAGTAGCCCGAGGCCATGAACAGGTCCAGCGCGCTGTGGAAGGTGTGGTCGGAATCCAGCACCACCATGTCGGTGCGCGGCACCATGACCGCGCGCACGTTGGTTTCCTCCAGGTCGATGACCCCGGAGATCAGCTCCGCGGATTCCTCGTCCAGGTCCTCGCCCTCGCTGGCCCGGTCCACCAGGTCGCGCAGGCGCTCCTTGCCCAGGTAGCCGTCCTCGTCGGTGCCTCCGGGGCTCAGCGCCTTGGCGATGTTCGCCAGCCAGTTCGCCACCGGGCCCAGGGCGCGGCGCAGCAGGCGGACCATCGGGGCGGTGGCCTGCACCACGCGCTGCGCGTTGGAGCGGCCGTAGCGCCGCGGCGACATGCTCACCAGCACGAAGCCCAGGGCGGCCATGGCGATCGTGGCGATCAGCCCGGCGAGCCAGATGTTCTGGACCCGGGTGGACACCAGCAGCGCCACGGACACCGCGGAGGCGGTCTCGAACCAGACGCGCCAGAACTTGATGGCCTGGGCGTGGGATTCGGTGTCGTCCAGGATGGCGCTGAGCGCCTTGGATTCGGAATCCGCCCGCAGCCGTTCGGCGGCGTGGCGGGAAAGTGCGTAGAAGGCCGAGTCCGCGGCCGTGAGCACCGCCGAGCAGGCGATGAAGACGACGGCGAGAATCAGCAGGAGTATACCCACGGCGGTTATTCCACCGTTTCCTTCGGCGCCGGGCGCCCGGTGTAGGACTCCAGCAGGCGGCGCTGCAGGGAGAACATCTCTTCCTTCTCCTCGGGCTCCATGTGGTCGAAGCCCATCAGGTGCAGCAGGCCGTGCGTGGCCAGCAGCAGGATCTCGTCATGGGTGCTGTGCCCGCCGGCTTCGGCCTGCGCCTGCGCGACGCTCGGGCAGATCACGATGTCGCCCAAAATCCCCGCCTCCGAGGGGGCGTGCTCGCGCCCGGGGCGCAGCTCGTCCATCGGGAAGCTCATCACGTCGGTGGGGCCCTCCAGGTCCATCCACTCCACATGCAGCGCGCTCATCGCGTCCTCATCCAGGAAGACGATGGACACCTCGGTCTCCGGGTGCAGGTACATGGCGCTCATCACCGACTGCGCCAGCTTGTTCACGTCGGCCAAATCGACGTCGAACTCGGTTTCGTTGTTGACTTCAATGCTCATTGCTTCGCTGCTCACTTCGTATGTCGCGGCCGTTGGTGGCCGTTGCGGCGGTCGTCGTCCCAGCGGTCGTAGGCGGAGACGATGTCAGCGATCAGCCGGTGGCGCACCACGTCGCTGGCGTCCAGCCGGCAGATCGAGATGTCCTCGATGCCCTCCAGCACCTCGCTGGCCATGCGCAGCCCGGAGACCGCGTTGCCCGGCAGGTCGACCTGGGTGACGTCCCCGGTGACCACCATCTTGGAGCCGAAGCCCAGGCGGGTCAGGAACATCTTCATCTGCTCGCTGGTGGTGTTCTGCGCCTCGTCGAGGATGACGAAGGCGTCGTTCAGGGTGCGCCCGCGCATGTAGGCCAGCGGGGCGACCTCGATGGTGCCCGCCTCCAGTAGCCGCGGGATCGAATCCGGATCCACCATGTCGTGCAGCGCATCGTAGAGCGGACGCAGGTAGGGGTCGATCTTCTCGCTCAGGGTGCCGGGCAGGAAACCCAGCTTCTCCCCCGCCTCGACCGCCGGACGGGTCAGGATGATGCGGTTGACCTGCTTGTCCTGCAGCGCCGCGACGGCCATGGCCATGGCCAGGAAGGTCTTGCCGGTGCCTGCCGGGCCGATGCCGAAGGTCACCGTGGAGTCCTCGATGGCATCCACGTAGGATTTCTGGTTCACCGTCTTGGGCCGGATGGAGCGCCCGCGGCCGGAGAGGATCTTCAGCCCCAGCACGTCGGTGGGGGCGTCCCGGTTCCCGGCGCTGAGCATCTTGATGATCTGCTCGATGGTTTCCGCGCTCATCCGCGAGCCGCGCTGCGCCAGCGACCTGGCTTCCTCGGTCACCCGCTGCGCCTTGCGCACCTGGACCGGATCGCCCAGGAGGCTCAGGGTCGACCCGTTGGGGCGGAACTGCACGTCCGGGTAGGCGCCGGTGAGGATGCGCAGCAACTCGTCGTTCGGGCCCAGGGTTGCGATCATCAGCTCGGGAGTCTCGAACGTGATGGCCAGCGTCGCCGGCCCGGTCTCGGATTGCCTCTGGTTCTGTTCAACCTGCATGCAGTGCTTCGTGCCCCTTTTGAGCTCGGAAAATAAAAAACTTGCGCAAGTCCAGTCTAGCTAGTCCCCGGCTCCCAACGCGATACGTAGCGCTCCGCCGAGCGCTGAAAATTCTGAAACTAGTATGAAATGAATCTAATCCGAGCAGGTCGCAAAGGTATAGATTTGGTTACGGATTGGTAGGTTTGGCGAATTTCGGCCTCATCGCACACCTTGATGTGTCACGCTATATGAGCGCGCGGAACCACGTTCTCGTTCCGGGCGCCCAAGAATCCCCGCAGAACAGATGGACTGGTCCCAACGTGCAGCAGTGGTACAAGCGCCGAATCCCGCGACGTTTCGCGGCGACCGGCGTCATCGCAGCGGTGGCCCTGGTGGTCGGCTGCGGACTTGCCGCGCGCGACGACAGCTTCGAGATGCCTGCAAACTCCGCCGCCGCGGCGCAGGGTGTCCCGCAGGCCACCGATTCGATGGAACAGGCTTTCCCCGGGCAGAAGATGCCGGTCTACTGGCTGGAGAACACCGACTCGGGGGTCTACCTCTACCGCGAATACGCCACCGACACCCGCCACCAGGAGCCGATCGGCGACGCGATCGCCTACCTGCTCGCCGGGAAGTCGGCCGACCCGGCCTGGTACACGCACCTGAAGTCCACCGACGACGTCGGGGTCTCCATCGACAACCAGAACCTGATCACGCTGGACCTTCCGGCCAAGGTCTTCAGCGCCACGCTCGACGAGGGCCTGTCCGAGCGCGCCATCCAGCAGCTGGTGTTCACCGCGACCGCCGCGGCCTCCAACGCGGGCATCCTGGTCGGCGACACCCCCGCCAGCGTGCGCATCCTGGTCGACGGGAAGCAGAACGCCACCGTCTTCGGCGGATACCGCCTGCAGGACGTCTACCAGCGCGACGCGAAGTACATGGCCCCGATCTGGATCATCGACCCGCAGTTCGGCACCACCACCGCGGCGGGCGCCGTGAAGTTCCACGGCCGCACCTCCAGCTTCGACGGCGGCACCTTCTACTCCCTGCAGGCCAAGGCCGCCGACGGCCAGTCCAAGGTCATTACCGCCGCCAACCGGATCAACGACGAGAGCGTGGAGCCCGACGGATCCTTCACGCTGACCACCCGGCTGCCCGCCGGCAGCTACGCGCTGAGCGTCTGGGGCGAGGAAGCCGGCAGCAAGGCCAAGGTCGGCGAGACCAGCTCCGAGTTCACCGTGCGCTGAGCGCCGGCGCCCGCCCACCACCGAATAAACAGCGAATGCCGCAAACCCCTCGGGGTTCGCGGCATCCGCTGATTAATCCGGCTAGAGCTCGCCGAGCAGGTGGCGCACCAGGACCAGCGCGGCAGGGCCGGCGGTGGAGGCGCGCAGCACATGGCGTCCGAGCAGCGCCGGATGCGCTCCGGCGGCCACGAACGTGTCGAGCTCTGCATCGCTGATGCCGCCCTCGGGGCCGACGACCAGCACCACGCCGGTACCCGGCGCCGCCTCGGGCAGCCAGCCGGACACGGCTTGGGCCACCGAATCCCGCGCCTGCTCGTGCAGCACCAGCACCAGGTCGCCGGCGGCCGCGTGCGCGGAAATCGCCGCGGCCAGCGACTTGCTGGAGACCAGCTCCTTCACCTCGGGTTCGAAGCTGCGCCGGGACTGCTTCTGCGCCGAGCGCACCTGGGCGCGCCACTTGGCAAGCGCCTTGTCCGCCTTCGCCGCGTTCCAGCGCACGATCGAGCGCTCGGCCTGCCATGGGCGGACGGTGAAGACGCCCAGCTCCACGGCGGATTCCACGGCCTGCAGGTCGCGGTCCCCCTTGGACAGCGCCTGGATGAGCGTGGCTGGATGCTCCGGGGGCTGCTCCTGCAGCCGTTCAAGCACGGTCACCGTGAGCAGCTCCTTGGAGGCGGCTGCCACCTCGACCACCAGGCGCAGCCCGGTGCCGTCGAGCAGGTCCAGCTGCTCGCCGGCCTGGGTGCGTTTGACCGCCACCGCGTGGTGCGCCTCCGGCCCGGTCAGCGCCAGGGTGTCGCCCACGCGGGCCTCGGCCCCCTGCTGCGGGTCGATCACGAAACTGTGGTTGCTCATGGCCTAGCGCTGGTTCAGCTTGTCCCGCAGGCGCGAGAACATGCCGCCTGAATGCTCGACGCGTCCGGCGCTCAGCTCTTCGCCGCGCAGCGTGGCCAGCTGCTCGAGCAGCTCGCGCTGGGCGGCGTCCAGCTTGGTCGGGGTCTCCACCTGCAGGTGCACGATGATGTCCCCGCGCTTGCCGCCGCGCAGGCGCGGCACACCCAGGGCCGGCAGGGTCAGGGTGTCCCCGTCCTGGGCCCCCGGCTCCACGTTCAGGGTCTGCTCGCCGTCGAAGGTCTCCAGCTTCAGCTCGCAGCCCAGCGCCGCGGCGGTCATCGGGATGGTCATCTTGGCGTGCAGGTCGTTGCCGGAGCGCTCGAACACCTTGTGGCGGCGCACGTCGACCTCGACGAACAGGTTGCCGTTCGGACCGCCGCCCGGGCCTGCCTCGCCCTGGCCGCGCAGCTGGATGCGGGTGCCCGAATCCACGCCGGCCGGCACGTTCAGCGATTTGGAGACGTGTTCGCGCACGCGGCCCTCGCCGTTGCACTCGATGCAGGGATCCGGGATGGTGGTGCCGAAGCCGTGGCAGGCGGCGCAGGTTTCCACCGTCATCATCTGGCCCAGGAAGGAGCGCACCGGGCGCTGGACCTGGCCAGCGCCGTGGCAGATGGTGCAGGTGACCGGGCTGGTGCCCTCGCGGGTGCCGTCGCCGTGGCAGGTCTTGCAGGTGACGGCGGTTTCCATCTCCAGCGGGTAGACGGTTCCCTTGACGGCGTCTTCCAGGTCGATGGTGATGGTGATCAGCGCGTCGCGGCCCGGCTGGGTGCGGGACATCGGCCCCTGCGCCTGGCCGCCGCCGAAGAACTGCTCGAAGATGTCGCCGAAGCCGCCGAATCCGGCGCCCCCGCCGAAGCCCGGCTGGCCGTTGCCGTTCTCGTCGCCCGTGGCGTCGTAGTTGGCGCGCTTCTTCTCGTCGGAAAGAACCTCGTAGGCGCGGGTGACCAGCTTGAACTGCTCGGCCGCGTCCTCGCTGGGATTCACGTCCGGGTGGAGTTTGCGCGCCAGCTTGCGGTAGGCGCTTTTGATTTCCTGCGGGGTCGCGTCCTTGGCGACACCCAGGGTCTCGTAATGCGAGCTCACGATCTTCGCCGTGTCCTTTCCTTTAAAATTTCACTTCTCAAGTTGTGCTGCGAACCGGCCGCGGGGCTAGTTCGCCAAAATCTTCGACAGGTAGCGGGCCACCGCGCGCACCGAGGCCATGGAGGAGGAATAGTTCATCCTGGTCGGGCCGAGCACGCCGAGCTTGCTGCGCTGGTCGTTGCTGTAGGTGGTGGCGATGACCGCCGCGTCGGTCAGCTGCCCGTAGTGGTTCTCGGTGCCGATGGCCACGGCCAGGCCGCGCGAATCCGCCTCCAGTTCGGAGAACAGCTTCAGCAGCACCACCTGCTCCTCCAGCGCCTCGAGCACCGGAGTGATGCTCAGCGGGAAGTCCCCCTCGACGCGGGCCAGGTTCGCGGTGCCGGCCATGACGATGCGCTGCACGTTCGCCGCCTGCGCCATTTCCTCCAGCGACCGCAGCACGCTGCCCACCAGCGGCGTCTCGTGCTGCGCCGGAACCACTGCCTCGTTGCTCAGCGGGCCGACGAGGTCCGCCAGCCGGTGGCCGCCGAAGGAAGTCAGCAGCCACTGCTTGAGGTTGTCCAGCTCCTCGTCCGAGTACGGCCGGGTCACCGCGATCATGCGCTGGTCCACGGTGCCGTTGGAGGCGATCATCACCATCAGCACCTGGCCCGAGCCCAAGCCCACCAGGTCGAGGTTGCGCAGCTCCGCGGTGTCGTAGTGCGGCACCTGGATCATGGCAACCTGGTTGGTCAGCCGGGCCAGCAGGCGCACGGTGCTGTGCAGCATCTCGTCGAGGTCCTGCGAGCTGTCCAGGATCTTGTTGATCGCCTCGCGCTCGGCGCGCGACAGCGGCTTGAGCTCGCCGATCTCGTCCACGAAGCGGCGGTAGCCCTTCTCCGTGGGGATGCGCCCCGAGGAGGTGTGCGGGGCGGCGATCAAGCCCTCCTCTTCGAGCAGGGCCATGTCATTGCGGATGGTGGCGGCGCTGACCCCGAGGTTGTGCCGTTCGCGCAGCGCCTTGGAACCTACGGGCTCGCGGGACTGGACATAGTCCTCCACGATGGCGCGCAACACGTCAAGACGTCGTACTTCGCTCACGAAAACACCTCCCGGGAAACCACGCCCGCACAATTGGCACTCTAACCTGTCAAGTGCCAAGTCTAATACCTTCGGCAGTTGCTAGCATTGGATTTCGAGCGTATTCGATCACAGCGAAAGGCAGTCCGTGTCCAATTTCTCCTGGGGACCGCAAGACCTGAGTGCTCCGGCACCCAAAAAACTCCGCCAGGTGCCCGTTGAACGCGGCATAATCCTGGAAGATGCGGTCTCCGGCTGGGTCGGCGAGGTCGTCAAGACCGAGAAGTCCGGCGGCATGCGCGTGATCGTGCTGGAGGACCGCCACCGCAAGACCCGTTCCTTCCAGGCCGGCTTCGGCTTCCTGCTGGAGGGCGAACCGGTGGAGATCGTCGAACCTGTCGCGAAGGCCAAGGCGCCGAGCACCATGATCTCCGCCTCCGGCTCGCGCGCGGTGGCAGACCTCAAGGCCCGTACCGCCCGCGCCAGCCGCATCTGGGTCGAAGGCAAGCACGACGCGGAACTGGTCGAGAAGGTCTGGGGCCACGACCTGCGCGTGGAGGGCATCGTCGTCGAACCGCTGCATGGCGTCGACGACCTGGCCGGGGCCATCCGCCAATTCAACCCCTCGCCGACCCGCCGCCTGGGCATCCTGGTCGACCACCTGATTTCCGGAACCAAGGAAGAGCGCATCGTCGCCGAGGCCATGAAGGTCCCCGGGGCTGCGGGCAACGTGCTGATCCTCGGCCACCCGTACGTGGATGTCTGGCAGGCGATCAAGCCGGACACGCTGGGCATCAAGGCCTGGCCGGTCATCCCCCGCGGGACCGACTGGAAAACCGGCGTGCTGCGCGCCTTCGGCTGGCCGCATGCAACCGCCGAGGATATCGGCATCGGCTGGCAGCGGATCCTGTCCACGGTCAAGCACTACGGACAGCTGGAACCGGCGCTATTGGGTAAAGTTGAGGAACTAATCGATTTCCTTACCACGGAAGATTACGGTTTCCTAACAATTGACTAAGATTTGGACTTTCAGGGTGCCATTGGGCGGGGCGTCAGCGGAAGCTCGATATCATGGTGGAGAAGCCGCACCGTAAGACAAGGACATTTCCGTGACATCTCGCCAGGTACCATCATCTGAGAATTCGCGTTTCGAGGGATCAAACGTGTCCGCGCTGCCGCTCTCCCCGTCGGAAGACCGCCAGTGGGCCATGATGGCGCATTTCGGCGCGATCCTCGGCTGCATTCCCTCGGCCATCATCTTCGCCGTCTACCGCGACCGCGGCCCCTTCACCGCCCAGGAATCCAAGGAAGCGTTCAACTTCACCTTCCCGCTGACCATTCTGGCGATCGTGCTGAACATCCTGAACCTGCTGCCGGGCATCGGCTGGCTCTTCGCGGTCATCGCCGTGTGCCTGTGGGTCTTCATGACCCTGATGGGCGCGTATGCCGCGATCCAGGCAAACAAGGGACGCCCCTACCGCTACCCGATCAACCTGCGGTTGATGAAGTAGCGGCAGGGACGCCAGCGCTTGCGAACGTCCTAGAAATCCAGCAGCTCACGCACCACGAGGTCGGCCAGGAGCCGGCCTCTTTGCGTTAGCACGATGCGTCCGGCGAACGCTGCCTTGGCATCGATCAGCTCGTCGGCGATCAACCCGGCGACCTTGGTGCGGCCGGCGGATTCCAGTTCGCTGATCTGCATGCCGGAGCTGAGCCGGGTGAGCAGCATGGTGCGTTCGAGCTGAACTGCCTGCGCGTCGGGGAACTCGCGGCCGTGTCCGGGCGAGATGCCGCCGTCGATGCGCTGCTGGTAGGCGGCCGGGTGCTTGACGTTCCACCAGCGCAGCCCGCCGACATGCGAGTGCGCGCCGGGGCCTGCGCCCCACCAGTCCCCGCCCTGCCAGTAGGCGATGTTGTGGCGGCAGGCATGCCCTTCGCCGCGCGCCCAGTTGCTCACCTCGTACCACTGCAGGCCGGCGGCCTCGAACAGCTGATCGGCCAGCTGGTACTTCTCCGCGTGGTCGTCGTCGTCAATGTCCGGAACCTCGCCGCGGCGGATCTGCGCGGCCAGCTTGGTGCCGTCCTCGATGATCAGCGCATAAGCGGAGATATGGTCCGGCTCGTAGCTCAGCGCGGCCTCGATGCTGGTACGCCAATCCGCCAGCGACTCCCCCGGGGTGCCGTAGATCAGATCGACGCTGACATCCAGCCCTGCTTCGCGGGCCCAGGCCACGGCCTGCGGCACGCGCGCCGGGTCATGGGTGCGCTCGAGCACCTTCAGCACATGCGGCACGGCTGACTGCATGCCGAAGGACACGCGCGTGAACCCGCCGTCGGCCAGCTGACGCAGGCTTTCGCGGCTCACCGAGTCCGGGTTGGCTTCGGTGGTGATTTCAGCGCCGGGCTTGATGCCGAACTCGTCGCGGATCCGGCCGAGCACCGAAACCAGGTCCGAGGCGGGCAGCAGGGTCGGGGTGCCGCCGCCGAAGAAGACCGTGTCGATTTCGCGGTGCGGTACCCCGGAACGGTCAAGCACGCCGCGGGCGAAGCCGATCTCCTGGCCCACCGTGGCAGCGTAGGTGGCCTGGCTGGAGCCATTGCCCAGCTCGGTTGCGGTATACGTGTTGAAATCGCAGTAGCCGCAGCGCACCGTGCAGAACGGAATGTGGACATAAAAGGACATGGTCCGCTCCGCCGCACCGTGCGCGCACGCTGCGGGGAGCAGACCATCGGCCGGAGCCGGATCGCCGTCAGGCAATACTGAGGGCATCTAGCTACTTCTTCTTCGGCTCATCGGTGGACAGCGCGGCGATGAACGCCTCCTGCGGGACCTCCACGCGGCCAACCATCTTCATGCGCTTCTTGCCTTCTTTCTGCTTTTCCAGCAGCTTGCGCTTGCGGCTGATGTCGCCGCCGTAGCACTTGGCAAGCACGTCCTTGCGGATCGCGCGGATGTTCTCGCGGGCGATGATGCGCGAACCGATCGCGGCCTGGATCGGCACCTCGAACTGCTGGCGCGGGATCAGCTCGCGCAGCTTCGAGGTCATCATGGTGCCGTAGCTGTAGGCCTTGTCGCGGTGGGTGATCGCGGAGAACGCGTCGACCGTATCGCCCTGCAGCAGGATGTCGACCTTGACCAGGTCCGCGACCTGCTCGCCGTCGGCCTTCCAGTCCAGCGAGGCGTAGCCGCGGGTGCGGGACTTGAGCTGGTCGAAGAAGTCGAACACGATCTCGGCCAGCGGCAGGTGGTAGCGCATTTCCACGCGGTCCTCGGAGAGGTAGTCCATGCCGCGCATGGTGCCGCGGCGGGACTGGCACAACTCCATGACGGCGCCGATGAACTCGCTCGGGGCCAGGATGGTCGCGGCGACCATCGGCTCGTGCACCTCGAGGATCTTCCCGTCCGGGAATTCCGAGGGGTTGGTCACCGTGATCAGCTGCTTGTCCTCGCCCATGACCTCGTACACCACGTTCGGGGCGGTGGAAATCAGGTCGAGGTTGAATTCGCTTTCAAGGCGCTGGCGGGTGATTTCCAGGTGCAGCAGGCCCAGAAAGCCCACACGGAAGCCGAAGCCCAGGGCCACGGAGGTTTCCGGTTCGTAGATCAGCGCGGCGTCGTTCAGCTGCAGCTTGTCCAACGCGTCGCGCAGCGCCGGGTAGTCGGTGCCGTCCAGCGGGTACAGGCCGGAGAACACCATCGGCTTGGGCTCTTCGTAGCCGCCCAGGGAATCGGTGGCGGGCTTCAGCGAGTTGGTGACGGTATCGCCGACCTTCGACTGGCGCACGTCCTTCACGCCGGTGATCAGGTAGCCCACCTCGCCCACTCCCAGGCCCTTGGACGGGATCGGATTCGGGGAGGAGACACCGATTTCCAGCAGTTCGTGGGTGGTGCCGGTGGACATCATCTGGATGCGCTCGCGCGGTTCCAGCTTGCCGTCGACCACGCGAACGTAGGTGACCACGCCGCGGTAGGTGTCGTAGACCGAGTCGAAGATCATCGCGCGGGCCGGGGCGTCGGCCTCGCCGACCGGGGCAGGCAGCTGCTTGATGACTTCGTCCAGCAGCGCCTCGACGCCTTCGCCGGTCTTGCCGGAGACCTTCAGCACTTCCTCAGGCTCGCAGCCGATCAGGTTCGCCAGTTCGGCCGCGTACTTCTCAGGCTGCGCGTTGGGCAGATCGATCTTGTTCAGCACCGGGATGATCGTCAGGTCGCCCTCGATCGCCAGATACAGGTTCGCCAGCGTCTGGGCTTCGATGCCCTGGGCGGCGTCCACCAGCAGGATCGCGCCTTCGCAGGCGGCCAGCGAGCGGGACACCTCGTAGGTGAAGTCCACGTGGCCCGGGGTGTCGATCATGTTCAGGGCGTAGGCCGTGCCGTCGGCCTCCCATGGCATGCGAACCGCCTGGGACTTGATGGTGATGCCGCGCTCGCGCTCGATATCCATGCGGTCCAGGTACTGCGCTTTCATTTCGCGCGCAGAAACCACGCCGGTCAGCTGCAGCATGCGGTCGGCCAGGGTGGACTTGCCATGGTCGATATGCGCGATGATGCAGAAGTTACGGATAAGCGACGGATCGGTCGCGGCAGGCACCGGAGCGGTGCGGGCCAATGGAGACACCTAAACAGACCTCACTAGCAATGAGCAGACATGATTGAATTACGCCTATTCTGTCATGATTTGCGGGTGAGGACATATTCCCCGCGGCGCGCACTGATAGTTTGTGGTGCATGGCTTTGAATGCACAGAAGATATTCGACTTCATCCTCCGCGCGGTCAAGGAACTGAGTTCCTCCAGCACCAAGAGCACCAAATCGGGCGGTGCCAAGCCGCAGCGAAGCGGCGCCTCGACCTCCCATCGTCCCGCCGCGCAAAGCGCTCGACCCACCAACCACAGCCATCGACCCGCCCCGGCGGCGGGCACCAGCACGGAGTACCCCGGGGACTTCACCGGAACCGTCCGCTACGAGTACAACCCCAGCATGGACGGGGATGCAGACCCGGGAGAGATCGTCTGGGGCTGGGTTCCCTACGAGGAGGACCACTCCCAGGGCAAGGACCGGCCGGTGCTGGTCATCGGGCGCGAGGGCGGATGGCTGCTGGGCCTGATGCTCACCAGCAAGGACAAGAACAACTCGCAGCACCACAACCCGAACTACCTGGACATCGGCACCGGCTCCTGGGATCGCGAACGGCGCCCCAGCGAGGTGAAGCTCGACCGCATCATCCGGCTGTCCCAGGACGCGGTGCGGCGCGAAGGCGCAATCCTCGACGAGGACCGCTTCCGCAATGTGGTGAAGGTCCTAAACAACCGCCGCTGAGCGGTCGCCGTTGGGGGCCCGTTCTGCTAGAGTTAACTCTTGTGTGTCGCGCAGGTTGGGCGACACGCCCCCTTCGGGTCGCCATAGGTGCCCCACACCGCTCAGTCGATGGCCTGAAGGATGAACCCTCTACCGACCGTATAAGACGATAAACGAGAGAGTTTATTAAGTGGCAAACATCAAGTCCCAGAAGAAGCGCATCCTCACCAACGAGAAGGCACGCCTGCGTAACGTAGCTGTCCGCTCCGAGGTCAAGACCGTTATCCGCAGCGTGAACGAAGCTGTGGTTGCCGGTGACAAGGACAAGGCAACCGACGCACTGCGTCTGGCCGGCAAGAAGCTGGACAAGGCTGTTAGCAAGGGTGTTCTGCACAAGAACAACGCCGCTAACCGCAAGTCGGCCCTGGCCAAGAAGGTTAACGCCCTCTAAGCGCAGCTAGACTTTGCAACTCCCCCGGAACTTCGGTTCCGGGGGTTTTGTTTTGCCCTCTGTGTGCTGCACTCCGGGCAACCTGCAGCCGCTGCAGCTGTTCAGCCGGACTACGACGAAGGCGCCGCCAGTTTCTGGCAGCGCCTTGGTGGGTTCAGGCTAGTGGCGCGGGGCCTTGCCCGCGATGAACAGGATCGCGCGTTCCAGTGCGTAGCCCGGCGACCGTCCCCCGCCCTTGACCATGCGGTCGGTCTGCGCGATCGTCTCCACGCAGGCCGCCAGATCCGAGCGCTTCCAGCCGCGGGCCTGCTGCTGCGCCTGCTGCACCTGCCACGGGGCCATGCCCAGCTGGGAAGCCAGCACTGCGGCGGGTTCATTCACGCCCAGCACCTTGGCCAGCTGGCGCACCTTCATGGCCAGCGTGGCGACGATCGGGATCGGGTCGGTTCCGGTGCTCAGCGCGTGGCGCAGCGTGCGCAGCGCAACCTGGGCGTTGCCGGCGATCGCGGCGTCGGCGACCTTGAAGGCAGTGGCTTCCACGCGGCCGCCGTAGTACTTGTCGACCACGTCCTGGTCGATGGTGCCGGTGGTGTCCTGGATCAGCTGCGAGCAGCTGGAGCCGAGCTCGGCCAGCGAATTGCCGACCGCGGCGACCAGGGCCTTGACCGCGTCGTTGGTGATGCGACGCTTGGCGGCCTTGAACTCGGCGGTGACGAACTCGATCTTCTCCGCGTCCTTCTTCACCGGCTGGCAATTCACGATCACCGCGCCGGCGGCCTTGATGGCGTCCAGCAGCTTCTTGCCGCGGGTGCCGCCCGAGTGGTGCATCATCAGCACGTTCTCCGGCGCCGGGCTCTTCAGGTACGCCAGCGCGTCCTTCAGGAAGTACTCGTTCATGCTCGCCAGGTCGTGGATCTCGACCAGGTTCGCGGTGGAGAACAGCGAGGCGCTGGTGGCCAGCAGCAGCTCACCGGGCTCGTAGCTCTGCGCGTTCAGCCGGGTGTGCGCGATGTCCTCGCGGGAGGCGGCTTGGGCGCGCAGCAGTTCGAAGGCCCGGGAGGCGAGGTACTGCTCCGAGCCGGAGAGCAGGATCAGCGGCTGCGGGGTGAGGTCTCGCCAAGAGATCCCGGGATTGGCCTGGGCGCGTGCCATCGAACTCCTTAGTGCTGGGGCAATACTTCGATCCTACCGAACCGGCGCCCCCAGCGAGGCCGCGTGCACGCCGTCGGCATCCAATGTGAGCAGAACGGTGCCCAGCTGGTCGGTGCGCAGCACCTGGGCGCCCAGGCGCTGCGCAGTGTCGATGATGCCCTGGTTGGGGTGCCCGTAGGTGTTCTCCGCGCCGACCGAGACCAGGAACACCCGGGGCCGGGCGGCCTCGATCAGCTCCTGCCCGCCGTTGCGGGCGCCGTGGTGCGAGGCCTTGAGGATCGTCGCGTTCCCCTGCGGGCTGGCGGCGAGCAGCCGGTGCATGGCCTGCTCCTGCATGTCCCCGGCGGTGAGGAAGTCGATCTGCCGGTCCCCGCGGGTGAAGCTCAAGCGCAGCACCAGCGAGATGTCGTTCGGCTCGGCCCCCGGCACCAGGGCGGGATCCGGCCCGATGACCCGGTAGGACACGCCGTGCCCCTGCCCGGTGTCCCCCGGAACCAGCACCCGGTGCGGCTGCCAGAGCGCCTCGGGGAAGCCGGCGGAGACCAGGCGCTCCCCCAGCGTGATGCCCGAGGACTCCAGCTCCGGCACGCCGCCGAAGTGGTCGGCGTCCTGGTGGGTCATGAACACCTTGCTCAGCGTGGTGATGCCCAGCTGACGCAGGCAGCCGGAGACCCCGCCGCCCGGCGGCCCGGCGTCGATGAGCCAGCCGGAGGATTCGCCGTCGCGGACCACCAGCGCGTCGCCCTGCCCGACGTCGCACATGGCGATGGTCCACGGATCGTGCAGCGGGGGCTTCCAGAACAGCGTCGCCGGCAGCACCAGCGCGGCCAGGAACACCGCCAGCACCCCGAGCAGCGCCAGGCAGGTGAGGCGCACGCGCAGCCGCTCGGTCTGGCTGCCGGCGATGAGCAGCACGCAGAAGACCACCGCGATGCCCGCAGCGATGACGATGCCCGGCAGCCCCTCGGGCCACGGGCGGCTGGCCCCGGGAAGCCGCACTGCCAGGTGGGCGAGCTGCCCGATCGCCTCGACCGGCCAGCCGATCAGCCAGGCCAGGACGTGCGCTGCGCCGGGAATCACGGTGCACAGCAGCAGCGCGGCCACCCCGAGCGCCGTGATCACCGGCAGCAGCGGGGCCGCGAGCAGGTTCGCCGGCAGCGAGTAGAGGCTGAAGTCGGCGTTCAGCGCGATCACCACCGGCAGGCAGGTGAACTGGGCTGCGACGCAGATGGCCGTGGGTTCGGCCAGCAGCGCGGGCAGGATGCGTGCTGCCAGTTCGGCCAGCGGCGGGGCAAGCATGATGATGCCGGCGGTGGCAAGCACCGACAACGCGAACGCCGGCTCGGCGGCCAGCGATCGGTCCACGAGCAGCAGCACGGCGGCGCTGAGCCCCAGGATGCCCAGCGAGCCCTGGCCGCGCCCGGAGAGCAGCGAGAACACCGCGATCGCGCCCATCAGGCCGGCGCGCAGCACGCTGGGATCGGGCCCCACGAAGGCGACGAACAGCCCCAGCCCGGCAGCCATCAGCACCCCGGCCAGCACCCGGGGCACGGCGAACAGCCGCAGCAGCACCATCAGCATCGAGCCGACCAGGGCGATGTTCGACCCGCTGACCGCTGTCAGGTGGCTCAGCCCGCTGCCCTTCATCGCCTCGCCCAGGGCCTGGTCCTGCCCGGAGCGGTCCCCGTAGAGCATGCCAGGCAGCAGCGCCCTGGCGTTCGGCGGCAGCCCGACCAGCTGCGCGGCGAAGCGCTCCTTGAGATTCGAGGCGGGGGTGGGCAGCTGCCAGCTGGTGACCTTCGGCTCGCTGTCGGCCCGGGCCCACCAGGTGAAGCTGCCGGAGTCCTGCGCCGGCTGCAGCGAGGCGATCACGGTGAACTCCCGCGCGTGGCCCGGCAGCGGGGCGGCCAGGGCCAGGTGGATCGGGATCGGGCACCGCTGCCAGTGCCCGCGGTGCTGGTAGCCGGTCAGCAGGGCGGCGCCGGCGACCCCGCCGCCGTCGGCGGGCCGCGGCGGGTCCTCGAAGTGCGCGGTGATGCGGCGCTGCTGGTCCCCTGGTTCGGGCAGGGTGCATTCGGCGGCGCCGAGGTTCGTGCCGAGCACCGCCAGCGCGCCGAGCAGCAGCACCAGCGGGCCGGTGAACCACGGGGCCGCATGCGGCGCGTCGTGCCGGGCGCGCAGCAGCAGCGCGAACAGCCCGGCGAAGGCGCCCAGCAGGGCCAGCACCGCCCACCCCGGGGGCTGCAGCAGCGCGGCGAGCCAGGCCCCGGCAAGCAGCCACAGCCCGCGGAAGTCGGTGCGCACTACAAGCACCTCATGGCTGCACCAGCTCGCGCAGGTTGCCCAGCACCGCCGGGCCGATGCCGGAGACCGCGTCCAGCTCCTCCACGGAGGCGAACGGCCCATGGGCTTCGCGGAAGTCGATGATGCGTTGGGCCAGCGCGGGCCCGATCCCCGGCAATTCCTGCAGCTGCTGCGCGTCGGCGCTGTTCAGCGAGATTTTCCCGCCGGCGGCGCCGCCGTCCGTGCCATCCACCGGAGCGCTGGAGCCGGCGGCGGAGGGCGGGGCGGCCTGGGCGTCCGCGCTGCCGGGCAGCACGATCTGCTGGCCGTCGGCCAGCCGGGCGGCGAGATTCAGCAGTTCGGGGCGGGCGGTGCGCCGCATGCCGCCGGCCGCCTCCAGCGCGTCGACGATGCGCGCCCCGGCGGGCAGGGTGTACACCCCGGGCTTCTTCACCGCACCCACCACGTGCACGGTCACCGCGCCCTCGGAGTTCCCCGGCGCGGCGGTGCCCGAAGGCAGGGCGCCAGCAGCCGCCGTGCTCGGCGTTGCGGCGCCGGGCGGCGGCGAGGGGTCGGAGACCAGCGGCACGGTCTCAAGCTGCGTGGTGGTCGGCGGCGGGGCCAGCAGGATGGATAGCCCGATCCAGGCCAGCACCACCAGCACCAGCACGAGCACCGCCACGCGGCTCACGGCAAAACGCAGCCGCGAGGCACGTGGCGCGTACCTGCTGAAGAAGTCATGGCGCCCCATGGACCCCAGTCTGGGCTAGCCGGAGGCCGCAGGCCCCTGGTGCGGCGCGGGCTGTGGATACAGCGGGGCCACTGCCACGCCGAGCACCCCCATGCCGGTGTGCGCGGCCAGCACCGCCGGCAGCGACTCGATGAGCACCTCGCCCTCGCAGTAGGGGTTCAGCTCGGTGGCGATCTCGGTGGCAAGTTCCGCGGCGCCGAAGTGCATCACGCCCAGCCGCACCGGGCCCGTCGCCGCGGCGGCGTCGCGCTGGGCCAGGGCCACCAGTCGCGCCTGGGCGCGCGCGAAGGAGCGCGGCTTCTCCAGCGGGGCGATCACCCCGCCGGCGATGCCCAGGATCGGCTTGACGTTCAGCAGGTTGCCGAACACCGAGGACACCGCGCTGATCCGCCCGCCGCGGCGCAGCTGTTCCAGGGAGGGCACCGCGAAGTACACGCGGTTCACCGCCGCGCCGGAGGCGATCTGCTCCAGCAGGCCCAGCCCGGCGCCGGCGTCGCGCGCGGCGAGCACGTCGGCCACCGCGAAGCCCTGGGCCATGGCCACGGTGCGCGAATCGATCACGCCCACCGGCACCGGCGCCTCGGAGGCGGCCAGCCGGGCGGCGTCGACGGTGCCGGACAGCCCCGCCGAGAGGTGGATGGAGATGACCGCCTGGCAGCCGGCCTCGGCCAGCTGGCGGTAGGCGCGGGCGAACTCGCCGGGGGCCGGGCGCGAGGTCTTCACCGCCTGCCCCATGGCAAGGCCCATCATCAGGGCGGTCGTGTCCTCGCCGTGCACATGGTCGTCCACGATGATCGGGATGCCCAGCTGGATGAAGTCCGGGGCCTGCAGCAGGGCCGGCGGCAGGCAGGAGGCCGAATCGGTCACCACCCCGATCCGGGTGCCAGAAAGCCCACGCGGGGCCAGCAGCTTGTGCAGCCAGCCCGTGCGTGGGCTCTTGGATCGCTCAGTCATGTCTTGAGCTTACGGTACGCGTCGGGCCGGACCTACGGCGCCGGGACCACGTTCACGAGCTTCGGGGCGCGCACGATCACCTTCAGCGGCGCCTTCCCGTCGAGCATGCGCACGACGGCCTCGTGGGCCAGCGCCTGCTCGCGCAGCGCGTCCTCGGAGATGTCCACCGGGACCTCAAGGCGCGCGCGCACCTTGCCCTTGATCTGCACCACGGCGGTGACGGTGTCGTCCACCAGCAGCGACTCGTCCACGTCCGGCCAGGCGCTGGTCACGACGCTCGGGGCGTAGCCCAGCGCCTGCCACATGTCCTCCGCGGTGTACGGGGCGAACAGGCTCAGCAGCTGCGCGATAACGGTGGCCGCCTCGCGCACCGCGGGATCCGCGGCGCCGGCGCCCGAGTCGATGGTCTTGCGGGTGGCGTTGACCAGTTCCATGGTCTTGGCGATCACCACGTTGAACTTCCCCGAGTCCAGCAGCTGGGCGGATTCGTGCACGGTGCGGTGGGTGACCTGGCGCAGCGCCTTGTCCCCTGCCGCGTAGTCCGCGTCCGGCCCGCTGGCCACGTCCTGGGCGACGCGCCAGGCGCGGGCCAGGAACTTCTGCGAACCGAACGGCGAGACGTCGGCCCAGTCCACGTCGTCCTCCGGCGGGGAGGCGAAGACCATGGTCAGGCGCACGGCATCGACGCCGAACTTGTCAAGCTGCTGGCCCAGGTCCACGCCGTTGCCCAGCGACTTGCTCATGGCCTTGCCGCCGTTGAGCACCTGGCCCTGGTTCAGCAGCGCGCTGAACGGCTCCTGCACGTCGATCAGCCCCAGGTCGTAGATGACCTTGGTGAAGAAGCGGGAGTACAGCAGGTGCAGGATCGCGTGCTCGACGCCGCCGACGTACTGCCCGACCGGCATCCAGTCGCGCACGGCCTTCGGGTCGAAGGGGCCCTCGGTGTAGTTCGGGGAGACGAAACGCAGGAAGTACCAGGAGGAGTCCACGAAGGTGTCCATGGTGTCGGTGTCGCGCTTTGCGGCGCCGCCGCAGCTCGGGCAGGACACGTTGACCCAGTGATCGGCGGCCGCCAGCGGGCTGGTGCCCTTCGGGGCCAGCTGCTCGCCGCGCAGGTCATCGGGCAGGCGCACCGGCAGCTGGTCCTCGGGAACCGGCACCTCGCCGCAGGCCTCGCAGTGGATGATCGGGATCGGGGTGCCCCAGAAGCGCTGGCGGGACAGCAGCCAGTCGCGCAGGCGGAAGTTCACGGTGTGCTCGCCGGTGCCGGCGGCCTGGACGATCTCGATGGCCTTGGCGATCGCGTCGGCCTTCTCCAGGCCGTCCAGTGCGCCGGAGTTCACCAGCTCGCCCTCGCCGGCGGTGGCGATGCCGGTCTCGTTCGGGTCTTCCAGCCCGGTTTCGACGACCACGCGCACCGGCAGGTCGAAGGTGCGGGCGAAGTCCAGGTCGCGCTGGTCGTGCGCGGGCACTGCCATGATCGCGCCGGTGCCGTAGTCGGCCAGCACGTAGTCGGCGGCCCAGATCGGCAGCTTTTCCCCCGAGAGCGGGTTGATGCCAAAGCGCCCGGTGAACACGCCGGTCTTCTCGCGCTCGGTGGACTGGCGCTCGATCTCGGACAGCGCCTTGACCTGCTCCTGGTAGGCTTCCAGGGCTTCGCGGTGCTCGTCGGTGACCAGTTCTCCGGCCAGGTCCGCGTCCGCGGCGACCACCATGAAGGTCGCGCCGTACAGGGTGTCCGGGCGGGTGGTGAAGACCGGGATCTTCACCGCAGGCTTCTCATCGTGCGCCTCGATCTCGAAGGTCACCTCGGCGCCTTCGGAGCGGCCGATCCAGTTCTTCTGCATCAGCAGCACGCGCTCGGGCCAGTGGCCCTTGAGCTGCTCCATGTCCTCCAGCAGGCGGTCGGCGTAGTCGGTGATCTTGAAGTACCACTGGTTCAGCGACTTCTTGGTCACCTGCGTGCCGCAGCGTTCGCAGGCGCCGTTGACGACCTGCTCGTTGGCCAGCACGGTCTGGTCCTTCGGGCACCAGTTCACCGGGTGGTCCTTGCGGTAGGCCAGGCCCTTCTCGTAGAACTTGGTGAACAGCCACTGGGTCCAGCGGTAGTACTCCGGATCCGAGGTGTGCAGGCGGCGGTCCCAGTCGGCGGAGATGGCGTAGCGCTTGAAGCTGGCGGCCTGGGTGTCGATGTTGGTGTAGGTCCAGTCCGAGGGGTGCGCGTTGTTCTTGATCGCTGCGTTTTCCGCGGGCAGGCCGAAGGAGTCCCAGCCGATCGGGTGCATGACATCGTAGCCGCGCAAGCGCCAGTACCGAGCCACGACGTCGCCCATGGCGAAGGCCTCGGCGTGGCCCATGTGCAGGTCGCCCGAGGGGTAGGGGAACATGTCCAGGACGTAGCGGCGTTCACGCGTGCCGTCGTCGGCCGGCTTGAACACCTCTAGCTCGTCCCAAACCGGTAGCCACTTGGACTCAATGTCCTTGAAGTCGTAGGTTCTGGTCTCGTTCGTCGATGATGTCACTGAGCTCTTCTCACAGATTCGCGGAAAAATTTCCTGACGGAAAACTGGTTTCTGCTTCCAGACACAACAAAAGCCCCCAAATTTCCACTCGGGGGTACGGCCGTCAGGCCGCTCTTAGACTAGGTCGCGCTGGGAATACATAGGGTGATTCTATCGCACCCCGGGCGGTGCATGCCGCATCGATGAAGCGCAAGCTTGCCCACAGTCCGCGCCGCGGCACCTTCGCGCCTGAAACATCGATGCGGTCGATCGCGCCATCGGCCACAATGGGCTCATGATCCCATGCTTCCCGCGCCGTGCGCGCCGCGTCCTCGCCCCGGGCCTGGTGCTGCCCGTCGGCGCGCTCCTGCTCTCGGGCTGCGCCATGCTCGGCACCTACGAAGGGCACACCTGCGACGGCAGGAAACCTGTCGCCTCCCTGGAGCAAGCCGGCCGCCAGCTGGTCCAGGCCGCGTACGACCAGGACGTGGAAGCCGCCTGCCGGGTGGCAACCCCCTACGCCGGCGTCGAGCTGGAGCCGAGCATGCTCGGCAGGACCCGGGAGCTGCTGGCAGGCGCCGGGGTCACCCCGCAGAATGTGCAGGTGCTGGTCGGCGAGCAGATGGGCAGCTCCTATTCCGTGCTGCTGGGCAGCACCGAGGGAGAGGGCCGGGTCGCCGTCACCGGCCACGCGGTGTGGGACGCCGGCTTCACCATCTCGCTGCCCGACGACGCCTATCCGGAGCTGCCGCCGGCGCCTGGGGACCCTGCCTCGCCACCCTCCTCCGCGGCGCCCTAGGCCGCAGCCGGAAAATCGGCTGGCCGGGTTATCCACACTGCGCAGGCGCCTGCCCCCGCGCCGCCGGCTTCGGCCCGAGGCTGGATTCATGACCACCGAAGCCCTGCTCACCGCGCTGCACACCTTGTGCACCTCCCCGAAGCATCTGGGGACCCAGCTCACCGCTGGCATGCTGGTGCGCCTGGGCGCGCTGTGCCTGGCACTGTTCACCGCGCTCGGCCGGCTGGTCCACGAGACGCGCGATCCCCGCCTGGTCCTCGCCCATGCGCAGCTGGTGGAGCAGTTCGCCCAGCAGGTGCACCGCGAGCAGCTGGCCGGCGCGCTGGAGGCCGAGGTCACCGGCGCGGCCGGGCTCAGCCTGGCCACCTACGATGCGTTGCGCGCCGGAACCTGCGATCTGGAGGTCGAGCCCGAGTTCGCCACCGGGCGGGCTAGCTACAAGACCGCCGGCGATCTGCTCGCCGCATGGCTGGGCATCACCTATTTCGAGGCGCAACGCCGGATCGACGACGCGCACCTGCTCATCGGCCGGCGCACCGCCCAGGGCACCATCTGCGCGCCGCGCTTCGAGCACCTGGCCAGCATCTACGCCCAGGGTCAGGCCGACCGCCGCGCCATCGCCGGCACCGCCCGCAGCCTGGAGAAGCTCGAAAAACCGGACACCACCTTCGACGGGGTGCCCTGTTCGCTCACCGCCCGCGCGGCCGACGGCAGGCTGCTGGAGGAGCATGCAGCCGACGCGCTGCGCGAGCTCGGCCCGATCGAGGCGCGCAAGCAGATCGGCACGCAGATCAAGACCTACAAGGAGCTGCACGAGGAAAAGCTCCCGCCGGACCTGGGCCTGTTCATCGGGCCAGTCGTCCGGGGTGTGCACACCTTCACCCTGCGCACCCTGGCCGCCCACGCGGAGTACCTGCGCTCGGTAGCGGCCCAGTCCGGCAGCAAACGCACCAAGGCCGGCAAGCACGCGCGCAAGCCCGACGCGGATCAGGCCGGTTCGCCCGAGCCCCCGGACTCCCCCGCACTACAGGAATCCCCCGCAGCGGAGAATGAGGGCACCGCGTCCGGCGATCAGCGGCCGACGCCTGACTGGCTCCAGCCCGAGGGGCCGATGCCCGACTGGGCCGCGGAAGACCCGGAGCCCTCCAGCAGCGCGGACCAGCAGCCCGATCAGGAGTCCCCAGCGGGCGCCGCAGCGGATGATGACGGTCCGAAGCCCGATCCCGACGCCGAACCACATGAAAACGACGCCGAGGAGCCGGCCGCCGAGGAGCCGAACGCCCCGCTGCGCCGGCTGAACGCGCTGATGGCCATCCTCACCACGTCGTTCACGGGGAGCGCCGCGAAGCCGATCGTGCCGAAGATCCTGGTCTACCTGCGGCTCAAGGACCTGCAGAACCTGGCCGAGGCCCATGGCATCAGCGCCCACGGGGTGGACATCCCGCCGGGCGAGCTGAGAAAACTACTGGTCACAGCCCGGGTGATCCCGCTAGTGCTGGGCGGCAACAGCCAACCGCTGGACGTCGGACGCTCCAGGCGCTTCCACCAGGGATACATCAAGATGGCGGTGATGGCCCGTGATCGCGGGTGCATTGTGCCCGAATGCACGACGCCCCCGGACCTGGTGGAGATCGACCACTACAAGAAGCCATGGGCGGAAGGCGGCACGACCAGCGTCGACTCCGGGGCGGCGATGTGCTCCAACGAGCACCACGGCCGCCACTCCGGCCAGCTGAAAGTGGTCGACGTCAACGGGCTGCCGCATGTGCTGCTGCCGCCGCACCTTGATCCCGAGCAGAAGCCCCGGCGCAATACCTACTGGGGCGCCCTGCAGCTCGACGACGACCCGCCCGGCGGCGCTGGGCCCCCGGCCACGGATCCTCCCGCGGACCGGCGCGGGTGAACGAAAAAGGATCCCGGCCAACCTGGTGGTTGACCGGGATCAGTGGTCGGCCGACTGCTGGGCCGTCGGGAAAACGCTAGGCCTTGGTGTCTTCGTCGACCCAGTCGAAGGTGCGGGTGACGGCCTTCTTCCACAGCCGCAGGCTGCGTTCGCGCTCTTCGGCACCCATCACAGGCTCCCAGCGCTTGTCCTCTGACCAGTTCGCCTCCAGCTCGCCCAGGTCCTTCCAGAACCCGACGGCCAGGCCGGCCGCGTAGGCGGCGCCCAGCGCGGTGGTCTCGGTGACCTTCGGGCGGACCACGGGCACGCCGAGGATGTCGGCTTGGAACTGCATCAGGTGCTCGTTGGCGACCATGCCGCCATCCACCTTCAGCTCGGTCAGCGGCACCTCGGCGTCGGCGTTGACCGCGTCCAGCACCTCGCGGGTCTGGAACGCGGTGGACTCCAGGGCCGCGCGGGCGATGTGGTGCTTGTCCGCGAAGCGGGTCAACCCGACGATCGCGCCGCGCGCGTCCGAACGCCAGTACGGGGCGAACAGTCCGGAGAACGCCGGCACGATGTACACCCCACCGTTGTCCTCGACGTGGCTGGCCAGTTCCTCGATCTCCGGGGCGCTGGCGATCATGCCGATGTTGTCGCGCAGCCACTGCACCAGCGACCCGGCGACCGCGATCGAGCCCTCCAGCGCGTACACCGGGGCGGCGTCGCCCAGCTTGTAGGCCAGCGTAGTGATCAGCCCGTTGCTCGAGGAGACGATCTCCTGCCCGGTGTTGAAGATCAGGAAGCAGCCGGTGCCGTAGGTGTTCTTCGCGGTGCCCGCGCCGAAGGCGGCCTGCCCAAAGGTTGCCGCCTGCTGGTCGCCCAGGATGCCGGCGACCGGCACCTCGCGCAGCAGCTGGTTGGAGGCGACCGTGCCGTACACCTCGGAGGAGGACTTGATCGCCGGCAGCATCGAGGCGGGAACCCCGAAGTCGGCCAGGATCTGCTCGTCCCACTGCAGGGTTTCAAGGTTCATGAACAGGGTGCGCGAGGCGTTGGTGACGTCGGTGGTGTGCACGCCGCCCTCCGGCCCGCCGGTCAGATTCCACAGCACCCACGTGTCGGTGGTGCCGAACAGCAGGTCGCCGGCCTCGGCACGTTCGCGCGCCCCGTCGACGTTCTCCAGGATCCACTTGATCTTGGTGCCGGCGAAGTAGGTCGCCAGCGGCAGCCCGACACGGTCCTTGTAGCGCTCGATCCCGCCCTCGGCGGACAGCGCGTCGACGATGTCCTGGGTGCGGGTGTCCTGCCAGACGATCGCGTTGTATACCGGCTCACCGGTGTGCTTGTCCCACACCACGGTGGTTTCGCGCTGGTTGGTGATGCCGACGACCTCGATGTCGTGGCGGGTCAGGTTCTCCTTGGCCAGCGCGGTGCCGATGACCTCGCGCACGTTGTCCCAAATCTCGATCGGGTTGTGCTCCACCCATCCGGCGGCCGGGAAAATCTGCTCGTGCTCCTTCTGCCCCACGGAGACGACCTCTCCGGCGTGGTCGAAGACGATGGCGCGGGAGCTGGTGGTTCCCTGGTCAATGGCGATGACGTACTTGTTGCTCACTGTCGATCAACTTTCTCTAGTGGGTGCGGCATTACAGCAGGACGGCGACGGCCAGGCCGCCCAAGGCTCCGCCGGCCAGCGGACCGAAGACGGGAACCCACGAGTAGGCCCAGTCCGAGGACCCCTTGCCGGGGATCGGCAGCACCGCATGCGCAAGACGCGGGGCGAGGTCACGTGCTGGATTGATAGCGTATCCGGTTGCTCCGCCGAGGGATAGGCCGATCGCGACGACCAGCAGGCCGACCGCCAGCGGGCCGAGCCCGTGCGGCGTCCCGCCGAAGCCGCCGATCACGAACACCAGCACGAAGGTGCCGATGGCTTCGGAGACCACGTTCCACCCGTAGGAGCGGATGGCCGGGCCGGTGGCGAACACTCCGAGCACCTTGCCCTGGTTGGCCGGCTCGTCGAAGTGCTTCTTGTAGGCCAGCCAGGCGATGACGGCGCCCAGGAAAGCGCCGATGAACTGCGCGGCCACGTAGACCAGCGCGGTCGCTGCCGACTTCGGGATGCCTGGGGCCAGCTCGGTTGCTTCGGGGTTCACCATCAATCCCAGGGTGACCGCGGGATTCAGGTGGGCGCCGGACGGGGCCGAAACCCAGACACCGGAGAAGACGGCCAGGCCCCAGCCGAAGCTGATGGCGACCCACCCTGCGGCGCTGCCCAGGGTGCCCTTCAGCGAGACGTTGGCGCAGACGCCGGCGCCCATGAGAACGAGGATAAAAGTACCGGTGAATTCGGAAATGAACACTTGCATGGGCATCTTTGACCTTTGAGGTGATATCACATCCTGCCGGCGGCGATCTGCCGCCGGCAGCAACGGCAGGCTCAGTCCAGGTCGACCCCGTGGCTGCCTGCCAGGACCGAGATCGTATGGGCGATCTCGGCCTGGGTCTGGGTGTCATCCCAGCCCATCGGCCCAGCCAGGCAGCGTGCCGCCTCGCTGACCAGATCCTTGGTGACCAGGCCTCGGAAGGCCAGGTTGGTGCGGCGGATGAAGACGTCGATCAGGCGGCCTACCTGCTCGTGGGCGGCCATGTAGGCCAGCTCCTGGCAGGACAGCTCGTCGGAGTGCTGCAGCGCGGTGTCCTCGCAAAGCTGGGCCAGCACCGCGTCCGCTCCGGTGCCGTAGCGCTCGAGCAGCACCCGCAGGCGGTCGCGCCCGGCGGCGTTCTCGCGCGCGGCGTACCAGGCGGCCAGCTCGCCCTCGTTCATCGGGAAGTCCTTGCCGCCGCCGATCGGCACGCCGGCGGTGGAGCGGATCTCGCGCTCCCCCAGGAATTCCAGCGCCTTGCGGCCCAGGTTCTCGCTCAGTGCCCGGAACGTCGTCCACTTGCCGCCGATCAGCGAGAGCATCGTGGTGGTGTCGGTGAGCCGGGTTTCGCGCACCTGGTAGTCGCGGGAGACGAAGCCGGGGGCGGTGTCGTCGTGGTTCGGCAGCGGGCGCACGCCGGAGAACTTGTAGACGATCTGCTCGCGGCGCACGGTGATGCGCGGGAAGACGTGGTGGACCAGCTCGAAGAAGTAGTCGACCTCTTCCTCGGTGCACACCGCCGGCTCGGCCATGTCGTGCTCCAGGTCGGTGGTGCCCACCAGCACGCGCCCGAGCATCGGGTAGATCAGCACGATGCGCCCGTCCTCGTGCTCGAAGAAGATCTCGCGTCCGCCGGTGGCCGCGAGCAGCTCGGGGTGGTCCAGCACGATGTGCGAGCCCTTGGTGCCGCCGGTCCACTTGGTCTTCCGGCCCAGCTGCTCATTGGTCACGTCGACCCAGGCGCCGGTCGCGTTGATGATGACCTCGGCGTCGAAGTCGAAGCTCTGCCCGGTCAGCACGTCGCGCAGCTGCGCGGTGCCCCCGTCGACCCCTGCCAGTTCCACGTAGTTGCTGGCGCGGGCGTCCGGGTTGGCGCGCAGGCCTTCCTGCAGCACGTCCAGGGTCAGGCGCTCAGGGTTGTGCACCGAGGCGTCGAAGTAGGTCGCGGTGTACTTCACGTCGTCGCGCAGGGCCGGCAGGTCCTTGCGGGCCGCGGCGCCGGCCTTGAAGTTGTGCCACGGGGTGTTGCGCCCGCCGACTCCGGCGAACACGTCGTACATCACCAATCCGGCCTTGATCAGGGCGGCGCCGCGTTCGGTCGGCTTGCCGGACTTGTGGGTCACAAAGCGCATCGGAGCGGAGAGGATCCCCGAGAAGGTGGAGAAGATCGGGATGGTGGTCTGCAGCGGCTTGACGTAGTGCGGGGCGATCTGAAGCAGCGAATTGCGCTCCTGCACCGACTCGTGCACCAGGCGGAACTCGCCGTTTTCCAGGTAGCGGATGCCGCCGTGGATCATGTGCGAGCTGGCGCCCGACGCGCCTTGGCAGTAGTCTCCGCGTTCGACCAGCGCGACGTCGATGCCCTGCATGGCAAGGTAGCGGAAGGTGGCGACACCGTTGATGCCGCCGCCGACGACCAGAACCCGTGCCTGGGGCCGTTCGCGCAGTTTGGCCAGCTGTTCCCGATTCACGACGTGTTGCCCCTTTGTAACGATTGAGTAGTTCTACGGGTTAGTGTTGTCGGTAGTTTGCAAAGCGGTCAAATGAATTGCACAAACGTGCAGAAATGGTCAGATTGATGCAGAAACCACCCCCTGCAGGGCCCTACCGGCGCCCTGCGCATGACACATCCGTGCAGTACGGCACCCGTGAGAAGGACGCGCTGCGCGCCGCCCAGCTGTATTACCTGCAGGATTTGAAGATGGAGGTCATCGCCCGCGAGCTGGGCACCTCCCGCTCGACCGTCTCGCGGCTGCTCACCCACGCCAAGCGCACCGGCATGGTCTCGATCAGCATCTCCCCCAGCGCTGGAATGTCAGCCCAGCTCTCCGGCCGGCTGGCCGAGCGCTTCGGCATCAACGTGCAGGTGGTGCCCACCGACGGCGCCATGGACGACGCGGAACTGCTCTCCCGCGTCGCCGCGCACGCGGCGCACCAGCTAGGAGCGATGGTCTCCTCCTCGATGACGATCGGGGTGGCCTGGGGTTCGACCATGCAGGCGGTGTCCACCGCGCTCAGCTCCCACCCCACCCACGACACCGTGATCGTGCAGCTGAACGGCGCGGCGAACCCTGTCACCAGCGGCGTGCGCTACGCCAGCGAGATCCTCACCCGCTTCGGCGAGGCGTTCACCGCGCGTACCGAGCAGTTCCCGGTGCCGGCGTTTTTCGACCGCGCGTCCACGCGCCGGGCGATGTGGCAGGAAACCTCGGTCAAGCGCGTGCTCAAGGTGCAGTCGGAGATGAACCTGGCGGTGTTCTCGCTGGGCGCGGCCGGGTCGGATGTCACCTCGCAGGTCTACCGCGGCGGCTACCTGAGCAAGCAGGAGACCGCGCAGCTGGCGAAGATCGGTGTGGTGGGCGACGTGGCGACGGTGTTCTTCGACCGGCACGGGCACAGCTCCGGGATCGGGATCAACGCCCGCTCCACCGGGCCCGCGCTCGATACCCTGCGCCGGGTGCCGCAGCGCTTCTGCGTGGTGGCCGGCCGGGGCAAGATCGATGCCGTGCGCGGGGCGCTGAACGGCGGGCTGATCACCGATTTGGTGATCGACGAGGGCGCGGCCCTGGCGCTGCTGGACGGGTAGGATTTGAGGCATGAGCCCACGCACGCAACTTGTCAGCACGCACCGCCTCTTCGGCTCCGCCACCAAGGTCTTCACCTACCGGGCCGTGCCTGCCGAATCGCGCGGCGTGCTCTTCGCGGTGCACGGCTTCCGCGGCGACCACCACGGGCTGGACCGCATCATCGCCCAGCTTCCCGGCTACACCGTGGTGGTGCCCGACCTGCCCGGCTTCGGCAGCTCCAGCTCCATGACCCAGGCCCCGCACGACGTCGAGGGCTACGCCCGGATGCTCGACGTGCTGGCCGACGAGCTGCAGCTGGGCCCGGCCACCCACCTGCTCGGGCACTCCTTCGGGTCCGTCATCGCCGCCAGGCTGGCCGCCGGGCGCGACTTCGCCTCGTTGACCCTGCTCAATCCGATCTCCGAACCGGCGCTGGAATCCTCCCAGGCGCTGCTGGCGCAGCTGACCAGCGGCTACTACGCCCTGTGCGCGGCGTTGCCGGCCGGCATCGGCGAGCCGCTGCTGCGATCGAGGCTGTTCACCGACGGCATGTCGCTGGTGATGACCAAGAGCCGCGACCCGCAGATGCGCCGCTATGTGCGCGACCAGCACCGCGCGTACTTCGGCGGATTCCACTCCCGCGATACCCTGGCCGAAGCCTACCTGGCCTCGATCAGCCACACCGTGGGCGAATACTCCCGGGTCATCGGCATCCCGACGCTGATGGTCGGCGGGCAGCAGGACGAGCTGGGTTCCCCGGCCACCCAGGAGGCGCTGCGCGCCACGTTCGCCGACGCGCGGCTGCTGATGCTGCCCGACGTCGGCCACCTGATCCACTATGAGAAGGCGCCCCAGGCTGCGGCCGCGGTGCGGCGCTTCCTGGAGGGGCTCGGCGGTTAAACACGCAGCTGGGGCGGCGCCTGTCCGCGGCCCTCGTCATGAAGGTGTGACCCGCCCCGGCAGGCGCTAGAGTACCAGGCCGGCCCGCTATCTGCGTTCGCGGGTTTGGCCGGGGAAATGGGGGCGCATGGCATAGGGGGAATTAGCTGGGTCGCTGCGGCGGTGCCTGGGCCTGGTCCGCGCGCGGCTTTCACAACGCGGCATCCGAGCGTCGGACACCGGTCCCACGGCCAGCTCCGGCAGCGCGCGCGTCGCGGTCATCGTCCCGGTCTTCAACGCGATGCCCTACCTGGGCGAACTGCTCGACAGCCTGGCGGCGCAGGACCTGGATCCGGAGCACTTCGAGCTCATCCTGGTCGACGACGGCTCCACCGACGGCGGGCCGCAGCTCATGGACCGATTCGCCGCCGCGCACCCGCGCACCCGGGTGATCCGCCAGCGCAACAGCGGGTGGCCGGGCCAGCCGCGCAACCGCGGGCTGGCGGCCACCGAGGCGGACTACGTCTTCTTCGCCGATGCCGGCGACATGCTGGCCAGCCACGCCCTGCGCAGCATGCTGGACTACGCGCAGCTGCACCAGGCGGACATGGTGCTCCCGCGCATCGCCGGGCTCAACGGCCGCCCGGTGAACCGCACGCTGCTGGCCAAGAACAACCCCAAGGCCGAGCTGCGCGAGGTTTTCGCCACCCTC
The DNA here is from genome assembly GCF_052322135.1 of Glutamicibacter soli. Lineage (NCBI taxonomy): Bacteria > Bacillati > Actinomycetota > Actinomycetes > Micrococcales > Micrococcaceae > Glutamicibacter > Glutamicibacter soli. The sequence continues at coordinate 1,882,863 of NZ_CM125969.1, forward strand.
GCCCCGCAGAAACTCATCCGCCGCGCGCTGATCGAGCGCCTGGAGCTGCGTTTCCCCGAGGGGCGGGTGCGGCTGGAAGACGGCATCTTCATCACCGCCTGCTATCTGGCCGCCGAGCGCACCGCGGTACTGGCGGACGACGACTACTACTTCCTGCGCGCCCGCCAGGACGCCAACAACATCAGCGCCCGCAAGGCCGACCCGGAGGGCTGCACCCGGTCGGTGGCGCGCATCGCCGAGCAGGTCCGCGCCGCGCGGCTTCCGGCCGATCTGGAACAGGGCATGGTGCTCGACCTCTACCGGCGCAAGATTCTGCGCACCTACCGGCCCGGACGCTAGCTGGGGATGGGCCGGTGGCGGCGGCGCAGCTGGCTGCGCGCCCACGCGGGCTTCGTCGCACGCTTCATCCCAGCGCAGCAGGAATCGCGGCTTGGCTTCCCGCACCGGCAGCGCTCGGCGGCGCTGCGCACCGGGGATGCCCGGCAGATGCAGGCGTGGGCGCTGCTCGAGCAGCTGCTGGCCGCGCACTGGAATGTGCGGCAGGACAGGCAGGGCGGGCAAGCCGCAGGAGTCCCGCACTTCGTTCCTGCCGGCCCGCCGCCGCAGCTGGCCGAGCTGATCCTGCGCCCACGCCACGGCGGCGCGGACGCGGCCCTGCCCCTGCGCCCCGCGGCGGACGCGTTCGCGCTGCACGGCGGACAGGAGCTGCAGCCCTTGACCCCGGACATCTACGACGTGTACGTGCAGGCCAGCCACCGCCAGGTGCAGGGCGAACCGCGGCGCGTCCGGGTGGGCCGGCGCGACTGGACGGGACACCGCTTCTACGCGACGGTCAACGGCTACCTGAGCCTGGACGCCCGGCCGCGGGATGGGCAGGCCGTGGCCTAGAGGACCTCGTCGGGATCGACCGCGATGGTCGCCACCGGTTCCTTGGCCGCTGACATGCGGACGCGCAGGGCGCGCAGCGCTTCTGTGACCGCCTGGCCGTGCGCGTAGCTGAAGAACAGCACGTAGCGGTGCTCCACGGGCGGTCCGTCGATGATGCTCGGCCCGTGGATCGCGACCAGCGCCCGGATGTCATCGTCCAGCGCGGCGACCAGCCGTTCGGCACCGGGCCCGGAGACCAGGGCGCTGCGCACGGCCGGCGGCAGCCCGACCTCGCGGCGTTCGGCCAGCTCGCGGTCGGCGAATCCGGCGGCATCCCAGCGCACCAGCGCGGCGCCGGCCGGGCTCGGGCTGCCGGTGAGCACCACGACCCCGCTGCTGCGGGCCAGGCAGGCGGCGGTGAACCAGCGTGCGAGCACCTCCTCGGTGTTGCGCAGCGAATCGTAGGCGAGCATCTTGTCGGCATCCAGTAGCAGCACCGCGGCGTACCCGCCCTCCACGACGGGCTCGACGCCAGGGGTGGCGACCACCAGCGCCGGCTTGTCGCCCAGGCTCGCCAGCGGCTTGGCCCCGGTGGAGGAGAGCACCTTCACCTTGGGGAAGGCCAGGCCAAGCTCCTCGGCGGTGCGGTCGGCGCCGATGCTGGCGGCGCGCACGCGCGGCGAGCCGCACTGCCCGCAGCGGTAGTCGTGGAACTGCTCCCCGCACCAGCGGCAGCCCACATGCGACTGCTTCCCGGCCAGCTGCAGCGGTCCCTGGCACAGCCGGCAGCGCGCCGGAGCCCGGCAGTCCTGGCAGGCCAGCGCCGGCATGAATCCGGTGCGGGCGACCTGCACCAGCACCGGGCCGGTTTCCAGCGCCTTGGTGGCTTCGCGCCAGGCCAGCGACGGGATGCGCACCCGCGCCAGCAGCGGGTCGCGCCTCAGCTCGAAGTCGTTGGTGGTGGCCACCACACGAGGGGTGTGGGCACGCAGCGTGTCGCGCGGCAGCTTCAGCTCGCTGGCCCAGCCGGTGGCCACCAGCCGCTGGGCCTCCACGGAGCGCGACGGGGAAGCCAGCAGCAGCGAGATCCCCGCCTGCTGGCTGCGCAGCAGCGCGACCTCGCGGCTGTGCTGGTAGGGGGCGCGCAATTCGCGGTGCGAGCGGTCGGCGTCCTGCCAGATGATCATCAGTTCCAGGTCCGGCACGTGGCACAGGGCGGCGGAGCGGGTACCGACCACCAGCTGCACGTGCCCGCCGATGGCGCGCAGGAAGTTGCGGTAGCGCGGGGTCGGGCCGTCGTCGGCCTGCAGCCGCGCGTAGGACTGGGCGCCGAGCTGCTCGTCCAGGTGCGCGCACAAGAGGTCAAGGTCGCGCGCGTCGGGCACCACGATGAGCACCCGCGCCCCGCGCTGAAGCACCGGCCGCGCGGCATCCAGCAGGAACCCGGGCCAGGAGCCGTGGAAATTCGGCGCCCAGCTCGCCACCGCGCGCCGGGTGGCCCCGTCGGCCCAATCCTGCAGCACCGCAGAACCCTGCTCGTAGTGCTCCAGCTGGTTCGGGGCGTCCCCCAACGCCAGCGCCGGGGCGGTCACCAGCTCCTCGGCCTCGACCTTGGCCGCGCGGGTGGGCACTGCCAGGCGCACCACGTCCCACAGGGTCCCGGCGTAACGCGCGGCGACCAGCGAGGCGGCGGCCAGGACGTCCGGGTGCAGCACCACACTCTCGGAGATGATTTTCGACAGCGGGCGCAGCTTCATCGCCGGCTGGTGGTCCTCCAGCAGCTCGACGATGAACCCGGCCAGCTGCTGCGGGCCGAAGGGCACCTTTACGCGCACCCCGACCTGGGCTGCCGCGTGCATGGACTCGGGCACCTCGTAGTCGAAGAGGCGGTCCAGGTGCGGGACCGAGGAATCAATCAGCACCCGGGCGACCCGCTTGAGGCGGGCCTGGCCGGGTGCTGAGATGAGGGCGTCTTGCTCCACTGCTGCTAGGCGTTGAACCAGCTGCGCAGAGCGTCGACGCGGTCCAGCTTCTCCCAGGTGAAGTCATTGTCGTCGCGGCCGAAGTGGCCGTGCGCGGCGGTCTTGCGGTAGATCGGGCGCTTGAGGTCAAGGTCCTCGATGATGCCCAGCGGGCGCAGGTCGAACACCTCGTTGATCGCGGCGGTGATTTTCGCCGGGTCCACGGTCTCGGTGCCGAAGGTCTCCACGTACAGGCCCACCGGACGCGCGACGCCGATCGCGTAGGCCACCTGGACCTCGGCGCGGCTTGCCAGCCCAGCGGCCACGACGTTCTTCGCGACCCAGCGCATGGCGTAGGCGGCCGAGCGGTCGACCTTCGACGGGTCCTTGCCGGAGAAGGCGCCGCCGCCGTGGCGGGCGAAGCCGCCGTAGGTGTCCACGATGATCTTGCGGCCGGTCAGGCCCGCGTCGCCCACCGGGCCGCCGATGATGAACGGTCCCGAGGGGTTCAGGATCACCTTGGTGCTGGAGATGTCCAGCTCCGAGCGCTCCAGGATCGGGGTCACGACCTCCTCGAGCAGGTCGGCCTTCAGCGTGTTCAGCTCGTATTCGGAGGCATGCTGGCTGGAGACCACCACGGTGTCCACGGAGACCGGGGTGTCGCCGTCGTAGCCGATGGTGACCTGGGTCTTGCCGTCCGGGCGCAGCAGCGGCATGCGGCCGTTCTTGCGCATCTGGGTCAGGCGTTCGGACAGGCGGTGCGCCAGGAAGATCGGGGTCGGCATCAGCGAGGCGGTCTCGTTCGAGGCGTAGCCGAACATCAGGCCCTGGTCGCCGGCGCCCTGCATGTCGCGCGGGTCCTTGGCGATGCCTTCGCGGGACTCCAACGAATTGAACACGCCGTCGTGGATCTCCTGGGACTGCTGGCCGATCGAGACCGACACGCCGCAGCGCGCCCCGTCGAAGCCGTTGGCCGAGGAGTCGTAGCCGATGTCCAGGATGGTGCGGCGCACGATCTCCGGGATCTCGACGTAGCCGTTGGTGGTTACCTCGCCCGCCACGTGCACCAGGCCGGTGGTGGTCAGGGTTTCGACGGCGACCTTGGAATCCGGGTCCTGCGCCAGCATGGCGTCGAGGATCGCGTCGGAGATCTGGTCGCAGATCTTGTCCGGGTGGCCCTCGGTAACGGATTCCGAGGTGAAAAGACGTAGTTCAGGGGTTGTTGAAGTCACCTTTGTACTCTATCTGGTCGTATCGACCGGTTGGCAGAACTTGCTGCGTTCGTGACCAAGCGCTATATGGCGCGGCTCACTTTGCGTCGGCAACATGTCCGTTTATTTCGGCGGCGAGCTGCTCGATGACGACGCGGGCCACCTCGATTTTGCTTCCGGCGGCGCCCACAGCAGGCTTCCCGTCGGCGAACAGCACCTGCACGGTGTTGCTGTCGGTCCCGAAGGTCAAGTTGGCGCCCACCTCGTTGACCACCAGCAGCTCGCAGCCCTTGCGCGCGAGCTTCGCCTTGCCGTAGTCCAGCACGCTGCCCTGGTCGTCGCCGGTTTCCGCGGCGAAGCCGACGATCACCGGCGGCAGCTGGTCGTTCGCACCGCGGGCGCAGACGATCTCTGCCAGGATGTCGGGATTGCGCACCAGTTCGATGACCGGTGCCGAATGCTCGTCGCGCTTCTTGATCTTCGAGCCCTCGATAGTCGCCGGGCGGAAGTCGGCGACGGCGGCGTTCATGATCAGCGCGTCCTGCCCCTCGGCGTGGGCGAAGACCGCCTCGCGCAGCTCCAGCGCGCTGGAGGCGTGCACCAGCTCCACCCCGTGCGGGGCCGGCACCTCCAGGTGCGTGGCAATGAGCGTGACCTGGGCGCCGGCGTCACGGGCGGCCTGCGCCAGCGCCACGCCCTGGCGCCCCGAGGAGCGGTTGCCCAGGAAGCGCACCGGATCCAGCGGCTCGCGGGTGCCGCCGGCGGTGATCAGCACCTTGCGACCGGCCAGGATCGGCTCGGAGAGCAGGTCCTGGATGGACTCGAAGATCTGATCGGGCTCGGGCAGGCGGCCGGGGCCGCTGTCCTTGCCGGTCAGCCGTCCCGAGGCCGGTTCGATCACGCGCACCCCGCGCTCGCGCAGCACGGCGGTGTTCGCCACGGTGGCCGGGTGCTGCCACATCTCGGTGTGCATGGCCGGGGCCATGACCACCGGCGCGCGGGTGGCCAGCAAAGTGCCGGTGAGCAGGTCGTCGGCCAGCCCGGAGGCGGCGCGGGCGAGGATGTCGGCGGTGGCCGGCACCACGAGCACCAGATCGGCCTGCTGGCCCAGGCGCACGTGGTTCACGGTATCGACGGCGTCGAAGACGTTGGAGGTCACCGGATTGCCGGAGAGCGCCTCCCAGGTGGCGTTGCCGACGAACTTGGCGACGTTCCCGGTGGGGATGACGTCGACGTGGTGTCCGGCCTCGCGCAGCAGGCGCAGCAGGAGCACGGATTTGTAGGCGGCGATCCCTGCTGAGACGCCTAAGACGATTCGCTTCACGCAGCTCTTCCTTGGATGGTTGGGCGGTCGCAGTGATTTTCACCGCACCGCGGAGCATCGACCCGTTGCGGGCGTGTTTTTTGGTGCTTAACGAAAAAGAAGGCGCCCACTAATGGGGCGCCACCTTTTCGACTAGTCCTCGGTGACCTCGGCCGGAGTCACCTTCAGGAGGTTCTCATCCAGCTCGCGCAGGGCGATGGTCAGAGGCTTCTCGTTCAGCTTGGTTTCCACCAGCGGACCGACGTACTCGAACAGGCCTTCGTTAAGCTGTGCGTAGTAGGCGTTAATCTGGCGGGCACGCTTGGCCGAATTCAGCACGATCGCGTACTTCGAGTCGTTCGTCTCAAGCAACGAGTCGATCGATGGGTTGATGATTCCCTCTAGGTTGGACACAAGACTCCCTTTAGTCATTCTTCAGCCCCATGAGGGCCACAAGCTCTTCGGCGGCACGTGCGACATCGTCGTTGACGATGGTCACGTCGAATTCTGATTCCGCCGCAAGTTCTAGTTTAGCGGTTTCCAGCCGACGCTGCTGTTCTTCGGGCGTTTCGGTGCCGCGGCCAATCAGGCGGCGGACCAATTCGTCCCATGACGGCGGGGCCAGGAAGACGAATTTTGCCTCGGGCATCGACTCCTTGACCTGGCGGGCACCCTGAAGATCGATCTCCAGCAGCACCTTCTTGCCCTCGGCTACCGCGTCTTCCACCGTTGAGCGGATGGTGCCATAGCTATTCTGGCCGTGGACCACGGCCCACTCCAGCATCTGGCCCTCGTCGACGAGCTGGTGGAACTTCTCGGGGCCCACAAAGAAGTAGTGGACTCCGTCGGTTTCACCGGGTCGTGGATCGCGTGTCGTTGCCGACACCGAAAGCCAGACGTCTGGATAGTTATCTCGGATGTAGGTGGACACGGTGCCCTTACCTACAGCCGTGGGGCCGGCTAGAACAGTTACCGACGCAACGGTCATTGACTACACTTTCGTTTTTGGCGGGCTTTGCTTGAAGTGCTCGGTAATTGCGGTGCGTTGCTTGCGTCCCAGTCCGCGCAGCCGGCGGGATGGGGAAATGCCAAGTCGCTCCAGCAAATTCGCCGCGCGTACTTCACCAACGCCCGGTACCGATTCCAGAAGGTCCATGACACGCATGCGTCCCACGGCCTCATCTTCGTATACCAAGTCTAGTACCTCGGTGATGGAAATTTTGCCGGCACTGAACTGGGCCTTGATTTCAGCACGACGGGTGCGGGCAGCAAGTGCTTTGGCGCGTGCCCGGATGCGGTCTTCGTCAGAGAGTTCTCGCAGAACCATCGTTCAGCCATCCTTAATGTGTAGTGGACTAAGGCTATGAACCGAACATAGCTTTCCAACACGCGTTTGGCAAGACTAATCGCGTTGTGGCCAGTAGAAACTCTATCGGCCACAACGCGATTGGGTCGCATATTTAGTTGTCGCTACTTCGCTGCGAGCAGTTCGTCGCGCACGCTGCGCGCCTTGTCTCGAAGCTCGTTCACGTCCGGGCCTGCCTTCAGGATGTCGCGGCTGCTGGTCCCCAGTACCTGGCGGTAGCTGGAGGCGAACGCCGTTGCGATGTCCTGCGCCGTCGCCCCCTGGGCGCCGAGGCCCGGGGTAAGCAGCGGAGCCTTGGAAGCGCTCAGGTCAATGCCGAGTTTCGCGGGTGCGTCGCCGATGGTCGCACCGACCACCAAGCCGACATGCCCAAAATCTTCGGCATCTGCATTTTCCGCGCTGACCTGCTCGATGATTGATTTAGCAACTGACTTATCACCGCCGACATGCTGCACCGAAGCGCCCTCCGGGTTGGAGGTCAGCCCCAGCACGAACACTCCCCTGCCGGTGGCCGCAGCCAGGTCGATGGCGGGGCGCAGTGACTCGTAGCCCAGGTACGGGCTCAGGGTCACGGCGTCCGAGGCCAGCGGCGAGGAATCGTCCAGCCAGGCGGTCGCGTAGGCTGCCATGGTGGAGCCGATGTCCCCGCGCTTGGCGTCGGCCAGCGTCAGCAGGTTGGCAGCCTTCGCGGCCTGGAGGGTCTCCTCCAACGCCGCGAAGCCGGCCGAACCGAAGCGCTCGTACAAGGCCACCTGCGGTTTCAGGATGGCGGCCACGCCGGTCATCGCCTCCACCACAGTGAGCGAAAACACGCGCACTCCCTCGGCCGTGTTCGGCAGTCCCCAGGCCTCCAGCAGCCCCGGGTGCGGGTCGATGCCCACGCACAGCGGTCCGCTGGAGTCCATGGCCGCCCGAAGGCGGGTCCCGAATGGCACCGGACTAGGCATTGCGCGCTGCTTCCAGTGCGGTTTCGTGCTCCTGCAGGCTGGTGACGTCCCAGGCGTATTCGCGCAGGGCGTCGATGGCCTGGACGGCCGCGCCGAACTCCGCCACGGTGGTGATCACCGGGGTGCCGACGCTGGTGGCTGCAGCGCGGATCTCGTATCCGTCGCCGCGGGCATCGGAACCCGACGGGGTGTTCAGGATCAGCCCGATCTCGCCAGCCTGGATGAGGTCGACGATCGACTCGCCGCCCTCGTGCAGCTTGCCCACGATCTGGGTCGGGATGCCGTTGCGGCGCAGCACCTCGGCGGTGCCGCCGGTGGAGATGATCTCGAAACCGCGGTCGGCCAGGTGCTTGACCGGCATCACGATCGAGCGCTTGTCGCGGTTGGTGACCGAGACGAAGACCTTGCCGCTGGTCGGCAGCGGGTTGTTCGCCGCGGCCTGCGACTTGGCGAAGGCGGTGTCGAAGTACTTGTCGATGCCCATGACCTCGCCGGTGGAGCGCATCTCAGGGCCGAGCAGCGAGTCGACGACCTTGCCCTCCGGGGTGCGGAAGCGGGCGAACGGCATGACCGCTTCCTTGACCGCGATTGGTGCCGAGTCCGGCAGGTTCGCACCGTCGCCCTCGGCAGGCAGGTAGCTGCCGCGCAGGTCGGCCAGGGTCTTGCCCACGCCGATCAGCGCCGCGACCTTGGCCAGCTGCACGCCCGTGGCCTTGGAGGTGAACGGCACGGTGCGCGAGGCGCGCGGGTTCGCCTCGATCACGTAGAGGATGTCGGAGGCCAGCGCGAACTGGATGTTGATCAGGCCGCGCACGCCCACGCCCTCGGCGATGGCGCGGGTTGCTTCCTTCACGCGGGCGCGCACGTCAGGGCCCAGGGTGATCGGAGGCAGGGTGCAGGCCGAGTCGCCCGAGTGGATGCCGGCCTCCTCGATGTGCTCCATGATGCCGCCGACGTAGAGGTCGGTGCCGTCGAACAGGGCGTCGACGTCGATCTCGATGGCGTCTTCCAGGAAGCGGTCGACCAGGACCGGGTGGTCCACGGTGATCTCGGTGGCGTTGGCGATGTAGCGCTCCAGCGAGGCCTCGTCGTAGACGATTTCCATGCCGCGGCCGCCCAGCACGTAGCTCGGGCGCACCAGGACCGGGTAGCCGATCGAGTCCGCGATGGCCTTGGCCTCAGGGAAGGACACTGCGGTGCCGTTCTTGGGGGCGATCAGCCCGGAGTTGTCCAGCACGCGCTGGAAGGCGCCGCGGTGCTCGGCCAGGTCGATGGCCTCCGGGGAGGTGCCCAGGATGTTCACGCCGGCCTCCTTCAGCTCTGCTGCCAGCTTCAGCGGGGTCTGCCCGCCCAGCTGCACGAACACGCCCAGCACGCCGCCGGTCTCCTCTTCCGCGTGGATAATCTCCAGCACGTCTTCCAGCGTCAGGGGCTCGAAGTACAGGCGGTCGGAGATGTCGTAGTCGGTGGAGACGGTTTCCGGGTTGCAGTTGACCATGACGGTCTCGTAGCCCTCGGCACGCAGCGCCATCACCGCGTGGACGCAGGAGTAGTCGAACTCGATGCCCTGGCCGATGCGGTTCGGGCCGGAACCCAGGATGATCACGGACTTCTTCTCGTGCGCGACCAGCTCGGTCTCCTCGTCGTAGGAGGAGTACATGTAGGGGGTGAAGGCCTCGAACTCGGCGGCGCAGGTGTCGACGGTCTTGTAGACCGGGCGCACGCCCAGCGCATGGCGCACGCCGCGCACCACTGCCTCGGACTTGCCGGTGAGCTTGGCGATCTGCGCGTCGGAGAAGCCGTGGCGCTTGGCCTCGCGCAGCACGTCCTCGCCCAGGTCCTTGTTCTGCGCGATCATCGCGGCGGTCTCGTTGATCAGCGCCAGCTGGTCCAGGTACCACGGGTCGATGCCGGTGGCCTCGAACAGCTCCTCGACGCTCTTGCCCGACAGCAGCGCGCGCTGCACCAGGGACATGCGCTCGGTGGAGCCCTTCTCGATGTGCTTCATGACCGAGTCAAGCTCGTCGGCGTCGATCGGCTCGAAGGACAGCTCGCTGCCCTTCTGCTCCAGGGAGCGCAGGGCCTTCTGCAGCGCCTCGGTGAAGTTGCGGCCCAGGGCCATGGCCTCGCCGACGGACTTCATGGTGGTGGTCAGGGTGGCGTCGGCGGCCGGGAACTTCTCGAACGCGAAGCGCGGCACCTTGACGACGACGTAGTCCAGCGCCGGCTCGAAGGAGGCCGGGGTCTTCTGGGTGATGTCGTTCGGGATCTCGTCCAGGGTGTAGCCCAGGGAGAGCTTGGTGGCGATCTTCGCGATGGCGAAGCCGGTGGCCTTGGAGGCCAGCGCGGAGGAACGCGACACACGCGGGTTCATCTCGATGACCACCACGCGTCCGGTGTCGGGCTCGATGGCGAACTGGATGTTGCAGCCGCCGGTGTCCACGCCCACCTCGCGGATCACGGCGATGGAGATGTCGCGCAGGTTCTGGTACTCGCGGTCGGTCAGGGTCATCGCAGGGGCCACGGTGATGGAGTCGCCGGTGTGCACGCCGACGGGATCGAAGTTCTCGATGGAGCAGACGACCACGACGTTGTCGTTCTTGTCGCGCATCATCTCCAGCTCGTACTCCTTCCAGCCGAGGATCGACTCCTCCAGGAGCACCTCGGTGGTCGGCGAGTACTGCAGGCCGGCGCCGGCGATGCGGGTCAGGTCCTCGGCGTTGTACGCCATGCCCGAGCCCAGGCCGCCCATGGTGAAGGACGGGCGCACGACGACCGGGTAGTTCAGCTCCTCGACGGCGGCGAAGGCCTCGTCAAGGGTGTGCACGATAACCGAGCGGGCCGATTCGGCGCCGCAGCGCTCAACGACGCCCTTGAACTTCTCGCGGTCCTCGCCCAGCTCGATGGCTTCGATGTTCGCGCCGATCAGCTCGACGTTGTACTTCTCCAAGGCGCCGGACTTGTCCAGCGCGATGGCGGTGTTCAGCGCGGTCTGCCCGCCCAGGGTCGGCAGGATCGCGTCGGGGCGCTCCTTGGCGATGATCTTCTCGACGACCTCCGGGGTGATCGGCTCGACGTAGGTGGCGTCGGCGAATTCCGGGTCGGTCATGATGGTGGCGGGGTTGGAGTTGACCAGGATGACCCGCAGGCCCTCCTCCTTCAGCACGCGCAGCGCCTGGGTGCCGGAGTAGTCGAACTCGGCGGCCTGGCCAATGACGATTGGACCCGAACCGATGACGAGAACTGAGTTGAGATCGGTGCGCTTAGGCATTACTTGGCGTCCTTTTCTGCGGCGGAATCCATGGCGGAGACGAAACGGTCAAAGAGGTAGGCGGCATCGTGCGGGCCGGAGGCTGCCTCTGGGTGGTACTGCACGGAGAACGCAGGGATGTCGAGGCAGCTCAGGCCCTCGACGACCTGGTCGTTCAGGGAGAAGTGGGAGACCTCGACCTTGCCGTAGCGCTCGATCGGGGCGGTGAAGCTGCCTTCGATCGGGGCGTCGACGGCGAAGCCGTGGTTCTGGCTGGTGATTTCCACGCGGCCGGTGGCCTTGTCCATCACCGGCTGGTTGATGCCGCGGTGGCCGAAGCGCAGCTTGTAGGTTTCCAGGCCCAGCGCGCGGCCGAGCATCTGGTTGCCGAAGCAGATGCCGAAGTACGGGATGCCCGCGTCGAGCACCGAGCGCACCAGCTCGACCTGCGCGGCGGCCGCGGCGGGGTCGCCCGGGCCGTTGGAGAAGAACACGCCGGTGGCCCCGGTGGCCTTGATGTCCTCGAGGGTGGCGTTGTACGGCAGCACGTGCACGCGCAGGCCGCGCTCGGCCAGGCGGTGCGGGGTCATCGACTTCATGCCCAGGTCGATGGCGGCGACGGTGTGCTTGGCCTGGCCCTCATAGCCGTGGTCGGCCGGTTCGACGACGTAGGCCTCATCGGTGGAAACCTCGGCGGAGATGTTGCGCCCTGCCATCGGCGGCTGCGCGGTGACCTGCGCGATGAGGTCGGCCTCGGATGCCGCGGCCGCGTCGCCGGAGAAGATGCCGGACTTCATGGCGCCGGCGTCGCGCAGGTGGCGGGTCAGCGCACGGGTGTCGACCCCGCGGATGCCGACGATCCCGTTGCTGAGCAGGTCGTCTTCCAGGGTGCGCTCCGAGCGCCAGTTGCTCGGGCGTCGGCTGGCCTCGCGGACCACGTAGCCGGCGGCCCACATGCGCTTGGACTCGTTGTCCTCGTCGTTCACCCCGGTGTTTCCCACGTGCGGGAAGGTCTGGGTGATGATCTGGTGCGCGTAGGACGGGTCGGTCAGCGTCTCCTGGTAGCCGGTCATGCCGGTGGTGAACACTGCCTCGCCCAGCGCGGTGCCGATCTTGCCGTAGCTGCGGCCGCGGAAGATGCGGCCATCTTCGAGGACCAGCACTGCGGGTAGGTTGCTCAGGGAATTCACTTGTTTGTCTCCTGCTCGGCTGCGCCGCGGTGGTGCGACGCCAGCAACTGATAAATCTTGGGGGTGTCCTCGGCGAACCGGGGGCGGAAGCCGGTGTCGAAGGCGAAGCCGTCCTTCTCCCAGCTGATCACGATCAGGCCGTTCTTCTCGACGAACTTCCCGATCATGCCGGAGGAACGGCTGACCTTCTCGAAGGCGCTCCACGGGACGTGGAGGTCCCGGGTGCCGGGGCGGACCAGGTGCAGGCCCGCGGCGCCGAGCTGCAGCTGCGCATTGCTGCGGACCCCCAGGTCGTGCACCGCGATGCGCTCCAGCCAGTCCTCGTACTTGGTGGTGGCCACGTACATCCCGGAGAACTCGTGGTCGACCTCGTCGGCGAAGGGCTCGAAGGGCTCGGGCACGTTCGCCTGCCGGGCTTTGAGGTTGCGCCAGCCGAGAAGGATCAGCGCGCAGGCGCCGACGATGACCAGCACCGTGATGAGCACCGGCACGATGGCTTCCCTAGGCATCGGCAGGCCTCGGGGTGGCCAGCTGGCCGTCGAGCACCGTGGGGTGGCCGTGGAAGAAGGTCGCGCGCACCGAACCGGGCAGCTCCATGCCGGCGAACGGCGAGTTGCGGCCCTTGGTGGCCATCGCGTACGGATCCACGATCCAGCGCGCGGCCGGATCCACGAGCACCAGGTTTGCAGGCTCGCCCACGGCGATCGGGCGGCCCTGGTCCGCGACGCGGCCGATCTGCGCCGGGGTGGTCGAGGTGATGCGGGCGACGTCTGCCCAGGACAGCAGCCCGGTGTCAACCAGGGCGTGCTGCACGATGGACAGCGCGGTCTCCAGCCCGGTCATGCCCATGGCGGCCGCTGCCCACTCGCATTCCTTGGATTCGGCAGGGTGCGGCGCGTGGTCGGTGCCGATCACGTCGATGGTGCCGTCGGCGACCGCTGCGCGCAGCGCCATCACGTCTTCCTCGCGGCGCAGCGGCGGGTTGACCTTGAAGACCGGGTCGAAGGTGCGCACCTTCTCGTCGGTGAGCAGCAGATGGTGGGGGGTGACCTCGGCGGTGACCTGGATGCCGCGCGCCTTGGCCCAGCGGATGATCTCCACCGAGCCGGCGGTGGACACGTGGCACACGTGCAGGCGGGCGCCGACGTGCTCGGCCAGCAGCACGTCGCGGGCGATGATCGACTCCTCCGCCACGGCAGGCCAGCCGGGCAGGCCCAGCACCGAGGAGACTTCGCCCTCGTTCATCTGGGCGCCGTCGGTCAGGCGGGGCTCCTGGGCATGCTGGGCGATGACGCCGTCGAAGGCCTTCACGTACTCCAGCGCGCGGCGCATCAGCAGCGGGTCCGAGACGCAGATGCCGTCGTCGGAGAACATCTTGACCTGGGCGCGGGAATCGGCCATGGCGCCGATCTCGCTCAGCTGCTTGCCTTCCAGCCCGACGGTGACAGCGCCCACCGGGCGCACGTCCACCCAGCCGGCCTTGCGGCCCAGCTCGTAGACCTGCTCGACGACGCCGGCGGTGTCGGCCACGGGGGTCGAGTTGGCCATCGCATGCACCGCGGTGTAGCCGCCCTTGGCGGCGGCGCGGGTGCCGGTTTCCACGGTCTCGGCGTCTTCGCGGCCGGGTTCGCGCAGGTGGGTGTGCGGGTCGACCATGCCGGGTAGCAGCACCAGACCGCGGCCGTCGACGACCTGCACGCCGTCCGCCGGCGCGATGGAGCCGAGCTGGGCGATGCGCCCGTCGGCGATGAGCACGTCCTGGGGCTCGCCGCCCAGGATGGAGGCCTGTTGAATGAGGTAGTTCATGGGTTCTTCCTTAGATCAGGTCGCCGGAGAGGAGCATGTAGAGGCTTGCCATGCGCACGGCCACACCGTTGGTGACCTGGTCGAGCACGGTGGAACGGGGGGAATCGGCCGCCGCGGAGGAGATCTCCAAGCCGCGGTTCATCGGGCCCGGGTGCATGATCAGCGTTTCGGCGCCGGCCGCGTCAAGCGTGCCCAGGCGGGCGTCGTCCAGCCCCCAGTAGCGCGAGTATTCGCGCGGGTTCGGGAAGTAGGCGGCCCTCATGCGCTCGCCCTGCACACGCAGCATCATCAGCGCGTCAACACCCTCGGCGATGACCTGGTCCAGGTCGTAGCTGATGGTGCACGGCCAGGACTCGGCGCCCACCGGCAGCAGGGTCGGCGGGGCGACCATGGTCACCGAGGCGCCCAGGGTGTTCAGCAGCCAGAGGTTCGAGCGGGCCACGCGGCTATGCAGGATGTCTCCGACGATCGCGACCTTCAGCCCGTCCAGGCCGAGCCCGGTGGCGGAGACCCCGCCGCGCAGGGCCAGCTGGCGGCGCAGCGTGAACGCGTCCAGCAGCGCCTGGGTCGGGTGCTCGTGGGTGCCGTCGCCGGCGTTGATGATCGGCAGGTCGATCCAGTCGGTGGCGGCCAGGCGGGCCGGTGCCCCGGAGTCCGGGTGGCGGATGACCACGGCGTCGGCGCCGATGGCCAGCAGCGTTTGCGCGGTGTCCTTCAGCGACTCGCCCTTGGACACCGAGGAGCCCTTGGCGGAGAAGTTGATGACGTCCGCGCTCAGCCGCTTGGCGGCCGCCTCGAAGGAGATGCGGGTGCGGGTGGAGTCCTCGAAAAACAGGTTCACCACGGTGCGCCCGCGCAGGGCCGGGAGCTTCTTGACCACGCGGGTTCCGGCTTCGCGCATCTCGCCGGCGATGTCGAGGATCTTGACCGCTTCCTCGCGCGAGAGGTCGGCGGTCGATAGCAGGTGTTTCATTCAGCAGCCTCGATCATCACTTCATTGGTTCCGTCGATCTCTTCCAGGTGCACGCGCACCTTCTCGCTCTTCGCGGTGGGCAGGTTCTTGCCCACGTGGTCGGCGCGGATGGGAAGTTCGCGGTGTCCGCGGTCCACCAGCACGGCCAGGCGCACGATGCGCGGGCGGCCCCAGTCGGACAGGGCGTCCAGTGCGGCGCGGATGGTCCGGCCGGAGTAGAGCACGTCGTCCACCAGCACCACGACCTTGCCGTCGATGCCGCCGGCGGGCAGCTTCGTGGGCTCTGGGGTGCGGGTGGTTGAATGACGCAGGTCATCGCGGTACAGGGTGATGTCGAGCTGTCCGACCAAGGATGCCGGATCGATGGGGGTGTCGGCGGAAGCCGCGATGCGGGCCGCCAGGCGCTGGGCTAACGGGAAGCCGCGGCGCGGGATGCCGAGGAGAACGAGGTCCTCGATGCCTTTGTTGGCCTCGATGATCTCGAAGGCCACGCGGGTCAGTACACGTTCGATGTCGTCCCCGGTAAGAACCGTACGGGCACCGTCCGACGCTGAATTTTCATTCATGCTGTGCACCTCTCCCTTCTCCGCCTCACGGGACGGTCTTAAAGGAATATTGCTACTTCAAATTATCACGGGTGAAGACCGATTCTCGAGCGCAAGGGTATGCATGAGGGTGAATACGGCGTGAATTGCGCCACGGCGTCGTAAGCCGGCGCCGCCAACCCTCGCGCAATCCCGGGCAACCTGCAGGATTCGGCGCAGCGCCGGGGGCTGTTGTCGCATTCACCACATGCCCGGCGGTGCGTTCCAGCGCTGCCGTGCGCTAGCGTCCAGGCAGCGACAGGGCATGAAAAAGCCGCAGCCCGAACCCCCGGGAACGGGGGTTCAGGCTGCGGCGTGAAGACGTGCGGAGTGCTAGTCGATCAGGGTGTCCTTGACGCTCTGGATGCGGCCCAGAACGCCGTTGACGAATTCAGGCGACTCGTCGGTGGACAGCTCGCGAACGTTGATGACCGCCTCGGACACGGCAACCGCGTCGGGCACGTCGTCGTTGTAAAGCAGTTCCCAGACGCCGATGCGCAGGGCCGCACGGTCGACGGCGGGCATGCGGTCGATGGTCCAGTCCTTGACATAGCTTTCCAGCACCTCGTCAATGCGGTCCAGATGCGCCATGACCCCTTCAAGCAGGGTCATCGAGTACTCGTTCAGGCTGATGTCGGAGTTCTCGCGGCGTGCGATGGCCACCTTGATGGGGTCAACATCGCGCGCCTCGGCCTCAAAGAGGAATTCGAGGGCGCGGCGTCGGGCTTTGGCTCGGGCTCGCACTAGTTGACACGACCCAGGTAGTCGCCAGTGCGGGTGTCGACCTTGACCTTGGTGTTCTGCTCGACGAACAGCGGCACCTGGATCTCCTTGCCGGTTTCCAGTGTGGCTGGCTTGGTGCCGGCCGAGGAGCGGTCGCCCTGCAGGCCCGGCTCGGTGTAGGTGATCTCCAGGACCACGGAGGCAGGCAGTTCCAGGTACAGCGGGCTGCCGTCGTGCATGGCGATGGTCAGTTCCTGGTTTTCCAGCATGTAGCCTGCGGCGTCGCCCACGGTGGCGCCGGCGACGGTGATCTGGTCGTAGTCGTCCAGGTTCATGAAGACGAAGTCTTCGCCGTCCTGGTAGAGGTACTGGTAGTCGCGGCGGTCGACGGTGGCCAGCTCGATCTTGGTGCCGGCATTGTAGGTCTTGTCCAGAACCTTGCCCGAGATGACGTTGCGCATCTTGGTGCGGACGAACGCGCCGCCCTTGCCCGGCTTCACGTGCTGGAAGTCGATGATGGTCCACAGCTGGCCGTCGATCTTGATGACCTGGCCGTTTTTGATGTCGGTTGTATCCGCCACGGTTCCTCAATCCTCTATTTTCGCCTGCGCAGGGCCGGCATTGTCAAAAATCCATTGACCAGTTTACCCCATCAGGGGCCCGCTGGCGTGTGTTCGTGCGGTGGCGCGCATTACGCGCGACCGCGCAGCGCCCGTTCGGGGCACTGGCGGCTACGCTGCGGCGCGTTCCTCGGCGATCTGCAGGCAGGTGCTCGAGGCGTTGACCAGGTAGGCGTCGTCGTTCATGGCGATGCGCTGCTCCATGGCCTTGCGGAAACGGGTCGCGGCGGCCTTGTAGTCGCCCTTCGCGAAGAAGCTGAAACCGAGGTGCTGGTGCATCAGCGGCTCGTAGAAGGTGCCGGCGAACTCCTCGGCCAGCTTGCGCAGACGGTTGATCGCGCGGTCGAAGTTGCCCTGCATGCGGGTCAGCTCGGTGTCCAGCACACGCAAATGGGCGTTCGTCGGATCCAGCAGGCGCGATTCGGCGATCAGCTCGCCGGCCGCGGCTAGTTCGCCGCGGGCCAGCAGGATGACGACCCGGTCGGTCGGCGAACCGACCTGCATCTGCTGCTCGGCGGCTTCCGCGTCGGCGATGTACGGCTTGAGGGTTTCAGGATCGATCAACACGCCGTTGATCGAGGTGCCGACGCCCTCGCGGTTCACCGATGCGACGTCGATGGCGTATGCGGTGTAGTCGCCCATGCTTATTCCCCGATTTCTTGGTAGGCCGCGAAGAGCAGCGAACTGTCCGGCACTTCGTAGATGCGTGGACGGCCGATGTCCTCCAGCACCACGAAGCGCAGCTGGCTGCCGCGCGCCTTCTTGTCGCGCTTCATGCCGTCCAGCAGCGAAGCCCAGCGGTCGTTGCGGTAGGTGGTCGGCAGCCCCAGGGATTTCAGTATGCTCTGGTGGCGGTCGGCGACCGCGTCGGAGGTGTAGCCCACCGAGCGGCCCAGCTCCGCGGCGAAGCACAGGCCGATGGAGACCGCTGCGCCATGGCGCATCTGGTAGCGCTCGGCCAGCTCGATGGCGTGGGCCAGGGTGTGGCCGTAGTTCAGGAATTCGCGGTCGCCCGATTCCTTCAGGTCGCGGGAGACCACCTCGGCCTTCACCGCGATGGTGCGTTCGATCAGCTCGCGCAGGCGCTCGCTGGAAGGGTCGATCGCGTCCTGGGGGTCCTCTTCGATGAGTTCCAGGATGCGCTCGTCGGCGATGAAGCCGGTCTTCACGATCTCGGCCATGCCGGTGACAAGTTCGTTCTTCGGCAAGGTGGCCAGCGCGTCCAGATCGGCCAGCACGGCGGCCGGCGGATGGAAGGCGCCGACGAGGTTCTTGCCCTCGGCGGTGTTGATGCCGGTCTTGCCGCCCACGGCGGCGTCGACCATGGCCAGCAGCGAGGTCGGGATGTGGACGACTTTCACGCCGCGCAGCCAGGTGGCTGCCACGAAGCCGGCGACGTCGGTGACGGCGCCGCCGCCTACCGAGACGATGGCGTCGGAGCGGGTGAAGTCGTTCTTGCCCAGGACTTCCCAGCAGAAGGAGGCGACCTGGATGTGCTTGCCCTCTTCGGCATCCGGGATCTCCGCGGTCAGCGCTTCGAGGCCGGCCTTGGCCAGGTCGTCACGCACCACGTCGCCGGTGGCCCGAAGCGCGCGGGGGTGGATCACCAGGACCTTCTTGACTGCGGGCCCGAGCAGCTCGGGCAGCTGGCCCAGCAATCCGGTGCCGACCAGGACGGGATAGGATTCCGCCGGGGTGGTTCCGGTGACCTGCAGTGTGGTTGGTGCTAAAGGCATCAGTTTAAAACCTCCTGATGGTGCTGATTTTTCAAGCGTAGCCCTGCACACGGGCAGATATGCCATCTCGTGGCACTAATCACATACGCCCAAGTCGGGCCGCGATCTCTTCGACAATTTGTAGAACTGGCTTGCCGTCGACCAATATGCGCACGTCAGCGATTGATTCGTAAATGTCCTTGCGGGCCGCCAGCAGCGTCTTCCAGGCATTGAGTGCCTGATCACCTGCCAGAAGCGGACGGGTGGAGTCGCCCTTGATGCGCGCGGCGGCGCCGTCGGCGGTCATCTCCAGGTAAACCACGGTGCCGCCGGCCAGGACCTTGCGGTTCGACTCGCGCAGCACCGCGCCTCCCCCGGTGGCGATGACGCCCTCGGGGACGCCCGCCAGGGTTTCCTCTTCAAGGTCGCGGAAGCGCTGCTCGCCGTGGGCGGCGAAGATGGAGGCGATGGAGCCGTGGGCGGCGACGATGAGCTCGTCGGTGTCCACGAAGGGCAGCGACAGCGCGGCGGCCAGCGACTTGCCCACGGTGGACTTGCCGCTGGCCATCGGGCCAATGAGGTAGATCATGCGGTTGTTGTTCCTCGGGCGCGCCTAGACGCCAGTCGATTCCAGGCTGTCCGGGATGCTGGCCAGGTAGGTGTCGATGTTGCGCTTGGTCTCGGTCACCGAATCGCCGCCGAACTTCTCCAGCAGCGACTGGGCCAGCACCAGGGCGACCATGGCCTCGGCGACGACACCGGCGGCCGGCACGGCGCAGACGTCCGAACGCTGGTGGTGCGCGGTGGTGTCCTCGCCGGTGGCGGTGTCCACGGTGCGCAGGGCGCGCGGGACGGTGGCGATCGGCTTCATGGCCGCGCGCACGCGCAGCACCTCGCCGATGCTCATGCCGCCCTCGATGCCGCCGGCGCGGTTCGAGGCGCGCCGGATGGTGCCGTCGTCGCCGCGCACGATCTCATCGTGGGCCGCGGAGCCGCGCCGGGCAGCGGTGGCGAAGCCGTCGCCGACTTCCACGCCCTTGATGGCCTGGATGCCCATCAGGGCCCCGGCCAGGCGCGCGTCCAGGCGGCGGTCCCATTGCACGTAGGAGCCGATGCCCGGGGGCAGGTTGTAGGCGAGCACCTCGACCACGCCGCCGAGGGTCTCCCCCGCCTTGTGCGCGTCGTCGACCTCGGCCACCATCGCGGCGGAGGTCTCCTTATCGAAGCAGCGCAGCGGATCGTCGTCCAGGGCCGCGACGTCCGCGGCGGTGGGCAGGGCAGCGTCCTGCGGCGCGGACACCGCGCCGACGGCGGTGGTGTGGGAGACGAGCTGGATGCCCAGGTCGGCCAGGAAGCGGGAGGCCACCTCGCCCAGGGCGACGCGGGCCGCGGTTTCGCGGGCGCTGGCGCGCTCGAGCACCGGGCGGGCGTCGTCGAAGCCGTACTTCTGCATGCCGGTGAAATCGGCGTGCCCCGGGCGCGGGCGGGTCAGCGGCGCGTTGCGGGCCATCGAAGCCAGCTCGTCCAGGTCGACCGGATCGGCGCTCATCACCTTCTGCCACTTGGGCCATTCGGTGTTGCCGATCTCGATCGCGATCGGGCCGCCCTGGGTCTTGCCGTGGCGCACGCCGCCGAGGAAGGTGACCTGGTCCTTTTCAAACTTCATCCGGGCGCCGCGGCCATAGCCGAGGCGCCGGCGCGCGAGGGCATCGCGCACTGCTTCACTGTCCACCGAGACTCCGGCGGGCAGACCTTCAAGAATTCCTACAAGGGCGGGGCCATGAGATTCGCCCGCGGTCAACCAACGCAACATGTCCACCATTTTGCCATGACCTGCACGCATTAACCGTGTCGATGAAGCCCCAGGGAGTCATACATCGCATTTGTGACGTTCTCGCGCTGCGCCTGATCGAAGTCGATGCGGCTGAAGGCCCGGGCCTGCTCGACCGCCTGGTGCACCAGCATGTGCAGCCCGGAAATGATGGTTCCGCCCCAGGACGAGGCGAGTGCCGAGGGCCACGGATCATAGGCGACATCCAGCAGGATGCCGGCGCCGGGGCCGAGCTTGTGAATCCAGCCGTCCGCGGCGCGCGGAGGCAGGGTGCTGAACACCAGCTCGTCCTGCTCGACCGCCTGGCCGTCCAGTGCGGAGATCTCCAGCACCTGCGGCTCGATGCCCAGCGAGCTGGCCAGGGCGGTGGCGCGGTTCGCTCGGGAGGCGTCGCGCACGATCAGCTTCAGCCGCCGGGCGCCGAGCTCGGCGCAGGCCTCGATGGCGGCCAGCGCGGTATTGCCCGACCCGAGGATCGTGGGCTGCTCGCAGCGCGTGAGCCCGAAGTCCGCCAGCGCGAGCACCAGCCCGTCCACGTCGGTGTTCTGCCCGAACAGGGTCCCGTCCTCGCGCACGACGATGGTGTTCAGCGCGCCGAGCCGGGCCACGCGGTCGGAGAGCTCGTCCATGTAGGGCACGAACACGTCCTTCAGCGGCATGGTCACCGAGCAGCCGGCCCATCCCCCGGCGCGCACGCGGGCGATGTGCTCGGCGGCCTGCGCGGGGTCCAGCTCGATCGCCTCGTAGCGCACGGGCGCGCCGAGCAGCTCATAGGCCGCGCGGTGCAGCACCGGCGACTTGGAATGCCCGATGGGTTTGCCCAGCACGGCTGCCTGCAGCGGCTGGATCGGCTGGTTGTCCTGCGGCTTGTCCTGCGGCTTGTCCTGCGGCGGCTGCGCTGGGTGCACCATGGCGTGTCCCGGATCTTTCTGCCCCGGGCCCGGTGCGCGCGGGGGCGCGGCGGGCAGCGGGGCCGCTTGGAGGGGTTATTGGCAGACGTCGGCGTTCGCGGCGCACCAGGCGCGGAATTCGGCCTGGTTCTGCTGGTGCTCGGCGTAGGTGGCGGCGAACTTGGTTTCGCCGGTCTGCGTATTGACCGTGACCCAGTAGTAGTAGTCGTTCGGCGCGGGGTTCACCGCGGCCTTGATCGCGTCGTTGCTGGGCGAGCCGATGGGGGTGGGCGGCAGCCCGGGGTGCACGTAGGTGTTGTACGCGTTGGACTTGTCCGCGCGCTCCTCGGCGCTGAACTGCAGGGTGTAGCGGTCCAGCCCGTAGATCACCGCGGAGTCGACCTGCAGCAGCCCGTGGGTTTCGGTGTTGTCCTTGTGCAGGCGGTTCTCGATCGCGCCGGCGACGGCTGGGTAGTCGTTTACGGTGGCCTCGGCCTGCATGATCGAGGCGACCTTCAGGGCGCGGTAGCCCTTGGACAGGTCGGGCTCACCGGCGGCCTTCAGCGACTTCTTGGTCGCGTCGACCAGCGACTGCAGCACCTTCTGCGCGCTGGTGTCCAGCGCGAAGCGGTATTCGCCCGGGTGCAGCCAGCCTTCGAGGTTCTTCACCTCGGCGGGCAGGCCGAACTTCTGGGGCTGCGCGGCGAGCTTGGTCAGCTCGGCCAGTTCCAGGCCCGAGCCCTTGGCGATCTCCTCCAGCGCCGCCGGCATCCGAAGGTTCGCCTTCAGCGCGACGTAGAAGACCTTGTCCGGCTTGTTGTTGATGAGCTCGCCGGCGGCGTCCGCGGCGCGCATCTGCTTCTTGAGCAGGTAGTTGCCCGGGTGGATGACCTTGCTGGGCGCGGTGGACTGCTCCACGGCCTGGGCGAAGAGCTTGTCGCTGGAGACGACGTCCAGCTCCTCGAGCTTGCGGGAGATGACCTGCACACCCCAGCCGTCCTCGACGGTGAATTCAACCGCTTCCCCGCCGGGGCCGGGGTAGTCGTCCGGGTTGAACTGCTTGAGCACTGACTTCACGGTCAGCACCGAGCCGGCGACTACCAGCGCGAACACCAGCACCACGGCGAGCATCACCAAGTTGCGGCGGCGTTTGGTGCGCTTGCGGCGCTGCTTCTTGCCGGCCTCGGCCTGCGCGTCCAGCGGTTCCCCGACCAGGTCCGCGGCGGGCGCCGAACCCCCGGCGTAGTCGTCGTAGGACTGCTCGTTGCGCGGCTGCTGTTCGGGGTCTGCCGCCTGGCCCTCGGCGGGCGCGGCGACTGGAATGTACTCGGTGGCCGGCTGGGCGCCGGAGGCACCCGCGGTGCCGGAAGTTTCCGGGTCGACCGGCTGCAGCTGGTAGTAGCCCAGCCCGGTCAGCTCCGGCGCGGAGGGTGCGGCGAGAGGGTCCGGATGCGAGGACGAGCCCGCGGCGAAACGCTCGTACAGCGCCCGTTGGGTGGCGCGCTGCCGTTCGGAGCGGGTCGTCTCTCGCATCAACTCTCTTTTCTCCGGTGGGTTCCCGGGTTGCCTGGTTCGGGCGCTACTTCAGCACCACGCGGCTTGCCTGCACACGCACGCTGTTGCGTCGCATGTCCAGCACCTGCTGCAGGATCTCGATCGCGGCGGCCTGGTCGACGACCTCGCGGTGCGAAGCCATCTTCTTGCCCGAGGCATGCAGCGCACGGTGGGCGCTGACGCTGCTCAGGCGCTCGTCGACCAGGAAAACCTCAACCTCGATGCTAGCCGCATTTGCCTCTTCGACCAAGGCAATGGCGTAGTCACGTGCCATTTTGGTGGATTCCGTGGCGTTCCCGGACAGGGCCTTGGGTTCGCCGATGTAGACCTCGGACACACCGCGGTCCACGATCATGCGCAGCAGCAGGCGGCGGTCGGAGTTCTTCTTCGCGTCGCGGCGCAGCGTCATCACCGGGGTGGCGAGCAAGCCCGAGGGGTCGGAGACGGCGACGCCGACGCGGGCTAGGCCCACGTCGACGCCGAGCGCGATGCTAGCCATTGGCCAGCGCCGCGCGGATCGCGTCCAGGGCGTCGTCGATGCGCGAAGCATCCTGGCCGCCGCCCTGGGCCATGTCGTCCTTGCCGCCGCCGCCGCCGCCGAGCACGCCGGTGGCGGTGCGCACCAGCGCGCCGGCCTTGAAGCCGTTGGCGCGGGCTTCCTCGTTGGTCACCGCGAGCACCAGCGGGCGACCGTTGGACACGCCGATCAGCACGATCACCGCGGCGTCCGAACCCAGCTTGCCGCGTAGGTCAAGGGCCATGGTGCGCAGTGCATCGGCCGAATCGACCGCGCCGGCGTTGTGCGCCAGCAGGCGGGTGGCGCCGATGGTGACGACCTTCTCCAGCAGCTGCGCGGACTGCGCGAGCATCGCGGCGCTCTTGAGCTCCGCAATCTGCTTCTCCGCTGCCTTCAGCTTGGCCACCGTCTCGTTCACGCGCTCGGAGACCTGGTTGCTCGGCACGCGGAACAGGCCCGAGAGCTCGGAGACCAGGGCGCGCTCGGCGGCACCGTGGCGGAACGCCTCCATGCCCACCAGCGCCTCGACGCGGCGGTTGCCCGAGCCCACGGAGGCTTCGGAGAGCAGGGTCAGCTGGCCGATGCGGGCGGTGGAGTCCACGTGGGTGCCGCCGCACAGCTCGCGCGACCAGGCGCCGTTCATCTCCACCACGCGCACGTCGTTGGAGTACTTCTCGCCGAACAGGCTCATCGCGCCCAGCTTCTTCGCCTCGGCCAGCGCCATCTCGTTGGTGACGACCTGGTGGTTGGCGGCGATCGCCAGGTTCACGACCTCTTCGACCTCGCTGCGGGCGGACATCGACAGGGCCTCGGCCCAGGAGAAGTCGAAGCGCAGGTAGCCTGCCTTGTTGAAGGAACCGGCCTGAGTGGCGGTGTCCCCCAGCAGCTCGCGCAACGCGGCGTGCACCAGGTGGGTGGCCGAGTGCGCCTGCTCGCCGGAGTGGCGGCGGATCGCGTCGACCTGGGTGCGCACCAGCGCCTCGGCGGGCAGTTCGCCCTCGCGCACGATGACCTTGTGCACGTTCAGGCCCTTGACCGGGGCCTGCACGTCGGTGACCTCCAGCACGAAGCCGTCGCCGGTGATCAGGCCGACGTCTCCGGCCTGGCCGCCGGATTCGGCGTAGAACGGGGTCTCCTCCAGCACGAGGTCGATTTCCTGGCCCTGCTCGGCGAACGGCACCACGGCGCCGTCGCGGATGATGCCGCGGATCTTCGACTCGCCGGCCAGGGTGTCGTAGCCGGTGAAGTGCACGTGGCCGGCCTCGGCCAGCGCGGTGTACACCGACAGGTCGGCGTGGCCCGACTTCTTGGCCTTGGCGTCCTTCTGGGCGCGGGTGCGCTGCTCGTTCATGAGCTCGCGGAAGCGCGCCTCGTCGACCGCCAGGCCCGCCTCGGAGGCGATCTCCAAGGTCAGGTCGATCGGGAAGCCGTAGGTGTCGTGCAGCGCGAACGCGTCGTCGCCCGAGAGGTCGTGGCCCTCTGCCTTGGCATGGGTCAGCGCCTCGTCCAGGCGGGTGGTGCCCGAGGCGATGGTGCGGCGGAAAGCGCGCTCCTCGGCGTAGGCGATGCGGGAGATGCGCTCGAAGTCCTCTTCGACGATCGGGTAGACGCCCTTCATGGCGTCGCGGGAGACCGGCAGCAGCTCGGGAAGCACCTCGGTGTCCACGCCCATCAGGCGCATGGCGCGCACGGCGCGGCGGATCAGGCGGCGCAGCACGTAGCCGCGGCCTTCGTTGCCCGGGGTGACGCCGTCGGAGATCAGCATCAGCGAGGAGCGGATGTGGTCGGCGATCATGCGCAGGCGCACGTCGTTGGCGTGGTTCGGATCCTCGGGATCTTCGGTGGAGGTGTAAGTGATCGCGGCGAGTTCCGCGGCCTTGTCCAGCACCGGGCGGACCTGGTCGGTCTCGTACATGTTCTCGACGCCCTGCAGGATCATCGCCAGGCGCTCCAGGCCCAGGCCGGTGTCGATGTTGCGCTTGGGCAGTTCGCCGGCCACGTCGAAGTCGGTCTTCGAGCGCACCGCCGAGAGCTGGTACTGCATGAACACGAGGTTCCAGATCTCGATGTAGCGGGTCTCGTCGACCGCCGGGCCGCCCTCCTGGCCGTACTCGGCGCCGCGGTCGTAGTAGATCTCCGAGCAGGGGCCGCCGGGGCCGGGCTGGCCGGTGTTCCAGTAGTTGTCTTCCTTGCCGGTGCCGACGACGCGCTCGCGCGGCAGGCCGATTTCCTCTTCCCAGATGCGGCGGGCCTCGAGGTCCTTCTCGTCGCCGTCCTCGTAGACGGTGACCCACAGGCGGTCCTTCTCCAGGCCGTAGCCGCCGTCCTCGAGGCTGTTGGTCAGCAGCTCCCAGGCGAAGTGGATGGCTTCCTTCTTGAAGTAGTCGCCGAAGGAGAAGTTGCCGCACATCTGGAAGAAGGTGCCGTGGCGCACGGTCTTGCCGACTTCTTCGATGTCACCGGTGCGGATGCACTTCTGCACCGAGGTGGCGCGAGTGTACGGCGGCTCTTCGCGCGCGGTCAGGTAAGGGATGAACGGGACCATGCCGGCCACCGTGAACAGCAAGGATGGGTCGGCCGAGACCAGCGAGGCGCTGGGCACGGCGGTGTGGCCCTTGGAGACGAAAAAGTCGACCCATCGACGGGCAATTTCCTGCGTTTTCATCGTGTTACGGATGATCCCTTCATTTAGCTGAGTCCACGCCGAGGGCGGAACGTAATTCTTCTTCGCGTGCATGCATTGCGGTGCTGAATGCCTGCGCGATCTCCGAGACGCGGTCGGCGTACTTGCCGACCTGGCGGTTCAGGGCCGCCCCGGAGGAAACTTCGGTGTATTTTTTGGACGCCAGCACGCCAATGCCGACGCCGATCGAAACCCACAAGAGCTTTTTCATTCTAGTCTCCTTGCCTGAGAGGCAGTTGGTCGTCTGCGGTTAGCGGCTGCGGCGGGCCTTGCCTGAGGGCTTGGAGTTCATCGCGGCCTTGACGCCCTCGGTGAAGGCGGCGACCTTGATCAGCGGTTTGCCGACGGTGGCGGCGACCAGGGAGGACAGCGCCGAGACGTTGGCGGTGGCGTCGGAGACGTTGGAGGTGATCGCGTCGACCTTCTTGAGCTGGTCGTTCGTGGTCGCGACGGTGTTGGTGACCTCGCCGATCAACGGGGTGGTTCCGTCTGCCAGGTCCTTGATCGAGTTGCGCAGCTCGTCGAACACCTTGCCCAACTTGATGATCGGCACCGCGAGGATTGCCACCAATATGACGAACGCTCCAGCGGCGATGAGCCCTGCGATATCCGAACCCGACATGTGCTTCCTCTTCTGCTTGGGTTTTTGCTGCCAGTCCACCTTATCGAAGTGTGAGCCTGAACAGGTAGTTAAGCGGATGGCCCGCAACCGGAAATCGGTTGCGGGCCATCTGGCGCACGGGTTTAGCGTGCGTAGTACTCGACCACGAGGTTCTCTTCGCAGGTCACCGGGATCTCGGCGCGCTCAGGAGCGCGCAGGAAGGTGGCCTGGAGGGATTCCAGCTTGACGTCCAGGTAGGCAGGAACGGCTGGCAGCACCTGTGCGTGCTCGCCGGCTGCGGCCATCTGGAACGGAACCATCTTCTCGCTCTTCTCGTGAACGTGGATCAGCTGACCCGGCTTCACGCGGAACGATGGGCGGTCCACGCGCTGGCCGTTGACCAGGATGTGGCGGTGCACTACCAGCTGGCGGGCCTGCTGGATGGTGCGGGCGAAGCCGGCACGCAGAACGAGGGCATCCAGGCGGGACTCGAGCAGAGCCAGCAGGTTGTCACCGGTCTGGCCGCCGAGGCGCTTGGCTTCCTTGAAGGCGTTGAGCATCTGTACTTCGCGGATGCCGTACTGGGCGCGCAGACGCTGCTTCTCGCGCAGACGCACTGCGTAGTCGCTGTCCTGCTTCTTGCGGGCGCGGCCATGCTGACCTGGACCGTACGGACGACGCTCCATGTACTTTTCAGCTTTAGGGGTCAGGGCAAGGCCGAGGGCGCGCGAGAGGCGCACGGTACGGCGGGCACGGGCATTAGCCATTGATGTGTCCTTTTCATTTAAGCGACGGAGTCTACTGGCCTCCCGGACGGAGAGTGCTTGGGCGTCGCGTCCCGATGAAACACTGCAACCGCATAGGCCCCGGTCGCCCGGGGAGAATGCGGCTTGCCAGCCAAAGTTCAAGTTTACACGAATGAGCCTGCGCCCGCGGTGAGGTTTGCCCCACATCCGCGGCCGGGCGGAGCTCAGCGTTTGCGGCGCGGGTCCTTGGCCCGGATGATCTCGCGCAGCCGGGACAGCCTGGCGCCGATGGTCTTCTCCGCCCCGTTGGCGGTGGGCGTGTAGTAGTTGGTGCCAAGCAGGTCGTCGGGCAGGTACTGCTGGGAGGCGATCGAATGCGGGGCGTCGTGGGCGTAGAGGTAGCCGGTGCCGTGGCCCAGCGCCGTGGCGCCCGGATAGTGGGCGTCGCGCAGATGGTCGGGGACCAGCGAGCCGCGGCCCTCGTTCACGTCGGCCAGCGCGGCGTTGATCGCGTTGTACGAGGCGTTGGACTTCGGAGCGGTGGCCAGGTGCACGGTGGCTTGGCCGAGCATGATGCGCGCCTCTGGCATGCCGGTCAGCGCCACGGACTGGGCGGTGGCCACCGCCAGCGGCAGCGCGGTGGGATCGGCCATGCCGACGTCCTCGCTGGCGGAGATCATTAGGCGGCGGGCGATGAAGCGCGGGTCCTCCCCCGCGGCCAGCATGCGCGCCAGGTAGTGCAGGGCCGCGTCCACGTCCGAGCCGCGGATCGACTTGATGAACGCGGAGATGATGTCGTAGTGCTGGTCGCCGTCCTTGTCGTACCGCTGCACGGCCTGGTCCATGGCCAGGTGCACGTGGGAAGCCTCGACCTGCACCGGCGGCGCCACGTCCTTGCCCGCGGCGTTCCAGGCGACGGCGCCGGCGGCCTCCAGCACGGTGAGCACGCGCCGGGCATCGCCCTGGGCCAGCCGGACGATCGCCTCGCGCTGCTCGGGATCCAGTGCGACCTGGCCGCCGAAGCCGCGCTCGTCGGACACGGCCCGGTCCACCAGCTCGGCCAGGTCCGCGTCGGTCAGCGGGCGCAGGGTCAGCAGCAGCGAGCGCGAGAGCAGCGGGGAGATGACGGAGAAGGAGGGATTTTCGGTGGTGGCGGCGACCAGCACGACCACGCGGTTCTCCACCCCGGGCAGCAAGGCGTCCTGCTGGGCCTTGTTGAAGCGGTGGATCTCGTCGAGGAACAGCACCGTGGTGACCCCGCGCAAATCGCGGTCGTCCTTGGCCTGCTCGATGACCCGGCGCACGTCCTTGACCCCTGCGGTGATCGCGGAGAGCTCGACGAACTTGCGATCGGTGGCACGGGCGATCACGTGGGCTATGGTGGTTTTGCCGATGCCCGGCGGGCCGTAGAGGATCACGCTGGCGGGCCCTGCCGGTCCGGTTTCCGGGTGCTCGGCCAGCTGGCGCAGCGGCGAGCCGGGGCCGAGCAGGTGCTGCTGGCCGACCAGCTCGTCCAGGGTGCGCGGGCGCATGCGCACCGCCAGCGGCGGACGCGGCCGATTGATTGCGCCTTCGCTGCGCGCGGCGGCAAAGTCATCGTCATCCAGGGCATCGAACAAATCGCTCACCCACCCAGCCTAGCGATACTCTGGAGGCTGCGCCCGCACGCCGGGCGCCGCCACCCCGCCGCTTTGGAAAGGATCACATGCGCGCCGTCATCCAGGTCGCCAGCACCGCCCACGTCGAGGTCGAGGAATCGATCGTCGGCGAACTGCCCTCCCCGGGGCTGGTGGTCCTGCTCGGGGTCACCCACGAGGACGACGAGGCGACCGCGCGCAAGGTCGCGGAGAAGATCTGGCGCCTGCGCATCCTCCAGGACGAGGCCAGCGCCGAGTCGACGAACGCGCCGCTGCTGGTGATCAGCCAGTTCACGCTGTACGCCTCGGTGCGCAAGGGCCGGCGCCCCTCGTGGTCCGCCGCCGCGCCGGGAGCGGTGAGCGAACCGCTGTACGAGTACTTCGTGGGCTGCCTGCGCCAGCTCGGGGCGCATGTGGAAACGGGGCGCTTCGGGGAAATGATGAACGTGTCGCTGGTGAACTCCGGGCCGATGACGATCATCGTGGATTCGGCGGACTTGGCGTAGTTCTCAGTTTTCACCCACGACAAGCTTGGCGAAGTCCGCAAAGAGCCGCAGCTGCCGGGCGAGCTGTTCCCGCCCTGCCGGTGTCAGCTCGTAGACCTTGCGTCCAGGTCCGCCTTGGCCTTCTTCCCACGTCGTGCTCACTGCTCCGGAAGCTTCGAGTTTTGCCAGCGCGGGATAGAGCGCTGCACCCTTGGGCGGGTCGAATCCCCCGGCGGCCAATGCCTTGGCAATTGCATAGCCATGGGCGGGACCGTTCTCGAGCTGGGTCAGCAGCAGCGTTGGCAGCACGGCTCGCTGCCAACCGGCAGGAAAATGTGAATTGCTTGTCATGCCCAGCCTGTTCTGGCGCGACCGTTGCTGCTTGTAAAGGGTTCTACAAACACTAGATATTGTCCTGGCGTTCGCTGACGGCATCGGCTGCCTGTTGCAGGGCTCGCAGCTTCGCCTGAACATGCTCTCCACGCTGCGAGGGAAGCAGTCTGGTAGCGAAGTAGGCCAGCAGCAGCATGCACAAAAAGGCGAGGAAGGCAGTCCACCACGAGATTCCGTTGGTGGATATTTCGCCTATATTACCGGACAGGTAGCAGCCGAATAGCAGCAGCAGCGCGCAATTCTTGAGCAACCAGCGACGATGCACCGCGGCTGCATTGCCCGGCGCCGCCTGGATGGCGAATTCGTTGGGTGTGCCCAGATCGTTGACGATGTCCGTGGTGTTCGCGTCCTGGGAGTTCTCGTGCCAGCCCTGCCTGGCTTCTTCCAGCACAGAGGCAGCTTCCCGCCGGGTGAATCCGTAGCGGCCACGAAGGATTCTCCTGGTCTGCGCAAACCATAGACCTGGATCCAGATTCAGGGCCGCCTCGTCGGCTGGGGAATGCGGCTTCGCGCTCGCCTCTGGCAGGAAGAAGACGCCCACTGCGAGCAGCAGACCAAGCATCGGGACAACGGCATTGGGCGCTGGGATCGCCGCATCCTCCCCGGCCATCATGAACAGCGGCACTGCCACCAGGACGGTCGTGGGAAGCCCTACGGACAACAACAGCCATGCCGCCTTGAAACGCGAAGCGAGACGCAGGTAGGCGAAGCCCGTTCCAATGAGGGCAAGGGAGCCTCCCGCGATGAAGCAACCCAGCTGCCAGTACGTCCAACTCCAGGCGAGCGAGCCGTCCCTGAATGCGATCCAGAGGCCGAAGCCGACGGCCATGGCACCGATGGTGAGGCCGAATCCCAGAACGAGCGTGCGGAAGCTGTCAACGGGCAGTTCATCCTGGCCAAGCTGTTGGGGGGATTTGATTTCGCGCACTCGATGCTTGCCAAAAATCCAGCCGTTGCCCAGGAGCTGCTCGGCGGATTCGCCACTGGCATGGATCCACTCGCGCTGGGCGAGCAGCTCTTCTTCGCACTGCGCCGGCGTGGCATCGGCGATGACCATGGCCGCATGGAATTGCTCGGCCCATTCGCGGTCGCCCGCTGGGTAGGAGTTGATGATTTTCGCGGTTGTGCTGAGTTCTGGATTGCTGCCCATCGCCGCCTCGCCGAAGTCGTCCTACTAGATCAGTTTTCAACCTAGTGCAGTTTTTTTCCCATGGCAAGCGCCAGCACGGGCCCGGCTTAACGGCAACGGGGCCGGGAGGATCCATGCGGATTCTCCCGGCCCCGTCCAGGCAGCTTGGGCCAAGGCTATTTGGCTTCTGCCTCAGCCCTCGACTCGGCGTCGGCCTTCTTCTTCTCGGGCTTGAAGTCGATGCCGGCCTCCTTGCGCTGCTGCGCGGTGATCGGCGCCGGAGCTTGGGTCAGCGGGTCGAAGCCGCCGCCGGTCTTCGGGAAGGCGATGACGTCGCGGATGGACTCCGAACCGGTGAGCAGCTGCAGCACGCGGTCCCAGCCCAGGGCGATGCCGCCATGCGGCGGGGCGCCGTACTTGAAGCCCTCGAGCAGGAAGCCGAACTGGGTCTGCGCCTGCTCCTCGCTCACGCCCATCAGCTTGAAGACGCGCTCCTGCACGTCGCGCTGGTGGATACGGATCGAGCCGCCGCCGATTTCGTTGCCGTTGCAGACGATGTCGTACGCGTAGGACAGGGCCGAGGCAGGGTCGGTGTCGAAGGTGTCCAGGAACTCTGGCTTCGGGCTGGTGAACGCGTGGTGCACAGCGGTCCAGGCGCCGGCGCCCACTGCCACGTCGCCCGAGGCGACCGCGGCGGAGGCAGGTTCGAACATCGGTGCGTCAACTACCCACACGAAGGCCCAGTCGCCGTCCTTGATCAATCCGGTGCGGTGGCCGATCTCCACGCGGACCGAGCCGAGCAGGGCGCGGGATTCGGCCTTGTCGCCGGCGGAGAAGAAGATGCAGTCCCCCGGCTTGGCGCCGGTGGCGGCGGCCAGGCCCGCCTTCTCCTCATCGGAGAGGTTCTTGGCCACCGGGCCGGCCAGCTCGCCGTCTTCCTTGAGCAGCACGTAGGCAAGGCCCTTCGCGCCGCGCTGCTTGGCGAATTCCTGCCAGGCATCCAGGGTGCGGCGGGGCTGCGAGGCGCCGCCGGGCATGACCACGGCGCCGACGTAGGCCGACTGGAACACCTTGAAGGAGGTGTTCGCGAAGTACTCGGTCATCTCGGTCAGCTCGAGGCCGAAGCGCAGGTCCGGCTTGTCCGAACCGTACTTCTCCATGGCCTCGGCGTAGGTCATGCGGCGGATCGGGGTCGGGATCTCAACGTCGATCAGCGCCCAGATGGCTTTGACCAGCTTCTCGCCCAGGGCGATGATGTCGTCTTCCTCGACGAACGAGGCCTCGATGTCCAGCTGGGTGAACTCCGGCTGGCGGTCGGCGCGGAAGTCTTCGTCGCGGTAGCAGCGCGCGATCTGGTAGTACTTCTCGAAGCCGCCGACCTGCAGCAGCTGCTTGAACAGCTGCGGGGACTGCGGCAGCGCGTACCAGCTGCCCGGGGACAGGCGGGCGGGAACGACGAAGTCGCGGGCGCCTTCCGGGGTGGAGCGGGTCAGCGTCGGGGTCTCGATCTCCACGAAGCCTTCGTCGTGGAGCAGGTTGCGGGCCACGCGGTTGACCTCGGAACGCAGGCGCAGGTTGCGGGTCGGGGTCGGGCGGCGCAGGTCAAGGTAGCGGTGGCGCAGGCGCGCCTCCTCGCCGACCTCGACGTGCTCATCAACCTGGAACGGCAGCGGCGCGGCGGTGTTCAGCACGATCACCTCGTCGGCGATCACCTCGATTTCGCCGGTGGGCAGGTTCGGGTTCTCGTTGCCTTCCGGGCGGCGCTCGACGGTGCCCTTGATCTGCAGCACGAACTCATTGCGCAGCGGGTGGAAGTCCTCCTCGTCGCGCACCACGACCTGGGCCACGCCCGAGGCGTCGCGTAGATCCAGGAACGCCACTCCACCGTGGTCACGGCGGCGGGCGACCCAGCCGGTGAGGGTGACCTGCTGTCCAATGTGCTCGGCGTTTAGCACGCCCAGCTGATGAGTGCGTAGCACTACGATCCTTTCGGTCGATTCGACAAAGTGCGAAGTTCTTCTTCGCAAGAGTTTAGTGCACCCGGTGCGGGTGCAGGGCGGCCGGAGCCTAGCCGACGGTGTTGTACAGGTCCTGCGCCGGCGGGGCCCAGACGGCCGGATCGGCGGAAACCTGCTCGCCGGAACGGATGTCCTTGACCTCGTGGGTGCCGTCCGCGTGGGTGAACCAGACGAACGGAATCCCGCGGCGATCTGCGTACTTGATCTGCTTGCCGAACTTCTCCGCGCTGGAGGCCACCTCGCAGGCGATCCCCCGTCCGCGCAGCGCGGCGGCGACGTCCTGCGCCTCGTGCCAGGAGTCGTCGTGGGCGAGGGTGACATACACCACCGAGGGCACCGAACGCGCGGCCTTCACCGTTTCCTCGGCGAGGATGCGGGAGATCAGGCGGGTGACGCCGATGGACAGGCCAACACCCGGGTAGGTCTTCTTGCCCTTGGAGGCCAGCGACTCGTAACGTCCGCCCGAGCAGATCGAGCCCAGCGATTCGTGGCCCACCAGCACGGTCTCGTAGACGGTGCCGGTGTAGTAGTCCAGGCCGCGGGCGATGGACAAGTCGGCCATGACCTTGCCCGGGGCGCGCTTGGAGGCGGCGGCGATGACCTGCGAGAGCTCGTCCAGACCGGTGTCCAGTAGCTCGTGCTCGACGCCCAGGGCGCGGACCTGCTCGACGAAGGAGGTGTCCATGGTACGGATCTTGGCCAGCGCCAGCGCGGCGGCCGCCTGCTCGGCGGTGGCGCCGACGTCCTCGATGAGGATCTTGGCCACGGCGTCGTCGCCGATCTTCTCCAGCTTGTCGATGGCGCGCAGCACCGCGTCCGGGTCGTCGAGTCCCAGGCCGCGGTAGAAGCCCTCGGCGAGCTTGCGGTTGTTCACGCGCAGCCGGAAGTCGCCGATCGGCAGGGCGGAGAGGGCGTCGGCGATGGTCAGCGCCAGCTCGACGTCGTAGCTGAAGGGCAAGGTGCCCTCGCCGACCACGTCGATGTCGGCCTGGGTGAATTCGCGGAAGCGGCCGTCCTGCGGGCGTTCGCCGCGCCAGACCTTCTGCATCTGGTAGCGGCGGAACGGGAAGGCCAGGTGGCCGGCGTTCTCCACCACGTAGCGGGCGAAGGGCACGGTCAGATCGAAGTGCAGGGCCAGCGCGTTCGGATCGTCCTTGTCGTCCTCGGCGGCCAGGCGGGAAAGGCCGTAGACCTCCTTGTCGATCTCGCCCTTGCGCAGCAGCTGCGCCCGGGTTTCCACGGCGCGGGTCTCGATGTTCGCGAAGCCGTGCAGCTCGAAGGTGCGGCGCAAGGTGTCGAGCACATGCTGCTCGACCACCCGCTCGGCCGGAAGCCATTCGGGGAAACCTGATAGGGAGGCCTTGCGTGCCATGAAACTCCTTGATGCATCGTGCTGTAGGCAAAAACTGCGCGCAAACCGCCGTGCGAACGCGCCACCTACCCATCTTATAGCGCCAACACGAAGAAACCTGCGCACGTCGGCTTACTAAGAAGCGGAGCTCACAGGTAGAGTTGGCTGAGCAAGTACAGCGCAAAAAGTGAAAGAGTTTCAGCGGTGACCACCAGTCAGAAATCCGACGACAGCCAGAAGACCCCCGTGCCGCAGGCCGTAAAGCCTGCCGCGAAGCCGGTCGTAGCCCAGCCAGTCGTGCATTCCACGCCCCTTGACGAAGCGGCCAAGTTCGCCCGCGTCGCCGAGGACGGCCACGTATTCGTCATCATCGACGGCGCCGAGCACCCGGTCGGCCAGTACCCGGACGCGACCGCCGAGGAGGCCCTGGCCTACTTTGTGCGCAAATATGACGACGTCTTCTCCCAGCTGATGCTGCTCGAGCAGCGTGTGGCAGCCAAGGCCCCGGCCGGCGAGATGGGCAAGACCATCGACGCGCTGGCCGCCGCCGTGGCCGAGCGCCACATGGTCGGCGACATCGCGCTGCTGGAATCCCGGCTGGAAACCGTGCGCGTGGCGGTGCAGGAGCTGTCCGCCGCCCAGCGCCAGGCCAACGAGGCCGCCCGCGCCGAGCAGCTGGCCGTGCGCGAGGGCATCGTCGAGCAGGCCGAAGCCATGGCCGCCAAGCGCCCTGAGCAGATCCAGTGGAAGACCGCCTCGGCGGCCATGAACGAGCTGTTCGAGAACTGGAAGGCGACCCAGCGCTCCTCGGTACGCCTGCCGCGCGCCACCGAAGACGCCCTGTGGAAGCGCTTCCGCGCCGCCCGCACGACCTTCGACCGCCACCGCCGCGCCTACTTCTCGCAGCTGGATTCCACCAACGCCGCCGCGAAGGCAGTCAAGGAGGAGCTGATCGCGCGCGCCGAGGCGCTGCAGAACTCCACCGACTGGGCCGCCACCGCCGCAGAGTACCGCAAGCTCATGGACGAGTGGAAGAAGTCGCGCCGCGCCTCGCGCAAGGACGACGACCAGCTCTGGGGCCGCTTCCGCGCCGCCCAGGACGTGTTCTTCCAGGCCCGCGCCGAGGCCAACGCCGCCGTGGACGCCGAATTCGCCGCCAACCTCGTGGTGAAGGAAGCCCTGCTGGATGAAGCCCGCGCGCTGCTGCCGATCAACGACCTGGCCGCCGCCAAGGCCAAGCTGGATTCGATCCGCGGCCGCTGGGAAGACGCCGGCAAGGTGCCGCGCGGGGACCTGCAGCGCATCGAGTCGGCGCTGCGCCAGGTGGAGGACGCCGTGAAGAGCGCCGAGGAAGAGCAGTGGCGCCGTTCCAACCCGGAGACCAAGGCCCGCTCGAACTCTATGCTCTCGCAGCTGCAGGAGACCATTGCCGCACTGGAGGCCGACCTGGCCGCCGCGCAGGCGAAGGGCAACGCCAAGCAGATCGCTTCGGCCCAGGAAGCCCTGGACGCCCGC
Organism: Glutamicibacter soli; assembly: GCF_052322135.1. Classification (NCBI taxonomy): domain Bacteria; kingdom Bacillati; phylum Actinomycetota; class Actinomycetes; order Micrococcales; family Micrococcaceae; genus Glutamicibacter; species Glutamicibacter soli. The sequence goes on from NZ_CM125969.1 coordinate 1,918,729, forward strand.
CGCATGTGGCTGAGCACCCTGGAGAAGTCGGCAGCCGACTTCGAGTAATAATCCACAGTTCGCCTGTGCACCGCCAACGCGGCGGCGTCACCTGCTTCAGTAGCCCTATGGAGAATCTACATCCCACGGCTTCTGGACGGTGCGCCGCCGCGTTGCGCATTCCGGAGGATCTGCTGATTGCCGGCGAGCTGTTCAGCCGCAATGAACTCGGGGCCATGGCCGGGCGCGGCCTGGTGCGCGAGGCGATGGGCAACTGCTTCGTGCCCATGTTCTTCAGGTACGACGCCGGGGTGCGGGCGCGGATCGCCGCGTTCGTCTCCGGGCGCCAGCTGCAGCGCCACGACGTGATCTGCCGCGAGACCGCCGCCTGGGTGCACGGGCTGCTGCCCTACACCTTCGCGCTGCGGATCAATTCGCCCGGCTACCGGCGGCCCTATCGCCCGGGCAACGGGCTGCAGGTGAGCTTCTCGCAGCTCGAGCTGGCCGAGGAGGAGATCATCTTCCGCCAGCGGGTGAAGGTCACCAGCCTGCTGCGCACGGTGTGCGACTGCGCGGCCTACGATCCGCTGCCCAGCGCAACCAGGGTGCTGGCGGAGGTGGTGCGGCTTCAGGACAAGTTCCTGCATTTGGATGCGGTGGCGCAGCGGCTGGCGCAGTATCCCGCGCAGCCCGAGGTGTCCCGGGCGCTGCGGCTGGTCGAGTCCTTCGCCCCGGAGCGCCAGCTGGACGGGGACCGGCCGGCCGCGGCCTAGCTAGCGCCGGGAGCCTGCGGTGGTGCGGTAAACGTCGTACACGCCGTCGATCCGGCGCACCTGGTTCAGCACGTGGCTCAGGAACTTCGGGTCGCCCATCTCGAAGGAGAAGCGGGAAATCGCCACACGTTCCCTGCTGGTCTGCACCGAGGCGGAGAGAATGTTCAGGTGGTTCTCGGAGAGGATCCGGGTCACGTCTGAAAGCAGCGACTTGCGGTCCAGCGCCTCGACCTGGATTTCCACCAGGAAGACCCCGTTGTGCTTCGCAGCCCAGGAGACGTTCACGATGCGGTCCGGCTCCCCGGCCAGCTGCGCCAGGTTCAGGCAGTCGGTGCGGTGCACCGAGACGCCGGCACCGCGGGTGACGAAGCCCTGGATCTCATCCGGCGGCACCGGGGTGCAGCAGCGGGCCAGCTTGACCAGCACGTCGCCCACGCCTTCCACGATCACGCCGGCGTCGTTCCCGGTCCGCTTGGTGGGGGCGTTGACCTTGACGTCGGCTTCCTCGTCGACCTGCTCGGCCTCCGGAGGGCCGATGAGCGCGGTGAGATGCTCGATGACGTTCTGCGCGCTGGTGTGTCCGTCGCCGACCGACTGGTAGAGCGCGGAGATGTCCGAGTGGTGCAGTTCGCTGGCCACCGCGGAGAGCAGGTCGTGCGTCATCAGCTTCTGCAGCGGCAGCTGGTTGCGGCGCAGCTCCTTGGTGAGCAGCTCCTTGCCCTTCTCGATGGCCTCCTCGCGGCGCTCCTTGGAGAAGTAGCCGCGGATCTTGGCCTTGGCGCGCGGGGACTTGACGAAGTTCTGCCAGTCCTGGGAGGGCCCGGCGCCCTCGGCCTTGGAGGTGAAGACCTCCACCACGTCGCCCTGCTTGAGCTCGGTGTGCAATGGGACCAGTTTGCCGTTCACGCGGGAGCCGATGGTGCGGTGCCCGACGTCGGTGTGGATGGAATAGGCGAAGTCCACCGGGGTGGCGCCCACCGGCAGCGACATGATGTCGCCCTTCGGGGTGAAGACGTAGACTTCCGCGGAGCTGATGGTGTAGCGCAGCCCGTCCAGGAACTCCTCGGAGTCCTCGGTGTCGGCCTGCCATTCCATCAGGGAGCGCAGCCAGTCCATGTTCTGCTCCGGGGAGAGCATGGAGTTCGCGTTCTGCCCGTGCTTGTACTGGAAGTGCGCGGCCACGCCGTATTCGGCGCGCACGTGCATGTCGTGGGTGCGGATCTGGATCTCCACCGGCTTGCCCTCGGGGCCCATCACGGTGGTGTGCAGCGACTGGTACAGGTTCAGCTTCGGGATCGCGATGTAGTCCTTGAAGCGGTTCGGCAGCGGGTTCCACTGCGCGTGCACCACGCCCAGGGCGCCGTAGCAGTCCTTGACGTTGTCCACCAGGATGCGCACGCCCATCAGGTCGTGGATGTCGTCGAAGTCCTTGCCGCGCACGATCATCTTCTGGTAGATCGAGTAGTAGTGCTTCGGGCGGCCGGAGACCGACGCGTGGATCGCCACCTCGCCGAGATCCTTGTCCAGGGTCTGGCGGATGTTGGCCAGGTACTTCTCGCGTTCGGGGGTGCGGTCCCCCACCATGCGCACGATCTCCTGGTAGACCAGCGGGTGCAGCGCGGCGAAGGACAGGTCCTCCAGCTCCCACTTGATGGTGTTCATGCCCAGGCGGTGGGCCAGCGGCGCGAAGATCTCCAGGGTTTCCTTGGCCTTGCGCGAGCTGGATTCGGGCGAGACGTAGCGCCAGGTGCGGGCGTTGTGCAGTCGGTCGGCCAGCTTGATCAGCAGCACCCGGATGTCGCGGGACATCGCCACCACCATCTTGCGCACCGTCTCGGCCGGGGCCGCGTCGCCGTAGGTGACCTTGTCCAGCTTCGTGACGCCGTCCACCAGCATCGCGATCTCCTCGGAGAATTCCTTCTTGACCGACTCCAGGGAGTACTCGGTGTCCTCCACGGTGTCATGCAGCAGTGCGGCGGCGAGGATCGAGCCGGTCATGCCCATTTCGGCCAGGATCGTGGCCACTGCCACCGGGTGGGTGATGTAGGGGTCCCCGCTCTTGCGCTTCTGCCCCTCGTGGTACTTCTCGGCGACCTCGTAGGCGTGGACCAGCAGGTCCAGGTCCGCCTTGGGGTGCTTGGACTTCACGGTGCGCAGCAGCGGTTCCAGCGTCGGCGAGGTGCTCGGGGTGCTCCCGCGGCCTGCGAAGCGCACCAAACGTGAGATCGAGCGTCGTTTCCCATTGTTCAGGTTAGGCGTGTTGGCCATGCCCCGCTCCTTCCACGTTGCACCGGTCAAACAGAGACGGCGTCGCGCACGGCGAGATGATCGCCAGGTGCCGACGCCACTGCCTGCGTTCGGTCGAGATCAGTGCCGCCGCGGGGGTTACCGCGGCTACCAGTAAAAACACGTTCTCCAGTTTATTCGTTATAGCACGTGAACCCGGTGTCCACGAATTCCGCGGTGTCACGGGTTAAGAAAATCGGCACCCGCCACACAGGTGGCGGGTGCCAATTTTCTTCGGGCCGGGGGCCGGCGAACTAGGCCGCGGCGGCTTCCAGCTTCTTGGTGTGCGCGACGACCTCGGGGTCGTTGCGGCGCAGCCACGCGTACAGCGGGGCCTGGATGAAGATCGTGGACAGCGTACCCACGATGATGCCGATGAACAGGGCCAGCGACAGGTCCTTGAGCGTACCGGCGCCCAACAGGTAGGAACCGATGAAAAGGATCGAGGCGACCGGCAGGACCGCCACCACGGAGGTGTTGATCGAGCGCACCAGGGTCTGGTTGATCGCCAGGTTCACCTGCTGCTCGAAGGTGCGTTCATTGCGCTTGGAGAAGTCCTTGGTGTTTTCGCGGATCTTGTCGAACACCACGACGGTGTCGTACAGCGAGTAGCTCAGGATCGTCAGGAAGCCGATGATCGCGCTCGGGGTGATCTCGAAACCGGTCAGCGAGTAGATGCCGCCGGTCACGATGATCACCGTGAACAGGCCGATGATGGCGGCCAGCGACATCTTCCAGGTGCGGAAGTACGCGGCCATCAGCAGGCCCACCAGCACCACGAAGACCAGCAGGCCGACCAGGGCCTGGCGGGAGACGTCCTGTCCCCAGGTCGGGCCGATGAAGTTGCTGGTGACCTCGTCGGCGCTCACGCCGTAGCCGGCGGCCAGGTCCTTGGCGATGGCCAGGGTCTGGTCGTCGGACAGGCGCGCGGTCTGGATGCGCATGGTGCCCGGGGCGATGTTGGTGACGGTCGCCTCGGCCTCCGGCGCGACGGCCTTGACTGCCTCCTCGCCGATGCCCTGCTCGGTGTGGGTCGTGTTCGACACGGTGAACTCCGAGCCGCCGCGGAAGTCGATGCCCAGATTGAAGCCGCCCTTGACGACGGGCAACAGGATGGACAAGACCACCAGGACCGCCGCGATGCTGAACCACAGGCGGTGCTTGGAGGTGAACGGGTAGGAGCGTTTGCCCGTGTAGAGCTCGTTGCCCCACGTGACCAGCTTATTCATTGTTCTCCTCCTGCGCCTGGTCCTTGGCGGCCTTCGACTTGGTGGAGGCGGAGACCGCTTCGGCGCGGCGGCGTTCGGCGATGGTCATGCGCTTGGCGGCCTCTGCGCCCGCCTTCTGGTTCTTCTTCCCGCGGTTGGCATCGACGTTGTCGGTGAAGCGGCGGATCTGGCCCGCGCCCTTGTACAGCGGCTCGGCGCCGAGCAGCGAGGGGTCCAGGCCGGAGAAGCGGTGGCCCTCGGCGAAGAACTTCGTGCGTGCCAGCAGCACCAGCGTCGGGTGGGTCATGCCGTACACGACCACGAGGTCGATGATGGCGGTCAAACCCAGGGTGAAGGCGAAGCCTCGCACGTTGCCCACGGCCACGATGTACAGCACCACGGCCGCCAGCACGTTGACCGCCTTGGAGGCCAGGATGGTGCGCTCGGCGCGCTTCCAGCCGATGGCCACGGCGCTTGCCAGCGGACGCCCGTCGCGCAGCTCATCGCGCACGCGTTCGAAGTACACGATGAACGAGTCGGCGATCAGGCCGATGGCCACGATCAGGCCTGCCACGCCGGCCAGCGACAGGCGGTAGTTCATGCCCCAGCCCAGCAGCACCAGCGCCAGGTAGGTCAGCACGCCGGAGGCGATCAGCGACGCAATGGTCACGAAGCCCAGCGCGCGGTACTGGAAGATCGAGTAGATGAACACCGCGAACAGGCCGATGATGCCGGCGATCAGGCCGGCCTTGAGCTGGTCGGCGCCGAGGGTGGCGGAGACCTGCTGCTCGGACTGGATGTCGAAGCTGATCGGCAGGGCGCCGTACTTCAGCTGCTCGGCCAGCGCCTGGCTGGTCTCCTGGGTGAAGCCGCCGGAAATCTGCGGGCGGCCGTCGGAGATCACGGCGTTGGTCGTCGGGGCGGAGATGGTGTTGCCGTCGAGCACGATGGCGAACTGGTTGCGCGAACCGGTCAGCGAGATCAGCCGCTGGGTGGTGTCGGCGAAGGTCTTGGTGCCTTCGGAGTTGAACTCGATGACCACAACCCATTCGCCGGTGACCGAGCCGTTCACGCCGCGCGCCAGCTGGGCGTAGGCGTCGGAAATCTGGTCGCCGGGGATCTCCTGCGGGCCGAGGATGTACTTCACGCCCATGCGCTCATCGCACGAGATCATCGGCTTGGCAGGATCGTGCGTGGTGGTGCTGGCTTCCTTCAGCTCGGTCGGGCAGTCGTAGGCCTCGAACTGCTTGTACAAGTCTGCGCTGATCCAGTTGGTGTCCGAAGGGTTCTCCGGTTTGCCGGTCGGCTTCGGCAGGTCCTTGGCAGGGGTGCGGTCGGCCTCCGGGGTGGCGTTGAACGCGCCGGTGATCAGCACCGGGCGAAACTCCATGTTCGCCGAGGCCTGGATCAGGTCGCGGGTCTCCTGGCTCGGAACACCCGGCATCGAGACGACGACGTTGCGTCCGGACTGGGTGGTGATTTCCGATTCGGTCACGCCGGCGCCGTCAACGCGCTGGCGGATGATCTCCACCGCCTGGTCCAGCTGCTCCTGGCTGATCGCCTGGTCGCCCTGGACACGCGGGGCCAGGATCATCTGGGTGCCGCCCTCCAGGTCCAGCGCGAGCTTCGGTGCGAAGCTCGTCTTGCCGCTGAGCACGCCGCCCACCAGCACGCCGGAGGCGATGAGGAAGACCACCAGCAGCCACAGCAAGGCTTTGCGTGCCTGCTTCACAGGTCTAATTGATGACATCTAATGTGCTTTCTCGTCTAGGCGGACCAGATGCGGACCGCCGCGAATCGGCCTGGCTAGGCGTTGCGCTCGTCCTTGCCCTCGTCGTTCAGGCGACGAAGGGACTCCTCCGGGGTTTCCACGGTGGACGACGGGGCATCGGCCTCGGCCACAGCAGGGGCGGCCGCCGCGGCAGCAGCGTCGTTGTCCAGGAAGGTTGCAATGGCCTGGCGGTGCAGGGTCAGCACCACGCCGTTGGCGACTTCGACCTGCACGCGGTCCTCGGCATCGATACCGACGACGGTACCGAAGATGCCCGAATTGGTCATGACCTTCGCACCCGGGACGGTGTTGTTCTTCAGTTTCTCCTGCTGGGCTGCCTGCTTCTTGCGCCCGCGGAACATCATGAAAATCAGCACTGCGAACAGCGCGATCATCAGGATCATCGAGGGGTTGAAGCCGCCGCCGGCGGCCTGGGCGATCACCAGAGAGTTCACGTAAATTACCTGCTAACGATTCGTTGCGAATGCTGAAAATTCGGGATGCTGCGGGCGTCAGCGACGCGCAAAACAGCAAAGACGCCCCACCCAGGCCCTGTCGAGGGCATAGGTCAGGCGTCTTTAGTCTAATGGGTGCGCGACTACGGGCGAACCATTTACGCGTCCGGTGAAGCGATGCTGGTCTAATCCTCATCGTTTTCATAGCTTTGGGCGCTGGCGAAAATGGCGTCCTTGGGCATGGCGATCCCCAGATGCTGCCAGGCGCTGGGCATTGCGATTCGCCCGCGCGGGGTGCGTCCCATCAAGCCCTCGCGCACGAGATATGGCTCGGCGACGGTCTCCACGGTTTCGGTTTCCTCACCGACCGCAATGGCCAGGGTGGACAGGCCCACCGGTCCCCCGCCGAACTTCAGGCACAGCGCCTCGAGCACCGACCGGTCAAGTCGGTCCAATCCCCTGGAGTCGACCTCGTACATGTCCAGCGCGGCTGCCGCGGATTGCGCGTCGATCTCCTCGAGCTTGTGCACCAGCGCCCAGTCGCGCACGCGGCGCAGCAGGCGGTTGGCGATGCGCGGGGTCCCGCGGGAGCGTCCGGCGATTTCGGAGAAGGCTGCCGAGGTAACCCGCAGGTCCAGCATCATGGCCGAGCGGCGCAGCACCAGCTCAAGCTCCTCGACGGCGTAGAACTCCAGATGGCCGGTGAAGCCGAAGCGGTCGCGCAGCGGGCCGGGCAGCAGGCCTGCGCGGGTGGTGGCACCCACCAGGGTGAACGGCGGCAAATCCAGCGGGATGGCGGTCGCGCCGGCGCCCTTGCCCACGACGATGTCGACGCGGAAGTCCTCCATCGCCATGTAGAGCATTTCCTCGGCCGGCCGCGACATGCGGTGGATCTCGTCCAGGAACAGCACTTCGCCTTCGGTCAGCGAGGACAGGATGGCGGCCAGATCGCCGGCATGCTGGATGGCAGGTCCCGAGGAGATGCGCAGCGGCGCGTTCATTTCCGCGGCGATGATCATCGACAAGGTGGTCTTGCCCAGCCCCGGAGGGCCTGAAAGCAGCACGTGGTCGGCGCTGCGTTCGCGGATCTTGGCCGCTTCGAGCACCAGGGAAAGCTGCTGGCGCACGCGGGACTGGCCCACGAAGTCGTCCAGGTTGCGCGGGCGCAGCGCGGCTTCCAGCGCATGCTCCTCCGGTTCGCTTCCGGCGTGGGTCAGCGGCTTGGAATCAGACACGGGGTAATCCTATCGGGCGCGGTTGGCGCTGGACATGCTGCGCAGGGCCGCGCGCAGGATGTCGGCCACGTTGCCGGTGGCGACGATGTCGGGATCCGCCTTGGACAGCGCCTTGAGCGTGGCGGTGGCATCCTTCTCGCTCCAGCCCAGCCCGGTGAGCGCCTCGATGACCTGCGGTTCCCAGACCGAGGCGGAACCGGCGGCTTCGGATCCGGAAGGCACCGGGGCGCCGGTGGGAACGAGTTTGCCGTTCAGCTCCAGCACGATGCGGCTGGCGCCCTTGGGGCCGATGCCGGAGACCTTGGTGAAGGCGGCGGTGTCCTTGGTGTTGGCGGCGATGCGCACTTCTTCGGGGGTGTGCACGGCGAGGATGGCCAGGCCGGTACGCGGCCCGATGCCGGAAACGCCGATCAGCACCTCGAAGACGTCGCGTTCCTCGGTGGTGGCGAAGCCGAACAGGGTCATCGAGTCCTCGCGCACCACCATGGAGGTGTGCACGGTGGCCTCGCGTCCCTGGTGCAGGGTGGACAGCGTGCCGGGGGTGGCATTGACCAACATGCCAAAGCCGTTCACGTTGAGCACGGCGGTGTTCAGGGACACCGCTTGGACGGTGCCGGTCAATGAGCTGATCATGCCACTCCTTGGGATATATGTTCGATCCCAGACAGTTTATCGAAGATACCTACGAAGCGCGACGTCTGCCTGCCGCGGGTGAGTCTCAGCGCCGGGCGGCGCGGTGCTTGGCCGAGGCCTCCGCGGCGATCCAGGCGCGTTGGGCGGTGGTGAGCTGCCGGGACCCGGAGGAGCTGGCAGCGGAGGCGGAGGCATTGGAGCCGGCGGCCGCGCCGCGCCATGCGTGGGCGATCGCCAAGGCGACCGCGTCGGCGGCGTCAGCTGGTTTGGGTGGCTCGTCCAGGCGGCAGATCTTGGCGACCATCTTGCCGATGGCGGCCTTGGTGGCCTGCCCGGAGCCGGTGACCGCGGCCTTGACCTCGGTCGGGGTATGCAACGCCACGGGGATGCCGCGGCGGGCGGCGGCGGTGATGACGATGCCGGTCACCTGGGCGGTGCCGATCACCGTTGAGACGTTGACCTGGGCGAAAACCCGTTCGATGGCCAGCACGTCCGGCTTGTGGGTATCCAGCCAGGCGTCGATCGCGTTTGCGATGGTCAGCAGGCGGGCATCCAGCGGGGTGCCCGGCGGCGTGCCCGCGACGGTGACGTCGACGAGTTCTACTTGTCGGCTTGCAGAAACGTCGACCACGGCCAACCCGCAGCGGGTCAGGCCGGGGTCGACGCCCACGACTCGAAGGGACAAACCCCTAGTTCTCCTCGTCCAGCGCTGCGCGAACCTCGTCGGACAGGTCGGCGTTGGTGTAGACGTTCTGCACGTCGTCCAGCTCTTCCAGCGCGTCGAACAGCTTCAGGAACTTGCGGGCCCCGTCCACGTCCAGGTCCACCTTCATGGACGGCAGGAATTCCATTTCGTCGGACTCGTAGGCGATTTCGGCCTCATCCAGCGCAGCTGCCACGGCGCGCAGGTCGCTTGGCTCGCAGACGATGGCGAAGCTGTCGTCCTCGTCCAGGATCTCGTCGGCACCCGCATCCAGGACAACCATCAGCAGGTCGTCTTCGGTCAGCTCGCCCTTCGGCAGGCGGACAACGCCCTTGCGGGCGAACAGGTAGCTCACGGAGCCCGGGTCGGCGATGGAGCCGCCGTTGCGGGTGATGCCCACGCGGACCTCGGAGGCCGCACGGTTCTTGTTGTCGGTGAGGCACTCGATCAGCAGTGCGGAGCCCTGCGGACCGCGCGCTTCGTAGATGATTTCGGTGTAGTCGACGACCTCGCCGGTCAGGCCCGCACCACGCTTGACGGCGCGGTCGATGTTGTTGATCGGCACGGAGTTCTTCTTGGCCTTGCTGACCGCAAGTTCAAGAGCAGGGTTGCCGGCCATATCGGCACCGCCGGCACGGGCTGCTACTTCGATGCCCTTGATGAATTTCGCGAAGGCCTTGGCGCGCTTGGCGTCAATGGCTGCCTTCTTGTGCTTGGTTGTTGCCCATTTGGAGTGGCCTGACATGCTTTAAGCGTCTCCTCGCGTAATTTTGATGAAGAATTCATGGATGGCAGCGCTTCCGGATACCTCCGGATGAAAGCTGGTTGCCAACAGATATCCCTGACGTACTGCAACGATTCTACCTTGTGACGACGGATCCGCTCCGGGTACGGTGCTGATCACTTCAACGTCCGGGCCAACCTGCACCGCTTCAGGTGCTCGGATGAACACCGCTTCGAGGTTGACGCCGTTGAAATTCAGTCGGTTCTCGAACGAATCGACCTGCCGTCCGAAAGCGTTGCGACGAACCGTCATGTCGATCCCGCCGAAAGTCTCCTGGACCGCGCCATTGCTGGCAACGGCTGGATTTTCCAGACGATCAGCCAGCATGATCATTCCTGCGCAAGAACCATAGGCCGGCATGCCGTCGGCAATACGTTGGCGAATCGGATCAGCGAGACCATAAATGCGCGACAGTCGGTCAATCACCGACGACTCGCCGCCAGGAATAACTAGCGCGTCGATCCGCCCCAGATCTTCAACAGTACGCACGGGCACAGCGACTTCACCAAGTTCTGTCAACGAAGCGAGGTGTTCACGAAAATCACCCTGCAGGGCAAGGACACCGAAGAGCGGCATGGTTCTACCTTCACAATTGAATCGATCCCCCACGGACTCGACGCTCAAAAAACGGAATCCATCGGGACAGCGCGCAGGCAATCCAGCAAGCGCCGGATCAACGTTATTCCTCCCCCACAGCTCATGCAGGTTTTATTACCAGGCGTGTCGCGATTCTTTCTCATCTCCAGAAGCACTCGAGACAACTATCTGCGTTGCCCACTTCCGCACTTGACTACTACTAGTGGGCCTCGCGGTCTGAATTGCATACCAGCCGCTTTGAGTAGATTCCGGAATTTTCAAGTAAGCACGACTGCATCGCTTTGCGCCAGATATCCACAGATTTGAGCAAAACTCTCCCAATCTTTGAGCGCGGGGCATAGGATGACGCTCACTACGGCATCCCAGTGATTACGGAGAGTTCCTATGAGCGCTCGGAAAATTGCATGTGTAGCTCTGCTTGCAGCCAGCTCGATCGCACTCGCAGCATGCGAGTCCGGCCCCGAAACGCCGCCTACTCCAACGCAATCTCAGAGTGAAGAAAATCAGACACAGGACTCAGTGCCCACTAGATCGTCGACCTCTTCACCGAGCGCAAGTGAGCGATACGAGCCCGCGAGTGCGGTGGCGCCCGCCAAGAACGTCCCTATCCCCAAGATGCCTGCAACTGCCACGAAAAATTCAGATAATGGCGCAAAAAGCTTCACGGAATATTATTTTTCGCTGATCAACTATTCAATTGAGACGAATGATGTTGAACAATTGAAGAAGGTTACAACTCGTCAATGCCAAGTATGCGGTGAAGATATCATTGATCCGGCAGCACGAGCCAAGCAAAAGAAAATGTGGCAAGTCGGCGGAAAGCATCACTTTGAGGTAGTAGATGTTTTCAAGACAACAACGAAACGAACTGCCGTTTCCGTCAGATATAAAGTTGATAAATCCGAGTTCTATGTAACGAAAAACAAACCTGTAGCGACCCTTGAGAGTCTTCCGACGTCAATTCTTGCGATCAATCTTCTATTCGACGATGGCTGGAAAGTAGACAGTATCGTTGGTGAAGGTTAGAAGATATGATCAAATTATTCGGAATTTCACTCCTACTTGTCGCGATCTTCATGCAGGTTCCGAGCCCTGAAATGCGGACCGGAAGTCCTGCAGTCTGCCCAGAAATGCTTCTTCGTGTAAATCCCAAAGACATTCAACACTCTAGTGACAAATGCCCCGAAGTAGATAGTGATGACTTTGGGACTTCACAGCCTTGGTATCAAAGTCTTCCCAAAACTAACAAAAAAGAAGAGCCCAAGTATAAGTTGCGCGAGTACGATACTTGTATTCCCGGGCTTGAGAAAGCAATTGGCTGTGATAGCAATCCTGATATCAAAGAATGTGACGACGGATCATATCCAATTCAACGGCAGATTGTTGACCTCGAAGGGCTCGTACTTCAGCAATACTCATATTGCCCAGGGGACCCAGCACCGACTCTTGAAGGCGAAGCAATCAAAAAAGAAGAAATTCGCGTTACTCCCGCAATGTTTCGCTCTTTCCCTATAGTAGAATCTACGATCGGAAGTGATCCGGATGGTTTTTCGTTGAGAAACGGCAACACCCACTTCTGGGCGAGTCGAAGAATTCAAGAATTCAGATCCAACATGTCTGGCTCAGATGTTCGTATTAGGGCGATTCCAATCCAGTGGAATTGGAATTATGGTGATGGCTCAGCACGGAATAACAATTTCCCCGGAGAACCAGACCCACAGCACACCTTGCATGATCAGACGCCCACAAGTCATGTCTATGAAGTAACTGGAAAGTTCAGTGTGGGTCTAACAACTTTGTATCGCGGTGAATTCAGCGTGGGCGGCGGGCCGTGGCAAAGCATTCCAGGACAAGCGGCCGTACCAAGTACTCCAATAACGATGGACGTGTGGAGAACCAAGAAAGAATTGATCGCAAATGAATGAATAAGGGAGCGGAAGCCCACTAAGGCAGGATCCACTCCTCCAGACCATCATCAACGGCCCCGTAGGCATTAACGGTCTTCAGCGTCCGTTGAAGTGACGCTTTAGCATCCGCATCGGATACACATGTTTCTGTGGTGGCGACTTGGCACCATGCCACCGGCGCTTTGCTTAGCTGGTGCGGAACCCACTGAAGTTTCGACACGTCCCAATTCTCGCCGTCGCGAGCAAAAGTTGCCTTTACACTGATCCCCTCGCGATTCAGGATCGTAGGGGTGGCATGCTTCGCGACCGAGTTCCCAAGACCGTACACGATCCACGTTCCCTTGTACTTCTCAATCGGAAGGACCGAGTGAGTATGGTGCATGTAGACGAAATCGAACTCTCCCGAGCTGGCCAATGCGCGGCCGAGTTTTCGCTGGGACTCAGTTGGCGCACTCGTGTACTCCGCGCCGTCGTGCACCGCAGCAACCACGATGTCGGCCCCGGCCTTACGTGCAGATTTCGCACGATCAATGAGTTTCGATGAGTTGACCCCCGTGTCGACTCGCCAATCAGAATCAACGCGCATCCCGTTCAATGAGTACGTTGTGGCAACAACACCCAGCTTCATGCCATTGATGTCCATAATGGGTGGCTGCTCGGAGTCCTTCTTGCTCTTATAGCTTCCTGTCGAGAACATTTCATTCTTTGCCAGAGTGTCAAGGGTCCGGATGACGCCCTTGGTGCCGGCGTCCACGGTGTGATTCGTCGCGGTGGTGCACCCGTCATAGCCGATGGCTGCGAGATCGGAGACGATTTGCGAGGGAACAGTGAATAGCGGGTATCCGGAATAAGGAGGGGTGCCGATCGGCGTCTCCAGATTGCATAGGGCTACATCTGCGTCCTGAACGTATGGCTTGAGGCCAGCCAAGAGTGGCTCGAAGTCGAATTCCTTGCCATTGCCGTCGGATTTCCCGGCAGCGGTTTCTGCTTCATCTAGCAACTGCGGGTGGAGCAGCACATCCCCGGTCACCATGAGGGACAACTCCTCGGGTCGATCCATTGGTGTTTCCTTCGGGCCATCCTGGTCCTTTGCTGGCTGCGAAGCTTCAACGGTCGGTGCGGCAGATGTTGATGTGAGCGCGCCTGATTGTGTTTGCGGCGCAACGCTGCATCCAGATGCCAAGGCCACAGGAAGTGCAATTGATACGGTCAGCGCAGCGAAGCGAATGGGCAAGGGAAAGCTCATACGCCACAGCATACCGGTGGATCGCAGTTCGCCCTTGGCATGACATTGGCGTCAATGCAAGCTGGGTCACGTTCAATATGGGAACCTTAGGGCATGTCGAATCAGCTCCTTTCTCCCAGCCAAAATCCTTATCAATGGCCCGAATTCCAGTCGCTTACCGCCGAAGACTATGTTGTTGCAGCGCGCCAAGGCGCCGCATTGCAGCAGGAGGAGCTGGAGGCGATTACGGCCAATAATGAACCTGCGACATTCGATAACACGCTGGTAGCCCTCGAAGCCTCAGGTCAGGTGCTTCGTCGGACGCTGATGACATACTTCACCGTGCTCTCCGCGCACGGAACCGAGGACCTGCGTGCGATCCAAAGCGAGATGTCGAGCATCATGACACGCCAGCAGGACGCCATTCACCTGAACGAAACTTTGTTTTCTCGTTTACAAGCTTTAAACCTTGATTCTCTGGTAGGTGAGGATGCTCGACTGGCCGAACAGACCCTCAGGGAATTTGAACAGGCAGGAGCCGCCTTGGGTTCAGAGGCCAAGGACAAGCTCTCGAAGCTGAACGAACAAATTTCGGAGCTTTCCAGCCAGTTCTCGAATCTGGCATTGGAAAACCAGAATAAGCATGCGGTGCATTTCGCCGACGCAGCGGAGCTTGAAGGATTGGGCGACGCGGCAATAGCTGCGGCGGCCAAGGCTGCTCTTGACGCCGGGTATCAAGACGGCTTCTTGCTGCCTCTGGTTTCGCCTTCGCAGCAGCCTGTGCTTTCCCAACTGGCTCGCTCGGAATCCCGCCGCAAGGTTCACGAGGCGTCGCTATCCCGCGGCCTGAAGTCGACCTTGGAACTCGCGGCACAAATGGCATCCCTGCGTGCAGAACGAGCCTCGGTTCTCGGCTTCGCGAATCACGCCGAGACGGTGCTCGCCGATGCAACGGCGCCGAGCACCGCAGCCGTAGCCGAACGACTCGCGGAGCTGACTGCCCCAGCCGTGCGCAATGCAAACGCCGAGGCTGAGATACTTTCCGACCTTGCCGGCGGCCCGATCAATGCATGGGACTGGCGCTACTATTCGGAGAAGGTGCTTCAAGAAAAGTTCTCGGTAGATACGTCGGCGCTTCGCGAGTACTTCGAGCTTGAGCGGGTCCTGGTTCAGGGCGTCTTTGCCACCGCGACCCGATTGTACGGAATCACCTTCACCGAGCGATTCGATCTACCGGGCTACCATCCTGATGTACGTGTCTGGGAGGTCTTCGACGCCGATGGCAGCGCACTGGCGTTGTACAGCGGAGATTTCCTGGCTCGGCCCACCAAGAAGGGTGGCGCATGGATGACGACGCTGCGCGACGGCGCATCGTTCCTCGATGAGCGCCCCATCGTCACCAACACCTTGAACATCGCCCCGCCAGCTGATGGAGAACCGGTACTGCTGACGCTGGACGAGACCAACACGCTGTTCCACGAGTTCGGGCATGCCTTGCACGGGATGTTCGCGAATGGGAAATACGCCTCGCTCTCCGGAACTTCGGTGCCACGGGACTTCGTGGAATTCCCTTCCCAGGTCAACGAGATGTGGGCGCTGCATGAAGATGTGGTCGGCGGATATGCCAAGCACTACGCGACCGACGAGCCGTTGGATCCATCCGTGCTGGAAAGCTTGCGGGCCTCGGAATTGTGGGGGCAGGGCTTCGCGACGACCGAATACCTGGCCGCGAGCGTCCTCGACTGGTCCTGGCATACCATCGAGCCGGGAACCGTCATCGCCGATCCGGAAGCGTTCGAACAGCAGGTGCTGGTGGAGGCCGGATTCGATCCGCAGATGATCGCGCCGCGCTACCGCACCGGTTACTTCCAGCATATCTTCGCCAACGGATACTCGGCCGGGTACTACTCCTACATTTGGAGTGAGGTGCTCGATGCCGACACTGTGCAGTGGTTCGCGGAAAATGGTGGCCTAATGCGGGAAAATGGTAATCGGTTCCGCGAGGAGCTGCTGTCGCGCGGCAATACGCGCGATCCCCTTGAGTCCTACAGATTGTTCCGCGGACGCAATGCAGAGGTCGAACCGCTGCTGCGCCGTCGAGGATTGGTGAACGCAGAATAATGACGACGATTGCCTCCGCACAGGAAGCGTTGAGCCACTGGCATCAGGCGCTGGCCGTTGCCACTGGCGGCAAGATTTTTACCACCCACGGCTGCTCATGGGCTTGGCAGCCGGTGCGCCGACGCCTGGTGCTGCTCTTCCCGGAAAACCCGGAACCTGCAGGCCTGCGCCCCGCCCTGGCCGAAGGCATGCGGCTCGGCGCCCGCCGGGTGGAAGCCTGGGTGAATTCGGGCGCGGACGCCACGCAGCTGAAGGCCGCCGGGTTCAGCGATAACGCCCAGGTCTCCTGGCATGCGGGGCCGCTGGCCATTCCGATGGACCGCTGGGACGGAAAGATCCGCCTTGGCAACAATGTTCCGGAAGCCACCGGAGCCGACGCCGCTGAACTGGCAGTCACGAATCTGTGGAGGGAAGCCTCACCCCAGCTTTCCAGTGGCCACCCGGCGTTGCGCCGGGTGGAGCATGCGGTTGCCCGCACCGAGGAAGGCAACATTGTCGGCCGTGGTTTCGCCCAGCAGGGTCTTGGCGGCCAGTTGATGGTCCATGCGTTGGCCGTCGGCAGCGATTTCCGCTGTCAGGGCATCGGCACTGCACTGCTGCACGGCCTGTCGCGTTCGATGATCAACCCGCTGGCTCCCGTCGAAGACGAGGGCCCGACCGAATTGCTCGCAGCGGCCACTCCGTCCAGCGCCGATTTCTTCACGGCCAACGGCCTGAAGCTCCTTGGGCGAGGCCGTCATATGGTGCTGCGTTCTTGGGCCTAGAAGCTGCTTGAGACCTTGTAGATCGGCAAGGGCCGGAATCGGTATCGATCCCGCCGCTCTGCATCCCTTGACGCAGCTGCGGCCGAACTTCATTCCCTTTTTTGAACCCGGTACCGCAGCCTCGCGAACGGTCCGGCTTGCCGTGCTTCCACGAGCTTGAGACGGTCGCTGCCTATCGCACGAGGCAACAGTGACGCACCGGCAGCAACGGTTGCCGGTGCGATCGTCAGCGCCAGCTCGTCGAGCTCGTCGATGTCAAGGAACTGCCCGAGAAGCTCTCCGCCCCCCAGCACCCAGATATTGCCGGTGCCTGCGGCATTGCGGATGTGGTCCAGATGCTGGGCTACCGCACCACGCAGCAGCCGAACATCTGCCCCCCGCGGGATTGGCAAGTTGCGATGCGTAAAGACGTACGTGGGCCGGTCCCCGTAATAAGTGTGCCATTTTGCGGGGTGCTCCATGAATTTCTCATGCTCAAGCACCCAGAGGTACGTGTTGGCGCCTTCAACATGTACGGACACGTCCCGCGGCAACAGATCCGGGTCTGGTTGTTCATCCCCTCCGACGTCGAATAGCCATTGGAGGCTGTGGTCGGCATCGGCCAGATAGCCATTGAGCGTGGTTGCGGCATCAAAGATTATTTCACCCATGGACCAAGTCTAAACACGCTGCCGGCTCCGGCCGGGCCCCTCAGGAGTCGAGGTTGATCGGCATAAATCGCGCAGGCTGGCCGGTTTCCAGGATCCCGATCGACGCGCTGGGAACTTCCCGCCATGTATGCCTGCTCCAGTGCAGTTCGAGGGGCTCGGAAACCACCAGCTGCGCATTTTCAGGCAAACGATCATTTTGGCCATCGACCGTCAGCAACATGGTGGGGCCAGTTGCGTGGTAGAGCGACGGGGCTTGGACGCCCTGCGCATCCGGGCTGACCCAGCGCAGGACTATCAATTGCTGCCCGTTGGATACGCACATGGTAGCGGTGAACGGATCGGCGATCCCGTGCTCGTTGCGTGCCCGTTCCACCCGTGCCACCATGCGCGACATGCCCGCCACAGAATCCTGATCCAGTCCATAGGTCAACGCTAGGAAAAAGCAAACCTCGGTGTCTGCATTGCCAAGGATGGAGGGGTAGAGCGCCGGGTCGACGTCGAAGGTGAGCTCGCGTTTGAGTGTGGCGAATTCCGGGATCGTTCCATTGTGCTGAAACATCCAGCTGTCGTGGACGAATGGGTGGCAGTTCTGCTCGGCGATCGTACCGCCGGGCGCAGCCCGGACATGAGCAAGAACGCAGTTGGATTGAATCTGCTGCGCCAGATGGCGCAGGTTCTGGCTGTCCCAGGCCGGGCCGATCTGCCGATACCGCCCCAGCGTTCCCCGCAACCCGGCCCACGCCATGCCGAACCCATCCCCGTTCGTGGGGAACGCATGAGCTGCAAAGCCCTCGGCTAGCCGGTAGTGGGGCAGGTACAGTTCGCGCGCGTGCAGGCTCTGGTCGATCAGCGAGTGATTGGGGCGCAGCAGGATGTCTGCGATGTCTATTGGCGAACCGAGATAAGCGAGCCAACGGCACATGGTCCCCCCTTGAAACGTCCGATGGACTTTACGATATCGTTGCCAGTCTGAGTGGACAAGGAATCGCAACCGCAGCAATCGTTCGTGCGGAGAGCAGGCACACCCGCGTTCAAGGCACACCGCTATTCAAGAGACGACGAAACCCCCAAGGTGGCCTTGGGGGTTTCAATTAGATAGAGCAGGTGCTTACCAGCCGCGCTCAGCCAAACGGTGAGGCACAGGAACATCGGCGACGTTGATGCCGACCATGGCTTCGCCCAGGCCGCGCGAGATCTTGGCTAGTTCGTCCGGGTTGTCGAAGAAAGTGGTGGCCTTCACGATGGCTTCGGCGCGCTGCACCGGGTTGCCGGACTTGAAGATGCCCGAGCCAACGAAGACGCCGTCGGCACCCAGCTGCATCATCATGGCAGCGTCGGCAGGGGTTGCAATGCCGCCCGCGGTGAACAGCACTACCGGGAGCTTGCCGGTGGCGGCAACTTCCTTGACCAGCTCGTACGGAGCCTGCAGTTCCTTGGCGGCAACGTACAGCTCGTCTTCCGGCAGGGCCGAGAGCTTTGCGATTTCTGCGCGGATCTTGCGCATGTGGCCCGTGGCGTTGGAAACGTCGCCGGTGCCTGCCTCGCCCTTCGAGCGGATCATCGCGGCACCTTCGTTGATGCGGCGCAGAGCTTCGCCGAGGTTGGTGGCGCCGCAGACGAACGGCACGGTGAACGGCTGCTTGTCGATGTGGTTCTCGTAGTCGGCTGGCGAGAGGACCTCGGACTCGTCGATGTAGTCGACACCCAGCGACTGGAGGATCTGGGCCTCGACGAAGTGGCCAATGCGGGCCTTGGCCATCACCGGGATGGAGACCTCGTTGATGATGCCGTCGATCATGTCCGGATCGCTCATGCGGGATACGCCGCCCTGGGCGCGGATGTCGGCAGGAACCCGCTCCAGCGCCATGACAGCGACCGCGCCTGCATCTTCAGCGATACGTGCCTGCTCCGGGGTGACAACGTCCATGATGACGCCGCCCTTGAGCATTTCAGCCATGCCGCGCTTAACGCGGTCCGAACCGATAACTGGGTTCTGGGAGTTCGAAGACATGGGGAGAACTGGTTCCTTTCAATACTGCATAAAAATGTCGCTTGGCGCCCGAGATCCTACCGTGGAATGCGGGGAGCGACGAGGTAGTACCCATTCATCGTAGGATCAGCGAAGTTCATTACCTTGAGTGTTGCGTAACATTGTTACGGTAGGAGATTTATCCCTTAGATCAGGTTTCCGACGTAACAATTGGATCTCCGCGTTACCTCTGGTCAAAGGGTATTTTCACGAGTTTGTTACGACATTTCCGAACGCTAGATGAGTTGTCATAGGGAAAAACCGCAGTGTCACATTCTGGGCTCCAATGCCACGCGGACCGATGCTGCGTTTCGGGCATCCAAGACTCTCAGCAGCAGTCTTGGTAGATTCCGACATTCGGCGGCAGATTTTCACTGCCCAGTCAGTGCAACCCTGTTGATGACCAGCTTTCGACAACGTCGTCTGCCGGGCTCGTGGGTCGTGTTCGTTTCTGGTTTCGCATGTTTTTTGCGCGGGCCGATGCGTCGGTCCACGCACGTTTCGTGCGCATTGCATATATGCAGAAGGCACCGCCATTCGGTGAGCGTGAGCTTCGGAATGACGGTGCCATGGATCTGCTGGTTATGCAGGAATCTCGGCCACGATGTCGGCTATCCATGTTTTGGCTGCTGCCGGATCATCGGCGCATACCGCGGCGGCTCCGATGGCCAGCGCCCGACGCACGTCGTCCGGACCGCGAAGCGGCCAGAGAGTAGGCAGGTATCCCCTACGGTGGAGCTCCTGCACCGCGGCATCGCGCACGGCGTTGACGTTCAGGTGAACAAAGCTCGCTTGGTTTTCGTCGAGCAATCCAAACAGCGCGTCAACATCGTCGGTCAGGGTGGTGTTGCCTCCGAGGATGAATCCCCGCGAAACCTGCGGGCACAATGTCTTGATCTGCACCAGTGCCTCATGGTTGAAGCTCGTGAACTGCAGCCGCTCGAAGTCCTGCGGCCTGGCGTTGACGATCGCAGCAGCTGCCGGGACGACACGGGGATCCTTGATCTCGATCTGGATGGCGGTGGTCGTGGCGTCCAGTGCCTCGGTGAGCGTGGGAATACCCAGCCACTCCCCCAGATCGACACCTCGAAGTTCTTCCAGGGTCAGGGTAGCTACATTGATGCCGGCGAGGGCACCCGGTGTGGGGGCAACCCGGTCAATCGTCTCGTCATGCAGGATGAACACCTCGCCGTCGGCAGACAGCCTGATATCCAGCTCGATCTCGGCAACACCCAGCTCTTCGGCATAGCGGTAGGATTCCAGCGTATTTTCCGGGCGATGGGCCATGGCGCCGCGGTGCCCGACAAGTCGCATTCCAGTCATCTGGCTCATGGTTAGGCAACCTTCTCTTCGTAGGTGGCGCGGATCTTGTCCGCTTCGGCGCGCAGCTTCGCAGCTACCGGCTTCACGAGCTCCTCCGGCTTGACGTTGGCGGTGTAGTTCTTCTGCACCATCTGCTTGAGCTCCGAAATGGCGGAGGTGACGTAGCGGCGCACATCGTCCGGACCCGAGGCGATCTGCAGCTGGTCTACGGCGACCTGGTAGTTGGGATTCTTGCCCATCAGGTCGGTGACGAGCTTGGAGCTGGTTGCCCCCTTGGTCACCGGAAGGTACCCGGTGCCGACGGTCCACTGCGAGGAGATTTCGTCGCTGGCCAGGAAGCGCAGGACCTCGACCGCGTCGGCCTTGCGCTCGTCGCTGATCTGACGCAGGACGGACAGGCCGCCGCCTCCGGTAGGAGTTCCCGTCCCGGCAGGGCCCTTGGGCATGAAGCCGGTGCCGACCTCGAACTTGGCCGCCTTGGTGACGCTGGTCAGTCCGCCGGTGGACTGGGTGACGGTGGCGCATTGGCCGTTGCTGAAGTCGTTGACGAAGCTCTGCGCCAGGTACATGCTCCTGTCCTCGTGGACCAGCTGGCGTTCGAAGTCCACGGCGGCCAGCGACTCGGCGCTGTCCAGACGCACGTCCAGCCCGTTGGAGATCGCGCCTCCGAAGGCCCAGAGCAGTCCGCTGAAGTACCAGTCGTCGGCGCCGGTCAGGGCGCGCATCTTCATGGTGTTGCCCTTGAACTTCGCACCGGTGACTTCCTTGCCCCAGCTGCGGAATTCATCCCAGGTTTCCGGGGCTCGATCAGGTAGGCCGACGCTGGCGAAGAGATCCCGGTTGTAGTAGAACAGCGGGGTCGAGCGGGCGAAGGGAACCCAGTAGGACTCGTCGCGCACGGTTCCTTCCTTGTAGAAGTTCTCCGTGTATACCGATGGGCCGAAACTGGAGTCGTGGTACTTGTTCAGCGGCTCCAGCGCGTCGGAGAGGAAGTAGCGGTTCCAGTGGATGTCGGAGAGCACCGCGAGATCCGGAACCTGCTTAGCCCGCAGGCCTGCAGTGAGCTTCTCGCCCACTCCGTCATAGCCGTCGAACTGCTGGACCTCGGCATAGATCGCAGTCTGCGACTCGTTGAACTTCTTGATCAGGTCGGCGAACATCTTGCCGTTGTCGCCTCCCCAGGAGCTCCAGATCACGACGTTGCGGCGGCCGGCGAAGCCGGCGGGCACCTT
The DNA here is from genome assembly GCF_052322135.1 of Glutamicibacter soli. Lineage (NCBI taxonomy): Bacteria > Bacillati > Actinomycetota > Actinomycetes > Micrococcales > Micrococcaceae > Glutamicibacter > Glutamicibacter soli. The sequence continues at coordinate 1,940,404 of NZ_CM125969.1, forward strand.
TGTGGCCGGCTGCGCGAAGGTTGCGGCGGAGGAGTTCCCGCAGGCCGCCAGTGCCGGAATGGCCAGGGCGGTGAGGCCGAGGGCGCCAAGGAAGCTGCGGCGCGACGATGATTTCTCCAGTGTGCTGGCAAGCGGGTTGTTCTGCATGGTTGGGTCCTTTGTGATTGCGGTGAAATGCGGGCGGTTTGCGGATTTCGGGGTTTACGGCCTAGCGGCGCACTGCGGCGCCGGCCATGCCGTTGATGATGTACTTCTGGGCGAAGAGGAAGAGCAGCAGCATGGGCAGGACAATCATCAGCGTCGCGGCCATGATCATGCCCCAGTCGTCCAGTCCCTCGGATTGCTTCAGGAACATCAGGCCGATGGGCATCGTGCGCATGTCGAGGGTGTTCGTGACCAGCAGCGGCCAGATGAAGTCGTTCCATTCGTCGATGACCGCGATCAGCGCCACGGTGATGACCGCCGGCTTGGACATCGGCAGAACGAAGGACCACAGCTTGCGCAGGTGGCCGGCCCCGTCGAGTTCGGCCGCTTCCAGCACTTCCTTGGGCAGGCCCATGAAATGCTGGCGCAGCAGGAAGGTTCCGAAGGCGGAGCCGAGCCCCGGCAGGATGATGCCGGCATAGGTGTTGATCAGCCCGAGGTTGCTGATCGTCGAGTAGTTCAGCAGCAAGGTGACATGGCCCGGAACCATGAGCGCGCCGAGCACTCCCAGGAACAGCCATTTCTTGCCGGGGAAGGGCAGAAATGCGAAGGCGTAGGCGGTGAGGGCCGCGAGCGCCACTTTCACCGTGGCGCCGACGGTGGTGACCAGCAGCGAATTCATGAAGAACTGGTCGAATGGCGCGGCGGCCAACGCCGCCGAGAAATTCTCGGTGGTTGGCTCGCTGGGCCACGGCGTGAATGGCCACTGGTAGATTTCGTCGTTGGGCTTGATCGCCGCCAAGACCATCCAATAGGCCGGCACCAGGAAAACCAGGGCGATCAGGCCCAGCAGCAGGTAGCTGGCGAGATGGCGCTTCCGGCGCTTGGCCGGTGGACGACCGCCGGCCGCGGTTGTCGTCTCACGTGTAGGGGATGCCAGGGCGCTCACGAGTAGTGCACCTTTCGTTCTGCGAATCGCATCTGCACCGCGGTGACCACGAGCAGGATGATGAACATGAAAACCGAGGAGGCTGCCGCGGATCCGATATTGAATTCCTGGAATCCTTGCTCGTAGATGTACCAGCTCAGCGTCGTGGTTGAACCTGCCGGCCCGCCGCTGGTCATCATGGCGATCAGGTCGAATGCCTGGAAGGCGCCAATGATCTGGGTGACGCACAGGAAAAAGGTTGTCGGCGTCAGCAACGGCCAGACGATTTTGCTGAAGGTCTTCCATCGGCCAGCGCCGTCCAATTGCGCCGCTTCAATGACGTCACGTGGAATCGACTGCAATGCGGCCAGGTAGACGATGGCCACGAAGCCCGCACCCTTCCACACTGCAACGATGATCAGTGCGGAGAGCGCCATGTCCGGATCCGTCGTCCAGTGCGGCGAGTCCATGCCGATGGCGTTGAACAGCAGCCGCGACAGGCCGTAGTTGGGGTCGAAGACGAACAGCCAGACCGCTGCCACCGCGGCACCGGAAATAACATGCGGCGTGAAGGCCAAGGTGGACACTGCCTTGGTGCCCCTGGCGCCGCCGTTGAACAGCAGCGCCATGCCCAGGCCGCAGACGAGGCTTGCCCCGACCACTGCCACGACCCAGGTCAGGGTCCGCCGCATGACGTCGACGAAGCCGGGGTCGGTGAAGAGCGCGGTGTAGTTTTCCAAGCCGATGAAGTTCGGGAACGGGGAGATCATGTCCCAGTCGGTGAGGCTCAAGAGCAGATTTCCCAGGATCGGCCAATAGGCAAAAACTGCAATCAGCAGCAGGTTGGGAAATGCGAAGAGCGCAAACAATAAATATTTCCGGTGGTTCCTGGATTGCGGTTCCGCGGGAGCCGCGATCGGGGACTCGGTATGAAGGTCCTTGGTTGCGCCAGCGGTGGGCGCCGTTCGTTCGGTTTCGAGAACCGTCATTCTCATGCCTCTCAAATTTCACATGACTACTTGAGATTTCACGTACTCGAGAACGATAGTTTCACTCGGACCACAGTCGGTCAAGCTGCCTATTACCTGCGATTCAGATCACAGCACCATTTATTCAAATCGCAAGAATTTGCTGATTTACAAGGGAGTTTGCCATTCTTAATCAACATCACTCCCCGCGGGCAACCTGCACGACAAGATCGCGACAGGCTATCTTCAGGTGAAGTTCATTTAGCGTTCATAACAATTTTTAAGTGAAATCACTAAATGAGGTAAGTTGTTATAAATCCCTGAAAGGCAGGCCATGAGCACACCTAAGACCGGAACCCGCCCGCAGCGGCTTGAAGAAATTCTCCAGCTGCTTCTGGACGATGAAAAGAGCTCGGCGCAATCCCTCGCGGCTCGATTCGACGTTTCAGTCATGACCATCCACCGCGACCTCGATGAGTTGCAGCGCCGCGGGATGGTGCGCAAATTCCACGGCGGCGTCTCCGTCGCCCGCACGGGGAACCATGAAATCGCCGCCTCGCTGCGGCGCAACATCGCCACCGAGAACAAGCAGCGTCTGGCACAGTGCGCCGCTGGTTTGCTCACGCCGGGGCAGTCGCTATTTCTGGACGACTCAACCACTGTGGCATTCATGGCGCCGGCAGTCGCCGGCATCGACGGCCTTGGCATCTCGACGAACTACCTGCCATTGCTCAACACCCTGGCCGAGGCCGGCGCCGCGGAGGTTCGGGCCATCGGCGGAACCTATGACCACAGCCACGAGTCGTTCCTGGGGCTGGCTGCGGTGCGTGCAGTGCAGGAGCTGCGCGTCGACATGGCCTTCGTTTCCACCAGCACCGCCGATGCCGATGGCTTCTACCACCAGGAGGAGGCGATCGTCGAGTTGAAGATGGCGATGCTGCGCTCGGCGCGGCGCAGGGTGTTGCTCATGGATTCGAGCAAGCTCGGCCAGAGCTCCATGCACCGCCTTGGCGGGTGGGACAACGTCGACGACCTGATCACCGATGCGCTGGCGCCGGCGGACTTCCTGGGCCAGCTGAAAACACTGGGCGTCCGGGTGCACGTGGCCCCCGACGCGATGGAGGGAATCACCGAATGAACCAGGAACTTCCACGCGCGGTGCTGTGGGACATGGACGGCACGCTGGTCGACACCGAACCGTACTGGTTCCTGGCGCAGCGCGAACTGCTCGGCCGATACTCGATTGCGTGGACCCAGGAGCAGGCGCATGCACTGGTCGGCAGCGCACTGCCGGACTCGGCGGCCTTCTTCCAGAAGCTGGGGGTGCAGCTGCCGGCCGACGAGCTGATCGGCATGCTGATCGATGAGGTGGCCGCGCGTACCCGGGCCGATATCCCGTGGCGGCCCGGTGCCAGGCAGCTGCTGCAGGAACTGAATTCCTCGGGTGTCCCCTGCGCGCTGGTTACGATGAGCCGCGGGCCGCTGGCCCGGGTGCTGCTCGAGGCGCTGCCGCCGGACACCTTCGACGTGGTGGTGACCGGCGAAATGGTGCAGCGCGGCAAACCCGATCCGGAACCGTACCTGCTGGCAGTGCAACAGCTGTGCCGGATGTTCGAGCTGCCTCCGGAGGCAGCCCGGGCCATGGTCGCCGTCGAGGATTCGCCGCCCGGGGTGCGCTCTGCCCTGGCGGCGGGGCTGTGCACCGTGGGTGTGCCCAACATGGTGCCGCTGGAAGCGCTGCCCGGACTGGTGCGGTGGGACAGCCTGGCTGACCGGTCCGCAGCCCAGCTCGGTGCACTGGTGGGCCGGCCGCTCCTCGCCGGCTAGTTCGTCAGCACGTCGCGGCGGTTGAACCGATCCATGCCCGCTGCGCCGAGTGCCAGCGAAATCAGCAGCAGCACCGCCGGCGGGGTCCAGCTGAAGTCCTCTGCCGGAACCCTCGGGATGGCACCGAACGGCGTGGCGCGGATGACGTCTTCCGACAGCGAGAATAGCCCGCCGAACATCGCCGCCATCACCGAAATGCCGTAGACGGCCCAGGTGATCGCGGTGGTGGATCGCGGCAGGTAGCCGAAGGTCAGCAGCTGCAGACCCAGCATGGAGAGCACCGCCGGCCAGAAAGCCAGGGCTGCGCCCGCGAGCTGTCCGGGATCGGCCGACCCCTGCGAGGCTGCGCCGGTAAGGTATCCACCCAGCACCAGCATGAACCCGGAGCCGAGCACGGCGATCAGCAGGTGCGCGCCGAGCCAGGTGTTGCGGGAAAGAGACCCTGCCAGCTGTTGTTCCAGCCGTCCGCCTTCCTCCTCGCTGCGCGCCGCGCCCAGGCACTGGATCGCAAAAGCTCCTGCAAGCAGTGCGCTGAACAGCACGAAGATGCCCAGCACGCCATCAAGCATGCTGTGCCCGGTGCCCACGAAGTTACGGGCGAACGGGTTCTGCGGATCCAGCAGCGCGCTCATGGCCTGCGCCACGGACCCGAAGAACAGGCCCGAGACGGCTGCTCCAATGAACCAGCCGACCAGCGAGGAGCGCTGCAGGCGCAGCGCCAGACCCAGCGCGGTGGTGGTGAAGTTTCCGGCCGTGGCGGGACCCCGGCGTTCGGGCAGCAGTCCGGCGCCCAGGTCGCGGGTGCTTTCAAGGCGCAGGGCGAACAGGCATCCGGCCAGGCCCAGGCCGACCAGGGCGAGCAGCGGCCACCAGTTTTCCTCGCCGAAGGCGCGCATGTTCTGTGCCCAGCCGATGGGCGAGAACCAGCTCAGTGCGGTGGGATCGACCCCGTCGGCCTGCAGGTCGGCGGCGGCGCGGATGAAGTAGAACAGACCGATCAACGCCACGCCCAGCGAGTTCGCCCCACGGCTGGTGGAGGCCAGCTGGCCGCAGATCGCGCCCAGGCCGATGAAAGCAAGACCGGTGCCGGCGATGGACGCTCCCATGATCCAGCTGCCGTTTGCCGGCAGCGCCACCGATAGGCACAGCAGGCTGATCAGCAGGCCCGTGACCACGCACAGTCCAGCCGAAACCAGGTAGTTCGCCGTGGTGTAGGCGTGGCGTCCCAGGGCGGTGGAGCGCAGCAGTTCGGTGCGTCCGGCTTCCTCGTCCGCCCGGCCGTTGCGGGTGACCAGGAAAACCACGGCGAAGGCCAGTGCCACCGCCAGCGTCATCCAGATCTTGATGACCAGGATGCCTCCCAGCGAACCAGCCGCATAGGGCAGGCCGGTCATGGCGGCCACCGCAGGGGTGTTGGCCACCTGCGCGTACGCGTCGCGCGCGGCCTGCGTGGGGAACGCCTGCTGTTGCGAGTCGTAGACCACCGGGATCATCGAGGCCAGCACCAACGCCCAGATGGCCAGGCGCAGCCAGTTGCGGCGCAGGATGAACAGCGCCGCGGTGCCGACCCCGGTCAAGGTGCCGGTGCCGCGCCTCGAGGCGGCCGGGTGCATCAGGTGCTCGGCCGGCGCATGGCGCCCGCGGGCGGTTCCGGTGCTCATCACCGCTCGCCTCCCCGGGCCGCGACCGGTTGTGCCGGCGCATCGGAGTAGTGGCGCAGGAACAGGTCCTCCAGCGACGGCGGGGCGCTGACAAGGTTGCGCGGCGAATGCGCCGCCAGTGCTGAGAGCACCCCTGGCAGCTGCGCCGGATCCACGCTGAAGTTGGCGGTGGCGCCGGCCAGCTGCAGCTCCTCGATGCCCGGCACCGCTGCCAGCTCGGCGGGGTTGCCGGAGATCTCCACGCTGACTTGGGTGCGCTGCAGGTGGCGCAGGTCGGACAGGCGGCCGGCTTCCACGGTCTGCCCGTCGCGGATGATCGTGACGGTGTCGCAGAGCTTTTCCACCTCGGCGAAGATGTGGCTGGAAAGCAGCACGCTGCGTCCCTCGGCGGCGGCTTCGCGGATGCAGGAGGTGAAAACCTGCTCCATCAGCGGATCCAGCCCCGAGGTCGGCTCGTCCAGCAGCAGCAGTTCGGCATGCGAGGACAGGGCCGCGACCAGGGCGACCTTCTGGCGGTTGCCCTTGGAGTAGCTGCGGGCCTTCTTCGTGGGGTCCAGGTCGAAACGCTCGAGCAGTTCGGTGCGGCGTCGCTCATCGATCTGGCCGTGCAACTTGGACAGGATTCTGATGGCTTGGCCGCCGGTGAGGTTGGGCCAGAGGTTCACTTCGCCGGGGACATAGGCCACGCGGCGATGCAGGGCGACCGCATCTTTCCAGGGGTCTGCGCCCAGCATGCGGGCTTCTCCCCCGTCGGCCTTCAGCAGGCCGAGCAGGATGCGGAGGGTGGTGGACTTTCCCGAACCGTTCGGCCCGAGGAATCCGGCGACTTGGCCTGTTTCAACCCTCAGGTCCAGGCCGGTCAGGGCGGCGGTGCGCCCGAAGTTCTTTGTCAGTCCGCTCACTTCAATGGCCGGGATGGTGGTGGCCATGGTGTGCTCCTTACCGGGGTACGGTGTCTCCCGCGGGTTCCGCGGGCGGGATATGCGCTGTGCCGGAGGCCAGGTACTCGTTGAGATACCCCGGGTCGGCGAACAGCCCTTCGGTGTATAGCTCCAGCGTGGGCAGGGCGATGTGTCCGTAGTAGTCCTTGACCACGGTGGCGAAGTCTTCCGGATCCTGCGGCGGGTACAGCGCGAAATAGAGCACCAGCGCTCCCAGCGACTGCAGGATCAGGTAACGTGCCCGGGCCGGCTCATTGCGGCTCGGGACGATCAGGCCGCTGGATACGGCTTGGTCCAGCAGGACGAGCGCCTCGTCGATCAGCTGTTCGGTGAACTGCCTTCCGGCCTGCGCGCCCTCGCGCGCGGAGCGCAGGATGTACAGCAGCAGAACCCCGCTCTCCCGCGAGGTGGGCAGGTGGTTGAGCACCTCGCCGGGATTGCCGCGCAGGGACTCTTCCTTCAACCTGCGGTAGCGTTCAAGTACCGTGGCATCGCATTCGGCGCGCAACGCCTGCTTGGACCCGAAGTGGTGCCGCACCAGCCCGGCGGTGACCTGTGCCCGGGCGGCGATGGCCCGCAGGGATTCGTCGAACCCCTGCGCGGCGAAGGCCTCGATTGCGGCATCGCGCAACCTGGTCCGTCCGGTCAGATCTTCCTGGGCTGCACTCACGTATAGGAGGCTACTCCGGTGTATAGCCGTTGGCAATGGGTTTTTCCGACGGGTATTAGTCCCTTGTTCCGGCCCTGCCCACCCCGTCCCGGCAAGGCGCCGCGGCGCGCGGCTGGGTGAGCGCCATCCCGGCGGTGAGCAGAGATTTTTCCGTGTCTCCAGAGACCAAGCCGGCGGGCAGCGCCCCGGCCCAGTGCCAGCCGTGCGCAGCCGCCAGCTGCTGCAGGTTCTCCAGGTTGCGCCGGTGCAGGGCGGCCGGCTGCGCGGGGTAGCTTCCCAGCAGCAGGGTGCCGGATGCGAATCCGCGGCGTACCGAGGCTTCCAGGGTCAGGGCGGTGTGGTTCAGGGTGCCGAGGTCAGGGCGCGACACCACCACCAGCGCCGCCCCGAGCGCCTGGGCCAGGTCCGCGATGCTCTCCCCTGCCGCGGTGAGCTCCACCAGCAATCCCCCGGCCCCTTCGACCAGGACGGTGTCGTAGTCCGCTGCCAGCTGGTTGACGCGTGCCAGATGCTCGACCAGCTCCGGAAGCTGTGCCACGGCGGCGGACCCGCCCTCGACCAGCGCGGCATCCACCGGCGCCATGGGTTCGCGCAGCCGGATGCCCTCGGCGACCTGCAGGCCCACCGGATGCCCGAGCCAGGCGGCGATGCTCTGGGCGTCGCCGGCCTCCCCTGGCCGCACCCCGGTCTGGGTGGGCTTGTAGACCGCGACGCGGCGCCCGGCGGCAAGCTCCCGGGCGGCCAGGGCGGCGGTGGCGACGGTTTTGCCCACATCGGTGTCGGTTCCGGTGATGACGTGGATCATGGCTGGGTCCTTTCGAAAGTGGCGCGGCGAACGCGGACTCTAGTCGGTGATTGGAAGGAAACCAGATGGCTCCAGGGTTGGTTGCTGTCGACGAGTTCCAGTTTGGGCCATGCCTCGGCGGCGGTGCGCAGCACCATCTCGGTTTCCATGCGGGCCAGTCCGGCGCCCAGGCAGCGGTGCAGCCCGAAGCCGAAGACCAGGGAATCGTCCCCCGACTCGGCCAGCTGGCCGCCGGACAGGCGCAGCACCAGTTCATCGCCCGCAGCGAAGCGTTCGCCGTCCAGCTCCGTCTCGATCCGGGTGATGCGGCGCCAGGTGGGGACCGAGCTTGCTTCCAGGAGCACCCGCTGCACCACCCGGGAGCTGGCGGATTCGCCGGTGGCGGGATCGGCGCAGTCGGCCCAGTCGCCGTCGTGCAGGGCGCAGAACAGCGCGCTTTGGATGAGCATTGCGGTAGTTTCCTGCCCGGCGATGCCCAGGAAGTAGCCCAGCGAGACGATGCGTTTGGCGTCCACCCCGGCCTGGTGCAGCGCGTCGTAGAGGTTTCCGTCGTCCCGCGCCAAGGCATCGGCCACCGTGCCGCGCAGCCAGGCGTGGTATTCGACGGCGCTGCGGGCCAGCTCCTGCTGGCGGTGCGCATCAGGCCAGCCCCAGAACAGTTCCAGCGAGTCCCGGCTCCAGCGTTTGAGCTTCTCAACCGGCGGCACAGGGGTTCCGGTCAGGCGTGCCATGACCTCCGGAGGGATGACGGCGGCCAGCTCGACGGCCAAATCCAGCTCCGCCCCGGCGTCGAGCTCTTCGCGCAGCTGCCGGCACAGCTGCCCGGTGCGTGAGGTGATGAACTGAGCCTGCGCGGCGACCTTGGCGGGGCTGAAGAAGCCGGCGACCACCCGGCGCACGGCCAGGTGTTCGGGGCCGGTGGCGCTGGCGAGCACCGGCGGCAGCGCGAAGCGGCCGCGGGCCAGGATGCGCAACGTGGCAGGGGCCAGCTCGACCGCTGCATGCAGCGCGTTGGCCGGGGTGAAGTCCTCTGCGCGGCGCAGGATTTCGCGGACCGTCGCAGGGTCTTCGATGCTGCGGTAGCGTCCGGTTACTGCATTCGGCAAGACCTCCTGCAGCGGCCGGGCCAGGGGTGCGCTGGCCGCTGCCGACAGGGTTCCGGCGTAGGGGCAGCTCATGCTTCAACCTCCAGGATGGCGTCGATGACTCTCTGCAGCGCGGCGGCGAGCGTTTCGGGATGGTGGTGCGCGTGGGCGGTCAGCCGCAGCCGGGACATGCCGTCGGGCACGCTGGGCGGGCGGAAGCAGTTCACTGCGTATCCGCGTTCGCGCAGCAGTGCCGTGGCGGCCGCGGCCTGCGCGGGAGTGTTCATGCGCACCGACTGCACGGGGCCCGCTGAGGCTTCAATGCGGCCGGCCAGCCGCGGCTCGGCGGACAGGGTGTCGCGGATCAGCCGGGTGTTGGCCGCCAGTTGCGCGATCCGCTCGTCGGTGGCCAGGCCCAGCGCGGCCAGCGCCCCGCCCGCGGCGGCCGGGGCCAGCGCGGTGTCGAAGATGAAGGTGCGGGCGGTGTTCAGCAGGTGCTCGCGCCACAATTCTGCGTCGTCTCCGCCGAGGAGCACCGCGCCGCCCTGGGCGCCCAGCGCCTTGGACAAGGTGGCGGTGGCCAGCACGTGTCCGGCCTGCTCCAGTCCCGCCGCGCGCACGGCGGATCCACCGGGCACCGTCGCCAGCGAATGCGCCTCGTCGACCAGCAGCACCGCCCCGTACTCGGCGCACAACGCGGCAGCCTGCTCCAGCGGTGCGGCGTCGCCGAGCACCGAGTAGAGCGATTCGAGAACGAGCACCACGCGCGGCTTGGGGGCCGGGGAGTCGCGGTTGGCGCGCAGCTGCTGCTCGGCGGCGTCCAGGTTGTTGTGCTCGAAGCTGTGCCAGGCGGCGCCGGAGAGCTTGGCCCCGTCGAGAAGGCTGGCGTGGGCGTGGGCGTCGAGCAGGAACAGGCTGCCCGGTCCGCCCAGCGCGCCGAGCACGCCGAGGTTCGCGGTGTAGCCACTGGAGAACACCAGCGCCTGCGAACGGCCGGTGTAGCTGCACAGGGCGGTTTCCAGCTCGCGGTGGATTTCCCAAGTGCCGGAGGCGACCCGGCTGGCCGAAGCGCCGGCGCCAGCGATGCACAGCGCGTTGATGGCCCCGGTGCGCACCACCGGGTGCGCACCCAGGCCCAGGTAGTCGTTGGAGGCCAGGTCGTAGCGGGTGGAGCGTGCGTTGTCGGTGCGCCGCATGTCCCGCTTGGCGCGCACCGCTGAGCGTCCGCGCAGCCAGCCTTCCCAGGCCGTGGTCGCAGGAGCGAGCGTCAGTTCAGCCACCGTGGACCTCCGATACCGCGCCGATCAGGGCCGTGCCCAGGGTCTGCAGCTGCCCGTCGGTGCAGATGTACGGCGGCATCACGTACACCAGGTCGCGGAACGGGCGTACCCAGGCGCCGAATGCAACGGCGGCGCGGGTCACCTCCGCGACCTTGACCGGTTCGTGCAGCTGGATCACCCCGACCCCGCCGAGTACCCGCACCTGCCGCACGGCCCGCAGCTTCCGGGCGCCGGCCAGCGAGCTGTTCAGCCCACGTTCAAGCCGGGCCACCTGGGCCTGCCACGGCGCAGGTTCGGAATCGGCCGCGCCGGGTCCGGCGAGCAGGTCCAGCGAGGCACAGGCCACGGCGCAGGCCAGCGGGTTGCCCATGAAGGTGGGACCGTGCAGCAGCGCGGATCCGGCGGTGGCGCCGCCCGAGGCCAGCGCACGGGCGATCTTGTTGGTGCAGAGCATCGCGGCCAGGGACAGGTAGCCGCCGGTCAATGCCTTGCCCACGCACATGATGTCCGGCTCGATGCCTGCGTGCTCCACGGCGAAGAGCTTGCCGGTGCGCCCGAAACCGGTGGCGATCTCGTCAACGATCAGCAGCATCCGGTACTCGTCGGCGATCTCGCGCAGCACCTGCAGCACCCGCGGCGGGTAGATGAACATGCCGCCGGCGCCCTGCAGCAGAGGTTCGCAGATGATGCCGGCCAGCTCTGCGGCGTGTTCGGCGGCCAGCCGGCGGGCCCGGGCTGCCCAGAGCTCCAGTTCGTCCTCGTCGTAGAGCCAGTCCCCGGCGATGGTGCGCTCGGCGGCGGGCGGGCGCGGCAGGAACAGCTGCTCGCTCGCCAGCGGGGCAAAGGCGGCGTGCATGCCGTCGACCGGGTCGCACACGCTCATGGCGGCGAAGGTGTCTCCGTGGTAGCCCCCGCGCAGGGCCAGGAAGCGGCGGCGTTCGGGCCGCCCGCAAGCGTCCTCGTACTGCAAGGCCAGCTTGAGCGCGACCTCGACGCTGATGGATCCGGAGTCGGCCAGGAACACGTGGCGCAGTCCTTCCGGAGCGAGCCCGACCAACCGTTCGGCCAGCTCGATGGCGGGTTCATGGGTCAGCCCGCCGAACATCACGTGGCTGAATGTATCGATCTGCGCATGCGCAGCGGCGTCCAGCACCGGGTTGCGGTAGCCGTGCACCATGGACCACCAGGAGGCCATGCCGTCGATGACCCGATGTTCGGCGCCGCGGGCATCGCGCAGCGTGAGCTCGGCCCCGCCGGCCCCGCTCACCGCGTAGAGCGCTCCGGCATCCAGCGGCGCGTAGGGGTGCCAGAGCAGCCCGGAATCCCTGCTCAGCAGGCCGGTTGCGGTGCTCATGCGTTCGGTCCCTGCTGGGTTCCGGCGCCGCGGCGGCGCAGCACCGGTTCGCGCGCGGCGCTCGGTCCGCAGCCGGAGGCGGCGCTGCCGCAGCCCGGTGCGTCGGCGGACGAGGCCGGGCCGCACCCGGTGCCGCAGCCGCTGGCGCAACCGCCGGCCGGGGCTTCGTGGGCGGAGGCCGCGTGGGCCGCGTGCTGCAGGCGGCGGGCGACCTCGGCCGGGCTGGAGGACTCCTGGCCCAGGACCACGAAGCCGGCATCGGCGATCATGTCCAGGTCCTTGGCCGCGCCCTGGCCTTCGCTGGTGAGGTAGTCGCCCAGGAAGATCGAGTTGGCGACCTCCAGCGCGGTGGACTGCAGCGAGCGCAGGTGCATTTCGCGGCCGCCGGCGATGCGCAGCTCCCTGTCGGGGCAGGCCAGGCGCACCAGGGCCAGGATCCGCAGGCAGGCCAGCGGGGTCAGCAGCCAGGTGCCTTCCATCGGAGTGCCGTCGAAGGGCATCAGGAAGTTGACCGGGATGGAATCCGAGCCCAGCTCGCGCAGTGCGAACACCGCCTCGACGAGCTGCTCCGGGGTTTCGCCGAGGCCCACGATGAGCCCGGAGCAGGAGGACAGCCCGGCGGACTGCGCCTGCTGCACGGTGTCCACCCGGTCCTGGTAGCTGTGCGAGGTGCAGATCTCCGGGTAGAGCGATTCGGAGGTGTTCAGGTTGTGGTTGTAGGCATCCGCCCCGGCATCCTTGAGCCGGGCGGCCTGCCCGTCCTTCAGGATGCCCAGGCAGGCGCAGACCTCGACCTGCGGGTGCTCGTCCTTGAGCTGCTCGACCATGGTGGCCACGCGGTCCACATCGCGGTCGGTGGGGCCCTTGCCGGAGGCGACCATGCAGACCCGCGAGGCGCCGCCGGCGATGCCGTAGCCGGCCTGGGCCACTGCCTCGTCGGGCTTGAGCCAGGTGTACTTCAGGATTTCGGCCTTCGAGCCCAGTCGCTGGGAGCAGTAGGTGCAGTCTTCCGGGCACAGGCCGGACTTCAGGTTGACCAGGTAGTTGACCTTGACGGTGTTGCCGAAGTGCTTGCGGCGCAGGGTGCCGGCGGCGCCGACCAGCGGCAGCGTGGCGAAGTCGGGCGTGGCCAGCACGGCCAGCGCCTCGGCTTCGGTGAGGCGGTGTCCGGCGGCGATCCGGGTGGCGAGCTGGTCTGCGTCGAGGGTCGCCGGCGCGGGGTTTTCTGCGGCTGCGGTGTTCAAGGTCATGGGGTGCCTTTCGATCGCGAACCCGTTCCGGAGTGCTCGGGTGGCGTGAATTTTCACCCGTGGCAAATTCCTTGAACGGTGTTCAATGTGTGTTGATTACACACCGTACACCCTTGCCGGGGTTTTATTGAACACCGTTCAACCATGTGTCGCGCAGGCACGGCGCCCAGGGCAAGCCGCGCTGGCCGCCGGCAACAACCGGATACGCTGTGACGGCATCCGCACCCCGGGGGCGCGGTTGCGTTGATTTGGGTGGGATTCCGGAGCTTCTGCGGAGAATTTCTCATCCCGCGGACGAGATTCCTTTGCACGGGTTCGGCAGGCTCCTCCGCCGCCCAAGGCCCCACGCCCTCCGGCCGAGGCCGATCACCCTTCCAGCCGCAGTCGATCACCGGCGCGGCTGTTTTCGGGCAGCAAAAAGCGCGCCGCGGCCCGAGGGATTTCTCCTTCGGGCCGCGGCGCGCTCACGCAACGGTGCCGGCCTGTTCGCAGCAGGCCTTCGGCCTACTCGACCTCTAGCCAGGCTGCAGCGATGGCCTCGCGCACCTCGGACAGGGTCTGCGGGATCGCCTTGGTGCGGGCGATGATCGGGAAGAAGTTCCCGTCGCCGTTCCAGCGCGGCACCACGTGCTGGTGCAGGTGCGCGGCGATGCCAGCTCCCCCTGCCTCGCCCTGGTTCATACCCAGATTGAAGCCGGCCGGGTTGGACACCGCGCGCAGCACACGCATCGACTTCTGCGCCAGGGCCGCCATTTCAGCGGTCTCCTCCAGCGTGATGTCGGTGTAGTTCGGCACGTGGCGGTACGGGCAGATCAGCAGGTGGCCCGGGTTGTACGGGAACAGGTTCAGGATCACGAAGCAGGTTTCCCCGCGGTGCACGATCAGCGCCTCGCTGTCGGTGCGGTGTGGACCGGCGCAGAAGGGGCAGCTCGCCTCGTCCTTGACCTGGTCCTGGCCGCCCTTGATGTAGGCCATCCGGTAGGGAGTCCACAAGCGTTGGAACGAGTCGGGCACGCCGGCGAGTTCGAAGTCGTCGGTGACCTGTGCGTCCTGCGGATACTGCATGCTGGTGGACTCCCTATTCCGGTGTGCTTAGTTGTTGTTGTCGCGGCTCTTGATGGCTTCGACGATGCGGGCAACCGCCTCGTCGACAGGAACCTGGTTGTCCTGGCTGCCGTCGCGGAAGCGGAAGGAGACCGCGCTGGCTTCAGCATCCTCGCCGCCGGCGATGAGCACGAACGGGATCTTTTCCTTGGACGCGTTGCGGATCTTCTTCGGGAAGCGGTCCGAGGAGTCATCCAGCTCCACACGCACACCCTGAGCCTTGAGCTTCGCGACGACCTCGGCGAGGTAGTCGTTGAAGGCCTCGGCCACCGGGATGGCGCGAACCTGCACCGGGGCAAGCCAGGCCGGGAAGGCGCCGGCGTAGTGCTCGGTGAGCACACCCAGGAAGCGTTCGATCGAGCCGAACTTGGCGGCGTGGATCATCACCGGCTCCTGGCGGGAGCCGTCGGCTGCCTGGTACTCCAGGCCGAAGCGTGCCGGCTGGTTGAAGTCGTACTGCACGGTGCCCATCTGCCAGGTGCGGCCGATGGCGTCCTTGGCCTGGACCGAGATCTTCGGGCCGTAGAACGCGGCGCCGCCCGGATCGGCGACCAGTTCGACGCCGGTTTCGGTGGCAACGCGCTCCAGCACCGCGGTGGCTTCCTCCCACTGCTCGTCGGAGCCGATGAACTTGTCCGACTCCGGATCGCGGGTGGACAGCTCCAGGTAGAAGTCGTCCATGCCGAAGTCCTTGAGCAGGGACAGCATGAAGTTCAGCAGGTGCTCGACCTCGGAGGGGGCCTGCTCCTTAGTGACGTAGGAGTGCGAGTCGTCCTGGGCGAAACCGCGCACGCGGGTCAGGCCGTGGACCACACCGGACTTCTCGTAGCGGTAGACGTGGCCGAACTCGAACAGGCGCAGCGGCAGTTCGCGGTAGGAACGTCCGCGGCCGCGGAAGATCAGGTTGTGCATCGGGCAGTTCATGGCCTTCAGGCGGTATTCCTGGCCCTGCTTGGTGATGTTGCCGTCTTCATCGCGCTCTTCATCGATGTGCAGCGCCGGGAACATGGTGTCCGCGTAGTACGGCAGGTGGCCCGAGGTGTGGAACAGCCCGTCCTTGGAGATGTGCGGGGTGCCCACGTACTGGAAGCCCTCTTCCACGTGGCGGTCGCGCACGTAGTCTTCCATCTCGCGCTTGATGATGCCGCCCTTGGGATGGAACACCGGCAGGCCGGAGCCCAGCTCGTCAGGGAAGGAGAACAGATCCAGCTCGGCGCCCAGCTTGCGGTGGTCGCGGCGCTCGGCCTCGGCTAGGCGCTCCTGGTAGGCCTTGAGGTCCTCCTTGGTCGGCCAGGCGGTGCCGTAGATGCGCTGCAGCTGCTTGTTCTTTTCACTGCCCAGCCAGTAGGCGGCGGCCGAACGGGTCAGCGAGAAGGCGTTCTTGATCAGCTTGGTGTTCGGCAGGTGCGGGCCCCGGCACAGGTCCTTCCAGACCGTTTCGCCGGACTTGCGGTCCACATTGTCGTAGATGGTGGTTTCGCCGGCGGCGACCTCGACGGTCACGCCCTCGCCGGAGGTGTCGGCCGAATCAGCCTTGGCCAGCAGCTCGCACTTGTACGGCTCGTTGGCCATCTCGGCCTTGGCCTCCTGAGGGGAGACCTCGCGGCGGGAGAAGAGCTGGTTCTGGTTGACGATCTTGAGCATCATCTTTTCCAGCTGCTTCAGATCTTCGGGAGTGAACGGCTCAGCGACATCGAAGTCGAAGTAGAAGCCGTCGGTGATGTACGGGCCGATGCCGAGCTTGGCATCGGGACGCAGCTGCTGCACCGCCTGGGCCATCACGTGGGCGGTCGAGTGGCGCAACACCTCCAGACCCTCAGGATCGGCGATGGTTACCTGGGTGACAGTGGTTCCGGCTTCGAGTTCGCGGGACAGGTCTCGCAGTACGCCGTCGACGTGCATGACTACAACGTCTTTGTCCTTGGCGAAGAACTGCAAACCGGTCGTTCCCGCGTCCACCTGTACCTGCTCGCCGTCGATGGTGAGAGTCAGCTGCTCGCTCATGAGATCGGGTTCTACCTTTCAATCTGTGATGGCTTCATAGCTTGTGGCATACCTTGGCCACAGCCAGCCAGAACCCAGTTTAGTTCAGCATTGCGCTGCGCAACCGGTTCACTTCGGCTTTTGTGCCGTTTGTCCGCCCGAGTGTGACCCGTTCAACAGCTCATCGGCCGACAACAGCCCCGAATAGTGCCACAGCTTGCGCTCGGAGGCCGGCTGCGAGCTGTCGATCTTCCCGTTCTTCTGGTCCTCGCGGAAGGCCGGGATCACCGCATCCAACCGGCGCTGCAGCTCCTGGCGCTCGTCCTCGGTGAGCATCAGGTTGCTGGTGCTCAGCTGCGCCAGGTCCGCCCTGGCCTCGCCGCTGTCGTACCAGCGCTGGGCGTGGGCCAAGGTGGCTTCGAGGCGGCGCTGCTCGTCATGGATGACCTGCCCGAGGTAGGCGTTCATGGCGGTAGCGGAGCCATCCTCGGTGCGGTCGGCGGGCTGGCCGGTGGTGTAGCCGGTGGCGGCCGGGCGCCAGACGCGGTCGCGCTTGTCGCGCGCCAGCTCGGGAGCCTCCTCGATCATCTCCGCTTTGGCCAGCTCGCGCAGGTGGAAACTGACCTTGTTCGGGGCAAGACCCAGCAGCTCGCCGATATCCGAGGCGCGCCCGGTGCGCATGGCCGCCAGCGCATCGAAGATCTGCCGGCGCAGCGGGTTGGCCATGGCCTTGAGCATGGGCGTGGTGAACGTGACGTTCGACTGTGCTTGAGTCATGGATTCAGCATAACAATTGCTCAAATAAAATTGCGCAAGTTCTATTGCGCAACTTTATTTGCGGGTCTATGGTTGCTGCATGACCACAGACCAGACTCCCCTGCTTCAGTCGCAGATGGCCGACACCGGAGCACAGCGGCTGCCGGCGTTGCATCACCAGCGCGGCTACCGCATCTGGTGGGTCGCTGACACCACGGCCCTGCTGGCCGGCGGCATCTACGGCTTCGTGCTGCCGCTGATCCTGTTGGCGCTGACCGGTTCGCCGGTGCAGGCAGGCACGCTGGCAGCCGTGGGCCTGGCCGCGCGGGCCAGCCTGACGTTGCTCGGCGGTTCCGTGGCCGACCGTTCCGACCGGGCGCGCATGATGCTCCTCGGAGGGATTTGCGGTGCGGCGCTCACCTCGGCACTGGCAGTGGCCAGTATCAGCGGGTCGCTGAGTGTCGCGGTGCTGTGCGTCGCCCACGTGCTCATGGAACTGCGCGGAGGCTACTTTGGCACGGTCACGAATGCTGCGCTGAAGGACGTGGTCCATCCCAAGCAACTGGGACGAGCCATGGCCTCAAACCAGGGGCGCGATTCGGTGCTCATGCTGGGAGCCGCCCCGCTGGGCGGACTCCTGCTCGGACTGGGCGCGGCATTTGCCCTGCTTGCCGTCAGTTTCCTGCAGCTGCTCGCCGCCGCTTCGGGATTCGGGCTGCGCGGGCCGTTGCGCGCGGCAGAGGCCGACTCCAAGCCCGTGGAAAATTCGCCTGCCAGCAGCGCACCGGTCTCCCCCGGCATCGCGGCAGGCATGCGGTGGTGTTTCGCCAGGCCGCAGCTGCGCAGCCTGCTGATCCTGATCACCGTCATCAATATCGGAACCAACGGGCTGAACACGACGTTGATCTACGGATTGCAGCAACGCGGCGAAGCCCCCTGGGTGATCGGCTTGGTATCCACCTCCATGGGGCTGGGCATGTTCGCCGGCTCGCTGTTCGCCGGACGCCTGATCGAGAAGTTCCGGAGCGGGGTGCTTGCCTGCAGCTGCTTGAGCGTTCTGGGCGGCGCGATGCTGCTCATGGGATTCAACACCAACCTGATCTGGCTGGGCGCCATGCTGCTGATCGCCTACCTGAGTGTTCCGGCGCTGAATGCGTCGGTCGGAGGCTATTTCATGGCAGTGGTGCCGCGGGAGATGGCAGGACGCGCCAACTCCCTGATCTTGTTCATGGCCCTGTCGGCTTTGCCGCTGGCGCCGTTTCTCACCGGGCTCGGCCTTCAGTGGTTGGGCATGGGGCCGACCTTGCTGTTCTTCAGCTCCCTGGTGATCGTTGCAACCGTCGCCGCCTGGTGCTCACGGCACGTGCGCGGCATCCCGCACCCGGATCACTGGACCAGCGAACCGGCGAGCGCAAATTCTCAGATCGAAGCGGAGGCGAGGGAATCTGCAGACGTGGTGTCTACAGAGGGCGAGCTGCCGCAGGCTAAGGAGAACCGAGCATGAAAAACCATCCAGCATCAAGGTCGTCAGTTTCTGCCGGGAGGCTTGGCTTGCGCCGCATCCCCAGCAGTGAACAGCGCCACCATCACGCGCCGCGCAGTATCAATCAAGAGTTCCGTGCCCAGCGTGAGCGCAATTTGTCTTCGCCGCGCAATGAGCAATGGATCTATCTGTAAGGGCAACGTCGGAATTCGGCAATCGTCCTTATCAGGTTTCCATGGCGCAGCTGCTTGCACATTCCGCAGGTAAGGCATGGTCAGGCAGAGCAATCCCTGTCAGGGTAATGACAGGGGTTGCTCTGCCTCTATCATTCGAGGTCAACGCCCCCTAGGCTGGTCATATGAACAAGTCGGCCCCGCCGACCATCAGCGCGATCACCCTCGGCGTGCGTGATGTCGGTGTTTCAACCAGGTTCTATACCGAGGGACTGGGTTTCGAGCTGGTGCAGCCAGCCCATCCGGAGATTGCCTTTGTCCGCGCCGGGCATTCCTTGATGCTGGCCTTGTGGGACATTACGCAGATGCCCAACGAGTATGGCGACATCGGGCACGGCGAGAAGGCTCCCCCTGTTTCGCTGGGGCACAATGTGCACACCGATGCGGAAGTTGAACAGCTCTACCGGCGAGCGCTCGACGCCGGGGCCCAGTCCATTACGGCTCCTACCGTGCAGCCGTGGGGCGGGATGAGCGCCTGCGTTGCCGATCCGGACGGGTTCCGCTGGGATTTTGTGCACAATCCGTCATTTGTCATTGATGCGGACGGCCACGTGTCCTCGGTGTAGCAGGTTCGCGTTTACTTGGTTCTTCCCAGCCCGGGGGAAGATGAACCAATGCCCTCGCACGTTTATTTTGATTTCTTTGGCACCTTGGTGCGTTATGACCCGTCGGTCCTGCCGAGCGCGTTCAACGCGCCGCTGGAATTTGCGCTCAGGGCTTCGGTTCGGGTGGGCCAGGCAGAGGCAAATGCGTTGTGGACTCGCGCATGGGATGAGCTGGATTCGGCGGCGCACCGCTCCGGGCGTGAGTGTTCGATGCTTCAGATCGCCCGGCGCTATTGGGAGCTACTGGGTTCTCCTAACGTAGCCGAGAATGAGCTTGTCCGCCTGGTGCGGGAGTATCTTGCCGTATGGAGCGCTCAGGTTGCCCCCGCCGCTGATGTCCAGATGTGCTTGCAGGATCTCCGCACAGATCATGTGCTGAGCGTGGTGAGCAATACCCATGATGCGGTGTTGGTGCCACGGTTGCTGCGCGAGCTGCAGTTGGACGCGTACTTCGACCGGGTCTTCACCTCCATAGAGCTGGGGTGGCGCAAACCGCACCGGCAGATCTTCGAGTTGGTGCTGGACGCGCACGGGATCACTGCGCAGGATGCGGTGTTCGTGGGAGATAACTGGGATGCGGACATCCAGGGTCCGCAAGCGCTCGGGATGCGCGCGTTCTATGTCGGCGCCCCGGGGCTTGGCCGGGAACCGGTTGCGCTCGCGCTGCTGCCCCGCATGGTACGCGGGGCCTGACGCGCTGATCCCCCGTATTCGAGGCTCCCGCTACATGTTTTGCGCTCCGCGCTGGTCCAGGCCTTCGGCGTTCATGCGGCGGGCGAGTTCTCCCACGGTTTCGGTGGGGCTCTGTCCGAGCTTGGGCCGGTAGCTGGGGCGCGGGCGGGCTGCGTTCTCCAGGTATCCGGCGGCGGGCAGGGTTTCGGGCTGGTGCAGGTCCCAGGCGTTCAGCGCCTGCAGCGAGATGCCGCGGGGTCCGGTGCGCCGGGTGATGCCGTGGATGAGCAGCATGCGGGTGGAGAACAGCAGCGATCCGGTGCGTTGCTGGGTGTCGTCGAAGAAGGTGGCGTCGATGCAGCCGGTGCCGTCGTCCACGGAGATGAACACGACGCGTTTGCCTCCGCGCATGGGCGGGGTCTGGGTGGCCACGCGGACCCCGGCGACCAGCACCTCGGTGCCGTTGCGCAGGTGCAGCAGCTCGATGGCCTGGGTGATCGGCAGGTGGGCCAGGCGTTGCCGGTAGGAGGTGATGAGGTGTTCGCTGGCATCCAGGTGCATGAGGTCCAGTTCGGTACGGATGATCTCGGCCGGTTCCAGCTGCGCTCCGGTGTTCTTGATGTGTTCGATCTGCCCGAGGTCGAGGGTGAGCTGGCCGGGGCCGGGCCGGTATTTGGCCGGCAGGCTGGTGCGGGCCATGGATTGGGTGTGGGCGATGGTGTCCGCCCGGCTGGTTCCGGTGAGCAGGGAGTCGAAGACACCCAGGGCCGCGAGGTTCTGGTAGGTGCGCCGGGACAGGCCGGCGCGGTCGCGCACGTCGGCCAGGTGCTCGTAGGGCTGTCCGGCGACCAGGCGCTCGACCTCGCGTTCGCTCATCTGGTGGATGTCGCGGAAGGCCAGGCGGACACCGTAATGTCCGGGGCGCAGGGTTCCGGGTGCGCGGGGCACGGCGGGGGCCGCGGCAGGAGCGTATTCGAAGATTCGTTCGACTCGGTAGTGCCCGGTGGAGCGGTTGATGTCCAGCGGCAGGATGGGGATGCCCATGCGCCGGGCCTCGGAGACCAGCAGCCGCTTGGGGTACATGCCCGGGTCGTGTTCCCAGATGCCGGCGAGGAAGGCTTCGGGGTGGTGGGCCTTGAGCCAGGCCGAGTGGTAGGTGGGTACGGCGAAGGCCGCCCCGTGGGCCTTGCAGAAGCCGAAGGAGCCGAAGCCCGCCAGCACCGTCCAGACCTTGTCGATGGTTTCCGGGGTGTAGCCCTTGGCGGCGGCGCTGGCGCGGAAGTATTTTTCGACCGCCGGTTCCTGGGCGGGGTTGCCCAGGTGGCGGCGGTAGACATCCGCCATGCCCAGGCCGCAGCCGGTCATGGTGTCCAGGATGCGCAGCACCTGTTCGTGGAAGACCACTACCCCGTGGGTTTCGGCCAGCGCGGGCTTGAGTTCCTGGTGCAGGTACTGTTCGGGGGCAAAGCCGTGGCGGTGCTCCAGGTAGGGCTTGACCATGTTGGACTGCATGGGGCCGGGGCGGAACAGCGAGATATCGATGATCAGGTCGTTGAATTCGGCGGGGGCGAGCTTGCCGATCAGCTCGCGCTGGCCCGGGGATTCGATCTGGAAGCAGCCCAGGGTGTGGGTGGAGCGGATCAGTTCGAAGGTGGGGGCGTCATCCAGCGGGACCTTGGCCAGGTCGATATGACCGGCCGGGTCGATATAGCTGGTGGTGGCGTGTCCCCCGGCGCGGGCGACCGCGGCCGCATCGGGGTGCAGGCGCGCGATCTCCTGAAGGGTGTAGGCGATGGCCGACTGCATGCGCACCCCGAGCACGTCGAGCTTGATCAGCCCCATGAGGTCCATGTCGTGCTTGTCGAACTGGCTCATCGGCAGGGCGATGCCCGAGGGCTGGACCGGGGTGCGGTCCAGCAGCGAGGCGTCAGAGAGGATGACGCCGCACGGGTGCATGGAGATGTGCCGCGGCAGCCGGTCCAGGCGTTCGGTGGCGTCGATCAGGATGTCCAGCTGGGAGTCCTCGGTGAGGCGTTCGGCCAGTTCGCCCAGCTCCGGCTTCTCGGCGAGCGCTTCGCGGAAGGAGGAGGCGGAAAAGCGCCACAGCTGCTTGGCGATGCCGTCCACCTGTCCGTCCTCCAGGCCCAGGGCGGCTCCGGCGTCGCGGACCGCTCCGCGGGCCCGGTAGGCGTTCTGCATGCTCATCAGGCTCACGCGTTCTTCGCCGAAGCTGGCGAAGATCTTGCGGTAGATCTCGTGGCGGCGGGCTGATTCCACGTCGATGTCGATGTCCGGCAGGGTGGTGCGGGTGTCGGAGAGGAAGCGTTCGAAGACCAGGTCGTGGGCCAGCGGGTTGACCTGGCTGATGCCCAGGAGGTAGTTGACCAGCGAGGAGGCGCCGGAGCCGCGGGCCGCCACGCGCACCCCCATGCCGGTGATGAGCTTGACGGTTTCGGCGACGGTGAGGAAGTAGCCGGCGAAGTCCAGCCGGTTGATGACCCCGAGTTCCAGGGACAGCCGCTGCTCGACGGTGTGCTTCGTCTCGTTGGGCAGCAGCCGGGGCACGGCGGCGTAGACGCGTTCGGTCAGCTCCTGCATGGCCGGGCGGTGCAGGCCCAGCACCGAGGCTTCGGGGATGACAGGTTTTTTCCAGCCCAGGTCGCCGGCGGGGTCCAGGGCGGCGAAGCTGGCGACTGTCTCGGTTTCCCGCAGCAGCTTGCGCATCCAGCCGCGTTCGGTGGCGCGGGCGATTTCGGAGGCCAGCTGGCGCATCTCCTGCGGGGACTTGAGCCAGCCCTGCCCGTTGGGCTGGCAGGAGTCCATTTCACTCAGGCTGTTCAGGGTGCGGGCGGAGTCCAGCAGGTCGGCGGTGACCGCGCCGTCGGGGTCGGCGTAGCGCACGGCGTTGCTCAGCACCGCTTTCAAGCCCAGTTCCTCGGCGTAGCGCAGCATCCTGCCGGCTTCCCCGAGGTTGTAGCGGGATCCGGGGGTGGACAGGTGGGTGGTGATTTCCACGCGCAGCATGGGGCCTGCCAGTTTTTTCCAGTCGGCCAGCAGCGCGCGGGCCTTGGCGTACTGCCCGCGGGCCAGCGCCCGGGCCACGTCGGATTCCCCGCCGACTAGCAGCATGAGGTTTCCGGAGGCCACCCGGTGGGCGAGCTGGCGCCGGGTCAACCCGGGAATGCCGCGGGGCGCCTGGTGGGCTTGGCTGATGCTGCGGCACAGGGCCGCGTAGCCGGCTCCGTTGCTGCGCCCGCGGGCCAGCAGGATGATCCGGCCAACCGCATGGCCCGGGGTGTCGAGCAGTGCCAGATTCACGCCCAGCAGTGGGTGCAGCCCGTGTTCCATGCAGGCAGCCACGTGCTTGACCGCCCCGTAGAGCCCGTCACGGTCGGTGAGAGCCAGCGCTTCGGCGCCCATGGCGTGCGCGGCGGCGGCCAGCTGGGGCGGGGTGGAGACCCCGTAGTGGGCGCTGTAGGAGGAGGCGACATTTAGGTGCGTGAAGCTCATGCCATCGCCTCGAACATGTATTCGAGTGGCGCCTCACGCGCTACGGGCATGCTGCTCGTGCAGGCGGACCAGGCGCCAGCGGGTGCTCTGCGCATCGAAGCTGACGTCGATGCTGAACGGCTCCGAACGGCCCGAGGCATCGGCCAGCTGCAGTCGCCACATCTCATAATCGGCCACTCCTGCCCCTAGTCCACGCGGGATCCTCATGTTCTCCTCCCACCATTTGCGGCGTTCGAACCAACGTTCGGGTTCAGCCACCAGGCGGTAGTCTTTCCCTCGCCAGGTGACGCGCAGCGGTATTCCGTTCGCTGCGCGGGTAACCTCGATCGGCTCGGTGAACATGCCCACGTGTGCGCTCCTTACTCAACAAATTCATTCTATTCGAACATGTGTTCGATCGGTAGCTACACTAGTCACCCCGGCCGACAGTTTGGGTTGGTGCATAAGGAGGCCCCACGCGGATCGAGCCAAAGGGGAGCGCTCGCCCACGGAGCTTCATCCAGGAGAAGCGCCATATCGATTGCATGGGATTGAGAGCATCTCGGTCCGACGGGAATTCCACAGTTCCACGAGAATCGCACGGCATTTGCGAGGTGTGATTGGTCCAAGTGTTATCCAGAACAAGGACCAGCTGGGCGTCAACTACATCATCTGACGCAACCAAATCTGGCTCGGCGCCAAAACCGGGTGGAAGCCCTACAAGGAGGGCGGCTTCGGCAAGCACCTGGCTTCGCGCGGTTGGAATGACACGACGCTGCACTACGACCACCTGCACGTGGAAGTGTTCGGAAGCAGCGGCACCGGCGGAGCAACCGCATGGGACCCGAACGTGAAAACCATTGAGGGCGACAACGCGGTGTTCACTGAAGGGGGCACCGGCGGTCAGTCCGACGGCTCCGATTGTGCCGGAGGCGGCATGGCCGGGACCAGCCCAGTGAGCAACACCGGCGGGACACTGTCCTGGGATGGCGACTACCCTTACCGCGACCCGCAGGGAGACTGTTCCTGGTGTGCGGGTTCCCAGGACCCGGGAGCTGACCCGTGGGGCCTGTACAAGCGCGAGTGCGTCTCCTTCGTCGCATGGCGTGTGAACCAGCTGATGGGCTGGGAGCCCGGCCAGCCCTACCCATTCACCATGGCCAAAATGGGCATGGCTGGCCAGGGCAGTGCCAAGTACTGGGGTCATTCGCTGAAGAGGAAAGGCTACAAAGTCGACATGGCCCCCACAGTGGGGGCGGTGGCCTGGCAGGATGCCTGGGAGTCAAACCAGTACTATTCGGTCTATGGCATGGGCCACGTGGCGATCGTCAAGTCGATCGACGGCGACATGGTAACCCTGAAGCAGTACTACGGCTCCACCGTGCTGGGCCAGAGCGAGCGCTCCCGCTACTCCACCATGACTCTGCACAAAGACGCCGTCTCCGGGTACATCCACATCGCCGACGTTCAGACTGACGGCCAGCAGACCCTCGCTGGAGGGAAGGATGCCGATGATGAGGAAAAGGACACCAAGAACGCCGACAAGGCCGACGGCGCGGAAGCTGCTGGATTGCTCAGAACCCCACGTGAACAGGGATAATCAACCCGGGGCACCTTGCCCCAGACTACTGCCGAAAGGGAACCATGGCTCAGGACAATGATCGAAGCTGAATTAGAGAGGACGCCGCGCTCGTGGGGGGGGTGCTGGCGGTCGTCTTGATCCCGCTGGCGATCTTCCTGGGCGTGAAATTCCTGGGCGGCCAGGACAGTAGCGATCCGTCCTCCGAGCCGCGGGCAACTGCCACGCTGTTATCAGATCAAATCCAGCACGAGCCCAGCAAATCTCCCTCACCTGCCGCCACGGCAAAACCGTCGCCATCAGCCTCACCCACTGCTTCTGCTTCGCCAACCGAAACCTTCAACCCCGACGGTCCGCTGCAGCTGGCCGACGGCGAAGCGCATCACGATGTAGAGGTGACCAACCCGGAAAAGGTCGTGGCCAAGTTCGCCGCAGCCTGGGCCAACCCAGGGGGCGACAAGGCGAGTTGGCTCATGGGCATGCGCCCGTACATCACCGATGAACTGTACGCAGGCTTCGGTGTCACCGAAGTGGACTTCGCCCCTACCGACACCTTCATCTCAGCGAGCGTCACGGACGACTACGAGCAGGGCTTCGTCAAGTTCAACGCCAAGTATAAGGATGGCGGCCGGCTGATGGACGGCGTAGCCCTGTTGCAGCCGGACGGTTCGTGGCTGGTGGACAAGGTTGTTCCTGGCGGTGACCTCGAACTGGACTAGCGACGCTGGCCGGCGCGGGCTGACGCGGCTATTTACAGCTGACTTCACGTCTGAGCCGGAGGCCACGGAGGACTCCCGGTGAGCCCAGTCGATTTCACATCGCGCGGCAATGCAGAATCAAGGCCCGACATCGCTCGGTATTTCCTTATGAACTCGTCTTTGGACTTGAAGGCATTTGACTCGATAGCCCAGCGAAGGAGGGTAAGGGTGCTCGCATGCTGAATTTTTCCACCTGGGACATGCCGACCCTGCACGTGTTGCATTGCGAGAACCTTTGCTTGCTGCGTGATCTTAGCCGTACCAGCTTCTTCGTCGCAGACCAGAACAACGTGGTTCCCTTTACGAGCTAAGAGGACGCCGTGAAGGATCGCCATATTTTCTCCACGGTCCGCCCTTGTTGCATACAACTCATCGAATTCCATGCCGAAGACGCTGAGACAACATCCACGCAATTCGTCGGTTGGCTCGTCCGAGATGATCTGCTTGAACCTGTCGGGGAATCGTGGCCACACCTCTGCAGCACGCTTGAACTGGCGATGCCTCGTCGGCGTGTCAAAGATCTCGAATTCCACAGCCGCGGGGATATTCACTACATTGTGCCCCAATGCAGTAAGTAGCTGGGGCACGCAATCAGTGGTGAGGAATTTGAATAGAGGGCCGGTATCCAATATGTGCATCAGTCTGTGTCACTCATGAGCCGCGCAAGCTCTTCCCCCGTGAGCGATGCTCCCGAGTTTTCTGGGCGACGTGCGGGAAGGTCAAAGTCATCTATCGGTCTAACGCCATGCTGGTTTAGTTCATCAGCAACCGAGGCGGGGTCTGATTTTCCATCTAGACGAGCCAAGGTGGCGGCGCTGATGAGCCCCCATCGGTAGCCTTCCACGGCGCGGGCCAAGAGAGCTTGTGGAGCTCTCGGCTCACGGGAAAGAGCGGCGTGGGCTTCATATTCAGCATGCCAGCCAAACTGCGAAGCAAGCTGCCTGCCGGTCGTTCGACCCCAACGCTCGCATGTCACAGCATCGATAGCTCCGACGGTGCGCAGTTGGATTGCAACAATTTGCGGGGATGCCATGTATCGCTGAACGAGATTGGACAAGAGTCCCATTGTGGGTTCCTGCCCCTTAGCCGCAACAGTGGCTGCCGTCAACGGGAATAGCAGGTGCCGTGCGAAGGCATCTGCCTGGATCTCCTCCGGAGTGCGTTCATCCCAATTACTGTGGTCTAGTGGCCGATCAACCGTTCCTAATCGAACATGTCCCACTTCGTGGGCCAGAGTGGACCTAAGCCTCAGGGGGTGCTCCGTACAGCCGACTGCCATAAGGTAGCGATCTCCCAGTCGCATTGTCATTCCGTGGCCCGGGTTGGAGGTTCTGACGTATGCCACCCAAGCCCCCAACTCCACCTCGATAAGGCGCGCAATATTTTCTATCGGATCGGTGCCCAATCCGTACTCAAGCCTGAACTCATCAGCTGCGCATTGGCCTATCATCTCGTTGCTCACGCGAACTCAGCTACCCCCATCTCATCAAGCCGCCGAGCAACGCCGAAGGCATAGAGCATGTAGCTGGCGAGATCCTGAGTTCCTGCATCATTCATGCGACCTGCGCACAGCACTTGGTCAGCGATCGCGTTGGCTCCTTGGAGGTCAGCGATCAGCACTCCGCACGCGTCAGCGAGGGTGGATAACTCAGCGATGGAAGCAGCGCGCAACCCGCTCTCGATACGGTGGATCGTCGACTGGGAAACCCCTGAGCAAGTTGCCAGGTCGCGTTGGCTCATCGCGACGGCTTCACGCGCGGACGACAGTCGATGCCCAATCGATCGGTCAATATCAGCCATTGTGAATCACTCTCCTAGTAAACTGATTCTACACCGTTTCCAGCACTTGCGAAGACACTTGTGCAGCCGAATATTGTTGTGCAGAGATGGCAATCCTCGTGATGTAGATCGAGGCGTGACGGTGGCCCCGAACAGTCAGAAAAAAGATGTCCGCTGACTACTGACGCTTGGGCAGCTTTCGATAGCACCCGTCAACTTCGACACTGTCCCCCGCGTGTATGGGGCTGAACCCAGACCTCACCGGCGCCCGGGCCTGAAAGATCAGGTGAAGCGCTGCCATTTAAGAAGTCCCCGGGGATGGCGCGACGTATCTTCTTGACGTATTTCGCGATTTTGGAGAGCCGATCCTGCTCCACTCCCGCCTCTTCGAAAACTTCCCGGTAACGCTCAGACACAGCGTTCATCATCGGCGCAGGAGACCCCGTCCGTCAGGGCGGGGAGGGATAGTGCCAGCACAACGTAGCGCTTCACTCTTCAGGGTTGCCGCACACATGAGGGCTGATGATCAAACGTTACCGCTACCGCGCCTACCCCACCCCGGACCAGGAAGCCTTCCTATCTTCCTATCTTCCTATCTTCCTCTCTATCTGTATATATACCTTCCGCACTTCAAAAACGTGGAAAAGTGGAACCAGATTCAGAAAATTTCGAACTGACTTGATGCTTTCCGGGGAATTCGGCAGAATCCAAGGTTGTACAGCAGGGGAACTTCGCGTTGATTTCAGGCAAGAAAAAGACCCGTTTCTGGGTCATGCTACTCTTGTTCTCTTTCTCATCCTTCGTGCGTTTCACAAAGAGCAGCATGTGTGCGCAAACGCTCTCAAACCGGATTTTCGTGTTTTCGCGGTGCGCAGCGGTTCGTCTGCTTTTGAAAACCTTCGAACAGTGCCTACCTGCTACTCGCCGGCGGCGTCACGCGAAGTCAGCAGCTCGCCACATCAGCATCTTCCGCTCGAGTTTCACCTCGATCGCCAACTCATGGACCCGCGGTGCTGACTCACCGGCTACATCCTGCAATACTGAACGCAAGCTGGGGTCGTCGTCAGGAGAATTTGGGATGAAAAAGGGATGGGTCATAGCCGTTGTGGGGGTGTGCTTGGCATTAGTCATCGGTGCCGTGGCACTCTTCTTTCCGCAGGTGTTCGGAGCGTCGAAGGATGCCGTCGGGTTCCCTCCTGAGGCGACACATTCAGCTCCTGAAGACGATGCGGGACAGGTAGCTGAGCTAATCGAGAACGTCGCTTCCGACCCCTCATCGGCGGTCTCCGAGGAGTTGGCAAGCGAGGTTGATTTCGATGTAGCTTTGCCTCCCGGATCTGACGTCACACCTATGGTGAAAACCTGGGCTCCGGATGGATTTGGCGGCGGCACGATGAACGCAACGATGAGTGTGCCAGGGCAGCCGGATGAGCAGTATCTGGTGGTGGTTGTGAAGACCGACGATGGATGGAAGATCATCGGCACGTTTGCGCAGGAGGTTCAACAGTGAAAGCTCTCAAACTCATCGCCGCGGTGTCAGGATTAGCGCTGTCCATGACTTTGCTGGGGGCGCCAGCCGCGACCGCAACAGCAGTCCCCCAGGAATGGGAGAAGACCTGCAATGTGCCAGGTCTGGACTATGCTCCCGTGCTGGACACAGATGACCAGAACGACGGAGCCGATCTGACGCTGGCGCCTAACGCCGCTGGTTTCTATGTGCCAGTGATCTACGTTCATGGTTGGGTCTCCACCAGCAAGAACGTAGCTGGCAAAGGGGTCTTCTCAACAGTGCCTGATCTTGCCGCCAAGCGCGCTGGGGGTACGCCGAAGCTGTTGCGATCACTCATCGGCAACGTCCAGGATTTGCCGGGGGCCGCGGTCTTCACCTTCGATTACCAGCAGTATGCGGCGCGCTGGGTTACCGATAAAAACATTGGCCCAGCCTTGGGCCAGGCCATCAGCTGCTTGCACGACAACAGCGGGCAGAAAGTAATTGTCGTGGGACACTCCATGGGCGGTTTGGCCACCCGGCAGGCGTTCTCCGAGGTAGACGGACTGGACGATAAAGTCAGCCAGGTCATCACCTTTGGCACTCCCAACACCGGATCGGTGATCGCCGCGGCGGCCGCTACGGCTCTCACTGGAGCATCGATTATTCCTGGTTTAACGGGTGAAGGGGTGGTGCTGCTGCGGGCCTGGTTGGCGCATTGCGGGAGAGCGAGCTCTCAAAACATGCTGGAGCCGGGTACGTTATGCTTCAATCTGCTCCCACCAGCGCTGACTGCATTCGACTCCGAAGCAGCCAAAGCGCTTCGCTCAGGGTCTGCAGAGCTTAAAGAGCTGGCAGATTGGCCCGATGGTGTTCCGGTGCATGCCTTGTCCGGGGACATGCGTTTCGATGTGGCCGGCACTGGATTCTTCGGCTGGAAGAAGAAGGAGTCTTTCAGCATGGGCGACGGGGTTGTCACCGTTGGCTCGGCTATTGACGGAGCAGCGGACTCCAAGAAGGCAACCTGTACCTACGACCTGGAGCCGGCTGCCAACATCCGGGATGGATTTGCCACCAACTTCTGGAAGGTGAAAACCTACGATGAAGTCAGTCGGAATTCGGTGGATCTCTTCACTGAGGCATGGCCGTGCTTCCATTCGAATCTGATGCGCGAAACGAGCTTGGCTAACGAGCAGTTCGTGCTGATCGCTGCGGATATCGAGACGAGATTTCCCCCGACAGACATTGTGACGATCGACCCCTGGAAGGAAGATCCCCCGGGGGAAGATCCTCTACTTAAAGCGGATGAGGTTTTGTCAGATGGTGAATGCTTCGGGCCCGGATTGAGCGGACGTTCGGACTCGTTCAGGTGCTCTGCCCAGAGCTATATATTGGATCCATGTTTTGCCAATCCGAATGATCCAACCAAACTGCTGTGCGTCTTCCCTAAATCGACAATCTTGCTCACCGATATGAGCACAGATAGCTCGAGTTCGGCTGTTGGCAAGGACGAAGGCTCAGCCTTCATGGCGGTACTACATGACGGCACGGTCTGTACAGCGAGCAGCGGCGCGGGGCCACAGGGGGTTGAGGGGTACCCGTACTGGTTCGGATCCTGCCAAGGCCCGACGGAAGGCATATGGCGGGCAAGGGCAGACAACCCAGACCCACTCACCAGACTGTATGACCGCACCGACAACGGCACGTATTTTGTGGCGATCAGCGTTGGAGATGAGCAGGCTCCAGCGCAGCTATTCCCCGTGAAAACAGCGTATCGATAGGAGCAGCACTAACCAGGCGAAAGCGAAGCAGTGGGGCTACAGAGACACCCACGACCGGAATGTCTCTGTAGCCCCACACAGCCACAGTTCAGGGCAGCTGGAAGCCCAATGCGGCCAGCTTCGTCCGCAGTGGGTGCCTCTGACCCAGCCGGGCCAATCCGCGGGCCTTTGCTGAATCGCTGGATTCAGCCACCGCCGACCGGATCTGCCCGTCCAGGCCAACAAACGCAGTCAGAACCCCTGAGGATCCGCTCTGCAGGCTCAGCGATACCTCGTCGAACCCCGATATGTGAATCCAGTCCTCCGCCAGCACCAGTCCAGCATCAAGCAACTTGATGACTGCCTCGCGCTGGTGCCCGGTAAGTTCGGAAGCGTTCGGGAAGTTGTATGGAAGTTCCTCCCAGTTGGTCACGCCCACCGGGAATTTGGTCGGCATGAGGCGTGGGTCGCCTCCTGGCGCGTAGCCTTGCAAGCCCAGCGCGCGTTGCAGAAGCCCAGTGAGTTTTCCGTTTGCCGCGGCCGCCAGTGCGTCGGTAACGAGACCGGAGACCTCGTCACCGTCGTCATCCAGAAGCAGCGCAGTGAAGCGGACGGTGCCGCCGAGGATTTCTATCCATACTCCAAGCTCGTGAAGGCAGACGTCTTCGATCTTTGACTCCATGGACGTCAGCCAGCGACCCCAAGAGACTTCGTCGATGGTGGATGGCTTGAAAGCGCAGGCTGGGACTACACCCATCGCGGACACCTGGCCCTCGGGTAGGTTGGAGACCAGGATTTCGTTCAGATTCGTCGTCATGTCGTTCATGTGTGCGGATGACGAGGGACGCTTGTCAACGCTAACTGAATACTGACCCTTGAACGACTTTTGAAAATTGACCCCACCCGGTCCATTCAACAGTCATTCTGAGGGAGTGATCAATGTGGAACAGTGGGCAGAGATCCGTCGACTGCATCGAGCAGAAGGCGTGCCAATCAAAGAGATCTCGCGGCGCCTTGGCATCGCACGCAACACCGTACGCTCAGCCCTGGCAGCCACCGAGCCGCCGAAATACCAGCGGGCGAAGCGTGGTTCCATCGCCGACGACTTTGAACCGGAGATCCGCAAGCTGCTGCGCGAATACCCGCGCATGCCGGCAACCGTCATCGCCGAACGGATCGGATGGACGAATTCGATCTCCACCCTGAAGAACCGGGTCGCACTGATCCGACCGGAATACACCAGCGTGGACCCCGCGGACCGGCTGGTCCACGAACCAGGTCACGCAGCGCAAATGGACCTCTGGTTCCCCGAGCCGCGTATTCCCGTCGGGTTCGGGCAGTCGATGATGCTGCCGGTGTTGGTGATGACGCTGTCCTATTCCAGGGTGCTCGACGCGCTGATGCTGCCCAGCCGGCAGGGCCCTGACCTGACAGCGGGAATGTGGAGCTTGATCAACAAGGCCGGCGCGGTTCCCAAAACACTGATCTGGGACTGTGAGTCAGCCATCGGCGGCAAGGGAAAAGTCACCGAAATCGCCGCGGCGTTTGCCGGGACGCTGGCGACCAGGATCATCCTGGCCCCGCCGCGGGATCCTGAGTTCAAGGGGCAAACAGAACGCAACAACCAGTTCTTTGAAACCTCCTTCCTCCCGGGACGGAAGTTCACCTCCCCGCAGGATTTCAACCAGCAGTTGTCCGGGTGGCTGCCGAAAGCCAATGCGCGCACGGTCCGCTCAATCCAGGGCCGGCCCCTCGACAGGCTCCCGACGGACCTGGCCGCGATGACGGCCCTGCCGCCGCTGCCGCCAGCCACCGGGTTTACCCATCGGGTGCGGCTGAGCAGGGACTACTACGTGAGGCTGGACCGCAATGACTACTCGGTGAATCCTTCGATGATTGGCCGGCTTGTTGATTTCACCCTCACCATGGATCGGGTCATCGGGGTCTGTGATCAGCAGGTGGTGGCTGATCATCCGCGGTGCTGGGCCAAGCACCAGGTCATTACCGACCCGGACCATGTGCAGGTCGCTGCAACGCTGCGTTCGGCGTTCAACAAGATCCGCCGTACTGCCACCAGCCACGTGAACGAACCGGTGGTTGAGTCACGCGAACTATCCGACTACGACAAAATCTTCGGCCTGGACGGCCAGGACTTTCTAGGAGAGCCGCAATGAGTTCTTTGGAAGCAACGATTGAGCATTTGGCCAGGGCCATCAAGATGCCCACGATCCGCAGGACGTGGAAGCAGCTGGCCGATCAAGCGCGTGATGAGGGATGGTCTCATGAGGAGTATCTGGCCGCGGTGCTCCAGCGTCAGGTCGCGGATCGGGAAGCCAGCGGCACCGCGTTGCGGATTGCCGGGGCGCATTTTCCCTCGATGAAGACGGTGGAGGATTTCAACTGTGATTTCCAGCCCTCGCTACGTCGTGATGTGCTGGCGCATCTGGCCACGACCACGTTCATCCCGAAGGCCGAGAACGTGATTCTGCTCGGGCCTCCCGGGGTGGGGAAAACCCACCTGGGCATCGCGCTGGGCGTCAAAGCCTGCCAGCAAGGGTACCCGACGCTTTTTGAGACAGCTGCGGGCTGGGTGCAACGACTGGCCGCAGCGCATCAGGCAGGGAAATTGAACGATGAGCTGCGGCGCCTAAAGCGGTACAAGTTGCTGATCATCGACGAGGTGGGTTACCTGCCGTTTGATGCGGAGGCCGCGAATTTGCTGTTTCAGCTGATTGCTCATCGCTATGAGCAGGGGTCGGTGCTGGTGACCTCGAATATGCCTTTTGGCCGGTGGGGTGAGGTCTTTGGTGATGATGTTGTTGCCTCGGCGATGATTGATCGTTTGGTTCATCATGCGGAGGTGTTGTCGTTGTCTGGTGATTCGTACCGGGTGAAGAACCGTCGGGATCTGCTGAGCAACGCTGAGCAGGCATAGAAGAAATTGGGTGGGGAGGGGTCAATTTTCGATTGGCGGTAGGGGGTCAATTTTCAGCTAGCGTTGACAACGCTGGAAGCTACTGTCCGGATATCAAGGCGTCTTCGATACGGTGGTTTTGATGATGCCCCAGTCAGCGTCCAAGATGAGCCGAACCGGGTTGCACTTCGGAGAGTTGGCCAGAACGTCCGGGCCAGCTTCCGTTTGCCCGAGGACGACGATGGTTAGATCCGCGTTCAGATCGCAATTACTGCCCAAGGCATCTCCCAGCGCCTGGCGCCCTTGTTCACTGAGCTGCAGCTTCGCAGAGAGTGGAGTGACCACATTGGACGTGTTCACAACCGAGCCCGCCGAAGGAGCCGGCGGGTTGGATGCATAAGCGAACAAGGCTATGCCGAAGGAGGCGACCACCGCCCCCGACGCAATCATCGTTACAGATATACGCCAAACGTGCCTCGCTCTGCTCAAATTCGCCACGGCAAGGACATTTCGTACAATCCCGTCCAGATACACCGCGTAATTGTCGACCAAGTCGAAGTCTTGATCGTCAGGCTCAGGTTGCCCCTGCTTTCCTGATGTCGGGTTCTCACCCTCGGTTTTGTTGCTCTCCTTGTCGAGGCCAGAATTCTGTCTCAGCAGCTCGCGCCGTTTGTCCAGAACTTCGTGGTACTTGTTCCTCAGCTCTTCTACGTTCTTGAAACCTTGAATGTGTGGAACTTCCTCTGTCGCATCGCCTCCCCCGGTCTTGTGGGCAGTGGCGTTTTTCGCGGCGCGCGGAACGAGGTCTTGATCGGTGACATGATTGAGGTAAACGTGGTCAGAGGCTAGGGTCAGTACGGCTCCCCAGAGGGCTATCCCACCTCCAATGGCGGCAAAGGCAATTCCGAGAATGGCCCCCCAGAATCTTGGCGACCAAAGCTCAAGTAGCCCAATGTCGCTGAGTTGGATTCCGGCAACAAAAACTCCGCCAACAGCAGCCAGGCTGATGATCAGCCATTTTGCAGTGTCCCGGATCCGCAGAGTTGCCAACTCGAGATGTTCATTGAGCCCACTCATTTGTTCCCCGTTTCAGCCCAGACCAATGGTGTACACCGAAGGCTCACTCTTCTTGGGCCGGTATATCTTGAGGGGGATTTTCCACCCTGAAGGCGACATCTAAAGGTGTGGCTTTGAAAGCTTTTTTGCCCCACACCGCCGATGGGTCCTCCCCGCAGTGAACGACATGCAGTATGTCTCCACAGCGAATTTCGATGCGCTCCTGGCCATTCATGTAATGTTGCTCAATCCGGCTCATTTCGGCCACCTCCGCTTACCCTGTCTGGACAACTTGACGGAACATCTGTGATATCCAATGGAGCCACCACCGCCTCTGGCTGTCAATGGCTCTTCGCCCTGTTCTCCCCTCATGTGCCCGGCACAAAACAGCACCCCCGCACCGATGTCGCTTCGGTACGGGGGTGCTTCCCAGATTGTCAGGCGGCGACCAGCTCCTTGGCCGCATCCACCTCCTGGACGAAGTCGCTACGCCAGGAGCCGTTCAGGATGGTGTCCACGGCCACCCGCACTCCGGTGACGTAGCCGGAGTTGCCAGCCCTGACACGGTGGGTGGTCAGCTTATGTCCGCTCTGGTTGGTCCGCCGCTTCACCACATTGGAGGCCAGCTTCTCATCCCAAACCGATGCCCAGGCCACGGTGTGCTTCTGGCCGTGCTGGATCAGGTCCGGGAATTCATCCTGAGCCTGCTTGAACGCGGTCTGCTGGTCGAAGAGGATCGTCCGCTCCCCGTTGACCGTCACCACCGTTCCAATGCGCGGCCCATTGCCCTTCAGCGAGCCGCCAGAGCCACCGGAGACCCAGCCGAGCGCCATGTTGGACATGGTCTCCGACTGACCCTCCGTGTCGAGGATCGGAGGGCGCAGCGGGTCTTCAGCCGCCACCGCATCGGCCCGGCCCATCTGCATCAACATCGATAGTGCACTGATCACCGATACGCCCGGGGCGTGGGTCTGGTTCTCGGCGTGGGCGTGATGGATCAGAGTGGTCAGATCCAACGGCAACCCGTTGGCGCCAAACAGGTCGATGAGCTCCTGCTCCATCCCCAGGAACCTGGCGAACTGGCGCAGCAGGTCAAAGACGATGATCAGGTCCGCGGCCAAGGTGGCGGTGCGCTTCATGGAGCCAGCTGAGGCACCCTTGGCCTTCATGCGCTTGGACACGATTTCCTGGTTGCGCTTCACGCTCATGTTTAGATTCGCAGTCCACGCAGGCCATCCGCCATCTTCGATGGAAGCCAGGTGGCGTACGAAGCGGATCAAGTGCACGGTCAAGCGTGCCGGAACTCCTCCCGCGTGCAGCGCGGTCAGCGCGGTCAGCGCGGTCAGCGCGTCGGTTGGCGCCGAGGACGGGTTCAAGCTTGCCCTTGCCGATGCAGAGCGGAACGAGTTGTTCACGTACCGAGGGCACGGTCAGCTCGTTCTCTGCGGCGATCAGCAGCTGAGCCACTGGCTTGTTGACCTTGCGGCTGGTCGTGTCCGCGTTCATACGGCCCTTGGTGGTGTTGTTGAAGATCTGGCGGGTGATGTCCTCCAGCTTCTGGTTCTCCATCTCCACCTGGCGCTTGTTCGAGGATGGAGCCAAGTCGTCCACGACCCAGATCGGGGAGCGAGCCACGGCGTTCTCGAGGTAGGCGAAGGTGTCCTTGTCGCTGCCTGGCAGCATGTCAATCCAGTCGCCGCTGTTCTTGGCCCAGAAGGCCATGGTGCGCTCGGCCGCCATCGACTTACCGCCACCCTTGGGACCCCACAGGTACACAGTGGAGCGGGGCGCAGCGGGAGAACCGGTCGCAGCGCAGCCAAAACAAGGGCGGCGGATTCACGTTTGGTAAACGGCTCGTCGCTCACGTAGGTCTTGACGACATCACGCAGATCCTGACGCATCGACTCCAGATGGGACTCCTCGGACCAATCGGCCTCGATCGCCCGCTTGCTGACGCCGTAGTGCCCGGCCGCGGGCAGTTCCTGCTCGTCCACCCCGGGCAACGCGCCTTCGCGGTCCATGTCGGGGTCGCCCACCACCTGATCGCCGATCACAAAGACGGGGTCGTGGCCGGCCACCGGTACCTAGCCCATCTGCATCCAGCGGGTGGAGTCGACGATATCTTCGATGCGGTGGCTCTTCATGGCAGAGAGCCACTTCTCGCCGTTAGCGCCGCGCCGTGGCCACGAGGGGTGGCGCAGTAACTTGGTGGGAATGCGTGCACCACGCTTATCCCATTCTGCCGACGCGTAGCCGAGGAAGTTCTCCGGGCCCTCAACCAGAAATGTCTCGACCTGGTCGCCGATCTTTCAGCTGACTTCTACCCGGGCGCTGATGGCTTCAACATCATCCAGACCGATGTTGGGGTCGAATTTGCCGCTGAGGATTTCATGGTCGGTGGGCTGGCGCCGGGTGTCGGACCCGTGGATCCGGCCGCCGAGGTCAACCTTTTCCTCCCAGGCGTAGCCCGAGAGGGTTCCACAGGGCCCGTTCATTACCGGGATGCACTCTTCGGCGGAACAGCGGTCCTTGGCAAAGCGCCAGTTGCCAGCCTTTTCGTTAGCATCGCGCACGGGCGGCTTGGGCAGTTCGTCAACGAGGAAGGCGATCAGGTCGCTCCACTGGCCCACCTGTGCAAGGTAGTCGTCAACACCCAGCTTGGCGATCATGCCTCCGTCCCCGGTGGTGCTGGTGGGGTTGAGGATTCACAGCTTGCCCATGCGGGCCCGGGTCTCCAAGTCCTTCCAATGGCGCACCGTGGCGCCGTAGACGAACGGGTTCTCTTCCGGGTCGGCATCGAAAGCGATCCGGCCTTCGCGACCGCGCAGCTTGATTTCACGCGAGTCGATGGGGTTTTGCGCGGTGTTGTGGATGCCGGCGATTGAGACGATGACGACCCGGTCGGCTTCGGGGATGGCTTCGAGCAGCTCAGCCAGCCGAGCGCGCGGGTCCTCCACGCCGACCCCGGACAGGTCCTCCCAGGTTACTCCGTGCTCGAACAGGTAGGCGGACAGCACCGAATCGCCCCTGAGCATCCCTTCGGCGATCATGACTACCGGCACCGACTCGGCCGGTCTGGCCATTCCGCACCTGGCCCGGCAGCTGATCGTCCTGCACGCCCAGCGGGCGGACGTAGCCTCCCATCTGGAAACCATGGGCCAGACCCACCCTCTTTGCCCGGTCCTGACGTCCATGCCAGGGGTCGCCGTCAGGACTGCCTCGATCTTCATTGCCGAGACCTCCGGCAAGACCTTCACTAGCCCTGCCGCGCTCGCGTCCTATGCTGGGCTGGCACCGGTCACCCGGCAGTCGGGGACCTCGATTAAGTCCGAGCGCGTCAGTCATTCAGGCAACAAGCGCCTGAAACAGGCGCTGTTCCTTTCGGCGTTCGCGTCGATCCGTTTCGACCCTGCCAGCCACGCGTACTATGACCGAAAACGGGCCCAGGGGAAACGCCACAGCCAGGCGCTCATTACGTTGGCCCATCGTCGGCTGACGGTGTTGTTCGCGATGATCCGGGATGGGTCGCTTTACGATGCTCCGGTGTTGGAAGTTGCTTGACAAAATACATAGGGGCACGCCCGGGCCTTCGACGGGCACCGCTAGTTGTAATACCCACATAGGTTAAGAACACACGGCGTGGCTCAATGACAAAGAGAAGACCCCTGAGTGAAGTGGTGTTTGCGACAACATTCACGACAACCCAGAGGTCTTCTCCATGTCCCATCCTAATGCCACCCTCACACCCACTGGCCGCACCCTGCTCGCCCGCTCCATCGTCGAGGACTGCTGGTCCCTGCGCCGCGCCGCCGAACGCTTCCAAGTCTCCACCGGCACCGCAGAGCGCTGGGCCACTCGCTACCGCGAGCACGGCGAAGCAGGCATGCACGACCGCTCCAGCCGGCCACACGCTAGCCCGCAGCGCACCTGTACCCGTACCGAACGACGGATCATCGCCCTGCGCGTGAACCGCCGCTGGGGACCGGCCCGCATCGGCTACCACCTGGGCATCCACCCTTCCACCGTGCACAAGGTCCTCTCCCGGTACGGGTGCTCCCGCCTGTCCTTCCAGGACCGGGCTACCGGCCGGTGCATCCGCCGCTACGAGCACAAGGCACCCGGGAACATGATCCACGTGGACATCAAGAAACTCGGGCGGATCCCCGACGGCGGCGGCCACCAAACGCTGGGCCGGGCGGCCGGGAACCGGAACAAAACCCGAACAGCCGCCAACCGGAGGCCCGGCTACGCCTACCTGCACAACGCGGTGGATGACCACTCGCGCCTGGCCTATACCGAAATCCTGACCGATGAGAAGAAGGAAACCGCGGCCGGGTTCTGGGAACGGGCCAACGCCTACTTCGCCTCGCTGGGCATCACGGTGCGTCAGGTGCTCACCGATAACGGGGCATGCTACCGGTCCCACGCGTTCAGGGACGCGCTGGGGGGTCGCGGTGAAGCACCGGCGGACGCGCCCCTATCGGCCGCAGACCAACGGGAAGGTGGAGCGGTTCAACCGGACAATGTTGGAGGAATAGGCGTACGCCAGGCCGTACCGCACGGAGGCCGAGCGGGTTGCAGCGTTCCAGGGGTGGTTAGACTATGACAACTACCGTCGAGGACATACCGCACTGAAGGGTCTGGCCCCGGCTGATCGTGTTCTTAACCTCCGTGGGTAATACAGCTAGTGTGCCGGAACCGCCAGGAACTCGCCCTCGGCGATCTGCGCGCGCTCATCCAGCGCGCGGGTCATCGACCAGGTGTCGGTGAAGCGGCAGGCGGACATTTTCCACTGGCCGTCCACCAGCACGTATTCGTCGTCGTATTCGCCGGTCTTCAGGTACTCGGTGCGCTCGGCCAGGTTGACCTGGCGGAAGCGCAGCGTCCAGCGGCCCCGGGCGGTGGTGGGGCTAATCAGCGTGATGTCTGGATGCATGCCGTGGTGCATGTCGAAGATCACGTGCTTCCCGTCGACCTTCGCCAGCGCCACCCGGGTGAAGATTTCAGCCATCGGCTCCACGTCATCGAAGGCGCCCATGGGGCCGTAGTCGATGATCGCGCCGCGTTCGATGAAGCAGTCACGGAATCCCTGCGGGTCCTTCCCGTCGCAGGCGCGCCAGTAGCGGTGCTTGAGCGCCTTGATCTTTTCGATCGCTTCCAGCGCTACAAGGCGTTGTTCCAGATCCATGCGTTGTTCTCCTCAAAATCGTTTCCGGCGGATGCTCGGTTGGCGGTTCAGCCGATGACGGCATCGGAGAACACCGGTGGGTTCCCGAGCATGGGGCGGTGGGATATCGGCTGCGCGCCGTTCACGTCCTGCACCCCCAGTTCCGCGGCCACCTCTGCGGCGATCAGCACCTGGCCGCTGCGCCGCATCAGCTGCGGGTCGCGGTGCAGCGCGTCGATGACCCTGCCGGGGAATTCCGGGGATTCGGCGGTGGCTTCAAGGTCCCCGTACTGCTCCGGGCTTTTCGCCAGCTCGGCCAGGGTGCGTTCGGTCTTCAGCATCCCCATCCACAGGGAGAGGACGGCGACGCCGTGCGGCTTGAAGTCCACTGCCATGTCGCTGGCCATCTTGTCCACGGCGGCCTTGCCGGCTCCGTAGGCCGGGCCGTGCATGTAGCAGGTGCCGCCGAAGGAGGAGGTGTTCACCACCAGGCCGCCGCCGGCGATCAGCAGCGGTGCGGCGTAGTAGCTGGCGACGTAGCTGGAGCGCAGACCGACGTTGAACACCTCGAGCAGGTCCAGGGACTTCTCCCAGAACGCTCCGGAAAGCGTCAGCTCCGCCGGGACCGCGTAGGCGTTGTTGACCAGGATGTCGATGGCCCCGTCTTCGGCGGCGATACGTTCGAAGAGCGCCTTCACCTGGGTGTCGTCGGTGTGGTCGAGCACCACCGGAACGCCGATCCCGCCGCGGGCGGTGATCTCAGCGGCGGTGGCGAAGACGGCTCCCGGCAGCGGGGCCTCGCCTTCGGTGGTGGTGCGCCCGGTGACGTAGACCTTGGCCCCGGCTTCGCCCAGCGCCAGCGCGATCCCCTTGCCCGCCCCGCGGCTGGCTCCGGTGACAACTGCGACGCGTCGGGTTTTCTGGGTCATCGATTTCCTCCCGTGGTTCTGGCGCGCCCGAGGTCCCGGGCGCGCGTGGCACGATTACATCCCGGCCGCGCACCGCCAAAATCCGCCCGTCCCGCTCAGCGGGACGGGCCGCCATGCCGCCCCGGCGGCACGAAGGCCCGGAACCAGCCGGTCGATGACCAGCAGATTCCGGGCCCTGGCAGGAGACGGAGGTTCTACTCCACCCGGTTGCCCAGCTCGTGCAGCGGGGTCTTGAAGGTTTCGCGGGCCCAGATGGCTCCGATGGCCGCCACGATGGAGGATCCGGCGACGATCCAGGCCGCCGGGCCGTAGTTGGCGGGGATCCCGCCGACCAGCACGGTAGCGATCATCGGGGTGAATCCGGCGCACAGGATGCCCACCTGCAGGCCGATGGCGACACCCGAGTAGCGGACCTTGACGTGGAACAGCTCGGAGAACCAGGCCGGGTAGATCGCGTTGGACACCGCGTAGCTGCCGGCGGTGATCGCGATGCTCAGCAGGAAGACCAGCGCGATGTTGGAGGTGGAGATCGCCCAGAAGTACACCCAGATCAGCACGCCGGAAGACAGGATGCCGGTGATGAAGATCGGGCGGCGGCCGAAGCGGTCCGAGAGGTGGGCGCTCAGCGGCTGGGTGAAGATCGCCAGTACGTTGCCCACGATGCTCACCACCAGCATGGTGGCCGCGGGGATTCCCACGCTGACCGCGTAGGCCAGGCCGAAGGCCTGCATCAGGGTGTTGGTGACGCATTGGAAGGACATCAGCGAGACCTGGAAGAACTCCGCCGGGTGGGTCTTGAGCATCAGCAGGAACGGCAGCTTCTCCTTTACGTCGCCGGCCTGCGCCTTGACCTCGTCCTCGAAGACTTCAGGCTCCTCGAGCGAGCGGCGCACCAGCATGGCCACGATCATGACGATTACCGAGAGCAGGAAGGGAATACGCCAGCCCCACGACATCCTGGCGGTTTCCTCCATGGCGGCGACCGGGATGAACGCCAGCGAGGCCAGCACGATGCCCGCCGAGATCCCGCTCATGGCGAAGGACGGGAAGAACCCGCGCCGTCCCACCGGGGATTCCTCCATGGTCAGGGTCGAGGATCCTGCCGTCTCGGCGCCGGCGGACAGGCCCTGGACCAGCCGCAGGAACACCAGCAGGGCCGGGGCCAGATAGCCGACCTGCGCGAAGTTCGGCAACAGGCCGATCGCGAAGGTCGACCCTCCCATCAGCATCAGGGTCAGCACCAGCGTGTTCTTACGCCCCAGTCGGTCGCCCAGGTGGCCGAACACGATGGCCCCGAATGGGCGGGCCACGTAGGCGACGCCGAAGGTGGCGAACGAGGCCATG
The DNA here is from genome assembly GCF_052322135.1 of Glutamicibacter soli. NCBI lineage: Bacteria > Bacillati > Actinomycetota > Actinomycetes > Micrococcales > Micrococcaceae > Glutamicibacter > Glutamicibacter soli. The sequence continues at coordinate 1,982,417 of NZ_CM125969.1, forward strand.
AGGGTAATCGTGGGATCCCCCGCCGGGAAGAAGATATGCGAGAAGATCAGCGACGCGGCGGTCGCATAGATGAAGAAGTCGTAGTACTCCAGCATGCCTCCGAGGAACGCGGCCAGCGCCGCTTTCTTCGCCCGCTTCATCCGGTAGCTCTGCTCGACACGCGAGAGATCTGTACCGACAACTGCGCTGCTCTGGTCAATCGCCATGGGGAACCTCCAAGTAACAAGAACCGATGTGCACGCTATCCGAACAGTGGTACGTTTTGCGCACACTTGAGTGTACTCCTGCGTGATCCGCAACACCTAGGGAAATTTCAAAGAAAATTCGCCGATCCGAAAATCTCCCGCAGGCGCTCGGTGCCTTACAGGTCAACGGCGATTTGCCGTGTGCAGGCCCCCGTTAACGCGGCAAAGGGCCGCCCCGAGGGGCGGCCCTGGTCTGCGCGAGGGAGGTTAGTGGCCGAAGGAATCCGCATCCAGGCGCGGGCCGGCACCGGTATCCAGCGCATCGATCGCCGCCAGCTGCTGCCCGGTCAGGGAGAAGTCGAAAACATCAAGGTTCTCGCGCTGCCGCACATCACTGGCGGACTTGGGCACCGCGACGCGTCCCGAATCAAGGTGCCAGCGCAGCACGATTTGCGCCGGGGTCTTGCCATACTGCTCCGCCGCTTCGGTGATCGCCGGGTGGGACAGGAAATCCCCGGCACGGCCCAGCGGGCTGTAGGCGACGGTAGGCAGCTGATGCCGGGCATGGGCCTGTAGCTGCCCGCGCTGCAGGTGTTCGGGGTCGACCTGCACCTGATTCAGCGCCGGGCGCAGCCCCGCGTCGTAGACGGCCTGCAGGTGCGCCGGCTTGAAATTGGACACGCCCCAGGCGCGCAGCTTCCCTGACTGCACCAGTTCCTCCAGCCCGTGGCAGGCCTCGACATAGGCGCCCTGCTGCGGGTTGGGCCAGTGCACCAAATACAAGTCCAGGTAATCCAGCCCCATCAGCTCGCAGGCGCGCTCGTAGGCGGCGGCCACGCCGTCGCGCGAGTGGTCCTCCTTGTTGAACTTGCTGGTCACCCACAGCGTCTCGCGCCGCACCCCGGCCCGCGCGATGCCCTCGCCGACCGCCTGCTCGTTGCCGTAGTTCGCCGCGGTGTCCACGTGGCGGTAGCCGTTGCCCAGCGCCCGGGCCACCGCATCAGCCGCTTCCTCGCCGGTCAGCGGCCAGGTGCCCAGCCCGATGGCCGGAATCCGCAACCCCGGCGCCAACTCGATCGTGTGCTGTTCCTGCATTCCTGCTCCCTCGTCCCTGACCTGCGCTTATCGCCTTGGCTAATCCATTCAAGTATTAAGCGGCCCCCGCGCAAAAGTCCACGACCAAACACGTCAGCGACTATGTAGGATTCCGGGACAATCGGCGAATCGGCCGCACAGCGCATCCATCCCGCGCCACACTTGGTCATTTGGCGCGCGGCTCCTAGATTCCCGTCTGCCGCACCGATAGCATCGGGTCAGAAGCACAATCCACCACAAGGAGCTCACTGACATGTCCCACAAGGTCAAAGCGGTCATTTCCCGCGCCAAAGACGCCCCGGTCGAGGTTGTCGACATCATCGTTCCGGATCCGGGACCGGGAGAGGTCGTGGTCGACGTGCTGACCACCGGCGTGTGCCATACCGACCTGCACTACAAGCTCGGCGGCATTGGTGACGACTACCCCTACCTGCTGGGCCACGAGTCCACTGCGGTGGTCAGCCAGATCGGCGAGAACGTCACCAACGTCAAGGTCGGCGACCGCGTCATCCTGAACTGGCGCGCGGTCTGTGGCCAGTGCCGCGCCTGCGCCAAGGGCGAGCCGAAGTACTGCTTCAACACCTTCAACGCCACCCAGAAGATGACCCTGGAAGACGGCACCGAACTGTCCCCTGCGCTGGGCATCGGATCCTTCGCCGAAAAGACCCTGGTCCACTCCGGGCAGTGCACCATCGTGGACGAGGACGCTGATCCGGCGGCCGTGGGCCTGCTGGGCTGCGGCATCATGGCCGGTATCGGCGCGGCCATCAACACCGGAGAGATCAAGCGCGGGGAATCCGTAGCGGTCATCGGCTGCGGCGGCGTGGGCTCGGCGGCCATCGCCGGCGCCCAGCTGGCCGGGGCGACCACCATCATCGCGGTGGACGTCAACCAGGACAAGCTGGAAACCGCCAAGCGCTTCGGCGCCACCCACACCGTGAACTCCGCCCAGGTGGACGCGGTCACCGCGATCCAGGAGCTCACCGGCGGCTTCGGCGCCGACGTGGTCATCGACGCGGTGGGCCGCCCGGAAACCTACAAGCAGGCCTTCTACGCCCGCGACCTGGCCGGACGCGTGGTGCTGGTGGGCGTGCCGACCCCGGAGATGACCCTTGAGCTGCCGCTGCTGGACGTCTTCGGCCGCGGCGGTTCGCTGAAGAGCTCCTGGTACGGCGACTGCCTGCCGAGCCACGACTTCCCGATGCTGGTCCAGCAGTACAAGCTCGGCCGCCTGGACCTGGATTCCTTCGTCACCGAGCGCATCGGCATCAACGACGTCGAGGCGGCCTTCGACAAGATGCACGAGGGCACCGTACTGCGATCGGTGGTGGAAATCTAGTGGCCGCGCGCATCGAGAACATCGTCACCTCCGGCACCTTCAGCCTGGACGGCGGCACCTGGGAAGTGGACAACAACGTCTGGCTCATCGGGGACGACGCCGAGGTCATCGTGATCGACCCGGCCCACGACCCGCAGGCCATCCGCGAGGCCATCGGCAAGCGCGAGGTGATGGCGGTGCTGCTCACCCACGGGCACGACGACCACATCCGCGCCGCCGCGCAGTTCTCCGACGAGGTCGACGCCCCGCTGTTCCTGAACCCCGAAGACCAGATGCTCTGGGACGCGGTGTACCCGGAGCGCGATATCGACGCGGAAATCCACGAAGGCGACAGCTTCACCGTCGCCGGGACCACCTTGACAGCCCTGCACACCCCGGGGCACTCACCGGGATCCACCTGCTTCTACTCGGAGGACCTGGGGGTGCTGTTCAGCGGCGACACCCTGTTCAATGGCGGGCCCGGCGCCACCGGGCGCAGCTACTCGAGCTTCGAGACGATCATCGACTCGATCCGCTCCAAGCTGCTGACCCTGCCGGCGGAAACCGTGGTCAACACCGGCCACGGCGCCGCCACCACCATCGGCGACGAAGCGCCGAACCTGGATGAGTGGATCGCCCGCGGGCACTAGCCCCATAGCGGTGCGCAACGCTGAGCCCAAGCCGGGGTGGAATGAGCAATTCCATCCCGGCTTGGGCTTTCGTGTGGAATGATGAACCCATGCCTGAATCCTCTGCCCGCGTGCGCTCGGCGAAAATCCCCGGCTGGATCGGAACGCTGTCCATCCTGGCCGGCAGCGTGCTGCTCTGGCGCGACAGCCAAGCCGAGTACCTGCTGTATTCCGGCGGCACCGAACCGCAACCGGTCGACACGTTTTCCATCGGCCCCTCCTTGCTGCAGGTCTCCGGCGAGCTGCTGCTGGCCTTGGGTTTCGGGGCGCTGTGCCTGAGCCTGGGACTGATCCTGGCACGCCGCATGCTCAAAAGCAGGAAGCACACGCTCACCACGCGCATCATCTGGCTCGCCGGGCTGCTGGTGCTGGCCGGCGGAACCGGCCTGCTGATCTGGGATGCGGTGCAGGTCAAAAGCTTCGGCTGGTTCGCCTACGCGCCGCTGGACAACTCCACCTTCTCCCCCGCCCCCTGGGTGACAGGGACGCAGATTCTCGGCAAGCTGCTCAGCGCGCTGGGCCTGGGGGCCATCGGCCTGGGCTTCGGGCTGCATGCGGGAGCGCGCTCCCGGAGCGCGGACTCCTAGAACAGCGAGCGATGCGGTTCGATCAGCTCCGGGCCGTCGTTGCGCACGTTTCCCACCGCTGGATCCACCTCGTGCATGGTCCAGGTCGAGGCCACGTCGAAGGCCTCGGACCGGATCTGCTCGATCAGCCCTTCGCCGTCCTCCTGCTCCGGATCCAGCCAGCGTGCCATCATTTCCCGATCCAGCGGAATCGGCAGGCGGTCGTGGAGCCCGGCCAGCTCGCCGAGCACCCCCGGCTCTTCGCTCGATGGCGAATCCATGGTCATGATCGAGGTGGACAGGATCCAGCTTCCGTCCTTGTCCTTCCACCATTCGTACAGCCCTGCGAAGAAGATCAGCTTGCCGTCCTCGCGGTGCACGAAGAAGGGGCGTTTCTTGCTGCCTTCCTTCTTCCACTCGTAATAGCCCTGCACTGGCACCGCGGCCCGGCGCTTCTTGACCGCCGAACGGAACGTCGGCTTGGAGGAGGCGGTTTCGCTGCGCGCGTTGAAGGCGCGCACCCCCACCGACAGCTCCTTGGCCCAGCCGGGAACCAGGCCCCAGCGGGCCACATGGACCTGGCGGTGCAGCTGCCCGTCGATCATCCGCTCGAGCACCACCGGCACGTCGGTGGTCGGCGCGACGTTCCACGACTGGCGAAGCTCCAGATTGGCGTCCGCCTCCGCTTCCGCCTCAGCAACCAGGTCGCCGATGGCCTTGGCCATGACGTAGCGTCCGCACATGATGAACCCCCGCAGATTTGTTCGAATTTTGTTCCCAGTGTAGTCCGACACACGGCGGAAAACAGTGGTGGCAGCCGGGTCAGGCGGAACAAACGGGCAGGTCGCGTGGTTACATGAAGTATGAGCAACGAATCGAACCTTGAGAAGTACGTTCCTGCCGCCGGCGGAGTCACCATGTTCACCACCAGCTGGTGCGGCTACTGCCGCAACCTGAAGCGCCTGATGGACCAGAAGGGAGTGGCCTACACCGAGGTGAATATCGAAGAGGTCGAGGGCACCGCGCAGATCGTCGAGTCGTTCAACAACGGCAACCAGACCGTCCCGACCCTGATCTTCCCCGACGGCACCGCTGCAACCAACCCGCGCATCGAGGAAGTCGTCGAGCGCGTCGGAGCGTAGTTTCGCCTTAAATGCACAGTTCCCGGAACCTTGAGGGTTCCGGGAACATCGTGTTTAACCGGCCGTCTGCTCCGGGACGGCGACATGCTCCCGGTATTCGGCCAGCAGCGCCTTGATGAAGGTTTCGGTCGTGAGCCCTGGCGCCAGGTCGTCACCGGCACCCACCGTCGCGGGATTCATCGGGACTTCCATGGCCTGGTAGACGGCATCCAGCACGCGTCGCAGAGGCTCGGAATTCTCCACCACGAAAACGCTGGAGAACAGCCAAGCTCCGGAAATCACCCGCTGCGCGGTGCCCACCAGCTTGACCGCATGCCCGATCGCGGAGCCAGCCCCAGGCACTCCGTGCACCGAATGGTCCCCGACGCAGTACTCGCCGTCGATCGGCCCTACCTCGGCTTGAACCCCGGCCCTGCGGAATGCATCGGCATAGAGCCGGGCGAAAATCTCGAACCGCTGCTGCTGGTGCATGATCGCTTCGGCCTGCGGCTCGATATGGTCGACGATCAAGGTGCCACGGTGGTAGGCGGCTGCCCGGCCGCCCGCCTTGCGCACCAACGGTGCAAATCCCTGGTTCGCGGCCGCCCGGCTGGCCAGCTCGAAGCCCGGGAGGCGAACATCACGCTGGCCGAACGCCAAGGTGGGGTCCGGCCGGTACAGGCGCAGCAGCGGCCCGCGCTCACCGGACTGGACTTCGCGCAACAGCTGCACCCCGCGCTCCAGATCAGCACCGGGATCTCCGCTGGGTTCCTCGCGCAGCAAGGTCAACGGAGCATCAGATTGGCGATTCCACAAGGTCATGGTCATGAGTCTAATTCAGCCGGCGAAGCCGCTTCGAACGTATGACGCCCAGTCACCGGCTGGGTGAGGTGAGGGTGAAAATTACTGGGCGTTGGGCGCAGTAGGACATAATTGGTCGTGTGCCTTCTTCATCTACACCAGTAATTCTCATCGGCGGACCCTCCGGATCAGGCAAGTCATATCTTGCAGCTCGGTTTGGAAATCCACATCTTCCACTCGATGAGTTCTACCGCCAGCTTTCCGAAGACGGGCACCCCGAGGCATTCCCCCGCACTCCCTACGGAGAAGTCGACTGGGACCACCCGGGCACCTGGAACATGGACGCAGCGTTGAAGGCAGTCAACGAGCTATTGGAATCGGGCAGCACCATGGTGCCGAACTACTCCATCTCCACCTCAAGCTACGACGGGCATCGAAAGATCTGCGGCAATGGCGGCCCCATCATCGCGGAAGGGATCTTCCTCTCGGAAATCCTCGAACCGCTGCGCGCCCAGGGAGTCGATGTCCAAGCCTACTATGTCGACGAGCCAGCGCTGCTGACGACGATCCGCCGCTTCGTCAGGGACGTCTCCCAGCGCCGCAAACCGCTGCTGTTCCTCATCAAGCGAGGCTATGCGCTCTTCAAGGCGCATGCCTCCGACAGGGAAAACTACCGGGCCAAGGGATTCACGATCATGCCGAAGCCCCAGCTCAAGAAGCTGCTGGCAAGCCTCAGCCCGGTTTCCTAGCGCGAGCGGACCGTCAGGATCTGCTCTGCCCGTCCGAACGGACCGCTTTCATCGTGCAGAACCGTCGAGGTCAGCCCAATGCCATCGGTGCCGTAGCTTTGCTGTGCCTCCAGCCCCAGCCATTCTCCCGCCGGGGCACGGTACATGTGGATCTGCAGATCGAGGTTCGGGAACATCCACTCGCCGGCGCCGGGTTCCACCCGCGGAGCGACACCATTGGCGGTGTCGACAAGCCCAATCAGGCGGGACATCGACGAGGCATTGTGGACGTCCACCAGATCGTAGGGAGTGCGCAGCCAGGCAATCCCCTTTCCTGGACGGCGGCCCTCAGCAGCACGCATTTCGACGGACTTGATGTACCCCCCGGGCCAGAGCTTTGAAATCTCCAAAGCCTCGCAGTCCTGCGGCCCAACCACCGGCGCGTCCTCAACACCCGCAACGGCCGAGGAGTCCCCGGTAATCACCCGCCAAGCCTGCGCGACAATGCTCGTCCGGCCCTTGGCCTTCATTTCGGCTTCGATCAATTCAATCGTCCGGCCCGGGCGCACCATCCGCGTGGTGATCTCGAATTCGCCAGCATGGATCAGGCCATGGATTTCGAAGCTCAGTCGCGCAATACGCATGTCGCTTCGCGGCTGGAACTGCTCAAGTTCATGGGCCATGATCCCCGAAGCCGGCGCCATGTGCTGCTCGTGCGCATTCCACGCACCCTGGGCATGCCACGAAGAACGGTAGCGCCCCTCTCCCAGCGACTCGAAGTAGAAGTCCCCCGATGCAAGAATCTTGTCCAGGTCCTCGGTGAGCTGATGCGTCATTGCTGCCCTCCAGGCATGTTCGCGCGGATGTGTCGTTGATCCCAGCGTATCCAATGGGTGAGCCAAACCACTAAATCATCCACCACGCCGGATCAGCTCGGTCGATCACCGTGATGCGCTCGCCGGCCTTCGTGATCCATGATGCTGAGAATTTCAGCAACCCCGTTTACTGCCCAGATGACGTGCGGGGTCAACGTGTCGAATTGGGCTGCTTGCCCGGCGACAACGTGGTAGGTTCTTTCGCCGAGCTTCAACTGCACTTCGCCGGAGAGCACAGTGAACCATTCCTTGCCCTGATGAATCCTAGCCTCGCTGGGCGCCGGGGCGGTCGCGGAGTCGTAGCGGATTTTCGACACCGTCACGCCGTTGACCGCGTCCTCATTCGTCAGTTTCCAAATGGTCATTCCCGGCAGGTCAACTGGCTCGGGCCTGATGACGACGTCTTCCCCTGCCGTCGCCACCAATTCGTCAAGCGTGGTGCCCAGGGCGCGGGCGATCGGCACCAGCTGGTCCAAGGCGATACGCCGAGAGCCGGTTTCGATGCGGCTCAGTGTTGAGACGCTGAGTTTCGCCTTGGTTGCCAAGGACTCCAAGGACCAGCCCCGACTTTGCCGCAGCGCGCGAATCCGCTGGCGAATCGTGCTGTCCACGTCAAGTTCTTGCGTCATACGCAAAACAATACTCCTAAGAAACAATTTCTCTCTACGGTAGTTTTCACAACCACCCGAAAGGACACAGCAATGGAACACTACGACGCAATCATCATCGGTGGTGGCGGCGCTGGACTTGCAGCGGCGGTAGCGTTGGGGCGTTCTCGCCGGACGGTTTTAGTTATCGACACGAACCAGCCGCGAAATGCTCGCGCATCACACGCCCATAACGTCTTGGGCAAAGAAGGAATCAGCCCGCAGCATCTATTGGAGCTCGGGCGAAGCGAAGCCGAACACTACGGCGCACGGATCGTCCACGAGGAGGCGGAGCGCCTGACCGGATCCGTCGAGGACGGATTCACCGTCAAAACCGGTGCCAGCGAGTACTCCGCCTCGCGCATCGTGCTGGCCACCGGACTCACCGACAACCTTGCAGAGATCCCAGGGTTGCGCGAAGCCTGGGGTATCTCCGCCATCCACTGCGCGTACTGCCACGGATGGGAGGTGCGGGATCAGGCAGTCGCCGTTTTGGGGGTCGGTCCGATGAGCACCCACCAGGCCCTACTGTTCGCACAACTCAGCAGCCACGTGGTATTCATCAACCACCAGCCAAATGTTCTTTCCGAGGAAAACCGGGCAACACTTGAAAAGCTGGGCGTGCCAATCCTGGAGCGCAGGATTGCGAAGCTTCGAGTGGACAGCGACGGGCAGCTCAAAGGCGTTGAGCTGAGCAACGGCGATCTGGTTAAGGCCCAAGCAGCCGTTGTAGCCAGCAGAATGAATGCCAATGCAGACCTATACCAGCAGCTCGGCGGCAGGTTGCAAGAGCATCCTCTGGGCACGTTTATCCAGGTAAGCGAAATGGGACTAACGGGTATTCCCGGGGTCTACGCAGCTGGCAACGCAGTGAACTTGGGCGCCATGGTCATGGCCGCGGCTGCATCTGGCACCATCGCTGGAGCGGCACTCAACGCAGACCTTGCCATGGCGAGCATTAATTCGGAGCCGAGCAAAATACACTCCTAACGGCTACAGGTCTTGCGGTGGTTACACTCAGAGCAACCATCGCAAGGCCTTTGACGATCGAGTTGCTCGACGAAAAGTCGTGGAAATCGCCGAGTCCGCTCATGGCTCCTTCTTCCAACAAGTAATCTCTGAAGTTCCCGGGCATATCACCAAATCTCATTGCGAGCGGTCAATCGAGATCGCAGCCAGAACAGGCCTTGACACCCGCCCGTAACCGCCAGCAACCACACTCTGCTCCGGTCCCAGCGGTCCGTTAGGAAGGTCACGAAGACATCCTCGGCTCCAGATGGTAGAGTTATTGAGTTACCTCGGCGCTTGATGGTGTGACTCACCCGCCAGCAAGCGTTAGCAGTATGGATTTGTAGCACAGCCAACAAATCGTCTGTGCAGCACATATCGGCTGATCAGATCCTGGATCAGATCAGCTCCTAACCGAAACGAATTCTTCATCTTCTCTTCTTCACTGCAAACTGGTTATCCAGACGCATCAGTGCGTCCGATGACAACCGATTCCGTGTTCTACTTCGATGGGGCTGGTTCATTACCGTCCTTCTCCCGGAATCTCTCGGATAACTAATCCAGTGCAGCGACATCCGTTTTTGGCCGATACCGGCAAAATCAGTAATCGATCCCCCGTATCGACGGCAGGCGAATCGTTCCGGATGGCACTGCCCGAGGTAACCTCAAAAATTTCCGATTCGAATCTCCGGATCGGCACTCAGGCCACACTGTGGCCAACCAATAATAAGGAAATAACACTATGGCCACTGGCACCGTAAAATGGTTCAACGCTGAAAAGGGCTTCGGCTTCATCGCTCCTTCGGATGGATCGGCTGACGTCTTCGCACACTACAGCGCTATCCAGAGCTTCGGATTCCGCAGCCTCGAAGAAGGCCAGACCGTTGAGTACACCCTGGAAGCCGGTCCAAAGGGTCCACAGGCAACCAACATTCAGGCCCGCTAAGAGTCTTTGAAATAACGGCGTGGACTTCATCATTTGATGAAGTCCACGCCGTTATCGTTTTCGGGCTCATTCCCCCGGCTCAGCGAGCCGAGGGTTTCGCACCAGTCTAGAGAGCCACGCGTTAGCTCGGCTTCAGCGCATCGCGATTGGCAAAAATTACGACTACTGACAGAGCCAACAGCAGCAGCGCCAACCCGTGGAACCCGAAGAGCGCCAGCAGCGGCCCCGCGCTGAGGCCGCCCAGCGCGCCGGCAAGGTTCATCAGCAGGTCGCTGGTTCCCTGGAGGCTGGTGCGTTCGTGAATCGGCGCAGCTGCCGAAACCATGGTCGAGCCCGCCACCGTAGATGCGGACCAGCCAAGGCCCAGTAACGCCAAGGCTAGAGTCACCATGACGTGGTCCTCCGGGTTGAACCAGACGAAGAGGCTCGACCCGATCAGCAGGACTTGCCCCATCAGGGCAACACGAGACCCGCCGACCCGGTCGGTCAGCCAGCCAAAGAGCGGCGACAGCGCGTACATGCCCAGCACGTGAAGCGAAATGGTGAATCCGATGAGGGTCAGCGTTGCCCCATGGTGCTGCATGTGCACGGGGGTCATGGACATGAGAGCGACCATGTAGGCATGGCTCAGTGCAACGGTCATCACCGCGCGGCGTGCCGCCGGCAGCTCTCGCAACAAGTGGAACCCTCCCCCGCGACGTGCAGTTTTCGAAGCGTTATTTCCATTTTGCTGCAGGGCAACTCTCATGGGATCCGGATTCAAACCCACGAGGTAAATGCCCATGCCGGCCAACTGTGCGGCCATCGCAATGAGGAAGCCTCCAGTGTAGGCCGGCAAGCCTAACGCGTTGGAGACCGCTTCCCCAGGCGCGAAAAGGTTCGGCCCAATAACTGCGCCGATCGTGGTTGTCCACACCACCAAGGACAAGTCTCGACCGCGAGTTTTTTCATCAGAGAGGTCCGTTGCCGCGAACCGTGATTGCAGATTCATCGCCGAGGCAGTGCCTAAAACAAGCATGCCAAGAAACAGCAGCGGGATAAGATCCAAGACCGCGGAACTCACGATCATCAGCGAACCGCACGCGGCAATCAGTGCGCCGGTGGACAACGAAATACGCCGCCCGAAGCGGCGAGCCAGCATGGCCAGCGGTATCGCCATGGCAGCCGCACCGAGGGTGTTCATGGTCGCAGCCATTCCGGCCAGAGAGTCCAAGCCAGAAACATCGACAATCAGCAGCGACCCCAGCGTGATTGTTGCGCCACCGCCAAGCCCACCCAGGATCTGCCCGAAGGCAAGGACCGAGATTGAACGTCGGCGGATTGAATTGATTTGAGGCTGGGTATACCGTTCGGGCGCAGGACCTGACTTCGTGATGATTACTCCTTAGAAACATTGCCTCGTGGCTTACCGCATTCTATAGCGTCGGTTGACTAGTCAGCGTTGTACGGAGCATGATTCGGATCTTTAGCTTCCGGCGGCTTCCATGCGAGACGATGATCTTCATCGTCTGGGACAATTCCATGTTGACTTCGTTCGTCAGTGAGCCACTGCTCTGGTGCATCACCTGAACGATGCCGATTTCTTTCAACTCTCGAAGAACCTGCTCAACCGGAACGCGGCGTATGGTCGCCATTGTCTGAGCACTGCGGAGGACCTCGGAGTAGACGGTGATTGCCTTGGATAGGAACGTCCGTGCCGCCGACGAAGACGCGCCCAAGGCCGTGAGTTACGGTGCTGCGTTACCCGCGCGGCTTCACACATCTTGACAACAACGAAAGACCTCCAGGGTCCGCCGATCGACACGAGGTGGCGGCGAGGTACCTGCTACTGAAAAGATCGGTCGAAAATCTTCTGGCTGCCGTAGCGTGCAAACAACAAGAGAAGCAACGCGGCGCCGGAAAGCAGGCCGTCGGCAATGCCCGCAGGAAGCATGAAAATCATGAGGGTGAGCGTAATAACGCAGTTGATCACGCTGAGCGCATAGCCCCACGTGCGCTCCTTCAAAAGACCTACGGCCCCCACAATACGGAGCGTGGCGAATAGACCGCTCATGACCATCATTAGGTAGAGGTTCTCATTAAAGAACGGAACGATAAACGAGAAGCCGTAGGCCAGTACGGCGGAATCAACGTCGAGCAGCAGCAAGACCGGCAGAGCCAGAAATGGCAGCCCCTCCATGAGGACTCCCTGCACGAGCTGGAGAACGGCAGCCCATCGGAGTTGCTTTAGCGATATCCGTAGCGAGGCATCTGTCGTCATGATCTTTGATCTTACCGTTGACCAGTTACGATCCCGACGAATTGAGACTTCAACATCGCAAGCAATACGTGCGCTATCCGCATCCCCGGGAGTTCACCATTGACATCGCTATGGCCGATCTGTTCAAGCCCACCGTCTGCCGGGACGGCAGCGCATTGAACCGCACTAGACGCGACAGGTCGCGCGACTCGGTGCTTGCATGGATCTTTCGGACCCTCTGGCAAGTGCCGGTACTCCGAATCTTGTGAGCGATAGCGAGAGGATCTCTCCCGGGTTTATCCGAGCAGTCCGGCGTCTTCACGACGATGACCCTCGGCACGAGTGGCACAGGCATAGGTGCATGCACCAGTCGAAGCGTTAGCTCTACGATGATCCGCTCCGATCGACTCGCCCAGCGACGAATCCAAGATTCCTGCCGGAGAACTTGCCCTGGCGACCCGGCTACATGACCGACGAGCGGACCGCAGTCGTCAATCAAACTTGTGGCCATATACCGTCCACAAGCTGAGGAAGAATGAAAGACGTAGTCACCACCGGAACCCCGGACTGGCCCCTTCGAAAGGAATTCTCATGAGCACCCCTCCGCCCGCCCTGCCGGCTCGAACACCGTCAACCCGTTCATCGTGACGGACGATGCGAGTGCGCTGATCAGTTTCGCCACCGACGTCTTCGGCGCCGTCGACGTACCTGAGGCGCGCACCGTCGACACCGACGGGTTGATCCTCCACTCCGAGCTGCGCATTGATGATTCGATGATCACTGTCACGGATCGCAAACCCCGATGGCCCTTCACACCCGCGTTGATCCAGGTCTACGTCGAGGACGTCCAGGCAACCATCGAACGCGCCGAGGCGCTCGGAGCGCAGGTAATCACCCAGCCGACAGACTTCTTCGGAGACGTTCTTGCGCGGATCCAAGACCCGCAGGCGAACCTCTGGTGGATTTACCGACACAATCCCGCACCCGACGAGCAGAGCTGGGATAACGCCGAGACCGATGACACAAGCTGGGAATCGTACACCAGCCCCGAACTGGAGTACATCCACTCGACGCTGATCGACGCGATGGCAGCCCTCACTGACCCGTGCGCCGCAAGCAATCCGTAGGCGCTTAGACGAAGCACCACAGGAAAGAAAACTGCCATGCGCTTACTCTCCGCCACCGCGGGTCGGGACCTTGCCTTCGTGCGACTAACCGAGGACGAAAAACGAGCCAGATTGCGAAGCTACGGTTGCGATGAGCGCTACGTAAAGTTCGGCATCCAACTTGCGAGCAATCCACCCGCCGAGACCGGCGTGTGCTCATCACCGTAGAGATGGCCACCGGGCGTCCGGCGCGCACGTTTGCCCGGTGGGCCCAGGCGAATGCCAGGGTCTTCCAGCCGGAATAGGTCAGATACTGGCACAGGCCAACTCCGGAAGTTGGCGCTACGTCTCTTTTTCAAGTGTGCGTATCGGTGCTCGGGTTGCGTCGGTGAGCCGTTCGCCCCATCCGCGGAGGTACTCGATCGCCTCGAGCGGCCCGTGAACCACAAACGAGGCACCGATCGAGGCAAGGCAAAACGCGGCCCAGTCGAGGGATTCCGCGGGAATGTACACCTCACATGTGGTTGCATCGATCTGTTCGACGCTGCCGTGGTGCGCGACCTCCCGCTTCACAACGTCGGCGCCGGCCTGCACGGTTGCCCTGACCGGGTATTTGGCTGGCAGGGAGCTGATCTGGCTTTGAATGTACTGGATGGGATCGTCCCCCGGGATGCGGCGCGGGGCGAACTGCTTCCCGTTGCGCGCGGGATCCTCGATTCGATCGATGCGAAAAGTGCGCCAGTCCGACCGGTCAAGATCCCAGCCGATCAAATAGAGGCGGTAGTCCACGCTGACCGTGCGATGTGGCTGGACCATGCGCTCTGTGACTTGACCACGTGGTGCGCGGTAGGTGAACTTCAATGTCTCGTGATCGCGGCATGCCAAGGCCACCGTGGTCAGTACGGCCACATCCGTGATGACCGCGGACTGAGGAGTGACGGGGACCGAGGCTAAACTGCGCAAGCTGTCGATGCGGCGCCTTATGCGTGCGGGAAGCACCTGTACGATTTTCGCCATCGCGCTTACAGCCGCATCTGCCGACGTGGGGTGGATACCTGAGGCCACCTCCTTGAGTCCCAGAACGATCGCCGCGGCCTCTTCCTCGCTCAGTACAAGCGGCGGCAAGGATCCTCCCGCGCTGAGCTGATACCCGCCTCCGGGCCCCCTGGTCGTGCTGATCGGGTAGCCGAGGTCTTGGAGGTTATCGACGTCACGGCGAGAGCCTGTCAGTTTGTTTGTGTAAGCCCCTAGTCACGTCGGTTATTCAGGGCTCGTCATACTTACGTCAAATACGGTTCAATCCGCTCCGGGTACGCCATCGCCAACTGTTGCAACGCCTGCTTCCAGCCGTTCGTGCCGGCCCCTTCCACCAGATGCGATCCGGCGCCGGCCCGCGGGGTGCGGCCCTTCTTCTGCGCGTCCTTGAACCGCTCCCGGGCGCGCTTGTCCTCGATATTGCAGATCGCCAGCCACAGCATCTTCACCGCCGCCGTATCTGAGGGGAAGTGCCCTCGGGACTTGGTGACCTTGCGCAGCTGGTAGTTCATCGACTCAATCGCATTGGTCGTATAAATAACCTTGCGCAGATCCGGCGGAAACTCCAAGAACGGGGTGAAACGATCCCACGCGTTGCGCCAGGTGGCCACCGCGGAAGGATACTTCTGCCCCAACTCGGACGCTTCGAAATCATCCAACGCCTTGGCTGCGGATTCGATGCTCGGGGCGGTGTAGATGCTCTTCAACTGCGCACTGACCGCTTTGCGGTCACCGTAGGACACGAACCGGTTCGTCGCCCTGATCAAATGCACGACGCAGGTCTGCACCGTGGCCCGGGCCCAGGTCGCCTCGATCGCTTCCGGGAAGCCGGTCACGCCGTCGCAGCAGGCGATCAGGACCTCTTTGACCCCACGGTTGGCCAGTTGGGCGCAGACCTGGGCCCAGAATTTCGCCCCTTCGTTCTCGGTCACCCAGAGGCCCAGCACGTGCTTGACGCCTTCCACGGTGACGCCGATGGCCATGTGGGCGGCCTTGTTGCGTACCTGATGCCCGTCGCGGACCTTGACCACCAGCGCATCCAAGTACAGGATTGGGTAGAACTCCTCCAAAGGCCGTTCTTGCCAGGCGGCGACCTCGTCGAGTACTTCGTCGGTGATCTTGCTGATCGTGTCGTGGGACAGCTGGGTGCCGACGGTCGTTTCCAGATGGTAGGCGATATCGCGCACGGTCATGCCTCCGGCGTAGAGGGAGATGATCATTTCGTCCAGACCACCGGTGCGGCGCGAGCCTTTGGGCACCAGGGTTGGGGTGAAGGTTCCGGCCCGGTCCCGTGGGATCTGCAGGTCGATATCGCCGGCGATCGTGGACACGGTTTTCGGGTAGGAGCCGTTGCGGGAGTTGGGCAGGAACTGGCCGTGGCTTTCGCCTTGCTCGTAGCCCAGGTGACTGCTGAGCTCGGATTTCAGGCCGCGTTCCAGTCCGGCGCGGATGATCTGCTGCGTTATTGCCCGTCTTTGCCGTCGAGCTGGATTTCGCCGCGGTCGATGAATCCCATGGGTTCGTCGAAGGCCCCGGATTCCTTGACGGCGTCCATGGAGCCGAGGGTCGCGATTTTCTCGGCGATGTCTGAGGCGTTTTCCATGCTCTGTTCGGCCTGGTCTTTCTGGATGGTCATGTCGTGTTTTTCCTAGTCTCTTTCTATCAATTGACTAGGGTGCTTACACAATCCATCTGACAGGCTTGTCGTCTCATCAGTCGTCAGACTGGGGCCCTGGCCAATTGAGCAGCACTTACCGACCGATAAGCTCGGATAAGCTGGTCCTGCTCGAAATCACACATCTCCAAGGACAAAGCAACACCATGCATTACGATGAACCAGGACTCTTCAACCTCCCTGACCAGACCCCCGCCCCCGTCGCATTCGAAGATCCCCTCGTCAAGGAACAGCAGGTGGCGAGCATCCGCCGCGCCTTCGACGACGCAGGCATCACATCCATGGAGGAGCGCCAGGAACTCATCCAGAGTTGCACCGCCCGCCCCGTCGCAAACATCCGCGAACTCTACATGCGGGATGTCCGCCAAGTCCTCAAGCGTATCGAGGACCGTAAAAACTACATGGGCCCCAGCACTGGCTCCGCGTGGGACAACCGCGAAGAGGAAACCTGGATCGACAAGCTCTGACTTGCATGGCGACGTCACAACACGTCGCCGCACACCGGCAACTTGAACGGAAAATTCCGTCCGGATTGATAATCTTATTTCTTGGTGCCCTTGTTCAGGGACCTTATTTGTCGCAAGGGAGGTGGCATGGAACAGAACCGCTGGATCGAGGTCAGCGAATCTCAGTTTGCACACGAGACTGAAGGCCTGCTCTATCTCAAGGACAGGATCCCTGGTCAAAGCCCCTACCGCGTCTGGAGCAACTTCGAGTTCCGCGACAACCGCGGAGGTTGGCATGAAGTCGATGCGCTGCTGCTGGGCCGCGGCGCCCTTCATCTCCTAGAGCTAAAATACTATTCCGGCCGCCTGGTCGGCAATGACACCCAGTGGCTTCGCAACGGTAAACGCGCAGAATCCTCTCCCCTGCTGTTGGCGCGCCGCAAGGCACAATATCTCGCCTCAAAGCTCAAGGATGCGCTCCATGACTGGGCTCGCGAAAAGGGCATCTCCGTTGAAGACACTCGGTCAATCGTCCCGTTCGTGAACCAAGCAGTCTTCCTGCACCATCCTTCGCTCACCAGCGACCTGCCACCTTCCGCTGCAGTCGGCCTCTACGGACTCGACGAGCATGAGGCCACCAGCCATCTACCTGGCATCAGCGCGCTGGTTGGCGAGGCACCGCGCTCCAACGCGGCCATCGGCCAAAACCAGGAAGCCATTCTCGTTGAGCTCATGGCCCGCATCGGACTGGTCCAGCGTCGTGAACGCGAGGCAGGTTCATGGATTATCGAGGACGGTGCACTCGACGAAGGGCCAGGCTGGCAGGATTGGCGCGGTTACCATAAGGTCGCCAAGCAGGAACCCGTCCGTATCCGCTTCCAAACCACTCCCCCCGGGACCGCGCAGTCGGTGGCCAGCCGCAACTACAAGATCGCCGAGCACGAATTCCGGCTGATGAACCGGCTCTCGCACGACGGGCTACTGCGCCCCCGCGACCTGGTGGATTCCGAGCTAGGCATCGGTCTGGTCTACGACCACTCCGACGGCATGCAACGCCTGGACCTATGGCTCGCCGAGCAGACCAACGGACTACCACTGGACCAGCGACTGTCCATGATACGGCAGCTCTCCGAAGCACTGGGCTACGCCCACCGCAACCAGGTGGTTCACCGCGGCCTGAGCCCGAAGGCCGTCTGGGTCAAAACGGTCCATGGCCAACCCAAGGTGCTCATCGGGGACTGGCAGAGCGCCGGTCTGGCCTCGAGGCAAGCGCTGACCGGTTTTGCCGGCGCTGGAGTCACGTCCCTGTTGGACACCCGCTCAGACCCCACCGCCGCAGACACATGGCTGACGGCTGCTTTTGAGGCGCCCGAAGGCCGCTGGCAGCCTGAATCGGCCGACCGCACCAAGGCTGACGTCTTCTCCCTGGGTGCCCTGGCCTACTACATTCTCACCTCACAGCGTCCGGCCGCCTCCACCGAGGCGCTGAAGGAACGCCTGCGCAACCAGCGGGGCCTCGACCTTTCGCTTGACCTGCCGGAGGTTTCGGCCAGCGTCCGTAGCGCCGTGCTCGGAGCCACCCGCCCGGCGCCCGGCGAACGGTACGACGACGTAGACAAGTTCCTGACGGAACTCTTCTCGTCAGCCTCCGCCAAGCCGCCCGCCGGGGAGGACGTCGACCCGGTCGACGCCGGTCCCGGCGATGTACTGGCCGACGGCCGGTTCACGGTGGTGCGCCGGCTCGGCCGCGGTTCCACCGCTGTCGGCCTGCTGGCCACCGACGCTAACGACGCCGACAGCCCGAGGGTGCTGAAGGTCGCCGTGGACGCCAAGGCGATGCAGCGGCTCCACGACGAGGCCGCGGTGCTCGGCACGTTGTCCGGCACCCGGCTGGTCAAGCTCCTCGAAGGCCCCGTAGCACTCGGCGAGCGGAGCGCGCTGGTGCTGGAAAGCGCGGGCGACCAGACACTGAGCGAACTGCTGCGCGAACGCAAGCGGCTGTCCCTGGACCTGCTCGAACGCCTCGGCCGGGACCTTTTGGAGGCGCTCGTCCAGCTCGACAAGGCCGGCGTGGACCACCGCGACATCAAGCCGGGCAATCTGGGCGTCCGCTCCGTACGCGGCGCCAAACACCTGGTGCTCTTCGACTTCTCGCTCTCCCGGGCGGCGGCCTCGGATATCACCGCTGGAACACCTCCGTACCTGGATCCGTTCCTCGGAGGTGCCCGCAGCCGCTTCGATTCCGCGGCGGAACGCTACTCCGCCGCAGTGGTCCTCTTCGAGATGGCCACCGGTCACACCCCGGTCTACGGCGATCCCCTGGCCGATCCTGCCTCCGTCCTGGACGACGTCACCATCGAACCAGGTGATTTCGACGGCGCCGTGGCGCAGCACCTGGTCCCCTTCTTCAGAGCAGCATTGGCCCGCGACGCCAAACGCCGCCAGGACACGGCAGCGGAAATGCTGGAGCAATGGCGGGGCGCCTTCCCGAACGACGCCACCACGGCGCCCGAGAACGCGGACGCGCTGGCCGACACAGCTACCACGGCCACGCCCCTTCAAAAATCCGGCCTCTCCGCTCGCGCGCTCTCCGCGATCGAGCCGCTGGGCGTCGATACCGTTGGGGATCTCATGGCGGTGGATCCGGTCCGGCTCAACGCCCTGCGCGGCGTGGCCCACGCCACCAAGCGGGAGGTTTCGGCCCGCGCAAACTCCTGGCGCACCAGGCTCGCCACAACGGGAAAACCCGCTGCCCCCGGAACCGGCCGCCTGCCCTCCGTCCTGGCATTGGCCGAACACCTCGTTGAGGCAGCCGGCACCAAGGCAGCGGTGCAGTCCCGCGCGGCCGCCGGGCTGATGCTTGGCACGTACGGCGCCGTCGACGCGTTCGTCACGCAGGCCCAGCTCGGTGCCAACCTCCCCAAGGCCGTCACGGCGGCCGCCGCCAACCAAGTGGTGGGCAGGCTTCAGACATCCTGGGCGGAAGACCCCCAGGTGCTGCAGTACCTGCGGCTGCTGACCGATGTGGTCACCGGCCGGCTCAAGGCCCTTGGCGGGGCCGCCACCATCGACGAACTCGCAGCGGCCATCCTTGCCGAGACCACCGTCGAATCACATCGCACCGGCGAAAACCAGCGCATCGCACGGGGCCTGTTGCGCATCGTGGTGGACCGCCAGCGCGCCCTCAAACGAGCCGACGCGGATGACGCTCCCTTGGAGCTGCGCCGCCGCGACGGCAATGCGGTGGTCATCGCCGCGGAAACGCAGCTTCTGGACCTCGCGGAACGGTTGGGCCGCGAGGCTGACGCCCTGCTGTCCCAGTCGACAGTGCAGCCGGCCCTCGTGCCGGCCGAACGCGTGCAACAGCGGTTGACGGCGCTCCTTGACACGGCGGACATCGATGATCCGCTGTTGCGCGACCGCGCCCGGCTGGCCGCACTGGCTGCGGGACTCTCCCGCCACGCCGCGGCGTCCGGCAGCGGCGAACTACACCACCGAAACCTGCCCCAGGTCGACGCCCTCAAACTGACGCTCGGAAGCGTCGCCGGTCCGCAACGGCTCTCCGCCCGCGAGATCACCGACCGTGTCCGGGTCCGTTTCCCCGCGGTCCCGTCCCTGCCCACCTCGGGACGCCTCGGCGAACTGCTCCGCGAGGCCGGGCTGGAGCTGGTGCACGATCCCGAAACCGGCACCTACGGCGCCCCCACCCTGGTGGACGGAAGCAGCCAAGGCTCCTCGCACCTTGCCACAGGCACCCACATCGGCGGACTGGCCCTCGGTGGCGACGCGCCGGACCAGAGACTGCGTGAAAGCATCGCCCATCGCTCGTTTTTGGCCTTGGGCGTCCGGGCCGACCGCTGCGAGTCCCTGGCCTCTAAGCTGGAGGCCGGGTTCGGCTCCCGGATCGTCGATGTCACAGCCCTGCTCATGGACGAGCTGCTGCGCCTGAGCCAGCAGGAGGGATTCCCCTCATGGCAGGCCCTGGTCAAGGCGGACGCCCGGCCCGAGAACGACCGCGCCACCCGCGGCGTTGCGGCCGCGGTCAACCGCGCTGTGCCGGTTGTAGAGGCCGCCATCGCTGAGGCTGCAGCTGACGCACCGGGCCAGGATCCCCGACCGGTCCTGATCGTCGAGGCCTCCCCGCTGGCACGCTACGGACGGGCGGACCTCATCCGGCAGTGGAGCGACCTGGCCACACGCCGCGGCCAAGCTGTGTGGGTCCTGCTGCCCCAGGTTGGTGCCACCCAGGGTCCGCTGCTCGACGGCGTGTCCGTGCAGTCCTCCCCCAACCAATACTTCCGCGTCGAAACCTCGTGGATCGACGAACAACCAGACTTCATCCCGGCAACAACACAAGGAGCCACCGCGTGACCATTGGCAAGGACCTCACCCCGAAGCTGCAAAAGCTGGTACTCAGGGTCGAGGACGACCTCCGCGACCGGCTCGAGGCCGACGTGGAGCTCAAGGCCCGCTGGCAGTCCGAGCACAACGACGCGTTACGTGCCGAACGAACGTCCTCTGCCTGGGTGAGCTGGCGAGACGACCGCGTCACCCAGTCAGCTGTCGGCTGGGTCCTCACCACGGTGTTCCTGCGGTTCTGCGAGGACAACGGTTTGCTCTCCAAGGTCTGGATCGCAGGTCCGGGTGCCCGCCGGCAAGAGGCCTTCGACGCCGAAAACGCCTACTTCCGCGCGTACCCGGAAAACACCTGGCGCGAATGGATTCTCGAAGGCGTAACGCACCTGCGGTCCTTCCCCGCCACGGCCGAACTGGTCGACGAGCATGCAGCGCTGTGGCAGGTGTCCACCTCCGGCACCATGGCCAAGGAAATCCTGGACTTCTGGCGCGCCACGGACGAGGATGGCGTCCCTCTCTACGACTTCGAGGACGAGGAGCTGTCAACCCGCTTTCTCGGCGACCTCTACCAGGACCTTTCCGAGTACGCGAAAAAGACGTTCGCGCTGCTGCAGACTCCGGAGTTTGTCGAGGAGTTCATACTCGACCAGACGCTCACCCCGGCGCTGGCCGAGCGCCCGCTTGAGGGGTTCAAGCTCATCGATCCGACCTGCGGCTCCGGCCATTTCCTGTTGGGAGGCTTCCAGCGCCTGCTGGACGAGTGGAGCGCCAAGGCACCAAACTTGGAGACCCGCGAACGCGTGCAGAAGGCGCTCGATGCGATCCACGGCGTAGACCTCAACCCCTTCGCGGTGGCCATCGCCCGCTTCCGGCTCACCATCGCCGCGCTACAGGCCACGGGCGAACGAGACCTAGAGCGAGCTCCTGACTTCCGGTTCCACCTCGCCGCGGGCGATTCCTTGCTCCACGGACGCGCGGATCGTGCCTTCGAGCAGGAGGGCTTCGACCTCGATGCACAAATGAGCGGTTTCGCTTATTCGGTCGAAGACCGTGAGCTATTGGAAAGCATCCTGACTGAGAACCAGTACGACGTCGTGGTCGGGAACCCGCCGTACATCACGGTCAAGGACAAGACCCTCAATGCGCGCTACCGCCAGCTCTACAAGTCTTGCAAAGGCAAATACGCGCTGTCTGTCCCGTTCATGGAACGCTTCTTCCGGCTGGCCAAGTTCGGTTCGGACAAGCAAACCGCTGGCTGGACCGGGCAGATTACTTCGAATTCCTTCATGAAGCGGGAGTTCGGCTCCAAGATCATCGAGGAGTACCTGACAGGCCAGGACCTGCGATTGGTTGTCGACAGCTCCGGTGCATACATTCCGGGCCACGGCACCCCCACGGTCATTCTCGTCGGCAAACACCAGCACCCCATAAGCCAGACGGTGCGCGCGGCGCTGAGTATGCGGGGAGAGCCGGGCCCGCCTGAAGACCCAGCCAAAGGTTTGGTCTGGACGGCCATCACCGAAAATATTGACTCCCCTGGCCACGAAGACGAATGGGTCAATGTCACAGAATTGCACCGTAGCAAGTTCGCAACGCATCCTTGGAGCCTGACTGGCGGTGGCGCGCAAGAGACAAAGTCTGCGCTTGAGAGCAGCAATACAACCCGGCTTGACTCCTGGACAGGCCGTATCGGTTTCTTCGGAATTACCGGATTTGACGAACTGGCTCTGGCACCAGCATCTACTTTCGCTCGCTGGGGCGTCGATAAGAAGACCACGCTCGAACATATCGCTGGTGACGAAGTTCGAGATTGGGAGCTTCGTCCGGCTGAGTTCGTCTACTACCCGTATGCCGCCAAGGAGTTGACGCCACTCGACACGTACTCTGAACGCTTCCTATGGCCGCATCGTGCTCACCTTGAAGCTCGAAAGACCTTCACCGGCCAAAGCTACAAGGACGCCGGACGCGCGTGGTGGTCTTGGCACCAGCTCCCTGACGACTCGTCTCTTGCTCCTTGGGCCATCTGTTTCTCGCAAGTGGCGACCCACGGGCATTTCTCGTTGTCTCGGGCGGATCGTGCTTACAACAGCACGGCAACCATTATTCGTTTGCGAGCAGAATCTTCAGAAGAAGAACATTTAAGTCTGCTCGGCGTCCTCAATTCATCAACCGTCTGTTTTTGGTTGAAGCAGACCTGTTACCCAAAGGGGGGAGATCCGGTTGGCGGTGACGGGGCGCGAGTCTCTCAACAGCCTTGGTCGGACAGGTACCAATTCAACGCGGCCAATGTCGCTGATATTCCGCTGCCAAAT
Source organism: Glutamicibacter soli (assembly GCF_052322135.1). Classification (NCBI taxonomy): domain Bacteria; kingdom Bacillati; phylum Actinomycetota; class Actinomycetes; order Micrococcales; family Micrococcaceae; genus Glutamicibacter; species Glutamicibacter soli. The sequence goes on from NZ_CM125969.1 coordinate 2,005,565, forward strand.
CGGCTGCCAGGTGAAACAGGACGCAAGCTAGACAGCTTGGCACAGGCGTTGGCTAGTACGTCGCCTTATGCCCTCTCGTATAACCCTCCGCCCTCAAAAGCCGACCTTTCTGATGTGCAGCATAAGGCTCACGCCATACACGTTCAGATGGTGACAACCCAAGAAGAGCTCGATTGGGAGACCTACTGGCTATATGGCTTGGCAGATGAGGACCTCACCTACAAAGGTGCTTCGAGTCCTAAAGTAGAGCTCGGGCAGCGAGCCTTCGAAATCGTGCTTGCCCGACAGATCGCGTCTGGAACAACAGACTCCACGTGGTTTTCCCGGCACGGCTCCACACCAGTCACGGAAATCCCGACGGACTGGCCAGACGACTACCGAGAGCTAGTCAAACGACGGATCGATGCCATTGAATCCAACGCGCACATCCGGCTACTGGAGAAGCCCGAGTACAAGCGACGCTGGGCAACGGAGCCGTGGGAGAAGCAGCAGGAACGTGCCCTCCGAGGATGGCTGCTGGACAGGCTGGAGGACCGCTCCTTCTGGTTCGATGCTCAGGACCGTCCCGCTGCCCGCAGCATCTCCCAGCTCGCCGACGTGGTTTCCCGCGATGCCGATCTGGTGAGCGTACTGGCACTGTGGGACGAAACCTTGGACGTCGATGTCACCAAGGCCCTGACCAAGCTGCTGACGGATGAGGCCGTACCCTACCTCGCGGCCCATCGGCTCAAGGAACCGGGTCTGCGCAAGCGCGAGGCGTGGGAGGAGACCTGGGACCTGCAGCGCCGTGAGGATGCCGGCGAGGACGTGGGCAAGATTCCCGTGCCACCGAAGTACACCAGCACGGACTTCCGCAAAGCCTCAGTGTGGCAGGCTCGCGGCAAGCTCGACGTCCCTAAGGAACGCTTCATCCTCTATCCGGAGGCAGGGCGGTCTACCGACCCGACGCTGCTGATCGGGTGGGCCGGATGGGACCATGCCCAGCAGTTCCTGGTCCTCGCAACCCTCATGGACGAACGGATCGCTGAGGGTGCAGACGATGACAAGCTGGTACCGCTGGTCACCGGCATGGCAGAGGTTCTGCCGTGGGTCAAACAGTGGCATGCCGATCTGGACCCCACCTTTGGCATGAGCATGGCGGACTTCGCTTCCGCGCAGCTGGAGGAACGGATGACCCAGCTCAACGTGTCCACCACCGACCTGAAGGCCTGGCGTCCCGCCCCGGCCACCCGCGGCCGCCGCACCAGCAAGGAGAACGTATGACCATCCTACTTCGCGATGTCTTCGACATCCCCGAAAGCGCGGGCGTAGAGGACTATGTCCTGCGCCTCACGGACGCCGTTAGCGGCGACGGAGTCCGCCACGCCTTGGACGACTACGTGGTCACCCCGTCGTTGGTCGAGGCCTTCGATTCCGCGCTGGGCTTGGTGTCCAACGCCCTCACCACCGGCATCAACCGCGGCGCGTTCCTGACCGGTTCCTTCGGCTCCGGCAAGTCGCACTTCATGGCGGTCCTGCACGCCCTGCTCCGCCACGACCCCAAGGCCCGCTCCGTGGTGGAACTCCAGGAGACGGTGGCCCGCCACGACCCCGTGCTCTCCGGAAAGAAGATCCTCCCGTTGGCCTTCCATTTCCTCGACGGCAAGTCCATGGAACAGGTCATTTTCGACGCCTACGTGCGGCACATCCAAACGGCGCACCCCGAGTCTCAGCTGCCGGCGCTGTTCGCCTCCGACGCGATGCTGGAGGATGCGGAAAAGCTACGCCGGCAAATCGGAGACGAGGCCTTCCTGAAGGGGCTGGGCGGGGATTCCGGCGGGGACGAGTTCGATGAATTCGCGGGGCTGCTCGGCTCCAGCGGCTGGAGCCTGGAACGCTACCAGGCGGCCCGCAACGCCCCTGCCCAAAGCGTGGACCGGCAGTCGCTGGTCAGCGATCTGGTGGGCGCGTACTTCAACTCCTACGTCCGCTCCGGCGAATATGTGGACCTCGACACCGGCCTGGCAGCGATGTCCTCCCACGCAAAGTCACTCGGGTACGACGCCGTCGTGTTGTTCCTCGACGAACTGGTCCTGTGGCTCGCCTTCGGCATGCACGAGCCCGAGTTCTTCCGCCGCGAATCCCAGAAGCTGACCAAGCTGGTGGAGGGCTCGTACGGGAGCCTCGATGCCCCGTTGGTCTCCTTCGTGGCCCGGCAGATGGACCTGCGCAAGTGGTTCGCCGACGCTGGCGCCAACGGTGCCCAACAGGAAGCTCTCGAATCCGCGTTCCGGCATCAGGAGGGACGCTTCGCCAAGATCGAACTCGGTGATGACAACCTCCCCTTCGTCGCCAGCAAGCGCCTGCTGAGCCCCAGGGACGCCGGCGCGCGGCAGTCCATCGACGACGCCTTCACCCGGCTTGACCGCAACCCGAAGGTCTGGGACGTGCTGCTCGACGGCGTCAACGCCGACGACCAGCACCGCGGATCCGACGAAAAGGCCTTCCGCCTGACCTACCCTTTTGCACCCGCGCTGGTCTCCACCCTGCGTTCGCTGGCCAGCGTGATGCAGCGCGACCGCACCGCGCTGAAGGTTATGCAGCAGATGCTGGTCGAGCGGCGGAACACCATGGGCATCGACGAGGTCATTCCCGTAGGCGACAGCTTCGACTACATCGTCAAGGGGCAGGCAGGTGCGGCCCTGGACGCCCAGGCTGCGGCGCTCTTCCGCTCCGCGACCCAGCTGTACCAGGACAAGCTGCTGCCCAAAATCCTGTCCACCCACCATATGGTTGCAGCTGATCTGGCGGATCCATCCCGCTGGACCCCGGCGTTCCGTGCCGATGACCGGCTCGCCAAGACGCTGCTGCTCTCCGCCGTCGCCCCGAACGTCCCGGCGCTCAAAGCGCTGACCGCAGCCCGGCTCGCCTCGCTGAACCACGGCTCCATCGCCTCCCCGTTGCCCGGCGGCGAAGCCAACATCGTGCTGGCGAAGGTCAAGGCCTGGGCCCGCGAGGTGCCGGAGATCCACGTGGGCTCCGAGCCGCTGAACCCGATCATCCGCGTACAGCTCTCCAACGTGGACTACGAATCAATCGTCGACAAGGCCAAGGGCGAGGACAACCCCGGGCGCCAGCGCGAGCTCATCCGCAAGCTGGTCGCCGATGGCCTGGGCCTGGAACTGGGCGAGTCCGACGCGTGGAACGTCTACCGTCACCCGCTCATCTGGCGGGGGTCGAAGCGGGAAATCGAGCTGGTCTTCGGCAATGTCCGCGATGCCGGCTGGCTCACCGACGACCACTTCCGTGCCGGGGCCGGTGCGTGGCGGTTCGTCATCGACCACCCCTTCGACGAGCAGCAACACACCGCGACGGAGGACATCGAGCGCATCGAAAACTTGCGCGCCCGCAACTTCACGTCCAACACCGTCGTCTGGCTGCCGCGTTTCCTGTCCGCGGATTCCATGCGAGACTTGCGCCGCCTGGTGGTGCTCGACTGGCTGCTGGATGGCGCCGGGGAACGCTGGAACAGCCACGCCAACCACCTCAGCGAGGTGGACCGCCAGCAGGCCCGCGGCATCCTCGAATCCCAGCAGACCGCCCTCCGAGAGGGCCTGCTGCGCGTCATCCAGCAGGCCTACGGCGCCGCCACCCCCGCGCCGGGTGCCTTGCTTGAGGACCCGGCTCATGTGGAGGTCCTCTACTCGCTGGATGCCGAGTACCTGCCGCAGCCGCCGGTCGGCGCCACCCTTGGTGCGGGCTTCAAGCAGCTGGTGAACAGGGCGTTTGAATCCAGCTACCCCGCCCACCCGCGCTTCGAGCCGGAGGACACCGAGGTCCGTATTGCCGACCTCAAGGCCGTGGCGGCCGCCCTGGAGGCAGCGTCCGCCGAACCGGAGGGCCGGGCCCAGTACCCCGGTGATTCCCGCCCGGTCCGCCGGGTCGCCAACCCGCTGGAGGTCGGCTTGGCCGGGGAAACCCATTTCCTCTTCGGGGACGGCCGCTTCGGCCGCTGGGGGGCGATCCTGGAACGGGGCCTGTCCAAGGCCGGCATCGGCAACGAGGACCCCGTCAAGGTGTCCCTGCTGCGGGAAATCATCGACGCCGTCGAACCTGCCCACGGGCTGCGCCACGAGGTCTCCGACCTCATCATCATCGCCTGGGGCCTGTTGCGGCAGCGAGCGTGGTTCAACCACGGCGGTGCACTGCCCTCCGCGCCCCCACCGGGTTCCCTCCAGCCGAGCATGGAGCTGCGCTCCCAGCCGATGCCCACCGAACAGGAATGGGAAGCCGCACGCCTCGCCGCGGGTAGCGTCTTCGGGATCGACATTCCCAAGTACCGCACCCCGGCATCCGTGGCCACCCTTGTGGATGCGATGCGCGCGCTGGCCCGGCGAAGTGTTGCCGAAGCCGAAGCGCTCGTGCAGGCATTGGAAACCGCGGCATCCCGCCTCGGATCAAACGCTTGGCCCAGGCTAGACCTTGCCCGCAACATGGCCATGGCCCTCAACAAGCTGCAGCACCAGGCCGGCGTCACGCTGATCCAATCCTTGGCAGAACTGGACCTCCAAGCCACTGCCCCGGAAGCCGCGGCTTCGCTGGCCAAGGCGAAGGACGTCGCGGCAGCGCTGAATAGCTTCCAGTGGAACCGGATCAGTCCCGCGATCCAGGCTGCCACGGGCACGGACGAACGCGCCCAAGGGGCCCAGGCTATCTTGGACCGGCTCACCATGGCCCTGCGTTCCCATGAGCAGGCCCAGTCCTGCGCCACGGCACTTCGGAACGCGGTGGACGAGACCATCGATTGGCTAGCTGCTGCACCCGTCCCGACGGTTCCGCCGTCCACGGCCTCGCCCGTTGGACCTGGCACCCCACCGTTCGCCGGCCCCGTACCATTCCCTGGGCCGGGTCCGAAGGGACCGGGCGATATCCCGCTGCCCCCAGCATCGCCGGTGCCTTCCACGCCCGGCGGAGAGTGGCGCACAACCACCGGTTCGGCCACCACCGTGGCCGAGCTGGAGCAGTTCATCCGGAGCAACCCGGGCAAACGCATCGAAGTCCAATGGAGGATCATCGAGTGAGCGAACAGACGACCCTCGCCGGCACGGTAAGCACCGCCGTGGTGCGATCGCTCATCGCCGCCGCACGCAAGGACGGCACGCAACGGGTGATCGGCGTGCGCGCCGACCCGGCCCCGGACTCCGAACGTCGGTTCACCGATGCAGGGGAACCGGTCCACGTGCTGCCGTGCATCTCTTCGCTGGCAATCCGTGATGCGCTGCGACGTCGTGGCGATGGCGAGTGGCTCGTCATCCTCACCGACCGGCCCGAAGACGATCTCGGGGCCGGAATCCTGGGGCATTTCGCGGGCCAACGGCTGCGGGCCCCCAGTGCGTTGGACGCGCTGAAGGAACGTTTCGGTGCCGACCGGATCGACCGCACGCTGGCCACGCTCGAGCAACGGCTTCTCGTGGCGCAGGGCATGCTGCGCATCACCCCGGACGAGGGGTGGCCGGCGGCACCCGGAGCCGTGCTGGGCATCGACCATGCCTTCGGAGCGGTCGCTGCGCGCCGGCTGGCCATGCCGGACGGACCGGTGGACGCGCTCAGTGTCCTTGACTGGTGCACCCGCCCCGATGCCACGGACCGGGTGACAGACCTCCGCGAGTTCGGCGGCCCCGAACTCACGGACTCGGTCCTGACCTGGCTGACAGGCCGTACCGGGTACGCAGGCCTGCCGTTGCTGCGGCTGCTGCAGGCCGGACGTGCCGCGGAGGTGCTGCCGGTGGGCCTTGCCCTGCATGTGCTCACCGCAACTCACGTCCGCGCCCCGCAGGACCGGCAGCTCACCGAGCTGGCCCTGGCCCGCCTTGAATACCTGTGGACTGGTTCCGGGGACCCGGTCACCGCGTCCATGCTCGCGGCCCTGGGGCAAACCGCGCGCAGCGTCGTCGAGACACTCTTGGACGACCCCGCCCGTTGGCAAGAGGGCCATGCCGCCCTGCAGGCAGCCGACCGGCTGCTGACCAAGATCCAGGCCTCCAGCCTGGGCCGCGATTCGTCCTTGCTGCCCACCGGTCTCACCGCCGCGCTGCAGCAATTGGCCGATGCCCTGCGTTCATTCCCCGGATCCGGGACCGACACCGTGGAAAAGGCCTGGGCCAACGTGGAGACCCACCGTTTGGCCTACCCGCTGCGGGGCAATGCGCCGGATCCCCGCGTGGGCCCGTTCCATGCCGCCGTCCGGCTGGCCCGCTGGCTTGGGGCCGAGGACCCGGCGCCGGCCAACCTTGCCGAGGCCGTACGCCTGCACTCACACAACGATGCCTGGGTGGACGTCGCCTACAATGATGCCTCCGCAGGGGTCACCGACCAGCTGCTAGGCGAAGGACTTGGCACCGTCCTGCGGCTCACCGAGGAACGCCGCCGTAGCCACGACCGCACCTTTGCGAAGCTGCTGGCTGCCTCCACGGCGGCCGACGAAGGCCGCGCCAACGGCTTCCTGGACGGCACCGGCGACCGTGTCTGGCATCTAGAACGTCTGCTGACCTCGGTGGTCATGCCACTGGCCCGCACTACGGAAACCTTGCTGCTGGTGCTGGACGGGATGAGCGCTGCCACCGCAGCGGAGCTCGCTTCAACGATCCTGCACGGCTCCGAAGGCTGGACCGAAGCCATCCCCGACTCCTCCCAGCGCCGCGGTGCCGCCGTGGCCGTCCTGCCCACGCTAACCACCCTGAGCCGGGCGTCGCTGTTCAGCGGCGAGCTGGCGTCCGGCGGGCAGAACGTCGAAGCCTCCGGGTTCGCCGCAGTGGCCAAGTCCGGTGGGATAGAGCGGCCAGTCCTGTTCCACAAGACACCGCTTGACTCGTCCCGTCCCGGACTCGCACTGCAAGATGACATCGCCGTGGCCATCGCCGACCCGCAAACGCGCTTGGTGGCCTGCGTCCTGAATACCATCGACGATGCCCTGGACAAGAGTGACCCCGCCGGGACCACCTGGACCCCGGAGACCATCCGTCATCTGCGGCCCCTGCTCTCAGCGGCCATGGCCGCAGGGCGCACCGTGGTCATGACCTCCGACCACGGTCATATCGTCGAACGCCGACGCGGGGTACTGCGCGCATTCGACGAAACCAGCAGTGCCCGTTCCCGTGCCGGGGTCGGCGCGGTGGGTGAGGACGAGATCCTAGTCCAGGGTCGTCGTGTACTTGTTGAGGGAGGTCGCGCGGTGCTCGCCGTCGACGACACCGTACGCTACGGGCCCGTTAAGGCCGGCTATCATGGGGGCGCATCCCCCGCGGAGGTCGTGGTGCCGATCGTCGTGCTGGTTCCGGGCTCCACCATGCCCTTCGGGTGGAGGGAAGCACCGATGCAAGAACCTCTATGGTGGTCGGTGGCAGGGCTCGCCCCGGCTCCGGTCCGTCAGACAATCGGGAGCGGGTTGACCGCGCCAGGGAAAGACAACACCTCGTCATTGTTTGAGGAAATCGCCGAAACCGCTGTGGCAGACCCCGGTATGGGTGCCTCCGTCATCGCCTCGGCAACCTACAAGGCACAGAAAGCGATCGCCGGACGCCTAGCTGTCGCAGACGTGCAGGTCGGGTCGCTGTTGGATGCGCTTGTCGCAGCTCCGGCGGCCCGGTTGACCAAGGAGGCCGTCGCCAGCGTCCTCCAGATCCCGCCAATGCGGATGAGCGGGGCCGTTGCCCAGCTCCAGAAGCTGCTCAACGTGGAAGGGTACGGAGTGCTGCGCGTTGACGGTGCTTTCCTGGTCCTGGACGCGCAGCTGCTCGCCGAACAGTTCGAGGTGGCAAAACATGCCTGAAGTTTCCCCTCGCAGGCGCCGCGAAGTCATCGACGCGCTGCGCCGTGGTACTGTCCCGGCCAACGGACTGGACCTGCTCGCCGTCGGGTTGGACAGGTTCCAGCAGGCAGTCGCTGAGGAACTGGACGCCGTTGCCGGCGGTAGCGCCGTGGTCAAGGCGGTCAGGGGCGAGTACGGCACCGGCAAGACCTTCTACACGCGCCATCTTGCGGAGAAGGCCTTGCAGCGGGGATTCGCTGCCGCCGAGGTGCAAATTTCGGAGACCGAGACGCCGCTGCACAAACTCGAGACCGTCTACCGACGGATCACCGAATCGCTGAGAACCGCTTCCGTGGCCCCAAGCGCGTTCCGCTCGGTGCTGGATGCGTGGCTGTTCACGCTCGAGGACGATGCGATCGTGGCCGACCCTTCGCTGGGTTCGGGTTCCCCCGATGCCTTGGCCGCCGCCACGGAGGAATTGTTGGACCGGAGACTGGCGGACGTCAGCTCGAAGACGCCTGCGTTCGCCCAGGCATTGCGCGGCTACAGATCCGCAGTGGCCGCCGGCGATGCCGCCACCGCGGACGGGTTGGCGGCTTGGCTCGGCGGGCAACCGCACGTCGGGGCCGCGGCCAAGCGCGGGGCCGGAGTACGAGGTGACTTGGACCATTTCGGGGCGTTGGGGTTCTTGCAGGGACTCCTGCTGATCCTGCGTGATGCCGGGCACCCTGGCCTGCTGGTGGTACTCGACGAGGTGGAGACCCTGCAGCGGATGCGCTCCGACGTGCGGGACAAGGCTCTCAACTCCCTTCGTCAGCTCATGGACGAGGTAGATTCCGGGCGGTTCCCGGGGCTATACCTGGTGTTGACCGGGACTCCTGCGTTCTTCAACGAGCCCTCAGGGGTGCCACGGCTGGCACCACTTGCCCAGCGACTGTCCACTGATTTCGGGACCGACGCACGCTTCGACAACCCCCGGGCCGTGCAGATCCGACTGTCCGGATTCGACCGTGCGTCGTTGGAGACACTCGGCTCCAAGGTCCGGGACCTGTACGCCGACGGGGCTTCCGGAGCCGAGCGCATCTGCCAGCTGGTGGACGATGAGTACATAGTCGACCTTTCCGCAGCCGTTACCGGCGGGCTGGGCGGCAAGGTGGGCATTGCACCGCGTATCTTCCTGAAGAAGCTTGTTGGTGACGTGCTGGATCGGGTTGATCAGTTCCAAGACTTCGACCCGCGGGTCCACTACGCGTTGACACTGTCCCGTGAGGAGATGAGCCCGGAGGAACGCAATGCCGCCAGCCCTACGGCAAGCGGCAACGAAGGCGGCATCGCAGCGACCGCTGATGACATCGAACTAAACCTGTGAGCCAGGCGGAATTGGGGTTCGATGCCCTCAACATAGTTCTCCAGCACCACATCGCAAACACGCTGGGCTGGAGCGGTTTGCGGCCGCTGCAGTCCGAGTCTATTGGGCCGGTGCTACGGGGAGACGATGCGTTGTTGCTGGCGCCAACGGCGGGCGGCAAGACCGAGGCCGCGATGTTCCCGTTGCTAACCCGCATGGCCGACGAGACTTGGACCGGGACGTCAGTTCTCTACGTCTGTCCATTACGTGCGTTGCTCAACAATCTGGAGCCCCGAGTGTCGTCCTACGCAGGGTGGCTGGGACGCAGCGCCTCCGTGCGCCACGGAGACACGACCACCGGGGTCAGGAAGCGGCAGGTTTTTGAACGGCCCGACATCCTGCTCACGACGCCGGAATCGCTTGAGTCGATGCTGGTATCCACCATGGCCAACCCGCAGCAGCTGTTCGCTGACGTCCGCGCCATCGTCGTCGACGAAGTCCACGCGTTCGCGGGCGACGATCGTGGCTGGCACCTACTTGGGGTACTGGAGCGGATTTCGCAACTGGCAGGCCGGCCACTGCAGCGCATCGGTCTCTCGGCAACGGTCGGGAACGCACCAGACCTGCTGTCTTGGCTGCAGGGCAGCAATCGAGTCCGCGGCGTGCAACCCAGCGTCGTCGCTCCGGAAGGCGGGTCAGCGTCCACGCCGGAACTGCAGCTCGACTTCGTGGGTAGCGACCTTAACGCCGCGAAAGTGATTTCCGCGCTGTACCGGAGCGAAAAGCGACTGGTATTCGCAGACTCCCGGCGCACGGTCGAAAAGGTTTCCCTGAACCTGCGTGAGCTGGGGACTTCCACCTTCGTGTCCCACTCCTCGCTCTCCGTCGATGCACGGCGCCAGGCCGAAGCAGCGTTCGTGGAGGCGCGGGACTGCGTTATTGTATCCACGTCGACATTGGAGCTCGGCATCGATGTGGGCGACCTCGACAGGGTAGTGCAGATCGGAGCTCCCCGGACGGTCGCCTCGTTGTTGCAGCGCTTGGGACGGACCGGCCGGCGGCCGGGGACCTCGCGGAACATGCTGTTCCTGTCTACCGACGATGCACAATTCCTCCGTACCTGCGGGCTCTTGCTGTTGTGGTCCGAAGGGTACGTGGAGCCGGTGGTTCCGCCTCCGTCACCTATCCACGTGGCTGCGCAGCAGTTACTCGGCCTGACGCTGCAGGAGCGAAGGGTCGGAGTGGCCACCTGGCAAGAATGGTTTTCCGGACTTGATCTGGCTCCGGCGGATCAGTGGCAGGAAATCGCTGACTGGTTGGTGGAAACCGGACACCTCGATTCGGATCAGGGCATGCTGTTCATGGGACCCGAAGCCGAGCGCAAGTACGGCGGAATCCACTACCGGGACCTCATGGCCGTCTTCACCGCCGACCCACAAGTGGTGATCCTGCACGGGCGAGAGGACATCGGCTCGGTCGATCCGATGCTGCTCCAGCGCAAAGTCGACGGACCCCGACTTTTGACCCTCGGTGGCAGAGCCTGGCAAGTGAACTACATCGATTGGAAGCGGCACCGCGCCTACGTGGAGCCCTCCCCCACCGCTGCCGATTCCAAGTGGTCTAGCATGCCGCAACCGGAGTCCTTTGCCCTCAGCGACGCAACCCGCAGGGTCTTGCTCGGGGCAGACATGTCCGGTGTTCTGCTGTCAAAGCGTGCCCTCGCGAAGCTCTACGAACTGCGCGAGGAATATGCACCTCGGGTCGCGGACAAGGACACTGCCCTTGTGCGCGAGGCAACCGGCCGATTGCGATGGTGGACCTGGGCAGGGGCCCGTGCCAACGCAGTGCTGGTTTCCGCTCTGCTGGAATTGGCTCCCGAGCTGCTCGACGAATCCCGTGCCTACAACAACTGGCAGATCGGGCTCCGAGGAGATGTCACAGCCGGGACGTTGGGCGGCGTACTTCGAGACGTTCGCCAGGCGTTGCTAATCGAACCAACCCGATTTCTGCCCCAGATTGATGCCCGTGCTCTGAAAGCATTGAAATTCTCCGAACTCCTACCCTTGGAGTTAGCCATAGGCACTATGGCAGAACGGACTGGGGAACCGGAGAAAGCGGCAGAAATTTCTGCACGGCCGATCGTTTCACTTCAGTAAAAGATCAAGCACACCCGAGCGTTGACATCCAACAGGATCTGCGCAGCCGTCAGATACGCCGTCTTGCTGACCATATTTCAGAAACAAACTCAGCAACCGCAACGTAAGCCTTGAAGGCCAATCTTCCATGCCGTGCAAGTGCAGGGCTCGGCACCAACTGACCGTGGCTTGAACCGAACTGGTCGCGCAACTCCGAAGTGCTTCGAACGACCGTAAAGAGCGATCGAAGCATCTTCTTGACGGCTTTTCCATCCGCAGATGTTGTCGCTGCAGCGGTAGCCGCCAGTGCCACCGATGGCAACGCCTCGCTGCAAAGTTTCGTCAGATCGTCGCCGGATGACACTTCGACGCTATAGTCTTTAAGCATCAGTTTGAAGAGTGTTTCCAGTAGGTTCTTACTCTACGAGATCGCAGCTGCGGGGTCATCGATATATCCGCGCTCAATCCGTTGCAACTCCTAATGAAGGTCTCGTGGATCTTCCAGGCCGGGCCGCGGTGCTAAGCGCATCGTATCCGCTGAGCGGGTTCCCTGTCGACTCACTGCATAGGTGCAATCACCATGAAACACGCCACTCGGGATAAGTTGAAATCCAGTTGGATACAGCAGAGGGTTTAGAAACTTGCGAAGTTCTTCCGAATCGGATCGTCGCATGCGTGGATGAAGAGTTTCTGTCAAGAACTAAAAGAATGTGTTGTCACTGCACCAGAACAGATCGAAGCGCTCGTCTGCGACCAACCAGTATTCATCCCAGTCCGGGTTTCACTCCCGATGTTGCCGTGTCTCCCCAAACGGACTCAAAACGAATATCCGCCGATGGCAGATCGCTCGTGTCCCATAGCCTGGACACAAATGAAGACTCGCTGATTTGATCTGCGCAGTGATTTGGGCCCGAAAGCCGATCATAGATCTTTTGGCCGGTCCTTTAGCCGATCTTGTCCGTCATTTCCTATCTACTCCGTTCGCGTTTAATGAGGCATGGTCGTTGCAACTCCTGAAATATCAGGATGTTGCAACGACCATTAGAACCTGCCCTGTGAAATTCACAGATCGGGTGCGCAGTCAGGCATTAACCCGGCGCTTGGGAACAGACTTTTTAGAAGTCCCAGTCTTCATCTTCGGTGTTCACTGCCTTGCCGATGACGTACGAGGAACCGGAGCCGGAGAAGAAGTCGTGGTTCTCATCGGCGTTCGGGCTCAGCGCTGCCAGGATGGCTGGCGACACATCGGTCACGGTGGACGGGAACATGGCCTCGTAGCCCAGGTTCATCAGCGCCTTGTTGGCGTTGTAGTGCAGGAACTTCTTGACGTCCTCGGCCAGGCCCACTGGATCGTAGAGGTCGTGGGTGTACTGTACTTCGTTCTCGTACAGCTCGAACAGCAGCTCGTAGGTGTAGTCCTTCAGCTCCTGCTTGCGCTCTTCGCTCAGGCCTTCCAGACCCTTTTGAAACTTGTAGCCGATGTAGTAGCCGTGAACGGCTTCATCGCGGATGATCAGGCGGATCAGGTCAGCGGTGTTGGTCAGCTTGGCGTGCGAGGACCAGTGCATCGGCAGGTAGAAGCCGGAGTAGAACAGGAAAGATTCGAGCAGGGTCGAAGCGATCTTGCGCTTGAGCGGGTCATCGCCGTAGTAGTAGCTCTCGATGATCTGAGCCTTCTTCTGAAGGTTCACATTCTCGGTCGACCAGCGGAAGGCCTCGTCGATTTCCTTGGTGGAAGCCAGGGTGGAGAAGATCGAAGAATAGCTCTTGGCGTGCACCGACTCCATGAAGGCAATGTTGGTGTACACGGCCTCTTCGTGAGGGGTGATTGCATCCGGGATCAGCGAGACTGCGCCAACGGTACCCTGAAGGGTGTCGAGCAGGGTCAGGCCGGTGAAGACGCGCATGGTCAACAGCTTCTCGTCTTCGGTCAGGGTCCCCCACGACTGGATGTCGTTGGACAGCGGCACCTTCTCCGGCAGCCAGAAGTTGTTGACGAGTCGGTTCCAGACCTCCACGTCCTTGTCATCCTGGATACGGTTCCAGTTGATCGCTTCAACCTTGTTGGCGAGCTTAAGCTTCTCGGTCATTTGTTCCCTTTTTAGCCACTTGCATCGCTGCATAGCGACTCAGCCTGCAGCTCTAACTTCGCAATCAACTCTACCCCCTTGATTGCTCTTTAACCTACCCGCGAACTGCGTCGAGGCGCCTCAAGGAGAAAGATCACAAACCAATTCTGACTAGGCACTTAAGCACAGCAAGCCGCCGAACCCGGTAGGGATTCAGCGACTGGCTGTTCGTGCTGGCTAATGCTCTAGTCAGCGCATTTCACGAGGCTTTACAGCATGCAGGAGACGCAGCCCTCCACCTCAGTGCCTTCAAGAGCCAGCTGGCGCAGGCGGATGTAGTACAAAGTCTTAATGCCCTTGCGCCATGCGTAGATCTGGGCCTTGTTGATGTCACGAGTGGTGACGGTGTCCTTGAAGAACAAGGTCAGCGAGAGGCCCTGGTCGACGTGCTGGGTAGCAGCGGCGTAGGTGTCGATGATCTTCTCGTAACCGATCTCGTATGCATCCTCGTAGAACTCGATGTTCTCGTTGGTCATGTACGGGGCCGGGTAGTAGACGCGGCCGATCTTGCCTTCCTTGCGGATTTCGACCTTTGCAGCAACAGGGTGGATCGACGAGGTCGAGTTGTTGATGTAGGAGATCGAACCGGTTGGCGGCACGGCCTGCAGGTTCTGGTTGTAGATACCGTGTTCCATGACCGACTTCTTCAGCGCGATCCAGTCTTCCTGGGTAGGAATGTGGATGCCGTCGAACAGTTCGCGCACACGCTCGGTGGCTGGAGCCCATTCCACGTCGATGTACTTGTCGAAGAATTCACCCGATGCGTACTTGGAGTTCTCGAAGTTGTCGAAGACCTCGCCGCGTTCAATCGCGATCTTGTTCGACGCGGTCAGCGCGTGGAACAGAATCGAGTAGAAGTAGATGTTGGTGAAGTCGATGCCTTCTTCGGAACCGTAGTAGATGCGCTCACGAGCCAGGAAGCCGTGCAGGTTCATCTGGCCCAGGCCGATGGCGTGCGACTTCCGGTTTCCGTCCGCAACCGAAGGAACGGAGTCGATGTATGACATGTCGGAGACTGCGGACAGCGCGCGGATGGCAATGTCCACGGACTTGGCCAGGTTCTTGCCGTCCATAGCCTTGGCGATGTTCATCGAACCCAGGTTGCAGGAGATGTCCTTGCCCACGGTCTTGTAGCTCAGGTCGTCATTGTACTCCGACGGCGAGGAGACCTGCAGGATTTCCGAGCAAAGGTTCGACATGGAGACGCGGCCCTCGATCGGGTTGGCCTTGTTCACCGTGTCTTCGAACATGATGTACGGGTAGCCGGACTCGAACTGGATCTCCGCCAGGGTCTGGAAGAACTCGCGGGCGTTGATCTTGGTCTTCTTGATGCGCGAATCATCGACCATCTCGGTGTACTTCTCGGTGACCGAGATTTCGCTGAACGGCTTGCCGTAGACGCGCTCAACGTCGTACGGGCTGAACAGATACATGTCCTCGTTCTTACGAGCGAGTTCAAAGGTGACGTCAGGAATGACAACACCCAGTGACAGGGTCTTGATACGGATCTTCTCGTCGGCGTTTTCGCGCTTGGTGTCGAGGAAGCGGTAGATGTCCGGGTGGTGGGCGTTCAAGTAGACCGCGCCGGCACCCTGGCGTGCGCCAAGCTGGTTGGCGTAAGAGAAGGAATCTTCCAGAAGCTTCATGACAGGGATGACGCCGGAGGACTGGTTCTCGATCTGCTTGATCGGTGCACCGTGCTCGCGCAGGTTGGTCAGGGCCAGGGCCACGCCGCCGCCGCGCTTGGACAGCTGCAGCGAGGAGTTCACGGCACGGGCGATCGACTCCATGTTGTCTTCAATGCGAAGCAGGAAGCAGGAGACCAATTCGCCGCGCTGGGCCTTGCCCGCGTTGAGGAAGGTCGGGGTAGCAGGCTGGAAACGGCCTTCGATGATTTCGTCGACGAGCTGGGTGGCCAGTTCTTCGTTGCCGCGAGCCAGGTGCAGGGCAACCATGCAGACACGGTCCTCGTAGCGCTCCAGGTAACGCTTGCCGTCAAAAGTCTTCAGGGTGTACGAGGTGTAGAACTTGAAGGCGCCCAGGAAGGTTTCGAAACGGAACTTCTTGGAGAAGGCGTGCTTGAACAGGTCGCGGATGAAGTTCATCGAGTACTGGTCGAGGGTTTCACGCTCGTAGTATTCGTGCTTGACCAGGTATTCGAGCTTCTCATCGAGATCGTGGAAGAACACGGTGTTGTTGTTCACGTGATCCAGGAAGTACTGGCGAGCCGCGTAGCGATCCACCTCGAACTGGATCTTGCCGTCTGGACCGTAGAGGTTCAGCATGGCGTTGAGGTCGTTGTAGCTCAACCCCTGGAACTGCGCGGGGAGCTCTTTCGAGTCCTTCATCGTTCCTGCTGCTTCTGCGACGCTGGTTTCCAAAAGGTTTCAAGCCCTTCTTTGACTTTGAGAACATCTTCCTGCGTTCCCATGAGTTCGAATGTATAAAGCACGGGCACATCGCATTTGGCCGCGATTCGCTTGGCCGCAATGCAGTAGTACTCGCCGAAGTTTGTATTCCCTGCTCCGATGACACCGCGTAGGTTCTTGCGGTTCTCTTCATACCCGAGAAATTTCATGATCTGCGGCAGGATTGATCGTTTACCGCCGTCTCCCCCATAGGTGGGAATCAGCAGGACGTACGGAGCTGTGGTGATGAGTTTCGGCTCGTACCCGTAAAGCGGAATCCGGGCCGAATCCATCTGAAGTTTTTCGACGAACCGCCGGGTGTACTCCGATATCGAAGAAAAGTAGATCAACTTCGAATCGGTGTACACCACTGGTTCGTGCGCCTCAGCGTGTTGCCTGTCGGCAAGAGCTGTCGGTGGCATGGTATTTCGCCTCCACTACAAAAGAGCGGATTTAGTACCGAATGGGCTCGGTATCTGGTTAGTTTGCCGGAGCCAGCAGAGCGATCTTGTCCGGGCGGAAGCCCGACCAGTGATCGTTGTCGGTCACGACAACCGGTG
This sequence comes from Glutamicibacter soli, assembly GCF_052322135.1. Classification (NCBI taxonomy): domain Bacteria; kingdom Bacillati; phylum Actinomycetota; class Actinomycetes; order Micrococcales; family Micrococcaceae; genus Glutamicibacter; species Glutamicibacter soli. Next base: position 2,021,931 of record NZ_CM125969.1, read on the forward strand.
CCTGCATGTATCCAAGGCCACGCACGTGCTCCAAGGCGTTAGCATCCTGAGAGATATCGACCTTGTTGTACTCGACACCCTTCTTGTCCAACGCGCGGTAGGTGGCGTTGCACTGTACGCAGGAAGGCTTCGTGTAAACCGTGATGGACATAGTCCCTGATCCCCTTTAAAAAGTCCTAGTTTCGGTCCGTCTTCTCACCGTTTTCACGGTGGTGCGGACCAACCTCTCGGATGCCCCAAAGTTCACCTTCGGGGTGTTTTCGGCGTTTATCGCGCCATCGGATTCAATACTACATCTTGTGTCTGGCCGGTCAAGCGGCCACAAGATGATGTATTACAGCTATGTGATTCCCCCACAAGGGAGTCCACAGGAATTGTGGATACCGGCCCCTGATTAAACCCCGATTTCTCGCGGTACAGCCTGGTTTGTCCACAGCTTGGGATATCGAACTTGTGGGTTAAAAATACTTGGTGTGAGAAGTTCCTCGGCGTGTTTCGCCTCCGTCGACTTGTGCCATGGCTGAAGTGTCTGTACCTACATGTAGTATCCGCCGGGGAACCGACACTTTAGGACGGTTCAAGGCAGGGTGTGGACACACCCGTGGAATGGATACAAAGGCGCGCTACACCGACGACGTCCCACACCGCCGCTGCCAGGCTTGCAAGCATCCAGGAATGCCTAGGCGGGGTACTGGCGGGCCCCGAAGATCCCCTGGCCCACACGGACGACCGTGGCGCCTTCCTGGATGGCGATCTCGAAGTCTCCGCTCATGCCCATGGACAGCTGCGCGAATTCCTCCGGGGCTCCGGCGGCCTGCAGCTCGGCGAGCGTCTCGCGCAGAAGGGTGAAGCTGGCGCGGATGGAGGACTCGTCGCTGGTATTCGCAGCCATGGTCATCAAGCCGACTGGCTTCAGGCGGTCCAGCGGCTTCAGCGCTGCCAGCAGTTCCGCGGCTTCTGCCGCTTCGATGCCGGACTTCGATTCCTCTCCGGAGGTATTCACCTGGATGAAGACATCCAGGTGGCGGTCTTCGGCTTCCAGCCGGCTCTGCAGGGTTTCGGCGAGCCGGAGCGAATCAAGGGCATGGAACTCGTCAGCGAACTGCGCCACGAACTTCGCCTTGTTGCGCTGCAACGGACCAATCACCGAGTAGCGCAGATGCGGGTAGTCCTGCTTGAACTCCTCGTGCTTGGCTTGCGCCTCCTGGACCTTGTTCTCCCCCAGCGTGTCCACGCCGGCGGCAATGGCCAGGCGCAGCCGCTCGGCCGGGATGGTCTTGGTGACCGGCAGCAGGCGCACCGATTCCGGGTCGCGGCCCACCGAGCGGGCCGCGCGGGCGATCCGCTCGCGCACCGCAGCCAGGTTGTGGGAGAAGTCCTCGGTGGTTGCCGCGTGGGCCGCGGCAGGTTGCGAAGTCAAAGCGCCTACGCCTCTTTCTGAAGTTCACATGCAAAATGCCGGCGCCGCATTCACGGCACCGGCATTAAGCATAGGCAATTAATTCCTAGAACATCTGCCGCCAGTTGGTCTTGGCCAGATCCAGCAGCTCGTCGCCGCGCCCGGACATGACCGTGCGGATCGCGTAGAGCGCGAAACCCTTGGCCTGTTCCAGCTTGATCGACGGCGGCATGGACATCTCCTGGCGGTCAGTCACCACGTCCAGCACCGCCGGTCCGTCGTGGGCCAGGAAGTCCTTGATGGTGTCCTCCAACTGGGAGGAGTCCGTCACACGGTAGCCCTTCAGCCCGGCGGCGTTGGCCAGCGCACCGAAGTCGGGATTCCGCAGGTCGGTGGCGTAGGTGACGAATCCGGCGGCCTTCATTTCAAGTTCCACGAAGTTCAGCGAGGAATTGTTGAAGACCACCACCTTGATCGGCAGCTTGTTCTGCGTGGCGGTGAGCAGCTCGCCGAGCATCATGGCCAGCCCGCCGTCGCCGGCGAAGGCGATCACCTGGCGGGAGCGGTCGATGGCCTGGGCGCCCAGCGCGTGGCACAGCGCGTTGGCCATGGAACCGTGGTTGAAGGAACCCAGCACCCGGCGCTTGCCGGTCATGCTCAGGTAGCGGGCCGCCCAGATCACCGGGGAGCCCACGTCGGCGGTGAAGATCGTGTCCTCGTCGGCCGCCTGGTCGATCAGCCGGGCCAGGTACTGCGGATGGATCGCGGTGCCCGGCTTGGACCCGGTGGCCAGCTCGTCGAGCTTGGTCCGGGTCTTGCGGTAGTGCTCCAGCGCAGTGTCCAGGTGCTTGCGGTGCGTCTGCACCGGCAACAGCGCCGCCAGCGCGGCCGCGGTGTCCTTCACGGTGCCCACCAGAGGCACATCCACCCGGGTGCGCCGGCCGATCTGCTCGCCGCGGATGTCCACCTGGATGATGGTCGCCTGCTGCGGGTAGAACTGCTGGTACGGGAAGTCGGTGCCCAGCATCAGCAGCACCTCGCATTCGGCGATGGCCTTGGCGCCCGAGGCGAAGCCGAGCAGGCCGGTCATGCCCACGTCGAAGGGGTTGTCGTATTCGATGTGCTCCTTGCCGCGCAGCGCGTGCACGATCGGGGCGCCCAGCTTGTCCGCCAGGGCGATGACCTCGTCGTGGGCGCCGGCGGTGCCGGCCCCGGCAAGGATGGTGACCTTGCGCGAGGATTCGAGGATTTCCGCGGCGCGCTCCAGCTCCTGCTCGTCGGGCAGGATGCGCGGGTTGGTTTTCACGATCTGGTGGGTTTCGCTGCGCTCCATGCTCGACAGGGCCACGTCCCCGGAGACCACCAGCACTGCCACGCCGCGTTTCTCGATGGCCTCGCGCATCGCGATGCACAGCATGCGCGGCATCTGCTTGGGGTCCGAGACCTGTTCGGCGTACACCGAGCAGCCGCGGAAGACTTCCACGGGATGGGTTTCCTGGAAGTAGTTGGAGCCGATTTCCTCGGTGGGGATGTGCGCGGCGATGGCCAGCACCGGAACCCGTGAGCGCTGCGCGTCGTACAGCCCGTTGATCAGGTGCAGGTTGCCCGGCCCGCAGGATCCGGCGCAGACGGCCAGCTCCCCGGTGATTTCAGCCTCCGCCGCGGCGGCGAACGCCGCGGCTTCCTCATGGCGGTGGTGGATCCATTCGATGCGGCCGTTGACCCGCAGCGCGTCGGTCAGGCCATTGAGCGAATCGCCGGGAATGCCGTAGATCCGGCGGACCCCCTGGGCGTCGAGCTGGTCGATAAGGTGTTCGGCAACGGTAGGCAAGACAGCTCCTTCGGAACAGTGACGGTGTCACTTTCACCCTACTGCGCCAGCGCCCTGCGGGCTAAGTGTTTTTGCAGATACCCCGCTGCCTCTCAGGTCACAGGCGTGTCGGCCGGGGCTCAGCCGGCGAATCCGGGCCAGTAGTGCGAGTCCGGCAGCGCGCGGGCCCCGAAGATGCCCTGCCCCACGCGCACCACTGTGGCGCCCTCGGCGATGGCCAGCTCGAAGTCGCCGCTCATGCCCATGGACAGTTCCGCGATCCGCTCGTCGGCCTCGCGCACGGTGTCACGCACGGCCCGCAGCTTCTGGAAGCAGCGGCGCACCGCCACCTGGTCGGTGGAGAAGATCGCCAGGGTCATCAGGCCCTTGACGTGCAGACGGTCGAAGGCCGGCAGCTGCTTGACGAAGCCGGGCGCCGCTTCCGGCGGCATGCCGAACTTGGATTCCTCGCCGGAGGTGTTCACCTGCACGAATACGTCCAGGGTGCGGTCCTCCAGCTCCAGGCGGCGCTGCAGCGCCTCGGCCTGGCGCAGGTTGTCCAGCGCTTGGAACTCGTGGGCGAAGCGCGCCACGTACTTGGACTTGTTGGTCTGCAGGTGCCCGATCACCGAGTACTTCAGCTGCGGCAGGTCCGCCAGCTCCTCGGATTTCTGCAGCGCTTCCTGCACCTTGTTCTCCCCCAGCCAGTCCACCCCGGCGGCGATCGCCAGGCGCAGCCGCTGCGAGGGCACGGTCTTGGTGACCGGCAGCAGGCGCACGCTGCCCGGCGCGCGGCCCGCGGATGCTTCCGCGCGGGCGATCCGCTCCCGCACCGAGGCGAGGTTCGCGGCGAAGTCCGCCTGGGTCTGGGCGTGGGCTGCTGCGGAGGGGTGTTCACTCATGATTCCATCCTACGACCGCGTCCACGGTGCGCGGTTATGCTGGGTGCACAGATGACATCCGCGCACCGGCCCGAATTCCGGCGCTGAACAGGAGCTCCCGATGACCAGCATGCCCCCGGTCCCGCGCCGCATGGCCAACACCGCAGACCTCGCCGCCCAGGCGGACGGCCGCAACGGGGCGCTGTGGAAACTTGAACCGGGCCGGCGGGACCTGGACGCGAACGTGATCGCGCTGGCTCCGGGAGCCGAGATCGGCGAGCACGTGGGCCCGGAGCTGGACGTGCTGCTGCACGTGGTCGCCGGCTCCGGCCTGCTGCACGGCGAGGGAACCACCGTGCAGCTGGGTGCCGGGGACATCATCTACCTGCCGGCCAGGGCCCGGCGACACTTCGTCGCCGGCGAGCAGGGGCTGTCCTACTTCTCTGTGCACCAGCGCAAGAAGACCGCCGGGCTGATGCCCGCGCACCGGCCCAGCGAGACCTAGTCCTCCCAGATCCCCTCGGCCAGGAAGCGCTCCAGCACCGCGGTGTGCGGGGCCAGGTCAAGGCCCTGGTCTGCCAGCCAGTCGTCGTTGTAATAGGTGTTGGCGTAGCGCTCGCCGGAGTCGCAGATCAGCGTGACGATGCTGCCGCGCTCACGGCGCTGGAGCATGCCGGCGATGATCTGGAATGCGGCGTAGAGGTTGGTGCCGGTGGAGCCGCCGGCGAAATAGCGGGTCTTGGCCCGCAGCAGGCGCATGGCGGCCAGCGAGCCGGCGTCGGGGACCTGGATCATCTCGTCGATGACCCCGGGCACGAAGGACGGCTCGACGCTCGGGCGTCCGATGCCCTCGATCCGCGAGCCCACGCCGGTGGAGTAGCCCATGTTCCCGGTGCGCCAGCCCTCGTAGAAGGAGGAGCCTTCGGGGTCCGCCACGGCGACCTTCGTGTCGTGGCGCTTGTAGCGCACGAAGCGCCCGAAGGTCGCGCTGGTGCCGCCGGTGCCGGCACCCACCACGATCCAGCTCGGGATCGGGTAGCGCTCGGCGCTCATCTGCGCAAACACCGATTCGGCGATATTGTTGTTGCCGCGCCAGTCGGTGGCCCGCTCGGCGAAGGTGAACTGGTCCAGGTAGTAGCCGCCGGGGCCGGCGGCCAGCTCGCGGGCCGCCGCGTCGACCTGCCCGGCCTGGTCCACCAGGTGGCAGCGCCCGCCGTAGAACTCGATGAGCTCGATCTTCTCGGTGCTCGTGGACTTAGGGACCACGGCGATGAATTCAAGTCCCAGCATGCGGGCGAAGTACGCTTCGGAGACTGCGGTGGAGCCGCTGGAGGCCTCCACCAGCGTGGTGCCCTCCTGGATCTTGCCGTTCACCAGGCCGTAGAGGATCAGCGACCGCGCCAGACGGTGCTTGAGCGATCCAGTGGGGTGCACCGATTCGTCTTTCAGGTACAACTCGATCCCCCATTGCTTGGGCAGTTCGAAGCGGTGCAGATGCGTATCGGCGCTGCGGTTTGCATCGGCGTCAAGCAGGGAGATGGCCTCGCGGACCCACTGGGTTGATTGCGTCATCAAACCAGCTTATCGCCACCTGTCGCGCCATCAGGCAATCTCCGCACAGCCGTGGTAGTTTCAGACTCGAGACGAAGTATCGGATAAGGGATGCCATGGCCAAGGCCCGTCAAAATGCGACACCACTAGTGTCTATCTGTTACGCACTGGTCGTTTTCGCGGCCTTGAACTGGGCGGTGTTCGGCACCGGAGCGATCCGCGGCTCGCATCTGGGCCAGATCGCCGGCGGCTGGTTGGAAGCCGACGCCACGGTGATGGCGGTTCCGCTGGTGGCCCAGCTGCCCTGGTTCGCCCTGATGGCTGGCCTGGGCATCTATGCGGTGTGGCAATGCATGCCCACCGCCAGGCACACGGACCTGCACGGCAAGCTGCGCCCCTGGGTACTCGCGCTGGTCCTGCTTAATGCCCTGTGGCTGCAATTGCTGCAGCGCGACCGGATGGGCTTCAGCCTGCTGTTCGCGCTGCTCATGCTCCTGGTGCTGACCCGGATCGCCTTGATGATCGACCGCACCACGCTGCGCAACAACATGGACCGCTGGATCACCCGGTCCAGCTTCGGCTTGTTCACCGGATGGCTGGTCATCATCGTGCTCGGCGAGGCGGCGGCTTGGCTGGCGGCCCTGGGAGTGGATTCGAACCGGCTGATGTTCAAGGGAATCGCGGCCCTGGTGCTGCTGCTGGTCAGCCTTGCCCTGTGCGCACTGACCTTCAAGAAACCCATCGGGCTCTACATGAACGCCGGGGCCCTGTGGGTCGTTTTCTGGATCACCATCGACCGCTACACGTGGCAGGCCTCCTCGCCCCTGTTCGCCGGGGTGGCGAGCGTCGCCACGCTGTTGCTGCTGCTGTGCCTTGCCAGCGCGGTGCGCACCCGGCTGCGTCGGCTGCGGGATCCCCAGGAGCCTGCGGACGGCGAGCCCGCCGCGTAAGCCGCGCCCGTGAAGTCTCTGGGAGTTCGCACTGAGCGCAACCAACGGTGCTTGAGCGCGTTATCGGTGCTGGCTAGGCTGGAGACGTGAACGCACGGCGTCCCATCCACGGGCGCGGGCCAACCGAGAGGAAGTTATGTCGAAGACCGCCAAGAATTTCAAAGAAGTAGAGAAGTCGCTGGCCAAGCTCGCCAAGTCCGCCAAGGAAGAGCTGCCGGACGAGTTGCGCGAAACCTGGAACAACGCGATTTCCGGCGTGAACGTCGAAGCGATCAGCCACGCCGGGGCGAATCTGGTGGAGAACGTGACGGGCAAGTCCAAGGCGGCCAAGCGCACCCGCGCCTCGGTGGAGAATGCGGTGAAGAGCGCGCAGAAGTCGCTGGCTCCGAAGCAGAGCCACAAGGGCCGCAACTTCCTGATCATTTCGCTGATCGTTGCCGCGGTGGCCGCAGTGGTCCTGAAAAAGAAGACCGCCTAAGGCTTGAGATCCGAAGGGCATCCGGGGCATACCCGGATGCCCTTTTGCATGCCTGCCATGTGGTCTGGGCCCCAGCAGCTCGTTCTTCGCCTCACAGAACGTTGCAGCAGGCCACCGGGTGCCGCACAATGAAGTTACCAATCGGTAACTTACTGGTTGGCGGCACGGCGGCCGTTGCGCCGAAAACAATTGCCAGCTCCTGCCGGCGGAATCGGGGCAATCCCATGATCCTCACCAACACCACAGTCCTGGGCACCGGCGTGCTGGGCGCGCAGATCATCTTCCAGACCGCCTATCACGGCCTGCCCGTCGTGGGATACGACATCACCGAACAGGCACTGGAGGCGGCAAACCACCGCCTGGATTCACTGGTGCAGACCTACGCGGACTACTTCGACGCAGGAGACCGCTCCAAGGCCCAGGCAGCGCGCGATTCCATCCGACTGTCCATGGACCTGGCCGATGCGGTCAAGGACGCAGACTTCGTCATCGAGGCCGTCCCGGAATCCCTCGATATCAAACAGGGCACCTACGAGGCCCTAGCTGCCGTGGCGCCGGAGCGCACCGTGTTCGCCACCAACTCCTCCACCCTGCTCCCGTCGGCCATCGCACCGCACACCGGGCGCCCGGAGAAGTTCCTGGCCCTGCACTACGCCAACCACGTCTGGCAGAACAACACCGGCGAAATCATGGGCACCGCGCTCACCGGCAGCGAAGCCTATGAGGCCGTGGTCGACTTCGCCGAACGTACCGGTCTGGTGGCGATTCGCGTCCTCAAGGAGCAGCCGGGCTACCTGCTCAACTCCCTGCTGGTCCCGTTCCTCCAAGCCGCAAGCCACCTGCTGGTCAACGGCGTGGCCGACGCTCCGACCATCGACAAGACGTGGAAGCTGGGCACCGGCGCCCCGAAGGGACCCTTCGAGATCTACGACATCGTGGGGCTGAACACCGCCTACAATATTTCCAGCATGGGTGACGAGACAAGCAAGAAGTTCGCCGCCCTGCTCAAGAGCGAGTACATCGAGAAGGGCAAGCTGGGCGCGGCGACCGGCGAGGGCTTCTACAAGTACAACTAGCGGCGTGGCCAGCTGAACAGTTCGGGCGGCTGCGCCCCGTCATCAAGAAGCAGGTCGATTTCGATGCAGTCGCTGTCATAGTCCACCCCGCAGGCCAGCCTGGACAGCGAGCGCCAGACGCGGCGCACTGGCGTGTCATCGGGGCGTGATGGGTGGATGGCCAGCTCGCGGATCGCCGCAACAGAACCGCTGACGGTCCTGGTCTTCGCGCCATGGACGGCGAACTGCTCGTGCTGATCACGCATGTAATAGGGATGTTCACCGCGAGTGACGTAGGCAAGCACCCACTCGACGCGCTAGCCGGGGCTCAGCATCCCGCCGCAACAGGCCTGCTCGGCAGGATCGAGGATCACGGTGATCTGCATCATGCCAGTATAGAAGCATGCCACGCATGAAGCGGGGACCGCGGCGGCTGTCGGCAGCCACCGCGGTCCCCGCTATTCTCGGTTGTCAGTGCCCGCGTGCATTGCCGCGTGCCTTCAGGGCCGCGGCCACGCCAACCCCAGCCAGGACCAAGCCCAGGGGCAGGAACCACAGGCTGCCCACCCCTGTCTGCGCCAGGTCATCCGTGGCTGGTTCCGCGGCCGAGGTTTCCCCGGCGTCCGGCGCGGCGGACTCGGCGCCGTCCGGCGCGCCCGCTGAGCCGTCACCCTTGCCCTCGCTGGTGGACGGAGTGCTCGACGGCGAGGTGCTCGGTGCAGCCGAATCGGTGGGAGTCGAGGATGCGGTGGGCGCCGCAGATTCGGTCGGAGCGGTACTCGCCGCAGGCGCCAGGGCGAAGGCTTCGGCCTCGGCCCCGAGGCTGGCGAAGACGGTTTCTCCGCTGGCATCCTTCACCGCGTCGTTATCCGTCACCACGTAGACCTGGCCGTTGCCGGCGACAGCGAGGCCTTCAAGCTTTTCCTGGGTCCGGCCGTTGGTCCGCTCCAGCACCGGCAGGACGTCCACCGCCAGCTTCTTCTCCAGCAGGGGAACCGTGTCGTTCGGCGCGCTGGCCGAGGCTTCGGGCAGGGCGAACTGGTACACGGCCTTCAGCTTGGCGTTCTCGCCGATGCGCTTGTCGCGCTCGATCACCGCAAAACTGCCGTCCGAGAGCCGGGTGATCTCCGAGAGACCGTTCCAGCTCCCGTCGTCCCCGGCATCCTCCAGCTGGTAGCCATACCAGGAGAATTCGCCGCTGGCTGGGAGGTAGCGCCCGATACGGACGAAGTCCTCGCCCCCCACCTCGCGCTGCAGGGCGAAGACCACTTCTTCTTCCTCCCCCGCGCCGAAGGCCGCAACTCCTTCCAGCCCCTGGCCCTTCAACGTCCCGACAATGTCCTGCGGCAGCTGCACCCGCTCGGCGACCGCGCCGTCGACATCGATGCGCACCAGCGTGTTGCCCGCGCCCTCGGCTCCCTCGCTGGCCGCCCAGAAGCCGCCCCCTGCACGGGCGGAGATGCCTTCCAGGTCCAATTTCGCCGGGGCGCCGTCCTCGGTCACCGGCAGGGAGTCCGTGACCAGCCCCTGGCCGGCATCGATGGTGTAGATCAGCGGTTCGTAGGCATTGTCACTGACCGCGAAAATCTGGTGCGCAGCCTCCGGGTCGGCGCTCAGCCCGCTGAGCGCTCCGAAGGGCACTGGAGCGGACGGATCGGAAGACAGCTGCGGGAACTGCGGCGTGGCGGCACCGAAACTGAACAGGGTCAGCGCCGAACGCACACCCTCGTCGGCCTCGTCGGTTTCCGAGGAGACGGCGAGCAGGTCGCGCCCCGGGATCGGAAGGATCCCTTCGGGACCATTGGTGGTGGGCAGCGTCTGTAGGTATTTCGGCTCGCGCGGGTCGCTCAGGTCGTAGACCGCCACGAAATTTCCGCGTTCGGAGGCGACGAAGGCGTACTCGACACCCCGGTACTCATGCACGGCCAGGCCTTCGGGCTCGGTGCCCTTCTTGCCTGCGCGGCCTTCGGGGAACAACCCCTGGGACAGCGCAAGGCGCTCAAAACGGTTTCCGGCGTCCCACACCGGTTCGCCGGTGAGGGAATCGAAAATGGTGAAGCCGCGGCTGCCACCCTTCCAATCCCCCTCATTGGCGGTCGCAAGGTAGCGGTCCTGGATCCATCCGATGGCATCCGGTTCGCGGGGAACTCCCTGAAGCGAACCGCTGGGGTCGAGTTTTCCGTCGTCTTGCGTGTCGATGCCGGCCAGATCCACGGATCCGGCGCTGAACGCCTTGGTAATCTTTCCGCTCGGCAGGTCGATGAGGACAATGCCATTGTTTTCCTGGAGGGTTACCGCCACCTGGTTGCGGTCATTGATAGTGACATATTCGGGTTCCGGATCCTGCGGGGTATCAAGTCCGGCCTGGGCAAGCTGGTCGAGGGCTACCGGCTTTTCACGGGTGCCGCCGGCCAGCGGCACTTCGCGAAGCGTCCATTCGTCCGGGGCGCCGCCCAGCAGATCGAGGATGGCCACCGAACCGGCCGGAGTCTGCGGCAGTCCACCGTCCCCGGCATCTTCATCGCGTTCATTCTCGATGGCGATCGCCGCGTAGGATCCGTCGGCGGACAGGGCGATGGAGTCGGGCTGCCCGGACAGCTCGATGCTGTGCACCAGTTTGCGATCCGCGATGTGCACCACGTCCACGCGGCCCGACGGGTCGATGTAGCTCTTGGAGGTCTTTACGACCACGAACACGTACTCGCCGTAGGCGGCGACGCTGGTCGGCTCGTCCTCGGCGCTACCCAGCTGGTGCAGCGGCAGGGTTCCCAAGCCCGCTGGATTCGAGGCGTCCGAGATGTCGACGAAGCCGATCATGCCGGACAAGGCATCGGTATAGATCAGCGTCTGTCCGTCGGCTGAGACAGTGGAGATTTCCGCGGCGGTCTCGGCCGCGGCCCCCTCGGGGTGGTTCTGGTAAACCGAGTAGGTTGCGGTGCGTTCAAAATAGCTTCCGGTGTCCGCGCTGGCGGCTGCGGACAGTGTCAGCGGCGCCAGACCGCCGGCCCCCAATGCCAGCGCGGCAATAATGCCTGCTGACCTCTTTGCGGTTCGATTCACGTGGGTAGTCCCCCCAAAAAATAGCTTGGTGTTTGCTCAAGATGGCCTCCCAAGAGTCGCAATTCTTTCCGACCGGCAGGTGAACACCGGGCGACGCGTAGTAGTCCACTCGTCGTCATTTTCGATGGGCCCACACTCCAGCAGACAGGCAGCCACTAAGCCCAGGCCGTGAATGCGCCGGTTCGAGCCAACCGGTCTCCGAGGGGACCGATGATCGAAAAGGAATCCTGCCCAGCAATACCCTGCACCGTGTCCCGCTGGGTGATCGTGGTGCCGTCGGCCAGTTCGATGCTCATTTCAAGGACCAGGGAGGCGCCCTTTGCCCGCTGCTCCTCGCGGAGCCGTCCGGCGGCGACCGCCTCCACGATCCGCTCCACCTGCCTGATGGACGCTGTATCCGGCAGGAAGGTGAATTCGACACCTGCAATCTCCATCACCAGCTGTGCCGGGACGTCGGTGAAATCAAGTCGCCAGTGCACTTCGGCGGCTCCCCGGGCCCGGGGCAGCAACGAGGCCAGACCCGTGGCGTCGATCCGCGCGTCGGCCAGGTGGCCGTAGCGCTGGGCCAGTTCCTCCGCGAGTTCACGCAATTGGACGGCTGCGTCACTGAGCTCGAATTGCGCACGGGCGACGCCTTCGCGCGCTCCCGGCTCCGCTGGGCATTCCAATTGCGGATCCCAGTCGCAGATCTCCGGCAGCTGCCCGGGGTCCTGCAGTTTCAGGGTGACATGGATCAGGTCGGGGTCGAAGTCAGTGCCCGCCGGAACGCTGGTGGTCGGGGTGATCCGGGCAGGCTCCCCGGTCGGCAGCAGCTGGACCGGATCGCCGATGGCCGGCTCGTAGCGGCGGTCGATGTAGTGGATCTCCTTCACCGTGCCGTGAACCGCCGCGACCGGCACCCCGGATTCGCCGAGCGTGTCATGGTCGTTCAGTTCGTAGACCACGGTGCCATCCGGATGGCGCAGCCGGGCGATCTCCCACTGTACCTGCTCGCCCACCTCGAAGCCCGGGTGGCAGCAGGCGTGAAGCGCCCCGTGGATTTCCAACTCGATCTGCATGGCACCACCGTAGCCGAACGCACGCGCCGGCGACGGAACGAACCGGCCAAAGCCCGATAGGATTGCCAGGTGGCTCATATCGACGTGACAGACATCCAGTATTTCCTTTCCGACGGCACCCAGCTGCTGGGCGGGGTGACCTTCAAGGTCACCGCCGGTTCCAAGACCGCGCTGATCGGACCCAACGGCACGGGCAAGACAACCCTGTTCAAGATCATCGCAGGCGACCTGAGAGCCGACGAAGGCTCCATCAACCGCACCGGAACTTTGGGCATCATGCGCCAGTTCGTCGGGCAGGTGCGCGACGAGTCCACGGTGAAGGACCTGCTGCTGTCCACCGCCGCCCCTGCCTTGGCCCAGGCCGCCGCGAAGGTCGCCGAGTACGAGGCGAAGATGCTCACCAGCGAGGACGAGAAAGTCCATATGCGCTACGCCGAGGCGATCATCGAATGGGGCGACGCCGGCGGCTACGAACTGGAAACCACCTGGGACAAGGTCTGCATGGCGGCCCTGGGCATCGGGTTCGACAAGGCCGGCGACCGGCTGGCCCGCACGCTCTCCGGCGGCGAGCAGAAGCGCCTGGTCCTCGAAGCGCTCTTCGAGGGCAACGACGAACTGCTGCTGCTCGACGAGCCGGACAACTACCTGGACGTGCCAGGCAAGCGCTGGCTCGAGGACACCATGTCCCGCTCCAACAAGACCGTGCTGTTCATCAGCCACGACCGCGAGCTGCTGAACAATGCCGCTACCCGCATCGTGACCCTGGAACCGGGCCACGGCGGCGCCACCGCCTGGGTGCACGGCGGCGCATTCGGCTCCTACGTTCAAGCCCGCAAGGAGCGCAACGAACGCTTCGAGGAGCTGCGCAAGCGCTGGGACGAGGAGCACGCCAAGCTCAAGGAGCTGGTGAACATGTACAAGACCAAGGCAGCGTTCCGCTCCGACATGGCCAACCGCTACCAGGCCGCGACCACCCGGCTGGAGAAGTTCCTGGAGGCCGGCCCTCCGCAGGCCATCCCGCTGGAGCAGAACGTGAACATGCGCCTGAAGGGCGGGCGCACCGCCAAGCGCGCGGTGGTCGCCGAAAAGCTTGAACTGACCAACCTCATGAAGCCCTTCGACGCGGAGATCTGGTTCGGGGACCGCGTGGGCGTGCTCGGGTCCAACGGCTCGGGCAAGTCGCACTTCCTGCGCCTGCTGGCCTCCGGCGGCACGGATCCGGAGCGCGAGCACCTGCCGGTGTCCGACGTGGTGATCGAGCCGGTGCAGCATGCCGGCACGGTGAAACTCGGCGCGCGCATCCGTCCGGGCTACTTCGCCCAGACGCACTCGCGCCCGGATCTGTTCGGCCGCACCCTGCTGGACATCCTGCACCGCGGCGACGAGCACCGCTCCGGCCTGCCGCGCGAGGCGGCCGCCGGCGCGCTGGACAGCTACGGGCTGGCAGGCCAGTCGGAGCAGAAGTTCGATTCGCTCTCCGGCGGGCAGCAGGCGCGCTTCCAGATCCTGCTGCTGCAGCTCTCCGGCGCAACCCTGCTGCTGCTTGACGAGCCCACCGACAACCTCGACCTGCATTCGGGCGAGGCGCTGGAGCGCGCCATCGACGCGTTCGAGGGCACGGTGCTGGCAGTCACCCACGACCGCTGGTTCGCCCGCGGCTTCGACCGCTTTCTGGTCTTCGGCTCGGACGGCAAGGTCTACGAATCCGACACCCCGGTGTGGGACGAGACCCGGGTGCAGCGCGAACGCTAAACCCGACAGTGGATGCTACGCGGCGAGGTGCCCGGTGCTGGCCGCGGGCTTGGGCATCCTGCTCCCCTGCCACGCGCTGAAGCACAGGGCCGCGGCCAGGGCGAGGAGCGCACCGAGGCCCGCGGCGCCGCTGGTGCTCCACAACCCGTTTTGCGCGAACAGCGCCGGCACCGTACTCGACGGGATGCCGGCGCTAACCAGCAGCCATCCGGCGAAACGTTGCAGGTCGATGCGCCCCAGCCTGCTCACGCCCAGCGCGTGCTGCAGGAACAGGCACAGCCACATGATCGCCCAGGCAAGCCAAATGACCGCGAAAACCGGGTCGAAGTCCAGGGACATGAGCGCCTTGTAGATGGCAATGCCCGCCACGAAGCTGCTGAACCAGCCGAAGGCTGTTGCATCGAAGCCCAAGAGCGTATTCAGCCCTACCAGCAGGTAGGTCATGCCGAACAAGTAGCTGGGCCACGTATCGTTGATCAGCACGTGATCGCCCTCGGCCTGCACCATGATCAGCGTGGGCAGCAGGATCTGCACCCCACCGACCAGCAGGTTCAGCACAGCGGCCGACCGCGCCGGAATCCGGCCCAGTGAAACCAGCCCGTTGACAAACAGGATGAGGCCTACAAAAACCAGCCCGACATGGACCATGGGTTCCTCCACTCGCACGCGGCGCACCCGGATGCGGATCCGGGCATCGGGACCCGCGTCCTGCCGCTAACCACAGTTTCAGATACCGATGCCCGGGTGGCAAGTCCGCGCCGAATCGTTACTCCACGAGTTTGCCTTCCTGGGACACCTCGGTGATCAGTTCCGCGATCTGCGCCGGAACTTCGGGAATCGGTTCGCGGGTGATCCCGGTGCTCGGCGACCAAACCAGGTTCACCTGCAGCGCCGGGTCCATGGCCGGGTAGTCGCTGCGGTTGTGGCAGCCTCGGGTTTCGCGGCGTTCCAGCGCCGCTTCCAGCGTGGCGCGGGCGGCCAGCGCCGAGGACTGCAGGTCGAAGGCGTGGGCCAGGTCCTGGTAGCCGGCGATGTCCGGGTGGATTCCCACGTTGGCCATGCGCTGCTCGATGGCCTGAAGCTTCGCCAGGCCTTCCAGCAGCCCGGCCTCGTCGCGCACCACCCCGGCGTGCTCGGTCATCAGGTCGCGGATGGCGCGCTGCAAGTTGCGCACGTTTTCCTGTCCGCGGGATCCGAGCAGCTCTGCGATGTGGGCGCGGGCGGCGGCGATGGCCTGGGCCGAGCGCGGCTGGGAAGCCAGCGACGCGGAGTACTGCGCCGCGTGCTGGCCCACGATGCGCCCGAAGACCAGCAGCTCGATCAGCGAGTTGCCGCCCAGCCGGTTGGCCCCGTGCAGCCCGGAGGAGGCCTCGCCGATGGCGTAGAGTCCGGGAACTTCGGTGGCATGGGTCAGCGGGTCCACCCAGACCCCGCCCATGGAGTAGTGCGCGGTCGGGGCGATCTCCATCTTCCGCGAGGTGATGTCCAGCATCTGCAGTTCCATCATGGTCTGGTAGACCCGCGGCAGGCGCTTCATGATGACCTCACGGTCAAGGTGCGAGACGTCCAGCCACACCCCGCCGTTCTCGGTGCCGCGTCCTTCGCGGATCTCGGTGTAGGCGGCCAGCGCGACCCTGTCGCGGGTGGACAGCTCCATGCGCTTGGCGTCGTAGCGGGCCATGAAGCGTTCGCCCAGCGCATTGGTCAGGATGCCGCCTTCGCCGCGCGCGGCTTCGGAGACCAGGGTTCCGGCGTCGCTTTCCGGTTCGATGATGCCCGAGGGGTGGAACTGCACCAGCTCGGGGTCGCGCAGCCGGGCGCCGGCCTGGACGGCCAGGCGGAACGAGTCGCCGGTGTTCTCGTCGCGGCGCGAGCTGCTGCGGCGCCAGATGCGGTTGTGCCCGCCAGCGGCCAGGATCACCGCATCGGCGTGAATGAGATAGCCGGTGCCGTGGTTCACGTCGAAGCCGTAGGCGCCGAAGATCTGCCCTTCGGCGGTGAGCAGCTCGGTGATGTACACGGTGTCGAGGATCGGCACCTGCAGCTGCTCGGCCCGCTTGATCAGCGTGCGCTGGATCTCCAGGCCGGTGTAGTCCCCGGCGAAGGCGGTACGGCGGAAGGTGTGGGCGCCGAAGAAGCGCTGCGAGATGCGGCCGTCCACCTCGCGGGCGAAGTTCATCCCATAGCGTTCAAGGTCCTCGATGCCGCGGGCGGCGCCCTGGGCGACCACCTGCACGGTGCGCGGGTCGGCCAGGAAGTAGCTTTCCTTGATGGTGTCGGCCGCGTGCTGCTGCCAGCTGTCTTCCTCGTCCATAGTGCCCAGCGCCGCATTGATGCCGCCGGCGGCCAGGGAGGTGTGCGCGTCGTGGCGCGGGCGCTTGCCCACCGCCAACACGTCGACGCCCTGCTCGGCCAATTCGATCGCGGCGCGCAGGCCGGATCCTCCGGTGCCGATGACGAGGACTGACGTGGATATCTGCTGTTCTGGTTTCATGTTTTCCAGCATCTGCCCGGGTCCACGATACGTCCAATGAATTATCTTCATGATTTCCATAGCAGTAAGCTATGCATCATGAATCTAGAGCAACTTCGAGGGTTCGCCACCATTGCCCGCGTGGGGCACTTCACACGCGCGGCCGAGGCCCTGCACCTCTCCCAGCCGTCGCTGAGCCGGCAGATCTCCACGCTGGAGCACGATCTGGGCACCACGCTGGTCAACCGCACGCGCGGCAACCTCACGCTGACCGCCGCGGGGCGCGCTCTGCTTCCGCTGGCTACCCGGATGCTTGCAGATGCGGAGTCGATTCGCGTGGAGATGGCCGAACTGGCCGGATTGCGCCGCGGCCGGGTGCGCTTGGGCGCGCCGCCGACGCTATGCGTGTCGCTGGTGGCCGAGGTGCTGGAAACCTATCGCGCGACGTATCCCGGCATCGAGTTGCAGATCTCCGAGGCAGGTTCCCGGACGCTGCTGGAGCAGCTCACCGGCGGCCAGCTCGACTTGGCGCTGATCGTAACCAGCGAGCACGCGGTGACCGAGCCAAGCCTGGCGCACACCGAAGTGCTGGTGGAGCAGCTGGTGGTGGCCGATTCGATGCAGCATCCTCGATTGGGCCAGGGTCCGGTGGAATTGCGGGACCTGGCAATGGTGCCGCAGATCGCCTTCTCCCCCAGCTACGACCTGCGGGCGGCGACGCAGAGCGCCTACCGTACGTTGGGGCTGAGCCCCAACGTGGTCATTGACGGCGGTGAGATGGACGCAGTGCTGCGCTTCGTCCAGGTCGGACTGGGCGTGGCCATCGTGCCGGCCACGGCCTTGGTCGGACGGAGCCAGCTGCACGGCAGGGCGCTGCGCAGCACTCCGCGCAAGGACACGGATCTTGCCCAGCCGAACCTTGAACGCACCATCGGGCTGGCGCATCGCCGCGACACCCCTCCCGGGGCGGCGGCCATCGCGATGCGCGAGCTGCTGTTGCAGACCGCGGGCCAGTTGGCCCAGCGCCACCCGCAGATCAGCCTGCGATCTTGATACCCAGATGGTCGGCCAGCTGCGGCGCCAGCGACATGAGCTGCAGCTGCGTGACCTGCGCGCCGCGCAGCCCGGTCACCCCGTCGACCATATCGAATTCAAGGCCCGTCAGGTCCACCGAACTCAGCTTCGCCTGATGGGCCGCCAGCACCTTGGTCCGCGAACTGGTGAAGCGCACCCGTTGCAGGGTGCCCAAATCCAGTTCGTCGAACTGGCAATCGCGGAACTCCACATCGCGCAGCGTGGCGCCGCGCAGGTTCAGCCAACCGAACTTGCAGTTCTCCACCAGCAGCGAGTCGACGCTGGACTCGGCCAGGTCGGCCGAGCCAAAGCGGCTGTGCGAGATGCGCACCTCGTCCAGGCGCACGGCGGCGGCGGCTAGCACCGGAGCGGAGACCTGGTTCAGCTCGCTCTGCAACACCCGGGCATTGCACAGCGAGAAGCGGTCGGCGTTCAGTCCGGAGAATTCGCACTGCTCGAACCGCACGTCGTCGGCCGCGATCTCCCCGTCCAGCCCGGCAAAGCGCAGCGGGTCGAGGTAGCCTCCGGCGTCCAGATCCCCCGCGTAGCCCTGGGCCAGCTCGGGCAGGATGAACGGACGGATCTTGGGCGCTGGCATGGTGCTCCTGACGTGCGGCGTGAATGGTACTGCCACCCCACTGTACGCGCCCGATCCCCTAGAACTCGTCGATCACCAGCTTCTTCATGCCCATCATGTGCTCAAAGGCATTTGGCCTGGACATGAGCTCACCCAAGTTGGCGGGAACAATTTGCCAGCTGACCCCGAACTTGTCCGCGAGCCAGCCGCACTGCTCCGCTTCGGGCACCGCGCTCATGGCATCCCACACCCGGTCCAGCTCCTCCTGCCCGTCGCAGGGCCACTCCAGCGAGACGCCGGGAGTGAAGGAGAAGTCCTGTTCGACACCGGAGTCCATGGCGGTCACCCAGTCGTCGTCCAACGCGAAGTCGGAGAACATCACCGATCCGGCGGCCGCCGGCCCGGTGGGCTCGGGATAGGTGACGAACATGCCCTCGCGGGCGCCGAACACTTCCTTGTAGTGGGCCACCGCTTCCGCCGCGCGGTTCTGGGCCGCTCCGCCGAAGAGCAGGCTGGGCATCACGAAGGGACGCGGATCACCCTCTGGGCCGCTCAGGATCAGCTGCCAGGACACGTTGTACTTGTCCTGCACCCAGCCGTAGCGGGGGCTGTAGGGGTATTCGCCCAGCTCCATCAGCACCTGCCCGCCGGCCGACAGCTTGGCCCAAGTGGCGTCCAGGTCGGCCCGGGCCGCGTCGACGCTGCCCTCGTAGTCCGCCGGGTCGAAATTCAGCATCAGCGAGATCGAGGGGTTGGGGGTGAAATCGGGGCCGGCATTGACCAGGGTGATCCGCTGGCCGCGCACGTACACCGCGACCGTCAGGGCTTGGCCTGCCAGCGGCTGCTGGAAGTCCAGCAGGCCCTCGGTGGGGTAGCGCGATTCCACCTCCATGGAGCTCCCGGGCAGGGCATCGGCATAGAAGTTTCCGGCTTCCTCGCCGGTGCCGTTCATCCACAAATTGACTCTGAGCTTCTGCATGACTGGTCCTCACGAATGTGCGCTCTTGCGATGCCGATCTGCCCACCGGCATGCCGGGGTATGGCCAGGTCGCGCGGCCGCGGCGGATGCCGTCCGCGCACCTGATGCTACCTGCTGCGCAGCGCGCGCGGAATACTTCGAGACCGATTCCCAGTTCGGGTTTGCCAGCCCTACACCGCGCTGTTGCCCGGGGTTTGCGCCGACCGGTCAGCAGCCGGGGCCCGTCCGGAAAATTCGTCCATGGAGTGGTAGATGCCCAGCACCTTTTCGGCCAGCAAATCCCAGGCCGCCCGCGGCAGCACCCCGCGCAGCGCCTGCCCCAGCTTGCTGGTCCACGGCAGCAGCACCATGGGGGTGGCACGCAGCATCGCATCCCACGCGCGGTCCGCCACCTGCTGCTTCTGTAGCATCGGGGTGAAGAGCATACGCCGGGCCCCGGCGAACATTCCGGTATCCACGTAGGTCGGGCAGAAGGTGGTCACCGCCAGGTTTCTTCCCGGCTCCCGCTCGAGCTCGAGGCGCAGCGAGTCGCTGAAGCTGGCGGCAGCGGCCTTGGACGCCGCGTACACACTCATGTTCGGGTTCGATACCAACGCCGCGGCCGAGGCGATGGTCAGGATGCGGCCCGGCCGCCGCACTCCCAGCTGCGGCAGCAGCGCATGGGTCAGGTACATCGGCGCCAGCGCATTGACCGCCATGGCGGAGTGGATCTGCCCGGTGCTGTGCTGGGCGAAGGGCTTGCCGGTCACCACCCCGGCGTTGTTGACCAGGATGTCGATGCCGCCGGCCGCCAGCGCCTGCGCTGCGCCCTCGGCGATCTGCGCGGGGTCGGCCAGGTCCACCACCCGGGTCTCGATGGCGGTCTGCGGGAATGCCGCGCGCAGGGCATCGGCGGCCTGTTCCAGCAGCAGCTCGTTGAGGTCCCAGAGGACCACCCGCGCCGCCTTGTCGACGCAGGCCCGGCGTGCGAACAGCTCCCCCATGCCCTGGGCCGCTCCGGTGACCAGCACCGCCAGTCCGTCGACCGATTCCAAAACCTGCCTGCGCGCCATGATGCACCTTTCCCCGGGGGTCTGAAAAGGCCAGAATATCTTGTGAGATGCCCCATAGCCGCGAGGCTGTCCCGGGACCCCGGGCAGGCGGCGCGCCGCGCTAGCCTTGAATCTGCGGGATCGCTCCGCAGCCTATGCAGCCGAAGACGAAGTGAGGACCGAATGCGCATCGACCAACTGGATGCAGACCTGATTGAGCTGCTCACCGACTCCCCCATGCTGCCGGTCATGGAATGCGCCCGCCGCCTCGGGGTGGCCCGCGGCACCGTCAGCAGCCGGCTGGCGCGGCTCCACGAGGCGGGGGTGATCCGCGGCATCGTGCCGCGCATCGAGCCTGCGGGATTCGGCTACACGCTGGTGGCCTTCTGCTCGGTGGAGATCATCCAGAAGTACGGGCACGATCCGGTGGCCACCGCCTTGGAGGAAGCGATCCCGGAGATCGTGGACATGTACACCGTCACCGGCACCTCGGATCTGCAGCTGCGCGTAGTGGCCAGGACTCCCGAGGACCTGCAGGACATCTTCAACCGGATCAACACCGTGCCCGGGGTTGCCCGCACCTCCTCGTCCTTCGCCCTGCACGAGCATTTCCAGGGACGCACCCTTCCCCTGGTAGAAGCCTGTGCGAAAGCTGGTTCGGGAACTGTGCAGACTGACCAGTAAAATGGGGTGTTGACCAATTTACGCTATGCAGGTTGCATAGCGGTGCGCGCGGCGATTGAAACGGCCTGATCTGCCACTCTAGAGTCGAAGCTTGTGAATCGCGACACGCGAGGATATGAGCGGGGCCACCCGCACCCCCATTTGTGCCCATGGTCTTCAGAGAGGAACCCATGACCCTTCACCAGCGCCCTTCCTTGCAGGCAGTCCCGGCTTACAAGCAGGGAAAGCCCGCCGCCGCTGGAGCCTCGAAGCTCTCGTCCAACGAGTCGCCGCACGAGCCGCTGCCGTCGGTGCTCGACGCCATCCGCGACGGGATCCAGAGCATCCACCGCTACCCGAGCATCGCCGCCCCGCAGGTCACTGCGGAACTGGCCGCGCTGCACAGCGTGGATCCGGCGCACCTGACCCTGGGCGCAGGCTCCGTCGAGGTGGCCGCGCAGCTGATCCATGCGGTCGCCGCCGAGGGCGATGAGGTCATGTACGCATGGCGCTCCTTCGAGGCCTACCCGTCGCTGGTGCGCATCGCCGGGGCAACCCCGGTTGAGGTGCCGCTGGACGCCGACGCCAAGCACGACTTGGATGCCATGCTGGCCGCGGTCACCGAGAAGACCCGTCTGATTTTCATCTGTAACCCGAACAACCCGACCGGCACCGTGGTGGAAGCCGAGGCGCTGGAGCGCTTCATCGCCGCCGTGCCGCGCGATGTGCTGATCGTGATCGACGAGGCCTACGTACACTTCGACCGCTCGGCAGTGCGCGCCGACGGCGTGGAGCTGTTCAAGAAGAACCCAAACGTCGCGGTGCTGCACACCTTTTCCAAGGCCTACGGCCTGGCCGGCCTGCGCATCGGCTACGCCATCAGCCCGCTGGAGGTGGCCGAGAACCTGCGCAAGGTCGCCATCCCGTTCGGCGTCTCGGATCTGGCCCAGCGCGCGGCAGTCGCCTCGCTGCAAGCCGCCGACGAGCTGGCCGTGCGCATCAACGAGGTCGTCGCGCAGCGCGAGCGCATGTACGCGGGCCTGGCCGCCGCCGGCTACCCGGTCGTCGCGTCCGAAGCCAACTTCGTATGGATCGCCGCCGGCGACGCCACCGCTGACATCGAGGCCCGCCTTGAGGCCGGCGGCGTGGTCGCCCGGGCCTTCCCGGGCGAGGGCCTGCGCATCTCCTCCGGTTTCGAGCTGGACGTGGACCGCGTGCTGGCAGCGCTGGGTGCCGATTCCGCCGCCGTGGCCGCAGCCGAAGGTGCCATCGCGTGAGCGCGGCATTGAAGGACCAGTCGCAGCAGCATCTGCATGCGGGGCTGACCCGCCGCCAGATCTCCATGATGGGCCTTGGCGGCGCCATCGGCGCCGGCCTGTTCGTCGGCTCCGGCCAGGCGATCTCCATTGCCGGCCCGGCCGTGCTGGTCTCCTACCTGCTGGCCGGCACCGTCATCATCGTCATCATGGCGATGCTGGCCGAGATGGTCGCCGCCAACCCGTCCTCCGGCGCGTTCAGCACCTTCGCCCACAAGGCGATGGGACGATCGGCTGGCAGCACCCTGGGCTGGCTGTACTGGGTCCAGCTGGTTGTGGTGGTGGCCGCCGAGGCCACCGGCGCCGCGGCCATCGTCGCCGGATGGTTCCCCAGCGTCCCGCAGTGGGGCTGGGTCCTGCTCTTCGTGATCGCCCTGTCCGGCGCGAACCTTTTGGGCGTGCGCAACTACGGGCGCTTCGAATACTGGTTCGCGGTCATCAAGGTCGCGGCGATCATGGCCTTCCTGGTGCTCGGCGCTCTGGTGCTCAGCTACATCATCCCGACCGATCAGCCGGTGGGCCTGGGCAATCTGGCCGCGCACGGCGGTTTCGCCCCGGGCGGCATGGCAGGCATCGCCGCCGCAGTGCTGATCGTGATCTTCTCCTTCGGCGGCACCGAAGTGGTTGCCATCGCCGCGGCCGAGTCCAACGACCCGGCTGACAACATCAAGCGCGTGGTGCGCTCGGTGATGGCTCGAATCCTGGTCTTCTACCTGGGCTCCATCCTGGTCATCGTCGCCGTGGTGCCGTGGAATGATCCGGCCATCGTGACCGGGCCGTTCGCCGCGGTGCTCAGCGTGCTGAACGTCCCGGGTGTCGACGTCGTCATGAACGCCGTAGTGGTCATCGCGCTGCTCTCGGCCATGAACGCCAACATCTACGGCTCCTCGCGCATGCTGTATTCGCTGGGCAAGCGCAAGCTGGCCCCGGTGGCAGTAACCCACGTGACCGGCAAGGGCGTTCCCGCCAAGGCCGTGATCAGCTCCGTTGCCTTCTCCTTCCTGGCCGTTGGCCTGAACTGGATCTGGCCGGAGAAGGTCATGCCGATCCTGCTGAACGTGGTCGGCTCCACGATCATCGTGATCTGGTCATTCATCGCTGTCACGCAGTACATCCTGCGCCGCCGCGCCGACCGGAACGGCGAGCACCTGCCGGTGCGCCTGTGGGGATTCCCGTACCTGTCCATCGCGACCATGGTGGTCTTGGCAGGCATCATCGGTGTCTCCATGACCGATGCGGCAGCCCGCACCCAGCTACTGCTGACCGCGGGACTGACCGCAGTGATCTGGATCGTTTCCAAGATCGCGCTGCGCAACG
Organism: Glutamicibacter soli; assembly: GCF_052322135.1. Classification (NCBI taxonomy): domain Bacteria; kingdom Bacillati; phylum Actinomycetota; class Actinomycetes; order Micrococcales; family Micrococcaceae; genus Glutamicibacter; species Glutamicibacter soli. The sequence goes on from NZ_CM125969.1 coordinate 2,045,355, forward strand.
TACCTGAAGTGATCGACGTAGAGCACGTCGACGAGGTCGCCTAGGTCCCATGGCCAATGGCTCCGATCCGCACTGCGGGTCGGAGCCTTTGTCGCTTTCAAGGTGGTTTTCACTTGGCGCGATGCCCGATTTCGCGTTCCCGGAATTGTGTTCTATGATTATCAAGTTGCCTCATCAGGTAGCAATCCTCACGGGGGTATGGCGCAGTTGGTAGCGCGTCTGCATGGCATGCAGAAGGTCAGGGGTTCGAATCCCCTTACCTCCACGAAAATTAATCTCAGGATGCACCAGCATCCTGAGATTTTTTCTTTACCCGGATCCAAGAAAACCGGCCGCTACGGCAGATTGATTCAAGCTGCAGACATTTCGAGCTCGACTCGTTACCCTTGGCTCTACAACTTTCACCGAGGTCCCAAGTTCAGCGCGAACAAGCACGGAGAGCACCCATATGTCCCGCAGTAGCGACCATCACCGAGGAGCCCCAATGAGCACGCCGAAACCCACCGGGCGCGTGGAGAAAAATGCGAACGGAATCGACCTTGTCCTGACACGAATGCTTCCGGTTGGACTTCAGGAGGCATGGGCTGCACTCACCGAGCCCGAAAGCACAGCTCGATGGATCGGACGTTGGGAAGGAACCGGGGCCCAGAGGCAGACCATCAAGCTTCAGATGGGCTTCGAAGAAGGCAGTTCCTGGTCAGACGTCGTCATCGCCGAATGCCGGGCCCCGAATTTCCTACGGGTCCAGACCATCGATGAATCCGGCTCATGGGATCTGTCCATCGAGTTGAACGCAGCAGCCCACGCGACCGAGCTGCGTTTTGTGCACCATGGACTCCTGCCAGGAGCACTCGGGGACATTGGACCGGGCTGGGAGTACTACCTCGACCAGTTGCTCGCTTCAATCACGGGTGGGCCGCTTCCCGTCTGGGAAGACTACTACCCCGCCCAACGGGACTACTTCCAAGGCCAGGAACGCTGAGTGATTCCATTGACGCCCCGAGCGCCGTAGTCGGCTTCGCATTTACAGCTGGAGGGCTCAGGAACCTGCACCATTGGCGCGCCCGGTTTTGCGTTGAAAGCCCATCGGAGTAGTGTTTACCCAGTAGGGGGCTATAGCTCAGTTGGTAGAGTGCTTCGTTCGCAATGAAGAGGTCAGGGGTTCGATTCCCCTTAGCTCCACGGATTCCCAGCCGGGTTCATGAATCATGAGCCCGGCTGTTTTCGTATCATGCGCTTCCACAATCAGACGTCGGCAGGTTCGATAGAGAACCCAGCAAAGAGAGTGGGGTCTCGTCCCTTGGCAGGTAGTCTCCCCCGCCGGTCGCCGAAGCACCGCACGCCAAGCCGCGTGCCGGCCATCTTCCGTTTCATCCAAGATGGAGCGATCGTTGAAGCTCCCAAGGATGCCGATATCGCGTCGGTGCTGGAATTCTCCCAGCCGGAGGCAAATCGGGTTGGCCTGGGAATCTACCCTGTTCCCGCTCGCGAAGACATCCACGAGTTGGCTCGGGCTTGGCAGCTGCACCCAGTTTTAGTTGACGACCTGCTCCATGCCGGGCAGCGCCCAAAGCTCGAACGCTACGGGGACGTGACTTTGCTGGTCGTCCGATCTGCGCTGTACCTTGACGAGGCCGAAGAAGTCGAGCTTTCGGAATTCCATGTGCTGCTTCGACCCGGCGCGCTGGCGATCCTGTGCCAGGATAACCGCTGGATTGATGGGACCCCGGGGCGCGACTGGGCCGAGGACATAGGCGGCAGCCAGGCGGTTCTGGACAAGCAGCTCCTGGCAAACCAGGCGTTGTTGAAGTTGGGGGCCGAAGCGATTCTCTACCGGCTGTTGGACGAAATTGTCGACGGTTACGTCCCTGCCCTGCAGGGACTCGGCATCGACAAGGAGCAAATCGAGCTGCAGGTATTCGGCGGCGATGCCACGGTCACCGAGCGCATCTACCGGCTAAGCCAGGAAGTCATCGACATGCAGCATGCGACCGCCTCGCTCAGCGAGGTCGTCCGTTCGCTGGCTTCCGGCTTCGAGAAGTACAACGTGCCCGGCGAACTGCAGACCTACCTCCAGGATGTCTCGGACCACCTGACCCGCGCCCACACCCAAACGCAGGAGTACCGGGACGCGCTGTCCCAGATCCTCAACGTGAACTCCACGCTGGTGGCCCAGCGCCAGAACGAGGACATGAAGAAGATCTCCGGTTGGGCGGCAATCTTGTTCGCTCCGACGCTCATTGCCGCCATCTACGGCATGAATTTCGACAACATGCCGGAGTTGCATTGGGCGCTGGGGTATCCCGTGGCGATCGGGGGCATGGTGCTGTTTGCCGCCGGGCTTTATGGTGTCTTCAAATGGAGAAAGTGGTTCTGATGGACAAGATCGATTTCAAGAAGACCGATTCCTATCATGCGCCGACGACGTTCCAGTCCATCGATGTGCCGCAGATGCAGTACCTCATGATTGATGGACATGGTGACCCGAACACCGCACAGCCTTACCAGGACACACTGAAGACCCTCTACCCGGTGGCCTACAAACTGAAGTTCGCCAGCAAGCTGGCGGGTCGGGACTATGTGATGCCGCCATTGGAAGGTCTCTGGTGGGCCGATCAGATGGAATCGTTCACGGTGGCGCGGGACAAGTCCCAGTGGGACTGGACGATGATGCTGATGGTTCCCGAATGGCTTGGCGCGGATGACGTCGCGCAGGCGTTGGACACCGCACAGTCCGCGGGCGAACTTCCCGCCGGCGACAAGATCCGGCTTGGATGCCTTTCCGAAGGCAGTTGTGTCCAGGTGCTGCACATCGGCTCCTATGACGATGAAGCACCCGTATTGGCTCGAATGCATGAATTCATCAATGAGCAAGGCATGGACCTGAGCGGGAAGCATCACGAGATCTACCTCTCCGACCCTCGTCGAGTTCAACCAGAGAAGCTTCGTACCATACTTCGCCAGCCGGTGGTCCTGGCCTCGCACAAATAACCCAAGGAAACTCAAGGAGCAAGTCATGAGCACTGTCCTGACGCCGCAGAGCACGGTGGCCGAGGTTCAAACGGCTCTCGCCGAGTTGGAGGACCCGCGCATGCGTGCAGTCAATGAAAAGCATGGTGATGACCTCGGCGTAAATCTCACCAAGCTTCGCGGCCTGGCGAAAGCCCTGAAAAGCAATCAGGAATTGGCGGAGCAGCTTTGGGCAACCAACGAGACGGCCACCCGCCTGGTCGCCATCCTGATCTGCAAGCCGCGCGTATTCACCCTTGATGATTTGGAGCGGTGGCTCCGTGAAGCCAGGACGCCTAAGGTTCAGGGGTGGTTCGTGAATTACGTGGTGAAGAAGAGCAAGCACCTGGAAGACCTCCGTAGGATGCTCGTTGAGGACGCGGACCCAATTGTTGCCAGTGCCGGCTGGGAATTGACCGCGCATCAGGTCGTCAAGGCACCGGAGAATCTGGAACTCGCCGAATTGCTGGACACCGTCGAAGCTGAAATGAAGACAGCGCCCGAACGCTTGCAGTGGGCGATGAACAACACTCTGGCACAGATCGGTATCGAGCACGAGCCATTGCGGTCGCGCGCCCTGCAAATCGGCGAGGACCTCCAGGTCCTGGCCGATTATCCAACACCTCCGGGATGCACTTCGCCTTTCGCGCCCATCTGGATCAATGAGATGGTCAGTCGCAAGTCTGCTTCATAGGAATCGCCAGCACAGCTGCCCCGCGCGGCTTGAATTTCACGACCACACCCTGTACCAGGCAGGTTGAACGGTTACCGGTCAGTTGGAATTCTGCGCCAATCGGCCACTGTGAAGTACGGTAGAGACAATCCAAAAAAAATTGTCTGGGCGGCGATTACGGTCGCCGTGCCCGACACGACGGGCACTGAACACCTACACGCTGAACGAGTGCTACCAGCGCACCCTCGAAGCCGGTGCAAACTCGATCAAGGTGACCCGCAAGCGCGAGTACCAGATGCTGACCGACACTCAAGACGATTCCGTGCTGAACCTGCAGTCCTCGGGATTCCTCGTCTGACTCTTGGCGACAGACCGAGAATTACCTGCGGGACAAGCCGAAATCCCCCACCGATGACAGAGGGGATTCTGATCAAATTTTGTCACGGATGTCACAACTCATCTGTCAACGGCTTCCCGAGGCTCCACTATCGTAGACGTCATACAATGCAATTCTTAACAACCTAGCCAATCCAAAGGAGGTTCGACCGGACCAACCCACCCGGACCACTTCATTCGAATCATCTACGAGTAAGCCGCGATGATGGCGGCCGGCTACGAAACAGGAATGCCGGTCAAAAATCTTACCACCAAGTACGGGATCAGCTGCGAGACCATCGGCAGGGGCATGCACCGACAGCTGATCAAGCAACGTAACGTAGGCCTGGTCGAGTAGAAGGTGAAGGAAGCCGTCAGTCTCTGCGAACAAGGAAACTCGCTCGCGACGACCGGCAACAGAATCGGCACCAGTGCTCACACGGTAAGGTCACGATTGGTTGAGGTCGGGGTGAAAAGCGAAGTTCGTTCGAGCATCTCAAAATGAAATATGTAGATTCACGAGTCAATCTCCATCTAGGGAAGTAAAATGCGAGACATGACCACCAAAAACGTAATTATTGACTACATCAACCATCGCGGAGAGCGCTCATCCCGTCGAATTCACCCTATCCGTATCTGGTTCGGAAGTACCGAATGGCATCCATCTAATCGATGGCTTCTTGAAGCACACGACTACGCCCGAGATAGCATCCGCAACTTTGCCCTGTCTGATGTCCACGGGTGGAACGAAGACGGAGCTCTCAATGTCGATCGAGCCAAGGAATAACAACATTTCAAAAGGTGCGCGTTACGAAGATTTCGGAGTGCTCCACCAAAACGAAACCAACAAGGAATGATTATTCTACCGGTCACTCTATGGCGACTACGGTTTCCGGTGCGACCACCGCTAATGTTCGCCTAGAGCATCGAACGCGACGGCTTAGTCGAACCATGGTTGCCTCGAATTGCACGAGAACATAAACGTGAAGCAGACTCCTCATCAGACCAATTGGCGGCATGAAGAGGGGTCTAGGCGGAACTCAGTGATGGCAATTCTGTTCAGATCAATGGAACGCCATTTTTTGCATGCGACCGTATCTGATTCGCCGAGCCATCTAAGCTACGGAGTATCGTTAGCTAGGCCCGTCAACAAGGGACAAGCGGACAGCCGAGCTCGAGTAGACTGCTGTAATCCATCAAAAATTTTTGAGATGCATTCCGGCGATCTTCCAGCCGGGCTCCTACAGGCATCTCGTGATGTTTATCGACACGAGCAATGCTCGAAGAGGCCGTCAATCTCTCATTAGTTACGGCCCGACGAGACTTCGGTGAGCTAGCAACCCTTTTCGTATGCATCCTAAGTTTTGACGCTACTACGAAGATGACGGAGGTAAAGTAGGAGATTCCGACCTACACGACCATTCCAAAGGAAGAACTAATTCCAACAGCTGCGCTGAGGACTGTCCCACTTCCGGGAACAACTTTGGATCGATTTTCTTCATCGAGTGACTCATCTGCATTGCAGTGTCCTTGCCGGTTGCGTACATATACGATCCTCCGGCTGGAATGAGACGTTTACCGTTGGCAACAAGTGACATCACGCCATACCCGAAGGACGTCGTCTGCATTGACATCACATCTTTCGTCGCAAACACATAATGGTATTCGTACGCGTTCAGGTCCAAGTAGCTAGATACGGTACGCCAATGGCAGAAAGGTGACCCATCATTGCGATAATTTGTTCCGTCGAATACATACTGGCGCCGAAACACATCGTAGCGAATCTTCCCAATGCTAAATTGACGACCATAGCAGTTTGGCACCCACTCTATCCACGTGCCATTAATGTCAACTCTCCCATGGCGCGCATTTCGAATTAACCGGAGAATCGAATCATAAACAACAGTCGCGAATACTCCGACCGGAACCCCCAGAATCAGTGTCAGAATCCAAAGTCCATCCATACCGTGATCATGCCTGATTTCTCTTTAATTGCATAGCCCCTGAACTCCAAGCAAGGTTACAAATCCGAGACCTCGCAGACAAGTCGAAGATCAGCTGCCAGCTAGTAAGCAAGCGCCTAGACAGGCTTCAGTCTACGTAAGTTTGATCTGAACCAGAGGCAGAGCAAAGAAATAATCAAGATGTATGAACAATGCGATTCATTTGTGATGATCGGCAAGTGGATGATCGTTAGCGCTGAGACGGTACGCTCGCAATTGGATTAGAGCGGTGTGAAGATGCTGAGTTCGTACCAACATCCACTTCGTTAAGTGTCCACTTATGAGTGATCGAACAAGCTGGATCGATATCGCCTCGTCAACTGTCTTGGCTAATTTGTGTACGTTGCCACCGCAGCCAACCAGGAATTGCAAACCAACCCTGAGCGCTTCTTGGCCAAGAACGCCCCATTCCTCCACCGTGAATGTGTCAAAAACTTGTCAACGAGATTGTCGAGGATCTGCTGGGATTCCTCCCGAGAAAGTTGACCCTGCTACGAGCTCTTATACGCGAATGCCTCAGCCTACGCTCCTACGCTTCCCCGAGTCGGCATAGCGCCTTGTTTCCGAGATGCGACCCGTCTCGGGAATACTGAGGTTATAGATACACCCTACGTTGACAGACTCGTGAGCCAATTGGAGAATCTACTCGGCGGACGGAGCCAATTGCACGTCATAACCCATGCGTTCCAATTCCTTCACAGCACGAATCTGCGTTCGTGACTGGTTACGCTGCTGATAATAATCAGCTCCCTGAGGACTTCCCCATTGGAGAGAATATGCCATACAGCTACGATCAACGTGTGCTCGATCGCGACCAACGCACGGCTTACACGTCTGCGCGGGTAGAGCCGTCGCAACCGTGCTGCAAGGAATGTGTCCTTCTGGTGGGTAACGCTTGACGCGGTCGTGCCCAGCGCCGTTTCCAGGTACGAATTCCCGCCTCGCGTATGTGACGATTTGCTATGAACGGTCGATTCATTTTGACCAGGGCAAACACCTGCCCAGGAGGCCAGATGCGCCACATCGTGAAAACGCTCATGTCCACACCGATCTCCGCGATGATCACCTGCGCTGTCAGCTCAGACAACTCCGGAACAGTGCTGATACCTGTAGGCGCTTCCTGGAAAGGAAGAATCGCAGTGGTGATCTGTTCATCGCGCTCGTTAAGCATTTTGTTCCGCAGAAGCATTTGGCAGCACCTGTGTATCGAAGCGGTGTGTAATCTCGCAACATCTCTAATGGTTCTTGGCAGGTCTGGGACCCGCTGGCAAGATAGATGCCACCCACCACGATGTGACTCATCGCAACATTGTCTCCCCGGATTCGTGGATGACTCTTCAACGACTCGTCCGCCTTGGTGGGTGGCACCAATCCGGCCACTTGATATGGCTTCATAGAAGCTTCCCAGCGGGCTTCGCCAACGCCGAGGATGATTGAGAATTACCGCGCCGCTTACGTCCCCGACCGGAGCCTTGCACCCAATCCTGTGGCGGGTGCATCCTGAAGCTGTTGGCGGTGTCAACATGCCGGTACGACTCTGGTGCTTTGAGCCCGGATAGAAGCTTGGCCTGCGCGGATTTTCACGAGAACCGTGGATTGTTGCTTCGAGCACGAGTACTAGATTTCAACGTTTCACTCCTTAATCCCACCGGCACCACCAACCCCATCAGGCAACCACGAAGCTGGAAGGAAGTGATGCACGATGGAGATCGTGCATGAACGTGCCGCGGGGATCGACATCTCTAAACGGGACGCCAAAGTTGCCGTGAGGAAACCAGGAAAGCGCAAAGGAACCTACCGCACCGAGGTGAAGACCTTCGGCGCTACCACCAGCCAGATCCGTGAGCTCATCGGCTACCTGAACGCCGAGAACGTGAGCGTCATCGTCATGGAAGCCACCAGCGATTACTGGAAGCCGTTCTATTTCCTGATGGAGGAGGAACAACTGCCAGTCATCCTCGTCAATGCCAAACGGGCGAGGAACATCCCGGGCCGGAAAACTGACGTCAACGACGCGACCTGGCTCGCTGAGCTGGCGGCCCACAATCTGCTGGCGGCCTCCTTCATCCCTCCCGAACCGATCCGGCATCTTCGGGACCTCACCCGCGCCCGTTCAGCGGTCGTGCATGACCGGACCAAGGTGTATCAGCGGTTGGAGAAGTTCTTAGAGTCCTCCGGCATCAAACTCTCCAGCGTTGCCTCCAGCCTGACCGGGGTTTCTTCCCGGCACATGCTTGACGCGTTGGTTGCCGGGGAACGCGACCCGCAAGTCTTGGCAGACCTATCGATCCGCAAAATGCGCCGCAAGATCCCTGAACTCATCGACGCGTTGGAGGGACGCTTCACCGAGCATCACGCTTCGGCGGTGCAGCTACATCTGCGGCACATCGACACGCTCGATGAACAACTTCAGATCCTGAACCAGATGATCGCCCAGGCAATGCAGTCATTCGACCAAGCATGCCAGGCTCTTGGCACGATTCCGGGGATCGGCGAGCAGACGGCTCAGGTCATCATCGCTGAAGTCGGCGTGGACATGAGTGTTTTCGCTGATGCGGCGCATCTGGCCTCCTGGGCCGGGGTCTGTCCGGGGCAGAACGAGTCGGCCGGGCGGCAGCGTTCCTCGCATACCCGTGGCGGGAACGTGTATTTGCGGGCGGCGCTGGGAACCGCCGCGCTGGCGGCGATCAAGCACAAGGAGTCGTTCCTGGCGGCCCGGTACCGGCGGTTGTATCTTCGTCGCGGCGGAAGCCGTGCGCTGGTTGCCATTGAGCACACCATCATCGTGGCCATTTGGCACCTGTTGGCTAACGGTGAAGTCTTCAAGGAGCTGGGCCCGGACTACTACGATCAGCACAATAAGGACCGTGCGAAATCACGGGCGGTCAAGGAGCTTGAGCGGCTCGGGTACGAGGTTCAACTTGATTCAGTAGCCTGACAGTCCTGTTCGTTGACGACTTCGAAGAGACGGCCCGTAGAAACATTATCGTTCACCTTACTAAGCCTGGAATTCTATCCCTGGGCTTAGACAGTGGCGCGCGCTCTGATGGTGGAAGCGTTGGGTTCGGACGTTCCAGTATTCACGTACTAGGGTCGTGGACACTGAATTTCATGGCTTCGTGGACAACCGATCTCATGACTTTGTGTGGATGTTTACACGGGAGCTACCGTTTCGTTCTACATGCGCTTCCAAATGCTTCTGCTACACACAAAGTAGACGGTGTTGATCGTAGACTTCTCCGGCCGCCCCTTGTATGCCCGACTCACTGGGCTGCTCCCCTAAGAAATCATGTTAATGCGTATTCAGCGCTTTGATTTTGATAGGCAGGTAAATCGCGTCAAGTTTCGAACGGCGCATGTGCCCACTAGAGGGAAGAACGCTGAGGAATACGGCTCAGGTTGTACTCCACAACGGTGAAATTGATATTTTCGGCGGGCAAAGTAGCAACATGCAATGTGGAATTCCGAACCCACAATGTCGCGAGGAAGGACTCCATGAAGAGGATGTAGGAATTGGCACGATTGCGCCTCGGAAATGACGGTGTGCGCTTTGCTCTGGCTACCTAATCGGTTTGAGGCCACTTCGGCTAGACAATATGCCAACATCTTTCTTACTTTTTGGCCGTTCCAACTTCGCGACGACGGCATGCTGAGTCTCGGGTGTCCAGAAAATCTTGAGGTTCTGCCGTGCACGCGTGATAGCAGTGTAAAAAATACTGTGCGAGAAGTTGTCTTCGTTAGCATCCGTGACAACGATCTTGACGGAGTCAAACTCTAGACCTTGAGCTTTGTGAATTGAGACCGCATAAGCCACTTGGAACGGCACGCTCGTGTTCAGATCTTCATCGTCTTCGTCGGTGCTGCCGTGCTCATATACAGAGAACCGCACAGTTGCGTCGCCAAGCCATTCCAGTTCCGTCGACATCACTTCAAACTGCGATATCGCACGGTCAAGTTTGACGTCGAACTGGATTCGGCCAGGTACCTCCGCGATCCCGACTATCTTGCCCTTGAGGTTGTTGTAGATGACGCCACGAAACCTAGCACTGTCGTTAAAAAGCACGGGGTCACCAATCTTGTAGGTCGCGGCACGCCAATAGACTGGCGGGTTTGCATTGCCGCCTTGAAGGAACTGATTAATGTTGTTTATCCCGTACAGTCCGTCGTAGTTCAAGCACAAAATGATCTCGTCGTTCTGCTGCGGGGCAAAGAGCGATTCATCGAGCTTCGCAGAGTACCCGTGCGACGAGATAATCTCGGTGATGTCGTCATTTATCTCCCTGACAGCAGTCCAGAACCTCAAGAGTTCATTACTCTTCGTCCGGTATGGCGAAGTTAGCTCAAAGACCGACTTCTTCGGAAGGAAACTCGGGGCGAGACCAAACCAGTTGCCAAACCGAATGGACTCAATCTGAAAGACATCTCCAACAAGAACAAGTAGCGAGAACGACGTCTGTTCAAGCACCCTCAAAAAGTCGGCGTTACTCACCGTGCTGCACTCATCAATCACAAGCACGTCGTAGTGCCTTGTCGGCTTGCTTCGCAGGTGGCTACTAATCGTGCTGAACTCCGAAGCGTTGATCGAGACTCGCCGTTTGAGATTATCGACGGCAGGATTCGTATGCGCGAGAAAAAGCTTCTCTTTATCGTGGAAGTAGCTGGCGATGTGATTGATCATAGTAGATTTGCCGGTGCCCGCTGCACCGTAAATCATGGCTACGCTGGAACGCGAGAATAGGTTCCTTAGCGCCTCTCGTTTAAGTTCGTCGTCGATGTCACGCGGAGCTTCGTTAAGCCAGAAGTCGACGGCACTGGAATAACCGTCAATACCGGCTGACGCATACTTCTGGAGCTCCTGAATAATCTTAACGGTGTCCTGCTCGTACTGGTGAATGAACAGGTGGCCTCGGTCTTGAACGAGGCACCGAGCAGGTTTGTGGCTGTAATAGAGCCGATTGTTGTAGTCGCTCGTCAAAAGGTTGATATCACCGAAGCGCTCAAGCTCAGTAATCGAGGTGTACAGTTTCCCGTGCTGTTCAACATCGGTCTTGATCCGCCGTGCCAGTAGCTCATGTGGCCTCGTTGACTCACCTAAACTCGCGACGAGATCATCCAGACGTGGGTTATGACCGACGAGTGAGGTACAAAGTGGCATCGTGTCAAATGGCTTGCAGCTCCAAGATAGGTGCAGATTAGACAACCCAGCGCAAGCGTCCGAGCTGTATTGTTGTTTGATCAATTCGTTCTTCATCCGCAGAAGGAGATAGCGGATGACGTTATGGCCCGGGGCCCTCTTTGCAAGGAGTTTACGTGCCGAAGCCAGCACGGGAAATAGGACCGATTTCTGTGATCGGTGCGTCGCTTTTCGGCAAAGTTCAGCGAACTTGTCTTCAGGCAATGCCACAATGTCAAGCAAGTTGGAACTCGTCTCGGTGAGATACTGCATTAGGTAGCGGTACTCCGTCTGACTGGTCGACACGTTGGATTGTTCTCCGAAAATCCGACCAAAGTTTTCAAATTCGCAAGGGCGAATTGAGACCTCCCATTCACTGATAATCCGAATCGGCATGGTGCGATCGAGTACATCGATCGAGTCACTCGTCAGTGAGAGACTTGCGGCGTACTTGTCGGTGATATCGATGTCAGTGAAGGCGATGTGACGTTCAGTCTTGCTTGTAAAATCCTTCGCGTCTTGGAAGGTCACCTCGTAGAAGATCCGGCCGCGAACAAAGAACGGACGAGACTTCAGGATATAGTACCGGTCTCGTCGCCCAACCTTCTGGCGTCCCCGATTATTTACATTGATTCGTTCAGCGATCTTCTGATGGTACTCACGGAGGGAAGGATCAAGGTCTACTGGAAACTTTTCGAGATTGGAGAGTAGGCTCAGTGTCCACTCTTCGTGAGCGAGGTCCCGGAGACGCATCAGGTACTCGTAGTATTTGAGCATGAGGCGCTCAGAGGCATCCCCGTCCATGGTGTAATGGGAAACGCTCTCCTGCAAAAGCTTGTGAAATCGCTGGAGGAAGTGGAGCTTTTTCGGTGCGGAACCGAGGTTTTCCACCGCCGCCTTAATTGCGCTGTAGTCGTAGATTGCATAACCATTTCCAGTAGTCCATTTGGCAGCGACGCCTTCCACTAGGTTTCGCAACTGGCCCAGGACCTGCTGCGAAAGTAGCGGACGGTTCGGGGCCAAAGCATCGATGGCACCACAAATCGCTTCGTTGGCACTACAGATCTGTTGGTCAATGGTTGCCATAGCTCATTCCTCAACTATCCCGAATCCCAGATCATAAGCTGGGTCTTTCCGCAACGTAGGCACGCGGGACGCGGCTACATGGTAAAGATTGACTGGCAGTCCGGAGCCAGCCAAGAACTTTCCGTCTTCGATACCAGCGCTGTTCAAGACCTCGCGGGCGCGAGGTAGCATCGACGGCATCTCGAGCGCAGAAGTCCGCCCTGGTTCGGCGCGACGCCAGCCGTTCTGCGACATGCGTACCATTGCGTTCCGATACGAAATGTCGCTCATGACGCCGAGTGCCCGAGCCCTATAGAGAATTGCCGATAGGCTCACTCCCCAGTGTTCCTTCAGCTCCGCAAGTTGTTTCCAGCTTCGACCTGCAGTCGAAGACGGAAGTGACGAGCGAATCTGCTCGGCTGGCATCAGGAACTCGGCAGCGAACCTGTTCGCTTGCTCCTCGGAAACCTTGCCGCCCGGTTCCGCGTCATGGTGCATGATCAGGTGACCTAGCTCATGGGCAACATCGAAGCGCTGTCGATAGTAATCATCTTTAACCGGATTCAACGCAATAATCGGTCGTACTGCTGAATGCATTGAAAAGGCATCAATAGCAGCCACGCCAGGCTCGCTGAACACTACTACGACACCCGCGCGTTCAGCGAGCCGGATAACATGCTGAATCGGTCCGGGTCCGACGCCAAAGTACTCCCGTGCGGAGCGCGCAGCATCCTCGGGCGCCCGTGTGTGCTCATCCGGATCAACTGGGACATCAGGTAGGAGAACTTCAGGGAATTCGACTGCGCTTTCGAGCAGCCCAGATATCTCGGCCACCAAGCGCCCATATGCTTCAGCTTCGTCTTGGGCAATCTGAGGAGTGGAGCGCAGAGACCGAAAATGCGGCCGACCAACCACAGTTGGTGCATCGCCTGCAAAGAACTGCGGCTCGACCTTGAGCGCCAGTGCCAGCTTAGCGACGGTAGCCCTGTTAGGCTGCTTCGAACCACTCTCCCAGCCGGTTACCGATGACGGTGACATCTCGATTCTACCGGCCAGCTGCGATTTCTTCATCCCTGCAAGTTGACGAGCCATAGTGAGCCGTTGACCGTTAAAAAATGAAGTAGAGTCTGCGAGTGTTCGCGATGCGCGACTGGCGCTAGACATTGGCCGTGCCCGTGTTCTCGCTCTTGAATGGCATCTTGATCCGAACATCGATGTCATCAACTTCGCTGGTTGCTGCGGCACCAGGAAGCGAGGAAGTCGAATCGACAAGTGCTTCGCTATTCGCAGTACCACCAGATAGAAGTTTGACGTGCCAATGCCAGCATGAATCACCACGATACTGAGGGTTCTTACTTTGGCCGATATAAAGCTCATACTGTCCGGTTAACGGATCATAAGCGTGTGCCGCGACGAGGGTGACGCCATCGAAATCGTTGGGAGTTTCGACAACGGCCTCCATACCATAATCCTCGGCATTGAACAGCGTCGCATCGACTAAGACCTTCTGCGAAGCAACCTCTCGTTTCGCATTACTGCGCTGCGCCCACTTAATATCGTCGACTTTGCCAAACGCAAACGACTGCAAGAGTACGCGAATTCCGTCAGACGCCCATCCAGGTGAACCCTTGTAGTTGCTTCGGCTAACCGAATTAGGCGCAAACACAGGCATGGTTCGAAATGCCTCCGGTGTGACGCCGCGTTCAAGAACGTCCGTACCGGCCCCTTCAACATCATCACCCAGTGTGAATCGGCCATTAGCGGTCGCCCGATCAAGCAAGTCGCACAGGTGCTTGAAGTTCAAATAGCCAACGACGCCTTGATCGTGTCCAGCGTCATCTTCGAATAGTTCATTCGTATGTGCGAACGCCACAGTTGCACCCCAGACAAGAAGGTCATTAAGACGCGACCGGCTGAGGGACTCAAGGGCTTCATTTTGCGATTTCACTTACCCAGACTACACCCCTTATCAGTATCTAACGCACAAAATTTTACTCTCGCGTGTCATTCGGCACTTAAAGACGTTCTTCTTCCGGCTCTGAAGTCTCGAGTTTACGCTGCACAATGCGTCCACTGTTCCTTATTTTGCTAAAAGGGGGCCGCGCCAAACCATCTCAAAGATAGAGACATAGTCACGTTTACTCAGGATGAAGGCACTACTACTAGGCCGGCTCGGGTATTCAAGAATCTGTAGAATTGATTCACAGTTTGCGTTGGATTCGCCGGTTCATGTAATTCCCTTACAGAGCAATGCGAGTTGCCACTTTAGGCACCGTGCAGGCGTAGTAGGTTGATACACGCGTCAAACACAGGGGCCGGTAGCACAAAGTACGTGCACTTCCGCTTCTACCTTTGGATGCACTAAACTCTCCCAATTTGAGACATCGTTTATGCTGCCCTGCACTCGTATTATCTGCCATTCCCGACTGAAGAAAAACGGCACCACCTCCAAAGGAACCCAACGTTGGCGCTGCACCACCTGCAACGCCAGCACCACGTTCAAAGGAGAAGACACCACCGCCCGCAACCACCTCACCGGCTTCGTCGCCTGGCTGATGAGCAAACAATCCCAAGCCGAATTCGGCGGAGGCACCGGCCGCATCTTCCGGCACCAGACCGCCTGGTGCTGGAACGTGCACCCCACCCTGCACCGCACCGGCGAGATCTTTGATGAGATCCAAGTCGACGGCATCTACCTGCGTCCGGGCTGGTGCCTGCTGATCGCCCTCGCCCACGGACAGGTCATCGGATGGCAATGGTGCGACCGCGAAAAAGCCGAGGCGTGGACCGCGCTGCTGGCGTATTTCCCCGAGCCGAAAGTCGTGGTGACCGACGGCGGCTCGGGCCTGATGAAAGCGCTCAAGGAATTCTGGCCGCAGGTGAAGATCCAACGCTGCCTGGTGCATATCCAACGCAACGTGCGCACCTACCTCACCCTGAAACCCCGGCTGGCCGCGGGGAAGTCATTGCGGCGTCTGAGCCTGAAACTCACGAAAATCCGCTCGCAGGATGCCGCCGCCCAATGGATGGCCGCGTTCGCCGCATGGCACGCAGAAAACCAGGAGCTGCTCAACGAACGCACCTATGCCAGCCAATGGATAGGCGCCCGCACGAAGGGCATTCGCAGCTCCCGGAAATGGTGGTACACCCACGACCGGCTGCGCAGCGCCTACCAGTGCATGAACAAAGCCCTGTAGCGCGGCCACCTGTTCACCTTCCTGGATGACGAGCTCAGGGGCCTGGGGATCAACGCGACGACGAACATGATTGAAGGTGCGGTGAACTCCGGGATCCGGGCCATGTTTTTCTACCACCGAGGGATGCCCATTGAGCATCGGCGGCGGGCCTGCGAGTGGTTCTGCTGGACCCACACGGCTGCCGAGAATCGTCCGGCGATGGGAGAACTGTTGCGCCCGGAGCACTACGCACCCGCAGCAAGGAAGGCGGCCGTGGACCGTGTTGACGATGGACCGATCGGCCCGGAACTTTACGGCTCCGGCGCGAGCTGAGGATGGACAGTACGTTCGTAGTGGGTGGATGAGAAACATCTACTAGAGGCTGATTTGAAGGGTGTCTGGCTTGGGAACACGCCCGGGCCAGACACACTTTATTGCCTATAGCCCCAGATCGGGCCAGGACGAAGTTTTTGGCCGGACAAACAGAAATCCCCCGGCCGATGGCCGGGGGATTCTGATCAAATTTTGTAAAGGATGTCTCGACTCATCTGTCAACGATGTCTCGACTCTTCACAATTGTGGAGGTAAGGGGATTCGAACCCCTGACCTTCTGCATGCCATGCAGACGCGCTACCAACTGCGCCATACCCCCGTGAGGATTGCTACCTGATCAGGCAACTCATCTATCATAAATGAATGTCTGAACAGGATGCAAATCCATCTCGACTAGTTCTTTTTGCCGTCGGCAGCAGGCAGCTCGATCACCGGGCAATCGGACCACAAGCGCTCCAGCGCGTAGAAGACCCGGTCTTCCTGGTGCTGTACGTGAACTACCACGTCTCCGTAGTCAAGCAGCACCCAACGGCCGAGGCCGAAGCCTTCACGGCGAACGGGGCGCAGGTCGAACTTCTCGATCACCTTGGCCTGGATCTCGTCCACAATGGCATTGACCTGAGGCTCGGAACCGCCGGAGACGATCAGGAAGGCATCGGTGATGCCCAAACGTTCGGCCACGTCGAGTGCGACCATATCCTCGGCAAGTTTTTCTGCGGCGGCCAGTGCCGCGGTATGCACGAGGGCAATTGAGTCTGCGTGTGCGCCCATGAAGTTGGGTGTCTCCTTTAGGAAGGGGTGGATCAAGGACTTAATTGTCCTATAAAAACTAGTTGATCAACAACATGATCAGGCCGGCTACTAGGGCCGCGCCGCCAACGCCCAAGGCCACGATCATGGCGATAAGCATGTTATTGGCACGGCGTACACCGTGAGTCTGCACGTCAAGCGGCTGTAGACCTTGGGCATCAACTGCCTCGATACGAGGTAGTTCGACGACCTTGTTTTCGGACGCTGATGCCGGCGCGGGCTTGGCCGCGACAGGGGCCTTGGCAACCGGTGTCGGCTTCGCGGACGGACCCGGCTTTGGAGCCGGTTTCGCAGCAGGCTTTTGCTCTGGCTTTGCAGCTGGTTTGGCTGCCGCCGGTTTCGGTGCAGGTTTGGCAGGAGCTTTCGCTGCAGGCTTCGGCGCAGGCTTGGCGGCGGGCTTCACGGGAGGCTTGGAAGCGATCTTTCCCTGGGCATCCAACGACAGCGAAACGCTTTCGGTTTTCGGTCCAGAGATACCAGTTTTGGCGATCCGCTCTTCGACTTCGCGAATGTTGCCCATCGCGCCAGTGAATGGGTCGGAAGCAACTTCTTCCTTGCCCTGCTTGGAATTTTCCACGCGCAGGCGCTCACGCTCGGCAGCACGGCGCGAAATAATTGCGGCACGCGCAGCCATTTCGCGTTGATGGGCCAGAACTTCAAGATCGATTTCGGAG
Source organism: Glutamicibacter soli (assembly GCF_052322135.1). Classification (NCBI taxonomy): domain Bacteria; kingdom Bacillati; phylum Actinomycetota; class Actinomycetes; order Micrococcales; family Micrococcaceae; genus Glutamicibacter; species Glutamicibacter soli. Next base: position 2,062,646 of record NZ_CM125969.1, read on the forward strand.
TCGTCTTCGCCCAGCAGGATCGGTTCGACCGGAGATTTCGGGTCGTGTGCACGTCGTGCGGCCAACGCGTCCTCGACGCTCATGACAGTTGTATCAGGCGTGCCCTCCGCTCCTGGCTGCTTTGCAGGCTTGGCAGTCTGGACAGGCTTGGCCGCAGCGGCTCCCTTGTTCTGGTCGGCCAATGCCTGCAAGCGCAGCTGCCGGCGGGTCAGCGGCTTCGGATCATCGGCAGGCTCCACGGTTGGGACATGGCTTGTCAGCGAGCCGACTTCTTCCTGAAGGCGGCGGCGCTCACGCAAGGCTTCGCGGTCACGGGCGCGACGCAATGAGGCGCGCTCCCCCAATGCTTCAGGCTTCTGCGCTGCGGGAGTAGATGCAGCTGCCTTGGAAGCGGCAGTCTCGCTCTCTTCGGGCTTGGACTGCGCCGGCTTGTCCGGTGCGCTCTTGACCGGTGCTGATTTGGCTTCAGCGGGCTTAGGTGCCGCAGGCTTGGAGGCTGCCGTCTTGGCCGGCTGGGGCTTGAGCGCAGATTTGGCGGCCGGGGTTTTCTCGGCAGGCTTCGCGGGAGCCTTCGGGGTACCGGAATTGGCTGCCGGTTTCTTGGCAGCAGTTGCCGGCTTGGCGGCAGGCTTGGATTCCGTTGTCTTGGCAGGCGCAGGCTTGGAATCAGCAGGCTTCGATGCAGATGGTACGGGTTTAGCCGGAGCAGAAGAGCTCTTGGAATCGGTCTTGGCGGATTCAGCCTTGGCCTTCTTGTCCGCCTGTTCCTTGGCGGCCTGTTCAGCCTTGCTATTGGCGAGCAGCGCCTCCATTTCGGCGCGTCGCTTTTCACGCAATGCCCGCCTACTGGAAACTGGCTGCGAGTTATCGCTCATCTGGTGCTACTCCCGACCGCATAGACAAATACCGTCACCTTAATCGATTATGCCGTGTATTACGGCTCAATGTGAGGTTACGACTCGGTATAGAGCCCATATTTTGCAATGTACTGCACCACACCATCGGGTACCAGGTACCAGACGGGCTTGTCCTCGGCGACGCGTTCGCGGCAGTCGGTGGAGGAAATCGCCAGTGCAGGAATCTCCAGCTGGGAGACGTTGTCCCGGCCCAAATCGGAAATCACGTACCCCGGACGGCTAACGCCTACGAAATGCGCGAGGTCCCAGACCTGGTCGATGTCCCGCCAGCTCATGATCTGGCTCATGGCGTCGGCACCGGTGATGAAGAACAGCTCGGCGTCGGGGCGCTGGGCGCGCAGGTCGAGCAGCGTATCACGGGTGTAGGTGGCGCCCTCGCGGTCGATATCCACGCGGCTGACGGTGAAGCGCGGGTTCGACGCCGTGGCGATGACGGTCATCAGGTACCGGTGCTCGGCATCGGTGACGCTGCGGTCGGCCTTCTGCCAAGGTTCGCCCGTAGGCACGAAAACCACTTCGTCCAGGTCGTATTCCGCGGCGACCTCGCTCGCGGCAACCAGGTGGCCGTTGTGAATGGGGTCAAAAGTACCGCCCATCACGCCGAGGCGCAATGGGCGGTTCTTGACTTGTTCGTCCGCCAAGATCAGTGGTGCTCAGCGTGGGTCTTGAACTGACGGTGCTCGTCGAAATCGTCAGGCTTGATTTCGTGGCGCAGGCCTACGTTGGTGTACGAAACAGTGACCAGCAGCAACAGCATAAATGCCAGGAAGATGCCGCCGCCAATGATCAGGGCCCAGGTATGCGAATCCAACCCAGTGGTGCTTGCGGCTGCGGAAGCCATAATCAGCGCGTTCAAGATATTTCTCCAGTTGTTTTCCTCGTTGCCTGCCGCGTCGGGGACTAGCCCCGGGCAGTGGCCCGAAAGGTCACGGTAACGTTCTTCTACATGGTACCGAATTAGGCGGTCAGAAACTATTTACGGACATGTCCGTCGCCTTGGACGATCCACTTGGTCGTGGTCAGTTCGGCCAGTCCCATGGGTCCCCGGGCGTGCATCTTCTGGGTGGAGATGCCAACTTCGGCGCCCAGGCCAAGCTGGCCGCCATCGGTGAAGCGGGTCGATGCGTTGACGATGACCGCGGCGGAGTCGATTTCAGCGATGAAGCGCTCTGAATTGCGCAGCGAGGAGGTGATGATCGCCTCGGTGTGGCCGGTGGAGTAGGCGCGGATGTGCTCCAGCGCCTGGTCCATGTCGTCCACCACCTTCACCGCGATGTCAAGGTCGAGGTACTCGTTGGCCCAGTCGTCCTCCCCCGCCTGCACCGTGGCAATCTCCGGCACCAGCTGGGCGGCGCGTTCCTCGGCGTGCAGGGTGACCCCGGCGGCCGACAAGGCCTGCAGCACGCCGGCGGCGGCCGCGGCATTCTGGTGGATCAACAGGGTTTCCACGGTATTGCAGACGCTCGGACGCTGGGTCTTGGCATTGAGCAGGATGTCGGTGGCCATTTCCAGGTCGGCGCTCTCATCCAGGTAGATGTGCACGTTGCCCTCGCCGGTTTCGATGACCGGCACCTTGGCGGTGGTCACCACGCGCTGGATCAGCTCGCGCCCGCCGCGCGGGATGAGCACGTCGATCTTGCCGCGGGCCCCCATCATGGCGTCGGCGCCTTCGCGGCCGTATTCGTCCACGGAGATGACCAGGTCGCGGGGCAGCGACACGGATTCCAGGGCGTCGCGGATGAAGCCGACCAGCGCCAGGTTGGAGTTCAGGGCAGCCGAGCCGCCGCGCAGCAAGACCGCGTTGCCGCTCTTCAGCGACAAACCGGCGATGTCCACGGTGACGTTGGGACGGGCTTCGTAGATGGTGCCGATGACTCCCATGGGCACGTTGACCTGGCGCATGCGCAGGCCGTTGGGCAGGGTTTCGCCGCGCACGACGCGGCCCACCGGATCGGGCAGGCCGGCCAGTTCGTGCAGGGCGGAGATCAGCGAATCGATGCGCGGAGCATCCAGCTTCAGGCGGTCCAGCATCGCCGCCGAGGTCCCGTTGGCCTTGCCGGCCTGAAGGTCCTTGGCATTCGCGGCGATGATCCCTGCGCGGTTGGCGTCGATGGACGCCGCAATGGCGCGCAGGGCCTTGTCCTTCCAGTCGCGGTTGGCGCGGGCCAGCACGCGCGAGGCGCGGCGGGCCCGGTCGGCCAGCTTGTGGACGGCTGCATCGGTCTCGGAAACGGTGAGGGTCATGCACCCATTGTAGGTTCCGGAACCTAGATCAGCGTCAAGTCATCGACATGTACTACCGGTTTTTCGTAACCTTCGCCGAGGTCGGCCAGCAGCGTGGAGGTGGAGCGGCCGAACATTGCCGGCAGTTCCAGCGCGGCGTAGTTCACCAGGCCGCGGGCCACCACGGTTCCTGAGGCGTCGCAGATCTCCACCGCGTCCCCGGCTTCGAAGTCCCCGGTAGCCGAGGTGATGCCTGCGGCCAGCAGCGACTTCTCGCCGCTGCGGATGGCGCGCACGGCGCCGGCATCCAGCATCAGCCGGCCGTGGGCCACCGCGAGGTGGGCCAGCCAGACGTCGCGGGCCGAGCGGCGGGTGTTGCGCGCGGCGAACCAGGTTCCCACGTCCTCGCCGGCCAGCGCGCGGGCGGCGTTGGCGGTGGAGGTGACCAGGGCCGGGATACCGGCCGAAGCGCTGAGCGTGGCGGCCTGCACCTTGGTGATCATGCCTCCGGTGCCCACCGAGGAACCCGAGGTGCCCAGGTCGATGGCGCTGATCTCGTCCGGGTGGCCGACCAGCGGAATGCGGCTGCCGCCCTGGGCGGGATGCGCATCGTAGACGGAGTCCACGTCGGAGAACAGCAGCAGCGCATCGGCCTTGACCAGGTGGGCCACCAGCGAGGCCAGGCGGTCGTTGTCGCCGAAGCGGATCTCGTGGGTGGCGACCGTGTCGTTCTCGTTGACGATCGGCAGCACCCCGAGGTTCAGCAGCCGCACCAGCGCGCGCAGCGCATTGGTGTAGGTGGTGCGGCGCATCAGGTCATCGGCCGTGAGCAGCACCTGGGCGACGGTGATCCCCTGCTGCGCGAACTGCGCGGTGTACTGCGCCAGCAGCAGGCCCTGCCCCACCGAGGCGGCCGCCTGCTGGGTGGCCAGGTCCTTGGGGCGCTTGGCCAGCGCCAGCGGAGCCAGGCCGGCGGCGATGGCGCCCGAGGACACCAGCACCACCTCGGTGCCCGCGGCCACCGTGCGCGAGAGCGTATCCACCAGGAAGTCGAGCCGCTCCTGGGAGATGCCGCCTTCCACGGTGGTCAGCGAGCTGGAGCCCACCTTGACGACCAGGCGCTTGGCCTGGGGCAGCTGGGCGCGGGAGGACACCGCGGAGAGGGTCTTGGTGGTGTTCACTGGTCTTCCTGGGCGCGCTGCTTGGCCTTGCGCTCAGCGGCCTTCGCATGCACGGACTCGGTCCAGATGCCTGCGCGGCGCTCTGCCTCCAGCTCGTCGCGGGCAGCGGCCTTGGCCGCCTTGCGGTCCTCGTGCTCGGCGCGCTTCTCCTCGCGGGTCTTGCGGGCGCCGCGGTCCTCCAGGCGCACGTCCTCGCCGCGGCGGCTGCCCAGCAGCTCCGCGCCGGCGGCCATGGTCGGCTCCCAGTCGAAGACCACGGAGTTCTCCTCCACGCCGATGACCACCGCGTCGCCCGGCTTGGCGCCGGCCTTGAACAGCTGGGTCTCCACGCCGAGCTTGGCCAGGCGGTCGGCCAGGTAGCCGACGGCCTCGTCGTTGCGGAAGTCGGTCTGCATGATCCAGCGCTCCGGCTTCTCGCCGATGACGCGCCACAATGGTTCGAGGTTCTGCTCTTCGCGGCGGATGTAGAATTCCCGCTTGTTGACAGAGCGCGGGCGGATCACCGGCACCTCGACCACAGGGGTTTCCACGACACGCGAGGCGCGGGCCTCCTCCACCAGCTTGGCCATCGCGAAGGACAAATCGCGCAGGCCGTCGCGGGCCAGCGCGGAGATCTCGAAGACCTGGTAGCCGCGGCTCTCCAGCTCCGGGCGCACGAAGTCGGCCATGTCCTTGCCGTCCGGCATGTCGACCTTGTTCAGCGCCACCAGCTTGGGGCGCTCGACCAGCGGGACGATGGTGCCGTCGGTGCCGGCGAAGGTGGAGTCGGCCTCGTAGCTGGCCAGCTCGGCTTCGATGGTCTCCAGATCGGTGATCGGGTCGCGGTCGGATTCCAGCGAGGCGCAGTCCAGCACGTGCACGATGGCCGCGCAACGCTCGACGTGGCGCAGGAACTCGTGGCCCAGGCCCTTGCCCTCGGAGGCGCCAGGGATCAGGCCCGGCACGTCGGCCACGGTGAAGCGGACCTCGCCGGCCTGCACGACGCCCAGGTTCGGCACCAGAGTGGTGAACGGGTAGTCGGCGATCTTAGGGCGCGCGGCGGAAACCGCGGCGATCAGCGAGGACTTGCCGGCCGAAGGATAGCCCACCAGCGCGATGTCGGCCACGGACTTGAGCTCCATGACGACGTCCTGCTCCTGACCGGGAATACCCAGCAGCGCGAAGCCCGGGGCCTTGCGCTTGTCGGAGGCGATGGCGGCGTTGCCCAGCCCGCCCTGGCCGCCGGCGGCGGCGAGGAATTCATCGCCCACGTTAACCAGGTCGGCGAGGATGTCGCCGTCGCGGGTCTTGATGACGGTGCCTGCAGGCACACCCAGGATCAGGTCCTGGCCCTGCTTGCCCGGGCGCAGGCCGCCCTTGCCCGGCTCGCCGTTGCCGGCCTTGCGGTGCGGCAGGTGGTGGAAGTCAAGCAGCGTGGTGACCTGCGGGTCGACACGCAGGATGATGTCGCCGCCGTTGCCGCCGTTGCCGCCGTCGGGGCCGCCCAGCGGCTTGAACTTCTCACGCTTGATGGACACACAACCGTGACCACCGTTGCCTGCGGTGGCATGAAGGGTAACGCGATCAACGAATGCAGCCACGGGGCCATCTACTCCTAGAAAAGGGGTGCGAACTTCTGCTCGCTTAAAAGTCTATCTACGCACGCAAGGGGCGGACCGGAATCGGCCCACCCCTTGTGTACTAAAAATGCTGTTGCGTGCCTGAGTTAGGCAGCAGCCACAATGTTCACCACGCGGCGACCACGACGGGTGCCGAACTCGACTGCACCGGCAGCCAAAGCGAACAGGGTGTCGTCCTTGCCGCGGCCTACGCCGGCGCCTGGGTGGAAGTGGGTGCCACGCTGGCGAACGATGATTTCGCCTGCCTTGACTTCCTGACCACCGAAGCGCTTTACGCCCAGGTACTGTGCGTTGGAATCGCGACCGTTGCGAGTGGAACTCGCACCTTTCTTATGTGCCATGATTTAGCCTCTTTCGCTACAAAAAATGGATAGTACGAGCGCCTAATTAGGCGATCGAGGTGACCTTGACCTTGGTCAGAGCAGCGCGGAAACCCTGGCGCTTCTTGTAACCGGTCTTGTTCTTGTACTTCTGGATAACGATCTTCTGACCGCGGAGGTTTTCAACGACCTCGGCGGTGACCTTGACCTTAGCCAGGTCGGCAGCGGCGGAAGTTACCTTCTCGCCGTCCACCAGCAGCAAGGCAGGAAGCTCAATGGAGCTACCTGGGGCAGCCTGAAGACGGTCAACGGTGATCAGGTCTCCAACGGAAACCTTTTCCTGGTGGCCGCCTGCGCGGACAATTGCGTACACCACGTGGGTACTCACTTCTACTCGACGTTTATTGTCTTACCGGCGCAGAGATCAACCCGCAAACCTTGTTCAGGTCCGTTACGCAGGGATCTCATGCGCTTGTGCCTTGACGCCGAGCGGACCAAAAGTCCGTGATCTTGGCGTTTAGCACCGATCAACTAGATTACGCTAGTCCACGCCACTGGGGCAAATACAAACTGCCCCAGTGGGTGAACCGTGACCAAGTTCATCTATTTCAGTTCGCGAACCGGAACTCCGACACCGAACATGACCGGAGCACCGGCCGGTTCGGCAGGTTTTTCAGCCCGTGAACTGGCGGTATCCATCTGGACTACCGAACCGGTAGCAGCGGATACCTCGACCACTTCCACCGCCGCGTTCGCATCGCCCTGGACCGAGGTGGCCCGACGGCTGCGTCGCTTTGGTTTGGTGGAACTCTGTGGGGCCGCCGAAGCGGCGGCGGCAGGCGCAGCAGGTGCTGCGGTCTGCTCGGCAACGGGGGCCTGGGAAGCCGGCAGGGCCAGGCCGGTCAGGACCGGCTGCTCCCCCGCGGAGGCCTCCTGCGGACGCGAGGCGCGGCGCGAACGGCTGCGGGCAGGCTTCGAGGAAACCTGTTCCGCTGCGTTCTCCGGCTCGGCGGCAGCCTGCTGCTCTTCGGCCTGGGGCTCGGCCCCCTGCTGCTCGTCCTGGCCGCGGTTGCGGCCGCGGGAACGGGAGCGGCGCCGTGGCTTGCGCCCGGAGTCGGACTGCTCGCCCTGTCCTTCGCCTTCCGGCAGCGCTGCTTCCAGCGATTCCAGGGTGAGGGACGAGTCGGCGGAGCCGGTCTCGACGTGCTTCGGCATCGGAACCTCGTCGTCGCCGATCTTCACGGCGTGCTCGGCCGGGTGATCCAGGTGCGAGGCCGCGGCGATGTTGGCCAGGGCATGGCGCGTGGCTTCGGTCTTCTCCTCGACGACCTCGGTGTGCTCCTGCTCTACCGGCTTGCTCTCGTCCTTGTCCCCGCCGCGGCGGCGGCGGTTGCGCGAAGGCTTCTCGGCGTACTTCTTCGAATGGCTCTCGCCATGCGAGTTGAAGGACTTGCGGGATTCAACAGGCTCCTCGTGGGTGATGACACCCGCGCCGGCGCAGTGCTCGCACTCCTCGCCGAAGACTTCCAGCAGGCCGGTGCCCATGCGCTTGCGCGTCATCTGCACCAGGCCCAGGCTGGTCACCTCGGCCACCTGGTGCTTGGTGCGGTCGCGGCCCAGGCACTCGACCAGTCGGCGCAGCACCAGGTCGCGGTTCGATTCAAGGACCATGTCGATGAAGTCGATGACGATGATGCCGCCGATGTCGCGCAGGCGCAGCTGGCGCACGACTTCCTCGGCCGCTTCCAGGTTGTTCTTGGTGACGGTCTCTTCGAGGTTGCCGCCCGAACCGGTGAACTTGCCGGTGTTCACGTCGATCACCGTCATGGCTTCGGTTCGGTCGATGACCAGCGAGCCACCCGAAGGCAGGAAGACCTTGCGGTCCAGCGCCTTGGCGATCTGCTCGTCCACGCGGTAGTTGGCGAAGATGTCCTCGTCCTGCTCCCACTTCTCCAGGCGGCCCATCAGATCCGGCGCCACGTACATGACGTAGGCCTCGATGGTGTCCCAGGCCTGCTCGCCGGAGACGATCAGCTTGGTGAAGTCCTCGTTGAAGACGTCACGGACGACCTTGATGGTCAGATCGGGCTCGGAGTACAGCAGCTCAGGGGCCAGGGTCTTGGTCGAGGTCGACTGCTCCTCGATGCCTTCCCACTGGGCGCGCAGGCGGTTGATGTCATTGGTCAGCTCCTCTTCCGAGGCGCCTTCCGCTGCGGTGCGCACGATCACGCCGGCGTTCTCCGGCAGGTGGTCCTTCAGGATCTTCTTCAGGCGCTGGCGCTCGACGTCGGGCAGCTTGCGGGAGATGCCGGTCATGGATCCGCCCGGCACGTACACCAGGTAGCGGCCCGGCAGGGAGACCTGGCTGGTCAGGCGGGCGCCCTTGTGGCCCACCGGGTCCTTGGTGACCTGCACCAGGACCGAGTCGCCGGCCTTCAGGGCGTTCTCGATGCGGCGCGGCTGGCCTTCGAGGCCTGCCACGTCCCAGTTGACCTCGCCGGCGTACAGCACGGCGTTGCGCCCGCGTCCGATGTCCACGAAGGCGGCCTCCATGGACGGCAGCACGTTCTGCACCTTGCCCAGGTAGACGTTGCCGATCAGCGAATCCTGCTGGGTCTTGGACACGAAGTGCTCGGCGAGCACGCCGTCTTCCAGCACGCCGATCTGGATGCGGTCCTCGCGCTGGCGCACAATCATCTTGCGCTCAACCGACTCGCGGCGCGCCAGGAACTCGGCCTCGGTGATCACCTGGCGGCGGCGGCCGGTCTCGCGGGATTCGCGGCGGCGCTGGCGCTTGGCTTCCAGGCGGGTGGAACCGCGCACCGAGGCGACCTTGTTGTTCACGCTGGCGTGGCTTTCGATGCCGGCGCGCGGGGCGCGGACACGGGTGACGGTGTTCGGCGGATCGTCCTGCGAGCCGCCTTCGAGTTCCAGGTCCACGTCTCCGCGGCGGCGGCGACGACGGCGGCGCGAGGTGACGTCTTCGCCCTCGGACTGCTCCTCGGCTTCAGGGCGCGGCGTGGTGCGGGTCTTCTTCGCGACGGCCTGGGCCAGCACCGAGTGGGCCGATTCAGGGATCGCAAACGGGTTCATGATCATGGTGTTGCCGTGCTCGGCCAGCAACGCGCCGGTGCGGTCTTCGGGCTCGGCGTGCGCCTCGGCCTCGATGGCTGCTTGGGCGATGGCCTCGACGGTTTCCAGCGAAGCTGTCGGTGCGGCCGCCTCGACGGTTTCGGCGGCCGAATCCTGCGGCTGCTCGGAAGCGGCGGCCTCGGCTGCCTGCTGCTTGGCGGCCTGCTCGTTCACTGCCTCGTCGGCGGCTGCGCTGCGCGCGCTCTGGGCGCGGCGGTCGGCCTGGCGGCTGGCGCGCTTGCTGGAGTCAGGGGTGGACACCTGGGTGCGGCGGGTGGCCCGCCAGCGGTACTGGGTATCCTCGACGCCGGCAGCGGCGTTCAGCTCTGCCAAGGTCATGGCACGGCGCAAAGGACGGGCCGGAGTGGTGGACACCTGGGTGCGGCGGGCGCGCGTCGAACGATTGCCTCGCTTGTTTCCCTGCGCCCCACCCTTTCGCTGATTTGATGCGCTCATTTAATTTCGCGTACTCCTACTAATGTCCAACGTCGGCATCCTCCACAGACGGCGCCTTGGCTGAATCTACAATCATGACGTGCGGCTCGGCCTTCTTCTATGAGTCGGCCGGACGCAAAAGCTCTATATATTCCGCAGCTATCCACGCCGCGGGTCCGGTTTACCGATCCCGACGCAGCAACTGCGGCTCAACGCGGCCCTTTCAAACCAGCTGCTTTCCTTTGCAGCCCTTCGATCCGCGGTATTCCCTCGGGAGGCGCACATATTGGGCACTCAACCGAAGCGATGCATCGCCTGACGATCTGTCGTTTCGAAAGTCTCTCGTTGGGTTGAAAGCAGACTGTGGATCCGCGAACAACCATTCCCATTCTCTCATATTTCGTTCACATCGCGTTCACGGGCACATATCCGTTGCACAGAAAATCTTTCTAGGATAAGAACGCACACGGCGGAGACATCCGCTTTCCTAGGAACATATGGAATAGTCAAAGCATGGTTTCATCACTTGAAAATCAACAGGCCCCGGGCGTGTTGCCCTGGTGGGCGAGGGATCGCGGGTTCGGCCTGTTCACCATCATCACCGGCTTCATCGCTTGGGTCGCGGCCGGAATCCTGGTTCTGGAGCGGATCGAACTCTACAAGAATCCCGACTACGTCACCAGCTGCGACGTCAATCCATGGATTTCCTGCGGCACGGTCATGAAGACCGAGCAGGCCGGCATCTTCGGGTTCCCCAACCCGTTCTTCGGCATCGTCTGCTTCGCCGTCGTGGTGACCATCGGCTTCACGCTGCTGGCAGGGGCCACCAAGCTGCAGCGCTGGTTCTGGATCTGCTTCCAGCTGGGCATCACCGCGGCGTTGGGCCTGGTCATCTGGTTCTGGTACCAGGCACTGTACGAAATCAACGCCCTGTGCCTCTACTGCATGGTCGTGTGGACCATGGTCATCCCGCTCTTTGTCTTCACCACCGGACGCAACGTGCTCAACGGCGTGATCCCCGCCGGCGAAGGAGTCAAAAAGCTGTTCCGCGAATGGAGCTGGATCATCACCGCCATCCTGTGGCTGCTGGTCGCCGCGACCGTCATCCTGCGTTTCCCGAACGCCTTCTTCGGATAAGCATGGGCAGTGTTTCCGCACGCCGACTGACCTTGGGGATCATCGCCATCGCGATGGTCCCCGTTGGTTTAGGCGCAAGATACCTGGCCGACGGGCTGGCCGCAGACCTCTCCGGCGGGGTGCTGTGCGCAGCATTGTTCTACGTGTTGCTCGCCTTCATCTTCGTCAGGCGTTCCCCGTGGCTACCAGCCTCCCTGGCTTTCCTGTGGTGCTTCGGGATCGAATTCCTGCAGCTCACCGGCCTGCCAGCGCTGATGGCTTCCATGCTCCCGGCAGCCCATCTGGTGTTCGGCTCCGGATTCGCTGCGCTGGATCTCGCGGCCTATGCGCTGGGGATCCTGCTGTCCGCAGCGCTGGATTTCTGGCTGGGCAAACACTCGAAGTCCGTGCCCAAGCCCCGGTGAGCGACTCCGGCGTGTCCGCCGCATCCCACCGAAGCAATTCTTTGGCTTAACTCCTAGCCAAACCAGCTTTTCCGTTGCGTATACGTTGATCCAGCCGCAGCTCGTTTCCAGGAACGTGAAATACGCAACAGGGTAGATTGGATGCATGGCCAGTGACATATGGAACACAGAGAACGCCCAGGACTACGGAATCAATCTGCTGATTTCGGAGCACATCCGACTGCGCGAACTGCAGGACGATGACCTGCCAATCCTGACCCAGTGGTGGAACAGCCCGGAGTTCATGGCGTTGCAGGGCAACCTGGTGCTCCCGCATCCGGGAACCGAAGCCGCCGAGCTCTTCAAGGGCCGCAGCCTGAACCGGGGAACCACCGACGGGGTGGGCTTGTGCATCACGCTGCCCGACGACACCCTGATCGGCCACACGGCGCTGTACAACTACAACGCCCCGGCCCGCTCGGCCGAGCTGATGATCATGATCGGCGGCTCCAACGTGGGCCAGGGCTACGGCACCATGGCAACCAAGATGATTATCGATTTCGGCTTCCGCGAAATGGGGCTTAACCGCATCGGACTGAGCGTCTGGGCCTACAATGAGCGTGCGCTGCGCACCTTCAACCGGGCAGGATTCCGCGAAGAAGGACGCGAACGCCAGGCTGGCTTCCATGATGGCCAGTTCCACGATCGGATCATCATGGGCCTGCTGGCCAGCGAATACTTCGGAACGCGCTCCTAGCCCCGATCATCCACCCAGAGCACGAGCAAGTCATCACTGAGCTGGCAAAAGATCATCCTCACGGTGTTGATCAACCAGCTATTCATTTCGCTAGCCTATTGTTGGAGCTATCACAAACGGCATAGAGGAGCGAGTATGAGTTTGTTTCGCAGGGCGAAACCCTCGACGAATGAGAGGGCGCCAAAGGTGAAGGCCGACGCGGCGTTGGGCTTGAGCGCCGAGCAGCCGCCGGAATTCACCGTCAGCGGGCTGTGGACCGACCTGCTTGGACGCATGGGAATCCGAAGCGCGCAGATCCTGGTTGTCGGCGCGTTGGCCGGGTTCATCATCGTCGGCATGCTCAGGCTCACCACGATCGTCATCCCGACATTGCTGGCAATCATCATCGCCTGCGCGTTGTGGCCACTGGTTGTCAAGCTGCGCAAGGTCTTCAACGCCTTGCTTTCGGCGTGGATCGTTTTCCTCGGCTCCCTGCTCGTGCTCGGTGGCATCGGCACCGGGTTGGTGTTCTCCGTAACCAACGAATGGTCGACGCTCGTCGACAAGGCGGTCCAGGGCTTCAACCAGCTCAACGAGATTGTCCAGAAAATGCTGGTCGACATTCCGTTCACCATCGACCAGGAGCAGATCGACAAGGCAGTCCAAACCGTCACCGGATTCCTGACCAGTTCCCAGTTCGGCACCGGGGCGCTGAATACGATCAGCGCCGCCGGCAGCTTCATCACCGGGCTGATCCTGCTGCTGGTCATCCTGTTCTTCTTCTTGAAGGACGGCGACCGCATTTGGGCCTTCGCGGTCTCCTGGACCCCGAAGCACTACCGCAACAAGTGGATCCTGTCCGGCGACCGCGCGCTGCACACCTTCGGCGGCTACATCCGCGGCACCTCGATCGTGGCGGCAGTCGACTCGATCGGCATCACCGCCACCTTGCTGGTCCTGCAGGTTCCGCTGGCCATCCCGCTGGGTGTCATCGTCTTCCTGGGTTCCTTCGTGCCGATGGTCGGCGCGACGGTAGCAGGCGTGCTGGCCACCCTTGTCGCCCTCGTCACCAACGGGCCGGTGGTTGCCCTGATCGTGCTGGCCGCGGTCATCATCGTGAACCAGCTGGAAGGCAACTTCCTGCAGCCGGTCGTCATGGCCAACGCCCTGAGCCTGCATGCGCTGGTCGTCTTAATGGCGCTGACCGCCGGCACCGTGCTGGCCGGCATCATCGGAGCGGTACTCGCCGTGCCCCTGACGGCCGCTGCATGGGCCGTGATCAAGGTCTGGACAGGACGCGAGAAGAAGGATCCAGCGGTCGAGGCGAAACAGGACATCCTCGCGGAGGTCGCGCTCGATGAGGAGGAATCCGCACTCGAACGCCTCGACGCCAAGGAGAAGGCCGCCAAGGAGCGGGCGCCTCAGGACAAGGCGGAAGCAGCCAAGCCTGCTCATCCGGCCTCCGACGAGGTGAAGGACGCCGCCGAGTAGTTCGATACCGCGCACTGCCCGCTATGTACGTCCAAGGGGTCCAGCTTCCATCACCCGGAAGCTGGACTCCTTGTTTTCAGCCGCTTGCGCCATAGCCTGCTACACACCCGTGAAAGGGAAACCGAACACCGCATGGAACCGCTCAGAGAACACCTGTTGCTCAATGGCGGCCGCCTCGCAGTGCGCAGCTTCACCCTGCAGGACATCGATGCCGTGCATGCCCATGCCCGGATCCGCTGGTCTGCCGGTACGTCGACTGGGGCCCGAACTCCCGACCCGACACCGAGGCGTTCATCAACGAGGCCATGGCCTCCGCCGCCGACGCGTTGAACCTTGCGGTGACGCTGGACAACGAGGCCATCGGCGCTGGCGCGGTATGGACCGCGAGCGGGCAGCATGCATGCGGAGAACTGGGCTACGCCATGAACAGCACGTGCTGGGGCCGGGGGTACGCAACTGTCGTGGCGGGATTCCTGCTCGACCTTGGTTTCAGCGACCTAGGACTGCAGCGCATCGAGGCCACCTGCGCGCCGGAGAACACCGCCTCGCGCAGGGTGCTTGAAAAATCCGGGTTCAGCTACGAGGGGCTTTTGCGAGCCCACAAGCGCACGGCAACCGGTCGCCGCGACTCGCTGCTCTTCGCCAGGCTCGCCACGGACTAGTCCCATCGGTTCACGCTGCGTCAGGGGCAGCGTCCTGCGGATCTTGGAAACCTTGCCACCGTGGCGGAATCGATACCGCCAGCGGCAATCCACGGATTCATCAATTCGTCTCACAAAATAATGCTGAAGATTGTATTGCCCGATGTTTGTGTGTTTAATGTGACTCATGTGAATTACCTGGAGTGGTGCAGAGAACATACTCCCCGGACGGCCACTTGGCCGTTTAGTACCGTGGCCTCCATCCACGGTGCAGGCATCGCCCCATCCTCGACGCTTTGAGCACATGACACCAGGAGGAATCTGCATGCTGAATTTCAGCTATGAAGAAGCCCTACAGAATTTTCCGCACCTGCTGGACAACGTGGTGACCGGCCATGAGGTCATCACCGTCCAAGGTGCTAACCATGAATCGGTGGTCCTGATCTCCAAGGACGACTTCGATTCGATCAGCACCGGCGGCCTCCCGGCCCCCACGCTGGCAGCCCCTCCTCCCGGAACCAACAACAACCTCGATGGCTGGTTGTAGGCATCCCCTTTATACAAGCAATCCCAGGGACCCCGATGGGTCCCTGGGATTGCGTGTTTCATCGGCTAGTTGCCGAACCAGATGCCGATCTCGCGTGCTGCAGACTCTTCCGAGTCCGAGCCGTGAACCAGATTCTGCTGGACCTTCAGGCCCCAGTCGCGGCCCAGGTCGCCGCGGATGGTGCCCGGAGCGGCGGTGGTCGGGTCGGTGGTGCCAGCCAGCGAACGGAAGCCGGTGATCACGTTGTGGCCTTCGGCCACAATCGCGACAACCGGGCCGGAGAGCATGAACTCTACCAGCGGCTCGTAGAACGGCTTGCCTTCGTGCTCGGCGTAGTGCTGGGCCAGCACTTCGCGGGTCGCGGTGACCTGCTTCAGCTCGGCGATGGTGTAGCCCTTGGCTTCGATGCGGGCGATGATCTGGCCGGTCAAGCCGCGCTTGACGCCATCCGGCTTGACCAGGATCAGGGTACGTTCAGTCATGTGACTACCTCTTCGTATCGGTGGTTGAAACTTCGTGGTCGAACGGGCCTAGGCCTGTTCGGGGTGGGCCTTGTCCCAGGCTTCCTGGGCGGCGGCGCGCTGGGTGTTCTCGCGGTCCATGCTTTCGCCCTTGGACAGCGCGTACCACCAGCACAGGGTGAACGCGCTGGCCAGGTAGAACATGTCCACCAAGATGAAACCGCTGAGGAAGAACACCACCTGCAGGGCCCAGCCGATGATGAAACCGATCTTCTTGGTCAGCAGCGCGCAGGTCATGATGCACAGCACCGCGACCGCGGCGCCCAGGCTGAGGATCACCGCCGGCTCGCCGCGCTTGAGCCCGAAGGCCGCCAGCGTGACGAATACCGCCAGCAGGGCCTCGCAGACCAGCACGGTGGAGGCGAACATCGTTTTAACCGAGCGCTGCTTTTTCTGCATGCCCGGGCGCCACTCGCGCTGGGCGCGGGTCAGCTTGGCCATGACTAGGCTCCTCCCTTGAGCAGGGTCGTAATCTCGCCCACCAGTGTAATCGAGCCGGTCACCAGCACGCCGCCGGACAGGTCGTTGCCTGCCTCGGCGCGGCCGACGGACCACTCGATGGCGTCTTCCAGGTCTTCGGTGACGTGGATGTCTTCTTCAGGCCAGCCGGCGGCCAGCGCCATGTTTGCCAGTTCCCCGGCCGGGATGGCCCGCGGCGAGGAGGACTGGGTGATGCACAGGTCCTCCACCAGGTCGCCGTACTCCTCGCGCATGGTGTAGAGCATGGCTTCGGCGTCCTTCTCCCGCAGGATGCCCACCATGAGCACCAGCCGGGAGAAGCCGAAGGATTCGCGGATCGCCTCAGCCGAGACGCGGATGCCGTCCGGGTTATGCCCGGCATCCACCAGGATGCTCGGCGCGGTGCGCACCAGTTCCAGGCGTCCGGGGCTGGAGGTCTCGGCGAAGCCCTCGCGGACCAGGTCCGCATTCAGCTCGCGCTCTCCCCCGCCCAGGAAAGCTTCCACGGCGGCCAGCGCCACCGCGGCGTTCTGCGCCTGGTGGGCGCCGAACAGCGGCAGGAAGATCTCGTCATAGGTCGCGGCCTGGCCCTGGATGCTCAGCAGCTGGCCGCCCACGGCGACCTGGCGGTCCAGCAGCTTGAAGTCCAGAGACTCGAAGGCCGTGCGGACCTCCAGCTCGCGGGCGCGGGCCAGCAGCACGTCGGCGGCGTCCACCGGCTGCACCGAGGAGACGAGGTAGCCGCCGGGCTTCAGGATGCCCACCTTCTCCTGGGCGATCAGCTCGGTGGTGTCGCCCAGCAGGTCGGTGTGGTCCAGCGAGATCGGGGTGATCACCGAGACGTCGCCGTCGGCCACGTTGGTGGCGTCGGTGATGCCGCCCAGGCCCACCTCCAGGACCACCACGTCCACCGGTACCTCCGCGAAGATCGCGAAGGCCAGGATGGTGACTGCCTCGAAGTAGGTCAGGCGGGTTTCCCCGCGCTCGTCCAGCTCGGCGTCGACGATCTCCAGGAACGGGCTGATCTCGTCCCAGACGCGCACGAAGGTTTCCTCCGATACCGGTTCGCCGTCCACGCTGATGCGCTCGGTCACGGAGACCAGATGCGGCGAGGAGTAGCGGCCGGTGCGCAGGTCGTGCGCGCGCAGCAGGGACTCGATCATGCGGGCGGTCGAGGTCTTGCCGTTGGTGCCGGTGATGTGGATAACCGGGCAGGCCTTCTGCGGCTCGCCCAGGATCTCCATGGCGCGGAACATCGGGTCCATGCGCGGTTCCATCTTGTTTTCCGGCGCGCGGTCCAGCAGGTCGCGGTAGACGCGGCTCAGTTCGCTCACTTGGCCGCGTCCTGCATCACGACGACGGTGACCTGCTCGGATTCGACCGAGTCGTCGACCAGTAGCTCCAGCTGCGCGGTCAGCGTCTCGCCGGTCACCAGCTCGCGGTTGGCTTCCAGCGCCGCGATGGTCTCCGAGGTGGCGGTGACCACGGTGCGGATGCGGTCCGAGACCTGCAGGTCCGCGTCCTTGCGGGCGGACTGGATGGAGCGGATCATGTCGCGGGCGGTGCCTTCGGCGGCCAGCTCGGCGGTGACCTCGGTGTCCAGCACCACAAATCCGGCTTCATCGAGCACAGCGGCGCTCCACGAGCCATCGGATTCACCAATAACTGTTGTCATTTCGAAAAGATTAGGAGTAACAACGATTGATTCACCATCGATGTTCATGCTCAATCCTTCAGGTCCGCCCACAAAGTTACCCGAATCGATAGCTTTCTTAATCAAAGGGACGTTTTTGCCAAATACTTTCCCCAGTTCTCTGAAGTTGAGCTTCAAAGTCATTCCGATTCCATATTCTGCGCGGGCAGAATCTGAATATTCGATCAGGGTGACCGACTTCAGGTTCAGCTCGTCGGCGATGATCGACTCGTAGGTGCCGGCCAGGCGGGCGGCATCGGTGAGCACGATCTTCAGCTCTGCCAGCGGCAGGCGCACCCGCAGGTTCTTGGCCTTGCGCAGCGAGGAGCCCACCGAGCAGATCTTGCGGGTGGTTTCCATGGCTTCCAGGGCCGTGGCGTCGGTCGGGAAGTCGTTGGCGTCCGGCCAGTCGGTCAGGTGCACCGAGCGCTGACCGGTCAGGCCGCGGTAGATCTCCTCGCTGGCCAGCGGCAGCAGCGAGGCGGTCACCTTCACCAAGGTTTCCAGCGCGGTGTACAGGGTGTCGAAGGCCTGGGTGTCCTCGTCGAAGAAGCGCTGGCGCGAACGGCGCACGTACCAGTTGGTCAGCGTGTCCATGTAGCGGCGCACTGCCTCGGTGGCGTCGGAGACCTCGTAGGAATCTAGCGCTTGCGTGACCTCGCGCACCAGCTGGCCGGTGGCGGCCAGCATGTACGTATCCAACGGGTCGGTGGAGTCGGTGGAGAACTTGGCCTCGTAGCCGGCACCGTTGTTCGCGGCGTTGGTGTAGAGGTTGAAGAAGTGCCACACGTTCCACAGCGGCAGCAGGACCTGGCGCACGCCCTCGCGGATGCCCTGTTCGGTGACGATCAGGTTGCCGCCGCGCAGGATCGGGCTGGCCATCAGGAACCAGCGCATCGCGTCGGAGCCGTCGCGGTCCAGGACCTCGGTGACGTTCGGGTAGTTCTGCAGGGACTTGGACATCTTCTGCCCGTCCGAGCCCAGCACGATGCCGTGGGAGATCACGTTGGTGTAGGCAGGGCGGTCGAACAGCGCGGTGGCCAGGATGTGCATGGTGTAGAACCAGCCGCGGGTCTGGCCGATGTACTCCACGATGAAGTCCGCAGGATTGTGCCCGCCGTCGAACCATTCCTGGTTCTCGAACGGGTAGTGCACCTGGGCGTAGGGCATCGAGCCGGAGTCGAACCAGACATCCAGCACGTCCTCGACGCGGCGCAGGGTGCCGCTGGCGGCGCAGCCTTCATGGGCGGCGGTCAGCTCGTCGATGAACGGGCGGTGCAGATCCGGCTGGCCGTCGTGGTTCACCGGCAGGCGTCCGAAGAAGTTCTTCAGTTCGTCCAGCGAGCCGAAGACCTCGCGGTGCTCGCACTCCACGCCGTCGCATTCCCAGACCGGGATCGGGGAGCCCCAGAAGCGGTTGCGGGAGATCGACCAGTCGCGGGCGTTCTCCAGCCACTTGCCGAACTGGCCGTGCTTGACGTTGCCCGGGATCCAGTTGATCTGCTCGTTCAGCTCCAGCATGCGGTCCTTGATCTTGGTGACCTCGACATACCAGGAGGAGATCGCACGGTAGATCAGCGGGGTGCGGCAGCGCCAGCAATGCGGGTAGGAGTGCTCATAGGAGGCCTGCTTGACCAGTCGGCCGTCGGCCTTGAGCACGTTGGTGATGGTCTTGTTGGCCTCGAAGACCTGCACGCCTGCGATGTCGTTCAGCGGGCCGCCGGTGAAGACCGGCAGGAACTTGGCGCCCTCGTCCACGGAGAGGATCACCGGGATGCCGTTGGACTCGCAGACCTTCTGGTCTTCCTCGCCGTAGGCGGGAGCCTGGTGGACCAGGCCGGTGCCGTCCGCGGTGGTGACGTAGTCGGCGGTGAGGATCTGCCAGGCGTTTTCGGTGCCGTACTTCTCGGTGTCGGTGTAGGTGTCCCACAGCGGAGCATAGCGCACGCCGGCCAGCTGGGCGCCGGTGTAGCTGGCGGTGATGGCAGCGGCGGCGGCCTTGGCGTCCTTGTAGCCCAGGTCCTTGGCGTAGGAGCCCAGCAGGTCCTTGGCCAGCAGGAACGGTCCGGCGGCCTCCGAGGCCTTCACGCCGTTCTCGCCCGCGGGCACCACGACGTATTCAACGTCCGGGTGCACGGCCAGGGCTTCGTTGGTCGGAAGGGTCCACGGGGTGGTCGTCCAGGCCAGGGCCTGCACGCCGGCCAGCTCGGCCGAGACCGGGTTTTCGCCGGCGAGGATGGTGAAGCCCACGGTGACGGTCTGGTCCTGGCGGTCCTTGTAGACGTCGTCGTCCATACGCAGCTCGTGGTTGGACAGCGGGGTCTCGTCCTTCCAGCAGTACGGGAGCACTCGGAAGCCCTGGTAGGTCAGGCCCTTGTCGCTCAGCTGCTTGAACGCCCAGATGACCGACTCCATGTATTCCACATTGAGGGTCTTGTAGTCGTTCTCGAAGTCCACCCAGCGCGCCTGACGGGTGACGTAGTCCTGCCATTCGTCGGCGTACTTCATCACCGAGGTGCGGCAGGCGTCGTTGAACTTGTCGATGCCCATCTCCAGGATGTGCTGCTTGTCGTTCATGCCCAGCTGCTTCATGGCTTCCAGCTCGGCTGGCAGGCCGTGGGTGTCCCAGCCGAAGCGGCGTTCCACGCGCTTGCCGCGCTGGGTCTGGTAGCGGGCAACCAGGTCCTTGACGTAGCCGGTCAGCAGGTGGCCATAGTGCGGCAGGCCGTTGGCGAATGGAGGGCCGTCGTAGAAGACGAATTCTTCGCCCTCGCGCTGGTCGATGGAGGCCTGGAAAGTGTTGTCGTTCTTCCAGTAGTCGAGCACGCGCTTCTCAATTTCTGGGAAACGCGGCGAAGCCGGGGTCGAACCGGTTGGGTCAGTAGTGACCTTCGGGTAGAAGCTCATCGCTTTGGCCGTCCTTCAAGCGTAGGGTCGATAAATCCTTGCCTACGAGGACGACTTTCGCCGCGGTACCACCCCGCTTATCCCCCGCCGGGTGCTGTGGGCACTGGCGGAAAATCGCTTCTCTTCAGCTGTGACGGGCTGGACCCGGTCGGTTCTACTTGGCGCTCGGCGAACGTGATCGAAAAACGCTGTTCTTCCGACGACTCCCCGGTGATGGCCGGTTCAAAGTCATGGTTCATCTATCTTATCGCGACTTGGGCACTGTGAAAATTCGCGGCACCAACAAAGTGCGCAGTGAGCGCACTGTCACATCGCCAATGCGTTCAAGTCGAAAAATCGTGGCATTCTTCGACCTCGGAGACGGCGAAGTTCCCTTGACCCTCATTTTCAGAATAGCCCACCGGCACCCCCTTGCCGCAAGGCCCCGGGCAGGGCGCATAATCGATGTTTGCCCCGCTAGTTTGATGCAATGCCAGGAGTCTTCGAATGCCCTATTTCCCTTCAGCCGCTGGCGCGCCGCTACCTGATTTTTTCGCACTGTCCAACACGCAGGCCGGCCGCTTGCCTGCCGGGTCGCTCGACGCGGACAATGTGCGACTGCAAGAAATCTGGCTGCGTGTGGAGTACCTTCGAACCCAAACCCGGCACCGGCTCATTTCGCGCGGTGCCGACCGGGCGGGGGTTTTGCAACAATCCCTGGAACGGGACGTGGAAGTCACCGAGCTGGGCCAGCGGCTGGCGCAGCTGGACCGCGTCGGTCCCCAGTCCTGCCTGGGATTTATGCAGACGTCTTCCGGCGAGCGCCTTTTCATCGGACGCCTGGGCCTAAGCGATGAACAGGGCAACCCTCTCATGATCGACTGGCGTGCGCCAGCTGCGAAACCGTTTTTCGCTGCGACCCATGCGAACCCGCAGGGTTTGGTGATGCGCCGGAGGTACCGCTGGCGCAAGCAGTTGATCGCCGGCTACTTCGACGAGGTGTTCGACCTGGAGCATCTGGGCGACAGCACCTCGCTGGATGACCATTCGGCTTTTCTTGCATTGCTGGGTGAGCAGCGCACCGGGAAGATGCAGGATGTCCTGGCGACGATCCACGGCGACCAGGACGCGATCATCCGCCGACCATCGACCGGGGCCCTCGTGGTGGACGGGGGTCCGGGGACGGGCAAGACTGTTGTAGCGCTGCATCGTGCCGCGTATCTGCTGTATTCGGACGTTCGGATGAAAAGCCAGGGCGGTCGGGTGCTCGTGGTAAGTCCCCATGATTCCTATACAGCCTATGTTTCCGACGTCTTGCCGAACCTCGGGGAGGACGAGGTACTGGTTTCAACACTTTCGAACATGGTTTCGAACGCTGGTGCCATCGAGGTGGAGTCCGACGCGCGCATCAGGCAGCTCAAGGCTACCGCCGCGATGGTTGACGCCGTGGAACGAGCCATTCAGGTGTTCGAACAGCCTCCCGTGCAGGAATTGGTCATTGAAACCCCGTGGGCTGATCTCATGCTCTCCCCTGCCCAATGGACGGCCGCGGTGAATTCGCTCGAATCGGGTTTGGACCATAACGCCGCGCGCTCCCAGTTGCGCGAGATACTTGTCGACCAGTTGGCGGCGAAGATATCCGGCGACGAGGTCAGCGGTTCAGAAGCCAGGCAAGCAGTTGCTACCAGCGACCAGCTGGATGCCTGCTTGGAGGAGTACTGGCCTGTCTTGGATCCGGGCAATCTCTTGCGGACCCTGTATTCGAACGCACCCTTGCTTCGCTACTGTGCCCGGGAGCTGAGCTTGGACGACATCGACACGCTGCTGCAGGCAGGGGCCGGGACAGCGTGGACCGAGTCTGATTTGCCGTTGCTCGATGCAGCCCGGGCGCTGGTTGGCGACCCGCACGGTGAGCAGGTCCGTTTGCGGCGTGCCGCCGAATTCGCTTCGGAACGCAGGCTGATGCGACAGGTCATCGACGACCTGATCGCTTCCGCCGATGACAAGGAAGACCTGTCCTCGCAGCTGATGAATTCCGACCTGCAGGATCGCTTAATCCAGCAACGGTCCGTCGAGGAACCACCTGGCGACGCCTTGGCAGGGCCTTTCTCCCACGTGATTGTTGATGAAGCCCAGGATCTGACCGATGCCCAGTGGGCGATGGTGCTGAGGCGTTGTCCCTCGGGCAGCCTGACGATTGTCGGCGACCGGGCGCAGGCAACTGGAGGTTTCAGCGAGTCCTGGGCTGAGCGCCTAGCCCGGGCAGGCATACGGGACGTCAATGTTGCACAACTGAACATCAATTATCGAACCACCGCCCAGGTCATGGATGCCGCCGCAAGTGTCATCCGCCAGCAGATGCCTGAGGCGAATGTTCCTGTGTCCATTCGCTCCGATGGCGCACCGGTACGATATGCACATCCCGATGAACTGGAACCGATTCTCAGTGCCTGGCTGCAAAACCACGCTGAAGGTATCGCCGCGGTCATCGGCCACGACTCGTTCGTACCGCGGCCGAGGGTTGCCGCGTTGAGCCCTGAGCAGGCCAAGGGGCTGGAATTCGACCTTGTCCTGCTGTACCGGCCCGAGCGCTTTGGTTCCGGCGTGGAAGGATCCGTGCGACGCTACGTCTCCATGACCCGAGCCACCTCGCAGCTGGTGGTGCTGCACGATGCGGCTAGAACAGGCACCGCATGAAGCCGACGAGGTATCTCGTAAAGCCCGGCGGATTGCCGGAACCGATGCCGAAAGGCAGAAAATTCTTACACCGCGATGTCATCCCATTCGAAACGGGTGACGGTTCCACTTGACCAGTCGTCACGCAGGATTGAGTAGCCGATCGAGGCCATGGGTCGACCATCCGTTGTTGGCCATCCCATTCGGTAGTGAGCTTCCTTTAGAAACCCAGAGCGAATAAAGGTCTTGCGCATGGCGATGTTGTCTTCCCGCGTCTGGCCTTCGAAGCGGAGAGTGTTCGGCATTGATTCGAAAACCAAGTCGCATAGGGCGCGCAGTACCTTCACGCCGATCCCTTGCCCTCTATACGACTCGACCAGACGCAGATCGAACAGCGGAGATTCGGCGTCCTGCAAGTCTTCCAAGACAACCATTCCAATGCGTTGTTCGCCTTGCGCTACCCAGTAGCCTTGCCGGTCTTCATTCTAGTAATAGCTATTTTCGATTCTTGTCCGTACGTCTTCTCCACGGGGTGCCTGCTGGACATGGAACGGGAATCGATTGGCGGTCAGGAACTTGAGCAGCTCGTCGGCATCAGAGGCCGACATCTGAACGAAAGCGATGCACATGTACTGAGTTTACGCGGAGGGGATTTTCATATCCCCCTATTCGTCTCGCCCAATTCGGGAAGCAACTTTGCCGAGGTATAAAACATCGGATTGGAGCCAGGGAAATCGGCGAGCGCATAGCGTTCCTTCCCCAAAAGAGGAACATGGCCAACCACGGATGTTCGGTAGTCTCAAGACATGAGCCTTTACCCGTCCTCAGCGCCACATCTGGAATCAGGACACCAGCTGATCACTTCACCGGCGATCCTCCGCTGGGGCCAGCATGTGGTCACCGCCATCCTTCTCGCGGTGGTGGTGCTGCGCGGCCTCTCCACGGAAGCCAGCCTCTGGCCGGTGCTCCTGGCGGCAACGCTATTTGCTGGGTGGTACATTGCCGGCTTCGTCCGCATGGCGGTGCGCGGGGAAGCCAAGCTTCCATCTTGGTGGATTGCCGTGCTCCTGGCCGTCTGGGTGGCGAGCCTTTGGACGACCCCGGAGTTCATGTGGCTGGCGTTCAGTCTCTGGCTGTTGCTGGGACACCAGCTGCCCTTGCTCCCGTCCATCCTCTGGTCTCTGGTGCTTTACGCCTTCACCATCATGACCCCGTACCTGCACAATGGACAGTCCTCCTTGGCATCCGTCGTCGGGCCTTTGGTCGGCGGATTGTTCGCCTGGGGCATCTCCCGCGGCTACCTGCAGCTTGAACGCGATGCGGAGATCCGCAGCAAGCTGGTGGATTCATTGATGCGTGCCCAGCAGGAAATGGCGGACCTCCAGGAAGAACTGGCCCGCTCGCAGCATGAGGCGGGTATCGCTGCCGAGCGCACCCGCTTGGCGCGGGAGATTCACGACACGGTGGCCCAGCAGCTTTCCTCGATCGGGCTCCATGCCAAGGCGGCAACCGCTGCCGCGGATGCGCAGACTGCCCTGGACGCTCTGGCGCGTATTGATGAGCTCTCCGGACAGTCGCTCAACGACTTGCGCCGGATCATCGCGGCACTGGCCCCGGCGGAACTGGACACCCAGGCGCTCGCCGGAGCCTTGGAACGTGTACTGGCGTCATTCGAAACTGATTCGAAAGTCGCGACTCGCTTGAACGTTGAGGAAGGCATCCCCGCGCTGGATCCCAGCATCCAGATTGCGCTGCTGCGTACGGCGCAGTCAGCACTGTCCAACGTCAGGCGCCACGCGCAGGCCACACGGGTCAGCCTGAACCTTGGGGTGCTTGCCAACGAGGTGCGCATGGATATCGTTGATGACGGCATAGGATTTGATGTCGAGTCACCGCGACACGGGGCAACACCAGCCGGCGGCTTTGGTTTGACCGCAATGATCCAGCGATTGGGCGAGCTCGGTGGCGGCCTGGACATTGAAAGCTCACCAGGTGAAGGCACCGCCCTGTGCGCGCACCTGCCAATGACTCCTCGGAAGGATGCACAGTGATCAAAGTGCTGCTGGTTGATGACCATCCCATTGTCCGCACCGGACTGCGGGCGTTGCTGGCCAATTATCCGGAAATCTCGGTGCTCGGGGAGGCCTCCAGCGGCGAGGAAGCGGTAGCGATCACCCAGAGGGATCCGGCGGATGTGGTGCTGTGCGATCTGCGCCTGGGCGACGGCATGAACGGCGTGGCGACCACTGCTGCGTTGCGGGCGATGCCTAATCCCCCGCAGGTGCTCATTCTGACCACCTTCGACAAGGATGCCGAGATCATCCAGTGCATCGAGGCCGGAGCGGCAGGCTACCTGCTGAAGGACGTCTCGTCCCAGACCATTATCGAATCGATCCGCCAGGCTGCGGCAGGGCAGCTGGTTTTGGCACCTGAAATGACGCAACGGGTGCTGGCTGGGATGCGCCGTCCCAAGGTGGAACTCACCCAGCGAGAGTCCGAAGTGCTGCAGCAGCTGGCGACCGGTGCCAGCAACAAGCAGATCGCCAAGACCCTCTTCGTCTCGGAAGCGACAGTCAAAACCCACTTGGTGCATATTTTCGACAAGCTCCAGGCAAGCTCCCGCACGGGGGCAATCCATGCAGCCAAGGACCTCGGCCTGCTCTAACCAGGCGGAAGCCATGGCGACTCGCCCGAGGCCGCCTCAACCGTTCGGTTGATCTTTGAATCAGCACAAGCCACGATGGCAGACACTGTTAATCCGAGTTGACTGGAAGTATGAAAGTTCCAGTCATTTCCCGCGTCGCCAGTTCGCTGACTTCCCGGCGTTCAGCCCGTTGGTGGACCGTGGCCCTGCTCGCCGTGGTCGTGTTGCTCTTTGGCGCTTTGAGCGGGGTGGATGCCCCCAAGCGCGCAGACAGTTCGCTCGTTGCCGGCTCAGATTCCGCCAAGGTCGCCGAACTGCTGGCACAGAACAGCGACAGCACCACAACCTCCGCCATCCTTGTCGCCAACGGTTCCACTGGGGAAGCGTTGAGCAGCAGCAAAATCGATCAGGTCACCAAGCTCGCACCGCAGATGGCCTCCGACCTGGCGGTCAAGACAGGTCCAGCTCTTCCCAGCGAGGACGCCAAGGCCGTGATGGTTCCAGTTTCCTGGGACACCGTCGACCTGGACGCCGACAAGCAGACCCTGACCGAGATCCGCGACTGGCTGGGCGCGCACGAGTTGTCCCTCGTCCAGTTGCAGATGACTGGTTCAACCGCCTTCGCAGCTGACGTCAGCCAGGCTTTCGCAGGCGCCGACTTCACCCTGCTGGCAGTCACCGTCGGCATCGTGGCGGTGCTGCTAATCGCCACCTACCGCTCCCCCATTCTCTGGCTGATTCCGCTGGCCGTGGTGGCCTTGGCCGACCGTAGCGCCTCGATGGTCGCCAACGTTCTGGGCAACGCCTGGGACCTGCATTTCGATTCCGGCGTGCTCAGCGTGCTGGTCTTCGGCGCGGGCACCAACTACGCGCTGCTGCTGATCTCCCGCTACCGCGATGAACTGCAGAAGAACGAGGACCACCGCAAGGCGCTGGCCAAGGCCTGGGCCGCCAGCTTCGAAGCAATCCTCACTTCCAACCTCACCGTAGTCCTGGCTCTGCTGACCTTGTCTCTTGCTGTCATGGAAGACACCCGCGGCTTGGGCATCGTCTGCGCCGCCGGCTTGCTCATCGCAGCCTTGTTCGTTTTCCTGCTGCTGCCGCCGGTCCTCGCTCTGTGCGGACGCAAGGTGTTCTGGCCGCTGGTTCCCAAGCCGGGCCAGCCGAACACCCGCGGCAAGTACTTCGGCAAAGCCGCCACCGCGGTCATGCGCAAACCGGGGGCCAACCTCGCAGCCCTGGTTGTGCTGCTGCTGGTCTTGGCCGGCGCGCTGACCGGAACCCGTCTCGGTCTGGACCAGACCCAGCAGTTCCGTACCCCGACCGAATCGGCGAGCGCCATGACCGTGCTCTCCGAGCACTACCCGGCCGGCGAAGCACAGCCAATCACCGTGCTGGTTGATGGATCCGACACCACTGTCCTGCAGGAGCGGCTCAAGGGCCTCGACGGGGTGGTGCGCGTCGGCGAAGCCCGCGAACTCGGGGATTCCTCCTGGCCGCAGTTCTCCGTGATCTCCTCGGATGATCCTTCCGGCTCCGAGGCCATGGATCTGGTCGCCCAGATCCGTTCGACCGCCGACGAGGCAAGCACTGCCACGGTCTTGGTGGGCGGGCAGAGCGCATCGCAGTACGACTCGCATCAGGGCCACCTGCGCGACCTGTATGTCATCGCTCCGATGATCATGATCATCTGCTTCGCCATGCTCGGCTGGCTGACCCGTTCCTGGCGTACGGCCCTGTCTCTGGGTTTGGTCAACCTGCTCAGCGCCGCGGCGGCCGTGGGACTCGGCTCCTTGATCTCGTCGATGGTCTTCGATGTCTCGGCATTGGACGTCCAGGTTCCGCTGCTGGCCTTCGTGTTCCTGGTCGCTCTGGGTGTTGACTACACGATCTTCTTCACCCAGCGAGTCCGCCAGAACTCCGCCACGTCCTCGCTGACAGATGCCGTGGCCAATGCGGCACGCAGCACCGGCTCGGTAATCACCAGCGCCGGCCTGGTCCTTGCCGGAGTCTTCGCAGCCCTCTCCGCCCTGCCGCTGATGGTTCTGGGACAGCTGGGACTCATCGTGGGCCTCGGCGTCCTGTTGGATACCTTCGTGGTCCGCACCCTGCTGCTGCCGGCACTGTTCGCAGTCCTCGGTTCCAACAACAAGCCGGTCTTCGGCAAGGGTTCAGGCGTCCAGTATGCCGTTGAATCCGAAACTTCACCTTCGACAGAAAGCTCCATCAATGCGTAAGCTCGTCAATCTTTCGTTCATCTACATGGCCGTCGGTGTGGCCTCCGGCTTGTTCTACCGCGAATTCACCAAAATGAACGACTTCCCGGAAGGCGGCTGGACCCAGCTGTCAGTCGTCCACACCCACCTGCTGGTGCTCGGATTCATGGTCCTGCTCATGGTCCTGTTGCTGGAGAAGGCGTTCAACATCAGCGCCCATGCCAAGCTCTACGCATGGTTCATGTGGACCTACAACATCGGTGTCGTCCTGACCGCGGCCATGCTCACCGTGCACGGATCGCTGACCGTATTGGGCAAGGAATCCAGCGCCATGATTGCAGGTATCGCCGGGCTGGGGCACATCGCGCTGACGGTCGGCATGGTTCTGCTGTTCGTCATGCTGCGCCGCAGCGTTCCTGCCGCCAAGGCTTCGAAGGCTGTTGGCGCCTAAGGGCCTAGCACCCGCCGACTAAATAACGCCGCGGCCGTTCCCCCGATTCAGCCGGGAACGGCCGCGGCGTTTGTTCGGCTCAGGAAGACTTGCCCCATGCCATGGCGGCGGCATGATGCCTTCGGTAGGCAACCGCCCCGCGTATGGCTGCGCGGTCCCGGGCCGCCCGCTTCTTGAGCAGCACCTCCATCGCATCGCCGTCGTATCGTCCCAGCGGCTGCGGAGGCAAGCTGCCCGGTGCAAGCCATCTGCGAACTAGCAGCAGCACCAGCACAAAAACCAGGAGCAATTCAATGCCAAGGAAGAGCAGGTACGCCAGCGACGTTTGCCGATCCCCTTCGGTCAACGACAGCGCCGGCAGCGCGGCCATGGCCGCGGTGGCGAGGACCTTGGCGCCCATGGCCATGAGCGCGAAATACGTCTCCGGATGCGAAACCCATCTGCTGTGACGGCTCCCCCTAGTGTGCCGTATCGCCAGCAGCGTCATAAGGACCGCGTCGATAATCAAGAGGTTCACCACCGACGCGGCGGCGGACAGGAACAGCACCGTCGCCCAGTGTCGGACCAAGCCCGCGGTTCCGTGGACAATCGCAATGTAGGCCACGAGCACACCCAGATGAACCAGCATCATCAGCGCGATGATCCAGAGCTTGCGGCGAACCAGCGAAGCCCGGGCGCGGACCCGTCCACCGGCTCTTGGCCTCCCCCATTGCTTGGCATACCACTGGTCGTAGGCCTGCAGCGGTTCTTCCCCCAGAAGTCCAAGCACGGCGTCGGCCTGCGCCGCGTTGACCTCGTCAAGATGGCCCAATTGCAGCAGCACAGCGCCAATGGCAACACAGACGATGTGTTCAAGGCGCTCAATGCCGGAAGTAAAGAGCACCCCGATCGCGCCCATACCGATCATGCTGCCCAGGAAGATCCGGCAATTGTGCAGGATGCGGATCTTCACCGGCCGCTCCACAGGGTAGGGCGCCAGCGGCGCAGTGGCGGCCAGGCCCGGAGCTGCCAGGGCCAACGCGATCACGATGGCAACAATCACCGCATAGCCTGCCAGAATCAGCCCGGGACCCGGTACCGTCACGGCTTCAACCCACGCGGAAAAGCCGATCCAGACTCCCTCGCGCAGCAGCGGCAGGGTCAAGGGAAGGTAAATGCTCAGGGCGAGAATGGCCGCCATCTGCCCTGGCTGGTCCCGGCCATACAGCCGTGTCCCCTCAGCGAGGTGGCGCAGGGATGAAGGAAAAGCGTTGCGCATAAACGGTACACCATCCATTTCATGCCGAGGCCTGGGGCGTCGGGATCGACCTGAACGAAAAAGCGACTGTGAACTGATCATATGTGAACCCCAGGGTTTCAGCCACGCGCATCCGGTGGGCAGAATGGGAGTTACCGGATTCAGCCGGAGAAAAGTACAGGGGGAAATATGAAAATGGCCAGCGGAGTCTTCTCCGTCCTCGACACCGAGACCACCGGGCTGTTCCCCGGCGGACATGACCGGATCGCGGAGATCGCCATCGTGAGAATGAACCGCGACGGCGAAGTGCTGGACCGCTGGGAAACGCTGGTCAACCCGCAGCGGGACCTGGGCAAGCAGTCGCTGCATGGAATCCGCAGCCGTGATCTGCTCGGTGCCCCGACGTTCAGCGACCTGGCCGCAGAACTGGCATGGCGGCTGTCAGGCACCGTGCTGGTGGCCCACAACCTCTCCTTCGATGCACGGTTCCTGGACGCGGAGTTCCGCCGGGCCGGCATGCCGGTGCCGGGGCACTTCCTAGAGCATGGGCTGTGCACCATGCGCATGTCCCATCAGTACCTGCACGGCGCCGGGCGCTCGCTGCAGGACTGCTGCGATTCCTTCGGCATCGAGCTCCTGGAAGCCCACAGCGCGGCCGGGGACGCGGCCGCCACCGCAGTCCTGCTCTCGCGCTACATGGAACTCGATGAGCAGAATCCCGAATGGGATCTGCGCCTTGGCCGGGCGGCGCAATCGGCGTGGATCAAGGCGTCCCCGGGAGGACGCATCATTCCTGTGCGACGGGCCGCCGCCGACGCCGAACCGGCCCGCCACTTCCTGGACCGGCTGACCACCCGCTTGCCCCAGTTCACCGGCACCGAAGCCCAGGACGACTACCTGGCGATCCTCGACCGGGCGCTGATGGACCGGTACTTGTCGGCCCACGAGGAACAGCAGCTGATCTCGCTGGCCGCGGAGCTGAGACTCGACCGGGCCGGGGCGCTGGAACTCCACGAGCTGTATTTCCAGCAGCTGGTGCGCGCAGCCTGGGCCGACGGCACGCTGACCGAGAAAGAACTTCTGGATCTCAAGACGGTCGCCGGCCTGCTCGGGCTTGGGCAGCAAAGCCTGCAGGGAGCGCTGAGACCGCCTGCGGATATCGAACTAGCCACGGCTGAGGCGGTGCCATCTGCCGGAAAACTTGCTCCCGGATCTCTGGTGGTGCTCACCGGGGACATGTCCCGGGCCCGCGCGCAGATCGAGGAGGACCTCCGGGCCGCTGGTTATGTTCCGCATGGCGCCATCACCAAGAAGGTGAGCCTGCTGGTGGCCGCGGATCCGGATTCCCTGTCAGGCAAGGCCAAGAAGGCCCGGGACTACGGCATTCCAGTGGTGTCCGAGGACTACCTCTGGGACACGCTGCTCGCCTGAACCGCCCTCGGGACCGGTTCACTGCACAAACACCCAGGGATGGCCCCGCCGGCAGTGCGGCGGGACCATCCCTGAGATGTCAGAGTCTGGGGTGGAGCTTACAGACTCTCAGCTAGTTTTTTTGCGCGGGAGAATTCCAACATGTCTTCGCGATCGACAACCTTGATGCGGTCGCGGGTGATGTCGCCGAAGCGGGTGGCCACGGTGCCTTCGGCAGCGCCCAGCTCCTTCTCGTGCGCGTCCAGGGACTTCCAGCCATCCCAGTCGGAGAATTGCACACCGCGCTCGTCCAGCAGATCCGCGATGGACTGCTCGATGGACGGCTGGGCCAGGGAGCCCAGGTCCTCCAAGAGGTGGTTGATGGTCTCCAGGGCGTCGCCCTTGGTGTGGCCGATCAGGCCAACCGGACCGCGCTTGATCCAGCCGGTGGCGTACAGGCCGGGCACGTGGGTGCCGGTTGCGTCCAGGACACGGCCTTCGACGTTCGGCAGCACACCCTTGGCGCCGTCGTATTCGATCTCGCCGACGGCCGAGCCGAAGTAGCCCACCGCGCGGTAGAGCGCCTGGATCGGGTACTCGATGAATTCGCCGGTGCCGCGGGCGCCGCCGTTGCCGTCCAGCTCGTTGCGCTCGACCTTCAGGCCGGTCACCTTGCCGTCTTCGCCCAGTACCTCGATCGGGGACTGCAGGAAGTGCAGGTGCAGGCGGCGCGAGGCGCTTGGAGCTTCTTCGCGCTCTTCCTGCTCGATCAGCCAGTTGGTCAGCGTGGAGACCATGGTCTTGGTCTGGTTGTTGGTCTTCATGGCCTCATCCGAGGCCTTGTCGAATTCGAAGTCCTCCGGGTACAGCACGATGTCCACGTCCTTGGAGTGGGACAGCTCGCGCAGTTCCAGCGGGGTGAACTTCACCTGGGCCGGGCCTCGGCGCCCGAACACGTGCACGTCGGTGACGGCTGAGTCGTTCAGCTGCGCGTAGATGTGGGCGGGGATTTCGGTTTCCAGCAGCTGGTCGGCGTGCTTGGACAGGATGCGGGCCACGTCCAGCGCCACGTTGCCGTTGCCGATGACAGCGACTTCGCGGGCCGACAGGTCCCAGTCCTTGTCTGCATCCGGGTGGGCGTCGTACCAGGACACGAAGTCAGCGCCGCCGAAGGAACCGTCCAGGTCGATGCCTGGAATGTTCAGGTCCGCGTCCTTCTGGGCGCCGGTGGCGATGATGATCGCGTCGTAGCGGGCGCGCAGGTCCTCAAGGGTGATGTCACGGCCCAGTCCGACGTTTCCGTAGAAGTCGATCCAGTCGTTGTCCAGCACCTTGTGCAGGGCGGTGATGATGCCCTTGATACGCGGGTGGTCCGGGGACACGCCGTAGCGGATCAGGCCGAACGGGGTTGGCAGCTCGTCGAACAGGTCTACCTTCAGGCTCAGCGCGCCGGAGGAGACCGGCTGGCTCTTGTTGAGCAGATCAGCGGCATAGATGCCTGCCGGGCCGGCGCCGACAATTGCCACGCGCAGGGCGCGGGCCGAAAGGTGCTCGGGGACGATCAGTTCACTCATCAAACAACATCTCTTTCTTAGTCAACGAATGTGGCCGCCGCAGGGGCGTCGGCGTTCTCTAGCGGCAGGAGGCCTGCCAGGCTGTCGGAGGCTTCCGGGGCTAGCCGAACGACATCACCAATCACGATGACGGCCGGATTCGCCACTGCGGCCTTGCGGGCTCGCATTACAATCCCTTCTAGCGTACCGATAGTTGTCCGCTGCGTCTGTGAGTAACCTCGCTCAACTATCGCAATTGGCGTACTTGACGGTAAACCGCGGGTAAGCAATGTCTCAACAATTTTCGGCAAATTCGAGACTCCCATCAGCACGGCGAGGGTGTGGTCGCTGCGGATGGGCACATCCGCCAGCTCGGTATGGCCGCTGACCACAGTGAAACCTGCGGCCACCCCGCGGTGGGTCACCGGGATGCCGGCGGCAGCCGGAACCGAAATGGAGCTGGTGATGCCGGGGATCACCCGGGTGGGGATGTTGAACTTGGCCGCATAGAGCAGCTCTTCGCCGCCGCGGCCCAGCACGAACGGGTCCCCGCCCTTCAGGCGCACCACGTTCTTTCCCTCCAAAGCGTATTTGACCAGCAATTCATTGATCTCGTCCTGGGTTTTCACGTGGCAGCCCGGGGCCTTGCCCACGTCCACCACGATCACATCGTCAGCCAGGTCCGCAAGCAGTTCGGTCGGCCCGAGCCGGTCTGCCAGCACCACGTCCGCGGCGAGCAGGGCCTTGTAGCCGGCGACCGTGATCAGTTCCGGGTCGCCCGGTCCCCCGCCGATGAGGGTGATATGTCCGTTAGCCATGGTTTTCTCCAGTTCGAGTCATTCCGCGGTCGCGCAGCAGTTTGCGTTCCAGCGGGGCAAAACACAGTAGTTCGATCAGCACGCCCACCAGCAGGATCACCAGTATGACCAACATCACCAGGGGCAGGTCGGCCAGATCCCGGCCGCGCTGCAGCAGCGAGCCGACGCCCAGGGCGAGTGAGCCGCCCACCGCGATCAGTTCCGCCGCCATCAGCGAGCGCCAGGCGAAAGCCCAGCCCTGGCGCAGCCCGGCCACGTAGCCGGGCAGCGCCGCGGGAAGCTCGACATGCACGATATGCTGGCGCCTGCTGGCACCGAGCACCCGGGACAGGGCCGAGTACTGGGCGGGGATCATGTCGATGCCTGAGAGCAGTCCGTTGATGATCGAGGGAATCGCCCCGAGCAGCAGCACGGTGTAGATGGTCGCGTCGCTCAGCCCGAAGAGGATGATCGCCGCCGGCACCCAGGCGATAGAGGGCAGCACCTGCATGGCCGAGACCAGCGGGCCCAGGCCCTTGCGCAGCAGCGGCAGGTGGGCCAGCAGCAGGGCCGCCGGGGTGGCGACCAGCACCGCGATCGCGAAGCCCGACAGCGCCCGGAACAGCGAGGTGCCCACCGCGGAAAGCAGGGTCCCGTCGGCCAGCAGCTCGGGCAGCTTGGCGGCCACGGCCGCCGGGCCGGGGAACAGGTCCTCGCGCAGCGGCGAAGCCCAGGCGGCGATCTGCCACAGGCTGACCAGCACCACCAGGGTGATCAGCGGGGCGATAACCGCATCGGCGCGCCCGCGGCGGCGCAGCACGGCGGCCGGGCGGAGCGCGGCGGCGGCCCTAGTTTGCGTCAGTGCGCTCATGCTTGCGCTGCTCCTTTCGCAGGATGGTGGTCAGTTCGTCGGCCAGGGCGGCCGACTGCGCCGGGTTGCGGCGCAGGTCCTCGGTGATTCTCCGGGTTTCCAGGATGCGTCCGGGATGGGAGGAGAGGACCAGGATGCGCCCGGAGAGGCGGATGGCCTCGCGCACGTTGTGCGTCACGAAGATGATGGTTTTGCCCGTCTGTTCCCACAGCGAGCGCAGTTCCTCGTGCAGCAGGTCGCGGGTGATGGCGTCCAGGGCCGCGAAGGGCTCGTCCATCAGCAGCACCTGCCGGTCCTGGGCCAGCGCCCGGGCCAGCGCCACACGCTGGCGCATGCCGCCGGAGAGCTCGTGCGGCTTCTTGTGCACCGCGTGCCCCAGCTGGACCAGCTCCAGCAGCTGGTCCACCCGTGCCTGCCGGGTGTCCTTCGGATGCCCGGCCAGCTTCAGCGCCAGCTCCACGTTGCGGCCCGCGCTCAGCCAGGGCAGCAGGTTCGAATCCTGGAACATGAACGCCGCCCCGTCGTCCGGGACGTCCAGCCAGCCCTCGGTGGGGGCCAGCAGCCCGGCGATCAGGTTCAGCAGCGAGGACTTGCCGCAGCCCGAGGCGCCGAGCACTGCGATGAATTCGCCGTCCTCGATGCGGGCGCTGAGCCTGTCGATGACCAGCCC
Organism: Glutamicibacter soli; assembly: GCF_052322135.1. NCBI lineage: Bacteria > Bacillati > Actinomycetota > Actinomycetes > Micrococcales > Micrococcaceae > Glutamicibacter > Glutamicibacter soli. The sequence continues at coordinate 2,097,492 of NZ_CM125969.1, forward strand.
GGTGCCCGGGTAGCTCAGGGACACCTCGTTCAGCTGCACTCCCATTACTTCCCCTCCCCGGCGGCGAAGGAGTCATCCACCAGACCCTGCGTGCTGCCCGGTTCCCCGATGCCCACCGCGGCCGCATGGGCCACCAGGGTGTCGAAGGTTCCGCTCAGCGGCGTTTGGTCGAAGCTGATCTGGTCCAGCGCCGCGGAGATCACCTCATCGGACAGGGTGCCGCCGCCGTGCGCGGCCAGGGCCTGCTGCACGGCGTGAAGCTTCTGCTGCTCGCCGGTGGTGTTCAGCCAGACGATGGCCTCCGCGTTGGCCTGCACCAGCTCCCGCACGGTGTCCGGGTGCTTGGTGATGAACTCCTGCGAAGCCACCAGCACCGTGGTCGGGAACTTGCCTTCCGGCCACAACTGCGCCTCGTTGACCAGGCGGTGCGCCCCGTACTGCTTGACCAGCAGCGAGGCGTGCGGTTCGGGCAGCCAGGCCCCGTCGATGGAGCCGCGGGCAAACAGCTGCGGCACGGTGCCGTTGGAGCTCGGGGTGACGGTGACCGACTCATCCAGGCCCCGCTCCTTCAGGAAGCTGCGCAACGCCACGTCCTGGGTGCCGCCGTACTGCGGGGTGGCAAGTTCGGTGCCGGCCAGCTGGGACACCTCGGTGATGTCCTTGGAGACAACCAGGCTGGCCCCGCCGGAGGCGGCCCCGGCGATGACGCGCAGCGAGGTCCCCCCGCTGGACAGGTAGCTGTTCAGCGCAGGGCTGGGACCCAGGTAGGCCGCGTCGATGGCCCCGGAGTTCAGCGCCTCGATGGCCGCGGGGCCCGCGTTGAAGATTTGGGTTTCCACCGTGGTGCCGTCCGCGCCCACTGCCTTGTCCAGGATGCCCTTGGCTTCGGCCACCAGCGCCGGGGCGTGGGTGGCGTTCGCGAAGTAGCCCAGGCGCAAGGTGGCGGCCGGTCCCTGGTCGGCGGCCGTGCCGGCATTCTTGGCCGGGGCCGGGACGAAGGCGGTGAGCACCGCGGCCACCGCCAGCAGCCCCGCCGCGGCTGCCCCGAAGGCCCTACCGCGCCGGTTGGCGCGCGGGGCGTGCGCGGTCAGCCGGGTGCGTCCGGCGGCCGGCCGCTCAGGCGGCTGCATGCCCGGCTCCGATGATCCCGGCGGCCAGGGTGCGCCCGGTGGCCGGTTCGATGAGCAGGAAGCTGCCGCCGGTGCGCGAATCTCTGTATTCGGCAGGGCTCAGGGCCGCGGAGCTGCGCACCGTGAGCCGTCCCAGGTCGTTGAGCCCCAAGGTGTCGGCCTGCCGGTGCGAGTAGTCGGCGACGTCGAGCACGTGGCTGATCGGCCCGATCTTCGCGGCGGCGACCTTGGTGCCGTGCTTGAGCAGCACCCGCTGCCCCTCGGCCAGCGTGGCCGGGGCCAGGATGCACACCTCGGCGTCGAATTCGCGCACCGCCTGCGGCAGCTGACCTGCCACCACGGTGTCCCCGCGGGCGATGTCCACCTCGTCCTCAAGTTCAAGCACGATCGCCTCCCCCGGCTGCGCGGTGCCCACCGGCCCGGACGGGGTGCCGATGGCCTTGACCCGGCTGGTGGCCGGGTAGCCGTTGGACAGGATGCCCACCGTCTCTCCCACCGAAAGGCTGCCGTCGGCCAGGGTGCCTGCATAGCCGCGGAAGTCGCGGTACGCTTCCGGGTCCAGGCCTGGAGCCAGCGCTCCCTGCGGGCGGATCACGTACTGCACGTCCAGCCGGGCGGTCCCGGCGGGGCGCCCCGGAGCCAGCTCTTCGAGCAGCCCGAGCAGGGTGGGCCCGGCGTACCAGTGGCTGTGGGCGGAGGGATCCACCACGTTGTCCCCGTGCAGCGCGCTGACCGGGATGACGGTGGCGGCCTGCAGGCCCAGTTGCCCGGCCAGGTCCAGCGCCTCGGTTTCGATGGCGCTGAAACGCTGCTCGTCCCAGTCGACCAGGTCCATCTTGTTGACCGCGAGCACCAGCTGCGGCACCCGCAGCAGGGCGAGCACCCCCAGGTGGCGGCGGGTCTGCTCAAGCACCCCGTGGCGGGCGTCCACCAGCACGATGGCGGCATCGGCGGTGGAGGCGCCGGTGACGGTGTTGCGGGTGTATTGCACGTGGCCCGGGCAGTCGGCCAGGATGAAGGATCGGCGGGCGGTGGAGAAGTAGCGGTAGGCCACGTCGATGGTGATGCCCTGTTCGCGTTCGGCGCGCAGCCCGTCGGTGACCAGCGCCAGGTCCAGGGCGCCGGCCTGTCCGCCGAAGCCGCGTTCGGCGCTGGTGCGGGCCAGGTCGTCCAGCGAGTCGGCGAGGATGGCCTTGGCGTCGTGCAGCAGCCGTCCCACGAGCGTGGACTTGCCGTCGTCCACGGATCCAGCGGTGGCGATGCGCAAAAGTGTGGTGGTCATCTTAGAAGTACCCTTCGGTCTTGCGGTCTTCCATGCCCGCGGCGGAAATTCTGTCGTCGGCGCGGGTGGCGCCGCGTTCGGTCAGCGTGGCCACGGCCAGCTCGTCCAGCACCTTCTCCACGGTGTCAGCGGCGGAAAGCACCGCGCCGGTGCAGCTGGCATCCCCCACGGTGCGGTAGCGCACCTGGCGGATAACGACCTGTTCGGCCGGTTCGGGCTGGCTGACCGCGGTGACCGCCCGCCACATGCCGTCGCGTTCGAAGACCTGGCGCTGGTGGGCGAAGTAGATGGAGGGAAGCGCGATGTTCTCGCGCTGGATGTAGGCCCAGATGTCCCGTTCGGTCCAGTTGGAGATCGGGAAGGCGCGCACGTGCCAGCCAGGCTCGTGGCGGCCGTTGTACAGGTTCCAGATTTCCGGGCGCTGGTTGCGCGGATCCCAGACGCCGAACTCGTCGCGCAGGGACAGGATGCGCTCCTTGGCGCGGGCCTTGTCCTCGTCGCGGCGGGCCCCGCCGAAGACCACGTCGAAGCCGTTGGATTCGATGGTGTCAAGCAGCACCCGGGTCTGCAGCCGGTTGCGGGTGCCGTCGGGCAGTTCGGCCAGCTCGCCGCGGTCGATGTACTCCTGCACGGAGCCGACCACCAGGTTCAGGCCGTATTTCTCGACCACGGCATCGCGGAAGTTCAGCACCTCGCCGAAGTTGTGGCCGGTGTCGATGTGCACCACGGGGATCGGCACGCGGCCCGGGTAGACGGCCTTGGCCAGCAGGTGCAGCACCACCACGGAGTCCTTGCCTCCGGAGAAGAGCAGTCCGGGCTTCTCGAATTCGGCGAGCACCTCGCGGATGATATGGATGGATTCGGATTCCAGGGCGTCCAGGACGCTGCGCTGGGTGCCGGTCGGGGCGGTAGCGGTGAGGCTCATGGGGAGGTCCTTCAAAAGTTAGATGTGGATGCCGCATTCGGTTTTGGACAGGCCGGCCCAGCGTCCGGCGCGCGGGTCCTCTCCCTCGGCGACGGGCCGGGTGCAGGGCTCGCAGCCGATGGACGGGTAGCCGTGGGCCAGCAGCAGGTTCACCGGGACCTGGTGTTCGGTGGCGTAGCCGATCAGCTGATCGAAGCTCCAGGTCGCCACCGGGTTGAACTTGAGCAGCCCATGGGTTTCGTCGAAGGACACCAGCGGGGTGTTGCTGCGGGTGGGGGCCTCGTCGCGGCGGACCCCGGTGAACCAGGCGCCGTAGCCGGACAGGGCACGCTTTAGCGGGTCCATCTTGCGCAGCTTGCAGCAGGCGGCCGCGTCGCGGGCGAACAGGTCCTTGCCGTATTCTTCGTCCTGCTGCGCCACGGTGAGTTCGGGCAGCACGTCCACCACTCTGACCGGAAGCCTTTCGGCGACCTCGTCGCGGGTGATGCGTGTTTCGGTGAAGTGGTAGCCGGTGTCCAGGAAGAGCACGTCCACCCCGGGCAGCTGCCGGGCGACCAGGTGCGGCAGCACCGCGTCGGCCATGGAGCAGGCCACCGCGATCTCGGACACCTCCAGGTGGCGGGCGGCGAACTCGACCACCTGCGCGGCGCCGGCGTCCCAGCCCAGCTCCGTGGCTCCGAGCGCGGCGATGGCGCGCAGCTCGTCCTCGGTCTTCAGGGTTCGGGTGCTCATGACAGGTCCTCCTCGGCGGCCCGGTGCGCCCAGGCGGCGAAGGATTCGCCGTCTTCGGCCTGGGCGGAGTAGCTCTTCACCACGCGTTCGACGTAGTCGGGCAGCTCGTGGGCGGCGACCTTCAGGCCGCGCACGGTGCGGCCCAGGGTGGCTTCGCCGTTCTCGAACCCGGCCAGCGTGCCGCCCAGGTGCACCTGGAACCCGGAAACCTGTTCCCCGGCGTCGTTGGTGATCAGCTGGCCCTTGAAACCCAGGTCGGCGGTCTGCACCCGGGCGCAGGAGTTCGGGCAGCCGTTCACGTGCAGGGACAACGCCTTGGGCAGCTTGCCGTTGTGGTCGGCGAGCCGGGATTCGATCTCGCGCACCGCGTCGATGGTGGTGTTCTTGGTGTCCACGATGGCCAGCTTGCAGTATTCGATGCCGGTGCAGGCGATGGCCGAGCGGCGAAGCAGCCCCGGATAGGCTTCCAGGCCCAGCGCGCGGGCGCCGCCCACGAAGTCCTTGACCTGCTCCTCGGCGATGTCCAGGGCGATGACCTTCTGGTGCGGGGTGGTGCGCAGCCGGGTGGAGCCGTGGGCTTCGAGCAGGTCGGCCAGGGCGGTCAGCGTGGTGCCGGAGGAGCGTCCGGCTTCCGCGGTGAGCCCGATGAAGAACTTGCCGTCCTTCTGCGGGTGCACCCCCGAGTGGTCCCCGGCGGTGGCAGGCTGCGGGCCGGGTCCGATGTCCGGCAGCGCGTAGCCCAGGTATTCCTCCTCAAGGACCTTGCGGAACTTCTCGGTTCCCCAGTCGGCCAGCAGGAACTTCAGCCGGGCCCGGTTGCGCAGCCGGCGGTAGCCGTAGTCGCGGAAGATGGAGGTCACGCCCTCCCAGACGTCCGGGGCCTGCTCCTGGGTGACAAAGGCGCCCAGGCGTTCGCCCAGCCGCGGGTTGGAGGACAGTCCGCCGCCCACCCAGAGGTCGTAGCCCGGGCCCAGCTGCGGGTGCTCGATGCCGATCAGCGCGATGTCGTTGATTTCGTGCACGACGTCCTGGCTGGGGTGCCCGGAGATGGCGGTCTTGAACTTGCGCGGCAGATTCGCGAACTCCGGGTTGCCGATGTAGCGGCGGGAGATCTCGGCGATGACCGGGCTCGGGTCGATGATCTCCTCGGCGGCGATGCCCGCGACCGGGGAACCGAGGATGACGCGCGGCACGTCGCCGCAGGCCTCGGTGGTGTGCAGTCCGACGGATTCCAGCCGGCGCCAGATTTCCGGCACGTCCACCACGTCAACCCAGTGCAGCTGGATGTTCTGGCGGTCGGTGAAGTCTGCGGTGTCGCGGGCGAAGTCGGTGGAGATGCCCCCGATCACCCGCAGCTGCTGCGTGGTCAGCGCGCCGCCGTCGATGCGCACCCGCAGCATGAAGTAGCGGTCTTCGAGCTCTTCGGGGCTCAGCGTGGCGGTCTTTCCGCCCGGGATGCCCTGGGCGCGCTGGGTGTACAGGCCCCACCAGCGGAAGCGGCCGTGCAGGTCCTCGGGATCAATGGAATCGAAGCCCTGCACGGCGTAGATCTCTTCGATCCGCGCCCGGACGTTCAGGCCGTTGTCCGCGGCCTTCATTTCCTCGTTCGCGTTCAGCGGGGTGGTGCCGTCGATCTTCCATTGGCCATTGGGCTTGGCCGCCCGCTGGGGCCGGGCCGGTGTGGTTGTCTGCGTCATGTGATCCAGCGTAGAAAACCGCCCCCGGGCGCTGGCAACCGCCGGATGTCACATGAACACGCGAGGCCTAGAGAGGTCGAACTTCGTCATGCGGCGTCATGAAACCGGCGGTTTCAAGCGCAGATTTCAGTTGCACGAGGAAACATTCTGCGATCGTTACGTCCGGCAACAGCGGCCTTGTCACCACCGCGGCTCCCGTGCTAGCCAGCTTGTCCTGGAAGTAGCCGTCGGCCAGCAGGACGCTGAGCAGCAGCACCGGGCGGGTGCCCGCCTCGGCGACAGCCTGCAGGACGTTCGGCTGCGCCCCGGCGCAGTAGGCCACCTGGACTTCGCGCTCCAGCAGGTTCCCGAGCTGCCCGGCGAGCTCGACGACCTGCCGCTGGCCGACTTCCAGCCGCGTCCCGGCCGCGGCCAGGATTACCTGCGGGTTGTCATCCAGGTGACCCTGGGCGCGCTGCGCGAGCGCCCTGGCGAGCTGCGGCAGCGGGCCCAGCGGCTTAGCGGCGACGGTGTGCTCCCGGGAGGCGACGGCCTGGGCGACATCCTGCGTGGTGTGCACGCCGTCGGCCACCAGCAGCGGCAGCACCACGGCAGGCTCGCCGGCGGGCAGGCCGTCGAGGACCTCGGGCAGGGAAGGGCGCTGCACGTCCACATAGGCCTCGTGCCAGCGCAGCTCGGGCAGCCAGCCGGCGGCCAGCACTTCGAGCTGGCCGCGCAGGTGGTTGATCAGCCGCTGGCCGTCGGGGTTGTCGGTTCCGTGGGAGGCGGCCACCACGTGGATGACCTCGGGAGTGCTGCTCATGGTGGCTCCTTGCCAGAAACGGCGGGCTGCTAGTTGCCCGTGCGGATCAGCTTGTGGTTGGCGGCCTGGGCCTGCGGACGGATGACGATCTGGTCCAGGTTCACGTGGGCCGGGGCGCTGACCGCGTAGCGGATCACCTCGGCCACGTCGTCGGCGGTCAGCGGCTGTTCGACCCCTGCATAGACGTTGTCCGCTGCCTGCTGGTTGCCCAGCCGGCGCAGCGAGAATTCCTCGGTCTGCACTAGGCCGGGAAGCACCTCGATGACGCGGATGCCGTGCTCCACCTCCTCCAGGCGCAGGGCCTGGGTCATGGCGCTCTGCGCGGCCTTGGCCGCGTTGTAGCCGCTGCCGCCTTCATAGCTGGCCAGGGCTGCGGTGGAGGTCAGGTTCAGGACGGTGCCGTGCACCTTGCGCAGCGAGGGCAGCAGGGCGCGGGTCAGCCGCATGGTTCCCATGACATTTGACTGCAGCATGAACTCCCAGTCCTCGTCCACCGCGTCGGCCCAGTAGTCGGTGCCGCGGGCGCCGCCGGCCACGTTGATCAGGGTGTCAGCTCCCCCGTGCTCGGCCACGGCCAGAGCCAGCGAGTCGACGTCGGTCTGGTTGCTGACGTCTGCGGGAATGGCGATGGCGCCGGTTTCCTGGGCGAGCGCTTCCAGGCGTTCCGCGCGGCGGGCCACGGCGAAGACTGTCCATCCCTGCGCACGCAGTGCGCGGACGGTGGCCTGCCCGATGCCGGAGGATGCCCCGGTGACGACGGCCGAACGGTTGGACGAGGTGTTTTCCCAAATAGTCATGGGTTTAGTTTAGAACTTCGCGCCGAACCCGAGGTAAGCCGTGAATTTTTCTTTCCTCAGCCGGCCAGCGGCCGGGCGGCGAGTTCCTGGGCAGGATCGGCGAAACGGTAGCCGCCCTGGTACTCGTTGACCGTTGCGGGTTTCGTCATGGCATGGAACTGGGCCAGGAAGTCCTCCCCGCGGCTGAGCACGGCTGTTTCGACCAGGGATCGGTAGCTGTAGGGACGATAGCTGGCCACCTGCGGGGTGTCCCGGCGGAATTCGTGGCGGCCCTGGAAGGCGAGGACCTTGGCACCGGGTGCCAGGGCCGGCTGGATCCGGGCGCCGACCTCGACGGCGTCGTATTGCGCCTCGCGGCGGCTGAGCATCTCCAGTTCCCCTTCGGTGACCGGGATCAGCACGCCGTTGACTGTCGCATCGGGCTGCGGGCTGATGTCCAGGAATTGGCCGTTGCAGGCGTGGCCGTCGTCGAAGACGATGGGCACCCTGATTTCCCAGTCGCGCGCGAAGCCGTGCAGCAGTGCCAGCGGCATGTGCTGCTGCTGGATCTCGCGCCGGAGCGTGCGTGAAACCGAAGCGGATGAGACAAGCGATCCGTAGCCGAAGATGAACAGTTCGTGCCCAGACAGGCCGGTGAAAGGTGCCATACCCACATCATATGATCCGCGGACACCCGAATCACGCGACTTGCGGCCGGTACGGGATTCAGCCGGCGGTGCGCAACCGGTCGCGGCTGGCCAGCCAGATGAGGGTGGAAGGCAGCTGGATCCAGCGCGGGACGCGGTTCGTGTAGTCCGCATAGGCCTGGCCGAAGGTGGCCTGCAACGCTTCCTCCTCGGCGGGGATCTGCAAGCGGTCCAGCCAGAGTGCCAGGCCCAGCGCCGGTAGCAGTGCACGCGCCGAACCACGCCACAGCGCATGGGCTGTCACCGCGCCCACCATACCCAGATACATCGGGTTGCGGCTGATGGAATTCGCGCCGGAGACGACCAGCGTGCTGCTCTTCTCGGGATGCAGGGGGTTGATGGAGGTCTTGGCGGCGCCGAACCCGAGATCCGCCCACACCGAAATGCCAGCGCTGGCGGCCAGCAGCACCCCGGCGGCCGTGGTGGACACCGGGCCGCCACGGCGTCGACCGGCCAACCGGCGCTGGGCCGCGAGGGCGGCGGCAACAACGACCGGCGGCGGAATCACGGGGGCGCGATGCTCGCTCATGGAACCGATGGTACGCCGTGCGCGCGGCGCTGCCTATGGGCATGCAGGCAAGCTTGTCGGTTCCCGCCCCTCGCCCGTCCGACGTGGGGCAAACCATGGACACGGATGAGCGCGGCCCGGATAAAACGTGAAAGAATGAAGCCATGGCAGAAGAAAACTTGGGCACAGACACGCCCGCAACGGTTTCCGTTCCTGACAAGCCGGCTTTGGAAGGCTTGGAAGAACGTCTCTCGTCCCGGTGGCGCACCGAGGGCACCTATCACTTCAACGAGGACACGACCCGCGAGGCCGTCTACTCCATCGACACTCCCCCGCCGACCGCGTCCGGTTCGCTGCACGTAGGACACATGTTCTCCTACACGCAGACCGACGTGCTGGCCCGCTACCAGCGCATGAACGGCAAGAACGTGTTCTACCCGATGGGTTGGGACGACAACGGCTTGCCGACCGAGCGCCGCGTGCAGAACTACTTCGGCGTCCGCTGCGACCCGACCAAGCCGTACATCGAGGGCTACCGCCCGCCGGAGAAGCCGGCGAGGAACCAGCGCGACTGGGATGTCATCGGCCGCAAGAACTTCATCGAGATCTGCGAAGAGCTGGCCGTCGAGGACGAGAAGGTCTTCGAGCAGCTGTTCACCACCCTGGGCCTGTCCGTTGACTGGCGCATGACCTACCGCACCATCGATGACAACTCGCGTGCGGTGTCGCAGCGCGGCTTCCTGGAGAACCTGGCCAAGGGCGACGCCTACATGGCCGAGGCCCCGACCCTGTGGGACGTCACCTTCCGCACCGCAGTGGCCCAGGCCGAGCTCGAGGACCGCGAGATGTCCGGCGCCTACTACCGCTACGGGTTCACCACCGAGTCCGGCGAGCAGGTCTTCATCGAGACCACCCGCCCCGAGCTGCTGGCGGCCTGCGCCGGCCTGGTCGCGCACCCTGATGACGAGCGCTACCAGCACCTGTTCGGCAAGACCGTCACCTCTCCGCTGTTCGGCGTTCCGGTCACCGTCTACCCGCACCCGCTGGCCCAGGCCGACAAGGGTTCGGGCATCGCGATGGTCTGCACCTTCGGCGACTTGACCGACGTGACCTGGTGGCGCGAGCTGCAGCTGCCGACCCGCCCGATCATCGGCCGCGACGGCCGCATCCTGGCCGACACCCCGGAATGGATCACCTCCGAGGCAGGCAAGGAAACCTACGCCAAGATCGCCGGCAAGACCTCGTTCTCCGCCAAGGAGGCCATGGTCGAGCTGCTGACCGAGGCGGGCCTGCTGGACGGCGAGCCGAAGAAGATCTCCCGCCCGGTGAACTTCTTCGAAAAGGGCGACAAGCCCCTGGAAATCGTCACCTCGCGCCAGTGGTACATCCGCAACGGCGGCCGCGACGAGGACCGCCGCGCCCGCATGATCGAGCGCGGCCAGCAGATCGACTTCCACCCGTCCTTCATGCGCTCGCGCTACGAGAACTGGGTTTCCGGCCTGAACGGCGACTGGCTGGTCTCCCGCCAGCGCTTCTTCGGCGTGCCGGTGCCGGTCTGGTACCCGGTCGACGAGCACGGCGAGCCGAACTACGACGCCCCGATCCTGCCCGAGGTCTCGCAGCTGCCGGTCGACCCGGCCGCCGACGCCCCGGCAGGCTACACCGAGGCGCAGCGCGGTCAGGCCAATGGCTTCATCGGCGACGCCGACGTGCTCGACACCTGGGCCACCAGCTCGCTGACCCCGCAGATTGTCGGCCGCTGGGGCCGCGACGACGAGTTCTTCTCGAAGGTCTACCCGTTCGACCTGCGCCCGCAGGGCCACGACATCATCCGCACCTGGCTGTTCTCCACCGCGGTCCGTGCCGATGCGCTGCACGGCGACATCCCGTGGAAGCACGCCGCGATCTCCGGCTGGATCCTGGATCCGGACCGCAAGAAGATGTCCAAGTCCAAGGGCAACGTGGTGGTCCCGAACGACGTGCTGGACAAGTTCGGCGCGGACGCCGTCCGCTACTGGGCCGCCAGCGCGAAGCTCGGCGCGGACACCGCGTATGAGATCAACCAGATGAAGATCGGCCGCCGCCTGGCCATCAAGATCCTGAACGCGTCGAAGTTCGTGCTGAACCTGGGCGCCACCGAGGCCAACGTGCTGACCGATGACGCCTCCGTGGTCATCAACGGCCTGGACCACTCGCTGCTGACCCGCCTGTCGACGGTGATCGGCGACGCCCAGCGTGCGTTCGAGAACTACGACTACGCCCGTGCCCTGGACATCACCGAGTCCTTCTTCTGGTCGTTCACCGACGACTACGTGGAACTGGTCAAGGACCGCGCCTACGGCGGACACGGCGAAGCGCAGCAGGCCAGCGTGCTGGCCACCTTGGCCACCACCTTGGATTCGGTGCTGCGTTTGTTCGCCCCGTTCCTGCCGTTCGCGACCGAAGAGGTCTGGGGCTGGTGGCGTGCCGGTTCGGTGCACCAGGCCCAGTGGCCGACCACCGGCCACCTGGCCGCGGCGATTGCCGATGCGGACGCAGAGGTGCTGCCGCTGGTGGGCACCGCCCTGTCAGGCATCCGCAAGGCCAAGTCGGACGCGAAGGTCAAGCAGCGCACCGAGGTGCTCTCCGGCGAGGTGCATGCTCCGGCTGCACAGATCGCTCAGCTGCGCGCAGGCTTCGAGGACCTGAAGTCCGCGGCCAACGCCCGCGAGCTGACCCTCGTGGAGGCCGACGGTGAACTGACCGTCGCCAACGTCGAGTTGGCGCCGGTCGAAGAAGCCTAGGCTCCGTAAGAATAAACGGCGGGCCGCCAGGAATTTTTCCCTGGCGGCCCGCCGTTTGTTTTGCCTGCTGCTACTGTCCGGCCAGGGTCCGGCTGACTTGCTCCCGCTGCGTCCCCTGCCGCCGGCGCAGGATCGTGGAGATCGGCCAGGAGGACGCGCCCAGGATTCCCGCAACCACTGCAACTGTGGTCACGGCGCCGGTCAGCGACCCGGTGGCCTGGTGGTAGATCAGGTCGGCGACCGCGGGGTCGAGATTCGAGAACAGGTGCTCCCCCGTGTAGTCGGCAATCAGGGTCGCCATGGCCAGGGCGCTGACTCCGGTCACCAGCCCCAGGCCGATCAGCGCGCGGGTCACGTAGCGCGGATTCAGGATGACCGCGGCGATAAGCAAGCCCGCCGAAACGTAGACCAGCCAGGGCCCGTAGGTTTCGATGAGCGTATAGGCCCGCTGCACGGCCGGCAACGCGTCGCTTTGGATGATCTGCACATCCCACTCGAGATTCGTCACCGCGCCGAGCCCCGGGATGCCCAGGTTCGTCAGCGAGGACACTACTTCGCCGAGCACGTCGCTGAGCTGGAAGGTCAGGGCGCCCGCGTCGTCAAGGGCCACGGAGGCGCTGTTGCCGGAGAGGATCGCCACGGTTTTCGCATGGCTTGCGCGCAGGGTGGATTCCCACAACGAGGCGAACTGATTGGATTGCACCAGGTTGTGCACGGCGCCGCCGACGATGCCGTCCACCTTTTCGGCGATCTGGCCACTGGGCACCAGCTTCGAGATGAACCCGTCGCCGGTCAGCGAATCAATGCGTTCTTCAAGCTGCAGCTGGTTGGAAATCGCTTGGGAGATCTGTCCGGAGACATTCTCCTGCAGCTGCGGATTCTTGCCCAGCGGCGCCAGAGTCTGGGTGAAGCCGTCGGTGTTGGTCACGTACTTGGTCGCCCACAAGCCGGCGATTGAGATCGGCGCGAGCACCAGGCCGATGATCAAGACTACGCTCGCGGCGACGGATCGCCAGCGGAAAATTGTTTCAGGCACGGTTTGTCCTTCCTGGAGCCGGCCAAAATCGGCCCTGGCTACACCACCTTAGCAATCCTCCGTGTTTTCGCGTCGGGCATTGCCTGTGTGATCGGTATGGATCGGACGGGTTAAATGCTTCAGGGACGTTCCGTAGCGGAACGTCCCTGAAGCAGCTGCATAAATTAGTCGAACACCGGGCTTTCGGTGCGCGAGCGCTTGAGTTCGAAGAAGTACGGGAAGGCGGCCAACTGGGCGGCCGCGTCGAACATCTTGCCGGCTTCTTCGCCCTTCGGAACCCGGGTGATGACAGGTCCGAAGAAGGCAACCCCGTCGACGGCGACGATCGGGGTTCCAACGTCCTGGCCGACCTTGCTGATGCCGACTTCATGGCTGGCGCGCAGCGCGTCGTCGTTCTGATCGGTGTGGGCTGCTGCAGCGAGCTCGGCCGGCAGGCCGGTCTGCTGCAGTGCCTTCGCAATGACTTCGTCGCGGTCGGTCAGGTTCTCGTAGTGGAAGAGCTCGCCCATGGCGGTGTAGAGCTGGTCCTTGACCTGGTCGCCGTGCTCCTGCGCGGCCTTCATGATGACCCGGACCGGGCCCCACGAGTCGTCCATCTTCGCGCGGTAGTCGGCAGGCAGGTCGCGTCCTTCGTTCAGCACCGAGAGACTCATGACATTCCAGGAAACCTCGATGTCGCGGACCTTTTCGACTTCCTTGATCCAGCGGCTCGTCGCCCAGGCGAACGGGCAGATTGGGTCAAACCAGAAATCGACATGCTGACGCGAAGCCATGAACTACCAACTTTCCTAGGGTGAACTGCCGGAACCCGGCAGGCTGATGATGGGCTGAACTATGCGGACTTCTTGTTGCGCTTGGCCACCACTGCGTGCGACAGCAGGGTTGGTTCGGCGCCGTCCATGACGGTTTCGCGGGTCACAACGACCTCGGCGACGTCCTCGCGGCTCGGCAGGTCGAACATGATCCCGGCCAGGGTTTCTTCCAGGATGGCGCGCAGGCCGCGCGCTCCGGTCTCGCGTTCGATGGCCAGTTCCGCGATGGCGTCGAGTGCCGGCTGTTCGAAGCTCAGCTGCACCCCGTCCATCTGGAACATCTTCTGGTACTGCTTGACCAGTGCGTTCTTCGGCTCGGTCAGCACGCGCACCAGCGCATCGCGGTCGAGGTGCTCGACGGTGGTGATGACCGGCAGGCGGCCGATAAACTCCGGAATCAGGCCGAATTTCAGCAGGTCTTCCGGCCGCACGTCGGAGTACGAGGCCACCTCGGACTTCAGCGCGGTCAACGGGGCGCCGAAGCCGATGCCCTTGCGACCTGCTCGCGAGGAGATGATCTCTTCCAGGCCCGCGAAGGCGCCGGCGACGATGAACAGGATGTTGGTGGTGTCCAGCTGCAGGAAATCCTGGTGCGGATGCTTGCGCCCGCCCTGCGGCGGTACCGCTGCGACCGTGCCTTCGAGGATCTTCAGCAGGGCCTGCTGCACGCCCTCGCCCGAGACGTCGCGGGTAATCGACGGGTTCTCGCTCTTGCGGGAGATCTTGTCGATTTCGTCGATGTAGATGATGCCGGTTTCGGCCTTCTTGACGTCGTAGTCCGCGGCCTGGATGAGCTTGAGCAGGATGTTCTCGACGTCTTCGCCCACATATCCGGCCTCGGTCAGGCTGGTGGCGTCGGCGACGGCGAACGGCACGTTAAGCTTCTTGGCCAGCGACTGGGCGAGGTAGGTCTTGCCGCAACCGGTAGGGCCGATGAGCATGATGTTGGACTTCGAGACCTCGACGTCGCCCAGCGGGTCGTCGTTGGTCAGGGCGGCTACCGGAGCAGGCTCCTGGTTGCCATGGATCCGCTTGTAGTGGTTGTATACGGCGACGGAGAGGGCGCGCTTGGCATTCTCCTGGCCGATCACGTATTCCTGCAGCGAATCGAAGATCTCACGCGGCTTGGGCAGGGAGAATTCCTCATTGACTTGCTCTTCGGCAAATTCTTCGGCAATGATCTCATTGCACAACTCAATGCACTCGGTGCAGATGTAGACGCCGTGCCCGGCAATCAGCTTCTTAACCTGCTTTTGACTCTTTCCGCAGAAAGAGCACTTCAACAGGTCCGAGCCCTCGCTCATACGTCCCATCGCACCATTCTCCCATTTGCCTTCAGTAGCTTTGGACTTACTTAATTCTAGGCTAGGTAGTCCCCGAAATAGCTGAACAAGGCGGCTTACCTGTCATGAGTCATTTTCGAGTGAAAGCCACATTTCAGGTAAACCGCCAGTATTCAACAATTATTCCCGGCTCGGACTAGTGCCCCAGCATCGCGCGGTTGATCTTGCGCGGGGTCAGGACCTCGTCCACGATGCCGTAGGCCTTCGCTTCTTCTGCCGTCATGAACAGGTCGCGCTCCACATCGTCGCGGACCTTCTCCACGGTCTGGCCCGAGTGCGATGCGATGGTGGTCTCCAGCCAGGAGCGCATGCGCATGACTTCTTCGGCCTGGATCTGCAGGTCGGTCGCGGTGCCGCGCTCCCCGCCGCCCATGGCAGGCTGGTGGATCAGCACGCGGGCGTTCGGCAGGGCCAGGCGCTTGCCCGGGGTGCCGGCGGCCAGCAGCACGGCCGCGGCCGAGGCGGCCTGGCCGAGGCAGACGGTCTGCACCTCTGGGCGGATGAACTGGATGGTGTCGTAGATCGCGGTCATCGCGGTGAACGAACCGCCCGGGGAGTTGATGTACAGGGTGACATCGCGCTCCGGGTCCATCGATTCCAGGACGAGCAGCTGGGCCATCACGTCATCCGCGGAGGCGTCGTCGACCTGGGCGCCGAGGAAGATGATGCGGTCTTCGAACAGCTTGGCGTACGGGTCCTGGCGCTTGAAGCCGTATGGGGTACGCTCTTCGAACTGCGGCAGGATGTAGCGGGCCGAAGGCATCTGGCCGCTGGTGGCTTCAGGATTGAAGTGCATGGTGTTCTCCTAGGACAAGTCTGTGTGATTCAAGCAAGTGGGTGCGGCGCTTAGGATTCGACTCCGCCGCCACCGGTGACGGAACCGGCGTGCTTGGCGATCTTGTCGAAGAAGCCGTAGGCCAGCCCGTCCTCGGCGGTGAACCACTTGTCGCGCTGGTTGTCGATGAGGATCTGCTCCACGGTCTGGCCGGTCTGCTCGGCGGTCAGCTCGCTCATGACCTTCTTCATGTGCATGATCAGCTCAGCCTGGATCTTGATGTCCGAGGCAGTGCCGCCGATGCCGCCCGATGGCTGGTGCATCAGGATGCGGGCGTTCGGGGTGGCGAAGCGCTTGCCCGGGGTGCCGGAGGACAGCAGGAACTGGCCCATGGAGGCCGCCAGGCCGGTGGCCACGGTCACCACGTCGTTCGGGATGTACTGCATGGTGTCGTAGATCGCCATGCCCGCGGTGATGGAGCCGCCTGGCGAGTTGATGTACAGGTAGATGTCCTTCTCAGGGTCCTCCGCCGAGAGCAGCAGCAGCTGCGAGCAGATGGCGTTCGCATTGTCGTCGCGGACCTCGGAGCCCAGCCAGATGATGCGCTCCTTGAGGAGGCGGTTGTAAATGTAATCCTCACGGCCTGCCGGGTCAACGGTGGCCATGGTGGGAGTGCGCGAATCATTTGACATGTTCTCTACCTCTTCCAAACGTGTAGATCAGATTCTGGGATCCAAAGTCCGAATCCCAAAGCTGCAACTGGTTTACTTGCAGATTACTTACTTCAAGTCCTCGATGGGGCGATTCATGCCCCTGTTTCGCTCACGGCGCATGCTGCACGCCTGAAGCGAACAAAAATGGCCGTCAACCAGCGTGTTTGCACATGCTGGCCGACGGCCATCAATGATTTGGGTGAAGACTACTTGGCTTCGGTTGCCTCGGACTCGGCCTCAGCCTCTGCTGCTTCGTCCTCGCCAGCTGGCTTCACGAAGGAGCTCAGATCCACAGCTGCACCGTTCGAGTCGGTGACCGTTGCGTACTCCAGGACCTTTGCCAGTGCCTTGCGGCGGCGAACCTCGCCCAGCAGCATTGGAACCTGGCCTGCGCCGTCCAGCATCTGAGCGAACTGGTTCGGCTCCATGCCGTACTGGCCTGCGGTCTGCACGATGTAGTCGATCAGCTCGGACTGCTCCACGCCAACCTCTTCGGCGTTGGCAACTGCGTCCAGGATGATTTCGTTCTTGAAGGCACGCTCGGTGTTCTCGCGAACTTCCGCACGGTGCTCTTCGGTGTCGTGGTCGTCCTCGGCGTTCGGCTGGTCGAAGTGCTGCTCGATCTGCTCGTTGATAACCGACTCAGGCACCGGAACCTCAACCAGTTCCAGCAGCTTGTCCAGGACCAGCTCGCGGGCCTCAACGCCCTGCTCGACGATCTTGCCTTCGGCGGCGGACTTGCTCAGGTCCTCGCGCAACTCGGCGATGGTGTCGAACTCGGAAGCCAGCTGTGCGAAATCATCGTTGGCTTCTGGCAGTTCGCGCTGCTTCACAGCGGTCACGACAACCTTGACGGTGGCAGGCTTGCCGGCGTACTCGCCGCCAGCCAGCTCGGTCTCGAAGGTTGCGTCTTCGCCAGCGGACAGGCCGGTGATGGCCTCGTCCATGCCCTCGAGCATGTTGCCCGAGCCGATCTGGTAGGACAGGCCCTGAGCCGAGTCGACCTCTTCGCCCTCGACCGAAGCGGTCAGGTCGATGGTGACGAAGGAATCGGCAGCTGCTGGAGCCTCGACGTCCTTCAGGGTGCCGAAGCGGCCGCGCAGGTCGTCAAGAGCCTTCTCGATGTCCTCGTCGGAAACTTCCTTGGCCTCAACGGAAACCTCGATGCCCTTGTAGTCAGGCAGCTCGACAGTCGGGCGGATGTCAACTTCCAGGGTGAAGACCAGCTGGCCTTCGCCTTCCTTCTCGATCGAAGGCAGCTCGGTGATGTCGACCTCTGGGCGCGACAGCGGGGTGAGCTCGTTCTCGACCATGGCGGCCTGGTAGTACTCGTTCAGACCCTCGTTCACCGCGGTCTCGATGACGTAGCCCCGGCCAACGCGCTGATCGATCAGGCGGGAAGGAACCTTGCCCTTGCGGAAGCCTGGGATCTGGATCTGCTGAGCGATAGTCTTGTACGCCTCATCGACGCGGGGCTTCAGCTCTGCGTAAGGAACTTCAACGGTCAGCTTAACCCGGGTCGGGTTGACGTTTTCGACGGCGCTCTTCACAGCGTTGTACTCCTGAGTTGTAATAATTAGGTCTAATCTGCAAAAAACCCCGCAACATGGTGGCGTTGCGGGGTTGTTCGACAGAGTCGGGGTGACAGGATTCGAACCTGCGACCTCACGCTCCCAAAGCGCGCGCTCTAGCCAAGCTGAGCTACACCCCGATTAGCAGTGATCAGTCTAACCGACGTTTTCCTGTATCCACTAATCGTTTGTGATGCAGTTCGGGTCTATTTCACTAGCATCCGAAGATCACAAGATCTAAATAATATTTAGCTCTCAAGTTTCATGTACATCCAGACCGGAATCCTTAGTTCATGAGTCGGGGTGACAGGATTCGAACCTGCGACCTCACGCTCCCAAAGCGCGCGCTCTAGCCAAGCTGAGCTACACCCCGTTGAATTCTTGTGAAAATCGCTTCTCACTTGAACCAACTCTTTGTGAATTCAGGTTTGGATTTGTTTATCCGCGCCTGACCACAAGAAATAAAGATACACGGGTTCGGGGTAAATGCAAAATCAGGATCCCTCTCCCAGCACCGCCGGGAAACCGCGTGTTTCCGGGGAATTTCCGAGAATTACCTTCGATTTTGACGCATATTCCACCCCGACGTGAGTTGAGTAACAGGAGATTTATTATTCGCGAGCCCCGGGAGGGCGACACCATAAGCCGTAGCCATCGACGCATCAACGGGCGAAAAGACGCGGAATTCTCGACGCTAAAACTTCCCGTCGGGGCGTAGGGGCTGGAAACAACGGGAACCAGCGCAGGAAAGTTGACCGGCACACCTCAGCGGCTGGGGCCGTTCCCGGCGCCAGCGGCTCCGCGAACATCGGGTCTTCCCGCATTCAGGCAAGCCTTCCCCCTTGAACCCAACAGGCGGCAGCCCAAGCGCCAGCCACCGCCGCGGACTCTCCCATGACGCCCTGCGGCCACTGGGTCCGCGTTCCGGTGCAGTTCACTGCCAGCGGACCAGGCAGCATGCATCTTGCAGTGCCGTACTTCTCGTGGCATGACATCGTGCTGCTCGCGGAATCGGATTTCTGGGCACGCGACCCTGGCATCATCATCGCCCTCGGCCAGATTTTGCGGGCGACGCAGGTTTTCTCGATGCCAGGCAAGATCGAAGTCCCCTTGCCGGTCAGGCCGAATCAATGCGCGTGGGTTCCAGCGCAGAAATCCGATGCCCTACCGCGAAAGTCCTGGGAAGGCAGATGGCCAGCGATTCGGATTCCAGCGAGGGCCAGCAACGGGCGACACTTACCGGATAAACGAAAACCCCGCCGGAGCGGGGTTTCTCTGGAGGGGATGACGAGAATCGAACTCGCGTCATTAGTTTGGAAGACTAAGGCTTTACCATTAAGCTACATCCCCATTTCGAAGCTACTTCGCTTCGAACAAGTTCTAGTCTAGACCATAAAACTTGGGCATTGCAAATCGGGAAACCAGTCTCCGACTTGGGTGCATTCGCCTAGCACGGAGCGCCACCCAGAAAAGACAGTACACGCCGGGAATTTGAATTTAAAAGAATAAATCCGAATTCCCGGCGCAGCGCATGCTTATTTACCGGCGCGCTTGCGCGGCAGGCGCTGGCATTTGGGGCACCAGTACAGTTTCCTGGCGGCGACCTCAGCGAGGGAGATCGTCGCGGTGCATTTCCTGCATCCCATCCCTTGGCGCTGGTAAACGTAGTAGGCATTATCCGGCCAGAGAAGTCCTTCGGAATCACGGTCTTCGGGGCGGGTCGTGATGATCTTCCCGTCGCGCACGCCGTCCTCCATCGTCGCCACGATGTCGTTCCACAGTTTCTTGGCGGCCCGGGTCGAAAGCTCGTTGGCCGGAAGATCGGGAGAAATCCGGTTGCGGAACAGCGTTTCCGCGCGGTAGATATTTCCGACGCCGCTGATGAGGTTTTGGTTCATCAGCACGATGCCGATCGGCGACTTGGTGCGCAACAGGTTCGCGCGGAACAGCGTGTAGGACTCATCCAGCCGTGCGTCCGCCTCGGCGGCATCCGCCTGGCCCTTGGCCGCCCGGAACCTGACGGCGGCACCGACCAACGGGTCCGGCCCCAATTTGGCCAACTGGGCCTGCACCTGTTCGTGGTCCAGCACCTCGCAGGCTGTTGGGCCGCGCAAGTCCGCCCAGCCGTGCTCGGACACGATGCGTGCGCGCACGGCGCCCACGGGAGCCGGCGGACCGGAGTACTCCCCCGCGTCCTGCGGCGAAGCGGTTTCGCGTTCACCGATCTTCCGCGGGGCGCCGATGGATGACGCGCCGGTGAAGTAGCTGTCTCCACCGAAGCTGAAGGCTCCGTAGAGACCCAGGTGCACCCGCAGGTACAGGTCGTTGGAGAAATGGCAGAACAGCTGCTTGCCCTTGGCGAACGCGTATTCAAGTTCGCACCCGTCGATGCGCTGCGCGTCGACGGCGAAGCGGCCCTGCGGGGAAGAAACGTGGACCGTCTGGCCGCCGAATACGTCGTCGAATTGGCGGGCCAGACGGTGAAGGGAGTGTCCTTCGGGCACGGCTAGTCGATGACCTCGCCGGTGGTTTCATAGGTCGCGATCTTGCCGATGCGGCGAACGTGGCGCTCGGCTTCGCTGAACGGCTCGGCCAGGAATGCCTCGATCAGTTCGGCGGCTTCCTCCACAGTGTGCTGGCGGCCGCCCACGGCGATCACGTTGGCGTCGTTGTGCTCGCGGGCCAGCTTGGCGGTGTCCAGGTTCCAGGCCAGTGCGGCGCGGATGCCCTCGACCTTGTTGGCGGCGATCTGCTCGCCGTTGCCCGAACCGCCCAGTACGATGCCCAGCGCTTCGACGCCGGCACGCTGGTCGGCGACCACTGCCTTGGCCGCGTTGATGCAGAAGGCCGGGTAGTCGTCTTCCGCGTCATAGGCCTTCGGTCCATGGTTGACCATCTCGTAGCCCTTGGCGGTCAGGTGCTTGACCAGGTAGTCGCTGAGTTCAAGACCGGCATGGTCGGTGGCGATATGCACGCGCATCGTGTGGAGCCTCATTCATTGTGGACGGTTGTTGCTGTCTTTTCTAGCTTAGCGACCAACACGCGCGCCGCAGGCATTGCGTCGCGCTCCGGGTAATTGTGTGAAGTCACCGCCCGATTCGGGGAACTAAGAATGGTGACGCCGAAAAAACACGCGAAATATACGGATTCCCCCGGCCCGGGGGTTGCGGAGGGGCGGGTGGCGGGTGACACAATAGGCATAGATATTCAATATCCATTTCAGAACTTCGGGTGAGGTGATGCCTCACGAGAAATTGGAGCCCCCATGCCAGGAATGAACCTCACGCGCGCCGAGGCCGCCGAACGCGCCAGCGTGATCAACGTCGAGTCCTATGAGGTGAATCTCGACCTGACCCGCGGCGAGCGCGTGTTCACCTCGCAGACCACCGTGCGATTCACCGCGACCCCGGGAGCCGCGAGCTTCATCGACGCCGTGACCGACACCGTGCGTTCGGTGAACCTGAACGGCGTCGAGCTGGACCCGGCCGAGGTGGCCGACGGCATCCGCATCCAGTTGCCGAATCTGGCCGCTGAGAACGTCCTGGTGATCGACGCGGATGCGTTGTACATGAACACCGGCGAAGGCCTGCACCGCTTCGTGGACCCGGTGGATCAGGAGGTCTACCTCTACACCCAGTTCGAGGTCGCCGACTGCCGCCGCATGTTCGCCGTTTTCGAGCAGCCGGATTTGAAGGCCACCTTCCAGTTCTCGGTGACCGCGCCGAAGTACTGGAACGTCGTCTCCAACGCCCCGACCCCGCAACCGGTTGAGAAGGGCGAGGCCGCAACCTGGGACTTCGCGCCGACCCAGCGCATCTCCTGCTACATCACCGCGCTGATCGCCGGCCCCTACCAGGTGGCCCGCGACTCGCTGGTCTCCTCCAGCGGCCGCACCGTGGAACTCGGCGTGTTCGCCCGCGCTTCGCTGATGGAGTACCTGGATGTCGCGAACATCGTGACCATCACCCGCCAGGGCTTCGAATTCTACGAGAAGAACTTCGGTACCCCGTACCCGTTCGAAAAGTACGACCAGCTGTTCGTGCCTGAGTTCAACGCCGGAGCGATGGAGAACGCGGGCGCGGTGACCTTCCTGGAAGAGTACGTCTTCCGCTCCCGGCCCACCGGCGCCATGGTTGAACGCCGCGCCATCACCATCCTGCACGAGCTGGCCCACATGTGGTTCGGCGACCTGGTCACCATGAAATGGTGGAACGACCTGTGGCTCAATGAATCCTTCGCCGAGTTCATGTCCACGCTGGCCGCCGCGCAGAACACCGAGTTCACCAGCGCCTGGACCACCTTCAACACACTGGAGAAGAACTGGGCCTACCGCCAGGACCAGCTGCCCTCCACCCACCCGATCGTGGCCCCGATCAACGACCTGGAAGACGTCGAGGTCAACTTCGACGGCATCACCTACGCCAAGGGCGCCTCGGTGCTCCGCCAGCTGGTGGCCTTCGTGGGCCAGGAGGAGTTCATGGCCGGCGTGCGCGAGTACTTTGCGAAGCATGCCTGGGGCAATACCGAGCTGCCCGACCTGCTGCGCGAGCTGGAAGCGGCCAGCGGCCGCGACCTGAGCCACTGGGGCGGATCCTGGCTGGAGACCGCCGGCGTGAACACCTTGACCGCCCAGATCTCCGAGGATGAGAACGGCGTGATCACCGACTTCGCCATCCACCAGAGCGCCGCCGCGGACTACCCGACCCTGCGCCAGCACCGCCTGGCCGTGGGCTTCTACTCGCTGGACGCCGGGGGCAAGTTGCAGCGTGTGCACCGCGAGGAGCTGGACATCGACGGCGAGCTCACCGAGGTGCCGGCGCTGGTCGGCCTGGCGCGCCCGGATCTGGTGCTGCTGAACGACGACGACCTGACCTACACCAAGATCCGCCTGGACGAGCGTTCGCTGGCCACCGCGACCGAGCACCTGAAGGACTTCGCGCAGTCGCTGCCGCGCACGCTGGTTTGGTCCGCCGCCTGGGATGCGGTCCGCGAAGCGGAGTCCCCGGCCCGCACCTACGTCCAGCTGCTGCTGAACAACATCGGCCACGAGGTCGATTCGACGGTGATCATGGTGCTGCTGCGCCAGCTGAACACCTCGCTGGATTCCTTCGTGGCCGCAGAGCACAGCCAGGAGCTCGGCATCCACGCCGCCGACCGGCTGTGGGAGCTGGCCACCGAGGCCGAAGCCGGATCCGACGCGCAGCTGCAGTTCGCCAAGGCCTTCGCCCACCGCTCGCGCACCGCCGCGCAGCTGGATACGGTGCAGGCGCTGTTCGACGGCTCCACCGCGCTCGACGGGCTAGCCGTCGATACCGATCTGCGCTGGGCGCTGGCCATCGCGCTGTCCGCCGGCGGCCGCATGGACGACGCGGGGCTGGACGCGGTGCTCGCCGCCGACGACACCGCCAAGGGCAAGGCCTCCTGGCACACCGCCCGCGCCGCGCGCCCCACTGCGGAAGCCAAGGCCGCCGCGTTCGCGGCCGCAACCAGCGGGGATTTGTCCAACGACCAGCAGAGCGCGGTCATCGCAGGCTTCAACACCACCCACGACTCCGAGCTGATTTCCGGATATGCGCAGCAGTACTTCGACCTGCTGGTCACCACGTGGGAGTCTTTCTCCCATGAAATGGCCAAGCAGATCGTGCTGGGCTTCTACCCCGGCTCGAACGTCTCCGAGCAGACGCTGGCGCAGACCGACAGCTTCCTGGCCTCGCTCGGCCAGAAGCACCCGGCCATGCGCCGACTGCTGGTGGAGTCCAAGGCAGACGTGGAGCGCGCCTTGGCCGCCCGCGCCGCTGACGCGCAGGCCTAGCCCATAACGATCCCGTGGTGTGCCACGCGCCGTGTGCGTGAAGGCACACCACGTTTCGTTTAAAGGGTGGGAGAATGGGGTCATGGACCTCTCGCAGCACCGATACCAGGTGAGCATCGACTGGACCGGCAACCGCGGGTCCGGCACCGAGGGATACCGCAGCTACGGCCGGGACCACATCGTCCTGGCGCCGGGCCTGCCCGATCTTCCCGGGACCGCCGACCCCACTTTCCATGGCGACAAGGACCGGTGGAATCCCGAGCAGCTGCTGCTGGCGGCGCTGACCCAATGCCACATGCTCTCCTACCTGCATGTGGCGGTGACCCACGGCGTCGTGGTCACCGGCTACAGCGACCAGTCAACCGGCACCCTACGCCTGAACCGCGACAACAGCGGAGAATTCACCCAGGTGGTGCTGCATCCCCGCGTGGAACTCGCCGACGAGTCCCAGCGGGAACTGGCCGACTCGCTGCACCACGAGGCCAACAAGGTTTGTTTTATCGCGCGGTCCGTGAATTTCCCGGTCCTGCACGAGCCAGTCACCTTCCAACCGACAGATACCCGAGGACTTAGCCAATGAGCGAACCACAGTTCCTTCCGCAGGTCGCCCGACGCGACCCCATGAGCAACCCATTGGTGATGGGGAAATCCTCGCAGGAATTCCTCGACCTGGCGCAGGAGCCGGTGGATATCTCGCAGTACGCAGGAACCTTCTACGAGGAAGTCGGCGGCCGACCGGTTTTCGCCCAGCTGACCAAGAACTTCTACGCCTCCGTGGCCGAGGACGAGGACTTCCGCCGGATGTACCCCGAGCAAGACCTGCACCCGGCCCAGGTGCGCCTGCAGTTGTTCCTGGAGCAGTACTGGGGCGGCCCCACGACCTTCTCCGAGCATCGAGGCCACCCGCGCCTGCGCATGCGCCACCACAACTACCCGATCAACTCGCACTACCGCGACGTCTGGCTGGGGCACATGAACAAGGCCATCGACCAGCTCGCGCTTCCGATGCTCCAGGCCGAGACGCTGCGCGACTACTTCGAGCGCGCCGCGCACTCGCTGCAGAACACCCCGGACACCATGTAGCCTGCCGCAGAGAGCGAATGGGCTGGAACTCCCCCGAAGGAGTTCCAGCCCATGGTTCGCTTAACGCCCCGCGCTGCCGCCTAGCCCAGCAGCGAGGACCTGCGCAGCACCACGTGCCCGCGGCCGTTGCTGATCCGCACCCAGCTCCCGTTGCGGAAGACCCGGCTTTCGCTTCCCGGTGCCAGGAATCCCAGGGCCTGCATCGCGAAGGCTGCCCCCATGGGAAGCTCGTGCTCGGCACCGGCAATCGGCGATGACCAGATCCGCTGGCGGATCTGGGCGACCACTGGCTTTCCGGGATTCTCGGGAAGGGCCTTGGCCACGGCATCGATACCCGTTTGGGCCGCGCTGCGCAGCACGTCGTCGGCGATGGCGCCGCTATCGATCCATCCCGAAACCGGTACCGAGATCCCGGCCCAGCGGGGGTTCTCCTGCACCGGAGGAAGTGAGAACTCGACGGAGCCGTCCGTCATGCGGGCCAGGCGGTCCTGCATCGAAGCCAGGGAGTAGCTGCGCGTCAGCTCCGCCGGCTGGGCCAACCGGTGCACCCGCATGGCGAGGATCGTGTATTCGCCCTGGCCCAGGTCTGCGGGAACCAGTACCGGGACGTAGACTGCCAGCGCGGCACCCCGGGCCATGAGCAGCGCCGCATCGTCTTCCACAGTTTTGGCGCGGCTGATGAAGTTCGCCAGATCCGCCACGGAGGTATTGTCGTCAAAAACTAATGCGCTGCTTGCCATGCATTCATGGTCTCACGACTCACGTTCGGCAAATCCCAGCTTCCGCTAATGGCGTCATGAACTGCCATGAAACGTATAGTTGGACGATGAGACTGTGGATGGAAGACGTCATGTTACTTTGCGGTACACGGCGTTGCCCTTCCTCCGCATTATGTACCTGAAGGAGTCGAGATCGTGTCCGAAGAACTAGGCACAACACAAATGCTGCTGGATCTGCTCAATCTGGATGGCGATGACCATGCGCGAACCGACGAGGACATCTTCGTCGGACATACGCCGTCGCACACCTTGGGGCGCGTCTTCGGCGGCCAGGTGCTGGCGCAGTCCGTCGTCGCGGCAACGCGCACGGTCGAACCCAGCCGCGCTGTGCATTCGCTTCACGGCTATTTCCTGCGCCCCGGGGACCCCACCCAGAACATCACCTTCGGCGTCCAGCGCCTGCGCGACGGACGCTCGTTCTCGGCACGGCGTGTGCACGCCTACCAGAACGGCGAGCCGATCCTGTCGATGATCACCTCGTTCCAGGAACCGGCCCAGGGCATCGAGCACTACGATCCGCTGCCGATCTCGGCCCCGGACCCCGAGACGCTGCCGACCACGGCCGAGCTGATCGGGCACATCGACCACCCGGTGGCCCGCGAGTGGGCCTACCAGAGGCCGTTCGACGTCCGGCATGTCACCGACGCCATCTACCTTCCGCACAAGTTCGAGAAGTCCCCCGAGGCCGTCGTCTGGCTGCGCACCACCGCCAAGCTGCCCGACGACCCGGCGCTGCATCGCGCCGCCTTGGCCTACGCCAGCGACTACATGCTGCTGGAACCGGTGCTCCGCGCCCACGGCAAGACTTGGGTCCACCCGGGCTTGAGCGTCGCAAGCCTGGACCATGCAATGTGGTGGCACCGGGATTTCCGCGCCGATGAATGGCTGCTGTACGTCTTGCATTCGCCGTCGGCCTCATCGGCCCGCGGGCTGGGGACCGGGCAGTTCTTCAACCGAGAGGGAACGCTCGTGGCGACGGTGGCTCAGGAAGGAATGGTCAGGCTGCCGGAGGACTCGCTGTAGCGAGCCCAGCGGCGGGCCGGGTCAGGTTGGGCGCAAGTCCTCGTCGTCGGCGGCTTCCAGGCGGCGCGCGCCCGAGCCTTCCTGGGCCAGCGCGTCGTCCGGGTTCAGCAACGTGCAGGCCTGCATTGAGAGGCAGCCGCAGCCGATGCAGCCCATCAAGCGGTCTTCGAGTTCCTCGATGGCCCTTCGGCGTGCTTCCAGGACCCGTTTCCATTCGGCTGTCGCCCGCAGCCAGTCGGCTTCGGAGGGCATGGTGCTCATCGGCACCGGTTCAAGCGCACGTTTGATGTCACTCAACGGAATACCCAGCTTGCTGCCAACGGTGATCAGCGAGATACGCCGCAACATGTGCCGCGGATACCGGCGCTGGTTGCCCGCCGACCGAAGCGACGCAATGAGTCCCACGTCTTCGTAATAGTGCAGGGCCGAACGGGCGACCCCGGTTCGCTCGCTCACCGAGCCGATGCTCAGCAGTTCCTGCCCGGGCATCTCGCGAGGCAGCTCTTCGCCGCTCATTGTGTCCATGATCACCACACCTCCGCTTGACCTCAAGTTTACTTGAAGTCTTAGTGTGGGGCGTATAGATGGTTTAGATTCAGGGCCAGCATCGGCTCTGACCAACACTGGACTGCCCCATACAGCCCAGCAGAAGGATCAGTGAATATGTCGACTTTGTCTGATGATTTCCGTACCGCATTCCGTCATCACCCCGCCGGCGTCGCGCTCATCACCGCAACGGTCGACGGCATTCCCTACGGCCTGACGGTGTCATCGCTGGCCTCGCTGTCCATTGAACCCGTCGCTGTGTCCTTTTCCCTGACCAAGGAGTCCGGAGCCGCAGGAGCGGTCTTGTCCGCATCGAGCTTCATGATCCACCTGCTGGGCGAAGACCATCACGAACTGGCAACGAACTTTGCCAAGCCGGGAGCTCCCCGCTTCACCGAGGAACAGGGATTCCAGTTCCTGCCCACCGGTGAACCGTATTTCCCGCATGCTCCGGTGGCGCTTCGCGCGAGCCTCCACTCCTCGATCAGCATCGGCGGTTCCCGGCTGATCGCCGCCGAGGTCCACGAGATCCTGCACGGCACCCACCAGCAGCACCTGCTCCACCAAGACCGCCAGTACCTCCGGCTGTCCGGGCTCATGGCCGCCTCGCCAAACACCTAGGCGCTCACAGGAGCCCGCGCCGGGGTACGAAAAAAGCCGCCACTTTCGTGGCGGCTTTTCCCTTACCCGGAATCTTTAGTCGCGGGTCAAGCGGCGGTGGGTGACGCGGTGCGGCTTCGCTGCATCCGGGCCCAGGCGCTCAATCTTGTTGGCTTCGTAGGACTCGAAGTTGCCCTCGAACCAGTACCAGTTCGACGGGTTCTCTTCGGTGCCCTCGTAGGCCAGGATGTGGGTGGCCACGCGGTCCAGGAACCAACGGTCGTGGGAGACGACCACTGCACAGCCCGGGAACTCCAGAAGCGCGTTTTCCAGCGAGGACAGCGTTTCAACGTCGAGGTCGTTGGTAGGCTCATCGAGCAGCAACAGGTTGCCGCCCTGCTTGAGGGTCAGTGCCAGGTTCAGGCGGTTGCGCTCACCACCGGAGAGCACACCTGCCTTCTTCTGCTGGTCCGGGCCCTTGAAGCCGAACGCCGAAACATAGGCGCGCGAAGGCATTTCGACCTGGCCGACCTGGATGTAGTCCAGTCCGTCCGAAACAACTTCCCACAGGCTCTTGTTCGGATCGATGTTTTCGCGGTTCTGGTCAACGTAGGAGATCTTGACGGTTTCGCCGACCTTCAGGTTGCCGCCGTCCAGCTGCTCCATGCCCACGATGGTCTTGAACAAGGTCGACTTACCGACACCGTTCGGACCGATAACGCCAACGATGCCGTTGCGCGGCAGCGAGAACGATAGGCCGTCGATGAGGACGCGGTCGCCGAAGCCCTTCTTCAGGTCCGTGGCCTCGATAACTACCTGGCCCAGGCGCGGGCCTGGCGGGATCTGGATCTCTTCGAAGTCAAGCTTGCGGGTGCGCTCGGCTTCGGCTGCCATTTCCTCGTAACGTGCCAGACGGGCCTTGGACTTGGTCTGGCGTCCCTTGGCGTTGGAGCGAACCCATTCGAGTTCCTCGGCCAGGCGCTTTGCCAGCTTCTGGTCCTTCTTGCCCTGGACCTCCATGCGTTCGCGCTTCTTCTCCAGGTAGGTGGAGTAGTTGCCCTCGTATGGGTGCAGACGACCGCGGTCGACTTCACAGATCCATTCGGCGACGTGATCGAGGAAGTAACGGTCGTGGGTCACGGCCAGTACGGCGCCCGGGTAGGCCGACAGGTGCTGCTCCAGCCACAGGACCGACTCGGCGTCCAAGTGGTTGGTGGGCTCATCGAGCAGCAGCAGGTCCGGCTTCTGCAGAAGCAGCTTGCACAGTGCTACACGACGGCGCTCACCACCGGAGAGGTGGGTGACCATTTCGTCGCCCGGCGGGCAGCGCAGGGCATCCATGGCCTGTTCAAGCTGGTTGTCGATGTCCCAAGCGTCGGCAGCGTCAATCGCTTCCTGCAGCTTGCCCATCTCTTCCAGCAGGGCATCGAAGTCGGCGCCGTCTTGGGCCATTTCTTCGGAGATTTCGTTGAAGCGCTGGATCTTTTCGTAGATCTCGCCAACGCCTTCCTGGACGTTGCCCAGGACAGTCTTTTCTTCGTTCAGCGGCGGTTCCTGCAGGAGGATGCCGACCGAGTAGCCTGGTGAGAGTCGAGCCTCACCGTTCGACGGGGTATCAATCCCCGCCATGATCTTCAGGATTGTTGACTTACCAGCACCGTTAGGGCCCACGACACCAATTTTGGCGCCCGGATAGAACGACATGCTGACATCGTCAAGAATGACTTTGTCACCAACGGCCTTGCGAGCCTTGGTCATCGTATAAATGAATTCCGCCATACCCTTAAGGCTAGTCTGTCGCAGGCTCCAAAACCCAATCCATGGGGCAGAATCTTCCTCTCACGGTGCCCGGATTCACAAAGTCCGCCCGGGCACCGAAGGTTTTGCGGGTTTCAGGCCGCGTCGGTGTCCTCGCTGGCCCACATGTTCTCTCCCCGCACTTCGTCCGAAGATCGAGAATTCCCCGCGGCCGAGGTGTGCGTCACGCGTTCGGCTTCGCCGCCGTCACTGCGAACCTTGGTGAATAGCGACGTGCCGAACCTGAGATCATGGCCCAGCGAATATGCCTCAAGGTCGGCGCTCATCCCCCGGGTGCCGTCGGGCCGGTCAAACTGTCGAATCTGCAGTTTTCCGAAGATCACCAAATGGTCTCCTTGGGCAATCGACTCCATCGCGTTTTCTGCCAGGGCGCGAAATGCCGAGATGGAAAACCAGCTGGTTGCGCCATCGACCCACTGCCCGGTTTCGCCGTCGCGTTTGCGTTCATGAGTCGCAACACGGAACTTGAGTACCGCGAGTCCCTTCGGGGTAATGCTCAATTGCGGTTCCGTACCGACAATCCCCCGGATGGTCATCAAATCGGTCATGGCCTGTTCTCCTTTGAACGTGGAACCAGCGAATGCCGGCTTCCACTCCATGTTCAGCCATGCTCCTTTTATTCAGGACCGAATCGGACGATCTGTGGATAATCGCGGTGTTGCCGGTTCGCCGAAGGCGCGGACGGACAGCATGACAGCAATCAGAATTGCAGGAAGGATCCACCCGGACCATCCGAGGATCGAGGCCTTTTGCGTATCAAGGATTACGCCCATCACCATGAATAGCGATACGAGTCCCGCACTGGCGTTGAAGATCGCGTGGGCGAGGGCGGCAGGCCAGACCGACTGGGAGAAGGTCCGCAACCAGGCGAAGAATGCGCCCACCACAACGCACATTCCACACATGGACACTACGCCCCATGCTCCGTCGGCCAACGGGTAGTTGTAGCCGAGAAGGATTAGTGGTGCATGCCAAATTCCCCACACGATTCCGGAAATCAGAATGGCGGGAAGTTGGCCCATCGGCTGCAGGCGGGGCCACAACCAGCCACGCCAACCGACTTCTTCACCCAGAGCAGGAAGCAGGTTCATCAGTCCCGCAACAAGGATCAAACCACCCTGATCTGCGAGGTAGTGGCCGATACCATCCTCGCCTGAAACGATTTTCAAGATCGTGAAGTTCTGCAGATCCCCGGGAAAGACGCCGAGCCAGGACCCGACGAAGACCGCCTGGAGGATCAAGAACACCGGAATCAGTATTCCGAGCAGCATGGCGGTGATGAACCGCCAAGGACGGCGCACTGGCCACATGCCGACGTGCTCAAAAAATTTACCGAGCTTCCCTTCGAGGGACGCTACGATAACAGCCGCAATGCTCGGAGTGATCATCATCGCCAGCGCGATCCACCTGAATGATGGATGGGCAAGTCCCCCGCCAAGCCATAGCGGCATGGCGACGATCCACGCAAGAATCATGCTCAAGAGACAGAACAGCACAGTTCCTTGAACTCTCCCGATTTTCCATCGCT
This sequence comes from Glutamicibacter soli, assembly GCF_052322135.1. NCBI lineage: Bacteria > Bacillati > Actinomycetota > Actinomycetes > Micrococcales > Micrococcaceae > Glutamicibacter > Glutamicibacter soli. The sequence goes on from NZ_CM125969.1 coordinate 2,128,273, forward strand.
GCACGTTAACCTCGCCTAATCAGCAACTGTAAAACCACTGCCAATCCCACCCTATCCGTTTCGAATCGCGTTCCATGCGAACCATAGGCTAAACTATTTTGGGTTCTGCCTCCGTAGCTCAGCTGGATAGAGCAAGAGCCTTCTAATCTCTAGGTCGTGGGTTCGAATCCCGCCGGGGGCGCAAAACAGGAACCGCCGTTCACTTGGTCAAACAGGTGCACGGCGGTTCTTTTCTTCGGTCAGAAACCTCTAGTCCAGTCCGCCGCAATCCCCGGATGCCAACATTGACAAGGCTCTTGTCACTGCAGGCGGTCCCTGAACCGGGCTGATCGATCGCGACTGGCATTGTGAGCCAGCGCGAGGGCGTGCTGCGGACCGCGCTTTCTCCACCGTTAGATGACCTGCGAGCAAATGGCTCGACCTGCTTGGCGACCGGTGAAGAGACAACCGCCCAGAAAAGTTCCCTCAAGAGCGTTGTATCCGTGCATACCCCCGCCGCCGAAGCCTGAGGCTTCCCCCACGGCGTAGAGTCCATTCAGAAGCCTGCCTTCCGGAGACAGCACACGCCCCGAGAGGTCGGTTTGCAATCCGCCAAGCGACTTGCGGGTCAGCACATGCAACTTCACGGCGATCAGCGGCCCGGCGGCAGGGTCGAGGATCCGATGCGGCGCGACGACGCGCATGAGCCTGTCGCCCAGATACCTGCGCGCATTCCGGATGCTTTGCATCTGCGAGTCCTTGCTGAAGGCGTTCTCCACTTGGAGATCTCGTGATTCTATTTGCCGGCGCAGGAGTTCCGTGTCCAACTGTGCCTCTGGCGCAATCGCGTTCATTTTCGCGACCAGGCCTTCGAGAGTATCGGATGACACGAAATCCGCCCCATGCTCCAGGAACGCCGCGACGGGAGCCGGGGCGCCTTTGCCGAAAAGCCGGTCTTTGACCACTGCCTTGCGATCATGGTTGGTGAGGTCCGGATTCTGCTCGGAGCCTGAGAGCGCGAATTCTTTCTCGATGATCCGCTGGTTCAAGACGAACCACGAATGGTCAAACGCGGAAGAGCTCGGATCGGTTCTCAGATGACGGAGGGTACCGATGGTGTCGTGCCCCGGCAGACCGGGCGCAGGCAGGCGGTTGCCGTTTGCATCGAACCACATTGATGTGGGACCCGGGAGTATCCGGATGCCATGCAGTGGCCAAATCGGGTCCCAGTTTCTGATTCCTTCGGTGTAATGCCACATGCGATCGCGGTTCACGACGTTTGCCCCCGCAGCTTCGCCAAGTTCCAGTCCGCTACCATCAACGTACGCAGGCACCCCCGAAATCATGTGGGCTGGCGCGTTGCCAAGGCGGTCCGGCCAGTATTTCCTGACCAAATCATGGTTGCCCCCGATCCCGCCGGTGGCCACGACCACTGCCTGCGAATGGATCTCGAACTCGCTTTCGACGACCCGAGAGGATCTGACGCCACGGGCACTGGCATCCGGCTCCAGGACGCTGCCGCGCACCCCGGTGACGGTCCCATCAGTCACGACGAGTTCGGTCACCCGATGCCTGAAGCAGAGATCTGCTTTGCCGTCCCGGTGCGCTTGAAGAACTTTCTCTGCGAAGGGGCCGCTAACGCCAGTACCCGTTCCCCATGAAATGTGGAAGCGTGGAACGGAGTTCCCGTGGCTTCCCGCGGCGCCGCTACCCCGCTCGGCCCAGCCGACAACCGGAGTCAGCTCGATGCCCTGTTCGCGAATCCACGAGCGTTTTTCCTCAGCGGCGAATTCAACATAGGCCTTGGCCCACTTCACAGCCCAGGCGTCCTGATCTTCCAGCCGATCAAACTGTGCGCTGTCCCGCCAGTCGCTCCAAGCAAGCTCGAAGGAGTCCTTGACACGGAGGTGCCGTTGCTCGGGCGAGTCAACGATAAACAGCCCGCCGAATGACCAATATGCCTGCCCGCCGAGATTGTTCGAGTTTTCCTGGTCCAGGACGGTTACGTGCAGCCCGGCGTCTATGACCTCGGCCGCCGCAACCAGTCCAGACAACCCGGATCCGATGATCACCACATCAGTTTTCAGTGCCTTGGCTCCCACTACCATATCCCCGCTTCGTTGGAAGAGCTTCAGATAATGCTCAGAGCCTACGTGGCATCGGCAAATCACACCAGCCTTGCATTTGTTTGACTTGGGCAATAATTACAGAGCCCGAGGATCTAATCTCGACTGGACCAATCAGGCTGAGGCGGGCGCATTATCCGATTCTGTGAATGGCATACGAGCAAGCGCAACACCGACACTGAAGATCGCTCAAACGAGGGCATCACGCAAGGAAACTAACGCGGAATGAGATAAACTTTTAAGCAGTTTCACGTTGAAGGGCGAAAGGGTAAATGACACAGGCCACCAGCACAGCTTCTCGGAGAGTTCTCACCGAGCGGACTAGCATTAATCTCATTTTTCTAGCTGCTGGCATCTCTTTCGCATCGTGGGCCGGTCGCCTGACCGTCATTGATGAGGTCTTCAATTTTTCGGGCCTGACGTTCGGTTCATTCCTGCTGTGCATGACCGCGGGAACCCTATTGGGCATTTCGATAATTCCGATAATTAGTAGAAAAATAAATACTCGAAAACTACTTTTCTACTTCCCAATTCTACTCGCTGCGTGCCTTGTCGCCCTTGGTATTTCAATTTCAATTACGCGCACACCAATAACTGCGTTTATCTTCCTTTTTATTAATGGGATATTTTTCGGATGCCTGGATATCATGATGAATGTCAGCGGCGCTCGTGTTGAACGGCATCAAGGGCGAAGCCTCATGCCGATATTCCATGGATTCTTCAGTCTCGGAACGCTACTCGGCGCGGGGATCGCGACGGCAACAATTAGCCTCCGGATGCTGACCATCTGGCATTTCTCGATTGTCGCCGCCATGCTGGTGGCTATCGCCGTTCTGGCACAGGTGGGGCTAGTTGGCTGGGAACAAGAAAACTACGGAACTCGATCCAAACCGTCGAACAGGAGCAATACCGCGTCGAACCAAAAGTTGGGCCTGCTGCTCTTGCTCGGGCTCATGGTAGCCGGCCTAAGCTTCGCCGAAGGCGCGGCCAATGACTGGATTGCTCTGGCAACCGTCAATGGCCATGGCTTGCCCCATCACACCGGCGCGCTCATGTTCACCCTTTTCGTGGCAGCTATGACGGCCGGGCGGTTTGCTGGTGGCAAGATCGTGGACAGCGTCGGACCACGGCGCACCCTGCTGCTCATGGGCTCGATAGGGTTGGCCGGCATCTGCATATTCCTGATCGGCCACGGCCCTATCGTCCTTGGAATCGCAGCGGTCATGTGGGGCCTGGGAAGTTCATTGGGCTTCCCGGTGGGCATGACCATCGCCGCCTCGCAGGGCAGCAGACTTGGCCCCAACGCTGTAAGCATCATCAGCGCCTTCGGATACGGCGCGATGCTTTCCGGCCCACCACTGATCGGATTCGCCGTCGATCATACCGGCCTGCCGGAAGCCCTGTGGATCGCTTTCGGGGTCATGTTGATGTCCTTGCTGCTGACACCACGCGTAACCCGCGTGCCGGCAAAGATTACGAGTGTCGGCTAGACCGGCAGGACCGCCCTGCCCTTGATGTTTCGCATGACAATGGTGCTGGTCAACTTTTCAACCGCCGGCAAGTTCACCAGCACCTCGTCATAGACCCGCTGGTAGTGCGGCAGATCCTTGGCGAATACCCGCAGCAGGAAGTCGGGTTCGCCGAACAGGCGCTGCGCCTCCACGATGAGCTCCTCCGATTCGACGGCTGCCTCGAATTCCTTCAAATGCGAACGGTCCCTGAGCGTGACGAACACCAGCGCCTCGAATCCGAGCCCCAGTTGCCTCGGATCGACCACGGCTTGGTATCCGGTGATCACACCGGACCGTTCCAGCTCGCGCATCCGTCGGTGACATGGCGCAACCGATAGTCCGACGCGGGCGGCAACAGCAGTGGCGCTCATTCGCCCGTCCTGCTGCAGTTCAGCGATGATGGCGCGATCCAATTTATCCATAGCTTGATAGTACTGCACAAATATTTTGCTTAAGTTCTGAGTAAGAATGATTTATATTGCTCATGTGGTCCGTCAAGGCAAAGATTCGGCAAGCACATTTCCCGTTTTTTCTCCTAACGTTGTTCCCAGGTCATCAGATACACACTGGAGGAACAATGGAAATCAGTCAGCTGACGGGTTTTTTGCTGGTTTCAATTACCCTTGCCTGCACCCCTGGCGCCGACTGGGCCTACATCATCTCCTCCGCGCTGGGAAAGACCAGCTACCGCCCGGCAGTCTGGGGCCTGCTCTCCGGATACCTGTTCCACACCGCACTTCTGGTCTGCGGCATGGCCGCCCTGGTGGCAAGCTCCCCCAATCTCTTGATGGGCCTGACCATGGCCGGTTCGCTCTACCTGCTCTGGCTTGGCATCTCGACGTTGCGCAGCTGGAAGAAAGCCAAGTTCTATGACGGTTCCGCCGGCCCGGGACTCCAGGAAGTCGCCACCGACCCTACACCGGACGCCCCGCAGGCGTCGGCTTCGGTTGCCCTGCTGCAAAAGGCCCCGACCGAGGTGAAGTCCGCCGGCGCATGGCGCGCCCCGTTCTTCAAGGGTCTGCTCACCAGCGGCACCAACCCCAAGGCCTTGCTTCTTTATGTCGCACTGATCCCCCAGTTCCTCGATAGCGCGCAGCCCATGCCGATGACGGTGCAAACGGCCATTCTCGGCCTCGGGCACTTCGTGGTATCGATCGCCGTGTACTTCTCCGTGGCCAAGGCCGCCCGGGTCCTGCTTCGCTCCAGGCCCGTGGCCGCCCGCATGGTGACCTTCGGCTCCGGAATCATCATGATCGGCCTCGCTCTGGGTTTGATTTACGAGCAGTTTTTCGTCGTATAGCTACTTTCTTGAACAGTGATCAAGAAAATTGAACGGTGATCAAGTATCCTCTTAATTGTGGCCACCCAAGCCATGAACTAAGAGCATGACTGATCGAACTGCACCCAGCAGATCTCATCGGCCTTGCATGAGTGACCTGCTGGAGCATTGTGAACTTACCTCAGATTCAACTGGAGAACGTGACGGTCAGCTACGACGACCGTGACGTGCTGACCAATCTCACGCTCGCACTCAACGAACAGCGCATCGGAATCATCGGTGCCAATGGTGCGGGAAAGAGCACCCTGTCCCGTCTGCTGAACGGATTGGTCCTGCCTACCACGGGCACCGTCCGCGTCGGCGAGCTCACCACGGCCAAGCATGCAAAGCAGATCCGGCGCGATGTGGGGTTCGTTTTCCAGAACCCCGCAAACCAGATCATCATGCCGCTGGTGGCCGAAGACATCGCCTTCGGATTGAAAAACCTCGGACTCGGAAAGCAGGAACGCCAGTTCCGCGTCGCCGACACCCTGGCGCAGCTGAACATCACGCATCTCGCGGAGCGTGAAAGCCATACCCTCTCCGGTGGAGAGCAGCAGATGGTCGCGCTGGCCGCTGTCATCGCGATGCAGCCGCGAACGATTGTCTTCGACGAACCGACCACCATGCTGGACTTGAAGAACCGGCTGGCATTCCAACGAGAAATCGCCCGGCTGGACCAGCGGGCCATCGTGGTCACCCATGACTTGGAGATCCTCGAGGACTTCGACCGGGTCGTGGTGGTCACCGACGGCGGCATCGGATTCGACGGGGCTCCGGACCAGGCCATCGCCCACTACCGTCAGTGGAGCCACGCATGATCGCGGCGAAAAATACGTCGTGGCTGTCCAGAACCCCCGCGGGATGGAAGTTCGGAACCCTGCTGGCGATCAGCATCAGCCTGTATCTGATCTCCTCCTGGCAGGTGCTGCTGGCCTTGCTGCTCGTGAGCATCGCCACCCTGGTATCGGCCCGGGTGGACTTCAAGCAGCTGCGCATGCCGCTGGTAACGCTGGCCGCCATCCTTGCCGTGGTGCTGATCCTGCTGGGAATCCAAACAGGCTGGCTCAACGCAACCATCGCGGTGCTGCGCTTGCTCACCATGTGCATATTCGCCTATTCGGTCAGCCTGACCACGAGTTTCGACGCCATGCTGGAGCTGTTCCAGAAGGTCGCTTCTCCCCTGCGCGTTCTCGGCGCCAATCCGGCGCAGATCGCGTTGGCCCTGTCCATGGCCATCCGGTTCATCCCGGAGCTCAAACGCGTTTATCTTGAGGTCCGCGAGGCGCAGCACGCCCGCGGTCTGGGCAACAACCCGCTCGCGGTAAGCGTCCCGCTGGTCATTCGATCCCTGAAAATCGCGGACGAGACCGCCGAAGCGCTCGACGCCCGCGGCTATGATTCCGCACCGGCACGGCACCACCGGCTCTAGCCGCCCCACCACCCTTCATCGCCTTCACCCGTCTCTAGGAGTACCCATGTCCACCACCACCGCCCCCTCCCAAACACGCAATACCGTGTACGTCGCAGTCTTCGCGGCGATGATCGCCGCAATGGGACTGGTTCCGCCCATCACCCTGGGCGTCATCCCGGTGCCGATCACCCTGCAGACCCTGGGCGTCATGCTCGCCGGCGCCATGCTGGGCCCTTGGCGCGGTTCCTTGGCGTCGCTGGTCGTGATCGTGCTCTCCGTGGCAGGACTGCCGCTGCTGGCCGGAGGCCGCGGCGGGTTGGGTGTGCTGTTGGGCCCAACCGGCGGCTACCTGGTCGGATGGTTCTTCGGCTCGCTGGTCATCGGTGCGCTGTTCAAGTACTGGGTGATCCGCATGCAGTCCAAGCTCCTGCAGCTGGTGTCCGGCCTGGTTGCCACCATCCTCGGCGGCATCGTGGTGATCTACCTGTTCGGCGTCCCGTGGACCGCGGTTGTCACCGGTCTCGACCTGAAGACCTCGCTGGTCGGCTCCCTCGCATTCCTGCCCGGTGACCTGCTCAAGGCAGTGGTGGCCACGCTCGTCGCCCTGACCGTCCACCGCAGCTACCGCGGACTGCTGAAGTAACCTCGTGGATCTCTCGCTTGCCGTGGAGCATTGGGCTCGAAGCACGCCGGACCGGATCGCAGTGGCCTCCGCCAAGGAGGAACTGACCTTCGGCCAGCTGATGCTTCGGGCCCAAGGTCTATCCACGCGCCTTCGCCGGCACCCGGGCCTGCGCGTGGGCATCCATACCCAGGACCCGGTGGCCATGGCGGTCGGGTTCCATGCGGCGGTTCTGGCCGGAAAGTCGCTGGTTGTCCTCGATCCAGCCTGGCCGCAGGAACAGCTAGCAGCAACCGCCCGACGGCTGGGAGCCGCCTTGGTGGTCACCGCCCCGGAGCACGCAGCTGTGCTCCAAAACCTTGGTTTCTCCACCCATTCGGTTCCAGTTGACGGCGCAGGTCCCCTGCACCCGGTCCGGCCGGCCTCTGCAGAGCGCGAACTGCTGGTCATCTGCACCTCCGGATCCAGCGGCGAGCCCAAGGCGATCGTGCGCAGCCAGGGCTCATGGCAGCAGTCGCTGTCCTCGGGCGCCGCGATCCTCGGCGCAGTTCCCGCCGCGCTCACCCTATGCCCCGGGCCGATATCCCATGGGCTCGGACTGTACGCGCTGGTCGAATCGCTGCATACCGGTGGAACCCTGCTGGCCAGCGGACGCTGGAACACCGATACGGCCCGCACCCTGCTTGGAAGGTACGCCTGCACCCGCATCGTCTCGGTCCCGACGATCATCCAGCGGCTGCTCGATGCGTCCCCCGACGGCGCACTGGACTCGCTTACCACGGTGGTCAGCGGCGGTGAACCGCTGCCCGCCCCCACGGTGGAGACGATTTTCACCGATACCCCTGCGACGGCCTGCACCGAATACTACGGCAGCTCGGAGCACAGCCTGATTGCCTACCGCCACCGCGAACCAGGCGAAGAGCCCGCCGGAAACTTCATTGGCATTCCGTTCCACGGGGTGAAGGTGCACATCCACCGTGAGGAGGGCGCTTCGCCCGGGGGCGCGATCTTCGTAGACAGCCCGTTCAACGCCGAAGGCTACGATTCTTCCGGCGCCGTGTGCATCAATCGGTGCGGAGCCTCCACCAGCGTCGGCGACCTCGGGCGGCTGCTCGACGATGGCCGATTGGAACTTCACGGACGCGGCGGAGCGATGCTCAACCTCAACGGCAATAACGTGCATCCGGGTGAAATCGCGCAGGCCTTCGCACGGCTTGGCCTGGCGGACGTGCGGATCCGCATGTCCTTGCGCGGCGGCAGCAAAACGCTGCTGGCCTACACCTGCACGGAACCGCAGCCGGGCCCGGAGCTTGCCGGCCGGCTGCGCGAGCTGCTGCCGAGCTACAAGATCCCCCGCGAACTGGTATTTCTTGAACGCTGGCCGATGACTTCCAGCGGAAAGATCGCCGACGCCGAACTTCCCGATTCGGGTATTCCCGACCTAGCGAAGGTGGCCCTGAGATGAATCACGCCTACATTATCGGCGCCGCGCGCACTCCGATTGTCCGCGCAGGCAAGGAGTTCACCCGGATCACCGCGGACAGGTTGCTCGGGACCGTGGTCGATGCGCTGCTGCAACGCACGGGCATTGCACCCCAGGCCGTGGACCATGTTTATGCCGGCAACGCCGCCGGACCGGGCGGGAACATTGCCCGGGTTGCGGCTCTCGCCTCGGCGCTGCCGCAGACGGTTCCGGCCACCAGCGTGGATGCGCAGTGCGCCAGCGGACTGGAATCCATCGCGGCGGCGGCGCGCATGATCCGCTGCGGCGAAGCGGACCTGGTGATTGCCGGAGGTGTTGAATCCGCGAGCACCGCGCCGTGGCGCGTGGAGAAGCAGACCGATCCCATGATGCAGCCGCGGCTCTATTCGCGGGCGCGCTTCACGCCAGTTCCCGATCCGGACCCGGACATGGGAGTCGCGGCGGAGAATATCGCGCAGCGCTACGGCATCAGCCGGCAGCGGCAGGACAAGTTCGCGTTGGACAGCCACCGCAAGGCGCTGCAGGCCATGGAATCCGGGGCATTCAGCGCCGAGCTTGTGGGCATCCCGACTTCAGGCGGGCTGGTCGAGGCCGACACCTGCCCGCGCCCGGGGCTCACCCCGCGCAAGCTCGCAGCGCTCAAGCCCGCCTTCGTGCCTGGAGGCAGCGTCACAGCGGGCAACGCCTGCCCGATCAACGACGGCGCGGCCGCGGTCGTGCTGACCAGCGAGCGGATGCTCGAACAGCTGGAACCTGACTTTGCCCTGCGCTACCTCGGCGCGGCCTCCGGAGCGAGCGATCCGGAAATCCTCGGCATGGCGGCGACGCCCGCCTACCGGAATCTGGTCCGCCTGCTCGGCGAGGATCCCACGCGCAGCGACGCGCTGATTGAATTCAATGAGGCGTTCGCGGTGCAGGCGCTGGCCTGCCTGGACGAATTGGGCATTGGCGAACACCGGGTGAACCGCCAAGGCGGAGCCTTGGCCCTCGGGCATCCCTACGGGGCCAGCGGAGCGGTCCTGGTCACCCGTTTATTCTGGCAGGCCCAGCAGGCCCCCACCCCGGGCCAGCGTGCCGTCGCGTTGATGGCCGCCGCAGGAGGCACCGGAAGCGCAGTCGCCTTCGAATCGATGCCCAGTAAGCAGGATTAGAGGTTGAAGCCCAGCGCGCGCATCTGGTCGCGGCCGTCTTCGGTGATGTGTTCGGGGCTCCATGGCGGCATCCAGACCCAGTTCAGGCGGTAGGCCTCGACGAGGCTCTGCAAGGCGTTTTCCACCTGGTCCTCGATGACCGGGGTCAGCGGGCAAGCCGCGCTGGTCAGCGTGATGTCGATGTCCAGGGCGCCGTCCTCGGCGAAGCGCAACCCGTACACGAGGCCCAGGTCAACGATGTTCACACCGAGTTCCGGGTCAATGACATCCCGCAACGCTTCTTCAATGTCCTCAATGGGCTTGGCAACCAGCTTGGCGGTTGCGTGCGTCGTTTCTGTCACGATTCTCTCCCCTGTCGCACTCTATGTGAGCTAGCCCTCACTGGAATACAGGGAACTATACGCACGGCTTCGCGCCGCCTGCCACCGCCAGTCCCACTGAGTCGAAATGGGCAGAGATTTTGCCCCTGCAGCCGTACCGCGAGCCGACAGCAGATGGCAAAAGGCGCCGCACGAAACGAAATTCGTGCGGCGCCTTTGTGGCTCAGCCGTGACTAGATGTTGAACCCGAGGGCTCGCATCTGGTCGCGTCCGTCATCGGTGATCCGTTCAGGACCCCAAGGCGGCATCCAGACCCAGTTCAACCGGTGATCGTCGACGACGCTCTCCAGCGCGGAGGCTACCTGCTCCTCGATGATGTCGGTCAGCGGGCAGGCGGCGGTGGTCAGGGTGAGGTCCAGGACCAGCGCGCCGTCTTCGGCGTACTTCAATCCGTAGAGCAGCCCCAGGTCGACAATGTTGACTCCGAGTTCCGGGTCAATGACGTCCTTCAGTGCTTCTTCGACGTCCTCCAGCGGAGTAGTCGTGGAGCCCTTGCTCTGTTCCGTAGCTTCGCTCATGGGAACTTTCCTAACTAGGCGTTGACGTTCAGGTAACGGTCGTAGCCTTCTTCTTCCAGGCGGTCGGCAAGCTCCGGGCCGCCCTGTTCAGCGATCTTGCCATCCACGAACACGTGCACGAAGTCCGGCTTGATGTAGCGCAGGATGCGGGTGTAGTGGGTGATCAGCAGGGTGCCCATCTGGTTCTCCTCCTGGGCGCGGTTGACGCCCTCGGAGACGATCTTCAGTGCGTCGACGTCCAGGCCGGAGTCGGTCTCGTCCAGCACGGCGAACTTCGGCTTGAACAGTTCCAGCTGCAGGATCTCGACGCGCTTCTTCTCGCCGCCCGAGAAGCCCTCGTTCACGTTGCGCTGTGCGAAGTCGGCATCGATCTTCAGCTTGCCCATGGCTTCCTTGACGTCCTTGGTCCAGGTACGCAGCTTCGGGGCTTCGCCGTCGATAGCGGTCTTGGCGGTGCGCAGGAAGTTGGTCATGGTCACGCCCGGAACCTCGACCGGGTACTGCATGGCCAGGAACAGGCCTGCCTTGGCGCGCTCGTCAACGCTCATCTCCAGCACGTCTTCGCCGTCCAGGGTGATCGAACCACTGGTGACGTTGTAGCGCGGGTGACCGGCGATGGTCGACGCCAGGGTCGACTTGCCCGAACCGTTGGGGCCCATGATTGCGTGGGTCTCATTGGTGTTGATGGTCAGGGTTACACCCTTGAGGATTTCCTTGGAGCCCTGCTCGGTGTCGATCGAGACGTGCAGGTCCTTGATTTCCAGAGTAGACATACGTCGTTCCGTTTCTTTCTAAAAGCTGATGAAGACAGGCACTGACTAGTTGTCAGTTGCAGCCAGTTCGGATTCGATGGTCTCGGTCAGACGCTCCTGCAGAGCTTCGTCGCCGATCTGCTGAACGATTTCGTTCAGGAAGCCGCGAACCACCAGGCGGCGTGCGGTCTTCTCGTCGATGCCGCGGGCCATCAGGTAGAACAGGTGCTCGTCGTCGAAACGGCCGGTGGTCGATGCGTGTCCCGCACCGTCGATCAGGCCGGTTTCGATTTCCAGGTTCGGCACCGAGTCGGCGCGTGCGCCGTCGGTCAGCACCAGGTTGCGGTTCGCTTCGTAGGAGTCGGTGCCCACGGCGGCCTTCTGGATCAGCACGTCGCCGACCCATACGGTGTGCGCGTCCTTGCCCTGCAGCGCACCCTTGTAGAGCACGTTGGACTTGCAGTTGGCCACGGCGTGGTCAACGAACAGGCGGTGCTCCTGGTGCTGGCCGGCATCGGCGAAGTACAGGCCGTACAGCTCGATCTCGGCGCGTTCGCCGGTGAAGCGTGCCGACGGGTTCACGCGCACCAAGTCGCCACCGAAGGTGACGGCGATGTGCTTGAACGATGCACCGGCGGCAACCAGCGCCTGCTGCGAGGAAGCATGGACGGCGTCGTTCTCCCAGGCCTGCAGCGAGATCACGGTCAGGCGGGCGTCGGCACGGACATCGAATTCGATGTTCTGCGCCAGCACGGCGGAGCCGACGTGGTCCAGGATGATGGTTGCTTCGGTGTTCTCCTCGGCAACCACGATGATGTGCTGGGCGGCGGCATCCAGCGACTCGCCGGTGATGCGCAGGGTGGCCTGCACGCCTTCGGCGCCCTTCGGAACGGTGACGACCTGCGAGCTGGAAGCGTACTTCCAGGCGTTGGCCGAGACGCGGTCATCCGGGGTGTGGGCGATGCCGTTGAGCACGTCATCGGCGGCGACCTCGGTCAGCACGACTGCATCGCTGCCGGTCAGCTCGACCTTCGGGGCGGCACCGGTCAGCTCGTCGGTGTGCAGGCCCTTCAGGCGCTTGAGCGGGGTGAAGCGCCAGTCCTCTTCGCGGCCGGTCAGCTTGGCGAAGTCCTCGACGTTGTAGCTGGTCAGACGGCCTGCACGCGAGGAGTCCGGAACGCCTACGCCGCCGCCGTGGCTGTGCGCCTTCGATGAAGCGCCGCCCAGCGGCGAGCCGTTGGAGTCGTTGATCGGCGAAAGGTTTTCGCCCTCTTCGGTGAAACCGGGAATCGATGGTGCGCCGATGCGCGACTTCTCTTCCGGGATATGGGTGGTGGTCTCCGACATTCTTAGCCGACCGATCCTTCCATCTGAAGTTCAATAAGGCGGTTCAGTTCCAGCGCGTATTCCATTGGCAGTTCGCGCGCGATCGGCTCGACGAAGCCGCGCACGATCATTGCCATGGCCTCGTCCTCGGCCAGGCCGCGGGACTGCAGGTAGAACAGCTGTTCCTCGGAAACGCGGGAAACGGTTGCCTCATGGCCCATGGTCACGTCGTCCTCGCGGACGTCGATGTACGGGTAGGTATCCGAACGCGAAATCTGGTCAACCAGCAGCGCGTCGCAGACGACCGAGTTCTTGGTGCCCTTGGCGCCTTCCTGCACCTGGACCAGGCCGCGGTACGCCGAGCGGCCGCCGTTGCGGGCTACCGACTTGGCCACGATGGCGCTGGAGGTGTTCGGGGCGATGTGGACCATCTTCGAACCGGTGTCCTGGTGCTGGCCCTCGCCGGCGAAGGCGATGGACAGGGTCTCGCCCTTGGCGTGCTCGCCGACCAGGTAGACGGCCGGGTACTTCATGGTGACCTTGGAACCGATGTTGCCATCGACCCATTCCATGGTGGCGCCCTCTTCGCAGACGGCGCGCTTGGTCACCAGGTTGTACACGTTGTTCGACCAGTTCTGGATCGTGGTGTAGCGAACGCGGGCGTTCTTCTTCACGACGATCTCGACCACTGCGGAGTGCAGCGAGTCGGACTGGTAGATCGGGGCGGTGCAACCCTCGATGTAGTGGACGTAGGAGCCCTCGTCGGCGATGATCAGGGTGCGCTCGAACTGACCCATGTTTTCCGTGTTGATGCGGAAATAGGCCTGCAGCGGGATCTCCACGTGGACGCCCTTCGGGACGTACACGAAGGAACCGCCCGACCAGGTCGCGGTGTTCAGCGAAGCGAACTTGTTGTCGCCAGCCGGAATAACCGAACCGAAGTACTCCTTGAAGATATCTTCGTGTTCCTTCAGGCCGGTGTCGGTGTCAAGGAAGATAACACCCTGTGCCTCAAGGTCCTCACGCAGCTGGTGGTAGACGACCTCGGACTCGTACTGCGCGGCAACACCGGAAACCAGACGCTGCTTCTCAGCCTCCGGGATACCCAGCTTGTCGTAGGTGTTCTTGATGTCCTCGGGCAGGTCGTCCCAGCTGGTGGCCTGCTTCTCAGTGGAACGCACGAAGTACTTGATGTTGTCGAAGTCGATGCCCGAGAGGTCTGGACCCCAGGTCGGCATAGGCTTGCGGTCGAAGTACTTCAGTGCCTTCTGGCGGAGGTTCAGCATCCATTCCGGCTCGTTCTTCAGAGCGGAGATGTTAGCTACTACATCCTTGTCGACACCGCGGCGCGCGTTGGCTCCGGCGTCGTTCTTATCGGCCCAGCCGAATTCGTAATTACCGATTCCCTGGAGTTCAGGGTTCTTTTCCAGAATCTCGGAAATTACACCTGGGTCTGCAGACTCCTGTGCAATCTGATCCGTCATCGCGGCCTCTCCTGCTTCGTGAACTGAATTCGAGTTCTCTTCTCGGCGCGCATTGGCGCCTTTTCACGCCCCACAGGGATGTGGGTCGTGCACACGTGTCCGCCTCCGGCCAAGGTTGAGAGCCTACGCACATCAACCCCGATCAAGCGGGCGAACATTTCGGTTTCCATGTCGCAAAACACCGGAAACTCCCGTGCCAAGTCTTGTATTGGGCAGTGCCCCTGGCAAAGCTGGACGCTATGCATCAGAGCCGTAGCCACCTTGGTGTCGACCTTGCGGGTGTACCCGACAAAGCCGTCCGTGCTGAGCAGTTCGCTCAAAACGTCAGCCCGGGCTTCCAGGCCTTCCACGCCGGCCAGGGCCTTGGCGTAGCGGTCTTCCATCGCCGCAAACCGATCGCGGGCAAACTTGCGGATCGCATCCTCGCCGGCTGCCTCACCGAGCACCTTCAGTGCATCGGTGGCGATTTCCAAGTAATCGTTGCCAAGCTTGGCCTGCCCTCGGTGCGAGAGCACGTATCTGCGGGACGGGCGGCCAGCACCCGTCTTCTGGTTGGCCACGAGCTTTACCTCGACGAGCCCTGCCTTGGACAGGGCGTCAAGGTGACGGCGGACCGCCGCGGGTGTGAAGCCAAGCTTGCTGCCAAGCTCGGCTGCACTGACCGGCCCATCTTCGAGAACAGCGTTCAGGACTCGGTCGCGCGTGCGTTCCTCTGTATCACCCGCAGCGCCGGCGACGACGCTGGTCGAGCTACTCACTGAGTTTGAATTAGATGAATACACAACACAATCATGCGTATATTTTCGCGATCAGTCTAGTAAGGAAGGACTTACTAAGGACGGGCTTTCCCGCCTAGAAGATACGCGGTTTTCGAACTGCTTCTGACATCTTCAATTCTCTCGCGTTGGCGCCGACAACTCGAGTGATGGTGACCAACCACTCAGGCTGGAGAGTTCGACATGACGTAGAATGCTGTGGTGTCTTCTGTAACCCCCAGCCTCGTCATTAATGAGCTGGCCAAAGATTTAGGTCCAGTTCCGGCCCTGGATAATCGCATGCTGCGAGTCCTGGAATCGGTCTCGCTCAAGGCCTACCCGGGGCAAATCACCACGCTGCTGGGCTCCAACGGCGCCGGCAAGTCCACGACCCTGGCCTGCGCTCAGGGACTGATGCGCCCGGATGGCGGTTCCATCGAACTGCTGGGCCAGGACCCCTACGGCGACAACCCGGAACTTCGGGCATGCGTCGGCGTCATGCTGCAGGACGGCGGGCTCCCCCCGTCGATGCGGCCGGTGCCGCTGCTGCGCCATGTCGCTTCGCTCTACCGGAACCCGGTGGACATCGACGCGTTGATCCAACGCCTGGATCTGGAATCCTTCGGATCGCGTAATATTCGCCGCCTCTCGGGCGGCCAGAAGCAGCGGGTGGCATTGGCTCTGGCCCTGGCCGGAGATCCGGAAGTGCTGTTCCTCGACGAACCGAGCGCCGGACTCGATCCGCAGTCCCGGCAAGTCGTTTTCGACCTGATCTCGGAGCTGCGCGACGCCGGCAAGGCGATCGTGCTGACCACGCACCTCATGGATGACGCGCAGCGCCTGAGCGATTACGTGTACATCATCGACAAGGGCTGCACCGTTGCGCAGGGCACCGTCTCGGAGCTCATCGCCAGGGCGGAAGAGGGCCACGATGCACGTCCGGTCTCATTCAGCGCCACTGCAGGGCTCGCACTCCCCCAACCACCGCTTGGCCTGTACCTTGCGGAGACCTCGGCCGGACAGTACCGCTTGGACGGCGTGACGACCCCCGAACACCTGAACTGGCTGACCAGCTGGTGGGCCAGGGAATCGATCCTGCCGACCCAATTGAACTTGCAGTCACGCAGCTTGGAAGATGTTTTCCTCGAGTTTGCGCAGAAGGAGGAACAGGCATGACCCAGGTCAGCACCGAGTCCAACGCGGTTTCACCGCTCAAGCGCATCCTGATCCAGGGCAAGTACGAAGCGCTCCAGATGCTCAGCAACGGCGAGCAGCTGATCCTGGCCGTGGTCATGCCGATGATCGCCCTCTTTGTCCTGACGTTCACGGATCTGATTTCGGATATAGCCGAGCGCACCATTGATGCAGCGGTGCCCGGAGTCCTGGCGTTGTGCGTCATTTCCACCGCATTCACCGGCCAGGGCATCGGCACCGGGTTCGACCGCCGCTACGGGGTGCTGAGAATGTTCTCCACCACCCCGCTGGGCAAAACAGGACTCATTTTCGGCAAGGTCATCGCCGTGCTGACCGTGCTGGTGATCCAGGTGGTCCTGATCAGCGCCGTGGCGCTGCTGCTGGGCTGGCAGCCGAATCCCTGGGGCATTATTCCCGGGATCCTCTTCCTGCTCCTGGGCGCCGCGGCCTTCACCTCCCTGGGTTTGCTGATCGCCGGAACCGTCCGCCCGGAAGCGACGCTGGCCATCACCAACCTGGCCTGGATCCTGCTCGCAGGCGCCGGCGGCGTCCTCTATCCGCTGAGCATGGCCCCGGAATGGCTGCAGCCCACCTTGAGCGCACTGCCGTCGGCAGCCCTGGGCGATGCCATGCGTGATGCACTGATCAACGGGCACTTCAATTTTCCCGGACTGATCTTCCTGGTGCTGTGGGCCGCTGCGGGCTCATTCGCTGCCATCAAGAAGTTCAAATGGAACTAACCACCACACCAAGCCAAAAGGGATGATTCTCATGTCTTCAGACCTAGCCGCAAAGAGCTGGGCCGATAAGCTGCCGACGAAGGTAACCCGCCTCGTTCACGGTCTGGCGATCGCATCACTGATCTCCCAGATTGGCATCATCGTCACCGGTGGCGCAGTACGCCTGACCAAGTCAGGCTTGGGCTGCTCGCAGTGGCCGAACTGCGTGCCCGGTTCCATGACCCCGGTCCCAGAGATGGGTATCCACGGCCTGATCGAGTTCGGCAACCGACTGCTGACCTTTGTCCTTCTGGTCATTGCCATCGCTTTCCTGGTTTCGATCTGGAATATGCGCAAGACCCACTCCACCTTGTACAAGCTGGGACTGGTGCTGCTGATCGGCATTCCTGGCCAGGGTGTCATCGGCGGCATCACCGTGCTGACCGGCCTAAACCCGTGGGTTGTCTCGCTGCACTTCCTGCTCTCGGCATCGCTGGTCGCTTTGGCCACCATCCTGGTCAACCGCACCCGCCGCGAACTCAAGCGTGACGAAGCGCCGGCCACGACCAAGGCCATCGCGCAGGTCGGCACCCTGGTGCTGCTTCTGGCGAGCATCGCCATCATCATGGGCACCATCGTCACCGGCACCGGCCCGCACGCGGGGGACGCCGATGCACCGCGCCACCTGTTTGATCCGCGCATCGTCACCCCGCTGCATACCGGTCCGGTGTACCTGCTGATCCTCGCGACCATCGCCTTCATGGTGCTCGCCTACCGCACGTCCAACAATCCGAAGCTTCGTGCGGCCGGCTGGTGGATGGTTGTTGTCATCCTGGTCCAGGGAGCCATCGGCTACATCCAGCACTTCAACGGCCTGCCGGTCGCCCTGGTGCTGCTGCACATGCTCGGAGCCAGCATGCTCATGGTCGCAGCGACCAACGTCTGGGATCGTTCGAGCCTGATGCCGAAGTCCGCGCGCATCGACCAGGACTAGTTCCCTTCCCCTGCGACGACGGGCGGCTCCCAACGTATTGTTGGGAGCCGCCCGTTGTTTATGCGCAACTTTTCCTAGGCCTTTTGCGCGGGTTGGAGCCGCAGCAACCCTGCCAGCCCGGCAAAGAAATAGATCGTCCCCGCGATCCAGAAGCCGAGCACCAGCATACCCATGTCGAAGACCGACGCGACCAGCAACAGCGCACCGTACGCCGCCAAGACCCAGTAGGCTGCGCGCAGGCCCAGAATCGCTCCCACGGCGGCCAGGACCAAAACCGCCAGCACTGTAATCCCCAGCAGCCCGGTCTCCACGGTTCCGGTGGCCAGGCCGGCCAGCAGCGCCGCGGCAGGGACTCCCGCTGCTAGCCCGGCAGTCATCCGCAAGGGCAGGTGCCTGCGGCCCTGAGCCCGCTGTTGCCGACGGTAGGATACTCCAACGATCATCCACGCGGCCACGATCAGCGGCAGGTAGAAGACTCCGAGGTTGAAGCCGATCACGAAGGGCAGTGCCGTCACGATCACCGCAGCGACCGTCCTGCAGATGCGCGCAGCTTGGGATTTCATCATGGATCCCGCCGCAACCATGAGGCCTGGAAGCAGGAAGAGCAGCATCAAACCCGCTCCGAATCGGGTGCTCGCATCGTAGTTAATCGCGCTCGAATGCAACCAATCCGGCCAGAATTCATCAACATTCAAGGACGGGTAGATCCACGTGTCGACCACTGCGGCCAGCACTCCCGCCGCAAGTGCAATGAAGCCCAGAACCTTGCGCTTCGCGCGTTGCTCCATTTCCACGGCTCCATCGGCGAAGTCCGCCTGGACCTCGGCGGCGATGGCCTGAACCGGCCCGAGGCCGGCGATGATCTGGTCATCGCTGCGGCCGCGTTCCCTGGCTTCGTCGATATGCTCCGCAAGGTCGGCGACGACTGCTTCGCGCCGCGCTGGAGGAACCTTCCGCAACTCGTGGTCGAGCGCTTCCAGATACTTGCCTACAGCACCATGGTTCTCAGTCATGTTCATGTCGTCTCCCGAGTAGTTCGCCTACTTGCCCAGATATTTCGTTCCATACCGCATCGAATTGACGCAGGTGCGATGCTCCCCGATCCGTCATCGCGTAATACTTCCTCCGCCGGCCGGTATCGCTTTCCTCCCACCGAGTGGTCACCAGGTCCGCAGTTTTCATCCGCGCCAGCAAGGGATAGAGGCTTCCCTCGCTGGCCGTCAGATTGCGCTCTACCAGCTCATCGGCGAGCTCAAGGCCGTACTTGTCTCCTTGCGCCAGCAAAGCCAGCACGCAGAATTCCAAGACGCCCTTGCGGATATTCGTCGCAATCTTCTCGCCCTGTTCTTCCATGCTTGGAACCTTACCTTGCATAACAAGACTTGCATAGTAGGGCAAGGTTCGTTTCTGTTGCAAATCAGCGTTAAAGCAAGCATCCGGCACTGAATCAAATGATTCAGCACCGGATGCTTGAAGCGCGGGAGAAGTCCTAGCCGAAAAGCGGGCTTCCCACGAACGGGTCGATGGCCAAGGCCAGGAACACGATCGAAAGGTAGGTGATCGAGATGTGGAAGACCTTCATGGCCTTGCGGTTGACCTCGGCTGGCTTGTGGTCGCGCTGCGCCTCGCGGTAGAGCACATGGGATTCGTAGACGAACCACGCGCCGGCGCCGCCAGCGATCGCCGTGTAGACGATTCCCGCGTCACCCAGCGGCACGAGCAGCAGCGAGCACACCACGGTGGCCCATGCGTAGAGCACAACCTGAACGGAAACGCGGCGCGCATTGGCGATGGCACCCAGCATTGGAACCGATGCCGCGTTGTAGTCGTCCGCGTACTTCATGGACAGCGGCCAGTAGTGCGGCGGGGTCCACAGGAAGATCACCAGGAACAGGATGATCGCAGGCCATTCGATGGTTTCCTTGACGGCCGCCCAAGCGATGAGCACAGGCATGCACCCGGCAATACCGCCCCAGACGATGTTCTGCGCGGTGCGGCGCTTGAGAATCATGGTGTACAGAACGACGTACAGCAGGATCGCCGCAAGCCCCAGCGCGGTGGTCAGCGGGTTGGTTCCCACCCAGAGCACCACCAGCGAAGCGATAGCCAGGGTCCACGAGAAGATCAGCGCTTCCTTGGGCGTCAGGTCGCCGGTAACCAGCGGACGGCCCTTGGTTCGCTTCATGAGCTTGTCCATGTCGCGATCGATGTAGCAGTTGAATGCGCCCGAAGCGCCAGCGGCCATGGCACCGCCAACAAGGGTGGAAACCATGAGCCAGACCGGAGGGAATCCGCGCTGGGCAAAGATCATGGTTGGAAGCGTGCTCACCAACAGCAACTCGATCACGCGAGGCTTGGTCAGTGCGAGGTAGGCACTGGCCTTGCGCTTCAGAAAGTCGCCGGTGGATTCATCAGGCTGGCGCGATGCGCGTGGCACTGACAAGTCGGCGACACTTTGAGTCTTCAATTAAACGCACTCAGTTCTTCGCAGGGTACAAGGACAGACACAACCATTCTACGTGCTATAGAAATTGAAAGAAACTCTCCCCAATCAGGGATTCGGCCGAAACAAGGTGATTTGAGTCAACATGGCGTCTCATGCAGGCCGAGCGCGCGCCCACTGGCACACGATCAACAGACCATCGCTGAACGCAAAGTCCATGCCGCAACATTGCTGGCGAACCCAAGCGCTTCAACAAATGGGTTCGCCCCGCGCAACGGATCCGCCGCCGCGCGACGCCAAAGCAGGTCATGAAATCCGCCCGTCGACATCATCCCGCCCGCACCCAGCCACCCGATGGGCCGGAAAATCATTGGAACCCGATCGCATTGGCCATTAACCAACAAAATCCAAACATAGTGGGCTGTTCACGAACAAATTATAGATCTTGTTCAAAGGTTCCCGTTCCTTGGTATGGAGACGATGCGGCACGCCGCTGCCGTACGCTGACCAAACCGCTCGCCACGTCTTCCCGGACACGATTCGTCCAGTCCGATCAGCCCGACGAGCCGCTCCTGAACTGCCGGCAACGGGCACAAAACGCGCCGGCAAACGCAACGAGTTGCTCGCGGTTACAAATCTTTGGGTGTCATCTTGCTTAACCCGCGCATCAAATGGGCGTTTCGCGATAGAGTTGAACCTGATTGCGCCGTCGCGACCAATGACCCCTCTAAGCTCGAACACCGGGTACATAGGACCGACGGCGTATTGCGTGTCAGCGGGAGTATTTCTCCCGTCCAAGCCTGAATGGAAGGAACGCCGCAGTGGCGACTGAATCCTTAGTAGAAGAGTTCTCCCTCACCGAGTTGGACCGTAAAGCCATTGACACCACCCGTGTCCTGGCGGCAGATGCTGTTGAAAAAGTAGGCAACGGCCACCCCGGCACCGCCATCAGCTTGGCCCCTGCTGCCTATCTGATCTTCCAGAAGCACCTGCGCCACGATCCGAAGGACCCGAACTGGATCGGCCGCGACCGCTTCATCCTTTCCCCAGGCCATACCTCGCTGACCCTGTACCTGCAGCTGTTCCTCTCCGGCTACGGCCTGGAAATGGAAGACATCGCCGCCCTGCGCACCTGGGGCGCCAAGACCCCCGGCCACCCGGAGTTCGGCCACACCGCCGGCGTCGAGATCACCACCGGCCCGCTGGGCCAGGGCCTTGCCTCCGCCGTGGGCTTCGCCTACTCCCAGCGCCGCATGCGCGGCCTGCTGGATCCCGACGCACCGGCCGGCACCAGCCCGTTCGACCACACCATCTACGTCATTGCCTCGGACGGCGACCTCCAGGAAGGCGTCACCTCCGAAGCCTCCTCGCTGGCAGGCCACCAGGAACTGGGCAACCTCGTCGTCATCTACGACGACAACAAGATCTCCATCGAAGACGACACCGACATCGCCTTCACCGAAGACGTCCTGGGCCGCTACGCAGCCTACGGCTGGCACACCCAGCGCGTGGACTGGACCGAAACCGGCGAATACGTCGAAGACGTCGCCGCCCTGGATGCAGCCATCCGCGCCGCCAAGGCAGAGACCGGCCGCCCGTCGATCATCTCGCTGCGCACCATCATCGGCTGGCCATCGCCGACCAAGCAGAACACCGGCGGAATCCACGGATCCAAGCTCGGTGGCGAAGAAGTCGCCGGCCTGAAGAAGGCCCTGGGCTTCGACACCGAGAAGACCTTCGCCATCGAGGACGAGGTGCTGGCCCACGCGCGCCAGACCGTCCTCCGCGGCGCCGCCGCCCACGAAGCCTGGAACAAGGACTTCGACGCATGGAAGACAGCCAACCCGGAAAGCGCCGCGCTGCTGGCCCGCCTGGAATCCGGCCAGCTGCCCGAGGGGTGGACCGAGAAGCTGCCGGTCTTCGAACCCGGCTCCACCATGGCCACCCGCGCCGCCTCCGGCAAGGTCATCAACGCGATCGCCGATGAGCTGCCCGAGCTGTGGGGCGGCTCGGCCGACCTGGCCGGCTCGAACAACACCACCATCGACACCGCCAAGTCCTTCGCGCCCGAACGCCGCTCGACCGACTCCTGGTCGGCCAGCCCGTACGGCCGCGTGCTGCACTTCGGCATCCGCGAGCACGCCGCAGCCTCGATCGTCAACGGCATCGTGCTCTCCAGCCCCACCCGCGCGTTCTCCGGCACCTTCCTGATCTTCTCGGACTACCAGCGCCCGGCCATCCGCCTGGCCGCGCTGATGGGCGTCCCGTCGATCTTCGTATGGACCCACGACTCGATCGGCCTCGGCGAAGACGGCCCGACCCACCAGCCGGTGGAGCAGCTGGCCAGCCTGCGCGCCATCCCGAACTTCGACGTGATCCGCCCGGCGGACGCCAACGAGGTCGCCTACGCCTGGCGCGGCATGCTGGAGCTGACCGGCACCCCGTCCGGCATCGTGCTTTCCCGCCAGAACCTGCCGATCTACGACCGTTCGGCAGCCGGCTTCCGCTCCGCCGAAGGCACCCTGAAGGGCGGCTACGTGCTGGCCGAAGCGGTGCGCGACGGCGCCGAGGTCACCCCCGACGTCATCCTGATCGCCACCGGCTCCGAGGTCGAGCTGGCAGTGGAGGCCCGCGGGGAGCTGGCAGCCAAGAACATTGCCGCTCGCGTCGTCTCGCTGCCGAGCCACGAATGGTTCGCCAAGCAGGACGCCGCCTACCGCGAATCGGTGCTGCCCGCAGCCGTCGCCGCCCGCGTCTCGGTCGAGGCCGGCGTGGCCCAGGGCTGGCGCGAGCTGGTCGGCGCCCACGGCGAAATCGTCTCGCTGGACCACTTCGGCGCCTCCGCCGACTACAAGAAGCTCTACTCGGAGTTCGGCATTACCACCGCAGCCGTGGTGGCCGCCGCCGAAACCTCCGTCCAGAACGCCGCCAACTAAGGAACTCAAGCACACATCATGAGCAACCCCAACACCCAGGCACTATCCGACGCCGGAGTATCCATCTGGCTCGATGACCTGTCCCGCGAACGGCTCACCAGCGGATCGCTGGCTGCGCTGATCGAAGAGAAGAACGTCGTCGGCGTGACCACCAACCCCGCGATCTTCGCCGCCGCGCTGTCCAACGCCGAGGTCTACGGCGATGCCATCGCCGCGCAGCGCCACCACTCGGTGGAAGACGCGATCACCGAAATCACCAGCGACGACGTCGCCGCCGCCTGCGACCTGTTCAAGGGCGTCTACGAGTCGAGCAAGGGCTTCGACGGCCGCGTGTCCATCGAGGTGGACCCTCGCCTGGCCCACGAGACCGCACCGACCATCGCGCAGGCCAAGGCCCTGTACGAGCGCGTGGACCGCGAGAACGTGCTGATCAAGATCCCCGCCACCGTTCAGGGTCTGGAAGCCATCAGCGAGACCATCGCCGAGGGCATCAGCGTGAACGTCACCCTGATCTTCTCGCTGGAACGCTACCGCGAGGTCATCAACGCCTACCTGATCGGCCTGGAGAAGGCCCACGCCAAGGGCCTGGACCTGTCCAAGATCCACTCGGTCGCCTCCTTCTTCGTCTCCCGCGTGGACACCGAGATCGACAAGCGCCTGGACGCCCTGGGCACCGAGGCCGCCGCGGCGGTCCGCGGCCAGGCCGGCGTGGCCAATGCCCGCCTGGCCTACCAGGTCTTCGAGGAATCCTTCACCTCGGCCCGCTACGAGGTGCTGGCCAACGCCGGCGCCAACGTGCAGCGCCCGCTGTGGGCCTCCACCGGCGTGAAGGACCCCGCCTACCCGTCCACCCTGTACGTCACCGAGCTGGTGGCGCCGCAGACCGTGAACACCATGCCGGAGAAGACCCTGGACGCCACCGCGGCCGAGGCCGAGGTGCGCGGCAACGCGATCGCCGGCACCTACGACGCCGCCAACCGCGTGCTGGACAAGCTCGCGGCCCTGGGCATCGACTACAACGAGATCGTGGACCTGCTGGAGGTCGAGGGCGTGAAGAAGTTCGAGGACGCCTGGAACGAGCTGCTCGAGGACATGTCGGTGGCCCTGAAGGGAGCAAAGTAGATGGAACTGGGTCTGGTCACCTCCGGCGACGCCCTGAAGTCAGTCGACGAGCTGCTTCCGCAGCTGATCGAGGCCCGCATCGGCAGCCGCATCGCGGCGCAGGACCCCACCATCTGGGGCCCGGCCGCGGAAGCCGAATCCGCCATCCGCCTGGGCTGGGTCAACCCCTTCGAGGCCGCCGAGCAGCTGCTCCCGGCCATCCTCCAGCTGCGCGAGCAGCTGCACGCCGAGGGCCTGACCCGCATCGTGCTGTGCGGCATGGGCGGCTCCTCGCTGGCCCCCGAGGTCATCGCCGCGCACGACGAGGTGGACCTGGTCATCTGCGACACCACCGACCCGGCCATGCTGCGCCCGATCCTCGCAACTGACCTGGAGCGCACCGTGGTGGTCGTGGCCTCGAAGTCCGGCTCCACCGTGGAGACCGACTCGCAGCGTCGCGCCTTCACCGCCGCCTTCCAGGCCGCCGGCATCGACCCGGCAACCCGCCTGGTGCTGGTCACCGACCCGGGTTCCCCGATGGACAACCCCGAGGGTGTGCGCGCGGTCTTCAACGCCGACCCGAACGTGGGCGGGCGCTACTCCGCGCTGACCGCCTTCGGCCTGGTGCCTTCGGGCCTGGCCGGCGCCGACATCGAGGCGCTGATCGAGGAAGCCGGCCTGCTGCACGACGTGCTGGCAACCGACGACGAGGACAACCTGGCCCTGCACCTGGGCGCGGCCATGGCCACCGCCGGGCGCGACAAGCTGGTCATTGCCGGCGTGGGCGACGCGCTGCCGGGCTTCGGCGACTGGGCCGAGCAGCTCATCGCCGAATCCACCGGCAAGGACTCCAAGGGCGTGCTGCCGGTGGTGGCGCACCCCGGGGCCCCGGAGCTGCGCGAGCCGGCCGCCGACGTGCTGCCGCTCTACGTCTACGATCAGCTGCCCGAGGACATCGACGAGGAGGCCACTGCGGTGCACTTCAGCGCCCCGCTGGGCACCTCCTTCATGATCTTCGAGTATGCCACCGCCGTGGCCGGCTACCTGCTGGGCATCAGCCCCTTCGACCAGCCGGACGTGGAAGCCGCCAAGGTCGCCGCCCGTTCGCTGCTCGACGCCCCGGCCGCGTCCGCCCCGGATGCAGTGGACGGCTCCGTTGAGCTGTTTGGCACCTCGGCCGCCACCCTGGCCGGCGCGCTGGACGAGCTCACCGCCGCGCTGCCGGACGACGGCTACCTCGCGGTGCAGGCCTACCTCGACCGCAATGGCGACGCGGATCTCGAAGGCCTGCGCGACGCGCTGGCCGCCAAGACCGGCCGCCCGGTGACCTTCGGCTGGGGCCCGCGCTTCTTGCACTCCACCGGCCAGTACCACAAGGGCGGACCTGCCCAGGGCGTGTTCCTGCAGGTCACCGCGGACCACCACGAGGACCTGGAAATCCCGGGCCGCCCCTACAGCTTCGGCGGGCTGATCTCCGCCCAGGCCAGCGGCGACGCCGGGGTGCTCTCCGATGCGGCGCACAACCGCCCGGTGCTGCGCGTGAACCTCACCGACCGCAAGGCCGGCATCGCGGCCCTGCTCGAGGCGGCGAAGTAGCCGCAGATGAGCAATCCACTACGCGACGCCCGCGACCGGCGGCTTAACCGCATCGCCGGTCCGGGCGCGCTGGTGTTCTTCGGAATCACCGGCGACCTTGCCCGCAAGAAGCTGATGCCGGCGGTCTACGACCTCGCCAGCCGCGGCCTGCTGCCCCCGAACTTCGCCATCGTCGGCTTCGGCCGCCGCGACTGGTCCGCGCAGGACTTCGCCGCCCAGGCGCGCGAATGGATCCTGGCCAGCTCCCGCACCCCGTTCAACGAGACGGTGTTCGCGCAGCTGGCCTCCGGCATGCGCTTCATCTCCGGCGCCTTCGACGACGACGACGCCTACGAGCAGCTCTCCGCCACCCTGGACGAGCTGGCAGAGACCCGCTCCACCGGACGCAACCACGCGTTCTACCTGTCCATCCCGCCCAGCTGGTTCGACGTGGTCTGCGAAAAGCTCTCCGAGCACAAGCTGGCCAACGACGCCAACGAGGGCTGGGAGCGCGTGGTCATCGAGAAGCCCTTCGGCCACGACCTGGCCAGCGCGCGCGAGCTGAACGAGATCGTCGAGTCGGTGTTCCCGCCGGACGCCGTATTCCGCATCGACCACTACCTGGGCAAGGAGACGGTGCAGAACCTGCTGGCGCTGCGCTTCGGCAACCAGATGTTCGAGCCTTTGTGGAACAACAAGTACGTGGACCACGTGCAGATCACCATGGCCGAGGACATCGGCATCGGCGGGCGCGCGAGCTACTACGACGGCGTGGGCGCGGCCCGCGACGTCATCCAGAACCACCTGTTGCAGCTGCTGGCGCTGACCGCCATGGAGGAGCCCATCAGCTTCGACGCGGACCACCTGCGCAGCGAGAAGGAAAAGGTGCTCGCAGCGGTCAAGCTGCCGCAGGACCTGGGCGCGGCTTCGGCGCGCGGCCAGTACACCTCCGGCTGGCAGGGCGGCGAGGAGGTTGTCGGCTTCCTGGACGAGGAGGGCTTCAATCCCAAGTCCAAGACCGAGACCTACGCGGCGATCAGGCTGAACATCAACACCCGCCGCTGGGACGGGGTGCCGTTCTACCTGCGCGCCGGCAAGCGCCTGGGACGCCGCGTCACCGAGATCGCGGTGGTGTTCAAGAAGGCCCCGAACCTGCTGTTCACCGACCACAAGGACGACGAGTTCGGGCAGAACGCGTTCGTGATCCGGGTGCAGCCAGACGAAGGCGCGACCATCCGCTTCTCCTCCAAGGTGCCCGGCACCCAGATGGAGATCCGCGACGTGACCATGGACTTCGGCTACGGCAACGCGTTCACCGAATCTTCCCCGGAGGCCTACGAGCGCCTGATCCTGGACGTGTTGCTGGGCGAGCCTCCGCTGTTCCCGCGCCATGAAGAGGTCGAGCAGTCCTGGCGCATCCTGGATCCCTTCGAGGAGTATTGGGCGGCCCAGCCCGAGCAGCCGGACCCCTACGCCCCTGGTTCCTGGGGCCCCGCCAGCAGCGACGAACTGATGGCCAAGGATGGAAGGACGTGGCGACGCCCATGATGATCGAACTTCCCAACACGACCACTTCCAAGGTCGCCAAGAAGCTGATCTCCTCGCGCCGCACCCACGGCGTGGTGGCGCTCTCCCGCGTCCTGACCCTGGTGGTCATCACCCGCGAGGGCTTCGCGGAGAACGCCATCGAGGCCGCCAACCTCGCAAGCCGCGAGCACCCCTGCCGCATCATCGTGGTGGTGCGCGGCTCCGCGCAGGGCGAGAACCGCCTGGACGTGCAGATCCGCGTGGGCGGCGACGCCGGCGCCTCGGAGGTCATCGTGATGCGCACGCACGGCCCGGACATGGAGGCCGACGAGGCGCTGATCTCCGCGCTGCTGCTGCCCGACGCGCCGATCGTGGCCTGGTGGCCGCACGGCGTGCCGGTCGACCCGGCCGCCACCGCGCTGGGCAAGATCGCGCACCGCCGCATCACCGACTCCGGCGAGACGAAGGACCCCACCGCGGCGCTGTTCAGCCGCGTGGCGACCTACCGCGCCGGCGACACCGACCTGGCCTGGACCCGCCTGACCCTGTGGCGCGCCCAGCTGGCGAGCATCATCGACCTGGTGGGCACCGAGGGCCTGACCAGCATCACCGTGAAGGGTTCGGAGAACTCCCCCTCCACCACGCTGCTGGCAGCCTGGCTGACCATGTGCCTCGACGTGCCGGTCACCATCGCCGCTGACAAGTCCACCGCGGGCCTGTCCTCGGTGCGGCTCTCCCGCGAGGGCGGCGACGTGGAACTCTCCCGCCCCTCGGGTCCCGTGGCTCATCTGTACCTGCCGGGCTCCGCTCCGCAGCGCATCTCGCTGCCGCGCCGCTCGGTGGCCGAATGCCTGGCCGAGGAGATGCGCCGCCTGGATGCGGACGACGTCTTCGGCGAGGTCATCACCCGCGGCCTGGCCCTGACCAACCTGAGGAGCATCCGTTCAAGTGATCGCTAGACAGATCGTCATCCACGAGGACCTGGCAGCCACCGCGCACGGCATCGCCGCCCGGCTGGTCACCTCGATCGCCGACGCCATTGCCGCCCGCGGGGTGGCGCACGTGGTGCTGACCGGCGGCTCGCTGGGCATCGCCGCGCTGGCCGCCGTGGCGGAGAATCCCGCCCGCGTGAGCGTGGACTGGTCGAAGGTGCACTTCTGGTGGGGCGACGAGCGCTTTGTCCCCGCCGATTCGGCGGACCGCAATGCCGGACAGGCGGAGGTGCTGTTCGCGGCCCTTGAGACGCTGGGACTGGACCGCGAGACCGTGCACGCCATGGGCTCCGCCGACCAGTACGACTGCGCCGAGGACGCGGCGGCCGCCTACACGGCCCTGCTGGCCCAGGAGGCTCCGGAAGGCGCCGCGAGCCCGGCCTTCGACGTGCTGATGCTGGGCATGGGCCCGGATTCGCACGTGGCATCCCTGTTCCCGAACCACACCAGGTCGGCCGAGCTGGGAGCCATTGCGATCCACGACTCCCCCAAGCCTCCGCCGCACCGCGTGTCGCTGACCATGGGCACCATCAACTCGGCCCGCGAGGTCTGGCTGCTGGTGGCCGGGGCGGAGAAGGCTCCGGCCTTGGCCGCCGCGCAGCACGAGGTCAACGAAGCCGCCGTGCCCGCCAGCGCGGTGCAGGGAACGCAGGCCACCCGCTGGCTTGTGGACCGCGCCGCCGCCACGCTGCTCTAAAACACGTTATCCGCCGATGCCGCCAACACCAGCTGTTGGCGGCATCGGCCTTTGCTTTTCCCGAAAGGACTCCCCCATGCCCAGCACTGCCCTGAGCATCACCGTGATCGGCGCCGGCGTCATCGGCCTGTCCGCGGCCCACGAGCTGGCCGCCGCCGGGCACCAGGTCACCGTCGCCTACGACCAGGAACTGCACGAGTGCGTCTCCTCGGTCGCCGCGGCCATCTGGTTCCCCTACCACTCGGAGAACTCCCCGGCCGCCGACCAGCTGCTGGCGGATTCGCTGGCCCGCTTCGAGCAGCTCTCGGAAAACCCCGAGACCGGCATCGACTTGCGCCGCGGCCTGAACGTGGACCACTTGCCGGGCGCGGACCGCAGCTGGACCCGCATCGTCGCCGGCACCGAGGAAGCATCCCCAGCGGATCTGCCGGACGGTGCCCACGCGGGCGTCTGGGCGACGGTGCCGATCATCACCATGAGCACCTACCTCGGCTGGCTGCGCGGCCAGGTCGAAGCGCTGGGCGTGAAGTTCGAAAAGCGCACCGTTGGCGATCTGGCGGAGCTCAAGGACGAAGCGGATCTGGTGGTGCTGGCTGCGGGCCTGCGCGGCGGCGAGCTGCTGGGCGACGATGAGACCGTCTACCCGATCCGCGGGCAGGTGGTGCGCCTGGCCAACACGAAGAAATTGACGCAGTGGCTGTGCGACGACGACTACCCGCAAGGCGTCAGCTACATCATCCCCCGGCGCGAGGACATCATCGTCGGCGGCACCGACACCGCGAACGACTGGAACCGCGAGGTCGAGCCGCAGACCTCCGTCGACATCCTGGAGCGCGCTGCCAAGCTGGTGCCGGAGCTGGAAGGCCTGGAGGTCCTGGAGCACAAGGTCGGTCTGCGCCCGGCGCGAGAGACCATCCGGCTGGAGCACGTCGCAGACCACCCGCTGCCGGTGATCGCGGCCTACGGGCACGGCGGCGCCGGAGTCACGCTGTCCTGGGGCACCGCGCAGCGCGTCGTGGAGCTGGCCGAGGTGCTTCGCGCAGGCACGAACTAGCAGCTACCGCTGCTGCAGATCGGCAGGCGGCGCGGCGGCCATGTTCTTGGCCGCGGCATTCGCCCTGCTCGCAGAGAGCAAGGCCAGGCAGGTGACTGCAAGATAGCCGATGGCCGTCACGGCGAAGGCCCACCCGGCCAGCTGCAGCAGGCACAATGCTGCACCGGTGAGCAGCACCGCCCAGCCGCAGCGGGCAGCTGCCTTCAGCACCGGCGCGCCGGCTGCATGGCCGCGCAGCCACGCCGCATCGCTGGGGAGCGTATGCCTCGTCTTGATTCCGATCGCGGTGTTCCGCGGCAGTCGGCCCTCGCGCATCGAGGGCGCTAGAACGGCTGCAACCACGGTGACGACCAGGAGCCCCGCCATGAACGGGATGACGCTGATGAGTTCCACGTGTTCCTGTATTGAAGTCCTAGAAGAGCCCGGGGATCTTGCGTGGAAAGAGCGACGAGGACATGGCCAACGCCAGGCCGCTGAAAATAAGCAGCGGGGCGATGATGCTTGCCAGCAGCGGGCCCAAGGATTCGGTCCGGGTGGCGTTTGCAACAGCGAGCCTGCCGTCGGCCGTCAGGGAGTCCCGCTCCGTGAACAGCATCACCAAAGCCACCCCGAGCTCCATGGCGACGATTCCGAAGCCGGCCATCCAGACGGCGTTGGCGCGTCTGTCGGGTTCGTTCTCCAGCTGCTGCTCCGAACTCATGCTGGTCCTCAGGCAATTAAAAAATCGGTGGGCATCTTCCACAAGTATGCGGAAGATGCCCACCGATTGCACGCGATGCGATGCCGAAGACTATGCCTCGATATTGAATCTCATCACCAGGGCCAAGCCAATAATGACTGCGCCCCAGATCAGGCCAAGGATGATGGTGATGCGGTTCAGGTTTCGCTCTGCGACCCCCGAAGAGCCCATCGAACTGGTCATGCCGCCGCCGAACATGTCGGACATACCGCCACCCTTACCCTTGTGAAGGAGAATCAGGAGGGTCAGCAAGACACTGGTAATGCCCAGCAGGACCTGCAAAATGATCTTGATAATATCCAAGACGACGGTTCCTTAGTTAGATTCAGTCGGTAACGAGATGATGCTCGAACCGTACAATATTAGCAAATTCTTCGGCGTCGAGGCTGGCTCCGCCAACCAACACGCCGTCGACGTCGCGTTCACGCATGATCGCAGCCGCATTCGAGGCCTTGACGCTGCCGCCGTAGAGCAGTCGGGTCTTTTGCGCGATGTCCTCGCCGAAGCGCTCGGCCAGTGCCCCGCGGATCGCCGCGCACAGTTCCTGCGCGTCAGCCGGTCCCGCGACCTCGCCGGTGCCGATGGCCCAGACCGGCTCGTAGGCGATGACCAGGTTTTCGGCCTGCTCGGCGCTCACGCCCGCCAGGGATTCGTTCAGCTGCTCAAGGGTGAAGGCTACATGCTCTCCTGCCTTGCGGACTTCCAGGCCTTCGCCCACGCAGAGAACCGGGGTCACTTCGTGGCGGTAGGCCGCCGCGAGCTTCGAGGCGATGACCTCATTGGTTTCGTTGTGGTACTCGCGTCGTTCCGAGTGGCCGACCAGCACGTAGGTGCAGCCCAGCTTCTTCAGGAACTGCCCGGAAATCTCGCCGGTGTAGGCGCCCGAATCGTGGGCGGACAGATCCTGCGCACCGTAGACAAGATCCAGCTTGTCGCCCAGGGTCAGGGTCTGCACACCGCGGATGTCGGTGAAGGGCGGGAAGACCGCAACCTCTGCACGATCGTAGTCGTGCTCGTGGTCCTTCAGCGTCCACGCCAGCTTCTGGACAAGGGTGATGCCCTGGACATGGTCCATGTTCATCTTCCAGTTGCCGGCGATCAGCGGCTGGCGCACAAAGGCGCCGTTCTGCGAAATGGTCATTAATTAGCCTTCCAGTGCGGCAACACCCGGGAGGGTCTTGCCTTCAAGGTACTCCAGCGAGGCGCCGCCGCCGGTGGAGATATGTCCGAAGTCGTCCTCGGAGAAGCCCAGCGCGCGCACGGCCGCGGCAGAGTCGCCGCCGCCTACCACGCTGAACGCCTCCGAACCGGCCAGTGCCTGCGCGACGGTACGGGTGCCCTCGGCGAACGCAGGGATCTCAAAGACACCCATCGGGCCGTTCCAGAACACGGTGTTGGCGCCGGTGATGTAGCTGGCGAACTTCTCCGCGGACTTCGGGCCGATGTCCAGGCCCAGGCCGTTGGAGCCGAAGCTGGCTTCCTCGATCTTGTCGGCGTCCAGCACCTCGTGGGCTGCGTCGGCGCCGAACTTGTCGGCCACCACGACGTCAACCGGGAGGATGATGTCGCAGACGAGCTTCTCGGCGCGCTGCAGGTACTCCTGGCACACGGCGATCTGGTCTTCTTCAAGCAGCGAGCCGCCGATGTTATGACCCTGGGCCTTAAGGAAGGTGAACGCCATGCCGCCGCCGATGAGCAGCTGGTCGGCTTTGCCGATCAGGTTGTCGATGACCGCCAGCTTGTCCGAGACCTTCGAACCGCCCAACACGACCACGTAGGGGCGCTTGGGTGCTTCGGTCAGGGTCTTGAGGACCTGGACCTCGGTCGCGACCAGGTCGCCCTGGTAGCTCGGCAGCAGTGCGGCGATGTCGTACACCGAAGCGTGCTTGCGGTGCACTGCACCGAAGGCGTCGTTGACGTAGGCGCCGTCGGGGCCGGTCAGCGCGGCCAGTTCCTTGGCCAGCTCGACACGCTCCGCGTCGATCTTGGAGGTCTCACGGGCGTCGAAGCGGACGTTTTCCAGCACCAGGACCGAGCCGTCGGCCAGTCCGGCAGCCGCCTCGCGGGCCGAGGGGCCCACGACGTCGGATGCCACGGTGACGTCGAAGTCAGCCAGCTCGTTCAGGCGCTTGGCCGCCGGAGCGATGGAGTACTTCGGGTCGAACTGGCCCTTCGGACGGCCCAGGTGGGCCATCACGATGACCTTGGCGCCGGCATCGGCCAGCTTGGAAATGACCGGCAGCGAAGCGCGGACACGGCCGTCATCGGTCACGGTGGCTCCGTCGAGCGGTACGTTCAGGTCGCTGCGGACCAGTACGTAGCGTCCGCGGACACCGTTGTCAGCGAGCAATTCGTCGAGAGTATGTGAAGTCATGTCTCTAGGTTATCGACTAGAGGCTGGAACCCACGAATTCGACAAGGTCAACAAGGCGTGAGGTGTATCCCCACTCGTTGTCGTACCAAGCCACAACCTTCACGCTGTTGCCGATCACGGTGGTCAGCCCGGAATCGAAAATCGCCGAATGCGGGTTCGTCACAATGTCGGTGGAAACCAGCGGGTCGGTCGAGTATTCGAGGTACTTGGACAGCTTGCCCTCGCTGGCCGCCTTTTCGAAGGCCGCGTTGACCTCTTCCACGGTGGCGGTGCGGGCCAGGTTGACGGTCAGGTCGGTGGCCGAGCCGGTGGGAACCGGCACGCGCATGGCGTAGCCGTTGAGCTTGCCCTTCAGCTCCGGAAGCACCACGCCGATGGCCTTGGCGGCGCCGGTGGAGGTCGGGATCATGTTCAGCGCCGCGGCACGGGCGCGACGAGGGTCGCGGTGCGGGGCGTCCTGCAGCCGCTGGTCGGCGGTGTAGGCGTGGATGGTGGTCATCAAGCCGTCGACAATGCCGAATTCGTCGTTGAGCACCTTGGCCACCGGGGCCAGGCAGTTCGTGGTGCACGAAGCGTTCGAGATGATGGCGTGGCTGGCCGGATCGTACTTGTCCTGGTTGACACCCATCACGATGGTGATGTCCTCATGCTTGGCGGGGGCAGAGATGATGACCTTCTTGGCGCCGGCTTCGATGTGGTGGCGGGCGTCGTCGGCCTTGGTGAACAGGCCGGTGGACTCGATGACGATGTCTACGTTCAGGTCGCGCCATGGCAGGTTGCCTGGCTTGCGCTCGGACAGGACCTTGATGCGGCGTTCGCCGATGACGATCTCGTCGCCGTAGACGGAAACCGGCTCGCCCAGCGGGCCGAGGACGGAATCGAACTTCACCAGGTGAGCAAGCGAATCGATTGAACCAAGGTCGTTCACGGCGACGATATCGATGTCCGCCTTGTGGGCAAGGACCGCACGCAGGAAGTTGCGTCCGATACGACCGAAACCATTGATTCCAACACGGGTTGTCACGTGACTATCTCCTCTAAATGGGAAAATGATGCCACGACCGCAAACTTACGGAAGTGGCCTACTTTAAAGAGGACACTCCGTTGTGCCGTGCATGCGGATCCCGGCTGATGCCGGGATCCACCACACACTTAAACATCCTACGCCATCTCAGCGCTGAATGTGAGCTAACTTACCGAATAAGTCAGTTTACTTGCCTGGAACGATCAGCCCGGCGGCGCCGTTGCGGGCAGCCTCGAAGCGAGCCTGGACGTCGGCCCAGTTCACGATGTTCCAGAAGGCCTTGACGTAGTCGGCCTTGACGTTGACGTAGTCCAGGTAGAAGGCGTGCTCCCACATGTCCAGCATCAGCAGCGGGATGGTTGCCACTGGGACGTTGCCCTGCTGATCGTAGAGCTGCTCGATGACCAGCTGGCCGCCGATTGCATCGTATGCCAGGACTGCCCAGCCGGAGCCCTGCAGGCTCATGGCCGACGCGGTGAAGTGACCGCGGAATGCATCGAAGGAACCGAAGAAGTCGTCGATCGCGGCAGCCAGCTCGCCCTCAGGCTTGTCGCCGCCTTCTGGGGACAGGTTGTTCCAGAAGATCGAGTGGTTGGTGTGGCCGCCGAGGTGGAAGGCCAGATCCTTGGACAGCTTTGGGATGTTGCCGAACTCGCCCTTTTCGCGAGCCTCAGCCAGCTGCTCCAGTGCCGAGTTGGCGCCGGCAACGTAGGTTGCGTGGTGCTTCGAGTGGTGCAGCTCCATGATGCGAGCCGAGATGTTCGGCTCAAGGGCAGCGTAGTCGTACTGCAGTTCTGGCAGCGAATAGACAGCCATGATTCTCCTCAATCTGTTCAATTGGATGAATCTCCGCGGAAAGGATTACCGCGGGGACACTTTACTGTTCCAGTTCATCTACTGGAACGCTGGACTCGGTGCCGGGTATTCCCAGATCACTGGCTTTTTTATCGGCCATCGCCAAAAGGCGGCGGATCCGGCCGGCAATCGCGTCCTTGGTCATGGGTGGTTCAGCCATGCGGCCGAGCTCATCCAGCGACGCCTGTTTGTGCTCCAGGCGCAGCAGTCCGGCGTAACGCAGGTGCTCTGGCACCTCGTCACCCAGAATCTCGATGGCGCGCTCAACTCGCGCACCGGCGGCCACCGCGGCCTGCGCGCTGCGGCGCAGGTTGGCGTCGTCGAAGTTCGCCAGGCGGTTGGCCGTGGCGCGCACTTCCTTGCGCATGCGGCGCTCTTCCCAGACCATGAGCGCATCGTGCGCGCCCATGCGGGTCAGCAGCTGGGCGATGGCGTCGCCGTCGCGGATCACTACGCGGTCCACGCCGCGCACCTCGCGGGCCTTGACGGTCAGCCCCAGGCGGCGCGCCGCGCCCACCAAGGCCAGCGCCGCTTCGGGGCCGGGGCAGGTGATTTCCAGGGCGGAACTGCGTCCGGGTTCGGTGAGCGAACCGTGGGACAGGAACGCACCGCGCCACACGGCCTCGGCGTCTGCCGTCGAGCCGTTGACGATCACCGAGGGCAGGCCACGCACCGGGCGGCCGCGCTGGTCGAGCAAGCCGGTCTGGCGGGCCAGGACTTCGCCGTCCTTGGAAACGCGCACGATGTAGCGGCTGCCCTTGCGGATCCCCGATCCGGACACCATGACGATCTCGGCATCGTGGCCGTACAGCTCGCCAATGGCAATCTTCAAGCGGCGGGCGGTCGCAGCCAGGTCCACTTCAGCTTCGATGACAATTCGCCCGGAGACGATATGCAATCCTCCGCTGAAGCGCAGCATGGTAGAGACTTCGGCCTTGCGGACCGAAGGCTTGCGAATTTCCACCCGCGACAGCTCGTCTTTGACGGAAGCCGTCAATGCCATGAATCAAACTCCCTTACATGGATCCTTCCTAGGATCCGATTGCGGTAAACACCTCGTGATAGGCCGCCGCTAGACGCAACGGGTCGTGCACTGCACGACCGTCAGATACTCCTACTCTACTAAAAAAGGTCCGGGCACCGAGTTTTTGCGCTGCCAGCTCAAATCGCTCCTTGTTGTTCACCAGCGATTCGTCGGCCAGAATGGCGTCGAATTTCACCTCCGGGGCGTAGCGGCTGAGCACCTCCAGGTGCGCCGCGGCATCCAGTCCGGAAGTTTCGGCGGTTTCCAGGTCCAGGTTCATGGTCAGCAGCCGCTTGGCAGTGGTGCTGGCAATGGCCTGGCGCATGTCGGGAAGCAGCAGGTGCGGCAGCACCGAGGTGTACCAGGAGCCGGGGCCCAGGACCACCCAGTCGGCCAGTTCGATGGCTTCCAGGGCTTCGGCGCAGGCCGGCGCATCGGGCGGATCAAGGCTCACGTTGGTGACCAGTCCCCCGTGCCCCGCCTTGGCGATCTTCGCCTGGCCTTCGATGCGTCGGCGCACCAGCGTATCGGTGGCCGAGTCGGCCTCCAGCACCTCGCCGTGGATGGACAGCGGCACCGTGCTCATCGGCAGCACCTGGCCGCGAGCCCCGAGCAGGGCGCCAGCCCAGCGCAGGCCCGCCACCGGGCTGTCCAGCAGCTCCCAGAGCGCCAGGATCAGCAGATTGCCCACGGCGTGGCCGTTGAGCGGCTCGTCAGCGTTCTCCAGCGACTCGAAGCGGTGCTGCATGACATCGCGCCAGGTGCGGCCCCAGTCGTTGTCGTCGCACAAGGCGGCCAGCGCCATGCGCAAGTCGCCCGGGGGCAGCACGTCGAAGGAATTGCGCAGGCGTCCGGAGCTGCCGCCGTCGTCGGCGACGGTCACCACGGCAGTGAGGTCGGTGGACAGCCGGCGCAGCGCGGACAACGACGCGGACAGGCCGTGTCCGCCGCCCAGGGCGACGACCGACGGGTTGCGGTAGTCGTCGCTGCGGTTCAGGCCCTGGATCGGGATGGGGCCGGTAGCGAAAGCCATAATCCCTACTCGCGTCCCAGGTCTCGGTGGCTGACGTTGACGCGGACGTTGGGCAGCTGGGCAAGCCGGCGGCCTAGCTCGATGCTGGTGGCCACCGAACGGTGCTTGCCGCCGGTGCAGCCCACGGCGATCGTCGCGTAGTGCTTGTTCTCACGGCGGTAGCCTTCGAAGACGGGCTCCAGCGCCTTGAGGTAGTTCTCGATGAATTCGCTGGTTCCGGTCTGCGAGAGCACGTAGTCCGAGACTTCCTTGTCGCGGCCGGTCTGCGGGCGCAGCTCCGGCACCCAGTGCGGGTTCGGGATGAAGCGCACGTCGGCCACGTAGTTGGCGTCGGTGGGCAGACCGTACTTGAAGCCGAAGCTCATCACGTTGATACGCAGGATGATCGGTCCGGACTCGCTGAACAGCTCGTTGACCGAGCGGGCCAGGTCGTGCACCGACATGGAGGAGGAATCCAGGATGATCTCCGCGGCGTCGCGCAGCTCGCGGGTGATTTCGCGTTCGCGCTGGATGCCGTCGACGATGCGCCCGTCGCCCTGCAGCGGGTGCGGGCGTCGTCCCTGCTCGAAGCGGCGCACCAGCACCTCGTCGCTGGCGTCGAGGTAGACCAGGCGGTACTTGACGCCGCTGGCCGTCAGATTGGCCAGCGCGTCGCGGATCTCCGGGAACATGTCCTTGGAGCGCACGTCCATCACCACGGCCATGCGCGGGATGGATCCCTGCGAGCGGCTCATCAGCTCGGTCAGGGGTCCGAGCATGGCCGGCGGCAGGTTCTCCACCACATACCAGTCCTGGTCCTCCAGGGCGTGGGCAACAGTCGTGCGACCGGCACCTGACATGCCGGTAACGATCACCAGCTCGGACTCCGGGGGCTTTACGGCTTCATACTCAGCGCTCATACTTCAAGGCTAGTCCAGAATTTCTCCGGTAGTCATGTTTACCGCGCCCGGTGACGCGCCTTGGAGCGAATCCTTGATGGTTTGCGCCAGCTTCGGGCCCACACCCGGCACTTCGAGCAGCTCCTCCACGCTGGCGGCGCGGATCTTCTTCATGGAGCCGAAATGCTTGCGCAGCGCTTCCTGCTTGGCCTTGCCCAGCCCCGGCACGGCATCCAGCTCGGATGCGAGCATCGACTTGCCGCGCTTGGCCCGGTGGAAGGTGATCGCGAAGCGGTGCGCCTCGTCGCGCAGCCGCTGCACCAGGTACAGGGCGGCGGAGGCACGCGGCAGGATCAGCGGGAACGGGTCATCCGGCAGCCACAGCTCTTCCAGGCGCTTGGCCAGGCCGACGACGGGGATGTCGTCGATGCCCAGGTCGTCCAGGGCCTTCTGGGCGGCGGCGACCTGGGGCGGGCCGCCGTCGACGATCACCAGCGAGGGCGGGTAGGCGAACTTCTTCACCTCGGCGGTGCCGGGCTCCACCTCGCCGCCAGCGAGCACCAGCGGGTCCACCTTTTCCTTCAGGTAGCGGCTGAAACGGCGGTGGATCACGTCGTACATGCTGGCGGTATCGTCGCGCGCGGCTTCCCCGGTGATGGAGAACTTGCGGTATTCGCTCTTCTTGGGCAGTCCGTCCTCGAACACGACCATCGAGGCGACCACGTTGGTGCCCTGGGTGTGCGAGGCGTCGTAGCATTCGATGCGCAGCAGCGCCTGCTCGGCGCCCAGCGCGTCCTGCAGCTCCTGCATGGCCAGCGAACGCGTGGTGATGTCGCCGGCGCGCTTGGACTTGTGCAGGCGCAGCGCCTGCTCGGCGTTTTCCACCACGGTGCCGGCCAGCGCGGCCTTGTCCCCGCGCTGGGCCACGCGCAGCGAGACCCGCGAGCCGCGCAGCTCGGAGAGCCACTGCGTGACGTCGTCCACGTCCTCGGGCAGCGTCGGCACCAGGATCTCGCGCGGGATGCGGTCGGCGTGGTCCGCGTAGACCTGGGTGAGCAGCTGCTCGACGAATTCCCCGTCGGTGGTGTCGGTGACCTTCTCCACGACCCAGCCGCGCTGGGAGCGGATGCGCCCGTCGCGCACGTGGAACACCTGCACCGCGGCTTCCAGCTCGTCCCCGTGGATGCCGAAGATGTCCGCGTCGGTGTTGTCCGCCAGCACCACCGCATTGCGCTCGAAGACCTTGTTCAGCGCCGCGATGTCGTCGCGGTAGCGGGCCGCCTGCTCGTATTCGAGCTGGGCTACGGCTTCCTGCATCTTGGCGGTCAGCGCCTTGGTGAAGCGGGTGGCCTCCCCGCCCATGAAGGTGCACAGGTCATCGGCCAGCGCCCGGTGGTCTTCCTCGCTGATGCGCCCTACGCAGGGCGCGGCGCACTTGTCGATGTATCCCAGCAGGCACGGGCGGCCCGAGGCCTGCGCGCGCTTGAACACCCCGGGGGCGCAGCTGCGCACCGGGAAGACGCGCAGCAGCGTGTCAAGGGTTTCGCGGATGGCCTTGGCCGGGTAGAACGGGCCGAAGTACTTCACGCCCTTGCGCTTGTCCCCGCGCATCACCAAGGCGCGCGGGAACTTCTCGTCCATGGTCACGGCCAGGTAGGGGTAGGACTTGTCGTCGCGGAAGACGATGTTGAAGCGCGGGTTGTACTCCTTGATCCAGGTGTACTCCAGCTGCAGCGCCTCCAGCTCCGAGCCCACCACGGTCCACTCGACGCTCGCGGCGGTGAACACCATGGTGCGGGTCTTGGGCGTGAGCCGCTCGGGCTTGGCGAAGTAGGACAGCAGCCGGCTGCGCAGGATCTTGGCCTTGCCCACGTAGATGACCCGGCCGTGCTCGTCGCGGAAGCGGTACACGCCCGGCCTGGTGGGGATGTCCGAGGTTTTCGGACGGTAGCTGGCGGGATCGGCCATGGCTTACTTGGCGTCCGGGGGCAGCTGGTTGTAGGAGTCCACGCGGTCCTGGCCGGAAAGCTCGGCAATCGCGTCGACGATCCTATCGGTGGCCAGGCGGCGCTGCGGCAGCGGGTGCTTGCGTCCGAGCTTGTCGAAGTACAGCGGCTCGCCGTAGTGGATGTGGAACTTGGCCGGGCGGAAGCCCTTGGTGCCCGCGGGCTGCAGCTTCTCGGTGCCGATCAGCCCGACCGGGACCACCGGCACGCCGGTGGTCAGCGCCAACCAACCCACCCCGGTGCGGCCGCGGTACAGCCTGCCGTCGCGCGAACGGGTGCCCTCCGGGTAGATGCCGATGCCGGAACCGCCCTCGATGATCTCCACCAGCGAATCCAGGGCCGCCACGGAGGCGGCCTGCTCGCCGCGCTGGACCGGGATGGATCCCACCGACTCGAAGAAGGACTTCATCAGCTTGCCCTTCACTCCGGGCGTGGTGAAGTATTCGGCCTTCGCGAAGAATGCGACATCGCGCGGCGTCAGCGCCTGGATGATCAGCGAGTCGAAGAAGGACAAGTGGTTGGAGGCGACGATGAAGCCGCCCTCCTTGGGCACGTTCTCCAGGCCGGTGACCTCGGCGCGGCAGATGCCGTGGATGATGCCGCGGATCGAGGATCGCGTCATGGTGTAGATGCTCATCTACCGTGCACCTTCCTGCATCAGTTCTTCAAAGTTCAATTCGGCCGCGCCGTCCCTGCCCAGCAGCAGCTGCGCCAGTTCGACCGCGGTGGAGACCCGGTAGTCGGCGGCGTCCAGCTCGTCGCCCTGGGCGAAGCCCCAGCGCACGCCGATGGACTTCACGCCGTTCGCGCGCGCGGCGTCCAGGTCGTAGTGCCGGTCCCCCACCACCACGCTACGCGACGGATCCAGATCCGCGTGCTTCAACGCGGCGGCCACGATGTGCGCCTTGCTCGATCCGTGGGATCCGCCTTCGCCGGTGTTACCGTGCACCGCATCCAGGCTGCCGGCCAGGGACTGCGCCTCGATCAGCTCACGGGCGATCGGGAGCGGCTTGGCGGTGGTGACCGCGGTGTGGATGCCGGCGGCCCGAAGCCCGTCCAGCAGCGTACGCATGCCCGGATAGACCACCGACTGCCGCATGCCGACCTCCGAGTATCGGGCCCGGTAGGCGGCGATCACCGAGTCGATATTCGCGTCGGTGACACCGTCCAGGGTGCGCAGCCCGATCTGCAGCGGCGGGCCGACCAACGCTTCGATTTTTTCCTCGCCGGGATCCGGGAGCCCATGGGCCACCAAGGCATGGCGGATTCCTGAGGTTATGGACCCTGCAGGGTCCACGAGGGTCCCGTCCAGATCAAAGAGCACGCTGGTTACCGACATATTCACTAGGACATCATCCCATGAAGCGGACGCGGGTAAATAATCCATAACTGAAATCGAATATACCCCCGCCCGTTCCCCCCGGGTTCGCCGCTCGCGGCGCCCCCGGGCTAGAGGATTTCGGCCAGGAACCGTCCGGTGTGCGATTCGGCGACCTTCGCGACCTTCTCCGGGGTGCCGGTGGCCATGATGGTGCCCCCTCCCGAACCGCCTTCCGGTCCCAGGTCGATGACCCAGTCGGCGGACTTGATGACATCCAGGTTGTGCTCGATGGTCAGCACGGTGTTGCCCTTGTCCACCAGCCCCTGCAGCACCAGCAGCAGCTTGCGGATGTCCTCGAAGTGCAGGCCGGTGGTCGGCTCGTCCAGCACGTAGATGGAGCGGCCGTTGGAGCGCTTCTGCAGCTCCGCGGCAAGCTTCACGCGCTGCGCTTCGCCGCCGGAGAGCGTGGTCGCCGGCTGGCCCAGGCGGACATAGCCCAGGCCCACGTCCACCAGGGTTTTCAGATGGCGGGCGATCGGGGTGAAGGCGCTGAAGAACTCGGCGCCCTCCGCGATCGGCATGTCCAGCACGTCGGCGATGTTCTTGCCCTTGTAGAGCACCTGCAGGGTTTCGCGGTTGTAGCGCGCCCCGTGGCAGACCTCGCAGGGCACGTAGACGTCCGGCAGGAAGTTCATCTCGATCTTCAGCGTGCCGTCGCCCGAGCAGGCCTCGCAGCGTCCGCCCTTGACGTTGAAGGAGAAGCGGCCCGGCTGGTAGCCGCGAAGCTTCGCCTCGTTGGTCTCCGCGAACAGCTTGCGGATGTTGTCGAACACGCCGGTGTAGGTGGCAGGGTTGGAGCGCGGGGTGCGGCCGATCGGCGACTGGTCCACGTGGACCACCTTGTCCAGGTGCTCCAAGCCCTGCACACGGGTGTGCCGGCCGGGGACCTGCTTCGCGCCGTTGAGCTTGTTCGCCAGCACCTTGTAGAGGATGTCGTTGACCAGGGTCGACTTGCCCGAGCCGGACACGCCGGTCACCGCGGTCAGCACGCCCAGCGGGAACTCGACGCTGACGTTCTGCAGGTTGTTCTCGCTGGCGCCGACGACCTTGAGCTTGCGGTCCTTGTCCACCTTGCGGCGCTTGGACGGGATCTCGATCTGCTTGCGGCCCGAAAGGTAGTCGCCGGTCAGCGAACGGGTGTTCTCCTTCAGCCCCTCCACGGAGCCGGAGTGCACCACTTCGCCGCCGTGCTCGCCCGCGCCAGGGCCGATGTCAACGATCCAGTCCGCCTCGGCGATGGTGTCCTCGTCGTGCTCCACCACGATCAGGGTGTTGCCCAGCGAACGCAGGTGCAGCAGGGTCTCGATCAGCCGTCGGTTGTCGCGCTGGTGCAGGCCGATGGACGGCTCGTCGAGCACGTAGAGCACACCCACCAGGCCGGAGCCGATCTGGGTGGCCAGGCGGATGCGCTGGGCTTCGCCGCCGGACAGCGTGCCGGCCGCGCGTTCAAGGGTCAGGTATTCCAGGCCCACGTCCAGCAGGAACTTCATGCGGGCGCCGATTTCCTTGAGCACCTGCACCGCGATCTGCGCCTCGCGGTTGCTCAGTTCCAGGGTGGTCAGGAACTCGGCGGCGCTGCGCAGGTCCATGGCGGAGACCTCGGCGATGGACTTGCCGCCCACCAGCACCGACAGCGAGGCCGGGTTCAGCCGGGCGCCGCCGCAGGTCGGGCACGGGATCTGGCGCATGTACTGCTCGTAGCGGTCGCGCGCGTGGTCCGATTCGGTTTCCTGGTGCTTGCGGTGCACGTAGGAGATGACGCCCTCGAAGCCGGTCGAGTACTTGCGTTCGCGGCCGAAGCGGTTCTTGTACTGCACCACGACCTTGTGGTCCTTGCCGTTCAGGATGGCCTGGCGGGCTGCGGCGGGAAGGTCTTTCCAGCGGGTGTCCATGCTGAAGCCCAGGTCCTTGCCCAAGCCCTCGATCAGCCGGTTCCAGTACTCGGTGGTGGCCTTGCCCAGCGACCACGGGGCGATTGCGCCCTCACTGAGGGTCACCTCGTCGTCGGGGACGATCAGGTGCTCGTCCACCTCCAGCTTGGTGCCGATGCCGGAGCAGGCGGCGCAGGCGCCGAAGGGGTTGTTGAAGGAGAAGGTGCGCGGCTCGATCTCGTCGATGGCCAGCGGGTGCTCGTTCGGGCAGGCCAGGTTCTCGGAGAAGGAGCGGATGCGCTTCGGGTCGTCGTCCTCCAGGTCCACGAAGTCGGCCAGCACGCGGCCGTCGGCGATGCCCAGCGCGGTCTCGATGGAGTCGGTCAGCCGCTGGCGGACCTCCTCCTTCATGGCCAGGCGGTCGACGACCACCTCGATGGTGTGCTTGACCTGCTTGGCCAGCTTCGGCGGATCGGTCAGCTGGATGGTCTGCCCGTCCACGCGGGCGCGGGAGAAGCCCTTGGCTGACAGCTCCGCGAACAGGTCGACGAATTCGCCCTTGCGGGCGCGGACCACGGGAGCCAGGATCTGGAAGCGGGTTCGCTCGGGCAGCTCCATGAGCTGGTCCACGATCTGCTGCGGGGTCTGCTTGGAAATCGGCTCGCCGCATTCCGGGCAGTGCGGCCGGCCCACGCGCGCCCAGAGCAGGCGCATGTAGTCGTAGACCTCGGTGATGGTGCCGACAGTGGAACGCGGGTTGCGGCTGGTGGACTTCTGGTCGATGGACACCGCCGGGGACAGGCCCTCGATGAAGTCCACGTCCGGCTTGTCGACCTGGCCCAGGAACATGCGCGCGTAGGCAGAGAGCGACTCGACATAACGTCGCTGGCCCTCGGCGAAGATGGTGTCGAACGCGAGGGAGGACTTGCCGGACCCGGACAGGCCGGTGAAGACAATCATCGCGTCGCGGGGCAGATCGATGTCCACGTTCTTCAGGTTGTGCTCGCGCGCGCCCTTCACGACCAGGCGCGTCAGATCAGTTTTCTTGCTCTCTGCAGTAATAGCCACGAAGCAATACTAATCGAAAATTGCTTCGAATGAGTGTGAACTCTGACGCAACTCACATGCAAATCGCCAAAGGCCGCACCGTCGACCGGCGAGCGCCGTGCGATCCCCCGCACCGGGCGGGCTCAGTGCCCGCCGGCCTGCTGGGCGATCCGCGCGGTTCCGGGCAGGCGACGGACAAGTCGCGGGAGGAAATTGAACACAACGAGGACCACCAGCATGCCCAGGCCAAGACCGAACAGCACGTCGTGCGGGTAGTGCGCGCCGACTCCCACCCGCGCCACGGCGATGAGCAGGGCCGTGGCGGCCAGGTACCAGCGCAGCCGCACGATGGCCAAGGCGCAGGCGGTCGCGAAGGCGGCGGCGAGCACCGAGTGGTTCGAAGGCCAGGACCAGTCCCCGTGCGGCGGGCAGGTTTCCGCAATGGCCACGTGAATGCTCTGGCAGGGCCGCGCCTCGGTCAGGATCAGCTTGAGCGTGCTGCTTGCGGCGTAGGCGAGGATCACTCCCAGGCCTCCCAGCACCAGCCTCGCGAACGCCGCCCGGTCCCTGAACCATGACCATACGGCCAGCCCGGCGGTGAACAAGACCAGCAGCAGCAACGCCGCGTCGGCGAAGAACACCGCCAGCAGGGTGAGTGCCGGAGAG
Organism: Glutamicibacter soli; assembly: GCF_052322135.1. NCBI lineage: Bacteria > Bacillati > Actinomycetota > Actinomycetes > Micrococcales > Micrococcaceae > Glutamicibacter > Glutamicibacter soli. The sequence goes on from NZ_CM125969.1 coordinate 2,173,222, forward strand.
GAACCGGCCGCCGCGGTGACCGCTGTGTACAGCTGTTCGCGGACTATAAATGCCGGCAGTGACAGCGCCATGAGGCCCAGGGCGATGAGCACTGGGATGGCAGGCCGCGTTGACGTGACCCGAGCGGATTCTGTAGTCATGAGACGTGATTGTAGGCCTGGTTTCTGGGAGGGTATTCCAGCAAGTTTCAGGCCTGTTCCCAGAGAAGCTTCCCGCAGGGTTTGCCGCCTGGGGCACTATTCATCGGGCATGCGGTACGCGACCATGCCCGCGCGGTCCGGGAGCACCGCGATCCGCTGCTGGTCCTTGCCTGTGCGCTGGAACTCCGCATACAGCGGAAGGTCCTTCGTGGCCTTCTGCGTGTCACGGGTGCATGGTTGCACGGTCTGCGGCACCCTCAGGTAGGCCGTCTGTTCGTATCCGTCGATGTGCCTGACTTCCACCGAATCGCGGTCGCTGGTGCACAAGACGGTGTCACCAAGGACGTGGGAGAGTTCGAGCTTTTCCCCGGTCGAGCTGTCCACGGCGGCGAATCCCGAGGCCATGGGGACGATCACGTATTTCTGGTCGCCGAGGATTCTGTTGTTGGCCTTGGCCAGTTCCACAGCTTTCTCGTATCCGGGCATGTCATACGCCCAGCGTTCCTTGCCGGTGGTCGCGTCGATGCCTGCAACGTCCCATTCGAGGCCCGTGAGCGCCCCGCGCTTGCCGGTGGACGGCTGCACCGTAGCCAACGCCTGGTGGAATCTGCAGGTGACGAAGGTGCTGCGCGTCTGGGCTTGGCGGGTCTCAACGATTCCGGAGCAGTCCTGGTCCGCGCCGGGCACCGCCCACCGGCGTTTTCCGGTGTCTGGGTCGATCCCGACCATCATGGCGTCCTTGTTCCAGTCCTGCACGTAGGCATCGCCTTCGGGGTGGTACTGGTAGTCAATCCGGAAACCATGGCCGACGAAGATCTGCTGCGGTTCCTCGAACGTAGTCCACTCCCACCCGTTGTCCGTGGAGTAGTACGAGTCGAAGACCTGTTCGTAGGGCACGCTCCACAGGATCTTGCCGTCCCGCGCGTAGCTGAGCAGTTCCTCCCTGGGCCCGCGCTGCGACGACGACGAGAGACCTTCGCCGACGAATCGGTCGTCCGGATTCTTTTTCGGTGTGGGAAGGTCCTCCCCGGCGAGCTGCTTCCAGCGGCCCTTCTCCATGTCGTAGCGCATGTTCACCGGTTCTCCGGATTTCCTGTCACCCTCAACGCACCAGGTCTCTTCGCATTCAACGGGACGGTTGGTCATGAAGTCAACCTCAATACTCGCCGAGGTGTTCTTCCCGGTAGCGAGATCAATGACCACCAGCCGTTCGGATTTCCCCTTCACCGATTCAACAAATGCCGCCATCCGGCTTCCGTTGTGCTCGAAGACCGGCAGCCTCATCCTCATGCCCCCGGGGTTGTGCCCCACCGATGCCTCGCGCTTCCAGCGCAGCGAACCGTCGGCGAGCTCGCGGGCCACCAGTGTCAGCTTGCGCTGGCGTTCAACATAGGCGATGGCCAAACCAAGCTGCTCTTCGACCTGGATTTCCGAGACGACGTTCTCCTTGCTGCTCCAGGCAAGCGAGACCGGTTGCGCACTGCGGTCAACCGCAGGGGGCTCGGGCTGCGCAGGCGGTGCCGTACAACCTGCCAGCAGGCCGACCATCAGGCAGGCCGCGACAGCGGTTGGCAGTTTCAACCGGTTTTCAGCAGTGTGGTTCATGGTGTGCTCCCGAATCTTCCGTTGGGTCGATTGGCACAGCCTATGAGCTACTGAAAAATTCGTGGAAGGTTTTCCACAGCCGGAAAACATTGGTGAGAGGTACCCAGTAATACGTGGGTAATGGACTGCCCCGCATCATGTGTTCCAGGAGTGCCGCAGCAACTCCCGCGGATAGCGCTTTGCGCAGCCCGCCCACGTCGAGAACCAGGAGACTGCGATGGAACGACTGAACCGATCGGTATTGCTGGATGACAAAACCATCAGGGTGACGGTTCCCGCCACGGCGATGTACGACTTGGACCAGATGCAGAAAATTCAGCGCGAGGTGCTGGGACGGCTCGGCTGCCCTGCCTGTTGCTCGGGCTTCGACATCCGTTTCGATCTGGCCCGGAGGTTCATGGTCGATGAGGATCTTGTTGTCCGCCCGATGGACGAGCTGGCTTGATTCCGCTCACCGCTCTGCCCGAGCTCGGCGTCGGAGTGATCTACTGGCCTGCCCTCGACGGGGTGCTCTCCCGGACGGACAACGGCGTGGACGTGCTCGAACTGGAACCGCAGGCCTTCTGGTTCCAGCCCGGGCCCGACACACACGGGTACATGCTGGATGAAGCGGTGTTCAGCCACCTCGCCGAGGCTCCGCAGACCTGCCTGGCCCACGGTGTCGGCTTCCCCGTCGGAGGAACCTGCCCACCGGACCCTGAACAGGTTGATGCATTCGTGCGCAGCATTATCCGATTGGGCGCCCCTTGGGCCAGCGAGCACCTGAGTTTCAATCGGCTGCGGCAAGCCGGCGGCGAGATCGACATGGGTTTCCTGCTTCCCCCGATCCAGTCCCCCGAGTCGGTGGCTTGCGCGGTGGACAACATCCGCTTCCTGAAGCGCCACCTGCCGGTGCCGCTCGCCGTCGAAACCGGGGTCAACTATCTCAAGCCCTTGCCCGGCGAAATGCCGGACGGCGAGTTCTTCCGCTCCGTCGCCGAACAGGCCGATTGCGGGATCCTCCTGGACCTGCACAATCTCTGGGCCAACGAACGCAATGGCCGCCAGCCCATCTGCGAGGTGGTCAACCAGCTGCCGCTGGAGCGGGTCATCGAAATGCATCTGGCCGGCGGCCAGGAATACGGCGGGTACTGGGTCGACGCGCATAGCGGGCTCGCCGACCCGGAACTGATGGACATTGCCCGGCAGGTGGTGCCCCGGCTGCCGAACTTGAAGGCCATCACCTTCGAGATCATGCCCCAGTTCCTGCTGGCCTACGGCATCACCGATGATGCGCTGATCGACCAGTTCGCGCAATTGCGGAAACTGTGGCAGTTGCGCGGCACGGCGGTTTCCGAGGCACCGGTTCCGGGTCCGCGCCGAGCGGGAGCCCGTCCGGGCCCGGTGCTGCCTGCGCCTGGCCAATGGGAGGAAGCGCTGGCCTCGATCTTGCTGCCGCACCAACACACCGCTCCGGGTTTCGCCGAATCACTGGCCGGGGATGACGGCGCCGGGGTCATCCGCAAGTTGATTTCCGCCGCCAGGGCCGGAAAGGTCGCCGACGCACTGCCCCTGACCACGCGCCTGCTGCTGCTCACGCTCGGCGCCGCCCGCGTGGATCAGGTGCTGGATGACTTCTGGGCATGCACCCCGTCGGAGCAGATGGCTTCGAATGAGGCGTGCAAATTCATCGAATGGGCGCTGTCCGGTTCGCTCGGGTCCGAGGTACCGCATCTTGCCCAGGTCTCGGCATTCGAGCTGGCCGCCAACCAGGCGATCATGACCGGCCGCGAGCAACTGGTCGACTTCACCATGGACCCCGTCGAGCTGCTCGGCGCGCTGCGTGCGGGACGGATGCCGTCGAAGCTTCCCGCAGGCAGATATTCGTTGACGGTGACTCCACCCGCAGCGCCATCCGCCTGAAGGGACCGGGCCGAGAATTCCGCGGCACTTCGCGGGTGCGGATTATTTGGGCAGCGAGCTGAAGGCGGCGCGCAGGTACTTCACCGCGGTCTCCTCGTCCACGTTCCACATCTGCGAGATCCGCGCCAGGTCGGCGGCGGCGTCGCTGACTTCCTGGTCCCCGCGGTCCTCCGCGGCCTGGACTACCGTCCCGTGCCTGCCGCGGGTGGCGACCGCACCCTGCAGCTCCAGCTCCTTGTAGACCTTGGCGACAGTGTTCACTGCAAGGCCCAGCGATCCGGCGAGCGCGCGCACCGAGGGAAGCTTGGTTCCCGGGGCGAGCCTGCCATCGGAGATGGCCGTCAGAATCTGCTCGCGCACCTGCTGATATGGAGCTACCGTTGATTTCTGGTCGAGGCTGACAAAATCCAGGTCGGTCATGCAACGCTCCGTTTCATAGATTGGATGTCGTATTCCGAGCCTATCGTGTACGCACCTGGTTTCCCCGTAGTCTGGGGACATGAATGAACTTCTTCTGGACGATGTAAGCATCCGCTGGATCTCCGTATCCGAGATGAGCAACAACGTGTACCTGATCACCGAGAGGGCCAGCGGCAAGCAGCTGCTGGTTGATGCGGCCGATGATTTCCCCGCCATTGAAGAGTTGATCTCCGCCGCGTCCGAGGACGGACCGGACACCGAGATCGTTGCCATCGCAACAACCCACCAGCATTGGGACCATGTGCGCGCGCTGGCCGCGGCGGTCGAGAAGTACCCGGTCACCACCTATGCGGGGGCCGACGACAGGCAGGGCATCGCCGACGAGTCGGGTGTGAAGATCAGCCATCCGCTCTCCCATGGAGAGAAGATCCAGCTGGGCGACGTGGTCATCGAGGCGATCCACCTGCGCGGCCACACCCCGGGATCCATCGCCTACGCGCTGGTGGATTCCTCGGGCCAGCCGGTGATCCTCAGCGGCGACAGCCTGTTCCCGGGCGGGGTGGGCAACACCTGGAAGGATCCGCAGCGCTTCAGCTCGCTGATCGCCGACGTCACCGAACGCATCTTCGACCGCTTCCCCGACGAGACCAAGGTCCTCCCCGGCCATGGCGGTACCACGGATCTGGGCACCGAGCGTCCGCACCTGGATGAATGGCGCGAACGCGGCTGGTAGGAACCCTCAGGCGGCTGCCGCAGGTCATCCGGCCGGCGGCAGCTCCTGGTAGTACAGCAGCATGCGCCACTCGCTGCCCGGCTCGCGATTGGCGAAGCCGTGGCGCTCATAAAAGCGCCGCGTTCCGGTGTCGTCCTCGTCCACGTTGATATGCAGCTCCAGGCTGCCGCGCCGCTTCAGTTCCTGGAGCAGGCAGCTGACCAGGGCTGACCCGATGCCCCGGCCGCGCAGGGCGGGTTGCACGTAGAGTTCGTCGAGCACCGCCAGCGGCCCGTCGAAATAGATGGTGGGCCGCAGGGTGAGCAGCGCGTGCCCCACGAGGCCGTGCCCATTTTGGGCGGCGACGGCGAAACACTGCGCGCTGGCCAGCATGGACTCCAGACGCCGCGCGAGCACCTCAACCGGCGGACACGGCGAATCGAACTCTCGATTGAAGTCGGCTTGCAGCCGGGCCAGATTCAGGCTGTGCTCCGGTGCCGCAAGAAAGGCATCGTACGCGTCCATGCACACAGTATGCTCCGCTTGGCCCGGTCGCGCCAGAGCCGGTGGCCTGCCGGGTGGCAGGACGCGCGTCGTCAGCCGAGCTTGCGGCCGATCATGAAGATGCGGCGGAACGGGAAGTTCGTGACTTTCGTTCCGTCAGGTCCGGCGAACGAGGGATAGTGTGCCGAGATCTGCACCCGGTAGTCATCCTCGAAGCGCTGGTAGTCCTCGGCGCTCAGCGCGGCCTTGATCGGCAGCAGCGCGGTGCCCCGCACCCAGTCGAGGATCGGGTCCTCGCCGATCATCACCTGCTGGTAGGTGGTCTCCCAGACGTTCGCCTGGAACCCAGCCTGCAGCAAGATGCGCTGGTACTCGTCAGGTTCCCCCACCACGTCGTCGTGGCGCAGCACCCCGACCAGCTTGTCCGCCCAGGCGGCGCTGTCGGCGACCTGGCGCATCACCGCATGGGACGGGGAGCCGAAGTTCCCCGGCACCTGGATGGCCACATAGGCTCCGGGTTTCAGCTCATCGAGCCACACCCTGAGCAGCTCGCGGTGCCCGGGCAGCCACTGCAGCATGGCGTTGGAGAACAACAGGTCAGTGTCCGGGTCCGGATGCCAGTGCATGGCGTCGGCCAGCGCGAATCCCAGATTCGGCTCGTGCTCGCTGCCAGAGGCGCGCTGGATCATTTCCGGCGAGGAGTCCAGACCCGTGACCTGCGCCTGCGGCCAGCGCTGGGCCAGCAGCCGGGTCATGTTTCCCGGCCCGCAGCCCAGGTCGACAACCTTCGCTGGGTCCAGCTCGCCCAGCTGGCCGAGCAGGTCCTTGTAGGGGCGGCCGCGGTAGTCGGCGAATTCGGTGTACTTTGTCGGGTCCCACTTCATATTCCAGAGCATATTCGCGCGGCGCGTCATCGCCTAGCCCGTGGTCACAGTTCGCAGAGGATAGGCTTGGAGCATCATGTTGCTCACCGATTACCTGCCTGCAGACGCGAAAAACGTATCCGACGACGAAATCTACGAGGCCTTCGGCCGCTGGGTGTCCACCCGCGGCATCGAGTTGTACCCGGCCCAGGACGAAGCGTCGATGGCCCTGGCCGGCGGCAGCAATGTCATCCTGGCCACGCCGACCGGCTCCGGGAAGTCGATGGTCGCGATCGCCGCGCACTTCTACGCCATGGCCCGCGACCAGATCAGCTTCTACACCGCGCCGATCAAGGCGCTGGTCTCGGAGAAGTTCTTCGATTTGTGCAAGATCTTCGGCGCGGAGAACGTCGGCATGGTCACCGGCGACTCGTCGGTGAATGCGGATGCCCCGATCATCTGCTGCACCGCGGAGATCCTGGCGAACATCGCGTTGCGCGAAGGCTCGCGGGCCGACGTGGGCTGCGTGATCATGGACGAATTCCACTTCTACGCCGACCCGCAGCGCGGCTGGGCCTGGCAGGTGCCGCTGATCGAGCTGCCGCAGGCGCAGTTCCTGCTGATGAGCGCGACCCTGGGCGACGTGTCCCGCTTCGAGAAGGAGCTTGAGGAGCGCACCGGCAAGACCACCGTCACCGTCGCGCACACCCAGCGTCCGATTCCGCTGCACTTCTACTACTCCATGGACCCGGTGCAGGAAGCCGTGGAGGAGCTGATCAAGACCCGCCAGGTGCCGATCTACATCGTGCACTTCTCCCAGCTGGACGCGATCGACCGCGCCACCGGGCTGATGAGCATCAACGTGGCCACCCGCGAGGAAAAGGACCGCATCGCGGAGCTGATCGCCGGGTTCCGCTTCGCCGCGGGCTTCGGCAAGACGCTGAACCGCCTGGTCCGCCACGGCATCGGCGTGCACCACGCAGGCATGCTGCCCAAGTACCGCCGCCTGGTCGAGCAGCTGGCGCAGGCAGGGCTGCTGAAGGTCATCTGCGGCACCGACACCCTTGGTGTGGGCATCAACGTGCCGATCCGCACCGTGGTGATCACCGCGCTGTCCAAGTTCGACGGCACCCGCACCCGCATCCTGAACGCCCGCGAATTCCACCAGATCGCCGGACGCGCCGGACGCGCAGGCTTCGACACCGCTGGCACCGTGCTGGTGCAGGCCCCGGAGCACGCGATCGAGAATCATAAGGCCATGGAAAAGGCCCTGAAGAAGCACGGCGAGGGCTCGACCAAGCTCAAGCAGATCCCCAAGAAGAAGCCGCCGCAGGGATTCGTGACCTGGGGTGAGAAGACCTTCGAGAAGATCGTGGACGCCGCCCCCGAGACGCTGAAGTCCTCCTTCCAGGTCTCGCACTCGATGTTGCTGAACCTCCTGGAGCGCGAGGACAACGCGTTCGAGGCCGCGGTGCGCCTGCTCACCGAGAACCACGAGACCCCCTCCACGCAGCGCAAGCTGAAGCTGCGCGCCATCGGCATCCTGCGCGAGCTGATCGCCACCGGCGTGGTGGTGCGCCGCGAGCAGCCAGACCAGTACGGCAACTACTACGAGCTGACGGTGCACCTGCAGCAGAACTTCGCGCTGAACCAGCCGCTGTCCCCGTTCGCGCTGGCGGCCCTGGAGCTGCTTGACCCCGACTCTGCCAGCTACGCGCTGGATGTGGTCTCCACCATCGAGGCGACCCTTGAAAAGCCGCGCCAGGTGCTCTCCGGGCAGGAGAAGAAGGCGCGCGGCGAGGCGATCGCCGCGATGAAGGCCGAGGGGATGGACTACGACGCGCGCATGACCGCGCTGGAAGAGGTCACCTACCCGATGCCGCTGGCCGAGAAGCTGGAGGCGGCGTTCGAGCAGTACCGCGCCGGCGCCCCGTGGCTGGCTGACTTCGAGCTGCAGCCCAAGTCCGTGGTGCGCGATATGTACGAACGCGCCATGGGCTTCTCCGACTTCGTGCAGTACTACCAGCTGGCTCGCTCCGAGGGTGTGCTGCTGCGCTACCTGACCGACGCCTACAAGGCGCTGCGCCAGTCCGTTCCGCAGGACGCGCTGCGCGAGGACCTGGAAGACTTGATCGAGTGGCTGGGCGAGATGATCCGCCAGATCGACTCCTCGCTGCTTGACGAGTGGGAGGAGCTCTCCCGCGGCGAACTGCACGACGAGTCCGAGGAAATCACCCCGCCGGCCCCGGAGAAGCTCACCAGCAACGTGCGCGCCTTCCGCGTGATGGTCCGCAACGAGATGTTCCGCCGCGTCAAGCTCTTCGCCGACGAGCAGGACAAGGCGCTGGGTGAGCTGGACGAGCACAACGGCTTCGACGCGGACACCTGGGCCGACGCCATGGACGACTACTTCGACGAGCACGAGGACATCGACGACGGCCCGACCGGGCGCAGCTCCAAGCTGTTCATCGTCACCGAGAAGCCCGGCCGGATCTGGGAGGTCCGGCAGATCTTCGCCGACCCGGAGGAAAACCACGACTGGGGCATCAACGCCACCATCTCGCTGGACGACTCCGACGCGGTGGGCGAGCCGGTGGTCACGGTCACCGCCGTGGGACGCCTGGACTCCTGAGTCCCTCCCACTCCCCCGCACCTGCGTGCTTTCTACGGCCCGCGGCAGCGCCAGCAGCTCTGGCCTTGCCGCGGGCCGTGTCGTAGGATTTGGCCATGAACGGTCCGCGGCTGCGCCTGTGCGGCGCACTGATCCTCCTGCCGACCCTAGTGCTGCTGCTCAGCGGCTGGTCGGTGCTGTTCTCCGCCGAAGGCGCGGTGCCCACCATCGTGCAGTTCGCCCTGCTCGCCGCAGGCCTGGCCATGGTGTACCGGGGCGAGAATCCCCCGGCCCAAGCCGGCGGGTAATGCTCCGGTAACGCTACAGCGCCCATCCTTTGTGCCAACACCGCGTTCGCGGCACCGCAAAGGAGCACCCCATGATACTGCTGAGCCTGCAGCCAGCCGAACCGGCGACGCTGCATTCGCTGCCTCCCACCCTTGACCTGGAGGCCCTGCGCCCGCACCTGGTCAACCTCTCCAACGGGCAGTTCTCCGACGACGGCGCCCTGGTCACCAGCGCCGAGGACGTGGACGCGATCTTCGCCGAGCACCTGCCCCGCTACATGGAGCAGCACGAGGGCCCGCTGCGGCTGCTCTTCTGGGCGCACGGCGGGCTGGTCAGCGAGGCGCGCGGCATCATCGGCGCTTCCCGCCTGCTGCCGCACTGGCTGGAACACGGCATCTACCCTATCTTCTTCATCTGGGAGACCGGGCTGCTCGACGCCCTGTGCTCGCTGCTGCCGCGCAGCGGCGCCCGCGAGCTGCAGGAACAGGGCCGGGCCCGCAACCTCGTCGAGGACCTGTGGAGCGCCGGGGTGGAACGGGCAGTGCGCCCGCTGGGCCAGAAGGTCTGGGCGCAAATGAAGGTCGGCGCGGACCAGGCCGTGGCCGCGGACGGCGGCGCCGCCTACGTGGCGCAGCGGCTAGCCGAATTCACCGCCCGGAATCCCGGCGCCGTCCAGGTGCACGCGGCAGGGCATTCGGCCGGCGCGATCTTCCACTCACGCTTCCTGCCGCTGTACCTGCAGCACGGCTCGGGCACCGGCGTCAGTTCGCTGAACCTGCTGGCAGCGGCCCTTTCCATCGCCGACTTCAACCGGCTGCTGCGCCCGCTCGTCGGCTCGCCGCAGGGCATCGAACAGCTGCACCTGTTCGGCCTGCACCGGCAGCTGGAAGAAGACGACAGCGTGCTGTGGCTTTACCCGCGCTCGCTGCTCTGCCTGATCAGCTCCGCGCTGGAAGCCGAACGCGGCGTCGGCCTGCTCGGCCTGGAACGCTCGGTCGCCGCGGATGCGGACCTGACCGGCTTCCTGGGCACCGCCGCGGCGGACGCGACCTGGTCCAAGACCCAAGTCGGCGCCCCGGGCCGGCGCTGCCTGGCCTCCGCGCATGGCACCTTCGACGAGGACCCGGCCACCTTGAACAGCGTCGCCTACCGGGTGTCCACCGGATGATCCCGGCGCGTAACGCCGGGGTAATAACCGGGTAACGACGCTCCGGCTACGCTGGAGCCTCCACGCGGCCGACGCGCCCGAACCCGGGCGGCCGACCCGGTATCCACCGGCTACGGCACGGGCGTTGGCCTCAGCATGAGGGGGAAAAATCATGGCGGATATCAATGAGGGGACCGATCTGGTCTTCGACCGGCTGCTAGCGGCCCGGCGCGAAGAGGTCGTCGCCCTGCAGAAGGCGCAGGCCGACCGGCTGGCCGACGTCGAGACGCGCGGGCAGCGCAGCCTGGCCGCGCTGCAGGACTCGCTGCCGGAATCCCTGGCCTCGTACCTGGGCAGCGATTCCTCCGCAGAGGAAGCAGCGGCGAAGGACATGAAGTCCTGCGCGGCAACGCTGGCCGAGCAGGCGCCGCGCGAATCTACGGCGCTCTCCGCGGTCATGGGCAACGGGCCTTCCGCGGCGGCGGTGGGCTGGCTGACCCCGTACTACGGCACGCTACACGGTTCCAACGGGGCCATCGCCTGGCAGGGCTACAACCCCGGCAACATCGACGCGTCCTGCTGGGCCAGCGGCGCCGGCTCGGGGCTCTTCGGCACCGGCGCCGGCTCGTTCACCCTGTACATGGACTGGTGGTTCACCTTCCGCGCCCCGGAGAACCGCAACTACGCCCAGACCATCTACGTCCCGTTCAACGGCTTCTACATCGTGCGGGCGGACGACGGATGGTTCGACTCCAAGGAGGCGAAGGTCAACATCTCGATGACCGCCCGCGGCTACCAGTACAACTACAAGCCGGCCGGCAGCGTGAACGTGCTGTCGACCGGGGATGACAACATCAACGTCAACGACCGCTTCGACGGCTGGCGCACGATGTACTATTCGGATCTGCTCGGTGCCGACCAGGCCTACCTGCTGCTGTCCGTCGCGCTCTACGTCTACGCGCGCGGCGGAGGCTCCAACGCCCAGCTGAACTTCGCCGACGGCAATGCCAACTACCTTGGCGTTCCGCTCGTCTACGTCAGCTAGGCAGACCGCGCGCCGCACCGCACCCGGTGCGGCGCGCACCCTCGAAACTCCGTGAAACCTGAATCCAGGGAGCAGGATATGAGCAATGAAAACCGGCCGCTGTGCCTGACCAAGCCGATCGTCCAACGCGAGCTTCCGGCCGGTCTGCCGGACCTGCGGATGCGCCTCATACGGGTGCTGTCCAAGGTCTGGGTCAATGAGACCGAGCTGCACTACTTCTTCATCGACGGGCCCGAAGCGCAGCGCGAAGCCGTGCGCCAGGCCTTCGCCGAGTGGAAGGCCCTGCCGCTGGGCCTGAAGTTCACCGAGACCACCGACCGCGGATCCTCTGAAATCCGCATCGCCTTCGACCAGGCTGACGGATCCTGGTCCTATGTGGGACGCGACCTGCTGGGCATACCCGCCACCGAAACCACCATGAATTTCGGCTGGGACCTGACCGACGACTACGGGCACACCACCGCCTTGCATGAGATCGGGCACAGCCTGGGCCTGCCGCACGAGCACCAGAACCCGTTCTCCGGCATCGTGTGGGACGAGGACGCGGTCTACAAGTTCTTCACCGGGTCCCCGAACTTCTGGACGCGGGCGCAGACCGAGCAGAACGTGCTGCACAAGTTCAGCGCGCAGGAGGTGGACGGCTCCCCGTGGGATCCGAACTCTGTCATGGAGTACTGGTTCCCCGCAGGCCTGATCGTGCAGCCCGCCCAGTATTCCGGCGGCCTGGAACCTGCCGGAGGGCTCTCGGACCAGGACAAGGAGTGGGCCAAGAAGTTCTACCCGGCCACCACCGCCGCCGTCACCGAGCTGAAAGCCTTTGAATCCAAGGTGCTGCAGCTGTCCGCCGGGCAGCAGGCGGACTTCACCATCGTCCCGGACGCCTCGCAGGACTACACGATCGCCACGTTCGGCCAATCCGACATGGTGCTGGTGCTCTTCGAGGACGATAACGGCTCGCTGCGCTACCTGGGCGGCGACGACGACAGCGGCACCGGGCTGAACGCCCAGCTGAAGACCCGCCTGCTGGCCGGGCGCCGCTACGTGGTGCGGCTGCGCCTGTACTGGGCAGGCGGCAGCGGCAAGTCAAGCATCATGTACTGGTAGCCGCGCGCGGCATCGCGCCCCGGACCGTCGGATCCCGGACGGTCCGGGGCGCCCTTGCGCCCTGGGCTGTACACCTAGGCCGGACGGCCCGTCTGATCGGTCTTGAACGACTGGGTCTGGAACTTGTTCAGGAATCCCAGCAGACTCCCGTCTGGCTTGAGCACGATGGTGCCGCCATCCTGCCAGATCCAGTTCTCCGCATCGTGCCCGCCGCCCACCGGGTCGCCCTGGTTCTGGTGCACGTTGTGCACTCCCAGCCCGCTGGAGAACGGCTCGCCGAACACGAAGAACCGGGTGCCCGCATAAATCACGCTTTCCAGCTCGGTCAGCGCCTGGAACCCGGTACCGCTCTTCCACGGCGGGTTCCAGCGCAGCCAGGCCAGCAGCCGGTTCAGGCAGCTTGAAAAGCGCAGCAGGTGGACGATGACCGGCGGGTGCAGCACCGCGGCGCGGATGTAGTCCAGCGCCCCGGAGGACGGATCGGAGGCCAGCGGGTGCCAGCCGTCGGCTAGGGAAGACAGCGCCGCGAAGTCCAGCGCGCGCAGCCGCACGGTGCGCCACTGCACGCCGTCGGGCATGTTCTTCGGATCCACGTCGATGGCGCACTTGTAGTTGCCGGCCGGCGCGTGGATCACCAGGTTGCCGTGGTAGTAGCGCCCGAAGTCATCCGGCGGGTCCCGGTAGTAGTCGTGCAGGGTCCCGATCAGCACCCCGTACCCGTTGGCCAGCGGCATTCGGATATTCCTTCCTCGTCTCGAAGATCAGGCCCTTGCAGGTTCGTCGATCTCCCCGACCTGGTCTTGCACCCGCTTGGCCTGCTTCTCCACCATGGAGGTGAACAGCTGCTGCGCGGCACCGAAAATGACCGCCCACGCGATGATCTGCGGGGCGCTGTCGAGGTCTGAGAGGCCGGGGAAGAATCCTCCGCGGATCAGCAAGAGTCCGAATACGGCGGTCAGCCCGCCCAATGGCAGCTTCAGGAAAGCCAACGCGATCGCAAGGTTGAAGGGCGTCGCCGTGCCGCCGACCTTCCTGAAGGAACTGGCTGCCGTGATGGCAGCGCCAACCATGCCAACGAAAATCAGCAGGAATATATCCGCCTTGCCGGCCGTCTGCGCGATCACCGCATCCCGGTCGAAAACTGCCCTGTTCTCGGCGGCGACGGATTCGCTGCTCTTGCCATCTGCTTCGGATGTCGTTCCGCCGGCGCCATCCCCGGTGGCAGCAAGGGTTGCCGGGAGCGGACTTTCGTTGCTCGGGCACACCACGACGTTTTTCCCTTCCGGGTTGAAGCAGATCGCCAGATCGGTCGGCCTGGCCACTCCCCAGAGCCCCAACCCGATGCTCAGAATGAGCAATACGACGCTCCAGACGCTCAAGCCCCGATGGAAACTGAGCATTCGCGCATACTCCCGGCGGTAGGCCATATTGGCTGCGATGCTCGCGCTGATGATTTCCTCGCGGATATGCGGTTGCTGCAGATAAGCCCGTTTCTTGTCAGCGGTGGTGTGGATCTCCTCCAGGTCCTTGACCAGCTGTTCGAACGAAATTCGCTGCGGATCCATCGTTGCGAGGTGGTTCCTGATATCGGTCCGGATCTTGGGCAGCTTCCCCATGAGATAGTCGGTGTCTCCGCGCCGCAACATCATGGACTCCGCCGCGTGCAGGTGGGCCAGGACGCTGCCGATGAGCGTGGTGCCCAGCATCATCTTGAACCGCGGATTGGTCAGCCGCGCCTGCGCGGTCTTCAGGTGCTGCTTGATCGCCTCGTCCAGCTTGGCGACATCCTGCACCGCGCTGTTTTGATGGACCGCCGGCGGCGGCAATTGGGATAGATAGCGCGCTTCATCCTGCAAGGCGGTGAGATCCGAAACGACTATCGGAAAACGCTGCTGGGCCATGTTTGCGGTGAATTGCGGAAGGGGGCCGGTGTTCGGCATGGTCAGTACCTCGATGATCTCCCACGGCTCAGGGAAATGCATAGCATTTCAACCCGCCGGCGCAGCTCTGCGCGTCGCCGGCAGGATACAAGGAACCAGCAACACCACCCCGGTGCAGGACCGCGAGGCCCGCCTGGGAGATACGCCGGTACACGGATAAGCCCAGTGTCCGCCGGCGCCCGTTACACGAGCATTACCAGGATCTGCCGCATCCCCGGTCCTGCCGGCGCGGTCATGCGACGATCAGTGCGACCCCCACGTACACGGTGAGCAGTGAGGCCAGAGTCCATTCGGCGGCGGACCCGGTTGCAGCCAGAACCGGCACGGCAACCCGTCCGTTGGCCTTCCACACCGAGCCGATGACCGGCAGGCGCCGGAACCAGCGCGGGGAGCGGATCTTGATCGGCCAGATCAGGTTGCAGCCACCGATCGTGAGCATGTCCCCCAGCACGTGCGCCGCCACGCCGACGGCGACCGCCAGCAGGAACCACTGGTTCTCCTCGGGCGTATTCATGCCGACAAACGCCCCGGCCGCCAGCGCGATGACCCAGCACAGGGCCGGGGGCATGAACTTCACCGACTTCACGGCGAAGGAGATCAGCAACACCGCGAACAGCGCGGCGGCCGGATACACGATGCCCAGCGCCGCGGTCTGCACCGCCCAGCCGTTGGCCAGCCAGGCCAGCAGGATGAAAAACGCCATGCCTAGGATGGAATGGGTGCCATTGCGGTGTCCGCCGGAGACCTTGCCAATGATGCGGGTGAAGATGCTTGAAATGGGCGGCAGCGACCTGGCGATAGTGGCGCCGTGGTGGTCCGCGTCGGGCAGCAGCGCGGCGCCCGCGCACACGATCGCCCCAGCCAGCGTTTCCCACCGATCCATCTGCAGCGCGCCGAAGCCGAGGTCTACGGAGCCAATGCTCACCGGAGTCGTAATTGCTAGCCATGCGGCAGCGCCGCTCATGGCGTGGTGTCCACCCATCATGGATTCAACCTTAAGACTGGTCACCGACGAATTGGCGGCGCGGCGGCGGTAAGCTTGAGCACATGAGTAATGTGCGCGAAGCAACACCGGCCGACTGCCCGCAGATTCTGGAGCTGATCCACGAACTTGCAGTGTACGAGAAGGAGCCGGACGCGGTGCGCAACACCGTGCAGGACCTGCAGAGCCACCTTTTCGGCGCGGACCCCAAGGTCTTCGCCCACGTGGCCGAGGACGAGTCCGGCACCGTGATCGGCGTGGCGATCTGGTTCCTGACCTACTCCACCTGGGAGGGCCGCCACGGCATCCACCTGGAAGACCTGTATGTGCGCTCCGCCCGGCGCGGATCGGGCACCGGCACCGCGCTGCTGCAAACGCTTGCGCAGATCTGCGTCGAGCGCGGCTACAAGCGCCTGGAATGGGCGGTGCTGGACTGGAACGAGCCGGCCATCAAGTTCTACGATTCGATCGGTTCGTCCTCCATGGACGGCTGGACCACCCGCCGCCTGGACGGCGACGCATTGACCGCCCTGGGCACCAAAGGAGCAGCACGATGAACCACTACCGCGGCATGGACGTCACCGAGCACCGCATCGAGGTCCCGCTGGACTACACGCGCCCGGCCGGCGAGAAGATCAGCGTGTTCGCCCGCGAGATCAGCACCGATGCGACCCTGCCCTGGCTGCTGTTCCTGCAGGGCGGACCGGGCGGGAAGTCCCCGCGTCCCGGATCCCTGTCCGGTTGGCTGGCCGAGGCGGTCAAGCACTTCCGCGTGCTGCTGCTGGACCAGCGCGGCACCGGGTTGTCCACCCCTGCCACCCGGAAGTCCCTGCCGCTGCGCGGCGACTTCGCCGCCCAGGCCCGCTACCTGGAGCACTTCCGCGCGGACTCGATCGTGCGCGATGCCGAGGCGCTGCGCGAGCACCTGGGCATCGACATGTGGAGCACCCTGGGCCAGAGCTACGGCGGGTTCTGCACGCTCACCTACCTGTCGCTGTTCCCGCAGTCCCTCGAACGCTGCCTGGTCACCGGCGGCCTGGCCTCCCTGGATGCCGATCCGCGGGATGTCTACCGGGCGACCTACCAGCGCATGGCCGAACGCAATACCGAGTACTTCTCCTGGTATCCGCAGGACTTCGAGGTCCTGGGCCGGATCTACGAGCACGTGCGCCACGGCGGCGACGAGGTGCTGCCCAACGGGCAGCGCGTCACCGTGCCGCTGGTGCAGATGCTGGGCATGTACCTAGGCGGCAACAGCCGGGTGCACCTGCTGCACCATGTGTTCGAGGAAGCGTTCATCGACACCCCCGGCGGCCCGCGCCTGTCGGACACCTTCCTGGAGGCGCTCTACGCGCAGTCATCCTTCGCCGCCAACCCGCTGTATGCGCTGATGCACGAGAGCATCTACGCCCAGGGCTCGGCGACGAACTTCGCGGCCGAGGCGGTGCTGCCGGAGTTCCCGCAGTTCACCTCGCATGCGAAGACCCCGTTGCTGACCGGGGAGATGATCTTCCGCTGGCACTTCGCCGAGGACCCGGCCCTGCGCCCGCTGGAGGACGTGGCCCGGATCCTGGCCGAGCACGAGCACTTCGGCCCGCTGTACGACCTGGGTGTGCTGGCCGAGAACACCGTGCCGGTGGCCGCGGCGGTCTACCACGACGACGTCTACGTGGACCGCGAACTGTCGCTGGAAACCGCCTCGCGAGTCAAGGGCCTGCAGGCCTGGGTGACCGAGGACTTCCACCACGACGGGCTGGGCGACGAGGGTCCGGCGATCTTCCGCCGACTGCTGGCCATGACAAATGGCGAGGACCCGGAAGCCGCCGCGAAGGGCCTTTCCGGGTCCTAGGCCTGGCTGGCGCGTTCAGGCCGTTCAGCCGTCCAGCTGGGCGGCCAGTTCATCGCACAGCTTCTGCAGCAACGGCGCGGCGGTGCCCAGGATCTGCTGGTCGGCTTCGGGCAGCGTCTGGATGCCGCCGGCCAGCGCCGTGTAGGCGCGCAACCGGTAGGCTTCGACCTCGTTCCTGCCCTGCCCGGTCAATTCGACTAGGCTGGCGCGGCCGTCGTGGGGATCGGGACGGCGGGCGACCAGGCCGTCCTGTTCCAGCCTGATGACCAGTCCGGTCATGGTCGGCTGCGCGACGCGCTGCTGGAGTGCAAGATCCCCCACGCGCTGCGCCCCGTCCCGGTCCAGCCCGGAGAGCACGCGCCAGGCGGTGACGGATCGCCCCTGCCCGGCGGCATGCCCCAGCAGTCGGGAGAGGGTGCCGGAGGCCACCGCAATTCCTGCGGCGGTTTCGGTGACGGCGGACGGTGTGGTGCTCATGATGTGTACCCTAGCAGAATGCGTTAATGGTGGATTCCGGACAGCGAAAAGCCCGCCTGACCGGCCCTGGTCGGGCAGGCGGCGGGCAGTTCGCCTGACGTTGCTACTTGCCGTCGTTGGCCTCGGCCGCGGCCTTGGCTGCCGCGGAAATCGCCTCGGCTTCCTCGGCTTTTTCGGCGGCTCGGCGGCCCATCGGGGTCCACAGCGACAGCACGGTGGCGACGACAATCGCGCCGAGGATCACCAGCAGGGAGATGCCCACCGGAATGTCCAGCCAGGCGAACTGGTGCAGCGGCTCGCCGCCGTTGATGAATGGCACCTGGTTCTCATACAGGGCGTGGAAGACCAGCTTGACGCCGATGAACGCAAGGATGAAGCTCAGTGCGTGCTTCAGGAACACCAGTCGGTTCATCAGGCCGCCGAGCAGGAAGTACAGCTGGCGCAGGCCCATTAGGGCGAAGATGTTCGCGGTGAACACGATGAACGCCGACTGGGTCAGCCCGAAGATCGCGGGGATCGAGTCGAAGGCGAACAGCAGGTCGGTCATGCCGATGGTGATGAACACCATCACCATCGGGGTGAACAGCTTCTTGCCGTCGACCACGGTGCGCAGCCTGTTTCCGTCGAAGCTGTCGGAGATCGGCAGCTTGCTGGTCAGCTTCTTGACCAGGCCGCTTTCCTCGTCTTCGTCGCCCTCGTCCTTCAGCTGGTTCCATGCGGTCCACAGCAAGAAGGCTCCGAAGATGTAGAAGACCCACGACCACTGCTCGATGATGGCTGCGCCGGCCACGATGAAGATCGCGCGCAGGATCAGCGCGATGATGATGCCGAACATCAGCACTTCCTGCTGGTACTTTCGCGGTACCGAGAAGCGGGCCATGATGATGATGAACACGAACAGGTTGTCCACGGACAGTGCGTATTCGGTAACCCAGCCGGCGTAGAATTCCTGGCCGAGCTGCGGGCCTGCCTGCCACCAGAGCACGCCGCCGAAGGCCAGCGCCAGGCCGATGTAGATGACGACGAAGATGCCAGCTTCCTTCATGGAAGGAATGTGCGGACGCTTGGTCACATAAAGTAGATCGGCGACGAGCACCGCGCACAGCACGATCAGTGCGATGGTTTCAAATTGAAGTGTTAACCCGGAAATGCCCACGGAAGAGCGACCTTTCATTGCAGGGTATGGCTGATATTCGCAAGTCTCTCCGCCGGCCGCACCGCGATCCGGCGGTGCGAAATTCGGCTGCTGCGCCCGGCGAATCGCCGTTGATTCGCGTGCTGACGTTCACAGCATTTGGGATACTCCCCTACGTCCAATCAACCATTGTATCCCACAGCGAAATCACAGCCCCGGGTGGGGCGTCCTACGCCAAGTCAGACATCCGGGCGCGCGAAACCCCGTCCCGGCGGGGATTTTTGTCCGGACGGGGTTGACGTTTTGCCGAAGGCAGTGCCGCTCAGGCGTGGCCGGCGGCCTTCATCTGCCGCAGCTCCTTCTTCAGCTCCGCCACCTCGTCACGCAGCCGGGCCGCCAGCTCGAACTGCAGCTCGGCCGCCGCCGCGTGCATCTGTCCGGTCATCTCTTCGATCTGGCCCAGCAGGTCTTCGGCCGGCGCGGCGGCCAGGCCGTCCTTGCGCACTGTCGACGACGCCGAGGTGCGCTTGGCGCCCTTGGCCAACCGGTTGTTGTTCAGCAGCTCCTGGGTGTCGGCGTCCTCCCTGGCCAGCTGGTCGGTGATGTCCGCGATCTTCTTGCGCAGCGGCATCGGGTCGATGCCGTGCTTCTCGTTGTGCGCCCGCTGGATCTGCCGGCGGCGGTTGGTCTCCTCGATCGCCTGGCTCATGGCGTCGGTGATCTTGTCCGCGTACATGACCACCTGGCCGGACACGTTGCGGGCTGCGCGGCCGATGGTCTGGATCAGCGAAGTCGCCGAGCGCAGGAAGCCTTGCTTGTCGGCATCCAGGATCGCCACGAGCGACACCTCGGGCAGGTCAAGGCCCTCGCGCAGCAGGTTGATGCCCACCAGCACGTCGAAGGAGCCCATGCGCAGTTCGCGCAGCAACTCCACGCGCCGGATCGTGTCCACGTCCGAGTGCAGGTACTGCACGCGCACCTGGTGCTCGGTCAGGTAGTCGGTCAGGTCTTCCGCCATGCGCTTGGTCAGGGTGGTGACCAGCACGCGTTCGTCGCGATCCACGCGGGTGCGGATCTCATCCAGCAGGTCGTCGATCTGGCCCTTGGTCGGCTTGACGATGATCTCCGGGTCGATCAAGCCGGTAGGGCGGATGATCTGCTCCACGAAGCCGTCGGACTTGCCCAGCTCGTACTTTCCCGGGGTAGCCGACAGGTACACCGTCTGCCCGATGCGCTCCAGGAACTCATCCCATTTCAGCGGACGGTTGTCCATCGCGCTGGGCAGGCGGAACCCGTGCTCCACCAGCGTGCGCTTGCGCGACATGTCGCCCTCGTACATGGCTCCGATCTGCGGTACGGTCACGTGGGATTCGTCGATGACCAGCAGGAAGTCGTCTGGGAAGTAATCCAGCAGGCAGTGCGGGGCGGAACCCGGCGCACGACCGTCGATGTGCCGCGAATAGTTCTCGATGCCGTTGCAGAAGCCCATCTGCTCCATCATTTCCAGGTCGTAGGTGGTGCGCATGCGCAGCCGCTGGGCCTCGACGAGCTTGTTCTGCGACTCCAGTTCCTTCAGCCGCGTTGCCAGCTCGTCCTCGATGGACTTGATCGCCTTGTGCATGCGCTCGGCTCCCGCCACGTAATGGCTGGCCGGGAAGATGTACATCTCGGTTTCCTCGCGGATCACCTCGCCGGTGACCGGATGCAGCGTGTAGATCGCTTCCACCTCGTCGCCGAAGAACTCGATGCGCACCGCCTGCTCCTCGTACATCGGGATGATCTCCACGGTGTCCCCGCGCACCCGGAAGGTGCCGCGGTGGAAGTCCATGTCGTTGCGGGTGTACTGCATGGCCACGAACTGGCGCAGCATCGCGTCGCGGTTCAGCTCCTCGCCTTGGCGCACCGTCACCATCCCGGCGACATACTCCTCCGGGGTGCCCAGACCGTAGATGCAGGAGACCGTAGCGACCACGATGGTGTCGCGGCGGGTCAGCAGCGAGTTGGTGGCCGAGTGGCGCAGCCTTTCGACCTCCTCGTTGATCGAGGAGTCCTTCTCAATGAAGGTATCGGTTTGCGGCACGTAGGCCTCGGGCTGGTAGTAGTCGTAGTAGGACACGAAGTACTCGACCGCGTTGTTCGGCATCAGCTCGCGGAACTCGTTGGCCAACTGGGCGGCCAGGGTCTTGTTCTGCACCAGTACCAGGGTGGGGCGCTGCACCTGCTCGACCAGCCAGGCGGTGGTCGCGGATTTGCCGGTACCGGTCGCGCCGAGCAGCACGATGTCCTTCTCACCGGCCTGGATCCGCTGCGTCAGCTCCGCGATGGCCTGCGGCTGGTCGCCAGCAGGCTCGTATTCGCTGATGACCTCGAAGGGGGCGACAACTCGTTTGATGGGCTGTGCAAGACTCATACATCTAGGCTACGCCCTGGGTCCCGACTCTTTGCGCGCTGCTGGCGATTGGCTGAAAGAATCCAGCAATCGGTTAATCGCCTCGATGCGCTCGGGGTCTCGGGATGGGGCGGCGCGCCATGGCATCGGCCCAGTCGAAGTAGCGCTTTGCCCCATCAAGCACGGCGGGCATGAGAACCGGCGACCCGATGCGATCCGGTACCCCGCCCAGCGAAAACCCGCGGCGTACAGGTTCCCCGCAAGAGAGATTTCCGCGCAGAATGAGCCGCGGCCGGTGCCCATCGACATGGATCCTTCCAGCGCTTCAAACAGCGCAGGCCAGATTGCCACCGTGTCGCTCCGCAAACAGGGCAGCACAAGTAGCCTGCCAACATGGTGTACCTGCACGATCGGCTCACCGCAGCAGGAGTTATTCCACGTGCTCGGTGAGGCCACCAAGAATTCCATCCGTAGACCATCTTGTTCGACGGTGCCCAGTCCGCGTCGATTGGGTGCTTGGCCAATAGATGGCGGCCGGTAATCACTTCGGTCTGCCCTGCGGCCAAGTCTGATGCGAACCTCAGGATCGTGGCCCGCCGGGTTCCGGGCACATCGTCGATCATCACTGCGAGGGGCAGCCGCAGCAAGGGGTGACACGGCCGGAGGCTTCCTCCTGCTCCGTCCAGCAGGCTCGCGCGATCGAGACCTTGCTGGAACGGGACCAGGTATTCGCCGATGCCGCTTTTCGACGAGTTGAGCCTGATTGATTCGGGGGGGCAGATGTTGCTTGGGCGGCGGCAAGTACCTGGTACCTGCGTGAACCAGGGCCAAGGTTGCTACCGCCCAGACTCTCCACCCGGCCATAGAGCAACCACACCCCCGCAAAGACGCCGTATCCCGCTCTCGGGTGCTACTCGCTCTGTTCCAAGCTGCGATCCGCCCTCCGTTTCGGGCATGGAACGATCGCCGTGGCCAACGGGGTGCCGCAGCGGTAATGCCGGGGCAACACCGCAGTAATTTCGCCGCGCGATAGTAGGGGCAGCACGTTCGCCGCCGGATCATCCGGGGACGGGCGAGTCCTGGGGCGAACCGGTGCATGTATTGCCGCCCGGTCCCCTTGGCCGTTGACACGCACACCCGGGGGCCGGCTTTCTCGAACCTCCCCTCGCTGTGCCCTTGCGGGTCCCGTCTGCCGCCGCTTCGCCACGGCCGGCGCGGGATCCATTCCAATCCACGCCACCCAAGGGAGGAAGGCACCCGAATGCCAGTCCCATTCCAAGGCGAATTATTCACCTTTCAGAACCCCGACGGATCCGAGTTGACGCTCAAGGGCTGGGGCAACCAGTTCCACGCGGTCTTCGAAACCCTGGACGGCTACACCGTCGTCAAGGGCGAGGACGGCTTCTACCAGTACGCGGCGCTCGCCGAGAACGGCGAATCGTTGCAGCCCACCGGCGAGCGCGTAGACACCGCCGATCCGCAAACACTCAACCTGCCGCAGCATCTGCGCATCACCCGCGAATCCAGCGCCATGCAGGCCCGCGAGACGCGCGAATCCCTAGGGCCGGTGCCGCGCTGGATGCAGCGCCGCACCGGAGCCCAGGCGCAGCTGAAGGCGCAGTCGGCCTCCCCTGATGCGGCGCCGCCGGCGAACCCGACCACCGGAAATTTCCGGGGGCTGGTGCTGCTCATTGATTTCAGCGACTTCCCGGCCACGATCAGCCGGCAGGAGGTCGACGACTTCTGCAACTTGGCGGGCTACACCGGCTTCGGCAACAACGGATCGGCGTTCGACTACTTCCGCGACGTCTCGGACGGCAAGCTGTCCTACAAGAACCTCGTGGCCGCCTACTACCGGGCGGCGCATCCGCGCACCTATTACACGGACCCCGCCATCAGCTACGGCACCCGGGCCCAGGAGCTGATCCGCGAGGCGCTGGACAGCCTGGTCGCGGCCGGCTTCGACTTCTCCTCGCTGACGTCCGACGCGGGCGGCTACATCAAGGCGCTGAGCGTCTTCTACGCCGGGGTGCGCTCGAACGCGTGGAGCGAAGGGTTATGGCCGCACAGCTGGGCGCTGGCCTCGCCGTACGTGCTCAGCGCGACGCGCCGCTTCTCCGACTACCAGATCACGGATTTGGGCAACCAGCTCACGCTGCGCACGTTCTGCCACGAGAACGGGCACATGGTGTGCGACTTCCCGGACCTGTACGACTACGACAGCGTCGGGGTTGGCCTGGGCGTCGGGCATTATTCGCTGATGTGCTACGGCGGCAACGACAAGAACCCGACCCAGGTCGACGCCTACCTGAAGCATGCGGCGGGCTGGTCCTCGGCGGCCACCACCATGGCTTCCGGGCAGAGCTACACCATCGCGGCAGGGCGCAACGAGTTCCTGCTGCATCCGCGCAGCGCCACGGAGTACTTCATCGTGGAGAACCGCGAGCAGGCCGGCAGGGACGCCTCGCTGCCTGATTCGGGTGTGGCGATCTGGCATGTGGACACCACCGGCAACAACAGCAACCAGGAGATGACCCCGGCCAAGCACTACGAACTGTCATTGGAGCAGGCGGACAACCGCTTCGATCTGGAGCGGCGGGTGAACTACGGCGACGCCACCGACCTCTACGGAGGGTCGGGCTCCAGCTTCGGCCCTTCCTCGGCACCGAACAGCAACTGGTGGGACGGCAGCGGCTCGGGACTGGACATCGAGTCCGTCTCCGCCGTCGCCCATTCGATGACGGTGGCCACCCGGAACAACGGTCCGGCCACCTACTACAACATCTCGGTCAACCAGGTCTTCGCAACCGTCAATGCGCAGAACGCATGGGCGCACGTGGGAACCCTGGGATGGCGCAAGATCACCACCGGCGCCCCGGACGGCATCACCAACATGCTGGCCATGCTCGCGCTGGCGCAGGCCAAGGGCCTGAAGGTCACCGTCGTCGCCGACGCGTCAAACATCTCGCAGTGCTACCTGTGAAACCGTGAACGAGCAACGTGAAAGAAGGATCAACCATGTGGACCACCATCAACCAGATCTTCACCTCGAACCATTCGCAGAACGCCTGGGCCCATCTGGCCTCGGACAACGCCTGGCACAAGGTGCTGACCGGAGCGACCGACGGGGTGACCAACGTCCACCTGGTGCTCTCGGTGGCCAAGGCCACCGGCAAGCAGGTGTACATCGTGCTGGATGCGGCGAAGAACATCACCCAGGTCTACCTCTAGCCCGACGGTCCAAGAAAGGGGTGCAAACGCACATGAGCAAGGACTACGAGATCAAGATCAGTGTTGCCGGCACCGGCGGGGACGGTTCCCGAGGCGGAGCGGATTCCTCGGCCCCGTCTCCGATGCCGCTGGAACAGCTGGCGGCTTCCGCAGCCGGACAGGACGCAACGGGGTCGGCGCCCACGCCGATGGCGCTGGGCCAGATGGCCGCCGGAGGGCCGGACGCTGCGCCAGAACCCATGGTGCTGGACCGACTGCCCGATCCGGGCGGTTCCTGATCCGGTGCCCGATTCCGCACCGGGATAGTGCATGATGCGCGGCGGGCCACGTGGCCTGCCGCGCCTCGCTGCGTCTCAGGCTTCCTAGCGTCCACGCTTCATGCCGTAGCGGATGGAATTGCGCGCCACGGTGCGGCGGATGGCCCCTCCGAAGAACCCGACCGTTAGCCAGGTCGCGGCCACCAGCCCGAGAAGGGCCAGCCAGCCGCTGATATATACCACCGGCGAGTAGGGCCCGTCGGAGGCGACGAATTCGCTGCGCCCACCGAATCCCAGCCAGAGCACCAGCGCGGCGGCGAAGCTGGCGAGCATGATCCACTTGGCGGTTTTCAGCATCAGCGCACCAGCTCCTGCCGGTAGAGCTCCTCGACCCGGGCCAGCAGCTGTTCCCGGGTGCCGTCGTTGACCAGCAGGTAGTCGGCGATCTCGGCGCGCTGCTCGTCGGTGGCCTGCGCGGCCATGCGCGCCTCGGCGTCCTGCCGGGTCCAGCCGCGGTCCTCGACCATGCGGCGGATGCGCTCCTCGCGCGGGGCCTGCACGACGATGACCACGTCGTAGGCCCCGGCCTGCCCGGATTCGGCCAGCAGCGGCACGTCCTCGACCACCAGCGCCCCGGGGGCCGCGGCCTGGCGCAGGCGGGCGGCTTCCTCGCGGATCAGCGGGTGCACGATCGCGTTGAGTTTTTCGCGGGCGCCGTCGTCGGAGAACACCAGAGCGCCCAGCGCCGCGCGGTCCAGCGTCCCGTCGGCCTGCAGCATGTGCTCGCCGAAGGTTTCGCGGATCGCCGCCAGCCCGGGGGTGCCCGGCTCGACGACCACCCGCGCGAGCGCGTCGGCGTCGATCACCACCGCCCCGAGCTGTGCCAATTTCGCCGCCACTACTGATTTACCGGATGCCACCCCACCGGTCAGGCCCACATGCATCATGGGTTCCAGCCTAGTACGGGGCCGGCCTGCACCGGGTTTACGGCGCACCGCGGCCTGGCGCACCGTCCGTGCCGCGGCGGCCGGGCGGCTAGGCGGCCGGGCGGCTAGGCGGCTACGCGCCGCGCAGCTGGGTGAGTGTGTGCAGCAGCTCGGGACCCGGTTCCACCCCGAGTTCGGTCTTCAGCCGCCCGATGAATTGCAGCAGCCCCGCGGTGGCCGAGGCGTTGTTGCCCTGCCCGGATTCGGCGCGGGCGCATAGGCTCGCAGCCGATTCGCGCATCGGATCCAGCCGCAGCGCGCTCTGCGCCAGCTGCCAGGCCCGATGCTGCAGCCCCAGGTTCAGCAGCTGCGCCGACGCGGTCTCCAGCGCGCGCAGCTGCAGCTGGCGCAGCGCCTCCTGCTCCTCGAACAGCCACGGCTCGTCCCAGTCGGGCAGCAGCTGGCGGGTGTTCAGGAAAATGTCCTCCTGCAGGCTGTCGGCGTCCGGGGCCAGCAACAAGTGCTGCAGCCGGTGGCGTAGGGTGTGCAGGTCCACGGATACCGCAGGGTCGATTTCCACCCACCCGTCGTCGCAGCGGATCGCCCCGGGGCACTGCTGGTGGATGTGGCACAGGCTTACGCGCAGGCTGTCGGCCGCGCGCATTTCGGTGGTTTCAGGCCAGAGCATTCCGGCCATCCGGCGCCGCGAGACCGGTCCATGGACCGCCAGCAGGGTCAGCACCCGCTGTTCACGCAAACGCAGTTTAACCGGCTGGCAGTCAGCAATCAGACGCCATCGGTCAAGCAGCTCAATTTCATACGATGCAGCCATTGGCAACTCCCCCAGCAATGCAAAACCAGCCCCAGTAGATGCCCCATGTGGAGAATATTTTCCCACCCCCAAGGCCTAGCGTCAATGCTGAAACCACGGATAAATCAACCTGAAAAACCGTTGCGAGGTGCACACATCGTGTTAAATCGTGCAGCGCGGACTATTGCCGCGGCCCGGCTTCCGGACCGGCTTCCGGACCGCTTGGCGCGCCGCGCGATAAACTGGTGATAATGAACTCCACCGATTCTCGCGCGTCGGCCTACACCACCCTGAGCCGCGACAGCGTCCACGAGGTCGAGATCAAGCGCTCCCGCTTCATCACCTACCTCTTCCGGGTCGAATCCGAGGCGCAGGCCCGCGAGCACATCGCCGCGCTGCGCAAAACGCACTTCGACGCCCGCCACCACTGCAGCGCCTTCATCCTGGGCCCGGACCGGATGATCCAGCGCTCAAACGACGACGGCGAGCCCTCGGGCACCGCCGGCATCCCGATGCTCGAAGCCCTCGCCAAGCGCGACACCGGGCACGGCACCGACCTGTCCGACGTGCTGGCAGTGTGCGTGCGCTACTTCGGCGGCATCAAGCTCGGCGCCGGCGGCCTGGTCCGCGCCTACTCCGATTCGGTCTCACAGGCCCTGGAGCATTCGACCCTGCATGTGCGCCAGCGCCTGCGCATCTTCACGCTGCCCGCCCCGCACGCGCTGGCCGCGCGCTGGGAGAACGAGCTGCGTGCCGCCGGCTACCAGCTCGAACCCAGCGTCTGGGAAGCGGCGCACGCCGTGCTGCACAT
Source organism: Glutamicibacter soli (assembly GCF_052322135.1). NCBI lineage: Bacteria > Bacillati > Actinomycetota > Actinomycetes > Micrococcales > Micrococcaceae > Glutamicibacter > Glutamicibacter soli. The sequence goes on from NZ_CM125969.1 coordinate 2,200,371, forward strand.
CGGGATCGACGACACCGAGCACGACGCCGGCCAACTGGCAGCCTTCACCGCCGCGCTGACTTCCGGCGCGGGCCGGCTGCAGCCCTTCGACACCAAATGGGTGGACCTTCCATGAGCACCGAGCATGACCCGGCCGGCATCCCGGCCCCCGCGCAGACCCCCGCCGACCCTGCCCGGGCCCTGCTCGCGCAGCTGAGCCGCTGGCCCGACGTGCAGGCGGAAAACCTGTTCGCGGTCGACGCCGCCGACCGGCTGGTGCTTGACACCTGCGCCGCAGCGCTGGCGCAGCTCGGCGCCCCCTGGCCCGGCACGCTCGCCGTGATCGGCGACCACTACGGGGCGCTCACCCTCGGGGCGCTGGCCCGCGGGGCCGGAACGGTGCGTGTATTCACCGACGCGCTGACCTCCCGCCGCGCCATCGAGAACAACCTCGAATCCCTGGCCCCGCAGTGGGCCGAGCGGGTCGCGTTCACCTCGCTGGACGAGGCGGCCCGCGGCGCGCGCCTCGTGCTGATGAACCTGCCGCGCGGGCTGGACGTGCTGGCCGAGCAGGCCGACGCCATCGCCGCAACGGCGGACCCGGCGGTGCAGGTGTTCGCCGGCGGGCGCATCAAGCACATGAACCGCTCGATGAACCAGGTGCTCGACGAGCGCTTCTCGCGCGTCGACGTCTCGCTGGCCAGGCAGAAGTCCCGGGTGCTCACCGCCTGCGGGGTGCGCGAAACCCGCCCCGCCAGCCGTTTCCCGCAGCTTGCCGAGCACCAGGTCAACGGCACCGCCTTCACGCTGGCCGCGGGCGCCGCGACCTTCGGGGCAGCCCGGCTGGACCCGGGCACCCGGCTGCTGCTGGAGCACCTGCCCGACCTCTCCGCGCACCGGACGCTGGTGGACCTGGCCTGCGGCAACGGCTCCATCGGCATCTATGCGGCGCTCACGCACCCGCAGCTGCGCATCGCCGCCTGTGACCACTCGGCCTCCGCCGTCGCCTCCACGCTGGCCGCCGCTCGCGCCAACCAGCTGGCGGAGCGGATCGACGCGGTGCAGGACGACGCCCTGTCCCGGCTGCCGGAGGCCAGCGCCACTCTGATCACGCTGAACCCGCCGTTCCACATCGGCAATGCGGTCACCGCGGACATCGCCTTCAAGCTGATCGACGACGCCGCCCGCGTGCTGGCCGACGGCGGCGAGCTGCTCTGCGTGTTCAATTCGCACCTGCGCTACCGCGGCGAGCTGGCCCGGCGCATCGGCCCCACCCGCCAGCTGGCACGCGACAAGACCTTCACCGTCACCGCCTCCACCCGCCGCCGGGGCTGACCCCGGGGGGAACAGCCCGCAAAAAATAGTTATCCACATTTTCGCCGGCCCCTCGCCGCGGCCGGCGGCGCGGGAGCATGCTGGGCCCATGAGCACACCACTGACGCAGGTCCTCGAGGACCTGTCCCGCAGGCTGGAGCAGCCGGATCTGGGCGCCGGAGACGCGTTGGCCCTCGCCGTGCTCATCCCCGCGCTCCTGCGCCGAGTGCGCTCCGCCGGCGGCCCGTCGTCGTCCGCCGATCCGCGTTTCGCGCTGGCCTTGGCCGCCGCGGCGGAGGAAACCGCCGACGAATCCGTGCGCGTCCAGATCCACGCCGCGCACCTGATCGAGGCAAGCGCCGCCCATGGCCTGTCGGTGCTTGAGCTCGACGCGCTGCGCGAGACCGAACCCGACCTGGCGCTGCCGCCGCAGCTGTGCGAGGGCCGCCCCAGCTTCACCTCCCCCGAGGAACTGGCCGCCGCCTGGCTGGATGTGGACTTCTTCGAGGCGCGGCGCCGGATGGCCGATGCCCACCACGTCATCGCCCAGTTCGACTACCAGCACCAGCAGCACCCTCCGCAGTTCACCCGGCTGGCCGCCAGGTTCGCGGATCCCGGCCAGCACCCGCGCGAAATCCTCTCCGCCGCCCGCCGGCTGGAGAAGTTCGAGGAACCTGCCGCCGAATTCGCGGCCCCCTGCACCGCTTCCGCGCAGGATGCCTCCGGCGCGCTGCTGGAGCAGCTTATCGACGACGCCCTGGACGAACCGCAGTCGACCTCGCGGCAGCGGCGGGTGAACAAGATCTTCAAGCAGGCCCGCACCCAGACCGAAGAGGAGGATCCCGCCGCGTTGGCGGGCCTGTTCCGTCGCGGCACCCGCCACGGGTTGACCTGCATCGAGCTGCTGCTGGACCCGCTGGGCGCGGAGCTGTTCGACTCCATTGTCGCGCAGGCGGACAATCCGCGCACCCAAGCCGGCCAGCAGGCGCGCGAAGGTCAGTCAAACGTCGTTTTCGGCGCGTTCGGGCGTCAGGAATCCGCCGCCCCCATCCCCGAACACCCTGATTTCGTGACCGACGAGGAAGCCGCCGCCCACACCGAGCCCGATCCTGCCCCGGAGCCCTCCGTGGCGCTGCGCCGGCTGAACGCCCTGCTCGGCTTCCTGCGCATCAATTCGCAGCGGCTGCGCAAGCTGGTGGAACCCGGCGGGCAGGACCCGCTGCCCGGGACCGGGGATACCAACGGGGCGCAGGGCGTGGCCACGGTGGCGCCGCAGGTCGTCGTCACCCTCACGCTGGCCGAGCTTGAGGAGCGTGCCGCCACCCACGGCATCACCCTGCACGGGCATCAGCTGTCCGCCGCGCAGCTGCGCCGCACACTGGCCGAGGCGAAAATCATCCCGCTGGTGCTCGGCGGCAAGAGCCAGGTCCTGGACCTGGGCCGGGCCGCGCGGTACCACACCGAGCCGATGCGCCTGGCGATCACGGTGCGCGACGGAGGCTGCATCGTGCCCGGGTGCACCCGCGATCCGGAGTCCTGCAACATCCACCACATCTGGCTTTGGTCCGAAGGTGGCGTGACCTCCGTATACTGGGGCGCAATGCTGTGCGAGAAGCACCACCACGATGTGCACGCGGGGTTGATCAAGGTCATTGCGAACGGCGGGGTGCCACAGGTGATCATGCCCCGCTTCATGGACCCGGACCAGCGTCCGGTGCGCAACACCGTCAACCAGCACCGCGCCGCCTAGCCTCGGCCCCGGTGCCGGAGTCGGTGCCGGGCTTACAGCCCTTCGAACAGGTCGGTCAACAACGGTGCGCCGCGTGGGCGCGGCGGCCAGGCGAGCACCGCTGGTTCCCGCCCCACGATGCGCTCCCACCCGGCTTCGCCGCCCGGGTAGGTCAGCACCGGGCGCTGGCTGCGGTGTTCATGCAGCCCGGCGAGAATCCGTCCGGCGACCTGCGTGGTGTCCACCTCGATGTCGATCAGGCTGTCTGGCACTGGCCGCAGCTGGTATTCGACTGCCGGGTCGAAGGGCGGCAGCCCGCGACGTTCGCGCGAGGCGTTCCAGCGCTGGAAGGTCGATTCCCGCACCGCCCCGTGGACCAGCCGGCGCAGCCCCGGCCCGGGGACCTCCCTGGCCTGGTGGAAGGCGGCGTCGGCAGCCCGCCCGATGGCGATGTGGTCCCGGTGCCCGGTGATCCCGTCGGGGCCGAAGGTCGCCACGACCTGCGGCCGTTCTTCCAGCAGGATCCGGCGCACCCGGTCCTCCAGCTCACCGGGTTCTACCAGGTGCAGCCCGCCATCGGCGTAGTCGAGCCACTCATGGCGGTCAGGCACCCGCCCGTGGGCCTGCCAGGCGCGCACGCTTTCGCCGCGCCGCCAGGAGCCCAAGGTTTCCGGCGTCGCCGGGATGCCGTCGGCGATCAGTCCCGCCCCGCCATCGGTCGCGATCACCAGGATGAACCTGAAGCCGGGGTCGGTTTCGTGCAGGGCGATCGATCCCGCACACCCATAGGCATCGTCGTCCGGGTGGGCGACGATCACGGCGATCGAATGCGGTTCGCTCATGCAAGCATGATAAATCCGCGCGGGATCACGATGCTAGGATCTCGCGGCGTCCCGTTCAGCCGGTATCCGCGCATCGGCCGCCTCGAAGCGGACCCGTTGGCCTGCTACGCGCACGGCATGCCCGCGCAGGCCCACCGGCGCCAGATTGATCCGGTCGATGACCTGTTCCGAAGCGGCATCGATCGCTTCCGGGGCCAGGGCGTTGCCCCTCGGATCCACCCACCTGATGCTGCGCGTGGCGCGGCGCAGCGGTTCGCGCGCCGTGCCGGGCAGCAGATGCGCCCCGGTCTGGAGGCCGCCGCTGAAGAAGCTGCGAACGCCCAGCCGGACCGGCTTCGAGCCCCAGCCGTACAACCCGGAGATGACCATACGCCCGGTGCCCGCGCACGGCAGTGCCTCCACATTCGCTCCGTACACCCACGGCTCCTGCGCGATCTCCAGGAATTGCCTTGCGGAAAGCTCGTTGACGGCGCGGATGCCGTGGACCGCGCACCGGTCGGACACCAGAAACCAGCCGGGATGCTTGAAGTCCTCGGCCTGGTTGTTGGCCTCATCCTGGGCGCAGGTGCACTGCGCGGACTGTACCTGGGACGCCGGCAGCCCATTGCCCACGCCGATGAAACCCAGCGGCCCGGTTTCGGGTACCCCCGGGATCTCAAGCGCCATCAGCGGAACACTACGGGATTCGAACCACTTGAAGAGGCCGACCAACTGGACCAGGGCCATCACCCCGAGCCCCACACCTAGTTCGTAGTACAGCTCAGCGTCAACCGCGGCGAAGTCCATGTCGGCGACGGTGAAGAATTTCCAGCCTGCCTTGAGCAGCGGCCAAACTACGATGGCACTGGTCAGGCCCCACATCCAAGTGGGGATCAGCTGGCTGTAGCGCAGCGGCTTGAATGCGTTCGAGGGTACCTGCACGCTTCCCTGCGCTTGCCGGCGCCAGGTCGTCAGCAATGCCGCAAATCTCAGCTGGCCGATCAGTCCCGCGATCGCCAGCAGGCCGAAGTAGCCCATGGCGGCATACAGCACCTGCTGCTCGGTTCCTGTCGGATCCAGCAGCGCATCGAACCAGATGGCGGCCGCCAGCCCGATCCACGCCGCGTGCCGGCCGGCCCCGCCGAGCAGCACGATGACCCCGATGAAAAACGAGTAACTCAGCAGGATTGGCGCCCAGCTGCCCAAAACCAGGGGCTGCGGCGCGAAGCGGATGAGGTAGAGCAGCAGGGCCCCCAGCGGGACCCAGACGCCGACGCCCAGCCACAGGTCCGGGATGGTACGCGGTACCTGCGCCCACTCGTCCTCGCGCAGCGAACAGAACGGGATGTTCTTGTGCGACGTGGACCCGGACGCGGCCTGGTTCGCCATCTGCATTTTGCGCACTCCTTCGGACCGGCGATCCGGCCGTTGCCGGAGTCGGGAAACCGCTCTTGGGTTTAGACTACCGAACGGATCTATTATCGGGAGTCCACCGCGGGAGCGATCTGGAAGTGCGCGGATCAGCACTAATGATGACGCGGTCTGGGCCGGCCGGGCGGAGCCGGCGGTTAAATGGGGCAAGGCCCAACCCGAAACGGGTTGGGCCTTGCACAGCAAACGCTTTCGTTCACCCCGCCGCAGCGGGAGAAGCGAAATTAGTTGCCGGTCAGCTTCTCGCGCAGAGCAGCCAGTGCTTCGTCGGAAGCCAGGGTGCCGGCGTCGGTGGCTGGAGCCTCCGACGAGTACGATGCTGGGGCAGCCTCGCCGGCAGCAGCAGGCTCTGCTTCTGCATCGGCGGTGATTGCGGCAGCAACCTGCTTCTTGTGGGCTTCCCAACGCTCCTGGGCAGCAGCGTACTGTGCTTCCCATGCAGCGCGCTGGGTCTCGAAGCCTTCAAGCCATTCGTTCGACTCTGGGTCGAAGCCCTCTGGGTACTTGTAGTTGCCGGCCTCGTCGTACTCTGCAGCCATGCCGTAGAGTGCTGGGTCGAACTCGGTGCCCTCTGGGTCCACGCCTTCATTGGCCTGCTTGAGCGACAGCGAGATGCGGCGGCGCTCCAGGTCGATGTCGATGACCTTGACGAACAGCTCGTCGCCCACGGAGACAACCTGCTCGGCCAGCTCAACGTGGCGAACTGCCAGCTCGGAGATGTGAACCAGGCCTTCGATGCCGTCTTCGACGCGAACGAACGCACCGAATGGAACCAGCTTGGTGACCTTGCCCGGTACAACCTGACCCAGTGCGTGGGTGCGGGCGAAGGTCTGCCATGGATCTTCCTGGGTAGCCTTCAGCGACAGGGAAACGCGCTCGCGGTCCAGATCGACTTCCAGAACCTCGACGGTGACTTCCTGGCCAACCTCGACAACCTCGGATGGGTGGTCGATGTGCTTCCAGGACAGCTCGGAAACGTGTACCAGGCCGTCTACGCCGCCCAGGTCCACGAATGCACCGAAGTTGACGATGGAGGAAACAACGCCCGGACGAACCTGGCCCTTTTCCAACTTGTTGAGGAAGGTCGAGCGGACCTCGGACTGGGTCTGCTCGAGCCATGCACGACGGGACAGCACAACGTTGTTGCGGTTCTTGTCCAGCTCGATGATCTTGGCTTCGATTTCCTGGCCGATGTATGGGGCCAGGTCGCGAACGCGACGCATCTCGACCAGCGACGCAGGCAGGAAGCCGCGCAGGCCGATGTCCAGGATGAGGCCACCCTTGACAACCTCGATGACGGTACCGGTAACGACGCCGTCCTCTTCCTTGATCTTTTCGATGTCGCCCCAAGCGCGCTCGTACTGTGCACGCTTCTTGGACAGGATCAGGCGGCCTTCCTTGTCTTCCTTGGTCAGGACCAAGGCCTCGACGTTGTCGCCAACGGTGACAACGTCACCCGGGTCAACGTCGTGCTTGATGGAAAGCTCGCGGGAAGGGATGACACCTTCGGTCTTGTAACCGATGTCGAGCAGAACTTCGTCGTGGTCAACCTTGACGACGGTGCCTTCGACGAGGTCACCATCGTTGAAGTACTTGATGGTGGCATCGACTGCGGCCAAGAAGTCCTCAGCGGATCCAATGTCGTTGATTGCGACAACTGGTGCGCTGTTGTTCTCGTTCGAGGTGATGGTCATGTAGTAGGGACTCCGATGTGGATAGATTTGATCAGTCGAAACCCCGGAAGTCCCGGAATTTCGAGCGGGTAAAACAATTTGCGGACATGGCATGGCCACGGCACGCTGTTCAAGTCTACGCGCTGGGCTTTGCCGAGGCAAAGCAGATCACCCCAACATCCGCAGCTCTGCTTTGTGAGGTTCGCTACATTTGGGTTCCTCGGGCGGGGCCCGGGCAGCCGTTCACCAGCCCTGGGAAAGCCGTACGAGCTCGACTCCGGCATCCTGCAAGGTTTTGAGCCCTTGGCGAACCCCGGCGGCCGTGCCGGAATCCGGGCGGTTGAAATGGCCGATCCCGACGTCGCCGGCGCGCAGGCCGCCGACCTGCGCCGCGACGGTGGAGGCCGGGAAGGTCGCCCCGGCATCCAGATTGACCGTGAAGTTCATCGGCACGAGCCCCAGGTCGCGGCACAGCGCGGCGCCGACCTGGTCCATGTGGGCGGTGCCGGATCGGAAGAACTTCGCGGTGAGGCCGAACTCCTCCTGCAGGTAGCGCTGGTTGCCCATGATCTCGTCGTAGGCCTGTCCCACCGACGCGGTGCCCGGGATGCCATAGGCCATCTGCCCGGCGGTGCCCAGCGGCGCATGGCTGGTTCCGTGATTGGCAATCTCGAACAAAGGATCGGCGGCAAGCTCCGCGGCCAGGGACCGGTTGGCCCGCGCCCAGCGCTGGTTGACGAACAGCGTGGCCGGCGCCTCGGCGTCGCGCAGCGCCGTGATCAGCGCCGGGTCGAATAACGCTCCGCCCGGTCCCCCGCAGGCATCGAAGGTCAGCGCCGCGGTTTTGTTCCCGCGGGGCAGCCCGAGCTGGATCCCCGGGACGTCCAGTCCGAACGTGCCGGGCTTCCGGCCGTGGTACTTCGCGGCCGCCTCGGCGCGCGACATGACCGCCGCGGCTCTTGGCTGCGGCGTCGCGGATGGACCGGCGGAGGCGCTTCGCGAGGGTTCGGGCGCGGGTGGGGCGTCCGTCCCGCTGGGACCGCCGCGGGTCGGGGCCGGTGCTTCGGGGTTGGGTGCGCACCCGGTGAGTGCGGCGATTGACAGTGTTCCCAGACCCAGCGCACCGCGCAGGACCCCGCGCCGGGTGGGAGCGGGTGATCGTTCGAAGGTCGGCATCGGGTCTAGAAGTCCGCCTGGCAGTACGGGGTGCGCGGACCGGTGAACAGCGCATCCAGGTCATCGAGGGCGCCGGCCCGGTGCTCGGCGAGCAGCCCGGCGCCAGCCAGATGGGTGGCGCTGCGCGTGCCCAGGTAGAGCGTGGCCAGATCCCGGGCGTCCAGCCGGGCGTCGGCGGCGGCCCCGTCCGCGTGCTGCACCGACATCACTCCCGCGGCAGTTTCCAGCACCCAGGTGCCCGCGGCGTAGCCCAGATCGTCGTCGACCTGCAGGACCACTCGCGCATCACGCCGGTAGCTCCGGGCGCCCAGCGCTGCGGGCACGTCAAGGATGCGCACCCACAGGTGGTCCCCGCGCGCGGTGGTTTTGTAGTCGCGGGCATTGCGCAGCGCGGTGGGCAGCACGTCGTCCACCGGGCCGCGCCCGGTGACGCGTTCGATCAGGTCGTGGTCGCACAGGTAGGCGACAAGTTCGCGGCGCGCGGTCTCGTTCACCGTGCACAGGGTGCCGATGGACATCGCCGGCTCCTCTTGCTTCCACCCCTCGAAGGTGTAGGTGATGAACCCGTCCAGGGTGCCATGCGCGTCGTAGTGCAGGGCGCCGCGCAGTTTCGCGGCCGGCTTGAGGTTGTCGTAGCTTTCCCAACGGCCGGTGGCCCTGCCCAGGTCGAAGGAGTTGTTACTCACCGAGCCGAGCGTGGCCAGGTGGTGCTCGCGGTAGAGCTGCGCCACCTGCTCGGCCATCGCCGAGGGGGCCACGGCCTGCACGGTGCCGGAGGCCGGGGCGCGGAACTGCGCGCCCTGCCCGGACTTCAGCTCGAAGCGGCAGCGTTCGGCGGCCACCCCGAATCCGAAGCGGCCATAGATGGTGGCTTCCGAGGCGGTCAGCACCGCCACCGGGACGCCGTCGGCCGCGGCGCGGTCCAGGTGGGTGGTGATCATCGAGCGCAGGATGCCGCGGCGGCGGTGGGTCGGGCTGACGGTGACCGAGGTGATCTCGTGCACCTCCAGCAGCTGCGGCCCGCCGACGTTCAGCGTGCCGGCAAAATACGAATAGGTGCCTACGGGATCGGCGGCATGCAGGCTGGGCGCGGCCGCCGTGCGGTCAAAGGCGAGGATGGACTGCACTTCGTCCTGCTCGTCAAGCTCCGCTAGGATCTTGCGGCCATCGGCGTCCGCGCTGGATTCATGGAAGCCGCGGGCGATGGCGCGTTCGAGCAGCAGCCAGGACGCGGAGGGCTGGCCGTCGACGAGGCCGGACCCGATGAATTCCAGTTCGATCCCTTCGGGGGTTGCAGGGTTCATGGTGTCGGGCCTTTCGCTGGTGGATGTTTTGTGGGCTGGTGCCGAAACCGCCGGGCCGCACCGGTGGAAGGTGCGGCCCGGCGGATCGGAATCGGTGGCGGCCGGGGGCTAGTGCGCCGCCTCGTGCCAGGTGGCGCCGACGCCGGGCTGGACGTCCAGCGGGACCAGCAGGTCCGCGGCGCGGCCCATTTCCAGGGTCACCAATTCGCGTACCGCGTCCAGCTCGCCCGGGGCGATTTCCAGCACGAGTTCATCGTGCACCTGCAGCAGCATGCGCGAGGCGTAGCCGCCGGAGGCCAGGCCATCGGCGATCTTGAGCATCGCGACCTTCACCAGGTCGGCGGCCGAACCCTGGATCGGGGCGTTGAGCGCGGCGCGTTCGGCGATGTCGCGCAGGCGGCGGTCGGAGCTGTTCAGCTCAGGCAGGTAGCGGCGGCGCCCGAAGATGGTCTCGGTGTAGCCGTCCTTGCGCGCCTGCTCGACGACCGAACGCAGGTAGGTGCGCACGGCGCCGAAGCGGTCGAAGTAGTCCTTCATGAGCTTGCGGGCCTCGTCGACGCCGATCTTCAGCTGCTTGGACAGCCCGAAGCTGCTCAGCCCGTAGGCCAGGCCGTAGCTCATCGCCTTCACCTTGGAGCGCATCTCGGAAGTGACCTCGGCCGGTTCGACGTTGAACACGCGTGAGCCGACGTAGCGGTGCAGGTCCTCACCGTTGCGGTAGGCCTCGATCAGCCCCTCGTCCTCGGAGAGGTGCGCCATGATGCGCATTTCGATCTGCGAGTAGTCGACGGTCAGCAGGGTGTCGTAGCCCTCCCCGACGGTGAACACGTCGCGGATGCGCCGGCCCTCCTCCGAACGCACCGGGATGTTCTGCAGGTTCGGGTTCAGGCTGGACAGGCGGCCGGTGGCGGCGACGGTCTGCGCGTAGGTGGTGTGGATGCGGCCGTCCGGCTGCACGGACTTCAGCAGCCCGTCCACGGTCTGGCGCAGCTTGATCGCGTCGCGGTAGGCCATCAGCGCGATGAGGAACGGGTGCCCGGTCTTGACCAGCAGGTCCTGCAGCGACTCGGCATCGGTGGTGTAGCCGGTCTTGATCTTCTTCGTCCGCGGCAGGTCCAGCTCCTCGAAGAGCACCACCTGCAGCTGCTTGGGGCTGGAGAGGTTGACCTCATGGCCGATCGCGGCGAACGCCTCATTGGTCGCCTGGTCCACCTGGGTGGTGAAGTGGGCGCGCAGCTCATCGAGGCGGGCGCGGTTCACCGCCACGCCGGCGCGCTCCATCGCGAAGAGCACCGGGATCAGCGGCAGCTCCATGTCGCGGGCGAGCTTGTCCGCATGCTTCTCCACCAGCTTGGTGTCCAGGTAGGCCGACAGGTCGAAGATCGCCTGCGCCTGGGCCAGGGTCGGTTCGGCCAGTTCTCCGGCCAGCCCCAGATCCAGTTCGCCCTTCTTCGCCTGGTACACCGGCACCTGGTACTTCATGTGGTACTGCACCAGGTCGACCAGTTCGTGGCTGCGCCGGTCCGGCTGGATCAGGTAGGCGCTGATCAGGGTGTCATCGGCGATCCCGTCCACGCCCAGCCCGCGCTCGGCCAGCAGGTGCATGGCGACCTTCGCGTCGTGGAAGATCTTCGGGGCGTCGGCATCCTTCAGGAAGTCCGCTAGCACGGTTTCGGTGGCCTCGTCCAGGGAGGAGAGCTCCACCCAGGCGGCTTCGTTGCCGCGGAACAGGCCCAGGCCCACGGCTTCGCCGTTGGCGACGCCGGGCTGCACTGCGACCGGCGCACCTTCTCCGGCGGCCAGGAATGCTGCCAGCGATTCGGCGTTGTCGGTGATCACGCGCGCGAACTCGGCGACCTCCGGAGCGGTGTCCTCCTCCTGCGCGGCGAACAGGTCGAACAGGCGCTTGCGCAGCGTGTTGAATTCCAGCGCGTCGAAGAGGTTCTCGATCTCCTCGCGGTTCGGAGCCACCAGCTCCATCTCGTCCAGGGTCACCGGCAGGTCCAGGTCGTGGCGCAGCTGGTTCAGGCGGCGGTTGCGGGTCACGTTGTCCACGTGGGCGCGCAGCGATTCGCCGACCTTGCCCTTGATCTCGTCGACGTGCTCCAGGATGCCGGCCAGGTCGCCGTACTGGTTGATCCATTTGGCCGCGGTCTTGGGGCCGACCCCGGGCACGCCGGGCAGGTTGTCGGCGGATTCGCCGACCAGTGCGGCCAAATCCGAGTAGCGCTCGGGGCGCACGAAGTACTTGGCTTCCACCGCGTCGGCGTCCATCGGCGGGATGTCACTGATGCCCTTTTTCGGGTACAAAACCAGGGTCTTGTCGGTGATCAGCTGGAAGGCGTCGCGGTCGCCGGAAACAACCAGGACCTTGAAGCCGGCTTCCTCGCCCCGCGTGGACAGGGTGGCCAGGACATCGTCGGCTTCGAACGGGTCGAGGCTCACCGTGGGGATGTTCATCCCGTGCATGACCTGCTGGATCAGCTCGATCTGCCCGTAGAACTCTTCGGGGGTCTTGTTGCGTCCGCCCTTGTATTCGCTGTATTCCTGCACGCGGAAGGTCGGGGTGTCCAAGTCGAAGGCCACCGCGACATGGGTGGGCTTCTGCTGGCGGATCATCGTCAGCAGCATCGAGACGAAGCCGTGCACGGCGTTGGTATGCTGACCGGTGCTCGTGGCGAAGTTCTCCGCGGGCAGCGCGTAGAACGCGCGGAAGGCCATGGAGTGTCCGTCGATGATCAGCAGGGTCTTGTCCGACGTGGGCGTCGGTTTGGTAGTTTCGCTCACACCTGAAAGCCTAGTTGGCATGAGCGACAATTTCACTTCCAGAACCGCGCAATCTTCAGCACACCCGTTTGCCCAGCAGCTGGCCGCCCACGGGGTCCCCGAATCAATGTGGCCTTTCCTGTCCCGCCATGGGGTGGGCACCCTGGTGGAAAAGCTGGGCATTGTATTCACCGAGTTCTCGGTGGACCGGCTCTGCGCCACCATGCCGGTGGAGGGCAACACCCAGGTGATGGGGATCCTGCACGGCGGCGCGTCGGCGGCGCTGGCCGAAACCCTGGGTTCTTTCGCCGCGGCCCTGCACGGGGCAGGCAAGGCCAACCCGGTAGGTATGGACCTGAACATCACCCATCACCGCGCCGGGCGCGCCGGGCTGGTCAGCGCCGCCTGCACCCCGCTGCACTTGGGCCGGCGCAGCACCACGCATGAGATCGTGATCAGCGACGCGGACGGCAAACGGGTGGCCACCGCGCGCATCACCAACATGCTGCTGCCCATCGAGCCCTAAGTCACGTCACGGTCAGAAAAAACGCCCGTCCCGGATGGACCCGGGGCGGGCGCTGTCATGCCGCAGGAAGTCAGCCTGCCGCGGGCGGATCAGGTGATGGCGTAGCGCGAGGCGAAGACGTTGCCGCCCAGGTCCTTGAGCTCCAGCCCGTCCAGCTCCATGTTCACGCCGCGGCCGAAGATGTTCGCCCCGCCGCCCAGCAGCACCGGCACGGTGATCAGCAGCAGCTCGTCAAGCATGCCCGCTTCGACGAAGCCGCCGGCCAGGTCGGCGCCGCCGACCACCCAGACGTCCCCCACCGAGGCGCTGCGCGCGATGTCGCGGCTCCAGAAGCCGATTTCTCCGCGGATGAAGGTCAGGTCCGCCCCCGGCACCGTCGGCAGCTCATGGTGCGTGAACACCCACACCGGCTTGTCGCCGTAGACCCATTCCAGCTTGCCCTCGGCCACATCGCGGGCGATGTTCTCATAGGTTTTGCCGCCGATCACGATGGCGCCGACGCCGGCGAAGAATTCGTCAAAATGCTCGCGGACTCCGGCCAGCTTGGAGAAGGGCTGGAGCCAATGCGCATCCCCGGCGCGATCTGCGATGAAACCGTCGATGGAGGCACCCACGTAGTACTTGAAGCTTGTCATGGCTCTAGTCTATGGGTGCCTCCATCGAAGGCAATATTCAGTTGTCCGCCGGGCCCCGGCACGTCAGGCCGGTGGCCCTAGGAGATCCCCAGGATCGCCTCGCTCAGCTGCGGCACGATCAGGACCACGCCGAAGGCGACGATCAGCCCGCACAGCGTGAAGCAGGCGTAGGCGCCGGACTTGTTCAGTCCCACGTTGGCGCCCTTGTCCTTGGCCACGGCCAGCAATCGCACACCCATCGAGTATGCGGCCACGATCAGCAGGGCGGCGGCCCAGGTGACGACGGCAACGATCAGAAATGCTGTCCAGTCGATCATGCTTTGTCAACTTTCTCTTCTTCAGCTTCCTCGCGTTCGGCCTTGGCGCGCAAGGCAGCCTGCTTCGCCTTGGCTTCGGCCTTGGCCTTCGCGCGGCGTTCCTTCTTGCTCAGGATGTTCACTGCGGCACCCGAGTTGTCGATGTCGGACATCGCCGTCTCGTGGGTGTGCGGATTCTTGCGCGACAGCACCCAGATGGCGAGCATCGAAACCAAACCGGCAACTGCGACGATGATGACTCCGACGGTGCCCGCGTGGGTGATCCACGCGGCCAGGCCGCCGACGATTGCCGCTGCCGGCAGGGTGAACAGCCAGCCCAGGGCGATACGCCCGGCGGTGCCCCAGCGGACCTCGGCGCCCTTGCGCCCGAGTCCCGAACCGATGACGGAGCCGGAAGCGACCTGGGTGGTCGACAGGGCGAAGCCCAGGTGCGAGGAGGTCAGGATGGCCGACGCGGTCGACATCTCGGCCGCGAAGCCCTGTGCGGGCTTGACGTCGGTCAGGCCCGAGCCCATGGTCTGGATAATGCGCCAGCCTCCGGTGTAGGTACCCAGCGCGATCGCGAACGCACAGGCCGCGACAACCCAGAAGTGCACCGGAGTGCCGGCGTCCTGCAGGCCGGAGGCCACCAGGGTCAGGGTGATGACGCCCATGGTCTTCTGCGCATCATTGGTACCGTGCGACAGCGCGACCAGCGAGGAGGAGAAGATCTGGCCGTAGCGGAAACCGCCGCGCTTGGGCGAGGTTCCCGACTGGCGCTTGGTGATCGCATAGGCCAGCTTGGTGCAAAGGTACGCGGAGATACCCGCGATCAACGGGGCCACGATGGCCGGCAGCAGCACCTTGGACAGCAATACGCCGTAGTTCACGGCGCCGAATCCGGCGCCGACGATTGCCGCGCCCACCAGGCCGCCGAACAACGCGTGGGAGGAGCTGGATGGCAGGCCGAGCAGCCAGGTCAGCAGGTTCCAGATCACCGCACCCATCAGACCAGCGAAAATCATGGCCGGGCCGATGGCGACCCCGGTCGTGGGGTCCTCGTTGATGATGCCTCCGGAGATCGTTTTGGCGACCTCGGTGGAAAGGAACGCGCCGACGAGGTTCAAAATTGCGGCGAGGGCTACTGCTTTTTTGGGCGAGATTGCCCCGGTTGCGATTGGGGTGGCCATCGCATTGGCCGTGTCATGGAAACCGTTGGTGAAGTCGAAAAACAACGCCAAGGCAATGACCAGGACGACGATAAGCGTCAAATCCATTGAATACCAGCCTGAGGGGTCGAACGGCAAGGAAAATTACGTGGACCGCGGACGATCCGTGTTGCGAGTTGGAGGGCGCGCCAAACCAAGGGTCAGCGCGTAATTTCAATCTTATGCCCATGTAATGGTTCGTCAACATGTCCACCATGGCAACGCAAGGTTAACGGAAGGTGAACAACCGGCAACTTCCTGTGCAAACACCGGAATCGAGAATTCCGCGGCTGACGCGGAAAATAAAAAATGTGCGTCAAACCACAGGTGGTCTGACACACATTTCGATGGTTTATGGGCCTACGGCCGGTTACTTCACCTGATCGATGACGGTTTCGGCGACCTGACGCATGCTCAGGCGGCGGTCCATGGAGGTCTTCTGGATCCAGCGGAAGGCCTCGGGCTCGCTCAATCCCATCTTGGTGATCAGCAGGCTCTTGGCGCGGTCCACGAGCTTGCGGGTTTCGAACTGCTCGGCCAGGCTGGAAACTTCTTCCTCCAGCGCGCGCAGCTCGTCGTTGCGGGAGATGGCGATTTCGATCGCGGGGGTCAGATCGGCCGGGGTGAACGGCTTGACCACATAGGCCATGGCACCGGCCTCGCGGGCGCGCTCCACGAGCTCCTTCTGGCTGAACGCGGTCAGCAGTACCACCGGGGCGATACGCTCCTTCACGATGGCTTCGGCCGCGGTGATGCCATCCATGACCGGCATCTTGACATCCATCAGCACCAGATCAGGCTTCAGCTCGCGGGCTTTCTCCAACGCGCTCTGGCCGTTGTCCGCCTCGGCGACGACGTCGTAGCCTTCGGAACGCAGAATTTCGACGATGTCCAGGCGAATCAGGGTCTCGTCTTCGGCCACGATGACGCGGCGCGGCGCGCTGCTCGCCTCGGAGGGGATTCTGGTGATTTCTGGTAGCTCGCTCATTCGGCGCCGTCCTTCGTATTAAGAATGCCTGCCATCATGATCGGCAGATTTCGGTGGTTTCAGTACGTGAAGCCCCGTTGCCTCAGTGTCACCTCTAAGCCTACTGGTTTGCGCACGGAACAGGGCTGATATCGACCACGAACTCAATTAGGAATTCCGCGAACGCTCAAGTAGGATATTCTTTGTGCTCGCCCAAGTGGCGGAATCGGTAGACGCGCCGCACTCAAAATGCGGTATCGAAAGATGTGTGGGTTCGAGTCCCACCTTGGGCACCAAAGCAGATCCGCTGGCAGCAGTTTTCCAACTGCCGCCAGCGGATTTTTTGCGTCACCGGACACCGAGGCAGCTGCGCTCATCTTCGCCGGACGGCACCCGGTGGAGGAAGGCGAAGGACCCATCCGCTCTTCGATGGAGATCGAAGCGCGGACGGGTCCTTGGGTTTCAGCCTGCCAGCCGAGGCCGAAGCGCTAGAGCGACTTGGGCACCGAGACGTTTTCCTCGGCCCACGGCCCGACCTTCTCGCGGGCCGGCATCGGCTTGCCGTTGACCAGCTGGCCGGCGTCGGCGAGGTCTCCGACCTTGTGCACGCGCAGCGAGTTGGTCGAGCCTGCCTGCCCCGGAGGGGAACCGGCGGCGATGCAAACGATGTCGTTCAGCTCGGCCAACCCCTCGGAGAGCAGTGCCTCGTCGACTTGGGCGGTCATCTTGTCGGTGTGGTCCGCGTAGGCGACCAGGCGGGCCTGCACGCCCCACATCAGGGTCATGATGTTGTAGGTCTGCTGCAGCGGGGTGAAAGCCAGCACCGGCTTCTTCGGCCGCAGGCGCGATAAGCGCCGGGCCGAGTCGCCGGACTGGGTGAAGGCCACGATGTACTTCGCGTCGAGCTGGTCGGCGATCTCTACCGCGGCACGGGTGATCGCGCCGCCGCGGGTCTTGGGCTTGGAGCCCAGGCGCGGGATGCGGTCCAGGCCGTGCTGCTCGGTGGAGGCGATGATGCGGGACATGGTCTCCACGGTCTCCACCGGGTAGGCGCCCACCGAGGTCTCCCCCGAGAGCATGACCGCATCGGCGCCGTCGAGCACCGCGTTGGCGCAGTCCGAGGCCTCGGCGCGGGTCGGGGTCGGCGATTCGATCATGGATTCGAGCACCTGGGTGGCGACGATGACCGGCTTCGCCCAGCGGCGGGCCAGCTCCACGGCGCGCTTCTGCACCACGGGCACGTCTTCCAGCGGCAGTTCCACACCCAGGTCGCCGCGGGCGACCATGATGGCGTCGAACGCGTTGATGATTTCCTCCAGCGCGTCCACTGCCTGCGGCTTCTCGATCTTGGCGATGACCGGCACGCGGCGGCCTTCCTCGTCCATGATCTCGTGCACGCGCTCGATGTCGCTGGCATTGCGCACGAAGGACAGCGCGACCATGTCGATGCCGGCGCGCAGCGCCCACCGCAGGTCGTCTTCGTCCTTGTCGCTCAGCGCAGGCACGTTCACGGCTACGCCGGGCAGGTTGATGCCCTTGTTATTGGACACCTCGCCACCGACGACGACCTCCGAGCGCACCTCGGTGTCGGTGACCTCGACGGCCTTGAGCTTGACCTTGCCGTCGTTGACCAGCAGGAAGTCGCCCACCTGCACATCGGAGGGCAGTCCCTTGAAGGTGGTGCCGCACAGGTTGCGGGTGCCTTCGACCTCCTCGATGGTGATGGTGAATTCCTCGCCGGCCTCCAGGATGTACTTCGCGTTGTCCTTGAAGCGGCCCAGGCGGATCTTCGGGCCCTGCAGGTCGGCGAAGACGCCGACCGCGCGGCCGATCTCGGCCGCCGCGTTGCGCACGTTCGCCAGGGATTGCGCGTGCATCGAGTGGTCCCCGTGGCTCATGTTCAGGCGGGCCACGTCGACGCCCGCCTTCAGTACCGCTACGGTGTTTTCATAGCTCGCCAGGGAGGGGCCCCAGGTAGCAACAATCTTTGCGCGTCTCATTCCGTCAGCCATATGCCTTTCATGTAAACCGTAGGCAAAATGCGGCCCACCCCGGGCGGGGTGTGCCGCATTCAAGCCTGTGACTCTCAAATGATGCTGATGGCCCTATCGGTTGGAGCTACGGGCGCGGGAAGCGTGGTCGAGCCCATGAGGAACTTGTCCACCGAGGCTGCGCAGGCACGCCCTTCGGCGATTGCCCACACGATCAGCGACTGCCCCCGACCGGAGTCTCCGGCGGCGAACACCCCGTCGGCGTTCGTCATGTAGTAGCCATCTCGGGCGACGTTGCCCCGGTTGTCGAATTCGGTACTGACCTGTTCGACCAACCCGGAATCTTCCGGACCGGTGAACCCGAGGGCAAGCAAAACCAGATCCGCCTTGATGACGCGTTCGGTTCCAGGCTTCGGGAGGCGCTTGCCAGCAACAAATTCTGTCTCTGCCACTGTAACACCGATCACGGTGTTCTGCTTACTTCCCTCGCCGCCGACGAAGTTGACGGTCGATGCTAGGTAGGTGCGTTCGCCGCCCTCCTCGTGGGAGGACTGCACCTCGAAGAGCACCGGCATCATCGGCCACGGGTGGTTCTCGCTGCGTTCGGTGCCCGGCTGCTTGCCGATGGCCAGCGTGGTGACGCTGGCCGCGCCCTGGCGCAGCGCGGTGCCGATGCAGTCCGAGCCGGTGTCGCCGCCGCCGAGCACGATCACATGCTTGCCCGCCGCGTCGATGCCGCGCTCGGACTTCAGGCCGGCGACCACGCGGTTGTTCTCCGTGAGGAATTCCATCGCGTGGTGCACCCCGCCCAGCTCGCGCCCCGGTACCGGCAGCTCGCGCGGCACGGTGGCGCCGGTGGCGACGATGACCGCGTCGTAGTCGCGGCGCAGCTGCTGCCAGGTGATGTCCTTGCCGATCTCGATGCCGGTGCGGAAGATCGTGCCCTCGGCGCGCATCTGCTCCAGCCGGCGGTCGATCACGTGCTTTTCCAGCTTGAAGTCGGGGATGCCGAAGCGCAGCAGCCCGCCGATGGCCTCGTCGCGCTCGTAGACTGCCACGGTGTGCCCGGCGCGGGTCAGCTGCTGGGCGGCGGCCAGGCCGGCCGGGCCGGAGCCGACGATCGCCACACGGAACTCGGTGTGGCGCGCCGGCGGGGCGGGGGTGAAGTCCCCGGCGTCCATCAGGTGCTCGGCCAGCTCGGCCTCCACCTGCTTGATGGTCACCGCCGGCTGGTTGATGCCCAGCACGCAGGAGGCCTCGCAGGGGGCCGGGCACAGCTTCCCGGTGAGCTCCGGGAAGTTGTTGGTGCTCAGCAGCCGGGCGGCGGCGTCGTCCATCCGGTCCTTGTAGACCAGGTCGTTGAACTCCGGAATGAGGTTGCCCAGCGGGCAGCCGTTGTGGCAGAACGGCACACCGCAGTCCATGCAGCGCCCGGCCTGCGACTTCAGGGTACCGGCCGCCTGGCGTTCGGTCACTTCCTTGTAGTCCATGAGCCGGATCGGCACCGGCCGCTTGGGCTGGGTGACCCGTTCGGTCACCGTCAAGAATCCGCGTGGATCAGCCACGGGTCACCTCCAGAATTTTGGTCCAGACCTCCGGCGAGTCGGGGTTGTCCCCGGCCGCGACGGCGTCGGTTCGCAGTTGCTGCACGGCCGCGAAGCCGCGCGGGATGATGCTGGTGAACCGGGCGCGGGTGCGCTCCCAGTCAAGCACCAGGCGCTGGGCCAGCGGCGAGGCGGTCAGCGCGATGTGCTCGGTGAGCAGCTCGAAGATGCGCTGCGCTTCTTCGTCGTCGATCCCGCGGATCAGCAGGTCGCCGTCCGCGGCGGCCAGCGGGTTCAGCGTGGCCGCATCGAAGTCCAGCACCCAGGCGGTGCCTCCGGAGAAGCCGGCGCCGAAGTTGCGCCCGGTGGGACCCAGGATGAGCACCTGGCCGCCGGTCATGTACTCGCAGCCGTGCTCGCCGATGCCCTCCACGAGCAGGGTCGCCCCGGAGTTGCGCACCGCGAAGCGTTCGCCCACGCAGCCGTTGATGAACAGCTGCCCGCTGGTGGCGCCGTAGCCCACCACGTTGCCGGCGATGACCTGCTCCTCCGGCGCGGATTCGGTGCGCTGCGGCGGGTGAATGGCGATCCGCCCTCCAGACAGGCCCTTGCCGACGTAGTCGTTCGCGTCCCCGGCCAGCGCGAGGGTGATGCCGGCGGGCAGGAACGCGCCCAGCGACTGCCCGGCGCGGCCGGACAGGTTCACCTTGATGGTGTCCGCATCCAGCTCGTCCAGCCCGAAGGTCTTGGTCACATGGTGGCCCAGCAGCGTGCCCACCGACCGGTCGGTGTTCACGATGTCCGCCTCGATGGACACCGGCAGTCGGTCGGCCAGGGCCGGCTGCGCGGCGGCCAGCAGGCGCTGGTCCAGGTGCGCTTCCAGCCCGTGGTCCTGACAGATCCGGCGGCTGCGGGCGGCCAGCGGCACCTCGGGCACGTGGGTGATGGCCTCCAGCGCCAGGCCGGCGACCTTCTGGTGCGCGGCCAGCTGCTGCTGGCTGACCTTGAGCAGCTCGACGCGGCCGACGACCTCGGCCAGGGTGCGTGCCCCGAGGCTGGCGAGCAGCTCGCGCACCTCCTGGGCCAGGAACTCGAAGAAGTTCACTACGAACTCGGCCTTGCCGGAGAAGCGCTCGCGCAGCACCGGGTTCTGCGTGGCCACGCCCACCGGGCAGGTGT
Source organism: Glutamicibacter soli (assembly GCF_052322135.1). Taxonomy (NCBI): domain Bacteria; kingdom Bacillati; phylum Actinomycetota; class Actinomycetes; order Micrococcales; family Micrococcaceae; genus Glutamicibacter; species Glutamicibacter soli. The sequence goes on from NZ_CM125969.1 coordinate 2,220,910, forward strand.
CCAGGTGGCACACGCGCATCATGATGCAGCCCGAGACCACCAGCGGGGCGGTCGCGAAACCGAACTCCTCGGCCCCCAGCAGGGCACCGATCAGCACGTCGCGCCCGGTCTTCAGCTGGCCGTCGACCTGCACGGTCACGCGGTCGCGCAGCCCGTTGAGGATCAGCGTCTGCTGCGCCTCGGCCAGGCCCAGCTCCCAGGGGGTGCCGGCGTGCTTGAGCGAGTTGATCGGCGAGGCGCCGGTGCCGCCGTCGTGCCCGGAGACCAGCACCACGTCGGCCTTCGCCTTGGCCACGCCGGCCGCGACGGTGCCGATGCCGGACTCGGAGACCAGCTTCACGTGCACGCGGGCTGACGGGTTGGCGCACTTGGCGTCGTGGATCAGCTGGGCCAGGTCCTCGATCGAGTAGATGTCGTGGTGCGGCGGCGGGGAGATCAGCCCGACGCCCGGGGTGGAGTGCCGGGTCTTGGCGATCCACGGGTAGAGCTTCTGGCTCATCAGCTGGCCGCCTTCGCCGGGCTTGGCGCCCTGGGCCATCTTGATCTGGATGTCGTCAGCGTTGGTCAGGTACAGGCTGGTCACGCCGAAGCGCCCGGAGGCGATCTGCTTGACCGCGCTGCGCCGCTCGGGGTCCAGCAGGCGCTCGGGGTCCTCGCCGCCCTCGCCGGTGTTGGACTTGGCGCCCAGCCGGTTCATCGCGATGGCAAGGGTCTCGTGAGCCTCGGCGGAGATCGAGCCGTAGCTCATCGCGCCGGTGGCGAACCGCTTGACGATTTCGCTCACCGGCTCAACCTCGTCGATGTCGATCGGGGTGATGCCGGCGGTGTCGAATTCCAGCAGCCCGCGCAGGGTCTTCAGCTCCTTGGCCTGGTCGTCGACGGCCTTGGTGTACTCCTTGAACACGTCGTAGCGGCGGGTGCGGGTGGAGTGCTGCAGCCGGAAGACGGTTTCCGGGTTGAACAGGTGCGGCGGGCCTTCGCGGCGCCACTGGTACTCTCCCCCGGTCTCCAGCTCGGCCGGCTGCGCGCCGCCGTCGATCTGCGGGTAGGCGCGGGAGTGCCGGGCGGCGGCTTCGGCGGCCACCACGTCCAGCTCGATGCCCGAGAGCTTGGTGGCGGTGCCGGTGAAGTACTGGTCCACCACACGCTGGGACAGTCCTACGGCCTCGAAGGTCTGCGCCCCGCAGTAGGAGGAAACCGTGGAGATGCCCATCTTGCTCATGATCTTCAGCAGCCCCTTGCCCAGGGCCTTGATCAGGTTGGCGCTGGCCTTCCCCGGGCCGACGCCGGGCAGCTCGCCGTGCTCCGCCATCTGCTCCACCGACTCCAGGGCCAGGTAGGGGTTGATGGCGCTGGCGCCGTAGCCGACCAGCGCGGCGATGTGGTGCACCTCGCGGGCGTCGCCGGATTCGATGATCAGCGACACGCGGGTGCGGGTGGAGCTCTTGAGCAGGTGGTGGTGCACCGCGGAGGTGAGCAGCAGCGATGGGATCGGCGCCCAGGCGGCCGAGGAGTCGCGGTCGGAGAGCACGATGTAGCGCACGCCGCGGTTCACGGCGGCGGAGACCTTCTCGCAGATTTCCTGCAGCCGGGCGCGCAGCTCGGACTCGCCGCCGGTGGGGCGGTAGAGCCCGCGGACCTTCAGCGAGTACTTGGCGCCGGATTCGTCGCGCAGGTTCACGATCTTTGCCAGCTGGTCGTTGGAGAGCACCGGGTAGTCCAGCGCCAGCTGGGTCTGCGGCACCCGTCCGGTGGCCAGCAGGTTGCCGTCGGGCCCGATGGAGGTGCCCAGCGAGGTGACCAGCTCCTCGCGGATGGCGTCCAGCGGCGGGTTGGTGACCTGGGCGAAGGACTGGGTGAAGTAGTCGAACAGCAGGCGCGGGCGGTCGGCCAGCGCGGCGATCGGGGTGTCAGTGCCCATGGCGGCCAGCGGCTCGGCGCCGTGCGCGGCCATCGGGGCCAGGATGATGCGCAGCTCCTCGGTGGTGTAGCCGAAGGTCAGCTGGCGCTGCAGCACGGAGGCCGAGTTGTGGCGCACATGCTCCAGATCCGGGAAGTCGTCCAGCGACTTCAGGTTCTGCGACACCCACTCGCGCCACGGCTTGGCGGCGGCGACCTGCGCCTTGATCTCGTGATCCTGCACGATGCGCCCGGCGTCCAGGTCGATCGCGAACATCTTGCCCGGGGCGACGCGCCCCTTGGCCAGGATGTGCTCCTCGGCGACGTCGATCACGCCGACCTCGCTGGCCAGCACCACCAGGTCGTCGTCGGTGACCCACCAGCGGGCAGGACGCAGGCCGTTGCGGTCCAGCACGGCGCCTGCCATCTTCCCGTCGGTGAAGCACACGGCGGCCGGGCCGTCCCACGGCTCGATGAGCATCGAGTGGTACTGGTAGAAGGCGCGCAGGTCCGCGTCCATGGCGGTGTCGTTCTCCCACGGCTGCGGAATCATCATCATGATCGCCTCGGCGACGTCGCGACCGGAGAGCATGAGCATCTCGGCGACCTCGTCGAAGGAGGCGGAGTCCGAGGCGCCGGCGGTGCAGATCGGGAACAGCTCCTCGGGCACTTCGCCGAGCAGGTCGGAGGCCAGCGTGGACTGCCGGGCGCGCATCCAGTTGCGGTTGCCCTTGACCGTGTTGATCTCGCCGTTGTGCGCGATGGTGCGGAAGGGCTGGGCCAGCGGCCAGGAGGGGAAGGTGTTGGTGGAGAAGCGCGAGTGCACGATCGCGCAGCGGCTGGCGAAGCCGGCGTCGGACAGATCCGGGTAGAACGGCTCGAGCTGGGCGGTGGAGACCATGCCCTTGTAGACGATGCTCTGCGAGGAGAACGAGGCGAAGTACACACCCAGCTTGTTGTGGGCGCGGCGGCGGATGCGCCAGGCGGCGGCGTCCAGCTCGCGCGAGGCGGCGGCGGACGCGGCGCCGCTGCGGGCGGCGACGAAGAACTGGGTGATGTGCGGCATCACGGCGCGGGCCGAGGCGCCCAGCACTGAGGCGTCCACTGGCACGTCGCGCCAGCCGAGCACGGTGAGGTTTTCCTCTTCGGCCAGGGCTTCGAGCTCTTCGCGGGCCAGCTGCAGTTCGGCGGCCTGGGCGGGCAGGAAGCCCATGCCGACGGCGTAGCTGCCGGGGGCGGGGAGGGCGAATTCGGCGACGCTGCGCAGGAAGGCGTCGGGCAGATGGAGCAGGATGCCGGCGCCGTCGCCGGTGCCTTCGTCGGCGCCGATCGCGCCGCGGTGCTCCAGGCGGCGCAGGGCGGTCAGCGCGTGGGAGACGATCTGGTGGGATGCGGAATTCTTGAGCGATGCGATCATCGCCAGGCCGCAGGCGTCTTTCTCTGCGGCGGGGTCGTACAGGCCTTGCGCGGGTGGCACGGCGGAGAATCGGGTATAGGGCGAGGGGCGTCCCCCGCCAAAGCCTGGCGAGGCGTTCAACTGGACTCCGGTCATGCTCATGAGCGTGCCTTTCTATGGTTCAAGCAGGAAAGGCGGTCGGGCTGGCGAGGCTGCGCTGCGCGGCAGCAATGCTCGGTGCAGGGATCCATCGGCTGCCGGCCACCTGTGTTTCATCATCGTGCCCCAACACATCGAACGGGTAGCGCCGGTGGGCTCTACGGTCGAGGTCATGAGGGACGAACGGTTCCCACCTCGTTGTGGTTCACGCGCCGCCGGGCCTCCGCGGGGTGGGGAGGCTTGCAGTGCGGTGCGTGGGATCCAGACTACGCACGGTTTGTTTCTTTCGTGCGCACGGTTGTGTTTCCGGAATGTTAAAAGCACCTATGAACTTTCTGCGCTCCCCTGCCCGCTTCGCCGCCGAGGCTGGGCGCGAACCCCGCCGTTCTGCCCGAAACCGGCAGCCGCGCCATGTTTCGAAAATGTTGCGCGCGCAACGCCGCCGCGTTCGGCGCGCGGGCGAATGTTTCGCCCGATTGCGGGTTTTTGACGCGGGGTTTCGAGCAGGACGCGCGTTGTCGACGATTCGGGCCCTGCTGGCGGGCATGGCAAAGGGGGCCATCCTTGATGGATGGCCCCCTTGCCGGAGTTGCTTGATGCGGTGCGCTCAGCCCTTGGCCTCGGGGCCCTCGGGCGAGCCCGAGTCGGCAGGCTTGTCGAAGTCGGCAGGCGTGTTCGAGGCGGAGGCGTCGTCGGCCCTCGCGTCCTGGCCCGCGTCCACGGCCGCCGGTTCGCGGCCCGGCAGGAAGATCGAGTCCTGGTGCTGCGGGCGCAGCTTGGCCAGCACGTAGATCAGCGCGACGGTGCCCAGCACGATCAGGCCGATGGCCAGCCACTGGTGGATGCGCAGGGACAGCGGGCCGATGGTGATGACTTCGGCCGGGTCCAGGCGCAGCGACTCGGTGAAGGTGCGGCCGATGCCATACCAGATCACGTAGCACCAGAACAGCGCGCCGCGGCGCAGCTGGAACTTGCGGTCCAGCCCGATCAGCACGAAGAAGCCCAGCAGGTTCCAGACCGATTCGTACAGGAAGGTCGGGTGGAACAGCGTGTCCGCCGGCAGCCCGGGCGGGAAGTTGTGGTTGCCCGGGTCGATCTCCAGGCCCCAGGGCAGGGTGGTCGGGGCGCCGAAGAGCTCCTGGTTGAACCAGTTGCCCCAGCGTCCGGCCATCTGCGCGAGCAGCACGCCCGGGGCGGCCGTGTCGGCGAACGCCGAGAGCCGGATCCCGGTGCGGCGGCAGCCGATCAGCGCGCCGACCGCGCCGAGCGAGATCGCGCCCATGATGCCCAGCCCGCCCAGCCACAGCTGCGGGATCTCAGCCCAGTGGGACTGCTGCCCGCCCAGGCCGAAGTAGTAGCCGGGGTCGGTGATCAGCACGTGGTAGAGCCGCCCGCCGACGATGCCGAACGGGATCGCCCAGATGACGATGTCCCAGAGCATGTCCGAATTGCCGCCGCGCGCCGTCAGCCGGCGGTTGGTCACCCACAGGGCGATCAGGATGCCGGCCAGGATGCACAGCGCGTAGGCGTGGATGGTCAGCGGGCCGATGGAGAACTTGGAGAACTCCGGCGGCGGGGACGGGATGGAGGCGGGCAGGGCCAGGGCAAGCTGTGCGGACAGGTTCATCCTAGGCGTGCTCCTTGGCGGCCGCGCCGCTCAGCTCCGCGGCCAGCGCTGCGACCGCTGCGACTCCCCCGTCGCGCAGCGCGGCAACCAGGGCGGTGCCCACGATCACCCCGTCCGCGTAGGCGCCGATTTCCTGCACGTGCTCGCGGCGCGAGACGCCCAGGCCCACGCAGGCGTTTTCCGCGCCGGCGGCATGGGCCGCGTCGACCACTGCCTGCGCCGCGGAGGACACCTCGGCGCGGGCGCCGGTAACGCCCATCAGCGAAACGCAGTAGATGAAGCCGGAGGAGGCGTCGACGGTGCGCTGCACACGCTGGGCCGTGGAGGACGGCGCGATCAGGAACACGCGCTCCAGCTCGTGCTTTTCGCTGGCCTCGATCCATTCGGCCGCTTCCTCCGGCACCAGGTCCGGGGTGATCAGCCCGGAGCCTCCGGCTTGCGCGAAGCGGCGGGCGAACTCGTCCACGCCCATGCGCAGCACCGGATTCCAGTAGGTCATGACCATCACCGCGGCGTCGGTGCGCGAGGTGATGCCGCGCACGATCTCGAACACGTCGGCCACGCGGAAGCCATTGGCCAGCGCCTGCACGGTGGCGGCCTGGATGACCTCGCCGTCCATCACGGGGTCCGAATACGGGATGCCGATCTCGATGATGTCCACGCCGTTCTCGGCCAGCGCGACGGCAGCCTCGATGCTGGTGGGCACGTCGGGGAAGCCTGCGGGCAAATAGCCGATCAGGGCAGGGCGCCCCTCGGCGCGGGCCGCGGCGATCTTCTGGGCGCTGGTCACGCGGGTCATCTACTTCTCCTCGTCATCCGCTGCGGAGCGCTCGGCGGCCGCCGCGGCGCCGCTGATTTCCGCGTCTGCGTCTTTTTCGTCGATCATGTTGAACCAGGCGGCGGCGGTGCCCACGTCCTTGTCACCGCGGCCGGAGAGGTTCACGATGATGATGGTCTCTTCCGGCGTCGCGCCGTCGGCGACCAGCTTCTTGGCCAGCCGCATGGTGCCGGCCAGCGCGTGGGAGGACTCGATCGCCGGCAGGATGCCCTCGGTGCGGCACAGCGCCTTGAACGCGTCCATCGCCTCGGTGTCGGTGACCGGTTCGTAGTTCACGCGGCCGATGTCCGCCAGGAAGGCGTGCTCGGGACCGACCCCCGGGTAGTCCAGGCCGGCGGAGATCGAGTGCGACTCGATGGTCTGCCCGTCCTCGTCCTGCATCAGGTAGCTTTTCGCGCCGTGCAGCACCCCCGGGCGGCCCAGGGTGATGGTCGCGGCGTGGCGGTCGGTGTCCACGCCGTCGCCGCCGGCCTCGAAGCCGTACAACGCCACGTCCTTGTCATCGAGGAAGCCGTGGAAGATGCCGATGGCGTTCGAGCCGCCGCCGATGCACGCGGTGACCGCGTCGGGCAGGCGTCCGGCCTGGGCCAGGATCTGCTCGCGGGCCTCCTCGCCGATGACCTCGTGGAAGTAGCGGACCATCGCCGGGAAGGGTGCGCCGCCGGCGGCGGTGCCCAGCAGGTAGTGGGTGGTCTGAACGTTGGCGACCCAGTCGCGCAGCGCCTCGTTGATCGCGTCCTTCAGCGTCTGGGAGCCGACGGTCACCGGGATCACGGTGGCGCCCAGCAGGCGCATGCGCGCGACGTTCAGCGCCTGGCGGCGGCAGTCCTCGGCGCCCATGTAGACCACGCACTCCAGACCCATCAGGGCCGCGGCGGTGGCCGAGGCGACGCCGTGCTGGCCCGCTCCGGTCTCCGCGATGATGCGGGTCTTGCCCATGCGCTTGGCCAGTAGGGCCTGGCCGAGCACGTTGTTGATCTTGTGACTGCCGGTATGGTTCAGGTCCTCGCGCTTGAGGAAGATGCGCACGCCGTCGCAGTACTGCTGTGAGAAGCGCTTGGCCTCGGTCAGCAGCGAGGGGCGCCCGGAATAGTTGGTGTTCAAGTCGCGTACCTGGGCGACGAACTCGGGGTCGTTCTTGGCCGCTTCGAAGGTCTCGTTCAGCTCGTCCATGGCGGCCATGAGGGATTCTGGCATCCATCGTCCGCCGTAGGCACCGAAGTACGGGCCGCTGGCGTGCTTAAGCGACTGCTGGTCGATCGAGTCGGCGTGCTCGGAGTGCTCCGGTGTGCTCATCGATTCCCTCTTTCCTTCAACGAAACGTCAATCGTGGTAGATTTCGTGCCCCGCCGGAAGCTTCCTGCGGGGCACGATCAGTTTGGTGGGCTGCGCCGTGGTCGGGGTCGTCCGCCTCAGCGCTGCGGCTTGGCCGCGGTTCCTGCCTGGATGAACTCCTGCACCGAGGTGCGCGGGTCGGCGTGCTTGACCAGCGCCTCGCCGACCAGGATGGCGTCGGCGCCGTCCGCGGCGTACTGGCGCACCTGCACGGTGGACTCCACGCCGGATTCGGCGACGATGACCGCGTCGGCCGGCAGCAGGTGGGCGAGCTTGCCGAAGTTCGCCGGATCAACGTCCAGCGTCTTCAGGTTGCGCACGTTCACGCCGATGATCTTCGCGCCCGCGGCGATCGCGCGCGCGATCTCCTCTTCGGTGTGCGTCTCCACCAGCGCGTTCATTCCCAAGTCATGGGTCAATTCTAGAAAGGTTCGCAGTCTCTGGTCATCCAGCGCCGCAACAATGAGCAACACGAGGTCGGCGCCGTGGGCGCGGGCCTCGTAGATCTGGTACTCGTCGACCGTGAAGTCCTTGCGCAGCACCGGGATGCTCACGGCCTGGCGCACGGCGTCCAGGTCGTCCAGCGAGCCGCCGAAGCGCCGGGCCTCGGTCAGCACGGAGATCACCGAGGCGCCGCCGGCCTCGTACTCGCCGGCCAGCACTGCCGGCTCCGGGATGTCGGCCAGCGCGCCCTTGGACGGGGACTTGCGCTTGACCTCGGAGATCACCCGCAGGACGGTGTCGCGCTGCGCGGGGTCGGCATGGCCCCCCAGGGCGGCGTAGGCGTCGAGCGCCGCCGGGGCCTGCGCGGCGCGCTGCTTGACCACGTCAAGGCTCTGAAGCGCGCGACGGGCGCCCAGGTCTTCCCGGACGCCCGCGATGATGTCATCAAGAACAGTCAACTTAGTGCGCTGCTCCGCTGCGCGAACCGCCCACGCCGAAGCCCGCGGCCTTCAGCACGCCGCCGAGGACCAGGCCCAGGACGACGACGCCCATGGAGATCCAGAAGAAGGTCCAGTTCAGGTTCGCGAAGGCGATGCCGCCGGCAATCGCGCCGACCATCATGGTCAGGACGCAAGCCCAGGCTGCGACGGAGTTACCGTGGCCAATCTGCTCGGTGTATACCGGATCGATCTCGGTTTTCTGCGACATTGCTCGATGTCTCCTTGGTTGTTGTGGTGCGTGCGCCTGCCCGGTAGCCGGGCCTGCACGGTGATCTGCTTGCTTCCATTCTGCCATCTGAGTTCGCTTCAGTCCTATTCCTGCGGCGAACGTGTCGACCAGGTGGCCGGAATCACGTTCAGCGCGGGTCCTCGGTGGGGTCTTCGCCGTCGGAAAGCTGCTCCCAGCTGGAGATGTTCCGCGAGGAGGCGTCCTTGGGTTCAGCCGCGGTTTTCCCCGCCGACCGGGAATACTTGTCCGCCTTGATCGCCCAGCTGCGGGCGACGGCCAGCACCAGCACCGCCTGCACGCAGATCAGCGCACCGCCGGCGATGGCCACCGCCGGCCAGGCGCTCACGGAGTACTCGGCGGCGTTCTGCGCCAGGCCGGTCGCGGTGGACACCGCGGTGAAGGCGGCGGCCTGCGGATCGGCCAGCGTGGCCACGCCGGCGGAGATGATCGCGAGGCCTGCCAGCAGGCAGATGGCGGCGATGATGTAGCGGGAGATCTTGCCGGCGATCAGCAAGGCCAGTGAGCCGGCGAGCACCGCGATGGACAGCGCGGTGGTTGCGGCCGCCGCGGCGGCGCCGTCGACCACGATCTGCGGGATCTGCACGGTGCCGGACTGCACATCGACGGTGATCCAGGTGCGGGTGGCGGACCACAGCACGATCACGGCGCCCAGCGCACCGAGGAAGGCCAGATTGCGGGCAGTCAGTTTCTGCTTCACTTGCTCTCATCCGATTCGGTGGTGGTGTGCGCGGCATGCATGGACTGCGCGGCCCAGACGGCCCGCAGCGGCGCGGCCGCCTTGTTCACGGTTTCCAGGGCCTCGTCGGCGAACCTCGAGTCGTTCACGATGCCGCCGCCTGCCTGCACGTAGGCGCGCCCGCCCTTGAGCAGGGCGGAGCGGATGGCAATGGCCATGTCCATGTCCCCGGCGAAGTCCAGGTAGCCCACGACGCCGCCGTAGATGCCGCGGCGGTAGGGCTCGTACTGATCCAGCAGCTGCAGGGCGCGCGGCTTGGGCGCCCCGGACAGCGTCCCGGCCGGGAAGGTCGCGGCAAGCACGTCGTACGCGTCCACGTCCTCGCGCGCCTTGCCCACGACGTTTGAGACCAGGTGCATGATGTGGCTGAAGCGCTCGACCTCCATGAACTGGGTGACCTCCACGCTGCCGGCCTGGCAGACCTTCGAGAGGTCGTTGCGCGAGAGGTCCACCAGCATCAGGTGCTCGGCGCGTTCCTTCTGGTCGTTGACCAGCGACTTCTCATGCAGCTGGTCTTCCTCGTAGTTCGCCCCGCGCGGCCGGGAGCCGGCGATCGGGTGGGTGACGACGTGGCCGTCGTTGACGGTGACCAGCGCTTCCGGGGAGGAGCCGACGATCTGGAACGGCTCGCCGTGCTCGTTGACGAAGTTGAACAGGTACATGTAGGGGCTGGGGTTGGTGGCGCGCAGCACGCGGTAGACGTCCAGCGCGTCGGCCTGGGTTTCCAGCTCGAAGCGGCGCGAGACCACGATCTGGAAGACCTCCCCGTCCACGATCGCCGTCTTGGACTTGGCCAGCGCATCCAGGTAGCCGGATTCCTCCCAGGAGTGCGTGACGGAGGACATCAGCTGCTGAGCGGGCACGTCGGTGCCGGACAGCGCCGCGGCGGTGCCCGGCAGCGGGGCGTCGAGCTTCTCAAGCATGCCCTGCAGGCGCGTCACGGCGGCGTCGTAGGCCGCCTCGGCGCGTTCGTCGCTGTCATCGAAGTTGATGGCGTTGGCGATCAGCGTCAGCGTGCCCTCGGTGGCGTCGTGCACCGCCATGTCGCCGACCAGGTTCATGCTCAGCTCGGGCAGGTTCAGGTCGTCGGCCGGCGGGTGGGGCAGCTTCTCCCAGTGGCGCACGCAGTCCCAGCCGATGAAGCCGACCATGCCGCCGGTCAGCGGGGGCATGCCGGGGATCGGCTCGGTGTGCAGGGCGCGCACGGTGTCGCGCAGCACCTCGACGCCGACGCCGCCGGTGGGCAGGCCGGCCGGGGCGTTGCCCTGCCAGTAGGCCTGGCCGCCGCGGGTGCTCAGGGTGGCAGGCGAGTTCACGCCGATGAAGGAGTAGCGGCTCCAGACGCCGCCGGCCGCGGCCGACTCCATCAGGAAGGTGCCCGGGCGGCCGCCGGCCAGGGTGCGGTACAGGCCGATCGGGGTGAGCGAGTCGGCCAGCACCGAGACCGTCACCGGGATGACGCGGCGGGTGGCGGCCATGGCGAGGAATGCCTCGCGGGTGGGGGTAATCGTGCCGAGGGTTTTCATCTGTTTCTTCTTCTACGCGCTGATCGATGCTCTGGTCGTCCGGCCCGTGCGCGGGCCTTGGTGCGGGCGATGCCTGGGCAGTGCGGCCGGATCCGGTGCGGCCTAGGCCGGGCGGTGGCCGACGACGGCCGGCAGCTCGCGGCCGGTGAAGCAGGATTCGGTGCCGGTGTGGCATGCGGCGCCCACCTGGTCGACCTGCAGCAGCAGCGCATCGCCGTCGCAGTCCAGCGCCGCGGACTTGAGGAACTGGAAATGTCCGGAGGTATCGCCCTTGCGCCAGTACTCCTGGCGGGAGCGGGAGAAGAAGGTCACCCGGCCGGTGCCCAGCGTGCGGCGCAGGGCCTCGTCGTCCATCCAGCCGAGCATCAGCACCTTGCCGGTGTCGTGCTGCTGCACGATGGCGGCGAACAGGCCGTTGGCATCGCGCTTGAGACGCTGCGCGATCGCAGGGTCGAGTTCCGGGGATTCGGGGTCCGGGCGCGGACCCTCATGAGAAGTAGCCATCCCCTACAGCATACTGCGTGCGCGCCCGATCCCGTGCCCCGTGACCTGCGGGTTGACGCCGGCCGGGCCCGGAGGTGCCCGACACCCGCCGCGCATTGCGCGCACGGCACCGCGAAGCGTGCTAGTTTCAGAGGTGATGCACTTAGTTCACGCTTCCCGATTGGCGTTGGCCGAGACGCTGCTGGCCGCAGGTCCCACCGCCGAAACCCTGTGCGCCGGCTGGCAGACCCGCCACCTGGCCGCGCACCTCGTCCTGCGCGAGAATTCGCTGCTCTCTGCCGGCACGGTGTTCAAGCCGCTGTCCGGGAAACTGGAGGAGAAGCTGCGGCAGACCGCCGCCGAGGCGCAATCCCCCGAGCGCTACGCCGCGCTGGTGCGCCGCTTCCGCTCGGGGCCGGCGAAGTACTCGCCGTTCGCCATCGACAAGGTCGACCAGGCCGCGAACCTGAGCGAATACTTCGTCCACACCGAGGACGTGCGCCGCGCCCGCGGGCAGTGGGCCCCGCGCGTGCTGGACAAGGAGTACACCGAGATGCTCTGGCAGTCGCTGACCCGGATGTCCCGGCTACTGTTCCGCAAGGCCCCGGTCGGCATCATCCTCACCCGCCCGGACGGCCAGCGCCACGTGGCGAAGAAGGCCCGCAACGCGGTGTCGATCAGCGGCCCGGTGCCGGAGCTGATGCTCTATGCGTTCGGGCGCACCGAGCACTGCCTGGTCACCTTCGAGGGCGGGGACACCGCGCTGGAAATCATCAAGCGCTACAAGCCCTCGCTCTAGTCCCCGCCGCCTGGACCCTCAGTCCGCGGGCGTTCACGACGGCGCAAAAAGTGCCGGCCCCCTGGTGGAAGGGGCCGGCGCTTTTCTGCCTGCGGCGTTAGCGGACCGGGTAGCCGGCCTCGCGGATCTTCTGCTTGACGCGGGCGATCATGTCGATCGGGCCGAAGTGGAAGATCGAGGCGGCCAGCACCGCGTCGGCGCCCGCCTCGATGGCCGGCGGGAAGTCCTCCGGGCGCCCGGCACCGCCGGAGGCGATCAGCGGGACGCTGACCTCGGCGCGCACGGCGCGGATCATTTCCAGGTCGAAGCCGTCCTTGGTGCCGTCGGCGTCGATGGAGTTCAACAGGATCTCCCCCACGCCGCGCTCGGCCGCTTCCTTCGCCCAGGCCACCGCGCACATGCCGGTGCCCTGGCGGCCGCCGTGGGTGGTCACCTCGTAGCCGGAGGCGATCGACGGGTCGGTGGTGCGGCGCGCGTCCAGGGACAGCACCAGCACCTGCGAGCCGAAGCGCTCGGTGATCTCGTTGATCACCTCGGGGCGGGAGACGGCGGCGGTGTTGATCGAGGCCTTGTCGGCGCCGTTGCGCAGCAGCCGGTCCACGTCTTCCACTGCGCGCACGCCGCCGCCGACGGTCAGCGGGATGAACACCTCTTCGGCGGTCTGGCGGACCACCTCGTAGGTGGTTTCGCGGTCCGAGCTGGACGCGGTGACGTCCAGGAAGGTCAGCTCGTCGGCGCCGGCCAGGTTGTAGCGGCGGGCGAGCTCCACCGGGTCCCCGGCGTCGCGCAGGCCTTCGAAATTCACGCCCTTGACCACGCGGCCGGCATCGACGTCGAGGCAGGGAATCACTCGAATTGCAACGCTCATCGCGAATTGCTCCTTGGGTGCGGGCCGGCTAGATGCGGCAGGCGTGGATCTGGCTGACCAGGATGGCGCGGGCGCCCACGTCGTACAGCTCGTCCATGATGTTGTTGGTCTGCGACTTCTTGACCATGGCGCGCACCGCGCACCATTCGGAGTTCGCCAAATCGGAGACGGTCGGCGACTCCAGGCCCGGGGTCAGCGCGCAGGCCTGCTCCACCAGGTCGCGGCGCACGTCGTAGTCCAGCATCACGTACTGGCGGGCGACGAGCACGCCGCTCAGGCGCCGGGTGAGCACGTCCAGGCCAGCAGGCTGGTGGCCGATGCGGCCGATCAGCACGGCCTCGGAGGCCAGCAGCGTCTCGCCGAAGATCTCCATGCCGGCGGCCTTGATGGTGTTGCCGGTTTCCACCACGTCGGCGATCGCGTCGGCCACGCCCAGGCGGACCGAGGACTCGACGGCGCCGTCCAGGCGGACGACGGAGGCGTCGATGCCCGACTTCTCAAGGTAGTGGCGCAGCAGCACGTCGTAGCTGGTGGCGATGCGCTTGCCGTTCAGCTGGCTGGCGTCGGTGTAGGCGCCGACCGGGGCGGCGAAGCGGAACGCCGACTTGCCGATGCCCAGCGGGATCAGCTCCTCTACGTCGTCGTCGACATCCGCGTCCAGGTACAGGTCGCGGCCGGTGATGCCGACGTCCAGGATGCCACGGCCGACGTAGACGGCGATGTCGCGGGGGCGCAGGTAGAAGAATTCAACGTGGTTGTCCTCGTCCACCATGACCAGTTCGCGCGAATCGCGGCGCTGGAGGTAGCCGGCCTCCTTGAACATGGTGGAGGCGATATCGGACAGGGCACCCTTGTTGGGCAGGGCTACGCGGAGCATAAGGTGACTCGTTTCAGGAGTGTGGCGCTGCGGCGTGGTGCCAAAAACAAGCGCCAAGGAGTGGTTTCGTTGGCCGTTGCTACTGCCGCCGTGCGTAGGCGCGGTGCGGATCGCCGGACAGGGATCCGACCGCGGCCCGCGCGACGGCTAGAGATGCTTGTAAACGTCGGCCAGGGACATTCCCTTGGCGATCATGAGGACCTGCACGTGGTAGAGCAGCTGCGAGATTTCCTCGGCGGCTTCCTGGTCCGATTCGTACTCGGCGGCCATCCACACTTCGGCGGCTTCCTCGACGATTTTCTTGCCGATGCCGTGGACACCGGAGTCGAGTTCGGTGACGGTACGAGAGCCTTCCGGGCGGGTTTGGGCCTTGAGCGACAGTTCGCTGAAGAGCTCCTCAAAAGTTTTCACATCCACCAGTCTAGCGTTTCGCGCGGTCGGGGCCGAACTCGGGGCCTGCTTTGTGACGGCTCGGCCCCGGGCTCGGACCCGGCCGCGCGGCGGTGCTCCGGCCGGCGGCTCAGCCCAGCGCCGCGACGGTCATGACCGCGGCGCTGTAGGCCTCGTAGCCCTTGTCTTCGCTGGAGTTCTCCAGTCCCGCGCGGTCCAGGCCCTGCTGCTCGGTGTCGCAGGTCAACACGCCGAACCCGATCGGGGTCTTGGTGTCCACGCTCACATTGGTTAAGCCGTTGGTCGCGGCCAGGCAGACGTAGTCGAAGTGCGGGGTGCCGCCGCGGATGACCACGCCCAGGGCGATGACCGCGTCGTAGTCCCCGGCCAGGGTGGCTGCGGCGACCGGCAGCTCGAAGGTGCCCGGGACGCGGATCAGCGTGGTGGACGCTTCAAGCCCGGCGTCCTTCGCTGCGCGCTGGGCGCCGTCGATCAGCCCGTTCATGATGACCTCGTGCCAGCTGGCCGCGAGGATGGCGACCTTCAGCTGGGAGAAGGCGTCGCCAGCGGCCAGCGCCTTCAACTCCTCGGCGACGTTGGCGGGTGCTCCATGCTTGCTCATGGTGGGATGTCCTTTGTTCGTGTCGGTGTCGGCGCTCAGGCGCCGTGGTAGGTTTGCGCCTGCGCCTCGTCCTGGGCGGAGTCCTGCGGCAGGCCCAGCTGGTGGCCGAAGCGGGCCTGCTTGGTGCGCAGGTAGGCTTCGTTCTCGCGGCGCGGCGGCACCAGGCTGGGCACCAGCTCGGCGACCTGGATGCCGGCCTCGGTGAGCTTGTCCCGCTTGTCCGGGTTGTTGCTCAGCAGCCGGATGGATTGCAGGCCCAGCTTGGCCAGGATCGCGGCGACCGCGAAGTACTCGCGCGCGTCGGCCGGGAAGCCAAGGTGCAGGTTCGCATCCAGCGTGTCCAGCCCGCGCTCCTGCAGGGCGTAGGCGCGCAGCTTGTTGACCAGCCCGATGCCGCGGCCCTCGTGGCCGCGGATGTAGACCAGATGCCCGCCCTCGGCGGCGATCCGGGTCATCGCGGCCTGCAGCTGCTCGCCGCAGTCGCAGCGGTAGGAGCCGAGCACGTCGCCGGTGAGGCACTCGGAATGGATGCGCACCAGGTTGCCGGGCTCGGCGCCGTCCGGGCCCGGATGGCTGAGCACCAGGTGCTCGTGGCCCTCGACCAGCGCGGCGCGGGCGGTGAATTCGCCGAAGCCGGTGGGCAGCGCGACCGGGTCGGTGAGCTCGATTGCGTCGTTGATGCGGCGCCATCGGGCCAGGTCGTCGATCGTGATCAGCGGCAGGCTGTGCTCGGCGGCGAAGACGCGCAGCGCGTCCAGCCGCATCATCTCGCCGTTGTCGTGGGTGATTTCGCCGATCACGCCCACCGGGGACAGGCCTGCGGCGCGGCACAGGTCCACGGCGGCTTCGGTGTGGCCGCGGCGCTCGAGCACCCCGCCGGCGGCGGCGCGCAGCGGGAAGATGTGCCCGGGGCGGTGCAGCTGCTCCGGGACGGTGTCCGGGTCGGCGAGCAGCCGGCTGGTCAGCGCGCGGTCGGCGGCGCTGATGCCGGTGCTGATGCCGCTGGCGGCGTCGCAGCTGACGGTGAAGGCGGTGCCCTTGGCGTCCTGGTTGATGCCGACCATCGGGGCCAGGCGCAGCGCGTCGGCGCGTTCGGCATCCAGCGGAACGCAGATGACCCCGGAGGTGTAGCGGATGGTGAAGGCCATCAGCTGCGCGGTGGCGTGCTCGGCGGCGAAGATGATGTCGCCCTCGTTTTCGCGGTCTTCGTCGTCGACGACCACTACGGCGCGGCCGGCGGCCAGCGCGGCCAGGGCGGCGGGGATGGAATCAAAGGATGCGGCAGCCATTAGTTTCGACCTCCAAAAGCGTTCAGGCGGGCGACGTACTTGGCCAGGACGTCGACCTCGATGTTGATGCGGTCCCCGACCTGGCGGGAGCCCATGGTGGTTTCGGCCAGGGTGATGGGGATGATGCCGACCTCCACCCAGTGCCCGCCGGCAGGCGTATCGGCCGGGGAGACGGCGGTGAGCGTCAGCGAGATGCCGTCCAGCGCGATCGAGCCCTTTTCCGCGGTCAGCGGGGCGTACTGATCGGGCACCGAGACGCGGAAAGTGGTCCACTGCCCGTGGTCCTCGCGGGCCAGCACGGCGCCGACCGCGTCGACGTGGCCCTGCACGACGTGGCCGTCGAGCCGGGCCCCGGCCGGGGTGCAGCGTTCGAGGTTCACGATGGAGCCCTCGGCCAGCTGGCCGGTGGTGGTGCGGTTCAGCGTTTCGCCCATGACGTCGACGCTGAGCGTGTCCCCGTCCAGCGCGGTGGCGGTCAGGCAGACGCCATTGACTGCCAGCGAGCCGCCCAGGCCCAGGTCCTCGGTGTGCCCGGGGGCCTTCAGGGTGAGGACCGCAAGGTCCTTGCGCGGATCGGTGGTGATGCCGGTGATGGTGCCGGTTCCGGTGACGATTCCGGTGAACATGGTTGGTGGTTTCCTTAGTCTGAAGTGCGTGGGACCGCTGGTTTTCGGGTGCGGCAAAGCCGCCGCCCGGGGCGCGGTGGTGGTGCGGGAGTGCTGGATGGCGCCTAATTGTCCGGCAGCGGTTCCAGGTGCAGCATAATGTCGGGGCCGAGCCGGGCTAGCGTTTCGCCGCTGAAGGCGTCGATCCGGTAGGCGCGCGCGTCACTCAGGGTGCGGGTGGCGGCGATGTTCACCGAACAGTCCCCGGCGCCGATGATGACCGGCGCCTGGTAGCAGTAGATCTCGTCCGCGAGGTCGGCGGCGATGAAGGCCGAGGCGACGGTGGCGCCGCCCTCGATCAGCAGGTGCCCGTAGCCCAGCTCGCTCGCGCGGGCGATCAGCTCGTGCACCTCGCGGGTGCGCACCTGTTCCCAGTGCTCGTCGAAGGCCAGGGCCAGGGTTCCGGGCAGTTCACGGCGGCCCATGACCAGCCGGTGCGGCTGGCGCGGCAGCGCGGTGCCGTCGGCGGCGCGGGCGTTCAGCCGCGGGTCGTCGTGCACCACGGTGTTGGTGCCGACCACGATCGCGTCCACCCGGGCGCGCAGCGCGTGGGCGTGCGCCCGGGACTGCGCTGAGGTGATCCACTGGCTGGTGCCGTCCGGAGCGTTGATGCGCCCGTCCAGGGACTGGGCGGTCTTGACCGTGATGAACGG
Organism: Glutamicibacter soli; assembly: GCF_052322135.1. Taxonomy (NCBI): domain Bacteria; kingdom Bacillati; phylum Actinomycetota; class Actinomycetes; order Micrococcales; family Micrococcaceae; genus Glutamicibacter; species Glutamicibacter soli. The sequence goes on from NZ_CM125969.1 coordinate 2,238,266, forward strand.
GCGGCCCTGTTCCTTGGCGCGGATCCAGCGGTGGTTCAGCTCGCGGATCGCGGAGGCCTCGCGCGCCTGGCTGACCTTCACGCCGGCGGCGGAAAGGTAGTCCGCTCCCCCGCTGGCGGCGGTGTCGTCGGCCTGCCCGTAGTGCACCGCGCCGAGGCCCGCATGGGCGATGGCCGCCGCGCAGGGACCGGTGCGCCCGGTGTGGTTGCACGGCTCCAGGGTGACGACCATGGTCAGCGTGGCGGCGCGTTCGCGGGAGATCCGGCCCAGGCGGCGCAGCGCGTCGATCTCCGCGTGCGGGCTGCCGGCGCCCTGGTGGTAGCCGGTGGCGATCAGCGAACCGTTCTCGTCCAGGATGCAGGCGCCGACCAGCGGGTTGGCGCCGCGGTGTCCCCGGCGGGCGGTTTCCAGCGCGGTTTCAAGTGCCGCGTCGAGCTGCTGTTCGGTGGCCATGGCGGTTACCGCTTGGACTGCAGGGTCGGGTCGGGCAGCTCGGTTTCCACCGCCGGCTTGTCGCCCTTCTTGGCCCGGGCCCAGACGAAGAAGCCGATCAGCGTGAAGGCGCCGTAGAACAGGTACATGAACGCGCTGGCGTAGTAGCCGGCGGAGAACAGCAGCGGCACGCCGACCGCGTCGACCGCGACCCAGATCAGCCAGAACTCGACCCAGCCCTTGGCCATGCCGAAGGTCGCCAGCAGCGATCCGACGAAGGTCCACGCGTCGGCCCAGACCGGCTCGTAGGAGCCGAGGATGCGGAACAGCGGGGTGAGCGCCACGGTGCCCAGCACCAGCGTGGCGGCCAGGCCAAGGCGGATCTTGTTCGAGGCCCAGACGGGGGTGACGGCGCTGCCGCTGCCGTCGCGGGCCTGCTTCCAGCGGTACCAGCCGAAGATCGAGACCGAGATGAACATGATCTGGCGGCCAGCCTGGCCCCAGAGGTTCGCGGCGTAGTCGGTGTCGAACAGGCTGCCGAGGAATACTGTCAGCAGCAGCAGGTTGCCGACGATGCCGACCGGCCAGGCCCAGACCTTGCGGCGCATGCCGCCCACGGCGCTGGCCAAGCCGAAGATGTTGCCGACAACCTCGCGCACCAGCAGTGCCGAGGAACCTACCGCAATTTGTGAATTAAAAGCTTCAATGAGCCACCGCAGGAAATCCATCTTTCCACCCTTCTCGAAGCGGCGGCTCCGGGGGGTGTGCATTTGATGGACCTGCGGCATGGGCCGAAGAATACGGCTCCGCTCAGGGAACCGCCGGCACTACCGCAAGGCAAATCAAATTCGTGCTTCTCCCATCCAGACTTTAACTGTCGGTACCGGAATTCCACCGGCTCAACCGCTTCCTCGGCTTGTGGCCTTGGACGCGGGTCGCGGACTATCACCGCCGGTTCGGACTTTCACCGACCCCGGAGCACGTATTTACGTTTACATTCGTTATTGTTGCATACTTTGTGGCGCTTCAGTGCGCACCCAGCGCAAGATTGCGTAATACGTCGATTTCCACCGACGGCTCCGGCGAAGCGTACACCGCGGACCCGGCGACGAACACGTCGGCCCCGGCTTCCGCGGCGCGCAGGATGGTGTCGCGCGAGACGCCGCCGTCGATCTGCAGGGCGATGGGTTTGCCGGAGCCGTCGATGGCGGCGCGGGCGCGGCGGATCTTGGGCAGCACCAGGTCCAGGAACTTCTGGCCGCCGAAACCCGGTTCGACGGTCATCAGCAGCAGCATGTCCAGCTCGCCGAGCATGTCCAGGTAGGGCTCGATCGACGTGGCCGGGCGCAGCGCCATGGCGGCCTTGGAACCGGCGGCGCGCAGCTCGCGGGCCAGCCGGATCGGCGCAGCGGAGGCCTCCACGTGGAAGGTCACCGAGTCAACACCCAGCTGCGCGTATTCCGGGGCCCAGCGGTCGGCGTCCTCGATCATCAGGTGCACGTCGATGGGCAGCTCGCTGACCTTGTGCAGCGCCTCGACCACCGGCTTGCCCAGGGTCAGGTTGGGCACGAAGTGGTTGTCCATGACATCCACGTGCACGCCGTCGGCGGTGTGGATGCGCTGCAGCTCGCGCTCCAGGTTGGCGAAGTCGGCGGAGAGGATCGAGGGGTGGATGCGCGCGGTGCTCAACGGTGGCTCCTTGGGTTCGGGCAGGGGCTGGATACTTCTCAAGCCAATACTGCCAGCGTCCGGGCGGACGCTGGCAGTTGGTGACGCGGCGCGGCCTTATTCGGCCGGGGCGGCCTTGGTCAGCAGCGCCATGAACATCGCGTCGGTGCCGTGCAGGTGCGGCCACAGCTGCGCGGTGGAGCCCTCGCCCAGCGCGTGGCCGGCGGCCGGTGCGTCCTGGTACATCACCTTGGCGACCTCGGCGCCGGTGTCCAGCAGCTTGGCCTGCGGGGTGCGCTTGAGGAAGTCCTCCACCACCAGGCGGGTTTCGGCCTGGTGCGGCGAGCAGGTCACGAAGCCGACTACCCCGCCCACGCGCACGGCGCGGAAGGCGGCGTCCAGCAGCTCGCCCTGCAGGGCGGTGAGCTCCGGGATATCGCGCGGGGCCTTGCGCCAGCGCGATTCGGGGCGGCGGCGCAGCGCGCCCAGGCCGGAGCAGGGGGCGTCGACCATGATGCGGTCGTAGTCCCCGGCGTAGTCTTCCCCGCCGTAGGCGCGGCCGTCCTGCTGGGTGACCATCCAGTAGTCGTGCGGCACCGCGTCCATGGAGTTCTCCACCAGGCGGGCTCGGTGGGCGGTGGGCTCGTTGGCGGTCAGCCGGGCGTCGCGCTGCACGGCCAGCGCGCCGAGCAGGGCCGCCTTGCCGCCGGGGCCGGCGCACAGATCCAGCCAGTAGCGGTCGTCGCCGGCTTCCGGCAGCTCCACGTTGGCCAGGGCGCGGGCCATGACCTGGCTTCCGGCGTCCTGCACGCGCACGGTGCCTTCGCGCACCCCGGGGACCCGGGCCACGTCGCCGTGCTTGTAGGTGGCCGAATCGGCCAGCAGGGTGCCGGGTTCCGCGCCGGATTCCAGCGCGCCGGACAGGTCGCCGAGCCCAGGCAGGGCCACCAGGTTGACCACCGGGGCGGCGTTGTCGGCTTCCAGCAGCGCTGCCAGCTCGCCGGCGTCGCGGCCGTGGGCGATCAGCGCGCCGCGCAGCGCGCGCACGATCCAGTCCGGGTGGGAGTGCTCGATGGCCAGCTTCGCGGCGTCGCCCTCCGCGGCGGCGGTGAGCTGCTCGATCCATTCGCCGGCCTCGCGTTCGCTCACGCGGCGCAGCACGGCGTTGATCAGCCCCGAGGGGCCGGCGCCGATCTGCGCGCGGGCCAGGGACACGGTCTCGTCCAGGGCGGCGTGCTTCGGCACGCGCATGGCAAGCAGCTGGTGGGCGCCCAGGCGCAGCGCGTCCAGGATCGCCGGGTCCAGCTCGGCCAGCGGGCGGTCGACCAGCGTGGTGAGGATCGCGTCGTACAGCCCCTGGCCGCGCAGCGCGCCGTAAGCCAGTTCGGTGGCGAAGCCCGCGTCGCGGCGGTCCAGCTGGTATTCGCGGATCAGCTTGGGCAGCACCAGGTTGGCGTAGGCATCCGCGCCGGACACCTCGCGCAGGGTCTTGAAAGCGACCAGGCGGGCCGGGTCGGCGCTGCGCTTGCGCTGGCCGGGGGCGGCTTGCGAGTACTGGCGCGGGCGCCCGCCCTGGCCGCGGTTGCGGGTGCGCCCGGCCTCGTTGCGGCGCTGGCCGTCGCCGTGCTCCGCGCCGCGGCGCCCTGGGCGGGAATTCCCGCGCTGTTCGTTCGCGCTCATGCGAAGCTCACTTCCGTTCCCTGGGTCAGCATGCCGCGGGCCCAGTCTGAGGCGTTCATCATCTTCTTGCCCGGGGGCTGGATCATTGTCGGTTCAAGGGCCCAGGTGGCGGTGCCGATGAGCACTGTGGGCTGCTTGCCCGGTTCGATGCGCAGCTGCCCGGGAGCCAGGCCGGCCACGTCGCGGCGTTCGCGCAGCGGGCCGAACTTGTAGCGCTGGCCCCCCACCGCGCACCAGGCGCCGGGGAACGGGGTGGTGCCGTGGGCGCGGCGGCGGATCTCGGTGGCCGGGCGGGTGAAGTCCAGCTGCGCGTCCTCGTCGGTGATCTTCGGCGCGTAGGTGTGCGACCCGGTCTGAGGGACCGCGACTGCCTGGCCGGCGTCCAGCGCCTGCAGGGTCTGCACCAGCAGCATCGAGCCGGAGGCGCTGAGCCGTTCCAGCATCACTCCGGCGGTATCCAGCTCGTTGACCACCTCGGTGACCTGGCCGAAGACCGGGCCGGTGTCCAGCCCGGTTTCCAGCTGGAAGGTCACCGCGCCGATGATGTCGTCGCCGTTGATGATGGAGTGCTGCACCGGGGCGGCGCCGCGCCAGTTCGGCAGCAGCGAGAAGTGCAGGTTGATCCAGCCGTGGCGCGGGACCAAGAGCGCGGCTTCCGGGACCAGCCCGCCGAAGGCGACGATGGCGGCGGCGTCCAGATCCAGGCCCTGCAGCTGCTCGGTGACCTCGGCGGTGATCTTGGAGGCCTTGATGACCGGCAGGCCGAGCTCCGCGGCGCGGGCGGCAACCGGCGAAGGGGTCAGCACGCGCTTGCGGCCCAGCGGGGCGTCGGGGCGGGTGAGCACGGCGGCGATGTCGAATCCTGCCGCGTGCAGCGAGTCAAGGGAGGTGACGGCGACCTGCGGGGTGCCGGCGAAGAGGATGCGCACGGGCTACTTCCCCAATCCTGCGCCGAAGCTGGAGCCCAGCGATCCGGAGCGCTTGGCGATGGTCTGGTTGGCGGTCTGCGAGTAGCTGGTGGCGCGCAGCTTGCGCCAGGCCGCCTTCTTCTCGTCGGCGGGCAGGCGGTCAAGGAAGAGGATGCCGTCCAGGTGGTCGGTTTCGTGCTGCACGCAGCGCGAGAGCATGCCTTCGCCTTCGAGCACCAGCGGGGTGCCGAACTTGTCGAAGCCGGTGGCGCGCACATGGCGGCGGCGCGGGACCGGGGCGGCGATGCCGGGGATGGACAGGCAGCCTTCGACCTGGTCCTCCTGGAAGTCATCGCTCAGCTCGAGCACCGGGTTGATGATGTGCCCGCGCTCCTCGCCGATCTGGTAGGTGAAGACGCGCAGCGATACGCCGACCTGCGGCGCGGCCAGGCCGGCGCCGTCGACGTTTTCCATGGTCTGGTCCATGTCCTCGACCAGCTTTTGGATTTCCGGTCCGAACTCGGTCACCTCCTGCGCTGGGGTGCGAAGGACGGGATCACCGATGATCCGAATTCCCAAAATTGCCATAGTTCTTCAAACTGCCTTCTGTTGTTTTCAGCGGATCGCCCGGTCCAGCCGCGCCAGACCCAAGCCCATCCAGTCTACGCGGTCGATCACGGCTGGCGCTGAGGTGGTGGAGTGATTTCCACCAGCGTGGCCCGTGACCTGGCGATCCTGTAGGACGCCTCCCAGTTGCGGCGCAGCGCGTAGAACTTGGCCCAGTAGTCGGGCATGGCGGCCGCAGGCGCCATGAAGGTGCGGCTGCCGGTGGGGCCCAGGGCCACCGCCAGCAGCATGGTGTCAGCACCATACGGCCACGGCTCCCACTGCCCGGCCTCCGCGTCGGCGACCCGCTCCTCGGCCTTGCAGGCGGCGGCAAGCTGCATGATCACCTTGTCGTCGGGCCGCTTGACGAAGCCGTCGCGGTCGCTGGTCTTTGTTTTGTAGTCGACCAGGCAGTCCCTTCCGCCGATCTTCGCGACCAGGTCGATGGTCCCGGCGTAGCCGATGCTCTCGTTCCACACGGTCACCTCCGCGGCCACCGGCTCCACCCGGTAGTCGCGCCACCAGAATTCAAAGTGGGCGGCGTAGTCCTGTTCGCCATGGGCCTGCAGCAGTTGGCGCGCCGAATCCAGTTCGTGCGGCTGGCCTAGTTCCGCCAGCGCCCACTGCTCTGCATAGTTGTGCACCCGGTCGCCACGTGCGGCCGCCGCATCACGGTAGGACTCCGCCGCGGTAGCCGAATCACGCACGAGCGACCTCATACGGCCGAGCTCGGAGATGGACGCGGCAAGCCGGGCATCCTCGGATAAGGACTTGGCTGCCATGTAGCCCGCCCAACCGGTGAGGTCGACATGGTCCATACCAATGATTGTCGTAATCGATGGAACCGTTGCCTCGCCGCCGACCCGGCGGCTGTACATGCGGCCACGATCGGTCTGAATCGCTAGTTTCGGTGACGTCATATACACGATGATTGCACCGCAGGTGGACACTTCGCCCCTAGTCGCCGCGCGTTTAGGAATTATTCCCCGTAATTCCGCGGGTTTTGGGCTTTGTGAACCAGATCTCAGCCTTTCGATTTGGAAGCTTGGGAAAACTCGTATAGAGTTTTTACTCGTTGGAAAGAACGAAAACGTTCCAACAACAACCATTTTGCGGACATAGCTCAGCTGGTAGAGCGCAACCTTGCCAAGGTTGAGGTCGCGAGTTCGAACCTCGTTGTCCGCTCGCAAAAAGATACACCGACTAGGTAAAACTAGTCGCCTGGCTTCGGCCGGATTTGGTGGGGTGGCCGAGAGGCGAGGCAGCGGCCTGCAAAGCCGTATACGCGGGTTCGAATCCCGTCCCCACCTCGCAATGAAGATTGCTCATCTTTTTTGCGCGATTGGCGCAGCGGTAGCGCGCTTCCCTGACACGGAAGAGGTCACTGGTTCGATCCCAGTATCGCGCACGGAACTCGTAGTCCACCAGATTACGGATTTCATAACTAAATATATGCGGTCATAGCTCAGCTGGTAGAGCGCAACCTTGCCAAGGTTGAGGTCGCGAGTTCGAACCTCGTTGACCGCTCCAAGAATTCATCGGTAAAATGATAATTCTGTCGGGATTCTTCATTGAATCTTCGGCGCGATTGGCGCAGCGGTAGCGCGCTTCCCTGACACGGAAGAGGTCACTGGTTCGATCCCAGTATCGCGCACTGGATACAGTTCAGTGTCCATGCGGTCATAGCTCAGCTGGTAGAGCGCAACCTTGCCAAGGTTGAGGTCGCGAGTTCGAACCTCGTTGACCGCTCCATAACTTCATATAGATCCTGCGGTCATAGCTCAGCTGGTAGAGCGCAACCTTGCCAAGGTTGAGGTCGCGAGTTCGAACCTCGTTGACCGCTCCGAAAAACTTGGGACCCACACATCAGTGTGGGTCCCAAGTTTCTTTCTCAGCTAAAACTGTTAGTAGTTTCCTGCTCAGCGGGCACTTCCGTGGCTTCGATCTGGCCCTGAAACATATTTGTTCGCCGTGTGAACTACCCAACGCGAAGGCTGCACCCTATGATGGGACGCAGGAGTTGAGGGCAAGAGGCCCTCCGTGTTGAAGGGAGGTGTCCATTGGCAGGTTTTAACGAGCTAAAGGGCAAGGTCGAAGGACTGGCACTGAAAGCCGGAGAATTCGCGAGCCAGAACTCTGACAAGATTTCAGACGGCATCGACAAGGCCGGGGACTTCATCGACCGCAAGACCGGCGGCAAGTACGCCGACAAGGTCGATGGCGTTCAGGATGGAGCCAAGAACTTCCTGGGCAACCTCGGAAACAAGGATCAGGCCTAACGTCCAGTCGTTAGAGCTTTGGCCTTACCCTAGGCACGTAGGAAAGCGCCACCCCAGCGGGTGGCGCTTTTCTACGTTTCCGGGCAGGTTGCCCGCTCCTGCCGATCCCACATCTTGGTCGGCGGATCGCCGCAATTTCCCACCCGGCTCGCGAACCGATAGAAACTAAGCATGGAAAGCAACATCATCAGCCGTCCGCGTCTGCCACGCGAAGCCGTGCTCGCCGGGTTCATCACCACCATGGTCGGGTTCACGTCGTCTTTCGCAGTGGTCATCACCGGGCTGCTGCAGGCGGGAGCAAGCCCCTCACAGGCATCCTCCGGCCTGCTCGCGCTGACTTTCCTAGTGGGAGTAGCCTCTCTGGTACTGTCCCTGAAGCACCGGCTGCCGATCACCGTTGCCTGGTCCACACCGGGCGCGGCGCTGCTGGCAAGCCTGGCTGCGGGCAGTTTCAGTTTCGCCGAATCCGTCGGCGCATTCATTATCAGCGGCGTGCTGATCATGCTCACCGGGCTCATCCCGGTGCTGCACCGGCTGCTGACTTCGATTCCCGTGCCGATCGCCCAAGGAATGCTGGCCGGCGTGCTGATTCCGCTGTGCCTCAAGCCCTTCACCGCGCTGGGCAGCATCCCGGTGGCGGCGGTGCTGATCCTGGCGGTGTTCCTGGCGGGGCTGCGTTTCCTGCCGCGTTATGCGGTGGCCCTGAGCATGCTCGGCGCTGTGGGGTGCGGACTGTTCTCGATCGGCGCTTCCCATTCCTGGGCGCAGATCGAGGTGCTTCCGACGCTGGAATTCGTGGCGCCGGAGTTTTCCTGGCAGGCGGTGGCGAGCATCAGCCTGCCGCTGTTCATCGTGACCATGGCCTCGCAGAACATCCCGGGCGTGGCAGTGATGTCGTCCTTCGGGTTCCGCACCCCGTGGCGTTCGAGCATGTTGTCCACCGGGTTCGGGAGCGCCGCCGGCGCCTTCTTCGGCGGCCATGCGATTAATCTGGCGGCGATTTCCGCCGCCCTGTCCGCCGGCGAGTCCGGTGGCAAGGATCCCGGACAGCGGTGGAAGGCCTCGGCCTCCTCCGGGGTGTTCTACCTGGTGTTCGCGCTGGGATCGGCGCTGGTCGCCTCGCTGGCGACGCTCTCCCCCGCCGGGTTGTTCGAGGCCGCTGCGGGCCTCGCCCTGCTGGCGACCTTGGCCAATGCGATGCTCGGGGCCATGAAGGAGCCTCGCTGGCAGCTCAGCGCCCTGGCCACGATGCTCGTGGCCGCGGCGAACGTGACGCTGTTCGGTATCGGCGGGGCGTTCTGGGCGTTGGTGATCGGCCTGTTAATACACGTCATCGCCGAGCAGGTGACTGCCCGGCGATGAGCTGGAAGTGCGGGGCGCGGTTTAGAGCGCCGCTTCGCCGATCTGGCCTTCGCGGGCCAGCGCGGTGAGGCGCGAGACAGCGCGGAAGTACTTCTTCTGGTAGCCGCCGGCCATCATTTCCGGGGTGAACAGCTCGCTGAACGGCTTGCCCGAGGCAACGATCGGCACATCCTTGTCGTAGAGGCGGTCGGCGAGCACCACGAAGCGCAGCGCGATGGCCTGGTCCGTGATGGTGTCGACGTTGTGCAGCACCAGCACGTCGGTTTCCGAGAGCAGCTGCCGGTAGCGTGAGGGGTGGACCTTGGACAGGTGGGCCACCAGGTCCGCGAAGTTGTCCACGGCCAGGGTCTTATCCGGGTAGCGTTCGGCGGCGAAGGATTCGATGGCGGAGTCCTCCAGCGGCTGCGGGGCTTCGGGCAGGCCGCGGTGGCGGAAGTCCTCGCCCTCCACGCGGTGCACGTCGAACTGCTCGGAGAGGGTCTTGATTTCGCGTTGGAAGTCCACCGCGGCGAAGCGGCCCTCGCCCAGCGCGCCGGGCAGGGTGTTGGAGGTCGCGGCAAGCTTCACCCCGGCGTCGGACAGCTCGCGCATGAGGCGGGACATCAGCACGGTGTCCCCCGGGTCGTCAAGCTCGAATTCGTCGATGCAGACCAGCGAGTACTGGCTGAGCACGTCGACTGTCTGGCGGAAGGACAGCGCGCCGACCAGGTTGGTGTACTCCACGAAGGTGCCGAAGGCCTTGCGGCCGGGAGCGGCGTGCCACAGCGAGGCGAGCAGGTGGGTCTTACCCACGCCGAAGCCGCCGTCGAGGTAGATGCCGTTCTTGGTTACCTTCTTCTTCCCGAACAGCTTGCCCAGGAAGGAGCCCGAGGAGCTCTTGCCCACCGATTCGGCGAAGCTGGTGAGCTTGTGGACCGCCTCGGTCTGTGAAGGCTGGTTCGGGTCCGGGCGGTAGGTATTGAAGGACACCTCACCGAAGCGGTATGACGGATGGAATCCGGCGAGCAGCTCGTCGATCGACAGCTGCGGGATGGTTTCGCTCAGGTGGGTGATCGTCGCCATGGGCTTCGGGGATCCTTCGGTTGAATGCGGTGATGTGCGGGCGGCCCGCGGGCGGCCCATCGGCCAGTTTACCTTGAATGACCCGCAGAAACGGTGAAATGTCGCACCCCACACAGTGCCGGGGCGCTCGGAGCACTAGGCTAGAAGCAGAGCAAGCGATCGGCGGGGATCTCCCGCCGCCCCGATACCGTCAAGGAACGTGATAGAAAATGCCTTTGCCCGTTGAGTCCAACGAGAAGTATGCAGCGTATGCCCATCCTGAACGGCTGGTCTCCACGCAGTGGGTCGCGGACAACCTGGGCGCCGAGAACCTGGTGGTGCTGGAGTCCGACGAGGATATCCTGCTGTACTCCACCGGGCATGTGCCGGGCGCGCTGAAGATCGACTGGCACACCGAGCTGAATGACGAGGTCACCCGCGACTACGTCGACGGCGAGGGCTTCGCGGCGCTGATGCAGGCCAAGGGCATAAGCCGCGAGAGCACCGTGGTGATCTACGGCGACAAGTCGAACTGGTGGGCTGCCTACGCGCTGTGGGTCTTCACCCTGTTCGGCCACGAAGATGTGCGCCTGATGGACGGCGGACGCGACAAGTGGATCGCCGAGGGCCGCGAGCTGAGCACGCAGAAGCCGGCGGTCTCCCCGTCGCAGTACCCGGTGATCGAGCGTTCGGACGAGGCAATCCGCGCCTTCCTGCCGCAGGTGCTGGAGCACCTGGGCAACCCGCTGATCGACGTGCGCTCCGCCGAGGAGTACACCGGCGAACGCACCCACATGCCGAACTACCCGGAGGAGGGCGCGCTGCGCGGCGGGCACATCCCGAGCGCCGCGTCGGTGCCGTGGGCCCGCGCCGCCGCCGAGGACGGCACCTTCCGCTCCCGCGCCGAGCTCGAAGCGATCTACCTGGACGAGGCCGGGCTGAAGCCGGGCGACGACGTGGTGGCGTACTGCCGCATCGGCGAACGCTCAAGCCACACCTGGTTCGTGCTCAAGCACCTGCTGGGCTTCGAGTCCGTGCGCAACTACGACGGCTCGTGGACCGAATGGGGCAACGCCGTGGGCGTGCCGATCGTCCGCGGCGCCGAGCAGGGCGAGGTTCCAGCCAAGCGCGGGGTGCGCGCATGAGCACGATTCCCGCAGAACTGGCCGAAATCATCGAGGAATTCACCGAGGTGCCCGAGGCCGACCGCCTGGAGCTGCTGCTGGAGTACTCCCGCGAGCTGCCCGAGCTGCCCGAGCGCCTGGCCGAGCACCCGGAGCTGTTCGAGCAGGTGGTCGAATGCCAGTCGCCGCTGTTCCTGGTGGTGGAGGTGTCCGCCGCGGACGCGAACCCGGTGAACCTGTTCTTCTCCGCTCCTCCCGAGGCGCCGACCACCCGTGGTTTCGCCTCGGTGCTGGCCGCCGGGCTGGACGGAAAGGACGCCGCCGCGATCCTGGCGGTGCCCGATGACATGCCGCAGCAGCTGGGACTGACCCGCGCGCTCTCGCCGCTGCGCATGCGCGGCATGACCGCCATGCTGGGCCGCATCAAGCGCCAGATCGCCGAACAGCTCGCCGCCTAGGCGCGGCGCAACATACCGCGCAGGAAGGTTCAAACGCCCGTGGGCAAGAAGAAACACGCCGCCTCCACCCCGGCCACCGCGGCCCTGGATGCCGCCGGGATCGGCTACGTGGCGCACAGCTACACGCACAGCGACTCGGCTGAAAGCTACGGCGGAGAAGCGGCCGAGCAGCTCGGGGTTCCTGGCGCCCGGGTGTTCAAGACGCTGATGGTCGCCACCGGCGCCACCGCGGCCCAGGACCTGGCCGTCGCGGTGGTGCCGGTGGACAGCATGCTGGATCTCAAGGCGGTCGGCGCGGCGCTGGGCACCAAGAAGGTGCAGATGGCCGACAAGGCCGCAGCCCAGCGGCGCAGCGGCTATGTGCTGGGCGGGATCTCCCCGTTCGGGCAGCGCCAGCACTCCAGCACCGTGATCGACGACAGCGCACTGCAGTTCGAGACGGTGTTCATCTCCGGCGGGCGCCGCGGCTTCAGCCTGGAGATCGCCCCGCAGGATGCCGCGAAGGCCACCGGCGCCATCTGGGCGTCGATCGCCGCCGGCTAGGCGGTCCGGCGCGGCGGTCGGCTACCTCGCCGTATATGCGTTGATCCGCGCGGCGAGGAAGTCACTGACCGCTTGCGTGAATCCGTCCGGATCCACGTTCGGCTCCCTGGTATGCCCGGCCAGGGTGAAGGTCTTCAGGCTGACCAGGTCCGGGCGCAGCGCGGCGAGCTTCAGGCTCGGCCCGTTGGGCACGAACTGGTCGTCCCTGCTATGCATGAGCAGGATCGGGTGGGACAGCTCCTCGGCCCGGTCCACCCAATTCAGCCGCTTCAGGTTCACCGGGGCGGCCTGGCCGGTGATCCAGCGCCCGGCCTCGTTGGACAGCAGCCACTGGCCGAAGCGCCCGACCGACTGCGGGATCTTGTTCGCCCGCGCCTGGTGGGAGAGCACGTCGACCCAGTTGATCACCGGGCCTACCAGCATCAGCGAATCCACCCGGTCGGCCAAGTCCGAGCGGTCGGCCATCTGCAGACTGATCGCCCCGCCCATCGACCAGCCCAGCAAGATGACCTGCCGCGCGCCGCGCGAGGTCGCGAAGTGGACCGCGGCTTCGACATCCAGCCATTCGGTGTCTCCCAGCCCGTAGCGCCCATCGGGGGCGGTCGGTGCCAGTCCGTCGTTGCGGTAGCTCATCAACAAGGTGCTCACCCCGGCCTTGGCCAGAGCGGGCAGCGCGCGGATGGATTCGGTGCGGCGGGCCCCGCGCCCGTGCACCCCGATCACCCAGACGTCCTGGTGGCTGGTCCCGGGCACCAGCCAGGCCGGTCCGTCGCCCACGTCGAGGCTGACGCTCACGTCCTCGGCCTCGAAGCCCAAGTCCGAGGGGTGCTCGTACATCGCCCCGGAGAGGTAGCCGCGCTTGACCCCGTCCAGGGTGCCGCGGTAGACCTGCTCGATCTGCCGGGCCACGATCTTCGGTTTGCCCGCGACATCCTGCGGAGCCGACAAACGCACCGCGCAGGCATCGAATTCGGCCAGGAAGGTGCACCCGCCGGGTTCGGCGGTCTCCGCGTCGCGGGCCAGATGCATCCACAATTTGCCCTGCGCGTCGGTGGTAATCTCGCGGATGACCGCGTTCGAGGCGCGCCGCTCCTCCGGGGTGACCACGCGCCGGGCGAAGTACCCGGCCAGCGCGGAAACGCTGGCGGCCACCAGCGAACCTGCCGCGACTCCCAGACCGGCGCCGATCAGGGTCGCGGGAACTGTCTTGCGTGGTTCGAGCTTGTCGACGATTTTCCGAGCCATGTTTTCATCTTTGCAGATGGCGTGTTGGGAATCATCACGCCCCGGAGGTAGTTTCCTAAGTATGAACGAAAACCAGAACACCGAAGACCGGAACCCCGCCGAGATCGATTGGCGCCAGGTTCTCTCCCCCGAAGAATTCCACGTCCTGCGGCAGGCCGGCACCGAACGCCCGTTCACCGGCGAATACTGGGACACGACGACCGAGGGCGTGTATTCCTGCCGTGCCTGCGGCTCCGAACTGTTCGCCAGCACCACCAAGTTCGACGCCGGCTGCGGCTGGCCCTCGTTCTTCGCACCGCTGGCCGAAGACCGCGTCCGCTACATCACCGACAAGTCGATGGGGATGAAGCGCGTGGAGGTGCGCTGCGCCAACTGCGATTCGCACATGGGCCACGTGTTCGAGGGCGAGGGCTTCGGAACCCCGACCGACCTGCGGTACTGCATGAATTCGCTGAGCTTGAAGCTGCGCGAAACGCAGGGCTAAACAGTGCTCAGCGTGAAGCGACGCAAGTCACCCCAAGAATAAGCATTACTTATTCACCGAGGAGTCAGAATTACTTTTCCTTTCGATGGGCGTAGCGTTCTAGTCAAGCAACTGAACGCTGCCCTACCGAAGAAGAAGGTGTATCTCAATGACCCAGATTTCCGCAGAACCACGGCCAACCAGCCCCTCCGACGCCCGCCGCATCGCCGAGTCCGACGCATGGCTTGGACTCAAGGCCGCCGCCAGTGAATTCCAGGGTCTGCAGCTCAAGGACGGCTCCGTGGCCGAGCCCGAGCAGCGCGTCCGCGCCGGCGAGCTGGTCGACACGATCGTCGACTCCATCCAGACCCTGCGCGGCTTCTTCGCCCACGAGGCCGACTACCTGGACAAGCTCGTCGCAGACCTGAGGCGCTGGGCCGAGCAGGGCTTCGGCGTGCCGGACTTCCTCGATTCGCTCATGGAATTCCAGCCGCAGACCCAGCGCGTGGACGGGCTGATGCACCTGGTGCTCTTCCCGATGTACACCCAGAACGGATCCACCAACCGCCACCTCGAAGCGGTGCTGGTCCAGGTGATCTGGCCCGAGTTCATTTCGCAGCTCGAGGCCGGCGAGTACTCGAACAAGCTGTTCGTGCCGCTGCGCTTCATCGACTTCACCGCCGGCTACGACACCAACTCCGCGGTGCTCTTCCCGGAGTCGGTCGCGATCCGCGAGACCCCGTCGTTCACCTGGGGCGCGATCTTCCAGGACCGCGAGGCCGCGCGCTTCCGCAAGGTACTCAAGGCCGCCGCGCAGATCACCAACCTCGAACTGCCGGACGACGCCGCGGCGCTGCTCGAAGACCAGCAGCTGGCCGAAGAGGCGTTCATCATGTGGGACCTGATCCACGACCGCACCCACATGCGCGGGGACCTGCCCTTCGACCCGTTCATGATCAAGCAGCGCATGCCATTCTTCCTGTACTCGCTCGAGGAGCTGCGCTGCGATTTGACCGCGTTCCGCGAATGCATGAAGATCGCCGCCGATCCGAAGGCGGACGACAAGACCGCGAAGATGGCCAAGCTGGTGCAATACGCGGTGATCTTCGACCGGATCTTCCGCTTCGCGATCACCGGTTCGCGCGTGCGCAACTACGACGGCCTGGGCGGCCAGCTGCTGTTCGCCTGGATGCACCAGCACCACGTGCTGCATTGGACCGATACCAAGCTGCGCATCGACTGGGCCGAGGTGCCCGCGGTGGTCGCCGCGCTGGGCGACTCGATCGACGAACTGTACTGGAAGTCCATCGACCGCCCGAAGCTGGCCCACTGGCTGGCCGCCTACGAGCTGGTGTCCGCCACCGTCACCCCGCACCCGGCCTCGGTCTGGGCCAAGGGCCCTCAGGCGCTGCCGCTGACCGCGCCGCTGCGCGAGATCACCGACCAGGTGATGGACGACGAGTTCCCGCTGTCCATGTTCTACGAGGCGCTGTCCAAGAAGATGACCGCGGTCATCGAGTCCACTCGCGGCATGACCGGCGCTGACCGCATCTAGTCGGCCCTTTTCAGGCCCGCTTGATTTAGGCTAGGTACGTGAGCGAACAAACATTGGACCAGAAGCAGCAAGGCCGCAAGGCCCCGGTGGTTCTCATCGCCGGGGCCACCTCGGCATCCGGCATCGCCTGCGCGAAAGCGCTGATGGAGGCGGGAGCCAAGGTGCTGGCCATCGGCAGCGATGCGGATCGGCTGGTGGAGCGCATGCCGCGCGGCGTGCTGCGCTACCAGTGCGATCTTGCCTACCACCCGGCGGTCGAGCACCTGCGCGACACCATCCACGGCCTGCACGGCCCGATCGACGTGCTGCTGCACCTGGTCGGCGGCTGGCGCGGCGGCAAGTCGATCGCCGGGCAGAGCGACGAGGACTGGGATTTCCTGCACGAGTCGGTCATGACCACGCTGCGCAACACGAGCCGCGTGTTCGTCGACGACCTGGTGGCCTCCGAGGCCGGCCGGCTGGCGATCGTCAGCTCCGAATCGGTGCTGAACCCGACCCCCTCCAACGCGAACTACGGCGCCGTCAAGGCCGCCGCGGAGCACTGGGTCAACGCCGTGGCCCGGCTGTTCACCAAGCAGGCTCCGCAGGCCGCGGCCTTCAGCTGGGTGGTCAAGGCGCTCAGCGACAAACCGGCCGACCAGGCGCCCGAGGGGCACACCCCGGTCGAATTCCTGGCCAAGGCCGCGGTGGACGCGCTGCGGACAGACGCCGCGAAGCTCAACGGCACCCGCGTCGCGCTGCCCAAGGCCGGCGCGAAGGCCACGCCCGCGGCGCCCGAGGCCTAGCCCGCGCACGCCTGCCCGCAACCGCTCCCGGCGGCGGGCAGGCGTCGTGCCGTCACCGGCGCGGAACACGGCCCACCGGCCGATGTGCCGCGCGCACCATTTTCCCCGGCCCACCGGCCGGCTCCGACCTGCAAAGGACCTCACCCATCATGACCTTCAGCCACGACACGGCACTGCGCGGATTCGCCTCGGACAACTACTCGGGCGTGCACCCGCGGATCCTGGCGGCCATCGAGCGCGCCAACGGCGGCCACCAGATCTCCTACGGCGAGGACCAGTACACCGAGCAGCTCGATGCGCTGGCGCGCGAATTGTTCGGCGAGCAGGCGGCGATCTTCCCTGTGTTCAACGGCACCGGCGCCAATGTCACCGCGCTGCAGTCGCTGCTGCCGCGCTGGGGTGCTGTCATCTGCGCCTCCAGCGCCCACATCAACGTGGACGAGAACGGCGCCCCGGAACGCGTGGGCGGCTTCAAGCTGCTGCAGGTGGACACCCCGGACGGCAAGCTGACCCCTGAATTGATCGACCAGCAGGCCTGGGGCTGGGGCGACGAGCACCGCGCGCAGCCGCTGGCCGTGTCGATCACCCAGGCCACCGAGCTGGGCACGCTGTACACCCCCGAAGAGCTCAAGGCGATCACCGCGCATGCCCACCAGCTGGGCATGAAGGTGCATTTGGACGGCTCGCGGCTGTCCAACGCCGCCGCCTCGCTGGGCGTCCAGCTGCGCGAGCTGACCACCGACGCCGGGGTGGACATCGTCTCGCTGGGCGGCACCAAGAACGGCATGCTGCTGGGCGAGGGCATCCTGACGCTGCGCAGCGAGCTGGCCGCCGACATGAAGTACCTGCGCAAGATGAACATGCAGCTGGGCAGCAAGATGCGCTTCATCTCCGCGCAGCTGATCGAGCTCTACGGCACCGGGCTGTGGCGCGAGCTGGCCGGGCATTCGAACGCCATGGCCGCGAAGCTGGCCGCCGCGGTGCAGCGCATCGACGGCGTGGAACTGGTCTACCCGACCCAGGCCAACGGCGTGTTCGCGCAGCTGCCCACATTGGTCAGCGACGAGCTGCGCCAGCACTTCCGCTTCTACGACTGGGACCGCGCCGCCGGGCAGGTGCGCTGGATGTGCTCCTTCGACACCACCGAGGCCGACGTGGACGCCTTCACCGCGAAGCTCGAAGAACTGATGGGCCAGTTCGCGACCGCCTAGCTTCGAACTCCAGTTGGCCGCGGGCCGACCGGCGCGCCGTACCGCACCAGCGGTGCGGCGCGTTTTAGACTCTGACTGTGACCAATGAACGCCCTGCCGCCGCCACCCCGCCGGCCTTCGCCAAGGCCTTGGACGAGTTGTCCCGCGCCACGGTGCGCAAAGAGCTTCAGTTCACCGAAATCCCGGCCCCCGGACGCCTCGCGCCCTTCGCCCTGGCCCTGAGCGGGGACGTGCTGGAGCACGCCGGCCCCAGCCACGGTCGCCTCGGCAAGGAATTGGGCCGCACCCCGTTCCTGCAGCCGGCCGAGCAGCTGGCCACCGGCCGCTTCATCCTGCTCTACGACCCTGCCGGGCAGCAGCTGTGGAACGGCAAGTTCCGCATCGTCACCTACATCCGCGCCCGGCTCGAGAACGACATGGGGCAGGACTCCATGCTCGCCTCGGTCGCCTGGAGCTGGCTGGAGGACGCGTTGTGCGAACGCGGCGCGGCCTATCATTCGGCCGGCGGCACCGCCACGCGCGTGATCTCCGAATCCTTCGGCAACATGGCCGGGGAGCAGGACCACATCGACATCGAGCTGCGCGCCTCCTGGTCCCCCGAATCCGAAGACCTGGGGGTGCACCTGAGCGCCTGGGCGGACATGGTCTGCACCTTCGCCGGGCTGCCTCCGCTGCCCGAGGGCGTGCAGCAGCTGCCGCGCCGCCGCCTGAGCTAGCGCCGAAGTTCCCCGCGCGGTCTTAGAATGGAATCACCATGAGCAATTCCCAGCCGACCGCACCGTTATCCGCCTCCGACGACTCGCAGCCTTCCGCGCCGCCGCTGATCCCGCTCACCGCGCCGCGCGATGGCGTGCCCGAAGTCATCGACACCCCGCCGGCGCTGCGCCGCGCGGTGCGCGCCCTGCGCGCGGGAACCGGAGACCTGGCGGTGGACACCGAACGCGCCAGCGGCTTCCGCTACGGCCAGCGCGCCTTCCTGATCCAGATCCGCCGCGAAGGCGCCGGCACCTGGTTGATCGATCCGGAAACCCTGGAGGACCTGTCCCCGCTGGTCGAGTTCGCCAACGAGCAGCCATGGATCCTGCACGCCGCCACCCAGGACCTGCCCTGCCTGAACGAGCTGGGCCTGGCCCCGGCCTCGCTGTTCGACACCGAGCTGGCCGGGCGCCTGGCCGGATTCCCGCGCGTCTCGCTGGGCACCATGGTTGCCGAGCTGCTGGGCCTGGCGCTGGCCAAGGAGCACTCCGCCGCCGACTGGTCCACGCGCCCGCTGCCCGAATCCTGGCTGACCTACGCGGCGCTGGACGTCGAGGTGCTCGAAGAGCTGCGCCAGGAGGTCACCGGCGTGCTCGAGGAGCAGGGCAAGCTGGAGTTCGCCCGGCAGGAATTCGCCTTCGAGCTGATTCCGCCGCAGGTCGCCGAGGTGGCCGAGCCGTGGCGCAAGCTCTCGGGCATCCACAAGATCAAGAGCAAACGCAACCTGGCAGTGGCCCGCGAGCTGTGGCTTTCGCGCGAATCGCTGGCCAAGAGCCGCGATGTCGCCCCGGGCAGGCTGCTGCCGGACCGCGCCATCATGGCGGCGATCGAGCACCGGGCCAACTCGGTGCCGGCGCTGCTGCAGATCCCCGGTTTCCACGGGCGCAGCGTGAAGCGCGACGCCCCGCGCTGGCTGGATGCGGTGCGGCGCGGCCGCAGCACCCGCGACCTGCCCGAGCTGCGCACTGATAAGACCGGGCTGCCCAACCCGCGCGCCTGGAGCGAGAAGAACCCGAAGGCCGCGGACCGGCTGGCCGCCGCCAAGCTGGTGGTGACCGAGGTCAGCGAGGCCTGGAACATCCCCGCCGAAAACCTGCTGACCCCCAAGTTCCTGCGCGAACTGTGCTGGACTCCCCCGGCGGTGCTCAGCGAGGGCTCCATCGACGAGGCCCTGAGCGCGCTGGGCGCCCGCCCGTGGCAGCGCGAGCTGCTGGCCGGCAAGCTGGCCGCCGCGATGAAGGCCTAGCCGAAATTCGGGTTCACCTTCGCCCGGCCTGTGAACCGCACCGTTGCATACCGCTGCCGCATGCAGCACCCTGCCGCCGAGCCCTCGGCGCGGGTGCCGCATGCGGCTTTTGCGTCCCCTGCGGCCCCGATGCCGGCCAGCCGGCGGGATCTCCACTTGCGCTAAAAGTTACTCATGAGTAACGTATGAGGCAGGTCACTGTGACGGTGGCCACTGCCGGGCCCCTCCGGCAGGCAGAACCTACCCCGCAAGGAGCCCGCCGGTGAGTGCCAACACCACGACCGAGCACGAGAACGCAAGCAGAATGCTCGATGACCGCGACGTCGTCTTCATCGACGGGGTCCGCACCCCGTTCGGCCGCGCCGGCGAGAAGGGCATCTACCACGGCACCCGCGCCGACGACCTGGCAGTGAAGGCCGTGCGCGGCCTGCTGGAGCGCAACCCGCAGGTGCCGGCCGAGAAGATCGACGAGGTCTCGCTGGCGGCCACCACGCAGACCGGCGACCAGGGCCTGACCATCGGGCGCACCGTGGCGCTGCTCTCCGGCATCCCGCAGTCGGTGCCCGGCTACGCGATCGACCGCATGTGCGCCGGCGCGATGACCGCGGTGACCTCCACGGCCGGCGGCATCGCCTTCGGTGCCTACGACCTGGTCATCGCCGGCGGCGTGGAGCACATGGGCAACCACCCGATGGGCGCCGGGGCCGATCCGAACCCGCGCTTCGTATCCGAGCGCATCGTCGACCCGCAGGCGCTGAACATGGGCAACACCGCGGAGAACCTGCACGACCGCTTCCCCGCGATCACCAAGGAACGCGCCGACCGCTACGCGGTGGCCTCGCAGGCCAAGCTCGCCGCCGCCTACCAGAACCAGCAGATCCAGCCTGACCTGGTCTCCGTGGCCGCCAAGCGCCCGGGCGAAGGCTGGGCGGTGCACCGCGTGGACGAGCCGCCGCGCCCGGGAACCACCATGGAATCGCTGAGCGAACTGCGCACCCCCTTCCGCGCCCACGGCCGGGTCACCGCCGGCAATGCGGCAGGCCTGAACGACGGCGCCACCGCCGCGCTGCTGGCCAGCGGCCAAGCCGTGCGCGAGCTGGGGCTGGCCCCGAAGATGCGCCTGGTCTCCTTCGCCTTCGCCGGCGTCGCGCCGGACGTGATGGGCTACGGCCCGGTCCCCGCCACCGAGAAGGCACTGGCCAAGGCCGGGCTGGAGATTCAGGACATCGGATTATTCGAGATCAACGAGGCCTTCGCCGTGCAGGTGCTCTCCTTCCTTGACTACTACGGCATCGACCAGGAGGACCCGCGGGTGAACCGCTACGGCGGCGCCATCGCCGTCGGCCACCCGCTGGCCTCCTCCGGGGTGCGGCTGATGACCCAGCTGGCCCGCCAGTTCTCCGAGGACCACTCGGTACGCTACGGGATCACCACCATGTGCATCGGCCTGGGCATGGGCGGCACCGTCATCTGGGAAAACCCGAACCACCCCGACTTCGGCAGCAAGGCCTAAAGGAGCAGAACCATGACCGCAGCAACTTCACAGAACTTCTCGGACGTCGCCGAGCTCATGCGCGACGAGACCGTCACCCACTCGCTGGTCTCCGACGTTCTGCTGCCCAGCGGCAAGGTGCTGGCCCTGCTGACCCTGGACAACGGGCTGGACCACCGCAAGCCGACCACGCTGGGCCCCAACGGGCTGATCGAGCTGCGCGCCGCGCTGGAAACCCAGGCCGAGCGCGCCAAGGCCGGGGCGATCCACGCGCTGGCCATCACCGGCAAGCCGCACTTCCTGATCGCCGGCGCGGATTTGTCCGCGGTCACCCGGCTGCGCTCCCCCGAGCAGGGCAGCGCCATGGCCTCCCTGGGCCACCACGCCTACGACCTGCTAGCCGACCTGGGTGTGCCGACCTTCGCCTTCGTCAACGGACTGGCCCTGGGCGGAGGCCTGGAGATTGCGCTGGCCTGCACCTACCGCACCGTCAGCACCGCCGCCGGCGCGCTGGGCCTGCCCGAGGCGTTCCTCGGGCTGATTCCGGGCTGGGCCGGCGTCTACCGCCTGCCGCGCCTGGTGGGCCCGGAGAACGCACTGAAGGTCATGATCGAGAACCCGCTGAACAACAACAAGACCCTCTCCGGGCCTGCCGCCTACAAGATGGGTGTAGCCGATGCCCTGTTCGAACCGGCGGACTTCATTGAGCATTCGGTCGCGTTCGTCGACGGCGTGCTCAACGGAGAGCTCGAGGTGCGACGCCCCAACGCGGTGGACCCGCGCCATCCCGAGGTGGCCCGCCGCTGGCTGGAGGCCGCGGATGCCGCGCAGGCGTTCGTCGACGCGAAGCTGCACGGCGCCGCCCCCGCCCCGTCCAAGGTGCTGGAGGTCTTCCGCCAGGGCCTGACCCTGACCCAGCCCGAATCGGCGCAGCTGGAAATCCAGGCGCTGACCGAGCTGATGGGCAGCAGGCAGTTCCAGAACACGGTCTACGCCTTCTTCGACCTGGTGCAGAAGCGCGGCAAGCGCCCGGCCGGAGCGCCCGACGCCAGGCTGGCCCGCCCGGTGACCAAGGTCGGCATCGTCGGGGCCGGGCTGATGGCCAGCCAACTGGCACTGCTGTTCGTGCGCCGGCTGAACGTGCCGGTGGTCATCACCGACCTTGACCAGTCGCGCATCGACAAGGGACTGGGCTACATCCACGGCGAGATCGACAAGCTGCATGCCAAGGACCGGATGAGCCAGGACGCGGTCAACCGCGCCAAGGCGCTGGTCTCCGGCTCGGTCTCCAAGGAGGGCTTCGCCGACGCGGACTTCGTCATCGAGGCGGTCTTCGAGGAGCTGGGCGTGAAGAAGCAGGTCTTCGCCGAGGTCGAGGCGGTCGTCTCCCCTGAGTGCGTGCTGGCCACCAATACCTCCTCGCTCTCGGTCACCGAGATGGGCCGGGACCTGATGCACCCCGAACGCCTGGTGGGCTTCCACTTCTTCAACCCGGTGGCCCTCATGCCGCTGCTGGAGATCGCCGCCACCGAATGGACCAGCGACACCGCGCTGTCCACCGCGTTCGTGCTGGGCAAGGCGCTGAGGAAAACCACCGTGCTCGCCCAGGATGCGGCGGCGTTTGTGGTCAACCGCGTGCTGCTGCGCCTGCTCAGCGAGGTCCAGGCGGCCTTTGACGAAGGCACCGACGCCAAGACCGCGGACAACGCCCTGTCCAGCATGGGCCTGCCGATGACCCCGTTCACCCTGCTGTCGATGGTCGGGCTGCCTGTGGCCCAGCATGTCACCGAATCCCTGCACGCCGCCTTCGGCGACCGTTTCGCGGTGTCGCAGAACCTGCAGAAGCTGATCGACGCGAAGGTCACCTCGCTGTGGGTCTCCGACGAGCAGGGCGGCCAGGTGCTGAACCCGGCAGCGGCGCAGGTCATCATGCAAGGAAGCAACCCGTCAAGTGCGGAGCAGATCCTGGCTCGGGTCCAGGACGCGCTGGCCCAGGAGATCGGCTTGCTGCTCTCCGAGGGTGTGGTGGCCGAAGCGGCCGACGTGGACCTGTGCATGATCACCGGCGCGGGCTGGCCGATGCACCTGGGCGGCATCACTCCGTACCTCGACCAGGTCGGCGCCTCCGAACGCGTCAACGGAGCAAAGTTCAACAACTGACCAGGCGCATCACTGCGGGGTCCTTGGCGGCGGCATGCGCCGGCCGAGGGCCCCGCCGTCGTGTTCTGCAACTGGAGGGAAGCGCTAGGCCCGCTCGTACTGCGCCAGCGCGACCCCGGATTCGAAGGCCTGCACGGAGGTGCTGCGCCAGGGCTGCGGCTGGTAGGAGCGGTCGCCGAACAGCCGGATGCCGCCGCCGAAGGTCACCGGGTTGATCTTCAGCGCCAGCTGGTCGATCTCCTCGGCCAGTGCGGCGGCCAGCGAGCCGCCGCCGCACAGCCAGATGTCCTTGCCGTCTTCCTTTTTCAGTTCGCGCACCAGCTGCACCGGATCCCGGTCCGTGAACAGCACGTCCTGGCTGCCTTCCGGGCCCTGCCGTCCGTGCGTGAACACGACCTGGCGAAGGTGGGCGTAGGGGCTGGCCAGATGCTGGTCGGGCATCCCGACCGCGTAGGTGTTCCATCCCATCAGCACGGTGTCGAAGGGCCCGTCCTGGATTGGGATACCCACGGCTTCGGCCAGGACGGTGGGCACGGTGCCGCGGAACTGCTCGCCGATGGCTTGCATGTGGTCCCCCTCGGCGAGGAACGCGTCGAATTCCCCTGCCGGTCCGGCGATGAATCCATCCAGGCTTACCGCCACGTAGTAGGTCAAGGTGCGCATGGGTTCTCCTCGGCTCGGGGTCCTTCTCCGCTGGCATTGGCGAATTCGCCCACTCTACAGAGATACGGCGTCCGGAAACAGGGTGTGGTGCGCCTTCTTGGCGACGTCACAGATAATTCTGCAACAATGAAGCCATGACTGACTTCGCCCGACCAGCCCGCCGCACGTTCATGTGCGCCTCCGCCGCGATCGGTTCGGCAGCCCTGCTAACCGCCTGCGGCAACGGAGAATCAGCGGTTGAAACCCCAGAGGCCAATTCCATCCCCGAACCGAGCGGCGAAGGCCAGGTGCTGATGCCGGTCTCGGACCTGCCGGTCGGCTCGCGCGCCTCGGCGCCGGCCACCTACCCGGACGGCAGCGCGACCGCGGTCATGGTGTTCCGCCCGGATGAGAAGACCGTGCTGGCCTACTCGAACAAGTGCACCCACCAGGGCTGCGCGCTGACGCCGAAGTCGCAGGACGAGAACTTCTACTGCGCCTGCCATGGCTCGAAGTTCGCCCCGAAGGACGGCACCGTGGTGGCCGGCCCGGCCAAGGCGGCGCTGCCGCGCTACGCCGCGGAAATCAAGGACAAGAACATCGTCGTCTACGTCACCGCCGACGCATAGATCCCTGCTGGTTTGCTGTCGCTTAAAGCGCCATGCGGCGGACTCCCCGATTCGGGGGTTCCGCCGCATGGTGTTTTAGGCTCCGTTTAGAACGGCGCGATCTTCTCCGGGGCCGGGAAGATCTCGTCCAGCTCCGCGCGCTCGGCCGGGGTCGGCACCCAGCTGACTGCCTCCGCGTTGGCCGTGATCTGCTCGGGACGGGTGGCTCCGGCGATCACCGAGGCGACCGGTTGCTGGGCCGCCAGCCAGGAGAAGGCCAGCTGGATCTCGGTGAGCCCGCGCGCTGCGGCGAAGTCGGCGAACTTCTGCAGCTGCTCGAAGTTGCTGGATTCCACCAGGTACTGCCGTGAATGCGTCAGGCGGCTTCCTTCGGGCGCGTGGCCCTTGGAGTACTTGCCGGTGAGCAGCCCGTTGGCCAGCGGGAAGTAGGGAAGCACGCCGAGCCCGAATTCCCTCGCAGCCGGAAGCACCTCCAGCTCTGCGCGGCGGTCGATGAGGTTGTAGTGGTTCTGGGCGGAGATGAAGCGTTCGGTGCCAAGCTCCCGGGCCACGTACTCGGCCTGCGCGATCTGCCAGCCGGACCGGTTTGAATGCCCGATGTAGCGGACCTTCCCGCTGGCCACCAGGTCGTCCAGCACCCGCAGGGTCTCCTCGATCGGGGTATTCGGATCCGGGGTGTGGAACTGGAACAGGTCGATGTAGTCGGTGCCCAGACGCTTCAGCGAGGCCTCGACCGCCTTGACGACATAGCGGCGCGATCCGCGCGCTGAGAAGTCTGGCCCATTGACCCCGCGCATGTCCATGCCGAATTTGGTGGCGAGGATGATGTCCCCGCGGGCGCTGCCCAGCGCGGCGCCCAGGCGGATTTCGGAAAGGCCCGGTTCACGCCCGTAGGTGTCGGCCACGTCGAACAGCGTGATTCCTGCCTCCAGCGCGGCATGGACGACCGCGTTGGTCCCCTCCTGGGACTCGGTGGCGGTACCGGTCCGCCCCAGGTTGTTGCAGCCCAGACCGACGACGGAAACACTCAGGCCGCTGCGGCCAAGTTGGCGGAATTCCATGGACACCTCTTCACTTCATAGTTGTGCTCCGCTTCACTGGAGCGTCGTATACCCATAGGCTATCTGCTAGGTCTCCGCGCCCCGGCATTCAGTCTCAATTCACTACAATGCATATTTATCCATTAGGATGGAAACATGTCTAAAGTTCTTACCAATCTCCCAGTAGGCGAGCGCGTCGGTATCGCGTTCTCCGGTGGCCTCGACACCTCCGTTGCCGTCGCCTGGATGCGCCACAACGGCGCCATCCCGTACACCTACACCGGCGATCTCGGCCAGTACGACGAGCCGGACATCGACGCCGTTCCGGGCCGCGCCCTGGAGTACGGCGCCGAGGCTTCGCGCCTGGTCGACTGCAAGCCGGGCCTGGTCGAAGAGGGATTCGCCGCCCTGGCCTGCGGCGCCTTCCACATCCGCTCGGGCGGAAAGTCGTACTTCAACACGACCCCGCTGGGCCGCGTGGTCACCGGCACCCTGCTGGTGCGCGCCATGCGCGAGGACGGCGTGGACGTCTGGGGCGATGGTTCGACCTACAAGGGCAACGACATCGAGCGCTTCTACCGCTACGGCCTGATGGCCAACCCGAAGCTGCGCATCTACAAGCCGTGGCTCGACCCGCAGTTCGTCGCTGAACTGGGCGGTCGCCAGGAGATGAGCGAGTGGATGGTCGCCCACGGCTTCCCCTACCGCGACTCGGCTGAGAAGGCCTACTCCACCGACGCCAACATCTGGGGCGCCACCCACGAGGCGAAGACCCTGGAGCTGCTGAACAGCTCGATCGAGAACGTCGAGCCGATCATGGGCGTGAAGTACTGGGACGAAAGCGTTGAGATCACCTCGGAAGATGTTTCCGTCACCTTCTCCGCCGGCCGCCCGGTCGCCATCAACGGCAAGGAATACGTCGACCCGGTAGCCCTGGTCAACGAGGCGAACATCATCGGCGGACGCCACGGCCTGGGCATGAGCGACCAGATCGAGAACCGCATCATCGAAGCCAAGTCCCGCGGCATCTACGAGGCTCCGGGCATGGCGCTGCTGTTCATCGCCTACGAGCGCCTGGTCAACGCGATCCACAACGAAGACACCGTGGCCAGCTACCACAACGAAGGCCGCCGCCTGGGCCGCCTGATGTACGAAGGCCGCTGGCTGGATCCGCAGGCCCTGATGCTGCGCGAGTCCCTGCAGCGCTGGGTCGGCTCGGCCATCACCGGCACCGTGACCATCCGCCTGCGCCGCGGCGACGACTACACCATCGTCGACACCACCGGCGAGAACCTGAGCTACCACCCGGACAAGCTGTCCATGGAGCGCGTGGGCGACGCCGCCTTCGGCCCGGTGGACCGCATCGGCCAGCTGACCATGCGCAACCTGGACATCGCCGATTCCCGCGGCCGCCTGGAGCAGTACGCTGCCATGGGCCTGGTCGGCGGCACCACCGCCAAGCTGGTGGGCTCGCTGGAGGCCGGCGGCGCCGACGCGATCGTCGACGCCTCCCCGGTGGACAGCGACGAGCTGGCTACCGACCGCGCCAACGAGCTGGCCGCCTTCGATTCAGGCACCGACTAGGCTCCGACGCCCCTGCGTTGAACGCTAAGAGCTCGGGCGGATGCTTCCTTGATTGGAAGCATCCGCCCGAGCTTTTTTGTTGCCTGGACCCCTGCGCGGCCTGCGCGCAGGGTTGCAGCGCGGCGGGGTTTAGGAGGTCAGCCCGTTGAGCGCCGCCAGGGACTGCAGGGCCATGATGAATCCGACCAGCGCGAGGAACCTGAGGGTGCCGTGCAAGGCCGCCCCGAGCCGGGTGTCCTTCGCCGGGAGCGTGACCGCTTCGTCCGCCAGCCAGGTGACCAGCGTGATCACGGTGCCGATCAACGCGATCTGCTCCTCGGGAAGCGACATCGTCTTGGCCAGCGCGAGCCCCGCGGAAAAGCCGACCAGCACCTGGGCGGCCGGCCACAGCATCGCTTTCAGGGTGCGGCGGGGCTTGGCCCGCTCGACGGCCACAGCTAGGCTTCGATCAGCTGCAGCAGCGGGCTTACCGCGATGGTGAAGCCGACCAGCGAGACGATGCGCAGCACCAGCCGGATGCGGGCGCCTGAGTTGGTGTTGGGTTCCGGAAGGCGGAATCCCTGCTCGACGATCCAGGCGGCGATCACCACGATCACGCCGGCCAGCGCCAGCTGCGCGTGGTCGACGCCGGAGAACAGCGAGGTGATGCCGATGCCGATGATGACGCCCACGCAGGCCTGGAACACCAGATGCAGCGGCACCCGGGTGGCCCCCAGGTGGGTTGGCTTGCGCTTGGCGCCGGCGTTGTCGTCCCGGTCTTCTTGAGGAATCATGAGTCCCTACTTCTGCTTGTCGTTGTGCGCGCCGTCGCCGGGCGCGAAATCTTGAAGTGTCCGGCACAGCAGCACTCCGGCTCCCCCGGTGATGTGGACCGTGCCGAATCCGGCGGCCCGCGCCCCGAGGGTGAATCCCAGCGAACGCTGCAGCGCCAGCGAGGCGGTGTTCCGCGCATTCACCACGCACCAGGCGGCATCCGCCCGCTGCGCCACCCAGCTCAGCCTGGCCAGGCCCAAGGCCGTGGCCACTCCGCGGCGCTGCCAGCCGGGGTCGATCTCGACCCCGCCCAGGTGGTAGCCCGCCGGGGCCACCGGGTCCTGCGGATCCCACCACTGCGCCTTGGCCCAGCCGACCAGGCGCCCGTCCTCGGACATGGCGGCCAGCAGGCACCCGCCGGGAGCGAAGCGCTCCGGGGCGCTGGTGCGGCCCAGGCTGCGCGACAGCTCGCGCACGGCGCGGTAGTCCTGCGGAACCAGTGGCCGGATGCCCACCATGGATGCGCGCCGCGGAGCCTAGTCGAGGCTGAACGGCTTGGGCGGCATCGGGTAGGCCATGCGCGCCTGATCCAGGCCGTCGTACGGGGCGGTGGCGATGACCATCTTGGTGAAGTCCAGCTTGGCTTCGCGGATGCAGACCTTGATGGCGTTGACCGCGAGCTTCGGGGCTGGCGAGAGGATGCGGATGTTCAGCTTGCGGTTGCCGAAGTCGCTGGATTCCACGGTGCCCAGGCCACGCCAGGCCAGGTGACCGGCCAGCGCCTCGGTGGCCTTGTTCTGCAGGTACTTGTCGCGCGCGGTGCCCTCGGCAGTCTTCAGCGCGTACTGCACGATGACCCAGGACTGCTCCTGGTCGGAGAGCTCCTTGTAGCCCTCGGCGGCGCAGGCCTCGGCGAAACCGGCGAACAGCTCGTCGGCGCGGTCGGCGGTGACGTCCTGCACCTCGCTGGTCTGCGACATGTGGCCCACCGGACCGTGGTTGACCACGAACTGGCCCAGCTCTTCGTCCTCGAACTGCTGGAACCACGCTTCGCGGAACTGCAGTTCGTTCTTCTCGTTCATCCGGTAGGTGCGAATGATCGCCATCGGTCTCCCCCAGGGGTTGGTTTCTCGGTGTTTTGTCTCAAAGTGCGTGGTGTTGCCGGCTCAGCCGACGTGCTGCACGCTGCGGGCCCGGACCAGCCAGCGCCGCCGGTGCTCGGCGTTGAATGGCGCCGCGTCAGCGCGGACCGCATCGAGCAGCACCTTGCTTTCGGCGCGGATCGAGCGCTGCAGGGCCTCGGGATAGCCCATGCTCAGGCGGTGCTGGTCGAACTCGTCCTCGTCGTCCAGGAAGGTGCCGCGGCTGTGCGAGCGGATC
Organism: Glutamicibacter soli; assembly: GCF_052322135.1. NCBI lineage: Bacteria > Bacillati > Actinomycetota > Actinomycetes > Micrococcales > Micrococcaceae > Glutamicibacter > Glutamicibacter soli. Next base: position 2,267,308 of record NZ_CM125969.1, read on the forward strand.
ACGTCGAGGTCCAGGTCGATGGAGTTCACTTCCCAGGCCCCGCGCTTCATCCGCCGCCAGCCGATGCTGCCGGCCAGGTCGATGTAGATGTCGAAGTCCTCGTCCGGATCGTCGTACAGCGTGGCGATCCACTGGCCTTCGGAGGGGAACAGGCACAGCGCGTCGCAGGCGGCCAGGTGCGCGGTTCCCGGGCGGGAGACCAGCGATCCGGCCGGCTGGTGCACCCAGTGGCCGTACTCGTCGGAGCCGAGGTAGAAGCCGGGCACCACCCAGTGCGGGCTGGCGTCGTACTTCCAGGCGCGGGCCACCACCAGCGCGCCGGCGGCGACGCTCGCAGGGTTGCGGGGCAGCCCTTCGGGGCAGCCGGGCTGGGCGCTCACAGCTTGGGGATCTGTCCGGTGGGCAGGTCCTGGCCGGGCAGCGGCCGGGCGAAGGGGACCTTGGTGCCCAGCACCTGGGCCAGCGTGTCCCGGGCAACCTGCTGGGCGGTCAGGCCGACGCGCTCCAGCACCTCGGCACGGGTGCCGTGGGCCAGGAACTTGGTTGGCAGGCCCACCTCGTTCAGCGCGGTGTCCACCCCCGCGGCGCGCATCTCGGTGCGCAGGCGCGAACCGACGCCGCCGGCGCGCACCCCGTCCTCGATGCAGACCACGATGCGGTGGCGGGCGGCCAGCGAAATCACGGAGGACGGCATGGGCAGCACCCAGCGGGGGTCGACCACCGTCACCGAGACGCCCTGGCTGTTCAGCCGCTGGGCCACGTCCAGGGACAGCTCGCTCATCGCTCCGACGGAGACGATCAGCACGTCCGGCGCGGCGCGGTCGCCCAGCCGGGCCAGCACGTCCACGCCGTCGGGCAGCCGGTCGATGGACTCGACCTCTTCGCCCACGGAGCCCTTGGAGAAGCGCACCACGCTCGGGGCGTCGTTGATGTCCATGGCTTCGCGCAGTTCCTCGCGCAGGCGGGTGGCGTCGCGCGGGGCCGCCAGGTGCAGGTTCGGGATGATCTGGGTCAGCGCCATGTCCCACATGCCATGGTGGCTGGCGCCGTCCGGGCCGGTCACGCCGGCGCGGTCAAGCACGATGGTGACCCCTGCCTTGTGCAGCGCGACGTCCATCAGCAGCTGGTCGAAGGCGCGGTTCAGGAAGGTTGCGTAGACGCACACCACCGGGTGCAGGCCGCCGAAGGCCAGGCCGGCCGCGGTGGTCATCGCATGCTGCTCGGCGATGCCCACGTCCAGCACGCGGTCCGGGTGGGCATCGGACATCTTCTTCAGGCCCACCGGCAGCAGCATGGCGCCGGTGATCGCCACAACGTCCTCGCGCTCGTCGGCGATCTTGGCGATCTCGTCGCCGAAGACGCTGGTCCAGCTCTGCGCGCTGGGCTTGGCGACCGGGGCGCCGGTGGCAGGGTCGATGACGCCCACCGCGTGGAACTGGTCGGCCTCGTCGGCCAGGGCCGGCGCGTAGCCGTGGCCCTTCTCGGTCAGCGCGTGCACCAGCACGGGACCGCCGTACTGCTTGGCCTGCTGGAGCGCTTCCTCCACGGCGGCGAGATTGTGGCCGTCGATCGGGCCGATGTACTTCAGGCCAAGGTCCTCGAAGAGCCCCTGCGGGGCCCACCAGTCCTTGATGCCCTTCTTGGTGGCATGCAGCGACTTGTAGGTGAAGCTGCCGACCGGGCCGGAATCCTTCAGCCGGCCCTTGAGCTTGTCCATGGCGGACTCGTAGGCGGGGTGGGTGCGGAACTTGTCCAGCTGCTGGCGCAGTCCCGCGAGCTGGTCGGCCAGGCCGCCGATGGTTGGGGCGTAGGAGCGGCCGTTATCGTTGACCACGATCACCGCCTTGCGTTCCTTGTCAGCGGCGATGTTGTTCACCGCTTCCCAGACCATGCCGCCGGTCAGCGCGCCGTCGCCCACCAGGCCCACGGCATAGCTTTCGGTGCGGCCGGTCAGCTTATTGGCCCGGGAGATGCCGTCGATCCAGGACAGCGAGGACGAGGCGTGGGAGGACTCGACGATGTCGTGCTCGGATTCGCCGCGGTCGGGGTAGCCTGACAGGCCGCCCTGCTGGCGCAGCGTTTCGAAGTTCTGGCGCCCGGTGAGCAGCTTGTGCACGTAGGACTGGTGGCCGGTGTCGAACACGATGGAATCGGTCGGCGAATCGAACACGCGGTGCATGGCGATGGTCAGTTCCACCACGCCGAGGTTCGGCCCCAGGTGGCCGCCGGTGCGGGCGACGTTGTCGATGAGGAAGGCGCGGATCTCCTGCGCAAGTTGGGTGAGCTGATCCAGGGTAAGCGCCCGCAGGTCGCTTGGTTTTTTAATGGTCTCGAGTAAAGACACAGTCATCCCCTTCACATTTCTGCCCATGCGGGCACCGCAAGTCCGTGCGAAACAACTAGTCTATCGCGCACTTGACTGCTCCCATTATCCGCCACCTTTTGGGCTGGAACCAATTTTTCGATGATGATGTTGGCTACGCCCAGCTTGGCCGCGGTCGCGACGACGGAAAAGAAACTAGAAGCTGTCGAATTTCCCTCTTTCCACCCTCGCGCCGCGTAGGTAAAATGAGCCTAATTCTGGACACGGGGCTTTCCACCTCGCGAATCTGCTAAGTCTTCCCAGGAGGGGGACATGGGGGAAATTCGTGCCGGCCAAGTGCCGACGGAATATGTAGATGCAGTTGTGGTCGGTTCGGGGTTCGGCGGTTCGGTGGCAACCTACCGCCTGGCCGACGCCGGCAAGCAAGTGGTCCTGATGGAACGCGGCCGGTCATACGGGCCCGGCGATTTCGCCCGCTCTCCGTCGGAGCTGTCCACCGCCTTCTGGGATCCCAGCGAAAAACTCTACGGACTGTTCGACGCGTGGACCTTGCGGGGCCTGGAGGGGCTGGTCTCCAGCGGCCTGGGCGGCGGCTCGCTGATCTACGCCAACGTGCTGCTGCGCAAGGACGAAAAGTGGTTCGTCAACGAATCCCCGCTGCCCGGCGGCGGGTACGAATCCTGGCCCATCGGATACCGCGATCTCGAACAGCACTACCAGCGCGTCGAGGACATGATCGGGGTGGACCGCTACCCCTACCAGGACACCGCCAAAACCAACGCCTTCGAGCAGGCCGCCCAGGCCGGCGGCCACACGGTGTTCCGTCCCCCGCTGGCGGTGAGCTTCTCCACCGATGCGGACTCCCCCGCCCAGCCGGGCCGGATGCTGCCCTTGGCGGACTACGGCAACCTCCACGGCAAGCCGCGCACCACCTGCACGCTGTGCGGCGAATGCGATCTGGGCTGCAACTCGGGCGCCAAGAACACCCTTGACCACAACTACCTCTCAGCTGCGGCGGCCACCGGCAACGCCGACATCCGCACGCTGCACGAGGTGCGCGGCTTCTCCCGCGCGTCGGACGGCAGCTGGCTGGTGCGCTACGTGATCCACGACCCTCAGCACCCCTCCTCAACCGGCGACCTTCCCGAACGGCTGATCCGCTGCGCCAAGCTGCTGCTGGCCGCCGGCACCTTCGGCACCAGCTACCTGCTGCTGCGCAACCGGATGACCTTGCCCGGGATCAGCCCGGCGCTGGGCACCCGCTTCAGCAGCAACGGAGACCTGCTCGGACTGCTGTTCAATGCCAGCGAGCAGGTCGAAGGGCGCACCGTGCCGCGCCAGCTGTACGGGAACCGCGGACCGGTCATCACCAGCACCGTGCGCGTCGCGGACGCGCTGGACGGCAACGGCGCCACCGGCCGCGGCTACTACCTGCAGGACGCCGGCTATCCGGCGTTCTTCAACTGGCTCATGGAACTCTCGCAGTTCCGCGAGGCTCTGCCCCGGGCCGGCAAGGTGGCCGCCAAGATCATCGAGAACCGGCTGTTCCAGCGAAATCGCAGCAGCATATCTGCCGATCTGGCCATGGCGCTGGGCCCTGGACGCTTTTCCAGCACGGCGCTGCCCCTGCTGGGCATGGGCCGGGACGTGCCCGACGGGCGCATGTACCTGCGCGAGGGCCGGCTGGCAGCCGACTGGACGCTGTCCACCTCGCAGGAGTTCTTCGAATCCGTGCGCGGTGCCATGCGCGGCATCGGCGACCAACTGGGTGCTGCTTTCAACGACAACCCGCTGTGGAAGGCCCAGCGTGTGGTCACGGTGCATCCGCTGGGCGGGGCGCCGATCGGCGCCAATGACCAGGTCGGCGTCTGCGACCCGTGGTCGGAGGTGTACGGCCAGCCGGGCCTGTACGTGGTGGACGGCGCCGCCATGCCCGGCCCGGTCGGCCCGAATCCGTCGCTGACCATCGCCGCGATGGCGGACCGGGCCTGCGAGCACCTGCTCGAGCAGTCGTGGGCCTCCCCCGTTGTCGCGGCCGGATCTTCCCTAGCCGGTGCGGCGCCGGAGGGCGGACCTGTTGACGCGCATACCGCGCAGGACCCGGCCGCCCCGGTCGAGCCACTGAATCCCCGGGCCACCTCGGTGGCGTTCACCGAAACCATGCGCGGGCATTTCACGCTGGGCGTGGGCGAGCCGGCCTCGGGCCTGGCACAGGCCTCGCTGCGCCACGAACGCATGATGTTCACCCTGACCATCACGGCCAAGGACATCGACCGCTTCACCGCCGATCCGCGCCACCCGGCGAGCGCCGAGGGCTTCCTCGACGCGGATGTGCTCGGCGGGCACTGCCCGGTGCTACGCGGCTGGTTCAACCTGTTCGTGCCGGATGAACAGGAACGCCGGCTGATGCTCTACCGCCTGCATGTCCAGTCCCCGGGCGGGCGGCAGCTGACCCTGGTGGGTTTCAAGGACATCCATGACGGGCCGGGCGTGGACCTCTGGCCGGATACCACAACCCTGTTCGTGCAGCTGCTGGAAGGCCACGTCTTCCCGCCGGCACCGGAACACCCTGCGGCCTCCGGGCTGCTGGCGGCCGAGGACCCGGCGGTGCTGGGATCCGGCATCCTGTATATCGAGCCGCTGGACTTCGCGCGCCAGCTCACGACCTTCAGGGCGCAGGGGCCGCGCAAGGTCCAGGCGCTGTCGGCCTTTGGCGGGCTGTTCCTGGGGTCGCTGTACCGCAGCTACCTTGCGCCGCGCCGTGTCCGGAAGAACGATCATGAACCAGCATGAGTTGGAGCAGTTCGAGCATGAACTGGGGTTCCGCCCGCGGCCGGCGGCGCGCTGGCTGTCCCCGCCCGAGCTGGTGCGCACCGGAATCAAGGCGCTGGCCGCCCAGGTCTTCCTGGGGTTCATGGACAACCGGGAGATGCAGAGCATTTTCCCGCAACGGGCCATGGACCTGGCCGAATTCCCGCCGCAGGAGCAGGGCCGCTGGATCGACTTCATCGCGGATCTCGGCGATGGTTTCGACGCGACCTACACCATGGCCTGGGCGCTGGCCCAGCCCGAGCTGCAGGTCCAGGCCGCGCAGCCCGGCCAGCCGCCGGTAAGGCTGCCCAAGTCGCAGCTGCTGGTCATGGGCGGGGACGAGGTCTACCCGGCGGCCTCCGAACGCGCCTACGAGGACCGGCTGGTGCGACCCTACCGTGCCGCTTCGCTTCCGGGGCCGGCGGCCGCGCTGCTGGCCCTGCCCGGGAACCACGACTGGTACGACGGGCTGACGGCCTTCGAACGCATCTTCTGCCAGCAGGCGAAGATCGGCGGGTGGCAGACCCTGCAGTCCCGTGGCTACTTCGCCGCGCGGCTGACCAACCTGGAAGCCAACACGGTGCAGAAGACCTGGTGGCTGGTCGCGCTGGACAGCGAGCTGGGCAGCTACATCGACCGGCCGCAGCTGCAGTACTTCGAGGCGGAGGTGACGCGGCACCTGAAGCCGGGCGATGCGATCATCCTGTGCGCCTCCTCCCCCACTTGGGAGGCCACCGGCACGTTGCCGGACGGCGACCCGAACGCGAACAACGCGTTGCGCTACTTCGAGAACCACTACCTGCTGCAGTGCACGGACCCGGCGACCGGGGAATCGACGCCTACCGGGGCGCAGATCCGGGTGCGGCTGAGCGGGGACAAGCACCACTACGCACGCTACGCCCAGCTGCACGAGCAGGCCGGACCCGAGGACCCGCGCCGCGAGCAGCTGCTGACCTGCGGCCTGGGTGGCGCCTTCCTTTCGGGTGCCCGGCACCTGTCGCCCGAGCTGCTGTTGCCGCCCACCGGTTCGCGGGAGATGGTGAATCCGGCTGAGCGCCAGCGGTATGCGCTGGCCGAGACCGTGTTCCCGACCCCGACGCAGGAGCGGGCGCTGCACTGGCAGCTGGCCAACCCGTTCAGCGCGTTTTTCCTGCCTTGGCGCAACCCCTGGTTCAGTACCGGGCTGGGCGTGGTGCACCTGGCCTGCTTCATGTTCTTGTGCACCGTCTTCTCCGGAATCACCGGCGACTCGTATCCCGAGGCGCTGGGTTCGGGCGACTGGGTCCACGCCGTGGGCATCGTGGTGTTCCTGTTCGTGGTGCCGCTGCTGATCGCCCTGCTGCTGTGGCTGGCGCGCAATGCCCGGGGGCTGTTCCAGGACGGGTCTGAGGCCTCCGGGAAATCCAATCCGATGGTGCAGCCGCTGCTGATCGTGGGCCTGCAGCTGTTGTTGGCCTCGGCCATTTTCACCGGGCTCATCGCCCTGCCCTGGCAGCGGAACTGGAGCGCAGGGTGGATCACCGTGCTGCTGGCGGCGGTCTACGCCACGGTGCTGGGCGCCGCCGTAGGCACGATGGTCTTCGCCCTGCACCTGGTGTTCGCCCCGCCCGGGGCTGTGGGCAGGTTGAAAATGACGGCGCTGGCCTACGAGGACGGCAAGGGCTTCTTGCGGATGCACCTGCGCGACGACGGCACCTTGGTGATCTACCCGGTGATTGCCGATACCGTCGTCCACGACTGGGATACCGGACCCAGCACCCAGAACCAGATGCGCCCGGTGCCCGCCGACGGGCTGCCGCCGCTGCGGCTACTGGAAAACCCGATCACCGTGAGCATCAACGGCTTCAGCACCCCGGGAGGTGTCCAATGACCACCATGCAGACAACCCGCGCCGATCATGCGACCGAGGTGGTGCAGTTCCGCGCCGACGACGGGCTGCCGCTGACACTGGTGCATGTCGCCTCGCGGCGCCGCCCGGACGCCCCGCGCGGGCCGGTGCTGCTGGTGCACGGGGCCGGGGTGCGCGCCGAGCTGTTCCGCCCGCCGATCGCGCGCACCCTGGTGGACGCCCTGCTGGATGAGGGCTGGGACGTGTGGATGCTGAACTGGCGTGCGTCTATCGACCTGCCGCCGGTGGCCTGGACGCTGGACGACGCGGCGGTGTTCGACCATCCTGCGGCGGTGCGCGAGGTGCTGGCGCGCACCGGGGCGGATTCGCTGGCCGCGTTCGTGCACTGCCAGGGCTCGACCTCCTTCACCATGGCCGCGGTGGCAGGGCTGCTGCCGCAGGTGCGCACCATCGTCTCCAACGCCTGTTCGCTGTTCGTGGATGTCCCGTGGGTATCCCGGCAGAAAATCACCCACCTGCTGCCGCTGCTGGGCGGGTTCACCCCGATGCTCTCCCCGCGCTGGGGCTACAAGTCCCAGGGCTACTTCTCGCGCATCGTGCGTTCGGGGGTGAAGCTGACCCACCACGAATGCGACAACACCGTGTGCCGGCTGGTGTCCTTCACCTACGGGGCGGGGCATCCGGCCCTGTGGTCCCACGCGAACCTGGACGATGCCACGCACCGCTGGATCATCGGGGAGTTCGCCGGCGCCCCGCTGTCTTTCTTCCGCCAGATGGCCGGGTGCGTGAAGGCCGGATACCTGGTGCCCACCGGGCAGCACAGCCAGCTTCCCGACTCGCTGGTGGACGGGCCGCCGCGCACCGAGGCACGGTTCTCCTTTATCGCCGGGGCGGACAACCGGTGCTTCCTGCCACAGGGGCAACGGCGCACCTACGAATTCTTCGACTATTACGCCCCCGGGGAGCATTCGCTGCACGTGATTCCCGGCTACGGACATCTGGATCTTATTTTCGGCAGGGATGCCTGGCGCGACAGCTATCCCTTGATCCTTCAGGAGCTTGCATCATGAATCTGCTACCCCCGCTGCGCTCGGCGCTGCGCCTGCTGCCCTCGGCACTGCCGGCTCGGCAGCGGCAACTGTCCGGGCAGAAGGCCACCGTGGACGGCATCAGCTACCTGCTGCCGGTCAATTCCGAACCCTCGCCGGTGCTGATGACCGCGTTTCCCATTGACGCCCGTGCCGCCGCGAAGCTGATCCCGGGCGAAGAGCTGCATCCGTTCAGGCTGCCAGGCGGACGCTCGCTGCTGGTGGTCACCGTGATCAACTACCTTGCCACGGACATCGGCGCCTACATCGAATACTCGCTGGCGCTGGCTGTCACCCGTGGCATGCGCCCGGCACCGCCGCTGCTGCCCATGCTGTTCCAGAAAACCCTGAACCTGGGGCAGTACGTGGTGGATTTGCCGGTGAGCACTGAAATTTCGGTCAAGGGCGGCAAGGGGATCTGGGGCATGCCGAAGCACCAGGCCAGCTTGGACTTCAAGGTGACGGATCGGACGGTGTCCAGCGCCTATGAGCTGGACGGGGTGAAGGGCGCGCTGGTGGAGATCGAGCGCCCGGCGCCCACCGCGCTGCCGATCAAGGTCGGCGCGGTGAACTACTGCTCGTTCCGCGGCATGCTCTACAAGTCGAGCATCTACTTCCAGGGCACCGCCGACGTGTCGATCGGCCGGCAGGCCAAAGCTCGGCTGGAGTTCGGCGACCTGCCGCAGGTGGCAGGACTGGCGGGACTGGATTTCGACCCGCAGCCGGTGTTCACCCTGTATATTCCCGATTCCCACGGGGTGCTCGATGACCACTACGAGGCGTGGTTCCAGTACGGCCGGGACCGCGCCCCCTACGGCGGGGACGGCATGGATTCGGTGGTCGGGCTGGGGTTGGGCGAAGAATGGCCCGATCCGCCGCGGCGGGGCGAAAGCCGTGTCCAATGAGTACTGCCCTGGCTTGGACCGCACTGATTTCGGCACTGGTGACGGTCTTCGGCGCATCGTTGTATCTCGGATTCATGACGGTGGCGCAGTTCTTCCTGCGCCCGGTATTCCTCGGCTTGCGGCTCGATGAGCTGTCAACGGTCTTCGCCGTGCCCATCACTGCAATCACCCGCTTTCTGGGGATCATGTTCCTTCCCTTGTTGGTCGCCCCGCTGATCCAAATATGGCTGGGACGCACCCACGTGTGGACGCTGGTATTCTCTATCGCCGCCGCCGCGTCGTACATTTTCCTGGCCTTGTGGTACGCACTGTCCATGCGTCCGGTTAACCAGCAGCTGCTCACTGGAGCGGTGTCCGAAGAGCCGGAGTTGCGTGCCAAGATGCACCAGTGGGTCTCGCGCAACTGGGCGAGATTCTATGCAGCACTGATTTACTGGGCGGCCGCGGTCGGCTATCTGCTGGCAGGCCATGAACTGTGGGAGGCACTGCCATGAAATGCACACACGTCGAATCCGGCCCCGCGTCCATGCTGGCTCGCGCGGCACTGGGGATCGGAGCGGTGACAGTGGTGTCCGGCGCAAGCCAGGCAGCAGCTCCGGGACTCGTGCTGAAGCTCGTGGGAGCCGAGAATTCGCCGGCGACCCGCCAGCTGTTCGGCACGGTCGGCATGTTCATGACGATCACCGGCGGGCTGTTGACCCACTCGATGCTCTGCCGCCAGTCGATGCGCCTGGCGCTGTTCTGGTCGGTGCTGCAGAAGGCCGGCGCGGTCGGCGCGGTCGCGATCGGGGTGCGCCGCGGCGTGTTCGCCCGCCGGGCGCTGGCCGTCGCGGCCTTCGACTTGCTCTCGGCCGCGGTGCTGGCCGCCGGCCTGGGCGCGAAGATGCTCCCGAAGCATGAACGGACGCAGCAGTGAAACGCTCGCTGGTGCTCGCCGGCGGAGGCATGCGCGTCGCCTGGCAGGCTGGCGTGCTCAAGGCCCTGGAAGAAGCGGGCCTGGAATTCACCCACGTGGACGGGACCTCCGGCGGAATCCTGAACACCGCCATGATGCTCTCCGGCCAGGATGCAGACCAGATGATGAAGCACTGGACCTCGGTGAAGGTCTCCCAGTTCTCCTCGCCGCTGCCGCTGCGCGACTACCTGCGGGGGCCATGGAACCTGCCGGCGCTTTCCGGCCCCGAAGCCATGGTGACGAAGCTCTTCCCCTCCATGGGGGTGGATGTGGACGCCATCCGGAAAAGCAAAATTCCCGGGACGTTCAACATCGCGAACTTCACCGAGAAGCGCAGCATCGCGGTCTCATCCAAAGACGTGGACCCGCAGCTGCTGGCGGCGGGCATGAGCTTGCCGATTTTCACCGCGCCGCTGCATCGCGACGGGGCCACCTGGACCGATGCGGCGTGGATCCGGGATGCGAATATCACCGCTGCGCTGGATCATGGCGCCAGGGAAATCTGGCTGCTCTGGTGCGTGGGCAACTCCCCGTACTGGGGCAACGGCCCGCTGGAACAGTACGTGCACATGATCGAGATGAGCGCCACCGGCGGATTGCTCGCTGATTTCGAGCAGGCCAAGGCCGCCGGACGTGAATTCGTCCTGCATGTCATCAAACCGGAGCATCCGCTGCCGCTGGACCCGGTCTTCTATCTGGGGCGGATCAGCGCGTCCACGCTGATGTCCATGGGCTACCGGGACGCGGTCGCCTATCTTGAGCGGTCTCGGCCGGAAGGGGTTCGGGCCGATTACCGATGCACCGCCATGACCGATGGGCCGGTTGGCGTCAGCTGGAGCGAGCGCCTTTCCGGGCATGGGTTCGGGCTGAACTTGACCGTGTGGCTGCCGCTGGATGATGCGGTACCCGGAGCAGTCACCGGTTTCCTCGCCAAGCGGCGCGTGAAACATTTGGTTCCGTTGGCCGACGGCAGCATCGTGCGCACCGCCAGCAGCTGGGAGTACCGGGCGCGGGCCCGGATCGATGGCGACTGGGTGCCAGTGGCCATCCGCCGCGAAGTTCCTGCCGGGGAATCGATCTTCGACCAGCTCCCCCGGGCCGAGGCCGACATCGGCACCCAGCACCCGAACCTGCGGATGGGATTGCGCGGACGGATCCGCATGCTCATCTCGTTGGAGCCCTTCGGTGCCCACGGACTTCGACAGCGCATCTTCGCCGCCAGGGACGTCTTGAAGATGCTGCGCACCGCACGTTCCGGCTAGGGCTGCCGCCGCAGCGGAAGTTCGGAGAGAGACCTGAACCAGTCCAGGGTCGTCAGCACCCGGCGAGCTGCAAGGCCCGGCCGAACATACGATGGCCCTGGGCTTCGAAGTCCTCGGCGCCGAGGCGGTAGGCATAGATGACCGTGCCGATGGCTTCATGCAGGCATTCGATCGGCCAGCTGCGTGCCTGCCGCGGGTCTCCGCCGTAACCCTGCAGGAAGGCCGATTCAAGTTCGGGATGCCCCAGCCATTGCTGGTTGGCCAGCCGCACCAGGTCCGTGGACGGTGCACGGTAGTCGAAACGGCCGAAATCGATGACCTTCAATTTTCCGTGGTCGCTTAACCAGTTGCGCGGCTGCCAGTCTCCGTGGGTTGGTACCAGCCGGACCGTCCGTGGCTGATAGGCCCGCAGGACCTCGTACGCCCGGCGCTCGTTCTCCGGATCGATCCGGTGCTCTTGGCTGAGCCGATTAAGGCTCATCGCCAGCAGCTTGGATTCATATGCTGAGTCAAGATGCCCCTCGCCCTGATGCAGGGTTCGCAGGGCGTCTCCAGCCTGCCGGTGGAATTCCGGGTCCAGTTCCCGTGCGGTGTGCTCGCTGAGGCCTCCGGGAAGATATTCAAGGATCATGAGCCTGGCCGAGGAATCGGCGAAAAGCAGCGCAGCGCCGTACCCCGACTCGACCAATGCCGCCGTCGGCCCTTGGTGAGCTGCAAGTTCACGCTCGAAATGGTGGTTCGAAGATCCGGCGCTTTTCAGGATGTAGTCGCTACCCGCCGTGCGCAGGTGCAGGACCAGGGTATCGGTTTCGTGCCAGGAAAGGTCGGTGGCCATGGTGCAGCCCGGAAGCCAGCGTTCGACAGCATCGAGTTGCGCGGGATCAAGGAATTGATCAAGAAGGAGTTTTCGAGTCGTCATTTCGCGCATCGCTGTTTTCATCATGGCAGGGCTGGTTGGCGGTCCGGGTGGATCCGGGCAGCTACTTGGTGCCCGAACATTCTCGCTCGATTAAAACGTGAGACCCAAGGCCGGGGCCTTGGGTCTCACGGTGTTCCGGTGATGCGGAACTACCTAGGGTTCACGTCGATCAGTGATCGAAGCGGGATCCTTAGTTGGCGGCTGCGATCTGGCGCAGCACGTACTGCAGGATGCCACCGTTGCGGTAGTAGTCTGCTTCACCCGGGGTGTCGATACGCAGGACTGCGTCGAACTCGACGACCTTGCCGTCTTCAGCGGTTGCGGTGACCTTCAGGGTCTTCGGGGTGACACCGTTGTTCAGTTCGGTGACGCCGGAGACTGCGAAGGTTTCGGTACCGGTCAGGCCCAGCGAGTCAGCCGACTCGCCTTCTGGGAACTGCAGCGGCAGAACGCCCATGCCGATCAGGTTCGAGCGGTGGATGCGCTCGAAGGACTCGGTGATGACGGCCTTGACGCCCAGCAGCGCGGTGCCCTTGGCAGCCCAGTCACGCGAGGAGCCCGAACCGTATTCCTTGCCACCCAGAACGACCAGCGGGGTGCCGGCAGCCTTGTAGTTCTCTGCAGCGTCGTACACGTACGACTGCGGAGCGCCTTCCTGGGTGAAGTCGCGGGTGAATCCACCCTCGACGCCGTCCAGCAGCTGGTTCTTGATGCGGATGTTCGCGAAGGTACCGCGGATCATGACTTCGTGGTTGCCACGGCGCGAGCCGTAGGAGTTGAAGTCCTTGCGATCCACGCCGTTCTCGATCAGGTAGCGACCAGCCGGGGTGTCCGACTTGAAGGAACCCGCAGGCGAGATGTGGTCGGTGGTGACCGAGTCGCCCAGCTTGAGCAGCACGCGAGCGCCCTCGATGTCCTGGACCGGCTGCGGCTCGGCGGTCATGCCCTCGAAGTATGGCGCCTTGCGGGCATAGGTCGACTTCTCGTCCCATGCGAAGGTGTCGCCCTCAGGGGTGTCCAGTGCCTTCCAGCGGGCGTCGCCCTCGAAGACTCCGTCGTAGCCCTTGGCGAACATGTCCTTGTCGATCGACGAGTCGATGATCTGCTGGACCTCGACAGGCGATGGCCAGATGTCCTTCAGGAAGACGTCGTTGCCCTCGGTGTCCTTGCCCAGCGAATCGGTCTCGAAGTCGAAGTCCATGGTGCCAGCCAGGGCGTAGGCGATGACCAGTGGCGGGGAAGCCAGGTAGTTCATCTTCACGTCCGGGTTGATGCGGCCTTCGAAGTTGCGGTTGCCCGAGAGCACTGCGGTGGCGGCGAGGTCGTTGGCCTGAATGGCCTCGGAGATCTCGGTATCCAGCGGACCGGAGTTGCCGATGCAGGTGGCGCAGCCGTAGCCGACCACGAAGAAGCCGAGCTTCTCCAGGTATGGCAGCAGGCCGGAAGCCTCGTAGTATTCGGTGACGACCTTCGAGCCCGGTGCGACCGAAGTCTTGACCCATGGCTTGGAGGACAGGCCCTTTTCGGCGGCGTTGCGAGCGAGCACTGCTGCTGCAAGCATCACCGAAGGGTTGGAGGTATTGGTGCACGAGGTGATCGATGCGATCGAGACCATGCCGTGGTCGATGGTGAACTTCTGTCCATCTTCCTTGGTGACCTCGACGGCTACCGATGGACGGCCGACGCCCTGGGTGTCCTCGGTGGCCGACACGTAGTTGTGCAGGTCCTTGCGGAACTGCTCCTTCGAGCTCGACAGCTCGATGCGGTCCTGTGGACGCTTCGGGCCGGCGATCGATGGAACCACGGTGGACAGGTCCAGTTCCATGTACTCCGAGAAACGGATCTCGCGGCTTGGATCGTGCCACATGCCCTGTTCCTTGGCGTAAGCCTCGACCAGTGCGATGTTCTCTTCGCTGCGGCCGGTCAGGCGCAGGTAGTCGAGGGTGACATCGTCGATCGGGAACATGGCGGCGGTCGAACCGAACTCAGGGGACATGTTGCCGATGGTTGCACGGTTGGCCAGCGGCACTGCTGCCACGCCCTCGCCGTAGAACTCAACAAACTTGCCCACAACACCGTGCTTGCGCAGCATTTCGGTGATGGTCAGCACCACGTCGGTTGCGGTTGCGCCGGCAGGGATCGAGCCTGAAAGCTTGAAGCCGACAACGCGTGGGATCAGCATGGAGACAGGCTGGCCGAGCATTGCTGCCTCGGCCTCGATGCCGCCAACGCCCCAACCCAGCACGCCCAGGCCGTTGACCATGGTGGTGTGCGAGTCGGTGCCGACGCAGGTGTCAGGGTAGGCACGCAGCACGCCGTCGACCTCGCGGGTCATGATGGTGCGCGCCAGGTACTCGATGTTGACCTGGTGCACGATGCCGGTTCCCGGCGGGACGACCTTGAAGTCGTCAAATGCGGTCTGGCCCCAGCGCAGGAACTGGTAGCGCTCGCCGTTGCGCTGGTACTCGATCTCCATGTTGCGCTCGACGGCGCCTTCGAAACCGAAGGTGTCGATCTGCACCGAGTGGTCGATGACCATTTCGGCAGGAGCCAGTGGGTTCACACGGGTTGGGTCGCCGCCCAGTTCCTTGACGGCCTCGCGCATGGTGGCAAGGTCGACGACACATGGAACGCCGGTGAAGTCCTGCATGATCACACGGGCCGGGGTGAACTGGATTTCGGTGTTCGGCTGTGCCGAAGCATCCCACTGTCCCAGAGCCTTGATGTGCTCGCCGGTAACGTTCGCACCATCTTCGGTGCGAAGCAGGTTCTCCAGAAGAACCTTAAGGCTGTAAGGAAGGCTTTCTGCGCCTTCGACCGTATTCAGTCGGTAAATTTCGTATTCGGTTCCATTGACGTCAAGTACGCCCTTGGCACCGAAGCTGTCCACATTGCTCACGTGGGACTCCTCTCGCCAGACACTCATTCTGTTGCACGTACACACTCGCATTCCAGTTAGGAGTTCCTAACTGAGATTCTCATGCTTGTATCGTTGCAGAGCTAAAAACAGTCTATCGCCAACTAGGACAAAAAGAATGAACGGGGATAATTTTCCGCCAAATTCGTGTCCAAACGGCAATATTCGATGGTCTAACGGCGCACGAAGAGCCCAATCGACTCCATATGGTGGGTGTGCGGGTACAAATCGTGAATCTCCATGTGCGCTAATTCGTAGCCGCGCGAGGTCAAACGAGCGGTGTCCCGGGCGAAAGATGCGGGGTCGCAGGAGACGTAACAAATGCGCGAAACGCCGCTGGAACCCAATTCGGCGGCCACCTGCTTGTCGATTCCGGCCCGCGGCGGGTCGAGCACCACCGCATCGAGCTGGGCGTCGCGCGCGACCTGGCGCAGCACGCGCTCCACGCGTCCGCGGATGACGCTGGCCTGGCGCAGCTCGCGCAGGTTCTTCTTGGCATCCGCGTGGGTGCCGGGGGCGCCCTCGATGGAGAACACGCGCCCCTCAGGGCCCACCGCCTTCGCCAGCGGCAGCGAGAACAGGCCCGCCCCGGCGTACAGGTCCGCGATTTGCTCGCCGCGCGCCGGCTCGGTCAGCTCCATGACCCGCTCGCTGAGCACGGTGGCCGCCGCGCGGTGCACCTGCCAGAAGCCTTCGCCGGTGATCCGGAAGCTCTCCCCCAGCACCGACTCCTGCAGCCAGCTGCGCCCGGTCAGGGCCTGCAGCTCGCCGCGGCCGTCGGCGGCCGAGCCGCCCTGCTGGCTGAAGGCCGCCACGTTCACGCCCTCGGGGAACTGGCGGGCCGCCTTGCGGGCGGCGCCGGGGCGGGATTCGGCCAACAGGATCAGCACCGTGGAATCGTCGCTGCTGGAAACCGCGGCCTCCACCCGCTCGATGCCGGAGAAGTCCATCGTGTACAACCCGGTGCGCTCGATGGCCGGGTGGGCCAACGGCATGGAGTCGATAGCTGTGAGCGTATTGCTGCGGAAGCCGCTCATGGCCAGTTTGCCTTCGGCGTCCACCGAGTAGGACATGCGGGTGCGCCAGCCCAGGCCGTCGTCCTGTCCGGCCACCGCCTGCACGGCCGGGAAGTTGTAGTCCTCGGCCTTCATCCCACCCAGCCGGGTCAGCTGCTCGGCGGCCACCCCGGCCTTCAGCTCGCGCTGGTGCTCCAGAGTGATGTGGCCGAATTCTGCGCCGCCCACCGGGTCGCGGTGGCGCAATGCGTCGGCCGCCTCCCAGAAATGCGGCACGCGGTGCTCGCTGGCCTCGTGCACCTCGACGACATCCGCGCGCCAGAACTTCGCGTTCTCGTCGCTGTCGGTCAGCCGGACTGTGACCAGCTCGCCGGGGATGCCGTGGCGGACGAAGATGACCCGCCCCTCGTGGCGGGCCACGGTGTGTCCGCCGTGGGCGATGGCGCCCAGACGCAGTTTCAGGGTGGGTGATTCGGTCACGACGGTTAGTCCTTCGGCAGGGGGTTCGATTCGCGGTGGGCCGAGGATTCCTCGGTCGGCCCTCCGCCCAGGGCGTTCTTGGCGCTCAGCAGGCGCCAGGGCACGGAGGCGATGAGCACTCCGGGTTCGTAGTGCAGCCGGTTCTTCACCCGCAGGGCGGTCTGGTTGTGCACCAGCTGCTCCCACCAGTGGCCGACCACGTATTCGGGAATGTAGACCACGATCAGATCCCGCGGGGATTCGCGCTTGATCGAGCGGATGTGCTCGATCAGCGCCCCGGGGATGTCGCGGTAGGGCGAGGCCAGCGCCGTGATGGGCACCGGGATGCGCAGCCGCTCCCAGTCCTCCAAGGTGCGCTGGGTCTTCTGCGGCTCCACGTCCACGATGATCGCCTCGAGCTTCGAGGGACGGCTGGCCCGGGCGAAGGCCAGGGCGCGCAGCACCGGCTTGCGGACCGTGGAAACCAGCACCAGGGCGTGCACTCGCGCCGGCAGCGCGGTGGCCTGGCCGCCGTCCTCGATGGACAGCTCGGCATCCACCTGCTGGTAGTGGCGGTGCAGCGAATTCATGACGAGCATCAGCAACACGATGCCCAGCACCGCGATCCACGCGCCGTGCACAAAGCGGGTGGCCAGCACGATCAGCAGCACCAGCCCGGAGAGCACCAGGCCCACCAGGTTCAGCAGGCGCTGGCGTTTTATCGCGGCGCGGATGCGCCGGTCCGCGACCGGCACCAGTTCGCGGTGCCAGTGCTTGAGCATGCCAAGCTGGCTGAGCGTGAAGGAGACGAACACTCCCACCACGTACAGCTGGATCAGGATGGTGACATCGCCTTGGAACACCAGGACCAGCAGCACCGCGGCGACGCCCAGTGACAGGATGCCGTTGGAGAAGCCCAGCCGGTCGCCGCGCGTGCGCAGCTGGCGCGGCAGGTAGCCGTCCGTGGCCAGGTGGCTGGCCAGCGACGGGAAGGAGTTGAAGGCCTGGTTGCCTGCCAGCAGCAGCACCAGGATGGTCAGCACCGAGACGACCACGGTGCCCAGCATGAAGTTGCCGAACACCGCCTGCGCCAACTGGCCGAGCACCGGCACCTGGACGTAGTCTGCGGAAACCGGCTGCCCGTCCAGCAGCAGGGACTTCTGCGGGTCGGCGACAATCTTCAGGCCGCTGGCCCGTGCCAGCATCAGCGTGCCCAGGGTCAGCACGCCCGAAAGCAAGCCGACCACCAGCAGGATGCGTCCGGCGTTGCGGGCGCGCGGCTTGGTCAGGTACTGGACGTTGGAGATCGGCACCTCGATGCCGGTCAGCACCGCGGAGCCGGTGGAGAAGGCGCGCAGGATCAGCAGCGCGCCCACCACGCCGTGCAACCCGTTGGAGAACTGCTCCTCGGGCACGATGGTGAACTCGGCGCTGGGCGCCAGTCCCAGGTTGCCGGTGGCCGCAAGCAGCCCGCCGATCGCGATCAGCGCCAGCATGCCGAAGACGAACAGGTACACCGGCACGGCCAGCGTCCAGCGGCTCTGCCCGCGCCCTCGCAGGTTCGCCACCACTAGGAAGACCACGATGCCCGCCGCCACCAGGCCGCGGTGCTCCCCCAGCGCAGGGACGATGCCGCTGAGGTACTGGGCGGCCGAGGAACTGGAGACCGCGACGGTGAGCACGAAGTCCACCAGCAGGGCCGCGGCCACCGCGGTGCCCGGCCGGGCGCCGAGGTTCTTGCGGACGATCTCGTAGTCGCCGCCGCCGGAAGGGTAGGCCTTGATGGACTGCCGGTAGGACAGCACCAGCACCACGAGCACCACCAGCACTGCCACGCCCACCGCCGGGGAGAGCATGGTCGCCGCCACACCGGCCATGGCCAGGGTCAGCAGGATTTCGTCCGGGGCGTAGGCCAGCGAGGACAGGGCGCTGGAGGAGAAAATCGGCAGCGCAATTTTCGGTGGGAGCGGCTTCTTTTTCAGCTGTTCGGTGCTGAAGGGCCGGCCCACGAGGATCCGTTTCAGACCATCAAATAAAGCAGGCACGAGACAACGTTATCGCAGGCTCCGCGCGGCATGCCGCCTTCGTTGGACCCAACGCGGGCCCGATCAGCGCTATTGTTGCATTCGTGGCACCAGCAGCGGTGCCGCGGCGAAGTTCATCCGGACGCTGGACCCCGAGGAGTTTTTGGTGGCGCACTTTGTGATCATGGGCTGCGGTCGAGTGGGGGTGGCGCTGGCCCATACGCTGGATTCCGCCGGGCATTCGGTGGCGGTCATCGACCAGAACCCGGAGGCCTTCCGCCGGCTCAGCGCCGACTTCTCCGGCAGCACCGTCACCGGCCTGGGTTTCGACAAGGACACCTTGGAGCAGGCGGAGATCGATCAGGCCTACGCCTTCGCGGCCGTCTCCAGCGGTGATAATTCCAACATTCTGGCCACCCGCGTCGCCCGCGAAACCTACAACGTGCCGCATGTGGTCGCCCGCATCTACGACCCGGGCCGCGCCGAGATCTACCAGCGGCTGGGCATCCCCACGGTCGCTGCGGTGCGCTGGAGCACCGACCAGGTGCTGCGCCGCATCCTGCCGGACTACTCGATGCGCGGGGACTTCCGCGAGCCCTCGGGACGCCTGGTGCTGACCGAGGTGGCGCTGCACCGCGAATGGTACGGCCGCCTGGTCAAGGACCTGGAGGCCGCCGCCGGGGTGCGCGTGGCCTACCTGACCCGCTTTGGCGAGGGAACCATTCCGGAAAACCGCACCAGGCTGCAGGGCGGGGACCTGATCCACGTCATGATGCACCTGGACCGCAGCCAGGAAGTGGAAAAGATCCTGGCCAGCGCCCCCAAGCCAGCCCCCGCAGACTAAGCGAAAGGCCTGTTAATGAAGGTAATGATCGCCGGAGCCGGCTCGGTCGGGTCCTCCATCGCCCGCGAGCTGGTGGCCAACCACCACGAGGTGCTGCTCGTGGACCTCAAGGCCGAAATGGAGCAGCGCGCCGACCTTGAAGGCGTCAAGTGGCTGATCGGCGACGCCTGCGAGCTCGCCGTGCTGCAGCGCGTGCAGCTGGAGGACTACGACGTGGTCGTCTCCGCCACGGGTGACGACAAGGTCAACCTGGTGGTCTCGCTGCTGGCCAAGAGCGAGTTCGGGGTGCGCCGCACCGTAGGCCGAGTGAACAACCCGAAAAACGAGTGGATGTTCGACGACGCCTGGGGCGTGGACGTCGCGGTGAGCACCCCGCGCCTGATGACCGCGCTGGTCGAGGAGGCCGTGGAGGTCGGCGACCTGGTGCGCCTGCTGACGCTGAAGGCCGGCGAGGTCTACATGGTGGAGTTCACCGTGCCGCATGATTCGGGCATGATCGGGCGCACCATCGGGCGCGTGCCGTGGCCGGAGGAAACCACGCTCATGGCCGTGGTGCGCGACAAGACCCCGTTCCCGCCCAGCGACGACGACGTCATCGAGGGCGGCGACGAGATCTTCTTCATCACCACCCCGCGGGCCGAACCGCTGCTGCGCCGGGTGCTGCAGGCAGCCACCCGGTAGCCGGCAGCCCCGCCCCGGGCAACGAAAACCCTGGCATCGCGCAATTGGGATGCCAGGGTTTTTTCGCGTACGGGGCCGCTGCGCGCGGCTAGGAGGCCAGGTCCTCGGGCGTCGGGGCGTGCCCGGCGGTGGCGGGGCGGGAGACCAGCCAGGCGAACCACAGGCCGGCCGCGTATAGCGGCACACCCATCAGCGCGCGGGCGATGCCCAGCGAGACCACCTGGTCGGTGAAGTACATCGGCAGCTGCACCGCCAGGCGCAATGCGAACACCGCGCAGATGATCCAGGTCGCGATGCCGTAGCGGCGCAACCGGTCCGGCTGCTGGCGCCAGGCCACGCCCTCGTTGCGGATGAAGCCGAAGAGCAGGCCGATCAGCGGCCATTTCACGAAGATCGAAATCATCAATCCCAGCAGGTAGCCGCCGCTGATCAGGAAGCCGGGCACGTAGTAGTCGCGGGCGTTGCCCGAGGTGCGGGCCACCAGCGCGCAGATCAGGATGCCGACCAGGCCGCTGGCCGACTGCACCAGCGTTGACTTGTTCAGCAGCCGCAGCACCATGAAAACCACACCCAGCCCGATCGAGGACAGCAGCGCCCAGGACAGCTCGTTGGTCAGCGCGTAGACCAGCACGAACACGAAGCCCGGGACCACGGTTTCCAGGATGCCGCGCACCCCGCCCACGGTGGAGAGCACGTCGATGCCGCCGTCGGCGTTCTGCGCGACCTTGGCGCTGGCGCCGATCGCCTCGGCCAGGCTCGGCTTCTTCTCCGGCCTAGGCTGCTCGCCGGCTGGTGGATTCTCGTTCACGGTATTCTCGCTTCTGCCCAGTGCGGGCTCATCCGGCAGGCGCTGCGGCCGGCGGCGTTCGGCGTTCACCCGCGGGGAACGGGAACGATGACGTAACGCGGATTATAGATGGTGGGGATCTGGTCGACAGGCGCGACCATTCCCGCGTATTGGATCTTCACCCCGGGCTTGATGCCCGGGACGTTCTTCTGGCCCATGAACCGCAGCCGCACGTGCGGCACGGTGCCCCGGCGCGGAGCCCCGGTTCCCAGCCGGTCGACCACCACCGCGGTCAGCAGCGGCGCCTGGTGGGGCGCCGAATAGCTGACCGACTGGATGTAGCCGGTGTGCTCCACCCTGCCCTTGGCCGGCAGCTGCGCCAGCGACTTCAGCCGGGTGAAGCTGCGCGCCGCTTGCGTGCCCTCGATTTTCGGGGTGACCGGCTTGGATTCGAGGGGCATCCGGCTAGCCGATCTGGGTGATTTCCGGTCCGCGTTCCGGACGCTGCGGCGCCTGGCCGGCGGCCTCGGTCTCGCCCTGCGCCTCGGCGTCCGGGCGCGTCTGGGCGTTGCGCGGGACGTTCAGCGGCAGCAATTCCTGCGGAGGCAGCGGCTTGTCGCCGCGGTTCACCACGACGCCTCGCACCAGGTCGTCGATGGCCTTGGAGGCCTCCTCGTCGCCGATGGCGGCGCCCCCGATGACGGCGCGCAGGAACCAGCGCGGACCGTCGATGCCCACGAAGCGCAGCGCAACATGCCCGGCGCGGCCGTCGGGCAGCTGCTGCGGAACCTGGGCCAGCAGCTCCTGGCCGTATTCGCCGTCGCGCTGGTAGATCTCGCCGTTCTGGCTGGCGATGTCCTCGCGGATCTTGTCGCTGATGCCCGGCCACAGCGAGGTGGACTTGGAGGCGGAGAATGCCATCAGCTGGACGCGGGACTCGGCCAGTTCCAGGGAGACGGCGATGACGCGCTGGTTGGACTGTTCGACGTCCATGCGCACCTTCAGTCCGGCGACCGGCTTGACCAGGATGGAGCCGAAGTCGAGGTATTCGTCGGTGTTCTCGATGTCCGCGTAGTCGAACGGGCCGTTGAGCACCGGCTTCTTGGCTGGTTGCTGCTCGGCGGAAGTCCCGGTCGCCTGCTCGGTGGGGGTTTCGGCCACCGGTTCGGTGGCGCCGGCAGCCTGCTCGGCTGCTGGCTCGGCGTTCGCCTTCTTGCGCTTGAAAATCATGATGTCCTTAGAGAGTTTCGCTTGGCGCCAAGCGTGCTTAGTTGGCGCTGAATCCACCGGTCGAGCCGAAGCCGCCGGTTCCGCGGGCCGAGTCCTCCAGGGAGTCAACCTGAACGAATGCCGCCTGTTCGACCTTCTGGATCACCAGCTGCGCGATGCGGTCGCCTCGGGTGATTTCGAATGTCTGGTCCCTGTCGGTATTCAGCAGGGTGACCATGATCTCACCACGATATCCGGCATCGACGGTTCCCGGGGCATTAACGATGGTGATGCCGTGCTTGGTGGCCAAGCCGCTGCGCGGGTGCACCAGCCCGACATAGCCGTGCGGCAACGCCAGGGCGATGCCGGTCGGCACCAGGGCGCGCTGGCCCGGTTCGAGCACCAGCGAGGTGCGTGCATGCAGGTCAGCACCCGCATCCGAAGGATGGGCATAGCTTGGAACGGGCAGTTCGCTATCGAGCATCTTGATGGAGATTGAGATCGTAGGCTCGCTCATCGTGGTTTGGTCATCCCCCGGAACTCTAGGAAGTTGCAGCTGGTCTGCATTTACCTGCACAACTCTATCGCGCCCGGCCCGTCTGCGGACCCACAGCCGACCCACAGCCGGCCGTTCGGCGCCTACCGAAAGATTGCCTAGACTAGGACTCATGAGTAATACCAGCCCAGAGGCTTCCAACGTCCTGTTCCGCGAAAAGATCTGGCCATCGTTCGGATCATGGATGTGGCCGCTGCTGATTGCCATCACCGCTGGTATCGCCGTGGCTCCGATCAACATCGCTGCGGGCTACGCCACCGGCATCATCGTGCTGCTGGCTCTGGCAGTCATCATGCTCCTGCGTGTGCCGGTCATCGAAGTCACCGACAAGACCCTCACCGTCGGCCGCGCCACCATCGAGCGCCGCTACATCGGGCAGGTTGTCGGCTACCGCGGTGAGGAAGCGTTCAAGCAGCGCGGGCAGAAGCTGCACGGGATGGCCTTCATGCTGCTGCGCGGCTACCTCGACGCAGTGGTCCGCATGGAGGTCACCGACGAGCGCGACGCCACCCCGTACTGGTTGGCTTCGACCCGACGCCCCGAGGAACTGACCGCCGCGCTGGGCGGCATCATGTACGAGTTCACCGAGGAAGGCCGCCAGGCGACTGCCGAGGCGGACGAGGAGCACCCCCAGGAGCCCTAGTCTCCTCCGGAACGAATCAAACCCCGGAACCTGCCGCACGGCGGGTTCCGGGGTTCTTTCATGCGCTGCAGGTTGCGGCGCGCAGGGGGCAGAGCCCGGCCGGTCAGCCTTCGCACTCGGCGCAGAACTTCTGCCCGCCCGCTTCGCGCACTAGCTGGGTGCGGTGGCGCACCATGAAGCAGGAGGCGCAGGTGAATTCGTCGGCCTGCTCCGGCACGAAGTCTACGCTGGCCTCTTCGGCCTGGGCTTCTCCCCCGGGCAGGATGAACAGCTCGGCCAGCTCGGATTCCGACTCATCGATCAGGTTCGCCATTGCCGCGGTTTTCCCGGCTTTGAGCGCGGCGATTTCCCGGGCTCGGGCCTTCTCGGCTTCGCTCGGGTGGACGGCGGCAGACTGTGTGGCCATGGTGGTTGTCAGCTCTTTTCTGCAGGCGATGAAGTGGGTGGAAATCCGCGCAGGGGATTTTCATTCCGGCATAGAAGTATAACGTCCGGCGGACCCGGATTCTGCCCGAGCCCGGCGCGCTATGCCCACGGCGGAAGCCCGAAGGCAACTTTCTGGGTGAGCTTGACGACTAATCTTGCGCCACGCCCCGCCCGGTGGTAGGAAAATCGGGCGACAAGTGGCAAAGTTTTATTCAGTAAATGAACCGTGTGGAGGGTAGTAATGCGTCAGCTGAGACTGGTAGGAATTCATGAAAATGGTTCCAGTCTGCAGGTCAGCAGCGACGACGGGATGAGCTTCGAGCTGCCCGTTGACGATGCCCTGCGCAGTGCCATGGCCGAAATCGCGCGCTCCCGCGCGCCGCGCAACCGCGACGAGTCCTCGGTTCACACCCCCCGAGAGATCCAGGCCCGCGTGCGCGCCGGTGCTTCAGCCTACGATTTGGCGCTGGAGTGGGACGTCCCGGTCGAGTCGATCGTCAAGTACGAGGGGCCAGTGCTGGCCGAGCGCGAGCACATCGCCGAGCTCGCCCGCCGCGTAGAGGTCTCCGGACCGCAGACCGACGCCGAGTACCGCGAAGTCTTCGGCGAGGAACCCGCAGACCTGGGCTCGATGGTCGCCCACCGCCTGCACCAGCTGAACATCGATCCGCTCACGGCCCGCTGGAACTCGTGGAAGGATCCCGAGGGCCAGTGGATCGTCACCGTCGAATTCGATTCGCCACTGCCGGCCGAGAACGTGGAAAAGCTGGACAGCTCCCTGCCGCAGCCGGATAACGTGGCCCGTTGGTCCTTCTCCCCGGCCCGCAAGACCCTGAGCAACCTGAACCGCTGGGCGCAGACGCTCAGCGAGCAGGTCGCGCCCGAATACTTCCGACCCGTCTCGGCCATCTCGCAGGTTGAGGAACCTGCGGCCCCGGCCGCCCCGGAACCCGATGAGACCGAAGAACTGGTCTCCCTGCTGAACGCACGCCGCGGCCAGCGTCCCCAGGACCAGGATCCGGATCGCGAGGCCCGCTACAACGACATCATCGAGCGCGGCATGAGCAAGTACGACGCCGAAGAGGACGAGTCGCTGCCGCATCTGCCGCAGGGCATCTCGCCGCGCACCTCGCAGCTGGTGGTCGTCACCGATGCCGAGAAGTCCTCCGGCACCTCCGCGAAGCCTGCCGACGAGCCCGCCGAGGACGGCTCCGGCCGCAAGGCCAAGCGCTCCTCCGTGCCGAGCTGGGACGACATCATGTTCGGCAAGCGCAAAAAGGACACCGACTCCTAATCCAGCCTCCGAGCGGAACTGGATCAAAAAATCCGGGGGCAGCCAGCTGGCTGCCCCCGGATTTTCTGCTTGCGGCTGCGCGCTAGGCGGTGCGGTGCACGAACAGCGGCACGAAACGCTCCGCCGCGGTGAGCGAGCCGTGCTGCCCTACCATCTCGAAGGCCATGGGCTTGACCCGGCGGCCGTCGTAGAACGCGATGGCCTCGGCGGCCAGGATCATCAGATCGCCAAGCCGCGGCAGGAATTCGGGACGGACCGCACCGAAGTAGCCGAGCTCCACGGCTTCCTCGCGGCTCAGGATCCACGCCTTGGACCCGTAGGCGCGCTGCCAGGCTTCGCGGACCTTGGCCCGCTGGGCCGCATCGGTGCCCTCGGCGAAAGTCAGCTGCACACCGCGCGGCTCGCCGCTGGTCAGTTCAACCCCCTCGATGAGTTCGGGCTGCAGGCTGTAGTCGATGCGCTGCGAGGCGGGCACGTCCACCATGCCGTGATCACCGGTGATCAGGACCGTGGTCTGCTCCGGAAGGCGCGAGACCAGGGTCTTGATGACGTAGTCAAGCTCTTCGAGCGTGTCCCGCCACTGCGGGGAATCGACGCCGAACTTGTGCCCGGCCTTGTCCAGCTCGTTGAAGTAGGTGTAGACCAGCGCGTTGCGCTGCGCGGCGAACACCTCGGCGGTGGCGCGGGCGCGGGCCGCCGGCTGGCGCGCGGCGACGAACTTCGGTCCGCGCAGCGCCGCGCGGGTCAGCGAGGAGTCGGAGAACTGGGCGATGGACACCGTCGCGGTGTGGATGCCGTGCTCCGCGGCCTTCTCGAAGACCGTGGGCAGCGGCTGCCACGAGAGCGGGTCCAGGTCGCCGGGCCATCCGCCCAGCTGGTTGACCACGCGCCGGCGGGCGGGGTCGATGACGTCGTAGCCGAGCATCCCGTGCTCGCCAGGCGCCGCGCCAATGGCGAGGCTGGACAGCGAGGTCGCGGTGGTGGACGGGAAGCCGGTGCCCAGCTTCTGCGCGCGCTCGAACAGCGGGCGCAGGAACGGCGCGTGCCCGAGGTGGGATTTGAGCTGGTTCCAGCCCAGGCCGTCGACCATGATCACGGCGACGCGCTTGGTTGGCGCCAGGCCCAGCGGGTTCGCGTAGCCGGGGATCCCCAGCGCGTGGGCCGCCGAGGGCAGGATCTCGGACAGGGTGGCCGCTCCGTAGGCCGGCGCGGCGGGGATTTTCTGGCTGGGGACGGGCAGCGAAGAGTCAGTCACGTTGGCTTGGCGTCCCTAGGCGATCGTCGCCAGGCGCAGGCGCACCGCGAATTCGCGGGCCTTGTCCACCGCTCGCTGGCCGTCGGCCTCGGAGCTGACGCGCAGCACCAGGTCCTCGGGCTGCGAGGTGCCGTTCAGGCCGTGGTCGGCGTCGCACTGCGGGTCGGCACATTCGGCCGGGGCCAGGTCGATGCGCTTGGTGCCGTCCCAGGACATGCCGAAGGTCAGCTCGCGCACCAGATCGGTGCCGCTGTAGTGCTGCGGCTGGTGGTAGACGTAGCTGGTGGCCACCGACTCGATCCGCGCCAGGCTGACCATTTCCACCGAAACCTGGGCCATCACGTCGTGGCCGTGGTCGTCCAGCTGCTGGTCGTCGACGTGCACGATGAACAGCACCTTCTCGCTGCGGACCATGACGGTGATGTGGCGGTGGACCTCGGTGTGGTCGAAATGGGTCTCCAGATGCAGGAAGTGGTCAACTACCGGCAGATCCAGCATCGCTTCGGCCAGCACGTCCTGGACCATTTGCGGGTAGAATCCCGCGCGGACCAGGTCATGCTGGAGGTCGGCACCGGCAGTCGTCGAATACGTTGCAGAGCTCATGATCCAATTCTACCCAGTGCGCCGCCGTCTTTCAGGTTTCGTGTCCTTGGGCTCAGCCGCGCAGCGCCCGGCGGATGCTGTCGGTGCGCCGTTCGGCATTGCCGATGCTCAGCTTGACCCCGAGCACGCTGAGCGAATGGGTGGACACCGACACCGGGGCGAACTGCGCAATGGTGACTTCCGGGTGGTTGTCCTTGAACAGCGAGACCCGGGTGATGAAGTCCCGCAACGCGTCCAGGTCCACCGCCGGCAGTCCCTGGTAGCCGAAGAGCCGGGCGCTGCTGCGCGGCCGGTGCATCAGCCGGGCCAGGTCCGTGGCGGAGAACGGGGCGACCCCGTGCGCCCAGTCGTCGAGCAGGTTCACCGCGTCCCCGCTGAGCCCGAAGGAGACCACCGGGCCCAGCAGCGGGTCCTCCATGGCCTTCACCACGCAGGCCTGCCCGGCCGAAGCCATGGACTGCACCTCCAGCGAGTTGACGCCGTACTGCCGCATCAGCGCGCTCATGTGGGTGAAGTCGGCGCGCAGGGATTCGGCATCGGGGATGTTCAGGCGCACCCCGCCCAGGTCCAGGCGTTGGCGCAGGTCCGGGTCGTTGGCCTTGAGCACCACCGGCCAGCCCAGCTCGTCGGCGGCGTCGACCGCCTCCTGCGCGGTATGCACCACCTGGGAGGGGAAGATGTTGATGCCGTAGAAGCCCAGCAGCTTCGTGGTCTGCTCGGTGCTCAGCTGACGCAGCTCCGTGCCGGGGATCCCGGCGGAGAGCTCGTGCAGGTAGTCCGCGGCGGCCTCGACCTGCAGACCCTCGGGCTCGACCAGCGGCTCGAAGGGGATGTCGAGCCATTGGCGATAGCCGTGGGCCTTGCCCAGCGCCCCGGCGGCGGAGGTCGGCGAGGTGTAGACCGGCACCCCGTGGTGCACTCCCCCGGCGATCTTCCGGTCGATCTGCCCAGGCAGCACGGTGATGACCGGCTTGGGCTGGGTGGAGAATTCCCTGAGCACCTCAAGCACCGCGTCCGTGGAGATGCCCGAGTAGGACAGGTGGGCGAGGATCACCGAGTGCACGTCGGGATTCGCGACCAATTCGGCCACCCGTTCGCGCAGCTTCGGCAGCACCCGCGACTGGCCCAGCGTGTAGTCCAGTTCCCGGGGTTCGGCGGTGGCATTCAAATTGCAGGCCTCCGCGACGTCGCAGACCACCTCGGCCAAGGTCAGCGAGTTGGAGAGCACCGCGACATTCGGCCCGGCCGGTGCCTTGTAGACCGAGAGCAGGCCGGCCACGTCCATGAGCTCTTCCACGGACTGCACGCGAATCACCCCGGATTGGCGCAGCATCGCGTTCAGGGCGCCGGGCGGAGCCTGGCCCACGCGCACCGAGTGCCCCGGCGGCAGGCGGCGGCCCAGCAGGTCCGACTTGGCCACGATGACCGGCTTGCTGCGGGCCAGGCGACGGGCGATGCGGGCGAACTTGCGCGGGTTGCCGAAGGATTCAAGGTGCATGGCGACCAGGTCGGTGCGCGGGTCGTCCTCGAAGTACTGCATGGCGTCGTTGCCGGAGACGTCGGCGCGCAGCCCGGCTGAGATGGAGCTGCTCACGCCCACTCCGTGCTGCACGCTGACCCCCTGGAGGATCGCGCCCATGGAGGCGGACTGGCTGAACAGGCCCACGTTGCCGGCGGTGGGCTGCACCGTGGTGCCGGTGATGGCCATGCGGACCTCGGGGGCCGTATTGATCAGGCCCAGCGAGGCCGGGCCCACCACACGCATGCCGTTGGCGCGCGCCAGCGAGACCAGCTCGCGCTGGGCGGCCAGCCCGTCGGCGTTCTCGTAGCCTGCGGTCATCAGCACCAGGCCCTTGACCCCGTGGGCGCCGCAGTCCTCGATGACGCCGGTGACCTGGTCGCGCGGCACGCAGATGACGGCCAGGTCCACCGGGCCGGGGATCTCGCTGACCTTGCCGTAGGCCATGTGGCCGCCGACTTCCAGCGCGGCGTCGTTCACCGCGTAGGTGGCCCCGGTGTAGCCGCCCTCGACCAGGCGGTCCAGCACGCTGTGCCCCAGCTTGCCCCAGGTCCGGCTGGCGCCGACCACCGCGATGGACTTCGGAGCCAGCAGGCCTGCCACCGAGCTGGCCTCGGCGCGGTGCTCGCGGGCCTCGGTCACCTCGCGGGAGCGTTCGGTCGGGTTGATCGGGAATTCGAGCATGACCACGCCGTCTTCGAAGTGGCGGGCCACCGCGTAGCCGGCCTCGGAGAAGACCGTAAGCATCTTGCGGTTCTCCGGGAGCACCTCGGCGGTGAAGCGGGTGATGTCGTTCTCGCGGGCCGCCGCGGCCAGGTGCTCAAGCAGGATCGATCCGATGCCGGTGCCTTGGTAGGCGTCGGACACGTTGAACGCGACTTCGGCTTCGGTGGGGTCGTCGAGCCGGTCGTAGCGGCCCACGCCAATGATGTTGCTGCCGCGGAAAACCGTGAAGGCGACGCGGTTCACATGGTCGACATTCGTGAACCGCTCAAGCTCTTTCGCGGTGAGCGCTGACTTGTACGTAAAATAGCGTAGGTAAACCGAGGTTTCGGACTGCTTTTGATGCATGTCCTGCAAGGCCTGCGCATCAGCCGGGGTTATGGGCCGAAGATGTGCCGTAGTGCCATCCCGGAGCACCACGTCTGCTTCCCAATGGGCCGGATATGCCACCGAAAGTTTACGATCCACCATAGGCTTAGGATAGTCGCGACTTCGACGTTGTGCCCAGCAGGAACACGAACAGCCGGCGACTTAAGCAAAAAGTTATGCAGATGAAGGAATTACAGGTTCATGGCTCGAAAGAAGTCTGAAGATCTCCCCGCGGATTTCGTGGAGAACATTGTCGACATCGATGTCACCAGCGAAATGGAATCCTCGTTCCTGGAGTACGCCTACTCCGTCATCTATTCGCGCGCGCTGCCCGATGCCCGCGACGGCCTGAAGCCGGTGCAGCGGCGCATCCTGTTCCAGATGGCGCAGATGGGCCTGCGCCCGGAAAAGGGCCACGTGAAGTCGGCCCGCGTGGTCGGCGAGGTGATGGGCAAGCTGCACCCGCACGGCGACACCGCCATCTACGACGCGATGGTGCGCCTGTCCCAGGACTTCGCCCTGCGTCTGCCGCTGATCGACGGCCACGGCAACTTCGGTTCGCTGGATGACGGTCCGGCCGCGGCCCGCTACACCGAGGCCCGGCTGGCTGCCTCCGCCGTGGCCATGACGGCGAACCTCGACGAGGACGTGGTCAACTTCGTCCCGAACTACGACAACCAGTTCATGCAGCCCGAGGTGCTCCCCGCGGCCTTCCCGAACCTGCTGGTCAACGGCACCACCGGCATCGCCGTGGGCATGGCCACCAACATGGCCCCGCACAACCTGGGCGAGGTCGTCGCCGCGGCGCAGCACCTGCTGGTGCAGCCGGACGCCACCGTCGAGGACCTGATGAAGTTCGTGCCCGGCCCGGATTTGCCCTCCGGCGGCACCATCGTGGGCCTGGACGGCATCAAGGACGCCTACCGCACCGGCCGCGGCCTATTCCGCACCCGTGCCACCGTGGCCTTGGAGAAGGTCTCCGCGCGCAAGTCCGCGCTGGTGGTCACCGAGCTTCCCTACGGCGTGGGCCCGGAGAAGATCATCGAGAAGATCAAGGACGGGGTCAACAACAAGAAGATCTCCGGCATCTCCGACGTCGTGGACCTGACCGACCGCCACAACGGCCTGAAGCTGGTCATCGAGCTGAAGAACGGCTTCAACCCGAACGCGGTGCTCGCCAGCCTCTACAAGCACACCCCGCTGGAGGACTCCTTCGGCATCAACAACGTGGCGTTGGTCAACGGGCAGCCGCAGACCCTGGGCCTGCGCGAACTGCTGACGGTCTACGTGGACCACCGCGTGGACGTGGTCCGCCGCCGCACCGCCTTCCGCCTGGCCAAGCGCGAGGACCGCCTGCACCTGGTCGAAGGCCTGCTGATCGCGATCGTGGACATCGACGACGTCATTGCGATCATCCGCTCCTCCGAGCAGACCGCCGAGGCGCGCGAACGGCTGATGACGGTCTTCGACCTCTCCGAGCCCCAAGCCAACCACATCCTGGAGCTGCGCCTGCGCCAGCTGACCAAGTACTCCCGCTTGGAGCTGGAGACCGAGGCCGAGCAGTTGCGCAAGGAGATCGAGGAACTGCGCGCCATCCTGGAATCCGAGACGCTGCTGCGCGAACTGGTGTCCAGCGAGCTGGGCGAGATGGCCGAGACCTTCGGCACTCCGCGCCGCACCAAGCTGTCCAAGAGCGCTCAGCTGCAGCCGCTGAAGGGCACCGCCCTGCCGGAGGCCGTCGGGTCGGGCAAGAAGGCCACCTTGGCCATGGAAGTGGCCGACAGTCCCTGCTGGGTCCTGCTCTCGGCCACCGGGCAGATCGCCCGCACCCACGACCGCACCGCGCTGGACTTCTCCGCGGCCCGCATCAAGCACGACGTGCTGGTCTCACAGGTCGCCTCCAGCGCGCGCGGCGAGATCGGCGCGCTGACCTCCACCGGCCGGATGATCCGCATCTCGTTGATCGACGTGCCGGTGCTGCCCGAGATGCACGGCTTCCCGCAGCTGGCCCAGGGCGTGGCCGTGGCCGACTTCCTGAAGCTGCCCAAGGGCGAGGAGGCGGTGGCGCTGCTGCCGTTGAACAAGGTCATCGCCATCGGCACCGAGCGCGGTGTGGTCAAGCGCGTCACCCCTGACTACCCGCTGAACCGCGACGAATTCGAAGCCATCACCCTGAAGGACGGGGACAAGGTCATTGCCGCGGCCCCGGCCGAGGACGAGGACGAACTGGTGTTCCTCACCCGCCAGGCGCAGCTGCTGCACTTCGGCGCCTCCGCCGTGCGCGCGCAGGGCCGCACCGGCCGAGGCATGGCGGGCATCAAGCTCAGCGCCGAGGACAAGGTCATCTACTTCGGCGTGGTGCGCGCCGGCGCGCAGGACGCGGTGGTGGCAACCATCGCCGCCGGTTCGCAGACGCTGCCGGGCACTTCCGGCCAGTCGGTGAAGCTGACCGAGTTCAGCGAATTCCCGGCCAAGGGCCGTGCCACCGCCGGCGTGCGTGCCCACCGCTTCGTCAAGGGCGAGGACTACCTGGTGCTTGGCTACGCCGGGCATGGTCCGGCCCGCGCCAGCTCGGCGGCCGGCGTGGTGCGCGCCCTGCCGACCGAATTCGGCAAGCGCGACGGCTCCGGCGCCCCGCTGGCGCAGAGCATCAACATCCTCGGCGGCTCGCTGAGCGTCGCTACCGGCACCGGCGAAGCCCCGGCCCGCGCGGCCTCCGCGGCCTCCGCGGCCACGGCAGGCGCGGAGCTTCCCCCGGTGGTTCCGTCCTCCCGCCCGTCGGTGCAGCCAGGCGAGGACACCTTGCCGTTCGACGACGGCGGGGTCGTGCTCTAGCAGTTTCCGCCGGCCAACGGTAGTTGACCCCCGGCAGCAGTCAAGCCCGGGACCGGTTCGCACTGAACCGGTCCCGGGCTTGTCCGCGTTGTGGCTGGCCACTCGGAGCCGCGAGCCGTCAGCTGGCGGGAGCCAGCTTGGCCTGCAGCCGGATCTGTCCTTGGCATTCGCGGGCGAGCTGCTCGTCATGGGTGATCAGCACGACGGTGCGCCCTTCGAGCGCGCCGCGCAGGGTCTGCATCAATTCCACGGATTCGTCTTGGCCCAGGTGCGCGGTGGGCTCGTCCAGCAGGATCACCTGGTGCCCGCCCACCAGAGCGCGGGCCACGGCGAGCTTGCAGCGCTGGCCGCCGGAAAGCCGGTGGCCCCCGGAGCCGATACGCGTGTCCAGTCCCCCGGGCTGCTCGGCAAGCCAGCCGCCCAGGCCCACCTGCTGCAGCACGTCCTGGAGCTGGTCGTCGGAAACCTGCACCTCGTCCGCGGCGCCCAGCAGCAGGTTGCGGCGCAGCGTGGAGTCGAACAGGTGCGCTTCCTGCGGGCACCAGGCCACCGAATCCAGGTTCGCCGCGGCGAACTGGTGTTCCCGGCCGTCCGCATCCAGCGCGGCCAGGCGCCCGCTCTCCAGCGGCAGCGCCCCGAGTAGCGCGGTGAGCACCGTGGACTTGCCCGAGCCGGACGGCCCGGTCAGCGCGGTCCACTGGCCCGGTTCGATGCGGGCGGTCAGCTGCTCGATCACCGGGGCCTGCGGCCCGTAACCGAGCGACACGTCCTCCAGCACGAAGCCGCGGACAGCTGGCGCGCCGGCCGGGGAGGTCTCCCGCAGCCCGGCCTGGCCTTCGGCTGCGCTGCCCCCAACGCCGCGCGAGGCGAGGGTCGTGGTCAGTTCCTTCAGCGCCCTGCCCTGCTGCACGGCGCTCAGCGCGGCGGTGGCGGCTTCGCCCAGGGCCAGGGCCATGAGCACGGCGAGCGCGGTGAAGGAGGCCGAGCTGGTGGATAGCTCCGCGAAGGCGACGGCCAGCGCGCCGGTCAGCAGCGCACCCAGGGCCGGGGCGAGGCCCTGGCCGAGCGCGTGGCGCCGGGCAGCCGAGGTGTTCTCGGATTCGGCGATGGCAAGCTTGTCCAGCACCCGGGCCAGCGACCCGTAGGCGCGCAGCGCGCCCTGGTTGCGCAGGATGCCCAGCACGGCTTGGTTCACATTCAGCCGGTGGGCCAGCTGCCGGGCCAGGTGCAGGCCTTCGACTCGGCGCACGAGCCAGCGGCCCGGGAAGGCCAGCAGCAGTCCGGCGGCCAGCGCGGCCCAGCCGAAGGCGGGCTGGATGTAGAACAGCACAGCGATGCCGGCGGCCCAGACGGCGACGGCCTGGATCGGCGGGAAGAGCACGCGGGCCAGCAGGTCGCGCAGCTCGTCGACCTCAGCCAGCAGGAAGCGCAGCACCACCGAGGAGCGGCTGACCAGTCCCCAGCGGGCGGGGTTGGCGACCATGGAGGTCCAGATCTTCTCACGCAGCGCCCCGGCGTAGCCGAGCACTGCGTCGTGGATGGCCAGCTGTTCCAGGTAGCGGAAGACGGCGCGGCCGATGCCCAGGGTGCGGACCATGACGAAGGCGACGGTCAAGTGCAAGATGGCCGGCTGGTAGCTGGATTCGACGATCAGCCATCCACTCAGTGCGGACAGGGCCACGGCGCACAGGATGCCGAGGGTGCCGTAGACCGCCGCCTTGCGGGCCGGGACGTAGCCGGAGAACAGCTCGCGCAGCGGGTTGAAGCGCGGCGCGGGGCCGGCTGAAGCCGTTGGCACAGCGGACGCCTGGGCTGACGGGGCCGCAGCATGCCGGCTCGCGAAGTCCCGGGCAGGCTGCGAAGCCTGCGGCGCACCCTTCTCGCCGGCCTGCGACGGGTTGGCGGCCAGCAGCGGGTCGTGGCTGGCAACCAGCACGGCGGTGCCGGCCGGAAGCTCGGCCAGCAGCTGGCGTACGGCAGCGGCGTTGGCCATATCCAGATGGGCGGTGGGCTCGTCGGCCAGC
This sequence comes from Glutamicibacter soli, assembly GCF_052322135.1. Classification (NCBI taxonomy): domain Bacteria; kingdom Bacillati; phylum Actinomycetota; class Actinomycetes; order Micrococcales; family Micrococcaceae; genus Glutamicibacter; species Glutamicibacter soli. The sequence continues at coordinate 2,301,604 of NZ_CM125969.1, forward strand.
AGCAGGCGGCAGTCTGGCACGCTATGCAGGCGCAGCACGGCGCGCAGCACCTCCAGCCGGCGCAGCTCGCCCGGCGAGTATTCGGCGATCTGCCGCGGCAGCATGGTCTCCAGTTCCAGCCGGGCCGCCAGCTCGGCGACCAGCCGCTCCTCGGCGTCCGGGACGTCCTGGGCCAGCTGGGCCTCGCCGGTGGCGGCGTTGAACTGCGGGTGCTGGCTGATGACTGCCAGCTGGCTCCCCACATAGACCTGGCCGCTGACGCGGGCCGCATCGAAGCTGTTGTCGCTAGTGGAGGCCTCAGCGACCAGGCGCAGCACGGTGGTCTTGCCGGTGCCGCTGGCGGTGGACAGCAGCTTGCGCTCCCCCGGCATCAGGGTGAGGTCCAGGTGCTCGTGCACCGGTTCTCCCGCGCGGTAGCCGATGGACACGTCGCGCAGTTCCAGCAGGCTGCCCGGGGTCGCGGGGACCAGCGAGAGGATCTGGTGGTTTTCCTGTTCGGCGGTGATGGCCTGGTAGCGCTGGTAGGAGGCCAGCCCGTCGTCGGCGGCGTGGTAGGCGGAGCCGACCTCGCGCAGCGCGGAAAACAGCTCCGGGGCGAGGATCAGGATGATCAGGCCCGGAGCCAGGTCCATGTTGCCGCCGACCAGGCGCACGCCGATCATCACTGCCAGCACCGCCACTGACAGGGTGGAGATCAGTTCCAGCCAGAAGCTGGAGAGGAACACGGTTTTGAGATTGGCCATGGTGGCCTGGCGGTACTTTTCGCTGACCGCGGCGATGGCGTTGCCGTGGCGGCGGGCGCGGCCCAGGCCCAGCAGGGCGGGCAGGCCCTGGGCCAGCTCGTACATCTGGTGGGCCAGCGCGTCGAGCTTGGACTGCGAGGCGGCCAGGGTGTCCTGGGTGTGCAGGCCGATCAGGGCCATGAACACCGGGACCAGCGGGATGGTCAGCAGCAGCACCACCGCGCTGATCCAGTCCAGGGACAGGATGTAGATGCCCAGCAGCGCCGGGAGCACCATGGCTCCGATGAGCGCCGGGATGAATTTGGTGAAGTAGTCGTCGAGCTTGTCGATGCCGTGGCTTGCCAGGGTTGCGGTGACCGGCACCGAGTGGTCGGCGGAGTCGGCCGGGACGATGCCCGGCCGGCTCGCCGCGGTGCGCACCAAGGTGGCGCGCATCCGCTCCTTGGCACCCAGCCCCATGCGCCGCGCCCCGGTGTTCAGGCCCCATACCCCGGCGGCGCGGCCCAGCACGCCGGCGGCGGCCAGGACCAGCAGCGCCGGGGTATTGCCGGTGCCGGAGGCCATGTTCGCGATCCACTGGCCCAGGCCGTACGCGGCGAGCACCAGTCCGGCGGTCTTGAGCACCGAGAACACGGTGAGGACCACGATCTGGCGTGGAGCGATCAGCTCTCGGGGCAGGAAGCGCGGTGTGCGCATGGGGTGCGTTCCTTTCGGTCGCCGCGGTGGGGTGTGCTACTTGACGATCGGTTCCGGGTGGTGCGCCTCGGGGATGTGCTCCTCCTTGACGCGCTTGCGGAAGACCCAGTAGCTCCAGGACTGGTAGGCCAGCACCAGCGGGACGCCGAAGGCCGCCACGATGCTCATCAGCTTCAGCGTGTAGGCCGAGCTGGAGGCCGTGTAGATCGTCAGGTCGAAGGCCGGGTCCAGGGTGGAGGGCAGCACGACGGGGAACGCCGCAGTGAAGATCGCCGCCACCCCGGCGGCGAGCATCACGCCCAAGGCGATGAACGAGACGCCTTCGCGTCCGGCGCGGGCGGTGACGATGCTGACGACCAGGGCTAGCGCCGCGGCGGCCAGCAGGGCCCAAGCCACTGCCGAGTCATTGTCCAGCAGCACCATCAATACCCAGGCCACCAGCGGCAGCACGGCCAGCGGCAGCCAGCGGGTGAACAGCCTGCCGGCGCGTTCGCGGACCGGGCCGTCGGTCTTCAGCCGGACGAAGGCCAGCGCGTGGATCCAGCAGAAGGCCACGACCGCCACGCCGCCGAGCACTGCGTACCAGGTCAACCACGCGAACGGTCCGCCCACGCGGTCGCCGTTCTCGTTCAGCGGCAGGCCCAGGGTGGTCAGCGCCAGCATGGCGCCCACGCCGAAGGCCGCGACCAGCGAGCCGTAGCCCAGGGCTGCGTCCCACAGCTTGCGCGAGCGTTCGGTCTTCGCCTTGCCGCGGTACTCGATGGACACGGCGCGGAAGATCAGCGCCACGAGCACGAGCGTCAGCGGGATGTACAGCGCCGAGAACAGCGAGGCGTACCAGTGAGGGAAGGCAGCGAAGGTGGCGCCGCCGGCGGTGAGCAGCCAGACTTCGTTGCCGTCCCAGACCGGGCCGATGGTGTTCAGCAGGACGCGCTTGCGCTTCTCGCTGTTCCTGCCCAGGCCGATGAGCATGCCCACGCCCAGGTCGAAGCCTTCCAGGAAGAGGTAGCCGCACCAGAGCACAGCGATGAGGATGAACCAGAGAGCTGGTAGCCAATCCATGGTGTTTCTCCTATGTTCTGCGCGGGTCTAGTAGGCGAAGGCGAGCACGTCGCCGTCGTCGTTCTTGTCGTGTCCCGGGCCGTCGGCGTCATCCTTGTCGGAGGCCGCGTTCAGCTCCGGCATGGCCGAGCCGATGCCGCCCCGGATGTACCGGGTGAGCAGGACCAGTTCAACTACCAGCAGCACGCCGTAGACGAGGGTCAGGGTGATCAGCGAGAAGAGCATCTCCCCGGCGCTGACCGTCGGCGAAACCGAGGCCGCGGTGTACATGAAGACCTGGTCGATGCCGCCCATCTGCGGGTTCGGCGCCACGGTGAAGGGCTGGCGTCCCATTTCGGTGAAGATCCAGCCTGCCGAGTTCGCACCGAACGGGGCCGCGATGCTCAGCAGCGCCAGGCGGGAGAGCCACTTGCTCTGCGGCACGGTGCCCTTGCGGGTCAGCCACAGGGCCAGAGCCGCGGTGAGCGCGGACAGACCGCCCAGGGTGATCATCAGACGGAAGCCCCAGTAGGTGACTTCCATGACCGGCAGGTAGTTGATCTCCTGGCCTGCGTACGGGCCGAAGTTCGGGTCCTCCGGATAGTACTTGCCGTATTTCTCCTGGTATTCGGGGATCAGGGTGTTCACGCCCTTGACCTCAGTGGTGAAGTCGCCGTTGGCCAGGAAGGACAGCAGGCCAGGCAGTTCAAAGGTGGCCACGATGTCTGCACAGTTGGTGGAGCCCGGAGAGGTGATATCTCCCAGGGTGAGCACCGAGAAGCCGGTGCCGTCATGGCAGGCTGCTTCGGCGGAAGCCATCTTCATTGGCTGCTGCTCGAACATGAGCTTGGCCTGTTCGTGGCCGGTCAGTGCCACGCCGAGGAACGAGACCATGGCGACGACGGCGCCGATGCGCAGCGACTTGATCCACACGTGGTAGTCGGTCTTGTCGCGGCTCTTGCCCTTGCTCAGGTCCTGCCCGACGACAACGCGCCCCTGGGAGTCGACGGAATCGATGCCTTCCTTGCGGCGGCGGTAGAGGTGGAACCAGGAGATGCCCAGCAGGAAACCGCCGGCGACGGCGAATGCGCCGAAGAGCGTGTGCGGGAAGGTGATCAGCGCGGTGTTGTTGGTGAAGACCGCCCAGGCGTCGGTCATGACGGCCTTGCCGTCGATGATCTCAGCGCCGACCGGGTGCTGCATCCACGAGTTGGCGACCAGGATGAAGTAGGCCGAGAGCAGCGAAGCCAGCGCCGCGGCCCAGATCGTGGCAAGGTGGGCCAGCTTGGGAAGCTTCTTCCAGCCGAAGATCCATAACCCGAGGAAGGTCGATTCGACGAAGAAAGCCAGCAGGGCTTCCATGGCCAGCGGAGCGCCGAACACGTCGCCGACATAGCGGCTGTATTCGCTCCAGGCCATGCCGAACTGGAATTCCTGGACGATGCCGGTGGCAACGCCCATGATGAAGTTGATCAGGAACAGCTTGCCCCAGAACTTGGTCATGCGCAGCCACTGCTCGTTGCCCGTGCGGTACCAGACGGTTTGAAGCACCGCCACGGTCAAGCCCAGGCCCAGCGTCAAGGGCACCATCAAGAAGTGGTACACGGTTGTAATGCCAAATTGCCACCGGGCAATCTCTAATGCATCCATCGGGTCCTCTGTATATATGTGTCGCGAGTTGGTTGATTGCCAACTTCTACGCCCCGTAGAAATTAGCTCCCGTGATCACCATAGTTCAATTTCGACAACATGTAGAAATCGCGTCGGCCATGTCACTCGCGCGGCCCGGAAATCTGGGAAGCAGCCCTTAAAAATCAGGTTCGGGCGATTCTAAACCCGTAAACCGTTTCACGTCCACGGAAATTAAATTCCCCAAGTCAGCAAAAAGTACCCTTCATAACTTCAGCCGGAACGCCGCAAATAGGAAACGGCGTGCTCACAGAGCTCTTTTACGGTACGTAGAAATATTGGTCAAATGCCGCTACAATGAGATTTCCAAGCACCAGATTTCACGTCGTTACGACGGGAGGCCTGGTGCGCAGCAACTAAAGCAAGTGAGGTACTACCTAGTGGCCAGCCTTGGCGATCTGGAACGCTCCGTCATGGACCTGCTGTGGGATTCCGCAGAACCACTCACCGCAAACGACCTCCGGGACGATCTTGCGGCACTTGGTACCGATGCAAAGGAACTCGCAGTCACCACGGTTCTCACCGTGTTGGCACGACTGGAGAAGAAGGGCCTCGTGATACGCGAACGTACCACCCGCCCTCACCGTTACACCGCGTCCTCCACCCGCGAGGATCACACTGTGGGATTGCTCAACGACGCCCTGGGGACCGCCCAGGACCGCGAAGCAGTTCTCGCCCGCTTTATCGGCGGCATTTCAGCAGATGAAGCAGCATCCCTTCGTGCTATCTTGGACACTGTAAAGTCCGCCTAATTTACACGAACTTCGGGGACTGAGTGCTTCTCACCTCATATTTCCTAGCGGCGTTGGCTATCGCATTGGCGTGGCCAACGCCGCTGGCGTTGTCCAAGGCAAAATGGACCTCCCGTGCTCCCGTGCAAGCTGTCCTGCTCTGGCAGGCCATCGCACTTGGCGGTGGCTTGTCCATGATCGGCTCCATGCTGGTCTGGGGCCTGGCGCCACTGGGGAACGACCTGATCTCAGCGCTGATTGCCGGCTGGGGCTTGATCACCGGCGAACCCGGTGTCGCCTATCCCGGCGTCGTGCACCTTTTCGCCTTGAGCACCGCCCTGCTGTTCGGCTTCCATCTGGTGCTCACCCTGGCCCGCGCCGCATGGCGCACCACCAGACAGCGCGCCAAGCATCGGCAGCTGCTCCGCCTGCTAAGCAACCCTTCCGAGACCCGGCCCAATACCCTGGTGCTGGATCACGACATGCCGGTCGCCTATTGCGTACCGGGGATCGCCCAATCCGTCACCGTGCTCTCCCGCGGGCTGCTCACCAAGCTCTCCCCCGAGGAACAGGCTGCGGTGATCGCCCATGAAAGCTCGCATCTGGACCAGCGGCACGATCTGCTGATCCTGGCGTTCACCGCATGGAACGAGGCGCTGCCCTGGCTTCCGACGTCCCGACTGTCGCTGGACGCGGTGCGCCAGCTGATCGAGATGCTGGCCGATGACAAGGCTCTGGAACAGGTCAGACGCCAAACCCTGCTCAAGGCCATCGTCACCGTCGCGGCGGCCGCCGCCCCCGAGGCTCCGGGCTCCGCCGCCGCAGGTTCATCCAACGCGCAGCAGGTAGGGATGCCCGGCGGCGAAGTCTCCTCCCGTCGCCTGCAACGGCTGCTCACCCCCGAGGAACCGCTGGCTAAACCGCAGCGCGGCCTGGTCCTTGCCTGCACCGTGCTGCTCATGGTGTGCCCGACCGTCCTGCTGATCGCTCCGCGCCTGCTGGCTTGGTAGCCGCCGGCCCCGCCAACAACGAAGTCCGCCACCGCCAGCCCACGATACGTGGGCTGGCGGCGGCGGACTCGGTTTTCGCTGGTTTTACACGTCGATGCGTTCGCGCTCCAGGTCTTCGGCTCCGGCGATGATGAAGCTTTTGCGCGGCGCGACGTCCGAACCCATCAGCAGGTCGAAGATCTCCTCTGCCTGCTGGGCGTGCTCGATGTTCACGCGGCGCAGCATGCGGTGGCGCGGATCCATGGTGGTTTCGGCCAACTGGTCCGCATCCATCTCACCCAGGCCCTTATAGCGCTGGATCGGTTCCTTGTAGCGCCGCCCCTCGGCTTCGATCTTGGCCAGCAGGCGCTGCATCTCGGCTTCGGAATAGGTGTACACCACTTCGTTCTGCTTGGATCCGGGGTTGATGATCTCGATGCGGTGCAGCGGGGGAACCGCCGCGTACACGCGCCCGTGCTCGATCATCGGCCGCATGTAGCGGTAGAACAAGGTCAGCAGCAGGGTTCGGATGTGCGCGCCGTCGACGTCGGCATCGGTCATCAGGATGATCTTGCCGTAGCGGGCCTGCTCGATGTCGAAGCTGCGGCCCGACCCTGCGCCGATCACCTGGATCATCGCCGCGCATTCGGCGTTCGAGAGCATGTCGGAGACCGAGGCCTTCTGCACGTTCAGGATCTTGCCGCGGATCGGCAGCAGCGCCTGGAATTCGCTGGAGCGAGCCAAGCGGGCGGTGCCCAGGGCGCTATCGCCCTCGACGATGAACATTTCGGAACGGCCGACTTCCTTGCTGCGGCAGTCCAGCAGCTTGGTTGGCAGCGACGAGGATTCCAGCGCGGTCTTGCGCCGTTGGGTTTCCTTGTGCATGCGGGCCGAGACGCGGGATTTCATCTCGTTGACGACCTTCTCCAGCAAGGAGGAGGCCTCGGCCTTCTCACTGCGCTTGCTGGAGCCGAGGCGTTCGTTCATGGCCTTTTCCAGAACCTTGGAAACCACCTGGCGCACCTGGGGCGTGCCCAGGATTTCCTTGGTCTGGCCCTCGAACTGCGGCTCGGCCAGGCGCACGGTGAGCACTGCGGTCATGCCGGCCAGGACGTCATCCTTCTCCAGCTTGTCCTTCTGGCCGAACTTCAGCTTGCGGGCGTTGGCCTCGACGTTCTTGCGGAACGACTTCAGCAGGGCCTGCTCGAAACCGGTCGTATGGGTTCCGCCCTTGGGGGTGGCGATGATGTTGACGAAGCTGCGCAGCGTGGTGTCGTAGCCAATCCCCCAGCGCAGCGCGACGTCGACTTCGCACACGCGCTGCACGTCCTCGATGTGGCTGCGGCCGTTCTCGTCGATCACCGGGACCTTCTCGTGGAAGGAGCCGCTGCCGTGGAAACGCCAGATATCAGTCACCGGCGAATCGCTGCTCAAGAAGTCGACGAACTCGCTGATGCCGCCGTCATGCTGGAAGACCTCTTCGTGAGGCCCTTCGGCCCCGGGGGTGCCGGGCAGGCCGCGCTCGTCGCGCAGGGTGATGCGCAGTCCTGGAACCAGGAACGACGTCTGGCGCGCCCGGTCCTGGAGGTCGGTATAGGAAAATTTCGCGTCCGGAGTGAAAATGTAGTTATCCGCCCAGTAGCGAATGCGCGTTCCGGTGACTCCGCGTTTAGCCTTGCCGATGACCTCCGGCGGGGTGGCCTTTTCGTGCGGGATGAATTCCGCATCGAACTTCTTGCGGCCCTTGTCCACGAAGGCTCCAGGCTCGCCACGGCGGAACTGCATGGCGTAGGTCTTGCCGCCGCGGTCCACTTCGACATCGAGCCGGGAGGATAGCGCGTTGACCACCGAGGCGCCCACGCCGTGCAGGCCGCCGGAGGCGCTGTAGGAACCGCCGCCGAACTTGCCACCGGCGTGCAGCTTGGTGAAAACGACCTCTAGGCCGCTCAATCCGGTTTTTGGTTCAACGTCTACCGGAATGCCTCGGCCGTCATCCTGGACCTCGACCGATCCGTCGCTATGCAGGATCACGTTGATCGATTGGCCGAAGCCGCCCAGGGCTTCGTCAACCGAGTTGTCGATGATTTCCCACAGGCAATGCATCAGGCCGCGGGAATCGGTGGAACCGATGTACATACCCGGCCGCTTGCGCACGGCCTCCAGGCCTTCAAGAACCGAGAGGTGGCGGGCGTTGTAATTTTCGGATGAGGCCACTGGGCTGCTGTCTCCTACTGACGCGAGAAAAGAACTACTTTGCATTCCATTCTAATCGTTACTTTGTTCGAATTGGCGGCATTTGGCGGTAATGCGGTTGCCGGTCCGGCCGTGAGAGCTTATCCACACTCGCTACGCGGTGAGCGAAAGCGCGGCCCTTTCGGGATAAAGTCAGGGGCAAAGCTGGTTGTATAGAGTAACCATCTATTTAGGGAGGCTGGCGATGACTACTACAACACCTAGTCGTGAACTCAACGCCCTCGACCGGTGCGACCGCTGCGGTGCACAGGCCTACGTACGGGCTGTGCTAGCTTCTACCGGCGGCGAGCTGCTCTTCTGCGCTCACCATGCACGGGACGTGGAACCAAAACTGCGCCCACAGACTTCCGTGTGGCATGACGAGTCCTCGCGGCTCCACGAAAAGCCGAAGGTCGACATCAACGACTGATCGTAACTTGTCCCGCGAGGGATGCACCGCAGGCGGTCCCATCACTGGATGGGACCGCCTGTGGTTTTTTTGTGCCGCCAAGCTGCCGGCCGAGCCAGTCGCGCTGGCCGCGCTTGGGTGGTTAAGCAGCTGTGGCCGGGACGATCCTTGCGGATCGGCCCGGCCACAGCTCACTAACGACTTAGTCGAGGTAGTCCCGAAGCACCTGTGAACGCGACGGGTGGCGCAGCTTCGACATGGTCTTCGACTCGATCTGGCGGATACGCTCACGGGTCACGCCGTAGACCTTGCCGATTTCGTCCAGGGTCTTGGGCTGTCCGTCGGTCAGGCCGAAGCGCATGGCGACAACGCCGGCCTCGCGCTCAGATAGGGTGTCGAGCACCGAGTGCAGCTGCTCCTGCAGCAGGGTGAAGGAAACCGCATCGGCTGGCACGACGGCCTCGGAGTCTTCGATCAGGTCGCCGAACTCGGAATCGCCGTCCTCGCCCAACGGGGTGTGCAGCGAAATCGGTTCGCGGCCGTACTTCTGGACCTCGACCACCTTTTCCGGGGTCATGTCCAGTTCCTTGGCCAGCTCTTCCGGGGTTGGTTCGCGGCCCAGGTCCTGCAGCATCTGGCGCTGGACGCGTGCCAGCTTGTTGATCACTTCAACCATGTGGACCGGGATGCGAATGGTACGCGCCTGGTCAGCCATGGCACGGGTAATCGCCTGGCGGATCCACCAGGTCGCGTAGGTGGAGAACTTGAAGCCCTTGGTGTAGTCGAACTTCTCCACGGCGCGGATCAGGCCCAAGTTGCCTTCCTGGATCAGGTCCAGGAAAAGCATGCCGCGGCCGGTGTAGCGCTTGGCCAGCGAGACCACAAGGCGGAGGTTGGCCTCCAAAAGGTGGTTCTTGGCGATCTTGCCGTCGTGGATGATCTGCTCGTAGTCCCAGCGCAGTCGCTGGTCGATGCCTTCGCTGTGGTGATCCAGCTTGTCCTGCGCGAACAGGCCGGCTTCGATACGCAGCGCGAGATCGACTTCCTGTTCCGCGTTCAGCAGGGCAACCTTGCCAATCTGCTTCAGGTAGTCCTTAACCGGGTCCGCGGTAGCGCCGGCAACCATGACCTGTTGCTGCGGGGCGTCGTCGTCGGTGGTCGAGAGGGTGAAGCCCTTGGACTCTTCCTCTGGCTTCTCGCCGGCCTTTGCTTCGGCGTTTGCCTCGGCATCGTCGTCGAGTTCCTCGGGCTCGGTGGCCTCTTCGGTCTGATCTACGGAGTCGGCTGCTGCCTTCTTGGTACGGGCCTTGGTAGCGCGCTTCTTCGCTACAGGCTTGGATACCGATTCCTCGGCGACGTCGACCTCAGCCTCGGTTGCCTTGCGATTAGCGTTCGTCTCAGAAGATGACACGAATAACCTTTCTAACGATGCGTTCCGGATGCACCTGCCGGTAACACCACTATGACCCTGTCAAGTCCGATAGCAATTCGTACACGACGAATCACCGTAAGTTGGCACATCCTGTACAACGCACCAGCTCCGCCAAATGTTCCCAAAATCAGTGACTTTGAGGCATAGGCGCTTTCGAACCTAACCGGGTCTGTGGAACCATTATCCATGAATTGATGCCCGGACACCACTTGGAGGGCGCAAAGGCGCATCGTGTCATGCGAAATGGGCCCTCCAAGCCCTCAGCTGGTCGGTGGCCCAATGCGGCATGATGCCCTGATTGAGCATTTCCTTCAGCAGCTTCGCCAGATTGTAGTCCGGGCATTCGCGCAACACCTGGTCCAACAGCGTCATGGCCAGGGATCCCCTTCCCTTGGCCCATTCAATCCAGCCGAGCACACACATCAGCGCGTAGCGCTGGTGGTTCTGCGCAATGCCCAGCAAATCGCGGGCCAGGTACCACAACCTCTCGGTGCGCTCCCAATCGGGACTGCGCCACCCTTGGCCCAGCAGGAACTGGCCCAGTTCCGGCACTTCCTCACCCGGTTCGCGTTCGGACAACTTGACCAGAACATCAACCGTTTCCCCATGGCTGGTACCGGCAAGATAGGGAAGGATGTCGCGCACGACTTTCCAACGCAACGAGTCGATCAGTTCGGCCGCGCAGGTTGGGTCCTCATGGATTTCCCGGGCAGCAAGTTCCGGCGGCAACTCCAGTAGCTTCGCCCAGTGGGCGATTCCTTCGACAGAATTCCCTCTGAGCGCGTCCGCCAGCTCCCTGACGTTCTCCGCGTTGGGCCATGGCTCCATGCCGCACCCGTCCCAAGGCTTGTCCAGCGGCGCCGATCCTGCCAGCACCATCGACAGGTGCGTCTCGTTTCCGTCGGTCTGCGGCCTTGGCAGCCAGGCCTCGACGCTTTCCGCATGGTAGTCCCAGATGCACCGGGGCCCCAGGCACCAGGCATGGCGCAGCTCGATGCCCCGCAGCTGCAGCCGGTCGCGGAGTTTCTCGTGCATCGCCCGGTAGGGAATTTCGCGGCAACTTCCGAGCCCTGACGGCGCGTAGACCACGGCGACAACACTGCGCACTTCGGGCATCCGGCGCAGGAGGTTTATCACCTGCAACACCCAGGCATTCAGCCCTTCCTCCGGTTGCATGGCGGGCAGGTCGACGCGCAGCGTTGCTTCCAGCCGTTGTTCCTGGACCAGCAGGAGCACCACCGAATCGACGGGGTGGAATCCCAAAGCGTGCGGGATGTAGGCGAGGATGTCTTCAACATCCGCGAGGGACAGCGGGTGGCGTTCAGGTGTAGTAGTCATGAACCCACGGTGAAGCACCGGGCCCGTGTCCTTTCCCGATGCCTGGCGAACTGTGGAGAACCAAAGGGGCAGGCCGGCGAAGGACGCGGAGCTAGCCGTTTTCGGCCAGGAATCGCCTGGCCTTACCCCGTTCAATCAGCATGAAGGACACCCCGATGACCATCATGACGAACTGGAAGGACAGCGCGACGCGGAATGCCGGGAGGTTGTAGAGCTCCCCGGTCGAGCCGCCGGCTTTGTAGGCCCAGTCCATGATGAATCCGATGACGTAGATCGTGATGAAGGCGCCGATGAAGCCGCCGGTGTTCACCACGCCGGTTGCGGTTCCCTGCAGGTGGGGCGGATTGAACGTGCGGGCGAAGTCGAAGCCGATCACCGACGCCGGGCCACCGGCGGCGACTGCAACCATGAGGATGATCAGCACCCACATCGGCGCCTGTCCCGGCCACAGCAGCACGATAGCCCACATCACGACCATCCCGGCGATGATTCCCAGCGCGAAGAAGGAGCGCTTGCCCGGATGCCGAGATGTCAAGGCGCCAAGCAGCGGACCGACCAGCACTGCGACCACGACGAACACCGACATCAGGCTCGAAGCCAGTGCGCTGTCGATCCCTTGGCCTTGGACCAGGAACGGGTAGCCCCAGGTCATCATGAACGTATTGATCATGAATGCGGTGGAGAAGTGGGTCCAGAATCCGAGCCTGGTGCCGGGCTGCCGCAAGGCCGCCAGTAGGCGCGATCCCTGGTGCGTTCCGGCGCCCTGCCTGGCGTGCGCCCAGCTGTCGCCGTTGCGGACAAAGGCGATGGTGGTAATCAGCGTCGCGAAGGCAAAGGCCGAGAGGACCGAGAAGGCGGGAGTCCATCCGCGGGCCACGAGGATCATGTGGAACGGGAAGATGCTGATCAGCTGCCCCAACTGGCCGAACGTTCCCGTCAGCTGGGTCAGGATGGGGATCCGCGATCCGGAGAACCACAGCGGCAGCAGCTTCAGCACCGAGACGAAAACCATGGCATCACCCATGCCGACCATGACACGGCCGACAAGTCCCATGGGGACGTTGGTTGAAATGGCGAGGAACGCTTGGCCGGCGGTCATCAGCATCGCGCCGGTGGTAATCAGGATGCGCGGGCCGAAACGGTCCAAGAGCAACCCGACCGGGACTTGCGCCCCGGCATAGACCACCAGCTGGACCACCGAGAAGGTGGCCATGATCTGCGCGTTGGCGTCGAAGCGCTCGGTGGCTTCAAGTCCGGCCACGCCGAAGCTGGTGCGCTGCGCAATGGCCGAAATGTAGGTAAGTATTGCGAAACCGTAGACGAGCCACGATTTTTTCGAGTTCAGGTGGGAAGTGCTCACTGTTCCGTTTCACCCGGGAACGGGTCATTCTCGGAATTGTTCAGCCAGTCCTGCGTGTCTTCGATCGTCGCCAGGAAGTCTTCAACGCGGGTGCCCAGTTCCTCGGCATCCGGCATGTCTTCCCCCTCGTCGAGCAGCAGCGAACGGCGCTCGTGCTCCTGGGCGTGCGCGTCGAATCGCTGTTCGAAGCCGTCGACCATCTGGCGCACGTCGGTGCTGCTTTCGAGCTGCTCGGCCAGTTGCGTGTCGACCAGCCGGCCCGCTTCGCGCAGGTTGTCCGTCGGCAGGGCGAGCTTCAGCGCGGCGCCGACATGCTCCAAGGCGGCCACCGCCACCGCCGGGTACTCAGATTCGGCGAGGTAGTGCGGGGTGTGCAGCGAATAGCCGACCACGTCGCGCCCTGCGTCGTTGAGGCGGATCTCCATCAGCGAGGTCAGTCCCGCCGGGGATTCCACGGTGGGGCTCCAGGTCGAGATGTTTTCGATCAGGTCCTTGCGGTTGCCGTGGGCGGTGACCCCGACCGGGCGGGTGTGCGGCACCGGCATCGGCAGGGACGCGGTGCTGACCACGAGGCAGATGTTGAACGCCTCGATGAAGCCGAGCAGCTCGGCAACCAGCCGCTCCCATTTCAGGTCCGGTTCCACGCCGGTCAGCAGCCAGAACTTGCGTTCAAGCTCGTCGGTCATGAGATACATCTCCAAGCGCGGGGCCTGGTAGCCGGCGAAATGGTCGCCCAGGAAGGTCACCCGCGGCCGCTGGGAGGTGTAGGCCACCAACTCGTCGGCGTCGAAGGTCGCGAACAACTCGGAGTCCAGGCGGCCGAACAGCTCGTTGGCCACCTGCGAGTGGGCATGGCCTGCATCTGACATTCCGCGCAGCGCCACGTACATGCCCAGGCCCTGAAGTCGGGCGTCGTCCACCTCGGACGCGACCAACGTCATCAACGGTTCCCTGGACATGTCCACCTCTCTACTGACCACACTGGAAAGAATTCCTGCCCCGCCACGATGCTCCTGGCACACGGCATCCGGACACAGCTCAATCATCAATCCTAGCGCGTGCGGGCTTTCGCTCGCTGTGAAGTATCGCACGCCGACGCCGGACCTCGGATAACATCGTCTATGGGAGATACGCAGCCCACCGGCATCACCGTTTCCGGCATTGAACTCTGGGCTGTCTCGTCCTTAGACCCTACAAAGGCATAGAAGGAATGATTTTGTGATCAACTCCAGTGATCTCACACTGACTGCCATCGGCACCGACATCAAGCGCAAGAGCGCCGATACCCTGGTGCTGGGCGTACTGAAGAACGGCGACAAGGTGTCAATTGCCGCGTCCCCGTTCTCCGCGGACGTCACCACCGAACTTGAGAAGTCGCTGACCCTGATCGGCGTCGGCGGCAAGGCCGACGAGGTGGCGCTGCTGCCAGCCGTCGAGGAGACCAAGGCCAAGGTCCTGATGTTCATCGGCCTAGGCGTCAAAGAACTGTCGGAGCTGGATGCAGAGACCCTGCGCCGCGCCGCCGGTTCGGCCGCCCGCCAGATGTCCAACGCCAAGAGCGCGATCTACGCGCTGCCTGCCGACACCACCGAACGCGTCGCGGCGATCGCCGAGGGCATCGCCCTGGGCTCCTACCGCTACGAGAACCTGCGCACCGCCGCCAACGACAAGCCGGTGCTCGCCGAAGCCATGGTCGCCACCGACGCAGCGACCTCCAAGGACTTGCCGGACGCCCTCAAGCGCGCCGCGATCCTCGGCCGCGCCGTGCGCGCTACCCGCGATTTGATCAACACCCCGGCGAACCTGCTTTACCCGGAGTCCTTCGCCCAGGCGGTCAAGGACTACACCAAGCCGCTGCCGCTGAAGGTCACCGTCATGGACGAGAAGCGCCTGGCCAAGGACGGCTTCGGCGGCCTGATCGGCGTGGGCGGCGGCTCAGCCCGCCAGCCGCGCATGGTCAAGGTGGAGTACTCGCCGGCCAAGGCCCAGAAGCACCTGGCGCTGATCGGCAAGGGCATCACCTTCGACACCGGCGGCATCTCGCTGAAGCCGCCTGCAGGCATGCACGCCATGAAGTCGGACATGTCCGGCGCCGCCGCGATGTTCCAGACCATCTGCGCCGTGGCCGAGCTGGGCCTGGACCTGAAGGTCACCGCATGGCTGTGCCTGGCCGAGAACATGCCAGGCGGGGCCTCGACCCGTCCGGGCGACGTCATCACCATGTTCGGCGGCAAGACCGTCGAGGTGCTGAACACCGACGCCGAGGGCCGCCTGGTGATGGCCGACGGCCTGGCCGCAGCCAGCGAGGAAAAGCCTGACGTGATGATCGACATGGCCACCCTGACCGGCGCGCAGATGCTGGCACTTGGCCTGCGCACCGCCGGCATCATGGGCAACGAGCAGGTCCGCGACGACCTGGTCGCCGCGTCCGACGAAGCCGGCGAGCTGGCCTGGGCCATGCCGCTGCCCGAGGAGCTGCGCCCGAGCATCGACTCGCAGGTGGCAGACCTGGCGAACATCGGCGAACGCATGGGCGGCATGATGACCGCCGCCGTCTTCCTGGAGGAGTTCGTCGGAGAGGTCGACGGCGCCAAGATCCCTTGGGCCCACATCGACTTCGCCGGTCCCGCCTTCAACGAGGGCCAGGCCTGGGGCTACACCCCGAAGAACGGCACCGGCTCGCAGGTCCGCACGCTGGTTGCCTACGCTGAAAAGCTGGCCGGCACCCGCTAGGACTATCCGTGGCGCATGGAATTTATCAATTTCATGCGCCACGGCCGGTTCAGGGCAACGAGACATACCCTACTTTTGGGCGCGCGAAGGTGACTGCACCGCGCCGACGGTACTAAGGTAAGTTTTGAAACATCACTGCGGATTGCTGGCGCGCGCCTACCAGCACAAACCATCGATCCGCGACCCGATCCCCTGGCCGACCAAAGTCGGCCTCACTAAGCTAATAACGAGGGAGCGTTCACGTGGCCGATTCGGCAGCAACGCAAGAATTTGATGTCCTCATCCTCGGCGGTGGATCCGCTGGATACTCGGCAGCATTGCGCGCCATCCAGCTGGGCTACACCGTCGGTCTGATCGAGAAGGAGAAGCTGGGCGGCACCTGCCTGCACACCGGCTGCATCCCGACCAAGGCTTACCTGCATGCCGCAGAACTTGCCGAGAACGCACGTGAGGGTGCCAAGTACGGTATCAACTCCTCGCTGCAGTCGATCGACCTGGCTGGCGTCCGCACCTACAAGGACGGCATCGTCGCCGGCAAGCATAAGGGCCTGCAGGGCCTGCTGAAGATGAAGAAGGTCAACGTTATCACCGGTAACGGCCGCCTCGTCTCGCAGGATTCCATCGATGTTGATGGCACCGTTTACAAGGGCAAGTACATCGTGCTCGCCACCGGTTCCGAGTCCAAGACCTTCGGCCTGGAAATCGGCGGCCGCGTCCTGACCAGCACCGAAGCCCTGAACATGGAAGACCTGCCGAAGAGCGCCATCGTCCTTGGCGGCGGCGTCATCGGCGTCGAGTTCGCCTCGGTCTGGAAGTCCTTCGGCGTGGACGTCACCATCGTCGAGGGCCTGCCGTCGCTGGTTCCGAACGAGGATCCTGCCATCATCAAGAACCTGGAGCGCGCATTCAAGAAGCGCGGCATCAAGTTCAACACCGGTGTCTTCTTCGAAAAGGTCGAGCAGGATGCCAACGGCGTTAAGGTCTCCCTGGCCGACGGCAAGACCCTGGAAGCAGAAATCGTCCTGGTTGCAGTAGGCCGCGGTCCGGTCACCGCGAACCTGGGCTACGAGGAGCAGGGCATCACCATCGATCGCGGCTTCGTGATCACCGATGAGCGCCTGCACACCGGCGTTGGAAACATCTACGCCATCGGCGATATCGTGCCAGGCCTCCAGCTGGCGCACCGCGGCTACCAGCATGGCCGCTTCGTCGCCGAGGAAATCGCCGGCAAGAAGCCGACCATCATCGAGGACATCAACATCCCGAAGGTGACCTACTGCGAGCCAGAGATCGCCTCCGTCGGCTACACGGAGCCCAAGGCCAAGGAGAAGTTCGGCGCCGATTCGATCGAGACCACCGAGTACAACCTGGCCGGCAACGGCAAGTCCTCGATCCTGGGCACCAGCGGCATCATCAAGATGGTACGTGTCAAGAACGGCCCTATCGTCGGCGTGCACGGCATCGGTGGCCGCATTGGCGAGCAGATCGGCGAAGCACAGCTCATCGTGAACTGGGAAGCCTACCCAGAGGACGTTGCACAGCTGATCCACGCGCACCCGACCCAGAACGAAGCCCTGGGCGAAGCCGCAATGGCTCTGGCCGGCGCTCCTCTGCACGGCTAACAGCGCATCAAGTCATGCGGGCGGCGCAGGTTTCGGCCGCGCCGCCCGCATGGTCTAGGCTCGGAGGCAACGCCTCCTACAAAATTCAAGTTTTATAAACGAGGAGATACGGGAAGATGTCTGAAACCGTAAACCTGCCCGCACTGGGTGAAAGTGTTACCGAAGGTACGGTAACCCGCTGGCTGAAGCAGGTCGGCGACCGCGTAGAGGTCGACGAGCCGTTGGTGGAAGTTTCCACCGACAAGGTTGATACCGAGGTTCCTTCGCCTGTTGCCGGAGTCATCGAGGAAATTTTTGTCGCCGAGGACGAGGAAGCCGAAGTCGGCGCTCCCCTGGTCCGCATTGGCGACGGTTCGGGTGCCGGCGAGTCCGCTGCCCCTGCTGCTCCTGCCGCCGAAGAGGCATCCGCAGAGGCGCCTGCCGCTGAAGAAGCACCAGCACCTGCCGAGTCTGCTCCTGCGGCTCCTGCCGCCGGCTCCGCTTCCGGCACCGAGGTCACCCTGCCTGCCCTGGGCGAGTCGGTCACCGAGGGTACCGTCACCCGCTGGCTGAAGGAAGTCGGCGAGGAAGTCGCCGTCGACGAGCCGCTGCTGGAAGTTTCCACCGACAAGGTCGACACCGAGGTTCCGTCCCCAGTGGCCGGCACCCTGCTGGAAATCCGCGTTCCGGAAGACGAGACCGCTGAGGTCGGCGCAGTCCTGGCCGTCATCGGTTCGGCAGATGCAGCCCCGGCAGCTCCTGCTGCTCCAGCCGAGCCAGCTCCGGAAGCCAAGGAAGAAGCTCCGGCCACCAAGGAGGAAGCACCGGCTGCCAAGGAAGAAGCTCCGGCCCCCGCTCCTGCAGCCCCGGCCGCTCCGGCACCTGCTGCCGCTCCGGCTCCGGCCGCACCAGCTGCTCCAGCCGCTGAGTCGAACGATTCGGGTTATGTCACCCCACTGGTTCGCCGCCTGGCCAACCAGCACGGCATCGACATCGCCTCGGTCAAGGGCACCGGTGTTGGCGGACGCATCCGCAAGCAGGACGTGCTTGACGCAGTTGCCGCCAAGGAAGCAGCTGCTCCAGCCGCTGCCGCCGCTCCTGCTGCCGCCAAGCCAGCCGCCCCGGCAGTCGAGGCTTCGAGCCTGCGCGGCACCACCGAGAAGGCTCCGCGCATCCGCCAGGTCATCGCCCGCCGCATGCGCGAATCGCTGGACGTTTCGACTCAGCTGACCCAGGTCCACGAGATCGACATGACCCGCATCGTGAAGCTGCGCGGCTCGGCCAAGAGCAACTTCAAGGCAGTCAACGGTGTGAACCTGACCTACCTGCCGTTCATCGCCAAGGCTGTTGCCGAGGCTCTGAAGGCCCACCCGAAGCTGAACGCCGAGTACAACGAAGAGACTCAGCAGATCACCTACCACAATGCCGAGCACCTGGCATTCGCGGTGGATACCGACAAGGGACTGCTGGTTCCTGTGGTTTCCAACGCTGGCGATCTGAACCTTGCTGGTCTGGCCAACAAGATCGCTGATGTCGCTGCCCGTACCCGCAGCAACAAGATCGGTCCGGACGAGCTGTCCGGTGGCACCTTCTCGATCACTAACATCGGTTCGGTTGGCGCCCTGTTCGACACCCCGATCATCAACCAGCCACAGGTTGCCATCCTCGGCACCGGTGCAATCGTCAAGCGCCCAATGGTCGTCACCGACGCCGAGGGTAATGACTCGATTGCCATCCGCCACATGATGTACCTGTGCCTGACCTACGATCACCGTCTGGTAGACGGTGCCGATGCCGGTCGCTTCCTGCAGACCGTCAAGGCACGTCTTGAAGGCGGCGCATTCGAGGGCGATCTGGGCCTGTAAGGCCGGGACGCTTCAGCGCTTCTAGCAAGGGGAAGCTTTCACGTTGGTTCGCCGGCGGTAGAAGCTTCCCCTTGTCGTTTCTACAATGCGTCGAACCTCGACTACTCTGGAGATATGACTTTTGCAATCTCTTTCCTCGTATTCCTGCACATCCTGGGTGCGGCAGCGATCTTCGGCGGCTGGCTGGCCAACTTCAAGACCCCTACTGTCAACGTGTGGCAGTGGTACGGCGCGCTGCTGCAGGTGATCACCGGCCTGGCTCTGGTAGGCATCTACGAAGCGCAGGACGCTGACGTCAACCACATCAAGATCGGCGTGAAGGTCGTCATCGCCCTGGGCATCGCCGTGGCCGCCTTCATCGGCCGCAAAAAGGTCAAGGCAGGCCAAGAAGTCTCCACCGGCATCGCCCACGCAGTCGGTGGGCTGGCACTGGTCAACATTGCCGTCGCAGTGCTCTGGAGCTAATCGCCCAACACGCTGTTGCGTCCGCTCACCGGCCGTTCTCCCTGATTCCTGGGAGAACGGCCGTTTGCAGTTTAACGGGCGCTGATTCTCAGTCGCTGCGACTGAGCACCGTCCCGAGGAACCACTGGCCGTCAACAAGCTCGACCTCGACCTGGATCCGTTCGGGGTCGCCCGCGCCCACCTGGTGCCGCAACGTGCCGGCTGCATCAACGTAGGTATAGGAACTGTGCGTCGAAAGGGCCTGAAGGATCACGGTGTCTGCGGAGCCGCGAGCCTGGATCGAGACATCCTCCAATTTCGTTTCGAGGCCATTGAACCGCAATTTCAGCTTGCGCATCGAGTCCAGGGTTTCACGGTCCCTCTGCAGTTGCTCCGAGTCCTCGACGTAGATTTTTCGCAGCGCCGAGGAATCGCCTGAGTTCATGGCCCGGTCACGCGCGGCGGACAGTGCCAGGAAGCTTGCAATGACTGTATCGGCTTCGAAGGAGCAGGCTGGGACCTCCCCGACGTCCAGGATCCGGCAGCCTGGCGTCTCGCCCGGTACTGCGCCCTGTGCCGCCGGGTCCGGCGGTTGGCCGGGCAACAGGTATTTCACCCCTAGGAAGCTGGCCGCAATCGCGATGCCTCCGATCGCGAGCGCGGCAACGACCTTCGCGCCTCCGGGGGTGCGGCGTAGACGGTGCCCGTGCCAGCTGCCGCTATCTCCCGGAATGACGGTGCTGGTCTTTCCTGCTTTCCGACGTGACCCGGCTCGACGGTGTTTCGTCCGTGCCGCCACGTCAGGGTGGATCGTATCCATCAGCTGGTTGCTGTCAGTGTCGATGAACCCTTCCCAGTGGATCGGCGCGGCCGGAATGCTGGAGAACAGCGTCCGGGCGAATTGGTCCGCGGTGGGGCGCTGCAGTGGATCTTCGTCCAACGAGTCGGCCAGGAGCTCCTGGATGATCTCGGGAACGCCGGGAAACTGGACCCTGACCGGCGGGCGGTAATGCGGCTCGTCCGGTGGTTCGCCGTCCAGAAGGTACCAGAGGCAGCTTCCCAGCGCGAAGACGTCCCGGGCGCCGAGCTCCTCCTCCCCTGCGCCTGTGAACGTCTCGAGTGCGATGAATCCGGGCGTCCCGGCGACTTCAGCCGCATCCTGGCTCAAAGAGGCTTCCTGGAAGTCGATGATCTTCGGCATGCCCTGTGCCGTGAGCATGATGTTGGACGGCGAAATGTCCCCGTGCCGCATCCCTGCTGCATGAAGTCCCGCAATGGCCTGGGCGATGGGGGCCAGAGCTGTCACGCATTCGGCGAGCGTGAAGTTCGAGCGCCGAGCCATGAGCGCAGCGAGGCTGCCACCCGGGCAGTACTCCATCAGCAGCCCGTCGCCTAGCTGGGTGCTGAGCATGCCGTAAGAATCGACGACATATTTCCTCGCGGCATTGACATTGTGAAGCCTCTGCGATGCCACATTTTCCATAGTCAGACTAAGTTTCAGCACCATATATTGCTGGTCCGACTCTCGTCGAATGAGCCAAACTTTACATGGTGACTTGGTACTTAAGGGTTTCACTGTCATGTAACCGGGGCACGTTGGCCAGGCCAGCACATTCGTTGATTCATCCATGGTTTCGTTCTACCGAATAATCCCGAATTGCAAATTCGTTATCCACATGTACAGCGGGTGGTGGCGAATTAGCGACCGCCGGTTCAACGGCGTAGGGTAACCCCCATGGCGATCGAATTCGAAAGAGTCGGACTCGGCACAGAATACATTCCGTACATGCAGGCTTGGGACTACCAGATCCAGCTGCATGATGCGGTGGCCGCGGACGAACAAACCCCAAAAGTCCTCTTCCTCGAACATGCAGCCGTTTACACGGCTGGCAAACGAACTGAACCCGAAGATCTTCCCCTCGACGGCACCCCCGTTGTTGACGTTGACCGCGGAGGCAAACTCACCTGGCACGGCCCAGGACAACTCATTGGCTATCCCATCGTCAAGCTGCGCAAGATCAGCGCAATCAGGCTATACGTGGAAACCCTCGAACAAGCGCTGATCAACGTGGTCGACGAGTACGGCATCCCCACCGCGCAGGTGAAAGGACGCTCCGGGGTGTGGGTTCCAGGTGCGGAGGGCGAGCAGGACCGCAAGATCGCCGCCATCGGAATTCGAATCAACCACGGCGTGACCATGCACGGTTTCGCCTTGAATTGCTCGAATGATCTCAACGCCTATGACCAGATCATCCCGTGCGGCATCACGGATGCCGGCGTCACCACGATTTCCAAGGAACTGGGCCGCGAAATCTCCCCCAGCGACGTGGTCGATCGCGTCCAGCAGGAGCTTGAGCGTCTCCTCACCCCTCAAGTCGTCTAGACAACCACTCCCTTCCTTTAGAAAGAGCAGTCAATGAGCATCGAGCCAGAAGGCCGTCGACTACTGCGCGTTGAAAAGCGCAACGCCGCCGTACCCGTGGAGCGCAAGCCCGAGTGGATCAAGGCGAAACTCAACATCGGTCCTGAATACGTGGGGCTGAAAAACCTGGTGCAGTCCGAGGGACTGCACACCGTCTGCGAAGAAGCCGGCTGCCCGAACATCTTCGAGTGCTGGGAAGACCGCGAGGCCTCATTCCTCATCGGCGGTTCCGAGTGCACCCGCCGCTGCGACTTCTGCCAGATCGACACAGGCAAGCCGGCGGCGCTGGACCGCTCCGAGCCGTTCAAGGTCGCCATGAGCGTGAAGAAGATGGACCTGCGCTACGCCACCGTGACTGGAGTCGCCCGCGACGATCTCGAAGACGAGGGTGTCTGGCTGTACGCGGAAACCGTGCGCCGCATCCACCAATTCAACGAGAACACCGGCGTGGAACTGCTGATCCCGGACTTCTCCGGCAAGCCGGAGAACCTGGACGCGATCTGCGACTCCGCTCCGGAGGTCTTCGCGCACAACGTGGAAACCGTGCCGCGCATCTTCAAGCGCATCCGCCCGGCGTTCCGCTACGAGCGCTCTCTGGGCGTCATCACCCATGGCCACCAGCGCGGCATGATCACCAAGTCGAACCTGATCCTGGGCATGGGCGAGACCCGCGAGGAAATCTCGGAGGCCATGCGCGACCTGCACGAGGCTGGCTGCGACCTGCTGACCATTACCCAGTATCTGCGCCCGACCGAACGTCACCTGCCTGTTGACCGCTGGGTGAAGCCGCAGGAATTCCTGGAGTTGCAGCAGGAAGCCGAAGAGCTCGGCTTCGCCGGGGTCATGTCCGGGCCGCTGGTGCGCTCGTCGTACCGGGCCGGGCGACTGTGGGCAGGAGCCATGCGCAAGAAGGGCCGCGAGATCCCCGAGGCGCTCGCGCACATCGAATCCTCCGGCGACACCCGTCAGGAAGCTGCCTCGCTGATCGGAAGCTAGGCAACGCCGCCGGAAATGTCCCGGCCCGAATGGTACACTCCGGACCATTTGGGCCGGGACATCGTGCGTTGGCCCTCCCCCGCAGCCGTACGGGACTGGCAATTTCCCGCACTGGATTAGATCTCATAGATTCATCGCGTAGAATTGAGGCACTATGGCCAAAAACTCCGACAACGACGCTGCCTCGCAATCAAAGCGTGGGCTTTTTTCGCGTAAACCAAAAGCTGAGAAGCAGAACAAAGAGCCCGGTCGCCTAAAGCAGATCGGCCAGGTCTTCCAGATGACCCGCCGCCACGACCCGATGGTCGTCTGGTGGATGGCTCTGGCTGCCTTGGGAATCATCGCCGTGGGCCTGGTCATCGGCTTGCTGATCCGCAACTGGGTCACCATGCTGATCATCTCGATCCCGCTGGCCCTGCTCGCTGCTATGTACATCATGTCCCGCCGCGCCGAGAAGGCCGCCTTCTCGCAGCTGGTCGGACGACCGGGTGCTGTCGGCGCAGCGATGAGCGTACTGCGTCGCGGTTGGATCCTGAAAGAGGAACCGGTTGCCTACAACCGGCACCAGGACCTCGTGTTCATGGCCATTGGCCGCGCCGGCGTGGTGCTGGTCTCCGAAGGCCCCAAGTCCCGCGTGCGCGATCTGGTGATCTCCGAGCGCAAACGAGTCGGCCGCGTACTGCCGAACGTTCCGATCCACGTGATCAACGCCGGCCAGGACGAAGACCAGGTGGCCTTGGAAGACGTCGCCAAGAAGATGAAGAAGCTTCCGAAGTCGATCACCAAGCTTGAGGTCAGCGCAGTCGAGAAGCGTCTGAGCACCCTGACCGCGAATCGCCTGCCGATCCCCAAGGGCATCGACCCGAACCGCGTTCGCCCGAACCGCCGCGCCATGCGAGGCTAGGACCGGATAAAAAGAAACCGCATCGTTCGATGCGGTTTCTTTTTTGTCTTGATTCTGTGCAGCGCCACGGGCCTCGTGCCCGGGCCAAGGGAGCCTGCTCTTGCTAGCGGATGTTGACTAGGATGCTCTTGGCCAGTCGGTCGTGCAGTCCGCGCTGGTCCTTGTCGGCAATCAGTACCGGGATGAAAAGGCAGAGCAGCACCGAGCGAATCAGTCCCTGCAACGGCGTGACCGCAGTGCCGTCCATCGACTGGACCTGCATCCTAAAGACCCGATGGCCGATGGTATGCCCGGTGATGCCTACTCCGATGATCTGGCCCAGGCCGAACAGCGCCAACGTTGCCCAGTCGTTCAGGTCGAAAAGCCACCAGCTGAGCAGCATCGACAGCCCCCAGTCGATGCTGATTGCCCCGAGCCGGCGCGGCAGGCGCCCAATCGAGCCGGGGCCCTTCTCCGGACGGCCCATGTGCTCCCCCGGCCAATGCTGGGAATTAAGCTGGGGCGGGCCTTCAAGCCACGAACTAAAGTCTTTGCGTTCCACCCCTCTAGTCTATCCGCGCACCCTGTGTAAACATTTTTCACTGATTTTCCGCACGGATTTGTTTGTTACACCCGTGCTTTCACACTGATCAGAGACGTACGACACGCCCGAACATGTTGTTTGTAACGCGGACGAAACAATAGAGACACCAATAAGAAACGGATCCTAGGTAAGCTTGATGGGTAAGCAAGAGAACAGCTCAGATCATTTCGTGTGATCGTTCCGTTTACCAAACCTAAATCTCACCAGGGAGTAACCTGCACATGTTTAAGAGTCCAGAAGAAGCTTTGGCCTACATTGCCGAAGAGGACGTCAAGTTCGTCGACATTCGATTCACTGACCTTCCAGGTGTCCAGCAGCACTTCAATGTTCCAGCCAAGTCGGTCGACGCGGACTTCTTCGTCAACGGCCAGCTCTTCGATGGTTCCTCCATTCGCGGATTCGCAGGTGTTTCTGATTCCGACATGCAGCTTATCCCGGATGTCAGCACCGCGTTCATCGATCCATTCCGTATCGAGAAGACCCTGGCCATGAACTTCTCGATCATCAACCCTCGCACCGGCGAGCCGTACCACCGCGATCCGCGTGGCGTGGCCGAGCGTGCCGAGGCCTACCTGGAATCGACCGGCATCGCCGACACCGCATTCTTCGCTCCGGAAGCAGAATTCTTCATCTTCGAAGACGTCCGCTACGAGTCCAAGCCGCAGGGTGCGTTCTACAAGATCGACTCTGACGAAGCGCCATGGAACACCGGTCGCAAGGAAGAGGGCGGCAACCAGGGTTACAAGACCCCGTTCAAGGGCGGCTATTTCCCTGTCTCCCCAACCGACAAGCAGGCTGACCTGCGCGATGCCATCTGCGTCGAGCTGGATGCAGCAGGCTTAGAAGTCGAGCGCAGCCACCACGAGGTTGGCGCTGCCGGCCAGGCTGAAATCAACTACAAGTTCAACACCATGGTGCATGCCGCCGATGAACTGATGCTGTTCAAGTACATCGTGAAGAACGTGGCCGACGCCTGGGGCAAGTCCGCAACCTTCATGCCGAAGCCGGTCTTCGGCGACAATGGCTCGGGCATGCACGTGCACCAGTCGCTGTGGAGCAACGGCGATCCGCTGTTCTACGACGAGAAGGGCTACGCCGGCCTGTCCGACACCGCCCGCTGGTACATCGGCGGCCTGCTGAAGCACGCAGATGCGGTGCTTGCCTTCACCAACCCGACCGTGAACTCCTACCGCCGCCTGGTCAAGGGCTTCGAGGCACCGGTCAACATGGTGTACTCGCAGGGCAACCGCTCGGCCGGTATCCGCATCCCGATCACCGGTTCGAACCCGAAGGCAAAGCGCATCGAGTTCCGCGCTCCAGATGCTTCCTCGAACCCGTACCTGGCCTTCGCAGCCCAGCTGATGGCTGGCCTGGATGGCATCAAGAACCGCATCGAGCCTGCAGACCCGATCGACAAGGACCTCTACGAGCTTCCTGCCGAAGAGGCCAAGGACATCCAGCGTGCTCCTGAAACCCTTGAGGAGGCGCTCAAGGCCTTGGAAGCCGACCATGAGTTCCTGCTCGAGGGCGGCGTGTTCACCGAGGACCTGATCCAGACCTGGATCGAGTACAAGCGCGAATACGAAATCAAGCCACTGAGCCTGCGCCCGAACCCATACGAGTTCGAGCTGTACTACGGCTGCTAATCCCCGCCCTGCGGGGTGACAGCACTACGCCGGGTTCCACCAACAGGTGGAACCCGGCGTTATTTCGTTCCGGGGTACGCTGGCGTCATGGACTTTTCCACCCGGGTCGGCGTGCAGCGCGAAGACGGCGAAACCGTGGGTCATCTCGACCCTGCGGATCCCGACTACAAACTGGTGACCCCGCGCAACGTCCTGAGCCACGCACTGGCGGATGCCTGCGGATACGTGGACGGCGAGCAGCTGCTGGTGGATCGCGGCATCAGCGAGGTGATGACCACCTGGGTGCTGGATGCCGGCTCCCGCGATGCCGCCGAGGTGCTGAACATACTGGAAATCTCACCCCACGGCATCGTCCTGGCCAATGCGCTGCGCACCAAGGCCCTGCAGCCCACCGAACGCTTCCGCGTGGCTTGGCCGGACGTGGAACACCGCTAATCGCCAAGCCAACCCTGAATCAGCGGCGGCTAGTATTCCTGCTTGTCTACCTTGGCGGTCCACGCTTCGAAGGCCCCCAGAGCCGAGGCCAGCTCGACCTTGGTGAACGGGATGCGCCGTTCGCTCATGGGAAGCTCCAGTTCGGTGTAGATGAAGTTGTCGTCGAAGCCGATGTTCGCCGCGTCCTGCCGGTCGTTCGCGTAGTAGACGTGCTTGAATCGCGCCCAGTAGATGGCGCCGAGGCACATGGGGCACGGCTCGCAGCTGGTGTAGAGCTCGCACTGTGACAGGTCGAAGGTTCCCAGAGCCTGTCCGGCCTTGCGGATCACGTTGACCTCCGCGTGGGCCGTCGGATCCGAATCATGCACCACGGTGTTGTATCCGGTGGCAATGACCTTGCCGTCCAGTACCACGACCGCCCCGAACGGGCCGCTGTCGTTGCTTTCCAGCGCCAGTACCGACTGGTCGACCGCTGCCTGCATTAACTGCGGATCCATGTCCTTTTCCCCCTCAAACCATCGGCGCTGCCGGGCAATCCGGGGGGCGCCGAACCGAAATTTGGAACTGCCTGCCCAGCCTATCCCCTGATGAGGCGCGGGTGCGAGGGTCGAAATGAAATTCATGGTCTTGCCGCCGTCCCGCCGATGCAGATGCAGGTCAGGACGTGCGCTGGCGCATCACCCGCAGATAGCGCCACCGGATGAACCGCTGCGCTCCCAGCAGCAGCCAGAAGACCGAACGCCAGGTCCAGCGGTCCGAAGCGGCGGTGAGCGAGCGGATCTTCAGGAACACCGCTGGCCCCATCCGGCGCAGGATGAAGGCTTCTTCGCCGCAGACCGGGTGTCCCGGCAGGGTTCGATAGGCGAATCCGGCCAGGTTGCCGCATTCAACGACATCCACCACCTCGACAGGTTCGTGGATCGACGCCGGTCCCACGGGGACGATGATCTGCGGCTTGGCTCCGCTGCGGACTTTGTCCTGCGTGCTGATGCGGAATCCGCTGCGGGTTTTCACTTCCCCGTGCAGCAGCGCTGCCGCCGACTGCTCCCAGAACGCGTGGCCCGAGCCGAGGTAGACTTGGCGCCTCCACACACGCCAGCCTCCGGGCTCCGGGCTCCAGCGCTCCTCGCGGATCTGCGTCCGGGACATCAAGGCTAGTCTTCGAAGCCGTAGAACAGCTGCTCGAACAACGCCCGGGAGTGCCGGGTGGCGCGCAGGTAGTCTTCTTCCAGTTCCATGCCGGTGTTCGCCTCGTAGCCGCACCAGCGGGCCACGGCTTCCATGTCCCTCGCGGAGCTGGGCAGCACGTCGCTGGAACGACCCGAGGTGATGATCTCGGCGGAACGGATGCGGGTGGCCAGGCGCCAGGCGATGTGCAGCACCTCGGCCTGCTCTTCCGTGATGATTTCCAAGGCCGCCAGCTGGTCCAGCGCGACGAGCGTGGACGGCGTGCGCAGCTCATGGTGTTTCCAGGCGTAGCGCAGCTGGTAGAACTGCACCAGCCATTCGACGTCGGACAGCGATCCCCGGCCGAGTTTCAGATGCCGGTTCGGATCCGCTCCGCGCGGCAGCCGTTCTGCCTCTACGCGCGCCTTGATCTTGCGGATCTCCTTGATCTCCGCCTCGTCCAGGCCGCGGCCGTAGCGGATCGGCTCGATCAGCTCCATGAAGTCCTGGCCCAGCTGCTCGTCGCCGGCGAACGGCCGGGCGCGCTGCAGCGCCTGCCGTTCCCAGACTTCCACCCAGCGCTCATAATAGGCGGCATAGGAATCGAAGGAGCGCACCAGAGCACCCTGGCGCCCCTCGGGGCGCAGGTCCGAGTCGATCTTCAACTTCACCTCGGCCGGGATGGCCGGCTTCAACGGCTTGGAGCTCCACGACATCAGCTCGGTGACCACACGCGAGGCCTGCTCCTGGGCCTGCTGGTCGGTCGCGCCTGCAACCGGGCGCTGGACATAGAGCACGTCCGCGTCGGAGCCGTAGCCGATCTCCTGCCCGCCCTGGCGGCCCATGGCGATCACCGCGATGCGCGCCTGCTCCCCGTGAACTGCCTGGTCGGCGGCCAGCAGCACGGTGAGGATCCCGTCGATCATGACCCCGTCGATGTCCGACAGGGCCCGGCCCACCTGGTCCACCCGCAGCAGGCCCGCGCCGTCGGCGAGCGCGACGCGCAGGATCTCGCGGCGGCGCACGAGCCTGATCTGCCGGATGGCGGCTTCGGGTGCCTTGGTGCGCTGGATGATGGAGGTGTTCTGCTGCGCCAGGCTTTCTCGGCTCAGCGGCATCAACGAGCTGTCGGTGCCCAGCCAGGCGGCGGCGGCCGGCTCATTGGCCAGCAGGTCGGTGAGGAAGCGCGTATTGGACAGCAGGTGGCTCAGGCGCTCGGCGGCGGCGTTGGTGTCGCGCAGCATGCCCAGGAACCAGTGGGTCTTGCCCAGGGACTCGCTGAGGCGGCGGAAGCCGAGCAGCCCGGCGTCCGGGTCGACGCCGCGGGCGAACCAGTCAAGCAGCACCGGCAGCAGCTGGCGTTGCAGGGCCGCGCGGCGGGAGACTCCCCCGGTGAGCGCCTCGATGTGGCGCATCGCGGCCTTGGGGTCCAGATAGCCCAGGGCTCGCAGCCGGGCCTGCGCGGATTCCGCGGTGAGCCGGACGTCGTCCGCCGAGAGATTGGAACTGCTGACGAGCAGCGGGCGGTAGAAGATGCGTTCGTGCAGCGAGCGGACCAGGCGCTTGGTTTCGTTCCAGCGGCGCAGCAGCTTTTCCGGGCTCGTGGCTTGCAGGTCCCCGGCGCCGCGGATGGCGCGGGCCAGCACGCGCTGGGCGTTTTCGTTGCGCGGCATCAGGTGCGTGCGGCGCAGCTGGCTGAGCTGGATGCGGTGCTCCAGCAGGCGCAGGAAACGGTAGGAGCCATCGAAGTTGGTGGCGTCCTCGCGGCCGATGTAGCCGGTCTCGCTCATCGCGTGGATGGCCAGGGTGGTGGTGGGCACCTGGATGGAAGGCTCCACCCGTCCGTGGACCAGCTGCAGCAGCTGCACGGTGAACTCCACGTCGCGCAGCCCGCCCGGGCCCAGCTTGATCTGCCAGGGCACGTCGTCCTTGGAGATGTTGTCGCTCACCCGCCGGCGCATGGCCTGCACGGATTCCACGAATCCGTCGCGTTCGGAGCTGGACCAGACCATGGGCGAGACCATGCGCTCGTAGGCTGCGCCCAGGTCCTTGTCGCCGGCGATGGCGCGCGCCTTGAGCAGCGCCTGGAACTCCCAGGAGTGCGCCCAGCGCCGGTAATAGGCCTCATGCGAGGACAGGGTGCGGGTCAGCGCGCCGTCCTTGCCTTCGGGGCGAAGGTTGGCGTCCACTTCCCAGAGCATCGGCTCGGGGCCGGGAACCATCAGCGCGCGGGCGGCGTTGCCGCACAGCACCGTGGCGACGGCGCCGGCCAGATCTTCCTCGATGCCCGGCAGCGAACCATGCACGTAGATCACGTCCACGTCGGAGATGTAGTTCAGCTCGCGGGCGCCGCACTTGCCCATACCGATCACGGCCAGCTTCACCTGGTCGACCTGTTCGGGGGTGTACTGTTCGCCGGCTTCGGCGCGGGCCACGGCCAGGGCGCCTTCCAGGGCTGCCGCGGCCATGTCAGCCAGTTCGGCGGCGACCTGCGGCATGACCCATTGCGGCTGGGCCGATCCCAGATCGCGGTAGGCCAGCGAGAGCAACGCCAGCCGGTAGCTGACGCGCAGCTTCTGACGCGCCTCGGCCCCCGTGCACGAGGCGACCCAGTGGCCGTTCGGAGTCTGCACCGCGCCGACCGCTGCAAGCATGTCGTTGCGCAGCTGGTCTGCGGGCACATTGGTGAAGCTGGTGGACGGTGCCTGCGCAACGACCTGCAGCGCGTCCTCGCATCGGATCAGGAATTCGCCCAGTGCCGCGGAACTGCCCAGCAGCCGGATCAGCGCCTGGCAGCTCTCGGCCTGCAGGAAGATCTCCGCCGCCTGCGGGTGGCGGTCCACCAAGCGCAGGGCAAGCAGCAGGGCTTGGTCGGGGTCCGGCGCGTGCGCCATCATCTTCACGATCAGTTCCGGGTCCAAGGTGGACAGTTCCGTGGAATCGAGGAACTTCTTGGCCCGTTCAACGTCGGAGAACCCGGCGTTGATCAGGGATCGCGAGGAAATTTCTGTCATGGCGTGAACGTCGGCTCCTGACTGTGTGACGCGCGTCGGCGCGCCGGGGTCCTCCTAGAGGATCCCCAGGTATTTATCCAGCTCGTACGGGGTGATGATCTGTCGGTACTCTTCCCATTCGGCACGCTTGTTGGCCAGGAACGAGTTGAACACCTGCTCACCGAGGATCTCGGCCATGAGCTCGGACTCCTCCATGGCGCGCAGGGCGTCGTGCAGGCTGCCCGGCAACGGCACGTGGCCCGAAGCCCGGCGCTCGGCGGTGGACAGGCTCCAGACGTCGTCCTCGGTCGGGTCTTCCAGCTCATAGCCTTCGCGAATGCCCTTCAGGCCGGCGCCCAGCAGGCAGGCGTAGGCGAGGTACGGGTTGGCGGCTGAATCGATGCCGCGGTACTCCACACGCGCGCTTTGGCCCTTGCCCGGCTTGTACAGCGGCACGCGCACCAGGGCGGAGCGGTTGTTGTGCCCCCATGACCGGTGGCTCGGGGCTTCTCCCCCGCCCCACAGGCGCTTGTAGGAGTTCACGAACTGGTTGGTGATCGCGGTCATTTCCTGCGCATGGTGCAGGATGCCGGCAATGAACGACCTGGCGACGTCGGAGAGCTGGTACTCGCGGCCGGCCTCGAAGAATGCGTTGACATCGCCTTCGAACAAGGAGAAGTGGGTGTGCATGCCGCTGCCCGGATGCTCGGCGAAGGGCTTGGGCATGAAGGTGGCGTGGATGCCCTTCTGCATGGCCATTTCCTTGATGACGGTGCGGAAGGTCATGATGTTGTCCGCAGTCTGCAGGGCATCGGCGTAGCGCAGGTCGATTTCGTTCTGGCCCGGTCCGGTCTCGTGGTGGGAGAACTCCACCGAGATGCCCAGGGCTTCGAGCGTGGTGACCGAGGCGCGGCGGAAGTCCTGGCCGACGCCGTCCGGCACATGGTCGAAGTACCCGCCGTTGTCAATCGGCTGCGGACGCCCTTCGGCATCCAGCTCGGAGTTCTTCAACAGGTAGAACTCGATCTCCGGGTGGGTGTAGCAGGTGAAGCCCATATTGGCCGCTTCGGTGAGCTGGCGCTTGAGCACCTGGCGCGGGTCGGCGTTCGAGGGCTGGCCTTCGGGGGTGAGGATGTCGCAGAACATGCGGGAGGTCGGCTCGACCTCACCGCGCCACGGAAGCAGCTGGAAGGTGGCCGGATCGGGTTGCAGGAGCATGTCTGATTCGGAGATCCGGGACAGGCCGTCGATCGAGGAACCGTCGAAGCCAAGACCTTCTTCAAAGGCGTCCTCGACTTCTGCGGGTGCCAGCGCCACAGATTTCAGTGAACCAACCACATCGGTAAACCACATGCGCACAAATCGAACGTCACGTTCTTCAATGGTGCGCAGCACGAATTCCTGCTGACGATCCATATTCCACCGCCTTATAAATGCTAGAGTCCGGCGCCCATCAGGCCCGTAGTTATGTTGACCTGTTGCAAGACTATAACGTTTCGACCTCTTTAGCCGTGCAAGCACCGCCTGCGCCAAGTGCGATAAAGTCGTTTCATGCCTCAACCATACGTAGCGAACCCTGAAAAAGGCCCGTCCCGCATCCGGGTTCACCATCTACAGCAAGCCAAAGAACAAGGCGAAAAATTCGCCATGTTAACCGCATATGACGTCATGATGGCCGAAATTTTCGATGAAGCGGGAATCGAGATCCTGCTCGTGGGCGATTCAGCCGCCAACACCGTCATCGGTTACGAATCCACGCTTCCCATCAGCATCGATGAAATGATCATCTTCACCAAGGCCGTTGCCAACGGAAGCAAGCGCGCCATGGTTGTCGCCGACCTCCCGTTCGGCAGCTACGAGCAGTCCCCTGCCCAGGCCGTGGACACCGCTGTCCGTCTGATGAAGGAGGGACATGCGCACGCCGTGAAGATGGAAGGCACCGCCGCCTACGCCGACCACGTGCGCGCCATGGTCCTGGCCGGGGTTCCGGTCATCGGGCACATCGGCTTCACCCCGCAGTCCGAGCACGCCCTGGGCGGCTACCGCATCCAGGGCCGCGGCGACGCCGTGGAGGGCATGAAAGCCGATGCGTTGGCCCTGCAGGACGCCGGCGCGTTCTGCATCCTGATGGAAATGGTTCCGAGCCCTGCCGCCAAGCTGATCGACGAGGCACTGGTGGTGCCGACCATCGGCATCGGCGCCGGGGCCTCGACCACCGGCCAGGTGCTGGTCTGGCAGGATATGCTGGGACTGGGGGGACGCCGCACCCCGAAGTTCGTCAAGAAGTACGCCGATTTGCGCACGATGGTCTCCGAGGCGGTCAGCGCCTACCACCAGGACGTCTTGGCCGGCACCTTCCCGTCGGCCGAGTACGAGTTCGACAAGTAGCGTTTCGTCGGCCCACGCCGCGGCAAAGAGGAAACCGGTGCAAGCGGCCCCGTGCAGGGGCTGCTCGCACCGGTTTTCTTGTGCGCGGACGCAGGAGAACTAGTCGTCTTCTTCGTCTTCCGCATCCCAGGCGTCGTTGCGCGCCTGCACTTTTTCCAGCGCGGTGCGGGCTTCAGCCTCGGTGTCGTACGGGCCCAGCAGCTGGGACCAGTCCGACTGCGCGCCCTTCTCGATGCTCTTCGTGTTCACGTTGTACCAGTACTTCCCCTCACCGGGGGTTCCTTCTGAGCTCATCGCCTGCTCCTTCAGATGGTTCTATGGCTGCCTAGCTCAACGCTAGCGCACCGGGATAGTTTTCGGTGTGAAATGCGTTCGGCTCTCA
Organism: Glutamicibacter soli; assembly: GCF_052322135.1. Lineage (NCBI taxonomy): Bacteria > Bacillati > Actinomycetota > Actinomycetes > Micrococcales > Micrococcaceae > Glutamicibacter > Glutamicibacter soli. The sequence goes on from NZ_CM125969.1 coordinate 2,334,823, forward strand.
GCTCATCCACAAATCCGGGGGCCAGCCGGGCGATAGAATATCTTCATGGCTACTGTTGCAACTGCACCAATCGGAAATCTCACCGCGGGCGTGGTCTCCCCCCAGCTCCCGGTGCCCAAGAACATTGAACGTCCGGAGTACGTGGGCAAGCGCGAACCGGCCAAGAACACCGCATCCGAGGTCAAGAGCCCCGAGGTCATCGAACGCATCCGCATTGCCTCACGCATCGCGGCGCAGGCGCTGGCCGAAGTCGGCAAGGCCTGCCAGCCAGGGATCACCACCGACGAGCTGGACCGCATCGGCCACGAGTTCCTCCTGGACCACAACGCCTACCCGTCCACCCTGGGCTACCGAGGCTTCCCGAAGTCGTTGTGCACCTCGCTGAACGAAGTGATCTGCCACGGCATCCCCGACTCCACGGTCCTGCAGGACGGGGACATCATCAACATCGACATCACCGCCTTCATCGGAGGGGTGCACGGCGACAACAACGCCACCTTCCTGGTGGGCGACGTGGACGAGGAATCCCGCCTGCTGGTCGAGCGCACCGAGAACTCGCTCAAGCGCGCTATCAAGGCGGTCATGCCGGGCCGCGAGATCAACGTCATCGGCCGCACCATCGAAAGCTACGCCAAGCGCTTCGGCTACGGCGTGGTCCGCGACTTCACCGGCCACGGCGTGGGCGAGGCCTTCCACTCGGGCTTGATCATCCCCCACTACGATGCGGCGCCGGGCTACAACACGCTGATCGAGACGGGCATGGTCTTCACCATCGAGCCGATGCTCACCCTGGGCACCGTTGAATGGGACATGTGGGCCGACGACTGGACCGTCACCACGCGGGACAAGAAGCGCACCGCGCAGTTCGAGCACACCTTGCTGGTCACCGACTCGGGCGCCGAGATCCTCACCCTGCCATAGGGCGCGGCGCCGACGCCGCGCGCAAAAACCAGAGGCGTTGGCCTGGTCCCTGAAAAGGGCCGGGCCAACGCCTCTGGTGTATCCCGAAGGGTCAGTCTGCGGTCAGTGGTCGTTGGGTCCCCTGCGGAGCCTTGCCGCGCTGTTCGCGCAGCTTCTCCATCGCCGCCTCGAAATCCTGCAGCGACTGGAAATTGTGGTAGACACTGGCAAAACGCAAGTATGCCACCTCGTCCAGGCGCGAGAGCGGGTCGAGGATTGCCAGTCCCACCTGGTGCGCCGGGATCTCCGCGGCGCCCGAGGTGCGCACGGCTTCCTCGACTTCCTGCGCCAGAATCGCCAGGTCGTGGTCTGTGACCGGCCGTCCCTGGCAGGCCTTGCGCACGCCGTTGATCACCTTGTTGCGGGAGAACGGTTCAACCGCACCGGACTGCTTCAAGACGCTCAGGCTTGCGGTTTCGATCGTCGTGAAACGACGGGAGCACGCGGTGCACTGCCGGCGCCGGCGGATGGAGACGCCATCATCAGCAACTCGGCTATCGACCACACGCGAATCGGGGTTGCGGCAATAAGGGCAGTTCATGACACCTCCAACTCAGTGCTAAAACTGGATTCCACAAAGCGTACCTTCCGAAATCCACACATGTCATGTATTAGTTTAGCGCTTTGTGCGCCTTTCGCACGGCGACCGCGTCGCCGTGGGCCGGAAGGTCCTCGGCAGTCGCCAGATTAATCACGTGCGCCGCGACATCGCCCAACGCCGACTTGTCGTAGCTGATGACCTGCACGGCCTTCAGGAACGTGTTCACGTTCAGCCCCGAGGCGTGCAACGCGGTGCCGCTGGTCGGCAGCACGTGGTTGGACCCGGCGCAGTAGTCGCCAAGCGACACCGGGGCATAGTCGCCCACGAAAATCGCGCCGGCGGCGGTGATGCGGGCGGCGTCCTGCGCGGCGTTGCCGGTCATGATTTCCAGGTGCTCCGCCGCATAGGCGTTGCAGACATCCACGCCCTGGTCCAGGTCCTTGACCAGGATGATCGCGGACTGGCTGCCGCTCAGCGCCTCGCGGACGCGTTCGCTGTGCTTGGTGGCCGCGACCTGGACGTCCAGCTGCTCGCGCACCGCCTGAGCCAGTGCCGGCGAGTCGGTGACCAGCACCGCGGCGGCGTTGGCATCATGCTCGGCCTGCGAGATCATGTCGGCGGCCACGAAGTCCGCCTTTGCCGTGCTGTCGGCCAGGATCGCGATCTCGGTGGGCCCTGCCTCGGCGTCGATGCCCACGACGCCCTTGACCAGCCGCTTGGCGGTAGCGACGAAGACGTTGCCCGGACCGGAGATCACGTCCACCGGCTCGATGCCGCCGCGCGAGTCCCCCGGCACGTCCACGCCATAGGCGAAGGCCGCCACGGCCTGGGCGCCGCCCATGGCGTGCACCTCCTCGATGCCCAGCAGCTTCGCGGCAGCCAGGATGGTGGGGTGCGGCAGTCCGCCGAACTCCTTCTGCGGCGGGCTGGCCAAGGCCAGGGACTTCACGCCCGCGGCCTGGGCCGGGACGGTGTTCATGATGACCGAGGACGGGTAGACGGCCAGTCCACCAGGCACGTAGAGGCCCACGCGGCGCACCGGCACCCAGCGCTGGGTGACGGATCCGCCGTTGCTGTAGTCGACCACGGCGTCGGCCGGCACCTGGGCGGCGGCGAAGAGCCGAGCACGGGAGATCGATTCCTCCAGCGCCAAGCGGACCGCGGGATCAAGTTCGGCCAGCGCCTTGTCCAGTTCCGCCTGCGCAACCCTTGTATGATCCAGCTCCACCTGGTCGAATCGCCGGGCCAGGTCCTTGAGCGTGCCCATGCCGTGGGCACGCACATCATCGATAATCTGCTGCACGGTTTCAGCGGCGGTCTGCGAGTTCATGGCAGGGCGCGGCAGGTTGGCCTTGAGCTGGGCGTAGCTGAAGTCCTCGGCGCGCCAGTCGAGGGTTGCGAGTTCGGAAAAGACGGTTACTGGATTGGAAGTCACGTACCCATTTTAACGCCGAAGACCGGGTGCGGCACCCATTGGTTACCTCACCCGGTCATCTGCGGCTGCGCCGCAATGCTCCGGAGCGCTACACGTCCAGGCAATTGGGGCCGAGCAGGACCTTCAGGTCGCCGAACAAGGCGGGGTTAGGGTTCACCCGGAAGTTCATGCCCAGGCGTAGCAGCGAGGTGCCGCGGCTGCCGGTGAGCTTCACCCGGACCTCGGTGTTGCCGCTGTGGGTGCGCAGCACGTCGCCGAGTTTCTGCACCAGGGATTCGGTGGCCTTGTGAGTCGGGATGCCGATGACCACCGGGCCGCCGTTGGCGTCCTCGGACAATTCGGGGATCATCATTTCCTGGGCGTTCAGGGTGATGGACCCGTCGTCGCGGCGCTGTACGCGCCCCTTGATGACCACGATCAGGTCGTCGGCCAGCACCTCGGCGATCGGCTGGTAGGCCTGTCCGAAGAACATGACCTCCATGGAACCGGAGAGGTCCTCCACCTCGCAGCGCGCGTACGGGTTGCCGCTCTTCTTGGCGATGCGCCGCTGCAACCCGGAGATCATGCCTGCGATGGAGATGATATGCCCGTCCTGCGGCCCGTCGTCGGACAGCACATGGGTCACGGACATGTCGGCATACTGCTCCAGCGCGGAACCCAGGCCCTGCAGCGGGTGGTCGGAAACGTACAGCCCGAGCATGTCCCGCTCGTAGGCCAGCTTTTCCTTCTTGTCCCAGTCCGGGAGGTCCGGGATGGCCACGGTCATGGCATCCGAGGCCTCGGAGGGATCCAGGGCGCTGAACAGGTCGAACTGGTTGGCCGCCTCGTTGCGCTTGAGCTGGATGACCGAGTCCACGGCTTCTTCGTGGATCGCGACCAGCGCGCGGCGGGGGTGGCCCATGGAGTCGAAGGCTCCGGCCTTGATCAGCGATTCGATGGTGCGCTTGTTGCAGACCACCGCGGGGACCTTGTTCAGGAAGTCGCTGAAGTCGGTGTAGGCGCCCTTTTCCTGGCGCGCCTGCACCATGCCGTCCACGACGTTGGAGCCGACGTTGCGGATGGCGCCCATGCCGAAGCGGATATCGTTGCCCACAGGGGTGAAGGTCAGGGCCGATTCGTTGACGTCCGGAGGCAGCACGGTGATGCCCAGGTGGCGGCACTCGTTGAGGTACAGCGCGAGCTTGTCCTTGTCGTCGCCCACCGAGGTGAGCAGCGCGGCCATGTACTCGGCCGTGTAGTGCTCCTTGAGGTAGGCGGTCCAGTAGGACACCACGCCGTAGGCCGCCGAGTGGGCCTTGTTGAACGCGTAGTCGGAGAAGGGCAGCAGGATGTCCCAGAGGGCCTGCACGGCTTCCATCGTGAAGCCGTTGTCCATCATGCCCTTGGAGAAGCCGGCGAACTGCTTGTCCAGCTCGGACTTCTTCTTCTTGCCCATGGCGCGGCGCAGGATGTCCGCCTGGCCCAGCGAGAAGCCTGCAAGCTTCTGCGCGATGGACATGACCTGTTCCTGGTACACGATCAGGCCGAAGGTCCCCCCGAGGATCTCCCGCAGCGGCTCTTCCAGTGTCGGGTGGATCGGGGTTTCTTCCTGCAGCTTATTCTTACGCAACGCGTAGTTGGTGTGCGAGTTCGCGCCCATGGGGCCCGGGCGGTAGAGCGCGAGCACCGCGGAAATGTCTTCGAAGTTATCCGGGCGCATCATCTTCAGCAGCGAGCGCATCGGACCGCCATCGAGCTGGAATACGCCCAGCGTGTCGCCGCGGGCCAGCAGCTGGTAGGTTGCCGCGTCGTCCAGCGGCAGGGTCTCCAGGTCCAGCTCCACGCCCTTGTTGGCCTTCACATTGGCCAGGGCGTCGGAGATGATGGTGAGGTTTCGCAGACCGAGGAAGTCCATCTTGATCAGCCCCAGGCCTTCACAGGTCGGGTAGTCGAACTGGGTGATGACCTGCCCGTCCTGGATGCGCCGCATGATCGGCACGACATCGATGATCGGGTCCGAGCTCATGATCACGCCGGCGGCGTGCACGCCCCACTGGCGCTTCAAGCCTTCGAGCCCCTTGGCGGTTTCGAAGACACGCTTGGCCTCGGGGTCGTTAGCCACGAGGTTGCGGAAGTCCCCGGCCTCCGAGTAGCGCTTGGACTCCTGGTTCTCGATGTCGTTGAGCGGGATGTCCTTGGCCATGACTGCCGGCGGCAGCGCCTTGGTGAGGGACTCGCCCATGGAGAAGGGGTAGCCCAGCACGCGTGAGGAGTCCTTCAGCGCCTGCTTCGTCTTGATCGATCCATAGGTCACGATCATTGCCACACGCTCATCGCCGTACTTCTCGGTGACGTAGTGGATCACTTCGGAGCGGCGGCGATCATCGAAGTCGACGTCGAAGTCGGGCATGGAAACACGTTCCGGGTTCAGGAAGCGCTCGAAGATCAGGCCATGAACCAGCGGGTCCAGGTCGGTAATGCGCATGGCGTAGGCAACCATGGAGCCTGCGCCGGAACCGCGGCCCGGGCCGACGCGGATGCCGTGGTCCTTGGACCAGTTGATGAAGTCCGCCACGACTAGGAAGTAGCCGGGGAAACCCATCTTGATGATGACGTCCAGCTCGAAGTCCGCCTGCTTGCGCGAAGCCTCCGGGATGCCGTTCGGGTAGCGGTAGTGCAGACCCTTGTCGACTTCCTTGATCAGCCAGCTCGTCTCGTCCTCGCCGGGAGGGCAGGGGAACTTCGGCATGTAGTTGGCGCTGGTGTCGAAGGTGAGGTCCACGCGGTCCGCAATATGCAGCGTGTTGTCGCAGGCCTCGGGGAGTTCCTTGAACAACTCGCGCATTTCGCGCGAGCTCTTCAGGTAGTAGCCGGTGCCGCTGAAGGCGAAGCGGCTGCCGCCCTGGTCGTAGGTCGGCTCATCCAGCGTGGAGCCCGAGTTGATGGCCAGCAGCGCTTCGTGGGCCTTGGCATCGGCCTCGTGGGTGTAGTGCAGGTCATTGGTGGCGACCAGCGGAATGGCAAGTTCCTTGGCCAGCCGCAGCAGGTCCTTGGTGATTCGGCGTTCGATTTCCAGGCCGTGGTCCATGATTTCGCAGAAGTAGTTCTCCTTGCCGAACAGGTCCTGGAATTCGGCGGCTGCGGCCTTCGCGGCATCGTACTGCCCCAAGCGCAGCTTCGTCTGCACCTCGCCCGAGGGGCAGCCGGTGGTGGCGATCAGGCCCTCGTGGTGGTCGTTGAGCAGCTCGCGGTCCCAGCGCGGGTACTTGCCGAACACGGAGTCCAGTGAGGCGCGCGAGGAGCCCTTGAAGAGGTTGTCCATGCCCTTGTTGTTGTAGGACAACAGAGTCATGTGGTTGTAGAGGCCGCCGCCCGAGACGTCGTCGCCCTTTTGGCGTTCCTCGGTGCGCCACTTGACGCGGGTCTTGTCGGTGCGGTGGGTACCCGGGGTGACATAGGCTTCCACCCCGATGATCGGCTTGATGCCGGCACCGGTGGCTTGGCGCCAGAAGTCGAAGGCGCCGAAGAGGTAGCCATGGTCGGTGATCGCCATGGCTTCCATGCCCTGCCGGTTGGCCTCGGCGAACAGTTCGCCTAGCCGGGCCGCCCCGTCCAGCATGGAGTATTCGGTGTGTGTATGAAGATGGACAAATCCGTCACGTGTCGCGCTCACCAAACCAGTCTAGCGACAGCCGGCACGGAAGTCCTCGAGCCTGAACCAGGTGTGGGAAGAGATACAGCCGCCCGGAAAATTTCCGGGCCGCGCCGGCCCTTACAGGTGCACCCCGTTCCATGGAGTTCCTAGAAGGTTCCCTCGCGCAGCAGCTCCAGCGCGCCGGACAGGTCCGAGGGGTATTCGCTCTCGTATTCCATCCACTGCCCGGTGACCGGGTGTTCGAAGCCCAGGCGCTTGGCGTGCAGCCACTGCCTAGTCAGCCCGAGCGCGGCCCCCAGCTTCGGGTCGGCGCCGTAGGTCTGGTCGCCGGCGCAGGGATGGCCGAATGCGGAGAAGTGCACGCGGATCTGGTGGGTGCGCCCGGTTTCCAGGTGCACCTCCACCAAGCTGGCGCGGCCGAAGGCCTCGATGACCTTGTAGTGGGTGACCGAATTTCGTCCGCCGTCCAGCACGGCGAATTTCCAGTCGTGCCCTGGATGCCTGCCGATGGGTGCGTCGATGGTGCCTTCCAGCGGATCGGGCAGGCCTTGGACGACTGCGTGGTAGATCTTCTTCGGAGTGCGTTCCTTGAAGGCGCGCTTCAGGGCGGTGTAGGCGCGTTCGGACTTCGCCACCACCATCAGTCCGCTGGTGCCCACGTCGAGCCGGTGCACGATGCCCTGGCGCTCGGACGCTCCGGAGGTGGAGATCGTGTAGCCTTCGGCCATCAGCGCCCCGACCACGGTCGGACCGACCCAGCCCGGCGACGGGTGGGCGGCGACGCCCACGGGCTTGTCGATGACAACGTAGTCGTCATCGTCGGCGATGATCTTCAGGTCTTCCACGGCTTCCACCCTGATTTCCAGCGGGTCGGCTTGGGCCGGTATGGTCACCGACAGCCTGTCCCCCGCTTTGAGCTTTAGTGACTTGGCAATAGTTTTCCCGTTGACCTGCACCTGTGAGTCCTTGCACAGGCTGGAGGCCAGGGTGCGGGGAATCTGCAGTACGCGCGCCAGGTAAGCATCCAGCCGGGATCCGGCGTCGGCCTCGTCGACCGAGAGGGCATGGTGCGATGCGTCCATCAGGGGGCTCATGAAGCAGGCTTCTGCGGGTCGTCGCCCTGGGCTGCGGAGCCGCTGTCCTTCGGCTTGTCCCCGATGGTGCCGTCCAGATTGATGCCGCGGATGAGCATGTAGGCGACCACGATCATGGAGCACACGATGAACGAATCGGCGACGTTGAAGATCGCGAAGTTCGTCACCGAGAACATGTCGACCACGTGGCCGAAACCGAAGGCAGGTTCGCGGAACAATCGGTCGCCCAGGTTGCCGAGCACGCCGCCCAGCAGGCAGCCGAGGACAATGGACCAACTGCGGATCTTGACCCGGCGGAACAACAGGTAGGTGACGACCACGGCCACCGTGGCCTGCAGGATGGTGAACACAACGGTGAAGTTCTCGCCCATGGAGAACGCGGCTCCCGGGTTCAGGATGTAGTGGATGTCGAAGAACCCCGGGATCACCTCGAAGGACTCTCCCAGCTCCATGCTGTTTTCGACCCAGAGCTTCACGCCCTGGTCAAGGACCAGGGCAATCAGGGCGATGATCAGGCCGAGTCCGGTGTAGCGTTTGGCCTTCGCGGCGGCGCTGCCCGCTTGTGGTTCACTCACGGTGTTACCCATTAATTCCTTTTAAACGTCATCGGTGGTGCCGGAAAGAATCCGTGCACCACCGATGATCTTACTTTATGACCAGTTCAAGCGTTGAACCGCAGGCAGCTAGTTGGCCTTGCCTGCTGCGCCATCGATCGAACCCTGCGACTCGAGGTCGCGCAGCTGTCCTTCGATGTAGGTCTTCAGGCGAGCACGGTAGTCGCGCTCGAAGCCGCGCAGCTGCTCGAGCTTGCGTTCGAGGACGGACTTCTGCTGCTCCAGGGCAGACAGGGTCTTGCGGCTCTTCTCTTCTGCCGAGGTGACCAAGGAGTTTGCCTCGGTCTTGGCATCGGAGATGATCTTGTCGCGCTGCTCAACACCGGATGCGACGTATTCGTCGTGCAGGCGCTGTGCCATGGCAAGAACGTTGGCAGCCGATTCGGCGGAAGGAGCGACGGCCGGTGCTGCTGCAGGAGCTGCTTCGACCTTCTTCTCGGCAGGCTTGGCAGCCGGAGCTGGCTCGGCCTTCTTCTCTTCTGCCGGCTTGGCAGCTGGAGCCGGAGCAGCCTTGGCTTCTTCGGCAGGCTTGGTTTCAGCCTTCTTATCCTCGGCTGGCTTGGCAGCCGGAGCAGCGGATACTGGAGCCGGAACAGCCTGTTCCTTGGCTACAACGTTTGCGTCTTCGCCAAGTTCGCTCAGACGGCGGCGGAGAGTCTCGTTTTCACCGGTTAGGCGACGCAGCTCCACCACGATCTCGTCGAGGAAGTCATCTACCTCGTCCTGGTCGTAGCCTTCACGGAACTTGGTCGGCTGAAAGCGCTTATTGACTACGTCTTCTGGCGTCAAAGCCATTGGGTCACCTCAATGCTGGGATCATTTCCGCAAGGCCTTTGGTTGCCCTGCGAAACACTTACCGTTCTTCAGTGTCGCGACCGGTGAAGTCGGAGCACTATTTCCTAAAGGATATAACGATTTGGACACTAAATACGAAATCGGGTCTTCACCCGAGTCTCTTTTTCTTTGAATCTACCTTGTAGGCGCTATGCCTACAATCCCCTAGCTGGAGGAGAAACTCCTACTCAGATACCTGTGCTCGCCCCCAGATTGCCGACGATGACCTTCGCGATCATGACGACGATGAAGAAAATCAAAAAGGACAGGTCAAGGCGGATTCCGCCGAGATCCAGGGGTTTGATTTTCCCGCGGAGCCACCGCAGCGGCGGATCGGTGATCGACACGACAAACGACGCGACGACCAGCGCGATGCCCTTGGGACGCCAGTGGCGGGCAAAGTTTTCAGTTATATCCAGCACAATTCGCATCAGAAGCAGAATTTGCAGGATCGCTAAGGCGAGATAAATAATCCCGAACACCATTTTTGTGCGCTCGCTCCTGGCGTCTTAGCTCTGGTTGAAGAAGGTTGCCTGGGCTTCGGACTGCTTGCGGTCCTCGCCCAGCACCTCGACGGTGGACGGCGAGAGCAGGAACACCTTGTTGGTGACTCGCTCAATCGATCCGTGCAGCGCGAAGACGAGGCCAGCGGAGAAGTCCACCAAACGCTTGGCGTCGGTTTCACCCATGTCGGTGACGTTCATAATCACCGGAATGCCGTCACGGAAGTTCTCACCGATGATTTTGGCATCGTTGTAAGAACGAGGGTGCACGGTTGTAATCTGACGCAATTCGGAATCCTCATCCCTCACTGAAGGGGCACGCTTGATGGGGGTTACCGGTGCACGGTATTCGGCATCCGGTTCTGTGGCTGTTGGTTGCGGAGCGGCCGCGCGAACGACTGGCTGCGGGCGCGGGGATTCGGCGGGACGCTTCGGAGCAGGGTCTTCGATGACTCGAACCGGAGGCTTCGGTTCTGCCTTATCTACCACAGCCTCTTCGTGCTCGACGGCGTCCGCCAAGCCGAGATAGACCATTGCCTTGCGCAGTCCGTCAGCCACGATAATTCTCCTAGTTTGTCCCGTTCATGCACCCCATGCATGATTCCGCTACTTCGACGCTACCGCACAGAATTCAGGTAGCAATGTTCATTCGAGATTTTCTCACCGGTGTGTCGCACACGGGTGTTAATCGCGCCAAATAAGTCCTGCAAGTCGGCCCGAGTCAGTAGATCTGCGGTATGAAAAAAATCGTTCATCTTCCAAGGTGCAGACCCCGCTGAGCTGGACTTGGACGTCCAGTTCCGCCAGCTCCCGGGCCGCGGAGGCCGGAAGATCCAGCGCCTCGGTTCCCCAGGAAGTCCGGGTGCGGATTCCCGGACGAAGCTGCTCGGATTCCTCGGCCATCTGCTGCGGCACTTCGTAGCAGTTGCCGCAGATCGAAGGGCCGATGACGGCCTCGATCTGCACCGCGCCGTGGGAACGCAGCTGGTGTACGGTCTTGGACAGTATTCCGTCCAGCAGTCCGCGGCGTCCGGCGTGGGCAGCGGCCGTGAGGCTGCCGCCGGATTCCGGATTGCGCCCCACGAAAAGCACCGGCAGGCAGTCCGCGACCATGACCGCCAGCGGTTCAAGCCCTGAGGGGTCGACCAGCGCATCGCAGGTCGGAGCCTCCGGGTCGCTCCACGAGGTGCGTTGCGCACCGTCGACCGCATGGATCAGCGTGGAGTGGATCTGGTTCATGAAATTCAGGGAAAAACGTCGAACCCCGATCGAGTCCTCCAGCCTGGCACGATTCTCCGCCACAAGGCGGGGATCGTCATTCACATGCAGGGCGAGGTTTCCCTCGGCCTGCGTCGTGAAGGCCAGCTGGATGCTCGGATCGAGGTTCGACGCGAAATGTAGCACTGCTCAGCTTCCTGCTGTTCTTACTTCAGGAAGTCCGGGACGTCGAGGTCGTCGTTGGAGCCGTTCAGGTCCGAATCGACAACGTCTGGCAGGTCCTGGAAAGGGTTCTGCTCTGCGGCAGGCTTCTCTGCAGGTGCCGGGGCGGCCGGCGGTACAACGGCGGGAGCAGCAGGCGCGGCAGGTGCAGCTGGCTCTGCTGCACGGCTGACGGCTGGCTTGGACACGGCCGGCGCGGACATCGGCTTGCTGGTCACGTCCGGCTCGTCGAAGCCGGCGGCGATCACGGTCACGCGGGCTTCATCACCCAGTGCGTCGTCGATGACGGCGCCGAAGATGATATTTGCTTCCGGGTGGGCGACTTCCTGGACCAGGCGGGCGGCTTCGTTGATCTCGAACAGGCCGAGATCCGAACCACCCTGGATGGACAGCAGCACACCGTGCGCGCCGTCGATGGAGGCTTCCAGCAGCGGCGAGGCGATGGCCAGTTCGGCCGCCTTCACCGCGCGGTCCTCGCCGCGGGCCGAGCCGATGCCCATCAGTGCGGAGCCAGCGCCCTGCATGACGGACTTCACGTCGGCGAAGTCGAGGTTGATCAAGCCCGAGGTGGTGATCAGGTCGGTGATGCCCTGGACACCGGAGAGCAGGACCTGGTCGGCCTGGCGGAATGCGTCCAGAACGGACACGTTGCGGTCCGAAATGGACAGCAGACGATCGTTAGGGATGACGATCAGGGTGTCGACCTCGTCGCGCAGCGCCTCGATGCCGGACTCTGCCGAGTTGGCACGGCGGCGGCCTTCGAAGGTGAACGGGCGGGTGACCACACCAATGGTCAGCGCGCCCAGGGAGCGTGCGATGCGGGCAACGACAGGGGCGCCACCGGTACCGGTGCCGCCGCCTTCGCCTGCGGTGACGAAGACCATGTCGGCGCCGCGCAGGACGTCCTCGATCTCCTCGACGTGGTCCTCGGCTGCCTGGCGTCCAACTTCAGGGTTGGCGCCTGCACCCAGACCGCGAGTCAGCTCACGTCCAACATCCAACTTGACGTCGGCGTCGCTCATGAGCAGTGCCTGAGCGTCGGTGTTGATGGCGATAAATTCAACGCCCTTCAAACCGACTTCGATCATACGATTGACTGCGTTTACACCGCCACCGCCGATACCGACGACTTTAATGACCGCGAGGTAGTTCTGTGGAGCTGCCACGTCCCGCTTCCCTTGTTAGATGTGCTACATGAATCCGACCCATGCCGAAACCTTCACCCTTAGCCTGAAGGTCAGGTTTCTGTCAAGCGATCGTTATTAAGAACGCTATGAGTCGTATGGTCTTTGTGCAACGACCGCCTAGGCGTGTCGCTACTTCAAACCTATCTTTCCAGAATTTTGGCTCAGAATGTTCATCCCGCGCCCAAGTCTGACGTACTTAATAGGTCACCGGATTTTCCGGATTGGAGACGTCGATGGTCTTCTTCGCCTCCGCGCTGTCCTTTGAATTATTCAGGAAAATCTGTGTCACCTGATTTTTCAACGCCGCCTTCTCCCCGTTGCCCCAAATCAGTGTACGCTTCTGCGGCAAAGCAAGTTCCATGAATCCCGCTTCGGTCAACGAAGCGGTGGAAACCTGCTCCAGCACCTTGGCGTCGACCCCGCTGAGAATCGAGGTCAGCAACTTGAACTGCTCTGGATCCTTGGTGGCATCCGAGGCCTTGATCTTCGGCAACTTGGTTTTGTCCTTGGCGCCGAGCTTCTTCAGCTTGGCGCCGGTGTCGGACACCAGGAAGTTGGATTTGCCGTCCACCAGGATCGCCACCGGAACCTCCTCATGGATCTCCACCACCAGGGTGTTGGGCATCTGGGCCCGAACCACGACGCTGTCGATCGCCGGCTGCTCACCGAGCAGCTCTTCGACCTTGGCTTCGGAAATCCGCGGAAGCGGCGTGCCTTCCAAGGGCGCCAGCGACTCGAGCAGCTGCTTTTCGCTCAGCAGCTTGGTCCCGGTCACCTCGATCTTCTTGGCTGCCAGCACCGGGGAAAAACTCAGCACCAAGACCACGACCAGGCTGAGCACCACGATGGCGGCTGCGCCGATGAGCATGATCTTGCGCCGCCTCTTCTCCGGGCTGGGCGGAAGTTCAACGACCTTGGCTTTTTCGTCCATTGGTTCCTAGGGTTGCGTTCGTCGAGCGGGTCTCAGGACAAAGCGTCGAGCAGCCGGCCGCCGAGGTAGGTGACGTCTCCTGCTCCCACGGTCATGATCACGTCGCCGGGCTCGGCGTTTTCCACCACATGGGCCACCGCGGCCTCCGGCGCGAACACATGGGCCGGCACTTCGACGCGTTCGGCGATCAGCTCGCTGGCGACACCCTCGATGGGCTCCTCGCGGGCGGGATAGATCTCCAGCAGGGTCACCGTGTCCGCGAGCGAGAGCGCGCTGGCGAACTGGCGGTAGAACTCCTTGGTGCGGGAGAACAGGTGCGGCTGGAAGAGCACGTGCAGCTTGCCCTCCCCCGCCATCACGCGGCCGGCCTTCAGCGCGGCGGTGACTTCGGTGGGATGGTGGGCGTAGTCGTCGTACACCCGCACACCGTCGGCTTCGCCCTTGAACTCGAAGCGGCGGGCCGCGCCGGTGAAGCCGGCCAGGGCTTCGAGCGCGTCGTCCACGTCCACGCCGGCGTCGATGCCCACCGAGAGCGCCGCGGCGGCGTTGAGCAGGTTGTGCTGGCCGGGCACCGCGAGGTTCAGGATGTGCTCCTGTCCGCTGCCCCATTCGATGGTGGCGGCAAACCGGCCGTTGTCCAGAGCGCGGGCATCGCTCAGCCGGCGGTCTGCATGATCGGAGAAACCGTAGGTCTGCACCCGCAGGTCGCTGCGGCTCTGGCGCATCTTGTGCGCGAGCTCGTTGGCGCCGGGATCGTCGGCGCAGCAGATCAGCAGCCCGTCCTCGGGCAGCAGCTGGGCGAAGTCGACGAAGGCCTGGTGCACTGCTTCGGCGGTGCCGTAGTGATCAAGGTGGTCCGCCTCGACGTTGGTCACGATGATGACGTCCGGGCGGTAGTTCAGGAACGATGCGTCGGATTCGTCGGCCTCGGCCACGAAGTAGCCTCCGTTGCCCAGTTCCGCGTTGGTGCCCAGGCTCGGGATGTTGGCGCCCACCGCGAAGCTCGGCACGGCCCCGACGGACTTGAGCATGTGGGCGGTCAGCGAGGTGGTGGTGGTCTTGCCGTGGGTTCCGGCGATCGCCACGACGCGGTCATGGCCGCGCATGGTCGCTTCAAGCCCCTGGGAGCGGTGCAGGATGCGCAGTCCGCGGCGCACTGCCTCGTCGTATTCGGGATTGCCCGGCTTGATGATCGAGGAGATCACCACGGTGTCCGCGTCGCCCAGGTTCTCCGGCGCATAGCCGACATGAATGCGGGCCCCGCGTTCGCGCAACCCGTCCATCACCGGCAGGTCCTTGGCGTCGGATCCCGAAACGCTCAGCCCGTAGTCCAGCATGAGCCGGGCCACGGCCGAGACTCCGACACCGCCAACACCCATGAGGTGTACCTTGCCCAATTCGGCATTGAGCTCGTCGGCTCGCTTCGACATGTTCTAGCCTTCCTGTCCCGGCAGTGCCCGGGATGAAACTTCGGTGATGATCTTCCGTGCCATGATCTGCGCGGCGTCGCGCCGTCCCAGTGAGGAGGCGGCCTGCGACATCCCTTCCAGTTTATGCCGATCGCCCAGCAATGGGATGACATGCTCGGCGATGTAGCCGGCGGAGAAGTCCTTGTCCTCGACCAGCAGCGCGCCGCCGGCCTGGACCAGTTCGCGGGCGTTGAGCTTCTGCTCGCCGTTGCCGATCGGCAGCGGGACCAGCACCGAGGGGGTGCCTGCCACTTCGAGTTCGCAGACGGTTCCGGCGCCCGAGCGGCAGACCATCAGGTCCGCCGCGGCGTAGGCGTAGTCCATGCGGTCAACGTATTCGACCTGGGTATAGCCCTCGTGGGCCAGCAGCGCGCCGGAGTCGTCGGTGAGCTGCTTGCCGCGGCCGGTGATATGCACGGTGCGGATGCCGGCGGCGTTCAGCTGCTGGAGGGACTGGGCGACGGCGTTGTTCAGGCTCAGCGCGCCCGAGGAGCCGCCGGTGACCAGCAGCACCGGGCGGTCGTCGGTCAGCCCGAAGTGGGCCCGGGCCTCGTCGCGCAGCGCGGCGCGGTCCATGGTGGCCACGTTGGAGCGCATGGGCATGCCGACCTGTTCCTCGCCGGGCAGCCCGGTGCCGGCGAAGGTGGTGCCCACGGCGGCAGCGTGCTTGGCGCCGAGCTTGTTGGCCATGCCGGCCTTCGAGTTCGCTTCGTGCACGAAGATCGGGACACCGAGCTTCCTGGCGGCCAGGTAGGCCGGGGTGCAGACGTAGCCGCCAACTCCCAGCAGCGCCTGCGCGTTGCTCCGGCGCAGCACCGCCTTGGCCTGGTTCACTGCCTTGGCGAAGCGGAAGGGGAACTTCAGCACGTCGAGATTGATGCTGCGCGGCATCGGGGCCTTGGGAATCAGTTCCAGCGGGTAGCCGGCTTCGGGCACCAGCCGGGTTTCCAGTCCCCCGGGCGAGCCCAGCGCGGTGATCTGCGCGGCCGGGTTTTCGTCCTTGACCGCGTCGGCGATCGCCAGCATGGGCGAGATGTGCCCGGCCGTGCCGCCGCCGGCGACTACCAGTCGAATCGGTTCGCTCATGGTGCTGGTGTACTCCTTGGGTTGGTCGGCAGCGGGTGCCGTTGGTAATTCTGTGGTGCGCTCGGTGAGAACCGTCCGCGGGGGTGCCGGGCCCGGTCCGTGGGCTCAGCGCTTGGGCTTGGGTTTGGCCGCCGGCTTGGTGGAAGGAACGACGGAGACCACTTGGTCTTGCTTCTGCTGGCGGGCCGAGGAGAGCACGAAGCCCATGGCAAGCATGACCGCGAGCATCGCGGAACCGCCGGAGGAGATGAAAGGCAGCGGCACGCCGATGACCGGCAGCACGCCGGAAACGGTGCCCAGGTTCACGAAGGTCTGGCCGATGATCCAGGACATCAGGCAGCCCATGAGGACGCGGGTGTACAGGTCGGTGGCGCGCATGGCGATGCGGTACATGGCCAGGGCGAGGATGGCGAACAAGGCGAGCACGAAGATCACGCCGATGAAGCCGAACTCTTCACCGAGGATGGAGAAGATGAAGTCGTTCTGCGCTTCGGGTACGTAGGACCATTTCATGCGGGACTGGCCTGGGCCGACGCCGAACCAGCCGCCGGAGGCGAAGGCGTGCATACCCATGTTCGACTGGTAGCACTGGTCTCCGCTGCCGCAGTCGATGCCCAGCCATGCCTTGATGCGTCCGCGGCGGTTGGCCGAGGCCATGACCAGGACGGTCAGCAGCGCGAACCCTGCGGCGCCCAAGCCCAGCAGCCATTTCATGCGCAGGCCGCCCAGGAACATCGCGGTGGCCAGGATCATGATGAGCACCAGGGCGGTGCCCACGTCCTTGCCGAGCACCACAAGCAAAAGAATGATGGCGCCGACCGGTGCCAGGATCGGAATCATCAGGTGCTTCATGTCGCCCAGCAGGTGCTGCTTCTTCTCGAGCATGAAGGCGGAGAACACCGCCAAGGCGAGCTTGGCGAATTCGCTGGGCTGCAGGCCGAATCCACCGATCTTGATCCAGTTGCGGTTGCCGAGGACTTCATGTCCCAGCGGCGTGAACGCCACCAGGAACAGCAGCGCCATCGCGGCACCCACGGCGATCCACGCGAGGCGTTTGAGCTTGGAGGGGTGGATGAACTGCATGATCAGCATGCAGACGATGCCGACCCCTGCGAACATCGCCTGGGACAGGGCCACGGTGAAACCGTTGCGTCCGGCCGCGATTGCTTCGACGGAGGCGGAGGACTGCACCATGATGACGCCGAACACCGACAGGAAGATCGAGGTCACCAGCACCAGCCAGTAGTCGGTCGAGGCCAGGCGTGCGCTGGCCTTCTCGACTCCGCTGAAGATCCCGCCCTGCGGGCGCAGGCCGGGCTTCTTGCCGGAGGCGGCGGTCTTCCCGGTTTCGGCCTTGGCGCCCTGCGGCTGCTTGCGCTCCTTGGTCACCACCAATGCCCCCGTCTGTTGTTGCTTTCCGGCACTGGCCGGGTTCTCTTGCGTGCTGTTAGTCGTCAGAATTCTGATCCGTGGAACCACTATCCATCAGATCACTGACCGCGCTGATAAAGGCGTTGCCACGCTGGGCGTAGGAACTGAACTGGTCCATGGACGCGGCGGCCGGTGCCATCAGCACCGTGTCCCCCGCCTGGGCAAGTTTCCCTGCGGTGTGCACGGCGCGGGCCATGACCTGGGCGCCGCTGGGCAGGGTGCCGGTTTCATCGTGCACCGCGGCGGTGATGTCGATGACCTCGACCTTCGGCGCGTGCTCGGCCAGCGCTTCGCGCAGCCCCTGGATGTCGGTGCCGATCAGCAGCACGGTGCGCAGCCGGGCCGCGTGCTTGGCCACCAGCTCGTGGTAGTCCACGCCCTTGGACAGGCCGCCGGCAATCCAGACGACCTTGGTGAAGGCCGCCAGGGAGGCGTCGGCCGCGTGCGGGTTGGTGGCCTTGGAGTCGTTGATCCACAGGATGTCGTCGCGGCGGGCGACAGCCTGGATTCGGTGGGCGCCGGCGTCGAAGCCGCTCAGGCCGCGGTGCACGGCTTCCGGCTGAACGCCGAAGGCGCGGGTCAGCGCGGCGGCGGCCGCTGCGTTCGCAGCGGTGTGGCGCGGGACGATCTCGCCGATGTCCTTCAACGCGATCAGTTCCACCGCATTGGTGCGGCGGTCCTCGATGAATGCGCGGTCCACCAGCAGGTCCTCGACCACTCCGACCATGGACACCGACGGGGTGTTGGTGGTGAAGCCGATGGCGCGGCAGCCCTCGATGACCTCTGCGTTCTCCACCATGTCGAGGGTGACCTCGTCGGCGACGTTGAAGATCGCGGCAATCTGCGTGCGCTCGTAGATCTTGGCCTTGTCGGCCTTGTAGTTCTCGAACCCATCATGCCAGTCCACGTGGTCCTCGGCGATGTTCAGCACCACGGAAGCGACCGGGGAAATGCTGTGGGTGTAGTGCAGCTGGAAGCTGGACAGCTCCACGGCGAACACGTCGTAGTCCACCGGCTCGCGCACGGCGTCCAGGATCGGGGTGCCGACGTTGCCCACGGCGATGGCCTTCAGGCCAGCGGCCTGCAGGATCGCTTCGGTCATGCCCACGGTGGTGGTCTTGCCGTTGGTGCCGGTGATGGCCAGCCACTTCGGCGCCGTGCGCCCCGCGCGGTTCTGCACGCGCCAAGCCAGCTCGATGTCGCTCCAGACCGGGATGCCTGCCTCGGTGGCTTCGGCGATGACCGGGTGGCGCGGGTTCCAGCCTGGCGAGGCGAGCACCAGCTGCGGCTGCTGGTCCTGCACCTGCGGCAGGTGCGTGACGTGCTCGGCGCCCAGCAGCACCTGGTGCGCGCCGACGATCATCAGGGTTTCCCCGCGCTGCTGGTTCAGCTCGTCGTCGCGGCCGTCCAGGACGGTGACGACGGCTCCGAGCTCGATTAGCGTGTCGGCGGCGGAGAAGCCAGACAGGCCCAGGCCCGCCACGAGAACGCGCAGGCCTTTCCAGTTCGAATCCCAGCTTGTCAGTTCGGCCAGTGCGGCATTGGCGTTTGCGCTCACAGTGCGACAACCCATTCAGAGTAGAAGATGCCCAGACCTGCGGCCACGAACAGGCCTGCCAGGATCCAGAAGCGGATGACGACGTTTTCCTCGGACCAACCCGACAGCTCGAAGTGGTGCTGCAGCGGGGCCATCTTGAACACGCGCTTGCCGCCGGAGATCTTGAAGTAGCCCACCTGGATGATCACGGACAGCGAGATGATGACGAACAGGCCGGCGATGATGACCAGCAGCAACTGGGTGCGGGAGAGGATCGCGAAGGCCGCGACGGCGCCGCCGATGGCCAGCGAGCCGGTGTCGCCCATGAAGATCTTGGCCGGCTTGGCGTTGAACCACAGGAAGCCGATCAGCGCGCCGGAGAGGATGGCGCCGAGCATGGCCAGGTCCTGCGGGTCGCGCACCGAATAGCACACGTCCAGCGCGTTCGCGTTGCTGCAGGCCTGGTTCTGCTGCCAGATGCCCATCAGCGTGTAGGCGCCGAAGACCATGATGGAGGCGCCGGTGGCCAGGCCGTCCAGGCCGTCGGTGAGGTTCACGCCGTTGGTGGTGCCGGTGACGATGAAGTTGGCCCAGAGGACGAACAGGATCAGGCCGACCATCGGTCCGGCGAAGGCCAAGTCGATGTTGGTGTCGCGCAGGAAGGAGATCGCGGTGGAGCCAGGGGTCAGCCCCTGGTCATTGGGGAACTGCAGCGCCAGCACGGCGAAGCTGATGCCCACCACTGCCTGCAGCACGATCTTCTGCCAGGCGCGCAGGCCCAGCGAACGCTTCTTGAAGATCTTGATGAAGTCGTCCAGGAAGCCGACCAGGCCCATGCCGCCGAAGAGCAGCAGCACCAGCAGGCCGCTGGCCGTGATGCCCGCGCTGGCCCGGCCCATCATGCCCAGGATGGCGTGGGTCAGGAAGTAGGCGATGAAGACCGCCAGCACGAAGACCACGCCGCCCATGGTGGGCGTTCCGGACTTCACCGCGTGGGACATCGGCCCGTCGTCGCGGACCACCTGTCCGTACTGCTTCTTCGTGAGCAGCTTGATGTACAGCGGCATGAACACCACGGTCAGCAGCAGGGCGATGCCCGCTCCTACGATTAATGCGATCATGCGTTCTCGCCTTCCTTCACGAATGCTGCGATGTCATCACCCAGATGGCGCAGGCCGGCGCCGTTGGAGGACTTGAACAGGACGATGTCCCCCGGCTCCAGCTGCTCCTGCAGCAGGGTGCGGGCTTCGTCCACGTTCTCCACGAAAAACGCCTCGTCGCCCCAGCTGCCTTCCAGCACCGCGGAGTTGTAGGCCGCCTTCGCGCCGCGGCCGACGACCACGAGCTTCTTGATGTTCATCCGCACCGCCAGGCGGCCCAGCAGGTCGTGCTGGTGGATTGACTCGTCGCCCAGCTCCAGCATTTCACCGAGCACCGCCCAGGTGCGCCGCCCCGGAGTCTCGCCGCTGGGCAGGCCCAGCTCGGCCAGGGTCACCAGTGCGGCGCGCATGGATTCGGGATTCGCGTTGTAGGCGTCGTTGATGATGCTCACGCCGTCGGCGCGCTCGACGCGCTCCATGCGCCAGCGGCTTCCTGCCTTCCGACCGTTGAGCACGCGGGCAATCAGCGCGGGATCGATGTCCAGGGCGTAGGCGGCGTTGGCAGCTGCCAGGATGTTCGCCACGTGGTGGCGGCCGAGCAGGCCGGAGGTGATGCGCTGGGAGTAGCCGTCGGGGAACTGCAGGGTCATTTCGGGCTGGCCCTGGGAGTTGACCTCCACGTCGGCGCCCCAGACCCCGGCGCCCTCCACCGGCTTGCTCCCGGTGCCGAAGAAGCGGACCGCTCCCCCGGAGCGCGAGGCCATGCGCGCCACGCGCGGGTCCTCGGCGTTCAGGATGGCGATGCCGTCGGCGTCCAGCGCCTCGACCAGCTCGCCCTTGGCCTTCTCGATGTTCTCCACGCCGCCGAATTCGCCGGCGTGCGCGGTGCCCACGCAGAGCACCACGCCGATCTTCGGGTGGACCATGTCGGTCAGGTAGGTCAGGTGACCGATACCGGTGGCACCCATCTCGATCACGAAGTACTTGGTGTCCTCGGTGGCATTGAAGACGGTCAGCGGCACGCCGACCTCGCCGTTGTAGGAGCCGATTGGCGAGACGGTCGGCGCGACCTCGGAGAGGATTGCCGCCAGCAGGTCCTTGGTGGTGGTCTTGCCGGCCGAGCCGGTGATGCCCACAACCACCGCATCGTTCTTCTGCTTCAGGTAGGCGACGATGTGGGCCGCGATCTTGCCCATGGCTTCCACGGCATCCGGGACGATGACCGCCGGGTGCTCGCGGCGCTGCTCGTCGAGCGTGACACGCTCGGCCAGCGCCAGTACGGCCCCGGAGGACAGCGCGGCGTCGATGAAGGCGTGGCCGTCGGAGAACTCTCCGGGCTTGGCGACAAAAAGCGAGCCTGGTACGACGTCGCGGGAATCGGTGGTCGCCGAGGTCACCACGGTGCCGGGGGCGACGGTATTCGTCGCTTTCCCTCCGGTGATGCTCAGCAGGTCGGTCAAAGACAGTTCAATCATGGCAATAAGGACTTTACACTCGGGCGATGACGTTGGTGGACTTGGGCGTGCTAGGGAATGGTCACAAAACCATGAAGTTTCAGGGCATTGGCCAGTTCCACTCGATCGTCAAGTTCGACGTCCATTCCCGCGACGTCTTGGCTGACTTCGTGCCCGCGGCCTGCCACGAGGATCGCGTCGTTGGCTCCCGCCAAACTCACAGCAAACTCCACGGCTTTGGCGCGTGGCGCGATGTTGTGCAGCTGCACCTCGGGGCGTTCGGCCTCGATGGCGCGGGCGGCGCCGGCGGCCACCTGCTCGCGGATCGGGGCCGGGTCTTCCCCGTGCGGGTCGTCGTCGGTGACGATCACGATATCCGCGTGGCGTACCGCCACCGCGCCCATGTCCGGGCGCTTGGTGGTGTCGCGGTCGCCGGTAGCACCGAAGACGATGATGCGCCGTCCCCCGGGGCCCGGGCGCACCGAGTCCAGGGCCTTGGCCAGCGCGTCCGAATTGTGCGCGAAGTCAACCACTGCCACCGGCGACTCGCCGACCACCTGCATGCGTCCGGGCACCGCGACCGACAGCGGGTCGCTGGCGTCCAGCGCCTGCTGCAGCGCGTGAAGCGGCACCCCGCTGGCCAGCACCATCAGCGCCGCCAGCGCCGCGTTGGCCACGTTGAACATGCCAGGCAGCCCGGTGCGGGTGCTCAGGGTGCGTCCGTCGCGGTGGGTGATGTTGAAGCTGTGGCCCAGGCCCGAGTGCTGCAGGTTCTCCACACGCCAGTCGGCGCCCGGGTGACCGGCATCCAGGCTCAGCGATTCCGTGGGGACCAGCGCGCGGTCGGCCAGCTGCTGGCCGTACGCGTCGTCGACCATCACCACGGCGCGTTGGCTTCGCTCGGGGGTGAACAGCTGGGCCTTGGTCTCGAAGTACTCCTGCATGGTCCCGTGCAGGTCCAGGTGGTCCTGGGTGAGGTTGGTGTAGCCGGCGACCGCGAAGGACAGGGCGTCCACCCGACCGTAGCTCAGCGAGTGGCTGGAGACCTCCATGGCCACCGCGTCGACCTGCTGCTCGGCCATGCTGGCCAGCACCCCGTGCAGCTGGGTGGATTCCGGGGTGGTGAGCACGCTGGGAATGATCTGCCCACGCGCGGACATCTCGATGGTGCCGACCAGACCGGTCTCCGTGCCCAGGGCCTCCAGGATGGAGCGGATCATGAAGGTGGTGGTGGTCTTGCCGTTGGTGCCGGTTACGCCGAACAGCTGCGGGCAGCGGGTGGCGGTGCCGTAGATGCGCTGGGCCGCGGCGGCGGCGACGGCCCGCACGTTCTCCACGGTCGCCACCGGCAGCTGGAAGTCCGCCGGCAGATGGGCCAGGCCCTGGGCGTCGGTGATCAGTGCAAGTGCCCCGTTGGCCACCGCGGTGGCGGCGAACTCCGCCCCATGGCGGCGCGCGCCGGAGATCGCCAGGAAGACATCCCCGGGCTGCACCACCTGCGGGTTCAGGCTGACCCCGCGAACCAAGGGGTTCGCCGCCGGGTTCAGCGAACCGCGCACGGCGCCGAGCGCCGCGCACAGTTCCTCGAAGCTGGTTTCCGCAACTGACTGCGGACGCAAATGACGTTCCAGCGCGCGCGGCGTGCCGGGTTCCTGGACTACCAAGGTTTCTTTTGTTCCTCACCTACAAAGACGTCGTACGCCTCTGAATCGCTTGTGCTCGGTGGCACGTTGTACGTATTCAACGTATGGCTCATCACTTCGGTGAACGTGTCCGCCACCGTGAAGTTGCGCCAATTGCCCTGCGGCCGGTACATCGTGGCTACGACCACGTACTGCGGGTCGTCCAGCGGGGCGACGCCGGCGAAGGAGTACGTGTAACCGTCATAGCCCTTCGCGCTGGCGGCCTGGCCGGTTCCGGACTTACCGCCAACGCGGTAGCCCGGTATCTTCATTTTAGTACCGGTTCCCGACTCAACGACCGATTCCATGAGTTTGAGCATCTCGGATGATGTTGATTCCTTCACAACCCGGGTTTCCTTGCGCTCGGCCGGTTCGGAGATCGAGCCGTCCTCGTTGCGGTACCCGTCGATCAGGCTGGGCTGGATGCGCACGCCGCCGTTGGCCAACGTCTGGAAGATGGATGCGGTGTGCAGAGCGGTCTGCGAGTAGCCCTGCCCGAACATCGTGGTGTACTGCTGGCGGCGGTCCCAGGTTTCCGGGGCGGCCAGCTGTCCGGCGCTAGCGCCGTTCAGTCCGACGTCGATCGGGGTTCCCAGGCCGAAGGCACGCATGTAGTCGTAGCGGGTCTGCTTGCTGACCTGATTGCCCACCATCACCGTGCCGGTGTTGTAGGAGCGGGCGAAGATGCCAGCCGCCGTCATGTCGTAGGTGGCGTGCGGCAGCGAGTCGTTGATGGTCTCCTTGGTGAACGTCTTCTTGTTCGGGACCTTGAACTCGTCCAGGGGCTTGACCTTGCCCTGGTCGATGGCCGCGGCGAAGATCGCCGCCTTGCCCGTGGAGCCCGGCTCGAAGGCGCGGGTGATGGAGACCGAGCGGCGGAATTCAGGTTCGGTGGCGCCCGGGTTGTTGGGGTCCAGCTCTGCCGAGTCGCCGATGGCCAGCAGCTTGCCGGTCTTGACCTCCTGCACGATGACGGTGGCCCACTCGGCGTTGAACTGCTTCTGCTTGGCTTCCGCCGCGCGCTGGGCCACGTACTGGATGTCGTTGTCGATGCTCAGCAGCACGTCCTGGCCGTTCACTGCGGGGGTCTCTTCCAGTTCGGTGGTCGGGATGCGCACGCCGTCGGCGCTGACCTCGAACTTGCGTTTGCCGGCGGTGCCGGCGAGATGGTCTTCCTGGCTCAGTTCAAGGCCTTCGGCGCCGACGACGCCCTTCTGGTCCTCGGAGTTCCGTACGAAGCCCAGCAGCGGGCCAGCGATGACGCCCTGCGGGTACTGGCGTTCGCTGCGCAGCACCGAGTTCAGTCGCGGAATGCCGATTTCCATGACCTCGTTGCGAACCTCGGGGGTGACGCTCTTGGCGATCATGACGTAGCCCTTGGGCTTTGCGCCGTCCTGCGGGCGGATGGCCTTGGTCAGCTCGTCGACATCCTGGTCGAGCACCTCGGCCAGTTCCTTGATTGCTTGTTCCCAGGAAATCCGCTCGCGGGAGTTGGAGCCGTCGCGCGCCTTGCGCCGGATGGTGTCCTTCTGGTCCCGCTGGTCGACAACCAGGTCGTAGCGGTCCACCGACACGGCGAGGACGTTGCCGTTCTTGTCCAGGATGGATCCGCGGGTGGGGGCGATGGTCTCCACGCGGTTGCGCGTATCGGCCGCTTCCTTGGCCGCCGCCGCGGGGTTGATGCCCTGCACCCAGAAGAGTCGACCGGCGATGATGACCAGCAGCAGGATGGACAGCAGCAAGACGAAGCGCATGCGTTTCTTCGCGGTATCAGCGACAGTCGAACTCACGGTGAACCCAACTTTCCTTCATCGTGGATTGGTGACAGCCAAGTTGCCGCCCTGTGTTCAAGCTTAGGAAGCGAACCTTAGTCCGTCGGGGATTTCATGGTCGGCGCCGGAATCGTGCCGCCGTTGAGCTCGCCTTCGGTGAATACGGGGCGTCCGTCGTCCCCGACCTTGCGTTCGACCGTCTCCGGCTTGGTCTCTGCTGCCGCGGCCTTCTCAGGCTTTTCGGAAGTCTGCTTGCCAACCGTGGTTTCGGGCGTCGTGGACTTCGCTTTCTCTTCAGCGGCCTTGGCCTTCTTGCTGCCGTTGATGATTTCGCCCGGTAGCGGCAGAGTGTCGTAATTCGTCGCGTTCTTGTCGCCCTTGACCGCTTCTTCAGCTGGCTGGGTGATCTTTCCCTCAGAGAGGTCAATCAGTCCGGGCGCACCCGGGGCGACGAGTCCGAGGTCGGAAGCCTTGCGAGCCAGTGCCTGCGGTGCCGAGAGCGACTGGGCATCCTTGAGCAACGCCTGGTTCTCCTGGGAGAGGGCGCGTTCCTGATTGCGCAGGGAAACGATGTCGTACTGGCGCTGGGCCACCGAGGTGTTCATCAGGACCAGGGCCACGATGACCGCGACGAATAACATGACCATGACCACCGAGGTGACGACCATGGATCGCTTGTTCGTCTCGTTGATCCGTGGGACCAACGAAAGAGTCACGCGCTGAGGCGTGTCAGCAAACTTGAGATCGCTAGCGGAAACGGGCTCGGGGCGCACGGCGCGGGCAGCACTGCCGTCAACAACTGGTTGGGCAGTCATGGCTGCGTTCTTTTGCACTCGGCGCTGGGCTCGTTGGCTCATACTAGCTCCTCTTCAGAACTCGTTCCACGGCCCGCAGGCGGGCTGAGGCGGCACGTGAATTTTCTGCAATTTCAGCTTCGCTGGGCTTTTCGGTTCCCTTGGTGAGAACCTTGAACTCAGCTTTGTGTTCCTCAAGCTCAACCGGGAATCCCGGAGGGGCCGAGGAGGTCGATCCCTGGACGAAGTGTCGTTTGGTGATCTTGTCTTCCAGCGAGTGGTAGCTCATGACCACCACTCGGCCTCCGATGTTCAGTGCGCCCATGGCGGCCGGGATGGCTCGCTCCAGGACGTCCAGTTCTTCGTTCACGGCGATGCGCAGTGCCTGGAAGGTTCGCTTGGCCGGATGCCCGTGGTTGCGGGCCGCCGCGGCGGGAACAACGGATCGAATGACGTCCACCAGCTGGGCGGTGGTGGTGATCCGTGCCTTGGCCCGGGCTTCGACAATCGCAGTGGAGATCCTGCCGGCGAATTTCTCTTCGCCCCATTGGCGGATGATCCGCAGCAGTTCCTCGCGTTCAAGGTCGTTGACCAGATCTTCAGCGGTAGGTCCGGCCGAGGTATCCATACGCATGTCCAGCGGAGCATCATAGGAGTAGGCGAACCCCCGTTCACGCTCATCTAGCTGGAGGGAGGAGACGCCGAGGTCGAACAGCACGCCGTCGACGCCGGGGAAACCGAGATCGGCTACAACGTCGGCGATCTCGTCGTAGACCGCGTGGACGAGGTCGATGCGGTCCTCGAAGGGACGCAGACGGGCCCCGGCAAGCTCGTGGGCTTGCTCGTCGCGGTCCAGGCCGATCAGGTGGAGATTCTCGAACCGCTGGAGGATGGCCTCCGAATGGCCGCCCATGCCCAGGGTGCAGTCGACGACGATTGCCCGACGTCCCTCTGCGTTGGCTCGTTCAATACCCGGAGCCAGCAGATTGACGCAACGATCCAGAAGTACCGGAACATGTCGTTCTGATGCTGGTCGCTGGGAATCCTGATTCGTCACTGCGCCCCCTTTCGCGTTCAAATCGGTGCTGAGATCAGATCCCCCTCCAACCGTTGACGGCGAGACATTCTGGCTCCGGGGAAGTGAAGCCAGAAGATTTCGCCTTCAAGGTGGCTGGAGATCTCATCCCAGCTGCTTGGTTGACCTGAGTGGCCGCCCCTGATCGGACGACTAATCCTCGTCGGTCTCGGAAAACACTTCTTCCTGTTCCTGCAGGTACTGCTGCCACGCTGCGGAATCCCAGATCTCGATGCGGTTACCCGCACCAATCACCGTTACCTCGCGGTCGAGACCGCCATAGGTGCGAAGCACCTGCGGGATTGTGACTCGCCCCTGCTTGTCGGGAACTTCATCAGACGCACCGGAAAGGAACACGCGGGCATAGTCCCTGGCCTTGCGGGACGTCAGCGAAGCCTGAGCAAGTTGCTCATGTTGCTTCTCGAACTCTCGTTGGCTGAAGACGTAGATGCAGCGTTCCTGTCCCCGGGTCAAGACCAGCCCATAAGCTAACTCGTCACGGTATTTGGCAGGCAGAATCAGGCGCCCCTTTTCGTCGAGTCGCGGCGTGTAAGTTCCAAGGAACATGCACACCGCCTTTCTCCGCGAAGTGGTCAGAATCCCCGATTCCCTCTACTGCACTCCACTTTACTCCACAACCCTCCACTGTCAACGCACCTACCTGGGTTTGCCGAAGGTTTAGACATAAAAAATAGCGTATTTCCGCGTGTTTAAAGGAGAAAATGCAGTGGAGGCTCCAGGGGCAGCTGTGGACCGAAAGGTGCGGAAGAATCCCTATAAGGCGCGAAAATGCACGTGTTTTCGGGATTTGGGCCCTCAGTGGTGGAAGGTGGAGGGGCTTGGGGAGGGAAGTGGAGTCGGTGGTTCGACAACCGGAAATGTTTCCCTAGGAAATTGCCGAGAATCGCAATCCCGGCCATGTCGGCGGCGAGGCACCGCGCAGGACCTTCCGGCCGCCCAAAGCGCCATCATGCCGCACGGCCTGTGGAATGGCCCAAAAGACAATTTAAAAAACAAAGAGGTGCAACCCTCGGGTTACACCTCTAAATGCGATCAGCTCTAGCCGTCAGACTGGTCCCGCTTGCGCTGGTTCCACTTTTCTTCGAGTCCACTCATGAACTGAGAATTGTTCTTGGCATTGGATCCTGCGCGGGGCTTGGCGCCCTGGCCGATTTTTCCTGCTGCCGACTTCTTCAACGCCAACATGACTCCACCGAACATCACCGCGAATCCGATGACACCAACAACGATGATCTGCTGGGAGATACCGAAAATCAAACCGGCCAGCCCGAGAATGACCAAGAGGATACCCAGCGCGATGTTGCGGGTTGAAAGCCGCCCCGTGCTTGATGGGGCTTTCATGTTGGAGGCAAAGCGACGGTCTTCGTGCAGCTGCTTTTCCAACTGCTCCAACAGACGCTGCTCGTGTTCCGATAGCGGCATCGCCTTCTCCTTCCAATGACTTTCAGACGATCATGCACCGTCTACAGGTTCAACGCCTCATGCTCGGGAAAAGTTCCCAGTCATAATTCGAACCCACTTCTAGGATAGTCTCTTTTGACGTCGCCCTGCTAGTTGATCTTAACCACTGTTAACTTAGGCATTGGTAGGCAAAACATGCTCTTTACTCCTTGGGTCGCAGAAAACGCGCCGGACCGGTGGAGGACGTCGGGAATTTCTGGCTGATCAGGTCGGCGATCCGCTCGGCCTCCCGTGTTTTTTCGTCTCTGGGATCCAGGCTCAGCTGAATCCCCTGTGCCGAGTCTTCAAGCCGTTCGGCTCTGACCCCAAGCAGCCTGATGGGCTGGGCCAGCGGCCACAGGTTGCGGAACAGGCTAATCGCTTCGGAACTGATCATCGAAGATGAATCTGTTGCGGCGGCGAGGGTCTTGGACCTGTTGATCCCACTGAAATCCTGGTACT
The DNA here is from genome assembly GCF_052322135.1 of Glutamicibacter soli. Classification (NCBI taxonomy): domain Bacteria; kingdom Bacillati; phylum Actinomycetota; class Actinomycetes; order Micrococcales; family Micrococcaceae; genus Glutamicibacter; species Glutamicibacter soli. The sequence goes on from NZ_CM125969.1 coordinate 2,363,319, forward strand.
TCAACTTGATTCCCACGCCGCGAGCCACTTTGTCTTGGGCGCGCAACCGCTGGCCGACCCGGTGCCCGAGCCTCAGCAGTTCGCGCTCCAGTACGTCCTTGTCCCGGATATCCGTGGAAAATGTATGTTCGGCGGAAAGGCTCTTCTCCTCCCGCACGGGTTGCACCGGGCGGTTATCTATGCCCTGGGACAGCAAATACAGAGCCCGGCCATGCTCCCCGAATTTCTGTACGAGCCGAGATTCAGGTTCGGCCGCGAGCTGGGCCACGGTGTCGATGCCCAGCGAGTGGAGCTGGTCTGCCGTTCGTTTGCCCACTCCCCACATCTTGGTGACCGGAAGCTGATGCAGGAATTCCAGGGTGCGTTCCGGCGCGACGACCGTCATCCCGTTCGGCTTGGCATACGTCGAAGCCAACTTGGCCACGAACTTGTTGCGGGCGATGCCAACGCTGGAAGGCAGGCCGAATTCGCTCTGGATGTGCTCTCGAATCCGCCGGCCGATGGCAACCGGCCCTCCGAGCATCCTCATGCTCCCGGTAACGTCGAGGAATGCCTCATCGACGCTGACCTGTTCCACCACCGGGGTCACGGTGTGCAGGTAAGCCATGATCCGTTCGGAAATGGCGTTGTACTTGCCGTGGACCGGCTCGACAATGTTTGCTTCGGGCATCAGCGCAATCGCCTGGCTCATCGGCATGGCCGAATGAACTCCCCTGGCCCGGCAGTCGTAGGAGGCCGACAGGACCACACTGCGCCCACCCGGGAATCCGACGATCACTGGCTCGCCGAGAAGTTCGGGATGGTCGATAAGTTCCACCGAGACGAAAAAGGCATCCATGTCCACGTGCAGGATCGCGCGATGCTCTTTGTCATTCATGACAGCTATATTAGTGCGCGCTTCCGACAGTGCGCTGGCGGCCGAACACCCCGGAACTGCATTTGCACTTGCCCATGGCATCCGGGAAATATCCTCCCGGATTCCCGGTAGAGTTGATCCTAGCCATCTGCCCCTTCACGCGGAGAATTGATTTTGCATGTCGTTGCCTGAAACCGTCTCGGCCTTTGAGCCTGAAGTCCAGGAGCTGAGCCGGAGCTATACGGACGCCGTTGCCGCAAAGCTTGAGGACTTCCTTTCCGACAAGAATGATGAAGTCTCGTCAATTACCACCAGCGCAACTGAAATCGTCAACGCGATTCGGGATCTGACACGGGGCGGCAAGCGGCTCCGTCCGCTATTCGCCTACTGGGGATTCCTGGGCGCAGGCGGCGCCAGGGATTCTGCAGAGGTCATCCAGCTGGGCGCCGCGCTGGAGCTTTTCCAAGCCGCGGCGTTGATCCACGACGACATCATCGACAATTCGGATACCCGCCGCGGGCGTCCGAGTGTGCACAAGCACTTTGAAGCGCAGCACAAGTCGCTGGGCTTGTCCGGCAGCGCCGCGAACTACGGCATGGCCAGCGCCATCCTGACCGGCGATTTGTGCCTTTCGTTGAGTGAAGAGCTTTTCGCGGCGATTCCAAGCGTTGACGCCGCTACGCGCACCATCTTCAATCGCATGCGGACCCAGGTCATGGCCGGGCAGTATCTCGACGTACTCGAAGAGTCGGCCGGCCCCGCCTACGATCCGGCCGAAGCCGTGAAGCGCGCCCGGACCATCGTCCGCTACAAGTCGGCCAAGTACTCCACCGAGAATCCGATTCTGCTCGGCGGTGCGCTCGCCCGCGCGAACGTTGAGCTGCTCGATAGCTACAGCGCGTTCGCACTGCCCTTGGGCGAGGCGTTCCAGCTTCGAGACGACGTGCTGGGAGTCTTCGGCGATCCCGAGATCACCGGCAAGCCGGCCGGGGACGACCTGCGTGAAGGCAAGCGGACCGAACTCATCGCCCACGCACTGCTGCTGACGTCCCCTGAGGAACAGGACTTCATCCAGAACAGGCTCGGCGCCCTGGACTTGTCCGACGCTGAAGTGCAGAAGCTCAGCACTATCCTGCAGGGCAGCGGTGCGTTGCAGGAGACCGAACGCAGCATCAGCGAACTAACTGTCCAGTCCTTGCAGGCTCTGGGAGAAATCCAGACCCACGACCTCGCGCTGGCCGGCATGAAGTTCCTCAGCGATGCAGTCACCAAACGCAGTAGCTAGCCCTGCGGAACATCACCGATAGATAACAATAGGTCTCGACTTTCCTTCCAAATAAAGGAATGTCGAGACCTATTCTTTATACAAAGCTTCGTGTATCTACCAAGCCAATGCTTGCGCGCGACGGCGAATCTCGGTCTTGCGGCCCGAGCGCAGCGCGTTCATCGGGGTGCCCGGAAGCGACTCGTCCTCGGTGAAGAGCCACTTGACGCTCTCTTCATCGGAGTAGCCCGAGTCCTTCAACACCGACAAGGTACCCTTGAGGCTCTCGACAACCGCGCCATCCTGAACGAATTCCGCAGGAACCGAACGAACCTTGCGCTCGCCGATGCGTAGAGCCACGATCGTACGCTCATCAAGCATGCGATGCACGCGGCGAATATCAATGTCTAGTTCTTCGGCCAGATCGGGCAGGGTCAGCCACTGGCCAACAAGTTCTTGAATGTCATTCACCCCTTAAGGTTCCCATAAATTGCGATTCACCGCAGAAACTTTGTTCAAACCAGTCACAGCTGTTTCCATGCGTCACACAAGTAGTGTAAATTTTCATGTATCACTTTGATAACAATTGCAACACAAACAACTCCTGAAGCAGCCGGTTCAGGTGCACTTGTGACTGTTCGCGATTATCGCAACCGTACAAATGAGGAATGACTCTATGCCCCACAAAGCGACCCATGTCTCCACGCATGCGCTAGGTGTTGTCGCAGGTGCAGCGATCCCCGCTGCTGTCATCGGCAGCCTCGCCTTGGCCCCGGCTGCGTACGCAGCGCCAGCAGTATCGGTAAACACCCCAGGCTCGGCCGCGAAGTCGGTAACACCCGAAAACATCAAGATCGCTGAAGATCAGATCAAGGCACACCTGATTGCTTCCCGCGTGCCTTCCCTGGGCCTGCCTGCCAAGGCCAGCACCAAGGAAATCAAGATCCCGGCAGGCGCCAGCTTGTCCAGCTTGGCGGTGGAGTACAAGACCACCGTTTCCAAGCTGAAAGACCTGAACGACCTCAAGAGCGACTTCATCGTCGCTGGCAAGACCTTGAAGGTGCCAGGCCACGGTTCCTCGTCGTCGAAGTCCTCGAAGTCTTCGAACACATCCGCAACCAGCAGCTACACCGTAAAGTCCGGCGACACGCTCAGCGCGATCGCGGCCAAGCACAAGATGAGCCTGTCCGACCTGCTGAAGAAAAACGACATCTCCTCCAGCACGAGGATCTTCCCGGGCGACAAGGTCAAGGTCGATGGCGGATCAGCCGAAAGCTCCAGCAAGCGGTCATCGTCGAGCAAGTCCTCGTCGACCAGTTCCGGCTCGGCCAGCTACACTGTGAAGGCCGGAGACACCCTCGGCGGCATTGCCATCAAGCACAACATGAGCCTCTCGGCTCTGCTGAGCAAGAACGGCATCTCGGCCAGCAAGCCGATCTTCCCGGGCGACAAGCTCACCATCAACGGCTCGGCCAACTCCTCCAGCTCCTCGGGCAAGTCCTCGTCTTCCTCGAAGCCTTCCGGCGGAGCGAGCTACACCGTGAAGTCGGGCGACACCCTCAGCGGCATCGCGTCCAAGAACGGCATGAAGCTGGGCACCCTGTTGAGCCTGAACGGCATTTCGGCTTCCAAGCCGATCTTCCCGGGCGACAAGATCAAGGTCTCGGGCAGCGCTTCGTCGTCCTCTTCGTCCTCCTCGTCGTCCAAGCCTTCGGGCGGATCGTCCAAGGCTTCGAGCTACGCGGTGAAGTCCGGCGACACCCTCGGCGGCATTGCGGCCGAGCACGGAATGAAGCTGTCAGACCTGCTGGACAAGAACCCGCAGCTGAGCACCTCGACCCCGCTGCAGATCGGGACCAAGGTCAAGGTCAGCGGCTCCTCGGTGTCCTCGACCTCCACCGGTGGATCCAAGAAGAAGATTGGCAACACCTTCCTCGGCCGCACCTATGCCGACCACGTGGTCAGCAGCGCGAACGAGAACAAGGACTACCTGGACTCGATCTCGGTGCCGAGCCGCAGCGAGATGCAAAGCATTATCGTGTCCACCGCCAACCGCATGGGCGTTGACCCGGCGCTGGCGCTGGCGCACTCCATGCAGGAGTCGGGATTCAACATGCGTGCGGTCTCCCCCGCCAACGCCCTGGGCGCCATGCAGGTGATCCCGAGCACCGGCGAGTGGATGTCCTCCCGCCTGGGCAAGAAGCTGAACCTGCTCAACCCGCAGGACAACGTGACCGCAGGTGTTGCAGTCATCCGCTACAACCTCGACAACACCGACAACCTGGACGATGCCATCGCCGCGTACTACCAGGGCCTCGGCGGCGTGAAGAAGTACGGCATGTACGACGACACCAAGCGCTACGTGGCCAGCGTAAAGTCGTTGATGAAGCAGTACCGCTAAATACTGCGCAAGGGGCGGCCCGGAGAAGTTTCCACTTCTCCGGGCCGCCCCTTGCATTGCGCCCGGCGTGCGCGCACCAGCTGGCCGTTTCGCGGTCTTGCGACGCTAGGCCCGCCGATCCAGGGTCAGCGGCATTTCGATGACTACCCGCGTTCCCCCCTCGTCACCGGGCAGCCAGCGGATTTCCCCAGACAGCTCGCTGGTCACCAGGGTGCGCACGATCTGCAGGCCGAGACCTTCACGGCGCTCCCCTTCCGGCAGCCCGTGGCCGTCGTCCTCGATGGTCACCCTGAGCCAGTCCTTGGAGTCGGTGCCGAGATAGCGTTCGGCGATCAGTGCCACCTGTCCGTCGCGGTTGGCCAAGCCGTGCTCCACGGCATTGGTCACCAGTTCATTAATCACCAACGACAGCGGGGTGGCCAAGTCGGCGTCGAGCATGCCGAACTCCCCTTCGCGGCACGTGGAGATCTTCTGCCCCGGCGAAGCGATTTCAACGATCAGGCGGAACTGGCGGTCCATCAGGTCGTCAAACTTCACGGTTTCGTTCAGTCCCTTGGACAGGAAGTCGTGGACCGAAGCAATCGTGGATACCCGGCGCATGGCCTGTTCCAGACCCTGCTTGCCTTCGTCCGAGCTCATGCGCCGCGACTGCATGCGCAACAGCGCCGCCACGGTCTGCAGGTTGTTCTTCACCCGGTGGTGGATCTCGCGAATGGTCGCGTCCTTGGTCACCAGCTCCTTTTCACGCCGGCGCAGTTCCGAGACGTCCCGGCACAGGACCAGTGCGCCCCAGCGCTTGGATTCATCGCGCAGCGGGATAGCGCGCAGGGAGAGGGTGACGCCGCGGTACTCGACTTCAGTGCGCCACGGCATCTTGCCCTGGAGGACCAATGGGAGGGTTTCATCGACCACACGGCGGTCGCGAACCAGCGCCATGGTCAGGTCGGCCAGCGGCTGGCCCTGCAGCACGTCGGCGGCGCCGAGGCGGCGGAAAGCCGAGACCGCGTTGGGGCTGGCGAATTCCACCGTCCCTTCCACACTCAAGCGGATGAAGCCGTCGCCCACGCGGGGCGCACCGCGGCGCGAGCCGGTGGGGCTGGCGAAGTCGGGCCACAGCCCCTTGGTGCCCATGGCCAGCAAGTCGTCTGCGCTTTGCCGGTAGACGAGCTCCAAGTTCGAGGGGGTGCGCGACTGGTTGCGGTCGAAGTGCGAGGTGATCACCGCGACGGTCCGGTTCTGGCGAACCAGCGGGACAGCCTGAACGGTGGTCAGTCCAGGAATCAAATCGGCGCCGGGATGCTCGGCCGAACGCTGGATGGTTCGGCTGTCCCAGGCGCGGTCCACCATGATGCGCAGATCCTTGCGGATGCGCTCACCGACGAAGTCGGTGTGGAAGGTCGTGTGCGAGGTGGACGGGCGCACATGCGCCAAGGCGACATAGGATCCATCGCCGGTGGGGAACCAGAGCACCAGGTCTGCGAACGCGAGGTCCGCGACCAGCTGCCAATCCCCCACCAGCAGGTGGAGCCAGTCCTCATCACCGGGGCCGAGGTCGGCTTTTCGACGTAGATCTTCGGTGATGAGGGCCATTAGGGGTGATTACCTCCGGACGATGGAACGCAGCAGGCGAAGGGCCACGGACAGCGATGCCATGTCATCGCGTTCCAGGCTGTTCACTTCAGCGAACATTGCCTTCGCACGATCCAGATTAGCCGCGTTTGCCTCTTCCCACGCCGCAACACGCTCTGCCACGTCGGTGATCTGGCCCGAGGATTCCAGAACGTCGTTGGTCAGGTCGATGATCGTGCTGTACAGGTCGTCTCGCATGGCCGCGCGGGCCAGCGCCTGCCAGCGGTCGGAACGCGGCAGGTTGGTGATGCGGTTCAGCAGCGTGTCGACATTGAACAGGTTGTAGAGCATGAAGTAGGTCTGCGAGACCTTCTCCACGTCCTCCTGGGTGCGGTGCACCAGATCCGCCACGTCCAGCAGCGCGAAGGATTCGAACTGCGAGGCCCACATGCTGGCGCGGCGTTCGCCGATGCCGTTGGCCAACGCATCCGCATGCCACTGCTGGAAACGTTCCTGGTCGTCGCCGCGCAGCAGCTGCGGCAGCTCTTCGCGCAGCTGGGTCACGATCGACTCGTAGCGCTCCACCGCCTGGCCGACCAGCAGTTCCTGGTCGACGCGGTTGATGAACCAGCGGGTGGCCCGGTCCAGCAGGCGGCGCATGTCGTGGTGCTGGCGTCCCCAGTAGTCCACGTCGGTGCCGGCAGGCTGGGAGTTGATCGCGTCGAATTGAGCGTCGAAGCGGTAGACCTCGCGCAGGGCGCAGAAGACCTTGGCAATGTGCACTTCGCTGGCGCTGGTTTCCTCCATCGCGCGGAACACATAGGTGATGCCGCCGATGTTCACCATGTCGTTGGCGATCACCGTGGCGATGATCTCCTTGCGCAGCGGATGGGACTGCAGCTGGTCTCCGAATCGCTCCACCAGGTGCTCCGGGAAGTACCGGCGCATGGTCTGCGCGAAGTATGGGTCATCGGCCAGGTCGGATTCGGACAAGGCGTGGGCCAGCTGGATCTTCGCGTAGGCGGCCAGCACCGACAGCTCCGGTGCGGTCATGACGCCGCCGGCGGCACGGCGCGCTTCCAGCTCCTCGGAGCTGGGCAGGAACTCCAGTTCCCGGTTCAGGTCCGCGTGCACCTCGAGCCACTGCATCAGACGCTCGTAGGCCGGAGCCCAGGTCTGCGCGGCATGCTTTTCGTTCAGCAGCAGCACGTTCTGGTTGAAGTTGGTCTGCAACACCAGGTCGCCCACGTTGTCGGTCATCGACAGCAGGAATTCCTTGCGCTCGGCTGGATCGATGTTGCCGGCCTTGATCTGGCGGTCAACGAAGATCTTGATGTTCACCTCGCGGTCGGAGGTGTCCACGCCGGCCGAGTTGTCAATGGCGTCGGTGTTCAGGATGACCCCGTTCAGCGCCGCCTCGATGCGGCCCAGCTGGGTCATGCCCAAGTTGCCGCCTTCGCCGACGACCTTCACCCGCAGATCCGCACCGTCCACGCGGATCGAGTCGTTGGCGCGGTCGCCGACCTGGCCGTGGCTCTCCGCGGAGGACTTCACGTAGGTGCCGATGCCGCCGTTGTACAGCAGGTCGACCGGGGCCGAAAGGATGGCCTTAAGCAGCTCGTTCGGCGACATGGCCGTGACCGAGGCGTCCAGACCCAGGACCTCGCGGACCTCCGGGCTGACCGGCACCGACTTCAAGCTGCGCGAGTAGACGCCGCCGCCGGCGGAGATCAGCTCGCGGTTGTAGTCCGCCCAGCTGGAACGCGGCAGGTGGTAGAGGCGCTCGCGCTCCTCGAAGGCTGCTTCCGGGTTCGGGGTCGGGTCCAGAAAGATGTCTCGGTGGTCGAATGCGGCGACCAGCTTGATCGTCTTGGTGCGTCGCAGGCCGTTGCCGAACACGTCACCGGACATGTCGCCCACGCCCACCGCGGTGAACTCCTGGGTCTGGGTGTCGATGCCCAGCTCGAAGAAGTGGCGCTTGACCGATTCCCAGGCGCCGCGGGCGGTGATGCCCATGCCCTTGTGGTCGTAGCCTACCGAGCCGCCGGACGCGAAGGCGTCGCCCAGCCAGTGGCCCTTTTCCTCGGAGATCTCGTTCGCGGTGTCGGAGAAGCTCGCGGTTCCCTTGTCGGCGGCGACCACCAGGTAGGTATCGTCCCCGTCTCGGCGCACCACGTTCGGCGGGGCCACGACGTGCTCGCCGTTCTCGTCGGACACCAGGTTGTCGGTCAGCTCCAGCAGGGTGCGGATGAAAACGCGGTACGCGCCCTTGCCTTCCTCCATCCAGGCGCCGCGGTCAACGGCCGGGTTGGGCAGCTGCTTGGCGTAGAAGCCGCCCTTCGCGCCGGTCGGCACGATCACGGAGTTCTTCACCATCTGCGCCTTGACCAGCCCCAGCACCTCGGTGCGGAAATCCTCTCGGCGATCCGACCAGCGCAGGCCGCCGCGGGCGACGGCGCCGAAGCGGAAGTGGGTTCCTTCAACACGCGGCGAGTAGACCCACAGCTCGTGCTTCGGACGCGGGAACGGAGCGAAGTCGATTTCCTCCGGAGCCAGCTTGAAGGCCAGCGCCTGCTGGTTCTCGGCGTAGTAATTGGTGCGCTTGGTGGCCTCGATGACCTTGACGAAACGGCGCAGCAGGGTGTCGGCGTCCAGCGTCGGCACGGCCTCTAGGGCTTCGGTGATCTTCTCATGGGCGGAGGCGCGCAGCGCCTGCGACTGCTCGGCGCTCAGCTTCGGGTCGAAGGTGGCGTGGAACAGTTCCACGATGCCGTGGGTGACTGCGGCGTTGCTGACCAAGGCGTTGGCGATGAAGCCGGTCGAGTTCGGCACACCCAGCTGCAGCAGGTAGTGGGCGTAGCCGCGCAGCATCGCGACTTCCTGCCAGTCCAGGCCTTCGCGCAGCACCAGGGCGTTGAGGCTGTCGGATTCGGCGTCGTTGCGGACCACCGCGGCGTAGGCGGCGGCCAGCTTGTCCTGGATGGCGGAGAAGTCGACGGACTCGTCGACCTTCAGGCCCATGTCGTAGATGAAGCGCTGGCCGATGCCCTCCGGGTTCAGCTCGTACGGGCGCTCGTCAACGACGTCCAGGCCGAGGTCCTGCAGCACCGGCAGGATGCGCGAAAGCAGCAGCGGGCGGTCGACGTAGATCTTCATGCGCTTGGTGACCAGCGCGTCTTCGTCGTCGGTCTTCGGGTCGTAGAAGGAGACGACCGGGCCGGCGGCGGCCGCAGGCTCCTGCAGCTCGGCGAGCAGCTCGATGTCGTTCAGCGCGTCGCCGATTTCGAACTGGACCTTGTAGGAGGCGGGGAAGGCCTCGGCCCAGGTGTTGGACAGCTGGTTGGCCACGCCGGCTTCCAGGCTGTCGCGGGCGGCGTCGACGATGGCGTCGGACCAGGAGCGCACTGCCATGGCGATGCGGTTCTCCAGGGCCTTGCGGTCGACGACCGGGGCCAGGCCGTGGCGCTGCAGGCGCAGGCGGTAGAACAGGCGCACCAGCGCGCCGGAACCCAGCTGGGCCTCGTATTCCACGGAGTCGGCGTTGAAGGAGGTCTGCAGTTCATGCTCCACGCGGTGGCGGACCATGGTGGAAAAGCGGTCGCGCGGAATGTAGACCATGGCGGTGACGAAGCGGCCGTAGTCGTCGGTGCGGATGAATACCGAGGTGCGGCGGCGCTCCTGCAGGCGCAGGATGCCCAGGGCGGTGGAGGTCAGGTCTTCCACGGAGATTTGGAACATCTCATCGCGCGGGTAGGTCTCCAGGATGGTGGTGATGTCCTTGCCCGAATGCGAGTTGCGGGCGAATCCGGTATTCTTCAGCACGGCCTTGACCTTTTCGCGCACGACCGGGACGGACTTCACGCTGGAGGTGTACATGCTGGAGGAGAACAGGCCGATAAAGCGGCGTTCGCCGTTGACCTCGCCGTTGGCGTCGAAGCTCTTGACGCCCACGTAGTCCAGGTAGACGCCGCGGTGCACGGTCGAGCGGGCATTGGCCTTGGTGACGATCAGCGCGCGCTTGTCGCGGGCGGTGATGCGGCCTCGCTTGGTCAGGTGCTGCGGGCCCTGGTTTTCCAGTTCGCGCATCAGGCCCAGGCCGGTGCCGGGGCGGGCCACCAGGACGTCTTCGCCGTTCACGGTGTCCAGGTCGTATTCGCGGTAGCCCAGGAAGGTGAACTTGTCGTCAGCCATCCAGTTCAGCAGCTCCACGGCTTGCTCCAGCTCGGCGATCTGGCCGGCGTTGGTGGTCTGCGGCAGGCTCTCGGCGATGGCCTTGGCCTGGTCCAGCATGGCCGGCCAGTCCTTCACGGCGACGCGCACGTCACCCAGGACGTGGTAGAGGTCGGTGATGATGGCTTCGGCCTGCTCGTCGCTCAGCTCGCGGGCAAGCTCCACCGAGATCCACGATTCGATCTTGGTCAGCGAGTCGGAGGAGACCAATGTGCTCAAATCCGACAGCGCAGCGGTGTCGCCGCTGGCCATGTGCTGGGTGCCGGTGTGGCGTAGGTTCTGGATCTGGCCGTTGGCGCGGTCGCGGGAAACCACGAAGGTCGGGTGGACCACAAGCTGGATGGGTGCTTCTCGTTTGACGAGCGCCGCGGTGACCGAGTCCACCAGGAACGGCATGTCGTCGGTGACGATGTTGACCACCGAGATGCCCGCATTGCGGGTGATGGCGACGTTGGCGTGATCAGCTTCGCGCTGATAGCCGATTTCCAGATGGGCGGCAACACGCGATTCGAGTTCGTTGGGCCTGTAGGCCGCAACATCCTCTTTCGCGATCTGGCCGTAGTACTCGCTCACCAGGGTTGGGGTGAGAGTCTCCTCCATGAATGATTCAGTCATGCTGGAATCCGACGAGTTCAAGTGAACGCCTCCAAGAACGGTTCGATTGGTCCGCGCCTTTGCGGACCCGTAGTTTTACCCACATTACATGTTTCCAGCGCTTCGGGCTCACAGGTTCTTTGCCAATCGACGAGTCTTCCCCTTAGCCGGGGAATCCGAAGATTTAATGCCAGCCAACGACCGGATTTCTGAACGTAATGAACTTTTGGGAGCTATTTCCACTAATGGGCTTCCAGCCAAGATTGCAGCATGGCAAATTGGGTTGTCATTGGGCAGAAACCCAACGACGGGGTGCGTTGGTCCAAAACGCTCCCAGGCCTCCAGAATACGGCGCTTGGGTCCGTGTCCGGAATTACCCGAGGATACTTTGTTGAAGATGATTTTCACCTCGATTCCCGGGACTTTTTCCTCGAGTTCGTCAATGGCCCGCAATGCCCGGGGAATGCCCAGGCTGTCGGCGGCGACCACCATAAAAACTTCATCGGCGCACTGCAGCATTTCCACGGTGACCGCGTTGCGCTGGGGCGCCTGGGTGTCGAAGCTGAGTTGCTCGTCCAGCTCGATGTAGGGCGCCACGTCGAGCACCACCAGATCATGGTGGGCGCGAAGGGTCAGCGCGGCCCTGCGCAGGGCCGCGGCACGGACCTCGGGCCAGCGGCTGGCCCGAGGGATGCCGGTGGCGACCATCAGCGTGGATTCTGCGACCTCGACGGCCAGGCAGGCGGAGCGGAGGCGGGCCGGGTCGCGGGAGCCTGAGTCGACCACACGGCACATCTGGGCGATCGAGGCCGATTCGTCCATCAGGCCGAGCTGGATTGCCAGGGAGGCGGCATAGGTGTCGGCGTCCAGGAGCACCACAGAGAGCCCGGCCACCGCGGCTTCGACCGCGTAGTTCAGCGCGACGGTGCTGCGCCCCGGGGAGCCCGGGGAGCCCCAGAAGCAGACGATGCTGCCCTCGCGTCCCGCTCCGCTGCCCTGAGCTGTCGTGGATCCGGGTTCCCGCTCCGTTGCCTCCTGGCCAAGGCCGACCAGTGCCTGGGTGATGAGCGCTTCAAGCTCGACCATGCCGACGGTGTCCTGGATTTCCACAAGTCCCGGGACGGCGGCGGTGCGCTCGGGTTTCGGATCCAGCAGCGCAACCATGGTGCGCTGTACGGTCAGCTGGTCGACTTGCTCCATCGGCGGCATGAGAGCCCGCTCGGAAACCAGCAAGACATCGACCGCACCGGCGGTGCAGGCAGCGATGGCCTCCGCCGCGTCGTCGCAGACCCTGACCACGATCAGCTCTCCGCGATACCCCTCGATCTGGCGCACCAGATGCTCGTCGCGCCCGAGCACCACTACCGAAATGCTCATTGCTGCCCGCCTGCAGGGTTGTAGATCACGGTGATCCGCGCATCGTTGGCCAGAGCCTGCAGGAAAGCCTCCAGCTTGTCGGATTCAACCAGCAGCTCCAGGTTCGTTCCGTTGTTACCGACCAGCCCGCCGGCGTGGGCGACGCGGGCCGAGACCTCGACCATTACCGCCAGCTGTTCGGGCACGCCGTAGCTGGTGCCGCCTGCTTCGCGCCGGGCGACCCAGACATCCACGAAGCTTCCAGGCGTAATCGCATCGCTCAGGTCTGCCGGCAGCTCCAGGTTCACTGGGCGGCGCGAACCGAGCTCGCTGCTGGTGATCGATGACAGCGGGATGAGCTCGCCGGCGCCGATGAAGGTGTTGGCCCGCGCATTGCCCAGATCCAGGGTGTCTTCTTCCAGGTACTTGGCCAGCGAATCGCCGAGCTGGACTTCCTGCGGCTTGAGGTTGCGGCTGGTGAGCTGCTCGCCCAGGGTGATATTCGCACCGGCCACGTACACGGTGGTCGTTTCGTTCATGCCGCGCACCAGGTAGACCGTGCCGATGACCGATGCGGTCACCAGCACCGCGCCGAGAGCCAACCGGGGATCCTTCCAGCTGGGCCGCTTGATCCTCGCCGCGGCGGCAGGATGGGACTCGTTCGCACGTCGTTCTGCTGGCACGGCACGCACCTCCAACACATGGATATATGTGAGCCGAGCCTACGACAAGTTGGTGGAGCGCGAAAGGCCGAAGTTGAAAACTGTGGATTAGTAACCCCGGGGAATCGAGATCCACCCGATGGCGGCAAGAGGCACGATCGAATGTTCAGTAATGCTGGATTCCCGGGGGAACTCGTCTCGCGGATGGGCGGCGATCACCAAGAAGTCCTGGCCGATTTGGGTGGGTGTGCCTTCGGCCAGCAGCTCGCCATGCCCGTCGTGGATCCGCATCCGACTCCGGTCTCGCAGCAGCCCGCGCAATAGAGCCGGCAGCTTGACGGGCGAGGGCTCGGGTCTTGGCAGGGCTGTGGGCCTTGACGAGCGGGGCACGGTGATCCGCCGGATGGCTCGCAGGGTGACGAGCAGGTTGGAGGCCTCGGCGTCCACGCAGAGGTAGTCCTCCCCCATCGGCCCTACCGTACCCACTGCTTCGACAGAGCCTGGCAGCTGCAGCTGCACGGTGCGACCGGTCAACGCCCTGAGTTTTCCCGCCAGGTTTTCGGTAGCGCGTTCAATGCGGATGTTTTCGGCGACCTCGTCGCGGAATTGCGCCTCAAGCTGCGCTTGAAGCTGTGATTCGAGGTCCTCGAAAAGTGAATCCCAACGCATGTGCCCACTGTACGAGCGAAAACTTGTTGGCGAAACCCTCTTCACAAAATAGATCCAAGCTGTCATCATGTGAGTCAAACTTCATCAAATCGCGTCAAATGAGATGAAAAGAGTTCTAACTATGGATGGCTTGCGACGAATGATTCTCCTGACGCTGCTGGCGTTGGGGAGCGGCATCATCCTGGCAGGACTTGCGTTCTGGATCTGGCAAGAACGCCCGGTCTTCGATTCCGCGAACCCGGGTCCAGGCACCGTCGCCCTCCCCGCGCTCTACGCCGCGGCGCTTTTCCTAGGGCTCTACACCCTGCGCACCGTCACGGCCCGCGCCATCACCTGGGCCGCGGCCCGGCAGCATCAACGCACCCTGCGGCTGTTGCAACGGGTGGCCCCTCGGCTGGCGCGCAGCGTGCTGGGCACGGCCTTGGGCGCGTCGCTGACGTTGTCCTCCACGGCTGTTGCCGCCGCTTGGGCAGCTCCGGATCCCGCCCAACACGCCCTCGCGGCCTCGCAGTCCGCGGCGTCGTCAGGCGCGCGCACCAGCATGACCTCCGAGCCAGGCACCCCCGTTGACCGACTGCCCTCGCCGCGCTGGTCCGCCGAACCCGTCAATGTGCCCATGGCCCGGATCGTCGGCGGGCAGAAGCAATCCTCTGAGCCGCCCCGGGACGCGCGGCAGGAGGTGGTGGTCGCCGAGGGGCAGACGCTGTGGAGCATCGCCGCGCACATGCTCGGTCGGCAGGCGACCATCGCGGAAATCTCCGCCTTGTGGCCCCGCATCTACGAGCTGAACCGCACGGTCATCGGCGCGGACCCGGACCTGCTCCAGGTCGGAGCGGTTCTCGTGCTTCCACCCCTGCAGTGAACCGGGCGGCGCATCCTGCCGCCGCACGTCATCCAGCACACAACGAGGAGTCCCCCATGAGCATCGATACTGGCTTCCAGGACCTGGCGTACACGGTCAGGGAAAGCGAAGCACGCAGAGAAGTCCTGAACCAGCACAAGAGTTCCCGCGGCCGCTGCCAGCTGCCGTTGGCGTCAGCCGAAGGCAGAACCCCTTCAGCCATCGCGGTGCCGATGGACCACATTTTCCACCGCGGTCCCGGCTTTCCTCGCGAACGAATCGACGTGGTCAGGCTCTCGCATGCGGTGTCCCGAGCGGTCTTCGAGATCATTGCCGGCTATCGCACGGTCTCTCAACTGAACTTCGTGATGAACCCGGACTGCATCCGCAAGCTCCGGGACCAGGCGCTCATCGAGACCGACGGCTACAAGACCGCCCCTGAACCGGGCACCAGCCATGGGCAGGTGCAGTCCATGCGGCTGCGCAGCACCCTGGGCGGCGGATGGGAATGTACGGTGATCCTGGGCTTTAAATACCGCGTCCGCGCCGTGGCTCTTCGTGTAGAGCCATGGCACGGACGGTGGCAGGTCACAAGCGTGGAAATGCTTTAGCGCCTGTTCTTGGTCTTCTTCTTGTTGGCCTTCTTCTCCGACTTGCCTTCGGCTTTGGCGGCCTGGGCACGGGTCGTGCTCGCATGGCCTTCCTCATCTGGGCCGGTGAACTGCAGGTTCGTCGGCTGGTTCGCCGGCTCCCCCTGCGCTTGGCTGGATTCCTCGGAACCGCTCGGGATCTCCAGGTTGAACAGGGTGCCGATGCTTTCCTCGCGGATGGATTCCATCATGGTCAGGAACATGGTGTAGCCCTCGCGCTGGTATTCAACCAGCGGATCGCGCTGAGCCATCGCCCGCAGGCCGATGCCTTCCTTGAGGTAGTCCATCTCGTACAGGTGTTCCTGCCACTTGCGGCCGATGGTCGACAGCACCACGCGGCGCTCCAGATCGCGCATGACCCCGGAGCCCACGCGATTCTCGCGCAGCTCGTACTGGTACTGCGCGTCGGAGAGGATCTCGCGTTCAAGGAACTGGGCGGAGAGGCGGCCCAGGCCGCCGGCTTCTTCGATGACCTCGGTCATGGTGATGCCGATCGGGTACAGCTGCTTCAGGTTGGTCCACAGCTGCTTCAGATCCCAGTCGTCCGCGTCGCCGACCTGGGTGGCCTCGGTGACCATGGCCTTCACGACGTCTTCCAGGAAGTGGCCGACCTTCTCTTGGAGGTCGTCTCCTTCCAGGATGGCGCGGCGGTCGGTGTAGATGGCCTCGCGCTGGCGGTTCATGACGTCGTCGTACTTCAGCACGTTCTTGCGCTGCTCGGCGTTGACGCCTTCCACCTGGGCCTGCGCGGATTCGATGGCGCGGGATACGATCTTGGATTCCAGGGCCACATCATCGGGCATCGACGGGTTGTTCATGATGCGCTCGGCCATGCCGGAGTTGAAGCGGCGCATCAGGTCGTCGGTCATCGACAGGTAGAAACGGGATTCGCCCGGGTCGCCCTGGCGACCGGCACGGCCGCGCAGCTGGTTGTCGATGCGGCGCGATTCGTGGCGTTCGGTGCCCAGCACGTACAGGCCGCCGAGCTTGGTGACTTCCTCGGCTTCCGCGGCAACGGTCTTCTTGGCCGCTTCGAAGACGTCGTCCCACTGCTTGTTGTATTCGTCGGCGTGGTTTTCCGGATCCAGGCCGCGGCGTTCCATTTCCGCCACCGCGAGGAATTCGGCGTTGCCGCCGAGCATGATGTCGGTACCGCGGCCGGCCATGTTGGTCGAGACGGTCACGGCGTTCTTGCGGCCGGCCATGGCGACCACGGCGGCTTCACGAGCGTGCTGCTTGGCGTTGAGCACTTCGTGGCGGATGCCCTTCTTGGCCAGCAGCCGGGAGAGGTATTCGCTCTTCTCCACGCTGGTGGTGCCCACGAGGATCGGCTGGCCGGTCTTGTGGCGCTCTTCGATGTCTTCGACAACCGCGTTGAACTTGGAAATCTCGTTCTTGTAGATCAGATCCGGCTGGTCCTGGCGGATCGCCGGCTTGTTGGTCGGGATCTCCACGACGCCAAGCTTGTAGGTTCCGTAGAACTCCGCGGCTTCGGTCTGGGCGGTACCGGTCATGCCCGAGATCTTCTCGTACATGCGGAAGTAGTTCTGCAAGGTGACGGTGGCGAGGGTCTGGTTCTCGGCCTTGATTTCCACGCTTTCCTTGGCCTCGATGGCCTGGTGCATGCCTTCGGAGTAGCGGCGACCCTGCAGCGCACGGCCGGTGTGCTCGTCGACGATCATGACTTCGCCGTTGACCACAACGTAGTCCTTGTCCTTCTTGAACAGCTCCTTGGCCTTGATGGCGTTGTTCAGGAAGCCGATCAGCGGGGTGTTGTTGGACTCGTAGAGGTTGTCGATGCCCAGGTAGTCTTCGACCTTCTCGATGCCGCTCTCAAGCACGCCGATGGTGCGCTTCTTTTCGTCGACCTCGTAGTCGTCCTCGCGGGTCAGTCGGGCCACGATCTTGGAGAACTCGACATACCAGCGGTTCACGTCGCCCGAGGCCTGCCCGGAGATGATCAGCGGGGTACGGGCTTCGTCGATGAGAATCGAGTCGACCTCATCGACGATAACGAAGTGGTGGCCGCGCTGGACGAGCTCGTCCTTGCTCCAGGCCATGTTGTCGCGCAGGTAGTCGAAACCGAATTCGTTGTTGGTTCCGTACGTGATGTCGGCGGCGTACTGCTTGCGGCGGGTGGCCGGATCCATGTTCGCCAGGATGCAGCCGCAACTCAGACCAAGGAAGCGGAATACGCGGCCCATCAGGTCGGACTGGTACTGCGCGAGGAAGTCGTTGGTGGTCACCACGTGCACACCCTTGCCGGTCAGGGCATTGAGGTAGGCCGGTGCGGTCGCGACCAAGGTCTTGCCTTCACCGGTGCGCATTTCGGCGATATTGCCCATATGCAGCGCAGCGCCGCCCATGAGCTGGACGTCGAAGTGGCGCATGCCCAGCACGCGGTCCGCGGCTTCGCGCACGACGGCGAATGCTTCGGGAAGCAGGGCGTCCAGCGATTCACCATCTGCCAGTCGGGCCCGGAACTTTTCGGTCTCCCGCTGGAGTTCTTCATCCGAAAGTTCGCGAATCTCGTCTTCCAACGTATTGATCGTGTCGGCGTACTTACGAAGGACCTTGAGGGTCTTCTTGTCGCCGGTACGCAAAATACGTTCTAGCAATGATGCCACGTGGTAGCTCCCAATATCTCAAGCACAGTAAATCTGGCGTAATTAGTCTACGTGAGGAAAACGTCGTCAAACGCTATTTCGATAGTCTCTGCGGTGTTCTTATGGTGAACGGCAACGCACCAAACAGGCAGTTCACAGTCAACGTTCAACCGCGGCCAACCCGAGCCACCGCGCCATTCGCCCCAGTTCGCGATCCAGCTCGCCCGAAACTTCCGGGCAAACTCCGGGTTCGTAATGCACCGACTTGGCTTGCAGCACCCCGTTTTTCCGGTCGGCTTTCAGATCCACCCTGCCAACGAAGTCCTCGCCGTAGAGCATCGGAAAAACGTAGTACCCGTAGCGCCGCTTGGCCTGCGGAACATAGATTTCCACCCGGTATTCGAAGCCGAAGAAGCGCTCCAGCCTGCGCCTGTTGAAGACCATCGAATCGAAGGGCGAGAGCAGGCGCAGATCGGGTTGGACGCTGCGCGGAATGACGGTTCCGGGCAGCTGGTAACAGTTTTCGGCGAGGCCGGCGACCTCAACTTGCTCAATCAGCCGCTCTGCGGCCAGTTCGCGCAGCAGTCCGGCGACCTGGGTGGCGGGCAGCCGGAAGTATTCGGCGATGCAGTGGGCGGTGCCCACGCCCAGTGCGCGCGTCGCCCGCAGCACCAGCCGGCGAAGGGCGGACCGCTTGTCGCCCGGGACAGCAGCCCGTTGCAGGTCGATCACGTCCTCGGCCAGCGCGAAGCGGCGTTCGAACTGGCTGCTGCGGCCCAGCGCAAGGATCCGGCCCTGGGCAAACAGCGCTTCGGTGACGAACTTCGTATCGTTCCAGTTCCAGCCCCAGTGCTGCTTCTCCCCGACCGGCTGGATGTCCAGCGCGGCGCTGAGCTCGCGGGCGGTGGTGCCCGGATGCGTGGCGAGATAGGACAGCACGTTGTCGGTCAGTTCGCGGTGCTCACTGGTGAACAGGTCCGAACGGTCGATCCAGCCGCGCCGCTGCCAGGTGATCAGGTCCGCGACGAGCTCGCTGCGCACATAGCTGGCTTCGTGCGCCCAGTATTCGGTCATCGGGCCGCGTTTGCGCGCCACCAAACTGTCCAGCGCACCGATGTCGTAGGCACCAAGCCGCGCGAAAAGCGGCATGTAGTGGGCTCGTTGGACAACGTTGATCGAATCGATCTGCAGCTGGGCGATGGACTCCAGCGTCGAGTTCATCCGCCGGAGAGTCACGGGCTTGTCCGGGCGGGCCCGGGACAAGCCTTGGGCGGCCAGCGCAACCCGTCGAGCCTGTGACAGGCTCAGGGTGCGCCGACCGCCCTTGTTTGCTGGATCGCTAATGGCTAACCCTCGGTCGCCATTGCCTTGTCGCGGTAGCCGCGAGTCTCGGTGGTCGACTCGGTTTCGTCACTGAGCGAAGCATCCAGGGTGATGACACCGTACTGGTATTGGGTGCGGCCGTAGACCACGGAGTGCTCGCCGGTGGCTTCATCGACGAAGAGGTAGAACGGGTGCCCCACCAGCTCCATGCGGTCCACTGCGTCGTCAACGCTCATGACTTCGGCAGGGAAGGACTTCCGGCGGATCACGACCGGCGAGTACTCGGCGTTCGCTTCAGCTTCTTCCGCTTCGGCGGCGGCCTGGGCTGCGAGAGTTTCCTCAACGAGGGACTTGTCCGTCGGAACAACCGGCAGCGCGCTGGTGGCCTGATGGACTGCCACCGGGGCATGGTTTCCGCGATGCACCTTGCGCTTGTCGCGGGCCTTGCGCAGACGCTCAAGCAGCTTGGCGAATGCGACATCAAAGGCTGCAAACTTGTCAGCCCCACGGGCTTCTGCACGGATTGCCGGTCCTCGACCGACAACCGTCAGTTCCACGGACAGTGCGGTGCTCTGGTCACGGGCGTGAGTTTCCTTGACGACCTTGACGTCAATGCGCTGGATCTTGGTGGCCAGCTGGTCGACCTTGGTGATTTTCTCATCAACATACTCCCGGAAACGGTCCGAGATGGTGATGTTGCGTCCGCTGTAGTTCAGCTCCATGGTGTCCTCCAAAATTGAGTCGGGTGACACAACAGTTCGGAAGTTTGATCTCTTCGAACTGAAGATGGGCTTCGCTGCATCTGTGTGATGCAACCCATACTTCACCTTAGGCCACGGCGGCCCAGATTCAAGTACCGAACGCGGACATTTCCTATCGCGGTCAGCGTAATTGTCCACCCCGGTCATCGCCCGGCGGTCGAGTGAGTGCCAGCACTACCCCTCCGAGCACGTCGTATCCCGCGTTATTACAGGTAATTGCGGCATTTTGCAGGGTGGAACCGGTGGTCATCACGTCATCGACAAGCAGGATCGGCTGTTGGCGAACACGCGGGATCTCGGCAATCAGCTGCGCGTGCTGCCCGCGCCGGTCCGAGCCGGATTTGCTCTTCTGGGCCCCGCTGAACACCTGGCCCATCCGGTAGTGCAGCACCGGTGACAGTTCCAGCCCTGCGTCGAGCAGTCCGAGGCGCTCGGCCGACTGGAGCATGGCTTCCACCGGCCGGTATCCCCTGCGCGCAATCGCCTTCAGCGAGGTGGGCATGGGAACGACCAGTGTGCGCCGGGCGCGGGACTGCGGAACAAGCGAGGCATTCAGGGCGGCGGCGAGGTAGGGCGAAAACAGCTCTTTCAGGAAATACCGCTGGTGGTCCTTGTAGGACAGGATGGCTCGGGCCAGCTCGTTGCCGTAGACGCCGCAAGCCGCCACGGGGATCTGTCCGGCCAGCGCCGGCAGTTCAAGGTAGCGGCTCTGGCTGTCGGGAAGCGGCGGGAGGCAGAGCTGGCGGCGCACCGCGCCGCGGCAGGTGGGGCACAGCCTGTCATCGGCCCTGCCGCAGACCGCACAGCTGGCAGGCAGCAGGAAGTTGCAAGTTTCGCGCAGTGCAAAGCGCACCCATTGCGGAACCCGCTGGCCATACAGCTGGTCCAGGTCCCGCAGGATTTCCCGGTCGTTGGAGCCCATGCTCCAGGATGGGCGCGGCCGCGGCATGGCCGCCGGCGCTGGACGCCGATTGTGGATGCCGCGGTGCGCTCCGGTCAGCCCGGGTAGGAGATGTCCTTGGCGTAGTCGTCCAGCACATGCCAGGAGTTGCCCACCAGGCTGAACAGCTGGTCCTGGGATTCGGCGTAGACTTCCCGCTGCTTTCCGGTGCCGGCGGCGATGCCCACCATGCCCAGCAGCACCTGCAGGTGCTTGCTGCCACCTTGGAAGGTGATCTGCTCGGCCAGCACCGGCTCGGTAAGGCTCAGCTCGGCGACGATGATCGAACGATCGGATTCCCAGACCGCGGTGTTCACCGGGACGTCGGGGTAGATCTTCATCGGCGTCTTGCTCAGGCCTCGCGGCACCCCGTCGGAATCGCGGATCACTCCGGAGACGTACACGGTGGTTGCCGAGTCCTTGGTGGCGACGATCAGCGCCCGGGCCCCGTCGCGGGAAATGCGCAGCGAGCTGACGCTGGAGCCTTCCAGCCACGGCACGCTGATCGTGCGGGCTTCGCCCTTGCCCGCGATGCTGTCGGGCACCGCGCGCAGCGGGTTCTTGTCGTGGTTGTCCGCCGTCCAGGTCCAGCCGGCCAAGTCCATGGACGGCTGGATCAGTGATTCGCCTTCAAGGCCCAGGTCCAGCGAGCCGTCCTCGCCGATGGTCCACAGCTGCTTGAGCGATCCGTTCAGGAAGGCGTAGCGGTTGCCGATGGGCGACATGGCGGGTTCGCGCGGATTGTAGCGCGAGATATCCGGCAGCCCGCCGACGGGGATGACCGAGAGCCCCTTGACGTAGACCAGCGACTTGTCCGCGATGCCGATCAGCGTATCAGGGGTGCTGGGGTCCACCTGCGCCGGCTCGATGGTGATGCTCTGGTCGGCCAGCGTGATCTCGGTTTCCTCCTGCAGCATCTGCACTTTCGTCACGCTGCTCAAGGGGATCAAGGTGGCTTCCAGCTGCTGGTCCATGAGCAGCAGCATCTGGTCGGTGGCGTCCTGGAAGGTCGCCTTGCTCAGGTCGACGGTCGCGGTGCCGTCGCGCACCGGGACCGCGGAGCGCACCAGGGATCCGGCGGAGCTGAAAGCGGAGACCACGGCATTTTCCAGGTACGGCGCTGGGCCCTCCAGCAGCGCTTCGACCATCGAGGTTGCGGTGCCGCTGCCGGTGGCGAACCAGCGGATGTCAGGCACCAGATAGCGGTAGGTGGCGTTGTAGAAGTACAGGGTCTGGGCGGAGAAGATCTTGTTGAAGGTGGAGGCTTCCAGCATCACGCCGTTGGGCGCGTCGGAGATGCGCCACTGGTCGTCGACCTTGGACACGGCGACGTCCACCGCGCGGGTTGAATGGTCGGGGTACATGGTGCGCACGCCCTGGGCATCCACCGCCCCGATGATCTCCAGCTGGATCGTGTACTGGTTGGTCTCGGCGCCGTTGACCACGTTGACAGCCTCGTAGATCAGCGTGCTGGTGTCCCCGCGCCACTGCCGGCTCAGCTCCGGGGTGAGGAACTCGCGGGCGACTGCGTAGTCCTCCGCCACCGAACGGCCGGCGGCCACGAAACCGTCGACGATCGCTCTAGCATCCGCGCCGTCGGCGGGCCCGTCCGCGGCGTAGCTGTAGGACTCCGACTCGGAGTCCTCCGAATGGGCCTCGATCTGCTTGACCGGGGAGGAGCGCGGGATGGAGGCGCAGCCGGTGGCGGTGAGCGCCACTCCCAGCAGCATGGTCAGCAGCGAAATCAGCGTGCGTCGCATTATTTCTCCTCCGACGAGGCGGGCGGAATCGGCGCGCCCGGATCGGCGATGTCGTCGTCCAGATCGTCGTCCTCGGGCAGCACCAGCGGGGTGTAGCCGATCTTGGGGACTTCGCCGGTCAGCGGGAAGCTGTCACCCTGCGGCTCGTCCAGGGTCTGCACGGCGGCCGGTTCCAGCGGCAGCGGCGAGGAGTCGATGGTGTCCGCGGCGGTGCGCGGCAGGGTGACGCGGAAGACCGAGCCGATGCCCAGTTCGCCCCAGGCCTCCAGCCGGCCCTCGTGCAGCCTGATGTCCTCCATCGCGATGGACAGGCCCAGGCCCGAGCCTCCGGTGGTGCGGGCGCGAGCCGGGTCGGCGCGCCAGAAGCGGTCGAAGACGTGCTTGCAGGATTCCTCGGACATGCCGATGCCGTAGTCGCGCACGGTGACCGCCACGGCTGATTCGTTGGCGCCGATGGTCACGTCGATCGGCTGCGCCTCGCCGTGCTCCACCGCGTTGAGCACCAGGTTGCGGATGACGCGTTCCAGGCGGCGCGGGTCGACTTCCGCCACGCATCCCTCGGGCGGGGAGTTCAGCCGGATGACGGTGCCGTATTCGTCGGCCACCGGGGTGGCGGTGACGATGACCTTCCCGACAATCACGTTCAGGTCGGTGGATTCGCGGTCCAGCACTGCCACGCCGGCGTCGAAGCGGGAGACCTCCAGCAGGTCGTTGAGCAGGTTCTGGAAGCGCTCGATCTGGTTGTACATCAGCTCGGCGGAGCGCGCGGTCAGCGGGTCGAAGTTCTCGCGGGCGTCGTGGATCAGCTCGGCGGCCATGCGCACGGTGGTCAGCGGGGTGCGCAGCTCGTGGGAGACGTCGGAGACGAAACGCTGCTGCATGGCCGAGAGGTTGTTCAGGGCGGTGATCTGCTCCTGCAGGGAGGCGGCCATGTGGTTGAAGGCGGTGCCCAGGCGCGCCACCTCGTCGCGGCCGGAGACCTTCATGCGGCGGTCCAGATCGCCGGCGGCGATGCGCTCGGACACGTAGGCGGCGTCGGCCACCGGGCGCACCACGGTGCGGGCCACGGACCAGGCGACGAAGCCGACCACTGCCAGCAGCACCAGCCCGGTGAAGGTCATGGCGCGGTTGATGAAGGCCAGGGTGTCCTGCACGCTGGACAGGTCGTAGACCAGGTAGAGGCCGTATTCTCGGCCCGGCGGGATCAGCACCTTGGTTCCGATGATCAGCCCGGGATACTGGTCGCCCTCGACGCCCAGCTCGATGGAACGCCAGTAGATGCCCTGTTCCCCCGCCACGGATTCGGCGAGGTCCTCGGGCACCACGCGGGTAGTCAGCGAACCGGAGGCCATGGGGCCGACGTAGAGGTTCTCGTCCCCGGCGATGGGCATCAGCACGAAGTCTCGGATGACGGTGGCGCCGTCGCCCTCCAGGGTGGCCAAGGTGGAGTTCACCAGGGCCTGGGTGGAGGCGCGGTCGGTGGTGGCGGCGGATTCGAGGATGGAGCGCGCCTGCGTCAGGCCGCGCTCGGATTCCTTCTCGATCTGGTTGAAGCGTTCCTGGAACAGCGTGGAGGCGATCTGGTTGGAGAGGAACGCGCCGGCGGCCAGCAGCGCCAGCGAGGTGAACAGCAGCGTGGAGATCACTGTGCGGAACAGCAGATGGCGCTGCCAGCGGTTGCGCACCGCTTCCACGGGACGGCGGATCCAGTGCTTCAGCCGGTAGAACCGCGGGGCCTGGGGAATGCCATGGACACGCACATCGACCGGGACAAGTTCTTTTCCGGTCGGCGCGTGCGTGTTCAACTTGCCGATCCAGCCTTGTATCCGACACCGCGCACGGTCTGGATGATCTGCGGCTTCTCGGGGTCGACCTCGATCTTGGAGCGCAGGCGCTGCACGTGCACGTTCACCAGCCGGGTATCGGCCGCGTGTCGGTAGCCCCAGACCGCTTCGAGCAGCTGCTCGCGGCTGAAGACCTGCCACGGCTTGCGCGCCATGGTCACCAGCAGGTCGAATTCCAGCGGGGTCAGCGACACCACGGTGCCGCCGCGGGTCACCCGGTGGCCGGCCACGTCGATGGCGACCTCGCCGACCTGCAGGGTCTCGGCCGCATGGGTTTCGTTCGGGCGCAGGCGGGCGCGCACGCGGGCCACCAGCTCGGCTGGCTTGAAGGGCTTGGGGACGTAGTCGTCCGCGCCGGACTCCAGGCCGCGGACCACGTCGGCGGTGTCCGACTTGGCGGTGAGCATGACCACCGGGACGTCGGATTCGGCGCGGATCTGCTTGCAGACCTCGATTCCGTCGATGCCCGGAAGCATCAGGTCCAGCAGCACCAGGTCGGGGTTTGACTCGCGGAAGGCTTCCAGCGCCCCGGAACCGTCATAGCAGAAGGAGGCCTCGAAGCCGTCGTTCTGCAGGACGATGCCGATCATTTCCGACAATGCCTCGTCATCGTCGACAACAAGAATTCGTGCCTTCATCCAATTTCCCCCTGAAATGCTAGGACAGCCGCGGGCGGCCTGCCGGCAGGGGCAGGACTGCACGGCCCCGCCCAACCGGCTGGTCACCAGTGCGCAGCTAAGCTACCGCCATTGTTTCTAAGATACATGACCAGCCCCCGATTCAGCCGGTTGACTGGCGCAAAGCCCCGCCATTGGAGGCAGATCCCCCAGCTAGGCGTCGACCCGGGTCTGTTCCAGGGCTTGGGCGTAGCCGGTCAGGTGCCCCAGGCAGTCCACGACCTCGGCCGCGCTGCTGGAGGCGAAGGAACCGGCGGGCATCAGCGTCAGGGCCGAAAGGCTGGACAGCGGCAGGCCCAACTGCCGCCAGGGGCGCAGGATGGTTTTCACGCCCTGCACCACACCCGGGGCGCGGCCGCCGGGCTGCAGCAGCTGCAGGAACAGCTGGGCGCCGGTTTCGACCAGGCCCGCAGCGCGTTCCCAATGCCGGTGGCCCATCGCGGCCGGGTCCAGCAGCCATCCGTCGATGCCCGCCTGGTGCAGCAGGTCGACCCGCTCGATCCACGAGACGTCGGCCGCGGGAAGGTTCACCGTCACGCGCAGCGGCGAGGGGTCCTGCCCGCCGGACAGCACGGCCAGGAAGCCGGAATAGCTGGTGCGCACCTCGCTGCGCGGGATGGAGCGCAAGGTGCGGTAGCCGCTGGCGGTGGGCACGGTGCCGTCCAGTGCGGCGGGAAGCTGCGGCTCGTCGAGCTGCAGGGTGAACCCGGTAATGCCGGTGGCGCGGGTGATCCGATCCAGGTGCTCGCGCACCCCGTGGGCGTAGGCCTCGATGACGTCGCGCCGCGCCCCGTGGTCGGACAGCACCTTTTCGCCGCTGGCCAGGTGCAGGCCGGCGGCAAGGCTCCAGGGCCCGAGCACATCGACCAGCAGCCGGGTCGGGCGCTTCTTCTCGGCACCTGCCACGTCGGCCAGCAGGTTCTCATCGCTGCGCAGCAGGCTGCGGGCGCGCCGGGCATCCATGCCATCGGGCACCCCGATGCGCCAGCCGTGCGGCTGCAGATCGAAACCCAGCTCGGCGGCCATGGTGGCGCTGCGGCCCAGGGCGTCGGCTCCGACGCCGCGGTCAGGCAGCTGCGGCAGCACGGCGAGGTTCGGTTCGCCCAGCTCCCCGCGGATGACCCGGTGGATCTCCAGCGGATCGGTGCCCGGGAACTGGCAGAAGGAGGTGACGTGCACATCCTGGCGGCGTGCCGGAACGGCCGAGAGGTCCTGCGTTTCAGGCATCGGCGGCGGGGCCCCGGTGGTTGTCGGAGATGTGCTGGTGGTGGCGGATGACCTCGGAAATGATGAAATTCATGAATTTCTCGGCGAATTCCGGATCCAGGTGCGCCTCGTGGGCCAGCCGGCGCAAGCGCTCGATCTGGGCCTTTTCCCGGTTGGGGTCGCTGGCGGGCAGCTGATGCGTGGCCTTCAGGTGGCCCACGCGCTGGGTCGCCTTGAAGCGTTCGGCCAGCAGGTAAACCAGCTGGGCGTCGAAGTTGTCGATGCTCCCGCGGATCGCATACAGCTCGTCCAGCACCTCCTGCTGGACTTCGCCCTGCAGGGAACTCGCGTGCGGGTCGAAGGCGTTCTTCTCTTCGGTCAGGTTCGGCTCGCTCATGATTTTCAGTTTACGTGGTCACCGAGCGCTTCACCCAGAAGGTGACGTCGGACACCGGCGAACGCCGAACGCCCGCGCAGCGCACGCTCCCGGGACGGGGAGGCGCGCTGCGCGGGCGTTCAGGCGGGGCCGGAAGCCGGCTCAGCCCTTGGCGTTCAGCTCCTCGATGCGGGCGCGGCGCTGGGCCTGCTCGCGCGGGTCGGGAACCGGCAGCGAGGCGATCAGTCGCTGGGTGTAGTCGTTGCGCGGGTTGGCCAGCACCTGCGAGCCCAGACCTTCCTCCAGCAGCGTGCCGCGGAACAGCACGCCCACCCAGGTCGCCAACTGGTCCACCACCGCGAGGTCGTGGGAGACGAACAGGGCGGCGAAGCCCAGCTCGGCCTGCAGCTCGCGGAACAGCTGAAGCACCTTGGCCTGCACCGAGACGTCCAGCGCGCTGGTCGGTTCGTCGGCGATCAGCAGCTTGGGCTCCAGCGCCAGGGCGCGGGCCAGCGAGGCGCGCTGGCGCTGGCCGCCGGAGAGCTCATGCGGGTAGCGGTTGGCGAAGCCTGAGGGCAGCTGCACCGCTTCAAGCAGCTGGGCCACCTTGGCGCGGGTGGCCGAGGCGCCGAGTTCGCGGTGCACCATCAGCGGTTCGGCGACGCATTCGCCGATGGTCAGGTGCGGGTTGAAGCTGGCGGCCGGGTCCTGGAACACGAAGCCGATCTGCTCGCGCAGCGGCTTGAAGCTGCGTTCCTTGAACTGCGCCATTTCATAGCCCAGCACCTTCAGCGAGCCGGAGGTCATCCGGTTCAGGCCGGCGATGGTTCGCCCGATGGTGGTCTTGCCGGAGCCGGACTCGCCGACCAGGCCGTAGACTTCCCCGGCGTGGATCTTCAAATCGACCTTGTCCACGGCGGTGAAGCCGGGGGTGCCGAGGCGTCCCGGGAAGTGGACGACCAGGTCCTTGGCCTCGACCAGTACCTCGGCGCCGGCGACCGGGCGTTCGGCCATGCCTTCGGAGGCGCTTTCGCGGCCCAGGTGCGGCACGGCGGCAAGCAGCGAGCGGGTGTACTCCTCCTGCGGGGCCTCGAAGAGGGTCAGCGCTTCGGCTTCCTCCACGATTTTGCCCTGGTTCATCACGATGACCCGATCCGCAATGTCGGCGACCACCCCCATGTTGTGGGTGATGATCACGATGGCGGTGCCCAGCTCGCTGCGCAGCTCGCGCAGCAGCGACAGGATTTCCGCCTGCACGGTGACGTCCAGTGCCGTGGTCGGCTCGTCGGCCACGATCAGCCCGGGCTTCAGGGCCAGTGCCGCGGCGATCACCACACGCTGCTTCTGGCCTCCGGAGAACTGGTGCGGGTAGTAGTCCACCCGCTGCTCGGGATCCGGGATCCCGACCTGGCGCATGGCCTCGATGGCGCGCGCCTTGGCTTCCTTCTTGGAAATCTTGTTGTGGGCGCGGATGCCCTCCATGATCTGCCAGCCCACGGTGTAGACCGGATTCAACGCGGTCGAGGGCTCCTGGAAGACCATGGCCACGTCCCGGCCGCGGGCGGCGCGCAGGTCCGCCCCGTGCAGGGTCAGCATGTCCTTGCCGTTGAGGTATACAGCTCCGCTGGCGGCTCCGTTCTCCGCCATGATACCCAGCGCGGTGCGCGCGGTCACTGACTTGCCGGACCCGGATTCGCCCACGATGGCCAGGATCTCCCCGGCCTTGACCGTGAAGTCCACGCCGCGCACGGCGGGAACCGCACCTGCGTCGGTGACGAAGTCGATGTTCAAGCCCTCGACGCGCAGCACGGCGCCGCGGTCCTCGGTGATGGTTGGCGCTGCGTGGCTCATGCTCCGGCTCCTGCTTGGGTGATGCGCTTGGCCTTCTTGCGGCTGAAGCGGCGCAGGCGCGGGTCATTCAAATCGTTCATGGACTCGCCGACCAGGGTCATGCCCAGCACGGTGATCACGATGGCCAGGCCCGGGAACAGGCCGGTCCACCAGATGCCGCTGGTGGCGTCCGACATCGCGCGGTTCAGGTCGTAGCCCCATTCCGATGCGCTGGTCGGCTCGATGCCGAAGCCCAGGAAGCCCAGGCCCGCCAGGGTCAGCAGCGCCTCGGTGGCGTTCAGCGTAAAGATCAGCGGCAGGGTGCGGGTGGCGTTGCGCAGCAGGTGGGTGAACATGACCCGCCACGGGCTGGCGCCGATGACCTGTGCGGATTCCACGAACGGTTCGGCCTTCAGGCGCATCACCTCGGCGCGCACCACGCGGAAGTACTGCGGGATGAACACCACGGTGATGGAAATGGCCGCGGCCATGACGCCGCCGAACACTGTTGACTGGCCTTGGGAGATCACGATGGACATCACGATGGCCAGCAGCAGCGACGGGAAGGCGTAGATGGCGTCGGCGAGGACCACCATGATGCGGTCGAACCAGCCGCCCAGGTAGCCGGAGACCAGGCCCAGCAGCACGCCGAGGAACAGCGACATCACCACGGCGGCGATGATCACGAAGATCGCGGTCTGCGCGCCGAAGACGGTGCGGGAGAACACGTCGTAGCCGCCGGAGGTGGTGCCCCAGATGAATTCCCCGCCCGGCGCGGCCTGGCGCGGGAAGTCGCCGTTGGCGTCGCCCGACTGGGCGAAGCCAAACGGTGCGATCAGCGGCGCGAAGATCGCGGTGATCAGGAACAGGCTCGTGAGAATCAGGCCGCTGACCAGCATGCCGCGCTGGAGCCCGGAGGACATCTTCAGGTGGGAGATGATCGGGAGCTTCTGGACCCACGACTTGTTCGAGGCGGGAAGAGTAGCGGTGCTCATGATTAGTACCTGACTCTCGGGTCGATCAGTGCGGCCAGGACGTCGACGATGAAGTTGGTGAAGGCGACGATGATCGCCAGCAGCACCACGATGCCCTGCACTGCCACGAAGTCGCGCGCGGTGAGGTATTCGGCGAGCTTGAAGCCCAGGCCCTTCCATTCGAAGGTCGTTTCGGTTAGCACCGCGCCGCCGAGCAGCAGCGCAATCTGCATGCCCATTACGGTGATGATCGGGATCAGCGCGGGACGGTAGGCGTGCTTGGTGGTGAGGCGGAATTCGCTGACGCCGCGCGAGCGCCCGGCCTCCACGTATTCACGGCCCAGGGTGCCGATGGCATTGGTGCGCACCAGGCGCAGGAACACCCCGCCGGTGAGCAGGCCCAGCGCAATGGCAGGCAGGATGGCATGCTGGGTGACGTTCACGAACGCCTCCATGTTGCCGCTGCGCAGCGCGTCGAGCCAGTAGATGCCGGTGGGCGCCTGCAGCGTGGTCAGCTGCAGTTCGGTCTGCCAGCCTGCGCGGCCGGCGATCGGCAGCCAGTGCAGCCAGACGCCGAAGATCAGCTTGAGCAGCAGGCCGGCGAAGAAGACCGGGGTGGCGTAGGCCAGGATGGCCAGCACACGCAGGATGGCGTCCGGGTAGCGGTCGCGGAACTTCGCGGCGACCAGACCCAGCGGAATGCCCACGATCAGCGCCACGAGCACGGCATTGATGGCCAGTTCCAGGGTGGCGGCGCCGTAGGTGGTGAGGATGTCGGTAACCGCGGTGTTGTCGGTCAGGGTGCGGCCCAGGTTGCCGGTGAAGATCTGCCCCAGGTACTCGAAGTACTGGATGAACAGCGGCCGGTCGTACCCGGCCTCGTGGATACGGGCGGCGAGCTGGTCCGGGGTCAGTCGCCCGCCCAGCGCGGCGGTGATCGGGTCGCCGGTCACGCGCATCAGGAAGAAGACCACCGTGATGAGGATGAAGACGGTGGGGATGATCAGCAGGAAGCGCGTGATCACGTAACGGAGGAATCCCCCGCCCTTCTGCTTGGCTGGCTTGGGTGCCGCCAGCGGGCTGGGAACTTGTCCCGGTGGAGACGTGATGGTCATCGTCAATCCTTTTGAAATCGCAAAATACGTGCGTTGCGCCGGGAGATCCCCGGGCGCAGATTTAGGGGATCCGCCGCGCGGGATCCCATGGATTCCGCGCGGCGAACCCCCTGGGGTTCAAATCAAGCCGGTGCGCTGATGATTACTTGCTCAGAACGCCCATGCGGAACTTGAACGATGGGTCCAGGGTCTTCTCGACGCCCTGCACGTCCTTGCCCGCCACGGCGACCTGCGCGCCCTGCAGCAGCGGCAGGGTGGAGAGGTCCTCGGCGACCATGGTCTGCAGGTCCTCGATGGCCTTCGTGCGTGCGGCTGCGTCGGCCATGCCGCGCTGCTCGGAGATCAGCTTGTCGACCTCAGGGTTGTCGTAGTTGTTCGACAGGAAGTTGTCCTTGGCGAAGAACGGCGACAGGAAGTTGTCGGCATCCGAGTAATCGGGGAACCAGCCCAGCTGGTAGGCCGGGTAGTCGGTGACGCGCTGTTTCTGGTAGGTGACCCACTCTGTGGACTTCAGGTCCACCTTGAACAGGCCGTCGGCTTCCAGCTGCTTCTTCACCAGGGCGTACTCGTCGCCCGAGCTCGGGCCGTAGTGATCCGGGTTGTACTGCAGCGGCAGGCTGACCGGGATGTCCACTCCGGCGTCCTCCAGCACCTTCTTGGCCTTGGCCGCATCCGGCTTGCCGTCGGTGCCGTACAGGTCCTTCAGCGGCTCGATGGCGCCGGTGAAGCCCTGCGGAACGTAGGAGTAGGCAGGGGTGTAGGTGTCCTTGTAGACCTCGGTGGCGATGGCCTGGCGATCGATCAGGTTCGCGGCGGCCTGGCGCACGGCCAGCGACTTGGCGGCATCGGCGTTCGCGGTCTTGGCGCCGTACGGCATGGTGTCGAAGTTGAACACGATGTAGCGCAGCTCGCCGCCCGGTCCCTTGTGGACGGTCAGGCTTTCTTCCTTGCCCAGGTCCTCGACGTCGGTCGGGGTCAGCGAGCGCCAGGCGACATCGATGTTGCCCTGCTGGATATCCAGCTTCAGGTTGTTCGAATCCGCGTAGTACTTAATGGCCGCCGACTTGTTGGCCGGTGCGCCGAGCACGCCGGCGTAGGCGTCGTTGGCGGACATCGAGATCAGGGAGTTCTTGTTGTACGAGTCGATCACGTACTGGCCGCCGAAGGCCTTGCCTGCGATGATCTCCTCGTCGGCGAGGACCTTGTCGGCTGGGAAGACTTCGTCATCCACGATCGGGCCGACCGGCGAGGTGAGCACCTGCGGGAATGTCTGGTCGTTGGCGACCTTCAGCTTGAAGACCACGGTGGTGGCATCCGGTGCGGTGATGGACTCGACGTTGCCCAGCAGCGAAGACGGGCCGTTCGGATCGGCGATCTTCAGCTGGCGGTCGAAAGTGAACTTCACGTCCTTGGAGTCCAGATCGTTGCCGTTGGCCCACTTCAACCCCGGCTTCAGCTTGACGGTGAACTCGTTGTCCGAGGTGTACTCGGCGGACTCGGCCAGGTCGTTCGACGGCTCTGGGCTGCCGGGCTCGGAGTTGAGCAGGAAGGGGAAGATCTGGTTCATGACCATGAATGAACCGTTGTCGTAGGAACCGGCCGGGTCGAGCGAGGTGACCTTGTCCGTGGTTCCCAGGGTGATCGGCGCGCCTGATGCGTCGCCGCTTGGCGCACCCGATGCGTCGCCGTCATTGGAGGCGGAAGAGGTGCAGCCGGTCAGTGCGAGGGCGGAAATTCCCAAAGCGGCCGCGGCGAGTCGCAGCCCGTTCTTCTTGCGAGTCATGAAGTGATCCTTAATCTGTGAGCATGCTTGCGGTGATTGAAAACACATGCTTCACATAGACTAAGTGATACAGCCCACCTGTGACCAATAGCACGCTGGGTCAAGTCGCAAAAATTTCGCTTCCGGGCCTGATTTCGATGCTTTGGCTCACAGCTTCCGTGCCTGACGTCCCGTTTTCCACCCGGCTTGGATGCGCGGGCGCACCGGTAGATTAGGCTGGTAGGCGATGATGACACGTAGAGACGCCGCCATTGCGTTGGATATCCCCCTAGAAATGGCCAAGAAGCACGGCATCCCCTCGAAGATGAGCGAAGCCGAGTTCCGCGAGCTGAATTCAAATCCGCCGGCATGGCTGGCCCAGTCCCGCGCCAACCGGACCGGCAAGCGCCCGGTCTGGGTGCATCTGGTCTGCGAAGTATGCGGCACCGAGGACTACGAACGACCAAAGAAATGGTGGCCGACCTTTGACTTCGTGCACTGCTCTCATCACTCCCCCGCCCAGCTGCCGAAACTGGAAGCCGGCCGGACACGGGTCGAGTACCCGGATATCTCCGCGCGCATGTACGGCATCGTCGACGAGGACTAGCAACCGCTTGCAGGGCCCGTGACCCTTGCCGGTTAATCCAACGTCGAGAAAACCCTGCGGCGCCTGACGTCCCGAGGGACGGCAGCCACCGCAGGGTTTTTTTCGCTTCGCTCCTGGCTCCATCCGGTCAGCGCGTGCGATCAGGCCTGACGGCTTTCCATGTACTTGAGGATTTCCACCTGGACGTCCAACATGTCCTGGTTCGTGAAGTCCAGGACCACGGCGTCTCCGGCCATGGCCCCAATACCGGTTGCTCCGATGCTCAGGTTCCCCTTGACCAACTGCGGGCCGCTCAGGCTTGGCGGACCGTCAAGGTCCAGGGATTCCTTCTTGTTGAGCAGGAAAGCTCCGACCTCCTCGGTCTGAGGCGTGCTGAACGCCATTCCCATTGACTCGAGGGACTCATATTCGAACGCGTCATCTTTCCATTGGAAGGTAAACCCCACGGTCGCATGCTTCGCCAGGTCTGTCGACTGCTTCGCGGCAGCCTCCGTAATCCAGATGCAGCTCACGTCCGTTTCCCCAGGGTTATCCGAATAGGTGGTCACGGTTTCGTCGGCAAACACCAAACCGTCAAACAGGCCGCCGCTGAGCTCTGCAACTTCTGCACAACTGGGAGAAGGTAACTTGCCGCCGGAGGTGGCGATGGGCGGATCGGCCGGCGGGGCCGCTTCGGCGCCAGCCGCCGCTTCGCCCGACGACGGCGTAGGGTCGGCGCTCTTGCACGCGCTCAGGGATACTCCCAGCAACAGGGCGGCGGAGACGGACAGCAATTTTCGTGCTCGCATAAAACCTTCCAATACATAGTCGGTACATCATGTGGCATCTGCCTGCATCGCCCTGGAAAAATAGATCCCCACCTGAGGCGGCACGGGCAACAAGCTATCATCAAGCGCTTGACGCTGCGAGCATATGCGGCAGATTTCCTCGCCAAGGCATTGGATTTCCATTTCGGCGCCGCCGATGCTATACGCGGCGGAGAAGCAACGCCCGAATCACACAAGCGCCCCTCGACCTTCCTGCAGTCCATGCGCCGTACGTCATGGGGCCGGGGCGCTTCAAACCCCAGCGCGGCGGCTACTTCCAGCCGATGTCCTTGACGACCTTCGTAATGTTGGTCATCACATGCTCGTTGTAGTCGACGCCCAGCTGGTTCGGCAGGGCGAAAAGCAGGTAGTCGGCTTCGGACATGGCCGCATCGCGGGTGAACAGCTCGGCCAGCTCGTCCAGGGAGCCCGCATAGGTCGGGCCGGAGCGCGCCCGCATGCCTTCGATCTGCCCGACCGAGTCGCCGCGCTCGCGGCGCCCGAAGTACAGGTCGTCGGTATCGGTGAGCACCGGGAAGGCACTGCGCGTCACCGCGGTCTGCCCACCTGTCGTGTGCCCGTTTGCATGGTAGGACTCAAGGTAGCGGCGGATCTGGTCGCGCTGCGCGATGTGGAAGGGACGCCCGTCGTCCTCCAGCAGCAGGGTCGAGGACAGCAGGTTCATGCCTTGGCGACCGGCCCACTCAGCAGTCTCGAATCCCGCCGCGCCCCACCAGATGCGGTTTTCCAATCCCGGGGAGACCGGGGTGATCGGAAGCAGCCGACCGCCGTGCTGCTCGGGATGCACCGGGCGGGCGATGGGCGTGCCTGCAATGGCTTCGCGGAAGGTGGCTGCGCGTTCGCGGGTCACGCTGGACCAGCTCTCGCCCTCGTCCAGCGTGTAGCCGAACAGCTCCTGGCCGTTGGCTGCGGGCTCGGGTGAACCGCGGCTGATGCCCAGCTGCATGCGGCCACGGGCGATGGCATCAGTCACCGCGGCTTCTTCGGCCATGTACAGGGGGTTCTCGTAGCGCATGTCGATCACACCGGTGCCGACTTCAAGTGTGGTTGTCGAGGCGGCCATGGCCGCCAGCAGAGGGAACGGTGCGGACAGCGAACGGTCGAAGTGGTGCACCCGCAGCCAGGCTCCGTCGAAGCCGCTGCGTTCGGCGGCCTGCGCTAGATCCACCATCTGCCTCACCGCGGCGGCGCCCGTGGGAACCGCGGAGTTTGCAGTGCCCGACCAGTGGCCGAAGGTCAGGAAACCAATTTTCTTTGGCATGTCATCTCCGTTTGAACAAAGTCGGTGGTCTTTTCACCTACCAGACACAATAGTAATTGACGCGTCAATATTCCTGTTATGAGTACGCTCACAACATGCCCCTGTCCGCAGGCCGATCCCCCTAGGAGGCCCTTGCATTCGCCCGTTGCAGTGCCAATAATTGCGAGCAACTAGCCGAACCGAGGAAAAGCGGCGCAATGAATGCACTTGTCCATGAGACCATCACGCTGAGCAGGCGCATCCCCTTTCCCTGTGCCGAGGTCTGGGATGCCTATGCCGACCCCGCGCGCCGCTGCGTGTGGGGCGTACCGGCAGGGGAAGGCATCGAGTACGCCGCCGAGCACTTCCGCGAAGGCGGACGTGAGAGCTACCGCTGCGGCCCGCTGGGTTCCCTAGATTTCCTCGTCGAGGCGCAGTACCTCCGCGTGGTCGAGCAGCAGCTGATCGTCTATGCGGAAACCGTATGGACCAACGAGACACCGCTGTCCTCCGCACTGGTCTCCTGGATCTTGGAGCCGTTGGGCGGCGCGACGCAGGTGGCTGTCACCAGCCAGGTGACCTCTTTCGTCGGAGCGGGCATGATCGAGGGCAGCCGTTCCGGTCACCGCATCGTGCTGGCGCAGCTCGGCAGGTTCCTTGCCGACGCTGCCGCTGACGCTCCGGACCCGGGCGGCATGGAAGGACCCGGGGGCTACGGCGAGCGCTAGTTAGGATCAGAAACCCTGATCATGCCGTGCGCCCCCTTCTCGCCGTCCGACATGTAGTGCGTGACGAACGGGTAGTTCCCGGCCTCGGGCAGCGCCAGCTCCACGAATCCTCCCTGCGCGGGGGACAAGGCCAGGGATTGGGAACCCCCGCCGGTTCGATCGCGGGCGTCCAGCTGGTAGGCGCCTTCGAAGTACACGGTGTCGAACTGGCCGCCGATCACGTGGAAGCTGCTGGGCCTGTTGGGGCCCGCGGCGAGTACCCAGATGCGGATGCGTTCACCGGTGGCAACCTGCAGCGGGTCGAAGGAGTATTGATTTGCATAGCCGTTGAACACCACCAGGTCGGGGTTCCCTCCTGCAGTCTTGTCCACGTCCACCGGTTGCCCTTCCGCGCCGAGGTAGTACTCGGACTGCACCATCACATACGACTTGTCCACCGCGGGCAGGTCCTCGGGTTCGATGATGACCGCTCCGTACATGCCGTTGGCGATGTGTGAGCTCATGGGTGCGGTGGCGCAGTGGTACATCCAGATCCCCGACTTGGTGGCGGTGAACGTGTAGGTCAGTTCCTCGCCAGGGGCGATGGTTCGCATCGGTTTGTCCGGGGCCAGGGACCCGGCGTGGAAGTCGATGGAGTGGCCCATGGTGCCGTCGTTGTAGAGCGTGATTTCGAATTTGTCGCCGATCCGTCCGTGCAGGACCGGACCCGGGGCGGTGCCGTTGAAGGTCCACAGGTTCTGTGTGAACCCCGGCGACACTTCGGCCTGCAGCTCGCTGACCGTGAAGCGTTGCTTGTGCAGCGCCGGCTTGCCGGTGTCCGCAGGCAGTGGATCCAGTACCGGGTTGCGTGCGGTGAATCCGTCCGCGGGCTGGGCCTGCAGGTCGGGTCCCGCGGCCGCGGGCGGCTGGCCAGCATCCTGCAGGTGTCCGTGGGACGTCTCTGGTGCCGTGTCGCCGGGTGCGGCGGCGGCGCCGGTCACCACGATCCGCATCACCATGCCCATCTGCTTGTGCCCGACGATGGAGCACCAGCCCTCCATGTCTGCGGTGATGACCCCGGCGTCCACGGTGGCGCTCTGGCCCGGTGCCAGGCGCCCGGAGTCGCTCCCGTTGGCCAGCACCAGGTCGTGGACCTGCGTGGCATCGGTGTTGGCCAATTCGATGACCAGCCGTGTTCCTGCTTCCACCTCGATGGTGGAGGGTGTGAACCGCATGTCCTTGGCGGTCATCTGCACGGTCTTGACCGGTGCGTTGGCAGGGTCGACCGGCTGCTGCGCGGTGGAAGCGGCCGGCGGGCGGATCCCGGCGGCCGCGGGATCCAGTGCTACGCCGACGGCGATCACCAGCACAACCGACATAAGACCTGCGGCCGCCTGGCCCAGGCGTTGGCCGGGCGGGCGGGCGCCTTCGGGTTCCACCGGGCCGCGCTCGCGGGCCCTCGGCTGGCCTGCGGATTCCGCGGCTTCTTTCTTGGCCAAGCGATGGGCCTTCAAGGCGGTGAAGAGCAAGGGGATGAAGCTGCCCATGGCGCCGAGGTAAAGCACCGAGCACAGCACACGCACCAGCGAGGAGATCGGCAGGGCGCAGGCCAGCAACGCTGCGTTGGCCATGCTCACCCGCCAGGCGGCTCCACGGTCGAAGGCCGTGGCCGCCGCGCGGACCGGGCGCGGCCCGCCGCCCAGCGCCACGGGCACCAGATAGGACAGCGCGCCCAGCAGGATCTGCGCGGCGAAGCCTGCGGCCAGGTACGGCACGATGGTGTCGAAGTGCCGGCCCATCTGCGTCCAGTCGCCGCTGGCAGCCAGGGCGTAGAGCGTCCACACCAGGGTGCCCGTCCACCAGCAGACCGCGGACAGGACCGACAAGGTGGCGAAGCTGCGCGGCGGCTTGGCCCTGGCGGCATGGATGAAAGGCGAGGCCGTCATTCCCAGCCCTGCCAGATAGCCGAGCACACCCAGGGCTGCCACCAGCAGCAGCCCCGCGGCCGCCCCGCCCGCGGCCACCAGCACCGAGGCTGCGAGTACCGGCAGCGCCCGGCGCAGGCGCACCGCGGCATGGGGGGCGATGCGGGTGCGCAGCATCGTGGGCCACAGCGTGATCAGGGTTCCGGCGACGGTCAGCCCGACCCAGCCCAGCAGGTTCACCAGTGCATGGGCCAAGGTCAGCCGCTCATGCAGCGGAGAAGCGAGCCCGGCGGAAATCCAGGTTCCCAGCCCGGCGCCGATCGGCAGGAAGCAGGCGGCGGCGATGTAGTAGCGCACGCTCGCGGCATAGGGCGAGGGCAGCGCGCCGCGCAGGCTGCGGTACAGCCAGGCTCCGTGCCATGCCGCGGCCACGGCGACCAGCAGCGCACCGGCCAGCGTCAACGGCCACAGTTCGGCAAGCACCCCGGCAACCACCACGGCGGCGCCGCCGTTCATCAGCCCCAGGCGCAGCGACTGCCGGCGGCGTTCCTGGACGGTCACCACGCGTTTGAGCAGCGCGGTGGCGAAGTACTGCGACCAGACCAGAATGGCGTGGGACAGCGCGCCGAGCAGCAGCAGGTGGATCAGCAGCCAGCGGGGCGCCGGCAGCTGGCGGTGGACCAGCGCGACGACAACCACCAGGATCAGCCACAGCGCCGTGGGCAGGTCGCGCAGAGGCCAGAAACCCCGGCCGGGGACCTTCGCTGCGGCGGGCCCGGTGCTCAACGGCAGGTTCATCTAACGGATTCCTTCCCGGAGGTAGGTGCGGACGTGAGCGCCAGCAACGCGCTGGCGAGGGCCACGAACACGAAAAGCAGCAGCGCGACGACGTTGAGAACACCACCGACCTGCCATGCCAGCTGCCCACCCAACCCGTTGCCGAGCCACAGGCGGATCACCAAGCCGGCATGCATGAGGATCACCGGCGGCCACATGGCCTGGCGGTAGGGAAGGTCGATGGCCAGTACGGCCGGCAGGATCGTGGGCGCATGGGCCATGATCATGGACATCACGAAGCCCAGGAAAACCGCGTGCACCGCAGTATCATAGGCGCCGGAGCCGGCCGGGTACCCCAGCATCCAGACGACGCCGGCAACCAGCAGCCAGAAGTAGCCGGCCAGCAGGCAGGCCGCCATGTAGCGCGGCGCGCCCTTCAACTTGACGGTGCGCCGCGCGACGTCGTTGACCGCCAGCCAGAGCACCAGTGCGCACAACACCAGGCCGAAGAGCACGGTCCCGGCTTGGACGAACAGCGTGGACGCCGCGGCGGACATGAGCAGCGCAACGTTGAGGACCACCGCCAGGGCTTGCGAGCGCGAGGTCAACTGGATGCGGGCCAGCTCAACCCGTTCCCCGGCGATGGTCATCACCAGGAACGCAGCCAGCCACGGCAGCAGCAAGGAGATCTCCACTCCGCCGGCGTACAGCACGGTGGCGCCCAGCCCGGCGCAGGCGCCGAGCATCTGGATCAGCACCGCGTCGGCACGCTGCCTGCGCCACAACGGGTAGTAGGTGGCCAGCAGGGCGGCCATGCCCAGGATCAGCAGCGTTCCGGTCAGCGCCCGGGGCGCGGCGAACAGCTGGCTGCCACCGCCTAGCGCCAGCAGGACGGGCGCCGCGTAGCCCGCGGCCCGCCCCCAGGCCACCGCTCGCTCCAAGGCAATCATCGCTCCGACAAACCCGAAGACCATGGCCAGCGAATGCGCCGGCCCCCACGCGGCAATCTGCACCGGGGCGGGTACATCCAGCAGGATCAGCGCCGCATCCAGCCCGGCCAGCAGGCACAGGCCAGCCGGGAGCATCAGGGCCAGGCGCCACCGTCCCCGGCGTTTAGGCCTGGACGGCGCAGCATAGGAGGCCGGGCTCATCGTTGCCCCTCGCGCTGTGGCGATAGTTCAAGGCGGCAGCCGTGCTCCAGCGCGAACGGCAGGATCCGGCTTCCTGCAGGATCCCGTCCGTGGGACTGCAAGATCCCCCGCACGATCCCCAGATGCACGTTGCAGATGACCTGCGGGTTCTCCCGGGCCGCGCTGAGCAGCGGGCAGGAGAGCAGCGACACGCTGTGGTCGGCTTCGAGGCGGGGCGCAAAACCGAGCGCAGCCAGCGAGTCGATAACGGCGCCACGGGCATCGCCTTCCAGGGCGGCTTCTGGCAGCGTTGCGCCCCAGCGCTGGCCAGCCTCGATGCCGGCCCGGGCCGGGTTGTCGCTGAGCAGCGCCACCTGGTCGGCCAGTACGTTGGCCAGCGCGGCGAACGGCGAGGGGGTTGGCGCCGCGGCCCGCCAGATCCAAGCTGGCCGCCCGCGGCCGGTGGCGGGCGCGGACTCCCGCTGCACGTACCCGTCGGCGAGCAGCGCGTCCAGATGGCTCCGGACAGTGTTCTCATGCAGGCCCATGAACTCGGCCACCTGAGGCAGGCTCAGGCCCTCGCTCCGCATTTCGACCAGCGACAGTATCCGCTCGCGGGTCGACGAGTGAACGCGCCCGCCTCCGCTGCGCCGGGGCGCTCCGCCATCCGGTCCTTTGCCCATGATTCCGCGCCTCCTTGGAGCCAGCTCTTTCCCGCCCCGCTATTTTCCACTAAGTTAAGTGTAATAAAATAAATCGAACCGCACCACGCGGACCGGCATGCGCCCCACGCGACGACGCCGGACCAGGGCAAGGGAGCAGATCATGACAGAACGCATCGAGATTTCCGGCAACAGGGAAGAAGCCCTGAAGCAGCAGGCACCGGGCGGCTGCGCCTGCGGCGGGCATGACGAGGACCTCCCCCAGCTCGATGTCCAGGCGATCCCCCATGCGGTCCGCCACGCGGCCATCTTCGGCGCGCTGGATTCATTGCGGCCCGGCGCAGGCCTGGTGCTGTCGGCCACGCATAATCCGCTGCCGCTGCTGGCCCAGCTGCGGCAGCGCGATGCGACGGCCTTCGAGGTCAGCTACCTCGAAGAAGGCCCGCAGCGGTGGAAGCTCAAGTTCGTGCGCAGCTAGCCGGTCGAAACAGCGATGGCCCCGGCCTGCGCGAAACCCGTTGAGGTTTCGCGCAGGCCGGGGCCATCGCTCGTGAAGCGCAATCCTTGGGGCGCGTTATCCGACCTTCGCCGGATCCCAGGCGCTGGAGCGGGCGGAGTCGATGGTCGCCTGGCCCAGCACTCGGCTGCCCTGGTAGACGACCATGGTCTGGCCCGGGGCGACGCCGCGCATTCCTTCGGGCAGGTTGACCACCAGTTCGTCGCGGCCCTCGGCCGAGCGTTCCATGTGGGCCACCGCGGCGACCGGGTCGCCGTGGGCGCGCACCTGCACCATGCAGTCGAATTCGGCGCCGCTGGCCACTTCCCCGATGGGCAGTCCGGCCCAGGAGATGCGGATGCCGCGCAGCTGGTCCACGGCCAGCAGGGCCTCCGGGCCGACGATGACCTTGTTTTCCTTCGGGCGGATCTCCAGCACGAAGCGCGGCTTACCGTCCGCAGCCGGGCGGCCCAGGCGCAGCCCCTTGCGCTGCCCGACGGTGAAGGCCTGGGCTCCGGCGTGCTCGCCGAGCTCGTTGCCCTCGTGGTCGACGATCGCGCCGGGCTTCATCTCGATGCGTTCGGCCAGCCAGCCGCGGGTGTCGCCGTCGGGGATGAAGCAGATGTCGTAGCTGTCCGGCTTGTTCGCCACGGTCAGGCCGCGGGCGGCCGCCTCGGCGCGCACCTCGGCCTTGGACGGGGTTTCGGCCAGCGGGAACATGCAGTGCTCCAGCTGCTCGTGGGTCAGCACACCCAGCACATAGGACTGATCCTTGGCCCAGTCGGCGGCGCGGTGCAGTTCCGGATTGCCCTGCTCGTCGCGCAGCACCTTGGCGTAGTGGCCGGTGCAGACCGCGTCGAAGCCCAGGGCCAGCGCCTTTTCCAGCAGGGCGGCGAACTTGATCTTCTCATTGCAGCGCATGCACGGGTTCGGGGTGCGGCCTGCCTCGTACTCCGAAACGAAGTCGTCCACCACGTCCTCGGCGAAACGGTCGGAGAAATCCCACACGTAGAACGGGATGCCCAGCTTGTCGCAGGCGCGCCAGGCGTCGTTGGAGTCCTCCACCGTGCAGCAGCCGCGCGAGCCGGTGCGCAGGGTTCCGGGCATGCGCGAGAGGGCCAGGTGCACGCCGACCACGTCGTGGCCGGCCTCGACCGCACGGGCCGCGGCGACCGCCGAGTCCACGCCGCCGGACATTGCTGCTAGTACCTTCATCGCGTAAAACCCGTTCCTGCCGTGTGGATGCTGCTTTCATCGGCTGCCATTCCAGCCTTCCTTGCCCGCTCATAGGCCTGCGGCAAGGCTTCCAATAATGCGTCAACGTCTGCCCGGGTGGATCTATGCCCCAGTGTGAAACGTTGCACACTGCGCGCCGACCGGGCATCCCGGCCCATTGCCAGCAGCACATGGGAGGGCTGCGGGACCCCGGCTGTGCACGCCGATCCGGTGGAGGAGGCGATCCCCAGCATGTCCAGCACGAACAGCAGTGAATCCCCCTCGCATTCGGGGAAGGTGAAGTGCAGGTTCCCCGGTAGCCGGGCGCCCCGGTTCTCCGCGTCGCGCGGGCCGTTGAGCACCGCCTCGGGGACCAGCTGCGAAATCCGCTGCACCGCGTATTCGCGCAACCCGCTCAGCCGCGCGGCTTCCTCGGCGAGGTGCTCCGCGACTTCCGTGGCGGCCGCGGCGAAGCCTGCCGCCGCCGCCGCGTTCAGCGTTCCCGAACGCATTTTCCGTTCATGTCCTCCGCCATGCTGGACCGGCATCAGGGTCACGTCGCGGCGCACCAGCAGTCCGCCGATGCCCACCGGGCCGCCGATCTTGTGGGCGCTGATGGACATGGCCGCCAGCTTCGAGGCCGCGAAGTCGGTGGGCACCGCGCCGAAAGCCTGCACCGCGTCGCTGTGCGCGGGGATCCCGTACCCGGCGAGCAGGGCCGCGAATTCAGGGACCGGCTGCACGGTGCCGACCTCGTTGTTGGCCCACATGATGGTGCCCAGCGCGATGCGTTCGTGGTGCTCATCGAGCAGGGCGCGCACGCCGTCCAGGTCCAGCACGCCGTCGGCGTCCACCGGCATCCAGCACAGTTCGGCCTGCTCGTGCTCTGCCAGCCAGGTGACGGTGTCCAGCACCGCATGGTGCTCGATCCCGGATACCAGGATCATCCGCGCCGCGGGGTTGGAGTCCACGCGGTTCCAGAACAGGCCCTTGAGCGCCAGGTTGTCTGATTCGGTGCCGCCGGAGGTGAAGATCAGCTCGCTGGAATGCGCGCCGGCCGCGGCCGCGATCGCGATGCGCGCATCATCGACCACGCGGTTGGCGCGACGGCCAGCCGCATGCAGCGACGAGGGGTTGCCGGTGGCAGCGAACTGGGCGGTGATGGCGGCCAGCGCCGCCGGGGTCATGTCCGTGGTTGCCGCGTGGTCCAGGTATACGGCGGAAGTATTCATATCCCTTCCATGGTAC
This sequence comes from Glutamicibacter soli, assembly GCF_052322135.1. Taxonomy (NCBI): domain Bacteria; kingdom Bacillati; phylum Actinomycetota; class Actinomycetes; order Micrococcales; family Micrococcaceae; genus Glutamicibacter; species Glutamicibacter soli. The sequence continues at coordinate 2,406,419 of NZ_CM125969.1, forward strand.
GAGCTTCGCGCACCTAGTTTGAATGGCCGATCCGTGTGAATTGCCCGACCTCGATGGCTTCGAGGCCCGGATCCTTCAAGATCTCCTCGATCAGCGCGGTGGGCCCGCCGACCAACGTGCAGTCATCATAGGGCTCGGTGGACAGCATCCACGAACGGTCCTCGGGGAACACCAGCGCGGGGCGCTGGCGCTGCTCCCCCGCCGCGGTCTTCGCCCACAGCGGGTCGCTCAGGAACGCCGCGTCGGCCTGGAACAGGTGGTAGTTGCGGTAGCCGCCGCCCAGGTCCAGCGGACCGGGGGCCAGGTCCTGAACCGCGAAGGCCGGCTTCTGCGCCTCGGCGAGCGCCGCCGCATGGGCCGCCGCGTTCTGCTCGTCGCTCAGCGCAGGATCCGGTTCCATCTCGATCTGGATGCGTTCCCCGCCCTCGATGAAGGCGTAGCCCGCCCACAGGCCCAGCACGAAGTCCTGCTTCCCGCTGGCCTGGATCAGCTGCAGGGCCAGGTCCTTCCACTGGTTCGCCGGCAGTTCGTCCAGCGGCAGGTCGGTGTCGACCCAGGCGTCCTCGGCAACCGGGTTGCCCTGGGCGTCCAGTCCGGCCACGGTTTCAAACAGGTCCGCAGCGGTCAGCACGTGGTGGCGGCTGGCGGCCACGGTGGACCAGCGCACCTGCCGGTCCTCCTCGTCCAGCGCCGGATGCAGGATGCGGGCATAGCGTTCATAGCCGACCGGCACCTGGGCGGTGACCGTCAGCGGGTCGGCATCGGCGCAGGCGTCGATGATCCATTGGCCGTATTCAGCGGATACATGGGAAAACTGCATGTCCTAAGACTACCGAGCCGAACGCCTGCCACCACGGGTTTTGCCCGGTGCAGTGATATGAATGATGAAGTAGGTCCGAACCCGTCAGCCAGCCACTTCAAGGGAGCCGCCACCGATGTACTTGCCAGATCTGCTGGTCCCGGTTCACCAGTTCGCCCGCCGGAGCATCGATTTCTCGCGCCGGATCGCGGTGATGGCGGTGATTAACCGCACTCCGGATTCCTTCTACGACGCCGGGTCGACGTTCGGGCTGGACGAGGCGGTGGCGGCGGCGCTGCGCGCGGTGGAGGCCGGGGCGGACTGGGTGGACATCGGCGGGGTGCCGTTTTCCCCGGGACCGGAACTGCCCTGGCGGGAGGAGGCGGAGCGCGTGGTCCCGGTCATCCGCGAGGTGCGCCGCCACAGCGACGTGGTGATTTCCGCCGACACCTTCCACCCTCTGGTCGCGCAGGCGGCCATCGACGCCGGCGCCGACGTCATCAACGACACCACCGGCCTGGCCTACCCCGAGCTGGCCAAGGTGGTGGCCGAGAACGACGTGCACCTGGTGCTGACCCATTCGCTGGCCAAGCCCCGCACCACCTACCCCCGCCCGCACTACGACGACGTGCTAGCCGAGGTGCGCCGCTACCTGCAGGACAAGGTTCAGCTGGCCAAGAACGTCGGCATCAAGGATTCGAAGCTCATCGTCGACCCCGGGCACGACCTGAACAAGAACACCCGCCATACTCTCGATCTGACCGCCGGTTTCCAGGCCATCGCGGAACTGGGCTACCCGGCTCTGGCGGCGGTGTCCAACAAGGACTTCATCGGGGAGACCCTGGACCTGCCGAAGTCCGAGCGCATGCTCGGTTCCATGGTCGCGGCCACGATGTGCGCCATGGGCGGGGCGCGGATCCTGCGGATGCACAACATCCCGGAATCCGTGCAGACCGTGCGCCTGATCGAAGCCGCCCAGGGCTGGCGCCAGCCGGTGCGGCAGATCCACAATATGGGAGACGTCAATCCCCCGGCGCATCCCGAACGCAAAGCCAGCGCCTAGAGCATCCGAGGAGATCCATGCGAGCCCTGCTGCCCCAGCCCATTGACCACGTCGACGACGAGTATCTGCTCTCCCGCTACGCCAGCACCCGGCGGCCGTTCGTCCGCTTCAACTTCGTCTCCAGCGTCGACGGCAGCGCGCAGCTCGGCGGGCTGTCGGCAGCGCTCGGCTCCGACGGGGACCAAAGGATCTTCAAGCTCCTGCGCCGGCCGGCGCAGGTGGTGCTGGTCGGCTCCGGCACGGTCCACGCCGAGGGGTACGCCGGCCCGCTGGTCTCCGACGCGGACCAGGCCTGGCGCACCGCCCGCGGGCTGGACGCCCACCCGGTGCTCGCCATCGTGTCCTACCATCTGTCCATCGCCCCGGACGCCGAGGTGCTGACGTCATCGCCCGGGCCCGTGCTGCTCTACACCTGCGAGCAGGTCACCGGGCAGCAGCGCGACAGCTATCCGGAGCATGTCCAGCTGGTCCAGGTCGCGGACAACGGCCAGGGCCCGGACCCGGCGCAGATCGTCGCCGACCTCGATTCGCGGGGCCTGCAGGCCATCCATGCCGAAGGCGGACCACACATCTTCGGGCAATTCGTCGCCGCCGGCCAGGTCGATTCCCTGTGCGTGAGCTACTCCCCGGTCCTGGCCGCCGGCGCGGGGTCGCGCATCGCCCGCTCGCAGAGCGAGCAGCAGCGCAGCCTGACGCTGCATACCCTGCTGGAGGAAGACTCGATGCTGTTCGCGGAGTACCGCGCCGACCGCTAGCGCATCAGGTGCAGTGCGCCGGGAGCAACCCGCACGCTGAATGCTCTGCGGCCCAGCAGTTCACCGTCGGCGTAGCAATCTTCCGAGGTCTCCACGCGGAATGCCTTCGCCCTGACGGCGACCCGGAACGGATGGTTTCTCCCGGCAAGTATCCGCGGTACATGCCTGAGCACCGGGGCGATCCGCTCGCCGCGCACCAGCGACAGGTCCGCCAGCCCGTCGTCGAATTCGGCCGAAGCGAACAGCGTGATGCCGCCGCCCAGCGAACGGATATTGGCGATGCTCGCGGCCAACGCCGGTCCCCGGTACTCCAGCCCGCCGGTGTCGACCTCGGTGCAGAAGGCCTTGAGCTTCGGGATGCATAGCAGCAGCGCGGCGACATAGCGCAGCGACCCCAGCCGGCGCGGCAGCCGGTTGGCGCGGGCGTTGACCTTTGCCTCGAATCCCCAGGAGATCGCTCCGACAGCCAGCCGCACGATCTGCGGGGCCTCGTCGAATTCGACTTCCAACAGGTCGACCGGGTGCGCTGCAGCGCTCCCGGCGATGAATGCGGCGACCCGGTCCATCGACTGCGCCGGATTGGCGTCCCGGAGCATGCGCCAGGTGTCGTTGCCGCTGCCCGCCGGGATGATCCCGAGCGGAATCCCGGTTCGTGCCAGGACCTGCACCACGTGGTGGATCAGCCCGTCACCGCCCACGACCACCACTGCGTCCGCGGACTTCAGCTGCGCGGCGATCCGCGCCGTCGGCTGGAAGGAGACGTCGAGCAGGTGCGCCACGGTGCCCGCATCCGCCAGCCGTCCGGCCAACTGTCTGGCGCGGCGCCATCCCAGTCCCCTGCCCGAGGCGGGGTGGAAAACGATCTGAAGGCGCTCGAAGCGTTGCTGGGTGGCCATGCCTATAGACAATACTCAGCGAACGTACAGTTTCGAAAAGCATTGGCCACAGGTCTTTCGATACCATAGAGAGGGTCGGCGACAATGCGCCGCCTCGAAAGGAACTTGCCTGACTATGAGCTCGCCGAGCCCCCATGAAATCCTTGGCGTATCCCGCACGGCAAGCATGGAAGAAATCAAGGTTGCCTACCGCAGGGCTGCCCGTGCCACGCATCCGGACTTGGGCGGGAGCGAAGACGCCTTCAAGGAAGTCCAGCGCGCGTTCCAGCAACTCAGCGACCAGCAGTCCGATGACTCCTTCGAGCGCAGCTTCCAGGCGCCGGGCCAGGCGCCGCGGGCAGGCTTCAGCGCCCGCCAGTACGACGAGCGGCTGCGCACCACGCCGCAGCAGCCCAAGGCCCAGCTGCCCACCGAGTACGTTCCGCCGCTGGACGATGTCAACTTCACCACCCTGGACTCCAAGCGATCCGCGCAGCGGATGCACGGGGAACCGCGCAAGCGTGGACTGTTCAGTTCCCGTTCGAGGCTGCAACGCGAAGCCACGACCATCAGTCTGCTGAGCAGAAACGTGCTCAACGTGCTCCCGGCGGCACGCCTAGTCAACGGGCTGCGCTCCCCCAACGGCGGCCACTACGACCACGTGCTGACCGCCGGATACCGGATGGCAGTGATCAACACGATGACCCTGCCTGAGGGCTACTACGCCTTCGACGGCTCGGTGCTGCGGCACGGCAACAAGATGACCCAGCCCCCGGAAATCCAGATCTCAGGCATGCAGCGGGCCTTCATGCAGATGAACGTCGCCGCCTACACGCTGGTCCTGGCTTCCAACGGGAACCACCACGAACCGGTGATCGAGTACCACCGCAATGCCCAGCCTTCGCTCGCCAGCTCCGCCAACGTGCTCAATGCGGCGGGTCTGGTGCGCGAGCTCAAGCTGTTCCTCGGCTCCGGGCCCTCTCCGAATGTCGTGGACCGCGAAGTCCTCGCCCGGCTGATCGGCGGCATGTACTAGGCCGATGAATCGATCTGCGCTCGCACCCCTTAAACTGGAAGTGTGTTTCGTATCGTTTTCAATGCCCCAGAAATTCCCGGCAACTCGGGCAATGCCATCCGACTATCTGCCATCACCGGTGCAGAACTGCATCTGGTCAAACCCCTAGGATTCAACTTCGAGGACGCGAACCTGCGTCGCGCCGGCCTGGACTACCACGATCTGGCGTTCGTGACCGTGCACGAAAATCTCGAGGCCGCCTTCGAAGCTCTCGGGGAAGGCAGGGTCTTCGCCTACACCTCCGAAGGCCAGACCATCTACAGCGATATCAGCTACGAGCCGAGCGACATCCTGCTCTTCGGCAAGGAATCGGTGGGCCTGAGCGCCGAGGACAAGAAGCATCCCCGCGTCACCGACCTGGTCAAGCTTCCCATGCTCCCGGGCCGCCGCTCGCTGAATCTGGCTAATGCTGCGTCCATCGTGGCCTTCGAGGCGTGGCGCCAGCACGGCTTTGCCGGAGCATAAAGTACCAGCGAAGTACGGCCACGTATACAGGTTTACCCAATCTTTATAAAGTAGGCTCGATATGTGCCTGCGGATCAGCAGGTATTGAACTTTGACCACAACCCCGGGAGAAACCAAGACAATGAACGGTAGCCATTCCCAGCACCGCGACGAGCCCCAGGACGACGACCTGGGTCTAGACCTGGTTGACCAAGTGGCCAGCAGTTCACGCGCCGAGAGGAGCTCCAAGCCGAAGCGCTGGATCCTCGGTGTTGTCGGCGTCGTGATCGTTGCGGTTCTCGCTCTCGTGGTCTTCTCGCTGCTCAACGGCGGCCCCAAGGCGTCCAAGGCTGCGAAGGCCGACGACGCGGTGACGCAGACCATCCAGCTCAAGAACGGCGGCCAGGCCGTCCTCAGCTCCTCCGAATCGGAAGACGCCATCGGCGTGGAACTGACCAGCCTGCCGGGTCTTGCCGACGGCCAGCAGTATGTCGTGTGGGCCGTCCATGAGGAAACCGGTGTTTCCGTTGTCGCCTCGTCCACCGGAGACGACGTCGATGCGGGATTGACCCCGGCCAGCGATGTCCTGGCCATCCACATCACCGTCGAAGGATCCTCGATTCCTTCGGCTCCGTCGGAGGACACCGAGGCTTCGGTGGACCTGCCGCTGGATCCGGCCGCCTCCGAGGTTCCGGACGCCCAGGACAACGGCGCCGGCGGCGCCAACGCCCCGGGCGCGGACGACTAGACGCCGTCCAAGACCGCAAAACGCGAGGCGCGTTCCCTTTCGGGAACGCGCCTCGCGTTTTGTGCTGTGATATTCTCCGGCGCTAGAAGCCCGAAATCGTGTCGTCCGCGTTCACGGCGACCAGGTGGAAGGATTCGGCCAGCGCTTCGGCTGGCAGCCCCCCGCGTTCGGCATTCGTCCGGCACTGGTGCTCCACGAAGCGTTCCATGGAGGCGACGTCGGGGTGCTGGGTGAAATGAGCCCGCAGCGCATCCATCTTCTGCTCGAAGAACTTCGTGATGTCCACGAAACCGTTTTCCCTCTCGCGCGGAGCCCCGTAGAGCCACAGCCAAGGCACCTTGTACGCGTTCAGGCCCTCGTCGCTCACCAGTTCCGGGTAGGCGAAGGGGTTCTCCACAGCCGGGTAGATCGCCCGGGTGACCGCTTCGCCGCAGGCCAGGTGATCCGGATGCGAGCGCTGGATGCGGTCCCAGTTGCGTTCGGGGTGCATGGCCATCACGATGGTGGGGCGCAACTGGCGGATCAGGCGCACCACCTTGCGGATGACCTCATGGGTGGGCTCCAGAAAGCCGTCGCGCTCACCGAGGAAGTGCACGGTGCTCACGCCGACCTTCGAGGCTGCCACGGTCTGCTCCAGGTGGCGCAGGCGCGCGGTCTCCTGCGGGTCGCGTTCGTCGAATCCGCCGGCGTCCCCGTCGGTCATGATGCAGTACTGCACCTCGACACCGGCCGCAGTGAGCGCGGCGATGGTTCCGGCCGCACCGAAGTCCAGGTCGTCCGGGTGGGCGGCGAAGGCCAGAACCCGTTCGGTTTGGGCAGTGATGAATTGGGTTGTATCGATCATGCTCGGCGGCGCCTGATCTCCGCGGCGGCCTGCGGCAGCACCTTGGCCAGATCCCCGACGATCCCCAGATCCGCGATGTCGAAGACCGGCGCGTCGACGTCCTTGTTCACTGCGATGATGTACTTGCTGGTCTGCATTCCGGCCTTCTGCTGGATCGCCCCGGAGATTCCGGCAGAGATATACAGCTGCGGCGACACGGTGACGCCCGTCTGGCCCACCTGCGCGTCATGGGAAATCCACCCGGCGTCGGTCGCGGCGCGCGAAGCGCCGATGGCGGCGCCCAGCGCGTCGGCAAGGTCTTCCAGGGGACCGAAGTCGCCGTCGACGCCGCGCCCGCCGGCAACCACCACGCGGGCTTCGCTCAGCGACGGACGTTCCGAGGCGACCTTCTCCTCCACGGCCACGATGCTCACCTTCGGCGCTGCCGCGTCGCCGAGGACCAGATCCGTGACCTGCACGGTGCCTGCGGAGCCTGCCGGTGCGTCCTCAATGCTGTTGGGCTTGACGGCGGCGATCAGCACGCCGGTGGTGGACTTCGCGCTGGCGGTGTAGCTTCCGGCGAGCTCATCCTTGGTGGCGATCAGTTCGGCGGATACGTCGATCACGTCGGTGACGATGGCGGCATTGCGGCGTACCGCGATGCGTGCGCCGAGTTCGCGGCTGAAGCTGTCGTTGCCCAGCAGCACCAGGTCCGCATCGGTGTGCTGCAGTGCGGCATCCAGCACTGCCAGCTCATGCTCGCCGAATCCCCGCCCCGGATTGGCGGCCTGCAAGGCGGTGCCGATGCCGTAGCCCGCGATGGCCTCGCGGGCCTCGGCGGAAATCTCGGTGGCGGCGGCCACCACAGCGGTCCCGAAGCGCGAGGCCAAGGTCAGCAGCTCGCGCTGCGCCTTGCCGGGTGCGGCGCTGAGGTCGGTGAAAAATACAAGTGCAGAAGACATGTTCAATAGGTCCTTAGATCAGCTTCTGTGCGGCCAGGAAGTCGACCAGGGCAATGCCTGCGTCGCCGCTGTCATGGATGATGGTGCCGGCTGGCCGGGCAGGGCGCTGCTCGGCGGCCAGCACCGAGGTGGTGGAGCCCTCAGCCCCGACTTCCTGCGCAGCCAGGCCGATACCGGCCAAATCGACTTCCTCGATGCTTTTCTTCTTCGCGGCCATGATGCCCTTGAAGTTCGGGTAGCGCGGGTCGTTGGCCTGATCGGTGACCGACAGTACGGCAGGAAGGCCTGCCTTGAGGGTCACACGCTGATTCAGGTGCTCGCGGTCGACGGTCAGCTCGCGGGCCGAGGCATCGAAGGCCACCGAGGCGGCATGGGTCAGCTGGGCGAAGCCGAGCAGTTCGGCGAGCTGCGCCGGAACCACCGAGGTTTCGGCGTCGGTGGATGCCATGCCGGTGACCACGAGATCCACATTGGGCACGTGGCGCACCAATGCCGCCAGGGCTTTGGAGGTAGCCACGGCGTCCGAACCGGCGAGCGCTGCGTCATTCAGGTGGAGCCCCGAGGAGGCGCCCATCTGCAGCGCCTTCTTGACCGAATTCACCGAGCTGCCTGCTCCCATGGTCGCCGCGATGACCTGGTGACCCGCCGCGAACCCTCCGTTGTCCTCTACGAGGGCCAGCGCCGCCTCGACGGCGTACTCGTCCAGTTCCGAAAGAACCGACTCGGACCGGTCCAGCCGCAGGGATTCCTGGTCGATATGCCGGTCAAACTGGACATCTGGGACATGTTTGACCAAGACCACGATGGTCAGTGGCGTAGTGCTCGCGTCGCTCATTCGCGCCTTCCTCGAAGTATAAGGAATCCGGCCGCGCAGGGCATCTGGCGCCGGAAGTTTTCATCTGCCTCTATCGTATCCACCAACGGTCACCCCGTTGCCGTTTATCGCTCAGAGAACAACACGTGACGCGGTTGGTTAATCACCAGACCGCGTCACGTGTCTCACAATGACAATATGACGACTCTTGGAGTCATATTTAGTTGCTGCTCAACGAACCCACAGTGGCCGTTGCGGTATTCTCCTGCCCGTTGCGCAGGTACGTGATCTTCGCTTCGCCACCGGCCGGCACCTCGCGGACCGCTGCCGTGACGGTCTGCGAGTCGCGGACCGCTCGGCCGTTGACCGAGGTGATCACGTCCCCGGACTTCAGCCCGGCCTTGTCCGCAGCCGAACCCTTGGTGACATCGACGATGGTCGCGCCTACCGAAAAGGAGGTGGTCGCGGCGCCGGATGAATCCTTGGCTCCTGCCGTAGCCTGGACGGTGGCCCCCAGCAAACCGTGGGTGGCGGTGCCGTTAGCGATCAGGTCGTTCGCGATGCGCTTGGCGTAATCGATCGGGATGGCGAAGCCCACGCCGATGGAACCGGAGTCCTCGGTGCCGCCGGCCGAGGCGATGGCGACATTGACGCCGATGATTTCGCCCTTGGAGTTGACCAGCGCACCACCCGAGTTGCCGTGGTTGATGGCCGCGTCGGTCTGGATGACGTTGACGTAGATGGTGCCGGCCGAGCGCTGCTGCTGTTCTTCGCCGGGGAACTGGAAGTTGAATTGGCTTCCGTTGTCGCCGTTGCTTTCAGGCGCGGTGTTCTCAGGCACTGCCGAGGATGCGATGGAAATCGTGCGGTTCAGTGTCGAGATGATGCCGTCGGTCACCGTGCCGCTCAATCCCAGAGGTGCGCCGATGGCCACCGAGGTGTCGCCGACGTTCAGGTCCGCGGAACTACCGAGGGTTGCCGGTACCAGGTTGCTGGCATCGATCTTGATCACGGCCAGATCCGACATCGGGTCGGTGCCGACGACCTTCGCGCTGTAGACCTGTCCGTCATTGGTCTGCACCGAAATGTCGGGGTCAGCCACCTTGCCGCCCAGCGTCACCACGTGGGTGTTCGTGAGGATGTGGCCTTCATTGTCCAGGATGATGCCCGAACCCGATCCGCTGGAACCGCCACCGGAAACTTCGATGGTCACCACGCTGGGGCTGGCCTTGGCGGCTGCCGCAGTGACTTCGGTGACGGAGTTGGGATTGTTGATCACGACCCCCGCCTGCGGGGCTGGGGTGGTGGTGCCGTTGCCGCTTCCCGTGTCCGAGAGGAAGTAGGTCGTTCCCGCAGCGGCCAGGCCGCCGACCAGGGCCGCGGCGACCATGCCGGAAACCAGGGTGGTGCCGGCGAAGGTCTTCTTGCCCGATGGCTTGCGTTCAGGCGGCACCGGGTAGTTCACGTGCTGCGAGTCCGAGGCGGAGTACCCCGAACCATAGGCGGCGCTCGACGTGTTCTCCGAGGCATTCGAGTAGTTGTATGAGCTTCCTGCCCCGGCGTGCTGGTACTCCGAAGTTGCGTCCTCGCTGTGGTTGGAGCGCGGGTAGGCGGCGGTCGGCTGATCGGTGCCCTGGGGGTTCTGGCCGACCCGGGGAAGGTTGACTGTCGGCTCAGACGATGCCGGCACATTGACATCGGGATTGCTTCCCGAGTGTGCAGAGCCACCAGCAGTGTTGTCGCGTGGCTCGTTCGGGTTCTGGCTCATTGTTCCGTCTCTTTCGACTCTAGGATCTCTTGAATTCGATTATTCCGTTGCGTTCTGTGGCATGAAACTGCGCAAACTTAGCACGCCCTGTGAGTAACTATTCTGGAAGCGGAATGTCGTAGACGTGCTTCACTGGGGCAAATAGAATCAAATCGAAGTGTGAATACGGCTTCCTGTATTTACCAAATCGGGGTTTCACCCTTGGTTTTAGTTCGACATAGCAGTTCAGGTGGGGAAAGCATGAGTAGCAAAGCTCGGCGCATAGTGGCCGGAGCACTATTGGCCTCGGTGGCCGCGGTGGGTTTGACATCGCCGGCCATGGCGGAATCTCCGGTCACGATACCTCCCGGCGACTTCGTTGTTGACAATTCAAACGTACTTGGTTCAGATGTGTCGCAGCTGGAAGACCAGATTTCGCAGCTGCGCAAGGACACTGGTTACAGCCTATTCGCTATCTATGTCGATGAGTTCACTAATCCAGAGAATCCCCAAGACTGGGCTAAGGAAGTCTTCAACAAGAAGAACATGGGCACGAACGATGTCATCTTGGTGGTCGGCACCGAGTCACGCCAAGCATTCCTGGGTAGTTCCAACAACAGCCCGGTGAACGAGTACCGTCAAGAGATCTTCTCGAATGACGTTCTGCCTGCCTTGAGCGACGACGATTGGCTGGGTGCTGCAGAGGGCGCCATTGCGGGTATTGAGAATGTCGACAGCGGAGCCATCGCCGGAAGCGGTTCTTCCAATTCTTCCTCCGGCTTCAGCTTCTTCTGGGTCATGATCGTCATCGCCGGTGGCGCTGTCGTCGCCTTCATGGTGTTGAGCCGCCGCGGAAAGTCGAAGTCAGCGCAGCTACCAACAGGACAGCGCCCCGGATCCTCCGGCGTACCGCAACAGCAGCTGGTTCCACTGGATCAGCTGCGCCGGCAAGCTGACCAGCTGCTCGTCGCTGCAGATGACTCAATCCGCTCCTCCGAACAGGAGCTGGGATTCGCCGAAGCCCAATACGGCAAAGAGTCCATCGAGGTGTTCACCCAGGACCTGGCCCAAGCCAAGCAGCACCTGTCCGAATCGTTCCGTCTTCAGCAGCAGCTGGATGACGACATCCCGGACACCGAACAAGACCAGCGTTCATGGCTCGGCGAAATTATCAATCGCTGCGGGCAGGTCAATGAGACGCTGCAGAAGCATGCCGAGGATTTCAAGAAACTGCGCCAGTTGGAGCAGAACGCAGAAACCCGGATCACCGAAGTTGCCGCCGAGCAGGAACCGCTGAATCAGCAGCTCTCTGCCCGGGTTGCGATCCTCGAACAGCTCACCGACAAGTACGACCAGTCCGCGGTTTCGCAAATCCTGGACAATGCCAAGCAGGCCTCTGACCGTTTGAGCTTCGCCGCCTCGGCGCTGAAACAGGCTTCCGAGCAGCTGGGCAGCGACCGCGCGAACGCCGCGCTGCTGATCCAGAACGCCGAGGAAGCTCAGGACCAGGCAGAAGTCCTGCTCGAAGCCATCAACAAGTCGGCGACGGCTCTAAGCCAGGCAGAATCGGATTTGGAATCCGCGGTAGCGCTCGCCTCGCGGGATGTAGCCCAGGCGCAGGCGTTGGTGAACAACGGTTCCCAGCCTGCTTTGGCCGGTCCCGTTGCCGGCGTGCTCAGCGCCTTGAACAACATCAAGCAGTCGATAAATAGCAAGCACAACCCACTGGCCCTCATTGCCCAGCTTGATCAGGCAAGCAAGCCGCTGGCGACGTCGCTGGCCAATCTGCGCAACCAGGCAGAGCAGGAGCAAGCCGCACGCGAGCAGCTGCAGAGCCTGCTGCATACGGCCGAATCGCGGATCAACGGCACCGAGGACTACATTCGTGCCCGCCGCGGCGGCGTCCGCTCCTCGGCGCGCACCCGGCTTTCCGAAGCGCAGCGCGCCTACGACGACGCTCGTTCGCAGGCCAACCGTAATCCGTCCGCGGCAGTTGCGTCAGCACAGCGCGCGATCCAGCTGGCCGACCAGGCCGCAAGCATGGCTGAACAGGACGTCAACGGTTTCGGCGGCGGGGACGTCTTCGGCGGCGGCTACGGAGGCCGTGGCCGCGGACGCGGCGGAATGTTCGACGGCATCGGCGGTGCCGTGCTCGGTGGAATCCTCATTGATTCGATCCTCCACGGCGGCCACGGCGGCGGCAACAACGGCGACGGCGGCATGTTCGGTGGCGGTGGTTTCGGCGGCTTCGGTGGAGGCGGCGGAGGCTTCGGCGGAGGGGACGGCGGCGGCTTCGGCGGAAGCGGCGGCAGCTTCTAGCCCGTCGGCCAAGTGTTTTTCAAAGTGTGCACGACCCGATTTCATAATCATCAATCAGACAGGACGAGGCAACCATGACCAAACAGTCAATCTTCGGACGTATCTCCCAGCTGGCGAAGGCCAACATCAATGCACTGCTTGATTCCGCAGAAGATCCCCAGAAGATGATGGATCAGATGGTTCGGGACTATAACGACAACATCGCCGAAGCCGAACAGGCGATTGCCCAGACCATCGGCAACCTGCGGATGATCGAAGACGATTACAAGGAAGACCAGCAAGCCGCAGCAGACTGGGGCAACAAGGCCTTAGCTGCTTCCAACAAGGCTGATGAGTTCCGCAGCGCAGGAAACGCCGCCGATGCGGCCAAGTTCGACAACTTGGCCAAGGTGGCCATCCAGCGCCAGATGCAGTCTGAATCGGAGATGAAGACTGCTGAGCCGACGATCTCTTCCCAGCGTGAAATCGTCGAGAAGCTGAAGACCGGCCTGAACCAGATGAAGGAAAAGCGTACCGAGCTCTCCAGCAAGCGCGATGAGCTGGTCGCCCGTTCCAAGGCCGCTCACGCCCAGAACCAGGTCAATGAGGCGGTCAAGGCCGTCAACATCATGGATCCGTCCAGCGAGATCGGCCGCTTCGAAGAAAAAGTCCGTCGCGAAGAGGCTCGGGTCCGCGGTGCGGCAGAGCTAGCGTCCTCCAGCCTGGATGCACAGTTTGAGTCCTTGGAGGATCTCGGTGAGCAGACCGAGGTCGAGGCCCGCTTGGCAGCGTTGAAGGCCAAGCAGACGGGCCAGCTGGAAGGCTAGACGCCTGCCGGCGTGATCGCCGGAAAGGGGCTCGAGCCCTGGCAAGACATTTTCATTGTCTTGCCAGGCTCGAGCCCCTTTCCCGTTTTAGCCAACCGGCGCAGTGCGTCCCTGCCGGCACGTGTCCGGTGAACTTTGCCGGGAAAACAAAATGGAGACCCTTTCGGATCTCCATTCGCCTTGGTGGCGGGGAGAGGATTTGAACCTCTGACCTCCGGGTTATGAGCCCGGCGAGCTACCGAACTGCTCCACCCCGCGTCGGTAAATACAACATTACCAATGCGTAACCATTTACGCGAATCCGGGACCCGTGTCGTCCATCACCATGCAACTCGGAGGACACTCCCCTGTGGAATATTCCAGGACATCGACTTCGGCCGGGTTCGATACCGCTAGCCCGGAAATGAAAAAAGACGGAAGCTTTCGCTTCCGTCTTTTGCCTTGGTGGCGGGGAGAGGATTTGAACCTCTGACCTCCGGGTTATGAGCCCGGCGAGCTACCGAACTGCTCCACCCCGCGTCGGTAAATACAACATTACCAACAGGGAAACCGAATCGCGAATCGAGCGACGGTGGCTTTCGTCACCCGACAGCCTTCAGGTGTCCATCGGGCTCACGCCGGCAATATGATGTCGCAGATTCTGGCGGAAAAGTGTGCGGCGATACAACCAGTGACCCGGCCGCCGGCGGCCACTGTCCCTCCCGTCCATCATGGAAAACAACCGGAGCGAGGCCATGAGTCGAGTCAACCGAAACCGTATGGCAAGGGCCGCTGTTGACAGAAGTCCTCGAAAAGGCCTCAGGGCAACTGTGAGCAGGACGTCGGGGCGCATTCCTCTGGTGGGCCTGATCACCCCTACGCCTCCGACCCCCTGACGCTGCTCCTTCGCCCTGCAGAACGGCGCCGGGGAGCCTCACGGCCGCCTCCGCACCCCGTAGCGCGCAGTCGGCCAAAGGCTGCGCTTGTGCGCTGCCAGTAAGTGATACCGCTACTCCCCTGCATTCCGGATGGAATTCATTGCGGAGTTCTTCCAGCTAGCCTCGGCCGCTCAATGGCTCGGCGGATAACAGCGTCTTACGTGGGAAATGAGCAGGGCGCGATTCGCGGTATGGATTGATTTGCTGAACCTTGCGCAGACTACTGAAAGCCGAAGCCGCATTGAACCCGATCCTAACCCGCCCGCCCTGGAGATGCACCGGGCCGGAAGACTGCGCTCCATTGGTATTGAGCTGCGCGAAACGCCCCGAGCACGGCCACCGGCACCTCGGAAAAATCCGCCTCCTTGACGTGGGCATCGCGCGAACCCACCGCTCGGAAATGCAAAAAGACGGAAGCTTACGCTTCCGTCTTTTTGGCTTTCGTGGCGGGGAGAGGATTTGAACCTCTGACCTCCGGGTTATGAGCCCGGCGAGCTACCGAACTGCTCCACCCCGCGATGACTAGTCAATTATTGCATCATCGCGGAGTGAAACGCAAATCGGGCATTCGTGCCAACTGGATTAACCGTTGTTCCCGTCGGTAGGGGCAGGCGATTCAGTTCCCTGTTCGCTGCCCTGTTCCGGGGCCGGGGTCTCGGATTTCTCCGGCGTTCCGTTGATAGCTGCATCGGCCTCGATGGCCTTCTGCAGTGCGGCTTCCAGATCCTTCTGCGACTTGCCGTAGGCGGCGAAGTCGTTCTTGGCCAAGGCTTCTTGTCCGGCCTTGATCGCAGCGTTCGCGGCGTTCAGAGCATCAGAGAGCTTCTGGGCGTCGGTCTGCGTCGGCTTCGATCCATTGTCGCCGTCACTCGGCTTCTCACCAGGCTTGGCGCCGGTTTCACCGGTCACAGCGCCCGAGTCGCCACCGAACACCTGGTCAAGTGCTTCGGCAAGCGTATCGGCGAAGCCGACCTGGTCACCGAAGGCCACCAGCACCTTGCGCAGCGTCGGGTAACTCGTGGCACCCGAGGACTGAACGTAGACCGGCTGCACGTAGAGGATACCGCCGCCAACAGGCAGCGACAGCAGGTTGCCGTTCTTGACTTCCGAGGCACCCTGGCGAAGCAGGTTGAGCTCCTGGGTCACCTTGGTGTTCGTGTCGAAGTTCTGCTGGGCCTGGCCCGGACCCGGCACTGCCGTGTCCGTCGGAAGTTCCAGCAGCCTGAGCTTGCCATAGTCCTCGGCCTTGACGCCCGCCTTGGTTCCAGCATCCGCATTGGCTGCGAGGAAGCCGAACATCACGTTGCGCTGCTGGCCGCTGGCCGAGCTGGCCGGGATGAACGTCGAAGTCAGCGAGAACGATGCCTCGTCCTGCGTTGGCATCTTCAGCGACATGTAGAACGGAGGCTGCTTGACCTTTGTGTTCGCGGTCGTCGGGTCGTCCGGGACGGCCCAGGCATCGTTGGCCTCGTAGAAGGTTCCGGGATCGTCAACGTGGTAGGTCGAAAGGACCTCGCGCTGCACCTTGAACATGTCCTCCGGATAGCGAACATGCTCCATCAGTTCCGCAGACATGTCCGACATCGGGCTGATGGTGTTCGGGAAGACGCTCTGCCAGGACTTCAACAGCGGATCCTCGTCATCCCAGGCGTACAGCTTCACCGAGCCGTCGTAGGCGTCAACCGTGGCCTTGACCGAGTTGCGCAGGTAGTTCACGCGTCCGTTGAGCGCATCGATGTCCTGGGCGTTGGTCAGGGAATCCGTGACCGCGGAGGACAGCTGCTGCTGCTGGGAGTACGGGAAGTTGTTCGACGTGGTGTAGCCGTCGATGATCCACTGCACGCGACCGTCGACGATCGCCGGGTAGGCGTTCGAATCCAAGGTCAGGTACGGTGCGACCTTGCTGACGCGCTCACGCGGATCGCGGTCGTAGAGGATCTGCGAATCGGCGTTAACGTCCTGCGAAAGCAACAGGTCGGTAGAGGCGAACTTCAGCGAGTAGACGATGCGATTGAACATGTTGCCCACGTTCGGTCCGCCGTCGCCGGTGAAGGTGTAGCGGGTGTCTTGGGAGTCGCCGCTGGTGCTCGGGCGGTCCAGCTCGCGGTCGTCCCAGCCCTCGTCCGGGCCGCCGACGATCGAGTACTGCGGCGAGTTCTCGCCGAAGTAGATGCGGGGCTCGTAGTCCTTGTCGCTGGCCAGGGTGCCGCTGGTCGGGATGCCGCCGAGCATGAAGTCCGGGCGGCCGCCGGCCGCGACGCGGTTGCCGTAGGCGGCCACCAGGCCGTAGCCGTGGGTGTAGGAGATGTGCTGGTTGACCCAGGTGTCGGTCGGCGAAACGTTCACTTCGCGGGCCGCAATCACGGTGTCCTCCACTTTGCCGTCGACCTTGTAGCGGTCCACGTTCAGGGTGTCGGCGAAGGTGTAGTAGCCGCGGAACTGCTGCAGCTGCGCGAAGGCGGCGGACACCAGGTTCGGATCCAGCAGGCGGATATTCGCGGTGGTCGCGGTTTCCTCGGCCAGCGCGTTCTTCTCGGTGGTAACGGTCGCGTCGTACTGGGTGACCTCGATGTCGTCCAGGCCGTAGGCCTGTCGGGTCATCTCGATGTTGCGCTCGATGTACGGGCTTTCCAGCGCACGCTGGGAAGGCACGACCTGGAACTGCTGCACCATGTACGGGTAGACGCCGCTGGCGACGATCATGGTGATCACCAGCATGGCGGTGCCGATCAGCGGCAGGCGCCAGCGGCCGGTGATGGCGGCGATCACGAAGGTAATGGCAATCAGCACGGCGACGATCGCCAGGATCATCTGGGCCGGGATCACCGCATGCACGTCGCGGTACAGTGCACCGGCCACGCGGCCGGACTGGTCGGTCAGGGTTTCGTACTGCCCGATCCAGAAGTTCACGGCTTGCAGCAGCAGGAAGACCGCCACCACGATCGCGGTGTGCACACGCGCGGCCTTGCCGATGGTGATGCCGCCGCGTTCCTCAACGCGGATGCCGCCGTACAGGTAGTGGGTCAGCAGACCGGCCACACCGCTGAGCAGGACTACCGAGATCAGGAATCCGTTGAGCAGCGCGATGAACGGCAGCGAGAACATGAAGAAGGACAGATCCATGTTGAACTGTGGATCGGTGCTGCCCCACGGGGTGCGGTTGAGGAACAGCAGGATGGTCTTCCACTGGCCGGCGACAGCCACGGCGGCGAAGATGCCGACCACCAGCGGGATGCCGATCATCAGGAAACGGCGCACCGGCTCCAGCTGGCTCTGGTAGCGCGACATCGAGTCTGCGCGCCCGCCGTCCGGCGCGTACACCGGACGGTGCTTGTAGGCGCTGCGCATGGAGAACCACATCGGGACGGCCATGAGGAGCAGGGCGATCAGGAAGATCACCATCTTGGCGATGCGTTCGGTCCAATAGACCTCGGAGTAGCCCAGCTGATTGAACCACAGGATATCTGCGTAGAAATTGGACAGGAAAACGAACACCGCGACCAGGATGACCACCGCGAAGATGGTCAGAGTCAGCGGCGACACCTTCTTGCCCGAGGGCCTGGACGGTTGCTGCGGTTGGCGGGGCCGCGGTGGGCCCCCGGACGGTGTATCCGATCCGTATGACACTATTTATTCCTTACCTTGTGTCCCAGACGCTGCTTTCACGTCAGAACTCATGTACCTAATCCACGTGCGAGCGATACGCACCAGTCTTGCTGCCTACACCACATTCTTCCCGTGATGCGCAGCTAAATCTATTCGCAGGTCGCCATGCTGGCCGGATCTGCGCCGCCGGCGACCTTTTCAAGGACTTCGCGAGCTTCGTGCAACGTCGATACCTTGACAACATCTAAGCCGTCGGGAACTCGCCCGACGACTTCCGAGCAGTTCTCCGCCGGGGCCAGGAACACCGTCGCCCCTTCTTTCTTGGCGGAGACCATTTTCTGGGCGATGCCGCCGATGGGACCGACGTTGCCGGCCTGGTCGATGCTTCCCGTTCCGGAAATATGGTGGTCCCCGGCCAGGGATCCCTCGGTGAGCCGGTCGATGATCGCCAAGGCGAACATCATGCCGGCACTGGGGCCGCCGATGTTCTCGACTCCGAACTTCACGTCGATCGGGAAATCATGGGTGGTGTTCAGCAGCACGCCCAGCTGCCGGTTGCCCGTGTCCCCCAGCGTCGTGGAAACTTCAACGTCCATCTGCCTGGCATTGTCCTTGCCGCCGGGGCGCTGGATGGTCATCGTCGCCGGCGCCTCGCCGTGCTTGTCCAGGTCAGCCTTCAGCTGCTCAAGCGACGTGATGTCCTTGCCCTCGAACTTCAGCAGCCGGTCCCCTTCCTTGAGGACCGACTGGTTCGTCTCGGTGGCGAAGCCTGCAACATCCAGCCACGTCTTGAAGTCGTAGCCCAGCTCGGTCAGCGCAGCGGCCACCGACTGGTCCTGCGAGGAAACCATCTGCATGTCGTTCTGCTCAGACTGCTCATCGGTAGTCACGCCGCGCGGGATGACGGTTTCCTCGGGGGCGATGTCTTTCGTCGGGTTGAACAGCGCCTCAAGCACCACCGGGATGGTCACCCGGTTGGTGCCGCCGCCCTGGACGAACACCGTGAGCATGTCCAGTGTGCTTTCGGACTCATAGGACTTGGCGCCCTCGATGGTGATCAGTTCGGTGCCGTCGACTTCGCCAAGGGTGTTGAGCACCGGCCCCGGCGAGCGGATCACGAAGTTCGTGGGCAGGAACATCATCACGCCGATGAGCAGCAGGGCTACCATTCCGGCGCTGGTGCGTCGCACTCCCGGGGAACCCTTGCCAGGCGCGCCGGTGGGAGCCGGGTCGCTGGCTGAAATGACTGGTTCCTGTTCGTACACGTACCCTGCTCCTGACCGAAGTTTGATGCAGCAATGCCAAGAATGGCAAGGCTACTGTTAACCCTACTGAAGCGATGCTGTGAAATTCATGAGGAAGCGTGCATAATCTATGTGCCGAAAGCGAACTGGGGCCGTTCCGACTGCGAACTCCCAGCCGCAGGCGGTAGCTTTAAGTACATGGCACAGAACCCCCCGAACAACCGCCCCGACGGTAACGACGACGAAAACAACCCGCAGGATCCGTTCTCTGCGATGTTTGGTCAGCTCTTCGGCAGCGGATTCGACCCAAACAATCTTCCACCTCAGTTGAGGGACGCGCTGGGAGCCCAGGGCGACCCTGCGGCAATGCAGAAAATGATGCAGCAGGCGCAAGCCATGATGTCAGCCATGATGAGCAGCAATGCCTCATCCGGTCCGGTGAACTGGAAACTCGCCTCGGACACTGCCCTGCAGGCCTATGCCAGCGACGACCCCGAGGTGTCGGTCGCACGCCAGAGCGCGATCACCGATGCCTCCTACTTGGCAGACCTCTGGCTGAACAACGCCACCGCCTTCGAGACGGGTTCCGCCCCGATCGAGTCCTGGACCCGCAAGCGCTGGTACGACAAGACGCTGGGCACCTGGAAGAAGATCACCGAGCCGGTGGCGGAATCCGTGGCGCAGGCGATCACCAGCGCCATGAAGGACCAGATCCCCGAGGAGATGAAGGGCATGCTCGGCAACGCCGACGGCATGTTCCGCAACCTCGGCGCCAGCATGTTCGGCATGCAGCTCGGCTCCGCTCTGGGCGAGCTGGCCAAGGACGTGCTCGGCGGCACCGATATCGGCCTGCCGCTGGCCGGCACCACCCCGGGCATCGTGGCAACCAATGTCGCCGCGTTCGGCGACGGCTTGGAAATTCCAGAGCAGGAAGTGCTGCTCTACGCAGTGCTGCGCGAAAGCGCCCACGCCCGGTTGTTCAACCGCGTGCCCTGGCTGAGCTCCAAGCTCATCGGCGCAGTGGAGTCCTACGCCCGCGGCATCCACATCGACATGTCGCGTATCGAAGAAGCCGTTCGCGGCATCGACCCGTCGAACCCCGAGGCCCTGCAGTCCATGCTCGGCGAGGGTCTGTTCACCCCGCAGCGAACCCAGGCCCAGGACAAGGCCCTGGAAAACCTGGAGCTCACCTTGGCCCTGATCGAAGGCTGGGTCGACCATGTAGTCTCCGAAGCGGCCCAGAACCTGCCGTTCGCAGGCCACCTGCGCGAGACCATGCGCCGCCGCCGCGCTTCGGGCGGCCCGGCAGAGTCCACGTTCGCCGCACTGGTCGGCTTGGAGCTGCGCCCGCGCAAGCTGCGCGAGGCAGCCGCCTTGTGGGAGCACCTGTTCGAGGAACGCGGCATCGAAGGACGCGACGCGATCTGGGACCATCCTGACCTGATGCCTACCCAGACGGACCTGAGCGATCCCGCCGGATTCACCAAGCGCCGCGAAGAGGCAGCTGATGAATTCGACGAGTTCGACGTGGCCTTGGGCAAGCTGCTCGACGGCGAATTCGACGGCATCGACCCGCTCGCCGAGGCGCCGAAGGACGAGAAGGACAAGAACGACGAAGATCCGCAGGATCCCAAGGCATAACCGCCTGGCGGACACCAGCTGACAGGTGCGGGCACCGAACTTCCCGGTTCGGTGCCCGCACTCTTTTTAGTGAGCCCCGGATTCGACGGGCGATCGTGCGGGAACGACTATTCGTCCTCGTCGCCGTCGAATCCCCCGGCCTCGGCTGCGCCCTGCCCGTTTTCTGCTGCGTGTGCCCGGAACCCTGCGCTGAATCCTGCCAGGAACTGGTCCGCCTCGGCGCGGCGCTCGAACCTGTCCAGCAGCGCCTGGAACTTGGCCCCGTGCCCGTCCTTGGGCGCCATCAGGTGCGCGAGTTCGTGCACCAGCACGTAGTCCTGCACCCACTGCGGGGTGTGCAGCAGCTTCGAGGACAGCCGAATTGTCTTTTGATACACGCTGGCCGAACCCCAGCGCTTGTTCTGGTTGTTTACCCAGCGCACCGAGACGGGCTGGGCCAAGCCGCCGAAATAGCGCCGATCCAGCTGCTCAGCCCGGGCTTCGAGACTCGCATCGCTGGTGGCTTCGGCCCGCTGCACACGATTCCGGCGATATTTCTTGACCATCTCATCGACCAGCATCTGTTCGGAGCGTTCATCCAGCGCCGCAGGCACCTGGACGACAAGACGGTCCTCCCTCCACTGGGACGAGATCGTCCTCCGTCGTTTGGCCGAACGCACGATGCGCACCGGAATCTCGTCCGGGGCGAGGAAGTCCACGGTTTTTGGCAAGGCTGGCATGGGTGCGTTCCCTTCAGAGCTGGGGCAGGAAACCGGGGCCCGGAATCGGGCCCCGGACTGCGGTTCAGGACAGGCTGCGGGTATCACGGCTGCGCCGTCGCCGGCGCGGGCTGTGCAGAGCCTAGCCGAGGTGGTCGGAGAGCACTTCCAGCACTGCCTGGCCGTAGCGCTCCAGCTTGGTGCGGCCCACGCCGGAGATCTTGCCCAGCGCCTGCTCGGAGGTCGGCCGGTGCTCGGAGATCGCCATCAGCGTCGCATCGGTGAAGATCACGAAGGCGGGAACCGAGTTCGTGCTGGCGACCTGCGAGCGCCACGCCCGAAGCGCTTCGAAGAGGGCTTCGTCGTAGGTGGCCGGGCACGAGGAGCAGCGCTTGAGCTTGCGCTCCTTGGCGCTGGTGAGGAATGAACCGCAGGTGCTGCACACCGCCGGGGTCACTTTCTGCTCGCGGCGCTTGACCGGGGCCTGCTGCCGGCTGCTGGCCTGGCGGACCGACTTGATGCCGTCCAGGAACCTCGACGGGTAGCGGTGGGCCCGGCCGCCGGGGGTCCGGGCCAGCGACCAGGACAGGTACAAGCGGATCCGTGCACGGGTGATGCCGACATACAGCAACCGGCGCTCTTCGTCGTATCCGGCCTGGTCCTTGGCATAGGTGATCGGGACCAGTCCGTCGCTCAGACCGGCCAGGAACACCACGTCCCATTCCAGGCCCTTGGCGGCATGGAAGGACGCAAGCGTCACGCCGTCAAGGGTCGGTGCGTGCTGGATCGCCGCCCGTTCTTCGAGCTCCCGGACCACATCGTGCAAGGTCGCCTTCTCCCCCTGCGCCTTGCGGCCCTCGACGAGTTCATCGGCCAGGCGCACCAGGGCCGACAGGGATTCCCAGCGCTGCCGCACGGCGCCGGTGCCGCCGCTGGGCGCGTTGGCTGAATAACCGTGGGAGGAAAGCACGTCGCGGACCAGCTGTGCCACGTCGTCACCCTGCGAGACGTTCAGCGCGGCGCGCAGGGCGAGCATTCCCTCCTTGACCTCGCGGCGTGAGAAGAAGCGTTCGGCTCCGCGCATGACGTACGGAATCGAGTGGGCGGTCAGCGCCTGCTCGAAGGCCTGCGACTGCCCGTTGGTGCGGTAGAGCACCGCGATCTCTGAGATGTCCTGGCCCTGCTTGACCAGCATCTTGATCCGCTGGGCGACCTCGTCGGCTTCGTTCTCGTCGTCGGTGGCCTCGAAGAACTCGGGGGCTGGCCCGTGGTCGCGCTGGGCAATGAGTTCCAGCGGCTCCGGCCAGGTGACGGTGCGGTCGGGCACCGCGGTCTCGATGCGGCGGGTGGCAAGCACCTTGTTGGCCAGGGACACGATTTCAGGGGTGGAACGGTAGTCGCGCACGAGCTTGACGACCTTGGCTTCCGGGAAGCGGGTGCCGAAGTTCAGCAGGTAGTCCGGGCGCGCTCCGGTGAAGGAGTAGATGGTCTGCGAGGCATCGCCGACCACGCACAGCTCGTCGCGCGCGCCGAGCCACAGGTCAAGCAGCCGTTGCTGCAGCGGCGAGACGTCCTGGTACTCGTCGACCACAAAGTGGCGGTATTGCAGGCGCACGCTCGCCGCGACTTTTTCGTCTTCTTCAAGGATGGCGCTGGTCAGCAGCAGCACGTCTTCGAAGTCGATGACGCTGCGGTCGTCCTTGAGTTCCTCGTAGGTCTGGAAGATCCTGGCCATGCTTACCGGGGCCAGGCCGTTGGGCATTTCGCGGCTTTCAACGATTTTGGCGTAGCTTTCCGGGGAATGCATGGACACCTTGGCCCATTCAACCTCGGCGGCCAGGTCGCGCACCATGGCCCGGTCGCTGGAGATGCGCAACCTGCGCGCGGCCTCGGCGATCAGCGGAGCCTTGTGCTCCACCAGGTTCGGCAGCGTTCCGCCGATGGACTGGGGCCAGAAGTACTGCAGCTGGCGCAGCGCGGCGGCGTGGAAAGTGCGTGCCTGGACCCCGGCGGCCCCGAGCTGGCGCAGCCGGGTGCGCATCTCCGAGGCGGCGCGCGTGGTGAAGGTCAGGGCCAGCACGCTAGTCGGGTTGTAGATGCCCGAATGGACGCCGTGGGCGATGCGGTGCGTGATGGCCCGGGTTTTTCCGGTGCCGGCACCAGCCAGGATGCACAGCGGCCCGCGCAGGGTTTCGGCGGCTTGCCGCTGTTCGGCGTCGAGGCCTGCCAGCAGGTCGTGCAGTGGAGGGTTGTCGTACGAGCTCACTACTTGGATGCCTCCGGAAGGTCCTCGCCGTACCAGGACTTGATCAGTGCATGGGCGATGGACGCACCGCGGGGAATCTGCAAGCTGCCGGCACGTAGCTCGGCGGCAAGCTGTTCACGGGTGAACCAGCGCAGGTCCTGGATTTCAGCGCCGTCCGGGACCAGTTCGGTGCTCAGCGCTTCACCGGTGAAGCCGAGCATGAGCGAACGCGGCAGCGGCCAGGGCTGGGAGCCGCGGTAGGCCACGTCCCCCACCTGGACGCCGGATTCCTCGAAGATTTCACGCCGTACCGCGGATTCCAGCGACTCTCCGGCTTCCACGAAACCTGCCAGCACCGAGTACATGTGCGTTCGAAACGCCGCGTTGGCCCCGAGCAGGATGCGGTCCTCGGCGTCGATGATTGCGGCGATGACCGCCGGATCGGTGCGCGGGAACAGCTCATGGTCGTTCGCCATGCAGCGCTGCCCCCAGCCGAAGGTGGCCGACCGGGTTTCCGACCCGCAGCGGGGGCAGAACTTCTCGGTACGGATCCAGTTCGCGATGGCCTGGGATTCGACGAAAAGCTCGGCCTCGATGTCGTCAAGGACCGTGAATGCCTCGCGCAGGCTAATCCACTGCGCGCGTTCAATCTGCGGGTAGTGCTCCGCCTGGACGATGGCCAGCACGTAGGTGCTCGTTCCGTGGGTTCCGAGGTACACCTGGCGGTCCTGGGCCTGCGGGGTATAGTCGGGGCCGTCGAGGAACAGCAGCCCGTCGCCGGTGACGGCGGCACCGGTTTCGGAAAGCAGCATGACCCGGGTTGATGCTTCGGCAAGCGCGCGGGGCAGCTTCTCCGGATCGTCCTGTTCGGTCAAAGGTCGTTGAATCTGTGACCGGGAAAAGCTCAAACCACTAATCGGTGAACGGTAAATGTCTGCCAGCGCCATACTTCTAACCTAGTGCACTTCGAGCAGCGGGGACCGCGGCAGCAATACGCTGTGGAAATAATTGACAATGATCTTCATCGCAACACCCGAATTTCGCTGGGAAACGGCCTATCTTCCGTGCGTCATTCAACGATGCAGAAAGGAATCTCGCATACGGTGGACATTGTGAAACGCTCTGCCATGGAACTCGCCGCTATTGCCACCGCTGCTGTACCCGGGTTGTCCCCGGTGGGCTTTGCCGCGCTATCCGATGATGCAGAAGATTTCGATTCAGCTCTGCTCATCGACGCACAGAAGCACCGTTGGCGCGTGCGTTCGCCGCGCCATGACGAAGCGAGCATGAGGCTTGAAGCCGAACTGTCGGCATTGCGCGCCTTCTCCGCGAAGGTCCGCGCTACCCTGCCGTTCGCGCTGCCCAGCGTTGCCGGCACGGTGCGCCAGGGTTCGCTGCGCACCTTCGTCTACAAGGATCTCCCGGGCCGTGTCCCGAGCCTGGACGAACTGGTTGACGAGGGAAGCCGCTTGGCGACGGCCCTGGGCCAGTGCATGGCGGCGATCCACCAGATCCCGGACGAGTCTGTAGAGATCGCGGGGCTTCCGACCTACACCGCCGACGAGGTGCGCCAGCGCAAGCTCAACGAGCTGGATACAGCCGCCGCTACCGGCAAGGTCCCCAGCCGGCTGCTGCGCCGCTGGGAACACGCCATGGAAGACGTTGCACTGTGGCGCTTCAACGCGGCGGTAGTGCACGGCGATTTCGATGAAGAGCAGATACAGATTTCCCAGTCGCGCATTTCTGCGGTCAAGGGTTGGACCGACCTGCATGTGGGGGATCCCGCCGATGACTTCGCGTGGCTGTCAGCCATCGAGGACCAGAACTTCAGCGAGCGCGTATTCGCCGCCTATGTGGAGGCCCGTGGCAAGTCCACCGACCCGCACATCATGCGCCGCGCCGCGCTGGCCGCCGAGTTCGCCTTGGCCCAGTGGCTGGTCAAGTCGCTGGACAGCAAGGATGCCGAGCGCATCGCCGAAGCCGAGGAGATGCTCCAGGAGCTGGACCGGAATATCGCCGAATACGGCGGGCAGCCGCTGTCCGTCGTCGAGGCCCCGCGTCCGCTCAGCACCCCGGCACCAACCCCGGCCGCAAGCCCGGCGCAGCCGACCCCTGCAACCGAACGTCCGGTCATGGTGCCGAAGTCTTCGGCGCCGACCATCAATTCGTCGAAGGTCACCGCATTGGGTGGCAATTCTCCTGCAGCCGCTCCTGCCGTAGGGCAGGACAGCTCCGACTCGAACGGCCCGGAGTCGAGCACCCTGGACAATTCCAAGGAGCAGTCCACCGCAGCGCCTGGCCTGAAGGACGAGGGACAGAAGCCCGCCGGTGATTCCAAGACCGGCACCGCCGCGCAGGAAACAGGGAACCAGGCTGGTTCCGCGGCACCCGACGGCGCAGCTCCGGCGAAGGAATCGTCCCCCTCCGACACGGATGGAAACGACTCCGCCAAGTGACGCTTACGGGGTGCCGGCCGGCTCCCCTTCTTCCAGCTGCTCGAACGCAGTGGTGATCATTTCCTCGAGCTCCTGTTCGCCGGACAGGTGCTCCGCATGGATCGTCACGCCCGCGGCAACATAGTAGAACGCGGCCTTGATCTGGTCCAGCGGAATGCCGTGGAGCCTGGACCAGCCCAGCCGGTAAACGGCCAGCTGGACCAGCTTGCTCTTCAAGTCCTTGCCCGAGGGCACCCGTCCGGTCTTCCAGTCGAGCATCAGCCAGGTTCCGTCCTCCAGGCGGAACACCGCGTCGATTCGGCCGCGCACTGCCACCGGGCCCACGCGCGTTTCCAGCGGCACCTCCACATAGGCAGGCTGAAGCTGCGCCCATTCGCTGGCGAGGAAGGCCTCCTTCATGGATGCCAAGTCCAGCGCGTCGTCCAGATAGCTGTCGGCCGGCTCCATGATGTCGCCCAAGTCCAGCATCGAGGTCTTCTCGTAGTACTCCTCGATCCAGGCATGGAACGCGGTGCCGCGGCGGGCCGCCAAGCCCGGGCGGCGAGGCACCGGCCGGCGCAGGTTCTCCAGCACCTCGACAGGGTCTTCGGCCAGTTCGACGAAGAGCGAGGCGCGCACGTGTTCCGGCGCTTCGATGCCGCGTTCCCGGTTGGCCAGGAATTCACGCTGGGCGAGAAGGCGCCGCGCTTCCTCGGCCCAGGCTCGACCCACGTCGGTGCTGATCTCGCGGCCGGTGCCCGGCGACAGGACGTCATCTGCAAGTTCCTGGAGCACCTCACGCCGCGAATACGGGTGCGGGCTCTTGGCCACGCCGCCGCGGATCTCGGGCCCGGCCAGCGGGTCATAGGGCCAATCGGCCTCCAGCGGCGTCATGCGGCTGGGGTTTTGCTCCGGCGCATCCTCGTCCTTCACCCACACGCCGATCTCAGCCCGCGGGTGCTCCCCCTCGGCCAGCGGCATCAGCGCGCTGAAGAACAACGATGGGTCGGTCGGCTTGGTCCGGCTGTTGGTCCAGATGCTGCTGCTGCAGATCAGCAGGGTCTTGGCGCGGGTCACCGCCACGTAGGCCAAGCGCCGTTCCTCGGCGATGTGGTGGTCTTCCACATCGGAGGTGAACACGGATTCGGCTTCAAGCAGCTCCTTGAGCGAGGACTGGTCGGTGTCCCATTGCGGCAGATCCCTGGCATCGCCGCGCAGCGGCCACGGGACCGCCTTGTCGCCGCTGGTCCAGCGGTCTGACTTCGATCCCGGGAACACCCCGTCGTTCATCGACATGACCGCCACGGTGTCCCATTCAAGGCCCTTGGAGGCATGCACGGTGAGCAGCTGCACCGACTTCGGGTCTGCGTCCTCGCCCGGCAGCGGCAGGCCCTTTTCCTTTTCGGCTGCCTGTTCCAGCCACATCAGGAATCCGGCCAGTTCCACTCGTGGGGCGTTGCGGCAGTATTCGCGGACCACGTCAGCGAAGGCATCGAGGTTCGCCCGGGACTTGTCGCGGTCGACCCACGGACGGGCGGCGACCTCGATGTCCAGGTTCATGGATCGTTCGACCTCGCGGATCAGCGTGTCCAGGTCGTCGTTGGCCAGCAGCCGCAGCCCGGCCAGCTCCTCGCGCAGCCGGACCAGCCGGGCCCGGCCCTCGGCGCTGAGCTGGCGTCCGTCGCCGCTGGTCCAGTGCTCCGGCGGCAGGTAGTCCAGGGCTTCCACCAGGCTGGCGCCGTCGTTCAGCTCCGCGCGGACGGCTTCCAGCGCAGGCTCGGATTCCGTCCCCGTCTCGTTCTGGATCTCCTGCGGGTTCAGTCCGCGTGCCCGGCGGCGTTCAAGCTGCCGGGACCAGTCCGCGAAGGCAGTCAGGTCCGCGGGGCCCAGCCGCCAGCGCGCGCCGGCCAGCAGCCGCATGAGCTTGTCCGAGCGCAGCGGATCCACCAGCACGTGCAGGCAAGCGACCAAATCGGTCAGTTCCGGGGTGCTGAGCAGCCCGGAAAGGCCCACGAACTGGTAGGCGATGCCGCGCTCGTCGAGCACCTCGGCCATGGAGGCGAGCTGCCCGCGGTTGCGCGAAAGCACGGCGCTGGTGAGCACGGTGCCATCGGCGGCGACGAAGCCTTCGCCCTGGATCAGGTCGGCAATGGCTTCGGCTTCCTGGCGCACGGTGGCGCAGCGGTTGAGCACCACCCGCCCGGGCAGCGCGAAGGCCGAGGGCTCCAGCGGCTTCACTGCCACCGGCCCGGTGGACTGCTGCGCCCCGCCGCCGGTGATGGCGTTGGCGGCCTCCAGCACGTTGACGGTGTTGCGCCAGGCGATGGTCAGGTGGTTGACGTGGGCCAGTTCGCGGCCGTTGGGACGGTGGATCGGGAACTTCTCCGGGAAGCGGAACAGCTGCCCGGCGCTGGCTCCGCGGAAGCCGTAGATCGACTGGTTGGGGTCGCCCACCGCGGTCACCGGGTGGCCCTGGCCGTAGAGTTCGGAGAACAGCACCATTTGGGCGTGCGAGGTGTCCTGGAACTCGTCCAGCAGCACCACCTTGTGCGTCGTGCGTTCGGCGAGCGCCGCGGCGGGAACCTGCTGGGCGATGGTCGCTGCGTGGGCGACCAGGTCGCCGTAGTCCATGACGCCGAGCTTCTTCTTCTGCGCCGCGTAGTCCTCGGCCAGCTGCGCGATGGTGGCGCGGGAGGCCAGCTTGTCGATGAGCTTGAGGGCGGCCTGCGTGGGCGCCTTGTTCTTCTCCGGGTCCATCGGCAAGGTGCGCAGCCGGGCCACCAGGTCGTCGATCCATCCGTGCGCCTCGGGCGCGGTGAGCAGGTGCTCGGCCGCTTCGGAGCTGAAGGACACGATGGCGTCGATCAGCGTGCTGGTGGCGCTGTTCAGGTGGCGGTAGTCCCCCGTATAGCTTTCAAGCACCGTGTGGGCCAGCTGCCAGGACTGCGCGGCGCCCAGCAGCACGGTGTCCTCCTCCAGTCCGAGGCGCAGCCCGTGGTCCTGGACCAGGGTGTTGGCGTAGGAGTGGTAGGTGGATACCGCGGGGTCCAGGAAGTCCCGGGTGGTTTCCTCGCTGAGCAGTCCGGTGGCCACCAGCTGGGCGATCTTTGCGCGGATGCGCACCGACAGCTCGCCGGCGGCCTTGCGGGTGAAGGTCACTCCGAGGATTTCCTCCGGGCGCACCAGCTGGTTGGCGACCAGCCAGACCACCTTGTCAGCCATGGTCTTGGTCTTGCCGGATCCGGCGCCGGCGATAACCAGCATGGGCTCCAGCGGAGCGCTGATGATCTGCGCCTGCTGCTTGGTGGGCGGGAACTTCTCCCCCAGCGCCTCGGAGAGCTCCTGCGGGGTGTACTTGATCATGCTCATGGTTCGGTGACCTGTCGTCCTTCGTTGCACAGCGGACAGATTTCGGGAAGGGTGCAGCTGCCCAGCAGGCCTGCGGATCCAGCCACATGCCGGGTGGTGAATTCGGTGTGGCCCATCAGCTCGGCGGCTTCCAGGATGAGTTTGCGGGCCCAGTCTTCCTGGCCCAGCGCCGGCTGGTCGCGCAATGCGGGGCTTTTGGCGGAGGTGCCCACGTAGACCAGGGTCGCCCCGGCGGGGTCGTCCGAGAGCCCGGCAGTCTGCTCGTGCTCCTGCAGGGCACCGAGCTGGATGGCGGTCTGGTAGACGCCCAGCTGGGCGTGCTCCAGCACGTCGTTCTTGCTCGGCGCCGAGGCACCGGTCTTCAGGTCCACCACGGTGACCCTGCCGTTGGCATCGGCCTCGACGCGGTCGATGATGCCGCGGATCTGCACCGGATCCCCGCCGGTGGGGACCTCCACGTTGAAGGGCAGCTCGCGGGCCACGAGCCGGCGGCCTTCCTGGCGGGAGGCCACGCAATACTGGGCGAACTTCTTGAGCATCGAGTTGGCCCGGTCGAAGTCCCGCTGGCCTTCCCAGTTCTCCGGCTTCTCCAGCTCCGGCCAGCGCTCCTCTAGGATGCGCTCGTATTCCGAGCTGCTGGCCTCGGGGTGTTCCTCCGCGATGGAGTGGATCAGGGTTCCCAGGGAGGCTGCGAAGTCGTGGGCCGCGGTGCCTCCGGCGCTTTGCACAAACCAGTTCAGCGGCGACTTGACCAGGGTCTCGACCTTGGAGGGCGAGATCCTGCGCGGCTGGCCTTCCGGGATGACCGGCCCATGGCTGCTCAACGGCAGCATGCCCCACCAGGAGGAGGGGTGCGCCCCGCGGACGATGCGCGGCTGCGCCGCCAGCCCGGAGAGCACCTGGGCTGCATCCCGGTACAGGTCGTCGGCGCTGACCTGCGGCGGTGGGGCGATCGCCCCGAGCTGCGCGGCCTTGGCGCGTTCTGCGGTATTGCGCAGCTCCGCCACCAGGGCGGGTAGCGCGCGGATGCGCGGCACCGGGGTCGGGGCGCGGCCCTCATCCCCCGGCGGATCCACCAGGTCCATGAAGGAGGAAGGCTGGGAGTCCTCGTTGTCCACGGCGGTGCAGATCAGCTGGGAGCTGGCGCGGGAGACCGCGTTGCTGAAGCTGCGCAGCTCGTCGCTGCGGATCTGGCGGACCAGATGTGTGGGGGTCCGGGTGGCCAGGAACCCGATGCCGTGCTCCACCACGTCGGCCAGCGCGTTCGAGCCCAGCAGTTCGCCTCGCAGCCGCAGGTTGGGCCAGGATCCTTCCTGCAGCCCCGGGATGAAAACGATGGGCCACTGCTTGCCGGCGGCCGCCGCGGTGGTCAGCACCGTGACGTGCTGGCCTCCGGAGCCGCGACTGGCCAGCGAGTCCATAGGCAGCTCCTGGTGCAGGATGTGCTCGATGAACTGCTCCACGCTTGCTCCGGGCAGCTGGTCGACGAATCGCTCGGCGGCCTGGAACAGGGACAGCACCGCATCCAGGTCATGGTCGGCCCGGCGTGCGGTGGTTCCGGCCCCCAGGGCTTCCTCCCGCCAGGCCTTGGCGCGCCCGGAGGCTTCCCACATGACCCACAGGGCGGTTTCCGGGGTGGCGGTGCCGGAGGCAAGCTCCTCGCGCAGCGCGGTGTACATCTTCAGCAGACGCTGCAGCCCGAAGGCCGGCTTACCCAGGTCCGCGGCGAGCTCCGGCTCCGCGAGGCAGGCTTCGAGCAGCTCCTGGCTGGAGCGCCGACCGCCGCGGGACGACTCCTGCTGGCGCAGCAGCTGGCGCAGCCGGCGGATTTCCAGCGCGGTGCTCATGCCGTAGCGCGAGAGCAGCAGGTTCTGCATCAGCAGCGGATCCTCGCCCGCCCCGTCGGCGAACGCCAGGTCCAGCAGGTCCAGCAGCGGGCGGACCGCGGATTCGTCCTTGAGCGGGATTTCGGCCGGGGGCACCTGCACGGCGATCCCCTGGCCTTCCAGGAAGCGGCTGAGCGAACGCACTTGGGAACCGTTGCGCACCACGATGGCGATGTCCGAGAGGTCCTTGCCTTCGAAGAGGTTCAGCTGCACGATGCGCTGGGCGATGAAGCGCTCTTCCAGGGTGGAGTTCTCGAAGGTGAGCGCCTGCGCGGCCCCGGCGCCGGCGGCCGCCACCGGCTCCACGGCGCGGCCACGGGTTCCGGTGACCACCGGGATGCGGCGCACGATGCGGCGCCAGGCCTCGGTGATTTCAGGGCCCATCCGGTAGCCGGTGCCCAGTTCGAGGATCTGCGCGTCATCGGCGCTGGTGTAGCGGGCGGAGAAGCGGTGCAGCTGGTCGGCGCGGGCGCCGCGGAATCCCTGGACCACGCTGTCCGGCGCAGCGAAGGCCAGCAGCGGGCGGTCGCGGCCCAGCAGCGCCAGCAGCCGGTGCTGGGACAGGGTGGCTTCCTGCAGGTCGTCAACCAGGATCAGCGCCAGCCGGTCCTGCTCGGCGTGCAGGAAGTCGGGGTTCTCCTCCAGCAGCTGCGCGGCGCGGGTGATCAGCCCCGCCGGGTCGAAGGCTTCGGCGTTGCCCAAATCCAGCAGGTCGCGGTACTCCTGGTAGAACCGGGCGGCGGCAAGCCATTCCGGGCGGGCGGCGGCCTGCCCGTAGTCGGCGATGTCCGCCGGGTCCAGGCCCAGTTCCGAGACGCGGTCGAAGAATTCGCGCAGCTCCTTGCGGAAGCCCCGGGTTTCCACCGCCAGCTCCAGGTCGGCAGGCCAGCCTGGGCCCGGGGTCAGGCCCTGGGCGTGGCCTTCGAGCAGGTTGCCGATGAGGGTGTCCTGCTCGGGGCCCGAGAGCAGCCGCGGGGCGCGCTCGACGAAGGGCAGCAGCCCCTCGACCCGGGCACGGCGGATCAGGTCGAACGCGTAGGCGGACCAGGTGCGGACCACCGGTTCGGTGAAGGTGCGCTGGGCGCGGCGGCTGAGCTCGTCGCGGATGGCCGCGGCGCTCAGCCGGGTGGGCGCGATGACCAGCAGCGAGAGCGGGTCCAGACCGTCGTCCAGGCGGGCCACCGCGGTGTCGATGAGCGCGGTGGTCTTGCCGGTGCCGGGGGCACCGGCGACCAGCATGGGGGTTCGTGCGCCGGCCAGGGTTTCCAGCAGCGGGGCCGATTCCTCGGCGGGTACGTCGTGCATACTCATAGTTGATCATCCGCCTCGGACATTTTCGGGTTGCCCAGCGCCGCGCGCAGCGCGTCGATGCGCTCCCACTGGGCGGGGTCGGGTTTCCACCGTTTGCGGTTCATGTCGATCCGCCGGCCGGGAGACGCGAGCTCCTCTGCGGCCCAGTGCCCGGAGGCTTCGGCCATCAGCGCCCCGGTGATCGTTCCGTCGGAGCGCAGGATCCGCCACCACGGCGTGCCCTCCGGGGCGGCCCCCATGGCCTTGCCCGCCTGCCGGGCGGAGCCGCTGCCCAGCAGCTCGGCCACGTCCCCGTAGCTCAGGACCGCACCGCGCGGGACCAGCTGGGCCAGTTCGTGGACGGCATCGGGGTAGGCCAGTGATTCTTCGCGCTCGGCTGGGGTCATGACTCCATTGTGCCAAGCCGTCCGGCGTGCTCCACATCCGGTGCGTCCAAGACCCGACATGTCCGCGCCGGGCTGTAGCGTTGAACCATGACTGAATGGCAGAACGGCCTCGCCGTAGGCTTTGACTTGGAAACTACCGGCGTTGACACCGCCACCGCACGCATCGTCACCGCCTCGGTGGTGCTGCTCGATGCGCAGGAGAATATCGTCAACCAACGCGAGTGGCTGGTTGATCCGGGGATCGAGATCCCCGAGGCGGCCACCGCCGTGCACGGAATCTCTACCGAGAAGGCCCGCGCCGAGGGCATTCCGGCGGCGCAGGCGGTACGCGAGATCCTGGGCCTGCTCGCCTTCGCCTCCGAGCAGGCTCCGCTGATCGCCTTCAATGCCGCCTACGATTTCTCCGTCCTGCATGCCGAGGCGCTGCGCTACAACATGCCGCCGTTCATTCCCGGCAACGTGATCGATCCGTTCATCATCGACAAGCAGGTCGACAAATGGCGCAAAGGCAAGCGGACTCTGGGCGCCGCCTGCGAGCATTACGGCGTGGTGCTGGAAAACGCGCACACCTCATTCGCCGACGCCGTCGCCTGCGTGGCGGTGGCCAGGGCGATCGCGGAGAAATACCCGCAGCTCCAGGTCGACCCGCAGGTGCTCCACGGCTGGCAGATCGGCTGGGCGCGCGAACAGGCCGAAAGCTTCCAAACCTACCTGCGCAAGACCAAGCCCGAGGCGCTTGTCGACGGCGCATGGCCCATCAAGGATGATTAATACGCCCTGCCGCGGCCGAGTCGCGACGGCAAGGTAATGCACTTCACAGAGAGCTCGGGCTCTCTGGGCACGCTGTGAAACAGGGCATTCGTTCATTTATCGCGGCCATCGCGCGAAGTATATTCGACGCTGGGTCGCTGAATGCCGGATATTAAGTACGATGACCCAATGCAGGGGGTTATTCGGGCGATTTTGTTCGATAGTGGTTGAATGGAGGGTACTCTCTACACCCTTTGAGAATCTGAAGGAACACGCCTAGTGATCACAGTTAGTGACCTGCGCAAGGTCTACCGCCAGGGAAGCAACGACGTTGTCGCCCTGGGCGGGGTCAGCCTTGAAGTCCCTACCGGGAAAATTCATGGCATCGTCGGACATTCCGGAGCTGGTAAATCCACCCTCGTCCGCTGCCTGACCTTGCTCGACCAGCCCACTTCCGGAACCGTGTCGGTAAACGGCAAGGAGCTGACCAACGTCAGCGCGGACGAGCTGCGCGATGCGCGCCGCCGGATCGGGATGGTTTTCCAGCACGCTAACCTCTTCGATTCCC
Organism: Glutamicibacter soli; assembly: GCF_052322135.1. NCBI lineage: Bacteria > Bacillati > Actinomycetota > Actinomycetes > Micrococcales > Micrococcaceae > Glutamicibacter > Glutamicibacter soli. The sequence goes on from NZ_CM125969.1 coordinate 2,440,705, forward strand.
GCACCACCGAGCAGAACGTCGGCTACCCGCTGGAGCTGACCGGCACTCCCAAGAAGGAGATCGCCGCCAAGGTCGCCGAGCTGCTGGAACTTGTGGGCCTTGCCAAGTTCGCCAAGGCTTATCCGTCGCAGCTCTCCGGCGGCCAGCGCCAGCGTGTGGGCATCGCCCGCGCCCTGGCCACCGATCCGGATGTCCTGCTGTGCGACGAGCCCACCAGCGCCCTGGATCCGAAGACCACCGACGAGATCCTGGAACTGGTCAAGAAGCTGCGCGACCGCCTGAACATCACGGTGCTGATCATCACCCATGAGATGCACGTCGTGAAGCAGGCCTGCGATTCGGTGTCGCTGCTTGAGGGCGGCTTCATTGTCGAGCACGGCGATATCGCCTCGGTGATCACCAACGCCCAGGGCCGCCTGGCCCACACGCTGCTGCCGCTGCCAGGGGACGCGCCGCGTTCGGCCGGTGCCGGCACGATCCTCGACCTCCTGTACACCGGAGACCAGGCCACCGAGCCGGTCATTTCAGCGGTTTCCCGCACCTTCAACATCGACGTCAACGTCCTGGCCGGTTCGGTTGAACAGCTCAGCAACCAGCAGTACGCGCACCTGCGCATCCAGCTGCCGGTCGATGCGGACGTCGAGGCGATCACCAATTATCTGAAGTCGAACGGCATTGCCGTCACCGTGAAGGGAACCAAGTAAGCCCATGGATTTCCTCACCCCTACCGTCCAGAAAGCCATGCTGACCGCGACCTGGGAAACCATCGAGATGGTGCTCATTTCCGGCGTCGTCACCGTGGTCATCGGCCTGCTGCTCGGCATCCTGCTGCACGTCACCGGCAAGGGCGGGCTGATGCCCGTGCGCTGGCTGAACGTCGTGCTCTCCGGGATCATCGTGAATATCACCCGCTCGATCCCGTTCGCCATCCTGATGGTGGCGCTGATTCCGTTCGCGGTCATTGTCGTGGGAACCTCGCTGGGCCCCATCGCGGCCTCGGTCTCGTTGACCATCGGCACCATCCCGTTCTTCGCCCGCCTGGTCGAGACCGCCCTGCGCGACGTCTCCTCCGGCAAGGTCGACGCCGCCCTGGTCATGGGCTCCACCAAGATGCAGGTCATCCGCAAGGTCATGGTGCCCGAGGCGATGCCCGGCATCGTCGCGGCCGTCACCACGACAGTGGTCACGCTGATCGGCTACTCGGCCATGGCCGGCCTGGTCGGCGGCGGTGGCTTGGGCCGCATGGCCTACACCTACGGCTATACCCGCTACAACCCTGAGATCATGCTCATGACGATCATCATCATCGTGGTCATGGTGCAGGTTGTCCAGATCATCGGCGATGTGATCGCCCGCAAGGTCGACCACCGCTAGAAACGTCCATCGGTCCATCCGACGGACGCCCGGAAGCCAGCGGCTTCTCCGGGCAAAAATCACTCGCACACGCCGTTCCCGGCACGTCAAACTAAGGAAACACGCAATGCGCAAAAAGCTCGCTCTTGCACTGACCGGTGTCGCAGCAATCTTCGCCCTCTCCGCCTGCGGCGGCAGCGATGCACCTGCCGCCGACGCCTCGGCACAGCCGCTGGATCCGGCGAACCCGGTAGTCCTCAAGGTCGGTGCCAGCCCGGTTCCGCAGGCCCAGATCCTGACCTACATCGACGAGAACCTGGCCAAGGACGCAGGCATCGACCTGGATGTCGTGGAAATCGACGACTACGTCACCCCGAACACTTCCCTGGACGATAAGTCGCTGGACGCCAACTACTTCCAGACCGAGAAGTACCTGGCCACCGAGGTTGCCGAGAAGGGCTATAAGTTCGCCCACGGCGCCGGCATCCACGTTGAGCCGATGACCGTCTTCTCGAAGAAGTTCGACAAGCCGGAAGACGTTACCGAGGGCGCCAGCGTGGTGCTGAACAACGACCCGGTCAACCAGCTGCGCGGCATGCGCGTGCTGGAGTCCGCAGGCCTGCTGGCCGGTCTGGAAGACACCGACTCGGTGCTGACCGTGCAGGACGACAAGGCCAAGAATCCCAAGGGCCTGAAGCTCGACGAGGTAAGCGCCGAGCAGGTTCCGCAGTACTACACCAAGGACAACTCGGTCGACATCGCCGTGATCAACGGCAACTTCATCGTCCAGGCCAAGCTGAACAAGGACGAAATTCTGGCCCAGGAATCCGGCGAGAACAACCCGAACGCCAACTTCCTGACCTGGCGTGAAGGCGAAGAGACCCCGGCCATCGCAAAGCTCGAAGAGCTGCTGCACTCGGACGAGGTCCGCACCTACATCAAGGACACCTGGACCGACGGAAGCGTCATCCCGGCCTTCTAGTCTCCACGGCACCGTATGAATTGCACGGCCGCCCATCCTCAGCGACTCTCGTCATTGAACCGGATGGGCGGCCGTTCTTATTTTGCATCCGCTGATTCCCAGCCCGCCAGACCAGCCCCCTCGCAGTCGGTGACGGCACCGCGGCCGCGCTCCCCCGGGCATTTCCGTGACTGGGCCACGAAGCGGACACCAAAAGGCACAGGCGCCCAGAGGATCCTCACGGATGCCAGCGCACCAACACAAAACACCGATGCATTCTTCCTCGCCTGGATCACAGGGACGGCGGAATGCATCGGTGCTTTCACAAGCTCGAGGGGTCGGGCAATACCAGCGGCACGGCCAGCGGGTTACACGGCTACCGGGCTGATGCCGCCGAACTGCCTTCGAGTTCTGGCCCACCCTCGGCGGAGGCAGTGTTCTCGGCGACGTCCTCATCGTTCAGCCGCGAATGGCCTCGGCCGTAGGCGAAGTAGATGACCACGCCAATGACCAGCCACACGACAAAATACATCCAGGTTTCAATGGCCAAGTTGAGCATCAGATAGGTGCACAGCAAAGCCGAAACGATCGGGATCACCGGGCCAAAGGGAACACGGAACGCGGGCTTCAGGTCCGGGCGCTTGCGGCGCAGCACCAGGATACCCAGGCTGACCATCACGAAGGCGGACAGCGTACCGATGTTGATCATCTCTTCAAGCACATCCACGCGCGTGAAGCCAGCGGCCAGGGCCACCAGGGTGCCGCAGACGACCGTGATGCGCACCGGGCTGCCGCGCTTGGCGCTGACCTTGGACAGCGAATGCGGCAGCAGCCCGTCGCGGCTGATGGCGAGCACCACACGCGTCAGGCCCATCAGCAGCACCATCACCACGGTGGTCAACCCGATGAGCGAGCCGACGGCGATGATGGAGGCCGCGCCGTCGTTGCCTACCGCTGCGAAGGCCGTGGCCAAGGTCGGATTCTCGACGGCTGCAAGATCCTTGTAGGAGACCATTCCGGTCAGCGCGAAGGACACGCCGATGTAGAGCAGGGTGGTGAGCGCAAGGCCCGCGAAGATGCCGCGCGGCAGCGTCTTGTTCGGGTTCTTGACCTCTTCGGCGCTGGTGGCGACGACATCGAAGCCGACGAAGGCGAAGAAGACCAAGGCGGCGCCTGCCAGCACTCCCGCCACGCCGTACTGGGCCGGTGCGGCTCCCGTGGCAAAGGAGAAGAGCGACTGCTGGAGCACGTCGGCGGTGCCGTTCCCGGCGGACGGAACTGCTTCGGGGACAAACGGGGTGATGTTGTCCGCGTTGAAGTAGAACAGGCCGGCGGCGATCACGAAGAGCACCACGGCGATCTTGATGACGGTGAACACGTTCCCCACGGTCGCCGACAACTTGGTCCCCAAAACGAGCAGCACCGTGAACAGCGCAACAATCAGCAACGGCCCCCAGCTCATGGTCACGGGACCCAGGTCGATGGTCGCAGAGAGATGGATCCCGGCGAACTGGAACACTTCAGTGAGGTAGATACCCCAATATTTGGCGATGACCGCTGCCGCGGTGAACAGTTCGAGGATCAGGTTCCATCCGATGATCCAGGCAATGAACTCGCCCATGGTGGCGTAGGAAAAGACATACGCGGAACCTGCGACGGGAATCGCCGTCGCGAATTCCGCGTAACACATGATCGCCATGGCACAGGTTAGTGCGGCGATGACAAAAGATACCGTGACGGCGGGGCCGGCAAAGTTGGCTGCCGCCCGCGCGCCCACGGAAAAGATTCCCGCACCTACCGATACTGCGACACCCATGATCATCAGATCCCAGATGTTCAGGGTCCTTTTCAGCTGACGCCCGGGCCCTGCGGCGTCCGCCAGGAAACTCTCAACTGGCTTGGTACGAAATAGGCTCACTTTGATCCCTTGTGAGATGAAATGCGACAAACTTACCGCCCAAGCTTAGCTGTGCAACATGGGAGCCATTTTTCGCATTTTCCCAGATCAGAACGCAACAAGGCATCATCTTCAGCAGCCCGGGAGTTGTGAGGACGCCGAACATTGTTCAACAATAACCGGGCTGACGTGGGTCGATTTCGCGGTCCACGCCGCTCGGAGCACTCAACGCCGGCGGGCAGGTCTGCGTCAAGCTCCGGCGCCTTGGAGCAAAGCCCTGTGACTCAGGACTCGCGGATTGGGAAGACGAAACCCACATTTAACGCAGCAGGCTCCCCGCCCATTGGCACGACACATGGTGTCGGGCAGATGTCCGGGGAGCCTGCGATGCCCGTTGCCGGGACGAATAACCTAGGCCGTGGCGGCCGCCGCGGCCTTGGCAGCTGCCGGCAGGGCCGAGACGATCTTTTCCAGCGCCGCGTCGTCGTGCGCGGCGGAGACGAACCAGGCTTCGAACACGCTTGGCGGCAGGTAGACGCCCGAGTCCAGCATGGAGTGGAAGAACGGCGCGTAGCGGAACGCTTCCTGCTTCTGGGCGTCGGCGTAGTTGTGCACGCCGGTGGCGGAGGTGCCGAAGGCGACCGAGAACAGGGTGCCGGCGCGCTGGATCGAGTGGTCCAGGCCCTCGGCGTTGAAGGCCGAGGTGATGGCGTCCTGCAGGGCGGCGGACTGCTTGGCCAGGAACGCGTAGACCTCGTCGGTGGCGTTCTCCAGCTGGGCGATGCCGGCGGCCATGGCCACCGGGTTGCCTGACAGGGTTCCGGCCTGGTAGACCGGGCCCAGCGGGGCCAGGTAGTCCATGACCTCGGCGCGGCCGCCCAGGGCGGCGGTCGGCAGGCCGCCGCCGATGACCTTGCCGAAGGTGTACAGGTCGGCGTTCCAGCCTTCCACGCGTCCGGTCAGGCCCCAGTAGCCGGCATCCGAGGCGCGGAAGCCGGTGAGCACCTCGTCCAGGATCAGCAGGGCGCCGTGCTGGGCGGTGGTGTCCTTGAGGAACTTGTTGAAGCCCTCCTCCGGGGTCACCACACCCATGTTGCACGGTGCGGATTCGGTGATCACCGCGGCGATGTTGCTTCCGTGCTCGGCGAAGGCGGCTTGAACGGCGGCGCGGTCGTTGTACGGCAGCACCAGGGTTTCGGCGGCGGTGGCGGCGGTGACGCCGGCGGATCCCGGCAGGGCCAGGGTGGCGACGCCCGAACCGGCATCGGCCAGCAGGCCGTCCAGGTGGCCGTGGTAGCAGCCGGAGAACTTGATGATCAGCTCGCGGCCGGTGAAGCCGCGGGCCAGGCGCACCGCGGTCATGGTGGCCTCGGTGCCGGTGGACACCATGCGCAGGCGCTCCACGCCGCCCATGCGGCTCTTGATCAGCTGGCCGAGCTTCGCCTCGTCCGGGGTGGAGGCGCCGAAGGACAGGCCGCGGTCCACCGCTGCGTGTACTGCCGCCTGGATCTGCGGGTGGGCGTGGCCCAGCAGCGCCGGACCCCACGAGCAGACCAGGTCCACGTATTCCTTGCCGTCCGCGTCGGTCAAGTAGGCGCCCTTGGCGCCGACCATGAACGGCGGGACGCCGCCGACCGAGCCGAAGGCGCGCACCGGGGAGTTCACGCCGCCGGGCATGACCTCGCGGGCCTCGGCAAAAAGCTTTTCAGAGTTCGACATGCGTCTTACTTACCTTCCTTGAGCCAGCCGGCAACTTCGGCTGCGTAGTATGTGAGGATCTGTTCGGCGCCCGCACGCTTGATGGACAGCAGGGATTCGAGCACCGAGGCCCTGCGGTCGATCCAGCCGTTGGCGCTGGCGGCCTCGATCATCGAGTACTCGCCGGAAATCTGGTAGGCCGAAACCGGCACCGGGGAAATCTCCGCCACGTCGCGCACGATGTCCAGGTAGCTCATGGCCGGCTTGACCATGATCATGTCCGCGCCCTCGGCGATGTCCAGCTCCGCTTCCAGGATGGCTTCACGGCGGTTGGCGGCGTCCATCTGGTAGGTGCGGCGGTCGCCCTTCAGCTGGGAGTCCACGGCTTCGCGGAAGGGTCCGTAGAAGGCGCTGGCGTACTTGGCGCTGTAGGCAAGGATTGCGGTGTCCAGGTGGCCTTCGGCGTCCAGGGCCTCGCGGATCGCGCCGATCTGGCCGTCCATCATGCCCGACGGGCCGAGCATGTGGGCGCCGGCCTGGGCCTGCGCGACAGCCATCTGGCCGTAGATCTCCAAGGTGGCGTCGTTGTCCACGGCGCCGTCGGCGTCCAGCACGCCGCAGTGGCCGTGCGAGGTGAACTCGTCCAGGCACACGTCGGACATGACCACCAGGTGGTCGCCGACCTCGGCGCGCACTGCGGCGATGCCGCGGTTCAGGATGCCCTGCGGGTCGATGCCCGCCGAGCCGTTCTCATCGCGTTCGGCCGGAATGCCGAAGAGCATGATGCCGCCCAGGCCCAGCTTGACCGCATCCGCCGCGGCGGCCTTGAGGCTGTCGATGGTGTGCTGGTAGACGCCGGGCATCGAGGTGATCTCGTTGGGCTCGCTCAGTCCCTCGCGCACGAACGCCGGCAGGATCAGCTGGCGTGCGGACAGCTCGTTTTCGGCAACCAGCGCGCGGATGGCCGGGTTCTGCCGCAGGCGGCGTGGTCGATGCTGAGGGAAACCCATGGCTTCGTATCTCCAGTTCTACTCTTGCTTCTTGAAAAGTCTTGCGCGGTCGTGCGCCGGCGCGGCCTAGCCAATTCCCAGCACGCTGCGCGCTGCCCTGGCCAGTCCGGCCGGTCCGGGGTCCTGCGCGGTGCCGTGCACCGGCAGCCCTGCGGCTTCCAGCGCGCGGGCGGTGGGCTGGCCGATGGCCAGCGTGTGGACGCGCGCAGGCAACCGGCCTCCGGCCAGCTGCGCGAAGCGCCGCACGATGCTCGGGGCGCTGAACACCACTAAATCCAGTTCTTCCAGTTTCGCACCGATAAGCGCTGGATCAAGGCATGTGACGTGTTCCGGCGCGGGCGGGCCGGGCACCGGGCGGCCCTGGGTGCCGGCATCCACGGTGCGGTAGGCGATGACCTCGTCCACCTGCACCGGCAGTCCGGCCAGGAAATCGCCCAGCGTGCTGCTGGCCAGATCCCCGTGCGGGTAGCAGATGCGCGCCCCGGCCGGCGGGGCCCACTGCGCGGCCATGCCCGCGGCGGACTGCACCTCGGGCTGGAAATCGGTCTCCAGGCCCAGCAGTTCGCTGGCCGATTGGGCCGTTTTCGCTCCGACGACCGCGAGCTTCAGGGATCGCGGCAACGGCCGCCCGTCCAGCAGCTCGCGCAGCACCGCCACGGTGGTGGCGCTGGTGAGCACCAGCCAGTCGTAGGATCCGTCCCGCAGCGCCGCCGCCATGGACGACAGCGCTGCGGTGTCCTGCGGCCAGATGGCGTCGATCAGCCGGGAGCACCAGGAGGTGATGCCCAGCTTCTCGAATTCCCGCACGGTGGCCGCGGCGCGGGCCGCATCGCGCAGGATCAGAGCCTGGTAGACCATGGGCCGGTCAGGCCAGCCCTGCGACGACCGCCGCGCCGTCGGCCAGCATGCCGTTGGCCAGCCTGCGGCCCAGCGCCTGGGCGTCGACGACGTCGGCCAGCGGGGCCTTGGCGCTGCGGCGCATGACCTCGGAGCCGTCGGGGTTGCAGGCCACGGCGTCCAGCACCAGCTCGCCGTCCTGCACGCTGGCCAGCGCGCCGATCGGCGCGGCGCAGCCGGCCTCCAGCTGGTTGAGCAGTGCGCGTTCGGCTTCCACCTGCAAACGGGTGTGCAGGTCATCGAAGCGGGCCAGCGCCTGGTCCAGTTCCGCATGGCCGGTGCCCGCGGTGCGGGTCTCCAGCGCCAGCGCGCCCTGGCCGGGGGCCGGGAGCATGATGGACGGATCCAGGTACTCGGTGATGTGCTGCTCCAGGCCCAGGCGGCGCATGCCGGCAGCGGCAAGGATCACCGCATCCAGGTCGCCCTGGGTGGCCCGGCCCACGCTGCCGTCGTCGTGGGTGTCCCCCACGCCCTTGACCCGGCCGAGCCGGGTGGGCACGTTGCCGCGGATGTCCACGATCACCAGATCCTGGCGGTAGGCGCGCAGCTGCGCGGCGCGTCGCGGGGATCCGGTGCCGATCTTCGCGCCTTCGGGCAGCTGGTCGAGGGTCATTCCGTCGCGGCCGCACAGCGCGTCGCGCACGTCCTCGCGCGGCGGGATGGCGGCGAGCACCAGGCCCTCGGGCTGCACGGTGGGCAGGTCCTTGAGCGAGTGCACCGCCAGGTCGCAGCCGCCGTCCAGCAGGTGCTGGCGCAGCGCGGCGGCGAACACCCCGGTGCCGCCCAGGTTGGCCAGCGAACCGGTCACCACATCGCCCTCGGTCTTCACCAGCACGGTGTCGACTTCAAGGCCGGACAGCTGCGCCAGCTGGTCGGCAGCCCATCCGGTCTGCGTGGTGGCCAGCGCGCTGCCCCGGGTTCCTACGCGGAAGGACTGGGTCATGGCTGCGGCACTCCCACCTCTGAATCCACCGCGCCGATGGTCGGGCGCAGGGTGCCGTCCATGGCAAGCTTTTCGCAGCAGCCAGGGCGGCAGACGTCGAACCAGGGGCCCAGCGCGGTTTCAGACAGGCGTCCTTCGCGCAGCGGCTTGCCGTCGGGGCCGGCCAGCCGCTCCTCGACCAGGTCTACCAGGCCCGAGACGAAGGCGCGGTGCGTGCCCGGGGTGGGCACGCGGGCGAAAGCCAGCCCCAGTTCGGCGCAGGTGTCCTTGGCCTCGGTGTCCAGGTCCCAGAGCACCTCCATGTGGTCGGAGATGAAGCCGATCGGCACCACCACCACGCCCGCCACGCCGGCTGCGGCGTCCTCTTCCAGCGCGTCGTTGATATCCGGTTCAAGCCACGGGGTGTGCGGGGATCCGGAGCGGGACTGGTAGACCAGGGAATGCTCCAGGCCGGCGGCCTCGGGCACGTTGGCCAGGATGTGCTCGGCCACTGCGCGGTGCTGGGCGGTGTACAGGTTCTCGTCCAGCGTGCTCCGGATGGCTTCGGGACCTGCGGCGTTCGCATCGCTCAGGGGGATCGAGTGCGTGACGAACACGATCTTGATCTTCCCCTCCGGTTTCCCGGCGGCGGCCAGCTGCTCGCGCACCGAGGCCAGAGAGCCGGGAAGCTCCTGGATGAATGGCTGCACAAAGGCCGGGGTGTCGAAGAACTGGCGCAGCTTGTCGACTTCCACCACCCCTTCAAGCCCGGTGGCGCGCAGGCCCATGCCCAAATCCTCGCGGTACTGGCGGCAGGCCGAGTAGCCCGAGTAGGCGCCGGTGCCCATGAGCAGCACGGTGCGGTGCCCGTCGGCGGCGATCTGCTCCAACGTGTCGTTCACGAACGGGTGCCAGTTGCGGTTGCCCCAGTAGATCGGCACGGTGATGCCGCGGGCGGCGAACTCGGCTTCGAGCGCGGCCTTCAGCGCGCGGTTCTGCGCGTTGATCGGCGAGACGCCGCCGTTGGTGCGGTAGTGCACCGCGACCTCTTCCAGGCGCTCGTCCGGGATGCCGCGCCCGCCGGTGACGTTGCGCAGGAACGGGATGACGTCGTCCTGTCCCTCTGGCCCGCCGAAGGAGGCGAGCAGCACCGCGTCATAGGACTTCGGGATCATGCGCCCGTTCCGGTCGTAGCCGGTGCGCGGGTCGAAAGACTGGTTCACTGGAGCACCTCGAGGGCTTCGGCGGCCGAGATGCGGCGGCCGGTGTAGAACGGGGTTTCCTCGCGCACGTGGTGGCGGGCCTCGGTGTAGCGCAGGTGGCGCATCATGTCGACCAGGTCGATCATGTCGTCGGCTTCCAGGCAGATCTGCCACTCGTAGTCGCTGAATGCGAAGGCCGCCACGGTGTTGGCCAGCACGTCAGGGAATTCGCGGCCCAGGATGCCGTGGTCGCGCAGCATCTTGCCGCGGACCGCCGGGTCCATGGTGTACCAGTCGGTGGAGCGGACAAACGGGTAGACCGTCATCCATTCCTTGGCCGCCACGCCGCGGGCGAAGGCCGGCGAGTGGTCCTTGGCGAACTCCGCCTCGCGGTGCACCGCCATGGTGGAGTAGACGATCTCGGTGCCGGCCAGCAGCGCCGAGCGGCGGATCTTGCGCATCGAGGCCTGCAGCAGCGCCGCGGACGGGCCGTGGACCCAGATCATGATGTCCGCGTCTTCGCGCATGGCCGAGACGTCGTAGATGCCGCGCACGACGGCTCCCTCGGCGGCCAGCTGCTCGGTCAGCGCATCGAATTCGGCGGCAGCGGCGTCGGTGCGCTGGACTGCGTCCGAGCGCTTGAAGATGGTCCACAGGGTGTAGAAGAAGGTCGGGTTCTCCCCGGCGTTTTCGCGTTCGCGGATAACGGGCGAATTATGCTCCGGTGCGTTGCTCACTGGTGTTTCTCCTTGGATCTGCTGATCTGGGTTGGGTCTGCAAGTTTGTCGGCGCGCCGCCGGGCGGCGCGGGTCTTCGGCGCTGGTCGTCGGCTCCGGGGCTCAGCGGGCGCTGATGGCCACCGCGCGGCGGGCCTGGGCGATGACGCGGGCCAGGCCGGTGCCGGCCAGCCAGGCGCCCACCACGTCCACGCCGTCCAGGTCGTCAAGAGCCTGCTGGACCTGGGCGCGGCGCTGCGCCGCGGCGCCGCCCTGCAGCGGCACCATGTCGTTGAAGCGGGACACCGCGCTGCCGAGCACGTCTTCCTGCTGCAATTGAACACCGAGAATCTTTGAGGCGTCTTTGACCGCCTGCGCGATGAGCTGCGCGTCATCGCCGGATTCGACGATCGGCTCATGCTCGCCGATGCGGCCGAAGGACAGGCGCACCACATGCGTGCCCGGCCCTGCCTGCTCGGCCAGCCACGGCCATTTGGCGGTCGCGTGGGTCAGGGCCTTGGCCACCAGCGGGGCGCCGCGCGAGACCAGCACGCCGGATCCGCGCGGGGCCTCGTCCAGCTCCGGCTTGTCCACCACCAGGGTGGCCAGCGCGATGGCGTTGGCTTCGGACCGGCCCTCGATCTGCTGGTCGGCCGGAAGCAGCGGGTTCAGCAGGCCCAGGGCTGGTTCGGCAGGGGTCGCGATGACCACGCGGTCGGCCTTCAGCTCTTGGCCCAAGGTGTGCACGGTGTACGGCTGCTCGGCCTGCGGCTGGCGGCTGATCGCGGTGACCGGCGAGTTGCGCACCAGCGACACCCCGGCGGCCTGCAGCTGGCCGGCCAGCGCCTCGATCATGGTGTACATGCCGCCGTCCAGCCCTGCCACGCGGGATCCGGCCGGAGCCGAGGACTGCAGCTGGGCCACGGCGCGGGCCAGCGAACCGGTGGACTGCATGGCCGCGCGCAGGCCCGGTGCGGCCGCATCGATGTCGATCTGCGCCGGGTCGGTGGAGTAGACGCCGTTGACCACGGGAGCCACCAGCTCGTCGAGCACAGCTTGGCCCATGCGCGAGCGCACCACCTCGGCCAGCGACAGCGGCTCGGTGGCCCACTTCTTGCTCATCGGGGTGATCAGGTCCGCTGCGGCGCGCACGGTGGCGGCGCGGCCGATGAGGTGGCGCACCTCGTCGGTGCGCACGTGGCCGGGGATGCCCATCAGCGAGGTGGCAGGCAGCGGGTTGGCCAGGATCTTCTCCCCCTCGCCCTGGATCAGCCAGGCGCTGGCCCCGGAGGTGGCGGCGATGGAGCCGGACAGGTCCAGCTCGTCCAGGTAGGAGCCGACAGTCCCGCCGCGCACGGCGAAGGACTCGGCTCCGGCATCCAGCTGCAGCCCGGCGACCTCGGCGCGGCGCACGCACCCGCCGAAGCCGTCCGCGGCTTCCAGCACGGTGACACGGTGCCCGGTCTGGCGCAGGTCGCGCGCGGCCACCAGGCCGGCGACGCCGCCGCCGATGACCACCGCATGCGGGGCCGGGTCGGCCGCGTCCTTGGCGGCGCGCTTGTGGGCCTGCGCTTCGGTGGCGCTGCGCACCTTCTCCAGCAGCCGCAGCGCATGGGCGGCGGCGTCGGAGGCGATGACGCGGCGTGCCTTGGGCGTCTCAGCCCGGGTTGAAGCTTCTGCCACGTTCTCGCTGCGCTGATCCTTGCTCACGTACCGATGCACCTTCTGCCTTTGAATCGTTTGCTGCGGTGCGCGCGCCCGGGGTCGTCCCCCGAGGCGCCCGCCACCGCGATGACGCCTGTCATTCCCAGCTTAGTCCTGCCGGACTACAGGGAGTGGATGAGCTCCACCACACGGGTGAGCACACTCGGATCCGTGGTCGGCGGGACGCCGTGCCCCAGGTTCACCACGTGTCCGCGCGCCGCCTTGCCGCTGGCGACGACCTCGCGCACATGCGCTTCGAGGACTTCCCACGGGGCGGAGAGCAACGCCGGGTCGATGTTGCCCTGTACCGAGACATCCTGGCCCAGGCGCTCGATGGCGGTGGGCAGCGGGATGCGGTAGTCGACACCCACGGCGTCCACGCCGGCGTCGCGCATGGCGGTCAGCAGCTCGCCCGTGCCGGTGCCGAAGTGGATCAGCGGCACACCCAGATCGCGCACGAAGTCCAGCGACCGGGCGGAGTACGGGGCGGCGAACTTCTGGTAGTCCGGCAGCGACAGCGAACCGGCCCAGGAGTCGAACAGTTGGGCGGCGGAGGCTCCGGCCTCGACCTGCGCGCGCAGGAATTTGCCCGATGCGTCGGCGGCCCACTTCATCAGCGCGTCCCAGACCTCCGGCTCGGAGTGCATCATGGTGCGCGGGCCCAGATGGTCGCGGCTCGGCTTGCCCTCGACCATGTAGGCTGCCACGGTGAACGGGGCGCCGGCGAAGCCGATCAGCGGGGTGCTGCCCAGCTCGGCGACGGTCAGGGCCACGGCCTGGCGGATGGGCTCCAGGGCTTCGTCGGTCAGCTCAGGCAGGGCCGCGACCTGCTCGGCGGTGCGGATCGGGGTGTCGAGCACCGGGCCGACACCCGGGACGATGTCCACGCCGATGCCTGCCAGACGCAGCGGGATGACGATGTCGGAGAAGAAGATTCCCGCGTCGACCTTGTGGCGACGCACCGGCTGGAGAGTAATCTCACTTGCCATCGCCGGGTCGAGGCACGAGTCCAGCATGCTCACGCCTTCGCGCAGCTTCAGATACTCGGGCAGCGAACGCCCTGCCTGGCGCATGAACCACACCGGGTGGTGCGAGGGCTCGCGGCCGGTCAAGGCCTGAATCAAAGCGGAATCTTGGGTACGTCCATCGATCATCGGATGGTTCTGCGACAGAGTCATGCTTCAATTCTGCCAACTCTTGCCTTGAAATCCCATTTGGCCGGACACTTGCTCACTCTGCGCTGAAATTAAGCGCCTAACGGGGGATGGCCTTAGGTAGACCTGCGTTGTTTAACCGGCCCGTTGAGCTTAACCTAGGGACATTGTGGTTTTCTTATCTCTTGTCGCATCGCATTCGCAGCTCGACCTTGAGACCGTGGCACAAATCAGCGCCTCGGCCAGCGGGCTCGCTGCTGCCTCCGTCAACGGTTCGGCAGCTATCAACGGCGCCGTCGTGCTGGCCACCTGCAACCGCTTCGAGGTCTACGCGGACGTGGAGCACGTCGAGGATGCCACCGAGCACCTCGTTGCCCATCTCGCAGCCACCACCGAGCTCAGCGCCGACTTCCTGGCCCGCCAGCTGACCGCGCTGGAAGGCGACCCGGTCATCGAGCACCTCTTCTCCGTGGGCGCAGGCCTGGACTCCGCCGTCGTGGGCGAACGCGAAATCGCCGGACAGGTCCGCCGCGCGCTGGCCCAGGCGCAGCAGGAGAAAACCACCACCAGCAACCTCACCCGGCTGTTCCAGAACGCCACCCGCGCCGCCAAGGACGTCGGCAGCAACACCAACCTGGGCACCCAGGGCAAGTCAGTGGTCGCGGTCGCCCTGGACCTGGCCGAGGAACTCACCGACGAGGCAACCGCCTGGGCCGACCAGAACGTCGTGCTCTTCGGCACCGGCTCCTACGCCGGCGCCACCATGGCGCTGCTGAAGGAACGCGGCGTGGAACGCATCTCGGTGTACTCCAGCTCCGGACGCGCCGCCGAATTCACCGGCAAGCGCGGCGGCTTCCCGCTGACCGACGAGCTGCTCCCCCAGGCCCTGCGCGAAGCCGACATCATCGTCGGCTGCTCCGGCGGCGGACAGCGCCTGGACCGCGCGGCCCTGGAGGAAGTGCGCGTGAAGAACCACCCGCTGATCGCCATCGACATGGCGCTCACCCACGACTTCGATCCGGCGCTGGTCGAGATGGCCGACGTCGAGCTGATCACCCTGGAGTCGGTGCGCATGGCTGCCCCGACCGACCAGGCCCTGGCGGTGCACGCCGCCAGCCGCATCGTGAAGACCGCCGCCAGGGAATTCGCCGCCGCCCAGCGCGAGCGCGAAGCTGACTTCGCTATCGTGGCCCTGCGCCAGCACACCAAGGCGGTGCTCGACGCCGAGGTGGCCCGGGTCCGCGCCCAGCACGGCTGCACCGCCGCCGCGGATGAGGTCGAACTGGCCATGCGCCGCATGATGCGCCAGTTGCTGCACATTCCCACCGTCCGCGCCCGGGAGCTCGCCTCCGAGGGACGCACCGCGGACTACGTCACCGCGCTTCAGACGCTTTACGGCCTTGAACTGGGCGAACCCCAGGCGCAGGCCAGCGCCCCGGCGCCTGCCGTCTGCCCCGTGGAGACCTCCGCGCGCACCGCGTAGCCGCACCCTTAATTTTCTCGCGAAGTTACCTTTCCACCGCGATGCGTGGAATACTACTTGCAAGTAGGCTCCAGGGTCATCTGCAAAATCCACGATGACGTGGGCGGAGCCTTGCAGTAGCTGGAAAGGTCGAGGTCGACATGGCTGAAGTGGAATCGCTCAAGGGACATCGCACGCAGCGAATGCCAAGGGAAGCACGGCGACGCCAGCTCCTGCAGGCGGCCCACGAGGTCTTCGTCGGCAACGGGTACCACGGCGCCTCCATGGACGACATCGCCGACGTGGCCAAGGTTTCCAAACCCGTGTTGTACCAGCACTTCCCCGGCAAGCGCGAACTCTACCTGGCGCTGCTTGACTCGCATCTGGAGGACTTCAACCGCCGGCTGGACGAGGCCATCCAGTCCACGGACGACAACCGGCAGCGCGTGTTCGCCACCATCAACACCTACTACCAGTACATCAAGAGCGAGTCCCAGGCCTACCGCCTGATCTTCGAATCCGACGTGCTCTCCGACCCGCTGATCGCCGCGCGCATCGAGGAATTCAACAACAACCTGGCCACCTCCATCTCCAAGGTCGTGGTCAAGGACACCGACCTGAACGAGGCCGAAGGGCTGCTCGCCGGGCGCGCGCTGGCCGGCCTGTCCCAGGTTTCGGCGCGCTACTGGGCCACCAGCGACGACTCGGTGGATCAGCAGACCGCCGTCGACCTGATCTCGCGTTTAGCTTGGCGCGGAATTTCCCAGTTCCCCAAGGAAAAGTAGCTAGATTAGTGGCTGAGGGACCCTTCTTGTAGGGGCACACATTTTTCGAGAGGATCAACGACAATCATGGAAATCCGGATTGGCATTCAGAACGTAGCCCGCGAAGTCGTACTCGAGTCGGAACTGAGCAATGCAGAAGTCAACGAGAAGGTTGCTGCGGCCATTGCCGGCGGTTCGGTGCTGTCCCTGACCGACCCCAAGGGCCGCGAGGTTCTCGTGCCGGCCGCAGGCATCGCCTACGTCGAGGTAGGCCCGGAGGAAGTCCGCCGCGTCGGCTTCGCCCAGTAATTGGCTTTCGGCGGCGCACCACGCCGCCAGCGCCTCGGCCGGCCCCCGCATCCCGCGGGGCCGGCCTTTGCGTTTAAACCCCCGGTCCTAGGTTCACCCCGGCTCCGGCGTGTAGGTTGAGGTAGTACCATCCCGGCAAAGCGTTCAACTTGGAACAGGCAGGCGGCGTACCGTGACCGATCAACGAATCCACGCACCGCGGCAGGTGGCCGCCAGCGACCTGAGCGACCTGCTGCTCGCACTGGAAAGCGAGTTCGAGGTCCCCGGCGAATTCGACGAGCAAACGCTGCAGGCCGCCCAGCAGGCAGTCGCCGATCTGCCGGAGCCCGACGCGGACGATACCGACCTGCCGTTCTTCACCATCGATCCCCCGGGCGCCACCGACCTGGACCAGGCCATGTACCTGGAACGCAAGGGCACCGGCTACCTGGTGCACTATGCCATCGCCGACGTGCCGGCGTTCGTCCGGCTCGGCGGCCTGCTCGACATGGTCTCCCGCGAGCGCGGGCAGACCTTCTACCTGCCGCAGCGCAAGATCACGCTGTACCCGCCGCTGATTTCCGAGGACCGCGGCTCGCTGCTGCCCGACGTGCCCCGGCCCGCCTTCCACTGGCGCATCGCCCTGGACGCCGACGGGGCCCTGGGCGAGGTGCAGCTGACCCGCTCGCAGATCCGCTCCCGCGCGCAGCTGGACTACGAAACCGCCCAGCGGCGCCTCGACTCGGGCGAGGACAACGGACAGCTGCAGCTGCTCGCGGAGATCGGCCAGGCCCGGCTGGTGCAGGAACGGCTGCGCGGAGGCGCCTCCCTGAACCTGCCCGACCAGGAAATCGTTCCGGAGGGCGGCGGGTACAAGCTGGTCAGCCGCACCCCGTTGCCGCTGGAGGAATTCAACGCGCAGATCTCGCTGCTCACTGGCATCGCCGCGGCCCGCCTGATGCTCAAGGCCGGCACCGGGATCCTGCGCACCATGCCGCCGCCTGACCCGCGGGACCTGAAGGCCTTCAGGCAGCAGACCCGGCTGCTGGGCAGCCCCTGGCCCGAGGACATCAGCTACGGCGAATACCTGCACACCCTTGATGTCAGCGACCCGCGCCAGCTGGTCATCATGCACCGCGCCGCCTCGCTCTTCCGCGGCGCCGACTACCAGGTCATCGCCGGCCAGCCGGAATCCGACCTGGTCCAGGCCGCCCTGGCCGCGCCCTACGCGCACACCACCGCCCCGCTGCGCCGCCTGGTGGATCGCTTCGTGCTGCTGACCTGCCATCTGCTCAGCACCGGGCAGCCGCTGCCCGATGAACTCGACCAGGCGCTGCCCTTGCTGCCGGAGCTGATGCGGACCAGCTCCGCGGCCGCCAACAAGGTGGCCCGGGCCGCGGTGGACCTGCTGGAGGCCTACACCCTGCAGCACCGCATCGGCGAACAGTTCCAGGCCATTGTGCTCACCGCCGCGCAGGGCGCGGCCAACGGGGAGAACAACAACGGCAAGCCGCGGCCCGGGCAGCTGCAGCTGGTCACCGAACCGGTCACCGGCAGCTTCAGCGGCAGCGCGGAAGCCGGCACGCTGGTGAGCGTGAAGCTGGTGGAAGCCGACCCGCGCACCCGCCGGATCCACTTCGAAACGGTGCCCCGCGGCTGACGAACCGCTGAAATCCGGCCAAACAAGTTATGCTGGTCAGTATTACTACTGAGGATGCCCGATCGCACAGCGCTGAAAGTACGACCAGTTACCTGATGACTTCCCAGCGGTCATCATTCCGCAGGACCCCCACGCGGGGCTCCCGCGTGTATCGAGCGATCGGCTCCGCTGGACCCGCCTCCCTTCGGGCGCACCCCCTGGATTTGCAGGGCAGGTCGACCCCGCCGGGAGGCCAACATGAAATGAGACTGAAGACATCGTGAGCGACACGACGCTAACGGCACCAGCTGCCGACACCCCCCAAGAGGACAGCACCCCCGAAGCGGCGAAGCAGAGCTTTGCCGAGCTGGACGTGCGCGAGGACATCGTCGCCTCGCTGCTCGAAGCGGGCATCGAATACCCCTTCCCCATCCAGGCGCTGACCCTTCCGGTGGCCCTAGGCGGCAATGACATCATCGGCCAGGCCAAGACCGGCACCGGCAAGACCTTGGGCTTCGGCATCCCCGCCCTGCAGCGTGTCATCCGCGAGGGCGACGCCGGCTACGGGGACCTGCAGTTCCCCGGCGCCCCGCAGGCCCTGATCGTGGCCCCGACCCGCGAACTGGCCATCCAGGTCGGCGCCGATTTGGCCCAGGCCTCCAAGCACTCGAACATCTCCATCACCACCATCTACGGCGGCCGCCCCTACGAGGAGCAGATCGCAGCCCTGAAGGCCGGCACCGACGTCGTCGTGGGCACCCCCGGACGCCTGATCGACCTGAACCGCCAGCGCGTGCTGAACCTGAAGCAGATCAAGACCGTGGTGCTGGACGAGGCCGACGAGATGCTCGACCTCGGATTCCTGCCCGACGTGGAGCGCATCCTCGCCGCCCTGCCGCCGGTACGCCAGGCAATGCTCTTCTCCGCCACCATGCCGGGCGCCGTGATCACCATGGCCCGCCGCTACATGTCCCGCCCGACGCACATCCGCGCCCAGGACCCGGACGACGACGGCTCGCTGACCAAGCGCAACATCCGCCAGCTGGTCTACCGCGCGCACAACCTGGACAAGGACGAGATGGTCGCGCGCCTGCTGCAGGCCGAGGGCCGCGGCAAAACCATCATCTTCACCCAGACCAAGCGCTCGGCTGCCAAGCTGGCCGACGAGCTGATCGACCGCGGCTTCAACGCCGGTTCGCTGCACGGCGACCTGGGCCAGGGCGCCCGCGAGCAGGCGCTGAAGGCCTTCCGCTCCGGCAAGGTGGAGATCCTGGTCGCCACCGACGTCGCCGCCCGCGGCATCGACGTGGACGACGTCACCCACGTCGTCAACCTGCAGTGCCCGGATGACGAGAACACCTACCTGCACCGCGTGGGCCGCACCGGCCGCGCCGGCAACACCGGCACCGCGGTGACCTTCGTGGATTGGGATTCGGTGCCGCGCTGGTCGCTGATCAACAAGGCCCTGGGCCTGAGCGTGCCCGAGCCGGTGGAAACCTACTCCTCCTCGCCGCATTTCTTCACCGACCTGAACATCCCCAAGGGCACCAAGGGCCGGTTGCCGCGCGCCAAGAAGTCAGCCGCCGCCGAAGGCGACGGCTCTCCGCGCGAGTCCTCCCGCGAGCCCCGAGAGAACCGCGAACGCACCCCGCGCCGCCGCAGCGGTTCGCGCACCCGCACCCGCACCGTGAACGGGCAGACCCAGGAGCGCGGCGCGCGGCAGGATTCCGGCGCCGAGGACCAGGCCGGTCCACGCCACGGCCACTCCAAGGGCCGCCAGGACCGTCCGGGCCGCGAAGCCGAGCGCCATCGCGAATCCCGCGTCTCCGGCGAGGAAGGCGCAGCGCAGGGCACCTCGAAGCCCCGCCGCCGCCGTCCGCGCCGCCGCACCGGCGGAAGCAGCGAGGCAGGCTTGCAGGACTAGTCCTGCCAGCCCCCGCCCGCAGCACTCCGAAAGGATTCAGTACCCAGGTGCTCGCACAACCTGAAGATTCAACCCTGTCCGCGGCCGCGGCGCACTCCGGTTCCCCGGTGAGCGCCCCGGCCGCGGGCAACACCGTGTTCCACGGCGACAACATGTCGGTGCTGGCAACCCTGCCCGATGAAAGCTTCACGCTGATCTACGTGGATCCGCCTTTCAACACCGGGCGCAAGCAGACCCGCGCCGAACGCACCATGGTCCGCGCCGACGAAGGCGAAGGCACCCACGTGGGGTTCAAGGGCCGCAGCTACACGGCGGAAATCGGCCAGTCGCGCTCCTACCACGACAGCTTCGAGGACTACCTCAGCTTCATCGAGCCGCGCCTGCTGGAGGCCTACCGGCTGCTGGCCGAGGACGGCACCCTCTACGTCCACCTGGACTACCGGGAGGTGCACTACGTCAAGGTGCTGCTGGATACGATCTTCGGCCGCGAGTGCTTCCTGAACGAACTGATCTGGGCCTACGACTACGGGGCCCGGGCCAAGAGCCGCTGGCCTGCCAAGCACGACACCATCCTGGTGTACGTGAAGAACCCGAAGAAGTACCACTTCGATTCGGCGGAAGTCGACCGCGAGCCCTATATGGCGCCCGGCCTGGTGACGCCGGAAAAGCGGGAGAAGGGCAAGCTGCCCACCGACGTGTGGTGGCATACCATCGTCTCCCCCACCGGCAAGGAGAAGACCGGCTACCCCACCCAGAAGCCCGAGGGCATCCTGCGGCGCATCGTCGCGGCCTCTTCGCGGCCCGGCGACTGGGTGCTTGACTTCTTCGCAGGCTCCGGCACCACCGGTGCGGTGGCCGCGAAGATGGAACGCCGCTTCGTGCTGATCGACCAGAACACTCAGGCGATCGAGGTCATGCACGCCCGGCTGCCCGAAAACACGGTGTTCGCCACCCTGGACGGCTCCCCGGCCCCGGTGCCGCGCCCCGTCGACTAAGACTGCAGCTGCGCGCTGGTTCCGGTGCCCTGCGCCAGGATGCGCTCCAGCATGGCCGGCTCGGTGAGATTCTCGCCGAGCCGGTTCAGTTTTCCGGTGCCGTGGTAGTCCGAGGATCCGGTGACAATCAAGTCGTGCTCCGACGCCAGCGCCAGCAGCTGCTCCTTGCCCTCGGCGCTGTTGTCCCGGTGGTAGACCTCCACCCCGCCCAGCCCGGCCTCGATCATTTCGTGGACCGTCGATTCGGGCACCACCCGTCCGCGCAGCGCTGCCTTCGGGTGGGCGAACACCGGCACGCCGCCGGCCTCGCGCACCAGGCGCACCGCCGCGGCGGGGTTGATGGCAGGATGCGACACGTAGTAGCGCGAGCGCGAGGACAGGATGTTGGCGAACGCCTCGTTCCGATGGGCCACCACCCCTGCGGTCACCAGCGCGTCGGCGATATGCGGTCGGCCCACCGTGGCCCCGGGCTGGCAATGCTCGGTGACCAGCTCCCAGCTGATCGGGTAGTCCTCGGCCAACCGTTCCACGATGCGCTGGGCGCGCACGATCCGCGAATTCAGCGACACGGCCAGCTCGTCGAGCAGCGGCTGGTAGGACGGGTCGTGCAGGTAGGACAGCAGGTGCACGCTGATCCCGTGCGAATCCTGGCAGGTGATCTCCATGCCGGGAATGAACCCGATCCCCAGTTCCTGCGCGGTAACACGTGCCTGGTCCCACCCGCTGGTCTGGTCGTGGTCGGTCAGCGCCACCACGTCCAGCCCCGCCGCGGCCGCCGCGGTGATCAGCTCGGCCGGGGTTTCCGTGCCGTCGGAAACGTTGGAATGGGTGTGCAGGTCGATTCGCATACTCCCTAGAATATCGAAGTGCACACGTTCTTTGGTGGCGCATAGCTGATGGTGACACACTTGAAGTTATGACCAATCAAGTTTCATCGCCTTCGGGCAGCGACCAGCCATTGGAAGACCGCGTGAACAACCGTTCGCAGCGTCCGACCTCCGAATCCTTCAAGCAGTTCATGGCCTCGAACTGGGCCGCCGACACCTCGGCTCTGCCGGACGCCGATCCGTCCGCAGACTACACGGCCGCCCGCCGCGCCAAGCTCTCCGCCGCCTTCCCGGGCGAGCGCCTGGTCATCCCCGCCGGCCCGCTGAAGGTCCGCTCGAATGACACCGACTACCGCTTCCGCCCGCACTCGGCCTTCGCCCACCTCACCGGCCTGGGCGTCGACCACGAGCCGGACGCAGTGCTGATCCTGGAGCCGACCGACGACGGCGCCGGCGACAACGGCAGCAACCACTCAGCCACCTTGTACTTCGCCCCGATGGCGGGCCGCGATTCCTCGGACTTCTACCTGGATTCGCGTTCCGGCGAGTTCTGGGTGGGCCCGCGCCCGACCCTGAGCACCATGTCCGCCCGCACCGGCATGCCCACCGATTCGCTGGAGCAGCTGGAACTGGCGATCACCAAGAACTCCGGCCCGCAGGCCATGGGCGGCATCCGCATCCGCCTGGTGCGCCAGGTGGACCTGAACGTCGAGGCGCTGGTGGACACCAGCCGCATCAACACCTCGCAGGATCTGGAAGCCTCCGACGCGCTGGACAACGAGCTGGCCGAGTTCGTCTCCGAGCTGCGCCTGGTCAAGGACGACTACGAGATCGCCGAACTGCGCAAGTCGGTGGCGGCGACCATCAACGGCTTCGAGGACGTGGTGCGCAACCTGGATTCGGCCATCGCCCATGATCGCGGCGAACGCATCGTCGAAGGCTCGTTCTTCGCCCGCGCCCGCCTAGAAGGCAACGACCTGGGCTACGACACCATCGCCGCCTGCGGCAACAACGCCACCATCCTGCACTGGATCCGCAACAACGGCGCCGTGAACGAGGGCGAGGTGCTGCTGCTGGACGCCGGCGTGGAAGCCGACTCGCTGTACACCGCGGACATCACCCGCTCCCTGCCGGTCTCCGGCAAGTACACGGACGTCCAGCGCCGCGTCTACGAGGCGGTGCTTGACGCCGCCGACGCCGCCTTCGCCGCGGTCAAGCCGGGCCTGAAGTTCCGCGACCTGCACCAGATCGCCACCCGCGTGCTGGCCGAGCGCCTGGCCGACTGGGGCATCCTGCCGGTCTCCGTGGACGAGGCCATGAGCCCCGAGGGGCAACAGCACCGCCGCTGGATGCCGCACGGCACCAGCCACCACCTGGGACTGGACGTGCACGACTGCGCCCAAGCCCGCGCGGAACTGTACCTGGATGCCGAGCTGGAAGAGGGCATGGTCTTCACCATCGAGCCTGGCCTGTACTTCAAGAACGAGGACCTGGCGATCCCGCAGGAGTACCGCGGCATCGGCGTGCGCATCGAGGACGACATCCTGGTCACCGCCACCGGCGGCGAGTCGCTGAGCGCCGCGCTGCCGCGCACCGCCGACGACGTCGAGGCCTGGATGGCCAAGCTGCGCGGCTAAGCACCCCGGCTTAAAGACCACTGGCCTTCATCCGCCCCGAGGGGCTGGCTGAAGGCCAGCGGTCTTTCGTGTTGCCGCTTGCGGCTAGGAGTTCTTGTCCTGGCGGGTTTCCTCCGGCGCGTCCGCAGCAGAGTGCTGCTGCGCTGGCTCATCCGTGCCGTCCTGATCGGAGGCCTGGTCCTGGTCCTTGCGGCGGCCGATCTCAACCGTCGGCTCGACCTCGGACAGGTTCTGGGCCGGGGAGGCAGGCTGGGCCTGCTGGGTTGCTGCCGGCTGCCCGGTTGCCGGCGGGGTCGGCTGCACGCGTACGCCGTAGCGCGGGCGTCCATCCGGAAGGTCCGGGAACTGGCCGCTCGGGGCGTCGGCGGAAGCCGGGGCCGGCTGCTGGGCTGCGCCCGGAGCCTGCACGGTCGCCGGAGCCGCCGGCTGGACCGGGGCGGTCGGCTGCGCTTGCTGCCCTGGAAGATTCGAGCCCGGGATGTTCGGGGCCGGAGCGTGCGGACGCATCGGCAGCTTGGAGGCGAGCTGGCGGGCGGCCTGCGCGTTCTCGAAGTCGACGACCACGTCGAAGCTGGTGGCCACGAACTGGCTGGAGGAGGCGAAGTCGCGCTTGCCGCGGCGGGTCGAGTAGCTGATCACCCCGGCGATCATCCAGATGGCCATGCCCAGGCCGATGGCGGACAGGATCTGGTAGATGCCGTTGCCGCCGCCGAACAGCGAGAGCAGCAGGCCGACGAACAGACCCATCATGGCACCCTGCGCGGCGCCGGCCAACGCGACCTTCGGGTAGGACAGCTTGGCGGTCACGCGCTCAACGGTGCGCACGTCGTTGCCCACGATGGTCACGGAGGCCACCGGGAAGTCGTTGTCGGCCAGGTAGTCCACGAGCTTCTGGGCGTCGAGGTAGCTGGTGTAGCGCCCCAGCAGCTCGCCGCGCGGCAAGCCGTTGGTGCTGATCGAATTTACTCCTTGTGGCGAGGTCATATCTATATTGTGCACGGTGATGCTGTGTTTGCACCCAGTAGTGAAGCGGGGATCACTCAGGGCGAAAGAATCCGCGCCGCGGGTGTGTCACCGCGCACCGCGCGAAGGCACCGGGCACGATAACCTAGAAGGGTGAGCTCACAAGTGTCTAAAATCTTCGTCGCCCGGCTGCTCGGGCTGGACGTCTTCGACCCCCTGGGCGACCGCCTGGGACGCTTGCGAGACGTCGTCGTGGTCTCCCGCGGACCCAAGAAGCCGCCGGCCTGCGTCGGCGTCGTGGTCGAGGTCCCCGGCAAGCGCCGCGTCTTCGTGCCCATGACCCGCATCCAGTCCATGGAATCCACGCAGATCATCTGCTCGGGCCTGGTCAACATGCGCCGCTTCCAGCAGCGCGGCCAGGAGCTGCTGGTCGTGGCCGAGCTGTTCGACCGCACCATCACCTTCACCGACGGCTCAGGCCGCGGCGTCATCGAGGACATCGGCCTGGCCCAGACCCGCCGCGGCGACTGGGAAATCAACCAGTACTACGTGCAGCGCGGCGTGGCAGCGCCGGGACTGCTGGGGCTGCGCAGCCGCAAGCGCGACAAGGTGCTGGTCTCCTGGGAGGACATCAGCCACGGCAACCAGAGCGAGCCGCAGTCAGCCGACACCTTCGTGGCCACGCACGACGACATGAAGGCCGCCGACTTCGCCGACGCGCTGCATGAGATGAACGAGAAGCGCCGCCTGGAAATCGCCGCGCACCTGCAGGACGAGCGCCTGGCCGACGTGCTGCAGGAGCTGCCTGACCGCGAGCAGGTGGAGATCCTCTCCGCGCTGGGCCTGGAGCGCGCAGCCGACGTGCTGGAAGAAATGGACCCGGACGACGCCGCCGACCTGCTCTCCGAGGTCTCCGAGGAAACCAAGCACCAGCTGCTGGAGCTCATGAACGAGGAGGAGGCCAAGGACGTGCGCCGCCTGCTGGCCTACCCGGAAGGCACCGCCGGCTCGGTGATGACCCCGGTTCCGGTGATCCTCACCCCCGAATCCACCGTCGCCGAGGCGTTGGCCTCGGTGCGCATGGAGGAGCTCTCCCCCGCCCTGGCCTCCACCGTGTACGTGGTGCGCCCGCCGCTGGAGACCCCCACCGGCCGCTACCTGGGCCAGGTGCACATCCAGGCGCTGCTGCGCGCCGCCCCGCCCGAACCGCTGGGCGACATCCTGGACACCGAGCTGGAGCCGATGTCCGACCTGGCGAACATCTCCGAGGTCGTGCGCCACCTGGCCACCTACAACCTGACCAGCGTCGGGGTGACCAACAAGGAGGGCCGCCTGGTCGGGGCGATCACCGTGGACGACGTGCTCGACCACATCCTGCCCGACGACTGGCGTTCGCAGGACTAAGAACTTTGGAACCGGCTCGCCGGTTCACCCGGCCCCGGCGCAGCCCGGAGCCGAACGACACAGATCAGTAGCAAAGGAGTTCACCACCATGGCTGAACAGCGCAAGACCAGTGGCCTGGACACTCCCCTTGCAGCCCGCAAACGCTTCTGGCCGAAGTTCTCCCCGGACCCCGACGCGTTCGGCTCCACGACGGAGAAGTTCGCGCGCTTCATGGGCACCCCGCAGTTCCTGCTCTACATGACGATCTTCTGCGCCTTCTGGCTGATCTGGAACTCCGTGGCCCCGGCGGCCTGGCGCTTCGACGACGCCTCCATCGGCTTCACCGCGCTGACCCTGATGCTCTCGCTGCAGGCCTCCTATGCCGCGCCGCTGCTGCTGCTGGCGCAGAACCGCCAGGACGACCGCGACCGCGTGTCGCTGTCCGAAGACCGGGCGCGGGCCGAACGCAACCTCTACGACACCGAGTACCTCACCCGCGAGCTGGCCAGCCTGCGCCTGGCGCTGCGCGATGTCGCCACGCGCGACTACGTGCGCTCGGAGCTGCGCAACGTGCTGGAGGAGCTGCTGGAGACCGCCGACGGCGAAGAGCTTAACCTGCGCGCCAAGCGCAAGTCCAAGGGCGGCAACCCGCAGACCGGCCTCATCGACACGGTGCAGCCGGGCCAGAATTCCAACCGAAAGAACAACTAGTCGTGAGTTCGAACGAAGCACTGTTCACGGCGCTGGCCACGGTCATCGACCCGGAACTGCGCCGGCCCATCACCGAGCTGGGCATGGTGGGCGGCGCCCGGTTGGACGGCACCCGCGCCGAGGTTACCATCCTGCTGACCATCGCAGGCTGCCCACTGCGCTCCACCATCGAGGCAGACGTGCGCGCGGCCCTGCTGCCGCTGCCGGGCGTGGACCAGGTCGAGGTGGTCCTGGACGTGATGGATCCGCAGCAGCGCGCGGCCCTGCGCGATCAGCTGGCCAGCCGCCGCACCCCGTTCTCCGATCCCGCCTCGCTGACCCGCGTCATCGCGGTGGCCAGCGGCAAGGGCGGGGTGGGCAAGTCCTCCATCACCGCCAACCTGTCCACCGCGCTGGCCGCCCGAGGCTTCAAGGTCGGGCTGATCGACGCCGACGTGCACGGCTTCTCCATCCCGTCGCTGATGGGCATCAACCAGAACCCCACGCGGGTGGATGACATGATCCTGCCGCCGGTGGCGCACGGGGTGAAGGTCATTTCCATCGGCATGTTCCTGGATTCGAACCAGCCGGTGATCTGGCGCGGGCCCATGCTGCACCGCGCGCTGGAGCAGTTCCTGTCCGACGTCTACTTCGGGGATCTGGACTTCCTGTTCCTGGACCTGCCGCCGGGCACCGGGGATATCGCGATCTCCGTGTCCCAGCTGCTGCCCAACAGCGAACTGCTGGTCGTCACCACCCCGCAGTCAACCGCCACCGAGGTGGCCGAGCGCGCCGGCACCATTGCCTTGCAGACCAAGCAGAAGGTCATCGGCGTGGTGGAGAACATGAGCCACCTGCAAATGCCCGACGGCAGCAGGATGGAAATCTTCGGCTCCGGCGGCGGCGCTAAGCTCAGCGAATCGCTGAGCGACCAGCTGGGCTACCCGGTGCCGCTGCTGGCGCAGCTGCCCCTGGAGGAAGCCCTGCGCGAAGGCTCGGACCAGGGCACCCCGGTGGTGCTCTCCGCCCCGCAATCCCAGAGCGCCATCGAGCTGTCCGCGCTGGCCGAATCATTGGGCCAGCGTCCCCGCGGCTTGGCCGGGCGCAGCCTGCCGATGTCAATCCAGTAGCGGCCGGGCAACATTCCCGGGCGGTCCGCGCGAAACGCGCCGGGGCCTGGCGAACGAGGCATAAAAAAGATCCCCGGCCCCGCAGTTTTCCAGCTGCAGGGCCGGGGATGTTTTGTCGCCTGTGGCGGATTCGCGCCTAGGTGGCTTCGTCGTCGAATGGGGCGCTCTCGTTCACGCCCAGCGGAGCCTGGGTGGCGGTGTGGGTGGCCACGGGGGTGCGCACCGGGGCTGCCTCGACCGAGGAAGGCTTGCCCTTGGCCACGTTGACCGCGTCGTCGAATTCGTCGATGAGCGCTTCCTTGATGATGCGCCGAGGGTCGTATTGGCGCGGATCCAGCTTGCGCCAGTCCATGTCGGCAACTTCGTCGCCGACTTCCTCGCGCAACTGCTCCTTGGCTCCGTTGGCCATGCGGCGAATTTCCTTGACGAGGTTCGCCAGCTTTTTGGCGTATTCAGGAAGCTTCTCGGGGCCGAGCACGACGACCGCGATAATGGCGAGAATAACGAACTCGCCGCCATTGATACCTAGAAAATCCACAACACCAAGATTACCTTGTCCGAGACCAACTCACTAAGCCACCGGCGTTGCGGCCGAAAGGTGTCCTAGCCCTGCGCCGCAGTGCGGCGGCCCAACGGAATGCGCGGCAACGACATGGTCTTGGCCGGCTTGTTGGACGGGTTGCGGTGCGCCAGGGCATCGCGCAGCATCGCTCGTCCGCGGTGGATGCGTGAACGCACGGTGCCAAGCTTCACGTCCAGGATGCGGGAAACTTCTTCGTACGAAAACCCTTCCATGTCACATAGGACGATTGCTGCCCTGAATTCCGGGCTCAGCGCCTTCAGCGCCGCCTGAACATCCACGTCGAGATTGTGGAATTCAAAGTAGCGCTCCGGGGAGAGCACCTCTCCTGGAAGTCGGTCCTCGGATCCTTCGGCAAACCGGTCAAAGCGAATCTTGCTCTTCCGACGTGCCTGATCGAGGAACAGGTTGGTGGTAATGCGGTGCAGCCAGCCGCCCATGGTGCCCGGGGTGTACTTGTCCAGAGCCTTGAACGCACGGACGAATGCCTCCTGCGACAGGTCCTCGGCATCCTGGCGGTTTCCGGTGAGCCTGTAGGCCAGCCGGAAGACGCGCTCTCCATGCTCGTGAACCATCTGGTCCCAGGACGGAACCTCAGTCTCGAGGACTGCCACGGTGGCTGCTGAGTCATTTTGTGCATCATTCACACTTAAAGTATGTGCGCCGAAGCTGAGCTACAGCTAAGAATCGCCTGCGCGGAGGATATCAAGTTCTTCGGGGCAA
Organism: Glutamicibacter soli; assembly: GCF_052322135.1. Taxonomy (NCBI): domain Bacteria; kingdom Bacillati; phylum Actinomycetota; class Actinomycetes; order Micrococcales; family Micrococcaceae; genus Glutamicibacter; species Glutamicibacter soli. Next base: position 2,469,225 of record NZ_CM125969.1, read on the forward strand.
TGCCGGTCGTGTGGGTAACATTGGTGTTGTCCCGATACGCACGATCCCTAGGACTTGTCCCCGATGCCTTCCATGAATCCAGAACTTCTTGCGAGCTGGAGCTATGCCCAGACCCAGGTCCACGAGAAGGAGCACGTGGCGCTGGTTCGCGAGCGCTCTGCCGATCTGGGCGTGCGTTGCATCGATCCGGCCGGCCGCTCGATGCTCCAGGTGATCTGCTCGCTGCGCCAGCCGCGCAACCTCGTGGAGATCGGCCCCGGCGTCGGCGTGGCGTCGCTGGCGATGCTCGAAGTCCTAGGCCCGGAGAGCACGCTGACAGCCATCGAATCCAATCTTGAGCACGCCAATGCGATGCGCCAGTCGCTGCGCGAGGCCGGAGTTCCATCGGCCCACGCGCGCATCATCAACGAGCGGGCCGAGAACGTGCTCTCACGCCTGGCGGACCACGCCTACGACTTGGTGCTGATCGACGCAGGTGCCGAGCTGCTGCTGGAATACGTGGCCGAAGCCAAGCGGCTGGTCGGCCCGCGCGGGGTCATCATCATCAACAACGCGTTCGACGAGCACCGGATGTCCAAGCCGGCCGTGCGCCGCCCGTCCACCGTAGCCACTCGCGACGCGCTGCGTTTGCTGCGTGAGGACCCGAAGATCCAGACCCATTTGCTGCCCAGCGAGCAGGGGCTGTTCGTCGCTTCGGTGCTCCCGGCGGCCCGGGTGCGCTAGGAATCTTCCGCAACCACAAAAAGGACCGACAGATTGTCGGTCCTTACTTGTTTCGGCCGGCTTGCGAACCGGCGGCTCTAGCTATTCGGTGACATCAACCAGGCAGTTGCGCAGCTCAGTTGCTTCATCGTTGTTCAGCTCGACAACGAGGCGTCCACCGCCGTCAATAGGCAGCCGCAGGATCAGGCTTCGCCCCTCCTTGGTGACTTCCATCGGACCGTCACCGGTGCGTGGCTTCATCGCAGCCATGTAAGCAATTCCCTTCGTCCGTGGCTGGTACGGGGCGGCAAGTTCATTCGCCGTCCGCACAACCGCATGCCTGGCCCATCTTCAGGTGTAATTCATCTCTGATTAGGGGCCACTTGTCTCCTATTATTGCGAATTTTCCGCCGTGTCGCTAATCACACGCCGTGACTCGATGTCACGAATCACATTTTCCAGCCGGGTGATTTCCGCCGCGAGGACATCCAGGGTGTCGTCCACCTGGTCGCAGCGATAGCCGCGAAGACCCAGCGAGAAGCGCACCTTGTCGACATCGTTGGCCCGCGGATGCTCGGGCAGCAGCACCGGCGGCAGCGAGGCTTCCGGCTCCGCCAAACCCACGATGGGTTCGGGAACCGCTTCGAAATGACGCCCCGCATCGGCGGCCAGACGACGCCCGGAAAGCAACAGGGCGGTCCCGCCGACGACTAGCAGCGCAAGGAAAACCAGTACAAGCGGCATCCAGCTAGCTCCTGTCCATTGACGGGCGCTTGGATGCCGCACGCCCTGCGTTCAGCACGATCTGCACCGCCTCGTCCGGATCATCGGTCACCGTGAACAGGTCGAGGTCGGTTTCCGAAATGCAGCGCTCCCTGGCCACCGTGTCCTTGAGCCACTGCACCAGGCCGCCCCAGTACTCGGTGCCCAGCAGGACGATCGGGAAACTCGTGATCTTCTGCGTCTGGACCAGCGTGAGCGCCTCGAATAGTTCATCCAAGGTGCCGAAACCGCCGGGCAGGACGATGAAGCCCTGCGAGTACTTGACGAACATGGTCTTGCGCACGAAGAAGTAGCGGAAGTTGATGCCCTTGTTCACCCAAGCGTTCAGCCCGGTTTCAAAGGGCAGTTCGATTCCCAGACCGATGGAAATGCCTTCGGCGTCAGCAGAGCCCATATTCGCGGCTTCCATGGTTCCCGGACCGCCGCCGGTAATCGTGGTGACGCCGGCCTTCGCCAGCAGCTCCCCCACGCGGTAGGCCTGTTTGTAGTAAGGACTGTCGGGATCCGTGCGCGCCGAACCGAACACGGCAACGGCAGGGCCGGTGCTGGACAGGGTGCCGAAACCGCTAACGAACTCGGACTGGATGCGCAACACGCGCCACACATCGGTATGCGTTACATCCGGTTGCGGGCTCTCAAGCAGGTAGCGGTCAAGCTGCTCTTCGGACTTCTTGCCAGGCCAGCTCGCCTCGACGTGCCTCCGTCCGCCAGCACGAGCACTCTCTTCACTCTTACGCTTATGAACCATAGCTTCACTCTATCTGCTGCGTGTCGCGTTCCACGTCAACCTTGGGGACGGTATTTAAGAACAGTTTGATAACAACTTGGTGTGACCTGAACGAATAGTCGCGTAGGGTGCGTCACATCGAGTAACGTCGAGAACATGAAAAGCGATCATCAGGCTCAAGCTTCTTCTGATGGCCCCATTGTCCGTCTGGCTGGGGTCAATAAGCACTTCGGTGCGCTGCACGTCTTGAATGACATCAACCTGGATGTCGTGAAGGGCGAGGTTGTCGTGATCCTCGGCCCTTCGGGCTCCGGCAAGTCAACCCTGTGCCGCGCCATCAATCGTTTGGAGACGATCGACGACGGCACCATCACCATCGACGGGAAGAAGCTTCCCGAAGAAGGCAAGGCGCTGGCCCGGCTGCGGGCCGATGTCGGCATGGTGTTCCAGTCCTTCAACCTCTTCGCGCACAAGACCATCCTTGAGAACGTGACCCTCGGGCCGATCAAGGTCAAGGGCATGAAGAAATCCGCGGCGGACAAGCTGGCCATGCAGCTGCTCGAACGCGTCGGCGTCGCCAACCAGGCAGCCAAGCTGCCGGCTCAGCTCTCCGGCGGCCAGCAACAGCGTGTAGCCATCGCGCGCGCCTTGGCCATGCGGCCGAAGGTGATGCTGTTCGACGAACCGACCAGTGCGCTGGACCCGGAAATGATCAACGAGGTCCTGGACACCATGGTCTCGCTCGCCCGTGAAGGCATGACCATGCTGGTGGTGACCCACGAGATGGGTTTCGCCCGCAAGGCCGCGGACCGCGTGATTTTCATGGCAGACGGGCAGATCGTCGAACAGGCCACCCCGGAAGAATTCTTCACCAATCCCCAGAGTGCGCGAGCCAAGGACTTCCTCGGCAAGCTCATCACCAACCACTAGCTCTCATCACCCACTCACCAGGAGGAACAATGCGGAAAAATCGTTTTGGCGCAATTGCTGCAATGGCGGCCGTCGCGGCTCTGACCCTGACCGCCTGCGGCGGCTCTGACAACGCCGGCGACGAAGGCGGCGACAAGGTTCGCATCGGCATCAAGTTCGACCAGCCGGGCCTCGGCTTCCAAGACGGCAGCTCCTACACCGGCTTCGACGTCGATGTCGCCAAGTACGTGGCCAACGAGCTGGGCTACTCGGAAGACAAGATCGAATTCGTCTCGGCCCCGTCGGCCAACCGCGAAACCCTGCTGGAGACCAACCAGGTCGACATGATCTTCGCGACCTACACCATCAACGACAAGCGCAAGGAACGCGTCGCGTTCGCCGGCCCGTACTTCATCGCCGGCCAGGATCTGCTGGTCCGCGCCGATGACAGCTCGATCACCGGCAAGGACTCGCTGAACGGCAAGAAGCTGTGCTCGGTCACCGGCTCGACCTCGGCCGAGAACGTCAAGAAGGACGTACCCGGTGTGAGCTTGGTTGAGCAGCAGGGTTACGCAGACTGCTTGGGCCTGCTGGAGACCGGCAGCATCGACGCCATCACCACCGATGACATCATTCTCGCCGGCCTGGCAGCGACCTCCGCCAACAAGGGCAAGTTCAAGGTTGTCGGCAACCCATTCTCCGAGGAGCCGTACGGCGTGGGTCTGAACAAGACCAACGACAAGTGCGAGTCCATCAACACGGCGATCAAGAAGATGATCGATTCCGGCGAGTGGCAGAAGGCCTTGGACAAGAACACCGAGGGCACCGGCTACAAGGCCTCGGATCTGAACCCGCCAACCAAGTTCGAAGCCTGCAGCTAACTTCTTAGCTAGACCCCCGACCTGCGGTGCAGCACCGGACTGCGAAGCCCGGGTGCAGCACCGCAGGCAACCAGCTCATCCATCTACCAAGGAGAACAAGCCGTGCAAGGCTATTTGAGTCTTTGGGATGAATACGGTGCGCGCATCATGGAGTCCTTCTGGGCCAACCTGCAGCTCACCTTCTGGGCGTTTATTGCCTGCGCAATCCTGGGCACGATTCTCGCAATCATGCGAATTTCGCCAATCCCCAGCCTGCGAGCATTCGGCACCGCCTATGTAAACATCTTCCGAAACACCCCGCTGACCATCATCATGACCTTCGGCGTCCTGGTCTTGTTCGGCGTCTTCCAGCTCCAGCTGTCCGATGATTTCAATTTCAACTTCTTCCAGATCGCCATCATCGGCCTGACCATCTACCATGCGGCGTTCTTCTGCGAAGCCATCCGCTCGGGCGTGAACACCGTTCCGCTGGGCCAGGCCGAAGCCGCCCGCGCCATCGGCTTGGGCTTCCTGCCGGCCGCGCGGCTGGTCATTCTCCCGCAGGCATTCCGCGGGGCCATCGTTCCCATGGGCAACGTGCTCATCGCATTGATCAAGAACACCACGGTCGCCCTGGCAGGCTCCGTGGCCGAGATCTCGGGCCTCATGAAGACCATGATCGAGTACCGGGCCGATCAGGGCATCCTGATCTTCCTGACCATCGCCCTCATGTTCGTGGTCATCGTGGTGCCGATCGGCATACTGGTGACCTGGCTGTCCAAGAAGCTGGCGGTGGCACGATGAGCGCGGCAAAGCAGTCGGTCCTCTTCGACGCCCCGGGGCCCAAGGCCAAGCGGCGCATCCTGCTGATCAACATCCTCGGTGTGCTCGCCCTGCTGGGTTTGCTCGTCTATCTGGTCCTCGGCCTGAACTCCGCAGGACAACTGGCACCGGAGAAATGGAATGTCTTCCTCAAGGGCGGGGTCTGGAGCAACTTCATCCTGCCGGGTCTGCTCAAGACCCTGCAGGCGGCCGCGATCTCCATCGTGACCTCGTTGATCTTCGGCTTCATCTTCGGCATGGGGCGCCTGTCCCACAACAAGGTGATCGACTGGATCAGCACGATCGTCGTCGAGTTCTTCCGTGCGGTCCCGGTCCTGCTGATGATGCTGTTCCTGTGGATCATGCTCGCCCGCTCCGGCTGGGTGGAACCGCAGGATTCGCCGTTCTACGCGGTGGTCATCGGCCTGACACTGTACAACGGTTCCGTCATTGCCGAGCTGATCCGCTCGGGCGTGCATGGGCTGCCGCGGGGGCAGCGCGAGGCGGGCATCGCCATCGGCCTGACCCGCAGCCAGAGCTTGCGCCTGATCGAGATCCCGCAGGCGTTGACCGCCATGCTGCCGGCCTTGATCAGCCAGTTCATCGTGATCCTGAAGGACTCCGCGCTGGGCTACATCATCAATTTCAACGAGCTGCTGTTCAACGGCAAGCTGGTGGGTACCGGCAACTCGAACATGTTCCAGTCGCTGGTCATCGTTGCGGCGATCTTCATCATCCTGAACTTTGCCCTGTCCAAGCTGGCTTCCGTGGTGTCCTCGCGGCTCAGCTCGCGCGGCCAGCTCTGATTCCTCGCCGACAGCACAAAGACCTCGGGTCGCGTTCCCTTGCGGAACGTGACCCGAAGTCTTTAATCTTCACGCCTAGCCGAGCCAAGAGCGCAGCGAGGACAGGCAGTCCCGGATCGCCTGCTGCGGCACGTGTTCATTGTCCGAGTGCGCCAGCAGCGCATCCCCAGGGCCGAAGTTCACCGCGGGAACGCCGAGGGCGGAGAAACGGGCGACATCGGTCCAGCCGTACTTCGGCTTGGGCTCCTGGCCCAGGATGGAGATCAGCTCGGCGGCGATCTGTTGGTCCAGGCCTGGGCGGGCGCCGTTGGAGCCGTCGGTGCGTTCGATGTCGAAGCCGTCGAACAGCTCCTGCACCACGGCTTCGGCCTGCTCCAGGGTCTTGTCCGGGGCGAAGCGGTAGTTCACCTCCACCTCGCAGTGGTCCGGGATCACATTGCCGGCCACTCCCCCGGCGATGCGCACCGCGTTCATGCCCTCGCGGAATTCCAGGCCTTCGACGTTGATGGTCTGCGGCTGATACTCGGCCAGCCGGCGCAGCACCTGAGAGGCATCGTGGATCGCGTTGTGCCCCATCCAGGCGCGGGCCGAATGGGCGGCGGTGCCGTGGGTGCGGATCACGAAGCGGCTGGTGCCGTTGCATCCGCCTTCCACCGTGCCGTTGGTGGGCTCGAGCAGTATCGCAAAGTCGGCGGCCAGCAGCTGGGGGCTGTTGCGGGCCAGGCGTCCCAGGCCGGACTTGGATGCGGCGACTTCCTCGTGGTCGTAGAAGATGTAGGTGATGTCGTGCTTCGGCTCGGTGAGCTCGGCGGCCAGCGCCAGCTGCACTGCGACCCCGCCCTTCATGTCGGTGGCGCCCCGCCCGTAGAGCACCCCGTCGATCACCTGCGCCGGGACGGTGCCCCTGGCTCCGTCGGTGCGTGGCAAGGGCACGGTGTCCAGGTGGCCGGCCAACACGACGCGGCGGTCGCGGCCCAAAGTGGTGCGGGCGACGATCGAGTCCCCGTCGCGATGCACCTGGAGGTGGTCGAATTCCAGCAGCGCGGCGTGCACCTTGTCGGCCAGTTCCTGCTCGTTGCCGGAGACCGAATTGATGTTCATGAGCTGCTCAGTCAGCACTGCAACGTCCTGCCGCAGGTCTAGGTCGTTCACGGTATTCATGGTCCTACAATCATCGCTTCACTAGCTTGTCATCTAACAACGTTACCTTTCCCATCAGCGATACGATCAGTGTATGACTTCAGAACCTGTGACCTCATCCAGCGAATCCTCCGTACGATTGGCATCAGGCCACGGCCTTGCCACCATCGCCGCCGACGGCACCGTCCTGGACGTGTGGTACCCGGCACCTACGCTCGGTGAACTCGCAGCAGCAGAACAGCTCGCCGGCGAACTGGCCGCCGCCGCCGCCGACGATGCCGCCCGCGGCACCACGCAGAAGGTCGTGTCCCTGACCATCAACCTGGACGTCGCCCCGGCGGATACCGCCGATGTGTGGCTGCGCCTGCACCTGCTTTCGCACCGTTTGGTGCAGCCGAACACCATCAACCTGGACGGCATCTTCGGCCACCTGGCCAACGTGGCGTGGACCAACTTCGGCCCGTGCCAGGTCGAGAACTTCGAAATGACCCGGCTGAAGCTGCGCAGCCGCGGCAACGTCGACGTGTACGGCGTGGACAAGTTCCCACGCATGGTCGACTACGTCATGCCATCGGGTGTGCGCATCGCCGACGCTGACCGCGTCCGCCTCGGCGCGCACCTGGCCGCGGGCACCACCGTGATGCACGAGGGCTTCGTGAACTTCAATGCCGGAACCCTGGGCGCTTCCATGGTCGAGGGCCGCATTTCCGCCTCGGCCGTCGTGGGCGACGGCTCGGACGTGGGCGGCGGCGCGTCCATCATGGGCACACTCTCCGGCGGCGGCAAGGAGCGCATCGTCATCGGCGAACGTGTGCTGCTCGGAGCCAATGCAGGCGTGGGTATTTCCATCGGCGACGACTCGGTAGTGGAGGCCGGCCTGTATGTCACGGCCGGCACCCGTATCGCCCTCGGCGGGAAAACCGTCAAGGCCCTGGAGCTTTCCGGTGTGCCGAATCTGCTCTTCCGCCGCAACTCGATTTCCGGAGCTGTCGAGGCCCTGCCGCGCGCGGGCCAAACCGTGGAGCTGAACGACGCGCTGCACGCCAACTAGGCTGGCGCTGCACCGAATATCGAGGCCGGAAAACCCCACCATGCGGGTTCTCCGGCCTCTTTTCTCCTGCAGCGCATTCCGCTAAATCGGAAAGATGATGGTGACCATGGGCTGGAGAAAACCCTGGAATGCCGTTGAGTCGCGCAGGAGCGCCGAACTGGCCAGGATCGTGGATCCTCCGGTCAGCCAGGCCCTCGGCTCCTTCAGGGGCACCTCGATCACGTTGATCTGCTTTTCCTCCGCAACCGGCGCATGCTCGATGCCCCGTTCGATCAGCAGCTGTTCAATTTCGTCCATGCGGTCCGGAATGTAGTCCTGGCTACGCCGTTCGAAGTCTTCGGCATGCTGGTGGGCGAACAACGTTGCCTGGCCGTAGTGCGGCCGGGCCAGCCGGGCTAGCTCGGGATACCCGTTGACCTCAAGCCACTCCAAGAGATTGTCAGGAACCTGGACCGGAGTTTGCGGGGAGGTATCGCGAGTTGTCAGCGAATCCCACCATGAGCTCCATTCCTGCTTGATCTGCCCATGCTCTGAATGCGAACCGGTGCGTTCCTTGACGTCCGGTTCGAGTCTGCAGTTCGGACCTACCTCGGCGGGATTCACGCCTGCCAGCTCCCGCAGATACAGGGCCATCAGCAGATGAGGATCTGTATATATGCTCAGCGACCAGTTATTACCACGACGAAAATACATCCAAACCACCTGACATGCCGACGTGTCGAAAGCATCCCCATAACGACACAATACGCCTGATTACGGGGTTAAAACAGCGTTGGGCCGGGACTCCATTGCGGATGGAGTCCCGGCCCAACGGCTGGGTACAGGCTACCTGGCGGTCTTAGACACCCGGGTAGTTGCGGGCGGTTTCGCCCATGTACAGCTGGCGCGGACGGCCGATCTTGGTTTCCGGATCGCTGATCATTTCGCGCCACTGGGCAATCCAGCCCGGCAGGCGGCCGATGGCGAACAGCACGGTGAACATCTTCTCCGGGAAGCCCATCGCGGTGTAGATCAACCCGGTGTAGAAGTCCACGTTCGGGTAGAGCTTGCGCGAGATGAAGTAATCGTCGTTCAGTGCCTTCTCCTCAAGGCTCATCGCGATATCGAGCAACTCGTTGTTGCCCTGCTTGGCCAGCAGGTCGTGGGCGGTCTGCTTGATGATCTTCGCGCGCGGATCGTAGTTCTTGTACACGCGGTGGCCGAAGCCCATCAGGCGGACGCCGTCTTCCTTGTTCTTGACCTTCTCCATGAAGGTCTCAGGAGCGATGCCCTGGGCCTTGATGTCGCGCAGCATGCGCAGCACTGCCTCGTTGGCGCCGCCGTGGGCGGGGCCGGACAGGGCGTGGATGCCTGCGGACACCGAAGCGAACAGGTTGGCGTCCGAGGAGCCGACCAGGCGAACGGTGGAGGTCGAGCAGTTCTGCTCGTGGTCTGCGTGCAGGATCAGCAGCAGGTCAAGTGCCTTGACCATTTCCGGATCCAGCTCGTATGGCTCGGCGGCGGTGCCGAAGCACAGGCGCAGGAAGTTCTCGACCATGTTCATCGAGTTGTCCGGGTACAGCAGAGCCTGACCGATGGACTTCTTGTGGGCGTAGGCCGCCAGCACCGGCAGCTTGGCCAGCAGGCGCAGGGTCGAACGCTCAACCTGTTCGTTGTCCGATGGGTCCAGCGAATCCTGGTACCAGGTCGACAGGGCCGAAACGGCCGAGGACAGCACCGGCATCGGGTGTGCATCGCGCGGGAAGCCGCCGAAGAAGCCCTTGAGCTCTTCATGCAGCAGGGTGTGGCGGCGCAGGCTGCCATCGAAGTTTGCCAGCTGCTCAGGGGTCGGCAGTTCACCGTTGATCAGCAGGTAGGAGACCTCGGTGAAGCTGGAGTGCTCTGCCAGCTGCTCGATCGGGTATCCGCGGTAACGCAGGATGCCGGCATCGCCATCGATGTAAGTAATTGCGGACTTGGTAGCCGCGGTGTTCATGAAGCCAGGGTCGTAAGTAACGTTACCGGTGGTCTTCAAAAGTGGTGCTACGTTGAATCCATTGTTGCCCTCGGTAGCCGGGATAACCGGCAGTTCGAGATTGGACCCGTTGAATTGTAGCTGTGCAGACGTCGTGTCTGTCATTGCATCTCCTAACCGGAAAGCGTGTAGTTCCGAAAGGTCAGTCGTCATCCTAGAACATACCGTGATATGTCCCCATGGCGCTAATCAGGGTGTCATGTTCAGCGGTTGACGGAAGAATTCAAGCGCTCAACGGCAGCGGCGATCCTCTCATCGCTGGCCGTCAGTGCGATGCGTACGTGCTGCTCGCCGGCGGTACCGTAGAAAACACCGGGACCTGCGACAATTCCCAACTCAGCCAGGCGCTGGATGGTTTCGAAGCTTGGCCGTTGCTCGGTGCACCAGAGGTACAGGCCGGCGACCGAATCATCAATCTGCAGTCCGAAGTTCCGCAGCGCCGGCGCCAGCGCTTCGCGGCGCGCCCGATAGATATCGTATTGCACCCTGACATGCTCTTCATCGCCCAGGGCGACGACCATTGCGTGCTGGATCGGGCCCGGGACGATCATCCCGGTATGCTTGCGGCTGTTGACCAGCTCAGGCATGAGATTCGGCGCACCGGCGATGAAGGCCGCGCGGTAGCCGGCAAGATTCGACTGCTTGGACAGCGAGTACAGGGCGAACAGGTTATCGAGGTTTCCCCCATTGACGCGAGGGTCAAGGATGCTCGGCACCTGGCCGCGGACGTCGTCCCAGCCCAGTTCGGCGTAGCATTCGTCCGAGGCCACCACGGCGCCCAGCTCGCGGGCCTGCCGGACGATGTCGGCCAAATCCTGCACATCGCGGACCTTGCCGGTCGGGTTGCCCGGGGAGTTCACCCAGATGAGCTTGACCTTGGCCAGCTGCTCGTCGGTCAGTTCAGACAGGTCGTCGGTCGCGACGGGGGTGGCGCCCACCAGCTGCGCGCCGATGTCGTAGGTCGGGTACGCGATCTTCGGACGCACCACGATGTCGCCGGCCCCGAGGCCTAGGAACAACGGCAGCCAGGCCACCATTTCCTTGGAGCCCACGGTGGGCATCACGTCGTCCAGTCCCAGCCCGGTCACGTTGCGGCGGCGGGCGAACCAGTCGACAATCGCCTGGCGGACTTCGGTGGTTCCGTGGGTCGTCGGGTAGCCGTGGGAATTCGCGGCCGAGGCCAGCGCGTCCTGGATGATCTGCGGCGTGTCGTCGATCGGCGTGCCGATGGACAGGTCCACGACCCCGCCTGGGTGTTGCGCCGCCAGCTCGCGGTATGGCGCGAGCTGGTTCCAGGGGTAATCGGGGAGCTGAAGCATGAAGCGAAACCTAGCCTTGGTTCTGTGGTGGCAAGGCGCCGATCAGCGGGTGATCGGTGCCGGTGTTTCCAATCTTAGCGGCGCCGCCCGGCGAGCCAAGCTCGTCGAAAAATTCGACGTTTGCCTTGTAATAGTCGGCCCACTCGTCCGGCACGTCGTCTTCGTAGTAGATGGCCTCCACCGGGCACACCGGCTCGCAGGCGCCGCAGTCCACGCATTCGTCCGGGTGGATGTAAAGCGAACGGTCGCCTTCGTAAATGCAATCAACCGGGCATTCTTCGACGCACGCCTTGTCTTTAACGTCGACGCACGGCTGAGCGATGATGTAAGTCACGGGAGCTGCGACCTTTCCTTGCACAAAGTGGTTTCAACAAAAGCCTGTTGGATCACAAGATGCTCATTGAATCCGGGACAAGCTCAAACTACAGTCTAGTCCTGTTGCCAAGACAACCAAGACCCCCTCGTTCACCTGTGACGTAACCGACGATTCACATTTCGGCTAGCATCGCGGTAGATGAATTCTTTTTACGGATCGTGACTTCAAAATGCTGAATTTCAACGAGTTGACCACCGACGATCGCATTGTGCTGCGCTACCGGCTCGCAACGCAGACCGATGCGGGAGAGTCGCTGACCGACGCCTTGGGAACGGTCCTGCAGGTCTCCGACACCCAGATCGTCCTGCAGACCCGCAGCGGCCCGGTCGCGGTGCGGCGTTCAGCCATCACGCACGCCAAGCGCATCCCGCCGGCTCCCGTGCGGCGCAGCCGCTCGCCCAGGACTCCCGGAGCCTAGCAACCCTCCGAGCTCCGCGGTACCCTGTGATTCCAGCGGGAGCCCGGCGCAGCGCCTCCAGCTCCTTGCCGCCATCCAGGATCCGGAGGCCGAAAGCAGAGCATGGCGCATATCCTCGTGGCGTCCTCGCCGTTCGCCGGACATGTCCGCCCCACCCTCGCAGTAGCCGAGGCGCTGCTCCTGCGCGGGCACCGGGTCACCGCCTATACCGGACGGCGCTACGCCCGGGACTTCGAAGCGCTGGGCTGCCGCATCCTGCCCTGGCAGGCGGCCACCGACTACGACGAACGCAACCTCGCCGCGTCCTTTCCCCAGCTGCAATCCACCGGCCGCAGAGCGGTGTTCGCCAATCTGGAGCACGTGTTCATCGGCAATGCCCCTGGCCAGCTCGACGATCTGCGACGGGCCCACGCCGCGCGCCCCTTCGACATCCTGGTCGGCGAGCAGATGATGCTGGGCGCCGGAATGCTGGCGGAACTCCAGTCCCTGCCGTGGGCCAGCCTCTCGGTACTTCCCCTGTCGCTGCCCAGCCGGAACCTGCCGCCGTCGGGGTTGGGCTTGCAGCCGTTGCCCGGAGCCCTTGGCCATGCCAGGGATGCGCTCCTGCGCCGGATCACCCGCCGGGTGATGCGCCCGTTGGACGCCGCCTTGGCCGAAGTGCGCAAGCAAGCCGGGCTGCCGGAGCACCAGCTGTTCGGACAGGCAGGATTCTCCACGCAGCTGACGATCGCCCATGGAGCGCCCGGCATCGAGTTCCCCCGCCCGGATCTTCCCGGGTACGCGCACTACGCGGGGCTGCTGGCCCGGCCGATAGTTCACGCCGGCCCCGAGCCGGACTGGCTGCGGGAAGTCCGGTCCTTCAAGGGGCCCGTGGTGCTGGTGACCCAGGGGACGCTGAACACCGACCCGCAAGAGTTGCTGCAACCGGCCCTGGACGCGCTGCGGGACGAGGACCTGCTGGTGGTGGCCAGTTCGGCGGGCCGGAGCGTGCAGCGGATCCCGCCGAACGCCCGGGTCCACGAGTTCCTGCCGTTCGGTGACCTGCTGCCGCTGGCATCCTGCGCCGTCACCAACGGCGGGTGGGGCGGGGTGCTGCAGATGGCCGCCGCGGGCGTGCCGATGGTGGTGGCCGGCGGCACCCTGGACAAGCCCGAGGTCGCAGCCCGCGTCGCCTGTGCTGGCCTGGGTCTCGACTTGCGCACCGGAACTCCCACGCCGCGGAAGATCCTGAGGGCGGTGCGCTCGATTCTCGCCGAACCAGGCTTCCGGACCAGGACCGCCGCCGTGGGCGACCAGCTGCATCGGCTGGGCGGGGCGCTGAGGGCCGCAGGGCTGATCGAGTCGCTCGCGCCGGGCGCATCCCCGCGGGTACCGTAGGCCGCAGGCTTGGCCCGCTGCGCGACATGTGATTTGAAACTGCCAATCACTGAGCGGTTTTCGCGTATGCTGGCATCATGCCAACCGATGAGCTTGTCCAGGCCCGTGCACGCGCGCTCAGTTCCCCGCTGAGACTGCGGATCCTGCGCCTGTGCCTGCACGAGTCGCGGACCAACAAGGAAATCGCGGACCTCCTCGAACTGAATCCGGCGACCTCGCTGCACCATGTGCGCACGCTGGTGAGCAACGGCTTCCTGCAAGCCGAGGAGCCGCGCAAGGGCAACCGCGGCGCCAAGGAAGTCCCCTACCGCAGCACCAAGCTTTCCTGGGGCACCCGCATCCCGGACGCGGCCCCGCTGCTGGTGGATACGTTCCTGCAGGAAATCAACGGCCTGACCCCGCAGGAGATGCAGGTGGTCCGCGTGGGGCTGAAGCTCGGCGAGAAGTCCCAGAAGGAAATGATGGCCCGGCTGCGCGCGGTCATCGAGGACTACGCGATGCGCGAGCCAGAAGAAGACGGTGTGCCCACCTCGCTCTTCCTGGCCCATCACCTGGATCTGACGGGCAACAGCCGCACCGAGAATTAGACGCGGATTAGCCGCCAAAAAAAATGGTGTTCCTCCCGAGGGGAGGAACACCATTTTTCTATGCCTTGCGGTTGGCTTTGCGCAGCACCCGCAGCGCGCTCATCAGGGCGATGACCGCCGGGATGACCATGCCGTACATCCACAGCAGCGACGCGAGCGTCGGGCCCGGCAGGAACTTGAAGTATCCCGCGCTGAGCAGCATCTGGTCGTTGCCGACGTAGGAGATCACTCCCACCGTGACATAGCAGCCGATGAATGCCACCGCGCCGGCCCACATCTTGCCCGAGGCCACGACGGCCCAGTAGACCAGCAGCCCCAGCAGCAGCCAGGCCAGGCCGACACCCCAGATGATCGGGGTGTCGCCCGCGTAGAACAGCGAGGCGTGGATGCCGGTGCCGAACAAGCCGGCCGCGAGGGCGGCAACCACCGCGCGCCACAGCGCGCCGAGGCTGCCGCCAGTGGCAGGTCGCTTGCTAGGCGCGAGCGCGGGCACGGGATGCCTTGGCGCGATCGTTCGCGTTCAGCAGCACCTTGCGGATGCGGATGGCCTCCGGGGTGACCTCGACGCACTCGTCTTCGCGGGCGAATTCGAGCGACTCTTCAAGGGTCAGGGTCTGCGGCGGGGTCAGGTTCTCGAACGAGTCCGAGGAAGCCGCACGCATGTTGGTGAGCTTCTTTTCCTTGGTGATGTTCACGTCCATGTCATCGGCGCGCGAGTTCTCGCCCACGATCATGCCCTCGTAGACCTCTTCGGTCGGCTTCACGAAGAAGCTCATGCGCTCCTGCAGGTTGATCATGGCGAACGGAGTCACCACGCCGGCGCGGTCGGCGACGATCGAGCCGTTGATGCGGTACTCGATCGGGCCTGCCCATGGCTCATAGCCTTCGGCCAGGGAGGAGGCGATGCCTGCGCCGCGGGTTTCGGTCATGAAGCGGGTGCGGAAGCCGATCAGGCCGCGGGCTGGAACCATGAATTCCATGCGGACCCAGCCGGTGCCGTGGTTGGCCATGTTGGTCATGCGGCCCTTGCGCGAAGCCATCAGCTGGGTGATGGCGCCCAGGTACTCTTCCGGCACGTCGATGGTCATGTGCTCCATCGGCTCGTGGACCTTGCCGTCGATCATCTTGGTGACAACCTGCGGCTTGCCCACGGTCAGCTCGAAGCCTTCGCGGCGCATCTGCTCCACGAGGATGGCCAGGGCCAGTTCGCCACGGCCCTGGACTTCCCAGGCATCCGGACGCTCGGTCGGCAGGATGTTCAGCGATACGTTGCCGATCAGTTCCTTGTCGAGGCGGTCCTTGACCTGGCGAGCTGTGACCTTGGCGCCCTTGACCTTGCCGGCCAGCGGCGAGGTGTTGATACCGATGGTCATGGAGATTGCCGGCGGGTCGACGGTGATCAGCGGCAGCGGCTTCGGGTTCTCCAGATCGGTGAGGGTCTCGCCGATCATGATGTCCTCAATGCCGGCGACTGCGACGATCTCGCCCGGGCCGGCCGATTCGGCTGGAACGCGGGTCAGGCCCTTGGTGGCCAGCAGCTCGGTGATCTTGACCTGCTTCTGGGTGCCGTCCTGGCGGGCCCAGGCAACCTGCTGGCCCTTGCGCAGGGTGCCGTTGAAGATGCGCAGCAGTGCCAGGCGGCCGAGGAACGGCGAGGCGTCCAGGTTGGTCACGTGGGCCTGCAGCACTTCGCCCTCGGTGTAGGTCGGGGCAGGAACGTGCTTGATGATGGTCTCGAACAATGGCTCGAGGTCCTCGTTGTCCGGCAGCGAGCCGTCGGCTGGCTGGTTCATCGAGGCGTAGCCGGCCTTGCCCGAGGCGAAGACGACTGGGACGTTCAAGATGGCGTCCAGGTCCAGGTCAGGTGCTTCGTCGGCCAGATCGGAGGCCAGGCCCAGCAGCAGGTCCATGGAGTCGGAGATGACGCCGTCGATGCGGGCATCCGGGCGGTCGGTCTTGTTGACCACGATGATCACCGGAAGGTTCGCGGCCAGGGCCTTGCGCAGCACGAAGCGGGTCTGCGGCAGCGGGCCCTCGGAAGCGTCAACCAGCAGCACCACGCCGTCAACCATGGACAGGCCGCGCTCGACCTCGCCGCCGAAGTCGGCGTGGCCCGGGGTGTCGATGATGTTCATGGTCATCTGCTTGCCGTTGGCGGCCGGGCCGCTGTAGAACACGGTGGTGTTCTTGGCAAGGATGGTGATGCCCTTTTCGCGCTCCAGCTCGCCCGAGTCCATCACGCGGTCTTCGGTTTCACCGTGGCTGTCGAAAGCGCCGGTCTGCTGAAGCATTGCGTTGACCATGGTGGTCTTGCCGTGGTCGACGTGCGCAACGATTGCTACGTTGCGCAGTTCTTCGCGGCTCGTGATGTTATCTGACATGCGTGAAGGCTCACTTCTGCTCGAGTTAAGGGTCAATGGAGTCGGGGCCAAAGTCGACCCAGCTATTTATTCTACGCTCTCATGGCAAGCCAACCGGGGAGGTGTGTCAAAACATACAGAAAAAAGCACGCAACATCCGGGTGAACCCGCGGGTTCAGGCGATCGGCACCCAGAATCGCAGGTGGGCGGTTCCGTCCCCGTCAACGACTTGAGGGCGTTGCGCGTCGGGAACTCCCCCGCAGCGCAGGATGGTGGCGCGCGATCCGACGTTGCCGGCGGCGCAGGTGATCAGCGCCCTCTGGACCCCGGCAGCGCTCAGCTCGTCCAGACCGAAACGGCACAGCGCCCCGGCGACTCCCTGCCGGCGCGCCTCGGGCAGCACCCCGTAGCCGAGGTGCCCGCCCAGATGCTGCAGGGAGGAGTTCAATGCGTAGCGCACCGACACCCGTCCCAGGAACCAGCCGTCCTGGTCCACCGCGACGAACAGGGCCGAGCGGACCCAGCCCTCGGGAACGTGCTCCCCGCGCCGCCCGGCATTCATCCGGTACACGTAGTCCGCCCAGTTCCCCTTCTCCGTCCAGGAGGGCAGGAATTCAAAGTCGTCGGCCAGCAGCGCGTGGTGCGCGTCGATGGCCTGCTGCTCGTCGGCGTCGGTGAGTTCGCGAAACGCCAGTTCGCCCAATACGTCCATGGATCCAGTATCCCAGCCGGCCGCTGGCCCGCGTCGTCAATAGGCCAGCGCCTCGCCGCGCACCTGCTGGTACCACTCCAGGGTGCCGCCGGACAGGTTCAGCACCTGCGCCCCGGCCGGCTGCGGGCCCAGCGCCTGGGCGGCGCGCAGCGAACGGGCCCCGCTCTTGCAGGCGAGCACCACGTGGGTGGCGCCCTGGGCGGGGATCGCGTCCCAGCCGCGGGAGAGCACCTGATCCAGCGGCACGTGCACGCTGCCGGTGATGGCGGCGATCTGCCGTTCCCAGTCCTCGCGCACGTCGATGACCAGCACCCGGCCCGGCGCCGCTTGGCTGCCTCGCAGGGTTTCCAGCTCCGCCGCGCCCAACTGGCCAACGGCCGGGGCCAGGGCGCAGGATTCCTGCGCGTAGTTCCCCAGCTTGCGCACCCGGGCACGCTGCGGGTCGCGTTCGAAGGACAGGGTGCGCACCCCGGCGCTCAGCGCGTCGTAGAGCCAGAGCTTGCCGGAGAGGGTTTCACCGGTTCCGGTGATCAGCTTCAGCGCCTCGACGGCCATGATCGAGCCGACCACCCCGCACAGCGCGCCGAACACGCCGCCCTCGGCGCAGCTGGGTACCGAGTCCGCGTCCGGGATCTCCGGGAACAGGTCGCGCAGCATCGGCCCGGTGCGCGGGTCGAACACCGAGACCTGGCCGGAGAACTGGAACAGCGTGCCCCACACCAGCGGGGTTCCGGTCAGCTCGGCGGCGTCGTTTGACAGGTAGCGGGTGGCGAAGTTGTCGCTGCCGTCGATCACCAGGTCGTAGCCGGCGAACAGCTCCAGCGCGTTGTCCGGGGTCAGCCGCTGCCCCAGGGGAACCACCTGGACCTGGTCGTTCAGCTGCGCCGCCAGCCGGGGCACCGAGTCGACCTTGCGCGCCCCGACGTCCGACTGGCGGTGCATGATCTGGCGCTGCAGGTTGGACAGCTCCACGGTGTCGTCGTCCATGACCGCCAGCGTGCCCACCCCGGCGGCGATCAGGTAGCTGGAGATCGGGCTGCCCAGTCCCCCGGCGCCGATGACCAGCACGCGCGCGGCGGCGATGCGGCGCTGGCCTTC
This sequence comes from Glutamicibacter soli, assembly GCF_052322135.1. Taxonomy (NCBI): domain Bacteria; kingdom Bacillati; phylum Actinomycetota; class Actinomycetes; order Micrococcales; family Micrococcaceae; genus Glutamicibacter; species Glutamicibacter soli. Next base: position 2,487,286 of record NZ_CM125969.1, read on the forward strand.
CTCCCCGACCCCGGGCAGGGTCAGGTGCCGGGAATAGCGGGCCAGCTGGGCAGGGTCCAGCGCGGTGCGCGGTGCGACCAGCGGTGCGCGGCCGCTCACGAGAAGTCCCCGATCAGCGCCTGCATCATTCCCTCGCCCGGGGAGGAGGCCAGCGCGGTGTCGCGCACCGGGATGCGCCCCGCCAGCCGGGCGGCGCGTCCGGCGCGCACGGCGTCGCGCATCGCGGCGGCCATCAGCGGGGCGTTGTGGGCGCGGGTCACGGCGCTGGCCAGCAGCACCGCGTCGCAGCCCAGCTCCATCGCCTTCGCGGCGTCGGAAGCGGTACCCACCCCGGCATCCAGGATCACCGGGACGGTGGCGCGGGAGACGATGGTGGCGATGTTGTGCGGGTTCAGGATGCCCAGCCCGGAGCCGATGGGCGCCCCGGCCGGCATGACCGCCGCGACCCCGGCGTCCTGCAGCCGGGCGGCCAGCGCAGGGTCGTCGTTGGTGTAGGCGAAGACCTCGAAGCCGTCGGCGACCAGCTGCTCGGCGGCGGCGAACAGCTCCAGCGGGTCGGGCAGCAGGGTGTGCTCGTCGGCGATCACCTCCAGCTTCACCCAGTTCGTTTCCAGCGCCTCGCGCGCCAGGTGGGCGGTGAGGATCGCGTCGCGGGCGGTGAAGCAGCCAGCGGTATTCGGCAGCGCGGCGATGCCGTGGCGCTGCAGCAGCTCGTACACGCTGGCCGAGCCGCCGGCCGAGTAGTGCCGGATGGACACCGTGGTCAATTCGGTGCCGGAGAGCGCGAGCGCCTGCTCCAGGGTGCTCAGCGAGGTGGCCCCGCCGGTGCCCAGGATCAGCCGGGAGCCGAAGCTGCGCCCTGCCACCTCGAAGGCGTCGTTGACGGCATCCAGCTCGGTGAGGTCCGCGGCGGCGGTGGTTTCAGTGGTGTTCTGCGTGCTGCGCTGCATTGGTTCAGCCTCCCTGGGCGGCGGTGACGAGTTCGACGGTGTGGCCGGCGGCCAATTCCCGCTGCGCCCAAGCGCTGCGCGGGACCACCGCGCCGTTCACGGCGACGGCCAGGCCCAGCTTGGTGCCGTCGGCGGCCTGGCCCTGTTCGTCAAGTTCGCGGCCCAAGTGCGAAGAGACCAGATCGCGCAGGGTGGAACCCTGCTGGATCGTGGTGGGGGTTGAGTTCAGCGTGATGTCGATGGTCATGGGTGCAGCTCCATTCGGGTCGGTGCAAGTCGTGAAGGATCGGTTCGGGACGGTTCAGCTCGGGAAAGTCCTGCCGGGTCCGGCGCACTCCCGCCGCTGAAGCGCGCGGGGTCCACGGCCCGGGCGTGCTCTGCGTGCGGCGGCTGGCTCAGGACCAGGTCCGCGGTCAGCGAGGAGCCGAAGGGGGTGAGCAGCACCCCGTGGCGGGAATAGCCGGTGGAGAGCACCATTCCGTCATCCAGCCGCCCTATCAGCGGCCGGTCGTCGGGGGTGCCGGGCCTGGCGCGGGCGATGACCTCGTTCAGCGAGCAGTCGACGATCCCGGGCACCAGGCGGCGGGCGTTGTCCAGCAGCTTGTGCATCTGCCCGATGTTGACCGCCTCGTTGCCGTCCTCGCGGCTGCTGGCGCCCAGCACCAGCGAGCCGTCCGCGCGCGGCACCAGGTAGACCGGGTCGCGGCGCACGATCCCGCGCACCGTGTGCGTGAGCAGCCGCGGGCCCGCAGGGCCCTGCAGCCGGAAGATGTCCCCGTAGACCGGGCGCAGCGGAAGTTCCGGTGTCCCGGCCACGGTGCCCAGGCCCGCGGCGAGCACCACCTGGTCCGCCTCGATGATCCGGCCGCTGCCGGTACGCACCGCGTGGGTGGTCCCGGCACGCTGCAGCAGCTCGACGGCCGGTTCGCGGACCAGCTGGGCGTCCAGGTGCCCGGCCAGGATCGCCACCACGGAGCGCGGGTCGATCTGGTGGTCCCCGGCGCAGCGCACCGCGCCGGCGATGTTGCTGGCCAGCGCCGGTTCCAGCCGGCGGGCGGCGCTGGGCAGCAGGGTCTGTGCGCTGAAGCCCAGGGAGGCCTGCAGCTGCACCAGTTCGTGCAGGGCATCGCGGTCGGCCGGTTCGGCGGCGACCACCAGGGTTGCGTTCTGCAGGTAGTCCGGGCGCCGGCCGGTGGCCTGCTCGATGCGCTGCACGAAGTCCGGGTAGGCCTGGTTGGAGGCGCCGAGCAGCTCGTGCAGGATTCCGTGGCCCCAGGTGGTTTCGGCGGCTGGGGCGAGCATGCCGGCCGCGGCGCGGCTGGCCCCCTGCCCGGGATCCGGGTCGATGACGGTGACCTCGCAGCCGCGCGAACGCAGTTCGAAGGCGGTGGACAGGCCGATGATCCCGGCCCCGATGATGGCAACGTGCAACGACGGCACTTCCTTCCTACGGCGGCATGACCCGCATCAGGTGTAGCGGTCGGCTCGGTGCCCTCTCAGCCTGGTCGGTTCAGGCTCCCGCGGAGTTGAAGCGATTATAGGCATGAGCTGCACCACAAATGCCAACTCTGCGCCGCGGGCGCGTCATCTTCGCGCGCGGCGCAGCCGGTCCGGGAGTCCCGGGCGCGCCTCGTTCCAAGGTGCCGGATGGGTAAATCCTCAAAGATCCATGAGTTCGTTTGCCCGCGCCCCGGCTCGTACGGAAGCGTTGCGTGAAGTTGCCCGGAACCGGGCGGCACCGCAACCGGAAGGAGAATACAGTGCTGACACTGACCGATCAGGCCGATGCGATCGTGACCTCGCTGGTCACCAACCAGACGGAGGACAACGAGGCGGGGCTCCGCATCCAGCCCGCCGACGAGACCGAAAGCCAGCAGACCGCGCGTTTCGCCGTGCGGGTCGTCGACGGCCCGCAGCCGGCGGACCAGGTGATCCAGGGCGAGGGCAGTCCCGTCTTCCTCGACGAGCTGGTCACCGACGCCCTGGATGACAAGGTGCTCGACGCGAACGTGGATGCCGAGGGAACCATCACCTTCCAGGTCCTGGCCCAGCGTTAGGCTTCCGCCGTCCGCGCTCGGGGCACGCTCCCCTGCGCGGCGGCGCACGCGCAACTGCCCGGGCAGCGCTCGTGCGGATTCGGTCTTCCCGAATCCGCCCCACGAGCCGCTGCACCGGGCAGTTGCATGTTGACTATGTTGTGATGCGGCGTTGTGATGCGCCGGCTCCCTGCCGGCTTCCCGCCGCGGCCGGAGGTTCGCTAGTCAGCGATCTCGCTGGTGACCTTGGCCCCCAGCTCGACGGTGCGCGAGACCGTGCAGTACTTGTCGTGGGAGAGCTTCACGATGCGCTCGACCATGCCGGCGGCCTTGCGGCCCTCGTCGGTGTCCGGGAACTTCAGGTCGAAGGACATCTTGATGTCCTCCATGCGTCCGGCGCCCTCCTCGCTCAGCTTGTAGCCGCTGGCGGCCACCTCGAACTTCTCCGGCTCGCTGCGGCGCGTGGTGGCCACGTCGACGTCGATGGCCGAGCAGCCGGCGATGGCCGCCAGCAGCAGCTCCACCGGGGTCAGCAGCCCTTCGCCCTGGCCGAATTCCAGGCTGGCACCGGTTTCGCCGCTGGTCGCCCGGTACCTTTTGGACTCTACTCGTTCGACTTTGACTTCACGCAGTTCACGGGTGTTTTCGCTCATGGATCTATCGTGACACGTCCGGGGCCGAAAGCCGGACATGGCGCAGCTGGATCCGGGCCAGCTGGTCGGTGTGCTCGGCTTCCTTTTCGATCTGGAACCCGTGGTCGAGAAAAAACGAGAGGGTGCTCGCGTTCTGCCCATTGATCAGGATGCAGGCCGCCGGGCACAGCGCGAGGATGTCATTCAGCAGCGCGCTGCCCACGCCGTGGTGGCGGTCGTGGTGGCGTACCCACAAGAGCTCGATCTGTGTTTCGCTCCAGGCGGCGAAGCCGATGATCTCCTTGCCCAGCTGGGCGATCCGCACCGAGACGCGCTGGGAGTAGACCGCTTCAAGAGCGTTGGCAACGGCGTCCACGTCGGCGGCCGAGAGGAAGTCGCGTCCTCCCTCCACCGAGTTGCGCCAGACATCCAGGAGTTCGGGTACTTCCTCCACGCTGGTCCAGTTGCGAAGAACGAGCCTCTCAGACATCTGAACTCCTTCCAGCCGTGGAATACTCCGCGTGTTGTCTCATGATTTTCTCCTAGTGGGATGCCACAGAGAAGCACGGATTGGTAACAAGTACCGACTCATCTGTGCCGTGAAAGCGGGCACGGGATCTCCGACTGTTACAACTCACGACCCGGCAAAGGCACGCACGGCCCGGCTCCAGGCGGTAATTTCTTCTGCCGCAATATCGGGTTGGTCAAGGTGCACGTTGTGCCCCGCCGCGGGAACGACAACGATTTCGGCCGATGGATACCTCGCAGCGAGCCTGCCCGGATCGGCGAAACCGGTGACGTGGTCCTGCATCCCGCACAGCATCAGCACCGGGCAGGCCAGCTGGGAGGTCCGCTCGACCGGCAGCTCGTCCAGGAAGTAGCGTTTGGACAGCTTGGCCAGCGAACGCAGGTTCACCGCGCGGATCCCGGGCAGCGCGTGGGTGCGGAAGCGTTGGAAGTTCTCCACCGTTTGGAGCACCGACATCTGTTGATAATGATCCGCGTCCTGCGTCGGCAGCCCGGCCAGCAGCTCGGGATCCTGCAGCAGGATTTCCCGCGGCGGCACGGTCCGCTGCGAATGCGCGGGATACACCAAGGGCGCCAGCATCGCCATGCCGACTACCTGGGGGCCGAAGCGGTCCGCCATCTCCTGGGCCAGCAGCGACCCGAGCGAGTTGCCGATCATCGCGAACGGCCGTTCCCCGCACTGCCGCCGGATCAGCTGCTCAAGCCAGTCGGCGATTTCCGGCAGGCCGCCGGCGCCGTCCAGTGCAGCGGTGCCTCCCATGCCGGGAAGGTCGACGTAGATCCGTTGGAAAACACCGGTCGCCGCCAGCACCTCGTCCAGGGCCAGGAGAATCCGGTGGTCGACCCCGTGCCCGTGAATCAGGACTAGTGGAATCCCTTGGCCCTTGGTATACGGCACGCCGGAAGCCTGGTTCTCGTTGATTTCCAAAAGTTTCTCCTCTCTCAAGGTGGTACTCACGCCCTCCTGCGGTTGCTCGCATTGCCACCCTGCTTCAGTCTTACCCTCGTGCCGATGACCGGGTCCGCCCCTCCGAAGACGACTTCCGCGACTAACCAACATTCCCATGCGCCATGCCAAGCTGGACCAAGGTGGGCCGGTCTAGGACTCCTGTTAAGTACCGGTGCTCGGTTGTAGAGATGCGACGGTGCAACCCAACAAAACGTGAAGTTTCTGATTCCCCTGCTTAAATAGGCCACGGCCGTTACAGTTCCTGTTTAATCAGGTTTTGCAACAGCCGTTGGACCTGTGGATTCCGATCTTGTCTAGGAATCCTCACGCATTAGCATGGAGTTTGGGACCCGATCCTCTATGCCTCGGTTCCGCCGTCAACCCGCAGTACCACTCCCGTGATGAAGGATGCTTGGTCGGACAGAAGGAATGCAACGGCATTTGCGATATCATCGGGTTTTCCCATCTGCTTCATGGGGATCCGGGCAATTTGTGCTGCCTTGACCTCAGACGGCAGGGATGCCAGCGCCGCAGTTTCAATTGCGCCCGGTGCTACCGCGTTGACCCTGATACCAAGACTGGCAGTCTCTTTGGCGACACTGCGTGTCAACGAAACCACGCCGTGTTTCGCGGCTCCGTAAGGTGTCATGTCGGGGGTCGCACTAATTCCGGCAAGGGAGGCGATGTTTACAATTCCTCCATGTCCTTGCTGGGTGAAGTGGGCAATCTGCGACTGCATGGACAGGAAAGTACCACGCAGGGTCACATTCACCGCGCGGTCCCATTCCGGGATGGAGATTTCCTGAACTGGTTTCGGACTCACCCCTAGTCCAGCGTTGTTCACAGCCATGTCCAGACGTCCGTAGGCGTCCAGGGCGAACGGCACCAGCTGCCCGACCTCGTCGACATCAGCGACATTCGCGTGCTTGTATGCGGCGCGTCCTCCTGCAACCTCAATGAGCGCGACGGTTTCCCTACCAGCTTCGTCGTTCACATCTGAGACGATGACTGCAGCTCCTTCAGCGGCCAGTCGCAAGGAAATTGCGCGGCCGATCCCCGCGCCCGCTGCTGTAACGAGTGCAACCTTATTCGTGAATATCATTTTTATCCTTCGTGAGTGTTTACCGGGGAAAATACTGTTAATGGAACGAACCGTCGACTCGGCAGTTCCAAGGACGTGGTCTCGTAGCGTGCGCATCTGCGACCGCCATGCCACCAATGCTGGAGTGTTCCTGTCCCGAGGCCGAGTGGATCTAGCGGTAGGTGGCTTACGTGGTGCTCAGGGTTTCAAGGAAAGTCCGATGAGAGCCGAAGCACAGAGGTGCGCATCGGCACTTGTCCGAAAGAGGCCGTTTACGAACCTCGAGCCGGGACGCAGTATCCATGCTGAAATTTGCTGGTCCAGAATCGTATGCCTGACCACAGCAAGAAACAGGCTCAACGCTTGATCCAAGTTCCGGGTCGGGCATCACGACATTGGCCATGAGGGTGCCGGGAATCACGACGTCCCCTTCGTTGCCACTCCGGGAGCGCCGCCATAGGGACCAAGATCGCTGAGGGACCGCCCGACGAAACGGCGACTTGGGCCCCGAACAAGCCGATCACGTCGTAAGGCCGCGGCATCGATCCAATGAATTCCAGGTTCATAGCGGCAAGAAACAACGGATGGATTAGACGCTGGCAGTGAAATCACCCACGGTGTCCGAGCTACAGGAGCCGTACCGCGCGAGAGCAGAGCTCCGCGCTGCATCCCAGTTAATGGCGAGCGGGGACGTTTAGCCGGCGACGGGGCCGCCTCAGTCCTGGCGGCCGAGCCCTGTCCTGAGAGGGCCATTGAATCGGCTTCATCCGTGCCTATAGTGGATGGCGCGCTGATCGTCGACAAGGAATCGATCGCAGGCTCCAGCGTTCCAAGTTGCGGTTGGCTGTTGGTAACCATGGGGTGACTGCCTTTGGATTGCTCCCGATTGACCATCCTCGCCGTAATCCAGCTCGGCGAAGGACAATACGCTTTCTTTACCACGATAGCTAACTGCTGACCGTTAGCCAGTATCCGATATGACGATTATCCTTTCGGCTTGAATTCCGCCGCGGATTCTTTGAATCTGCTACCACTCGATGAGTGCCGGCTTGCTGTGCATTTCCTCTACGCGTCCCGTCCGAACGTGTGGACGACTGCGTGATGCGGCAAGAATCCGTAGCGCAGATTCGGCTTTCCGTTTTCCACGATTCATAGGCAACCTGCTATCTGCCGCGTTCGCCTACCGGGAAGATCGACCGCAGCGCATGCTCGTGCTTGTCGACTTCGTTCACCGCTAACCGCTCGTCGCAGCACTCGGGACGAAAAACACCGTGGGTTTCCGCCGCAGCCGCGAACCTTCAGCCCTTCCGGCTAGCACCTGTGGGGACTGGCACGCAACGGGCCCATCAAGCAGAATGGCGATCATGAACATCAACGAGATCCTCACCGGCATGGTCCACCGCCCCATTGATGCCGCCCGCAATCTGCCGGCGCTGAGCGTCGAGCAGCTGAACGCGCATCCCGGCGGACACCCGAACTCGGTGGCCTGGCTGCTGTGGCACACCGGGCGCGAGGTGGACATCCAGCTGGCGGCGCTGTCCGGCAAGGAGCAGCTGTGGCACCGCTACCGCGACCGCTTCAACCTCGGCGACGCCGGCGACGGCATGGGCTACGGCCACACCCCCGCCCAGGCGCACGCCATCCGCGTGGACGACCAGGAACTGCTGCTGGAATACGTGGACGCGTCGCTGAGCGCGCTGGGCGACTACGCGGCGCACCTGGGCGCGGAGGAATTCGACGAGATCGTGGACCGCCGCTGGACCCCGGAGGTCACCCGCGGGGTGCGGCTGGTGTCCATCGTGGACGACGCCATCATCCACGTCGGGCAGGCGGCCTATGCGGCCGGGGCGCTCAGCGCGGACGAGTCCTAGCGGCGCCGGCGCCCGCGGATCCAGACCAGCAGCAGGTGGCGGAGCATCGCGATGAACACCAGCGCCCAGACGATCACCGCGACCGCCAGCGCGCCGTGCCCGATCGCCTCCACCATCGGCAAGCTGTCCACGCGCCCAAGGTTCAGCGAGGCCACCGCGAACATTCCCACCGGGAACACGATGGACCACAGCGCCGGGGTGTAGCCCAGCGGCACCCGGTGCACCAGGTGGCGCCAGACCCCGGCGCCGATCAGCATCGGGATCAGCCACAGGCAGAAGCTCCAGAACACCGCCACGGTGGAGGCGATCAGCACCCGGGTCGCGTCGATCATCGGGGTGGAGTCCATCTGCACGATCTTGGTGCCGGCCACCACCGCGATCGCCATCGCGCCCATGGCCACCCAGTAGGGCGGCTCGAACTGCTGCGGGGTGATGCCGAAGTGCACGATGCGCAGCAGCACCAGCACCGCGATCCCCGCGTACAGCGCCACGCCAACCGACCAGGACAGCACCGCCAGCAGCCCGACGACGTCCCCGGGCACCCCGGCGGCCGGTTCGACCACGCTCAGGCCGATCGCCAGCGACTGGCTGGCCACTGCCCAGATGAACCAGGTGCCGTTGGTGCGCGCCAGGATCGGCTCGCCGTCGCGGGTCATCAGCACCTGCCAGGGCAGCACGTAGCCGAACACGAACCACAGCGCCGCGGCGAAGAGCACCAGCGGAGCGGCGACCCGCAGCAGCCCCTCGGCGGCCAGCCGCACCGCCAGCACGTCGGTGCCCGCCACCACGGTGAAGTAGGCGAAGGCCGCTTCGGGGCTGCGCAGATCGTGCAGCATGGCCGTGCGGCAGGCCGCCGCCCGCCAGATGTACAGCACCCAGAGCACCGCGTAGGATGCCGCGGCGATCACCAGCAGCACCAGCGACGGCACCCGGGCCCCGACCTCGTGCAGGCCGATCGAGACGATGCCGGTGCCCATGACCAGCGCGAAGTATCCCGGGGCGAGGTGCTCCAGCGCGCCGTCCGCACCCGGGGTCCGGGGCCGGTGCCTGGTCGATTCTGCCGCTGCGTCGGGGCTCATGAGCCCAGCCTACGACGCGCACGCCCCGCGCAACAGAGCCTTTTCGCGGCCGCTAGCGCCGGTGCCACAGCGGCGCGGCGGAGAGCTCCTCCAGCCGCCCGGATGCGTGCTGCCGGGCGAGGTCGGCGGCGCGTTCCTCAACCGTCGGCAGGGTGCCGCCTTTCGACAACAACATTCCGGGCCAGCGTCTTGAAGCGCGTGCCGTCCTCCTGGCGCACCGTGAGGGTGAGCGCACCGGTCTTGCTGGTGTTCAGGTCCTCCACGGTTCCGCTTTTCCCTTGTGGGTTCCGGCCGCGACCCGGCACCGGTCGCCGTTGCCGGGCTGCGCGTCCCCCCGCAGGGTGTGCATTCTCGTTCATGGGTGCCAGTTTAAGCCGGGGGCGCCGTGGAGGCGAGCCCCCGGCGGGCATCCTGGATGCGCTCCTAGCCGATCCGGGTGATCGCCGGGAACACGTAGTCCTGCTTCAGGATCCGCGGATCCGGCTCGTACATGCGCAACACCGGTCGGAAGGCGCCGGCCGGCGTCGGCAGCCAGTTGGCGCGATCCCTCGCATCGGCCGGCTCCCGGTGGGAGAGGTGGATGACCAGCGACCCGTCCGGCTCGAATTGCAGCCCTTCGGTGCGGTCGCCCAGCGAGTAGCGGTCGATGGGGTTTTCCACCAGGAAGTAGTTGGGCACGTCGTACATGGTCAGCGACCAGAAGGCGCCCACCGGCGGGGTCGGGTCCAGGTGCAGCCGGTAGCTGTGCGCACCGGTGAGCGGCTGGTCGTCCTGGTCCACGTAGGTGGCCGTGTAGGCGGCCTCGAAGGCCTGGTTGCCCCACAGCCCGCCCAACGCGGCTCCCGCGCGCTGGGCGATGCGGCGCTGCGGATCGGCGATCTTGTAGCGGTCCTCGTCCAGCGAACCGACTTCGAAGTAGTCAAGGTTGTAGTCGAAGGAATGGTAGGCCAGGTTCCAGCCGTTGACCACCGCGTTTCCGCCCCCGGAGGCCAGCAGCTCATCCAGCGCGGCACGGCCGGCGGCGAAGGCCTGCTCCAGCTGCTCCTCCCCGGCCTCGGCCAGCTGCAGGGCGCCGCGCTGCAGCTGCCCATCGCGCGGCGCCGGGGCGAACTCCCGGCTCCAGGCGCGGAACTTCGCCCAGAAGTCCAGCGCCGGCGCACCGGTCTCGGGGACCGGGGGCAGCCCGGCCGGCACCGCGGCGGCATCCAGCGGCGTAAGCGTCGTGGCATCCTGCAGCGCATGCGCTGCGCGAAGATCCGCCTCGTTGTCCACCGCCCAGCGTCCGACGATGCTGGCGACGCGCGTGGGCACCCGCACCACCACCGCGTCGTCCGGGGCCTGGCCCTCCCAGCCCGGGGGCACCAGCAGGTAGCGCCCGGCGCCGGTTCCGGTGGCGCGGTGCCCGACATACGCGAAGTTGTCAGTCCAGGCGCTGACGAACTGCAGCACGTAGTAGCGGCCGGCGGCCTCCGGCACCTGAAGCAGGATCGGTCCGACGCCCAGGTCCAGCTGCGCCATGGAGTAGATCGTGTCGTTGTTGATGGTCACGAAGGTGTCCTCGGGACCGGCCAGCGACCGGGCGTGGCTGAAGGTGTTCCACGGCGCGGCGGGATTCTTGCCGACGCCGGTGGCCACATAGCGGGCCACCTGCTCCAGGTTGAAGACCAGCGGGAAGGCGTAAAGGTAGGAAGCGAGCAGTTCCTCACGGCGTGGGCTCATGGGAGCGGTCCTTTCAGGCGGCGCGCCGGACCCGCGGTCCGGCATCATTGCCCCCCCCAGTCTGCCCCGCCGGGCGCCCGGGCGCATCCTCAATCGTTGATGATTGGCGGTGCTGCGCCCGGCATTGCGGCCCGGCGGCGCATGCGCGCGACCAGGTCGTCCAGCCAGGCGCCCACGTTCCTCCGGGCCTGGCCGGTATCCGGGTAGCGGCAGCGCAGGTGCACCCCGGCCTCGTCCAGGATGAACCAGAGCATCACCGAGTCGGTGCGGATCGCGGCGCTGACATACTGCGGCTCCAGCACGGTGGCCGGCAGCTGCACCGGCAGCCTGCGCAGGTCCAGCCAGGACACCGCGAACATGCCCGGCGCCTGCGGCATCCCGCCGAAGGGTTCCATCAGCGGCGCCAGCGGCCAGGAGCCCAGCGCGATGGCCTCCTTCACCGCGGCGGCGCAGGCGCGCGGGTCCGGGTCCGCGGATTCAAGCACCGAGTTGGTGATGAACCAGCCCACCGCATCGAACCAGCGCGGCTCGGTGCGGCTGTGCACCGGGAACACCGCGCGCAGCGGTTCCCCGGCCAGCGCGGCGGTGGTCTCGGTCATCATCGCCACGCTGAGCGCCAGCGTTGACACCCCGGCCGCCTTGGCCTGCGCGGAGAAGTCGGCCAGGGCCGCGGTGCCGAGCACGTCGCGCACCTCCACGCGTTCGGGCTGCGGACTCGGATCCCCCAGCGGCAGCCCGAAGCGCGGCATGGCCCCGCCGCCGGCCTCGATCAGCTGCGCCCAGCGCCGGCGCACCCCGTCCGGGGCGGGGGCCTGCCGCGCCAGGGAACGGGTGTGGTCGGTGAAATCCGGCGCCGGTTCCACCCCGGGATCCGCCCCCGCGCCGATGGCTTCCAGCGCGGCGACCAGGTCCCGTGCGAGCACGAGCATGGACCACATGTCCACGTGGGAGTGGTCCGATCCGATTACCAGCGCCGGGCCGTCCGCGGTCTCGATCAGGCACAACCGGTGCGCGGGCCGCTCGAAGGGCGCGCAGCTGGCATCCAGCACCCGCTGCACCGCTGCATGCATGGTTTCGCCGGGCTCCACCCGGTGCTCGATCCACGCGCCGGGCCCGAACCGCACCTGGTGCAGCTGCGCGCCGGCGGGATCGGCGTCTCCGCCGGGCCCGGCGGTGAAGACCGTGCGCAGCGTCCCGTGCCGGGCCACGACATGCTCCCAGGCGGCCGAGAGCTCGCCGCGCGGCACGGGTCCGGGCAGCCGGAAGGACAGCGCCATCCACGAGCCGGGCCGGTCGCCTTCCCCCACGTGCCGGGCCTGGTCGAAAGACACCGGCAGCCGGTCCCCCACCGCGCCCACGTCCAGGTCGTAGCTGAGCAGCGGGCCGAACGGCAGGCGCAGATACTGGATGTGGGTCAGTCGCATACCACGTATCATATTCGCAAAGCCACCGGAACAGAGCGGAGCCGTGGATGCATGAATTCCACGTGCCGAATGCGCGGATCGCCTGGGCGTTCAGCGACGAGGCCGGCCACCCTGTGGTGCAGCTGCACGGCCTGACCTCCAGCCGCTCCCATGACCGGCTGCTGAACCTGGATTTGGGCCGGGCCCTGTCCGGCACGCGGCTGCTGCGCTACGACGCCCGCGGCCACGGCCATTCCATCGGGCGCCCGGTGCCGGAGGACTACCTGTGGCCGGCGCTGGCCGATGACCTGCTGCGCCTACTGGACTATTGGTTTCCCGGCGAACAGGTCCACGGGGTCGGCCCCTCCATGGGTGCCGGCACCCTGCTGCATGCGGCGGCGCGCCAACCGGAGCGCTTCAGCGGATTCACGCTGATGCTCCCGCCCACGGCCTGGCAGACCCGTCCCGCGCAGGCCGAATCCTACCGGCGCACGGCCGAGGGCATCGAGGTGCTGGGGCTGCAGGAGTATTTTGCGCGCGGCCCGGAATCCCCGCGGCCGCCGGCCGCGGCGGACAACCCGCAGGTGCTCCCCCACGTGGCCGAGGAGCTGTTGCCCTCGATCTACCGCGGCGCCGCCCTGAGCGACCTGCCGCCGGCCGCACAGCTGGCGCGGGTCGCGGTCCCGACCACGATCCTGGCCTGGACCGGCGACCCGGGGCATCCGCTGTCCACCGCGCAGGCGCTGGCGGGCATCCTGCCCCATGCCGAGCTGCAGGTGGCCGCGACACCGCAACAGGTGGCGGACTGGCCGCAGCTGCTGGCGCGGGACGTCGCCCGGCGGGCCGGCTGAACGCCGGCGGGCCTGCCGCGTCGCACGGGTCCCGGATCAGCCTGCGCCGCGCCGTGTCCGGGCAAGCCAGTCAACCAGCAGCGCCCGCAGCAGCAGCGGCTGTTCATGGGGCAGGGCGTGCCCGGCCCCATCGAGAACCGCCAGCGTGGAGTTCGGAAAATCCGCGGCGGCGCGCATCGTGCCGGCGAACCCGACGGTCGAATCCTGCCGCCCGGCCACCAGCAACGTCGGCGGCTCGTAGGTGGAAGGCGCCGCAGCGGGCAGCTCCCAATGCTGGCCGATCCGTTCCATGGCCTGTGCATCGGCCAGTTGCGTTCCGGGCGCCACGAAGCGCTCATAGCGTTCCAGCATGCCGCGGGTGTGGAGGACGAAATACTGCGTGAAACCCCGGTCTTCGCTCTGGACCCCGGGCACCAGGACCCGGTGCTCGGGAACCTCGGCATCGCCCGGCAGCAACGGGCAGACCAGGGCCAATCCAGCGACCCGCTGCGGCGCGGCCAACGCCATCGCCCGCGCGTAGTAGGCCCCGGCGGAATGGCCGGCCAGCAAGTAGGGCGCCCCGCCGCTGGCCCGGTCCGCGAAGTCGAGCAGGACCTCCAGCACATCCTCGGCGCCCCCGATTTCCGGCCCGGCTGCGGTTCGCCCCATCCCTGGCAGGTCAGGATAGATGCGCCGATACCCCGGCACGCCGTCGAAGGCCGGCTCGAAGCAGGCCTGCGGCTCGCGGTGGTCGACGCCGCCGCCGTGGAGAACGAGCACCGGCACCCCGGATCCGTGTTCGGCGTAGTGCACCACGGTGGTTCGCGTGGGAATATCCATTGGCCCATGGTGCGCCCGCCGGCCGCCGTGGACAACGGCCGTCCGCCGTTCTTCGGCCGCCGTCCAGCCTCCGGCCTTGGGCCAGCCGTAGGGGGCTGCCGGAGGGAGCTGCCGCGGCCGCTTGCCGAAGGGCCCGACCCGCGTGCAAAATGTGACCATCAGCCACTTCGTTCAAAGGATCAGCATGTCGTTCCAGGCCTATTTGGACACCATCGAGAAAAAGACCGGGCTCACTCCCCGGCAGCTCGTCGAGCTCGCCGCGGCCAAGGGCCTGGACCAGCCGGGGGTGAAGGCCGGCGAGATCCTGGCGTGGCTCAAGGACGAGTACCAGCTGGGACGGGGCCACGGGATGGCGCTGGTCTACGTCATCCAGAACGGCCCGACGATCAGCTCCAAACACGTCGGCTCGGATTCGGTGCACCGCGACGACTCCGAGACGCTCTGGCTGGACGGCATCGCCACCAAACCGGAAGGCTGACGGCCGCGCCGCCACCGGTCCCGGCTAGGAACCCGACAATTGCCGATACGCGTCGGCGGCGGCTTCCTTCAGGAATTCCTCCGGCCAGTAGCCGCGCAGGGCTTGGCCGAACTCGATCTCCTGCAGCGTCGCACCCGCGGCGTGCGCCTGCGACAACACCGCCGCCAATGCGCTGAATCTGCCGGCCTGGTCGACCAGGAATGCGCGGTCCACAGGCGCCCCGTGCCCGGGCACCAGCACCTCGGTGTCCTGGATGCGTTCGGCCAGAGATTCCAGCACCAGCGGCCAGCCCAAGGGATAGGATCCCGAGCCGAACATGGGCGGCCCGGATTCCTCGATGACGTCCCCCAGGAACCACACCCCGGCATCCGGAATGCGGATGGCAAGGTCGGTATCGGTATGCCCCGGGCCCAGCGGCAGCAGCTCCAGTTCGCGTCCCCCGGGACGCACGACCTGCGCGGAGTCCACCAGCGCGGTGGGCGGGGTCAGTTCCACCTGGCTCCAGGACATCTCCGGCTCGAGGTCGGGCCGCTCGCGCACGAGGTCCAGCCGGGGCCCTTCAAACTGCTCGAAGTGCCGCGGGATCAGGTAGTGGCCGTAGATCGGGATGCCGGCCCGGGCGAAGACCTGGTTGCCGAAGGTGTGGTCGTAGTGCGCATGGGTGTTCACCACCGCCACGACCGGCTGCCCGAAGCGCCGCGCGACGTCGTGCATGATTTCCCGCGCCTCGGCGGGATCGTTGCGGGTATCGATGATCGTCGCCCCGTGCGGCCCGAGGACCGCTCCCACCGAGACATCCAGCGGGTCGTAGCGCCGCTGGAAGACCCCGGGGCCGACCTCCCTCCAGCCACCGCCGCTCATGCTTCCTCGCTGAAGGCCAGTCCGGCAAGGCCCGGCCAGGGGTCGGTGGCCAATCGGCCGTAGGTGGCCACGTCGATGCGCCGCCCGTCGATGGGGAACTTGGCCCGTTCGGTTCCCTCGCGGATGAATCCGGCGGCCCGGGCCACGCCGCCGGAAGCCGGGTTGTCCACCCTATGGCCCAGCTCCAGCCGTTCAAGCTCCAGGGCGGTCAACGCCCAGTTCGCGACGGCCGCCGCGGCCCGGCTGGTCCACCCGCGGCCGCGTGTTTCGGAAGCCATCCAGTACCAGAACCAGCCGCTGCGATTGGCCGCATCGGCGTTCACGCACACCAGGCCCACCAGCCGGTCCTGGAGAACGACGGCCCACGGATGCCGGTTCGAGTCCGGTTCCAGCAACGCCGCCACATAGCGCTCAGCTTCCCGGGGCGAGCCCACGGACCCCTGCCGTTCCATGCCCGTGCCCGGTGCGAAGGCACGCAGCACGTCCCCCGCGTCGGAGGCCCGCAGCCTCCGCAGGCTCGCCTGCGCCTCCCCCGCGGGATCCTGCCCGGCCCCGCCGCGTCCGCCGCCGGGCGCTTCTGCCTGCGGCGCCGCGGCCACCAGCACCGGCTCCCCGCCGGTCAGGTCCAGGATCGGCAGGTCCTCCCGCAGCACGTCGGCGTACATCAGCCGCAGGTCGTGGCGCAGTTCCTGCAAGGTTTCCCCGAACGGTCCCATGGCGTTGGCGGTGTACGCCGGAGGCTTGCCGGGGTCGGACTCGTACAGCTCGCGGACGTTCCAGCTGATGTTCCCCTCGCCGTCGGCATTCCGCGACGCCGCGTATCTCCACGAGTGCATGCTCATGGCCCCAGCCTACCGATGCCCCCGGCCCTTGTCTGCCGCCGCCCGGCGTGCCCTTCGGTGGCGCCACGGGAGTCGGCCGGCGAGGATGGGACCATGACGATCACCTACGAATCCGGCCGGCTGCCGGCGCGCGATGAACTGCTGGCCCTGTACGACGCGGTCGGATGGACCTGCTACACGCAGGACCCGCAACGGCTCGAAGCGGCGATCGCCGCATCGCTGTCGGTGGTCGCCGCGCGCGCGGCGGGCCGCCTGGTCGGCCTGGCGCGCATCGTCGGCGACGGACTGACCATCGCCTACCTGCAGGACCTGCTGGTGGCTCCGGAGCACCAGCGCGCCGGGGTTGGCAGCGAGCTGTTCCGCCTGGCGTTCCTTCCCTACGACGAGGTCCGGCAGAAGGTCCTGATCACCGACGACGAACCGCGCCAGCTGGCCTTCTACCGGTCCATGGGCTTCAGCGAAATCCGCGACCTGGAACATCCACCAGGGCGTTCGCCAGGTTCGGCTGACCGCCGGCGGCATGGCCGCGACAGCATTGCGTCGACAGCTGCGATGCGGCTGTGCTGTACTGGGCCATGGGCCTGCTTCGCCGGTACCGCTCCACGGGAGCCGATCCGCTGTTCGGACATCCCCTCCGTGCGCACCACGGTGTCGCGATGGAGGGCTATTTCTGGCGCATCACCGACCCGGACACCGGGCGCGTGGTCATCGCGCTGTGCGGAGCCAACCAGGGGCCCGACGGGCCGTGGGCCACCCTGGGCCTGGCGGCCTGGCCCACCGGATTCCTGCGGACCGCCGCCGTCGACGGGGCCTGGACCGATCCGGACCGGCTGGGCGTCCGGGCCGGCGCTGGCCTGCGGGCCTTCGATGCCACCTGTCAGCGCCTGCACCTCGATCTGGGCCCCGGCGCCGGACTCGACATGGAGATCCGCGATCCGCTGCCCTGGCCGCACCGTGCGCTGGGCGGTTCCAGCGTATTCCAGATGGTGCCGGGCCTGAACCAGTACTGGCACCCGTGGCTGCTGGGCGGCAGGGCCTGCGGCACCGCGGCTCTGGGCGATTCCGTGTGGGAGTTCGAGAATGCGCAGGTGTACGCGGAGAAGAACTGGGGGCGCGAAGGCTTCCCGGACTCCTGGTGGTGGGGCCAGGCCCAGGGCTTCGCGGATCCGCTGGCCTGCGTCGCGTTCGCCGGAGGCCTGGTCACCGCCGGGCCGCTGCGCACCGAGGTCACCGGACTGGTTGTCCGCTTGCCCGATGCCCGGGTCATCCGTCTGGGCAACCCGCTGATCAGCCCGGTGGCCACGCGCACCGGCGACGAGCAGTGGCGGTTGTCCGGCCGCGGCTACGGTTGGCGCATCGATATCGAAGCCTCCGCCCCGCTCGATGCGGCGTTCGTGCTGCCCGTGCCGCTGCCCAGCGAGCACCGCAATGTCCCCGGAGACCTGGAGCATCTGGCCGGTGAGCTGAAAGTGACCGTGCGCCGCCATGGGCTGCTGGTCTGGGAAGGCAGCACCGCGCTGGCCGCGCTGGAACATGGCGGGCTGGCACGGGCCCGGCAGGAACTTCGCCGGCGCGGGCTGGACGATACGCTCCCCTCAGCTCCGCCTGTGCAGCGCGAGCGGTGACTCCCCGCGGGCCGAGGCGCCTGTGCTCGTGACGGTGCACGGAACCCCAGCCGGGGATAGTGCGACCGGGCACCAGGTGCCGTCGTTGGAGAGCCGGCGGCGGACGGCCGGCAGCAGCCGGCCGGTGGCGGATCTGGCAACGCTGATCGGCGCCGACGCGCCAACTCTTCGGCAGCGCCCGCAGCCAACCCAGAATCATCCTGAGCTGAACAACGCCTGCAGCGCACAGGATCGCGACAAAGATCCAATGTGTGCCTCCGTCGGGAAAACGATCGCTGCCGACGAATCCGGCCACGCGTGCGGCTGTTGCGGCAAAGACAAGAAACCCGCTGCTGAGCATGCTGCCCCGCTTGAAGCGATGGCGGGTCAGCGGCCGTGGAAACGAGACGAGAGACCACAGCGCATACAGCCCCACCGGAATCCAGGCCATCCACAGTGCGGATCGATGCTCGGGAAGGTTCCGTCGTCGGCCATCCCGCCTCCGGCGGGGTATTCACCGGTGACAATGCCGATCGTCAAGGCTGAAACCCCCAGAATGAGAAGTGGAAGCAGATCGAAGACGACGGCGAGAAGCACTCCTGTGGAGAGGAACCCGGCCAAAGGTATCCAAGATAGCGCGCGCTGGCCGCGGTTCCTGGCCGGTCTGCATCATGTCCTGCCTTCCAATCTCGATGCTGAAAACCTATCGGACCGGCAAATCCTCGATCTGTTCTGCGGCAACACGCAAAAGATCCTGAGACGGTAATGTGCAAAGTACTAATCATCTGGAGAGGAACCAGCAATGACACTGCACCCTGGTCTGTCGGCAGTCGCCGGTCTCATCGGCACGTGGCGAGGCGAAGGGGCTGGCGAATACCCGACCATCGACCCCTTTGCGTACACCGAAGAAGTGACGTTCTCGGACGTGGGAAAGCCGTTCCTCCACTACATGCAACGCACCTGGTCCCCCGCCGGTGCGCCCATGCACACCGAAACCGGGTACCTGCGCCTTGTCGACGGATCCTCCGTGGAGTTCGTGCTGGCACAGCCCACCGGGCAGGCAGAGCTGGCCGAAGGCCCCCTCGCGGCGACGGCCGACGGATTCACCTGTGAGCTGGCATCACGAGTCTCCAACTCGGCGAGCGCCAAGCAGGTAGATGGCACCGAACGGCGGATCGAACTCGCCGGCGACGTCCTGACCACCCATTTCGCGATGGCGGCGGTTGGCGTGCCCATGACGCACCACTTGAAATCCGTGATGCACCGGGTCTGACAGGGTCCGCCCGGCTTCAGGAGCTGTTGCCGGCTCATGCTTGCGTGGCCAGGTGTCCGCTGTCCCCGGGGAATTCCGCGGGGAGGGCGGGCACTTGGTTTGCGGTGCCCCAGTGATGGCGGGATGCCGCTGCATCGGCGTCATCGCGTGGAAGCTGCCGTGGAAACCGCTGCTTCGGGCCTTCGTGAAGGCCTAAGCCTGCAGCACGTAGCGCAGGGTCTCCACGACCTGGCCGGTGGTCTTGCACCATCCCTGGGCGCCGGCGTCGACCTCCTTGAGCGGGTGCACGATGTCTTCATCGTGCAAGGCCACATAGGGCTTGCCCAGCGCGGCGCAATACCCGGCGTCGAAGGCCGCGTTCCACTGCTTGTACTTGTCTCCGAAGCGCACCACCACGAAGTCGCTCTTCTCGATCAGGGTGCGGGTACGGATGGCGTTGATCTTGGATGACTGATGGTCGCGCCAGAACTAGCTGGAGGTCTCCCCCCAGGTGGTCGCCGGCGGCGTCGCTGGCCGGGTGGTCCGTGACCGGAGCGGTGAAAACGATGTCCAGGCCTGCGGCCTCGGCGCCGCGCTGGATCTCATCACGCCAATCGGTGTGGATCTCTCCCGACAGATAAACAGTGAAACTCATGGCCGACGGCTCCTTCGCTGGGACAGACGGACCCGGTTGGTCCTCGAATCCCTCATCCTATGGGCCGCATCCGCTATTTCCGCTTCGGGGCCACAGCGCTCCTTAACAATCTCAGCGGCCCGGGCGGCGGCTGCCTCGGCCGTGCGCCGGCTACAGTCCCGAGGCCAGCAACTGCCGCCATCGCTGCGGCATGGGCGCGTCGATGGACAGCGTGGACCCGTCGGGCTTGGGAATGGTCATTGTGGCCGCATGCAGGTAGAGCCCGTTGCCGCCCGCTGCTGCGACCTTGCGGTTGAAGGCCTTGCTCCCGTAACGGTCATCCCCCGCGATCGGGTGTCCCGAATGCTGCAGGTGCACCCTGATCTGGTGCTTCCGACCCGTCAGCAACTGGACCTGGAGCAAGCTGGCGTTCCTGCCGATACGGCGCTGCACCTTCACCCGGGTCTCGGCCCGCTGGCCGGACGGCGCCACAACCACCTTGTCCTCTCGGCGTTGCAGCGGCGCATGTATCACGGTGGCCTTGCTGTCCCAGCTGCCGGCGACGACGGCCAGGTAGTGCCGCTCAATCTCCGCTTCCCTGTCGCGCAACAAATCATGCAGGTAACGCAGCATGCTCGGGGTCTTGGCCAGGACCAGCACCCCCGAGGTATCCCGATCCAGCCGGTGGCTCAGTTCAAGCTGCGGCAGCTCGGGGCGCAGCTGGCGGAAGGCCTCGATCACTCCGGCCGCGACGTCGGTGCCCTTGTGCACCGCTACGCCGGCTGGCTTGTCGACAACCAACAGGTCCCTGTCCTCGAACAGCACCGCATTGCCCAGGCTCTTGAGCAATGCGGTAGGAACCTGCGGCGCCCGGGCTTCTGCCGGCGCCGCGTCCAGGACCGGCATCTGGATGGTGTCTCCTTGGGCCAAGCGGTACGTCTGGTCGATCTTGCGTCCGTTGATACGCAACTTGCCGGTACGCAGCAGCTTGAACAGCTGGCCCGCGGGCACGTGCTTGAACTGGGAGCGGAGGTACTTGTCCAATCGTCGGCCAGCGTGCTCGCTGTCCACGACGATCCTCTGGTTCCCTGATCCGCGCGGTGTCATGAGTTGGGGCTGCAAAGCTGTCCCAGGCAAACAATCACTCCATATGCTGGTCCCGTTGGTTCTCGGGGCTCGGCGGTGCCGTTATCGGCGGGTCATTCGCTGGCGGCATCCGAGCGGTTGCGGCCATGCAGCAAGGCTCGAAAAGGCCAACTTTCATGGTACCGCGTTCAACTACGGACATCAGAATCCTCTGGTTCTCGAAGGCCGTGCTGGGTCCGCTGAAGCTGGTGCGCCACCCCGAGGCCCCGGCGACAGTTCCCCGTGTGCGGCCAGGCCCATCCACACCGATGACCGCAGGACCACTGCGTCCCGCCCATGACGCACCATTGGGGCTCGCCGTTGCGGTGAAGTTCACCGCTTCCGCCGTACCGCGCCGCCTGCCGTGGCCATCGCGCTCGGAGGGATAACGGCCACGGGATTCATGCTCTGGTGGCCTCGGGATGCAGCAGCGGGCAGCAAGCCAGCAGTGCTCCCCCGACCACGGAGCCCAAGCCGCCTACGGCCATGTCCGAGAGAGTGTCTTCATACGCGATATAGATCTCGTTGCTGGCGAGTTCGCGGCCTATCCATTCGATCATTTCCCAGAGGGCGCCGGCTGAAAGCCCCAGAGCGGTCACCAGCGTGACACCCATGCGCGGGGAAAATGCCGGCGAACGAGGATCGGGCAACACCTTGGCATGGGTCAACGCCAGATAGAGCATGACGGCAATTGATCCGTTGCCCAGAAAGTGCACGGCCAGATCCCACCACGCTATCCGCACATACAGGTCGAGCACGTTGCTCCACGCGGCGGCCTGCAGGATCACCACGATCGCGGCGTCGGCGATCGGCCGCATTCCAAGGAACCTCGGTGCCACGCATCCGGGCAGCGCGAAGGCCAGGATTGCCGCGTCGGTGGGTCCGTACACCACCGCCGCCACCACGACGCCCAGTGCAGCAAGGCACCTGAGGACATCCGCGCCAACGGCCGCCGGGCCATGGAGCCGGCGCAGGAAGTTCTCAATCATTCCACCGCTCCTGTTCCGGCAGCCGGAGCACCGCCTGCACGGGCAGGTGGTCCGACCCCCATCCCCCGTGGTAGCGCAGACCGTTGACGCCTGCCGCGGTGACCAGGATCCCGGGCGAGACAAGAATCCAATCCAGCTTGCGGCCCTCGGTCCGCGGAACACGATACGACCCCAGCGTCCCCCACGCCGCGCCCAGGGAGCTCCGTGCCCTGCCTGATGCGTCGAGCAGAGCGTAGGTGCGCGACAGCTCTTGCATTTCCGCGGCATCCAGCCCCGCATTAAAATCACCGGTCACCAAAACCGGAACCGGACTCTGCGCGACCAGCTGGCCGATGCAGTGCACGGAGCGTCGTCGCGAGCCCGACGACAAGTGGTCCAGGTGGGTGTTGACCATCTGGACGCAATGTCCAGTGCGCCGATCCCGGAAGCTCGCTTGAACGAGTATCCGCGGCAGGAGGTTTCCCCACGAGATCGAGCCGGGACGGTCGGGCCGCGCCGACAGGGCACGTTGTTCCCAGCAAAGCAGTTCCAGGCGCTGCGCATCGAAGATGATCGGGCAGCGTTCTCCGCGCCCCCGGCGGCTCCGTCCGTAGCCCACCGACCGGTAGGCGGAGCCGAGCGCCGACAGGACGAAGTCCACCTGGGAAGGAAGGGCTTCCTGCAGGCCGAGCAGGCTCGGGCGCTCGGACTGCAGCAGGGACTTGATCCTAGGAGCCCTCACATCCCATCGATCCGCTGTCCGGCCCAGTGCATAACGGGTACGGCGCCTGATGTTCCAACTCATGACATGGATATCCGCCACACCGATCTCCCCGGCGAATGGCCTGCTGGCAGGGCGGGGCCCGGAGCCGCGTCCGCGCTCAGGCGACGCGGGAACCACTGGCGTTCCTCGTGTCCCGAGGGTGATTTCCACGGTCGACGCCGAGCAGCCTTTTCCAGCGTCGGGGCGGGAATTCATCGGGCCAATGCACTAGAACGGTTCGGAAGCCGCGGCGCAGGCGTTTTGCGAAGGCGCGGGCGTCGAAGAATGGGCGCATCGACACCCCCATCATCGACGACTTCACATAGCCGACTTTGTGGTTCGCTCCAAGATGGAAGGCAAGATCCAGATCGTCATGAAGCTCGGGATCCCGGCGATGGGCCGCAGTGCGAATCTGCGCCCAGGCTTCCCGACGCAGCCCCATATTGGATCCGAACAGCGGACGATGGCCCAAGGCAGGTGCCGTGGCCAGCACGTACACCCCCAGGTAGACCGCGGCCAAGGGAGCGCGAAGCGCCCGGGGGCCGTCGGTGAAACGCGCGGGTCCGGTCAAGGCCGCGGTGCCCGGGTTCCGGGCAAATGCGTCCACCATGTCCTCCACCCAGGTCGCCGGAGGCACGCAGTCGGCATCCAGGCGCAGGATAATCTCGCAGCGGGCATGGTCATACCCCGCTGCGCTGGCCGCGGGGATACCGGGCTCTGGACACGCCACCACTGCTGCACCGGCGTCGCGCGCCACCTGCGCGGAATCATCGGTCGACGCGTTGTCCACGACGACGATCTCGTCGGCGGCGCGGGTCTGGGCCTTGAGTGCAGCAAGGCACCGGGCCAGCAGGGGGCCGTCGTTTTTCACGGGAATGACTATCGAGACCGTGGACCGCCCCGCCGGTCTGGCCTGGCGACCCGTGATCTCATAGTCCATATCCTGTGGCACTGTGTTCATGGAGCCTAGGCTATCGTCTCCGCGATCCGGCGCCGCCCAAACTGGATGCCAGCAGAAAAGGCAGACTGCGGCAATCCGGCCGGAAGCCTCGCGCCGACGCGCTGCACGGAAATTCTGTCGAAACCTGGCGTAGCGACGCCGGGATACTAGGCTGAAAGCATGGCAACCGTTATTCTCGTGCGGCACGGCCGCTCCACCGCAAATACCGCCGGCGTGCTGGCGGGCCGCGCCGACGGCGTCAGCCTGGACGAGGTGGGCCGGGAGCAGGCGTCACGGGCCGGAGAGCGGCTGGCCGCCGTCCCCCTGGTCGGGGTGGTCTCCAGCCCGCTGGAGCGCTGCCTGCAGACCGCCCAATTCATCATCGACCGCCAGCCCCAAGCGCCCTTCGCGCCCATGGACTCCGACCTGGTCGAATGCGACTACGGCCAGTGGCAGGGCAGGACGCTCAAGGAGCTGGCCACCGAAGAGCTGTGGAAGGTGGTCCAGTCACAGCCTTCCGCGGCAGCGTTCCCGGGCGGCGAATCCCTGGCGGCCATGCAGGCGCGCGCGGTGGCCGCCATCCGCCGCCGCGATGCTGCCTTCGAATCCGAGCACGGCCCCGGCGCAGTATGGGCGGCCGTCAGCCACGGCGACGTCATCAAATCGATTCTCGCCGACGCGCTGGGCACCCACCTGGACATGTTCCAGCGCCTGAACGTCGGCCCCGCGTCGGTGTCGATCGTGCATTACGGGCCGCACCGTCCCAGCGTTTATGCGATCAACACCGAGGCCGGCGATTTGTCCTGGCTGGCCAAGGCCGCCCCTGCGGGCGACGCCCCGGTCGGCGGAGGCCCTGGACACCAGGCGCCGTGAACGTCTTCGGCCTAGAATATTGACATGTCTACACGTGTTCACGAGTTTTCCTGGCCAGATCGTGTCGTCGTCGGCGTCATCGGCGATCCGGGATCGCGGGCGTTCTACCTGCAGGTGCGCGCCGCCAAGCAGCTGGTGACGCTCGCCCTGGAGAAACAGCAATCGGCGGCGCTCGCCGAGAAAATCGACGAGGTGCTCGACCAGCTCGGCGCGGTCGAGGGCAACCCCTTCAGCGTCCCTGCCGGCACGCCCCTTGAACTGGTCGACAACGACCCGCTCGAACCGGTCGAGGTGCAGTTCCGCATCGGCGCGATCAGCCTGGGCTGGGATGCCACCACTTCGCAGATCGTCATCGAGCTCTATCCGCTGGGCGAAGACGACGACGAAGATGTCCCGGCCGATGCCGACGAGATGCTGCTCGTGCGGGTGCCAGTGGGCACCGCGCGGGCCTTCGCCAAGCGCACCCGCGAAATCGTGGCCGCCGGACGGCCGATGTGCCCGCTGTGCGGGTATCCGATGGACCCCGAGGGGCATGTCTGCACCCCTCCGGAGGACTGATGCCGGCCCCGGATCTCATGGCCGCCGAGCTGACCCTCACCGGCCGCATCACCACGGCGTCCAATGCCACCTTTCTGGGCAGCATCGGAGCCACGGAGGTCGTCTACAAGCCGATCGCCGGCGAAAGCCCGCTCTGGGATTTTCCCGACGGGCTTCTGGCCCACCGGGAGGTCGCAGCATACCTGGTCTCCCGGGCTTTCGGCTGGGATATCGTGCCGCAGACCTGGCTGCGCGAGGGACCGCTCGGCGAGGGCATGGTGCAGCTGTGGAAGGAACCGGATGCCGGGCAGAGTCCCGTGGACCTGGTCCCAGCGGACCAGGCGCCGTACACCGGCTGGAAACACGTCCTCAAGGGCCAGGATGAGAACGGACGCGTCGTCGAGCTCATCCACGAGGACACGCAGGCGCTGCGGCGCATGGCCGTGTTCGACGTGATCGTCAACAATGCCGACCGCAAGGGCAACCACATCCTCGCCATGCCCGATGGCCACCGCTACGGCGTGGACCACGGACTGACCTTCCACCGCGAGCACAAGCTGCGCACGGTGCTGTGGGGATGGCTGGGCCAAGCGCTGAACGACGACGAGCTCGAAGGCCTAGGCAAGGTCGCCGCGGGGCTGTCCGGCGAACTGGGGCGCAGCCTGGCGCAGCTGCTGACCGGCGAAGAAGTCGACGCCTTGGCCGCACGCTGCCAGCGGTTGCAGGCCACCGGGACATTCCCCGGACCCAGCGGCCAGATGCCGGCTGTCCCCTGGCCGCTGTTCTAGGGACTCCGGCCCCGCGTGGTTTCCCGCTTCCGCGGGGCAAAGCCAGCAATCGCGGTGGCTTGCGCTCCCGGCGCCGGCGCGGATCAGCGCGCAGCGTGTCCGTCCGCCTCTCCGGACGCCTGCGCCGTCTCAGAGCTTCCCGTCGAGGTAGAGCTCCAGAAGCACTTCCTGCATTCGCGGAGCGTACTCCAGGGACTCGAAGGTGCTGCCGGTGCGGGTGTCCTGCCGCTGGACGATTTCTGCGCCCAGCAGCTGAGCCAGCACCGTCGGCTGCCATTCGCCGGGCCGACCGGCCAGCACCCCGGCATCACGCAGGCGCTCGTTCATCCGCTGGGCCTTGAGCTGCGTGTCCTCCTCCCTGAGCTGGCCGGCACTGCGCCACCGGTTCAGCAGTGCGGTGGCGGTCAGCGTCCGGGACGGCGGCGGCTCTTGATCGATCTCCGGTGTCGGCGGCGCAGGCGCAGGCTCCGCCATCACCGGTTCTCGCACTTCAAGCGCGGGACCGGCTGTCTGCTCGGGAAGATCCAGCGGGATCCTGTCCGCGTGTCGGCCCATGGCTTCGAAGGCCTGACCGTTGTTCCATCGGTTGGGCGCCGCGAACACCACAAACAGGTCCTTGGCCCGGGAGACCGCCACGTTGAGCAGTTCGTGGTTGGCGTCGATGAATCCTGCCTGGCCGCTGTTCTGGCCGTAGGTTGCGGAGAACAAGACGAGGGGCCGTTCCGCGCCCTGCAGCCGATGCGCGGTGCCGACGGTGATCTTCGAGGCAAGATCCGGCGGGATGCCCAGAAAGTCACCGGCCTGGCGGGCCACCCTGGCGATCTCCCGTTCGATGAGCCGCGCCTGGGCGCTGAAGGGAGTCACCACTCCGATGAGCTCGTCCCCGGCCGGCTTCTTGTTCGGCAAGGGATGCCGGGGGTTGTAGATCTTGGCATAGCGGGCGTAGTTCTCCACGATCCACCGCGCAGTGGCCTTCGCCTCGGCCTCGTTCTGGCGGCTGGACCCTGCCGGCGAGTCGAAGGACCCGGGCACATCATGCCATTGGAACGCCGGCTCCGCGCCCTCAAGCGGGGAATTGTCCGCGCGCCGCCGAGGTACCAGCAGGCCGTCGTAGAGCAGCTCGTTGCAGAACCCGATGATCTGCGGGTGGCAGCGGAAGTGCTCGCTGAGGAACAGGCCCGGGTGCCCGTCGCCGTATTCCCACTTGGACGCATGGCTGGCGGCTTTCATCAAGCTGGACGGGGCGGAGCAGGTCAGCCCGCGCTCTCGCAGATCACCCCACCATCCGGCGGTATCGATGCCAGCCGATGCGGCGGCCTCCTCGTCGCTGAGTTCGTCGATGTTCCACACCGGCGAGATCTGCTTGCTGTCTCCCACGACGACCGCCCGCTGGGCCAAGGCCAGGGCCGCCAGCCCCAGCGGCGTATCCACCTGTCCGGCTTCGTCGATGATCAGCAGATCGGCGCGCTCCAGGTCGAAGCGATACGGTTCGCCGGGCTTGATGTAGAGCTTGAAGTACTTCGGCATCTGGTAGAGCGTCATCACGAAACACGGGGTCAACGCCGCGGCCTGGCGCCAATAGCTGTCCATGACGCGCCGCGTGTTCTTCTTGCGGTCCTCCGCATCCAGCAGGTCCTCGGCCAGCAGCCACTGCGCCTCGAAGTAGTGGACCGCCAGCCAGAACTGGGCGTAGCGCAGCGTGAGGTCAAGCTTCTCGTCCAGTTCCTGCAAGTTCTGCGATGCCTTCACCTCGTCGATTCCCTCGATGAGTCGGCCGAATCGGGAAGATTCAATACCCTCGCACACTCGCTGGAATTCTTCCGAGGGGCCTTGGGACGCCATGACCTGCAGTAAGCGGATCCGTTCGTAGTCCAATTCCGACAGTGCATCGTGGATCCAGTCGCACAGCCCTGCGATGTCGTTCGGTGCACCGAAGTACCTCTGCGCGCTGTAGACGAAGTGGTCCCTTGCTCCGGCCCGGTAGACCTCGCCGCTGTAGGCGGCATAGGTTTCGCCCTTGTTGAGCTGCTCGACCAGGTACTGCCCTTTCGCCTCCTTGAGTTTTCCCGCGGCCGGGCAGTACACGGCCAGCGAACCCAGCGTGCTCCCGGCGAGCGCCAGGCCATCCTGCTCCTGCGGCAGCCAGCGGTAGTCCAGGATTCCCGGTTTGTCCTTTGCCACCGAGGCAAAGGACTTGATGATATTCGTGACTGCCTGGTTGTTCGTCGATGCACCCACGATTACCGGAGGCGCGGCCTTCTCCAGCGCACGGCGGGTGATCATGTTGGCGACGATGGCCTGCAGCATCGTGGTCTTGCCGGTTCCCGGCGGACCGCTGATGGCGGTGACGTCGCCGCGGCCCGAGCCGAGGAACGCGTGGACGGCGCGGCGCTGCGAATCGGTCAGCGGGTTGTCGTTGTCCATCGATCCGCAGGATTCCTTGGCACTGCGGTAGAGCCCGCCGGCTTCATGGATTGCCAGCTCGGAGCGGCGTTCGCCCTCCCATCCGGTGGCCGCGCTGTGCAGCAACGGCGGAAGGGGTTCATGGACCGACAGGAAGTCGTAGAGGTCCAGCAGGGGCTTCAGGGCAGTGAAGCGCTCATGTTCTTGGATGTAGCAGTACTCGGTGTCGACGACGAGTCCCTCGGCTTGCAGCTGCAGGGCGAAGTGTTCCGGTGCCGAGCCTGAAACCTTGGTGAACAGCTTGTCAGCCATGCCGACGGCATCGGCCAACGATTCGACCTGGGAGATGGCGGCGTTGGCTTCGGTGCGCAGGTAGTGCCAGAACTTTTCTTGCGGGCCCGCCATGACTTCCAGCCCCTCGCTGGTAGCCGATACCAGCCGGTCCGCGGGGATCCACGGCGAGGTGCCTTGGTCGAATTGCGGCAGCAAGCGGCCATCTCGATGCAGCTGGGCTGCAAGCAGCAGCAGTCCGCTGTGCCCGGATTCCTCGTACTCGGTGGAGAGCAGCGAGATCACCACCGGCAGAGGCTTGTCCTGGTCGGTCGACCCGTAGCGCCCCGAATTCCTGTCGTGGGATTCGAAGAGCGTGAGCGCTTCGTGGGGTGCGATGGTGCCGGTGAGCAGCTCGCTCCGGGGTACGGCGATGAAGGTGGAGGATTTCTCGAAGACCACCGATTCCAGCTGGCCGCGCCTGAGCACGCGAGAGAAATAGTCGGCGGTTGTTCGGGGATCTTGCACGACGGCTCCCTGCGGTTCGTGGCAAGGCCAACCCCATCAAAAGCTGGTGCGGATGAGTCGCAGTCCCCACCGATTCAGCAGGCCGGCCGGCGCAGCCATCCGGTTCCAGCTTCTGATGAGGCAAATACCTTCACCTCAGCGGACTTTTTCACAGACTAGCAGTCGCCGGGCGGAATCCACCGGTCATCGGGCACGTCAATCCACGGCAGCGTCCACCATGTCCGTGAGGGTCGTGATTGTGTTGTCCGTGTGTTCGACGTCTGGCGAGGCTTCGTCAGGCAGGACTGCGCCGTGCCTCCATGCCTGCCTCGGCGAGCAGCACGCTCTCCTGGCTCTGCGGCCGGAAGTACTCTGCACGGATTGCGGTGAACTCTTTCAGATGCGGGGAAACCAGCTCGTCCATGGCGCGCAGGTAGTCCGGCACGATGTCCCGCGGCAGCCGCAAACCCATGGTCAGGTGCGGCGTCCAGCGCGGCCCCCGGCCAGCGGGGTTCACCGCGCTGATGCTGCGCGCGGCGATCTCCAACTCGTCGCTGGCCTCCAGCAGCCAGGCCACGGTCTGCTTGCGTTTAGTCCCGAACACCACGGTGCCCACCCGCGCGAGCGTGGAAGGAATCACCGCAGGCAGGAGTTCGGCCGCGCAGGCGACGACCTGAGGCTCCATGGCCGGGGCGAAGGTGACGGTGATGTGCGGCGTCTGCTGTTGCCGGGGAAAACCCCGCTGTTCCAGCCGCGCGAAAACATCCCGGATCGACTGCTCTTCCGCCTCGGGAAGGCGCAACAGGATGTTCTCCGGCGACCGGCTCATCAAGTACCTCCCCCGCGCGTATGGCATGTTTTGGAACCCAACTTACCAAGCCAGACAGTCATCCGGCGATCGCCGCGGTGGAGTTCCTGTCACCCTCGCAGTGACTCGGCCACTTCCAAAACCCAGCGCTCCTGTGCAGGTGTTTCAACAGCCCGGCGAAGGTAGTGCTCTCGCACCCAGGCCACAGCATCATCCGCCGGGATCCCGCTCATCACCGCCAGTACCGACAGGGCTGCCCCGGTACGGCCGAAGCCTGCACCGCAGGCGATTTCCACCCGCTGCGTTGCAGAGCGTTCACGGGCCTCGAGCAGGGCCGCCACCACCTCATCGGTGGAATCCGGCAGCCGGAAATCCCGCCAGCGCACCCAGCGGTGCTCGATTCCACGCGCCGGAGGCCGACGCCCGGTGAGGTACACGCCGAAGTCCGCGGCAGGCGACGGTCGCCGCAACGAGCGCAGCCCGCGTCCCCTGAACCGCAATCCATCGGGGAATTCAACGATGCCCCGGCCCGGTTCCCACTGTGCCATGTATCTGCCTCCCGCTTCGTCGTGCAGCGCCAAGAAGCCAGCTCCCGCGCCTATTCGCCATGGCTCAACATTGGCCTGCCCCTGCGTCGAGCACAAGCACCCGCCATTCACTGGGCGCCATCGGTGCAGCGCCCTTGCCCACCACCCGTGCCAAAGACTAGCGTGGCCAGCAAGGCTTCACCCGGTGACCAGGGAGCAAAAGATGCAGCAACTACCCCGACGAAATACCACCTGCGTCATCGCCGGCGGTGGACCGGCCGGCATCGTGCTGGGGCTGCTGCTGGCCCGAGCGGGGATCGACGTCACCGTGCTGGAAAAACATGCCGATTTCCTGCGCGATTTCCGCGGGGACACCGTACACCCAACGACGTTGGGGCTGCTCGACGATCTGGGGATTTTCGGACGGTTCGAGCAGCTTCCGCAGTCCAAGGTCCGACGCGTCCAGTTCCCCGGTGCCGATGGGAAAGAGATCACGGTGGCCGATTTCGGGCGCCTTCGGCTTCGCCACCGGTATGTGGCAATGGTGCCGCAATGGGACCTTCTCAGCTTGCTGGCCGACACGGCGCGGGCCGAATCCTGTTTCACACTGCTCACCGAGCACGAGGTCACCGGCGTATTGCGCGAGAACGGCAGGGTCGTCGGGCTGTCCTACCGCTGCCCTGATGGCGTGGGCGAGGTAGCCGCGGACTTGACGGTGGCTTGCGACGGGCGCTGGTCGACGGTGCGCCGGGATCTGGCGCTGGAGGCCAAAGAATTCCCGGTCGGGTTCGATGTGTGGTGGTACCGGCTGCCTACCGACAAACGGGTCGGCGAGTCGCTGTTGCCAAGAATCCACGAGGGACAAGTAGCCATCGGCATCCCCCGTCGCGGTTATCTGCAGGTGGCGCAGCTGGCTCGCAAAGGAGAAGATGCGTTGCTTCGCGCCCGCGGCATTGAAGCCTTCAGGGACGCGGCGGCCCGGATCTTCCCGGAGCTGGCTGAGGACGTCGGGCGGCTCGACTCAATGGACGCGGTCAAGCACCTGGATGTCCGAGTGGACCGGCTACGTACCTGGCATGCTCCCGGTGCCCTCTGCCTGGGCGACGCCGCGCATGCCATGTCGCCGGTTGGCGGTGTAGGTATCAACTTGGCCATCCAAGACGCGGTGGCCGCCGCCCGGATACTTGCCAGGCCTCTGGGTGCCGGAGGCTTCCAGGACGGCAGCGCCGACAGGTTCCTGGCAAAGGTGCAACGGCGCCGCAACAGGCCGGCGGCAATCATCCAGGCAGTGCAGCGAATCATGCATGCGGCCGCGATCATGCCAGCACTCCGCGGCGGATTAAACAGAACGCCGAGGTGGCTTGGAACCATGTTCGCCAAGATGCCTTTCCTAAGCACCTTGCCGGCGCTGGTCATTGGCATCGGGCCTCGTCCGGAAAAGGCGCCTTCCTGGGCCCGCCGTTTCGTCCCGCCATCCCGAAGCCAGGCAACACACCCACGCCCGGATGTTGATACATGATCCAAATTCGATTAATTCGTTGTTCGTGAGAAACCGCGGTCATCGAAACGCTCTGGAATTCGCCGTTGAAGCTGAACACCATCAGTGTCCAGAATGGATGATCCTTACGATGAGAGTGGCAGCTCGTCCTCATTGTCGTGCGAAATGATCATGCCTTCGTGCGTGACCGTCGCCCCGAGCGTCTTGCCACGCTGGTCGAGGAAAACAACATCGACATCCGCCAGCTCCGTCCACTGTTTTTCGCTTGCACCTTCGGGGAAGAAACAACCTAGGCTTTCGATCGCGCGAATGATGTCCCGGTCGTACCGGTAGCTACGCTTGACTGCGTTCGGGCGATCCCGCCCATAGTAGCCATTGCCAAGACCAACACCGATTGTTCTCACCGAATCGAGATGCGCCAATAATTCAAGTAGCGGATGTCCTTTGTCTCCATTATTGAAAACGAACTCGATGCGAGCGGTCTTTGGCCGCATCGACTGCATCCATGCAGATTGCTCGGCAAACGAAAGAGTGGCCATCACCCCAACCTAGCAGAAGGAGAGTTGGATCCAACCACAACGCACCATGCCCGCCCCGTTGCTCGAAGCAGGCCGGTTAGAAGCTAAAGCGTAACTTGACGAGGCGCTGAAGAGAACTTCAGCCAAGTCTGGGCATACGCCATTGTCCTGCTGATCATCATGGGCGCGCAGCTAGATCAACATCAGCCAAATACTTAGTCAACTGTGCCGCGGGAAGATGACAGGAATCCTCGGGGAATCGTGCGAGCCGATCCTGATGTTCCTCGGCGCTTCGCACATAGTTGGCCAGTGGCAGCACCTCGACGGCAATTCGGCGGGCGTCGTCTCTCGCCGCAATGAAAGCACGAGCCTCTTCGAGATGGGCCGGATCGTTGGAGTAAACACCCGACCGGTACTTTTGACCCACATCTGGTCCCTGCCTGTTGACGCTGTAGGGGTCGATGATTTCAAAAAGGTAGGCCATTAGCTGCTCGACGCCGACTACCGTCGGATCGAACCGTGTACGTACACATTCCGCATATCCATTGTAGGCTCCGTCGATACGCTGGCTGGTTCCGTTGGCCCTTCCAGCCTCGGTGAACGTCACCCCGGGCAGCGTCCCGATGAAGGCCTGCACGCCCCAAAGGCAGCCGCCTGCCAAATAGATCTCTTCAACCACCTGTTCTGCATCCATAGTGCCGATCCTACTGCCACCTGTCCGGCGCTCGTTCTGAGATGAAAGGAATAACCCGAATATAACAACTGTCCCGGTTCCAGATGAGATTGCCGATGCATGCGGGATCGACACTGAAACATGCCTTGCGAGGCAAAGCTCAGTACAACTGGACCGTGAAGAAGAACTCCTTCGTGTTCCGCAGCCTGATACCTGTCACACCACCGCTCTGTATCATCCCGACGCATCGCCTCATACTATGGCTCGCTCAAAACCGTCGACCGGCCGGACAGGGTGCTCAGCGGCCTGAGGTAGTCAAGCTCATCCTGCTGCAAGCGCCCGGCGCAGCAGCTTCATCATCTCCTCATGGTGAGTTTTTACATCCGCGTCGTTCCAGCTTCCTGTTTCCGCCCGTCTTGCCATCAATTCAAGCTTCAGGCTCTGCCTGCGAGCGGCAAGATTATTAGCTTTCTGCGCAGGTAGGTAGTTGCTGAACTTCGAGTTGGTGCTCACCGTGACTAATGCCAGGTTTCCGAGCCAGTCGAGAAGGTTCCGATTATCCATGCGGTATGCAAAGGAGCAATTCTCGGTATCCTCGGTTCTCGGGGAAAAATGCTCCACAGAGGTGCGATAACTGAAAGTGAAGTCCCATTGATTCAGCTCCTCCACCAGCAGGTAGTCCAAGTATGTGAACACGATGCGCGGGATGGCGAATCCGAGCGGCATCCCATCTTGGCTGGTCTCGGCATTGTCCGAGGACATCGCCTGGCGCAGGTTCGCGTGTGCGTGGGACTCCAGACCACGGAGGAATCCCTGACCCGTGATCGGCTCGTTCCGGTCGGCAAGATCGTTGACGTAGCGCAGTGCATCAGTGATCCAGTGCATCGTGCGCGGGGAGGTGTAAGTGATCCGCAGCGCGGACTGTAGTAGCAGAATCCGCCTGTGCATGCTTCTTGTGCTGGCCCCGGATTCGCCCTCTGCAAAGGTCGAGAGGTACCGAGGGGTGTCCTGCAAGCTCTTACCCCGACGAGACGATCCTCGTGCGAGCCGGTACAGCGACCAACTGCCAGGTTCCTCGTCTGTGGTGGATTCGTGCCCACTGGTCAGAGTGGCATCGCGCTTGAGTATGTACTGGTCAAAAAGAAAGCGTATGCGTAGCAAGTCCGTGGTGAACTGGCGCACCCACGCAATTCGTTCCGGCTGTGGCAGTGAATCGATGCGCGTTGCGAAACGCTGGACTAGAAGTTTGTCGTCGAGCTGGCGATCATCAACCCGCGAGGAATCGTGGATTCCTCCCTTCACTGCCAGAACATGCAAGAGCAACGTCGGAAAGGTGATCTGCGAAGTGAATCTCTCAGCTCCGTCAGCATCTTCCGACTCGGTCGCGTCTGTGGGCTGGGAATAGACAGTGAGCGCCTCATCAAGTGTCAGCGCAGCGGACTCGGTCGTGGTCGGAGAAGCGTCGTCGACGGCCGGCGCGTCCGCCTCCGGGCTGCTTCCTGTGAGCTGTTTGCGCAAGCGTGAGAAATCTGCCGTCGGGATCTGGCCCCAGTCCGGGCCGAAGACTTCTGCACGTTGGGATGTGCTTTGCGCAGTAAGGCTCATCGCCACATAATGGTCCATGTCGGAGCACGCCGTCCAAACGCGGTTCAGCAATGCACGATCGAGAGGGTCCTTCAGGTAACGGAGAAGTCGAGCCTTGACGATATCCACGGGACTGAGCTGCGCACCGCGCGTATTCATGATTTCGAAGTACCGATTCAGGTCGGTGCTGCGGTCAATCGACATACGGACGATGAGGACCCTAGTGAGCAGATAGTCGATTACACGGGGATCCTGTAGACGGTCACCAATAGGACCGCCTACCAACAGCTGTTCAATGATCCCCGACGCACGAAGGATGCCGATGTCCTCGCGGGTATTCTCATCACCAGCGGTCTCATCGCTCATATCCAAGATGCCGTGCAGAGCGCGGGTAGCCTTCTCCCGAGCTTCGTAAGTAAGCGGTTGGATCGGGCCGATGAGTTCTTTCAGCCCTGGCCGGGACGAGAGTTTGAGAAGCAGGATGTACAAGGTGGTCAGGCGCTGTTGTCCATCGATCACGCTAAGCGCCTCATCGGCCCGGTGTGCGCTGGCGACCACCAGGTTGCCGAGGAAGTATTCCTTGGATTCCTCTTTTTCAGCTTCGTCGAGGATGTCGTGGATCAAGCGGTGTATCTGTTCCTCGCCCCATGTGTAATTGCGCTGATAGAGGGGGATCGAATAGCTGGGGGAACCCGGTTTGAACAGTTGTCCGACGGAGATAGCTTGGACATCGTTGTGGGCAATGGTCTGAGTCATTTCAGAGAGACTCCTTCAACAGGGTCAGTAGCCGCGCATCGTCGGGATTGTCAGTTTTCGATGTTTCGGGAGCACTCATGTTCTCCAACCCGAGCTCACTCGGGTCAAGGGTGTCACGAATGACGGAAAACAGGTTCACCTTGTTCAGGTCTTCCATATTGGTGCTGCGCCCTAGTGCATAGTTGTTCGCGGTATTCCAGCCCAGTCTCTCGTACGCCAACCGCACAGAGTATGCCCACCGGAAGAGGTGCCTTCGCACCCGAGGCGTGTCATCATCGGAGTATTTGTTCGTATAGTACAGCGCCGCAGCGATGTACAGCTCCCGGCAGTACCTGAACCGTGCCCCGTCATGGAAAACGGCAAGATCCTTGCTCGTGAGGCCTGCGGTGTCTGCATCGGAGAAAAGTTTCTTGTCGAGCCGCTCATATTCTTCGAGCATGAACGAAACGTAGTCGAAGAAGGACTTCCCTGCAGAGACCGGAGCATCAAGCTGATGCTGTGCGCGCTTGAGATTTCTGCGTGTCACCGGATCTGTGTCAGAATAGGCCCACTCCTGCAAACCGGGCAGTATGGCCTTGGCAGCACGATGGTACTCCGCCCCCGGCAAGCTCCGTGTGGACTTTCGAGCACCTTTGAAGATCTCAAGGTCGTCGTTGGTAAAATCTTGAGCTGGCCTGTTGCGGCTCCACCAATGAATTCGAGCCAAGTAGGTGCCGAAGAGCCGGTCCAGGTCATTCTCGTCAGCTTCTTCCCATTGCTCGACGATCGCGCGCTGCTCGCTTGCGCTGGCATCAGCCATCTCGCGCAGGTGGAAAGCCTTGAGCAGGTCATGGGGCCGCAGTGACTTACCTCGGAAGTTCTGTGAGTCGAAGAACTGGAAGGACTCGTCTTCGTCGTCGGTAACGATTTTCAACACACTGGCCTTGGTGTCGAGAAAATCCCGGTAACTCTCGAGACGCCCGGGAAAGCGTTCGAGGTCAGAGACCCGTCGAGACAGTTCCCGATGGACTTGATGGATCGGGGTGCTCCCTGATTGGAGATGCGGGATCCTCTGGCCGCGAAGAAGCGCCCTCAGCAGATGAAGAGTCAGGATTCGTTGCTGCCCATCGACTACTTCGAAGTGCGACTCCTGCGGGCGCTTCAAGAGAATGACTGTACCCAAAATGTACGAATGCTCAGGTCTGCTGTCGAGCGCTTCTCCTACATCCGTAAATAGCTGTGCTGCGATGCGTGGGGTCCAGGAGTATGGGCGCTGAAAATCTGGAATTCTCAGATCTGGTGCTTGAGTTCCGAGCAGTTCCTCGACGGATGCAAACTGAAGCATCTCTCTATTAATCGCCATAATGTCGACTGTAGATGGTTTGCAGGATGTTAACCCACTTGATGAATACTCGGTGTATTGAGGGCCTCGAAAATTGAGATCCAAGTCCACCAGCCTCCGCCAGCGGTGGACCCATGTCTAGCCGTGAGGTGAGGGTTTGACGGCTTGGCTTACGTCAGGCAAGGTATGGAAATGGCACTACGAAGGAGTCGAATCTACTGTGCGACCACAAAGATGTGCGCAAGGACGGTCCCACCATTTCAGCGGGACGCCTCGCTTCTCATTCCGTTCGAGGCGTTTACTGCGTCGCGATCCACCAAATGGTGCCTGAAGCGTCCTTCACCCCGCCGCGCAGATCGTCGCCCTCGTTTTTGCGGGCAGGAATTTGAACTACGGTCGTTCCCGCCTCAATGGCCCGCGCGAAGGCGGATTGGGCGTCCTTCACATACAGATGCACATGCGCAGGGGCCGAGACTGCCTCGGTCGCACCGCCGCCAATCATCACAACGCTGTCATCGATCCTGACCTCGGCATGCTTCAACGACCCGTCAGGTCGGTCGAATCGGCGCAGCAGGATCCCGTCGAAGGCCGCCTCAAGGAACATGATCACTTCTTCCGCATTGCGGCAGATCAAATAGGGGCTGACCGACGGATACGAATCAGGCTTCCAATCGTGCATGCGGTCAGGCTATGGCAAAAACTCTTCGGTGTCAGCCCCGATGGCACATTCCATGCTGCTGCCTGCGGCCAAAGTCGGCACCGGCTTCGCCGCCGTGCTCTTCTGGAACATTCTCGGTAGACGGCAGGCCCGTGGCCATCGACTGTGTTGGAGACCCCGCCTCCAGCTGATGACATTCACGCGCACCGGGCGAGGGGTGCACAGCATAAGCAAAGACCCCACCGATCGCTATGATCAGCAGGGTCTTCTCGCATGGTCTGAGCGGCGACTAGACGTTGAAGCGGAACTCCACGACGTCGCCGTCCTGCATGATGTAGTCCTTGCCTTCGATGCGGGCCTTGCCGGCGGCCTTCGCATTGGCTACCGACCCGGCGGCGACCAGGTCGTCGAAGCCGATGACCTCGGCCTTGATGAAGCCGCGCTGGAAGTCGGTGTGGATCACGCCGGCCGCCTCAGGCGCGGTGGCGCCCTTGCGGACGGTCCACGCGCGGGTTTCCTTCGGACCGGCGGTCAGGTATGTCTGCAGGCCCAGGGTGTCGAAGCCGACGCGGGCCAGCTTGCCCAGACCGGACTCGACGATGCCGGCGTCTTCCATCATTTCTTCAGCTTCGTCTTCTTCCAGTTCGGCCAGCTCGGCCTCGAACTGGGCGTCCAGGAAGATCGCCTCGGCCGGAGCCACGAGCGCGGAGAGCTTTTCCTGCATCTCGGTGTCGGCCAGACCTGCCTCATCGGTGTTGAACACGTAGATGAACGGCTTGGTGGTCATCAGCTGCATCGGCGCGAGCTCGACGAGGTCCACGCCGTCGGTCTTGCTGGCCGAGTAGAGGGTGCGGCCCTCTTCCAGGATCTTCTGCGCTGCCAGCACTGCGTCCAGGAAGGACTTCTCGATCTTCTTGCTGCGCAGCTCCTTCTCAAGGCGCGGCAGCTGGTTCTCGATGGTCTGCAGGTCGGCCAGGATCAGCTCGGTGGCGATGGTCTCGATGTCCGAAGCCGGGTCCACCTTGCCGTTCACGTGGATCACGTCGTCGTTCACGAACGCGCGGGTGACCTGGCAGATCGCGTCGGCCTCGCGGATGGTGGCGAGGAACTTGTTGCCCAGGCCTTCGCCTTCCGAGGCGCCTTTCACGATGCCGGCGATGTCCACGAAGGACACGGTGGCCGGCAGGATGCGCTCCGAGTTGAAGATCCCGGAGAGGACCTTCAGGCGCGAGTCAGGCAGCGGCACGACACCCACGTTGGGTTCGATGGTCGCGAACGGGTAGTTGGCTGCCAGCACCTGGGCACGGGTCAGCGCGTTGAACATGGTGGACTTGCCGACGTTGGGCAGTCCGACGATTCCGATAGTAAGAGCCACGGGAGGAAATTCTACCTTTTACTCGTATTGTGCGCCCAGTTCTGTGCGGGCGCGTGAAATTTGCGGGGGCTAGCGGGACTCGGGACGGTGGCCGCGCCCGCCCAGGGCGCGCTCCTCGTCGCCGGATTCCTTCAGCTTGCTGCGGATCTCCTTGGGCAGCGAGAAGATGATGTCCTCTTCAGCCGTGGTGACCTCGGCGACGTCGTTGAAGCCGTACTCGGCCAGCAGCGAGACGACCTCACGCACCAGCACCTCGGGCACCGAGGCGCCGGAGGTGACGCCCACGGTGGAGACGCCTTCGAACCAGGTCTCGTCGACCTCGTTGGCGAAGTCCACGCGGTAGGCGGCCTTGGCGCCGTGATCCAGTGCGACCTCGACCAGGCGCACCGAGTTGGAGGAGTTCGCCGAACCCACGACGATCACCAGGTCCGCCTGCGGGGCGATGTTCTTGATGGCCGCCTGGCGGTTGGTGGTCGCGTAGCAGATGTCGTCGCTGGGCGGATCCTGCAGGTTCGGGAAGCGCTTGCGCAGACGGCGCACGATCTCCATGGTCTCGTCCACGCTCAGGGTGGTCTGCGAGAGCCAGATCAGCTTGTCAGGGTCCTTGACCTGGACGGTGTCGGCTTCCTCCGGGTTGTTCACGATGGTCGTGACCTCGGGGGCCTCGCCGTAGGTGCCTTCGACCTCCTCATGGCCTTCGTGGCCGATGAGCAGGATCTCGTAGTCGTTCTTGGCGAAGCGCACTGCCTCGCGGTGCACCTTGGTCACCAGCGGGCAGGTGGCGTCGATGGTCTGCAGGCCGCGCTCCGCGGCCGACTGCACCACTGCCGGGGAGACGCCGTGGGCGGAGAACACCACCAGCGCGCCCTCGGGCACCTCGTCGTTCTCCTCCACGAAGATCGCCCCGCGGGATTCCAGCTCGGAGACCACGTGGACGTTGTGCACGATCTGCTTGCGCACGTATACCGGCGGGCCGTAGTGCTCCAGCGCCTTCTCCACCGCCACCACCGCGCGGTCCACGCCGGCGCAGTATCCGCGCGGAGCGGCCAACAGCACCTTGCGCTCGGTCACCAGCGGGGACGCCGCCAGGATCTCCTGAGGAGAACGGCGGGTGCGCGGAATACGGGGAACCGGCAGGGATACCGGGACAGAAGTGGAAGTAGCCATGCCTCTAGTCTACGAAGTCGGCGCAAGTTAGCGCATGCTCATATGAGCCGAACCACCCTGCCGGGGCTGTGAGTTCCGCCTCTGCCTGCGATACTGCGGTGTCTGCGCGGCCGCCGGCCGGGGCAAATCCGCGCAGATGTCGGGCCGGTGGTGTAGCGTCGAATGCGCGCCACAGGTGCGCCACACCGCAAAAGGAGCCGTGAGCAGATGCAGTCATCGCCGCCAGCCGGCGCGCCGACCGGCGTGCCCGCCACCGCTGCGCAGACGAGCCCGGAAAACCCGTGGCCGCTGCGGGTGCTGTCGGAAAAGCTGAAGATCCACATCGAGAATTCCCCCTACACCTGGGTGGAGGGGCAGCTGCTGGAGGCGAACGTGCGCAACGGCCACGCCTACCTGACGCTGCGCGACGTCGACGTGGACAACTCGTTCTCCGTGACCGTCTGGTCCTCGGTGATGCGCAAGCTGGAAACCACGCCGACCGTGGGCTCGCGCGTGGTCGCCCGGGTCAAGCCCAGCCTGTATGCCAAAACCGGCCGGTTGTCGCTGAACGCCACCGACCTGCGCCCCGTGGGCCTGGGCGAGCTGCTGGTGCGCCTTGAACGGCTGCGCCAGGCGCTGGGCGCCGAAGGACTGTTCGACCCGTCCCGCAAGCGCCGACTGCCGGTGCTGCCCGGACGCATCGGGCTGATCACCGGGCGCGACTCGGACGCTGAAAAGGACGTGGTGCGCAACGCGACGCTGCGCTGGCCTGCCGTGCAGTTCTCCGTTATCAACACCGCGGTGCAGGGCGTGGACGCGGTCCCGCAGGTCATCGCCGCGCTGCAGAAGCTGGATACGGACCCGCAGATCGACGTCATCGTGATCGCCCGAGGCGGCGGCGCGCTGGAGGACCTGCTGCCGTTCTCCAACGAGGACCTGGTCCGCGCGGTGGCAGCCGCCTCCACCCCGGTGGTCTCCGCGATCGGCCACGAGGCCGACCGTCCGATCCTGGACGACGTCGCCGACCTGCGCGCCTCCACTCCCACGGATGCAGCCAAGCGCATCGTGCCGGATCTGAACGAGGAATTCGCCGGGCTCGACGCCGCCCGCCAGCGCCTTGAGCGGTCCATCGATTCAATGCTGCAGCGCGAGGCCCAGCTGGTCTCCTCGCTGCGCGCCCGCCCGGTGCTGGCCAGCCCGCAGGTCATGGTCGAATCGCGCGCCGAGGACCTGCAGCGCTGGGTGCAGCGCTCCACCGCGCTGATCGGCCACCGGGTGCAGCGTGCCCAGGACGAGGTCGCCCACCTGCGCGCCCAGATCCGGGCCCTGTCCCCGCAGCAGACCCTTGACCGGGGCTATTCGGTCACCCAGACGGCCGACGGCAGCGTGCTGCGCGATGCCTCGACCGCCAACCCGCAGGACCTGCTGCGCATCAGGGTCGCCGCAGGCCAGCTCACCGCCACCGTCCAGGACATCTTCCCCGCCGCCGAGGCGGCCCACTAGTTTGGAGCACCATCACATGAACGAGCAGATTCCGACCGACATCGCCGCGCTGTCCTACGAGAAGGCCCGCGACGAGCTGATCGCCGTGGTCAACCAGCTGGAGACCGGCGGCGCGCCGCTGGAGGCCTCGCTGGCCCTGTGGGAGCGCGGCGAAGCGCTGGCGGCCCACTGCGAGAACTGGCTCAACGGCGTCTCGCAGCGCCTGGAGGCAGCCCGCGCCCGCCATCTGGAGAACACCGAGGACTAGTTCGGCGCACGCCGGGCTCGGACGCTTCGAACCGGGCAAGTCGTCAGCGAAAGCACACGGCCTGCGCACCATGCGACGCCGTCCAGCAGTTCCACGTTGGCGGTGGGATATCTTGGGTGGGTGCAATTCACAATGCTTGAGGCCTACGCTGCTTCCGTATCGGCGCCCATCGCGGTAATTCCCGAAGCGCAGAACAGCGACTACGAGTCCGGCCTCGCCCAGATCGACGGCGAAGCATGGCATATTCGTACGGCGCGCAACACTCCGACAAAGGCTGGCGCTTTCGTCGCATTCTGGCGGCGGGCCGTTGACGGGACGACCGAACCATTCCGCGACGACGACACGGCCGCAGGCCTGCTCGTCTTCGTGGAGCAGCAGGGGCGACGCGGCGTATTCCGGTTCACCGGTGCGCATCTGTCCGAACTGAAAATCACCTCGGGCAGATGGCCAGGCAAACGCGGGTTCCGGGTCTATCCAAGCTGGTGCAAGGTCTTGAACGGCCAGGCGACAGCCGCGCAGCGGGCCCAGGCCTGCGCGTTCCACGAATTCTGAGCCCGGGCACCGCAAGCTGTGCAGGCCGAGCTATGGGGAGCGCCATGGGAAAGCCGGATCAGCGTGTCGCGTCCAGCCGGGCCTTTTCCGCGGCGACGTCGAACTTCGCCGGCGGCCACTGCGGGTCGATGCGCCGCAGCACCTGCAGCAGCAGCTCGGCCACGCACAGCCGCGCACGCCACTTCTGGTCGGCAGGGATGACGAACCACGGGGCGGCGGCGCTGTCGGTGCGGTTGATCGCCACCTGGTAGGCCTGCTGGTAGTCGTCCCAGCGCAGCCGGTCTTCCACGTCGCCGACCGCATATTTCCAGAACTTGTCCGGGCGTTGAAGCCGTTCCGAGAGCCGCCGGTACTGCTCGTCGCGGCTGATGTGCAGCATCACCTTGATCGGGTGGATGCTCAGCTCCCCCAGCCGCTTCTCGAACGCGGTGATCTTCGCATAGCGCTTCTCCACCTGCTCGGCGGTGCTCAGCTGCTGCACTCGGTGGATCAGCACGTCCTCGTAGTGCGAGCGGTCGAAAACGCCGATGATGCCCCGGCGCGGCAACCGCTTCTCCACGCGCCACAAGAAGTCGTGTGCCAATTCCTCCGGGGTCGGGGTCTTGAACGCGAAATGGTCGACGCCCTGCGGGTCCAGCAGGCCCACCACATGGCGTACGATCCCGCCCTTGCCGGAAGTGTCCATTCCCTGCAGGATCAGCAGCACCGAGTCCTCGGACTCCTGCTGCAGCGCGGAGGCGAACAGCCGCTCCTGCAGCGAGGACAGCTCCTCGCCCAGCTCCTTCATCCGCTGCGCGGCTTCCTTCTTGTCCTGCGGGGCATCCGCCGGCCACCAGTCCGGGTCTCCGGTCGCTCGTTGGGACAAATCCAGGCCGGGTTCGACGCGCAGCGCGCTGATCAAGTTCTCCGGGTAGGCGGTCATCGTTTCTCCCTTGTCCCGCTCGTATTTGGTGACAGCCTACCGGGTGGGGGCTTGATTCGCTGGGATTCTCGCGCAGATCGGCGTTCGGGTGATTGAATCGGTGAAACCTCATCTTGCTCACCTAGCATGGGATTCGTGAACCAACACAATCTCAGCAACCTAAGCGACGGCGACTTGGTACGCCTCGAAGCACGCCTGCGGTCCGAGTTCCAGCATCGCGGACTGACCCGGACCTCCAGCGATCTGATGGGCGAGATCGCCGAATACGCCGCCCATAGGGTCTATGGCGGATAGCTCCTGTCACCGGGCAATCCTTCCGCCGACATCAAGGATTCGGACGGGCACCGCATCCAGGTCAAGTCCCGCACCTTGGACCCAATGGTCGAACGGCATTTCAGCTTCGGTTCCTGGGACTTCGACGTCGCGGTGTG
The DNA here is from genome assembly GCF_052322135.1 of Glutamicibacter soli. Lineage (NCBI taxonomy): Bacteria > Bacillati > Actinomycetota > Actinomycetes > Micrococcales > Micrococcaceae > Glutamicibacter > Glutamicibacter soli. The sequence continues at coordinate 2,530,568 of NZ_CM125969.1, forward strand.
CCTGCGGTTCGACCGCGCGACCAACAAGCTGCAGTGGCCCCGGGAATACGAGCTCGACGAGCTCAAAGGGCTCTGGAGCAGGCATCCGCAGGGATACCGGCTCACAACGGGCAGGGCAAAGCAGCACGGGCGCGATGTCACCGCGAAGTTCGAGGCAGTATTGGCGCAGATGGACTCAACAACTTCGCCTCACCTGACCCCATCACCTGTGCTGTCTTAGCCGCTGGGCACAAAACACAGGCGCCACCCCGCCGCCCCGCAATTCGGGACAACAGAATGGCGCCTCTGATCAAGGTGCGGCCCTCGCCGCGGAGTTATGCGCGGGCGCGCCAGTCCTCAAGGAAAGTACCGATGCGGCCGACCGCATCGGTCAGGTCGCGCACGTTCGGAAGCGTGACCAGGCGGAAGTGGTCAGGGCGCACCCAGTTGAACGCGGTGCCCTGGGAGATCAGGATCTTCTGCGCCTTGAGCAGCTCCAGGGCGAACTTCTCGTCGTCGTGGATCGGGTAGACCTCGGGATCCAGCTTCGGGAACATGTACAGCGCGCCCTTGGCCTTCTGCACGCTCACGCCGGGGATGGCGGTGAGCAGGTTGTAGGCCGCGTCGCGCTGCTCCAGCAGGCGGCCGCCGGGCAGGATCAGGTCGTTGATCGACTGGTAGCCGCCCAGCGCGGTCTGGATTGCATGCTGCGCCGGCACATTGGCGCACAGGCGCATGTTGGTCAGCAGGTTGATGCCCTCGATGTAGTCCGCTGCCAGGTGGCGCGGACCGGAAATGGCCATCCAGCCGGCGCGGAAGCCGCAGACCCGGTAGGCCTTGGACAGCCCGGAGAAGGTGATGACCAGCACGTCGTCGGCCAGGCCGGCGGTGTTGATGTGCTCGGCGTCGTCGTAGAGGATCTTCTCGTAGATCTCGTCGGAGAAGACGATCAGATCGTGCTTGCGGGCCAGTTCCAGGATCCCCTCCAGGGTCTCCTTCGGGTAGACGGCGCCGGTGGGGTTGTTCGGGTTGATGATCACGATGCCCTTGGTGCGGTCGGTGATCTTCGCTTCCATGTCCTCCAGGTCCGGAAGCCAGCCCTCCTCCTCCACGTTGAGGTAGTGCACCGGGGTGCCGCCGGCCAGCGAGACCGAGGCGGTCCACAACGGGTAGTCGGGAGCCGGGATCAGCACCTCGTCGCCGTTGTTAAGCAGCGCGTTCAGGCTCAGGGTGATCAGCTCGGAGACGCCGTTGCCCAGGTAGATGTCGTCCACGCCGATGGTCTGGATGCCGCGGGTCTGGTAGTACTGCGAGACCGCGGTCCGGGCGGAGAGGATGCCGCGCGAGTCGGAGTAGCCCTGGGCGTTGGGCAGGTTGCGAATCATGTCGACGAGCACCGCGTCGGGCGCCTCAAAGCCGAACGGCGCGGGATTGCCGATGTTCAGCTTCAGGATGCGGTGGCCCTCGGCCTCCATGCGGGTGGCGTGCTCCAGCAGCGGCCCGCGGATGTCGTAGAGGACGTTGTGCAGTTTCGTCGATTGTTTGAATTCGGCCATGGGTACACTTTCTCACGTCAGGCGCGCGCGGCGCGCCTTGTTACTCAACCGTTGCACCCGGCCGGGATCATCGGCCGGGTGACGGGCTGCTAGTTGTCGATGATCCAGCGCCAGCGCTGCGCGGCGTCGTCGGGCGCTATCGCATCGGGGCCGGAGACCATCCGGTTCAGGCCGACCAGGGCCTGCTGGTCCACTTGGCGGGTGACCTGGTTCAGGCCGTCGACCGCGTCCTGGTCCACCGCCTCGCCGGCCAGCGCCAGGTAGGGTGCGGCGTCGAAGAGCTTGGCGCTGCCGTCGACCATGGTGAACGCCTCGTCCCCGATCACCGCGTCGTGCTGCTGCAGCACCACCACGCGGGACACCGCGGCGCGCAGCTCGTCGTGCAAGGTGGCGGCGTCGACGGTGCGGAACACCGGCTTGGCGCAACCTGCATCTTCCAGCGCGTTCTCCAGCCCGGCGGTGGGCGCCGCGGCGGAGATGAAGGTCAGCTCGCTGCAGGCGGCGGCCAGCGAAGCTACCGAGGTGACGGAGTATTCGGTCGCCTCCGCGCCGGAAAGCACCATCACCGCTCCGGCATCGCCCTGGGTCAGCGGCAACGCGGTGAATCCCAGCTCGGCGTCGTTGAGCAGCCCCACGAGCTTCTTGGCCTCGTCGCCGGCCAGCAGCTGGTCCTCGCCGCGCGGGTCCTGCTCCGCCGGGAGCAGCCCGATAGCCTCAGGGGCGGTGTCGATCGCGATGTCCGCTGCACCCTCGGCCAGTTGGCGGTAGGGATCTTGCGAGGGCTTGGTGAAACTGATGGTGTAGCCCAGCTGCTCCAGCGCGTCGCCGTAGACGTGGGCCAGCGCCTGCCCGGTGGGATCCTCGGTCGGCGCGATGCGCAGCGTGACATCGCGGCTGGGCTCGGTTCCAGCATCCTGCGGAGGGGTGGTGCAGCCGGCCAGCGGCAGGGCCAGGGCGCAGGCGGCCAGGGCCAGCGTGCGGGCGGGGGTGGCGTGTGGGAACTTCATGTCCCTTCCGATTTTAGGCCAGCACGGCCCGGATCAGCGGTTGCGCGCGCCGGGATCGGTCATCCGCAGCATCACATCCACCCTTTCGATCCTGTTTAGCTGGCGAATTTCCTCGCGGGTGAACCAGCCGGCCTGGCTGGTGGAGCCGTTCTGCTCGGCGCGCAGCTCCCCGCCGGCCAGCTGCGCGGTGTAGGTGACCGCGACGGTCTGCATGGGGTGGCCCTCCCCCGAGTAGCGCTTGGCACCGGGGATGATGCCGGTGGTGACGTCCAGCAGCGCCAGGGTGTCGACGTGGTAGCCGGTTTCCTCGAAGACCTCGCGGATCACGCCGTCCGACGTCTGCTCGCCCAGGTCGATGCCGCCGCCGGGCAGCGTCCAGCGCGGGATGAAGCGCGGATCGCGGTGGCGCATGTCCCACAAGGTCAGCAGCACCTTTCCGTCGTTCTCCACCAGCGCGTAGGCGGCCAATCGGGTGTCGTACAGTTCTCCGGTCTGCTCGGATGCTCGTGTCATGACACTAATATATCCGCCGGTGCCGGACGTTCCGGACAGCTGAGCCGCGGCCCGGCGGAGGCACGGCACGCACCTGGCGCATCGAAGCAGTGCTCGATTGAGCCCAAGTATGGTGAAATATTCTTATGTCATCGCAATCAGAGCAGACCCACGGTACCGATCTCGACGAGATTGATCGAATCATCATCGACGAGCTGGTCGCCAATGCGCGCATCTCCAATGCGACGCTGGCCCAGCGCGCGGGCATCGCCCCGTCGACGGCGCTGCTGCGCACCCGCTCGCTGGTGGAGCGCGGCATCCTGACCGGCTACCACGCCGAGGTCTCGCTGCGCAGCGTGGGCCGCACCGTGCAGGCGCTGATCTCCGTGAAGCTGCGGGTGCACGATCGCGAGAAGATCGACACCTTCGTCGACCGCATCCCGCAGCTGCCAGAGGTGCTGTCCATGTTCCATGTTTCCGGCGGCACCGACTACCTGCTGCATATTGCCGTCAGCTCCACCGAGGCGCTGCGCGACTGGGTGCTGGACAACCTGGCCACCGACGAGTCCGTGGGGCACACCGAGACCACGCTGGTCTTCGCACACCACATGGGCCACCGCGGCCCGCTGCCCTCCGAGGACGCGAACCTCTAGGACCGGCGGCCCCGGGGCTTGCGGCGCGAAGACCCCGAAACGGCAAAAAACCTGCGATCCACACGGATCGCAGGTTTTTTGCTGGTCTCTGGTGCGCTAGGCGCGGCGGCGCTGCATGACGGCGTCCAGGTTCAGTCGGGCCTTGGAGGCTGCCGTCTTGTCCTGGGCCGGCGCCTCGGTGCGCGGGGCGGCGGTTTCGGTGCCGGTGGCCTCGACCGCTGGCTTCACTGCAGCGGCAGGGGCCTGGGTTGCGGCGTCCTTCGCGGCAGGAGCCAGCTTGGCCGGAACGCTGGCCACGGCGGCCTGGTCCTCGGCGGAGACTTCCGAGGCGATCCGCTTGGCGTCCTCGGAGGCCTTGAGGCTGATCTGCTTGCTCGGGCGCAGCGGCTCGGAGACCGGCAACGGTTCCGGGCGCACACGCGCGGCGATCTCGCGCTGGGTGGCTTCGCGCACCTGGACATAGGTCGGGCGCGGCACGTTGGTCGGCTCCCAGGTATCCGGCTGCTTCACGCCGCCGAAACCGTGGGCGACACGCAGCGCCTCGGCGCGCAACTCGTCGGCGGTGATGGCCGGGGCGCGGCGGGAGGAACCGGGGCGGGCGTCGAAGACCTCGTCGTCGGTGTCCTGCTTGCGGACCAGCACCTGGTTGGCGCCGTCCTCCATGGCGGGAGTCTGCATCGCGCGCTGGCGGGTGGCCTCTAGGGTGGCCAGCAGCTTGCGGTTGCGGTCGCGCACGGCGAGCATGCGCAGCGAAGCGAAGGAGCCCAGTCCGACCAGGAAGAAGATGCCGACCCAGCCGAAGGTCAGCGCGGTGAACGGTGCGAGCACCAGTCCGACCAGGGTGGCCACGACGGCCAGCAAACCCAGCATGGCAAGAGACAACCGGCCGTAGCGCACGCGAATCCTAAATTCAGAGACAGCCTTCGCCTGCGAAGCGCTCTGTGACGTGCCGGCCATGTGGTTCCTCCATCACCGATAGGTTCGGTCAAATCCTGCGGGAAACCGGATACGGCTTCTCGACTCAACACTATGCAACCGATGAACCGGTCACCCGCACTTGCGTAGGCGTGTTGCAAAGTTTTCGTGCACGATGTGCCACCTCAGAAGCACATTTGCGGATTCCGCCTGGAATTGGCGGATTTATTCGTAGATGCGTTCGATCATGGGTGTTGCCAGCTCCTCGCGGTTCAGGGCGAAGGTGCGGTGGTCGCGCCACTGCCCGTCGATGTGCAGGTAGCCGCGGCGCAGGCCCTCGTCGCGGAACTTCAGCTTGTCCACCACCCGCAGGCTCGCGGCGTTTTCCGGGCGGATGTTGATTTCCAGCCGGTGCAGGCCCAGCGCGCCGAAACAGTGGTCGATGACCAGCGCGCAGGCCTCCGGCATCAGTCCGAACCCCGCATGGGACTGGTCGATCCAGTAGCCGATGGACGCGGTGCGCGCGGCGCCCCACTGCACCCCGCTGACCGATACCTGGCCGATGATCGGCGGGTTCGCGCTGTGCAGCTGCGGCAGCGTGAGCACCCAGGCGTAGCCGGTGCCCTCCCGGGCGGCGTTGTGCTTCAGCCCGATCATCTCGCGGTAGGTCATCGCCTCGGGCGGGCCGGAGGGGTTGGTCGGGTCCCACGGCTTGAGCCATTTCGCGTTCGCATGGCGCAGCGCGGACCACTCGGCGGCGTCGGACAGCTTCAGCTGGCGCAGCGCCAAACGCTGCGACACCAGATCCGGGACCGCGGCCTTGCCGCGCCAAAAGCCTTTCATGCTTTTATGGTATCCGCCGCGTGGCTCCGGCGGCGGCCGCCTCGTGTCACACGGAGTCCGGCGCGGGCCGCGCAGTGAGTACAGTTGGTGCCATGGATGCACAGAGCTCACCCTCCGCCGTTCCGGCCGATTCCGCCGCCGCGTCCGCAGGTGCCTTCGCCGAGTCGAAAAAGGCCCTGCGCGCGCAGATCCGCGCGGCGCGGCGCGCGCTGCCTGCCGAGGTCCGGGCGCAGCGCTCCGCGGCCATGGCCGATGCGGTGCGCCGCTACCTGGAGGACCTGGCCCCGGTGGTGCGCACGGTCGCCGCCTACTGCTCCGCCCCGGACGAGCCGGACACCGAACCGCTGCTGGCGGCGCTGGTCGCCGACGGCATCCAGGTCTACGTCCCGGTGTGCGAACCGCAGTACCAGCTGTCCTGGGTGCAGTGGTTCCCGGGTGTCGAAGTGGTCCGCAGCCCGCGCGCGCCGGTCATGGAACCGGTGGGCCCGCGCCTGGGACTTGAATTGTTCGACGAGGTCGCCACCGTATTCATCCCGGCGCTGGCGATCGACACCGACGGGCTGCGCCTGGGCCAGGGCGGCGGCTACTACGACCGCTTCCTGCCGCAGATCGAGCAGTTCCCGGTGCAGGTGGCCGCAATGGTGTACGACGAGGAGGTCGTGGCCTCCGGGACCTTCTCCGTCGCGCCGCACGACATGCCCGTGGACCTGGTCATCACCCCCGGCGGCGCCCGCCACTTCCTGGGCTAGGGTTCCGCCCCGGCGTTTTCCCCACTCCGTCCTCGTTCCCGGCGCCCGTCGGCCGGCCGGGTGTGCACTGGGTGCATGAAGAGTCCCGCCACACGCCGCGCCCCGGTGATCCCCCGGCCCAAGGTGCGCCCGGTGCGCACCCGCCACGAGGCGCTGCGCCGCTACCGCCGCCCACTGGCCATCGCCTGCCTGCTGCTGGCCGCCGCCGCGGCCCTGAACGAGCTTTCCTCCGGCCAGCTGGCCCAGCGCGAGGTCGTGGTGGCGGTCTCCGATCTGGCCGCCGGGGCCGTGATCTCCCCCGCCGACGTGCAGCTGCAGCGCATCCCGGCGGACCCCGACGACCACCGGCTGCTGACCGACCCGCAGGAGCTGGTGGGCCAGCGGTTGGCCATCGCGGTGCCGGCGGGCACTGCCCTGCGCAGCTACCTGCTGGTGGGCCCGCAGCTGCTGGCAGGCAGCGCCCCTGGCACCGTCGCAGTCCCCATCCGGCTGAGCGATCCGGCCGCCGTGGGCCTGCTGAATCCCGGGCAGCTGGTGGACATCGTGCTCACCACCGGCGACGGGTTCGAGCGGCAGATCCGCTCGGAGACCATCGCACAGGGTGTGGCGGTGCTCTGGGTGCCGGCGGCCGACCGCGGCGAGTTCGGCATGCTCTCCGGGAGCCCGGCCGAAGGCGAGGGCATCATCGTGGTGGCCGCCGCGGCCAGCCTCTCCGACGACCTGGCCGGGGCGGTGTCCCGCGGAAAGGTCTCCGCGGTGCTGGTGAATTAGCCCCGTGCCCCGGGCAGCGCAAAGCCCGCCGCTCCCCTGCGTGCTGCAGGCGGTCGGCGGGCTATTTAGCACTTGGCCCGGGCTACCCCCAGTGCGGGGGTTTTTCGCGTTTCATGGCCTCGGACAGGTCCTCGGGCGCGTCTCCCCACAGGCGGGGATCGTCGTCCTTGGCGCGCAGTCCGGCCAGCGGATCCCGGGTGGTTTTCGCGGGGCTGGCGGCCTGCGCAATGGAGCTGGCCGGACGCGAGTTCGCGGAGGATTCGTCCACCGAGGAGGTGTGCGGAACCGGGGTGTAGGAACCGGTCAGCTGCACGCGGGCCTGCAGGTGCTGCGGCGGGGAGATGACCCGCGCGCGCTTCTTGCGGGGCGCCGGCTGCGGATCCCGGCGCTGCTCCCCTGCCGCGGGCAGGGGCTCAGCACCGGGTACGGATTCATCCATCTACTTCGAGCGCTCCGTATCCGTCGGCTGGGTGCTGGCAGGCACCGGCTTCGGGGTGGCGCTGTCTGCGTCGGCCTTGGCGGCCGGAGAATCCTCCTTGGCCTGAGCGGTCTTGGACTCGGCGTCCTTGGAACCCGATTCCTGGGAGCCTGTCTCCTTGGCCCCGGCGTCCGTGGCCGCTGGCGCCTGGTCCTTCGGTGCGCTTGCTGAGGCGTCCTGGTCGGACTTCGGCTGCGCTGCGGCCTCGGTCTTTGCACCGGTCTTCGCATCCGCCTTGGCGTCCGGCGTGGATTCCGCGGCAGTCCCGGAGGTGACCTGGCTGGCGCGCACCGGCGGGGCCGCGGCCAGCGAGGCGCGCGACTGCTCGGAGGGCGCCGGAGCGGAGGCAGGCTTCAGCTGCAGGTAGCGGGCCAGTCGGTCGGTGACCGCCCCTGGATCGGTGAACACGTCGATGGTCCACAGCGGCACGTAGCGCCAGCCGTGGTTCTCGAAGAAGTCCGGACGCAGGCGGCTGCGCTCGCGCACGGTCAGCCCGGCGTAGTGCTCGGTGCCGTCGTACACCACTGCCAACGGGCGGATGTCCTGCCCGTCGACGTCGAAGGCATGCGCGGCCAGATCCAGCACACCGCGGTAGTCCTCCGAGACGATCGCGCCGCGTTCGCGCAGGCGGCGGGCCAAGTCGGAGACCAACGCGTCGAAACGCGGGTGCGCCCAGCTGGCGATCGCCGAGTCGCCGGCCTGCACGCGGGTGAACAGGTCGAAGAACGCGCCGGCGCCGTGGTGCAGGCGGGAGGCTTCCAGCTCCTCGGGCTGCAGGCTGGAGACCAGGGTCAGCCGGGTGCGCGAGCGGGTGACCGCCGCGACGAACAGCTGCTCGCCGCCTGGGCGGGAGAGCTCGCCGAATTCGTGCAGGGTCTTGCCGTGCGGGGTGCGGCCGTAGCCCCAGGCGAAGATCACCGCGTCGCGGCGCAGCCCGATCAGCCGGTTGACGGTGGTGACCACAAACGGCTCGTGCTTGGCGCGCAGGTGCTCCATCGCGTACTTGTGGTTCGGCAGCTGCACGCGGATGGCCTCCGCGATGGCCGACGCGTGGGTGCGGTTGGTTGCGATGACCGCCAGCGACTCGCCGGGGCGGGTGGAGAAGTGCTCGAAGACCAGGTCCACGATGCGCGCGACCTCCGCCACGGTGGTCTGCACGCCGTCGTCGCTGCTGGCCAGGGTGCCGGTGGCGTCGGGCACGTACAGCGCGCTGAGCTTGCCCGAGTGCTCCGCGGTGGCCATGGCCTGCGGCAGCCGCGAGATCGCCGAATCGTAGTAGGTGGCGGACAGCTGCTGCACCAGGCCCTCGTCGATGCCGCGGTACACGGTGGACAGGGTGCCGGTGACCAGCACCTTGTTCAGCGCCGACAGCGCGGAGACCCCGGCGTCGCGCGAGCCGATGCGGGCGGTGGGGTCCACGGAGACCTCGAAGGGCTTGGGGCCGCCGAGCATCTCGTCGCCGATGGCGATGACCTGCCGGGAGCGGCGCACCGCGTCGAGCACCTCGCGCAGGGTCAGGTAGTTGGCCTCCAGCAGGATGACGGCGTCGAACTCGGCGTCGTCGGGCAGCGCCGTGCCCAGCAGCAGCGGGGCGGAAACGAAGACCGGGGTCAGCGAATTGACCAGCGATTCGCCCAGCGAGAGCACCTTGGCGATGGAGACGGTATTATCCTTGAGCATCTCGCGCAGGGCGCGGGAGGCGGCGCGGTGGTCGGCCAGGGCGGCCTTCCAGTTGCGGGCCAGCTGCCAGCGGATGCGCTCGGGCCCGGCGGCGATGTGCGCGCCGTCGGCCAGCCGGTACTCGGCCTCCAGCCGCTCCAGCTTCGCGCCGTCGTTCATGGCCAGGAAGTCGTCGCCGGAGATCATCGCATCCAGCACGGACTGCCACCAGGACAGCTCCAGCTCCGCGTCCACCGCGTCGGCGTCGATCTGGCGCTCGGCGAAGTCGTCGAGCAGGTCGCCCAGGCCGGCTTCGGAGAGCTGCTCGGCGATCAGCGTGCGCTCGGGCAGCTCGGCGAGGTCCTCCTTGTGGTCCACCAGCGCGGCGATCAAATCCAGCAGCTGGGTGATCGGCATTTCACGCAGGTTCCCGCCGGTGCGGGCCGGCAGCATCGCGGAGAGCTTGTCGATGCGCGCCCCGGCGTCGTGGTAGCCGGCCTCTACGTCCAGCAGCCCGCCGGGAACCTGCGGGTTGCGCTGGGATGTGGCGTAGGCGCGCCAGGCCTCGCGCTGCACGGCCACCGCCTGCAAGGCAGCCTGCAGGTCAGGCACGTGCATGCCCGGGCGGACGTATTCCTTGGCGATCTTGCGCAGGCGGGAGCGCACCAGCGAACCCATCTCCACGCCGTGCTCGCGGCGCCACGCGCTGGTGGCGGTGGCGGCGATCAGATCGTCGATGTCGCCCTCGAAGATGTCGGACTCGAACTTGTCCAGCGAGCCGCGCACGGCGACCAGCAGGGCCAGCTGGTCGCCCCACTTGTCGTAGCTGTCATCCAGCCGGATCTGGCTGCGTTCAGCGATCTTGAGCATGTGCTCGTGCAGGATCGGCAGGTCGCGGCCCAGGCCGCTGGCCAGGCTCAGCGCCTGCGCGGTGGCTTCCTGGTTGCGCAGCGGGGCGCCGTGCCAGGGGCTGGTGGTGTGCTCGCGGGAGAACGCGCCGAGCTGGGCGGCGCGCTTGAGCTGCGCCGCGACGTGGCCGCGCTGGCCCATGGAGTCCAGCACCGAGCGCTTCAGCCGCACCGTGGTGGACGGGGCGGGGTTCAGCGCGGAGAGCCGGGCAAGCTCCTGCATCGACTGGTACGGCGAGCAGCCCCAGCGGCTGCGCACCGAATGCAGCGACTTCACGTGCTCGTGCAGCGCGTGGCGCGAGTCGCGCAGGCGCTTGAACAGGTTGCCCAGCTGCGGCTCGGTGGCGCGCTCGTTGCGCAGGATGGCGCGGGTCAGCTGCTTGCGGACCGCGTCCGGGTCCTCGTTCGGCTCCAGCAGCAGGCTGGCGGCGTCCAGCTTCGCGTTGAAGCGCTCGACGAATTCCTCCGCGGCGGTGCGCTGCTCGGCGATGACCAGCACGCGCTTGCCCTGGGCTGCCAGCACCGCGGCGGCATTCAGCGCAGTCTGCGTGGCGCCGGTGCCGGCGGCGGCGTTGATCGCCACGGATTCCCCGGCGGCGATGTATTCGAGCATGCGCGACTGTGACTCGTCGGCGTCCAGCAGGTAGAGCTCGTCCTCGGGGTCGCGCTCGTCGGAGGACTTGGCCAAGGTGGTGTCCCCGGTGTGGACCTTGCGGTTCGCGCCCGGGACCGGCTTGCCGGCGGGGCGGATGACCGGTTCGTGCGGACGGCGCGGGCGGGCCGAATCCTTGATCAGGTTCTTGACCCGGCGCAGCCGCGAACCGGTGTCCTCCGGCTCCTCGGCCTTCGCGTCGTCCTTGGCCTTGGCCTTGGCATCCTGCTTTGCGCCGGATGTGGCATCGTCGGTTTCGCTCCCGGCGGCGTCGGGGGTGGCGTTCTTCGCGGCGACCATGTTGGCCAGCGCGGTCGAGCCCTTGGTGGCTTCGGCGACCTTGGCGGCGCGTTCGGCCAGCTTCTCGTTCTCGGAGTGCTGGATCAGCGCCTCGATGACCGGGTGCGGGCCGTTGAGCTTGGCCGGGTCGGCCGGGTCGATGAGGTCGGAGAAGGTAGACAGCAGCAGGCGGTGGCCCACGACCACACCCGGCACCTCGGAGACCAGATGGCGCAGGGCGTCCATGCCGCGCACCGGGTCGAAGCGGGCGATCGAGTAGGCGGCGGCGTCCACCGCGGAGACGTCGATCGTCGCGTGGTGGTCGGCCTCGAACTGGCGCACGAACGCCGGGGAGATGGTGGCGCGGCCGACCAGCTGGACGTCGTAGTCGTCGGTGTCCACGTGCTTGGACAGGGTGATGCGCCCGAGCATGATCGGGGCGGAGACCGGTTCGCTCTTGCCCTCGTGCACGGCGCGCCAGTTGGCCACGCCGGCGGCCAGGTAGCCCACGTCGATGCCGCGTTCGTCCCATAGCTCGCTGATCTTGGAGGCCAAGGCGCGGGCGGTGCGCTTGGCCGCGGCGTACTGCTCGGCGTCGTGCAGCAGGGTGGACAGACGGGTGCGTCGGCCGGCCAGGAATTGGGCCAGCCCCGAAGGGTTGGCGTGCGTGATGTCGATGCTGTTGGACGTCGACGGAGCGAACCTCAAGGTGGTGTCGGCCCCGGCGCTTTGCCCCAAGGATTTCACCCAGGCGGCTACTCGATCCGCAGCAGCATTCTGAGCACTGGTCACGACAGTCATTCCCTTCACTGAACCGGCCTAGCGGCGGCGCGCGCCCGCGCGCGACACCTCTATCTAACGTAGTGCACGCGCGCGGCAGAACACCGGCGCGAAACACGTTTTAAGCGTGTGAAGCGGAACCCGGGCGGTGGGCCGGGGCGCATAACGCGCCGCGGCCCACCGCATGGATTCCGCTTCGGGTGTCCGGGCCGCGCCTGGCGGCGGGCCCGGGACCGGCACAGCTAGCTGCCGGTTACTCCCATTCGATGGTTCCCGGTGGCTTGCTGGTGACGTCCAGCACCACGCGGTTGACCCCGTCCACCTCGTTGGTGATGCGGTTCGAGATCTTGGAGAGCAGGGTGTACGGCAGGTGCGACCAGTCTGCGGTCATGGCGTCCTCGGAGGACACCGGGCGCAGCACGATCGGGTGGCCGTAGGTGCGGTGGTCGCCCTGGACTCCCACGGAGCGCACGTCGGCGAGCAGCACCACCGGCATCTGCCAGACTTCGTCGTCCAGGCCGGCTGCGGTCAGCTCGGCACGGGCGATGGCGTCGGCCTTGCGCAGGATCGAGAGGCGTTCCTCGTTCACGGCGCCGATGATGCGGATGCCCAGGCCCGGACCGGGGAACGGCTGGCGTCCCACGATTTCCTCGGGCAGGCCGAGCTCGCGGCCCACGGCGCGAACTTCGTCCTTGAACAGGGTGCGCAGCGGCTCGACGAGTTCGAACTGCAGGTCCTCCGGCAGGCCGCCCACGTTGTGGTGGCTCTTGATGTTGGAGGTGCCTTCGCCGCCGCCGGACTCGACGATGTCGGGGTACAGGGTGCCCTGGACCAGGAACTTCACCGGCTCGCCCTCGGAGGCTTCCTTGGCGATGATCGCCGCCTCGGCGGCCTCGAACGCGCGGATGAACTCGCGGCCGATGATCTTGCGCTTGGTCTCCGGGTCGGTGACGCCGTCCAGCGCGGTCAGGAAGCGCTCGCGCTCGTCGGCGATGTACAGCTTGGCGCCGGTGGAAGCGACGAAATCCTTCTCCACCTGCTCGGCTTCGCCTTCGCGCAGCAGGCCGTGGTTGACGAACACGCAGGTCAGCTGGTCGCCGATGGCGCGCTGCACCAGAGCGGCGGCCACGGCGGAGTCGACGCCGCCGGACAGGCCGCAGATGGCCTTGCCGGAGCCGACCTGGGCGCGGATGCGCTCGATCTGCTCGTCGGCGATGTTGTCAGCGGTCCAGTCGCCCTTCAGGCCGGCGCCGTTGTACAGGAAGTTCTCCAGGACGTCCTGGCCGAACTCGCAGTGCTTGACCTCCGGGTGCCACTGCACGCCGTAGAGGCGCTTGGCCTCGTTGGCGAAGGCTGCCACGGGGGCGCCTGCGGTGGTGGCCAGGACCTCGAAGCCCTCGGGGGCTTCCGAGACGGCGTCGCCGTGGCTCATCCATACGGTCGGGGCGTTTTCCGCGCCGGCCAGGATGGAGCGTGCCTCGCCGGCGAATTCGGTCGCGGTGCGGCCGTATTCGCGCAGGCCGGTTTCGGCAACGGTGCCGCCCAGGGCGCTGGCCATGGCCTGGAATCCGTAGCAGATGCCGAGCACCGGCACGCCGGCGTCGAACAGGTCGGCCCCGACGGAGGGGGCGCCATCGGCGTAGACGCTGGAGGGACCACCGGAGAGGATGATCGCTGCAGGGTTCTTGGCCAAGATGGCTTCGGTGGACAGGGTGTGCGGAACGATCTCCGAGTACACACGAGCCTCACGTACGCGGCGAGCAATCAGCTGCGCGTATTGGGCCCCGTAGTCGACGACCAGAACCGGCTTATGTTCTGGATTGAGGGGAGCAGTAGTCACTCCCCCAGTCTACTGGGTTCGCCGGTCGCGAAACAGCGCGGGCACTGTCATCAACGTCACCACCGGGTCACATTCGGGCCGGTTTCCGGGCGCGCTCGCTGCCCCCTGGCCGGTTCCGGGCGCGGAATACGGCGCCGCCGCCCGCCGGCCCGGGGTGGAAACGACGTCGGCGGGCCGCCTCCCTGCAAGGGGAAGCGGCCCGCCGGACGTTTGCGACAGCGTGTGCCGCTAGTAGCGCTTGGCTGCCTTCGGGTGGTTTTCCATCTCCGCCATGACTTCCTTGTGTACCTTGCGCTCGGTGATGAACGACAGGAACGGCACCACGCCGCCCAGGGCGATGGTGATGAAGCGGGAGAACGGCCAGCGCATCAGGGACCAGAGGCGGAAGTCCGCGAACAGGTACACCACGTAGAGCCAGCCGTGGGCGATCAGGATGCCCAGCGAGGCGTTGAAGCCGCCGGCGACTTCCGCTCGGTTGTGCATGCCGATGGTGTTGGCGGTGCCGTCAAGCAGCTGGCCGCCGATGAACAGCTCCAGCTGCCAGAAGTACTTGAAAACCATTTCCAGCACGAGCAGCAGCAGCATCACGCCGGTGACGTAGGCGAACACCCGGAAGAAGGCAGCCGCGGAGCGGATCTGCGCCGGGGTGCCGCCGAACTTGCGGGGGCGGGGTGCGGGGGTGGTGCTGGACATGGTCGGGCGGTCCTTCCGTGGGAGGTCAGTCATTCAGGTATGCGAAGGCGCGTCAGCTGCTCGCTGGGCCGTCGTCGTCGCGGGGGTCGTTCTGGTGGGCTTCGGCGGCGCGCTCGGCGATCTCTTCCATGCCGCGCTGGTAGTCGTCGCGCACCATGCGGTACCAGAGGAACAGCGCGAAGCCGGCGAACACCACCCATTCGATGCCGTAGAAGACGTTGAGCCAGTTGACCTGGGCTTCCTGCGGCTGCGGACCGACGTAGACGCGGGACAGGCCAGGCTGCTCGGCCGCGGCGCCTTCGGCGGTCTTGATCTCGTGGGCGGTCACGAAGCCTTCGTACAAGGTGGTGTCCCAGAGGTTGGACAGCTGCGAGGAGGCCAGGGTCTCCAGCGCGGGGCTGCGCACGTCGTGGGCCAGCTCCGGGCCCTCGGAAGGCAGCAGGCGTCCGGTGATTTCCAGCTCGCCCTCGGGAGCGGGGCTGGGCGCCGAGGAATCGGGCTGCCAGCCGCGGACCACCGCGATGGCCGCATCCTTCGGCGCGCCGTCGACCTTGAACTCGGTGACGACCCAGGCGCCCTTGACTCCGTCGTGCAGGCGCGGGGCGACCAGCTCGTCGCTGCCCTCGACGAATTCGCCGCTGAAGGTGACGATCTGGTCCGCCACGGTGCCCAGCAGTTCAGTGCCGACCTGGTGGTGCTCGGTCAGCGGGACGGCGACCTCGGTCTTGTCGGCATTGACCAGCGGCTCGGTTTCGGAGGATCCGAACTGCCAGCCGGACAGGGCGACGAAGCCGGTGGCCAGCGCCAGGGCGGCCAGCAGCGCGAGGAGCCATTGGGGTTTGAGGGCGGTTTTCAGCACCCTACCACCGTACTTCGATTGGCTGTAGAAGTAGAAATGCGCGGGGCGTGAGATTGGCCTTGGACACCTCCGCAGCCCGCGCGGGAACCTTCCGCGCCGCTAGTTCGTTGGGGTGCCGGCGTGCGGCCAAACGGCGGCGGCCCGCCGCCTGCCCGGTGAAGGCGCAGGTGGCGGGCCGCGGAAGCCTGCGGGCGCGAGGCGCCCGGAGTGCCTAAAAGCGGTCGGACTCGTACGGGGAGAGCACGACGTCCACGCGCTGGAATTCCTTCAGCGTGGAGTATCCGGTGGTGGCCATCGAGCGGCGCAGCGCGCCCACCAGGTTGGAGGTGCCGTTGGTTTCGCGGGATGGGCCGTAGAGCACGTTCTCCAGCGAGCCGACGGTGCCCACGCGGGCGCGGTCGCCACGGGGGCTGACCTCGTGGACTGCTTCCATGCCCCAGTGGTAGCCGGCGCCCGGCGCCTCATCGGCGCGGGCCAGTGCGGTGCCGAGCATGACAGCGTCGGCGCCCATGGCGATGGCCTTGACGATGTCGCCGGAGTTGCCCAGGCCGCCGTCGGCGATCACGTGCACGTAGCGTCCGCCGGATTCCTCGATGTAGTCGCGGCGGGCCGCGGCGACATCGGCGATGGCGGTGGCCATCGGGGCGTGGATGCCCAGAGTGCGGCGGGTAGTCGAGGACGCGCCTCCGCCGAAGCCGACGAGCACGCCGGCCGCGCCGGTGCGCATCAGGTGCATGGCCGGGGTGTAGCCCGCGGCGCCGCCCACGATGACCGGCACGTCGAGCTCGTAGATGAACTGCTTCAGGTTCAGCGGTTCGGTGGTCTTGGAGACATGCTCCGCGGACACGGTGGTGCCGCGGATGACGAAGATGTCCACGCCGGCAGCCACCACGGTGCGGTAGAACTCCTGGGTGCGCTGCGGGGTCAGCGAGCCGGCGACGACCACGCCGGATTCGCGGATTTCAGCCAGGCGGGAGGTGATCAGTTCGGCCTGGATCGGGGCCGAGTACAGTTCCTGCAGCTTGGCGGTGATCTTCGGGTCGTTGCGGGTGGCCGCTTCGTGGTTCAGGCCGGCGATGTCCTCAAGCACCTTGGCCGGATCCTCGTAGCGGGTCCATAGGCCCTCGAGGTTCAGTACGCCCAGGCCGCCCAGCTTGCCCAGCGCGATGGCGGTGGCCGGGGAGGTCACCGAGTCCATGGGTGCGCCGATGAACGGGGTCTCGAACTGGAAGGCATCGATCTGCCAGGAGACCGACACGTCCTTCGGGTCACGGGTGCGGCGATTCGGTACGATCGCTACGTCGTCCAGGGAATATGCCTTAGTGGCCCGCTTGCCGCGGCCGATCTCAATCTCATTACTCACGATCCTAGGTTATCAAGAGTGCGGCCGATTCCCGCCTTTGACCACCGCCAGATTGCGCCGGACTGCGCGTCTAGTGCGCCACACCCGCCACCGTGCGCAGCGTGGCCGCGGTGTCGGCCAGGGCCTGCGCGGCCTCCTGCTCGGCATCGGCAATCTGGTCCATGACCTGTGCCATCTTGTCGAACAGCGGCTGGCGCTGGTCGATGTCCGCCGGCTCTTCGAGCAGCTGGGCGAAGTCGATCCAGAAGGCCGCCAGCTGGGCGTAGGCAGCGGAGTGCTCCCCCAGTTCGGACAGGCCCGGAAGGTCCGCGGCTTCGTCAAGGAAGTCCGCATACAGCCCGCGCAGGCCGCCGATTCCGCCGAAACGGGTGTCGGACAGGAAGCCTGCCAGCTGCGAGAGCCCAATTTCCAGCTGTTCGGCGTCGGCAAACATCTGGTTCCAGCCGGTTTTGCCTTCGGTGTCGCGCAGGCGGGCCGCGAAGTTGCGCATGCCTGCGATGCCGAAGTTCTTGGCGAAGTGCACCGGGATGCCGCGCAGCTCGCTGGTGCCCAGCAGCCGGGCCGTGGTCTCCTGGACCGCGTCCAGCACATTGGAGGCCAGGGCCTCGGGCTTGGGCGAGCGGCGCGAGGTGACCCAGGCCTGCCAGAACTTCTCGCGCTTCCGGCGGGCGCGGGCAGCGGTCAGGTCCTCGGGGCTGATGGGGTTCAGCGAGCCGGAACCGTCGTCCACCAGCAGGTCGTCGTCGAGTTCTCCAACCACTGCCAGATCGATGGTGTCCGACTCGTCGACCTCGCCCTCCTCGATCCACGGCAGGGCGTTGACCGCGACGCGGACCACGACGGCGCGTCCGGCGTCCAGCCCGGTGTCGAGGTATTCGGCGGCGCGCACGGCCGAACCGGTGGTGCGCTCGTTGATCTTGGCGCCGCAGCGGGTCAACAGGTTCTGGGTATATGGCTCAGGATGGGCGCGGGTCACCAGGGTGACGCTGACGGCGTCCTCGTCCTGGAAGCTGTGCTGCATGAAGCCGACGCCGCCGGCCAGGCCCGCGAGCATGGACTCGGAGTACGGCTGCCCGGTGACGGGGTTGGTCACGCCGGCCTGGGTGAGCACGCGATGCCAGAGCGCCGCGTCGTACTGCACCACGTTCTCCGGGGCCGGGTATTCGGGCAGTTCGTCCAAGTTGGCCGGTGCCTTGGCTGGCTGTTCCGGGCGCTTTGGTTTGGCGGACTTGGCCTTGCCGGAGCCCTGCTTTCCGGATTTGCCCTGTGAGGCGTAGTTGCGCGCTTCGGCGGCGCGGGCGGCCCGGGGGCTTTCGGGCTTGTTGGTGAGGATGTTCTTGCGGGCGGTCGTATAGCTCTCGCCGGTGCGCTCCATGCGCTCGCGGGCAAGTTTCTTCAGGTTCGCTGGCTGAGCCACGTGAATCGGTTTCCTTCCGTCCTGCGGCGCCGTGGCGGGAGGGACCCCGCACGCGCACCTCGCGCCGCCATCGAATAATTCTACGTGTCAGATCAGGTTTGGCGACCGGTCGGGGCACGTGGGATTGGCAACTGCGCGCGGAAAGAAAACCGAATGCTCGTCAATCCGGTAGCGGGATGCTGGTCGGGACGCCCGGTGGACTGTAATTCCTGCGCAACCGCTGCGCCGGATCCCTGTCCTTGGGCAGCAGCACCCACGGCAGGCCCTTCACCCACACGATCTTGATCACCTCATGGTCGAACTCGATGTGGTGGTTCTTGCACCCCGGAGCGATCTTGTCCAAGTTCGTTTCCCCGCCCAAGGCGTACGGGTCGGTGTGGTGGAATTCCAGCTGCTCCACCGTCGCGGTGCACCCGGGCACCAGGCAGTACCGGTCCCTGGCCAGCACCGCACGCTGCAGCACCTCGGGCACGAAGCGTTTGGTCCGCCCGAAGTCCAGCAGCACCCCGTCCGTGTTGAACACCGCCGGGATCAGATCCGCCTGGCACAGCAGCTGCCGCAACGCCGCCGGCGGCAGATCCACCCCGTGCCCGGTCTGCGCCGTCGAGGACGCCAGATCCTGCAGGTCGTTCAGCTGCAGGTGGGCGATGACCACCGGCCGCAACCGCTTGCGCTTGCGCTGTGGCGGGGATCTGTCGGGCTCCCCGGCGGAGCACTCCTCCCCGTCCTCGGCCCAGCCGGCCTTGCCGGCGCTGTCCTCGTCGGCGTTCGCGGGGTCGGAATCGAAGAGGGATCCCTGGCCCGGACCGCCGTCCCCGAAGGCGGTTCCGGGCGGGTCCTCGCCGGTGGCGTCCAGCAGGATCTCCAGCAACGCGTTCAACGCGCGTTCGGGCGGGGTCGCTTCGGGGATGAACAACTCGTCATCGTCCCAGCGCAGCTGCTCGGATCCTTCGGGCAGCAGGTCCTGGATCGACCAGCCGCCTTCCCCCTCGGGACCGGCCCCGGTAACTCCGGTAGCCCCGGCGCTGGTGGCTTCGGTCCCGGTGGTTTCGCTCTCGGTGGCGGCATCCGCCTGCGGCTGCGGGTCCTGCCCCGTGGGCTGGTTCGGATTATCGGCCGGGTCCTTGAAAAACGACGCCCCCGCCACCGGCCCGCCTGAGCCCGGCCCCCGGTTCGGGTTCGCCGAGGCCGGGTTCCTCCGCGCGGCCTGCCCGGCACGGGTGCTGGCCTTGTTCGCCGCCGCGATCAACGCATCCACCCACGCCCCCTCCGCCGTGGAAGTCCGCACCAAAAACTCGCGGAAGTGCGGGCTGCGGATCGGCAACGGGAACACGCCACGGCGCAGCGAGGCCGGCGGGATTGGCCCGGACCGGTTGATGGCCTCCAGAATCAGGCAGGCGATCTTCTTCACCGCCGCGAACGGAATGAACTCCTCGGCCAGGACGTGGGCGGCGTGTTCCTCCACGGTGCGCCCATCGGCATGCAACAGGGTCGGACTGGTGGCGGTGCCTTCGAAGGTGCGGTCTTCGGGTTCGACCTTGGCCAGTTTCCGGCTGGCCTGCCGCACCACCGTCGGATCCACCCCGGACTCGAAGAGCAGGGCGGCCAGGTGCTCGAAGCGCGGGGCAACCCGGGCCCCGGTGAAGTCCTTGCGCCCCACCAAGTCCATGGAATCCAGGATGAGGCGGTGGGTGTGCCAGTAGGGGGTGCGGGTCCACGCGGCCAGCAGTTCTTCGGGGTTGCGGTAGCAGGCGCGTCCGGAGGCGCGCACCGGGGTGCTGGTGGTGTCGGCGGGGTGCTCGCGCAGGGCGTCCAGTTCGCTTTGGGCCAGGGTGTGGGCGGCGGTGGCGGCAGTGCGTTCGGCGGCGACCAAATCCATGCGGGTCGCTTCGAAGCCGAGCTGCTGGGCGGTGGTCGCCAGTTCCAGGGCCAGGCGGGGATCGGTGGTATCGGAGAGGGTTTCGCGCAGGGCGGCGAAGGTGTCCAGCAGGCTGGTGGCCAGGTCCCGCAGCTGGGTGCCTGATAGTTCGGGCAGGGCGGCACCGGGCGCGGGACGTACCTGGTTCAGTACGTGGTGCAGGCTGGTGAGGCCTTGGGCCAGTGCGGTGGTGTTCATGGCTCCAGTGAACGCCCGGGTGAGCTGGCTGGTGGTGGGTGGGGTGCGGATTGTGGAGAAGTGCCGGAAAAGAATTCTTTGGGCCCGGGGAAGGTCGGACGTCGACGTCGCTCCTTAGTCGCCGCGAAACACAGGCAGTCACTGGCGATACACGCGTGCCGGTCATGCAGGTCTTGCGGTCTCGAACCAGACTAAAATTGCGGACAGATGCGTTTGCGCAACTTCTTGGGGGTAGTTGGAGTGAAGAACCGTTCGGCCCGGTGGGCCTTGGTCGCAGCGGTGGCTTACGCCATCGCGCTGGTGCTGGTGGCATTCTGGCCGAGACCCGTGGATGCCGAAGCGGGGCCGTGGCTGTTCGCGTTCATCGAGCAGCTGCACCGGATCGGCGTGCCGCAGTGGTTCGGCTACGGCGAGATCGAATTCGGCGCGAATATCCTGTACTTCATGCCGTTGGGCCTGCTGGCCTCGTGGTGGCTGCGCTGGCCGTGGCTGGCGGTGCTCTGCGGACTCGGGGTCTCCGTGATGATCGAAACCGGGCAGCTGCTCCTGCTCCCTGACCGGGTGCCCTCGGCCAGGGATTTGGTGGCCAATACCCTCGGCACCGGGCTGGGGGCGCTGGTCTTCATGCTGTGCCGCGGCTGGCTGCGCCGTCGCGCGAGGCAGGGTGCCGCACGCTGATCCCCGGGCGCATCCGTCCCGGGCAAGCAGTGCCGCTCCCCCGCGACGGGCGGCCGCACTGAGCGCGCTATTCCGGCTTGCGCGAGATGAGCAGCGTCGGGGTGACCTGCCGGTCGCGGACCGCTTCGATGGAATGCTGCCGTCGCAGCACCACGTCCTCGCCCAGGATCAGCGCTCCGGAAAGCGGGGCGCCGCCCTGCTGCAGCATCAGCGCTGCCCGGGCGAGCACCTCGTCGCGGTGCTCCATGCTGCGCTGCACATCGAACCCTGCGCCTTCCAGGTAGCCGCGGTAGGCGGTTTCCGATTCCACGTGGGAGCATTCCCTGGTGATGGACCATGGCATCGGGAAGGTCAGCTCGTTGGTGCCCATCAGGTCGTAGACGCCGAAAACGCCGCCGGGGCGCAGCAGCCGGAAGACCTCGGCGAACACCGGGGCCTTGTCGGCGATGTTCATGCCCACGTGCAGCATCAGCGCGGCATCGAAGGAGCCCTCGGGCAGCCCGGTGTCCTGGCCAGGCCGGTTGAGCATGGTGACGGCGCCGTCGAGCCCGCAGGCGCGGTTCAATTCGGTGGCCAGGTCGACGAACTCCGCGGTGACGTCCACCCCGGTGACGGTCGCGCCGCGGCCGGCGAAGTAGCGAGCCGGCCCGCCCATGCCGCTGCCGACATCCAGCAGGCGCGCGCCGTCGTCGAGCGCCAGGGTGTCGGCGATCCAGGCGGTGGTGTGCTTCCCGCCCAGGTGGAGGTGGTCGGCTTCGTTGGTGTCCTCGGCGCGCAGCCGGGCCGGGTCGTGTCCGGCGGCGCGCAGCGCGGCGAACATGGCCTCGCGCACGTTTCCGGAGGCGTAGTGGACGATGGTTTCCTCGGTGTCGCTCATGGCGCACCCTCCACTTTCTGCGGGCCGGGGTCGGGGTTTCGGGGCGGAACCGGCAGTAGGCCAGGGCGTCGTGCATCCCATGATAAGTCCGTGCGCGGCATGTGGACCCGTGCGTTGGCCGCGAATCCGGCGGCGGCGCCCGGGCACGGGAAAACCCCGCCCCTGCGCGCCGGATGGGCGGGCTGGGACGGGGTTTGGCCTGGGGATTCTAGCGTGAACGGTAGTTCGGGGCCTCGACGGTCATCATGATGTCGTGCGGGTGCGATTCCTTCAGGCCGGCGGCGGTGATGCGGACGAACTTGCCGCGCGCCTTCAGCTCCTCGATGGTCGGGCCGCCCACGTAGAACATGGTCTGGCGCAGTCCGCCGACCAGCTGGTGCACCACGGCGGACAGCGGGCCGCGGTACGGAACCTGGCCTTCGATGCCTTCCGGGATCAGCTTCTCGTTGGACGGCACGTCCGACTGGAAGTAGCGGTCCTTGGAGTAGGAAGTGTTCTTGCCGCGGGTTTCCATGGCGCCCAGCGAGCCCATGCCGCGGTAGGCCTTGAACTGCTTGCCACCCATGAAGACCAGGTCGCCCGGGGACTCTGCGGTGCCTGCCAGCAGGGAACCGAGCATGACCGAGTCGGCGCCGGCCACCAGCGCCTTGCCGATGTCGCCCGAGTGCTGCAGGCCGCCGTCGGCGATCAGCGGCACGCCGGCCGGGATAGCTGCCTTGGCTGCCTCGTAGATGGCGGTGACCTGCGGGACGCCCACGCCGGCGACGATGCGGGTGGTGCAGATGGAGCCCGGGCCCACGCCGACCTTGATGGCGTCGGCGCCGGCGTCGATCAGCGCCTTGGCGCCCTCGAAGGTGGCAGCCTGGCCGCCGATGACGTCGACGTGCGCCGCGGCGGGATCCTTCTTCAGGCGGGCGATCATTTCCAGCACGCCCTTGGAGTGGCCGTTGGCGGTGTCCACGACCAGCGCGTCGACGCCGGCGTCGATCAGGGTCATGGCGCGCTCGTAGCCTTCGCCGAAGAAGCCCACGGCGGCGGCTACGCGCAGGCGGCCGTCCTCGTCCTTGGTGGCCAGCGGGTACTGCTCGGCCTTGTCGAAGTCCTTGACGGTGATCAGGCCGGTCAGCTTGCCTTCGTCGTCGACCAGCGGGAGCTTCTCGATGCGGTTCTTGGAGAGCAGCTCGATGACGGTCTCGCGGGAGACGCCGTCCTTGGCGGTGATCAACGGCATGCCGGTCATCACCTCGTAGACCTTGGTGGTCAGGTACTGCTCGCGCGGCACGAAGCGGGTGTCGCGGTTGGTGATGATGCCCAGCAGCTTGTTGTTCTCGTCAACCACCGGCAGGCCGGAGACGCGGTACTGCGCGCACAGATCGTCCCAGTCGGCCAGGGTGGCGCCCGGGTGCACGGTGACCGGGTCGGTGATCATGCCCGACTCGGAGCGCTTGACCTGGTCGACCTGCTTGGCCTGGTCCGCGATGGAAAGGTTGCGGTGGATCACGCCGATGCCGCCCTGGCGGGCCAACGCGATTGCCATCGGAGCCTCGGTGACGGTGTCCATGGCGGCCGAGCTGATCGGCACCTGGATGTTGATGCGCTTGGTGAAGCGGGTGGTGGTGTCGGCGTTGGACGGGATCACATCCGTTGGGCCAGGCAGCAGCAGCACGTCGTCGTAGGTGAGTCCTTCAAAGGCAAAGGGGTTGAACTCAGTCACGTATGAACCTTTCGGGGCGAAAGCGGAGGTTGCTTATATGTTAGAACCCTTTTGCCCTTTGCGTGATTCCCGCTCGCGCCACTGTGTCCAAGCTCATGCCGCGGTGGCGTCATAAGCGCAGATCAGCACCGAAGTGTGTCGGATGCCGGGCCGCGACTAGTTTTTGAATCCGGTGGCCGCGCGGAAGGCGGTGGCGAACTCGTCCGCGGCGCTGTCCACGAACATCTTGGACAGGTGCGAATTGTCCAGATAGGTCAGCACGTTGCCGATGACCGCCTTGCACACGCCCTGAGGGCAGAGCACCGGGGTCAGGTCCAGGGAGATCACCGTGTTGCCGTAGTCGGCGGAGTCCAGCCACTTCTCCACCGGGTTGGTCTCGTTCAGCAGCTCGGAGGCCAGCCCATCGCAGCGCGAGGGGTCCGACTTGGCCGAGTCCACGCATTCGGGGATGAGGTATTCGTAGCGCGGGGTGTCGCGCACCGCGACCACCTTGCTGCCCGCGGCGAGGAACGGGAAGATCGCCTGGTCGAACCCGTCCACCAGGGCTTCCTGCTCCCCCGGGGTGCGCAGGTCCTCGTCGTAGCCCTGCACGGTCATGCTGGCGTTGGCCATAACCCAGGTGGGGGCCAGCGCTGTGACGTATTCCTGGGCCGCGTCCTGGAAGGAAGCGCACTCGGGTTCGGAGCGCGCCGTCTCGGAGCCGTAGCGGCAGCCCGGGTGGTGCAGCAGGATCCAGCTGCCGCCGGAGCCCTCCATCATCCGTGCTCCGGCCTCGGACCAGTGCTGCATGTGCGAATCACCCAGCATCACCAGCACCGGCTCCCCCGCGCCGAAGTTGCCGCCCTGCCGGCAGAAGGTGATGCGCGGGTCCTCGGGATCCTGCGCCCCGGAGCACTCCTGCCCCGGGTTCTGCCATTCGCCGTCCAGGTCGGTGGCCAGCGGCAGGGTCAGCGCCGCCGGCGACGGATCCCAGTCCTCGCTGGCAGTGGCCCCGGGCGTCTCCTCAGGGGCCTGCGCGGCGGCCACGGTGCGGCGGTACTCGACGTTGCCTTCCCAGGCGAGCACCGGGACGCTGACGATGCCCACCCCGATCACCGCAACCAGCACGCCGGAGGCCAGCTGGGCTTGGCGTCCTGCGAGCAGGCCGCCGAAGTCCGCGGCCACCTGCCGCGCGGACAGCGGCTTCTCCACCCAGCGTGTGGTGCACCAGGACATGGCGATGGACGCGATGATCAGCAGCGCTCCGGGAAGGATGCCCGCGCGGCTCGAGCCGCTGAGCGTCAGGTAGAACACCAGCAGCGGCCAGTGCCACAGGTACATGCCGTAGGACAGGTCCCCCAGCTTGCGCAGCGGAGGCAGCGACAGCAGCCCCGAGGGGTTGGACCAACTTCGGGCGGAAGGGGCCATGATGACCAGCGCCGCACCCAAGGTCGGGACCAGCGCGATGTAGCCGGGGAATTGGCCCTGCACGTCCAGCAGTGCGCCGCAGGAGATGATCGTGGACAGGCCCGTCCAGCCGCCAATCCGGCGCAGCTTCTCCGGCAGCGCGGAAAGCCACGGCAGGGCGAGCGCCAGCAGGGATCCCAGCGCGAATTCCCACAGCCGAGCGCCGGTATGGAAGTAGGCAACCTGCTGGTTGGCGGCGGTCAGGTGGATCGAGAAGGCCAGGGATCCGGCGAAGATGAGCCCGAAGGCGGTGCCGGCGACCCAGGCGAAGTTTCGCCTCGAGAAGAACAGCTTCCAGACAAGAGCGCAGGCCGCGAGGATCAGTGGCCAGAGGATGAAGACCTGCCCTTGGACGGACAGCGACCAGAAGTGCTGCAGCGGCGAGGAGGCCGCTGTGTTGAAGGCGTAGTAGTCGACCTGATTCTCGGCCAGGTACCAGTTCTGCTTGTAGAACAGCGAGGCGAAAGACTGGTCGATCAGCTGCGGCCAGCGGTTGCTGGGCAGCAGCACCCATGAACCGATCACCACCGCGAGCACCACTACGGCGGCCTGCGGCACGAGCCGGGAGAAGCGGTGGGCCCATTGGTTCAGCACCCGGGGCCGTTCACCGCGGCTGATCCGTTTGGAAACCGAGGCGGTGAGGAAGAAGGCCGAGAGCATCAGGAAGATGTCCACTCCCCCGGAAACCCGCGAGAACCAGATGTGGTAGACCATCACGAGCAGCACCGCCAGGGCGCGCAGTCCCTGCAGGTCGGTCCTGAATCCGGGTTTGGATTCAGCTTTCCCGGCGGGGGTGATCGTCAACGACACGAAGTGGTGCTTTCCTCGGGGACAGGGCGGGTCCGGTTCTGCGGCCTCAGCCCTTTCCGAACATCATTCGATCCTAGCAATCAGGAATTTGTATTCCATTTGAACTGATTCCTCAAGCTTGCGTTGCACGACAAATTGGTAGTCCCTTCACTAGCTCCTTTCATCCGACTACAGCGACCGAGACGCGGGCCGCAGAGACGAAATGCCTAGGATGGCGCAGGCTGCCGCCGGGTTAGATCCATCTGGTAACACCCGATTAATTCATCGTTGGGGCTTGGCATCGCAGGGTTGCGCCTGGCTTAGTCGGCTGGCGAAAACCGTGGCTGGTTCGTCTAGAACGTGTTCCGTTAGGACGTGTGAAGGAACCTGATTCTCCGCTGTCTTCGAAGCTCGGCACCATGAACTTGTTGGACAACGTTGAAGACAGCCAACTGGTCAATCAGTACTTTCGGCACCATTTTTGCTATGGCAAGATTTATTTTGACGATGGGTACGCTTCCGTACAGAAGGGTGTTCAATGCCGTCTCTCACCAAGCTTGTAGCAAGACTCAAGATGCTTCATGTCCCGGATTCCCGGGACAAATCGAAGGTCTATGTCGTCTACGCTAAGCAACGCAGCCCGTTTGCGTCTCTGGAGTACATAGAACCAATCATTGCGGTCATGGCCAACGAGCGTAACTGCTATGCACTTCAAGAGATGTATCCGGACGCTGAAGTCAGTTGGGAAGCGCGAAGGGTACAGGATGCTGGCGATAGCGCCATGACAGAAGCCGAGATCCTGTATCTTACCCATACCACTTTGTTGCCGTATGACATGGATGCCAACGGAAATCCCATCTACGGAGTCATGGAGTCGCCGATTCCCGAAGCTCTTTATTGCAGTCGGGAAACAGCAGAGCGAGAAGCGCCGGATCGCTACTTGCACGTAGTCCGTGTCGGGCAAGTAAACCTTCTCGGTGTCGGCGAAATTTTGGAATAGGTTTCCGCAACTGTACGTCGCTGCTTGGAGCTGCAGGACGAGAAGAGGGAGCACCCTTGCCAAGCGGGGAACCTGCCATTTTGCTTGGTTGTAGACGTTGGTTCGGCTCTCACACGGGCATGAACTTTTCGCTCAGAGTGGGTGAGTCTGGTCATCCTCATCCAATTGAACCGGCTCGAATGCGGAGAATGGACTCCTGCTGGCAAGAACCCTGAAGGCAAGGCCCATTAGAAGAGCGCCGGGGAAAAAGGCAAACAGCATATTACCCAGTCGAGCTCCCGACGAGTTGTCGGGACCCTGCGCGAAATCAACAGGGATGGCAATGTCCTTGTATCTGGGATCGATGACTACGAGCAGCTCATCACCCAGTTCCATGGATTTCTGCCCTACCGTGTTCCAGCTCAGTGCCATCCGCCGGTCGCCCACGTCAACCTTGGCCGGCTCTCCGGAGCGCCCGGTGATCTCGTGGGCTGCCAGCGTCGCGGTGATGTGCGGTTGCGTGCTGACGGCGTCTTGCGCGGCGCGCGCGTCCTGCGCATCGCTCACGATGAACGCCGCCGCTGAGGCAACGGACACCACCAGGCACACCAGGATCAGCGTGTAGCGGGCCTTGCGCGGCGCATGCTGCAAAGCCAATACCAGGCGTTCGAAACGGCCCGGGGCCGGTTTGACGCCCAGTTGGCGTAGCACGTGGGCAGGTCGGTCTGGTTTGAGCATGAACTGGTAGCCGATAGCCCACGTGCCTCCGGCCAGCATGAGCACGAAGAAAGCTCCGAGCATCCAGTCGGTTTCCGCGTCTTCTTCCAATTGCATAGGTGAGCTGTATAGGTGGTAGTAATACGGGTCAGCTGCCGGCATCCGCGGATCGGCAACGAGCTGGACCTCGGACACCGGCTTGTACAGCTGATCCGTGCAGCTGGTTTGCGCGGTGTGTTCGCCGCCGTTGAGTTTCACCTGCACTGAGCAGTCGTCCACGTCCTGGGACAGTACCGTTGCACTCACCGTTGTTGAGTGCTTCATGAGGCCCGCGAGGTACAGGTTGTCCTGGTGGAAGGCTGCCGCGATTCCGGCGACCAGCAACGCCATGCCGAACACCATTGCGGCGACAATCCACTTGCGGGCCGCGCGTGTGGTGTTGAACCGCCGCAGCCGGGGTGGGCCGGGCTCTTCATTGCGGTGGTGCCGCATATGGCGGGCGCTCCCATCGCTTAGTCGGGGTATGTGGTCGAAGTATGTGTTCCATTAATGCACGAATGCCGCCGCGGATCCGAGTCGAGACTCGGTTCCGCGGCGGCATCAGCTGCCAGGCAGAAGCCTAGTGGCTGTGTGCTGCTTCCTCTTCCTCGGCTGGCTTGTCAGCCACGAGGGTTTCGGTGGTCAGCACCAGGGCTGCGATCGAAGCTGCGTTGCGCAGCGCCGAGCGGGTGACCTTGACCGGGTCGATGACGCCTGCGGAAAGCAGGTTCTCGTAGACGCCGGTCTTGGCGTTGAAGCCCTCGTTGGCGCCGGATTCGGCGACCTTGGAGGCCACCACAGAGCCGTCGAAGCCGGCGTTGGTGGCGATCCAGAACAGCGGCTGCACCAGTGCGCGGCGGACGATGGCCACGCCTGCTGCCACGTCGCCTTCGGCGGCGGTGGCGCGGGCATCCTCATCCAGTGCGGACAGGGCGTCGACCAGGGCGGTACCGCCGCCGGCCACGATGCCCTCCTCCAGCGCTGCACGGGTGGAGGACACGGCGTCCTCGATGCGGTGCTTGCGTTCCTTCAGTTCCACCTCGGTCGACGCGCCGACCTTGATGACGCCGATGCCGCCGGCCAGCTTGGCCAGGCGCTCGGAGAGCTTCTCGCGGTCCCATTCCGAATCGGTGCGGGACAGTTCGGCCTTCAGCTGGGCCACGCGGTCCTGGACGTCTTCCTCGGTTCCGGCACCGTCAACGATGGTGGTCGAATCCTTGGTGATGGTCACGCGGCGGGCCGAGCCGAGCACCTCGGTGCCGACCTGGTCCAACGACAGACCCAGCTCAGGGGTAACCACCTGGGCACCGGTGAGGATCGCCAGATCCTGCATCATGGCCTTGCGGCGGTCGCCGAAGCCCGGAGCCTTGACGGCTACCACGTTCAGCAGGCCGCGCAGCTTGTTGACCACCAGGGTGGACAGGGCTTCGCCCTCGACGTCCTCGGCGATGATCAGCAGCGGCTTCTTGGCTTCCAGGACCTTTTCCAGCAGCGGCAGGAATTCCGCCACGGTGGAGATCTTGCCCGGGTTGATCAGCACCAGTGCGTCTTCCAGGACAGCTTCCTGGCGCTCTGCATCGGTGATGAACTGCGGGGACAGGTAGCCCTTGTCGAACTGCATGCCCTCGGTGAGGACCAGCTCGGTGGCGGTGGTGGAGGATTCCTCGATCGTGATGACACCGTCGGTGCCCACGGTCTTGAAGGCCTCGGCCAGCAGGTCGCCGATTTCATCCGACTGCGCGGAGATGGCCGCCACGTTGGCGACCTTGTCCTCCACGGCCACGGCGTTGGCGGCCAGGCGCTCGGAGACGATCTCTGTGGCCAGCTCGATGCCCTTGCGGACATCGCCAGGCGCGGCCCCGGCGGCCACGTTCTTCAGGCCTTCCTTGACCAGTGCCTGGGCCAGGACGGTGGCGGTGGTGGTGCCATCGCCTGCAACGTCGTTGGTCTTGGTGGCGACTTCCTTGGCCAGCTGTGCGCCGAGGTTCTCGTATGGATCTTCCAGATCGATGTCACGGGCAATGGTGACACCGTCGTTGGTGATGGTCGGGGCGCCCCAGGTTTTGGCGAGCACCACGTTGCGGCCGCGTGGGCCGAGGGTGACCTTCACGGTGTTTGCGAGCTTGTCGATGCCCGCTTCGAGGGCACGGCGTGCTTCCTCGTTGAATGCTAGCTGCTTAGCCATGCATTGACTCCTGAAAGTTCGGCTGCATCCGCGTAGCTTCTCCCCCACGTCCGGCGAGCGCCGTGACGGTGGATGGCTAGTGGATGCCGCGAGGTTGGCGTTACTTTACGACGACTGCCAGAACGTCGCGAGCCGAGAGCACCAGGTACTCCTCGTTGCCGACCTTGACCTCGGTTCCGCCGTACTTCGAGTACAGGACTACGTCGCCTTCGGCTACGTCCAGCGGAATGCGGTTGCCGTTGTCGTCGATGCGGCCTGGGCCTACTGCGACAACGGTGCCTTCCTGCGGCTTTTCCTTGGCGGAGTCCGGAATAACCAGGCCCGAAGCGGTGGTGGTCACGGCTTCGACCTGCTTGATGACAATGCGGTCTTCGAGCGGCTTGATGGAGACAGACATGGTCTCTCCTTTTCGTGTATGAACCAATGGTGTAGGGGTGCGCCCTACTGGCATTGGACCAACCGTCGTCGCGGTGCCAGTTGGTGGTATCCAGTCAGGCGGTGTGACATGCCAACGGCATGCCACCCACACATGACTTTAGGACGATTATTAGCACTCGGTCAAGGCGAGTGCTAACGAACGCACTAGTTCCCCGCCACGGTTCGCGCAGAGCGCACCTTGGCCGATTCCTCGATGTCTTCCGGAGCGGACAGATCCATCTTCATCAATGGGACGACCCTTGATTTGGTCACGAGCCTGTGGATCAGCCAGAGCCCCAGGAAGAGCGGCAGGCCGATGTAGGCGGAGAGCACTTCCAGGCCGCGTCCGGCGAGCACCGCCTCGTAGTTCTGTCCCGCAATGACGGCAATGAGCATCACGAAAGCGAGCAACGGTCCCAACGGGAAGAACGGGGCACGGTAGGGCAGGTCCGACACGTCGTATCCCTGCGCCAGATAGCCACGGCGGAAGCGGTAGTGGGACACCGCGATGCCCACCCAGACGATGAAGCCGCACAGGCCCGAGACGTTGAGCAGCCAGGCATACGCCGCGCCCTGTCCGATCAGCGCGGTGAGGAATCCGAAGAGTCCCACACCAGCGGTGGCGAACAATGCGGCCATGGGCACACCACGGGAGTTGGTGCGGCCGAAGATCTTCGGAGCCTTGCCGTCGTGGGCCATGGCGTAGAGCATGCGGGTCGAGGCGTAGAGTCCGGAGTTTCCGGCGGAGAGGATTGCGGTGAGGATGACGGCGTTCATCGCGGCTGCCGCGAAGGCGATGCCGGCACGCTCGAAGACCATGGTGAATGGCGAGGACGCCACGTCAGCTTCGCCGCTTGAGAGCAGGCTCGGGTCGGTGAACGGGATCAGGCAGCCGATGATGAAGATGGCGCCGATATAGAAGAGCATGACGCGCCAGAACACGCTGCGGATGGCTTTCGGGATTTCACGGCGGGGATCCTTGGCTTCGCCGGCCGCGACACCGACCAGCTCAGTGCCCTGGAAGGAGAACCCGGCGATCATGAACACGGCCATGATGGAAATCCATCCCCCATGGAAGACGTCTTGGCCTTCCCGCCAATTGGCGAGCGGGTCGGCATGGTCGCCCAGGATGCCGAAGATCATCAGGACGCCGGCCACCAGGAATGCGATGACGGTGACGACCTTGATCAGCGCGAGCCAGAACTCGCCTTCACCGAAGGCCTTGGCGGACAGGGCGTTCAGCGCGGTCAGCACGAAGAGGAACCCTCCGGCCCAGACCCAGCCGGGGACGTCAGGCAGCCAGAAACTCATGACGATTCCCGCTGCCACCAACTCGGCCGCCACGGTGATGGCCCAGTTGAACCAGTAGTTCCAGCCGATGGCGAACCCGAAGGACGGGGAGACGAAACGGGTGGCATAGGTCTGGAAGGAACCTGCCACCGGGATCTTTGCGGTCATCTCCCCCAGCGACTGCATGAGCAGGTACACCATGAGTCCCACGGCGGCATAGGCGACGAGCGCCCCTCCCGGTCCGGCCTGGGCGATGGTGCCGCCGGAGGCCACGAACAGCCCGGTGCCGATGGAGCCGCCAATGGCGATCATCTGCAGATGCCGACTGCTGAGTTGTCGCTTGAGCTTGTGATCCGTTGCGTTGCCTGCTGTTTCCGGAGCGGGGACGGTGCTTCGTTGCGCCGTCGGCTGCCGTGTCGTTGTCTGCCTTAGTTTCATCACAGGTGACATACAACACCACGAGGCACCTCTCGTGCGACGTGGATCACTCGACAATTTCCCTGCCGCGAAACTCGCAACCTTGATCCTCAGAAAATGAAAACTCCGAGAAGGCTCCCGCAGCCCGCGCACCGTAAACCACATCATTGCCCAATCCGAAGATTGCCGTTGAAGCGACGTCAAGGATTAGCCTTTGCAACTCATTCAATGCTGGTGAATCAGAAAAACTTATTCTAGGCTTGGGTACTTTCTCGGCTGATTGTCCCTCCTGCGCAACGTCCGGGAGCCTGACACCCGCTTGATACCCCAGTTCGGGGAGATCCAGAAAAATATCTGCAGGGCTGAATATGACGTAAATGTGACGTGAATTCGATATGCGGAAAGCCTCGATCGGGCCCAAGCCCTTGGTTCATGCGTTCAGATGTCGATCCACCCTAGCCTCGCAGGAAGGCTTTGTACGAAAACCTGCTGGCGCCCGACCGTGGGCGATCCTCGGCAAATTCGCCGCCACTCCCCCAATCAGCGGAACAAATACAGTGCTCTCGGCCGGTGGCTACGTAAACTTCACTGCAACAGCCATGGTCAGTGATTGACCTGCGGATCATTCGTCTAGGTGGAGGAACGTGGAATGTCGATTCGCCGGCGAACGATGGCAGGGCTCATGGCGGGAGGATGCCTGATTCTGACTGCATGCGCACCCACGGGAGCCCATTTGTCGACCCAAACCGATGCATCGTCGATGGCTTGCACCCCTTCGGACGGGCAAGGCCAAATCGCCATCGCTCAGGTGCACATCCATGCGGACGGTTCCCACCCTGTTCTCATACGTGAGGTGACTCCCAAGAAATCCGACAACGTCCGAATAGAGAGTTTCGGCGTCATTCCGGACGGCGAGGAAGGATTCCGCGGCGTCTCGCTGCTGTCAGATCCCGATGCGCAGATTTCGACCAATCATGAAGCGGCAGCTGGCGAACATGCATCAGTTCAGCTCGTTGTGTCGCTCGTGAGCCCCCTCAAATCAGGGGTAATCGAATCAGTGGAGTTGGAGTACGACGATCTTGGGCGGACGGGGAGCGAGACGGTCACAGCAGGGCTCAGAGCGCAGGTATTTCCGGTAGGTGAAGCCGTGCCGGATGACAGCATGTGCGCGATGTCAGGCGAGTAGTCCCTGCTCCATAACGGACAAATCGTCCCCGCTACGCCCAGCAACTCGCACAGCCTGGCCCAAGCCCGCAACCATGAAGACAACAAATCCCAGATACTCTTGAAGCATGGCGCAGGCTTCAAATGACTCAACACTGAACGAACAATTTGCCGCACTCCTGTCCGCTGACGGCTGGAGTCTTCTCTCGACTATCGACCCGTCCATGGTGGCCACCAAAGACGCTGCCTGGACGCTGAATGAGAAGCTGCGCAAGGACGGGCATGACGCCCAGGTAATCCGCGCGGTAATTGCCCAGGCGGAACTTCGCTACCGGGCGCGAGTGAAATTCGGTCCCTTCGCTGATTCCTTGGTCTTCACTCCGGCTGGACTGGAACAGGCTACACGGCTGACTATCGCTGGACTTCACGCGCGCCGCTTCACTTCGGCAGGCTGCACCCACGTAGCCGACCTCGGTTGCGGAATCGGCACCGATGCAATTGCCTTGGCAAGCGCGGGCCTGCAAGTCACCGCGGTGGAAAAAGATGAAACGACCGCGGCTGCCACCACGCTTAACCTGATGCCATTCGAGAACGCCAAGGTTGTCCACGGCAGCGCCGAGGAAACCGACCTCACCGGAATCGACGGCGTCTGGCTGGACCCGGCCCGCCGCACCGATCAGGCAGGGAACACTCGTCGACTCTTCGACCCCGAAGCTTTCTCCCCTCCCCTGTCCTTTGTCGAGAAGCTCGTCGACGAAGGCAAGGACGTCGGGGTCAAGCTCGGCCCGGGCCTGCCTCATGACGCCATTCCGGATACCGCCGAAGCAGTTTGGATCTCCGACCACGGCTCCGTCATCGAAGCGTGCCTTTGGTTCGGCCGGCTCAGACGCGAAGGCATTGCCCGAGCCGCACTGGTGATCGACAAAGACGGCGCGCACGAACTGACCAGTCCGGTAACAGCGCAGGCTGACGTTCCAGCACCAGTGGGTGAGCTCCAGGAGCACGTCTATGAACCCGATGGCGCCGTGATTCGCTCGCACCTGATTTCCACGTTGCTGGAGTCCACCGGCGGGCACCTGCTAGACGAGCACATCGCCTACTTCACCCATGCGCAGCAGATCTCCACTCCATTCGCGCGCGGATACAAAATCGTGGCAGTCCACGACTACAACGTGAAGAAGCTGCGCAGCTGGGTCAAGACCAATGGCATCGGCACCCTGGA
The DNA here is from genome assembly GCF_052322135.1 of Glutamicibacter soli. Lineage (NCBI taxonomy): Bacteria > Bacillati > Actinomycetota > Actinomycetes > Micrococcales > Micrococcaceae > Glutamicibacter > Glutamicibacter soli. Next base: position 2,564,511 of record NZ_CM125969.1, read on the forward strand.
TATCAAAAAACGCGGGGTGGACGTGACTCCTGAAGAGCTGCGACGGATTCTGCTTGCCGGATCGCCCAAGAGCGCCAAGAACAAAGCGACGCTGATGCTGGCACGTATTGGCGACAAGCGCGTAGCGTTCGAGGTTCAGCCCCACTGAGCACGTGTTTGTTACGCGTAACCTGCAGACATTGGTGCAATGGACTGACAAACCCCACGCACCAAATACAATGGTTACGGTTATCCTCCAATGGCTGTGGGGTACACCGGTTTATATACATGCCGGTTCAGGCCCCGTCTGGATCGACCTTGCAATGAAGGAGTCCCGTGCAGAAGATCAAATTTGCAGACTCAGCCCAGTCCACCATCGGTGTCGAATGGGAAATTGCACTCGTTGACCATGAAACTGCCGATCTATGCTCTGTCGCCGAGAGGGTCCTGTGCAAGCTCAAGGATGATGCCGGGATCTCCCACGAGGAAGAGCACCCGACCATCAAGCCCGAGCTTCTGATGAACACCGTGGAGGTCGTCACCGGCGTTCACCACACCGTTGCCGAAGCCGCGGCGGAACTGCGAGAGAACGTCCGTACCCTCAGCGAAGTCACGACCCCGATGGGTGTGGATCTGTACTGCGCTGGATCCCACCCCTTCGCTGCGCCCACTTCGCAGCCGGTAACCGATAAGGATCGTTACGCAAACCTGATCGACCGCACCCAGTGGTGGGGACGCCAGATGGTGATCTACGGGGTGCACGTCCATGTAGGTTTGAACGACCGCGAAAAGGCTCTTCCTATCACCGATGGCCTGATCAACTACCAGCCGCACTTCCAAGCGCTCAGCGCGTCGAGCCCATATTGGGGCGGCGAGGATACAGGCTACGCATCGCAGCGAGCGCTGATGTTCCAGCAGCTGCCCACCGCCGGCATCCCGTTCCATTTCAATACCTGGTCCGAGTATGAAGCTTACGTTGCCGACATGCTCTACACGGGCGTCATTGACGACATTTCGGAGATCCGCTGGGACGTTCGTCCGGTGGCACGTCTCGGTACCGTAGAAATGCGCATCTGCGACGGCATGAGCTCGCTGGAAGACATCAGCGCCATCACGGCGTTGACCCAATGCCTGGTGCACGACATGTCGCTGAGTCTCGAAGCAGGCAACAAGATCCCCGTTATGCCTGACTGGTATCGCGTCGAGAACAAATGGCGCGCAGCACGCTACGGTCTAGATGCAATCATCATTCTCAACGCCCAAGGCGATGAAATGCTGGTTACTGACCACCTACGTAGCGAGGTAAAGAGATTGACGCCAATATCCGAACAGCTGGGCTGCGCGGACGAGCTACAAGGCATCATCCGATTAATCGAGCGGGGTGCAGAGTACCAGCTGCAGCGCGAGGTGTTCGCTGCTTCGGGAGGCGATTTCCGCGAAATCGTCAGGAATAACGTTAGCCGAATGGTGACACAAGCCAACTGACCGCTTCAGCTAGGGAGCTGTACTCCCAACTACTGCTGCGCTGATATACGCACAAATAAGTTTCAGCAGGCAAACAATGAGGCAATACTCAAGATATGAAGGTGCCATGCTCGTTCAGAGCATGGCACCTTCAACGGTTCGGATCTGGCTTTCTGAAAAGCCGGACCCTAGCAATCCTGATGTGTTACTGCTTAGCGGGACAGCACGATCTGCGTCACCGGTTGCGATGAATCAGTAGCAAAGTCCAGTCCTGAAGGTTCAACACCGTCAGCAACTAATTGCGCACCAAGACCAGCAACCATTCCACCGTTGTCCGTGCATAGGCTAAATGGCGGTACAACCAACGCTATGCCAGCGGATGCGCACCGGGCCGCCAGCAGTTCACGCAGTCGCGTATTTGCAGCCACTCCCCCGCCCAGCAGCACCGTAGTGAGGTTGTTTTCCATCATGGCACGCACTGCCTTGGCGGTGATCACGTCCACCACAGCTTCTTGGAAAGAAGCGGCGATGTCAGCGACCGGGATCGGCTCCCCTGCGGCTTCAAAGTGCTCCACACAACGTGCTACCGCGGTCTTGAGTCCGGAGAACGAGAAGTTGTTGCGGTGCTTGCCTGGATTCTCGGCGCTGCCGACGAACTTCGGCAGCGAGAGGCCGCGGGGGAATCGGAATGCCTTGCGGTCGCCGTCCTTGGCGGCCTTGTCGATGGCCGGACCACCTGGATAGCCGAGGCCCAGCAGTCGGGCGACCTTGTCATAGGCTTCACCGGCTGCGTCGTCGATAGTCGAGCCCAGCAGGTGCACGTCGTTGGTCAGCGAGGTGACTTTCAGGATCTCGGTATGGCCTCCGGAGACCAGCAGTGCGCCAAAGGTAGGGGGCAACACGGTGCCTTCCAGCACGCCGACACCTACGTGGGCGACCAAGTGGTTGATGCCATACAGCGGCTTGCCCGTGGCCAGCGCCAACGCCTTGGCGGCAGAGACGCCGACCATGAGAGCTCCGGCGAGCCCGGGACCGCTGGTGACTGCAATGGCGTCGATGTCATCCAGCGTCAGCTCCGCGGTGTCCAGCGCCTGTTGCAGGGTAGGTACGAAGGCTTCCAGATGGGCGCGGGCGGCGATCTCCGGGATCACGCCGCCGAAGCGCACGTGCTCGTCCATGGAGCTGGAGACGGCGTTGGCCAGCAGCTGGGTGCCGCGCACAATGCCGACGCCGGTTTCATCGCAGGAGGATTCGATTCCCAGTACTACCGGTTCTTTCGTGCTCATGCGGTGGGTTCCTCGTTTTTCTGCGTACGTTCTTCCTGCAGTGCATCCAGCTGCAGTCTCATGATCAGTGCGTCCACGCCGCCCTTGTAGTAGCGCTCTCGCCGGTGGATGGTGGTGAATCCCAGGGATTCATACAGTGCAATGGCGGTGGGGTTGTCGAAGCGGACTTCCAGCATGACATCCAGCGCCTTGGACTCCCGAGCTGTGTCGATCAACAGGTTCATGAGCTTCCTGCCCAGTCCCTGTCCCTGGTACGCCGGATCAATGCCGATGGTCTGCACATCGCTGATGGGCAGCACGGTGCACAATCCCGCGTAGCCGATGATCCGGCCTTGGTCTTCGTAAACCCAGTAGTTGCGGGTTTCGTGCTGAGCCAGCTCGGATTCGAAGGCGGCGACCGGCCAGGCATCCTCGGGAAACAGCCGGGTTTCCAGCTGGTGCACCGCGGGGATGTCGGCGCTGGTCATGGAGCGCAAGTTCACGCTCATGCCGTGGCTTCCTTGGCCTCGGCCTGCTTCATGAATGCCGGCACCTGGGCATCGGATTCGCGCAGGTACTGCGGCGCGGTGTTGGAAAGGTCCTTCCCGGCTGCCAGTTCCTTGAGCCCATGCTTAGCCAGGTACGCGGACTCGGCGATCCATTCGAAGGACTCGGGCTGCGGGGCGGCGCCGGCTTCTCGCAGGGCGTCATCGTAGATTCCAGCGCCCACGCCGTACACCGGCAGTGCGGGCAGGGTGGCTGCCGCGGCCACGTGCGGGCCATCCGTCAAGGCGCCCTGGCCGTTGTACCTGGCCCAGTACACTTCCTTGCGGCGGGCGTCCGAGGCGACGATGAACTCGTCGGGCACCTCGTCCAGTTCCAGCACCCGTTCGGCGAGCGCATGCAGCGACATGACACCGTGCACCGGGACCTGCCAGACGAAGCCGAAGGTGCGCGCGGCGACCAGCCCTACGCGCAGGCCGGTGAACGGGCCCGGTCCGACGCCCACGATGATGCCTGCCAATTCGGGGCCCTGCTGGTCGTGGCCGGCCATCAGGTCGCGGACGTAGCCGGCCAGGGTTTCGGTCTGGTCGTTGCCCTTGGGCGAGGTGCGGGTGGCGATGACGGCTCCGGTGTCGGCATCGATCAGTGCGACCGAGGCGTGGGCGGAGGTGTCGATGGACAGGTAGTTAGGCATGTAGTTCTCCGGTGTGCACGGCGTTTAGCAGCGTGCTCTTCAGATGTTCGAAAGCTGGTTCGCCCCAGCGCGGGCCGATGGCCTTGAGGGTGAACAGACGTGGTTCGTCCAGGTCCGCTTCTTCTTCCCACGGATTCACGGTCTGCTCTTCAGTTGCGGCGAGCGTTTCGCGGTCCAGCTGCAGTTCCAGTCGGGAGTCGGTCAGGTGCTCGACCTTACCCAGTCCCCACTCGACCACGGTGACCGATTCGGGCAGCGTGGATTCCAGGTCAAGGGTGTCCACGTCATTCTGGTCCTTGAGCCGGTAGGCGTCTACGTGGATCAGCCCGGGGCCTTCGACCAGTGAGGGATGCTGGCGGGCAAGCACGAAGGTCGGGGAGATGATCCCCTCGCGGACTTTCAAGCCCACCCCCAGCGATTGGGTCAGGGTGGTTTTTCCCGCGCCCAGTGCGCCGGTGAGGATGACCAGGTCCCCTGCCTGCAACTGGGTGCCCAGTGCCGTGCCCAGCGCCTCGGTGGCGTCGAGGTTGTTCAACTGTACGGTGAATTCCTTGGTCGTCTCACTCACCGGCTTCGCCCCAGCTGCCCTGGATGTAGTAGCGCGGCACGCGCGGCGAGATGCGGGTGACCACCTCATAGTTGATGGTGTTCGCGGCGTAGGCCCAGGTGTTGACGCTCTGGCCGCCCTCGCCGAAGATCACTGCCTCGACGCCCAGGAAGTCCGCCGGGTCCACGTCCGGGCCCAGGTCGATGACGCACTGGTCCATGGCGATGCGGCCGCGCACCGGGTAGCTCTTGCCGTTGATGGTCACCGGCGCTCCGGTAGCGATGCGCGGCAGGCCATCGGCGTAGCCGAGCGGGATCAGGCCCAGATAGGTTTCCGCGGTGGTGTGGTAGCTCAGCCCGTAGGAGACGCCTTGGTTGAGGGGGACCTTCTTGACGTTGGCCACGCGGGTCACCAGCTTCATGGCAGGGCGTAGGCCGAAAGTGTCAGGAGTTTCATTCTCGAACGGACTCAGGCCGTAGAGGCCCAGGCCGAGTCGCACCAGCTCGTGGTGCGAGTCCGGGCGGGAGAGGATGCCCGGGGTGTTGGCGATGTGGCGCACTTCCAGGTCGAAGCCTGCGGCTTCCACCAGCGCGATGGCTTCGTCGAAGACGGCCAACTGCATGTCGGTTTCTGGGCGCTCTGGTTCATCGGCCACGGCCAGGTGGGAGAAGATGCCGACCACGCGCAGCAGTCCGGCTTCCTGGTATTCGCTGGCACGCTGCAGCAGGCCCGGGAGGTCTGCCATGGTCGAGCCGTTGCGGCCGAGCCCGGTGTCCACCTTCAGGTGGATGCGTGCGGGGGCCTGAAGTCGTTGGGCGGCCGCGGCGATGGCGTCCAGATCCCAGCCTGAGACTCCGAGGTCGATGCCGGCCGCGATGGCGTCGTCGAAGGGTGTGTCGTGGGTGTGGAGCCAAGCGAGCATCGGTGCTTCAATCCCGGCTTTCCGCAGTGCTAAAGCTTCGGTGACGTGAGCGCAGCCAACCCAGCCGGCGCCGGCTTCCAGCGCCGCGGTAGCCACCTGCAGTGCGCCATGCCCATAACCGTCCGCCTTGACTACGGCCATGACCGCGGCCGGGGCGACGAGGTCGACTACCTGCTTGACGTTGTTGCGGATTGCGGAGAGGTCAATGACTGCCCGGCGTTCCCACGGGGAGAAAGCAGGAGTCGCCAGTCCGGCAGAATTGTTGCTTTGCTCAAGTGCTTCAGAGTTCACCCTTCCATCTTCCCACTTTTCGGCATTTCATGCCGTCACCTCCCCTGCGCGCTCCGCCACAGCAGCCTGTGGCGTTAAATTCGTGGGGCGGGCCGGTTGACCCGGAGGTCTGGCGGCCCGCCCCTGAAAGCGAGTGATGATGATAAAGCTGGGGTTGTTAGCGCAGAGACTTGATCTCGTCGCGGATCTGTTCCAGCAGGGCCAGCTGCGGATCCGGCTCGGCTTCTTCCTCTTCCTCGGTGATGCCGCGGCGGCGGTTGAGCATCTCGGTGGCCTTGTTCATTGGCATGACCAGCGCGAAGTAGACTGCGGCGGCGATCAGCAGGAAGTTGACCAAGGCGGTAATGAATACACCGAGCTTGATTTCGACACCATTAATGGTGAAGAGCAGGAAGGCGTCGAAGTTCGGGGAGCCGACCAGAGCTGCGATCAACGGCATCAGCACGTTGTCGACCAGCGCGGTCACTACGGCGCCGAATGCGGCACCGATCACCACGGCAACGGCGAGATCGACAACGTTGCCTTTCATAATAAAATCGCGGAAACCCTTAAGCATGGTTCGAGCATACACAGCAATTTCCCAGTACAACAGGATTTCGGACACCCGAATTCGACCTGTTCGACAAAATCACACGTACTGTTTAGGGTTCATTAGATCTTTCGCAACAGCATTCGGCGTACCGAATGGTCGGCCGCCTTGCGCAGCACCAGCTGGGCTCGGCCCCGGGTGGGCAGCACGTTTTCCTTGAGGTTCGGAGCATTGATCCGGGACCAGATGTCATGGGCGGTGGCGCGCGCTTCTTCATCGGTCAGCTTCGCGTACCGGTGGAAGTAGGATGCCGGATCCGAGAAGGCGCCCGAGCGCAGCTTCATGAAGCGGCGGATGTACCATTCCTCGATGTACTGGGTCTTGGCATCCACGTAGACACTGAAGTCGAAGAAGTCGCTCAGCGCCAAACCCACAGTTCCATCGGAACGGGTCCGTGCCGGCTGGAGCACGTTCAGGCCTTCCACAATCAACACCTGCGGCGAGCGCACGTACTGGCGCTGGCCGGGAATGATGTCATAGGTCAGATGCGAGTACACCGGTGCGCTGACTTCCGGGACCCCGGATTTCACCGCGGAGACGAAACGCAGCAGTGCGCGGCGGTCGTAGGATTCCGGGAAGCCCTTGCGCTGCATGATGCCGCGGCGCTCAAGCTCCGCATTGGAATACAGGAAACCGTCGGTGGTGATCAACTGGACGTCAGGGGTCTCGGGCCAGCGGCGCAGCATCTCGCGCAGCACGCGCGCGGTGGTCGACTTTCCTACCGCCACGGAACCGGCCACTCCGATCACGAACGGGGTCTGGCGGGTTTGTTCCCCCAAGAAGGTCGTGGTGGCCCGATGGGTTGCACCAGCCCCTTCTACATATAAGGAAAGCAGGCGACTGAGTGGAAGGTATACGTCACGCACTTCCTGCAGGTCCAGGGTGTCGCCCAGGCCGCGCAGGCGCTCGATGTCGTCCTGGTTCAGCGGCTGTTCCATCTGGTTGGAAAGCCGCGCCCAAGTTTCGCGTTCGAGGTCTACGAAAGGCGTAACTGTTGATTCGAGTGTGTCGTGTGGTTCCACGAGGACAAATTCTGCCAACAAGTAGTGCCACAACCCAAATAACTCCGATTTAACACTCAGTCTTGCTTGGCCAAAACAACGCGCGCAGGTGACCTATCGCACAGTGTTTTTTGAGTGCTCTGCCACGATTAGTTCCATCGTTTGGCCGTGAGCCGGTAGTCTTTTTTCCATGTGCGGAATTGTAGGATATGCAGGAACCTCAAGCGCGAACGCCGACCACGGCGCCCTTGACGTTCTGATTGAAGGCTTGCGCCGATTGGAATACCGAGGTTACGACTCGGCCGGTGTGGCAGTCGTGGCTGACGGCGCTATTCATTCCAGGAAGAAAGCCGGCAAGCTGGTCAACCTGGAGAACGAAATTGCCCAGGCACCACTACCGGAGTCTGTGACCGGCATCGGCCACACCCGTTGGGCCACCCACGGCGGTCCAAGCGACGGAAACGCCCACCCACACCTCGCCGACGGCGGCAAGCTGGCAATGATCCACAACGGCATCATTGAGAACTTCGCCGGCATCAAGGCCGAGCTCCTCGCCGACGGCGTCGAGTTCCTTTCCGAGACCGATACCGAAGTTGCAGCAGCCCTGCTGGGCAAGATGTACTCCAACGGTGCCGACGGCGATTTGACCAAGGCCATGCAGCTTGCAGTACAGCGCCTCGAAGGCGCCTTCACCCTGCTGGCAGTCCACCAGGACCACCCGGGTGTTGTCGTGGCGGCACGCCGCAACTCCCCGCTGGTGCTGGGCCTGGGCGACGGCGAGAACTTCCTGGGATCCGACGTTTCCGGCTTCATCGACTTCACCCGTCGTGCGGTGGAACTGGGCCAGGACCAGATCGTGACCATCACCCCGGAGAGCCACTCCATCACCGACTTCGACGGCAATCCTGCCGAAGGCAAGGAATTCACCGTCGACTGGGACGCAGCCAGCGCAGAGAAGGGCGGCTTCCCATCCTTCATGGAGAAGGAAATCTTCGACCAGCCTGCCGCCGTGGCAGACACCCTGCTGGGCCGCTCCGACGCCGAGGGCCGCCTGACCCTGGACGAGCTGCGCATCGACGCCGAAGACCTGACCAAGATCAACAAGATCGTGGTGCTTGCCTGCGGTACCAGCGCCTACGCCGGCCAGGTCGCCAAGTACGCCATCGAGTCCTGGTGCCGTATCCCGGTGGAGGTGGAGCTCTCCCACGAGTTCCGCTACCGCGAGCCAATCGTGGACAAGAAGACCCTGATCGTTTCGATCTCCCAGTCGGGCGAAACCATGGACACCCTGATGGCGGTGCGCTACGCCAAGGAGCAGGGCGCCAAGACCATGTCCATCTGCAACACCAACGGATCCACCATCCCGCGTGAATCCGATGCGGTGCTGTACACCCACGCAGGTCCCGAGATCGCGGTGGCTTCCACCAAGGCGTTCCTGGCTCAGATCACCGCCACCTACCTGCTGGGCCTGTACCTGGCGCAGCTGCGCGGCAACCTGTTCTCCGGCCAGATCAAGGACATCCTGGCAGACCTGGGCAAGATCCCGGCCAAGATCCAGGACATCCTGGACCGCAGCGGCGAGATCAAGGAACTAGCCCGCTCCATGGCCGATGCGTCCTCCGTGCTGTTCTTGGGCCGCCACGTCGGCTACCCGGTCGCCATGGAAGGCGCGCTGAAGCTCAAGGAGATCGCGTACATCCACGCCGAGGGCTTCGCCGCCGGCGAGCTGAAGCACGGCCCGATCGCCCTGATCGACGACGGCCAGCCGGTCTTCGTGGTGGTTCCGTCCCCACGCGGCCGCGACTCGCTGCACTCCAAGGTTGTTTCCAACATCCAGGAAGTCCGCGCCCGAGGCGCCAAGACCCTGGTCATCGCGGAAGACGGCGACGACGCGGTCAAGGACTTCTCCGAGTTCGTGTTCTATGTTCCGGAGACCCCGACCCTGCTGATGCCGCTGCTGGCCACCGTGCCGCTGCAGATCTTCGCCTGCGAGCTGGCTACCGCCAAGGGCTTCGACGTCGACCAGCCACGCAACCTGGCCAAGTCGGTGACCGTGGAGTAATCCACCGGTTTCCATGCCATTAACTGCGGGTGTCCTCATGATGGGAGGGCGCCCGCAGTTTTATTGCCTCGCCGACGGACTGGATAAACTGGAAGGCATGATTGCTGGAATTGGCGTAGACATTGTCGACGTGCCGCGCTTCGGGCGGCAGCTGGAAAAGACACCACGACTGCACGACCGGCTGTTCACCGAGGTTGAGCGAGGGCTCCCGCTGCGCTCCCTGGCCGCACGCTTCGCAGCCAAAGAAGCCGTCGCCAAGGCCCTCGGGGCTCCAGCGGGAATGAACTGGCAGGACTGCAGCATCCTTAAGGACGAAGCCGGCGATCCGCAGATCCACGTCACCGGCACCGTGGCGGAAGCCAGCAGGCAACGGGGCATCACCTCATGGCATCTGACCATGTCCCACGACGGAGACATGGCCATTGCCATGGTTGTCGCCGAACGCGCATAACCCGCTTTACGACACGAAGGCGAATAAAACCAGCGTTGCAGGTAAAGGATGAGTATTGTTTGACTTATGATCCCCGTCTACAGTCTTGCCCAGGTTCGTTCGGTAGAAGCGCAGGAGATTTCACGTCGGTCTGACACCGCCTTGATGAAACAGGCAGCGAGCGCGCTGGCGGCCGAAGCCGTAGACATGCTCGGCGAGCAGCCGGTCGCTCCTGGCACCCTGGTGGTCGGCCTGATTGGCCCGGGCAACAACGGCGGAGACGGACTCTATGCCCTGTCCCAGCTGGAAGACCAAGGTTATGCAACTGCCGCGCTGCAGTGCGCCTCGTCGGTGCATTCCGAAGCATTGTCCGTCTACGAATCGGCTGGCGGACGGTTCCAGCCGCTTTCCAAGGGCACCGAGACTCTCAGCAAGGCAACCCTGATCATCGACGCGCTGTACGGACTTGGCTACCGTTCCGGGGCGGAACTGCCTCTGATTCCACGGAATTCACGTGTGCTGGCCTGCGATCTGCCTTCCGGCCTGGACCCTGAAACCGGCGTCGCGGATGACAAGGTGCTGCTGGCCGAACGGACCGTCACTTTCGGTGCGATGAAGTCGGGCCTGCTGACCGGCGACGGGCCGCTGGCCACAGGGGACATTACCGTGGTTCCGCTGGATTTCGATTTCACCGGCCAAGCGCCCCAGACGAACCTCGTCGACAAGCAAGCGGCCTTGGAGCTGCTTGACGCCCACCGCTCTTGGCGTGATGCCGGGCGCCACAAGTACCAGCGGGGCGTGCTCGGCCTGATCGCAGGCTCGTCGCTGTATCCGGGAGCCGCGCAGCTGACCGCCCGGGCAGCGGTGAATTGCGGCATCGGTCTGCTGCGCACCCATGTGCCCGAAGACGTCGCGGCCCTGCTGGCCGTGGCAGTTCCCGAAACCGTTCCGCTGGACGATGACCAGATCCGCGAAGCGCTCTCCTCGGCCCGCCGGTACGTGCACGGGCGCGGTGCCAAGATCTCGGCTTGGGCCATCGGTCCCGGCCTGGACAGCCGCACTCCCCCGACCGGCGCGATCGCCGAGGTCTTCGCCAGCCGCCAGCCAGCCGTCATCGACGCTTCGGGTCTGGAGCTCGTGCCCGCTGGCCCCAGCGAACAGCCACGTGTGCTGACTCCGCACGCCAAGGAACTGCGGATGCTGCTGCGCCGGGCCGGCGTGACCGTCACCATCGAGGAGATCGCGGCGGCTCCAATCCGCTGGACTCGCTGGGCGGCGCTGGCCTACAACGCAGTTGTCCTGCTCAAGGGGCCGACCAACTACATTGTGGCTCCGGACGGCAGCAGCTTGGTGGTCAGCCATACCGCCCCGCAGCTCGCCACAGCTGGCAGCGGCGACGTGCTGACCGGCATCCTGGGCTACTTGCTCTCGGACAGCTCGCTGACCGGCGTGAACGGCGTGCAGACCGTCTCCAACCGCCGCATGATGGAACTGGCCGCGTGCGCTGCCGTCATCCACGGAGAGGCCGGCCGGGCCGCGGCTGCCTGTGGAACCGTCAACGCGTCGCGCCTCATCGAGCTGCTGCCCGGAGTCATGAAGCGTTTCGGGTTCTAGCTTCCCGATGTCCTGCTACCGTCCGGACGCGGTTTGCCCTTGGCGTGCCTCCGGTTCCGTAGGCTGACCGACCCCGCGGGAACCCATCAGGGATCGGTAGAGCCGCAGGTGGGCTTCGGCCAGGGCCTCGCGTTGCTCACGGCGTCCTTGTGCGTCCATCCCCGGGACGTACGGCAGGGAAAGCTGGCGTTGGAGCGCGTGGCGCAATGAGTCCGCGTCTGCTTGCTCGCCGTCCCAGCGGTAGCTGGCCACGGAGGCGTCCTGATCCGAGTAGTAGCCGCAGTCCGGGGCGACGACTGCCGTGCCCGCGTCCAGTGCGGCTTCAAGCCATCCGGAGTGCGTGCCGTAGCGGTACGGCAGGACATTCACGTCGAGACTGCCGAAATAGTCGAACAATTCAGTTTCGCTAAAGTACTCGTGCGCCACGAGATCCCAGCGCCCAGCGTCATGACCTGCCGCGAGGAACTCGGCGAGCGCTGGGAGGTATTCCTTGTTCTGCGGGTCCACCACTTGCCGGTGGATGTTGACCTGCAGCTTGCAGCCGGGCAGGTCCTCCACGATCTGTGCTAACGGCTCGATCACCTGCTCCGACAAGTTGGGACGCATCTCCTTTAGGTGCACCCCGATCCTGCGGCCCCGCTGGCTATCGCCGCGTGACTGCGCCCGCTGCTCCCGAAGCCGGTCCATGGTCGAGAAGTCGATCACGTGCGGATGCGGCAAGACGTAGCAGCTGCGCCCCCAGCGTTGCGAGATCTCGTCCGCCGCGCCTTGGGTCAAGGTGATCAGTGCATCGGCCGCCGGGATCAGCACCTCCAGCAGCGCCTCATGCGCGTTGGGATCCGGCTGGTGGGGGTTGATCAGGTCATGCACGGTGTACACCAGAGGCTTGCCGGCGGCGCGAAGCTCGGCTACCGTCTGCCGGAGCGTTTGCGGATCCAGGGCATCGAAACCGAAATGCACGTGCATCAGATCGAAGCTGCCGCTGTTCTTCCGGATCCAATCCGGTTCGAGCATGCGCGGCGGCCACCAGGCGGATTGCTGGCTTCGCGGTCCCCCAGCGGGTTCCGGATCCTGCAAGCGCCGCACCAAGCCAGCCCCCTCCGCGTCGGGCAGCTGGAGATGGCGGATGTAGACCTGGCTGTAGGGCACGGAGGCCACGCGGATCGGCGTGGGGATCTTCTGTGAACTCACGGTTTCTCCTGCGGGGATCGTGGTGGGACGGCTACGTTGGAAGGCGGAAGCATCACGTGAGCGCGCTGCCCCGCCAGCATGGAAAGGTTGGAAGATGGCTCTGGATTTCTCGGTTCTGGTAATTGCCCACCAACGGCACGGGCACCTGCAACGCCTGCTTGACGGGGTGAATCGCAGCGCCCTTCAGCCGGCGGAAATCATCGTCGCCTACATGGACGAGCCCGACCCGGAACCCGTTGAATCCGCAGTGCCGGTGACCTCCGTGCACGTGACCTCGTATCCTGGAGAACAGGGACTGCCATTGGCGCGAGCCCGGAACCATGCCGCCAAGCACGCGCACAGCCGATACCTTGTGTTTCTGGACGTGGACTGCATTCCTGCCCCTGGCACCTTCGGAATCCTGCTTAACTGGCTCCGCCGGCAACCAGTGCTCGCCATGGCCGAGCCGCGATACCTCGCCCAGCCCCTGGGCCCCGGGCCTACCCCGGACGCCGAGGAGCTGACCCGGCGTTCCACACCGCACCATTTGCGGGCCGAACTGCCCATGGATACGCCCTGCGAGCGCCATGAAATGTTCTGGTCGCTGGGATTCGGGATCCGCGCCGAGGACTTCATTCGCCTGGACGGTTTCTCGACCGGTTATGCCGGCTACGGTGCGGAGGACACGGATTTCGGCTTCAAAGCCAGTGCTTTGGGCTTGCCGGTGGTATTCACGCCGGGTACCGTATTCCACCAGCATCATGGGGTGGTCAAGCCCCCGCTGAACCATTTCGCCGACATCATCCAGAATGCACGCACTTTCCGAGCTACCTGGCATGGCTGGCCGATGTCCGGTTGGCTCCGGGCTTTCGAAGAGCGCGGCCTGGTCGCTTGGGATCCCCAGGGCGAAGACCTGACGATTCTGCGCCACCCGAGTGCTGAAGAGATCCGCGCCGCGCACAGCATGGATGCCTACTAGCCAGGTCATGACTCGCACAGACTGGAGAACATGCGCCGCAACCCTGCGGTGAACTCGTCCTGGCTGACAAGCAGCGTCCGAGCCAGGGCTGATCCGTCCCTGCCTGCGACCTTGGCCAGTGTCCCCTCCCAGTCCACCGGTTCGTCCCAGGACTCCAGCATGGCGCATCCCCCGGCTTCATGCAGCATGCGGGCAAAAACTGCCTGCTCCGCATGAGGCCGTTCTTCGGGGATCAGCATGGTGGGCCGCTTGCTGGCGGCCGCCGCGGCGACGGCATTGTGGCCCGATGAGGAAATGACCACGTCTGCGGCATCCAGCCATTGCTCCGGATGCTCGACCGTGCCGTGCAGCCGCAGGTTCTCCGGCAATCTGTCAGTCGCCCCGTGGACGGATCCGATGACCTCCCAACTCCAGCTCGGGCTGCGGACCGCGGCCTTCACGAGCCTTGAGGAGTCCACCGAGGCGGCCAGCGAGGTCTGGACGACTACACGCCGTGTGCCCTCGCAGTCTTGGGCGGGAGCTCGGACCGAAGCCCGGGTTGCGACGGGTCGAGCAGCATGCGGCGCAGGAGTACCCAGATAGAAGCTCTTCTGCGCGTAGGAATCACGGTGCAAGGGCTCCTCGAGGTGCTGCGGATAATACGCAAAGAGGGCATCTGCGAGATCGTAGGCCATGCAATGCGGGCGGTCCGTACGGACCCCGGGCATCCTGCGCAGCGCCACGCGATACCCGCTCAGCCGGGCGAAGAGCGCCACTTCGACCGATACGTCCACCATCACCAGATCGGGTCCAAAGGCTTTCCATCCCGCGTTCAGCGCGGCGAAGCGTTCCACGATTGGCTTTCCGGTCGGGGCATAGTGCAAATGGCCGCTGGTTGGGGCAAAGTGCAGCTGGCTTGATCCCTCGTCCGCTTCCAGCGGCACGTACTGCACGTTGTCCGCGAAGAGCTTTCGGGATGCAGTCCCGGTGCTGGCCACTTGCAGCTCCGCGAGCCCGGTGGCGGCCAGTCGCTGGGCATGGCGCAAATGTCCGGATCCCATGTGGTGCGCATAGTAGGAAATTCTTGGTTTGCGGTTCATTGCACCCGTCCCAGGCTCTGGGCCGCGTGGAGGTCGTAGAGGGCTTCCTCGTAGGAACGGATCATCTGGTCCCGGGAGAACTGGGCGGCACGCTGCAGCACGTCGGTGCGGCGCAAGCCCACTGCCTCGCGGATAGCGTTCGCGAGTCCTGCCTCATCCGCCGAGCACGCCACGACCCCACCGGACGCTCCGATCAGCTCGGCCATCGCACCGTTCGGAGTCGCCGCTACCGGGGTGCCGCAGGCCATGGCCTCCAGTGTTGTCAGGCCGAAGGGCTCCTCCCACAGCGGTGACGAGATGAAGACCTGAGCGGAGGCGATGACCTCCCTCAGTTGGTCCTGGCCGAGGTGTCCCATGTAGCGGACCTTGTCATCCAAGGACGGGCGGATGAGCGATTCGTAGTACTCGGGGTCCTGGATGGGTCCGGCAAGGCGCAGCCGCAGGCCATTGGCCCGGGCAGCAGCGATGGCCAGATGGGTACCTTTCTCAGGCGTGATGCGACCAGTCCATGCCGCGGTGCCGGGGACTATGCGGTCCTTCCTGCCCGGCTCCCATCTGCGCAGGTCAATGCCGTTCGGGATTACGGCCAGATCAGGGATCCATGCTCTCCAGGCGCGTGCGTTACTGTGCGACACAGTGGCATAGCGATGGCCGTGGGGCCGCTCGGGGCGGGTGGCCAACACCGCAGTGATGCGCGGCAAGGGAGGAGTATGGAGCAGATGCAACGTGGGGATCCCGTCAAGCTGCTCATGGGGAATGGGGCTCAGGGAATTATTGATCACCACATCAAAGGCTCCAGCACGGACAGCTGAAATCGCCGAGGACATGGCCCCGTCGAGCCGCCGGTGCTGTTCGTCCCGATGGTCCTCGTCCGGATAGCCCCGCACCTGGTAATCCGCCGGAAGCACCGCCTGCACGCGGCCGCGTGAATTGCGTCCGAAGTGCGCACTGCCTGCCTTGGCGAATAGCGTCACCTCGTGGCCCCGAGCGCACAGGTCGGCCACCACATGGGAAGTATGCGCTTCCATCCCGCCCGCGAACGGAGGCCTTATCGGATGGTGCAGGTGGGCAAGCACCGCGATCCGCAATGGATCCATCGAGGGCCGCGTTTCGAAACGTTCGTACATTGAGGCCTTCCAGGGGGCTAGCGACGAGTGATGGTTATCAACCGCACCGTAACCCTTTGGAAGCGAACCGCACCGTGGGTTGAGTGAATTTCACAGCTGGCACCGAGATTCACCCCGTGCCCGCGAAGCCGATCCAGGGTTTTCCCGGAGATCTCGCGAGTCCTCGAATAGTTTTCTGAAGAGCCGTCCTGGCGTTCCCAGGCCTCCTGGACGTAGCTGGGTCTTGGCGTCCATGTCCAGTCCGGCAGTTGCGCCGCCTTTCCACGCTCACCGAAGGGTCGGTCTGCCCCAGCTGCCGGACGTGCCGAGAAATCGGGCAATCTATCTGGCAATCCGGACACGAAAACGGCCGCCCCTATGGGACGGCCGAATTCGGAAAGGCTACGCCGGGTGGGAGACCTGGAGCGGTAGTTGCGCGGTACCGGGCGCCAAGTTCACCACCTGGAAATACTCCCCCGGACCGGTGATGGTCCAGCCCGCTGCGCGCCAGGCCTGGCGGTCCAGCACATTACGTCCATCGATCAGCGCTCGGGTGGACACCACCTCTCCCAGTTCCGTTGGATCCAGATCCCGGAACTCCTGCCATTCGGTGAGCAGCAGCACGATATCGGTGTCCTTGGCGGCTTCCTGCCAGGAGTCCACGTAGTGCAGGCGCGGAAAGCGTCCGGCGGCGTTCTTGTTGCCCTGCGGGTCGTAGACCGAGACGTCGGCGCCGGCGTTGTACAGGCGCACGGCGATGTCCAAGGCCGGTGAATCGCGCACGTCGTCGCTGTCCGGCTTGAAGGTCACGCCCAGCACGCAGATGTGCTT
Organism: Glutamicibacter soli; assembly: GCF_052322135.1. Taxonomy (NCBI): domain Bacteria; kingdom Bacillati; phylum Actinomycetota; class Actinomycetes; order Micrococcales; family Micrococcaceae; genus Glutamicibacter; species Glutamicibacter soli. The sequence goes on from NZ_CM125969.1 coordinate 2,581,038, forward strand.
GCCCGCCAGCTCGTTGCCCAGCATGCTGGATGCCAGAGACACCACGCGGTCGCGGCGGCGCAGGTTGATCTGGTCCACTTCGGCGAGGAAGCCCATGGTGTGGCTCAGGCCGAGCTCGGAGACGCGCGCCTGCAGCGCGCGGATATCCTTGGGCAGGCAGCCGCCGCCGAAGCCCACGCCGGCATTCAGGAACCGGCGCCCGATGCGGCTGTCGTGGCCGATGGCATCGGCCAGGGTCTTGATGTCCCCGCCCACGGTTTCGGTCACTTCCGCGAAGGCGTTGATGAAGGAGATCTTGGTGGCGAGGAATGCGTTGGCGGCGACCTTGACCAGTTCGGCGGTTTCGAGGTCCGTCACGATCTCGGGGGTGCCCAGCTCCAGGATCGGGGCATAGACCTCGCGGATCTTGCGCAGTCCGAATCCGTGAGGTTCCGTGTCGCTCAGGCCGTAGACCAGACGGTCGGGAGTCAAGGTGTCCTTGACTGCGAAGCCCTCGCGGAGAAACTCAGGGTTCCATGCCAGGGTGATCTCGCTGCCGGGCAATGCATTGGCCGCGATGCGCTCCGTCAGGCGGCGTGCCGTGCCGACGGGGACCGTGGATTTGCCGACGATCAGCGCCTGACCGGTGATGTGCTCCAGCAGGCTGTCCACCGCCCCGTCAACGTAGCTCATGTCCGCTGACTGGGAATCGGCGCGCTGCGGTGTTCCCACGGTGATGAAGTGGATGTCCGCAGCGGCCGCGGCCTCAGCGTAGGAATCGGTGAAGCGCAGCCGGCCGCTGGCCACATGCTTGCGCAGCAGCTCCGGAAGGCCCGGTTCATGGAAGGGGAGGATCCCGGCGGCCAGGGCCGTGAGCTTGGACGCGTCGACGTCGAGGCCGATGACTTCATATCCAAGTTCAGCCATGCAGGCCGCGTGGGTGGCTCCCAGATAACCGGTACCGATAACGCTGATGCGTAGAGTCACGACTCCCCTTCTTTCGTCCATGGCTCAAAGCCAGGCGGGGCCTGGCATTGAATTCTCTTTTCAGCATGCCACATCCCCGCAGTGTGTGCCCTTGGGGCACACGCTACGGGGATGTGAGAATTTACTGCAGATTTACTTGGGGCTTGGCCAAATCAGCCGAGTATTAACCGAGTGACAGGTGTTCGGAAACTGAAGCTGCCAGTGCCTCAGCTTCGGCCTGCGCCTGCTCATGTGTGGCGGCCTCGACCATTACGCGGACTACCGGCTCGGTACCCGAGGGACGAAGCAGCACACGGCCGGTGGAGCCCAGGCGGGCTTCGGCGGCTTCGATGTCCAGCTGCAGCGGCTCGCAGTCCGGCACTCCGGCCTTGTCCACGCCGCGCACGTTGATGAGCACCTGCGGCAGCACGGTCAGCACCGAGGCGAGTTCCTTCAGGGACTTGCCAGTGGCCTTGATGCGGGCCGCGATGTTCAGGCCGGTCAGCACGCCGTCACCGGTGGTGGCGTACTTGCTGAAGATCACGTGGCCGGACTGCTCGCCGCCCAGCGAGTAGTCGCCTTCCTGCATGCCTTCCAGCACGTAGCGGTCGCCCACGCCGGTCTGCTTCACGGTGATGCCTGCGGCCTCCATGGCTAGCTTCAGGCCGAGGTTGCTCATCACTGTGGCGACCAGGGTGTCGTCCTTCAGCTCGCCGCGTTCCTTGAGCGCAATGGCCATGATGGCCATGATCTGGTCGCCGTCGACAATGGTGCCTTCGTGGTCCACTGCCAGGCAGCGGTCCGCGTCGCCGTCGTGTGCGATGCCCAGGTCTGCGTTGTTTTCCAGCACGGCGGCCTGCAGCTTCTCCAGGTGGGTGGAGCCGTAGCCGTCGTTGATGTTGATGCCGTCCGGCTCTGCGCCGATCACAATAACCTGGGCGCCAGCAGCCTTAAAAACCTCCGGCGAGCAACCGGACGCTGCGCCGTGGGCGCAGTCCAGGACGACCTTCAGGCCGTCCAGGCGGTTAGGCAGGGACTGCAGCAGATGGACGATGTAGCGGTCCTCGGCGTCGGCGAAGCGCGAGACGCGTCCGACTTCGCCGCCGACAGGACGCGGCTTGGGCATCTTCAGGCACGCCTCGATAGCGTCTTCCAGGGAGTCGTCGAGCTTCTTGCCGCCACGGGCCAGGAACTTGATGCCGTTGTCCGGAGCGGCGTTGTGGGATGCGGAGATCATCACGCCGAAGTCTGCGTCCAGATCGCCGACCAGGAAGGCGGCGGCCGGGGTGGGAAGCGTGCCTGCGTCCTTGACGTCGACGCCGGAGGCGGCCAGACCCGCTTCGATTGCGGCAGAGAGGAAGTCGCCGCTGATACGCGGGTCCTTCGCTACCACAGCGACTGGTTTGTGCCCGTCCTCAGGCTGGCTCAAACCCAAAACCACCGAAGCCGCCTGCGCGAGTTCCATCGCCAGCTCGGGGGTTAACAATTCGTTTGCTTTTCCTCGGACCCCATCGGTCCCAAATAACCTTGCCATCGTTATCAATCATAAGCCCTGCGCTTCGATTTACCGGTCTTGCAAGGTGCCCTGGCAGGCACCAATTGCGAAGAATTGGCGCAATGAGGCACTGTTCACCTGTTGCTTAAAGGCCAACGGCCCCACAATCCCCGAAGGGTTGTGGAGCCGTTGGATAAACCTCGAAGTAAGGTTTAGCGCTTCGAGAACTGCGAAGCCTTGCGGGCCTTCTTCAGACCAGCCTTCTTGCGCTCGATGACACGTGCGTCGCGGGTCAGGTAACCGGCCTTCTTCAGGGTTGGGCGGTTAGCGTCGCGGTCGATCTCGTTCAGTGCACGGGCGATGCCCAGGCGCAGTGCGCCAGCCTGACCGGAAATGCCGCCGCCGTGGATGCGGGCGATAACGTCGTATGCGCCTTCCAGACCCAGAACCTTGAAAGGCTCGTTGACATCCTGCTGGTGCAGCTTGTTCGGGAAGAAGTCGTCCAGTTCGCGACCGTTGACGGTCCACTTGCCGGAGCCTGGAATCAGGCGGACGCGGGCGATGGCCTGCTTGCGACGGCCAACTGCTCCACCTGGAACGGTCAGCGGAGCACGCTCGGTCTCGGCCACAACGGTCGAGGCAGCGGTCTCGGTGGTGTAAGACGAAGGGGTCTCGCCTTCGAATTCAGTGGTTTCTTCAGCGTTCTGAGCCACGATAATCTCCTATTAAGTGTTTGTTGTCGGGGCCAGGACTACTGAGCGACCTGGGTGATTTCCAGTGCCTTTGGAGCCTGAGCAGCGTGTGGGTGCTCGGCGCCGCGGTAAACCTTCAGCTTGGACATCTGAACAGCAGACAGCTTGTTCTTAGGGATCATGCCGCGAACGGCCTTCTCAACAGCCAGCACTGGGTTCTTTTCCAGCAGGTCGGCGTAGTTCATGCTCTTCAGGCCGCCCGGGAAGCCCGAGTGGCGGTAAGCGCGCTTGTTCTGCAGCTTCTTGCCGGTCAGAGCAACCTTTTCGGCGTTGATGATGATGACGTGATCGCCCATGTCCATGTGTGGAGCATAGGTTGGCTTATGCTTGCCGCGCAGCAGGGTTGCGGTCTGAACGGCGAGGCGGCCGAGCACTACATCGGTGGCGTCGATGACGTACCACTGACGAGTCTGATCAGCCGGCTTTGGGGTGTACGTACGCACAGTAATTGCCTTACGTTGATTCGTTTCTGGTCAAACAGTCGCTTGGCCGAAGGCGGTGAGATCCCCCGGTGACGAGCACTGTCGTGTTGTTCTTGTGTTTGGACCAGTACGTCAGGTGAGGACTGATATAGACCGGCCGTCCAGAGATGTTCGCGCGCCCAGCAGACCAGCGACTATGCAACTAAGCCGTCACGCTTGGGCGTGTAGTGTCGAACGTGGACATACACAACTCATAAGAGTTTATCTGATTAAAGCCTTTCCGGCCAAAAATGTTCAGTGCGGGTGAGTAAGAACACCCTTAATCGACGCGGTTTTCGGGGCTTTGGCTCACTGCTGCGCCCGGAGTATCCACGTCGTGGTCTTCGCGTTTGGCACGGGTCTGCAGCGCCCGCGCAGCCAACTGGTCGGCGTTCGGGTAGTAGACCTCTTCAAGCACCAGCGCCCGGGGGTGGGCCAGCTTGGTTTTTGAATCGCGGACCATCTCTTCGAGACGGCTTGCCAAGAAGCCCGGTTGCTCCCGCCCATCGCCTACCATCATGGCAGCGCCGATCAGGGCCCTGACCATGTTGTGGCAGAAGGCGTCTGCCTTAAGGTGGGCGAGGATGACTCCGTCCTCGGTACGGGTGAAACTGAATTCCTGCAGCGTGCGGATGGTTGTCGCTTCGGGGCGGGGTTTGCAGTAGGTCAGGAAGTCGTGGCGTCCCAGCACGGTCTGCGCCTCGCGGTTCATCGCTTCGACATCCAACGGTTCGCGATGCCAGGTCGTCAGGTGGCGGGTCAGCGGATCCCAGCGCTCGATACCATCGGCAATCCGGTAGGAATAGCGGCGGGCCAGCGCGGAGAACCGGGCGTCGAAGCCTTCCGGGGCAACTTCGGCCTCATGCACCCACACGGCACCATCCTGGCGACCCAGAATGCCATTGATGCGGCGCACCAGCGCAGGTCCAGGGGCCAAGGGAGAGCGGCGCGGCAGGCCGTCGAATTCTTCCTGGGTCAGGTCCAGGTGGACCACCTGGCGCCGGGCATGCACCCCGGCGTCGGTACGGCCGGCCACCACCACGCGAACACGCCGGCGAATCAGCGTCTCAAGCGCTTCTTCAACAAGCTGCTGCACGCCGGTGACATTGGGCTGGCGAGCCCACCCGTTGTAGGCGGCCCCGTCATATCCGAGGACCATGCGCATCCGGATCCACGCCGGGGTGCGGGTCTCCCCCACGGCCACGGTTCCCAGCGGATCAAAGATTTCAGACTGCGCACTCATGAATACCATTATGCGCAGTGGCTTTTCATCTCACCGAATTCGGTGGCTGGTTTCACAGACCAGACGTGCCTCAGTGGCATCGAATTAGCCATTCTGTAGACTACAGCGTAATTCGTACATTCAACGGCGAAACAACAGACCAGTCCACTTACCCCACAAGGATCAGCATGTTCAGAAAATTCGCCGCCGCAACTGCCCTCTTCTGTTTAGGGCTCACCGCTCTGACGGGATGTAGCGGGAAGCTCTCCACGGAAGAAACTTGCGACTACCTCAACCAGCAAATCAAGGAGCGTGAGATCAATATGAAGTTCGAAACAGGTGACATCAAGCTGGCAAAAGGCGAGACAGGAGACTATGAATCGGCGCTTGAGGAGTTCGATGCAATGCTAAAGGACACGGCCGGCAAGACCGGAGACAAGCAGTTGCAAGAATCCTTGATATCCGCAGCAGGGCAAAGCACTTCAGCCTTGAAGATTCTGGCTGACGATAGCTCAGACTTCGAAGCCCAAATGGAAAGTATCAGCGAGCTGAATACAGCGTCCCAGCAACAGAACACGGAGTATCTGGGCACCGCATGCCCTAATCTGGACTCAGTCGGTTGATACGCTAGCCGGATTCCAGGCCTGCAGCTGGCACCATGCGAACGACGCAGAAATAATGGCATCATTCATGCATGCTTTGCCCTGTACCTCGAAGCAAAAATCCCCGGAATACCGATCAGGTATTCCGGGGATTTTTGACGCTTCAAGCGCCGAAGATGCTAAACGCTAGGGCTTAGGCCTCTTCGGTAGCTTCAGCAGCCTTCTCGGTAGCCTTGGTGGCCTCCTTGACGACAGCCTGCTTTGGCGAAACTGGCTCCATCACGAGCTCGATAACAGCCATAGGAGCGTTGTCGCCCTTGCGGTTACCGATCTTGGTGATTCGGGTGTAGCCACCGTTGCGGTCAGCCATGGCTGGTGCGATGTTCTCGAACAGTTCGTGAACGATCGACTTGTTGGTGCGCGAACGCGAAGCGATCACGGACTGGACGCGACGACGCGAAGCCAGGTCTCCGCGCTTTGCGAAGGTGATCAGGCGCTCTGCGTGTGGACGCAGACGCTTGGCGCGGGTCAGGGTGGTGGTGATCTTCTTGTTCTCGAAGAGCTGTGCCGACATGTTAGCGAAGATCAGTCGCTCATGTGCTGCACTGCCGCCGAGACGCGGACCCTTGGTGGGGGTAGGCATTGTGGTTCTCCTAGATGAATAACCCGTTCCGTACGATTAGGCCGTATGGACGGATGAAGTAGTGTGTCGCGAGACTCAGGTCTTTACAGACCCTCGTCGTAGTCGTCGCCATCATCGATGGCGCTACGAGCGGCCAGATCGAAGCCTGGAGGGGAATCCTTCAGGGCCAGACCCAGTTCAACAAGCTTGGCCTTGACTTCGTCAATGGACTTCGCACCGAAGTTACGGATATCCATCAGGTCAGCCTCGGAGCGAGTGACAAGTTCACCCACAGAGTGGATGCCCTCACGCTTCAAGCAGTTGTACGAACGAACGGTGAGTTCCAGATCCTCAATCGGCAGTGCCATGTCGGCAGCCAGGGCTGCGTCGGTTGGCGATGGGCCGATTTCGATACCCTCGGCTGCAGTGTTCAGTTCGCGGAACAAACCGAACAGTTCAACCAGGGTGGTTCCTGCGGATGCAACTGCATCGCGCGGGGTGATCGATTCCTTGGTCTCCACGTCGACGATCAAGCGATCGAAGTCGGTGCGCTGCTCAACACGGGTAGCCTCCACGCGGAAGGTCACCTTCAGCACTGGGGAGTAGATCGAATCCACAGGGATACGACCGATCTCGCCATCAGCGCTCTTGTTCTGCGAGGCAGACACGTAACCGCGGCCGCGCTCAATGGTCAGTTCCATGTCGAACTTGCCATTGGCGTTTAGGGTCGCGATGTGCAGATCAGGGTTGTGGAACTCCACACCGGCTGGCGGGGTGATGTCCGCTGCGGTGACGACGCCTGGGCCCTGCTTGCGCAGGTAGGCGACGACTGGCTCGTCGTGCTCGGAAGACACGGACAGGTTCTTGATGTTCAGAACCAGTTCGGTGACGTCTTCCTTGACACCGGCTACGGTGGTGAACTCGTGCAGCACGCCGTCGATACGAATGCTGGTGACGGATGCACCAGGAATCGAGGACAGCAGGGTGCGGCGGAGCGAGTTACCAAGGGTGTAACCAAAGCCTGGCTCCAGCGGTTCGATAACGAAACGGGAGCGGTTTTCGGCAACTACTTCTTCGGTCAGGGTTGGGCGCTGCGTAATGAGCACTTACATTTCCTTTCAGCGAGCGTCCGCTATATGACGCCTCACGGGGGTGGAAACGACGGTAGCCTGAGGTGGCCGTTCGTCTTTTTGCAGGCTTATAAGTCCAAGATAGTCACCGGAGCACTCAGATGAATGCTTCGGTGACTTCTCAGGCTTAGCCTAGCGAATCAATTAGACGCGGCGACGCTTCGATGGGCGGCAACCGTTGTGTGCGCTTGGGGAAACATCCTGGATGGATCCAACCTCAAGGCCAGCAGCCTGCAGCGAACGGATCGCGGTTTCGCGTCCCGAGCCCGGGCCCTTGACGAAAACGTCAACCTTGCGCATGCCGTGCTCCTGCGCACGCTTGGCAGCGGCTTCAGCAGCCATCTGGGCAGCGTACGGGGTCGACTTACGCGAGCCCTTCATGCCTACCTCGCCGGCCGAAGCCCACGAGATCACAGCGCCAGTCGGATCGGTGATCGAAACGATGGTGTTGTTGAAGGTGCTCTTGATATGCGCCTGTCCCTGGGCGATATTCTTTTTGTCCTTGCGACGCGGCTTACGTACCGCTCCACGAGTCTTTGGGGGCATTTCTTCTCCTACGAAAAAGGTTTTTGAACTAGACCGCTAAGATTTAGCGAGTCTTCTTCTTACCGGCTACGGTGCGCTTCGGGCCCTTGCGGGTACGAGCGTTGGTCTTGGTGCGCTGACCGCGGACCGGCAGGCCCTTACGGTGACGAAGACCTTCGTAGGATCCGATTTCAACCTTGCGGCGGATGTCAGCCTGAACCTCGCGGCGCAGGTCACCTTCCACCTTGTAGGTGCCTTCGATGAAGTCACGAAGCTGAACGAGCTCAGCGTCGGTGAGATCCTTCACGCGGGTATCCGGGGAGATCCCGGTTGCTGCGATGGTCTCTTCTGCACGGGTCTTGCCCACGCCGTAGATGTAAGTCAGCGCGATGATTACGCGCTTCTCGCGTGGGATGTCCACGCCTGCTAAACGAGCCAAGTGGCTACCTTTCAACCAACGGAGGTCTGGAGCAGCACCTTCCGCAAGTGTCCTCGCGGCCCCGGCCTCCGAATCCGGGGGTGTACGGCAACCTGGGTTGCCGCGGTACTGCCTATATGACTACGCGTGGGAAATCCCGAAAAACGGAATTAGCCCTGACGCTGCTTGTGGCGTGGGTTCTCGCAGATCACCATGACGCGACCATTGCGGCGAATCACCTTGCACTTGTCGCAGATCGGCTTCACGCTAGGGTTAACCTTCAAGGGTTTACTCCTCTTGCGGTTGCAGTTAAATGTGGAGCAGTAAAAAGCTTATCCAAGAACATTGCTCTAGCGGGCGCTTTGCGATGAATCGCACAACGTCCGCCAGAAAAGTCCAAGAGTGCTGTTTACTTGTAGCGGTAAACGATACGGCCTCGGTTGAGGTCGTATGGGCTCATTTCAACCTGCACTCGGTCCTCTGGGAGGATTCGAATGTAGTGCTGACGCATCTTACCCGAGATAGTGGCGAGCACCACGTGTCCATTCGGCAGCTCCACGCGGAACATCGCGTTCGGCAGCGCTTCGGTCACAGTGCCCTCTACCTGGATGACACCTTCCTTCTTGCCCATTTTCCCCGCTAACTTTGGTTGCCTTGGTTTCCCTCGGCAAGTAATTGGTTCTGGTTCGCGACCGGTGCAACCCCAACCTAAGGTTTTGGGCGCACTTAAATAACGAACCAACAGACAACACTACGCCATCACCACGGCCTTCGCCAATTCGGACCGTGTTTTAAACTGTTAGATCCAGCACTCCGCGTGGATGCGGAGTGCTGGATCTTCAGTGGACGGGTATCCTATGGGCGGATTGGCGACGGGGTCACGCCGAACGGCGCCAGGCCGGCCTCTCCCCCGTCATGGGCCGAGAGTACCCAGACGCCGCCCATGGTGAAGGCGACGGTGTGCTCCCACTGCGAGGCGTTGGACTTGTCGTTGGTGACCACGGTCCAGTCGTCCTCAAGCACCGAGGTCTCGATGCCGCCGCGCACCAGCATCGGCTCGATGGCTAGGGCCATGCCCGGCTTGATGCGCGGACCGCGGTGGCCGGAGTTGTAGTTCAGCACGTCCGGAGCCATGTGCATCTCGGAGCCGATGCCGTGGCCGCAGTAGTCTTCCAAGATGCCCAGCTCGTCGCCCGGCTGGCTGGTCACGAAGTCGTCGATGGCGGTGCCGATCTGGCCGATGAAGCGGGCCTTGGCCGCGGCGGCGATGCCTGCCCACATGGCCTGCTCGGTGATGTCGCTCAGGCGCTGGTCTGCCGGGTCGATGTTCTTGCCCACCAGCACGGTGCGCGCCGAGTCCGAGTGCCAGCCGTCCACAATGGCGCCGCCGTCGATCTTCAGCACGTCACCGTCCTTCAGCTCGTAGTCCGACGGGAAGCCGTGCACGACCTCGTGGTTGACCGAGGCGCAGATATTGGCCGGGAACCCGTGGTAGCCGAGGAAGTTGCTGGTGGCTCCGTGGCGCTCCAGCACCTTGGCGAAGACCTTGTCGACGGCGGCGGTGGTGATGCCTGGGCGTGCCATGGCGACGGCCTCATCCAGCGCCTCGGCCAGCACCAGGCCGGCTTCGCGCATCTTCAGGATTTCCGAGTTGGATTTGTACTCAATTCGCGGCTGTCCAAGTGCCAAGGTAACTCCCCTAGGTGTTCACGGGTTGCTCGCCGCCGGCGGTTGCCGGCGTTGGTGCGAGCCTTCAGTCTGTAAAATCACGCAGGGACCGTGCCGCTCGCCCGTAGGCTTGCCGTGCACGGTCCCTGCGCGTGAGAACGCTTGCGCTTAGGCGTTGACGTTCAATGCGGCCATGACGCGGTCGGTGACCTCGTCGATGGCGCCGATGCCGTCGACCTTGCGCACGATGCCACGTTCTTCGTAGCGGTCGACCACGATCTTGGTCTCTGCGTTGTACAGGCCCAGGCGGTGGCGGATGACCTCTTCGGTGTCGTCCGCGCGGCCTTCGATCTCTGCACGCTTCAGCAGCCGGGCAACCAGCTCGTCGTCGTCGGCGGTCAGCTGCAGCACTGCGTCCAGGGCGATGCCCTTGGCTTCCAGCATTGCATCCAGAGCGTCGACCTGTGCGCTGGTGCGCGGGTAGCCGTCCAGCAGGAAGCCGGTGGCCACATCGTCCTGGTTCAGGCGGTCTTCGACCATGTTGTTGGTGACCGAATCAGGTACAAAGTCGCCATTGTCGATGTACTTGCTGGCTTCGATACCCAGCGGGGTACCGCCCTTGACGTTCGCGCGGAAGATGTCGCCGGTGGAGATCGCGGGGATCTCCAGGCGCTCGGAGATCTTCACGGCCTGGGTTCCTTTACCGGCGCCCGGCGGTCCAATGATAAGCAGTCGACTCATCGCAGTAGCCCTTCGTAGTTTCGTTGCTGCATTTGAGCATTGATTTGTTTGACGGTCTCAAGACCAACACCAACCATGATGATGATCGAGGTACCGCCGAATGGGAAACTCTGATCTGCGTTGATCAACACGAAGGCAATCAATGGAATCAACGCGACGAATGCCAAGTACAGCGAACCCGGGAACGTGATCCGCGAGATCACGTACTGCAGGTACTCGGCGGTCGGACGGCCGGCCCGGATGCCCGGGATGAAGCCGCCGTACTTCTTCATGTTGTCCGCCACCTCAACCGGGTTGAAGGTGATGGCTACGTAGAAGTAGGTGAAGCCGATGGTCAGCAAGGTGTACACCAGCATGTACCACGGCGAGGAGGTCGAGGAGTGCGTCTGCAGCCACAGCGCCCAGTCCGGCAGCGTGCCGTCCGGGTTCTGGTTGAACTGCACGATCATCTGCGGCAGGGCCAGGATCGAGCTGGCGAAGATCACCGGGATCACGTTAGCCATGTTCAGCTTAAGCGGGATGTAAGTGGAGGTCCCGCCCACGGTGCGCCGACCGATGGTCCGCTTGGCGTACTGCACCGGCACGCGGCGCTGGGACTGTTCCACGAACACAACCAGGCCGATGATGACCAGGCCGATGGCGATGACGCCGACGAAGGTCAGCCAGCCCTGGGTCTGCAGGATCGCGCCCATGGAGGCTGGGAAGCCCGAAGCGATCGAGGTGAAGATCAGGATCGACATGCCGTTGCCGATGCCGCGTTCGGTGATCAGCTCGCCCATCCACATGATCAGGCCGGTGCCTGCCGTGAGTGTGATGATCATCAGCAAGATGACGATCAGGCTGTCGTCCGGCACCAGCGGGAGGCTGCAGCTCGGGAACAGGTTGCCTGTGCGGGCCAAGGTCACCAAGGTGGTGCCCTGCAGCAACGCCAAGGCGATGGTGAGGTAACGCGTGTACTGGGTCAGCTTGCCCTGGCCGGCCTGGCCTTCCTTGTGCAGGGTCTCGAAGTGCGGGATGACCACACGCAGCAGCTGCACGATGATGGCCGCCGTAATGTACGGCATGATGCCCATCGCGAAGATCGAAACCTGCAACAGGGCGCCGCCACTGAACAGATTCACAAATGAATAAAGTCCACCGGTGGTTTCACCCATTGCCAGACACTGCTGAACGTTGCTGTAATCAATACCCGGGGTCGGGATGAATACGCCGACACGGTAGATCGCGAGGATCCCCAGCGTGAACAGCAACTTGTTGCGCAGATCAGGCGTCCGAAAAACTCGGGCTATGGCGCTGAACAAGCGTCCTCCTGAAGTATGTTCCTGAGTCGTTGAGCCAGATACGACTACGACCTAATGATTCTAGCTGTCCTAGGTAGCTCCGCGCCAAATACGAGACACGGAAAATGCCCGGAATTTTCTCATTTGTAATAAGAACAGCCAGATCACCGAAGCTATTTCCGGCGATCAGCCGAAAATCTTTGAGAAATGGAAAGCCCCCGTTCACCTTGAAAACTCAACGTGAACGGGGGCTTGGCCTTGGCTTGACCCTAGCTTAGAGGGTGTTTGCCGAGCCGCCGGCAGCAGCGATCTTCTCAGCAGCGGAAGTCGAGAAGGCATCAACCTTCACGTCGACCTTGACCGAGATCTCGCCGGTGCCCAGCACCTTGACGGGCTGGTTCTTGCGAACGGCGCCCTTGGCAACGAGTGCCTCGACGGTGACTTCGCCACCCTCTGGGAACAGCTCCGAGATCTTGTCCAGGTTTACAACCTGGAACTCGACGCGGAACGGGTTCTTGAAGCCGCGCAGCTTCGGCAGACGCATGTGCAGCGGAAGCTGTCCGCCTGCGAAGCCTGCCTTCACCTGGTAACGAGCCTTGGTACCCTTGGTACCGCGACCGGCGGTCTTACCCTTCGATGCCTCACCACGACCAACACGGGTCTTGGCGGTCTTGGCACCTTCAGCTGGACGCAGGTGGTGTACCTTAAGTGCGTTTTCCTTCTGAGCCATCTTTACTTCGCCTCCTCAACCTTCAGCAGGTGTGGGACCTTGTTGACCATGCCGACAGTCACAGGGTCAGCGGAGCGGACAACGGTGTGTCCGATGCGCTTCAGGCCCAGCGAGCGAACAACGTCGCGCTGTACCTGGTTACCACCGATGATGGACTTGATCTGGGTGATTTCCAGCTGGGCGTCGCTTGGAACAATGTTCTTAGCCATTGAAATTAAGCACCTGCCTTCTGGGACTGGATGTGACGCAGCATTGCTGCCGGTGCAACCTCGTCCAGCGGAAGACCGCGGCGAGCTGCAACAGCCTGAGGCTCTTCCAGAGCCTTCAGTGCGGCAATGGTGCCCTGAACGATGTTGATCTGGTTCTGCGAACCCATCGACTTCGACAGGATGTCGTGGATGCCTGCGCACTCCAGCACGGCGCGCACCGGACCGCCGGCGATAACGCCGGTACCCGGAGCGGCTGGGCGGAGCAAGACAACGCCAGCGGCGGCCTCGCCCTTGACCAGGTGCGGGATGGTGGTGCCAACGCGTGGAACGCGGAAGAAGGACTTCTTGGCCTCTTCAACGCCCTTGGCGATAGCGGCAGGAACTTCCTTAGCCTTGCCGTAGCCAACGCCGACCATGCCGTTGCCGTCACCGACGACTACCAGAGCGGTGAAGCTGAAGCGACGACCACCCTTGACGACCTTGGAGACGCGGTTGATAGCTACAACGCGCTCAAGGAACTTGTCCTTGTCTTCGTTGCGGTTATCCTTCTGATCGCGACCGCGGCCACGACCTTCACCACGACCGCGGCCTTCGCCACGACCGCGACCCTCGCCACGGCGGGATCCGGTGTTCTCGGTAGCGGGAGCAGCTGCAGTCTCGACTGCCTCAGTAGCTTCAGACACCTGAGTTTCCTTCTTGTTGGTTGCTTCGCTCACAGTGCCAGCCCACCTTCACGTGCGCCGTCAGCAACAGCAGCCACGCGACCGTGGTACTTGTTGCCGCCGCGGTCGAATACAACAGCCTCAATGCCGGCAGCCTTGGCACGCTCTGCAACGAGCTCGCCAACGCGCTTGGACTTTGCGGTCTTGTCTGCATCGCTTGCGCGAAGATCTGCTTCCATGGTCGAAGCGCTGGCCAGGGTCAGACCCTTCGAGTCGTCCACGATCTGAACGAACATGTGACGAGCCGAGCGGTTGATGACCAGGCGTGGACGAGCCTCGGTACCGACGATGCGCTTGCGCACACGCAGGTGACGGCGACCGCGCTGAGCGGACTTGCTCTTGCCCTTGATTCCGATAGCCATGATTACTTACCAGCCTTTCCAGCCTTGCGCAGGATACGCTCGCCGGCGTAGCGGATGCCCTTGCCCTTGTAAGGCTCGGTCTTGCGCAGCTTGCGGATGTTAGCGGCAACCTCACCGACGTGCTGCTTGTCGATGCCAGCAACGGTGATCTTGTTGTTGCCCTCCACGGACAGGGTGATGCCCTCAGGGGCTTCAACGCTGATCGGGTGGGAGTAACCCAGAGCAAGCTCAAGGGTGTTGCCCTTGGCCTGAACGCGGTAGCCGGTACCGTGGATTTCGAGCTTCTTCTCGTAACCCTCGGTGACACCAATGATCAGGTTGTTGATCAGGGTACGGGTCAGACCGTGCAGCGAACGGGCCTCGCGGCCGTCGTTCGGACGGGAGACGGTAACGGTGTTCTCGTCCTTGGCAACGGTGATCGGAGCCGAAACGGTCAGCGAAAGCTCACCCTTCGGGCCCTTGACGGTGACCAGCTGGCCATCGATGTTCAGTTCAACGTTGGCAGGAACGGTGATCGGAAGACGTCCAATACGTGACATAGTGTTTTCCTTCCCTTCCCGTTACCAGACGTAGGCGAGGACTTCCCCACCCACGCCCTTCTTTGCAGCCTGACGGTCGGTAAGCAGACCGGAGGAGGTGGACAGGATCGCGATACCAAGACCACCGAGCACGTGAGGCAGGTTGGTGGACTTTGCGTAAACGCGCAGGCCTGGCTTGGAGATACGACGTACGCCGGCGATCGAACGCTCGCGCGATGGGCCGTACTTCAAAGTGATGGTCAGCTTCTTGCCGACTTCGGCAGCCTCTTCCTCGAAGGAGGCAATGTAGCCCTGTTCCTTCAGGATGTTGGCAATGCGCAGCTTGAGCTTGCTCGACGGCATCGACACAGTGTCGTGATAAGCCGAGTTGGCGTTGCGCAGACGAGTCAGCATATCTGCGACTGGATCTGTCATAGACATGTGGGCTTCAGCCCTTCCTCGTTACGGTTTCCTTTGCGGACCTGTAACGTAGTGAGATTAGTTGTTGGTCTTGAACGGGAAGCCCAGAGCCTTGAGCAAGGCGCGGCCTTCGTCGTCAGTCTTGGCGGTGGTCACCACAGTGATGTCCATACCGCGCACGCGATCGATCTTGTCCTGATCGATTTCATGGAACATCGACTGTTCGGTCAGACCGAAAGTGTAGTTGCCATTGCCATCGAACTGGCGGTCGCTCAGGCCGCGGAAGTCGCGGATACGAGGCAGTGCCAGGGTGATCAGGCGATCAACGAATTCCCACATGCGATCGTTACGCAGGGTGGTGTGGGTACCGATCGGCATGCCTTCGCGCAGCTTGAACTGTGCGATCGACTTGCGGGCACGGGTAACCACTGGCTTCTGACCGGTAATTGCGGTCAGATCGCGCACGGCGCCTTCAATGAGCTTGGAATCCTTGGCTGCTTCGCCAACACCCATGTTCACTACAACCTTGGTCAGGTTAGGAACCTGCATCGGGTTGGCGTAGTTGAACTGCTCCTGCAGGGCAGGGCGGATGTCAGCTGCGTACTTAGCGCGCAGACGTGGCTGGATCTTGTTGGCTGCTTCAGTCATTACAGATCCTTTCCGGAAGCCTTGGCGTAACGAACGCGTACAGTCTTGGACACGCCGTTCTTTTCTACGGTTTCCTCGCGGAAACCAACGCGGGTTGGCTTCTTGGTTTCTGGATCAACAACAGCAACGTTCGAAACGTGTACTGGAGCTTCAACAACCTCGATGCCGCCAGTCTGGGTGCCGCGCTCGGTCTGGCCAGCCTTGGTGTGCTTGGTGACGCGGTTAACGCCCTCAACCAGCACGCGGTTGGTCTCGGTGATGACCTTCAGGACCTTGCCCTGCTTGCCACGTTCCTTACCGGCGATGACCTGAACCAGGTCACCCTTCTTGATCTTTGCGCCCATGCTTACAGCACCTCCGGAGCCAGGGAAACGATCTTCATGAACTTCTTGTCGCGAAGTTCACGACCCACTGGGCCGAAGATACGAGTTCCACGAGGATCGGCAGCGTCACCCTTGAGGATCACTGCAGCGTTCTCGTCGAACTTGATGTAGGAACCGTCGGCGCGACGGATTTCCTTCTTGGTGCGAACGACGACAGCCTTGACGACGTCGCCCTTCTTTACGTTGCCGCCAGGGATTGCATCCTTGACGGTTGCGACAATGGTGTCGCCGATGCTTGCGTAGCGACGCTTCGAGCCACCCAGAACACGAATGGTAAGGATTTCCTTAGCACCGGTGTTATCGGCAACCTTGAGTCGCGACTCCTGCTGAATCACTTCTTACTCCTGTCGTCTCGCTGGTTCTCATAAATGAGCCTTGCGGAACGGATATGGTCTCCACGATACGATCGCTTACCCCCACCGACGCGGGCGCACCGAATGCTGATCCCAATTGGCGGCAGGGCCGAGGCGTAAAATATCGAGGCTGTGTGTGCAGCGAATATGATTTCCGACCGCACTGCATCAGGCCGAAGGTGGATAGTCCCCGAACAAGATGCGCACAGATTCTTAAGTTTAGCCTAGAGTGGCGCGAAACCGAAATGGTGTGGTAGGGCGAAAAGACGCGTTGTTGGTCACATCGGCAACGGAAAAGAACCGCGGAAATTCAAGGATCCACCATCAGCTCGGCCACCACACCCAGATGGTCCGAACCGCCAATGCTCTGCGTTTGGAAGTCCGCCACGTGTGCCTGGCTGGCCAGAATATGGTCGATTTCGACCAGCGGAGGGAATCTCCTGCCCGCCGGCCACGAGACGTCGGGCCACCGACCGGAGGATTCAAGGAAACCGGCCGTCGCACTTCGGTACTGCGGGTGGGCGCGTACCGAGTTGAAGTCCCCTGCCAAGATCACCGGGCCCCCGCGGTGGCTTTGCGCCCAGTCTTCCAGCGCGGCCAGTCCCTGGGCCCACCGCGCGGCGTTGTTCAGCGGCGGGTAGATGTGGATGCCGGCGACTGTGACGGGCCCCTGCGGCGTCTGCACTTCGGCGACCGGCAGCGAATACCATCCGGTGTCCTTCGCGCTCAGCTCCTCGGTCCGCTCCGTGAGCCGGTAGCGCGAGAAGATCACGGTATCACGCTCTCCCCCGGCCGGGGCCTGCGCGGTCCGGTATCCCAGGTCATTCATGGCGCCGCGCTGGGTCAGGGCCGCATGCAGCGGTTCGCTAGTTTCCACCAGCACCAGAATATCGGGGTCGCGCTGCCGGATCGCCTCGGCCAGTTCGTCGGGTTCCGCGCCCGCCTTGAGCGTATTGAAGGACATCATCGTCAACGATTCGCCACTTGCCCCGGCGGTCGAGCACGGCATCGCGGGGTTGAAGCTGGCAGCTACTCCTGACAGCAGGCAGCCGAGCAGTAACGCTGCGAGAACCCATCGGCGCCTCAGCAGCGCGACCAGGCATGCTGCGGCCGGCAGTACGAGCATCCACAGCGCAAAGGCCTGCAGCTTCGGAACCCAGCCGGCGCCGAGCCATGGGAGCCATCCCAGCAATCCGATGAGAATGCCGGCCAACAGCACGAGCGGCCACGCCCACGGAAGTGTCGTCGTCGCCCGTGTGCTCATCATGTCTTGAGCCTACGCGGTGAGGTCCATGCGGAAGCCGATTGACGGCGTGTTCCTACTGTTCAGATGCCCATTGGGCCACCCGTTGCACGCTTTCTTCCTCGGACAGGTCTTCCACCCGGCTCAAGATGGACCAGCGGATGCCGAAGGGGTCGATGATGGATGCGAATCGGTCACCGGAGACGAAGTTCGTGGCCGGTTCGCGAATCGTCGCGCCGGCTTCGACGGCCTTGGCAAGCACCGCATCGACGTCCTGGCAGTACAGCCCCATGGAATAGCAGGCGTTCGGGGCGGCGGGCGGCGGAACGAGCCCGTAGTCCGGGCTTGGTTCACCGATCTGCAGGTGCCCCTGGCCGAAGTCGATCTCTGCATGCGCAATAACCCCGCCCATCACGGTGGTGTCGATGATGCGCGCGCCGAACACGTCGCGGTAGAATTCCAGCGCGCCGGCGGCATTGGCGATCGACAGGAACGGGGTCAGGCTGCTCACGCCATGCGGTACGCCGTCGGTGGTGTATTTGCCGGAGACGCCGCGGGTTGATTCATTCTCTGTTTTCATGCCACAACGGTATTCCCCTGTGGCACCCTTGGACTTGTAGAAACACGACAACTTCAAGGCGGTGGCCGGTGGCAGATGAACGCGATCGCCGAGGTGTCCTGTATCCCGCGCGGCTCCCGCAGTTCGAGCGTATTCTCCCGCCACCCGAGCTGAAGGCCCTGGTCGGCTGGTTCTGGCTCGTGCACTGGGATATCGATGCCGGCAGGACCTCGCGGCAACAGCTGCTTCCGTTCCCGTTGATGAACCTCGTGGTGCAGGAAGAAGGCGTGACGGTGTCCGGCCCGGCCTCCGCGGCATCCCACCGGGATCTATCCGGCAACGGGTGGGCTGTGGCCGCCTTGCTCCGGCCCGCTGCGGCGGACGTCCTGGAGCTGTCCCCCGCCGAGCTGGTTGACCGCGAAGTCGAATTCAACGCCCCGGATCTGCTGGAGGCGGTCACCTGCATCCTGGGCAAGGGCGCGGGCCCTTCGGGCAATCATGAAAGCGCCGCTGCGCTGGGAGCGTGGTTTACGCGTACGTGTCCTGTCCCTGAGTCGCAGGGGCTTGTGGCCAACGAATTCATCGACTACGTCGCCGCGACCCGCAGCGCAGTCAGTGTCGAGCAGGCGGCCGCAACACTGGGATTGGGCGTCAGGAGCCTTCAGCGGCTTTCGCTGCGGTATCTCGGGTTGCCGCCCTTGGCGGTCATCCGCCGCTACCGGCTGCAGGAAGCAGCCGCACGGGTACGGGAGAACCCGTCAACCTCCATCGCCCAGATCGCCGCCGAACTCAGGTACGCGGACCAGGCGCACCTGGCTTCGGACTTCCGGAGAATTCTCGGATTCAGTCCCAGCTCGTACCGCGAACAGAATGTTCCTGAACGCTAGCCACCCCGAGGACTTCAGGGCACGATGGCGGCGATCGCGCTGATCTCGATCAACGCGCCGGGCAATCCCAGGGCGGCGACCATGCTGGCCACGACCAAGGGCGGTTCGTCCCTGGCGAGCCGTGGAGCGATCGCCCCGTAGGCGGCATTGACATCGCTGCCCTGGACCATGACGACGGTCCATTGCACCACGTCGTCGAGGCTCGCTCCGGCGGCTGCCAGTGCCGCCACCGCGTTGTCCAAGGCCTTGGACGCCTGCGCGGCGATGTCCCCCGCGCCTTCCAGCCGGCCTTGCGTGTCGACAGCGTCCTGCCCTCCAAGATAGACCGTGGCCATGCCCGGCGGGACCACCGCCGCGTGGCTGAAGGCCGGTGAGTGGACGAGCCCCTCGGGGCGGAAAAACTGAATCTGTGCCATGAAGCATGGTTGCACAGAATTCTCGGCCAGGCCACGGCAGCCACGTTGTTCCGTATGCGCAAAAACGCCCCGAACTCTTCTTTCGAAGTGTTCGGGGCGTTTTGTGCAATTCACGTAATCCGTGAAATCACCAAGAAAGCTTACTTAGCCTTCTCGACGATCTCGACCAGACGCCAGTGCTTGTCAGCAGACAGCGGGCGGGTCTCAGCGATTACAACCAAGTCACCGATGCCGGCCTCGTTGTTCTCGTCGTGAGCCTTCACGTTCTTGTTACGACGCATGACCTTGCCGTAGAGGGCGTGCTTCACACGGTCCTCAACGTCAACGACGATGGTCTTCTGCATCTTGTCGGAAACCACGTAACCACGGAGGGTCTTGCGGTCGTTGCGCTCGGTTGCGTCAGCCACACCGTTCTCCTTCTCGCTCATTACTTGGAGTCCTTCTTGGTCTCTTCAACCGGAACAACGACATCCTGACGAATACCCAGCTCGCGTTCGCGCAGCACCGTGTAGATGCGGGCGATGTCGCGCTTGATGGCCTTCAGGTTACCGTGGGTCTCCAGCTGGCCGGTGGCCGACTGGAAACGCAGGTTGAACAGTTCTGCCTTGGCCTTCTTCAATTCCTCGTTCAAACGAGCAGTATCGAAGCCGTCCAGGGACTCAATGCTAAGGTCCTTAGAACCGATAGACATCCCTATTCACCACCTTCACGACGCACGATGCGTGCCTTCATCGGCAGCTTGTGAATCGCGAGACGCAGGGCCTCGCGAGCTACCTCTTCACTGACGCCACCGAGTTCAAACATGACTCGTCCTGGCTTGACGTTGGCGACCCACCACTCCGGCGAACCCTTACCGGAACCCATGCGGGTTTCGGCTGGCTTCTTGGTCAGCGGACGGTCTGGGTAGATGTTGATCCACACCTTACCGCCACGCTTGATGTAACGGGTCATGGCGATACGAGCGGCCTCGATCTGACGGTTGGTCACGTAGGCCGGGGTCAGCGCCTGAATACCGAAATCACCGAATGCTACGGTGGTGCCGCCCTTGGCAGCACCCGAACGCTTCGGGTGGTGCTGCTTGCGGAACTTTACTCGACGTGGGATAAGCATTTAAGCCTCTCCTCCTTCCGCAGCCGGAGCTGCAGCGCCCTTGTTGCGGTCGTTACGACGACGACGCTCTCCACCACGTGGACGATCGTTGCCGCCGCGGCCGCCGCGAGCTGGAGCAGCAGCAGCCTGCTGTGCAGCCAGTTCCTTGGCGGTGACGTCACCCTTGTAGATCCAGACCTTCACGCCGATGCGGCCGAAGGTGGTCTTGGCTTCGAACTTGCCGAAGTCGATGTTCGCGCGCAGGGTGTGCAGCGGCACACGGCCTTCGCGGTAGAACTCCTTGCGGGACATTTCTGCACCGCCCAGGCGACCGGAGCACTGAACGCGGATGCCCTTGGCACCAGCGCGCATTGCCGACTGCATTGCCTTCTTCATCGCACGGCGGAAAGCCACGCGGGAAGCAAGCTGCTCGGCGATGCCCTGGGCGACCAGCTGGGCCTCCATGTCAGGGTTCTTGACCTCGAGGATGTTCAGCTGAACCTGCTTCTTGGTGAGCTTTTCCAGCTCGCCGCGAATGCGGTCGGCTTCGGCGCCGCGGCGACCGATCACGATGCCCGGACGAGCGGTGTGGATGTCCACACGCACACGGTCACGGGTACGCTCGATCTCAACGCGGGCGATGCCGGCGCGGTCCATGCCGTCGGACAGGAGCGCACGGATCTGTACGTCTTCCTTCACGTAATCCTTGTAGCGCTGACCTGGCTTGCTGGAATCAGCGAACCAGTGCGACACGTGGTCAGTGGTGATGCCGAGACGGAAACCGTTCGGGTTTACCTTCTGTCCCATTTAGTTCTCCCCACCCTTCTTAGGGGTTGAAACAACCACAGTCACGTGGCTGGTGCGCTTCTTGATCTGGAATGCGCGACCCTGAGCTCGCGGCTGGAACCGCTTCATGGTCGGACCCTCGTCAACAAACGCCTCGCTGATAATCAGCTCGTCCTCATTGAATGCTTCACCTGCGCGGTCCGCGGCGGCACGGGCGTTAGCCACTGCCGATGCGACAACCTTGTATACCGGCTCCGAAGCTGCCTGTGGGGCGAACTTCAGAATGGCCAGTGCCTCGTTGGTCTGCAGACCACGAACAAGGTTGACGACGCGCCGGGCCTTCATAGGCGTTACGCGGATATGGCGCGCAATTGCCTTGGCTTCCATTGCTATCCTTCTCTCGTCTATCGAAGAAGTGCTAAGCGATCACTAGTTCCCTTGCGGGGCCTAGCGGCGCTTGCCCTTCTTGTCGTCCTTTACGTGGCCACGGAACGTGCGCGTTGGGGCAAACTCTCCGAGCTTGTGACCAACCATGGATTCGGTAACGAACACAGGAATGTGCTTGCGACCGTCGTGCACGGCGATGGTGTGTCCCAGCATGTCCGGGATGATCATCGAACGGCGGGACCACGTCTTGATGACGTTCTTGGTGCCCTTTTCGTTTTCAGCAACGACCTTCAGGAACAGGTGCTGATCGACGAAGGGGCCTTTCTTCAGGCTGCGTGGCATGTTTCCAGGCTCCTATCGCTTGTTCTTGCCGGTCTTGCGACGACGCACAATGAGCTTGTCGCTTTCCTTGTTCGGACGACGGGTGCGTCCTTCACGCTTACCGTTGGGGTTGACCGGGTGGCGACCACCGGAGGTCTTGCCCTCACCGCCACCGTGTGGGTGGTCGACTGGGTTCATCACAACACCACGCACGGTTGGGCGAACGCCCTTCCAGCGCATGCGGCCGGCCTTGCCCCAGTTGATGTTGATCTGCTCGGCGTTGCCAACTTCGCCGATGGTTGCGCGGCAGCGCACATCGACGTTGCGGATTTCGCCGGAAGGCAGACGCAGCTGAGCGAAGCGACCCTCACGGGCTACCAGCTGGATCGAAGCGCCAGCGGAACGAGCCATCTTGGCGCCGCCGCCTGGGCGGAGCTCCACAGCGTGAATCACGGAACCAACCGGGATGTTACGCAGCGGCAGGTTGTTGCCTGGCTTGATGTCAGCGTTCGGACCGGCCTCAACGGTGTCACCCTGGTTGAGGTTGTTCGGTGCGATGATGTAGCGCTTGGTGCCGTCCACGTAGTGGAGCAGTGCGATACGAGCGGTGCGGTTCGGGTCGTACTCGATGTGAGCAACCTTTGCCGGAACGCCGTCCTTGTCGTGACGACGGAAGTCGATCACGCGGTATGCGCGCTTGTGTCCGCCACCCTTGTGTCGGGTGGTGATCTTACCGGAGTTGTTACGGCCGCCGCTCTTGGTGAGTGGGCGAACCAGCGACTTTTCCGGAGTCGATCGGGTGATTTCTGCGAAGTCGGCTACCGACGAGCCGCGCAGGCCCGGGGTAGTCGGCTTGAACTTACGAATTCCCATTTATTCTATTCCTCGTTAAAGTGGTCTCCGCTTAGGAAAGCGGACCGCCGAAGATGTCAATCGAACCATCCTTGAGGGTGATGATTGCACGCTTGGTAGCCTTGCGTGCGCCCCACCCGAACTTGGTACGCTTGCGCTTACCTGGACGGTTGATGGTGTTCACGGAATCAACCTTGACGTTGAAGATCGCTTCAACGGCATTCTTGATTTCCGACTTGTTCGAACGTGGGTCGACCAGGAAGGTGTACTTACCTTCGTCGATCAGACCGTAGCTCTTTTCCGATACGACTGGTGCGATGACCACGTCGTGTGGAGCCTTGGAGAAGGTGCTCACTTGGCTTCCTCCTTCTGGACCAGGGCATCGAATGCAGCCTTGGTGAAGACTACGTCATCCGAAACCAGAACATCGTAGGTGTTCAGCTGGTCGACGTACAGAACGTGCACAGCGGCGAGGTTGCGCACGGACAGTGCAGCAACATCGTTGGCGCGATCGATGACGACAAGCAGGTTCTTGCGCTCGGTCAGCGAACGCAGGGTTGCCAGTGCTTCCTTGGTCGACGGGGTCTCACCGGCGACCAGGTTCTCAATGACGTGGACGCGATCGAAGCGTGCGCGATCAGACAGGGCGCCGCGCAGTGCAGCAGCCTTCATCTTCTTCGGGGTACGCTGCGAGTAGTCGCGCGGGGTTGGGCCGTGGACAATGCCGCCGCCGGTCATGTGAGGAGCGCGGATCGAACCCTGACGGGCGCGGCCGGTACCCTTCTGCTTGAACGGCTTGCGACCTGCACCCGAAACCTCGGAGCGGTCCTTGACCTTGTGGGTACCCTGGCGGGCAGCAGCCAGCTGTGCAACGACAACCTGGTGCAGCAGCGGGACGTTGGTCTGTACGTCGAAGATCTCTGCAGGCAGTTCGACGTTAAGTGCCTTAGTCATTTACTTATGCTCCCTTCACGGCGGTGCGTACGAGGACGACGCGGCCGCGGGCGCCTGGAACGGCACCCTTGATCAGCAGGAGGTTCTTCTCAGCGTCGATGGCGTGGATGGTCAGGTTCTGAGTGGTAACACGCTCAGCGCCCATGCGACCAGCCATCTTCTGTCCACGGAAAACGCGACCTGGGGTCGATGCGCCGCCGATGGAACCTGGCTTACGGTGGTTCTTGTGAGCACCGTGCGAAGCGCCAACACCGGAGAAGTTGTGACGCTTCATGGTACCGGCGAAGCCCTTGCCCTTGGAGGTGCCAACGACGTCGACCTTCTGGCCGGCTTCGAAGAGTTCCACGGACAGTTCCTGGCCAGCTGCGTACTCGGCAGCGTCTGCGGTGCGCAGTTCTACCAGGTGACGACGTGGGGTCACGCCTGCAGCTTCGAAGTGACCTGCCAGTGGCTTGGTCACCTTGCGCGGATCGATCTGGCCGTAGCCGATCTGAACTGCGGTGTAGCCATCGCGGTCAGCGTTGCGAAGCTGGGTGACAACGTTGCTATCAGCCTGCACGACGGTGACAGGGATCAGGTTGTTGTTCTCGTCCCAAACCTGGGTCATGCCGAGCTTCGTGCCCAACAGGCCCTTAACATTGCGGGTTGCGGTCATAGTTTTCTCGCCACCTCCCCTTAAAGCTTGATTTCGATGTTGACGTCCGCCGGCAGGTCGAGACGCATCAGCGAATCAACAGCCTTCGGGGTCGGATCGACGATGTCGATCAGACGCTTGTGCGTGCGCATTTCGAAGTGCTCACGGCTGTCCTTGTACTTGTGTGGCGAACGGATAACGCAGTACACGTTCTTTTCCGTTGGCAGCGGCACTGGGCCGACTACGGTTGCGCCTGCGCGCGTGACCGTCTCAACGATCTTCCGGGCTGAAACGTCAATGACCTCGTGGTCATACGACTTCAGCCGGATGCGGATTTTCTGTCCCGCCATGGCGTCATGCCTCTTTCTGATAGCACTATTTACAAGTTCTGTGCCTAATACGGGCTCTTGCGAGCCGGCACGCCTTACGCTGCGGCTGAATCCGGATGAATCCGGGTTCCTCAACCCCAGGAGGCTCCGACCCCCGAACTCGGGCGTGTCGCGTAAATTTTAGTCACGACAGTCCGCAAAAGTTTTCACTTTCATCGGAGGCCTTATAGTTTGAAGCAGTTGTATCGATCCCGAACCCCAGGCATTATCCTGCGTGAGAGTCGATCCCGGTCGTTCAAACCAGCCGATTACCCCGGCAAACGGGGATCGGGTTGCACCGAAGCAACTTATCTAGTCTGACAGGTCGGCGGGAATCGCGCAAATCTTTTGGGCGCATCCGGGCGCGTGATCTTGACCTCACGCGCCGCCAAGGGCTACCTGGGCTGCCCGGAATCCGGCTGGTCCTCGCCGGCATCGGGGCGATTGGACGGCGGCCACGGCGCTCCGGGCACCGGGTGCTGGCCCGGCTGGGGGCTCCCGGACGGAATGGACCCGGCAGGTCCCCCGCCCTGCTTCAAGCTGTCCACCCGGGAAAGCTTGATCACCGCCGCGGCAATCAGGCCCACGCCGAGGATTACCAGCCAGAGGAAGGCCAGCGACCTCAAGGACCAGAGCACTGCCAGGGTAATGGTTGCGGCGCCCCACCAGATGTAGAGGCGGCGGCCCTGCTTCAGTCCGTAGGCGATCAGCGCCGCGAAGAAAATGAGCGCGTAGATCCTGGTCGCCGGTTTGGCATCGACAAGGTTCGCCAGCATCGCCAGGTTCGCCATCACGCCGGCGACAACCAGGTACCGGTTGGCCAGCACCGGCTTTTTTTGCAGGTTGCGCCAGACGACGAGCAGCACGAAGACCAAGCTGGAGTAACAGGCGAGGATGCTTGCTTCCGGCAGGTGCTCCAGGATCGTGTAGCTGCTGATACCCAGGTAGGCGGCCAATGGCAGCAGCAGATCCAGGGTGTACGGCTTGAGCTGTTGAGGGCATTCGAAGATGCGCACGGCCACTGCCACCGCGAAGACCAGCGCCGCGCCGCCCAGTACCGGGCCGGGTTCCCGGTTGCCCAGGTGGGCCAACGCGCCGGCTCCGAAGGCGCAGGCAAGGCCCATCAGCAGGTACAACCGCGAGGCGGATCCCCTGGCGTCCGCTGCCCGGTAGGCCTCGGCGGGATAGCTGGGGCGCGCCTCGGCGAAACGTCCATGGGTCGCGGCCATGACGTAGAAGACGAAGGTGGCGGCCAGCAGGGCCCAGACCACGTCCAGGGTCTGCAACCGGCTGAGAACCTGCACATTTCGCCACAGCTGTACCGAGTAGAGCAGCGCGGCGCAGGCGGCGAGGCCGGAGCCCAGGGCGAACCAGGCGACAGACCGGGTGTGCACCATCAAGGCGAAGTACACCGCGGTCAGGGCGGCGCTGGCAAGCACCCATCCATCACCGGGGATCCGGGCATTGAGCACCAGCAGCGGCAGGAACATTCCCGCACCGACGGCCACGCCCACATCCGGCCGGCGTCGGAAGATCCACTCCGCGGCCGCGGCCGCGCCGGAAAGAACCAGCAGCAGCCCGAAGGCCACCGGGGTGTCCCACCACGAGTTCCTGACCCATCCGCTCTGCGTGGACAGGTCCAACGCGGGGATCTGGATGAGGGCGAGCACGGACAGCAGCGGGGCGAAGAGATAAGCCTGGCGCCACCGGCCGGCTGAGTGCTCTGCCATGAACAACGCCGTGCCGTAAAGTCCAAACAACAGGCTTTGCAGCAGCAGCACTCCCCTGTCGGCATCGAGGCCCACGCTGGAATAGCCCAGCGTGGACACCGGGATGAACACCAGCATGCCCCAGGCGATGATACGCAGCTCAAGGCGCAGTTCACGGCGCTGGCGCCAGGCGGAACCGAGCCGGACTAGCTGCGGCAGCACCACCGAGACGCTGAACAGGGCGAACTGTCCGTGGCCGTCGAAGTTCATGTGCCCCGTGAACCACCAGACGGCGCTGGAGAAAGTAAGCTGGGCGGCGCCTGCGTAGATCATCTTCCAGCCGGCAATCCGGACCCGGCGGGCCTCAGCCAGGAAATAGGCCAGCAGCACCAGGGCGATGGCCAACCCCGGCTGCCACAGGCTCGCGCCCAGGCTCAGCAGGTAGACCAGGGCCAGCACTGCGGCGGCGGTTCCGCGCACTGCGTGCTCTTTCGTCAGGCTTCGAGGTGCGGCGCGCAGCGCGGCCAGTATCGTCAGCGCGAGGGTGGGCACTGCGCCGGCATTGAACCACCCCACAGGCTCCAACCCGTAGTAGGCCTCGGCATCCGCAAAGTCCAGACTGGTGAGCAGGGCGAGGCTCGCCAACGCCAAGGCGGCGCTGCAGGCCAAGCGCAGCTGGCGCAGGTCGATGCCCCGATAGATCAGGGTTTTGCTCCCGCTGGCAACAGCGTCCATGGCCCACAAGGCGAAAAGCGGCACCCACAGACCCAGGACGCTGGCCACGCTGAGCGCGGCGGGCTGCGCAGGGTATCCCAGATCGCCTGCCGCGGCGCCGGCGGTCACGCCGAGGGCAAGGCAGAGCGCCCAGCCGATCACCCGGTAGGCTACGGACCACGGAGCTGGCATCTTCGTCCGCAGTGCCAGAACCACGAGCAGCGCCAAGCCCAGCGCGGGTAGCAGGCGCCAGGGTTCAGCAGCGTTGTCCATGCCGGGAAGAACGGCGAACGCCAGCAAGGCTGCGAGCTCGATCTTTGCCTGTCGCCACAGCCCGGGAACTGCGGCGAGCACGAGCACAGGCACCGCCACGAAGCTAATCAGCCCGGTATCGGCGCCGAACGCCGAAGCCTGATAGGCGGTGACCACAGACAGCAGCGCCAGCATCCACAAGGTGGCGCGCTCGATGCGCCACAGCCTGGCGTCGACCGCGAAGATGGCGCGGTAGCTGTCGCCGGCCAGCACCACGGCCAGGGCCTGCGCGGCAAGCAGCACCGCGACGACCAGCGCGATGGATCGCACCGGCAGCTCCAGCAGCGCGCAGCCTGCAATAACCGTGAGCATGGCGGTGGCGCGCGCGGAGAGGAAACGCAGGTGTCGAGCCCGCTCGAACAGCCTGACCGAGAGCAGCAGCTGGGCTGTCAGTAGGAAGAAGACCCAGAGGTAGTTCCGCGCGGTCAGCGCCGGGGACAGGATTACCGCGAGGGCCAGCACCAGCGCGGGGATCATCTGGGCGGTGGTCTTCAGCGCCTGGAAGAAGATCGAGTCGCGAACGGTCCGGCTGCGAGTGGCCGCCAGCAGCAGGATGATCGAGAGGACCAGCAGGACGAGCAGGTAATAGAATACTCCGCGCTGCATGGTCGCGGCCGAGGCCATGGCGGTGCTCACCAGAATGAGCACCGCCAGCCAGGCGAGCACCCGTGAACGGAAGCGCACCGTGGCGTAGCCGACAGCCACCGTGGCGATCGCCGAGAAAACCAGCCAGACGGTCGGTCCGCTCAGGTCCACGGTGTTGTAGGTGGCGATGGCGCACAACGGCAGCAGGGCCAGCCCGGTGCCGGCGAACGCGGCCGCCGCAGGCCTCAGGGATTCACGGGTGGCATGGACTGCCAGTCCCCCGCCGTAGAAGGCGGCAGCCAGTGCGAAGAGCGCCACCAGCTTGGCCAGCGGCAACAGCGCGAAGCTGAGGAACAGCGCCCCAGCGGCCACGATCATCAAGGCCGCGACGTACAGGGTGACGTTGATATTGCGCAGTTCGCGTTCGCGCTTGCTCAGGACCTTGACCGGGGCTGCGGGCGCCGGAGGCTGCGCAGCCGTGCGGTTGCCTCCCGTCTGCAGGATGCGCGGACGGTCCTGCCAGGCGCCGGACGCGCCTGGGACGGCCGGGATGTCCGCGGCTGCACCCGCGAGATACGGCTGCCCCGCCGGCGGCGGTACGGCGTCCGGCTGCGGGGCGGCCTGCGGCTCCGTCGTTTGGAATGCGGCGGGCCTGGGGATGCCGGCAGCCGGCAGGTGCTTGTCCTGTTCCGGCCCTGACTCGACTGCATCGGGGAGCTCGGGGCTGGGGCCGGGTTCCCTGCGCAGCTCGCCGAGGAACCGGACCGCGGCCTCGTAGCCTTCCTGCCACGCGGTTTCCCGGGCTTGGCGCAGGGCCTGCGCGTCACTGGAGGGCGCCTTGCGGCCCGCGTTGCGGCCGACAATAAATGCCGCCGCGATGAATACCAGTGCTACGAGTACTTCCATTGCCCCGGCACTCCCCTCGCTGATGATTCGTCAATCCGACGGGAATATCCCGCCCCTCTAATTAGACCACCTTTTAGAGTTACTCACCACATCGGGTAGCATTTAAGACAGAAATCCCCGCCACTCGTAATGAGTGGCGGGGATTGCCGATAGACCGCTAGCGATCTAGATCGTCAAGCAGAGACTACTTGGTGATCTTGGTGACCTTGCCCGAACCAACGGTGCGGCCGCCTTCGCGGATTGCGAAGCCGAGGCCCTCTTCCATAGCGATTGGCTGGATCAGCTCAACCGACATTTCGGTGTTGTCGCCTGGCATAACCATTTCGGTGCCCTCTGGGAGGGTGATAACGCCGGTAACGTCGGTGGTGCGGAAGTAGAACTGCGGACGGTAGTTCGAGTAGAACGGGTTGTGACGTCCGCCTTCGTCCTTCGACAGGATGTAGACGTTGGCTTCGAAGTTGGTGTGCGGGGTGATCGAGCCTGGGGCTACGACAACCTGACCGCGCTCAACATCGTCGCGCTTCAGACCGCGAAGCAGCAGACCACAGTTCTCGCCTGCCCATGCTTCGTCGAGCTGCTTGTGGAACATCTCGATACCGGTAACGGTGGTCTTCTGGATCGGGCGGATGCCAACGATCTCAACTTCCGAGTTGATGGCCAGGGTGCCACGCTCGGCGCGACCGGTCACCACGGTACCGCGACCGGTGATGGTGAAGACGTCCTCGATCGGCATCAGGAATGGCTTGTCGCGGTCGCGAACTGGATCCGGGATGAAGGTGTCAGCAGCGTCCATCAGTTCCTCAACAGCTGCAACCCACTTTGGATCGCCTTCGAGGGCCTTCAGAGCCGAAACCTTGATGACTGGTGCGTCGTCGCCATCGAAGCCCTGCGAGGACAGAAGTTCACGAACTTCCATCTCCACGAGCTCGAGCAGCTCTTCGTCGTCAACCATGTCGGACTTGTTCAGTGCGACCATCAGGGTAGGAACACCAACCTGGCGGGCCAGCAGAACGTGCTCGCGGGTCTGAGCCATTGGGCCGTCAGTTGCGGCAACAACCAGGATCGCGCCGTCCATCTGAGCAGCACCGGTGATCATGTTCTTGACGTAGTCAGCGTGACCTGGAGCATCAACGTGTGCGTAGTGACGCTTCTCGGTCTGGTACTCGATGTGCGAGATGTTGATGGTAATACCGCGCTGGCGCTCTTCCGGAGCCGAGTCAATGTTAGCGAAGTCGCGCTGCTCGTTCAGGTCCGGGTACTTGTCAGCCAGAACCTTGGAGATTGCTGCGGTCAGAGTGGTCTTACCGTGGTCGACGTGACCGATGGTACCAATGTTGACGTGCGGCTTGCTGCGCTCGAACTTTGCCTTTGCCACAAGTTCCTCCTAGAAACATTTACAGAAGACTTTTTTCGTCTGCGCGGTTCGCAAACGAACTTCAAATAGTCTACTGGGGGCATGGATAAATATGGAAATTTCGGTCCTCTGCGGGCCCTGCATGTGATGCAAATCCCTCGTTGGCCGTTTGCAAGGCCGGCGTCGACGGATCTCCGCCGGCCTCGCGATCGGCCACTTCCCCACTCGGGGGTCACGGCCAAGTTTTGGTTCCGAGGCGATTACTCGCCGCGGGACTTCTGGATGATCTCGTCGGCAACTGCCTTCGGGACCTCAGAGTAGCTGTCGAAGGTCATCGAGTAAACTGCACGACCCTGGGTCTTCGAACGCAGGTCACCAATGTAACCGAACATCTCAGACAGCGGAACAGCTGCGCGGATGACCTTGACGCCTGCGGCGTCGGACATCTCCTGGATCGAGCCACGGCGGGAGTTCAGGTCGCCGATAACGTCGCCCATGTACTCTTCCGGGGTACGAACTTCAACGGCCATCAGCGGTTCGAGCAGAACAGGGTTGGCGCGGCGTGCACCTTCCTTGAAGACCTGCGAACCGGCGATCTTGAACGCCATTTCCGAGGAGTCGACGTCGTGGTAGGCACCATCGATGAGGGTAGCCTTCACGCCGACCAGCGGGTAGCCGGCGAGGATGCCGTACTGCATAGCATCCTGGATACCAGCGTCAACCGACGGGATGTACTCACGAGGCACGCGACCGCCGGTGACGGCGTTCTTGAACTCGTAGGTTACGCCGTCCACAACTTCCAGAGGCTCGAACGTGACCTGGACCTTTGCGAACTGGCCCGAACCACCGGTCTGCTTCTTGTGGGTGAAGTCGACCTTCTCCACAGCCTTCTTGATGGTTTCGCGGTATGCAACCTGCGGCTTGCCGACGTTGGCCTCCACGCGGAATTCACGCTTCATGCGGTCCACCAGGATGTCCAGGTGGAGTTCGCCCATGCCGCCGATTTCGGTCTGGCCGGTGTCTTCGTTCAGCGAAACGGTGAAGGTTGGATCCTCCGCCGACAGCTTCTGAATAGCGGTCGACAGCTTCTCCTGGTCGCCCTTGGTCTTAGGCTCGATGGCCACGAAGATCACTGGATCCGGGAAGGTCATCGACTCGAGGACGATTGGATTCTGTGGATCGCACAGGGTGTCACCGGTAGTGGTGTCCTTCAGGCCGATGACAGCGTAGATGTGACCTGCGTGGATCTCGTCTACCGGCTGCTCCTTGTTGGCGTGCATCTGGAAGAGCTTGCCAACGCGTTCCTTCTTCTGCTTGGTCGAGTTCAGCAGCTGTGCGCCGGACTCGGCCTTGCCGGAGTAAACGCGGACGAAGTTGAGCTGACCGAAGAACGGGTGAGCAGCGATCTTGAAAGCCAGTGCCGAGAATGGTGCATCCTCGGAAGGCTCGCGGGTGAGCTCGATTTCCTCGTTCTTTGGATCGTGACCTACCATGGCGCCCACGTCCAGAGGACTTGGCAGGAAGTCGATCACGGCGTCCAGCATCGGCTGAACACCACGGTTCTTGAACGCCGAACCACAGAAGACCGGGTAGGCTTCCGAGTTCACGGTCAGCTTGCGGATGCCGGCCTTCAGCTCGTCCAGCGAGATCTCTTCGCCTTCGAGGTACTTCTCCATGAGCTCTTCGGATGCCTCAGCGACATCTTCGACCAGCTTGGCGCGGTACTCTTCGGCCTTTTCCTGCAGGTCTGCAGGAATTTCGCGAGTCTCGTAAGCAGCGCCCATGGTGACGTCGCCCTTGGCGTCGCCTTCCCAGACGAATGCCTTCATGGTCAGCAGGTCCACCACGCCGGTGAACTCCGACTCGGAGCCGATTGGCAGCTGCATGACCAGCGGCTTGGCACCCAGGCGGTTGATGATGGTGTCCACGGTGAAGTAGAAGTCAGCACCGAGCTTGTCCATCTTGTTCACGAAGCAGATACGTGGAACGTTGTACTTGTCAGCCTGACGCCAAACGGTCTCGGACTGAGGCTCAACGCCTTCCTTGCCGTCGAACACGGCAACGGCGCCATCGAGCACGCGCAGCGAGCGCTCCACCTCAACGGTGAAGTCAACGTGGCCCGGGGTATCGATGATGTTGATCTGGTTCTTGTTCCAGAAGCAAGTCACGGCCGCGGAGGTAATGGTGATACCGCGTTCCTTTTCCTGCTCCATCCAGTCGGTGGTTGCGCCACCGTCGTGGGTCTCACCGAGCTTGTGGTTTACACCCGTGTAGAACAGGATGCGCTCAGTAGTAGTGGTCTTACCGGCATCGATGTGAGCCATGATGCCGATGTTGCGGACCTTGTTCAGGTCAGTCAGCACGTCCTGTGCCACGTTGTCTCCCTAAGAGGTGATGCTGGATTTGCTGGGCGCCGGTAGACGCCCAGCAAATCCAAGCGGTTCTTACCAGCGGTAATGGGCGAATGCCTTGTTGGACTCAGCCATCTTGTGAGTGTCTTCGCGACGCTTCACAGCTGCGCCCAGACCGTTCGAAGCGTCCAGGATCTCGTTCATCAGACGCTCGATCATGGTCTTCTCGCGGCGAGCCTTCGAGTAGCCAACCAGCCAGCGCAGAGCCAGTGCGGTTGCACGGCCTGGCTTGACCTCGACAGGAACCTGGTAGGTCGCGCCACCAACACGGCGGGAACGAACCTCAAGGGCCGGGCGGATGTTATCCATGGCCTTCTTGAGGGTCGACACTGCGTCGGTGCCGGACTTTGCAGCTGCACCTTCGAGTGCACCGTAAACAATGCGCTCTGCGGTGGACTTCTTGCCGTCTACGAGAACCTTGTTGATCAGCTGGGTGACCAGTGGGGAATCGTAAACTGGATCAGAAACTAGTGGGCGCTTTGGCGCCGGACCCTTACGAGGCATTACTTACCATCCTTCTTTGCACCGTAGCGGGAACGAGCCTGCTTACGATCCTTCACACCCTGGGTATCCAGAGCACCACGAACAATCTTGTAGCGGACACCTGGCAAGTCCTTCACACGACCACCGCGAACGAGCACGATGGAGTGTTCCTGCAGGTTGTGACCGACACCTGGAATGTAAGCGGTGACCTCAATACCACCGGCAAGGCGCACACGTGCGACCTTACGCAGTGCCGAGTTCGGCTTCTTCGGGGTGGTGGTGTACACACGGGTGCACACGCCACGGCGCATTGGGTTGCCCTTCAGGGCAGGAGCCTTGGTCTTTACGACCTTAGGCGAGCGGCCCTTGCGGACCAGCTGCTGAATAGTAGGCACTTTCGTGTCCTTCCATTGTCTAAGTTCTTCGGCACGGCATCGGAGCGGGCGGGCTCTTGCGGGCTCACACTGTTCTTCTGCAGCACTAACTGCTTGCTTTACCGCCCATCCAGGATCAGAATGTCCCTAGGCGTGCGAAAGTGTGGCATTCGTTGCGCAACCTACCCGCAACCCGGACCGTGTCCATTTTGCCACACATAAAACAATTGCCTTAACTCTAGCATTAATCGGCCCCTGCACCATGAACAGTAAGCTATCTCACCGCGTCGGCACCGTGCGATTACTGCTTGATGCCGCCGACCGGCGAGGAATCTGGCTCCAACCTATCCCCCGCCCGTGAACGCGCGAGCGCCGCGAGGTAAAGGCCCACTGAACAGCGAGGCGGAGGATCCAGTGGAATCTCTAGTAGCAATATCTGCCAGGAGATAAATCTACTTGCTGACTGTCTGCTTTTCTCCGGCCGGTTCCCCGATCTGCATCAGCCGCTGGGCGTTGGCCTGGTAGGCCTTGACCACATTGCGGTTGTGCAGTTCCAAGATGGCCTCGTCATTGCGGCGCAGACTGGTGGAATTGTAATTGTGGCTCCCAGTGAAGACGAAGGAGGCATCCCCGCGGTTGCCTTCGGGAGAGGCTGAATCACGCATTCCGGACACGACGAAGTACTTCGAGTGCACGCGTCCAGTAGTAGATGTATCCTCTACTACGCGGCGTTCGATGCCCGCGGCATCCAGCACGGCGGCGACCTGCCCGTCAACCGGTCCAGCGGCCACGGTGACCTCGCAGCCTTCGGCCTTCAGACGCCCGAGTTCTTCCGCGACGGCGGCGCGCGTATCGTCCCACTCGCTCATGGTGACAGCCACCGAGCTGTTCTTGTTTTTGCACTGCAGCTCCGAAAGCCGTTGCGCCACCGGGTCCGCAGTTGCCGCCGGGAAGAAGCGGACGACCGACACACCGGCCGGCCCGCGTGAGGTCTCGGTGCGGTGGTAATCCGGAGTCTGCTCCATACGAGCCATGTCCGCATGGTAGGAACGGTATGCACGGTACAGCCCGTCATCGCCGGTCACGGTAAGTGCGTTGTTCCAGTAGCTCACATGGTTCACATCCGTGACGTTGGCCGAGGACTGCACCACTACGTTCTGCTGCCCGGACACCGAGGAGAACAGCGCGAACTTGTTGTGCATGCCCTTGGTCCCCTGGCAGGAGCTGGTGTTCCCCTCCGGCGAGGTATTCGAGCAGACCGCCACCCAGGATCCGGCGGTCGTGTCGGTCCCCAGGGCCTTAATCAGCCGCGCCGACGGCGCCTTGGAAATCTGCCACCCGTCCATGACCACCTGGATCTTCACCCCGCGTTCGTGCGCGGCCAGCAACTGGTCGACGTAGTCTTCGCCGCTCTGTCCCGAAATCACGAATGCCGCCAGCGAAATGGTGGACCCCGCATCGGCCTGCTTGAAGTAGGAGCACAACCGTTCGGCAACTGCTCCGGCCCGGTCCTGCAACGGGTCGGAGAAGACCGCGCCGGTTTCAATTTTGACCGGCGGCGCTGCGGCGCAGGGTGTTTCGGGCTGCTTGCCCGGATCGATCTGCCCGGCGGCCTGCGCCGGCAGCGTACTGAACAGCAGTCCCAGGCCCAGTGCCCCTGCTGCGATGGCTCGTGATGTCTTTCCCAACTTCTCACCGTCTTCGTCTTCGATTCGTGGCGGGTTGCGGGGTTACCCGAGCCCGCGCTCCAACTTCTGCACGATTTCATATTGTGGTGAGCACCAAGTGAAGCCCTGGTGAACAGGCCTTTGCCAAATTAAAAGCGCAAGCGCCCGCCGCACACTTGCGTGTGCGGCGGGCGCCCTACGAGCTGGCTAGCTGCCAGCCTCGGTGCTTGCCGGTTTAGCGGAAGTCCGAGCCGTGGTCGTAGTCGTCCATCGAGATGGCGCGGAATTCAGGCGACAGCCCGCCTTCCAGCGCATCGTCGTAGAGACCCGAGGAGAATGCCGAGGTACCGGTGAACAAAGTTGCCTTTGCCTCGTCGGTCGGCTCGACCTCGACCTGGGTGTAGCGATCCAGACCGGTACCGGCCGGGATCAGCTTACCGATGATCACGTTCTCCTTCAGACCGCGCAGCGGATCTTCCTTGCCCTCCATCGCGGCCTGGGTCAGGACGCGGGTGGTTTCCTGGAAGGAAGCCGCCGACAGCCACGAATCGGTGGCCAGCGATGCCTTGGTGATGCCCAT
Organism: Glutamicibacter soli; assembly: GCF_052322135.1. Taxonomy (NCBI): domain Bacteria; kingdom Bacillati; phylum Actinomycetota; class Actinomycetes; order Micrococcales; family Micrococcaceae; genus Glutamicibacter; species Glutamicibacter soli. Next base: position 2,616,835 of record NZ_CM125969.1, read on the forward strand.
CATCTCGTCACGGCCAGCGGCCGGACGCTTGCCCTCGGCGACTGCCTTGCGGTTCGCAGCGGTGAAGCGCGAACGGTCGGCCAGCTCACCCGGGAGCAACTCGGTCTCGCCGGACTCGATGACGGTGACGCGACGCAGCATCTGGCGGACGATGACTTCCACGTGCTTATCGTGGATGCCCACACCCTGGGACTGGTACACGTCCTGGACCTCGCGGACCAGGAACTTCTGCGCCTCGCGTGGGCCCAGAACTCGCAGCACCTGCTTCGGGTCAAGGGTACCGCTGGTCAGCTGGGTACCGGCGACGATGGACTGGCCATCTTCCACCAGCAGACGGGCACGACGCAGAACCGGGTAGGCCTGCTTCTCGTCGCCGTTGTCCGGTGTGACCACAACACGCAGCTGCTTCTCGTCGTCCTCGATCGACACGCGACCGGAGACCTCCGACATCGGAGCCACACCCTTCGGGGTACGGGCTTCGAAGAGCTCCTGGATACGAGGCAGACCCTGGGTGATGTCGTCGGCCGATGCCACACCACCGGTGTGGAAGGTACGCATGGTCAGCTGGGTACCGGGCTCGCCGATGGACTGCGCGGCGATGATGCCCACTGCCTCGCCGATGTCCACGGTCTTGCCGGTGGCCAGCGAACGGCCGTAGCACAGCGCACAGGTTCCAACGGCCGAGTCGCAGGTCAGCACGGAGCGGACGCGGATCTCATCCACGCCTGCAGCGTACAGCTCGTCGATCAGCACGTCGCCCACGTCGGAACCGGCGGTCGCCAGCACGTTGCCCTCGGCGTCCTTGACGTCGGCGGCCAGCGTACGGGTGTAGGCCGAGTTCTCCACGGTCTCGTGCTTGATGCGGATGCCCGAGCTGGAGTCGGCGATCGCGACGGTCAGGCCGCGCTTGGTGCCGCAGTCCTCTTCGCGAACGATGACATCCTGCGAGACGTCCACCAGACGACGGGTCAGGTAACCCGAGTTGGCGGTCTTCAGCGCGGTATCCGCCAGGCCCTTACGGGCGCCGTGGGTCGCGATGAAGTACTCCAGCACCGACAGGCCTTCACGGTAGGAAGACTTGATCGGACGCGGGATGATCTCGCCCTTGGGGTTGGACACCAGACCACGGATACCGGCAATCTGGCGCAGTTGCAGCCAGTTACCACGAGCCTTGGAGGTCACCATTCGGTTAATGGTGTTCAGCTCTTCCATGCCGTTCTTCATGGCCTCGGCAACCTCGTCGGTGGCCTTGGTCCAGATGTCGATCAGGTCCTGGCGGCGTTCGATGTCGGAGATCAGGCCCTTGTCGTACGAACCCTGGACCTTGCGGGCACGTTCCTCGTACGGCTCAAGGATTTCTGCCTTGTTCATGTTCGAGGTGATGTCCGAGATCGCCACGGTGATGCCCGAGCGGGTAGCCCAGTGGAAACCTGCGTCCTTCAGGTTGTCCAGCGTTGCCGCCGCGACGACCTTCGGGTAGCGCTCGGCAAGGTCGTTGACGATGTCCGAGAGCGCATCCTTGCCGGCCACGCGGGAAACCCATGGGTAGTCCGCCGGCAGCGTGTCGTTGAACAGCACCTGGCCCAGCGAGGTCTCCAGCAAGGCTTCGGTGCCCGGCTCCCAGCCCTCTGGGGCCGGCTGCTCGTCCGAAGGAACGAAGTTCTCGACACGCACCTTGATCGGGGCGTTCAGGTGCAGCTCGCCGCGGTCCTTGGCCATGATGGCCTCGGAGACCGAGGAGAACACGCGCCCGGCGCCGATCTCGTCCTCGCGCTTGGTGGTGAGGTGGTGCAGGCCGATGATCATATCCTGCGAGGGCAGAGCCACCGGACGGCCGTCCGAAGGCTTCAGGATGTTGTGCGAGGACAGCATCAGGATGCGTGCTTCAGCCTGAGCTTCCGGGCTCAGCGGCAGGTGGACTGCCATCTGGTCGCCGTCGAAGTCAGCGTTGAACGCGCCGCAAACCAGCGGGTGCAGCTGCAGGGCCTTGCCTTCGACCAGCTGTGGCTCGAAGGCCTGGATGCCCAGGCGGTGCAGGGTAGGCGCACGGTTCAGCAGCACCGGGTGCTCGGTAATGATCTCTTCGAGAACATCCCACACCTGCGGGCGGTAGCGCTCGACCATGCGCTTGGCGCTCTTGATGTTCTGCGCGTGGTTGAGGTCAACCAGGCGCTTCATCACGAACGGCTTGAAGAGCTCCAGGGCCATCTGCTTAGGCAGACCGCACTGGTGCAGCTTCAGCTGTGGGCCAACCACGATGACCGAACGGCCCGAGTAGTCAACGCGCTTGCCGAGCAGGTTCTGGCGGAAGCGGCCCTGCTTGCCCTTGAGCATGTCGGACAGCGACTTCAGCGGACGGTTGCCCGGTCCGGTGACCGGACGGCCGCGGCGGCCGTTGTCGAACAGCGAGTCGACGGCTTCCTGCAGCATGCGCTTTTCGTTGTTCACGATGATCTCTGGCGCACCGAGATCAAGCAGGCGCTTGAGGCGGTTATTGCGGTTGATCACGCGGCGGTACAGGTCGTTCAGGTCCGAGGTGGCGAAACGGCCACCGTCGAGCTGGACCATCGGGCGCAGCTCCGGCGGGATCACTGGAACGGCGTCGAGCACCATGCCCTTTGGCGAGTTGCCATTGGCCAGGAATGCGTTGACGACCTTCAGGCGCTTGAGGGCGCGGGCCTTCTTCTGGCCCTTGCCGTTGTCGATGATCTGCTTGAGATCTTCGGCTTCGGCTTCGAGGTCGAAGTTCTCCAGGCGCTTCTGGATCGCCTCGGCGCCCATGGAGCCTTCGAAGAACAGTCCGTACTTCTCACGCATGGTGCGGTACAGGCCTTCGTCGCCTTCGAGGTCGGCGACCTTCAGGCCCTTGAAGCGTTCCCAGACCGCACGCAGGCGCTCGGACTCCGCCTTGGCGCGCTTGTCGATCTGCAGCACGGTCTTCTCGGCCAGGGTGCGGGCCTTGTTCAGCTCGGCGTTCTTGGCGCCGTCTGCCTCAAGACGCTCCAGCTCTGCTTCCAGGTCGGCGGCAACAGCCTTCTTGTCGGCCTCGGCATTGTTGGCCAGCTGGCGCAGTTCAAGGTCGTGCTGTGCCTGCAGGTTCGGCATCTCCGCGTGGCGGCGTTCCTCGTTCACCGAAGTGATCATGTAGGCGGCGAAGTAGATGACCTTTTCCAGGTCCTTGGGTGCCAGATCCAGCAGGTAGCCCAAGCGCGAAGGAACGCCCTTGAAGTACCAGATGTGGGTCACGGGAGCAGCAAGCTCGATGTGACCCATGCGTTCGCGGCGCACGTTCGCACGGGTCACCTCGACGCCGCAGCGTTCGCAGATGATGCCCTTGAAGCGCACGCGCTTGTACTTGCCGCAGTAGCATTCCCAGTCGCGGGAAGGACCGAAGATCTTTTCGCAGAAAAGACCGTCCTTCTCCGGCTTCAGGGTGCGGTAGTTGATGGTTTCAGGCTTCTTAACCTCGCCGTAGCTCCAAGCGCGGATCTCGTCCGCGGTGGCAAGGTTGATGCGCATGAGGCCGAATGAGGAATCGTTGGACATAGGGTCCTTTTCTCTCTTCTATGGTGTCTGAAGTCGATACGAATAAGTCGGTGTGCGGCGCGGCCGCCCGGGCTGTGCAGTCCGGGCGGCGCACCGGACTACACTTCCTCTACGGAGTTCGGCTCCGACCGGGACAGGTCGATGCCGAGCTCTTCTGCGGCACGGAATGATTCCTCGTCCGATTCGCGCATTTCGATTGTCTGGCCGTCGGTGCCGAGCACCTCGACGTTCAGGCACAGCGACTGCATTTCCTTGATCAGAACCTTGAACGATTCCGGAACACCGGGCTCCGGCACGTTCTCGCCCTTCACGATGGCTTCGTAGACCTTCACGCGGCCGTGGATATCATCCGACTTGATGGTCAGGATTTCCTGCAGCGTGTAAGCTGCGCCGTAGGCCTCCAGGGCCCACACTTCCATCTCACCGAAGCGCTGGCCACCGAACTGGGCCTTACCGCCCAGCGGCTGCTGGGTGATCATGGAGTACGGACCGGTGGAGCGGGCGTGGATCTTGTCGTCCACCAGGTGGTGCAGCTTCAAGATGTACATGTAGCCGACCGATACCGGATCCGGGAACGGCTCGCCGGAGCGGCCGTCGAACAGACGGGCCTTGCCGGAGTTGCCGATCAGGCGCACGCCGTCGCGGGTCTTGTTGGTCGAATCCAGGATTCCGCGGATTTCCTCTTCCGAGGCGCCGTCGAAGACCGGGGTTGCCACGGTGGTCGGACCCGACTGGCGAGGCAGGTTCGGCAGGTCCTTGACCCACTGAGGCTCGCCCTCGATGTTCCAACCCTGCTTGGCTGCCCAGCCCAGGTGGATTTCCATGACCTGGCCCACGTTCATGCGGCCTGGCACACCCAGCGGGTTCAGCACGACGTCCAGCGGAGTGCCGTCCTCCAGGAACGGCATGTCCTCCAGCGGCAGGATCTTGGAGATGACGCCCTTGTTGCCGTGGCGGCCTGCGAGCTTGTCACCGTTGGTGATCTTGCGCTTCTGGGCCACGTACACGCGCACCAGCTGGTTGACGCCCGGGCTCAGCTCGTCGTCGTTGTCGCGGTCGAAGATGCGAACGCCGATGACGGTGCCCGACTCGCCGTGCGGCACCTTCAGGGAGGTGTCGCGCACTTCGCGGGACTTCTCACCGAAGATGGCGCGCAACAGGCGCTCTTCAGGGGTCAGCTCGGTTTCGCCCTTCGGGGTCACGCGACCCACCAGCACGTCGCCGGCCTCGACCTCTGCACCGATGTACACGATGCCGCGGTCGTCGAGCTGGGAGAGGATGTCTTCCGAGACATTCGGGATGTCGCGGGTGATTTCCTCGGCGCCCAGCTTGGTGTCGCGGGCGTCGACCTCATGCTCCTCGATGTGGATCGAGGTCAGCACGTCGTCGAAGATCATGCGCTGGGAGAGGATGATCGCATCCTCGTAGTTGTAGCCTTCCCAGGACATGAATGCCACGAGCAGGTTCTTGCCCAGGGACAGCTCGCCCATGTCGGTGGACGGGCCGTCGGCGATGATCGACTGGTACTCCAGGCGGTCGCCTTCGGACACGCGCACGCGCTGGTTGTAGGCGTTGCCCTGGTTCGAGCGGGCGAACTTCATGATCGGGTACATCGACTCGGTGCCGTCGTCGTTCATGACAACCACCAGGTCGGCGGAGACCTCGGTCACCACGCCCGGCTTTCCGGCCACCACGGAGTCGCCGGCGTCAACCGCGGCGTACTTCTCCATGCCGGTGCCGACCAGCGGTCGGTCCGACTGCAGCAGTGGCACAGCCTGGCGCTGCATGTTGGCGCCCATCAGTGCGCGGTTGGCGTCGTCGTGCTCCAGGAATGGAATCAGAGCGGTAGCCACGGACACCATCTGGCGCGGGGAAACGTCCATGAAGGTCACTTCATCGGCGTCGACGATGACAGGCTCGCCGCCACCGCCCTTTTCGCGGACCAGCACGGCGTCTTCGATGAACGCGCCGTTCTCATCCAGCGGGGCGTTGGCCTGCGCGATGTAGTGCTGCAGCTCGTCGTCCGCGGTCAGGTACTCGACCTCGTTGGACACGACGCCGTTGGACACCTTGCGGTACGGGGTCTCGATGAAGCCGAAGGCGTTGATGCGGCCGTAGGTCGCCAACGAACCGATCAAGCCGATGTTCGGGCCTTCCGGGGTTTCAATCGGGCACATGCGGCCGTAGTGCGACGGGTGGACGTCTCGAACTTCCATGCCGGCGCGGTCGCGCGACAGGCCGCCCGGGCCCAGGGCCGACAGGCGGCGCTTGTGGGTCAGGCCGGCCAGCGGGTTGTTCTGGTCCATGAACTGCGAGAGCTGCGAGGTTCCGAAGAACTCCTTGATCGCTGCCACCACTGGGCGGATGTTGATCAGGGTCTGCGGGGTGATCGCCTCGACGTCCTGGGTGGTCATGCGCTCGCGCACAACACGCTCCATGCGGGACAGGCCGGTGCGGATCTGGTTCTCGATCAGTTCGCCCACCGCGCGGATGCGGCGGTTGCCGAAGTGGTCGATGTCGTCCACGTTCACCGGAATATCGACGATCTCGCCCTTGCGGGTGCCGGAGATGGTCTTCTCGCCTGCGTGCAACGCAACCAGGTAGCGGATCATGGCGACGAGGTCGTCGATCGAGAGCACCGAAGCGTTCTCAGCGTTGACCGGGGTCTCCACGCCGAGCTTGCGGTTGATCTTGTAGCGGCCGACCTTTGCCAGGTCGTAGCGCTTAGGCTCGAAGTACATGTTCTTCAGCAGAGCCTGGGCTGCCTCGACCGTAGGAGGCTCGCCTGGACGCAGCTTGCGGTAGATGTCCAGAAGCGCTTCGTTCTGGTCCTTGATGTTGTCCTTCTCAAGGGTGGCGCGTACCGAGTCGTACTGGCCGAATTCGGACAGAATCTGCTCTTCGCTCCAGCCCAAGGCCTTAAGCAGGACGGTGACCGACTGCTTGCGCTTGCGGTCCAGGCGCACGCCGATCTGGTCGCGCTTGTCGATTTCCAGTTCGAACCATGCACCGCGGGACGGGATGATGCGTGCCGAGTAGATGGTCTTGTCACTGGTCTTGTCCGGTGCGGACTCGAAGTATGCACCCGGGGAGCGGACCAGCTGGGACACCACGACACGCTCGGTGCCGTTGATGATGAAGGTGCCCTTTTCAGTCATCAGCGGGAAATCGCCCATGAACACGGTCTGCTGCTTGATTTCGCCGGTTTCATTGTTCATGAATTCGGCCTTGACGTACAGCGGTGCCGAGTAGGTGGCGTCGCGGTCCTTGCACTCCGCAATGGTGTACTTCGGATCAGCGAACTCCGGCTCCGAGAAGCTCAGGGACATGGTGTCCTGGAAGTCCTCGATCGGTGAGATTTCCTCGAAGATTTCGGCCAGTCCCGAGGTGTTCGGCACGCTGGAGTCGCCAGCAGCTTCGGCCTTGGTCAGGCGCTCTACCCAGCGCTCATTGCCGACGAGGCGGTCAAAGCTCTCGGTCTGCAATGCCAGCAGGTTAGGCACTTCAAGTGGTTCGTGAATCTTTGCAAAAGAAAGTCGGCCAGCGTATGCAGCATCGCGAGCCGAACTAGCGGTTTGGTTGTTAGGGTTGCTCGAGGCGACCAAGATGGATCCTTCCAAAGACCGTCAGGTTTCCGAACGCTTACCGTGCTAAGGTGCCTGTCATAGGACAAGCCCTCTTTTTCGTCCACGAGACCCACCGCTATATGAAGGCCGCGCGCGCAAACAGTAAGGCGCAAATTTCAACCTTACCGGAGGAATTTGCACTTGTCGACACCTCCGGCCAAAATCCGTGCTATAGTTTTTGGTTCTGCTCTCGCAACCCCTCGCTCCAGTGTCCCGGGACCCCGGATTTCCCGCGCTGGCAGCGTCGCCCTGCTCCCCCGGGCAGGAACTTTTCCCAGATGATCCCGGCATTTTTTCCCTGCGATTTACACCGCGAGGGCATGAGCTAGTTCACACCTGGTGGCCGAAAAATTCGAGTGCCGCACCTACGTGCGATTAGTCACAGGAGTTTCACGGGGCCGTCGATCTTGCGCTCCGGATTCCAAATGAGCGCAGTTTCTGCGATTGACGGAAATTGCTTCTGCCCGAAGGCGCCCGCTCAGCACCCGCACCGCTGCATTGCCTATCCCCCACCGTGGCCGTATCCCACGGGTACTCCCGCGATCCGGGAATCGGCGCGGCATCAAGTGTCGCGTTGGCAAACACCGCCTGCCAGGATCTTCTGCACTAGGCTCAGCTATAAGCATGCCGCGGTCGCAGCGCTGCCCACCTGCACTGCGACCGGGCCGGTCACGTGATGAGGGGTTTTCAATGTCGGATCTGAAGTCGTCGGAAGCAATGACCCGCGTTCTGCTGGATGCAGCACGCCGCGAAGTGCCGATCGACATCGTTCCCCGGGCAGCGGCGACGTCCCTTGAGGAAGCCGCCGAACTTCTGGGTGTGGTACCTGGGCATCTGCTCAAGACCTTGGTGCTCAAGCGATCGGACGATTCATTCGTCTTCGCCCTGATCCCGGGCGGCCGCAAACTGGATTGGGCGAAGATCCGCGCGGTGCTCCGGGTCAACAAGCTTTCGCTACCCGATGCCGAGACCGCGTTGGCCGTCACTCATTTCGTGCGCGGCACCATTACGCCCTTCGGCTCCCACACGGCACTGCCGGTGATCATCGATGCGAGCGTCTTCGCCGATCCGGTTCCCGAGCGCGTGGCCATGGGCAGCGGGGATCCGCTGCACGGCCTGCTGGTGGATCCCCAGGATCTGGTCAGCGGCTTTGAGGCCACGATTGCTGATATTTCGACTCCGGAATAGCCACTGGAGGCTTCGCGAATATTTTCTGCGTGGCGGTCTTGGCCTTGGTCAGGCCGGCGATCGTTGCATTGCGCAGGCGCAGGCCCAGCGGCTTCTCGATGAATCGCACAACAGCATAGGACCACAGCATCAGCACCGCAACGGTGCCGGTCAGCAGGAAGTACTTGTTCACTTGGCCATGCAGCTGCTCGATGATCCACCATCCCCACAGTTGGTGGAACAGGTAGAGCGGGAAGGTCAGGGAACCGGCAACGGCAAGCCATTTGGCTCGGATATGTTTCAGCGGCGTTAGCGTGCACAGCGCCAGCAGGCCAACGCAGAGCACGATCAGCGCCTGGAAGTGCCACGCGGGAACGTGCATGTTCGACAGTTGCAGCGCGTCTTCGCTGCCCTTCAAGCCGGTGAAGTAGGCCGCGATCACGGTATTGAATGCCACGACGAACCAGCGCAGCAGGCTGTGGCCATCGCGGTAGATCAGGTAGAGCACCATGCCTGCGGCGAAGAGCGCGGCGTAGGGGCCGGCGATCCAGTCCTGGAGTTTCACGTAGCTGGTGAAGTGCAGATAGAGGCCCAGCGCAGGCCAGAGCACCGAGAGCAGCATGATCGACTTGTTCTTCACCAGGCCGCACAAGAGCATGATGCCAAGCAGGATGTAGAAGCGCAGTTCGACCCAGAGCGTCCAATACACGCCGTCCAGATGCCGCACCTCGAACGCCGTTTGCATCATGGTCAGGTTCGGCAAGATGTCCGCCGGAGTGCGTCCGTCGGCGATCGATGGCCAGAAGACGAAAGACAGCAGCGCTGCCGCGAGCACGGCAACCCAATAAGCGGGATAGAGCCTGCCCACGCGCGAACCGATGAATTGGATGACCGATTTGCCCTGCATCGACATCAGGATCACGAAGCCGGAGATCAGGAAAAACAGCTGTACGCCGATCTGGCCGTACCGGGTGACCGTCGAGAGCACCGGCCAAGTATCGTGGGCATGTTGACCCCAGAAATTGTGGCCCCATGCGGTGTAGTGGTAGAGGACTACGACCACGGCTGCGGTGATACGTAGACCGTCCAGTAATCCCAAGCGCGGGGCCGGTTGACGCGGCTGAATGGTATCGCTGTTTGGCACGCCTCCAACTTTAAACACTGAACCTATAAAAACGCTGTTAATAGAAACGTTATAAATCTATTTCTAAGAAATCATTCAGTTAACGGCCAAGGGCCCACAGATCGAAATCTGTGGACCCTTGGTAATAAGTTGCGAGTGACCGCGTAACTTACTTAACGGTAACGGTTGCACCGGCAGCTTCGAGGGCTTCCTTAGCCTTCTCAGCAGCGTCCTTGGCAACACCCTCGAGCAGAGCCTTAGGAGCGCCGTCAACGAGCTCCTTAGCTTCCTTCAGACCCAGGGAGGTGATTGCGCGAACTTCCTTGATGACTGCGATCTTCTTGTCGCCAGCCGACTCCAGGACTACGTCGAATTCGGTCTGCTCTTCAGCAGCGGCTTCGCCACCGGCAGCCGGGCCTGCAACTGCAACAGCAGCAGCGGTAACGTCGAAGGTCTCTTCGAATTCCTTAACGAACTCGGAAAGCTCGATGATGGTCATTTCCTTGAATGCGGAAAGCAGCTCTTCGTTGGTGAGCTTCGCCATGGTCGGCGTCCTTTCGGTTTTGGCCTTGCGGCCTATGAATATGGGTTACGTTGCGAGAGAATCTCGAAAGCTTAGGCTTCTGCCGGGGCTTCCTCGGCGGCAGCGCCACCGTTCTCTTCGAGCTTTGCACGCAGGGCGTCGACGACGCGGGCAGCAGCGGAAGCTGGAGCCTGCAGCACGGCAGCAACACGTGCCAGCTGAGTCTCGCGCGATTCCAGCGCAGCCAAGGCTGCGATGCCGGCCGTATCAAGTGCCTTGCCTTCGAACCAACCGGTCTTGATAACCAGCTTGTCGTTGGCCTTGGCGAACTCCGTGAGGCTCTTTGCGGCAGCAACTGCATCGCCCTTAATGAAGGCGATAGCGGTCGGACCGGAAAGCTGGTCATCGAATGCTTCGATGCCGGCTTCCTTCGCTGCGATAGCGGTCAAGGTATTCTTCACAACGGCGTACTTGGTCTCCTGACCAAGCGAGCGGCGCAGATCCTTGAGCTGTGCAACGGTAAGCCCACGGTATTCGGTCAAGACAGCCGCAGACGAATCTTTGAAGTCAGCAGTGATCTCTTCAATCGCTGCAGTCTTGCTCGGGGTTGCCATAACACTCCTTCCGGGGATTTGTTCGGTACCGTTTCATAACCGGCGAGGCCATAAAAAAGGCCCCGCGCAGGAGCACAGGGCAGTTCAACTCATTCAAGTCAAATCAAATCTATGAAACCTGCGTTGGTCGTCCTTGCGGACCTTTAGGAGCATAAATGCTCAACCGACGGTCTTCGGTATTTCTATTGTAGGCACGCATCACGCCCTCTTCCAAATTCAGCGGTATCGTCGAGGCGTGATACCGCCCACTTGAACCGCTGCTTAAAAAGACAAGGCCTGCATCTAGCACTTGGGGGACGCTAGATACAGGCTCCTTGTCGATGAGTAAGCTTTGGGGAAACTTACCCACCCAGCGCCTGCATAGTCTTGGGGGTCCCATGCAGACACCGCTGAATAAATCAGTGCTTCAATGGTAGCATTTCTTGCCCATGACACAGAACCGTAAGCTGGCAAATTCCAATGAATTTCCCATGTTTTCGGGGGTTGACACTCCAAGATCCGCGAAATTACGGGGTTAAACGCATGATGAAAAAAATTGAACGCATTTGCATGTTTATGCGAGCGTGGCCGATTTTAGCGCTTTGAGGAGGGTTTCCAGCGTCCGCGTTCCTCTCGATTCCCCGCGTATCGCACTGCCCGGGAGGCTCATCACGAAAGTCCACTTCTGGATGCACCCACTCGGAGATTCATCCCAGGTCCGTGCCCTGTTGCGGGCGCATCTGGGTGAGGGTGCACTTGATTTGGCCGCCCATTTCCTGGCCGGCCCGACGCCTGGCTTCTCCCGCTCCCCTGGACCCACGGCGCCGGGGCAGCCCTGTTATCGACCTTGGGAGGTTGCTTGCACAACAGCGGATGCCCTCGGGGAATGCAAAAGCCCGCGGGCACCATCACGATCAGTGATGGAGCCCGCGGGCTTAAATAAGCTCTAAAGCTTAGGCCTCAACGCGGGTTACGTTCGAGTCAACAGGGATGCCTGGACCGAAGGTGGTAGCGATGGTGGCCTTCGAGATGTAGCGGCCCTTCGAAGCCGAAGGCTTCAGACGCAGAACCTCATCCAGTGCAGCTGCGTAGTTCTCGGTCAGCTGCTTGGCATCGAACGAAGCCTTGCCAATGATGAAGTGCAGGTTCGAGTGCTTGTCGACGCGGAAGTCGATCTTGCCGCCCTTGATGTCGGTAACAGCCTTGGCCACATCCATGGTCACGGTGCCGGTCTTAGGGTTTGGCATCAGGTTACGTGGGCCGAGGATCTTACCCAGGCGGCCAACCTTGCCCATCAGGTCCGGGGTAGCAACCGCTGCGTCGAAGTCGGTCCAGCCGCCCTGGATCTTTTCGATCAGGTCGTCCGAGCCAACGAAGTCGGCGCCGGCTTCGCGGGCTGCCTCAGCCTTGTCACCGTTGGCGAAAACAACCACGCGGGCGGTCTTGCCGGTGCCGTGTGGCAGGTTCACGGTACCGCGAACCATCTGGTCGGCCTTGCGTGGGTCGACACCCAGGCGGAATGCAACCTCAACGGTCGAGTGGGTCTTGTCGCCAGCGATCTCCTTGGCCAGGGCGATTGCCTCGGCTGGAGCGTAGAACTTGTCAGCCTCGATCTTAGCCGCGGCGGCTACATATGCTTTGCTGCGCTTTGCCATCTGCGTTATCTCCTTATGCAGTCGTGGTCATGTGGACCGCGCTGGGTCCTGCCACGGGCGAAAAGTCCGGGTGAACTTATCGCCATTTCTTGAATTCTTGAGTGTCCTTCACCCATGGGGCGAATGACCGAAGGCGTTATTAGCCTTCTACGGTCACGCCCATGGAGCGAGCGGTGCCGGCGATGATCTTGGCTGCTGCAGCCAGATCGTTTGCGTTGAGGTCAGCCATCTTGGAGGTGGCGATTTCCTCAACCTGTGCCTGGGTCAGGTTTGCAACCTTGTTGGTGTGCGGAACACCCGAGCCCTTGGCGATGCCGGCAGCCTTCTTGATCAGCTCAGCTGCAGGTGGGGTCTTAGTGATGAAAGTGAACGAACGGTCTTCGTACACGGTGATTTCAACTGGAATCACGTTACCGCGCTGCGACTCGGTGGCAGCGTTGTAAGCCTTGCAGAATTCCATGATGTTGACGCCGTGCTGGCCAAGTGCAGGACCGATTGGAGGAGCTGGGTTAGCAGCACCTGCCTGGATCTGCAGCTTGATGAGTCCGGTGACCTTTTTCTTTGGGGCCATGTCGGGTCCTTCTACTCTTGCAGTTCCCGCAGCACAGGAGCGTGGTGCGGGTTGTGGCTATCGTGGCGCGACAGCCGAACGCGCCCTCGCATCGAAAGCACTCGAAGCGGGGCACGAAGACTTAATACTACTGGATCTTGGTGACCTGGTTGAAGTTCAGGGTCACCGGGGTCTCGCGTTCGAAGATCGAAACGAGCACAACCAGCTGAGCGGCTTCCAGCTTGATCTCGGAGATCGTAGCCGGCATGGTCTCGAACGGACCATCGTTGACGATGACCGATTCGCCGACCTCGAAGTCCACGGTGACCTCGGTAATCGGGGCGCGGCCTGGCTTCGCGGCGTTTGGCTGCTCGGCCGGGTCGACCACGGTGTGCTCCAGCATGGAGAACACTTCATCGAGGTTCAGCGGGTTCGGATCGTGGGCGTTGCCCACGAAGCCGGTGACGCCTGGGGTGTGTCGAACAACACCCCACGAAGCGTCGGTCAGTTCCATGCGCACCAGGACGTAGCCCGGAATGCGCACACGGCGCACGATCTTGCGCTGGGTGTTCTTGACCTCGACGACCTCTTCCATCGGAACCTGGATTTCGTAGATGAAATCTTCCATGTCCTGGGTCTGGATACGGGTTTCGAGGTTGACCTTCACGCGGTTTTCGTAACCTGCGTAGGTGTGGATTACGAACCAGTCGCCCGGAAGACGGCGCAGCTTCGTGCGGAATTCTTCCTTGAGCTTGGCTACCTTGTCGGCAGCCTCCTCTTCTGCTGGAGCTTCTTCCTCGGCGTCTGCGTCATCGGCATCCACGTCCGCAACGAGGGCCTCGAAGGATTCGTCAACCGCTGCGGTTGCCTCTTCGGTTTCGTCGATTGCAGCTTCTTCAGCTGCCTCCACCTGATCGCCGGTGGCTTCAACGAACTCGTTTTCGACCTCGTCATTAATCTGCGGTTCGAGTTCCTTGTCGGACACTGCGGATCCTGCTTTCTTTGACTGGATGACACTAAAATTGCCTCGGAGCGATTATACCGCCGAGGCAATCAAATTACTGTTCTACTTGCCGGGTGAACAGGAGGATCGATCCCTGCCCGAAGACGAAGTCTAACGCTGTGACGATCGCGATGACCACCACGACGAAGCCAAGAACAACGAAGAAGTAGTTCACGAGTTCGCTGCGCGTTGGTGTGACGACTTTTTTCAGTTCGCCGATTACCTGGCGGAAGAACAGCATGATGCGGGCGAAGATGCCCTTTTTCTGCTTGCCTTTGCCCGAGTTCACTACAGCCTCTGTCACGTTGTTCCTCGTTTCAATTTTTTGGCCAGTTGAAACAATCACGGTGTGCCGCAGCCGTTCTGACCACAACACACCGTGACGTGAGATTCTCGCTGAGCGATAGATCGCTACTGCGCAGGGCAGACAGGACTCGAACCTGCAACCTGCGGTTTTGGAGACCGCTGCGCTACCAATTGCGCCACTACCCTTTAGAGCTGAATGCTCCGTTGCATAATCTTGTCGGATTCAGCGTTATGCCTTGTCCGTTGCGATGTCTTTGCAACGAGAAATAACTTTACGCAACGAAATCCAAAATGTCGAACTGGACAGATGCAGTGTGGCGCATAACGCATTTTCGTCACCACTGGACTGGTCGTGAGAGGTCATTTTTCCAGTTCGGCGCGGGAAGCGCGCCCGCGGGATCTAGACTAGAAGCATCACCAACCATCGTTGACTTCAGGACGAAATCTTCCATGTCTAGAATCTCTCGCCGCATCGGCGCAATTTCCGAATCCGCAACCCTCGCCGTTGACGCCAAGGCCAAGGCCCTGAAGGCCGCAGGACGCCCGGTCATCGGATTCGGCGCTGGTGAGCCTGACTTCCCAACCCCGGATTACATCGTCGAGGCAGCCGTGCAGGCAGCCCGCGATCCGAAGAACCACCGCTACTCTCCTGCCGGCGGACTTCCCGAGCTACGTGAAGCCGTAGCAGCGAAGACCCTGCGAGATTCTGGCTACGAGGTCGCCCCTTCCCAGGTCCTGATCACCAACGGCGGCAAGCAGGCCGTGTACAACACCTTCGCCGCGCTGCTGGATCCCGAAGACGAGGTCATCGTCCCGGCTCCGTACTGGACCACCTACCCTGAAGCCATCCAGCTGGCCGGCGGCAAGCCGGTGGAGATCTTTGCCGGCCCGGAGCAGGGCTACAAGGTCACCGTGGAGCAGCTGGAATCCGTGCGCACCGAGCGCACCAAGATCCTGCTCTTCGTTTCCCCGTCCAACCCGACCGGCGCCGTCTACACCCCGGAGCAGGTCCGGGAGATCGGCCTGTGGGCCGCGGAGCACGGCCTGTGGGTTGTCACCGATGAGATCTACGAGCACCTGACCTACGGCGATGCGCAGTTCAGCTCCATCGCCACCCTGGTGCCGGAGCTCGAAGACCGCGTGGTCGTGCTCAATGGCGTAGCCAAGACCTATGCGATGACCGGGTGGCGCGTGGGATGGATGATCGGCCCGAACGACGTCATCAAGGCCGCCACCAACCTGCAGTCGCACGCGACCTCGAATGTCGCCAACGTGTCGCAGCGCGCCGCGCTGGCCGCCGTGGCAGGTCCGCTGGATGCCGTGAACGAGATGAAGACCGCCTTTAACCGCCGCCGCTTGGCCATCGTCGAGGGCCTGAACACCATCGACGGCCTGCACTGCCCGACCCCGGACGGCGCCTTCTACGCCTACTCGGATGTCCGCGGCCTGCTGGGCCGCGAGATCCGCGGCGTCGTGAACAACACCAGCGCCGAGCTGGCCGCCTTCATCCTGGAGCAGGCCGAGGTCGCCGTGGTTCCGGGCGAGGCATTCGGCCCGTCGGGCTACATCCGGATGTCGTATGCACTGGGCGACGCTGATCTGGCCGAAGGTGTCGACCGCATGATCAAGCTGCTGGGCGAAGCCAAGTAGGTTTCCAACACCACACAAGCCGAGGCGCCAACCTGGAAAGGGTGGCGCCTCGGCTTGTCTGGTTTCCGGCATCTAGAGGATCTTGCGCTCCACGGCCCAGCGGGTCAGCTCATGGCGGTTGGACAGCTGCAGCTTGCGCAGCACGTTGGAGACGTGCGATTCGACGGTCTTGATCGAAATGAACAGCTCCTTGGCCACTTCCTTATAGCTGTAGCCCCGGGCGATCAGCCGCATGACCTGCAGCTCGCGGTCCGTGAGCAGGTCCAGCTGCTCGTCGATCTGCCCCGACGCCACCGAGGAGCCGAAGGCGTCGAGCACGAAGCCTGCAAGGCGCGGGGAGAACACCGCGTCTCCCCCGGCCACCCGGCGTACCGCATCCGAGATCTCCTGGCCCGAAACGCTTTTGGTGACGTACCCGCGCGCACCGGAGCGGATTACCAGCACCACGTCCTGCGCCGAGTCCGAAACGCTCAGCGCCAGGAACTTGGTCTGGGAGAAAAGGTGCGCGCAGGAGGCAAGCACCTCCGCGCCCCCGCCGCCCCGGCCGCCAGGCAGGTGGACATCCAGCAGCACCACGTCCGGGCGCTCGCGCTCGATCACCTCGATGGCCTGCTCCACGCTGCCGGCTTCGCCCACGATCTGCAGGTCCGCGGCAAGATCCGCGCGCAGCCCGGAACGGAAGATGGCGTGGTCGTCAACCAGCACCACCCGGTAGGTCTGTTCGGTGGTTTCACTCATGATGCCCTCTGTTCTTCCTGCTCAGTGCCACGCGGCATGCTCAACTGTACTTCGGTGCCGTCCTGGCCGCTGCGGATGCGCGCGGCCCCGCCGGCGCGTTCCATGCGCCCGAGGATGGATTCGCGCACCCCGTGCCGGTCCTCGGGGATCGAGCCGAGGTCGAACCCGGCGCCGCGGTCGCGGATGAACACCTCGACCTGCGCCGGCGAGCATTCGACATATACCGAGATCTTGCCCTCGGCGTGCTTCGCGGCGTTCATCATGGCTTCCCGGCTGGCGGCCACCAGCGCCTGCTGCCCGGCGAACCCCTGGCCGTTGCCCACGGCCACCACGTCGATGTCGCGCAGCATCAGCTGCTCGATGCTCTCCGCCTCGTTCTGGATCTCGACCACCACGTCTTCGGCGTCCAGGTGCTGTTCCCCGTAGAGCCACTGGCGCAGCTCGCGCTCCTGCACCCTGGCCAGGGTCCGCACCGCGGCCGGCTCCTCGCTGCGCTTCTGGATCACCGCGAGGGTCTGCAGCACCGAGTCGTGCAGGTGCGCGGCGAATTCCGCGCGCTGCGCGGTGGCCTGCCGGTTGCTGCGCTCGGCCAGGTAGTCGCGCCAAAGCTTCGCGCCCCAGGGCAGCAGCACCACCACGGCGCCGGCGATGATCGCCAGGGCCGCCCAGAACCCGCCCAGCAGGTCAGCCACCGCCACGGTGCCGCTGAGGATGGCCAGCAGCCCGCCGACCACCAGCACCAGGCCCAGGGCCAGCCGGATGACCAGGGTGGCGTTGATCTTGCGGTCCGGCTGCACCGCGCTGCGGTCGATCTGCATCCAGGCCAGCAGGATGCCGCCGAGGATGCCGATCACCGGCCAGATCAGGTCCCAGCGGAAGTTCCAGCCTGCCCATTGGCCCAGGGCGAGGACCGCCAGCGCGAGCAGGCCCGCACCGATCAGCGCGTCCCGCCAGCGGCTCAGCGACACCGCGTTCTCCCGGCCGCTGAACAGGCCCTGTTGCACACGGGCCATCTCCTCGGCCAGGGTGCGGTTCTTGGCGCCCCAGGAACGCAACTCGTCGGCCTGGGTTTCGTCCGCGCTGGGGGTGAAGACCCAGAGCCACCCGTACAGCAGCAAGCCCACGCCGCCCAGCGCGCTGAGCGCCAGGAATGCCAGGCGCACATAGCTGACCGGGACGTTCAGGTGCTCGGCCAGTCCCCCGCAGACGCCGGCAATGAACCGGTTCTCGCTGCGCACGATGAATTTTCGCTGTTCAGGGGTTGCCATGCTTCTAAGTCAAGCATGGAATCGCCGGGTTCCGCCGCGTTCTGGGCACAACCGGGGGCACCCCTAGGGACAAATCAGGGTAGCCCCTCATAGCGGGTACGGCTCCCTCTGCACCAGAATTGAAGCATGAGGAACCAGAGCCCGGGCCATGAAGACAAATTCTTCGCCCAGATGCGCAAGCTGAAGATCGTCCGCCAGGAATCCAAATGGATCGGTGGCGTCGCCGCGGGCATCGCCGAGCGCTTCGGCATCGACGTGGTGCTGGTGCGCGGCGTGCTGGTGGCCCTGAGCATCCTCGGCGGCGTGGGACTGGTGCTCTACGGCATCGCCTGGGCGCTGTTGCCGGACACCGAGGACCGGATCCACCTGGAACGCGCCATCAACAAGGAATGGACCAGCGGCATGACCGGCGCGCTCATTACCGTGGTGCTCGGTATCTTCCCCGCTCCCTGGTTCCTGGACTCGCTGGCCCCGATCCTGTGGCCCATCGCCATCGTCGCGGCCATCGTCTTCCTGATCTTCAAGCGCCGCAACACCAAATACGACGGCTCGCGGCCCGGCGCTACCTACCGCCCGGCCCCGGAGGATTCATCACCTGCCGGGACCACGCAACACACGGCCCAGGGCTCAGGGGAAACCCTGACCGGCACCGTGGTTGAAAAAACCTGGCGTTCGGAAAACACGTCTTTCAGCGCGCAGGCAAGTGTTCCGGGGCATGAACCTGCCGGCGCCGATCAGTTCGACTTCACGCAGACATCCACTTCGGCTTCTGAGGAGCACACCATGGAATCTGAGAAACCGGGTCCCTCCGGACCGCAGGAGGGCTCGGCCTCCACCTCGCGGCCGGACGCGGACTACACCACCCCGTTCGAGCACCAGGCCTACCCGCCGCGGCCCAACCCGTCGAAGCAGGCCAAGGAAGCCCGCCGGGCGCGGCTGGCCCCTCCGGTACCGGGTTGGATCGCCACCACCATCGTGGGCCTGACTGTCCTGGTGATCGCCGCGGTGCTCAGCATCGACTACCTGAACGTCGTGGAGCTGCCCGGCAACGGCTGGTCCGTCGCCCTGGCCTGCGGGCTGCTTCTGGTGGGTCTGAGCCTGATCCTCATCTCCGCCACCAAGCGCACCAGCGGGGGCCTGCTGGGGCTGGCCATTCCGCTGCTGGTGCTGACCGTCATCTTCGGCGGAAGCAACCTCGCGTCGGGCCACCAGTCGATGGTGCATACCGATGGTTCGGACCATTCGTACAGCGCCGTCTTCAGCAACTCAACCCTGGACCTGACCGACAAGCAGGACATCACCTCGGATACCACCGTTGACGTCTCCTCGGTCTTCTCCAAGCTGGAACTGAAACTCCCTGACAATGTTCCGGTCAAGATCAAGAGCGACGGGGTCTTCATCTCGGACCTCGAGGGCCAGCTGCCCCAGGACTTGCGCCAGCTGCCGGCCGACGCACCGACCCTCACCGTGGACATCGACGGAGTGTTCTCCAGCTTCGAGTCAACGGTATCCACCGGCCCCGGCAACGCCACCAATCCGCAGTTCTAAGGAATGGACACATGAATTCCAAACCAACCCGGGAGACCAAGTTCCCCACCGGAACCCTGGTCTTCGGACTCATTCTCGTTGTGGTCGCCGTGGTCTCGCTGAGCAACACGATCTTCGACTGGACGCTGGACACCCCGCTGTTCTTCATCTCGCTGATCGCCCTGGCAGGTATCGTGATGATCGTTTCCGGCATCGCTTCAGCCATGAAGCGCGGCAACCGCGATGACGAGCTTCCACCCCCTGCCAACCCCAACTACTAGTCTTCCAACCCGAAAACCAGGAGCCCGAACATGGACAAGTTCTTCAACTCGATCCGATCAATCCCGCTGCGCCGCGGCCCGGCCCGCATGGCCGGCGGCGTAGCCGGCGGACTGGCCGACAAGTTCGGCTGGGATGTCACCATCGTGCGCATCATCATGCTGGTCTCGTTCCTGCTGCCGGTGCTCGGCATCGGCGCCTACATCGTGGCCTGGCTGCTCATCCCGGCCCAGGACGACAGCATCATCCTGCAGAAATGGCTCAGGAAGTTCTAGCCGGCACCGCCTGAGGCGGCGCAGCAACCCGGGGCGTGTTTGCGGATCTCCCATGGTCCGCAAACTCGCCCTTGTGGGCTTAAGCACGTAGACTATTTTTCAAACTCGATGCTCAATGGCGCGCGGATATCGAATGACATCCAGATGGATTGCCTGCAGCGCTGCCCCACGGGGCAAGCGATTTTCCCGTCCCCCACGCACCGCCGCAGGTTATGTCCCATCATGACCAAGTGAGGGTAAATGCGCATTGGAATCATGACCTCGGGCGGCGACTGCCCGGGCCTGAACGCAGTGATCCGCGGTGCCGTGCTCAACGGCATCAAGAGCTACGACCATGAATTCGTCGGCTTCCGCGACGGCTGGCGCGGAGTGAAGGAAGGCGACTTCTTCGAGCTGCCGCGCACCGCGGTGCGCGGCATCTCCAAGCAGGGCGGCACCATTCTGGGCACTTCCCGCACCAACGCCTTCGAAGGCGAAAACGGCGGACCGCAGAACATCGCCGCAGTGCTCAAGGACAACGGCGTGGACGCGCTGATCGCCATCGGCGGCGAGGGCACCCTCGCCGGCGCGCAGCGCTTGTGCGAGGCCGGGCTGCCGATCGTGGGCGTGCCCAAGACCATCGACAATGACCTGGACGCCACCGACTACACCTTCGGCTTCGACACCGCGAACCAGATCGCCGTGGAGGCCATCGACCGGCTGCGCACCACCGGAGATTCGCATCACCGCTGCATGGTCGCCGAGGTGATGGGCCGGCACGTGGGCTGGATCGCGCTGCATGCCGGCATGGCCTCCGGCGCCCACGCCATCCTGATCCCCGAGGTCTCCACCACCATGGAGCAGATCTGCCAGTGGGTCAACGAGGCCCACGACCGCGGCCGCGCGCCGCTGATCGTCGTCGCCGAGGGCTTCGTGCCCGAAGGCATGGAAGAGGCTTTCTCCGTGCGCGGCCTTGACACCTTCGGCCGCGCCAGGCTGGGCGGCATCGGCGAGATGCTCGCCCCGCTGATCGAGGAGCGCACCGGCATCGAGACCCGCGCCACCGTGCTGGGCCACATCCAGCGCGGCGGGGTGCCCACCGCCTTCGACCGGGTGCTGGCCACCCGGCTGGGCATGGCCTCAGTGGATTCGGTCGTCGACGGGGCGTGGGGCACCATGGTGGCGCTGCACGGAACCAAGATCAACCGCGTGCCGATGCGCGCGGCCCTGAACAACCTCAAGCGGGTGCCGATGGAGCGCTACAACGAGGCGAAGATCCTCTTCGGCTGACCCGTCGCGCCTGCAACGTCTTAAACGACGCACGAGCCGTGGAGTCCCTGAAGACTTCACGGCTCGTGCTGCTTCGCCGGCCTCCTATTTGGCGGGCGGCGTGCGCAGGAATCCGGTGAATCGCCCGGCCACCTGTCCGGCGTCCGGGGTCACGATGACTTCTTGGCTGGCGGGGTAGACGCTGTCTCCATCCACCACGCTGAGCACTTCGCCGGGGTCCACGTTGCGCTTGATGACGCCCAGCGCAATCGGCCCTGCTTCGTAGTGCAGCGCCGCGGAGGTCACCTTGCCGACAACCCGGTCGCCGAGCTTGATCTCGGCCCCCGAAGCCGGCAGCGTGTGCATGGAGCCGTCCAGGTCCAGGAACACGATGCGGCGCGGCGGGTGCCCGATGTTGTGCACGCGGGCTACTGTTTCCTGGCCCTTGTAGCAGCCCTTGTTCAGGTGCACCGAGGTGCGCAGCCAGTCCAGCTCATGCGGGATCGTCTTGTCGTCGATCTCCGCCCCGAAGCGCGGCTCCCAGGCGGCGATGCGCAGGGCCTCCACCGACATCATGCCGGCCAGCTGCTCCTCGCCCACCGCCTCGCCGAGCTTCTCCAGCTCGATGACATGCAGCAGCCACGGGCGCTCGGCGCCCGGGTGCTCGTCCCGCGAGTAGGCCCAGCCGCCCTCGGCGACTCCAGGCCACGGATCGGTCCAGACCAGCTCGCCTGCGGTGGGAATGCGGCGGGTGGCCGCAAGCACCCCGTGGGTGGCGGACAGGTCGTTGACCTCGACGCGGAGCATGAAGCGCATGGAGTTCAAGAACTCCGCCAGCGCCGGTCCACTGCCGGGCTCGACGATCAGCAGCAGGCGCTCCTGGTCGACCAGCACCTTCATCTCATGCTCGATGCGCCCCTGGATGGAGAGCAGCAGCGCCTGGCTGCTGTCTCCCGGCTTGAGCGCGGTGGTCTGCTGGGTGCTCAGGGTGTTCAGCCAGCTCTGACGATCGACTCCGGTGATTTCCAGGACATCGAAATGCGACAGGTCGGCGATGGCTTCGCCCTCGAACAATCGTCGGGCTTCGCGGGTCGGCGCGCCGTAGTGCGCGGCAACCCCTGCGTCCACTCCCCCGGCTTCCACGGCGCCATCGCGCTGCAGCAGCTGGGAACGATAAGTTTCAGTCATGGCTACTTCGTTGATTCATCCGCGGCAACACGCTTCAGCGCGGCTGACGCGTGGGCTTTGAGTTCCAGATTCCCCATGGACACGTCCCAGCGCCAGAACAGTTCACCGTTGACCAACCCGTAGATGCGGGTTGAGGAGGCGTACTGCTTGGCGTTCTTGCTGCGCAGCAGCCCTTCGGTGGCCAGCTGGACACGTGGACCATCGATCAGGCCGTAGTACAGTTCCGAGATGCCGCCGGGCTGCACGATATGCGCCTGGATCTTGAATCCGTCCTTGGTGTGCAGCTGCTGCACGTCATCCGCCGAACGCAGCACCGGGAACACGTCGCCCGGAATCATGCCGGGACCGGCATCGGCTTCGAGCTGCTCACGATCCAGGGACCAGAAACCGGTCTCCACGGTAAGCAGACGCAATTTGTTGCCTTCGGCGTCGGTGAGCCAGGATTCGCTGCGGTATTCGAGGTAGGGGCCGCCGACGTCTCTGAAGGTGGCCTGCTGCCAGAAATATTCGTCCTCAGCTTCGCCTTCTCCAAGGCGCCCCATGCCTTCCCAGGTTCCAATGAGCCAGGCGAAAGGCACCAGTTCCGGGGTGAGGTCAGTCGGTAGCGCAAATGCCATGGACCACTCGCTCCTTAGTCGTTGGTGAAACAAAAACAGCGCACACGCTATTGTGTGCGCTGTTTGCTACTTCTGGCCCTGGAAAAGACGCTTGACGACCAGTCCGGCGAAGCCCGCCATTCCCAGTCCGGCGATGACCACGAGAGCCTGGAAGAAAATTTCGAGTGCAAGGAAGTTATCATTCATGGCTTCATCTTAGCGCGAGCTTTGCATGAACCGCGACCTGCGTGACGCAGCCCGGGCTTCGGTGCTGCAAGCGGTGCGATCCGCTAGCTGAAAACCATCAAATCCAGGGCGTACCAGCTGGCGGCACCGCTGAGCAGGACGATCCCGCTGGACAGGCCCAGCACGCCGGTCAGGTTCCGCACGCTGCGCGTGGACAGCGCCAGGGCGCGCAGGGCGCTGACCAGGATTCCCACCAGCAGGCCCAGCACCACGCCTTCAACAATGTGCATCCCCAGCGGCAGCGCGGTGGCGATGGCGCCGAGCACCAGCGATACCAGCGGCGCCAGGAACATGGTGATGCGGTTGGGCAACCGCGTCATCGCTACGAGGCCGGCCCCGGCCAGCCCGATGACGGTGACCAGGGTCAGCGCGAACCCGAAGTTCACGGTTCCGGCGGCGGCCCAGGCCGAACCGAGAACCGCCATGACCACGCCGGTGATGCCGCTGACCGTGCCGGCCATGCGGCCCTCGGCTTCGGCCCCGCGCAGCACCTGGCTGATGAACACCAGCAGCACGCCCACCGCAATGACTTCGACGCCATGGGACATCGGCGACACGCCCGGCATGAACAGCACCGCCGCGGTCGAGGCGAGCGAGCACACGGCCAGGATGACCGTCAGCGGCCATGGCGCTTCAGCGCGGATTAGCCGGGGCCAGGTGTAGGCGAACGCGAGCTGCAATATGACCGCGACAGCGCCCATCGCCCATTCGACGGAGTGAAGGCTGGCCGCTCCCAGGAGCAGGGCCGAAGCCAGCAGACCGCTTATTAATACCTTGATCCTCAAACCAGAATTCCTGACGGTAATTTATGCGCACTTGTGACTTCACATGCGAGCTTAGACTCTTCCATTCTCTATACTTTGACACGTAAAAACGATTTTCTCGCATCTATCTGGCAGGAGGAAGACCGCTGTGGCGAACCTGCTGCTCCTGACGAACAACGGACAGTCCGAAGCTGAAGTGCTTCCGGCGCTCGAACTACTACTGCATCAGATCCAGTGCCTCCCGGCGCAAACGCAGTCCCTGAGCCAGGTTTCCGAATGCGACGCGGTCATCCTCGATGCCCGCACCGAACTGGTGGCGGCCCGCTCGCTGGCGCAGGTCATCCATGCAACGCTGAAGCTTCCGCTGCTGCTGGTGGCCAGCGAGGGCGCGCTGAGCATCCTGAACTCCGAATGGCATGCCGCGGACTTCATCCTGCCCACGGCGGTCCCCGCCGAGCTGGAGGCCCGCATCCGGTTGCTCCTCTCCGCCGTGCCGGAGCCCGCCGCCCCGGCGGAAGCGCCGCAGAACCGCTCCGGGCTGCGCATCGACGAGCTGAGCTACACCGCGAAGATCGACCAGCGGATCTTGGACCTCACCTATAAGGAATTCGAGCTGCTCAAGTACCTCTCGCAGTTCCCGGGCCGGGTATTCACCCGCGAGCAGCTGCTGCACGAGGTATGGGGATACGACTACTACGGGGGCACCCGCACCGTGGACGTGCACGTGCGGCGGCTGCGCGCGAAACTGGGCACCGACCACGAACAATTGATCGGCACCGTGCGAAATGTCGGCTACCGGTTCCACAACGAGGCCTAACATGACAGGGCCTCTGGCGGGTCAGGTCATCCAGCGGATAACCTGAGAGCATGAACGAGCTGCCCCAGAAAACTGTGTCCATTCAGAAGGTCCTCGGCGAGCTGGAACAGAGTTCGCTGGCCGAGGTCCGAGACCTGGCCGCCGCCGCGCTGCAGGAGGACGGCAATCCGCCCTTGAGCGACCAGACGCTGGTCGCACTGGGCTCGGAAACCTCCGGCAAGAACGTCATCACGCTGCTGGCCTCGTCGGGCGAGGGAACCGAAGCCCAGCTCAGCGGCGTCATCGTCGCGATCGACGACCCGATATCCCGGCGCTGGATCGTCGAACTGGTGGTCCACCCCCAGTTCCGCAACCACGGCATCGGCCGCCAGCTGCTGCAGAGGCTGGGCGAACAACTGGATCTGAGCCAGATCCTGACCTGGGCGCACGGCGACCACGCAGCGGCCCGCAAGCTGGCCGATTCGATCGGCCTGTCGCGCAACCGCGAGCTGTACCGGATGCGCCGCGAAGGCACCGACTCTCTGGAAGAGACGCCGCTGCAGCGCGGGCTGACGCTGCGCAGCTTCCGCGTCGGCGAGGACGAGTCGGCCTGGCTTGAAGCCAATGCCAAGTCCTTCGCGCACCATCCGGAACAGGGTTCGCTGACCCTGTCCGATCTCGATGCGCGCATGAACGAGAGCTGGTTCGACCCGCAGGGCTTCTTCCTGGCCTTCGACCCGGAAGACCAGCTCATCGCCTACCACTGGACCAAGATCCATCCGGCGGGCGCCGACGACATCCGCCCGATGGGCGAGGTCTACGTGGTCGGCGTGGTTCCCGAGGCGCAGGGCCTGGGCTTGGGCCGCGCGCTGACTACTGTGGGCATCAACTACCTTCTGGAGCAGGGGGTCGGGTCGGTGCTGCTGTACGTGGACGCCGAGAACGAGGCGGCAGTCAAGCTCTACCGGTCGCTCGGCTTCACGCTATGGTCCGCAGACATCATGTACGGCCCCGAACAGATAGACTGATAGCGCATGGCAGTCCGGGATTTTCCCGGACTGCCAGCCGACGGTGAAGATGGCCTCCACCTGCAGGAAGAAGTGAGTTCAGCAGATGACAACCACCCCCAAGCAGCCCCCGGCACAACTGAGGGATGTCCCTTCATCCAAGGTCAATGAAGACCGGATCGAACCGGCAGGACTCCTGCCCGACCTCCATCCGGACGGGGGTTTCGAGAACGAGCGGTTCCTCGACCGGGAACTGAGCTGGCTGCATTTCAACGCGCGGGTGCTGGAACTGGCCGAGGACGTCGACCTGCCGCTGCTTGAACGCGTCAATTTCCTCTCGATCTTCGCCTCCAACCTGGACGAGTTCTTCATGGTGCGCGTCGCCGGCCTGAAGCGCCGCATCGTGACCGGCCTGGCCGTCCCGGCGGCCAACGGGATGAACCCGGTGGACCAGCTCGAATTGCTGCTGAACTCGGCGCACGAGCTGCAGACCCGCCATGCAAGGGTCTACTCGGAGTCGGTCTCCCCCGACCTCGCCACGCACGGCATCCGCATCACCGGCTGGGACGAGCTCTCGGCCTCCGAGCAGAGCTTGCTCTCCGAGTGGTTCATGGCCCAGGTCTTCCCGATCCTCACCCCGCTGGCGGTGGATCCGGCCCACCCCTTCCCTTATATCTCCGGCCTGTCGCTGAACCTGGCCGTGGTGGTGCGCAACCCGCTGACCGGCAAGGAGCTGTTCGCCCGCCTGAAGGTGCCTGACACCATCGACCGCCTGGTCAGCATAGACGGCCCGCGCGCCGCCCACTCCTCGCACCGCGCCGCACGCTTCATCGCGCTGGAGGACCTGATCGCCGTGCACCTGGAGCAGCTGTTCCCGGGCATGGAAATCGTGGAGCACCACTTCTTCCGCGTCACCCGCAACGAGGACCTGGAAGTCGAGGAAGACGACGCCGAGAACCTGCTGCAGGCCCTGGAAAAGGAGCTGCTACGCCGCCGCTTCGGCCCTCCGGTGCGCCTGGAGGTGGTTGACGACATCAACCCGCAGATCATGGACCTGCTCTCCCGGGAGCTGGGTATCGACGAGGACGAGGTCTTCAAGCTGCCCGCCCCGCTGGACCTGCGCGGCCTGGGCGTCATCGCCTCGCTGGACCGCACCGAGCTGCACTACCCCAAGCACATGGGGCACACCTCACGGTTCCTGAACGAGTCGGAAACCGCCAAGGCAGCCAACGTGTTCGGCGCCGTACGCCGCCGCGACATCCTGCTGCACCACCCCTACGATTCCTTCTCCACCTCGGTCCAGGCCTTCCTGGAGCAGGCCGCGGCGGATCCGAAGGTTATGGCCATCAAGCAGACCCTGTACCGCACCTCCGGCGACTCGCCGATCGTCGATGCGCTGATCGACGCGGCCGAAGCAGGCAAGCAGGTGCTGGCGCTGGTGGAGATCAAGGCCCGCTTCGACGAGCAGGCGAACATCTCCTGGGCGCGCAAGCTGGAACAGGCGGGTGTGCACGTGGTGTACGGCATCGTGGGCCTGAAGACCCACTCCAAGCTCTCCCTGGTGGTGCGCCGCGAAGGCGACAAGCTGCGCCGCTACTGCCACATCGGTACCGGAAACTACCACCCGCGCACCGCGCGCTACTACGAGGACTTCGGGCTGCTGACCTGCGACGAGGAGGTCGGCGAGGACGTCTCGAAGCTGTTCAACCAGCTCTCGGGCTACGCCCCGCGCTCCACCTACAAGCGTCTGCTGGTCGCCCCGCGTTCGGTGCGCACCGGGCTGCTGGCGCACATCGAGCAGGAAGTGCGCAACGCCCAGGCCGGGGTCGACGCCAAGGTGGTCATCAAGGTCAATTCGATTGTCGACGAGGCGATCATCGACGCGCTGTACCGCGCCAGCCAGGCCGGGGTGAAGGTCGACGTGATCGTGCGCGGCATCTGCGCCCTGCGCCCGGGCGTCCCGGGGCTGAGCGAGAACATCCGGGTCCGCTCGATCCTCGGCCGCTTCCTGGAGCACAGCCGCGTGTTCACCTTCGCCAACGCAGGGAACCCGATCGTGTACATCGGCTCGGCCGACATGATGCACCGCAACCTCGACCGCCGCGTGGAGGCCCTGGTCTCCCTGGGGCAGCCGGAGGACATCGAGGAAATGATCAGCCTGCTGGAACGCTACATGGACGACGGGACCTCCTCCTGGCATCTGCACTCGGACGGCAAGTGGGACCGGCATTACAAGGACGAGGACGGCAACCCGCTCTCCGA
This sequence comes from Glutamicibacter soli, assembly GCF_052322135.1. Taxonomy (NCBI): domain Bacteria; kingdom Bacillati; phylum Actinomycetota; class Actinomycetes; order Micrococcales; family Micrococcaceae; genus Glutamicibacter; species Glutamicibacter soli. The sequence continues at coordinate 2,644,771 of NZ_CM125969.1, forward strand.
TGTCCAGTTCTGGCTCATCCAGGACCACGCCCAGCGGCGAAATAGCGGGCGAAACAGCTAGTGGCCGATTCGAATGTCCAACGCGCCCTTGACCGGGTGCTGGAACTGCATCGTTCATCCGATGCCGAGGAAATCCGCCTGGGCCACTTCGACATCATCGCCGCGGGGGCCATCCCGTGGCGGCTGGAGCACGGCAAGCTGCGGGTGCTGGTCATCCACCGGCCCAAGTACGACGACTGGTCCTGGCCCAAGGGCAAGCTGGACGACGGCGAAGCCATCGCCGAATGCGCGGTGCGCGAAGTCCACGAGGAGATCGGGCTGCAGATCACGCTCGGCCTGCCGCTGGCGGCCACCGCGTACTCGGTGAAGCAGCGCGCCAAGGTCGTCTACTACTGGGCGGCCGCCACGCACCACGAAGCCGAGGTCATCCCGGACGGCTCCGAATGCGACGAGGTCCGCTGGGTCTCCCCCAAGCAGGCCATCGGCATGCTGACCAACCCCTCGGACGCCGCGCCGCTGCAGGACCTGCTCGCCGCCCACAAGGCCGGCCATCTGGAGGCCAAGCCGTTCATCCTGGTCCGCCACGCAAAGGCCAAGCCGCGCAGCAAGTGGACCCGTGCCGAAGGCGACCGCCCGCTGGCGGCCACCGGGCGCCGCCAGGCCCAGGCGGTCTCGCGACTGCTGGAAGCCTGGGCCCCGGGGCATGTCGCGTCTTCGCCGTGGATGCGCTGCGTGCAGACCGTCGCGCCCTACGTCACGGCGAACCAGCTGAAGCTCAGCTCCGTGCGGGCGGTCACCGAGCATGCGGCCACGCGGCACCCGAAGCGGGCTGCGAAGGCGGTGCAGAAACTCCTGGACAAGAACCGCTCCCAGGTGCTGTGCACGCACCGGCCGGTGCTTCCCACGGTACTGAAGGTCCTCAAGGGCAGCACCTCGGCGACCATCGCCGAGGTGCTCCCCGCCAAGGATCCTTTCCTCGATCCCGGAGGGGTGATCGTGGCGCACCAGATACCCGGCGCGAATCCGCGGATCATCTCCCTGGAAGTCCATACCCCGTATCACGACTGACACCACCGCCGGCGCCGCTGCACCGCACCCGGCGGACGGGCATCCCCGGCTCCTCACGCCGCGAGGATGCCCGTCGTTGCATCTGCGCACAAATGCGACTATGACTGTTTAATAAGAATCCCGAGTGGCTCTTGTCACCCAGAGAAAGGCCAAACCATGAGTGCAAATCAGCCCCAGCAACCGGTTGAGAAGATCGTGCACCAGGGTCTGCGCCTGGACCATGACGAAGACCGCGGGCGTTTCTCGCTGTGGCACGGATCCACCTATGTCGGCTTCATCGGCTACCACCGCGAAGACGACGTGGTCACCATCCAGCACACCATCGTCAACGAGGAATTCGGCCGCCGCGGCTACGCCCGGGCGCTGGTGACGCTGGTACTGGACCGGCTGGCCAACGAGGGCGTCAAGATCGTTCCCGAGTGCAGCTACGTGCAGGACTACCTGCGCCGCTACCCGGAGTACCAGGGCATGGTCGTCAAGGGCTGAAGCTTCGTTATCCGGGGCGTCGTGGGATACGCCACGGGACCTCCGGCGCCGTTCGCCGGTGGACTAAACTGGTGGGGTGAGCATTCCTACCCCATACGAAGACCTGCTTCGCGACGTTCTGGAGAACGGCGCCGCCAAGGAAGACCGCACCGGAACCGGCACGCTGTCGGTCTTCGGCCGCCAGATCCGCTTCGACCTGGCCGATTCCTTCCCGCTGATCACCACCAAGCGCGTGCATTTCCGCTCGGTCGCTGCAGAACTGCTGTGGTTCCTGCGCGGGGAGTCCAACGTGAAGTGGCTCCAGGACCAGGGCGTGCGCATCTGGAACGAATGGGCTGATGAGGACGGCGAACTGGGGCCGGTCTACGGCGTCCAGTGGCGCTCATGGCCCACCCCCGGAGGCGGGCAGATCGACCAGATCTCCCAGCTGGTCGACTCGCTGCGCAGCAACCCCGATTCCCGCCGCCACATCGTCTCGGCCTGGAATGTCGCCGAAATCGAGAACATGGCATTGCCGCCCTGCCATGTCTTCTTCCAGTTCTACGTGGCCGACGGCAAGCTGTCCTGCCAGCTGTACCAGCGCAGCGCCGACATGTTCCTCGGCGTGCCGTTCAACATCGCTTCCTACGCGCTGCTGACCCGCATGCTCGCCCATCAGCTGGACCTGGAACCGGGTGAGTTCATCTGGACCGGCGGCGACGTGCACATCTATACCAACCACTTGGAGCAGGTGCGCGAACAGCTCTCCCGCGAGCCGTACCCGTACCCGACGCTCGACTTCGCGTCCAAGCCGGAGTCAGTCTTCGACTACACTCTGGAAGACTTCGTGGTCAACGACTACAAGCACCACCCAACCATCAAGGGGACCGTCGCCGTATGACGCCTGAACCGCGCCACACCGCCGACCTCACGCCGCTGGTTGGCGCCATCTGGGCCCAGGCGGACAACGGAATCATCGGCAACCAGGGAACCATGCCCTGGCATGTCCCGGAAGACCTAGCCCATTTCAAGAGGATCACCGCCGGCCATCCGGTCATCATGGGCCGCGCCACTTGGGAGTCGTTTCCGCCAAAGTTCCGGCCGCTGCCCGGACGCAGCAACATCGTGCTGACCACCCGCGCCGAGTCGCACCAGGCGCTGCGCGATGCCGGTGCGCTGCCGGTCGCGGACCTCGGCGAAGCCCTGGCCCTGGCCAAGACCTGTGAGGGCAGCCGGGAAATCTGGATCATCGGCGGAGGCAAGGTCTACGCCCAATCGCTTCAGCTGCTGGACCTGGCAGTGATCACCAAGCTCGATCTGGAGGTCCAGGGAGATACCAGCGCGCCGCAGCTCCCCGAGGACTTTGCCCTGGGGCTCAGCGACCCGGGACTGGATGGACCGGAGAACCAATGGCACAAGTCCGGTACCGGCACCCGCTACCGTTTTGAAACCTGGATCCGCGAAAAGGACTAGTTAACATCCCATGAAAAAATACCTCGCTGATCTCAAACAGCACTCAGATGCCCTGTTCGTCCTCGGCTACATGCTTTTCCCGCTGCTCGCGCTGGTTGTCGCGGTGCTCGGGTTTTTCATGGTGCTCGGCGGCCACAAGATCTTCGGCGTGATCCTGCTGTTCGTCCCGACCCAGGTGTTCCTCTACGCAGCGTTCTGGGCCATCAAGAACCGCAAGCTGTTGCTTGAGGAAAAGTAGAACTTTTGCTGCTGCAGAATCACACCCGGCCCTTCTGGGGCTTGGGTGTGATTCTGCTTTAAGCGCTGTAACGAACCGGGATAATAACGTAATTCAGCCCTACCATTGAGGTATGACTTCATCTGTTGGTTTTGTAGGTTACCGTGGCATGGTCGGTTCCGTGCTCATGCAGCGCATGCTCGACGAGGGCGACTTTGCGCAGATCGACCCGGTCTTCTTCTCGACGTCGAATGCCGGCGGCCAGGCCCCCGCATTCGCCGAGGGCGCCGGCCCGCTACAGGATGCTTTCGACATCCAGACGCTGGCCAAGCTGCCGATAATCGTGACCGCCCAGGGCGGCGACTACACTACCAAGGTCCACGCCGAGCTGCGCAAGGCCGGCTGGGACGGACTGTGGATCGATGCCGCATCGAGCCTGCGCATGAACGACGACTCGGTGATCGTGCTGGACCCGATCAACCGCAACGTCATCGACCAGTCGCTGGTTGCCGGCGTCAAGGACTTCGTGGGCGGCAACTGCACCGTTTCCTGCATGCTCATGGGCCTGGGCGGGCTGTTCAAGAACAACTTGGTCGAGTGGGGCACTTCCATGACCTACCAGGCGGCCTCCGGCGGCGGCGCCCGCCACATGCGCGAGCTGCTGACCCAGTTCGGCGACATCAACGCCTCGGTCGCGGACGAGCTTGCAGACCCGGCCAGCGCCATCCTGGAGATCGACCGCAAGGTGCTTGAAACCCAGCGCGGCGGCCTGGACGCCGCACAGTTCGGCGTGCCGCTGGGCGGTTCGCTGATCCCGTGGATCGATTCGGATCTGGGCAACGGCCAGTCCCGCGAGGAGTGGAAGGCCGGCGCGGAGACCAACAAGATCCTGCAGACCTCCGGTAGCCGCCACATCGCCATGGACGGACTGTGCGTGCGCATCGGCGCCATGCGGTCGCACTCGCAGGCGCTGACCCTGAAGCTGAAGGAAGACCTGCCGGTCTCCGAGATCGAGTCGCTGTTGGCCGAGGACAACGAGTGGGCCAAGGTCGTGCCGAACGAGAAGGAAGCGACTATGGAGCAGCTGACTCCGGTGGCCGCCTCGGGCACCCTGGACATCCCGGTCGGCCGCATCCGCAAGCTGGAGATGGGCCCGGAGTACATCTCCGCCTTCACCGTGGGCGACCAGCTGCTCTGGGGCGCCGCGGAGCCGCTGCGCCGCATGCTGGCCATCGCACAGGGCCGCCTGTAGCAAAACCCTGAAAACTGAAAATCGCCGGGTCCAGACAGCTGATGCTGTCTGGACCTGGCGATTTTTCTCTCGAGGCTAGCTGATGGCGCGCTGTTCCCATTCTTCGCGCAGCACGGAGTACAGCAGCTGGTCGTGCCAGGCTCCATCCCGCCACTGTGCCTGGCGGATTCTTCCCTCTTGCACAAAACCCAGCGATTCCAGGCATCGTTGCTCGGCCGTGTTTTCCACGGCGGTCGTGGCTTGGATCCGGTGGCGTGGGTAGTGCGTGAACAGGTAATCCACCAGCAGTGCCTGTGCCTTGGTGCCAATGCCGGCGCCGCGGTGACCGTCGAACACGCCGATGGCGATCTCCCAGCAAGCCGAGGTATTGGCCCGGCCCCAGCTGGTCGAGGTAAACCAGTCCACCTTGCCCACCGTTTGCTCTCCCAGCGCAATGGCCAGGGCACCGTCCTGCTGGCCGATGAACTGGTCCTGGGCCAGCCGTTGGCGCAGCCCGGCGGTGTTCCAGAAGCCAAACCATTGCTCGTCCCCGGCTCCGGCCGCGGACTGGAAATGCTGTTCAAGCAGGTCGATATCCGCCTCGACGAGCTTGCGCAAACCCAGCAGGTTCATCACAAGCTGATGCCGATCAGCAGCGGCTCATTGACCAGCGTGATGCCGAAGCGCTCGGCAACCCCGGCGCGCACTGCGCGGGCGATGGCCAGGATGTCAGCCGCGCTGGCGGTGCCCCGGTTCGTAATGGCCAAGGTGTGCTTGGTGGACAGCGAGGCCCGTCCCCCGGCGATCTGGAACCCGTCGGTCCCCTCCAGCCCGTAGCCCTTGCCGAAACCTGCCTGGTCGATCAGCCAGGCGGCCGACAACTTGACCATTCCGGCCTGCTCGACCGGGTAGTTCGGAGCGTTGTGCGGCAGCTGCTCCAGCACCGACGCGTCGACTATCGGGTTGGTGAAGAAGGAGCCGGTTGAATGCGAGTCCGGGTCCTGCGGGTCATAGACCATGCCCTTGGACCGACGCAGTTCCAGAACCGTCTGCCGAACCAGCGCTGCATCCGCGCCCTGGCCGGCGTCGACGCCCAGGCGGCGGGCCAACTCAGCATAGCGGATCGGCGCCGACTCGTTGCCGCGCTTGAGCAGGAACGCGGCTTCCAGTACCACGTACCGGGGCGAACCGTGGGTGCTGGTGCGCTTGATCAGCGAATCACGGTAGGCGAACGCCAGGTCCTCGTTCGACAGCTGCAGGATCTCCTGCGCGGTGCGGTCCCAGACGCGGGCCCAGGCCAAGGTCTGGGAGACGTCCGCTCCGTAGGCGCCGACGTTCTGCACCGGGGTGGCACCGGCACAGCCGGGGATCCCGGAGAGGGCTTCGAGTCCGCTCAGGCCTTCGGCCAAAGAGTACTCGACCGTGGCGTCCCAGTTCTCGCCGGCCGCGGCGCGCAGCAGCGCCAGCCCGCCGTCCTGTTCCTCGACAACCAGGCCGCGCGTGGCGATGCGGATGACGGTGCCCGAGAAGCCCTCATCCGAGATAACCAGGTTCGAGCCGCCGCCGATGAACAGGATGTCCTCGCCGGCGTTGTCCGCGGCGGTGATCGCCGCAATCAGCTCGGCTTCGGTGGACGCGGTCACGGTGCGCGCAGCGTCGCCGCCAACAGCCGTGGTGGTCATGTTCTTCAGCATTGAACTACTATCTTTCGATTTGTCTCTGGAAATACGTTGATTCGGGCGGATCTAGCTGGCGGACTCGGGCTGGCGCGGATAGCCTGCGGCGTTCTTCGACAGCAGGAACGCCACGACAACCAGGATCGAGATGCAGCCGAGTGCAGGCAGCAGGCCGATAGCCCCGGCCAGCAGGCCCAGCAGCGGCGGACCTCCCAGGAATGCCGCGTAGCCGATGGTAGAAACCACTGCCACGCGGGCTGCCGCGTGTTCCGGGTCATCCGATGCGGCGCTCATGGCCAGCGGGAAGGTCAGGGCAACACCCATGCCCCACACGGCCAGCGCCACGAAAGCCAATGGCAGGTTGTCTCCGAACGCGAAGATCAGCAGGCCCACTAGCGCGGCGATGGCGCTGGCCCGGATCATCCAAACCCGCCCCATACGCAGGATCAGGTCCCCGGCCAGCAATCGGGTCAGCGTCATGGCAGTCACGAAGGCCGCGTAGCCCAGCGCGCCGGTGGCTTCGGTGGTCCCGTAGCCATCGGCCAGGGCCAAGGCCACCCAGTCTCCGGCCGCGCCTTCGGCGAGCGCCATGCCCAGCACCAGCACGCCCAGCAGGACCGTTTGCGGCTCCTTCCAGGTGCTCAGCAGCGAATGCCCCTTGAACTTCGAATCCTTCGAGGCCCGGCTCCGGTCTTCCCCGTAGAAACGGGTCGAATACAGCACCGTGGCGATGATCAAGATGCCCATGACCCCGTAGTGCAGTTGCAGCGGCAGCGCGACCGCTGCGGCGCCGGCGCCGATTCCGGCGCCGAGAACTGTACCCACGGAGAAGAACCCGTGCAGGGCAGGCATGACGCTGCGTCCCAGTGCCCGTTCCATGGCCGCGCCCTGGATGTTCGAGGCGACGTTCCACGAGGCGGCTCCAAGCCCCTGGCAGAAGAGCACCGTCGCGGTCAGCATGCTTGAGTGCAGCAGTCCCGAGGTGGAGCCGACGCCCATGAGCGCGAGACCTGCAATCAGTGCGCCGTAGCGCATGACGTTGGTGGCGCCGAAACGCATCACCAGGTGACCAGCCAGGGATACGGAGAGGAAGGAGCCTGCGCTCATTCCGAGCAGCAGCAGGCCGACCTGCGAGTGGTCCAGCCCCAGCTCGTCGCGCAGTGCCGGAAGCCTGGAGACCAGGGTTGCCAGCAGCAGGCCGCTGGCCATGTAGGCGGCCATCAACGAGTTGCGCCAGTGCTTTACCGCGACCGGCACGTCGGCTGCGGGTTGCTGGTTCAGAGCTGCACCACGGCCTGGCACTTGAGCAATACCTTGGTTCCGTTGGCGGAGACGGTCAGGTCCACGCGGGCGGTGCGGGCCTGGGAATCCAGGGCACCGATCTTGCCCTCGACCTCGATGGTGGTTCCTTCGAAGTCCGAGGGGTTGGTACCTTCGGGGTCCTCGACGACGACCGGCTTGGTGAAGCGGGTCTGGTAGTCGATGACTGCGCCCGGATTGCCCACCCAGGTGGAGACCAGATCGATGACCGCGCCCATGGTGAACATGCCGTGGGCGATGACCGAGGGAAGCTCGACTTCCTTGGCGAAGCGCTCGTTCCAGTGGATGGGGTTGAAGTCCCCCGAAGCGCCGGCATAGCGCACCAGGTCGGCGCGGTTGACGTTGACAGTGTGGGTGCCGAGAACCTGTCCCTTTTCAAGGGTGTCGAAAGCGATCATGATTAGTCCTCAGCTCGAACCAGTAGCGATGAAACGGTGGTGGCGATCTTTTCCCCACCGACGGTGGTGATTTCGGCGCGGGTGGTGATCATGGCCCCGGCGCCCATTTCGCGGATCTGGTCCACGTACAGCTCGGCGAGCAGTTCATCGCCGGCCACGATGGGGCGGTGGTGGGTAAAGCGCTGGTCTGCATGCACCACGCGGGAGAAGTCGATGCCCGAGGCAGGGTCAGCGATCAGCTGGGCGTCGGCGCGCTGGGCCACGATGATGGCGAAGGTCGGCGGGGCGACCACGTCGTTGAAGCCGAGCTTGCGCGCGGATTCGACATCGTAGTGGGCCGGAGAGGTGGCCTTGGTGGCTGCTGCGAATTCTCGGATCTTCTCTCGTCCTACCTGGTAGGACTCGCCGGCAGGGTAGATGCGCCCCACCAGATCAGGGTTGATGCCCATTAGTTCTCCTGAACTTTGTGACTGTGTGTTGATTGCTGTCCACGCAGGGCTCAGCCGCTCGGGGCTCCCAGCTCTGCGGAACACGAAACCTTCGGGGTGCGGCTAGTTGCCGCCGTTGCCCTTGTTCTTCTTGGCTTTAGAGGTTGCCAGGCCGTTGGCGATCCGCCAGTTGCGGGCGTCCCGGGCGCGAATGACAAGTCCTGCAACGTGGCAGAGCATGCCGATGACCAGCAGTCCGATGGCTACGTAGAGCACCGGTCGAATGTGGTTGACTGAACCGATGATCGTCAGGATGATCCCTAGCCCGATGGTGCCCATCGCGGTAAAGACGATCTTCTTGTAGTGCTGGGAGGCCGCCTCCCAAGGCGTATTGGTCATACCCACCAGTCTAGTTCAGGGCAGGGAGCGACCGCGGACGTACAAGGGTATTTCTGCTGACATCCCGCAACCGCCAGTTCATGGAAGGACATCTGGCCTGACTCATCAGCAGGACGCATCGGCAAGGCGCGCCCGCCCAGACGACTAGGCGAAGATGTACGGCAGCGCTCGCAGGGTGCTGAAGACCCCGAACAGCGCCACCGCGTAGCCGAGCGCCAAGGCGAGGATGGCGGCTTTCGCGCCTTGCTCATTTCTCGTCTTGATCTGGTTCAGTGCCACGTGGCCTGTACCTACCGCGAAAACCGCCGGGCCAGTGCCGCCCAGGAAGATCAGGGCCGGGATTTCGGCAATGGCCAGGCAGAGGGCGATGATCGACAATCGGTTGACCCGCAAGCTTGCGGAGGCCTGGGTGCCGTTGCGCTTGTCCATGTCTCCTCCATCAATTCTGGAATCTGTGCAGGTGCCAACTGAGGTCTTGACCTCAGCCGGAGTGGGGATGCGCAGCATCTGGGGTCGGCATTCCGCCGACGACGTGGCATTCCCCCGTCACCCATTCACCGAGTCTAGGCGACGTCAGCGCCATGGGCGTCTATGCCATCGTCATCGGATCGCGGCCTCGCCCTGCAGTACTGCGTCCGTTGCCTTGATGTACCGACCCGCGCTAGGCTCCGGGTATGACAGCGCCTATGCAGGGCATGCCCTACTCACCGGCACCGGTAGAAGTGGTCGCATTCATCGGCCGCATCCTCGGCCACGAATGGCCCCGCAGCGAAGGTGAGCGCGTTCGCGTATTCGAAGCGTTGGGCATGCACAGCCCGCAGCGACCCACGGAAGATCCAGAGGAGAACATCGGAGGCATCTGGGTGCTGAAAGTTCCGTTGGGGGCCGAGGTGGATGCTCGTTGGAGTTCGTTCCGGGGTTCTCTCGTGCTGATCACCTTATTCCTGTACCCGCAGCCATCGGAACAGCATGCGCAGGTTCTGGGAAAATTCGCCGAGCTCCGGACGGAACTGTCAACGTACTTTTCTCCTCCGACGGAAACCTGGGGAACCGAAGCCATGCCCGCGGCAAGGTGGACGGTCGGGACTTGCGGGGTTGAACTCTATTGCTTCAACAAACCCAACAGCGTGCTCATGCTCTGTATCGAAGATCTGCAGCTGGCACGCCTAGCCGAAGCCGCAGCCGTGGCGGATTCGGCCCCCTAGCCTCGATTACCTAGAACAGCGCAGACTGTTCTTCATGGAAGTCGCCATGTTCATCGGCAACTCCCAATTCGTGGGTTTTGAGTTCCGCCGCGTCGATGAGCCTCAGGGTTGTAGACGGGCCGCTGTCGACCATGATGGTTTGCCCCAGAACTCCGCGCACCCTGATGTTGAACTGGTTGTCTGCGATCTTCTGATCCCACGGATGCAGCGCATGCGCGTCCCAGGCGTCGACCACAAGTTGCGCATACTCCGGGTGCTCCCACAGCTCATCGCGAAGTTCGATGCCATAGGTCTCCAGCCCGCGTTGTGCAGACAGGAAGTCCCGGGCCTTGTCGGCCGCTGCACGGTTGATGTCATCGAGGCTGGCCAAAGTCAGTTCCCAGCTGGTCAGCCCCTTCACCTTGGATTTCTGCCGCACTTGCTGGCCCAGTCCCACGTGTTCGGTGATGAGATCTTCAAGCACGCGGATGGCCGCGCCGTCCCCCGCGCCAGCGATGTAGCGGGCGACGACCGCACCCTGCTGTGCTAGGCGGCTCCATTTGCTCTGGGTTGAGGTCGTGCCGACCTTCGTGGCTCCATGGGCGAAGCTTGCCACGTAGAGGAAATGCGGCTGTTCCAAATATTTTCGCATCCCCGCCGGCGCTTCGCCGGTCGTATGGAAGTGGTGCATGAATTTGGAGTGGTCAAGTCTCCGACACTGGTCGCACTGATTGCCTGTCCGTACAGCTTTGTTTTTCGGGCAGGGGAAATTGTTGCGACCGCCGTCAGGGTTCATGGTGATATAGCCCAGGCAGAACTTCAGGTCGCTGACTTGCAAGCGAAGGGCTCGATTCTTGGACAAGGACTCATGGATCCACTGTGAACCGCGACGGAGGCTCAGGCTTGGCGCCGGCTCGTAGTGGGAAAAGCTGATCCCGTGGCAGAGCTGTCGTGATTCACTGGGGAATTCCATGGAGGCCTTTCAAGAAAAGAGTCGCATTCAAGCCTAAGCCAGTACCACCTGATTCCTGGAACTCCGCTCACCGCTTCGTAGGCGCTCACATTGCAGAGCTCGTTGGGCAGTGTTCCAGTTGTGCCGGAACCGCGTCAACTCTGGTAGGCATCGGATGGTTTTCGGTCGGTATACCCGGGGTTCTGTCCATTTTCTTAGGACTGCGTTCTACTCTGGAGGTACATACAGACGCGTGCCCCGACTTCGCGACATTGAATATTCAGAGGTGATAGAGATTTCAACTCAAAGCTCAGACAGGCCGTCCCCTCCCCCTGTGGCACTGCGTACCGCAGCGATGAACAACCCTGAACTCCAGAACATGGCTCGCACTTTCCATCACCAGTTCCAGCGCTTCATGATGGAACACCAGTTTGCGGTCGATGAAATCCTGACCAAGGTGTCGATTCTGCGCGAGGAATTCTTGTACCTGCACAAGTACAACCCCATCGAGCATGTCACCTCCCGGGTCAAGTCGCCGGAAAGCATCATGCGGAAAGTCGCCCAGCGGCGCATCACTCCAACGTTCGAGGCAATCCGCGAAAATATCAGCGACATCGCCGGCGTTCGCATCACCTGCAGTTTTGTGAAAGACATCTACAAGGTGCTCAATACGCTGACATCGCAAAGCGATCTGGAAGTCATCCAGATCAAGGACTACATCAAGAATCCCAAGCCCAACGGGTACAAAAGCCTGCATGCCATCGTGAAGATCCCGGTTTTCCTGTCCGAGGGGCCGGTTGATATCACCGTGGAAATCCAGATCAGGACCATTGCGCAGGACTTCTGGGCGACGCTCGAACACAAGATCTTCTACAAGTACGAAGGCGCCGTGCCCGAGCATCTTGTCGAAGAGCTGGCCGAGGCGGCACGGGTCGCAGAAAGCCTGGACATGAAAATGCAAAGGCTGCACACGGAAGTCCACGGCCACGATGTCAACAGCACGGAGTCCGAGGACGATCGAGGTTTCGATGATTCCGTTTTGCAGGAATTATTGATGATCGCCCAGCAAGGTATTCCTGAGGAACCAACCGAGTCGCCAAGGAAACAAAACTAGGATGGATAGGCGCGGATCGGCACTGAGCCGATCCGCGTTTTCTCATTCATCGGGTGGCTTCACGGGAACTGCGTTTGGCTCCATTGAACCCACGGATCCCTTTCGGAGGCATTATCTGAGTACCCGGGCTTGTGAACGGGCCGATCGCGAACACAAAAACCCCGGAAACCGTTGGGTTTCCGGGGTTTTACTGCTGTAGCGGCGCCGGGACTCGATCCCGGGACCTCACGATTATGAGAGAACGTCTTGACCTAGTTTGATCCGTCTTTACCATTTTTGGTCTGACAAGGCATTCATGCGAATACTTCGCAAAAGATAAAAGTAGATCAAAACACCTATAAAGGTTGTTTCCGCTGGGTAAGCGCTGGGCAAATCACTCCCCCGCAGCGGATCCAAACTGCTCCAGCAAGGCCGCGTGATCCGGCGCGCTCAAATTGCGCTGCACGTAGTGCTTCGATGTCACAGATTCGGATGAATGCCCGAGCTGCGCCATGGCCGCACCGACGCCATGCTCGTTAGCCAGGATCGTTCCCACCGATTTTCGGAACGTGTGCGGCGTGACCCAATCGAACCCCAGCGCGGCGCGCGCATCCCGCCACTGCTTTCTGTAACTGCTCGGGTATCGCAGAGATCCCGACGTGGACGGAAACACGACGTCATAAGGATTCGGTGTCGCATCGGTAGAACGCCGAAACAGCATGTCCCTGGCAAACGCTGGTAGAGCATAAGTCTGCCTTGACCCCTCACTCTTTGGGTGCGCCTGCCAAATCATGCCGTTGCCTTTGACATAGACCACGGTTCCATTGACCGTCACAGTCGCCGGCGTAGCTTTCAGATCCACATCAGCCCAGCGGATCCCCAGCGCCTCGCCAATGCGGCAACCCGTGGCCAGCATGAGATCCACAACGTCTAAGAGGTCAGCAGAACGCTCCCGACCGTGCTTGGCCGGCGCCTGCTGCTGCCACAGCGCAAGCCCAGCCCGAAGCGCGCGAGCTTCATCAACTGTCAGAGCCCGGACAGCCGGCGCAGAGACCTTGACTGCGGCCACGTCTCGCAGCGGGTTCGAGTCCAATGCACCATGACGCACAGCAAGCCCCAGAACCCCGCTCAGAATCGTTTTAGCGTGCTTGGCCGTAGTAGCACCAGTATTCTCTTTCAAAGCCCTCAGGAAGCGATCCAGCGCGGGCACAGTCGCCTCCCGGATCCGCAGCCCACCAATGCCAGGCAAAATGTGCCGATCCACAACACTCTCGTATCGTGTCCTAGTGTTCGCAGCCAGGTTCTTCTCATCCTGCTCCACCCACCACAACGGCACGACAGCACTTAGCCGCGACTCCCTCGTGATGTCGGCACCGACCGAATTAGCGCGGTCCTGCATCTCAATGATGAGCGCGCGCTCCGCAGCCGCGCCGGACCTGCCGGGGACAGTTTTCTCCAGCTGCCGCGTGACACCATCAAAGTCACGAAAACGCGCGAGCGCGCGCCACACACCCGGCGAGATCTCTTTCCGAGAGATCCGACCCCATGCCCCAATCGGCAACGGCGGACGTGCCATTACAGTTTCCTCTCAGATTCACGTAGCCATCTGGCTACTGCCTAGACTTCTTGTCTCGCCCCTCTGGCGCCGGATCCGCTTCCAAGGTTTCCATGTGCACTTTCATCTCTGGGACTCGCCCTGGGTGCACTGTAACCATCACGCCATCCGAGCTCGCCGGCTCATACGGAAGATCCGCCGATTCCAGCCAGTCGCGCGCCTGATCCTCAACGTCCCGCAAGGCATCCCCCGCCGCTTTCATCACCGGCGACGGATTGTATTTCAGCATCGCGGCCACTTCATCCGAATCTGCCTCTAGCCGTTGCGCCTTAGCAAGCTTTGCTGCCTGGTCCGCGCGTGATTCGTTGTAGCGCTCGATGAGCCACCCGCGGAATTCATCATCGTTCGCTGCAGCTATGCGGCTACGAACAATTAGGCGGTCATAGCTCGTTTGAAGCCTCTGCAGAATGTCTTGAAGATCTTCGGCATTCTGCTGGAGATTCTTGTAGGCACTCGGCTCCAATCTGCGCTCAGCTTCCAGCGTTGACCAGCTAATTTCCAGAGACCCAGCCTGCACCGCTCCGGCATCATCTGGGACCGCAAATAGATCAGCTAGAGACATCCCCAGAATCTCCGCAACAGCAGCAACCTCAACGGCGACCATCGCGCGGTCACCGCTTTCCATCATGTAGACAGTTTGTCGCGGCCAGGGCTTGCCATCCTTGGACACCGCAGACCCCAGACGCTCACCCAGTACGGCGGCGGTCATACCCAGGTCCTGCCTTCGCGCCCTGACGTTCCGCCCAATGATTTCAGTAATGGTCAGCTTCACACGTAAACCCTTTCTTGGTTGCCTCTATGTTGTCATTCATCTTAGGTGTTGACAAGTGATCAGCGGTGTTTTAAAGTGATGGTATTCCACACATTGTCAGGTGGTTTCAGCATTACCAAGGAAGGAGGGGTAACTGATGAACCTCGAAGAATTCGGCAATAAGCCAACGCGCAGTGTCAAAGATCTGTCTGGTTTGCTCGGCACCGGGATTAACCAAACTTATGCCGCCGTCAACGCTGGGATATACCCGGCCATCAGGCAAGGAAAACGAATCCTTATCCCCACAGCGCCAATTGTGGCGATGCTTGAGGGACGCGCAGATGGCCGAGGTGCAAAGTGAGCATCATTCCAGAATTACGGGTGCTGCCGGTTGCCGAAGAACTGCACACGGTTCATCTATCCTTGCCGGAACTCGCCAAACGGCTGAACGTCAAAGAGTCCACCATCTACGCGTGGCGGCATAAGCAGTACGGCCCGCCCGCCATGCAGCTTGGTCGTCAACTTCGATGGCGCCTGTCCGATGTCGTCGCATGGGAAAACGCTCAGATCGAAGCCCCGCGCAACACGAAGTGAGTGTGACACCAATGGCAACGCAACCGACCGTGAACGCGACCCGACTCTATCCAACCGGATCCGTGCACCCGCGCGCCGCGGTGGTCGTATGCCCGCACTGTGGCCAACGCCATTGGATCTGTATCAACGAGGCGGCGCCGATGCACGAATGCGCGGTCACGGGCCAGGCATTCATACTGCTACTGCACTCAACCGCTGGAGGTGACCATGGGGCATAGAAACCTGGATCTCTACTACCAGTATTGGGCCGATCACCCAACCCTGGGACACGTGGCACAGAGAATGCTTGCCTACATCTGTCATCGATGCTCAGACGACGATGTGCCGCCCGTCTACTTCCAGGGCTGGGAGTACTTGGCTATGGCTGCTGGTATCACTCGCGGATCCGCACGAATCAATACTGTCAAAGCGAGCGTACGGCGCGCACTACGAGAGCTCAAAGAAGCCGGAGCTTTAGTAGCCAGCGAGCAGGCCGGGCCAGGTGTCAGAGAGAACTATGCCCTGACGCTGGATCCAAAACTGACGTTCGCCCCTAACGGCTTTGGGCGAGATGTGTCATGGGATGCCGCAGATCGAGACATATCAATCTCCAAAGGCGATACAGGAGGTATCCCCAATGGCGATACAGGAGGTATCCCCAATGGCGATACAGGAGGTATCCCCAATGGCGATACAGGAGGTATCCCCAATGGCGATACAGGGCATATCGGAATGGAGATACAAGAAGCACCAAAGCGAGGATACAAGGCGTATCTCCCTAAAGAAGATCTAACGAACTCTAAAGAATCTTCAATCGAATATGGATCACCCAAATCACCAAAGGCTCCCAACTTACGTGTGGTATCAAGCCCAGCAGAATTTGAAGATGATCCACCACTCACCCAGGAACAAGAACGAAACCGACAAGCTGCAGCACTTCGTGAGCTCATGAAGAACGAACCCGCAGCATCAGAACCCGAATGGTAAGGACCAGACCATGTTCATCATCATGATCATCGCAGCAGCATGGCTCATGCTCAGCATCGTCACCGCCGCAGTGCTCGCCATGCTTATCGCCGGCGGACGCAAGTCATGGGCCGCGGAACAAGCCCACGAACAAGCCACCCAACAGCCAACCAAGGCATAACCAGGAGGAATCCACCATGAACACCGCCCCAGCCCCAGCCATGACCGCGCCGACCACACATCGACAGGACATCAAGCTCTGCTACTTCTTCAACCAGGAACACCGGGAATGCTTCGAAATCGGACTGGATGCACTCACCCTCTGCGGTGAATGGATCAGCCCCACTCAGGACGTCTCGGTGAACCCCGACTACACGAACCCGCACGGTGAAACCGTCTTGTGCCCCAACTGCCAGGCCGAAAAGGACCGTCGGACTGGTGGGAAGCGAGTTGAAAATGTCTGACTCCACCGAAGGAACCTGCCATATCCGCAATTGCAAACGGTCAGCGCATTGGATCGTCGCAACCCAAGGACATCCAAACGGCGACATGAATGCATGGTATTGCGCGGACCACGCCACCCTGCCCGCATGGGGAGAGTCCCCGACCCCGTACACCATCACGATCTCAGGCCCGTACAAGAAAGGCCGTAGCGACTCCGGCAAAGAATCCGCTACGGCCACGACCGAACCCTCGTGAAAGGCAACGATCATGACCCAGAATAACCGCCCCCAGTCGCAACCGCCAACCAGTGCCGAACAAGTCCTATTCGCCCAGCTGGCCGACGTACTGGACGGGGACCTTGCCCACTACGCCGAGGAAACCATGAGCCGCTCAGAAGCCCCCAATGAACCCACGGACGGAGGAACTCAATGAACAGGCTCCGCGAAACAGAAGCGATCCTGGCACTGCACGAATGCGGCCACTCGCAACAACGCATCGCCGACCTGCTAAACCTCAAACGGGCAAATGTTGGATATCGGATCAGGTACATGGCGAATAAGGACCCGTCCACTGTGGAGACGCTCCAGGAGGAGGTTGAGTATTGGCGTGGCCACGCTAGCCATTACAGGCGGATGTACGAGGAACTCAAAGGCAAAGGGGCCAGCAATGGGGAAACGCAACTTCGCGCATAAACGGAATCGCATCGCATGGCAAACACTAGAGGGTCGGCAGATGTACAACCGCTCAGCACGGCCCCAGCCGCTCGGAGACGGACGCACACCGTCGGCGACCAGTGACAAGCCACCCCAGCCCCTACGGAAGCCCAAGGAGGGCGACAGTGACTAACAGAGCAAGAGACTACCAAGCGGCTCTCCGGCAGATCCCCAAAGAACACCGAGACGCCATCACCCGCTACGTCCGAACTATCCGCCGAACCCAGCAAAACACCCAGCAGCCAACCCGACCCGAATTCACCAACGCGCTGCTGGAAACAATCCAGGCCTGCGAGAAAGGATCCACCATCAACCAACTAACGACCATCGCCACCCGGCACAACCTCACGGCGCAAGAACACGCCAACCTCGGACAGGCACTGTGGCACGCAGCACAGCAAGGACTGCTGCCAGAGAGCGGCGGACGCGACCAGACGCGTTCTTACGCGCGCGAGGAACACCCCACAGAAACGGAGACCCAAGAATGAGCGATAAGCCTCAAATATCGCGCGAAGATCTGGCCGACATGACACCGGCCCAGATCATGCAAGCCAACAAGGACGGCCAATTACAAATGGCGAAAATCGGGCGCCAGCAGGTGGACATCAATTTGTTCGCCAAGATGTCACCATCAGCCCGACATCAAGCCCTGGAGCAGGGGCTGTTGAATGAGATTTTCGGAATCGACCCCGACAAGAAAGAAGACTGAAAATGGCAAGCACTAACAATCTGATCGAACAGCTGCAAAAGGCATATATCAACCCGGCTCTGGGCCGCTCCGATTGGACGCAGGAAGCCTCCGAAGCCTACTTAGACGCATGGGAACCCTCCGAAAGAATCGACCCGTCTACCGGACAAAACTGGATCGGATTCAGAACTCGATGGAGCGAGATCCCCGAGCCGCTGCTGTCCAAGCTTGTGGCCTACGCACCAACATACTGGGGCAAAGTCACAGCAGAGCTTGACGCGGAAGCCGCACGGGCAGCGGAAGCTAAATTGAACCCAGCTGCCCGCAAATTGGCCATCCTGGAGGACTCAATCCGGGCCGGAGCCAAAACAGATCCGGTACTTTTGGCAAAGACCCGAGCGGAAGCGGACGCCGAACGGCACGCCGCAAAGCTTGCAGCCGATGGGGCGAAACAGCGGCAAGCAGATGCCAAGGCACGTGCAAAAGCCAAGTCCGAAGTACTGGAACAAGCCCGCTCGATGCTGCCTACCATGCCAGACCTTGAGACGCAGATCGAAGCAGCCAAATCCGCTATCGATCAGGTCAGGCAAACCGCCGCAGCATTTGATATCGAGCTCCGCGCAGTAGGAACCATCATGGCAAACGCTGGCATGCCTCCCTACAAGAAATTCGGAGATGCGACGGATCCCGAATACGACGCTGACAACACTTTCACCGCAGAAGGTGTCATTATCGATGGCGTGAGCCATCCCGCAAGTCAGAGGATGCTCATGGAAGACCTGGCCCTGTACGCCCTGGCAGGCCACGCGATACCCAAGAACCGGCGTTCCGGCTGGTAATCCAGCAGAACCCCACATGACCCCGTGGCGGCGGTGACCCCCACACCGCCGCCACGGCCACACCAGGAGAGACTATGACAAGGCCACTGGATCCGGCCAAGCAACAAGAAATCGTGCAGCTCGCAAGCTCAGGAATGACACGCAACGAAATCGCCAAGAAAGTCGGCTGCGCACCTGCAACAGTGTCACGCTGGGCCAACCGCGCCGGCATCGAATTCGACCGCTCGGCCACCCAATCGGCTGTAGCAGCTCGCCAAATGGACCTCAAAGCTCTGCGCAGTGAAGCCGCACTCAGAACAATCAGACGAGTAATTCAGCTGGACGATATGTTCTATGGCATTACGGACATCAAAGATCTTCGAGAGCTCGCGGCAACTGTGCGAGATACATCCATCTCACATTTCAACATCTCCCGGCTCGATATGGAAGACGATTCCCTTGTCGAGGTCAAGGGCCAGTTCAGGGACTTCATGAGCGACATTAGGGAGAACGCCGCGTTCATCGAATGGCGCGACAAGCAACAAATTCTGGAACAGCCCGAACAGCCGGCCATCGAACCGAACCACAGACAGGACGAACCATGAGCAACCCCGAAGAACCAATTTTCTCCTTCGACGACAACGGCGAACTCACCGGTATCCTCGACCCTGAAACAGCCCAATGGGCCGCGCGCCGCCTAGCCGCCCAACTGGTTGCCTGTGCTGGACGCGACCCCGAAAGCATCCGAAACATCATCCTGAAAAACATCAACGATGCGACAGACGTGAACAAGATCGTCAACATGTTCATAGCCCTCCACAGGCTCACCGACGTGATAGGTGACCTCCTCGGTGGCATGTACAGCGAATCCACCACTGAAGTCAGGCAAGCGCACGTGAACTGGCTGCTTGGCACAGGAGACCAGGACCAGCCACCCGGCAAACGATCATCGTAGCCAACACAACCGACAGGTGAACCTCTACGGGGCGAGATCCGGCTTCACCGCCGGAATCACCTCCACAAATCGACGCATGATCCTGTCACACTCAGGAGTCAGCCCCTCATCATTAACGCCAATCAAACAGGATGTCTGCCACTCCAGCGAAAGTGATCGTAACCGGTCCATATTCTCCGTCTGCTCGGCTGTAGGATCTCTCAGTTCGTTGTAGAAGTCCGATGCTTCAGTCGAGAGTCGCGCAAGTGCGATGCTGCAATCAGTCTGAGAAAGCCCGTCGCAATACAGCGCGGGCTCATCGGTTGCAGGTTGCCCGCTGCAACCTGCCAATATGACAGCCACGATGACGAGACCTATAGAGGATTTCATGCGGCGACGTTAACCCCATTCAACCGCTCGATGACACCGTGGCGGATACCCGTTTTACTCCCAAATTTGCTGATCTCAAGACGCTCACGATTATGGGCTTAGGATCGTCGCATGACAACTAACCAGACCGACCCAAGCGACCAACCTCAGCGCCGTTACTTCACCACTGAAGAGGTAGCGGACGTCCTGCGGCTTGACAAGCGATCCGTGGCAAATTGGCGATATCGCGCAACACCATACGGCCCACCGTACGTACTGATCAGCGGCGTGGTTCGGTACCCAGCAGCCGCATTCCTGACATGGTGCGACGAACAGGACTCCACCGCATCGAACAGCTCGAACAATCATCGCAACAGGGAAGAATAAACTCGCCTGCGATTAGTATCTATGTTCGTTGTTTCGCGCTAAAATTGAGGCACACGCCTGAATAGGCACCAATCATCGTAGAAATCCGTAACTACTAGGTCAGGAAACACTCCATACCTCAGTAGACGTTTATCTGATTGGTGCCAAATGTCAGAATTTACGGTGGCCGACCTCACGGCAAAACTCCGCCTAGACCCGGGAACGTTCGACTCGGATCTCAAACGGGCAAAGCAATCCACAACCCAGTTCGCTGAGGGGCTCGCAAACGCTGGCCGCACGGCAGGCCAAAAGCTGAAAAATGGTCTCACCACCGCCTCAGTCGCAACAGGCGTGCTAGCTGGTGGATTTCTAGCCATCACCAAGAACCTCACGGTAACTGGCGGCGCATACAACATGCTCCAGCAGAACAGCCGTGCAGCCCTCCGAACCATCATGGGCGACGGCAAACTAGCCAACGCGCAAATGGACAAGCTCGACGCGTTCGCCCGGAACTCCCCATTCGCCAAAGACGTGTTCATCAAGTCCCAGCAACAGCTGCTCGGGTTCGGTGTAGAGGCCAAAAAGGTCATCCCGATCATGGATGCCGTGCAACAGGCCGTAGCAGCCACAGGAGGCTCCAGCGACGACGTAGGCGCCCTGGTTGACGTCCTGGCCAAGGTCAAGGGCCAAGGCAAGATCACGGGCGAAACGCTCCAGCAGCTCGGAGAACGCGGCATCGATGCCGCCAGCATCATCGGTGACTCGATGGGCAAATCCGGGCAGCAAATACGGGATGAGATCTCCAAGGGAGCCATCGGCGCTGACCAAGCACTCGAAATCCTCACCAAGGGGCTAGCAACCAAATTCGATGGCGCTACCGCGGCTATCAAGCAGCAGATGACTGGTGCCCTGGACCGCGTCAAGGGCGCATCCCGTGACATCGGTTCGGCTCTTGCTGAGCCGTTCATCCGTAAAAACGGTGGCGGACGCATGGTGGAGTGGACCAACCAGTTCGCTGACCTGCTCCGTGCGGCGGAGAAGCAGACCGGCCCACTGGTCAACGCTCTGACTCGGAAGCTGAACCCGGCTTTCAATGACATCTCCGATCTGCTGGTGGAAGCGAAGAACGCCGTTAGCGGATTCGACGTGGCAGACCTCGAATGGGGCATGTCGAAGCTGGCCGGCCACGCCCCGGGCATCGCGGCGATCTCTGCCGGTTTCGCGGCCATGGGCACCCAGTTACCGATCTTGAAGAACATCGGCTTTGCCATCAACCCTCTGGCCGCTGGCATCACCGCGCTGGTCATGGCGTCCCCGGAACTCCGAGGGGTGCTGTCTGACGCGCTGGCCGCCGGTGAGCCGCTGGTGCCTGTGCTCGTGGATCTGGCCGGCACCATGTCCGGCGCCCTGAACTCGGCCATCGGTAGCACTGTGCCGCTGCTGGAAACCGGTGTGGACGTGCTCGATGGCATGGTGCAGGTCGGCATCCCAGTCGTCGGGCTTGTCGGCGACATCGCAGAGGGATTCTCCAAGCTACCTGGCCCAGTGCAGAGCGCTGTCCTTGGGCTCGCAGCTATCGCGGCGCTCAAGGGCAAGTTCAACTGGATGGGCGACCTGTCCACGCTGGTAAGCACCAAGCTGGTCACGGGGTTCCAGCGTCTGCGCGAGGAAATGGCGCTCCAGAAGTCGCTCGGCGGGTCTATGACTGAGTCCTATCGTGGGCTGCAGGAGTGGGGACGCCAGCTTGATACGGTAGCTACCACCGCACCTAAGAAATTCGCCGGTTTGACCACTGCCGCAAGCATGGCTGGCAAGGGTATTGCATCCGGGCTCAAGGGTGCACTGACTGGCGTCATGAACGTATTCGGTGGCCCGTGGGGCATTGCCCTCGGTGCCGGTGTGATGGCCCTGTCCGCCTACTCTCAGGCTCAAGCTGAGGCGAAGGCCCGCACGCAGGAGTTCAAAGGCACCCTGGACGAAGCCACCGGCGCTATCACCGATGCCAGCAACAAGATGGCCGCGGATGCACTGGCCATGGATAAGGGATCCAAGGGGTGGTTCGGTTCCGGCGCCGATGCGGCATCGGAAACGATCAAGAACCTGGGCAAGTCGGTACAGGACACCGCGGCTCTCGTGGCGGCTGGTGGCCCGGACTACGACAACATGATCGAATCCCTACGCCGGTATGAGGAAGCCGCAGCCGCGGCGGGCATCCAGACCGACAATATGGGCAACGTGATCAGCCAGGGTGATGGCGGGCAGGCACTGGAGAACTGGCGCATTTCGATGGGCCTCACATCCGAAGCCATGGCCAACCTGTCCGGCCCGAGCATCACCCACCTGATCGGTGCCCTGGAGCAGCAGCGCGGTGCGCTGGCAAATGCCTCCGGCGAGTGGCAGCGTGCCAACGATTCCATGAACACGGCGCCCGAAGTGCAGTCGCGTGTCGCTGAGGCCATCAAGGCCGTAGGTGACGCTGCAGCGGACTCCACCACGCGCATCTCCGCCTATAAGCAGATCATCGACCTGCTGAACGGTGTAGTTCCCACTCAGGAAGCGCAGCAGCGTAGCTTGGCTACGACGTCACGTACCCTCGGTGAGTTCTTCGACGAGACGGGCGAGAACGGCAAGAAACTGCACAAGGGACTCATCGACGCCAAGACCGGCGCCGTGGAGTTTTCCGACGCTGGCGACCGGCTCATGGGTATGCTCACTCCCCTACAGGATCAGGCATTGGCCGCGGCTCTAGCCGCGTCCGACCATGAGAAAGCTCTCGGCAACGAGGCCGGCGCAGCAGCTGCAGCAGATGCCGCACTGGCACCGTACCGCGCTCAGATCCAACAGCTGGCTGCTGATGGGAAGATTTCAGCGGAACAAGCCGACGCCCTGTCACAGTCTTTGTTCGGGTTGCCAGGTGAAACATCAGTAGCTATCACCGATGGCGGATCCGCTGAGGCTCTAACGCTCAAGCTGCAGGACATCTACCGGCTGGTCATGGAAGCGCCCAACGGTGAAGTAACGATTGAAGACAATTCACCTGAAGTGATCGCGGGTCTGGAAACTCTCGGATTCACTGTGGAGAACGTACCGGGAACGAAAAAGATCGTTGTCAGCGAGACCGGGGCGGACTCTACCGGTAAAAAGATCGACGGCGTGGCGGGCAAAAAACGTTCGTCGACGATTGATACCAAAGCGGCTACCCAGGCCGCGGAGTCAGCGCTCAAGACCACGGCGCGCAAGCGCGATACCACGATCTACGCCACCGCGTCGACAGGCACTGCAGAGGGCCAGTTGAACAACCTAGCGCGTGACCGTGTGTCGCGGGTTCGGGTGATCACGACCAAGGAAACCTACGAGACAACGGGCCGTGGCGGCTCTGGCGGCGTCACCCGCGCTGCAGGTGGCCCGATCTACGGTCCGGGGTCGGGCACGTCTGACGACGTACCGATCATGGCATCCAACGGCGAGCACATGTGGACCGCGTCGGAAGTGCGGGCTGCAGGTGGGCACAAGGGCATGTACCAGCTGCGTGCAATGGTTCGGCAGGGTCTGCTCGGCATCAAGGGGTTCGCCAAGGGTGGCGCGATCTACCGTGTGAAGAACGGCGACACGCTCGCTGAGATCGCGCAGCGGTTCGGCACGACCTGGCAGAAGCTTGCATCGTCGAACGGTATCAAGAACGCGAACCGGCTCTACGTGGGTCAGTCCATTGAGGTTCCGTCCGGTGGTTCGTCGTCGTCGAAGAGTGTCGGTACGGCCAAGGCCCAACCGAAGCCAAGTCGAAGCACTCGCAAGGTCGATACGTCGGGCTGGACCGGAAGCCAGTTCGCGCAACGGCAAGCCGATGTCTACGCCGATGAGGTCGGCGACATCAAGGGTGTCATTGCGGACCGGAAAAAGGCGGTCAAGGCAGCTGAATCCCGGTACAACAAGGCCAAGGGCAAGAGCAAGAAAGCCGCCCAAAAGTCGCTGGACAAGGCGAAAAGCACACTCGCCAAGTCGGAGAAAACGCTGGACAAGTACCAGCAAAAACTCCAGGATCAAAAGGCCAAGGTCGCTCGGCTCTACGAGCTCGAATACGACCTGCGTCAAGATCTACGACGCAACGAGGTAGTCGACGCGTTCAAGTCCGGATCTGGCATGTCCAAGATCGATCAACTGTTCGACCTTTCCCGCAACAAGGATCTGTCCAAGGGCAAACGACGCGCGGCGAATGCCAGCGCTCGGTCGGCTGAGAAGCAACTCCTGAATTTGGAAGCCGCCGCTGAGCGTGTGGCATCCAAGCTCGAAGTCGCCACGGACAAATATCAGGAGCTGCTGGGGGTCAAGAACCAGGTCAAGGACAGCCTGTCTGGTGAGTTCAAGCTTTCCGACATGTTGTCTCTGGACACGCTCAAGGCTGGCCCGCTGAATGCCGGCATGATCCTCGGCTCCGCCAAGGAAAAGGCCGCGCAGATCCGCACGTTCGCCGGGAAGCTCGACAAGCTCCGCAAGATGGGATATTCGGCAGTCATCATCCAGGAGGTAGCAGCACTCGGCACCAACGAGGGCAGCTACGTCGCGGATGCGCTGCTGGCCGGCAGTAAGTCTGAGGTGCAGGGCATCAACAAGGCGTACAGCGACATCGAAACCTATGCGGGCGCCGCCGGTAACAACGTCACTAAGGCGCTCTACAAGGGCGGTGTGCAGGCGGCTGAGGGTCTGGTCAAGGGGCTGGAGTCCCAGCAGAAGAACATCGAAAAGGCCACCGAGAACCTGGGCAAGATCATGGAGGCCGCTCTCAAGCGGGCTCTGGGCATCAAGTCCCCGTCTCGCAAGGCGCGCCTGATCGCTGAGAACTTCGCTGGAACTCTGGCCGACAACCTGATCAGTGCAACACCCAAGGTGAGTACCGCCGCGGCTGGTCTGGGTGGCGCCATCACCCAGGGTACGCAGAACGGTATGGGTCAGCCGTCTATCCCACGCACATCCAGTCGGCAGACAATCCAGCCTGAAAAGCCAACAATCATCCAGCACAACAAGATCTACTACCCAGTAGCGGAACCCACATCGAAATCGATCGAACGGGCAAGCCAACTTATGCAGCTCTAGATATCGAAAGGTTTGGCGGGGCCCGGCACCGGCCCCGCCATCCTATTATCGGTGTATGGATCCAATAAATGCGTTCATATCAGTTTTGTCACTAATAGCGGCCTCAGTTGCAGCGATAGTTGCACTGCTTCTCTATTTCATCGAACAGACCAGACGTCGCGCAACACCAAGTATTACCCCATCCCGTTTCCCGAACGAGAGGGACAAGGGAAGTCGATATTCAGCAGTCAGAGATCACGGAAGCATCTACGTGATCGGTGAGGGCACCATGGAGGGTGCCATATTGGATGTCCAGCATGGATCGCTAAAACGAGGAACCGGGGAATTTCCACGTTGTTTCACGTTTAGAGAGGGTCCCATCGAGTACGAAATCTTGGCCAACCGTACCGCGGTCGAGGAAGATGGATTGGAACCAGTAGTGGCCATGTACTGGTGGGTTCCTGGTGTATTTCACCGCAGATTCATGGGTGTAAGGCTCCACACAATTTCACTCCGATACGAAAAGCTCAAACGGCCGATTCTCCGCCCTTGGAAACACGTTTGGGTACCCGCCGGAGTGCCCGCAAAGCAGCTTCCACCAATAACTAGCGCACATTCCAGCAAACATCGATTCTGGTAAAAATCCGATGCTTTGGAACTGACTTGCCCGATTGAAACCGCTGGGTTTCCGCTGGATTGGTAGAAATTCCCGCTATACAAGAGAACCCCTGACCTTGGATTATTCCAAGTCAGGGGTTCTTTTTATGTAGCGGCGCCGGGACTCGATCCCGGGACCTCACGATTATGAGTCGTGCGCTCTAACCAGCTGAGCTACGCCGCCACAAGTGAGAAGCTTTCCAGTAGAAGCCAAGATCGCTTCTCACTCAGAGCCCCCTGCCGGAATCGATCCGGCGACCTCGTTCTTACCAAGAACGCGCTCTACCACTGAGCTAAGGGGGCAACGAGTAAATACTCTACACGGGTTTTCGTGGAAACAAAAATCGCCAACCACCCCCGGGATCACCACCCGGAATCATGGATAAACCCAAGTCAGGTAGAGAATACTGATCACCGCAAGGCGGCGCGGGACGAAGAATGGGACAAGAACACCGTAAGTGACGATGCTCACGGCCGTTTCGGGGTCGAAAAATTGGCAAATAATTGCCACCCGATAATAAAATCTCCAGCTCCTGCCCGCGGCGAACGGGCGACCCAATAAAGGTCACGGGCCGCACCCAATCATCGCTGGTCGCGATTCTTTCCAGCACCGCACCCACAGGGACCCACTCCTGGCAATCCGGCTCCACCGCCTGAATGCCGGCGGAGCGACGTGGCACATCGCCATAATTTCCGCCACCTCACATCTCTTTGGTGCCAGCGTCGCTAATACCATCCTGAGTAGGAATGATGTGACCTCAACGACATATCCGCTCAGGATTTTGCAATCAACCGAAAGCTGTGTAAAGTTATTACTCGTTGCCCCCTTAGCTCAGTGGTAGAGCGCGTTCTTGGTAAGAACGAGGTCGCCGGATCGATTCCGGCAGGGGGCTCGAAATAAGAGAGACAATCTGAATTCAGATTGTCTCTCTTTTCGTTTCCCTGCGTTTTTCTTGTGGTATTCATTGCCGTTTTAGCGGGCTTCGCGTTCTGGCATTCACAGCGCTTTAGTCGGAGTCCAAATCACTGAACTACGCATGGCTCTGCAATCCTTCAAGACCTTTCCGGCCGCTTGCAAGGTTCTCGCGCTGTTGCCAGTCATCACCCCTCGGATCAAGCACTGCATCCCCGGTTGGACTGATCAGGCTTTGGCCAGCGAACCCACGCTCGGGCGTTGCTTACCCTGAGCCTTTTGGATTTGAGCGTAGAATGGCTGCGTTTGCCACTCATTCCCCGCCGCCGATGAATCACCTCTTCGCACGCCAGAGCGGATTTGACGGCCTTTCAGGAGTTCGTGCGGCTCCCGTGGGGCCACGTCCGGCATTCAGGTGTCCCTGAGGCCCCTCAAGACGCCGGAGACCAGGCATTCCCACATCATGGCGAGTTCTTGGCTACGGCGGCGCCAAGCAAGCCCCGGGATGCGAAGAACCCCTGGGTATGACCTTGCGGTCTTTCCCAGGGGTTCTCAGTTCACGCTGGCTAAGCCACTGGCGGCTTAGTAGTCGCGGCGACGAGCCGAATCGCTGAAGCGATCCTTGCCTCGTCCGCCGAAGCGCTTGTCGCCGCCGCCACGGCGGTCATCGCCGCGGAAGCCGCCCGAGCGCTTGCGGTCGTTGAAGCTGCCGCCACGTCCGCCGCGGTAACCGCCGCGATCCGAGTCGTCATCGCGGCGCGGCTTGCGGCCGGAGTCCAGCTCCAGGTTGATCGGCTCGCCGCCGATGCGGGTGTTGGACAGTGCACGCCACTGGTCCTTGCTCAGCTCGGCTGGCAGCTCGACCAAGGTGTGGTCCGAACGGATCTCGATGCCGCCGATTTCCGAGGAGTTGAAGCCGCCCTCGTTGGCCAGTGCGCCAACAATGGAGCCCGGCTGCACGCGGTTGCGGCGGCCAACTGCCAGACGGTACATGGCGTTGCCCTCGGCGGCCGTCTTGCCACGGCGTGGGCCGCGCTCTCCGCGATCGCCACGGTCTGCGCGGTCGCGCTCCAGGCGGGCCTTCTTGGATGGTGGCATGACCGGCTCGGTCATCAGCAGCGGGCGGCCGCCCTGGGCCATGAGGGCCAGGGCCGCAGCGATTTCAAGGTGGTCCAGGTCCTCGTGCTGGGCGGCGAACTGCTCCACGATTTCGCGGAAGGTGCCCAGGTCCTGGCCGGTGATGGTTGCATCGATGCGGTCGGTGAACTTCTGGATGCGGCGGTTGTTCACCGAATCCAGGGAAGGCAGCTGCATCTGGGTCACCGACTGGCGGGTAGCCTTCTCGATGGCGCGCAGCAGGTACTTCTCACGCGGGGTCATGAAGAGGATCGCGTCGCCCTTGCGGCCTGCGCGGCCGGTACGGCCGATGCGGTGCACGTAGGACTCGGTGTCGTGCGGGATATCGAAGTTCACGACGTGCGAGATGCGCTCGACGTCCAGGCCGCGGGCGGCAACGTCGGTGGCGACCAGGATGTCGATCTTGCCCGAACGCAGGTTCTCGACCGTGCGCTCGCGCTGCTGCTGCGGGATGTCGCCGTTGATGGCTGCAGCGGTGAAGCCGCGGGCCTTCAGCTTGTCGGCGAGGTCCTCGGTGGCCATCTTGGTGCGCACGAAGGCGATGACGCCGTCGAATTCCTCGGACTCGAGGATGCGGGTCATGGCGTCCAGCTTGTGGGCGCCCATGACCTGCAGGTAACGCTGGGTGATGTTGGCGCCGGTGGTCTGCTTGGACTTGACGGCGACTTCCTGCGGGTTGCGCAGGTACTCTGAAGCAATGCGGCGGATGGTGCGTGGCATGGTGGCCGAGAACAGGGCAACCTGCTTCTCTTCCGGGGTGGCTTCCAGGATCTTGTCGACCTCTTCGGCGAAGCCCATGCGCAACATTTCGTCGGCCTCGTCCAGCACCATGTACTGCAGGTTGGACAGGTCAAGGGAACCCTTGTTGATGTGGTCGATCACGCGACCCGGGGTGCCGACGACAACCTGTGCGCCGCGGCGCAGGCCGGCCAGCTGCGGGCCGTATGGCGAGCCGCCGTAGACAGGCAGCACGGTGAAGTCAGGAAGGTACTTGGCGTAGGAGGTGAAAGCCTCGGCAACCTGCAGCGCGAGCTCGCGGGTCGGTGCCAGAACCAGGATCTGCGGGGTGGTGGCCGGACCGTTCAGGTCGGCCAGCTCTGCCATGCGGGAGAGCGCAGGCAATGCGAAAGCGGCAGTCTTGCCGGTACCGGTCTGGGCCAGACCGACAACGTCGCGGCCGTCGAGCAGCAGCGGAATGGTGGCGGCCTGGATCGGCGACGGCTTTTCGTAGCCCAGGTCGGCCAGTGCAGCAAGCACGCGGGCATCAAGACCAAGTTCGCTGAAGGTAACCGTTGGTTCCTCGGTGGTCTGGGTGTCGGCAGTGTTTACGGGCATGTCAGAAGACACGAAGAATTACCTCATTCGTTAGGGGAATAGGCCTAGCCGTCCCCAAAGAAACGACACAAGGCTACACAGTCAGAAAACAAGTCACGCTCATCAAGCGCTCCCCTATGACATAAAGACCCGCACACACTTTGCGGAGATACAACACGAGAAGGCTCTAACCTCAAAAATTGGGCCAGATGCAAGGGATACCCTGATGTTCGCGAACACTTAATGCTAACGAACCCTGCCCCTGTTTGTCAGCGCCAGGGGTGTGTGAGATCGGGCACCGCTACTCACCCAGTAGGCTTGAAACCGTGAATATTCGTGATTTTCCAAGGCGTCCGGACGAGCCGGTCCCCGGCGGGCTGCTCATCTCGCAGCTGCTCTGGGTACTGGCCGGAGTGCTCTTTCTCGGCTTCGGGGCATTCCTGGTTTACGAGCAGACCCAGCGCGGTTCGTTGGACCTTGCGGCCATGTCGCTGGTTGCGCTGCTGCTGGCGGCCGGCGTCGCTTTCGGCGTTCTGGCCTACCGCTTGTTTCTCGGCCAGCGCTCGGCGCGGGCCCAGCTGACCTGGGTCGGGCTGATCGCGGCGCTGCCCATGGTGCTGCGCATGGGACGCTATTCGATCCTGGCGGCCATTGTGCTGTTCAGTGTCGCGCTGATGTGGGTGCCGGCCAGCAACCGCTACTTCAAGGTGGTCTCCCCCAAGCCACGCAAACGCGGCCCGGTGCCTCCGCGCTGACGGGCACTCCGCCTCGCAGCACCCGGGCCTCCGGGCACCAGAGAAAAGACCGAAAATGCGCGCTGAACCCGGAGACGGGTTCAGCGCGCATTTTCAGTTCTCGGCCGGATGGCTTTCCTCCGGCGCGGGGCTCCTGCCTCGGCTACAGCGCGGAGAAGGCCCGCTCCAAGTCGTCAATCAGGTCCGCGGCGTCCTCGATGCCCACCGAGAGGCGCAGCAGGTTCACCGGAACTGCCAGTTCGGTGCCCTTGACCGAGGCGTGGGTCATTTCCGAGGGGTAGTTCATCAGCGATTCGATGCCGCCCAGCGATTCGGCCAGGGTGAACAGGCGAGTGCTTTCCGCGACCTTGCGGGCCGCGGCCTCGCCGCCGGCGAACTGCACGGAAACCATGCCGCCGAAGCCGCTCATCTGCGCTTTGGCGATGTCGTGGCCCGGATGGTTTTCCAGGCCCGGGTACAGCACGCGCTCGACTTCCTTGCGCTCCCCCAGCCAGGCTGCCACCTGCGCGGCGTTTTCCGAGTGGGTGCGCATACGCACGCCCAGGGTCTTCAGTCCGCGGGTGGTCAGGAATGCGTCCATCGGACCCGAGACCGCGCCGACGGCGAACTGGATGAAGCCGATCTTCTCGGCCAGCTCGGAGTCCTTGACGATCACCGCGCCGCCGACCACGTCGGAGTGGCCGCCGATGTACTTGGTGGTCGAGTGCACCACGATGTCCGCGCCCAGGGTCAGCGGCTGCTGCAGGAACGGGCTGGCGAAGGTGTTGTCCACGACCAGCAGCGCGCCGGCCGCGTGGGCGATCTGCGCGGCCTTGGCGATGTCGGTGATCTTCATCATCGGGTTGGACGGGGTCTCGACCCACACCAGCTTCGCCTTGTTCTTCTCGATGGCCGCGGCCAGCGCCGCATCGTCGCCCATGTCCACCGGGGTGTTGCCGATGCCCCAGGCACCCAGCACGCGGTCGATCAGGCGGAAGGTTCCTCCATAGGCGTCGTTGCCCAGCACGATGTGGTCACCGGGGCGCAGGATGGCGCGGATCAGCGAATCCTCGGCGGCCAGTCCAGAACCGAAGGAGAAGGCGTGCGTGCCGTGCTCGGCGGCGGCCAGCTGGGCCTGCAGCGCGTCGCGGGTCGGGTTGCCACCGCGGCCGTACTCGTAGCCACCGCGCAGGTTGCCGATGCCGTCCTGGGCGTAGGTCGAGGAAAAGTGCAGCGGCGGCACCACGGCGCCGGTGACCGGTTCGAAGGCCTGGCCGGCGTGGACGAAACGGGTGTTGGATCCCTGGGGATTTTCAGTCATTGAAAGTGTGTCCTTTGCGAAATCTCTAGCGGGTGACATAGGCCAGCAGGTCGGATGAAGTCAGTGCGGCGACAACCTCGCCGTCTTCGGTCAGCAGCGCGGCGGGGCAATGCTCCAGCAACTGGCGTGCGCGGTCCAGGTTCTCCCCCACTCCCAGCAGTGGGACCGGCAGCGATTCCAGGTCCGCCAAGGTGCTGTCCGGAGCGGCCCCGGCAAGCAGCGCCTCGGTGAGCTGGCCAGCGCCGACGACCCCGCGGACCTCGCCGATGCGGGCCGGAAGCTGCGCCGTGGCGACGACCAGCGCGTCGGCTCCGGATTCGCGCAGCAACGCGGCAGCCCGGGCCAGCGTGGCGTCCGGGCCAATTGTCATGACCGGTTCGGTCGCCAACGCCGTGGCCACGCGACGCAGCTCTGAGTTCTGCTCGCCGGTGAAGCCCTGGGTCAGCATCCATGATTCGTTGTAGATCTTGGCCAAATAGCCGCGGCCGCCGTCCGGGGCGATGACTACCACAACGTCGTTTTCGTCGAGGTCCTTGGCGATACGCAGGGCCGCAGCCACGGCCATGCCGGAGGAGCCGCCCAGCAGCAAGCCTTCTTCCTTAGCCAGCCGGCGCGTCATGGCGAAGGCTTCGGCATCGGTGACCGCCTGGACCTCGTCGGGCACGGCCGAGTCGTAGTTGCCGGGCCACATGTCCTCGCCGACGCCTTCGACGAAGTACGGGCGGCCGGTGCCGCCGGAATAGACCGAGCCATCCGGATCCGCGGCGATGACCCTGACCGGGCCGGAGGCGCGATCGGCGGAAATCTGCTTGAGGTAGCGCCCGGTGCCGGTGATGGTCCCGCCGGTGCCGGCGCTGATCACCACGTGGGTCAGCTTGCCGTCGGTGTCGGTCCAGATTTCAGGTCCGGTGGTTTCGAAGTGGCTGTCCGGGGCTCCGGGGTTGGAGAACTGGTCCGGCTTGTAGGCGCCGTCGATTTCGGTGACCAAGCGGTCGGAGACCCCGTAGTAGGATTCAGGAGAATCCGGAGCTACCGCCGTGGGGGTCACCACGACGTCGGCACCGTAGGCGCGAAGCACGTCGCGTTTTTCCTCCCCGACCTTGTCCGGGGTGACGAAGACGGTGTTGTACCCCTTAAGCTGCCCCACCATGGCCAGGCCGACCCCGGTGTTGCCGCTGGTGGGCTCCACGATGGTGCCTCCGGGCTTCAGTTCGCCGCTTTGCTCGGCGCGCTCGATCATCTTCAGCGCGATGCGGTCCTTGATGGAGCCGCCCGGGTTCAGGTATTCGAGCTTCACGAGTACCGTGGCCTTGACGCCTTCGGTCACGCGGTTGAGCTTGACGAGCGGTGTGTTGCCGATCAGGTCCAAAACAGTAGGCGCATACTTCATGTCAAGAACTTTACCGGCGGGTGTCACACTTGTCGTTGCCGTTCGTAGCTTAACGTCACGCAGTCCCCGCACGCCCATCCACGGTGTTAACACGGGCCGCACGGCGGCGGGCCGGCATAAGGAAAGGAAGCAGCCGAGCATGCAATTGGACCAGGACGCAGTCACCGGAACCTACGCCCCGCAGGGACCGGTCTCTTTGGGCAGGTCGCTAGGTGTTCTGCGCCGCGGTCTGGGCGATCCGACCATCCGGCTGTCCGCTTCCGAGGCCTGGTTGGCGTTCACGACGCCGGCGGGCGACGCCTCCCTGCGAATTCTCAAGCCCACGCTTAACGCGCCTGCAACATTCCAGGGGTGGGGTCCCGGCGCCAACTGGGCCGTGGATTGCGCCCCGGATCTACTGGGCGCCAGCGATGACTGGAGCGGTTTCGACGCTCCGGAGTTCAGCGCCACGTTGCCGGAGATCGTGCAGCATACCCGCACCCTGCACCGGGACGTCGTCCTGCCGCGGACCAACCGGATCTTCGAGCATCTGCTGGGCGCAGTGCTGGAGCAGCGAGTCACGGGGATCGAGGCGAACTACGCATGGCGCTGGCTGATCCGCCATAAGGGACGGCCGGCGCCCGGACCGGTGCCCGATGGGCTGCGGATCGCCCCAGGTGCGGCCCAGATCGCTACGATGAATCGTTGGGATTGGCAGGCCGCGCGCGTGGACCAGAAGCGGGCAACTGCCCTGCGCCAGGTAGCGGCGGCGGCTGGAAGCCTCCAGTGGTGGGCCGGTCAGCCGATTGACGCGGCGAAGCCGGCGGCGAGAAAACCCGGGACTCTGGAGGTTGCGTTGCTCTCGCTGCCGGGTATTGGTCCGTGGACCGTGGCCGAGACGCTGCAGCGTTCGCACGGTTCGGCGGATTTCGTTTCGGTGGGAGATTTCCATCTGGCCGCGTTCGTGGGCCAGGTGCTCACCGGAAGGCGTGTGGATGACGCCGGAATGATGGAACTTCTTGCTCCGTTCGCTCCGCATCGGCAGCGAGTGGTTCGCCTGCTGCAGCTTTCGGGCGAACGGAAGCAAAGCTTCGGGCCCCGCTATGCACCGCTGGATCACCGGGAGCGCTAGAACCCGAAGCGTAGGTGCTTAGGATTCCGCCTGGGCGGCTTCCTGGGCGATCTGCGCGTGGACCTCGCCCATGTCGATGCCCTTGACCGCGGTGACCAGGTCTTCGAGCTGGCTCGCGTTCAGTGCGCCTGCCTGCGAGAACACGAGGACCTTTTCACGGAATGCCATGATGGTCGGGATGGAGGTGACGTTGGCGGCGCGGGCCAGGCCCTGCTCTGCTTCGGTGTCGACCTTCGCGAAGACGACATCGGTGAACTTCTCCGAGGTCTGCTCGTACACTGGGGCGAATTGGCGGCAGGGGCCGCACCACGCAGCCCAGAAATCCACGAGGACAATGTCGTTCTCTTCGATCAGCTGCGCGAAATCGTTTTCGCTCACATTTTTAGTTGCCATGCTTACACGGTAGCGGACGAGCGCGGTGAATACCCAGAAATGGGAGATTTAACAAACCTTTGCCATTTCGGGAATAGCTTCCGGTTAATCAAAAAACTCCCAGATCTTTCGATCTGGGAGTTATTTGTGGCAGATACTGGATTCGAACCAGTGAAGGCGTTGCCAGCTGATTTACAGTCAGCCCCCTTTGGCCACTCGGGTAATCTGCCGAGTCGCTCCGTTTGAGAACATTTGTTCTTGTCGGAACGAGAAATAACTCTACAGGAGATTTTCAGTGATGTGAAATCGAGAGGGGTCTTTTTGCTGTAACCCTGATCACAGCCGGTTTTCGGGGCCCAAACCCGGTAGTCTTGGACTCGAATCTGAACCGTTACATCTAGGAGTATTCACATGGCTAGCGATTCCAGTTTTGACGTTGTCAGCAAGGTGGACAGCCAGGAAGTAGCCAACGCGCTGCACCAGGCCCAAAAAGAGATCCAGCAGCGCTACGACTTCAAGGGCGTCGGGGCAGAGATCGATTTCAGCGGCGAGAAGATCCTCATGAAGGCCGCCTCGGAAGAGCGCGTCAAGGCAGTCCTCGACGTCTTCCAGTCCAAGCTGGTCAAGCGCAACATCTCGCTGAAGTCCCTGGACGCCGGCGAGCCGTTCGCCTCGGGCAAGGAATACCGCATCGAAGCCGCCATCAAGGAGGGCATCGCTCAGGATGTCGCCAAGAAGATCAACAAGCTGATCCGCGACGAGGGCCCGAAGGGTGTCAAGTCCATCATCCAGGGCGACGAGCTGCGCGTCTCTTCCAAGTCCCGCGACGACCTGCAGAGCATCATCGCGTTGCTGAAGGACTTCGAAGAAGCCGACCTCCAGTTCATCAACTACCGCTAAGCGTCCACCGCTGCGGTACGACCTAGGCGAGGAGCCCCTGCCGGGGCTCCTCGCCTATTTCCATCTAACCGGTGCGATACCGGAGTTTAGTACTGCTGGCCGCCGGCCATGGACTCCAGGCGCGCAATACGCTGGTCCATTGGCGGGTGGGTGGAGAACATCTGCTTCAGCTTCGAACCGAACGGGTTGGCGATCATCAGGTGCGAGCTGTTGACCAGCTTCTGATCCTGGGCGGGCAACGGGGCCGCGCTGATGCCGCTTTCAAGCCGGCGCAGCGCGCTGGCCAGGGCCAGCGGGTCGTTGGTCAGCTTGGCGCCGTCCTCGTCCGCGTCGAACTCGCGGGTGCGGCTCACGGCCATCTGGATGATCGACGCGGCAATCGGAGCCAGCAGGGACAGCGCGATCAGCGCGATCGGGTTGACGTTGCGGTTCTCGTTGTTGTTTCCGCCGCCGAAGAACAGCAGGAACTGCGCCAGCGAGGTGATCACGCCGGCGATGGCCGCCGCCACCGAGGAGGTGAGGATGTCGCGGTTGTAGACATGCATCAGCTCGTGGCCCAGCACCCCGCGCAGCTCGCGCTCATTGAGCAGCTGCATGATGCCCTCGGTGCAGCACACCGCGGCGTTCTCCGGGTTGCGTCCGGTCGCGAACGCGTTCGGCGAGGCGGTTGGCGAAACGTACAGGCGCGGCATCGGCTGCTGGGCATTCATCGACAGCTCGCGCACGATCCGGTACATTTCCGGCTGCTGCTCCTCGGTCACCGGGTAGGCATGCATCGAGCGCAGCGCGATCTTGTCGCTGTTCCAGTAGCCGTACGCGGTGGTGGCCACGCCGATCAGGGCGAAGATCCAGATGAAGCTGGCGTTGCCGGTGCCGTTGGCAATCAGGGAGCCAATTGCCAGGAGCAACGCAAACATGCCGCCAAGCAAAAGGGCCGTCTTGAATCCGTTGTTGTGTCCATGCACGATGGCGTACTCCCCTAGTCATGAATTCGTACTTAGTCTTCCTAGTCTAGTCAACGTACGGAAACGCCGCACCGTTCCGCTGCGGGGAGAAAACCTGCGCCGCGGCAGGGTGATCTTGGCAACGCCGGCGGTTAATGAAGCGAAACGGGGAACGCCGCGCACGGCTCGATGTTATAGCGTGTGATTTGTATCCACTTCTTGATAAGAAGTTTCCGGGCTCACCGCAGTCCTCCCTGTTCGAAAGCCGATCCGCCGCATGACACCACGCACCGTGAACCCCATCCGCTCGCAGCACAGCTACGGCTTGATCCAGGGAAGCACCGCCTACCTCATCTGGGGCCTGCTCCCGGTCTATTTCCTCATGCTCCCGCAGATCTCGGCCTTCGAGTTCGTTGCGGTCCGAGTGGTCTTCTCCTTGGTTTTCTGCGTCCTGCTGCTGCTTGCGACCAAGCAGATGCGCCAGTTCGCGGCCATGTTCAAGGAAGGCAAGACCATGCGGCAGCTGGCGCTGGCCAGCTTCCTGATCGCGGCGAACTGGGTGCTCTACGCGGTGGCGGTGCTGACCGGACACGTGCTGGAGGCGTCGCTGGGCTACTTCATCAATCCGATCGTGGCGATCCTGCTGGGCGTGCTGGTGCTGAAGGAACGGTTGCGGACCCTGCAATGGGTGGCAGTGGGCTTCGCCTGCCTCGCGGTGATCGTGCTGACCATCGGCTTGGGCCGGGTTCCGTGGATCTCCCTGGGCTTGGCCTTCTCCTTCGGCTTCTACGGCCTGGTGAAGAACCAGGTGGGCCAGAGCGGCACTGCGCTGGGCACACTGACCATGGAGACCCTGTGGCTCGCTCCCCTGGCCGCCGTGTTCATCGGCTGGCTAGCCATGGCCGACGCCTCGGCCCTGTTTGCGGCCGATCCGGCCACGGTGCTCCTGTTGGCCGCCAGCGGCATCATTACCGCTGTGCCGCTGCTGCTCTTCGGCGGGGCTGCCCGGCGCTTGCCGCTGAGCACCGTCGGCTCCCTGCAGTTCCTGGCTCCGCTGATCCAGTTCATCCTCGGACTGCTGGTCTTCGGCGAGCAGATGCCGGTGGAACGCTGGATCGGCTTCGGGCTGGTCTGGATCGCCGTCATCATCGTACTGGTCGACATGCTGCGCGCGCCCAAGGCCGGCACCATGCCGGAGCCCAAGCAGCTCGTCTAAGGCTCCCTCCGCGCGCAGCGAGGCCCGCAGCTTCTTCCAGTTCTTCGGGAAAGCAGCTGCGGGCCTTGTTCATTAGCTGAACCGCATGCCCCGCTTCTTGAGGCCTTCTGGCCGCTCCAGCGCACCCGTCCCGTGCTGCTTCACTTCCCGGCCGACAGGTCGCCTGCAGCGCCCGGCCGGGTGCCTCCCCGCGCGGGTGCGACGCGGAAGGCCGGGAAGTCCCCGGTTAATGCACGGCATCCCGCACAGCGCGAGCTGTGCGGGATGCCGTTTGCGGTGGGTTTATCCGTTCGCTGCCAATTAGGCGGCGTGCTTGCGGATTGCTGCTTCCAGAACATCGAACGCGTCGGTGAGCAGCTCGTCGCCGATGACCAGTGGTGGCAACAGGCGGACAACGTTGCCGTAGGTGCCGCAGGTCAAGATGAGGACACCCTGGGCCAGGCACTCGTCGGCGATGGCCTTGGTTACGGCTGCGTCAGGCTGCTTGCCGCCGGCCTTGACGAATTCCAGCGCGATCATCGCACCGCGGCCACGGACGTCGCCCACTGCCGGGACGTCCTTCTGCAGCGCGGTGAAGCGGGTGAAGAACTGCTCCTGGATCTCGCGGGCGCGGCCCGAGAGGTCCTGCTCCTCCATGAACTTGATGGACTCCAGCGCAGCTGCCACGGCAACAGGGTTGCCGCCGTAGGTGCCGCCCAGGCCACCGCCGTGCACGGCGTCGATCAGTTCGGCGCGGCCCACGATGCCCGACAGCGGCATGCCACCGGCGATGCCCTTGGCCACGGTGATGATGTCCGGCTCGATTTCCTCGATGTCCGAGGCGAACCAGGAGCCCGAGCGGGCGAAGCCGGCCTGGACTTCGTCGGCGACGAAGACGATGCCGTTTTCCTTGGCCCATTCGGCAATGCGAGGCAGGAAGCCGGTGGCCGGGACGATGAAGCCGCCCTCGCCCTGGATCGGCTCGATGATGATCGCGGCGATCTGGTCGCCGCCGATCTGCTTCTCCATGGCCAGGATGGCGCGCTCAGCGGCTTCCTTGCCCGAGATGTTCGGGTTCTCTTCGCGGTATGGGTAGCTCATCGGC
Organism: Glutamicibacter soli; assembly: GCF_052322135.1. Taxonomy (NCBI): domain Bacteria; kingdom Bacillati; phylum Actinomycetota; class Actinomycetes; order Micrococcales; family Micrococcaceae; genus Glutamicibacter; species Glutamicibacter soli. The sequence goes on from NZ_CM125969.1 coordinate 2,683,075, forward strand.
ATGCGGTAGATCTCCGGCGCCAGCGGGCCGAAACCGCGCTTGTACGGAGCTGCCTTGGCGGTCAGGCCCATGGTCAGGTTGGTGCGGCCGTGGTAGGCGTGGTCGAAGGCAACCACTGCCTGGCGGCCGGTGGCCACGCGGGCCACCTTGATGGCGTTCTCCACTGCCTCGGAGCCCGAGTTGAAGAATGCGGCGCGCTTTTCGAAGCTGCCCGGGGTGATGGAGGCAAGCTTCTCTGCCAGCTCGATGTAGCCCTCGTACGGGGCGACCATGAAGCAGGTGTGGGTGAAGCGCTGGGCCTGCTCGGCGACGGCCTTGGCCACTGCCTGGTTCGAGGCGCCAACGGTGGTCACGGCGATGCCGGAGCCGAGGTCGATCAGCTGGTTGCCGTCCACGTCGACGATGATGCCGCCGTCAACGTCTGCAGCGTACACCGGGAGGGTCGAGGCGACGCCAGCTGCCACCGCGTTGGCGCGGCGAGCGGTCAGCTCCTGAGACTTGGGGCCTGGGAATGGGCCTTCGAGCTTGCGCTTCTGTTCAATGCGGTAGGTAACGTCCACCAGCTTTTCCTCTCACTATGGCTCTTGCATCCGCCGAGGAATGCAAAGTTCTAGTAGCAGAATATGTTGGCGCGAAACGTTGCACTACCGGATTCAGCACAAGGAGCTGCCGGCTTGGTAGTGCAAGTGCACAGACAAAGCGCGGCCCCCGTTCCGCGAAGGAACGGGAGCCGCGCTGGTGCTGCCGTGAATCGAGGCTACAGCGAGTGTGCCGGCTCGATCACGTCGTCATCGGTCTTCTCCGGGTGACGCGACAGGTGGATGAGGGCTAGGGCCAGGCCGCCCCAGATGGTGAGCATCGAAATGATCATGAAGACAATCGCCAGTGCGCTCATTGTCAGTATTCCTTTCCTGCGGGTTCCGGAATTTCCTCGGCTTCGACGTTCTTCTTGTGCTGGTGGAATTCCGGGTCATCAAGCTTGGACTTCTTGCTCCACGGAACCATGGACAAGATGATTGCGCCCACGATCAGCGCACCGGCCATGCCCCAGCCGAAGACACCGTTGAACCATGCCGGATAGCCGGAATACTGCTCGGCCATCTTGGTCTGGACTTCGTTGATGAGCATGTAGCCCAGCGCTGCCGGGCCGACGCCGCCAACCAGGACTTTCCAGCCGGTGCCCACCTTGATGGAGCTGTGGCGGTTAAGGTGCTTGGCCAGCTTCGGGAGCATGCCCAGGCCGGCGCCGAGGACGATCACGATGACCAGTGCGCAGGCAAGGATGCCGAACTGGTTCACGAACGCGTCCATGGTGTCCAGCAGGTACAGGCCCGTGGTGGTCGGGAACAGCGCCAGGGAAATCAGCGCGACCGGGATGGTCACGATCAGGGTCGCCGGTGCGCGGCGCCAGCCCAGCTTGTCCTGGAACGCCGCCACGATCACTTCGAGGATCGAGATCAGGGAGGTCAAGCCGGCGAAGACCAGCGAACCGAAGAACAACACGCCGATGACCGAACCCAGCGGCGCCTGCGACACGATGGTCGGGAAGGCGATGAATGCCAGGCCGATGCCGCTGACCGCGACCTCGTCCACGCTGGAGTTCGCGTTGTAGGCCATGAAGCCAAGGGCGGCGAACACGCCGATGCCTGCCAGCAGCTCGAAGCTCGAGTTGGCGAAGGCCACCACGTAGCCGGAACCGGTCAGGTCGCTCTTGCGCTTCATGTAGGAGGAGTAGGTCACCATGATGCCGAAGGCCACGGAGAGCGAGAAGAAGATGTGTCCGAAGGCAGCAGCCCAGACGCTCGGGTTCTTCAGCGCTTCGAAGTTCGGGGTGAAGAAGGTGTTCAGGCCGTCGATGGCGCCGGGCAGGAAGACCGACTGGACCACGAGGACCAGGAACATGATGATCAGCAGCGGCATGAAGATGGCGTTGGCGCGGGAGATGCCCTTGTTCACGCCGGCCACCATAATCACGATGGCGATCAGCCAGACGGCGAACATCGGGATCAGCACCGGGCCGACGAAGTCGAAGCCAACGGTGACTTCTTCCTGGACTTTCAGGAAGTCGTTCATGAAAAATCCACCGGCGCCGTCGGGGTTCTTGTCCCAGGCCTTGGTGATGGAGAACCAGCAGTACATGGCGGCCCACGCAATGATGGCTGCGTAGTAGATGGCGATGATGAAGCAGATCAGAACCTGCCACCAGCCGAGCACTTCGGCCTTGCGATTCGCGCGGCGGTAGGACAGCGGGGCCGACCCGCGGTAGCGGTGGCCGACTGCGTAGTCCAGGAACAGCAGCGGAATACCGGCGCACAGGATGGCAACCAGGTAAGGGATGAGGAATGCGCCGCCGCCGTTTTCGTAGGCGACGTAGGGGAAACGCCAAATATTTCCTAGACCAACGGCCGAACCGATCGCGGAGAGAATGAAGAGTTTGCGTGACGAGAAAGTCTCACGCTTGTCTGATGCGAGCGGAGCGCCCTGAGTAGATGATTGAGAGCTCATGTCACTAAGCTAGCGCAAAAATTTCGCAATGTGGTCACTTTTCGGCATCTTTCACTCAAGTTTTTGAGCATTTTGCGCAAATCCTTGCAGCAGCAGACGCACCATAGAATGAACCTATGGCAATTAGTTTACGCGGACTGCTGGATCATGACGAGCTTGGTTTAAAGGCTTTGACTGATCCTACACACTCCTTGGAGACCGCGATCACATGGGGCGCGGTGACTGAGCTTCTGGACCCCTCCAAATTCCTCACCGGCCGCGAGATCGTGCTGACCACCGGAGTCCGCCAGAAGTCGGCCGCGGCGCAGATCGATTTCGTTCGCACGCTGGCGGCTAACGATGTGGTGGCGCTGGGGTTCGGTATCGGCTTGGAGCACGAAAGCGTACCGGGTCCGGTACTTGAAACCGCCCGAGAGGTGGGCCTGCCGGTCATCGAGGTGCCCTATAAAACTCCTTTCGCGGCGATTTCGCGCCTGATTGCCGAAGCGCTGAACGCAGACCACGTCAAGCGTGTTGAGAACCTGCTGCGCGCCCACCAGAAGCTGGCCCAGTCCCTGCTGTCTTCGGATCTGGACCGCATGCTCACCGAGCTGTCCAAGATGCTGAGCACCGACGTCGCCTTGAGCCTGCACGGCGAAGTGATCAGCGGCGACTTCGATCCGGGGCGGGCCTGGCACGAGCTGCCGGTGGCCACCGGGCTGCGCGACCGCTGCACCTTGCACATCGCCGAGCCCTACACCCGTGACCCCATCGTGGAATACGCCCAGTCGCTGATCGGACTGGAGCTGACCAACAAGTCCCGGCTGCGCGCCTCGCGGCGCCTGGCCAACGGGCAGGTGCTGGCCGACCTTGCCTCCGGAGCGCTGTCCGGATCGGACGCGGCGGTCCGCCTGGGCGCGCTGGGCCTGGAATCCCAGCGCGAGCACTCGGTGGTGCTGGTGCAGGCCAGCGGCCAAGCCGACAGGCTGCAGACACTCCCCCTGCCCGCCGACCTCGCCTCGCAGGTCACCGCCATCGTCGAGGACCGGCTAGTGGTCATCGTGGCGTACAAGCAGGTGCAGCTGTCCATCGACCGGCTCGACACCTACCTGGCCACCGCAGGCATCCCCGCCAAGGTCGGCTACGGCGGACGCTACTCGAACACCACCGGCATCCGGTGGAGCTATTTCGAGGCCCTGGAATCGCTGCGCCACGGCGAACGCGTCAATGTCCCCACCAAGCTCTCGCTGACCTCCCTGCTGCTGGCCGCCCGCGACGTGCCCTTGCAGGACCTGGCCGCCGAGGCGCTGGGCCCCATCCAGGATTTCGATTCCTCCCACGACTCGGGGCTGATGCGCACCCTGCGCGAGTACCTGAACCGCGACGGCTCCGTGGGAGCGGTGGCCGAATCGATGGGGCTGCACCGCAACACCGTGCGCTACCGCATGCAGCAAATTGCCGAGCTCTCCGGCTACGACCCGAACGTCACCAGTGACCGGGTCCAACTATGGATTGCGCTCAGTGCACTTGAGCTGCGCTAGTTCTGGATAGGATTAACGCATGGCTGACATGTTTCTAGAGAAGTTCCGTTCACTCGTCCCGAAATACCTTGAGGACCAGTGGAACGAAGCCGATGGCCTGAGCGCCGGGGAATTGGCAGACGGCCTGGCCGAGGCCAAGGTCAAGATCCCCTTTGTCCTGGAGGAGTTCTACCTCGCCCTGGGCAACAACGACGATTTCATGGAGGCCTACCACTACTTCTTCGATCCCGAAGAGCTGGAAATCGAGGACGGCTACCTGTTGTTCCTCGAGGACGAGGAAGAGAAGTTCGTGTGGGGCTTCAAGCAGTCCCAGCTCGAGGTGCCGGATCCGATTGTCTACCGCCGCAACAACGCCAAGGGCAACTGGGTCAGCGAGGAGGGCACCTTCAGCGAATTCACCCTGGACATGTTCGCCTGGGTCTTCGAGGAATTAGCTGCCGAGCTGGAGGACTAGTGCTCTACCGTTCCCACGAACCGCACGGCTACCAGTGCCCGTTCTGCGAGCTGGTCAACAACCTGCCCTTCAGCGAGGACAACCTGTGCGCCCCGACGGACATGATCTACCAGACCGACCAGGTCGCGGCGATCATGGCCTGCGACGGTTTCGGGAACTTCGGCGGGCACGTGATGATCATCCCGACCGCCCATCTTGAATCCCTGTACGACCTGGATGAGCAGATCGGCGCCGCGATCATGCGCGAGACCCGGCGTATCGCGCTGGCCATGAAGCTGGCGTGGAATCCGGACGGCACCAGCACCCGCCAGCACAACGAGCCTGCCGGGAACCAGCATGTCTGGCACTACCACCAGCATGTCTTCCCGCGGTACTGGGACGACGAGCTCTACCGCCAGCTGCGCCACCGGGTTCCTGTCGAGGACCGCGCCGCGAAGGCCGAGCAGCTGCGCGCGGCGCTCTTCAGCGACGAACACCCGCAGCGGCTCTACGAGTCCGACCTGCGGTGCTGAAAACCGCGGCTTAAACCAATGAAGTCCTGCACTTCCCTTCCGGGAGGTGCAGGACTTCGTTGCTTGGACGGTTCGCCGGAGCTAGGCTTCGCGGGTCACCACGGCGTCTGCGAAGGAGATCAGCGCGCTCTTCACGGTGCCTTCAGGCAACGGAGCCAGCACCTCGATAGCGTCGTCGGCCCAGCGGCGAGCCACGCTCCAGGCGTCCTGGACGGAGCGGTGGGCGGCGACGGCTTCCACGGCCTTGGCCAGAGCCTCGTCGCTTGTCAGGTCCGAATCCACCAGCTCGACGGCCGCCTGCGCGGCGGCGTCGCCGTTCTCGGCGGCCTGGCGCAGCAGCAGCACCGGCAGGGTCGGCACGCCTTCGCGCAGGTCGGTGCCCGGGGTCTTGCCCGAGTCGGCTTCCTTGGAGGCGATGTCGATGACGTCGTCCGCGACCTGGAAGGCCACACCGACCTTCTCGCCGTACTCGCGCAGCACTTCGATGAATTCGGGGATGCCGCCGAAGCGGGCGCCGAAGGCGCCGGAGGTCGCCAGCAGGGAGGCGGTCTTGTCGCTGATCACCTGGATGTGGTGGGCGATGGCGTCGTCGCCCTCACGCGGGCCGATGGATTCGTGCAGCTGGCCCAGGCACAGGCGCTCGAAGGTGCGCGACTGCCATAGCACCGCTTCGGGGCCCAGGTCGGCGCCGAAGACTGAAGCGCGGGCGAAGATCAGGTCTCCGGCCAGGATGGCCACGGAGTTGCCCCAGACCTCATGGGCGGTGGGAGCGCCGCGGCGCATCGGCGCGGAGTCCATGACGTCATCGTGGTACAGGGTTGCCAGATGGGTCAGCTCGACCACGGCGGCGGCCTTGATGACCTCGTCGGTCACGCCGCCGCCCAGCAGGGAAGTCAGCAGCACCAGCAGCGGGCGCACGCGCTTGCCGCCGGCTTCCACCAGGTGTCGGCTTGAGGCATCAATCAACGGGTCGGAGTTGGCCAGCGCATCGCGCAGCAGCTTCTCCACCTTGGCCATGCCCATGGAGATGGCAGGTCCGAATTCGGGATCCTCGGCGATCAGTGCAAAGCCCGAGGGAAGATTGATGGCCGCAGCAAGCACTGCGGTTTCAGGATTCAGCTCAATCGAGTCGGACACCTCGTGTCCGGCTGCGGTCCAGTTGCTCTTGGAATCAGTCACTGTTTTACGGCTTACTATCTTTCATCGGCTTGGTCATCGCATTGAACGAGGACTGCTTGCCCGCGCTGGTGGCGCACAAACATCACTTCACTCTATCCGATGCGTTCCACTGAACGCTCGCAGACCGGCGCTTGCCGCGTTTTATGGCATGGCAATGGGCCGCGAAACTGGTCAACACCGAGTTTACCGGGTCGCGCGCGATGGCGCGGCGCAACCCGCTGAAAGTCACAGCTGCATCCGGCGTGGTGACAGCGGACACCTCCTCCAGTCGCCGGTGGTCATTGCGCGGTAGGCTTAGCCCTATCATGTCTGCAGATTCGTCCGTTCTCGGCGCCAGCGGCCTTCATGCCTCGGCACCAGCGTTAACCAGCATCACCTTCGAGTACGAAGGTGCCTCCGAGCATCTCATCTCCGATTCCCTGCGCCACGGCAGCATGGTCTGGACGCGGCGCGGACGCGGGCTGGTGGGATTCGGGACCGCCGCGCGGTTGACTACCCGCGGCGAACAGCGCTTCGTCGAGGCGCGCACCTGGTTCGCGCAGCTGCTCTCACAGGCGCAGATCACCGACCCGATCAACCGGCCCGGCAGCGGCCTGATCGCGTTCGGGTCCTTCGCCTTCTCCTTCACCAGCGCCTTCGACTCGCGCTTGGTGATCCCCCAGATCGTGCTGGGGCAGGATGACGAGAAGTCGTGGATCACGGTGACCGGCAGCGCCGAACAGCTGGCTGGCCTGACTCTCGACTCCGCGCTGGAACGCGCCCGGGCCGCTAAGGACGAAGCGGCACTAGCCCCGACGACCCAGGGCGAGATCGAATTGACCAGCGGACAGCTGACCGCCGGCGCCTACCTTGACGCGGTGCGCCAGGCGCTGGGCACGTTCAGCGAGTCAGGCATCTCCAAGCTGGTGCTCGCCCGGGACATCATGGCCCGCAGCACCACACCGATCGACCTGTCCCATGTCGTGACCGCGTTGACCGAACGCTACGGCAACTGCTGGACCTACTCGGTGGACGGGTTGGTGGGCGCCACCCCCGAGATGCTGGTGCGTGTCACCAACGGACTGGCCGAGGCCCGCGTGCTGGCCGGCACCCTGGACCGGGCCACCGAAGGGGCTGACGCCCCGGACTTTGCCAAGCGCCGGCTCTTCGACGACCCCAAGCAGCGCCACGAGCACCAGCTGGCCATCGATTCGCTGACCGAAGCGCTGAACCCGATTTCCCACGGCATGAAGTCCCCGGACGAGCCGTTCATCCTGCAGCTGCCCAATGTCTGGCACCTGGCCAGCGACGTGCGCGCCGAACTGCGCCCGGACGAGCGCGGGGCGCTGCCCTCAGCACTGGACATCGCGGAGATCTTCCACCCGACCGCCGCGGTGTGCGGCACTCCCACGAAGCAGGCCGGAGCGGTGCTGCGCCAGCTGGAAGGCCTGGACCGCGGACCCTACGCCGGCCCGGTGGGCTGGGTGGACTCGCGCGGCGACGGCGAATTCGGGATCGCGCTGCGCGGAGGCATTCTGGAGGATGCAAACCACATGCGCCTCTACGCCGGTTGCGGCATCGTTCCAGGCTCGGTGCCCGAAGACGAGCTGGCCGAGTCATGGGCGAAAATGCGCCCGATGCGCCAGGCGCTGGGCGCCGAGTAGTGCCCTAGCCGGCTTCCTCGTGCTGGTCAGGTAATGGTCGGATTTGAGCACAAGTTTTACTTATGCTCCCCGACACGTGTGTGAGGTGAATCTCATCCTCGTTGTAGCGTGGTTATGATTGTGCGTACGCAATGATCCACTCGCATTACCCGAAAGTAGGTTTTGATCCTATGCGTCTGACCAAGAAACGTTTTGCCACCACCCTGGCAGCAACTTCCGTGGCACTTCTGGCCCTGACCGCCTGCGGCTCCGATAGCGGTTCGGCCGAGCCTTCGGCAGACGCCGCAGGTGGGCCGACCTTCCTCAACGCAGGCAAGCTCACCGTTTGCTCCGACATCCCCTACGAGCCATTCGAGTTCGTCAAGGGCGGCAAGAACGTCGGCTTCGACATGGACATCGCCGCGGAAATCGCCAAGGATGCCAAGGTTGAGCTGAACGTCATCGACGCAAGCTTCGACTCCATCGAATCCGGCCTGTTCAAGTCCCAGTGCGACATTGCCATTTCCTCGCTGTCCATCACCGATGCGCGCGCCAAGAAGATGAACTTCTCGACCCCGTACATGGATGACGACCTGGTGCTGATTTCCAAGGACGGTTCGGGCATCACCGATCTGGCCACGGCCAAGGACAAGAAGGTGGGTGTGCAGCAGGCCACCACCGGCGAGAAGTACGCCAAGGAACAGGGCCTGAGCAACATCGTGGGCTACGAGGACGCGGGCTTGCAGACCCAGGCCCTGCTGGCCGGCCAGGTTGACGCGCTGCTGGGCAACCAGTCGGTGCTCGGCTACGCGATCAAGGACAAGCCGGGCTACGCGGTGGTCGCCGACTTCAAGACCGGCGAGCAGCTGGGCGTCGGAGTGCCGCTGGAGCAGGCCGCCACCCTCGAGTTGGTCAACGGCACCCTGAAGCGCCTGACCGATTCGGGTGAAATGGAAGAGCTGACCGTGAAGTGGTTCGGCGAGAAGTAAGTCCTCGTCGCTAACGGACTATTTAGACGCGGGGGCCGAGCGACGCCCTGATCCGGGCGCCGCGGCGGCCCCCGCGACCTTTATGAGAGGTACACCATGGCAATGACCACGAGTCAGCGCGCCCGCCTGAGCAAAACCATCCAGATCATCCTGTTTGTTGCGATCATCGCCGCAGTGGTCTTGTCCCTGGACTGGGAAAAGACCCGCTATGCCTTCTTCTCCTTCGAGAAGCTAGGCCCGATGTTCCCGGACATGATCATTGTCGGCTTGAAGAACACCATCTTCTACACCGTTATTTCCTTCGCCTTCGGCCTGGTTGTCGGCCTGCTGCTGGCGTTGATGAAAATGGCGTCCTTCGCCCCGTACCGCTGGTTCGCCACCGCTTTTGTTGAATTCTTCCGCGGCATCCCCGCCATCCTGGTGCTGTTGGCCTTCGGCTTCGGCCTCCCCCAGGCCTTCGGCACCACCTGGCCGCAGCCGGTGAACATCATGCTGGCATTGGGTCTGGTATCTTCGGCCTACATCGCCGAGACACTGCGCGCGGGCCTGCAGGCAGTGCCCAAGGGGCAGACCGAAGCGGCACGTTCGCTGGGCATGCCTGCCTGGCGCGCCATGGTCACCATCGTGATCCCGCAGGCGTTCAAGATCGTCCTGCCTCCGATGACCAACGAAATCATCCTGCTGACCAAGGACTCCTCGCTGGCCTTCATCCTGGGCGCGTCGATGGCCCAGTACGAAATGACTAAATTCGGCCGCGATGGCATCCAGTCGCTGGACGCCGGCATCACCCCGCTGGTCGCCGCCGGCCTGTTCTACCTGGTCATCACGATCCCGTTGAGCCTGGTAGCCCGGAAGTTTGAATCCCGCTCGGCTCGGACCAAGCGCTAGAAAGGACCGACAATGACCACGACCAACAACTCGATGGCAGAACGCGCCGCCGGCGTGGAGATCTCGGACCTGCGCAAGTCCTACGGCAGCAACGAGGTGCTCAAGGGCATCAGCCTGGACGTCAGGCCCGGCGAGGTAGTCTGCCTGATCGGCCCTTCGGGCTCGGGCAAGTCCACCCTGCTGCGCTGCGTGAACCTGCTGGAGAAGCCGAACGGCGGCACCATCCACGTGGGCGGCTTCGAGGCCACCGACCCCGAGGTCAACCTGGACAAGATGCGCCAGAACGTCGGCATGGTGTTCCAGCAGTTCAACCTGTTCCCGCACCTGACCGTGCTGGAGAACTGCACCGTCGCCCAGATCAAGGTGCTCAAGCGCGACAAGGCCAAGGCGCACGCCACCGCGAAGCTGAACCTGGAACGTGTGGGTCTGGGCGACTTCGGCGGACGCTATCCGGACGAGCTCTCCGGCGGCCAGCAGCAGCGCGTGGCGATCGCCCGCGCGCTGTCCATGGAACCGACCCTGATGCTCTTCGACGAGCCGACCAGTGCGCTGGACCCGGAGACCGTGGGCGAAGTGCTGGCCATCATGAAGAAGCTGGCCCGCGAGGGCATGACCATGCTGGTGGTGACCCACGAGATGGCCTTCGCCAAGGAGGTCGCCGACCGCGTGGTTTTCATGGACGGCGGCGTCGTGGTGGAGGAGGGCGTTGCGGCCGAGGTCATCGGCAATCCGCAGCAGCCGCGAACGCAGGACTTCCTGCGCCGCGTGCTCGACCCTACCCACGTGGATATCTAGTCCTCCCCCGGAGATAGGAATCGCCGAAGCCCCGGCAGGCATCCTGGCCATCAGCCAGTTCGCCTGCCGGGGCTTCGCCGCGTCTGGGGCGGTTCCGAGTCCGGATCAGGCCGCAGGCCAGGGCAGTTCGCCCAGGCGCTTATTCAGTTCCAGATGGTGCGCGCGCAGTGCCTGGCGGCTCGCCGGGATCTCGATCAGCCGCAAGTCCCCGGGGGTGCCGCTAGACAGCAGCGAGCCGAGTTCTGCGCGGGTGAGCACCCGGTGGTAGCTCCAGCCGTAGCCTTCGGCGAGCGTCCTCAGGTCCATCTGCTGGGGCGTGGCGAACAGCCGCTCCACGCTATTGCCGTAGCGCCGGGATTCGTCCACCTGGCCGTGCTCCAGTGTGGAGAAAATCGCTCCTCCCCCGTCGTTGTAGACGACAACGTCCACCGTGGGCTTCTGCTCGCCCAGGGTCCAGAGCATCGAGCTTGCGTCATGGGCGAAGGTAATGTCCCCCATGACTGCCACGGTGTGCTGCCCGCTGCCCGCCGCCAGGCCCAGGGCCGTGGAGATGGTCCCGTCGATGCCGGCCAATCCGCGGTTCGCATGGCAGGTGCTGGCCCCCGGAACGCTCGGATCCGCAGCCAGGTCGAAGTCGCGCACGATGTTCGAGGACCCCAGCAGCAGCTGCGGAATGCGGGCGTTCCAGATTTCCTCCGCCACTGCGGCCCCGTCCAGGGTTTCGGGTTCCTGCAGTGCTGCGCGGATCGGCTGGGCCTGCGCATCCAGTTGTTGCCAGCCCTCCAGCCAGCCCCGGGGTGCGGTGCCGGCGAAGTCGACGAGCTGCTGGGGATCTGCCACGGGTGTTTCGCGCCGGCGCCCGGCCTCGTACCAGGGGGCAGGAGCCGGTTCCCAGATCACCGAGTCGATGTGCGCTGCGGCGAGCAGCCGGCCGACCGGGCGGCTGAGCGTGGGACGCCCGAACAGCACCACGCGTTCGATGCGCTCAAGACCTACCGCGATCAGCGGGCGGTAGTGGCGGATGGCGTGGGCGGAGAAGCGCGCGTTGGAGGACGGCTCGGCGAAGAGCGGCAGCCCCAGGTGCTGGGCGAAAGCCTGCGCCTCGGGACCCGCAGCGTGTCCGGCGACAACCACTGTGCGCCGCACGGCGGCGTCGGTGGGCTGCGGCCAGGCGGTTCCGGACAGTTGGGTTCCTGGGCTTGCCCAGTCCCCCGGCTCAATGCCGGTCCAGGCTTGGGTCTCCACTCGGGAGTCGTCTTCAGGCGTCAGCGGGTCGCGGAATTGCAGGTTCAGCTGCACCGGGCCGGCCGGTGCCTGCGCATTGCCGCGCAGAGCGGCCAGGGCCGCATCCAGCGCAGTTGCAGGGCTGTTCCCGGCGGGGACGTTCAGCGCCGCACGAACGTGCTCGCCGAACAACGTTTTCTGCCGGGTGCTCTGGCTGGCGCCGGTTCCGTGCAGCTCGTCCGGCCGGTCGGCCGAGAGCACCAGCAGCGGCGTGCCGGTGTGGTTGGCTTCCATGACGGCGGGCAGCATCTGGCCGATGGCCGAGCCGCTGGTGGCGGCGATGGCAGTGGGCGCGCCGGTGGCCTGGGTTAGTCCCAGCGCCATGAAAGAAGCCGAGCGTTCGTCGATGCGCACATGCACCCGAAGCTTCCCTGCGGCTTCGGCTTCGGCCGCGGCGTAGGCCAGCGGGGCGCTGCGGGAACCGGGAGAAATCACCAGGTCTCTGATTCCTGCGGCAATCAGTGCCGAGAGCACCTCGCGGGCCGTGGTGATGGCACGCTGTCCATCCTGCTGCGCACTCACGCGTTCAGTCACCTCTAGTCTTGGCCGGAAAACACCCTTCCAAGTCTATCGAGTCGCCGGTTGCCCGGTACCCGGAGTTCATCCCGGGACGCGGACAGCGGCGGGAAGCCTGTCGCTTCCCGCCGCTTCCTGCCTGTCACCGGAAATGGCTAGTGCTTGCCGTGCCCATTGCCGTGGCCATGCCCGTGACCGTTTCCGTTGTTGCCCTGGCGCTCGGTGAAGACTTGGACCACGCTGGGCCGCGGGCCGTAGAACTGGCCCTTCTTCACCTTGCCCGGAGCGGCTACGAAATCGGGGAACAGCGACGCCGGCTGGGCGAAGCTGCCGCCCTCGCCCGGATGCTGCACCGCAACGAACACCGAACCGTCCTTGTCATGGATCACCGGGCCGCAGGTCTCGGCCCCGGTGGGCACCGCGAGGAACTGCTCCACGCGGCCCCGGTCCTTGCCGGTCAACGTCACCTTGTGCAGCGCGTCGGAGTAGCCGATGGTGCCCGGGGCGCCGTCGGTGGAGATCCATAGGTTGCCCGCCGAGTCGAAGGCCAGGTTGTCCGGGCAGGAAATCGGGGAGACCTTCTGCGCCGGATAGCCGGAGAAGTAGGTGGAGGAGTTGACCTTCGGGTCGCCCGCCACCAGCAGGATGTTCCAGGTGAACTTGGTGGCCGTCGCGTCGTTGCCAGCTTCGGTCAGCTCCAGGACGTGCCCGTCGCGGTTTGCCACGCGCGGGTTCTGCTCGGTGGCGCCTTCCTTGCCTGCCTTGCCGCGGTCGGAGTTGTTGGTCAGCGCCACGTACAGCTTGCCGGAGACCGGGCTCGGCTCCACGTCTTCGGGGCGGTCCATCTTGGTGGCGCCGATCTTGTCGGCGGCCAGACGGGTATACACCAGCACTTCTTCCACGCTCATGCCGTCCACCATCGACTTGCCGCCGCGCACCAGCGGAAGCCAGGTGCCGGTGCCGTCGAAGGCGCCGTCCGAGGGCAGCGCCCCGCTGCCGTCGATTTCAGCGGCCGGCGAGTTGCCGGCGAACTTCGCGACATACAGGTCGCCATCCGACAGCAGGGTCATGTTGTGGCGGCGGTCGTTCTTGCGGTAGGTCCCCGAGGAGACGAACTTGTAGATGTATTCGAAGCGCGAGTCGTCGCCCGAGTAGGCGACGGCCTTGCCGTTCTTGGCGATGCGCACATTCGCGCCCTCGTGCTTGAAGCGGCCCAGATTGGTGTGCTTGACCGGGATCGACTTCGGATTCTGCGGATCGATCTCGACAACCCAGCCGAAGCGGTTCGCCTCGTTCTCGAATCCTTCATGGTGCAGGCCGAAGCGCGGGTCGGTGTCTTCCCAGCCGCGTTCGGTGGCCTTGGCCGCGATTCCGTAGCGGGCTTCCTCGGCGGTTCCGCGGCCGCGGAAGTACTGGTCGATGTTCTCCTCGCCGGAGAGCACGGTGCCCCACGGAGTGGTGCCGCCGGCGCAGTTGTTCAAGGTGCCCAGGATCTTGGTGCCCGTGCGGTCCGCTGCGGTCTTGAGCAGGTCGCTGCCCGCAGCCGGCCCGTCCACGGTGAACTCAGTCTGCATGGTGATGCGGCGGTTGCGTTCGCCGCCTTGGACGTAGGTCCACTTCTTGTCGTTCTTCTTGCGAGAGACCTCGACAACGCTGAAGCCGTGGGCGTTCATGGCGATGCGGCGGGCTTCGTCCTTGTTCGCCTCGAACCAGTCGGCGTCGAACATCATGTCTTCGTTGGTGTATTCGTGGTTGGCGACCAGCACGCCGGTGCGGCCGGAGTACTTGTCCACGATGATGTCCAGGTAGTCGCAGTTGTATCCGAACTGCTCGGCCTGCTTGCGTGCGGTCTGATTCTGCGCGTCGAATTCCGGCGAGCGCTTGAACAGCGGGTCGCCCCAGCGGATGATGCTGTGCCAGTCGTAGCCTTCGGGCACGGTCATGGTGTCCACCGAGCGCGAGACCGGGTCGATGGCCTGGAAACCGAGCTTCCCGCCGTGGGAGCCGTGCTTGCCGGCGACGGCCACTTCAGCAGCGGATGCCGGCGGGGCGCCGAACAGCTGCGGGCCGACGACCAGTGCGGAGGCACCGATGGCACCGAGCCCAAGCATCTGGCGGCGGGAGAGCGCGGAGTCGGCGATGTCGCGGAAGTACGCGTTGGATGAGTTGTTGCAGTCCGGCTTGACGCAGGCATCCCCGCATTTGAAGTGGCAGGTCGCTGCGGAACGTCCGCCGCGGGTATGGCCAAGCATCGGCAGCAGGGTACGGGTGGGATTCATTGATCCGTCACTTCCTCGGTGTGGCTCGCTCGTCAGGGGGTGAAGCGATTCGAGGTTTTCATCCCGAAGTGGTCAAAAGCCGTACTGGAGGTTAACACGAGGATAATTCTGGGTGCGGCTCCCCTAGTTCTCCAACAGCTGCGCGTAGCAGTCGCGCACCCGCAGGTGCCACCAGGCCTCTCGTTCCTGTCCCGGATGCAGCTTGGCCAGCTTGTGCGGCTGCGGCTTCACGCGGCGCACCGGCAGGTACCCGGCGGTAGCCAGCAGCGGCTCGTCGGTCACGTCGTCCGCGAAAAGGGTTCCGGTGGACAGCCCGCAGGCATAGGGAAGCTCGGGCAGGGCGCTGGCCAGCGCGGCGGCCTGAGCCAGGCCCACAGAGGTGTCCAGGGCGCTGGAGACCACGACATCGAGTTCGGCCTGCGCAGCGATGTCGAGCACGGTCTGGATGCCTCCCAGCGGCTGAGCCTTGATGATCATCAGGTCGGCGGCCCCGAGCCGGGAGACTTCCAGCGGATCGGTGTGCTTGCGCACTGCTTCGTCCGCGGCGATCTTCAGGTCGATCCGCGCGGAACGCAGTCGCGCGCGGACCTCGGCCAGTCCGGTGATGCCGGGCACCGGCTGTTCCGCGTATTGCAGATCGAAGTCGCTGAGCCGGGTCAGCGCTGCCACCGCGGTGGGGATGTCCCATCCCATGTTCGCGTCCACGCGCAGCGCGGCCTGCGGGTACAAGCGCCGGGTTTCGGCCACCCGGGCAAGGTCCTCATCTACGCTCTGCCCCTGCTCGGCCACCTTGATCTTGATGGTGTGCGGCGCATCGTAGCGTTCAAGCACGCGGCCGACTTCGCCGACCAGAACGGCCGGGAGCGTGGCATTAACCGGGATGCTGGTGCGCAGCGGCTGCGGGAAGGGCTGGTAGGCGGCTTCGATGGCGGCGGCCAGCCAGCGGGATGCTTCCTGCGGACCGTATTCCAAGAAGGCGGAGAATTCTCCCCAGCCCGCCGGTCCTTCGATCAGCAGCGCTTCGCGCTGGGTCACCCCGCGGAATTTCACCTGCATGGGCAGCTGGACTACGTGGCTGTGGGCGAGGATTTCTTCCAGGGCAGGCAGGGGAAAGTTCATAGTCCCAGCCTAGCCATGGTGGCGATAGTTACATGCCCAAAGCGTGCCTTGAAGCACGTGAGTTATGACAGGCTAGAGATATGAGCCGCCATTCCGCCACCCTGAAGCCGCGCCACGTGCAGTGGTGGTCCGGCGGGTTGCTGTTGCTGGCGTTGTTCATTGTCGAGTACGTCTTTTTTGTCCAGATGCGCGCCGGCCAGTGGGCCGACCAGGTGGGCTTCACCGTGTGGTCCCAGTGGTGGCCGTCCACCAATTCGGGCAACCCGGTCCGCCAGTTCCTCGATTTCCTGCCGTTGATCTGCGGAGCCATTGCCACGGTGTTCCTGCTCTACCGCGTCATCCGCGACCGCAGATTCCTGCGGGCGGTGATTGCGGTTGCTGCTGCAGGTGCCGCCATGGCCACCACGCAGATCCTCAAGCACCTGATCCTGATCCGCCCAGATTTCAACTTCGGCACCTCGGGAAATTCATTCCCTTCGGGACACACCACGGCCGCCGCCGCGGCGATGGGACTGATGTACCTGGTCTCGCCGCCGACGCTGCGGCCTGTGGTTCAGCTGGTCGCGTGGGTTTTCGCCACGGCGGCCGGAGTGGCCACGTTGGTGTGCGGCTGGCACCGTCCCAGCGATATCGCCGCCGGTTTCCTGGTCGCAGCGTTCTGGATGGTCCTTGCCAGCGCGGTGCTGCAGCGCATCCAGCCGTTGAGCGGCGAGGTCAGCAAGACCAGCTGGTCGCGAAGCCTGGGCGTCCTAAGCCTGGTCGTCTGGGTGCTGGTGCTGCTGCTGTCCTATCTGCTCCCCCACCCGCACATCCAGAAGGTCCCGCAGGAGCTGCTGCTGGCCTATGCGGTACTGGGCATCGTGCATGTGGTGGCTGCGTCCCTGATCTCGGGGCTGGCGCTGCGCTCCGTTGTCATCGGCCCGGCCCGCATCTGATCCGCCGCAGTACCGGCTAGCGACCCTGGGCGATCAGGGCGTTCAGCTGGGCGGCGGCCTGTTCGGAACGAGGGATGGTGACCGCGAAGCGGCGTTTGTCCTTCAATTCAACGGCCAGCCCTTCATGGCGGCGCAGCACCACGGCGGATCCGCCGGGGAAGAAGCGCCATCCCCAGCCGCCCCATTCCATGGGCTGGATCTCCTCGGCGAGGACCGATTCCATGTCCTTGACCTCGATGGTGCGCAACGGGAACCCCAGAAGGGCGCTGGACACGCGTAGCCTTCCGCCGGCCACCGTCACGCGGATCCTCGCCAGCCCGAGGACCAGCGGGGTGAGCAGGACGATGAAGGCGATTCCCATGATGAAGCTGACGATGTCTCCACCTTCAGTGGTGCTCATGAAGATCATGAAGATACCCATGCCCGCCATGAAAAGTCCTAGCAGCCACAACCACCGGGGGGCGTTCATTGTCTCGCTGAATTCATCACCTGGTGCGATTTCAGCCGCCGGCGGGGCCTTCACTGTGGCTGCCTGCCGCTTCTCCTGTACCTTAGCCAAGCGGTCACGGCGCTTGTTCTGGCGATTGAGCTGGTACTGCTGGAATACCCCGCAGATCCAAACAGGAACAAGGCTGACCAAGGTCGCTGCGATGCTGGCGAAGATCCAGGGTCCCGCTACGGCTTGGGTCGGATCACCGGCGAACGCCGTAGGCACAGAGCTGGAAACATAGACCCCTGCGGTGGTCCAAGCCATCAGGCTTCCCACAAAAAGAAGCCCGAGCAGCACCAGTGGCTTGCGGGTCAGGTACAACGATGCCCATGCGACCAAGCCTCCGAGGATCGCGAAGGTCATGGAGGCGGTGAAGAACACCGCGCTGTCGGCGAATCCGTCCGGCCGGGCGCTGTCGGACCAGTGGGTCGCTGTGATGCTGGGCAGCGACGTCCCCAGCAGCGTCCGGGTCAGCGCGATCACCGCAATGGGCAGGAAAAGCAGGATGATCAGTGGTGTACGGCTTCTGATCTCAACGCGTTCGCTGGAAATGATCTGCCCCTTTCGGCTTCGGCGCTCCGCCCCGTTCTCGGGCCGGTCGCCGGATAAGTCATCTTCAAGTCTAGGAAATGCGCCTTGACTTGCCAATTAATCCCCCGGGCTGCAGCCGCCCAAAGGGTACGGAAAAGGCCCCGCCACCCGGGAAAACTTCCCGGGTTGCGGGGCCTGATTCCGGCCGTCTACAGGGTAGACAGGGCCTTCTTCGGATCGGTCATCGCATCGGCGACGTAGCGCAGGAATCCTGCAGCGGTGCCGCCATCGCAGACACGGTGGTCGAAGCTCAGGGTCAGTTCGCAGATGGAACGGACCTTGATCTTGCCGTTGACAACCCATGGCTTCTGAACGATCCGGCCCAGGCCGAGGATGGCAGCTTCCGGGTAGTTGATGATCGCCGCGGAGCCGTCCACGTTGAACACCCCGTAGTTGTTGATGGTGAAGGTGCTGCCGGACAGGTCGGAGACCCCGGCCTTGCCTTCGCGGGCCACGCCGGCCAGTCGGGCGAACTCGGCCGACAGCTCGTTGGCGTTCAGCTTGTGGGCGTCGCGCACGTTCGGGACCACCAGACCGCGGTCGGTCTGGGCCGCGAAGCCCAGGTTGACCCCATCGAAGATGGTGTGGCGCAGCGAGCCGTCGTCCTCCACGTCGATGCGGCTGTTCAGCTCAGGGAAGCGCTGCAGGCCGGCCACGGCGAAGCGGGAGATCAGCGCCATGATGCTTGGCGCCTGGCCCTCGGATTCCTTGATCTTTCCGCGCAGCTTCAGCAGCTTGGTGACATCCACGTCCACCCACACTGTCGCTTCCGGGATTTCCCGGCGCGAGGTGCTCATGGCGGCGGCAATGGTCTTGCGCACGCCGGAGAGCACCTGGCTGGAAGCGACCGGCAGGCCGGTGCGCTTGTCTGCGCCTGCGGCAGCGCCCTCGGACGGCTTCTGCGGTGCCGGCGCGGCGGCCGGAGCGGGAGCTGCCGCCGGGGCTGCCGGGACAGCGGCCGCTGCGTCTGGCTGGCCCTGGCTGATCAGCGCCTCCACGTCGGCACGCAGGACCAGGCCCTCGGGGCCGGTGCCGCGCACTGCGTGGATGTCGATGGAGTTCTCGCGGGCCAGCTTGCGCACCAGCGGGTTGATGACGCGCACGGCCTGCGTGGAGGTCTCGCTGGACGCGGCCGCGGTGGTGCTGCCTGCGCGCGGGCGGCGACGGCGGCTGGTGCTCGGCTTGGAGGCGCCGGTGCCGTAGCCGATCAGCACGTTGCCGCTGGCTTCGTCCTCTTCGGCCTCCTCCGGCACCTGGGTTCCGGCCATTTCCTCTTCGCGGTAGGACAGCGCGCCCTCGGCGGCAGGGGCTGCGGCTTCCGGCTCGACGCCTCCGGTGTTCACGGAGATGAACGGTTCGTCCACCAGCATCATCTGGCCGGCATCGCCGTGCAGGGTCGAGACCACGCCTTCGAACGGGCACGGGATCTCCACCAGCGACTTGGCGGTCTCCACCTCGGCGATGGGCTGATCGACGATGACCGAGTCGCCCTCGGCGATCATCCAGCGCACCAGTTCAGCCTCGGTCAGGCCTTCGCCCAGATCGGGCAGCAGGAACGTCTTAATGCTCAATTTAAGCCTCCCACTGGAGCTGGTCGACCGTATCAAGGATGCGCTCGACGCTTGGCAGGTTGTACTTCTCCAGCGTTGGCGCCGGGAACGGGATGTCGAAGCCGGTCACGCGCAGCACCGGAGCCGCCAGCGAGTGGAAGCAACGCTCCTGCACGCGGGCAACGATCTCGCTGGCCACGGAGGCGAAGCCCTGGGCTTCGGCCACCACGATGGCGCGGCCGGTCTTGCGCACCGAGGCTGCCACCGATTCGTCGTCGAACGGAACGATGGTGCGGATGTCGATGACTTCCAGGCTGATGCCCTCCTCCGCTGCGACCTTGGCGGCCTGCATGCAGGTGGAGACGCTCGGGCCGTAGGTGATCAGCGTGGCATCGGAGCCGGCGCGCGCAATACGTGCCTTGCCCTCGGTTTCCGCGGCCTTGCCGGCCTCGTACTGGGCGGCCAGCTCTTCGAGGTTGACCTGCTCCTTGGACCAGTACAGCTTCTTCGGCTCGAAGAAGACCACCGGGTCCTCGGAGTCGATGGCCTCGCGCAGCATCAGGTAGGCGTCGGCCACGGTGGCCGGGGTGAAGACCTTCAGGCCCGGGGTGTGGGCGTAGTAGGCCTCGGAGGAATCGCAGTGGTGCTCCACGCCGCCCACGCCGCCGGCGTAGGGGATGCGGATGACCATCGGCAGCGGCAGGCGGCCCTGGGTGCGGTTGCGCATCTTGGCCACGTGCGAGGCGATCTGCTCAAAGGCAGGGTACGCGAACGCGTCGAACTGCATCTCGATGACCGGGCGCATGCCGTTCATTGCCATGCCCACGGCCATACCCACGATGCCGGACTCGGCCAGCGGGGTGTCGAAGCAGCGTTCGTTGCCGAAGCGGGCGGTGAGCCCGTCGGTGATGCGGAAAACGCCGCCAAGCGTTCCCACGTCCTCGCCGAAGATGACCACGGACTGCTCTGCGGTCAGGGCATCGGCCAGCGCCGTGTTCAGCGCCTTGCCGAAGGTGACCGGCTGGTTCTCGGTGGCGGCCTTGGCCGCTGCACGGGCGGTAGCGTCGGAGACGTTCGGGTTCACCCGCGAAGTGGTGGTAGTCATGCTAGGCCTCCTCACGGGCTAGTTCGTCGGCGAGCATTGCCTGCTGCTCGGCCATCTGTGGGGTCTTGGAAGAGTAGACGTGCTCGAACAGCTCGCGCGGATCGGTGTCCGCGTCCTGGTTCATGCCGTCGCGCAGGGTCTTGGCCACTGCCTCGGCCTTCTCGGTGATCTCCGCGGTGGCCTGCTCGGTGAGCAGCCCGGCGTCGTCCAGGTAGGACTGGATGCGGATGACCGGATCCTTGGCCTTCCACTCGGCGACCTCGGCGTCCTCGCGGTAGCGCTTGTCGTCGTCCGCGTTGGTGTGGGCCTGCATGCGGTAGGTGTGGGCCTCGACCAGCAGCGGGCCGTTGCCCTCGCGGGCCAGGCGCACGGCGCGGGTCATGACTGCCATCAGCGCCATCAGGTCGTTGCCGTCCACGCGTTCGCCGGCCATGCCGTAGCCCACGGCCTTGTGGGCCAGGGACGGGGCGGCGGACTGCTGGGAGAACGGCACGGAGATCGCGTACTTGTTGTTCTGCACGAAGAAGACCACCGGCAGGTTGAACACCGCGGCGAAGTTCAGCGCTTCGTGGAAGTCGCCTTCACTGGTGGCGCCGTCGCCGCACATGGCGACCACAACGGTGTCCTCCCCGCGCAGCTTGGCCGCGTGGGCGACGCCCACCGCGTGCAGCAGCTGGGTGGTCAGCGGGGTGGCCATCGGCGCGCAGTTGTAGGCCTTCGGATCGTACCCGCAGTGCCATTCGCCGCGGAAGCTGGTCATGACTTCCATCGGGGCGACGCCCTTGGTCAGCACGGCCACGGTGTCGCGGTAGGTCGGGAACAGCCAGTCGCCTTCTTCGAGGCACAGCGCGGCGGCGACCTGGCAGGCTTCCTGGCCGTGGCTCGACGGGTAGACGGCCATGCGGCCCTGGCGCACCAGGGCGGAGTTCTGGTCGTTGACGCGGCGTCCGGTCACCAGGGCGGAGTAGGCCTCCATGAGACGAGCGGGGCTCGGCAACGGGTACTCATGGCCCGGTTCGGTGCCCTGCTTGTCCTGTGGACGGAGGGTTCCATCCGGGTCCAGAAGGTTGATCATGTGCCGTGCTGGCAGCATGTAGTCTTCCGGGGTGATACCGAATTTGTCGCTGACTTCAGTCATGCGACCCGCGTGTGCATCGGTGCTCATGTTCTCCCACCTTTCGTAGTGCTGCGAAGGTCCCCCGTCACGCATACCTGTGACTGGCTTCACCCAAACATCATTTGCAACTAATTATGCGTATCAGTGGCAATCTGTATCCACTCCGGGCGCTAATCATGGAAAGTTGAGCATGGGATGCGTATACTTGTAGACGATTCGTATCAAGAAAATGGGTTTGGCGATGACTCGTCCGACCCGCTCGCAAGGAGTACTAATGACCGCTGACGCGGAACTGAAACTGGATGATGTCGACCGCGCGATCTTGGCCGAACTCACCAGCGACGGCCGGCAGTCGGTCACCACGGTCGCACAGAAGGTCCATGTCTCCCGGGCCCATGCGTACTCGCGAATCGCCAAGCTCCAGGATGCAGGGGTGATCACCCGTTACACGGTGGTCATCGACCCTGTGAAAACCGGCCTGAAAGCCAGTGCCTACGTGACATTGAAGCTGCGCCAGCACTCCTGGCGGGAACTGCGCGACCATCTGGCCTCGATCCCGGAGGTGCACCATATCGGGTTGGTTGGCGGAAACTTCGACGTGATCCTGCTGGTGCGCGCTAAGGACAATCTGGACCTGCGCCGGGTGGTTTTCGAGGAGCTGCAATCGCTGCCCACCGTGCTGGATACCCAGACGCTGCTGATTTTTGAAGACACCGATACCCGTTAAACGGGCAAGCCCGCCCGAAGACAAAACGTCCGCCGGATCAGATCCAGCGGACGTTTTGTCGTTGCTCCGAAAATTCTCGCACGGCAGGCCGCTTCTCATTCAACATCCAAAGTCGCAGCCGTCCCCTGGCCAATACTTGCTATGCCGAACTGGAACAACAGCGTATTGAGGGGCCCAAGATGAGCACCGACCCATGGAAGAACGCAAAGCTGTCGACTGGTCCCCGCACGAGATCGATAGCATCGCTGTGCGGATTCCGTTGACCGGTCATGAAGTCTGTTGTTGTCATGCACAGTACATGCGCGGTCCAGCTGGGAAAACTGTGAAACAGGGTGCTTGGTTCTACGCAAGTTCAACCTGCGCGTCGGCAATTTCGTTGCCGGCTTGGCGGCGTTGGCCTGCAAGAAAAAACTTTACGGACGGCAGCCTCGGCGGCCCAGCCTGAAAGTCTATTGATGCACCAAGCGCCCGCCAGAATCAATCTGGCGGGCGCTTGGCTTCAAGTACTTACTTCTTGCCAGTGAACACCGGCGGGCGCTTCTCCTGGAAGGACTTGAAGCCCTCCGCGTAGTCCACGGTGTCGCACAGTGCCGCCTGCGCGCGGTTCTCGGTGCGCATGGAGTTCCACAGGCCCACACGCTGGTCGCGGATTTCCGCCACCAGCTGCTTGGACGCGACGAACGCCTGGGTAGCGCCCTGGGCGACCTTGGCGATGATCTCCTCGCCGCGCTCGGCGAGTTCCTCGGCCGGGAAGGCGCGGGAGAACAGGCCCGAACGCACGGCTTCGGCACCGGAAATCAGCTCTGCGGTGTAGATCATGTCAAGAGTGCGGTGGGCACCCAGGCGCTCGGTGAACAGCCAGTGTCCCCCGGAGTCCAGGGTCGCGCCCAGGTTGGCGAACGGCGAACCGATCTTCGCGTTTTCCGCCACGTACACCACGTCGGTGGCGACTGCCAGGCCAAGTCCAACACCCAGGCAGGCACCCTGCACCAGGGCGAAGGTCGGAGCCGGGAAGCTGGACATCTTCTCCAGCAGCGGCTGCACCTTGCCTTCGAGGTAGCCGATGACGTCGTCATCTGCCGGGTTGACCCCGGAGATGTCGCGTCCTGCGCAGAAGCCGCGGCCTTCTCCGGTCAGCACCAGGGCGCGGACTTCTCCGGTTTCCACGGCCGCCGCGGCCTTGTCATAGGCCTCGGACAATTCGGCAAGTGCCGCCTCGTCCAGTGAGTTCATCTTCTTCGGCGCATTCAGCACCACGCGGGCGATGGAGTCGGCAATCGTCAGTTCGATCATGAAGTCATCCCGTTTCTAGGCGTCAAAGTCGACGCTGAGCTTTTCGGTGGTCGGGTGCGACTGGCACGTCAGCACGTAGCCGGCCTCGACCTCGTCAGGCTCCAGCGCGTAGTTCTCCGCCATGGTGACGGTGCCGCTGGTGACCTTGGCGCGGCAGGTGCCGCACACGCCGCCGGCGCAGGCGAACGGAACGTCCGGGCGGACGCGCAGCGCCGCGTTCAGCACGGTCTCGTTGGCGCGTACCGGCGACTTGACCTCGCCCTGCAGGCCGTCGAGGGTGAAGCTGATCTCGTAGCTGTCCTCGTCTTCTTCGACGTTGACCGGGCGGCCGATATGGCCCTGGGGCTTGGTCGGCTCGCCGGTGGAGAACAGCTCGAAGCGGACCTTCTCGGCCGGGATCTCCATGCCGGTCAGCTGGTCGCGGACCAGCTGCACCAGCTCGAACGGTCCGCACAGGAACCATTCGTCGACGCTCGGCGCCTGAACCACGGTCTCAAGCAGCGTGGACAGCTTGTCCGCGTCGATGCGCCCGGAGAGCAGCGGGGAGATGCGCTGTTCGCGGCTGAGCACGTGGTGCAGGGCCAGTCGGGACGGGTAGCGGTCCTTCAGGTCCGCCAACTCCTCCAGGAACATCACGTCCATGGCTGCCTTGTTCGCGTAGATCAGGTCGAAGCGGGTGTTCTCGTTCGCGGCCAGGATGGTGCGGGCGATGGCGAGCACCGGGGTGATGCCCGAGCCTGCGGCCACCGCGACGAAGCGGTCCTGGTCAGCGGTGTCGATCTTGGACGGATCATTGATCTCGGTCAGGCGGTGCTTGGAGATGAACGCGCCGGCAGGGCTCATCACGTCCATCTGGTCGCCTGCGGCCAGGTTTTCGTTGGCCCAGGTGGAGAACAAGCCGCCCAGGTCGCGCTTGATGGCGACCTTGATCTCGCTGCCAGTGGGCTCGGCGCAGATCGAGTAGGAACGGCGCAGCTCGTGCAGCTCGCCTTCCGCGTTTGGGATCTCCTTGCGCAGCGCCACGTACTGGCCCGCCACGTAGTCGTATTCCTCGCTCAGTTCCTCGGGAATCGCGAAGGTGACCTCGATGGAGTCCTTGGTCAGGCGGCGGACGTTGGAGACGGTCAGCCGGTGGAAGGAGGCACGGCGACGAGTTGGTGTGGTTTGGTCGGTCATGAGAGCACCTTGAAGTAGTCGAAGGGTTCCAGGCAGTCTTTGCAGGTGTAGAGCGCCTTGCAGGAAGTTGAGCCGAAGCGCGCCAGCTCGCGGGTGTTCAGCGAATGGCAGCGCGGGCACTTGACGCTCATGCCGAGCGTCACGCGTCCGGCATGGCCCCGCCCGGTGGGCGGGGCGATGCCGTAGGCTTCCAGCTTGGCCTTGCCGCTCTCGGTCATCCAGTCGGTCGACCAGGCGGGGGTGAGCACCAAACGGATGTCGACCTGTTCATGGCCTGCCTCCTGGAAGACCCTGTGCA
The DNA here is from genome assembly GCF_052322135.1 of Glutamicibacter soli. Taxonomy (NCBI): domain Bacteria; kingdom Bacillati; phylum Actinomycetota; class Actinomycetes; order Micrococcales; family Micrococcaceae; genus Glutamicibacter; species Glutamicibacter soli. The sequence continues at coordinate 2,708,019 of NZ_CM125969.1, forward strand.
GGTCCTCGGTGATGACGTCCATGGCCGGGCAGCCCGAATAGGTCGGGGTGATGACCACGTGGACCGCGCCGTCCTCGTCCTGCTGGACTTCACGCAGGATGCCGAGGTCGGCGATGGTCAGCACGGGAATCTCCGGATCCGTGACCTTCGAGGCGATGGCGAACAGATCTTCGGTGTTGGCGATCAGGTTGCTCAAGACTGCTCCCCCTTAGCGGGCGAAAGGGTTGGTGTGGTGGCTACCAGCTTGCACCGGGGTGCTTGCGGGCAAGGACTTGCATTTCAGCCAGGATGAATCCGAGGTGCTCGGAGTGCTCTCCGCCGCGGCCGTTGGCCATGGCCTGGCCAGTCTTCGGGATTTCCAGGCCGGAATCTGCCAGGACGGCGTTGATTTCCTTGTCCCAGGCTTCGCGCAGCGAGGACGGAAGCACTGCAATGCCGTCCAGCTTGCGGTGCAGCTCCAGGTCCTGGAACATCTCGTCGACGTATGGCCAGAGGATTTCCAGCGCGTGGCGCATCTTGGCAGCCGATTCCTCGGTGCCAAGGCCCAGGCGGATGGTCCACTGGATGGCGTGGTCGCGGTGGTAGTCGACTTCCTTGACTGCCTTGGCGCATATCGCGGCCAGGGTCTCGTCGGCGGATTCGGTCAGCTTGGAGTACAGCAGGTGCTGGAAAACCGAGACGATCAGCTGGCGGATGATGGTCACGCCGAAGTGGCCGTTGGGCTGCTCGACGATCCACAGCGAGGTGAAGTCGTCTTCTTCGCGCCAGTAGGCCAGGTCGTCTTCGGTCTTGTCCCAGGCCAGGCCGGCGTAGGTCAGGAACGAACGGGCGTGTCCGAGCACGTCAAGGGCGATGTTGCCCAGGGCGATGTCCTCTTCCAGCTCAGGTGCGCGGGAGATCCAGTGCGACAGGCGCTGGGCCAGGATCAGTGCGTCGTCGCCCAGGGTCAGTGCGTAGCGTGCAACGTCTTCGCTCGGCTTGGCACCGCCCACGGCGATGTCTTCCGGACGCAGCGCGTTGCCCGGGGTGACGCGGGTGGCCGAGGCCAGCGCGTCGCCGAAGCTGTCGAGCTCGGCATCGAGTTCGTCGTGGTTCACAGGTGCTTCACTCCCTCGCTGGCCTTGTAATAGGTCGCGTGGCGGTAGTCCTTGCCCTGCGGGGATTCGAAGAAAGCGTCCTTCTCATCCGGATCGGAGCTGATGATGTCCTCGGACTTCACAACCCACAGAGACACGCCTTCATTGCGGCGGGTGTACAGGTCGCGGGCGTTGCGCACTGCCATCTGGGCGTCCGGAGCGTGCAGCGAACCTGCGTGGACGTGCGAGAGTCCACGGGAGGAACGAACGAATACTTCCCACAGGGGCCAATTGTTCTGTTGGCTCATGTTAGGCAACCTCACTTTGTACTTGCTTGGCGGCGTATGCTGCGGCGGCTTCGCGAACCCAGGCACCCTCGCGGTGGGCTTCGCGGCGGCGCTCCATGCGCTGCGCGTTGACTGGGCCGTTGCCCTTGATTACTGCCATGAACTCATCCCAGTTCAGATCCTTGTGGATCCACTGCTTGGTCTCTTCGTCGTACCGCAGTTCGGGATCCGGCAGGGTCAGTCCGAGGACCTTGACCTGCTCGGCGATCATGCCGACGAAACGCTGGCGCAGTTCGTCATTGGAGAAACGCTTGATGTTCCAGGCCATGGACTGCTTGGAGTTCGGGGACTGCTCGTCCGGTGGGCCGAACATCATCAGCGCAGGCTCGTAGAAGCGGTTGACGGCATCCTGGGCCATCTTCTTCTGAGCTTCGCTGCCGCGGGACAGCGAGAGCAGGATCTCGAAGCCCTGGCGCTGGTGGAAGGACTCTTCCTTGCAGACGCGGACCATGGCGCGGCCGTACGGGCCATAGGATGCGCGGCACAGCGGCACCTGGTTGGCGATGGCCGCACCGTCCACGAGCCAGCCGATGGCGCCCATGTCGGCCCAGGAACGTGCCGGGTAGTTGAAGATCGAGGAGTACTTGGCGCGTCCGGTCAGCAGCTGGTCGTTCAGCTCGTCGCGGTCGGTGCCGAGGGTTTCGGCGGCGGAGTACAGGTACAGTCCGTGCCCTGCCTCGTCCTGGACCTTGGCCATGAGGATCGACTTGCGCTTCAGCGACGGCGCGCGGGTGATCCAGTTGGCCTCAGGCTGCATGCCGATGATCTCGGAGTGCGCGTGCTGGGAAACCTGGCGAGTCAAGGTCTTGCGGTAGGCATCCGGCATCCAGTCGCGTGGCTCAATACGCGAATCCTTGCCGATCAGGGCGTCAAAACGCGCCTGCGACTGCTCTTCTTCGTAGCTTGGGACGGCACTCAGTCCCGGCTCCTGCGGTGTGGTCGGGGCCATGGGTTCACCTCACTGAAAACTATTTACATACTGACCGTTCGTTCAGTATGTCAGAGTGGGTTCGGTCACGTCAACATCACCACCGAAACCGGCATCACGCAAGCACCCCAGGCCAGCCAATCGTCCGCTTAAATGCCCGGGCACCCGAAAGATGCTCTTTCGGGTGCCGGGCTTGACTATCTCCTAGGCGTTCGACATCGACCCGACCGGGGCCGTCCGGCCGAAGACCAGACGGTCCACCGAATAGGAGCCCGGGCCGGCCAAGGCCAGAGCCGCGGCAGCGGCAGCCAAGATGGCCACCAGCTCATATCCTCCGTTGTCGACAAAAATGCCGGCAGGAAGGTGGACCAGGAACAGCGCACCGAGCATATCCAGGGCCAGCAGCCCCGCGGCGACACGGGTCACCACCCCGAGGACCAACGCGATGCCGCCGGCGAGTTCAAGGGTGGCCACGGCGGGAGCCACCATCGAGGCCAGCGGGACGCCCATTTGCTCGAACGAGGCGGTAGCCCCATCGAGGGTGTACTGGAAAAACTTCTGCCAGCCATGGGCGGCCAGGATAATGCCGAGCACGACGCGCAGCATCAGCAGGGCGGCGGAGGTCATCGGCGGGTTGTTTCGGGTGGTCATGTCATTCTCCATCGGCGGATCTTCGGGGATGAGCGGCTTCGCAACAACTCGGGATCAACCCTAGACTTAAAACTTGAAGCTTCAATGATAATTTTCTATGTCGTTCCTGTGGATTGACCCGCACATGGCAAAACCGCCCGGAAATGAACAATTTTTTTGTTCATTTCCGGGCGGCCTGCGGAATAAAGCGTCGAGACTACGGACGCTGCGTCGCTACAGCACCTTGGACAGGAAATCCTGGGTGCGGGCCTGCTGCGGGTTGCCGAAGAGGTCCTCCGGCTTGCCCTGCTCGCAGACCACGCCGTCGGCCATGAAGACCACGCGGTCGGCGACTTCACGGGCGAAGCCCATCTCGTGGGTCACCAGCACCATGGTCATGCCCGAGTCGGCCAACTCCTTGATCACCTGGAGCACCTCCCCGACCATTTCAGGGTCCAGCGCGCTGGTGGCCTCGTCGAAAAGCATGATGCCCGGGGACATGGCCAGCGCGCGGGCGATGGCCACTCGCTGCTTCTGGCCGCCGGAGAGCGAAGCCGGGCGGGCATCTGCCTTCTCCTTCAGCCCCACGCGCTCCAGCAGCTCCAGCGCCTTGGCGCGGGCCTCGGTGCGGTTCATCTTCTTCAGCTCCACCGGGGCCAGCATGATGTTCTCGGCCACCGACATGTGCGGGAAGAGGTTGAAGTGCTGGAAAACCATACCCACGTGGCGGCGAACCTCGTTGATGTCCACCTTCGGGTCGGTCACGTCGAAGCCGTCGACAACCACCGTGCCGGAGGTGATGTCCTCCAGCTTGTTCAGGCAGCGCAGCAGCGTGGACTTGCCCGAGCCCGACGGGCCGATCACGCACAACACCTCGCCCTCGCGGATCTCCAGGTCGATGCCCTGGAGCACGTTGTTGGATCCGAAGGACTTGTGCAGGTCGGTGACCTGGATCTTTACCTGCGAGTTCATCTCGCTTGCGGTGCTCACTTGTTGAACCTCTTATCGGCATAGTTGGCCAGCTTGGTCAGGGCCATGATGGCGACGAAGTAGATGACGCCCACGATCAGCAGGGTCTCGGTGACGCGGAAGTTCGCCGCGTAGATCTGCTGACCCTGGTAGAGCAGTTCGGCGAAGCCGATGGCCAGCAGCAGCGAGGAGTCCTTCAGGCTGATGATCAGCTGGTTGATCAGCGACGGGGTCATCATCTTGAAGGCCTGCGGGATCACGACCTTCTGCATGGACTTGCCGTAGCCCAGGCCCAGCGAGCGGGCGGCTTCCAGCTGTCCCGGATCCACCGACTGGATGCCGCCGCGCACGATCTCGGCCACGTAGGCGCCGGCGTTCAGCGACAGGGTGAGGATGCCGGCGGTCCAGACGCTGATGTCCCATCCGGTCAGCTGCGGCAGGCCGAAGTAGAACATGAACGCCCACAGCAGCAGGGGGGTGCCGCGGAAGATGTTCACGAAGGTGGTGGCGATGCCGCGCAGCACGATGTTGCCGGAGATCTTGAAGAAGCCGAAGATCAGGCCCAGCGCCATGGCGATCGCGAAGGAGATGGCGGTGACGCCCAGCGTATTGCCCAGACCGGTCATCAGCGCGGGGAACGACTTGACCGCCAGGTCGAAGAAGTTGCCAGGAGTGCTGGCGGTGGGGTCGGCCAGGTACTTGTCCAGGATCTTCTGGTATTCGCCGTTGGCCTTCAGCTCGGCCAGGCCGTCGTTGAAGGCGGCCAGCAGCGCGGTGTTCTCGCCCTTGTTTACGGCGAAGCCGTAGGAGCCGCCGGGCACCTTGTCGGTGACGGTCTTCAGGCCGTTGCCCTGCGCGATGCCGTAGGCCAGCACCGGGTAGTCGTCGAAGACGGCGACGGCGGAGCCGGCCTTGACCGACTCGTACATGGTGGCCGACTGGTCAAGGGACTTGACGGTGAAGCCGTATTGCTCGGCAATCGACTTCGCGTAGGTCTCGCCTTCGGAACCGGTCTTGGCGACAACGGTCTTGCCCTTGAGGTCCTCGTAGCCCTTGATGGCCTCGTCGTCCTTGGCCACCGCCATCTGCACGCCGGACTCGAAGTACGGCTCGGAGAAGTCGTAGATCTGCTTGCGTTCGTCGGTGATCGACATGCCGGCGATGACGCCGTCGACCTGGTTGGCGGACAGCGCGGCCAGCGCCGCGCTGAAGCCCAGCGAGCGGACTTCGACCTGGAAGCCCTCGTCCTCGGCGATGGCATGGAGGATGTCCATGTCGATGCCCGTCAGCTCGCCGTTCTGGCGGAACTCGAACGGGGCGAAGGTGGTGTCGGTGCCGATGACGTAGGTCTGGCCTTCGACGCTGTCGGCGCCCTGGGCCATGGACGCCGGGGCTCCGACCACCAGCGCCATCAGACCGATGGCCACGCCGGCGATCCACCGGGCAAGGCGACCTGTCCGGGTCGGTGTGTGTTTATTTTTCACTTATCTCAATCGCTTTCTCATGCTGTAGGGGCGAGTAACCCATGGGGCAGATTGATTCACTCTGCTTGCTAGCCTATGGCCAATGCGCGCATGTCGAAACCTTTTCCGCCCAACCGAGCGCGTCAGCGCACGAGGCCCTGAAGGCTGTCCGCGCTGAGCTTAGCGGCCTGCCAAACAGCGGACCGGTGGGATTGAATAGGTATATGACTCCAGAACCGCTTACCGCCAGCGCGCCGATCGCCGCGAAGAATCCAGTCACCCGCACCTTCCACGGGGACACCTTCACCGATGACTACGAATGGATGCGCGAGAAGACCAGCGAGCAGGTCCTGGACCACCTGAAGGCTGAAAACGCCTACACCGACGCGGTCACTGCCGACCAGGAGCCGCTGCGCCAGGCCATCTTCGACGAGATCAAGGCCCGCACCGTGGAGACCGACCTGTCGGTGCCCACCCGGCGCCGGGGCTGGTGGTACTTCACCCGCTCGGTTGAGGGCAAGCCCTACACCATCCAGTGCCGCGTCGCAGCGGAGCAGACCGGGGACCCGCGAGCCGACTGGACCCCGCCGGTCATCGACCCGGAAACCGCGCTGGAGGCCGAGCAGGTGCTGCTCGACGGCAACCAGCTGGCCGAGGGGCAGAGCTTTTTCGCGCTGGGCGGCATGGCCCTGAACGAGGAAAGCAACCTGCTGGCCTACTGCATCGACACCGCAGGCGACGAGCGCTTCACCCTCTACGTCAAGGACCTGGCCACCGGCCAGCTGCTGCCCGACGTCATCGAGGGCGTGTTCTACGGGTTGGCGTTCTCCCCCGATTCCTCGACGGTCTTCTACGTCGTGGTGGACGAGACCTGGCGCCCGCACCAGATCAAGGCCCACGTGCTGGGCACCGATCCCGCCACGGACACCGTCCTCTACCAGGAAGACGACCCGGGCATGTGGCTGGGCTTCGATTTGAGCACCGATCGGACCAAGCTGCTGATCTCCAGCGGCAACTCCGAATACTCGGAGACCAGCGTGCTGGATCTAACTGATCCGGCGGCCCAGGTCCGGCTGCTGGTGCCGCGCTCGCTGCGCCTGCTGCACGGGGTGGACCTGCTGCCCGGGACCGACGGCGCGGCAGTCATCACCCACGATTTCCAGGCGCCGAACAACATGGTGTCGCTGGCCGGACTCGACCAGCTCGGCGAGCAGACCGAGCCCGCGCAGTGGCGCACGGTCATCGAGCACCAGCAGACCGTGAAGATCGAGGGCACCGTGCTGACCGGCACGCACCTGGTGCTCTCGGTGCGCCGCGACACCTGCGAGCGCGTCCAGCTCATCGCCCTGGACGGGCTGGGCACCGCCGCGCAGCAGGCGGCCTTGGAGCCGGCCTTCGAGGACGAGCTGTTCACCGCCTCCCCGACCTTCGCCTCGCTGGAAGCTCCGCTGATTCGCATCGGCTACACCGCGGACTTCACCCCCGCCCGCGTGTACGACCTGTGGCTCGAGGACCAGTCGCTGGTGCTGCGCAAGCAGACCCCGGTGAACAACTACGACGCCGCGGACTACCTGTCCACCCGCGAATGGGCCGTGGCGGCCGACGGCACGCGCATCCCGCTGACCATCATGCGCCGCGCGGACCTGGACACCTCGGTGCCCAACCCGGTGCTCATCTACGGCTACGGCTCCTACGAGGCGTCCATGGATCCGGGCTTCGGCATCCCGCGGCTGAGCGTGCTGGACCGCGGTGTCGTGTTCGTCATCGCCCATGTGCGCGGCGGCGGCGAGCTGGGCCGCGACTGGTACCTGCAGGGCAAGAAGCTGCACAAGAAGAACACCTTCACCGATTTCATCGACGCCACCAAGTACCTGCTGGACTCCGGGTGGGCCGACCCGCAGCGCCTGGTGGCGCTGGGCGGTTCGGCCGGCGGCCTGCTGATGGGCGCCATCGCGAACATGGCCCCGCAGCTGTACACCGCGATCGTGGCGCAGGTGCCGTTCGTGGACGCGCTGACCTCGATCCTGGATCCCGAGCTGCCGCTGTCCGCGCTGGAATGGGAGGAATGGGGCAACCCGATCGAGGACAAGGAAGTCTACGACTACATGAAGTCCTACTCCCCCTACGAGAACGTCACCGCGCAGTCCTACCCGAAGATCGCGGCGGTCACCTCGCTGAACGACACGCGTGTGCTCTACGTGGAGCCGGCCAAGTGGGTGGCCAAGCTGCGCGAGCTGAACACCGGAGAGCAGCCGATCGTGCTGAAGACCGAGATGGAAGGCGGCCACGGCGGCGCCTCGGGCCGCTACGAGTCGTGGAAGTCCCGCGCCTGGGACTACGCATTCATCTTGGACGCGCTGGGCTGCCGCGAGATCGTGAAGTAGACACCCACCACCGGAAAGACTGCCATGCGCCACATCCAGATCTCCGAGTACCGCCAGGATCCCGCCGTGCGCGAGCTGCTGGCGCTGGCCGCCGACCCGGTGGACGAGCCGGCCCTGCAGGAACTGATCGATGACTGCCGGCAGCTGCAGGTCCTGGCAGCCTTCGGCGCGGACGGCGGCCCGGTGGCGCTGGCAGCCTACCGGCTGGGCGACGAATACAGCCTGTGCATCGAGTACCTCGCCGTGCTCGGGACGCACCAGCGCCGGGGCCTGGCCTCGGCACTGGTGAGCCGGCTGCAGGAACTGCACGGCCGCTGCATCTGGGCCACCACCGACGCGGATGCGGTGGACTTCTACCGCGCGCTGGGCTTCCTCATCAGCGACAGCGCTGCGGATCCACGCTGGCCTGCGGCGCGCAGGCACCTGTGCACGCTGCCCTACGCTCCGCTGCTCGGCCTCCAGCCGACCTCGGACCCGTGCTACGAGGATGTCGATGGCGCACCCTCGCGCGGACTCATCGAGCTGGCCCCGGCGGATCCGCGCTGGCCTGGGGACTTCGAGAAGATCCGCGCGGCGCTGTCCGCAGCGCTGGGGTCCAGCGCCCTGGCCATCGAGCACACCGGCTCCACCTCGGTGCCGGGATTGCCGGCCAAGCCGCTGATCGACGTGGCCCTGCTGGTTCCCGATGCCGATGATGAAGGGCGGTACGTCCCGCAGCTGCGCGCGGCGGGCATGGTCTTCTGGCACCGGGAACCTGGCTGGTACAAGCACCGCATGTTCAAGCCCGGGGCCGGCACCGGGCTAGCGGCCGGCAACATCCATGTCTTCAGTCCCGGCAGCCCGGAGTTCCTGCGTATGGTCCTCTTCCGCGACCACCTGCGCGGCCACCGCGCGGACCGCGAGGCCTACGCCGCGGCCAAACGCGAGGCGGCCAGCCAGCTGGCGGCGACGCACGGGGCACAGGGGCTGGTGATGGACTACAACCGGATCAAGGAGCCTTTCATCCTTGACCTCCACCGACGGATTTTCGGCAGCTAAGACTTTTCCCCGCGATAGCCAGCCATTCGCAGACGATTCACCACTAGAACTTGACTTGCCTCACATTTTGTTATTACCTAATGATCGTTCGGTAAATAATTCGGCGAAGGAAGTCCATGAGCGAAACACAGGTCGAGAAACCTCTTCCGCACGCAATTCTCGAGAATGACTATGCCACGCAGTGGATGGGCATCGAGGTTGTCGAGGTCTCCGACGGCAAGGCCGTCATCACCATGGAGCTGAAACGGGAGATGCTCAACGGCTTCGGCATCGCCCACGGCGGAATGATCTTCGCCCTTGCCGATACCGCTTTCGCACTGAGCTGCAACCCTCCCGAGGGGTCGGAGGACACGATCACAGTCGCCTCCGGAGTGGACATCAATTTCCTCAAGCCGGGCATCCCCGGACGCTTGTTGACCGCATCAGCACGCCGGGTCTCCCAGCAGGGCCGCAGCGGACTCTACGACATCACCGTCACTCAGCCGGGCCGCGACGGAGCCACCGAAACGGTGGCCGAGTTCCGCGGGCGCTCACGAACCGTCCCAAAGCCCAAGAGCCGCTAGACCTTTCCGCCACCACCACACGAAAGTACGAGCATGTCACAGAATATCGATCGCGACAGCCTGCCGAATCCGCTGGATGCAGAAGAGACCATGAGCCGTGATCAGATCGAATCGATCCAGCTCACCCGCCTGAAGGAAACCCTGCACCTGGCCTACGACAAGGTGCCGTACTACAAGGAAAAGTACGACGCAGCCGGTGTGCACCCGAACGACCTGAAGGAACTGGATGATCTGAAGATCTTCCCGTTCACCGAGAAGGAAGACCTGCGCAAGACCTACCCGTTCGGCATGTTCGCCGTACCGCAGCACGAGGTCGCCCGCATCCACGCTTCCTCGGGCACCACAGGCCGCGCCACCGTGGTCGGCTACACCCAGCAGGACCTGGACGACTGGGCCAAGCTCGGTGCCCGCTGCCTGCGCCTGTCCGGCGTCAAGCCGGGCTGGAAGGTGCATAACGCCTACGGCTACGGCCTGTTCACCGGTGGCATGGGCGCCCACGCCGCGGCCGAGCGCCTGGGCACCACCGTGATCCCGATGTCCGGCGGCCAAACCGAGAAGCAGATCACCCTGATCAAGGACTTCGCCCCGGATGCCATCCTGTGCACCCCGACCTACCTGCTGACCATTGGCGACGCCATGCAGCGCCAGGGCCTCGACCCGCGCGACACCTCGCTGAAGGTCGCCGTGCTCGGCGCCGAGCCGTGGACCGAGGAAATGCGCCACGAGCTGGAAGAGATGTTCGGCATCGACGCCTGCGACATCTACGGCCTGTCCGAGGTCATGGGCCCAGGCGTGGCCGGCGAATCACGCGAGCGCAAGGACGGCAGCCACATCTGGGAGGACCATTTCCGCCCGGAGATCCTGGACGCCTACGACCCGACGAAGGTGCTGCCGGACGGCGAGCACGGCGAGCTGGTCTTCACCTCGCTGACCAAGCAGGCGCTGCCAATCATCCGCTACCGCACCCACGACCTGACCCGTCTGATGCCGGGCACCGCGCGTCCGGGCCACCGCCGCATGGGCCGCATCACCGGCCGCAGCGACGACATGATCATCCTGCGCGGCGTGAACCTGTTCCCGAGCCAGATCGAGGAACTGATCTTGAAGGTGCCGGCCCTCTCCGCGCATTTCCAGCTCGTGCTCACCCGTCCTGACCGCATGGACCAGCTGGCCGTCAAGGTCGAGCGCCGTTCGGATGCCTCGGCCGAGGACGCGGCCGACGCCGCCAAGACCCTGGCCAAGCTGATCAAGATCCATGTGGGTTCCTCCTGCGCCATCGACGTGGTGGATCCGGAGACTCTTGAACGCTCCATGGGCAAGCTCAAGCGCATTTACGACCTGCGCAACAGCTAGCCGTCACGGAGACGTGAAATAATCGAGGAATTATGCAGACAACCCCAGCAGTGACCCCACCGGTCAAACGCGGCCGTCCCGGTTACGACCAGGAAACCGTGCTCCAGACCGCCGTCGAGGCGTTCAACGAGTACGGCTACGATGCAACCTCGATGGGCAAGCTCGCCGACCGGCTGGGCATCAGCAAGTCGGCGATCTACCACCACGTCCCCTCCAAGGAGGATCTGCTGCGCCTGGCGCTGGACGAGGCGCTGATCCCGCTGGAATCCATGATCGAGCAGGTGCACGGGCATGAGGGAAACGCCGACGAGCGCCTGGAATTCTTCCTGCGCTCCACGGTGCGCATCCTGATCGCCAAGCGTTCCTACGTGACCTTGCTGCTGCGCCTGCGCGGGAACACGGAGCTTGAGCGCGCCGCGCTGCAGCGCCGACGCCAGATGGACCGCGAACTCTCGCAGTTGGTGACCTTGGCGCAGCGCGAGGGTCAGCTGCGCGAGGACCTGGAGCCTCGCGCCACCGCCCGCCTGCTGTTCGGCATGATCAACTCGGTGGTGGATTGGTACCGCCTGGACGGCGTGATCGATGCGGTGACCTTGGAGAACCAGGCGATTTCGCTGCTGTTCAATGGCCTGCATGCGCTGCCCGAGGACCAGACCTCCTGAACCCCGGCGCTATCGGCCCCGGTTCTCCCTGCGGGGCGGGCCGGGGCCTTTGCCGTGCATCGAGGTGCACCGGGTTCCTGCGGACCGGACTGGCTGCCGCGCTTGTGTTCCTCACAGGATTCACAGCTAGCATCGTAGGGGTGCGTTTTGCTCCCGCGCAGCCGTATACAACTCAACACAAAGAAGCATCGTGGAATCAATTATTGATAGTCTCTTCCAGCTGTCCTTGAGCACCAGCTCTGGCGTGCAGATCCTGCTGTTCGCGATCAGCGCCCTGTTCGTGGTCATCGCCGCGTTGCTGCTGGCGCACCGCAACGACCTGGGCTGGTGGGCCCTGATCATGGCGGTATTCTCCGGACCGATCATCAGCGCCATGAAGTACGACCTGTACGCGCTGTTCTACGGCGTCCCGCTGCTTCTGCTGGCGATCTTCGGACTGTGGCGCTTCTCCCGATTCGAGCTCAAGGGCAAGTTCATCCGCATGGTGACCCGCACCCAGCTCACCGTGACCTCAGTGGTCGGCCTGCTGGCCGGCATCATCCTGCTGGTGGCCCTGCACTTCAACGTCTTCCTGTTCAACGGCAGCTACCTGAGCGCCACCCCGGAAGTCTGGGCCATGTACGTTTCCGACGCAGTGATCTTCGCGTCCTTCGTGCTGATCGCCCGCGGCGTGCGCAGTGGCTGGCTGCTGCTGGCCGCCGGCGCGATCTCCTATGTCGTGGTGTATTTCCTGGTCAGCCCGATGCTGGGCATGTTGGGCCTGTACGTGTTCACCGCCCTGGCGGCACTGTACGGCTGGTATCAGTGGCGCGCGCTGCCCCAGGCCTCGCAGCCGGTACCGACCCAGGAAGAGATCGCCCTGGAAGCAGCCGCCAAGGCCGCCTTGGACAAGCTGAACTCCGCAGACGACAAGTAAATACTTCCCGGAACAACACCACGCCGGCCTTCGAGAATTCTCGAAGGCCGGCGTGGTGTTTATGGCGCTACCGCGGAGCGGGGCTCAGCCCTGCCAGTTGGCGTAGGTGGAATCGGTCTTCTCCACCAGGGTCAGCACGTCGTAGGTGGCCACGATCTCGTCGTTCTGGTTGTGCAGCACGGCGTCCCAGGCGACCTCTCCGTACTCGTCGGTCACGCGTGGGGTGATCTTCTTGGCGGTCAGGGTCACGCGGATCGAGTCCCCGGCACCGACCGGGGTGATGAAGCGCAGGCTCTCCAAGCCGTAGTTGGCCAGCACGGGTCCCGGAGCGGGCTCCACGAACAGCCCCGCGGCCCAGGAGACCAGCAAGTAGCCGTGCGCCACGATGCCCGAGAAGAACGGGTTGGCTTCGGCGGCCTTCGCGTCGGTGTGCGCGTAGAAGGTATCGCCGGTTTCATTCGCGAACGCGGTGATTTCCTCGAGGCTCACCTCGCGCAGGTCTGAAACGAAGCCGTCGCCGATCTTCAGCTCGGCCAGCGACTTGCGGAACGGGTGCACGTTCGAGGCCTGGCCGCCGAACTTCTCGCAGCCGGCCAGCGACTGGGCCGCGCCGGTGTGCCACACGCCGGTCAGGGCAGTGAGCATGTTCGGGGAGCCCTGCACCGCGGTGCGCTGCATGTGGTGCTTGACCGAGCGCACGCCGCCCAGTTCCTCGCCGCCGCCGGCGCGGCCCGGGCCGCCGTGGACCAGGTGCGGCACCGGCGAGCCGTGGCCCGTGGTGCTGCGCGCGGTTTCGCGGTTCAGGATGTGCACGCGGCCGTGGTGGCCTGCAATGCCCAGCGAGAGCTGGCGCATGGCTTCGGCGTCATTGGTGCAGACGGTGGCGACCAGCGAGCCGGCGCCCAGCGCGGCCAGGGCCACAGCCTCGTCCACGGTGTCGTAGCCGACCACGGAGCTGACCGGGCCGAAGGCTTCGCGGGAGTGCAGGATCGGGTTGCGGGCGTCCTCCCAGCGCAGCACCATCGGGGCCATGAAGGCGCCCTGCTCGGCCACTGCGTCGGTGTCCGGAGCCACGCGGACCTTTGGCGCGTCCAGCGCGCCGTAGGCCAGCTCGCCGCCGGCGGCCAGCATATCCTCGACCGCGGCGCGCACGTCGCGCAGCTGGTCAAGGGAGGCCAGCGCGCCCATGGTCACGCCTTCGACGCGCGGGTCGCCGACGACCACGCGCTCGTCGATGCGCTTGCCGATGGCTGCGATGACCGCGTCCACCTGGCCGGCCGGAACGATGTTACGGCGGATGGCGGTGCACTTCTGGCCAGCCTTGGTAGTCATCTCGTTGACGACGACCTTGATGAAGGCGTCGAACTCCGGGGTGCCTTCCACTGCGTCAGGGCCAAGGATGGCGGCGTTCAGCGAGTCGGTCTCGGCGCTGAAGCGCACGCCGCCGTCGATGACGTTCGGATGGGCCTTCAGCTTGCTGGCGGTGGCCGCCGAGCCGGTGAACGCGAACATGTCGCGGTAGTCCAGGTGGTCCATCAGGTCGCGGGCCGAGCCGGAGAGCAGCTGCAGCGAGCCGTCCGGCAGCAGGCCGGAGTCGAGCATCAGGCGCACCACCGCTTCGGTCAGGTAGCCGGTCGGGGTGGCGGGCTTGACGATGGTCGGCACGCCGGCGATGAAGGCCGGGGCGAACTTCTCCAGCATGCCCCAGACCGGGAAGTTGAAGGCGTTGACCTGGACCACGACACCGGTCAGCGCGGTGTAGATGTGGGTTCCCAGGAACGAGCCGTCCTTGCTCAGCGGCTCGGTCGGGCCGTCGAGGATGACGTTGGAGTTGGGCAGTTCGCGGCGGCCCTTGCCGGAGAAGGTGAACAGCACGCCGATGCCGCCATCGATGTCCACCATGGAGTCGATTTTGGTGGCGCCGGTCTTGTAGGAGATCTCGTAGAGGTCCTTGCGGTGCTCGTTGAGGTAGAGCGCCAGCTCCTTGAGCTTCAACGCGCGCTCGTGCAGCGAGAGCTTGGCCAGCTCGCGCTGGCCGGTGGTGCGGCCGTAGGCTACGGCACCGGCAACATCAAGGCGTTCCTTGGTGACGGTGGCGAGCAGCTCACCGGTGTTGGCATCGAGTACTTCGGTGCCTCCCTCGGCTACTGGGGTCTGCCATTGACCGGCAATGAAACTTGGGACTACACCAATCTGGGCTGTCGTCATCGACGCAATTCCTTCCTGAACGGTCGGTCAGTATTAGTGTTAACCATAACAGCAATGACGTGATCGACGACACCCGTAAAGGACCGCAAAAATGACCGACATGCAGCACCAGGCCCGGAACCTCGAACCATGGACGATTGAGCTGGGCGAATTGGACCACAAGATGGGTGTGCGCATCATCGAGGAATCCGTGGACAAGGTGGTGGCCACCATGCCGGTGGAGGGCAACACCCAGTCGTTCGGCCTGCTGCACGGCGGCGCCTCGCTGGCAGTGGGTGAAGCGGTGGGCTCCTGGGCCGCCGTGAAATTCGCCTCGACCTTCGGCAAGGTCGTGGTGGGAGTCGACGTCAACGCGACGCACCACCGCTCGGCCACCGAAGGGCTGGTCACCATCACGGCCACGCCGATCAAGCTGGGCCGGCGCATGACCAGCCACGAAGTGCTCATCACCGACGAGCAGCAGCGCCGCATCTGCACCCTGCGCATCACCAACCTGGTGGTGGATAAGCCCAAGCACTAGTCTCCTGCGCTCGGTTTACGCCGAGACAAGGAAAGAACGGCTGGCTGCTCCGGGAAACGGAATCCCACGAACAAGCGGGCTCGCCATCGGCGGGCCCGCTTTCAGATGAAATCCGCGTGGAGTCCCAACACCTCAAGTTTTCCGAAGAGCAACAAGATCACCTAGGAATGGCGCGGAATATTTCCGCGGAGACTCTGGATTTCATCCCTTCTGCAAACCGCGGTGGAAACTACCCATCCACAACTCGGTCGAGGTGCTCGGGCAAGCGAATTTGGGAAAGCTCAATGACTGACTCGGACGTCTTGCGACCCAATCGGCGATCAAGCGCAACCTTAAGCTTGGCTGCTTCGATTTCCTCGCCCAGCACCCTGAAGACTTCTTCGGCGTTATTGGGGTCGTAAGTCCGCGCCCTAGGTGCGGTTGCCGGCTCCGACATGTTTTCCTCCTTTCACTCTTGGTCCCCATTGTCCCGCTCGGTTGATTTCTGGTCTACAGTTTCTTCCGACGCGGGATCCCCACCCCCGAGAAAACCAAACCTATTGGCATCCTGCAAAAGTAGCTGAATCTTGGATTCAACCAAACCCGTGTTGCCACCCTTCCAAACGGCATCAAGCAATATCTTGTCTGAATCGCTGGTAAGGGGACTGTCTACAAGTTGCTCCAGTACTTCCTTCCCGAACTTTTTCATCGAAGGGTCCCGAGATGTGCTGGCTTCCAGCGCCCATTGGGTTCGCCGCCACCATTCGGAGCGGGACTCATTGGCATTGGACGAGGCGAGAACTTTTCGTTGATGCGCAAGATTCAGCAAAGCAACCACCGCAACTACGGCCGCAGCAAGGAATGCGGCCCACGGAGCCAAGGCTTGCACGACAGTCCAGAAATTCGGCCCACCCGGTTCAAGTGCTTCCAAAGCGTCCACGCCTCTGTCAGCGATATCTCTCCAGAATGCCTCGTCGTCTTGGCCCAGAGACACGACCAGATCATCACCGCCGCGCGGGATTGAGTCACCAATGCCCATTTCCCGTGCTCCTTTTCTTTACGATCATCCGCCGGTCAGCGAAGCTGATGGATCGAAATAGTGCCATTGATCGTGCTGGATCAAGGCCATGGGTGCCACGTTCCTATGCGGAGGCCCAAACTCCCAGCTCGTTTCCGGAAGGATCGGTGAAATGCAGCCGGCGGCCTCCGGGGAACGGATAGGCAGGCTGGTCGATCCAGCCTCCGGCGGCCTCGATGGCGCGCGCCGTGGCGTCCAGGTTTTCGGAATACAGCAGCACGAAGGGCCCGCCGACGGGCCGCGGCTTGTCGGCCAACAGCAGTCCCCCGGACTCCTCCGCAGTAGCTTCCGGCATGAGGATGCCGGCGTACTGGTCGCCGTAGTCGACGAACTTCCAGCCGAAGGCGGCCGCGTAGAAGTCCTTGGCCGCCTGCAGATCGGTGACGGTCAGTTCAACATAGTTCAAGGCATGATGCCGCAGCTTTCCATCCATGCACCGAGCCTACAGTTCGATTGCGGCCCTGTCATGGGTTTTCGCGACGTGCCAGCTGCCGCAATGCAGCCAAGCTGCTTTCGCCCACGCCCTGCCCGCGCAAGTAGTCCTCGGCATAGCCGAGCCAGTCGAGGAACTTCTCCAGTTCGGCGGCGCGGCCGCGGATGATCGAGTCCAGCTCGCCGTCCGCCTGGTGGGACTCATAGGGGTGCTTGCGCGGCGAGACCCGATGCCATTCGTTGATGCCGCGCACCGCCGCTTCGTCGTGGGCCAGGATCTCGTCGCGCCGCCCGGCCAAATCCAGCAGCAGCGTTGCCACAAGTCCGGAGCGGTCCCGTCCGGCGGAACAGTGGATCACCGCGCCGCTGCGCGTTGCGGCCAGGTTCTCGAAGACCGAGGCCAGATGCCCGCCGAATTCCTCGCAGACCAGCCGGAACATTCCGGTGTGGTTCATGTACGGCACCGCGATCGCCTCGAAGCGCTTGTTGCCCGGGGATTCCAGCGGGAGGTTGAACAGGTCGATGCCCTGCATGCTCAACTCATCCACCACCGGGTCGTGCTCGCGGCGGCTGATCTCCCCCGGGTTGCGCAGGTCGATCACCCGGTCGATGCCGTCCGCCTGCAGCTGCCGCCAGCCTTGGGCGGTGAGCCATTCGTGGCGGCCCATGCGGTAGAAGACTCCGCAGACGTGGCGGGCATTGATCGCGCCGTCCCAGTGGACGTCCATCGACTGCTTGCGGTACTCGGGGGCATGGCTCATTAGTCCATTGCAACACATTCGCCATCTGCTGTAGGGTATTAGTCATTGGCAAATGCCAATGAGTCTATCTAAGGAGGGGTACCGATGAATGTCCGTGACCTTGCTATGCCATCTCCCCTTCTCACCAAGGACTCATTGTGTCTCATTACCCCGGCGGCAACACCGCCTTTTCTCCCCTAGCGCGCAACGGCTATGACGAGGCCGACACCCAGCTGAAAACCCGCCGCGGCCAGCCGACCTGGGACGAAACCACCCAGGACGATCTAATCGAGGGCCAGCGCTACTCCACCTGGCCGTCCATCGAAAAGGGCTGTCGCGGACCGCAGCCCTACCCTTCGTGGCTCATCGAGGACGCCGCGGCCTTGGATACCGAGCTCGGAATCCTCAAAACCGGCAAGGAAGGCGATGTCTTCCTCGTGGAGCGGGCCACCGAAACACGCAGCACGTTGCTGGCGGCCAAACGCTACCGCGGCCGGGAGCACCTGCAGTTCAGCCGTTCGCAGGCCTACAGCGAGGGCCGCTCCGCCCGGCGCTCGCGCGATAACCGCGCGGTGAAAAACAACTCCAGCTACGGCCGCGAGGTGGCGGCCCTGCAGTGGGCGAGCGCCGAGTGGTCCTATCTGCGGCGCTGCCACGAAGCGGGGATCCCGGTCCCCTATCCCGTGCAGATCGACGGCACTGAAATCCTCATGGAATTCATTGCGGAACCGGAGATCCCCCGGGCCGCCGCGCCCCGGCTGCAGCAGATCTCCCGCAACGATCCTCGGCTTCCGGCCCTCTGGGACCAGCTGGCCGACGCCATGGAGAAGTTCGCCGCGCTGGGCATCGCGCACGGCGACCTGTCGGCCTACAACCTGCTGGTTGCGGGCGCCCGGCTGGTGGTCATCGATGTGCCGCAATGCGTGGATCTGGCCGGCAACGTGCAGGGCCTGGATTACCTGCACCGCGACTGCGTCAACATGTGCGACTGGTTTACCGCCAAGGGCCTGCCGCGCGACGCCGAGGCGCTGTTCACCTCGCTGCTGGCCAGCATGTTCGCTTAGCCCCAGACGGACGGCAGCCCGCTGACCCGGGATCCTCCGGGTCGGCGGGCTGTCGTCGTTTGCGGTCTGCTCAGCTGCGGGCTACTTGGCCCACATCGGCAGCACCTCGCGCTTCCAAGTGGCGTTGGTGACGACGGCGCAGGAACCGTACGCGGCCAGTGCCGCGGTGACCAGGCCCAGCCAGCCGCCGAGCTCGTGGATCAGCTGGTTGCCGGTGAACGCGCCGATGGTCAGCGCGACGAAGGCGGTGCACAGCACGGTGAACACGGTAACCAGGACCCCATTGGTTTTCAGCGAGGCGATGGTCATGTAGATGGTGAAGAGGGTCCAGCCCAGCAGGTAGACGCCCATGCCGACGGATCCCACGGCGGCGGCGATTTCAGGGTTGCTCTCGATCCACCAGAAGCCCATCCAGAACATTCCGTAGGAGGTGAAGGCGGTGGCCCCGAAGACGTTGCCCTTGAAGAATTCAATGACGCCGGCAATGATCTGTGCAATGCCGCCGTAGAAGAACGCCAGCGCCAGGACCGCGAAACCGGCCTCGGGAATCAGCCCGGCATTGGCCAGGCTCAGCACGAAGGTGGTCATGGCGAAGGCGCCCAGGCCGAGGGCCGCCGGATCGGCAATAGCGGTCTTGGCGGCTGGCTGTTCGCGCAGCGGCAACTCCAGGTCCGGGCGGGTCAGGGTTGCAGTCATGGGGCACACTCCGATGTGTAGTTGTACGGAATAATCGTCGGGCGGTGACCTGCGTCACCAACTCTCCTGCAGGTATCCTAGGGAGGCAGTGAGACGCGTCACTACCATCTAAAGGAGGTAGCAGTTGACCACCGATTCCTTGCCCCAGGTGGCCCTGCTGGAGCGTACTCTGAACACCCTGGCCGCCCGCACCGGCTTCCCCGTGGCCTTCGGCGGCTTCGCGGAATCCGGCGGCACGGTGCTGACAAGTTTCGCCGGCACCCGCACCGGCGCGTTGCGCGGATTGGTGATCCAGCCCGGACAGGGGCTGGGCGGGCTTGCCCTGGCCCGCCGGGAGCTGACGGCCACCGGGGCTTACCACCAGTCCCCCGACATCATCCACAGCTACGACCGGGAGATCGGCGTGGAAGGGATCATCACCCTGCTGGCGATCCCCGTGGTGGTCGACAACCAGGTGCGCGCATTGATCTACGCCGGGCTGCGCGACCGTTCCCAGCTCACGGATGAAACGCTGGCCGCCGCGGCCGGCGAGGCGCGGCGCCTGGCCTGGGAACTGTCGGTCCACGAGGAGACCGAACGTCGTCTGGCGGTGCTGTCCGCCTCGGAGGTCCACGCCACCCACGCCTCGGATCTGGCGTTGAGCCAGGAGGACCTGACAGTGCTGTACACCGAGCTGCGCGACATCGCCCGGCTGATCGAGGATCCGGAATTGGCGCAGCGATTGAGCACCGCGGGATCCATGCTGCGCGCCGGGCAGCCGCGCGAGGTCGCCGGTTCACGCGGCGCGGGCCCGCTGTCGCCCCGGGAGCTGGATGTCCTCACCCACTTGGCGCTGGGCAAGCGCAACGCGCTGATCGGTGCGCACCTTGACCTGGCCGAGAGCACGGTCAAGAGCTATATCGCCTCGGCGATGCGCAAGCTGGAGGCAGCCAACCGCTTCGATTTGGTGCTGCGGGCCCGAAGCCGCGGCCTGATTCCCTGAAACGCGCGCCGGATATGCGAAAAGGGCCGCTTGCGCAGCCCTTTCCATCGGTTGTCGTGCTCTTGGGTTCCTACCAGGTGTAGAAGCCCTGTCCGGTCTTGCGGCCCAGCTTGCCCTCGGCCACCAGGTCCTTGAGGATCTGCGGCGGAGCGAAGCGGTCGCCAAGGGTTTCGTGAAGGTATTCGGCAATGCCCAGGCGCACATCCAAGCCCACGATGTCGGTGGTCTTCAGCGGGCCAGTCGGGTGCTTGTAACCCAGCACCATCGCGTTGTCGATGTCCTCGGCGCTGGCCACGCCCTCTTCGACCATGCGCATGGCTTCCAGCGCGATGGCCACGCCCAGGCGAGAGGAGGCGAAGCCCGGGGCGTCGTTGACCACCACTGCGGTCTTGCCCAGCGCGGAGACCCAGCCGCGCGAGGCGTCAACCAGCTGCGGGTTGGTCTGCTTGCCGATGACGACCTCGATCAGCGTGGACGCCGGGACCGGGTTGAAGAAGTGCAGGCCCAGGAAGTTCTGCGGGCGCGCCAGTTTCTCGGCCATGCCGGACACGGACAGCGAGGAGGTGTTGGAGGCCAGCACGGCGTCCTGGGACAGCTCGGCTTCCACCGCCTGCAGCGAGGAGATCTTCAGGTCCCAGATTTCCGGGACGGCTTCGATGACCAGCTGTGCCGAGGCGAAGTCGGCGTAGTTGGTGCTCACGGCGAAGCGCGCCAGCAGCTGCTCGCGGGTTTCGCTGACCGCGCCGCGGGCGATGGATTTGTCCACGGACTCCACCACGCGCTCGTAGGCGCCCTTGGCGGATTCCTCGTCGCGCTCAACCACGGTCACGGCGCTGCCGCTGACCAAAAAGCCGTGGGCGATGCCGGCGCCCATGCGCCCGCCGCCGAGCACGCCCATGGTGGCAGGCAGGGCGCCGTCGATAAAGTTTGTCGCTTCACTCATGCTTACTTCTTCTTTCGGTCTAGGAATGCCTGCATGCGGTCGAACTTGGCCTGGGACTCGAAGAGCATGCCCTGGGCCAGGTTGTCGATGATCGGGTGCACCTCGCGCGGGGTGTGGAAGACCGACTTGCTGATGCGCACTGCCAGCGGGTCCTGCGCGGCGATGCGGTCGGCCAGCGCGTCGGCGGCGGCGTCCAGCTCGGCGGCCGGGTGCAGCTCGGTGATCAGCTGGACTTCCAGGCACTGCGCTCCGGTGAGCACCTTGCCGGCCAGCAGGATCTCCTTGGCCAGCGGCTCGCCGACCAGTTCCTTCAGGCGCCAGGTCGCGCCGGCGGCGGCCATGATGCCCAAGTTGGTTTCAGGGTTGCCCATGCGCAGATCCTCGGTGCCGATGCGGAAGTCTGCCGCGTAGGCCAGTTCCGCGCCGCCGCCCAGGGCGAAGCCGTCAAGCGCGGCCACCACGGGCATCGGCAGCTTGGCGATGCGGTCGAAGATGCCGGAGTTGATGCCTGCCAGCGCGTCGTCGCGGCGGCGCTCGCGCAGCTGCGCGATGTCGGCGCCGGAGGCGAAGATCCCCTTGGAGCCGCGCGGTTTTTCCTCGGTCGGCGCGGTGCCGGGGGTGCCGGCCAGGATCATGATCTTCGGGGTGCGCTCAAGGTAGGCGCAGACCGCGTGCAGTTCGTCGACCATGACCTGGTCGATCGCGTTGCGGACCTCGGGGCGGTGCAGGCGCACCCACACGCGGTCATCGGTCTCGGTGATCTGCAAGGTGGTGAAGTCTTCGGGAGTCAGGCTCATGTAGTTAGACGCCCTCCACCAGCAGGGCGGTGCCCTGGCCGACTCCCACGCACATGGTGGCCACGCCGAGCTTGCGCTGCGCTCCGGCCAGTTCGCGCTCCATGCGGCCCAGCAGGGTGATCACGATGCGCGAGCCCGAGGAGCCCAGCGGGTGGCCCAGGGCGATGGCGCCGCCGTCGCGGTTCACGATGGACGGGTCCACGCCCAGCTCGTTCATGCTGGCCAGCGACTGGCTGGCGAAGGCCTCGTTGATCTCCATGGCGCCGATGTCCGAGATGGACAGGCCCGCGCGGGAAAGCACCTTGTTGGTGGCCGGGACCGGGCCCATGCCCATGATCTCCTGTGCCAGGCCGGCGGCCTGGCCGTCGACGATGCGGGCGCGCGGGGTCAGCCCGTACTTCTGGATGGCACGTTCGGAAACCACCAGGATGGCCGAAGCGCCGTCGTTCAGGGTCGAGGCATTGCCGGCGGTGACCACCGAGCCGCCCTTGACGACCGGGCGCAGACCGGCCAGCACCTCGGCGGTGGTGCCCGGTCGCGGGCCCTCGTCGGTGTCGACGATCGTGTCGCTCTTGCGGCCCTTGACGGTCACCGGGACGATCTCGTCCTTGAAGCGTCCGGCCTCGATGGCGGCGATGGACTTGGCGTGCGATTCCACCGCGAACTGGTCGGCGTCCTCGCGGGAGATGTTGTAGACGCGGGCGACTTCCTCGGCCGTCTCCGGCATGGAGTAGGTGGCCTTGCCGTCGCGGGAAAGCTCCCCGGACAGGAAGGCGGGGTTGGTGAAGCGCCAGCCGATGGAGGTGTCGAAGGTGGCGCCCGGCTTGGCGAAGGCCTTGGCAGGCTTCTCCATGACCCATGGGGCGCGGGACATGGATTCCACGCCGCCGGCTACCACGATGTCCGCGGCGCCGGACTTGACCATGTGGCTTGCCATGGTGATGGCGCTCATGCCCGAGGCGCATAGGCGGTTCACGGTGATGCCCGGAACCGTGTTCGGCAGGCCGGCCAGCAGCCATGCCATGCGGGCCACGTTGCGGTTTTCTTCGCCGGCGCCGTTGGCGTTGCCGAAGATGACTTCGTCAACCAGCTCCGGATCGATGCCTGCGTCGTCGATGACGCGGCGGATCGTCAACGCCGCCAGGTCGTCCGGACGCACGCTGCTCAGCGCTCCGCCGTACCGTCCAACTGGGGTACGTGCTCCGCCTACGAGAAATGCCTCGGCCATGATTGCTCCTTGCGACAAAAAGTAGTGATGCTCAGCACTCTAACTTACCGACCATTCGTTCAATAATACAAGCTCGGCTCGACACAAACTCTACGTGAAACCCCCGGCTGTTTAGGAGCTCCGTCTGTTGATCACGTGATACCCGATCGAATATGTCCGTGGGGAGTTCCAATGAATTCCATATCAAACGTTGAATTTCGATTGATGACGGCGTAGCCTCGGTCACTTGACCGACTCCGGGCCTGCCCGGATCGTGGACCGTAACCGGGACGGCAAAGTTTTCCATTGCCAGCCCGGGCATCCGGTCGACGGAAAGCTGAGACGCATCGGAGCAGTTGTGCAACCGGAAAACAGCCAACCACAAGACAATTCGAATACCGCCTCCTTCTCCCCGGACCTGACCCAGGACATCGGCCCGGACATGTCCACCGTGGAAGGCCGGCAGGAAGTCCGCAAGGCCACCGCCGCCTCGGCCATGGGCAACATGACCGAATGGTTCGACTACGGCGTCTACGCGGTCGCCGTCACTTATATCACCGCCCATTTCTTCCCCACCGAGGGCGGCACCGTGATGGCGCTGGCCACCTTCGCCCTGTCCTTCCTGGTTCGCCCCTTGGGCGGATTCGTCTGGGGCCCGCTGGGCGACAAGCTCGGACGCAAGAAGATCCTGGCCCTGACGATCCTCATGATGTCCGGCGCGACATTCCTGATCGGCGTGCTGCCGACCTATCAAATGGTCGGCGTGCTGGCCCCGGTGCTGCTGGTGCTGCTGCGCATGATCCAGGGCTTCTCCACCGGCGGCGAATACGGCGGCGCGGCGACCTTCATGGCCGAATACGCCCCTGACCGCAAACGCGGATTCTTCGGCTCCTTCCTTGAATTCGGCACCCTGGGCGGTTTCGCGCTGGGTACCGCGGTCATGCTGTTCCTGCAGCTGGGCCTTGGCGAGGAAGCCATGATGGCCTACGGGTGGCGCATCCCGTTCTTCCTGGCGCTTCCCATGGGCCTGATCGGCCTGTACCTGCGAAGCAAGCTGGAGGACACCCCGGTCTTCCAGGAGCTGGAGGAATCCGGCGAAAATCAGCAGGGCGGCTCGCTGAAGGAACTGCTCACCACCTACTGGCGCCCCATCCTGACCATGGGCGGACTGGTCATCGCGCTGAACGTCGTGAACTACACGTTGCTCAGCTACATGCCGACCTACCTGGAAACCCAGCTGGGCCTGGATTCCACCGCTTCGCTGGCGACCATCCTGATCGGCGAGGTGGCCATGATGGCAGTCATCCCCTTCGCCGGATCGCTCTCTGACAAGATCGGGCGAAAACCCATGTGGTACACCTCGGTGATCGGATTGTTCGTCCTGGCGCTGCCGATGTTCTGGCTCATGGGCCAGTCCTTCGCCTGGGCCATCGTGGGCTTCGCGGTGCTGGGCCTGCTCTACATCCCGCAGCTGGCCACCATCACCGCGACGTTCCCGGCGATGTTCCCCTCGCATGTGCGCTTCGCCGGCTTCGCCATCACCTATAACGTGGCCACCGCGATCTTCGGCGGCACCGCGGCCATGGTCAACGAGGCGGCCATCAACTCCACCGGCTTCCTGCTGTTCCCCGCCGTGTACATGATGGCCTCCTGCGTGATCGGCGTGATCGCCGTCAAGTTCATGCCGGAGACCGCCGGTGCCTCGCTGCGCGGCACCGAGATCCCCGATGCCCACGACACCGGCATCCTGGCCACGGTCCCTCCGGCGGCACGCAGCTCGCGCTCCTAGCGCCTGAGCCAATGTCCCGGCCACGGCGGCGGTGCTTCCCATTGGGGAAGCGCCGCCGCCGTTGTTTGCGCCGAACGCGCAACAAAGCCGGCCCGGCGGCCGAAGTGCTGAAGAACGCGCGGCAAACGGCTAGCATTTACAGGGTGAGTAGCCAGAATAATTCCGCATTGCCCCGCAAGGTTTCCGACATCTTCGACCCGACCCGGTGGCGGATCATCGAGGGATTCGACTTCACCGACATCACCTACCACCGCCAGGTCGAGCGCGACGCCTCCGGTGCGATCCTGCGAGACCTGCCCACCGTGCGCATCGCCTTCGACCGGCCCGAGGTGCGCAACGCGTTCCGCCCGCATACCGTGGACGAGCTCTACCGCGCCATGGACCACGCGCGCATGACCGGTGACGTGGCCACCGTGCTGCTCACCGGCAACGGCCCCTCCCCCAAGGACGGCGGCCACGCCTTCTGCTCGGGCGGCGACCAGCGCATCCGCGGGCGCGACGGCTACCGCTACGCCGAGGGCGAGACCCGCGAGACCATCGACCCGGCCCGCGCCGGCCGCCTGCACATCCTGGAGGTGCAGCGCCTGATGCGCACCATGCCAAAGGTCGTGGTGTGCGTGGTCAACGGCTGGGCCGCCGGCGGAGGGCACTCGCTGCACGTGGTCTCCGATCTGACCATCGCCTCCAAGCAGCACGGCAAGTTCAAGCAGACCGACGCGACCGTGGGCTCCTTCGACGCCGGCTACGGCTCGGCGCTGCTGGCCCGCCAGGTCGGGCAGAAGACCGCCCGCGAAATCTTCTTCCTGGCCCGCGAATACTCGGCCGACGACATGGTGCGCATGGGCGCTGTCAACGAGTCGGTGGAGCATGAGCGCCTCGAGGAAGTGGCCCTGGAATACGCGGCGGACATCGCCGCCCAGTCCCCGCAGGCCATCCGCATGCTCAAGTTCGCCTTCAACCTGGCCGACGACGGCCTGGCCGGCCAGCAGGTCTTCGCCGGCGAGGCCACCCGCATGGCCTACATGACCGACGAAGCGGTGGAGGGGCGCGACGCGTTCCTGGGCAAGCGCGACCCTGACTGGTCCAACTACCCGTACTACTTCTAGCAGCGCACCGCACCACCACCGATCCACCCATCGACCCGAGCTAGGAGACGGCTTTGGACGCACCCCATCTGGCACTGTTGGAGGCGCTGGCCGCCGCCGTGAACGAGGACGGCCCGGCCGTGGAGGTCGTGGCGGATCCCGGCGCCCCGGAGGGCTGGGTCCTGAACCGGCTGGATCGCTCCGAGCTCGCGGGCTTCGAGGAGCCGATGGTGGTGGTGCGCACCTCCGGGTCCACCGGGCGCGCCAAGCGCACGGTGCTCAGCGTCTCGGCGATGGCCTCCAGCGCGCAGGCCACCGCCGAGTTCCTGGGCTTCGAGGGCCAGTGGCTGCTGGCCCTGCCGGTGCACTACGTCGCCGGGCTCAGCGTGCTCACCCGCTCGCTGTTCGCCGGCACCAAGCCGGTTCTCATGAAGCAGAACGGCAGCTTCTCCGCCGAGGAGTTCACCGCGGCGGCCGAGCAGATGGTGGACACCCGCCGGCTGACCTCGCTGGTCCCCACCCAGCTGGCCCGGCTGCTGGACCACCCCAGCGAGCGGACCGCCGCCGCGCTCAAGCGCTTCGACGCGATCCTGCTGGGCGGGGCGCGCGCCAGCAAGGACCTGCTGGCCAGCGCCCGGCACCACGGGCTGAAGATCTTCCAGACCTACGGCTCGGCGGAGACCTCCGGCGGCCTGGTCTACAACGGCACCGCCCTGCCCGGGGTGAAGCTGCGCGAGCAGGACGGGCGCATCCTGGTTTCCGGCCCCATGCTGGCCGACGGCTACGCCAACGACCCGCAGGCCACCGCCGAGCACTTCGTGGAGCACGACGGGCAGCGCTGGTACCTGACCGACGACCTGGGCAGCGTGGACGGCTCCCGGCTGCTCATCGCCGGACGCATCGACGACGTGATCAACACCGGAGGCGTGAAACTCTCCGCGGCGAAGATCGAGGGACTTCTGGAGGAGTTCTTCACCCAGGCGCTCGTGGTAGCAGTTCCGGACGCGCAGTGGGGCCAGGCCGTGGGGCTTGCCTACTCCGGGCCCACCCGGACCGAGGACGCCTTCGAAGCGGTGCGCCGCACCCTGGGCAAGGAAGCGGTGCCGAAATACGTGCTGCACTACCCGCAGGGGCTGCCGTTGCTGGCCAACGGCAAGTTCGACCGCCGGCTGGTCGTGACCCGGCTGGCCGAGGCCCGCTAGCCGCCCGATTCGCCTTGCCCGCCGATTCGCGGGAAACTAGAGGGTACGGATTTTTGTGTTCGCCCGAAAGGACTGAAAGTGGCCACACTTTCCCAATGGGTTGCCGGCGCGCGCCTGCGCACCCTTCCCATCGTCATTGCCCCGGTCGTCATCGGAACCGCCGCAGCAGTGGGCGAAACCGGTCTCTTCCACTGGTTCCGCTTCCTTTTGGCGCTGTGCGTCGGGCTGCTGCTGCAGATCGGCGTGAACTATTCCAACGACTACTCGGACGGCATCCGCGGCACGGACGACGAGCGCGTCGGGCCGCTGCGCCTGACCGGCTCGAAGCTGACCGATCCGAAGAACGTGCGCAACGCCGCGTTCGCCTGCTTCGGCCTGGCCGCCGTGCTGGGCCTGGTCCTGGTGATCCTCTCCCAAGCCTGGCCGCTGCTGCTGATCGGCGTGGCGGCGATCTTCGCTGCCTGGGGCTACACCGGCGGCAAGAACCCCTACGGCTACCGCGGCTGGGGCGATGTCTACGTGTTCATCTTCTTCGGCCTAGTGGCCACCTTGGGCACCACCTTCACCCAGAGCGGCACGTTGACCCTGACGGCGCTGCTCGGCGCGGTGGGCACCGGCCTGATCGGCTGCGCGCTGCTGATGGCCAACAACGTGCGCGACATCCCCACGGACACCGAGGTCGGCAAGATCACCCTCGCCGTGCGCCTGGGCGAGCACAACGCCCGGCTGAGCTACGTGCTGATGCTCGCCGTGGCGATCCTGCTGCCGCTGCTGGTCACCGGAACCTTCCCGTGGATGTGGCTGATCCTGGTCACGTTCCTGCCGGCGGTGGCCCCGAGCCTGACCATGCTGCGCCAGGCCGAGCTGTCCAAGCTGGTCATCGTGCTCAAGCAGACCGGCATCGTGAACATGGTCTATGCGGTGCTCTTCGCCGGCGCCATCCTGGTCCCCATGTGGCTGCGCTGAGCCCGGCACACCACGCTTAAAACCCAACGCCCCATCCGCCAGCATGCTGGCGGATGGGGCGTTGGGTTTCCCGGCGGTCAGGTACCGGGTTACGCGCTGGGATCCTGCGGGCGGCGCTGGGATTCGTCGTAGGAATCCTCGGCGGCCTCGTCCGCCAGCTGCTTTTCGGACTTGCTGGCGGTCGTCTTGTTGAACGCCTTGCCCACGTCCTGGTTCGCACGCAGGCGCAGGTCATTGAAGAACAGGTAGGACACCGCGAAGGCGATGGCCAGGCCCACGAGGCCCGCCACAAAAATCGGCCATTTCAGGCCCCACCAGAGGCCAAGGAAAACGACCAGGAAAATTCCCAGTCGAAGCACGGTATATTTCAGAAGCTGCATAGCTTAAAGTCTACCGATGAACCTGTGAAGAGAGTTTGCCGATGAACCAGCGGGGAAAATAGTCACTAGACTGGAGTCATGGTCCGCTTCATTATTTTCGCCGCATTGATTTCGGTAGCGCTGATGATCTACACGGTCATCGAATGCGCTCGGTCCGAGGCACATCAGGTGCGCTCGCTGCCCAAGCCTGCCTGGTTTGCAGTGATCGTCTTCCTTCCGCTAATCGGAGCCGCTTTGTGGTTCACCCTGGGCCGCCCGCTGAGTGCCGAGACGAGCACCGCCCAAACCTCGCGGGCCCCGGACGATGACGAGGACTTCCTGCGCCAGCTGGAGGTGTGGCGCCGCCAGCAGCAGCGTGATGCCGAGCTGACCGCACGTGAGGAAGAGCTCAAGCGCCGCGAGGCAGATCAGCAAAAGAACCAATCCACGGAGCGTCCTTCCAAGGAAACCAAGGACCACAAGAACAAGTCCGACGGAAACGGCACCGCCGCTCCCGAAAGCTAGCGGAAAACGCTGCACAACCTGCAGCCGACAGCCCTTCAACCCTCGCCAGATCACAGCTGGCGGGGGTTGTGTTTTGCCTTGGCCAGGGCGGGCCGGACAATGCGCTCCGTGCCCCGTGCTCAAAGCTTCAATGGGCCACGGAGGGAAAGCCTTCGCTCCGGTTCGCGCCAGCGGGCATGCGGCAGTTGGATTGCTGGCGCTCCCGCGGATCCGCAGACAGCGTCCTGGAGCTTCCAGAGGCCCTGTCCAACGCATGTCAGGCTCTGGGAAGCCGTGGAAGCCCCGTCAAGGCGCATAAAACAGGGATCCGGCGGCCCACCAGTTGGCAGGTCGCCGGATCCCTGTTGACGCTTCTGCGCTGTTTAGACGCCGGCGTAGGAGTGCAGGCCGTTGAAGAAGATGTTCACGATGGTGAAGTTGAAGACCACGCACAGGAAGCCGATGATCGACAGCCATGCAGAGCGCGGGCCGGTCCAGCCGCCGGTGGCGCGGGCGTGCAGGTAGCCTGCGTAGACAACCCAGATCACGAACGACCAGACTTCTTTCGGGTCCCAGCCCCAGTAGCGGCCCCAGGCGGCTTCAGCCCAGATCGCTCCGGCGATCACGGTGAAGGTCCACATGGCGAAGCCGATGGTGTTCAGGCGGTAGGCGAAGTTCTCCAGCGCGCCGGCGCCCGGCACCACGCGCATGAACGGCATCTTGTCCGGCTGGCCGTCGGCAATGCGCTTCATGCGGGAGTGCTGCATCAGCTGCAGGACGTTCATGGCGAAGCTGATGGCGAACAGGGCTGAGGCGAAGACCGCGATGGACACGTGGATGACGATCCACGGCGACTGCAGGGCAGGCACCAAGTGGCCGACCGGGGTCGGGAAGCCGATGGTGGCGCCGCAGAGCATCAGGGTCACCAGACCCGAGATAAACGCACCCATGAAACGCAGGTCCTTGAAGAACAGCGCGACGAGGTACACTACGGAAACCACCAGCGCGCCGGTGGACATGAACTCGTACATGTTGCCCCACGGCACGCGGTTCGCGGCGAACGCGCGGGCGAAGACGGCGAAGCCGTGCAGCGCGACGGCCAGGCACATCAGGACCACGGCGATGCGTGCCATCTTGCGGTTCGACGAGAGCTTGGTGTACTCCATCTTGTCGGTCACGATGTGCTCGCCGACGTTGTCCGCGCGGACCTCCTGGCCACGGCGGCCGCGGGCCGGACGGGTCACCGCGCCGGCGGAGACCAGGAGCTTCTCGTCTTCCTTCAGCGCCGCGGCGTCCATCTCGCTGATGGACTTGTTGGTCTTGGCCAGATCCAGCGCGAAGAAGATGAAGACGACCATGTAGACCATGGCTGCCAGCAGCATGAACAGCTGGCTGTAAACGCCCAGCGTTTCATTGATTGGCTCAAGTGCAGCGTTGCTACCCATTTACGGCTCCTAGGTCCTGTTCCTGGCTTGCCAGCGGCCAAGCCTTGTCGAAGATTTTCTGCAATTCATCGGATTCACGTTCAAGCCTCGGATCCTCGCCACGGGCCAAGAGCGCGTATTCGATACTACGCCTGCCGTCCTCGTTGCGGAGCTTCACCCAGACGCGGCGGCGCGGAGTGAACATCGAGATGATCAAGCCCAGCAGCGCCAAGCCGGAGAAGATCGCGATCGGCATCTTGCCCGGATCGTAGTTCACGTCCAGGGCAATATAGCGCTTGAGGTCGTCGAAGGTGATGCTGCCCATGTTGTTGGGCAGCTCGTAGGTGTCTCCCGCACCGAGCACGATGCCGCCGGCATCGAGATTTCGGTTGTTCAGCTCCGTCATCTTTTCGGTGTCCAGCACGTACACGTTCTGCGGCTCGCCCGAGTCAAGTCCCAGGTCGCCGTAGTAGGAGTTCAGCTGGAGCTGCGGGTTGATGGCGTTCGGGTCTCCGGAGAATGCCACGTTGTCCTCGCCGACCAGGGCGGTCGGCAGCAGGAAGCCCTGGAAGCCCAGCTGCTCGGGCTTGGCGTCGGGGACCTTGATGACCATCAGCGAGGTGTATACGGAGTCCTGAGGGACGGCTACCAGCGGGCCCGAGTAGGACACGTTGCCGTCGCCGTCGCGCACGGTGACCACCGGCGCATAGCCGTTGCCCACGAGATAGACGTCCGCGCCGTCGATGCGCAGCGGGTGGTTGACCTTCAGCTCCTGCTTGACCGGTTCGGCGTCGGGATTCTCGCGGACCTGGACATGCGCGGTGAAGTCCAGCGGCTGGCCGAAGTAGTCCTTCGAATCGCGGTCGAAGATGATGTCGAACTTGTCCAGCTTCACCGAGTAGCCCTGGAGGTCGTCGGCGGAGAAATTGCTGCCGGGGCTGAAGGAGTCGTAGGAGACCAGCGAGTTCACGAAGGTCTCGCCTTCGACAACCACGCGCTGGCCGCCGTAGCCGTAGGCCTGGCCGAGGCCGGCGGACGCGAGGATGCCCAGCAGCGAGATGTGGAAGAGCAGGTTGCCGATCTCACGGGTGTAGCCGCGTTCGGCGGCGACCGAGCGGCCGGTCGCGTCTTCACGGCGTTCCACGCGGTAGCCGCGCTTCTTCAGGATCTTGTAGGCGTCGTCGATCAGCTCGTCGTCGGTAGGCGTATCCGGCTGGCCCTCCATGACGTCCATGGAATGGTACTGCGGCAGCCGCTGCAGCCGGGCAGGGGTGCGCGGAGGCGGGGTGCGCAGGGCCTTGGCATGCTTCTTGATGCGCGGGGTGATGCAGCCGACCAGCGAGATGAACAGCAAGATGTAGATGGCGGAGAACCAGGCCGAGGAGTACACCTCGAACATCTGGAAGCGGTCAAGCCACGGGCCGGCCACCGGGTGCTGGTCCAGGTACTGTGCGACGAGTTCGGGGTTGACCGAACGCTGGGGGAAAATCGATCCCGGCACGGCGGCGACCGCCAGCATCAGCAACAGGAACAGCGCCGTCGGCATCGACGTCAGCTGCGTCCAAATCCACCGCAGGGATCCGACAAGGCCAAGGGCCGGGGCGTCGCCCCGGTTCTTCGCCTTCTGCTTGTTCTTCGCCATTAGATTGGCAACCTCACTTCATTGGCAAACCAGTTTTGCAGTTCAGTTACCCAGGTGCCCCACAGGCCGGTAACCATGACAAGACCCAATAGAATCAGGAGTCCACCGCCCAGCCGCATGATCAGCAGCTGGTGGCGGCGGAAGAAGTTCAACGCCTGCATGCCGCGCTGCAGACCCAGCGCGATCAGGATGAACGGCAGCCCCAGGCCCAGGCAGTAGAACGCGGTCAGCAGCGTTCCGCGCCCGACGTTCGCATCCACGCCGGTGGACATGATCAGCACGGCGCTCAAGGTCGGGCCGATGCACGGAGCCCAGCCCAACCCGAAGGTCAGGCCCAGCACCGGTGCGCCCCACAGGCCTGCCGGCGGCTTCCGATGGATCTTGCGGTCGCGTTGCATGAAGGAGAATCCGCCCATGAACACGACGCCCATGAACATCACCACCAGACCCAGGACCTGGGTGACCCAGCCGCCGTTGAAGCGAAGCCATGCGGTCGCTTGGCTGAACAGCACTCCCACGGCAATGAACACCACCGAGAAGCCCAAGACGAACAGCAGCACGCCTGCCAGCACACGTCCGCGGCGGTGGTCCTTTAGATCGGCGCCGGTCAGTCCGGTGACATAGCCCAGGTACCCGGGCACCAGCGGAAGCACGCAGGGCGAAAGGAAGGAGACCAGTCCGGCCAGCAGCGCTACCGGCGCAGCCAGCAGCAGCGAACCGTCCAGAACGATGTCCGCGAATGGATTAGAGGTCAATGCTCAGCTCACAACTCTTCGGTCAGAGCGGTGCCGATCAGCGATTTCAGGGTGCTCGGCTCGACGGCCCCGATGACGCGGGCACGGACCCGGCCCTTGCGGTCCAGGATCAGCGTGGACGGGACGGCCTGCAATGGGACGTATTTGGTCATGGCCAGCTGGATGTCGCCGCTGGTGTCCTGGACTGATTCGTACGGGATCTCGAAGGTGCGTTCAAAAGCCTTGGCAGCTTCCGCTTCGTCTCGGACGTTGACGCCGAGGAAATTGACCTTGCCCTTGAATTCCTCGGCCAGTTCCTTCAGGTGAGGTGCTTCGATACGGCATGGTGCGCACGCGGCGTACCAGAAGTTCAAGACCACCGGCTGGCCCTGCCAGTCAGCGGTAGCCACCGCAGTTCCCTGATAGGTCTTGGCTTCGATTTTCACTGGATCCGTGCGCAGGTCAGGGGTGTATTCCTGCACTGCCCCGTCGCCTGCGATGTAGTTCTTGCCGTCGCCGCTGTTGGCCTGAGCGGTGAGATTATCCTCCTTGGCCGAACACGCCGCCAACGGCACCACAGCCGCCGCCACTATCAACGTACGCAACATGGTGCGCCGAGACAGCGGACGAGAATTCTGCACGGGATCAATCATTTTGCTTCAGGCTCCAGGGATGTTTGCCGCGCCCGCAAGAAGCTCGGGGCTCGGTTCGGTGTAACGCACGGAGAGGATGTCATCTCCATCGAATTCAAAGCTGGTAATTGAGGTCAGCGTGCACTCGCGCTTGCGCGGATCGTGCCACAGCGGCTTGCCTTCGGCGGCGCGCCGGGTGACCCAGATGGGAAGCTGGTGGCTGACAATCACGATTTCGACACCGTCGCCGTGCTCTTCGAGCGCGGCCTTGCGGTGGAAGTCCATGGCCTCGCGCATGCGGGCGACCTGCTCGACGTAGGGTTCGCCCCAGGACGGCTTGAGGGGGTTGACCAGCAGCGGCCAGTAGCGAGGGCTCTTCAGATGTTGCGCGACCTTGGACAGTCCCTGCAGTTGGTTGTCTGCCTCGATGACCCGGTCATCGGTGAGAATCGGCAGCTCCAGCGCCTGCGCCGTGGGGGCTGCGGTCTGCTGGGCCCGGACTAGTGGCGAGGCGACGATCCGGACGATGTTTCCACCGGAGGCCTGGTGCTTGGCGAAGTAGTCGCCGGCCCCATCGGCCATCTTGAATCCCAGCTCTGACAGGCCGAAACCGGGGATTCGTCCATAAAGAACGCGATCCGGGTTGAAAACTTCCCCGTGGCGCAGCAAATGAACAGTCGAGATTGGCATGTTTCCAGTGTCTCAAAGAATCAACCTAAAAGATGAATAATGTGCTCACCGTCAACGATTCACAGGGCTTGCATGGGAATCGCAAATGGAAAACCATCCTTTCGGATGGGGTGTATCACAAAGCTCGGCGACTAGTCTTGAGAGTACGAGAATGCACACGGAATCAGGCATGTGGAACCTTCGTGATTTCCTGCCGGTTCAACCTTTGAGGACACAGATGAGCAACTACGATCCGAACCAGCCGGGCCAGCCCTACGACCCCAATTCCGGGTCCAACGCTTCGAACCCGAATCCCTATGGACAAAACCCCTACGGCCAGAACCAGCCAGGCGGGAATCCCTATGGCCAGAACCCGTACGGGCAGCCGCAATCCCCTGAGCCGTCGTTCGACCCCTACGGCCAGCAACAGGGAGGCTACACGCCGGTCCAGCCTCCGGCGCAGCGTCCCAAGACCCTGCAGTGGGCCTTCTTGCTGATCCTGCTCTCGGGAATCGTCAATGCCATTGCCACCTGGTTCATGTTCAATTCGAACATGTTCGCCAACATGATCACCTCGCAGTGGTCGCTGTTGCAGGAGCAGATGCAGAACGACCTGCAGGCGAATCCGCAGTTGGCCGATGACCCGTTCCTCGAGCAGATGCTCAGCAGCCCCGAAGCATTCATGGCCGAGTTCAACTCCGTGATGTCCGGCTTCATGATCACCTCCGCTGTCGTCAGCATTGCCCTGTACTTCCTGGTGGGCTTCTTCGTGGGCCGCGGCGTGAGCGCCATGCGCATCATCGCCACCGTGCTGGCAGTGCTTTCGCTGCTGGGACTGTCGATGTCCATTGCCACGGTGTCCATGTTCGGTGATGCCCAGGCAGGCTTGCTGAACGCGCTGATCGTGCTGGCAGTCGGTCTCGGCGTAGCCGGCGTGGTCTTCTCCTGGTTGCGTCCATCCTCGGAATACATCGTTGCCCGACGCATGTCGCGTCGGGCCGGCTACCGCTAAAAGCGGCAGCGCAGACAACGCAGAGGCGGCCTGAACCCGGAAGGGTTCAGGCCGCCTCTGCGTTTGCCCAAAAAATTGTTATGGCTGAACGGCCAGATACGCCAAGATCTGAAGCTCGGTGGACAGGTCCACCCGGCGCAGGTTCATGCCGCGCGGAACAACCAGTGGTTTGGGCGCAAAGGACAGCACGGAATTCACGCCCAGCTCCCCCAGCTCATAGATTAGGTCCTGGGCGGCATCGCCGGGGACCGCCAGCACCGCGATATTGATCTCTTCGCGGCGTACCACCTCGGCCAGGTCGTTGCGCGACTCGACATGCAGGTTCCCGACGTCCGTGCCTACCAGGTCGGGCGAGACGTCGAGGATAGCCCTGACCTTGAAGCCGCGGGTGGTGAAGCCTGCATAGCCGCTGAGCGCTCGGCCCAGGTTGCCGGCGCCGAGGATCAGCACGCGCCAGTCCCGGTTCAGGCCCAGCGTGTTGTTGATGTGCTCCGAGAGCTCACGTACGACATAGCCCACGCCGCGGGTGCCGTAGGAACCCAACCACGACAAGTCCTTGCGCAGGATCGCTGGATTAACGCCGGATTCCTTGGCCAGCACCCCGGAGCTGGTGCGTTCCATTCCCCGTGATTCAAGGGCATTCAGCGCCCGTAGGTACTGGGTCAGGCGTGCAACCGTGGCTTCAGGAAGCACCTTTGCCTCAAGCTCGGACATGCCGCGTCCCCCCATCGGTTTGATTCCCCAAGGCACGCTGGTAGCGCGCGGTCGTGTTCATTAGCTGCTGAGCAGACGTTCAAGCCGGACCGGGTCGATGGTCCAGAAATCCCTGACCTGCCCGTCGATCATCAGCACCGGGACTTCTTCATGATGTCGCTCGAGCAGCTTCGGGTCGCCGTCGATGTCCAGCTCGGTGAACTGCATCTCCAGTCGGTTGGTGACCTCGCTGACGGTCGCCCGTGCGGCCTCGCAAAGGTGGCATCCTTGGCGTACCAGCAACTGAATTTCATGCATTGTCTTCACTCCTTCATATTCTCATGAGCCCCGACGGGTCTTAAACTTCGCAATGAAATAAACTGGAGCAAATGCCTTCCATCGATTCAGCCTCCGCGCCCGAGCCCGAGCAGCGTCCCGAAATCGTCGCCGCATTTTTCGACGTCGACAACACCCTGGTTCGCGGCGCCTCGCTCTATCTCTTGGCCCGCAAATTGCATGAACACCGGTTCTTCCGCATGCGCGAGATCCTGTGGTTCGCGCTCAAGCAGCTGCGCTTCGCGGCCCGCGGCGAGCACCTGGGTGATATCCACCAGATCCGCGACCGCGCCCTGCTCATGGCGAAGGGCATCAAGGTTTCCGAAATCGAGGAGATCGGCAACGAGATCTTCGACGAGTACATCGAGCCCAAGCTGTGGCGCGGAACCGTGGCCATCGCCCACCAGCATCTGACGGTGGGCCGCGAAGTCTGGCTCGTCACGGCCACTCCCCTTGAAGTGGCCAACGTCATCTCCGACCGGTTGAAGCTGTCCGGCGCGCTGGGCACCGTGGTGGAGAGCGTGGACGGGGTCTATACCGGAGCGCTGGCAAGCCCCATTCTCCACGCCGCGGAGAAGGCGCAGGCAGTCCGCGCCCTGGCCAAGGAACGCGGGATCAAGCTGTCCAAGTCCTGGGCCTACTCGGACTCCTACAACGACGTCCCGCTGCTCGAAGCGGTGGGGCATCCGGTCTGCATCAATCCAGATGCCCGGCTGCGCGCCTATGCCAAGCGCCGCGGCTGGCAGGTCTACGACTTCCGCACAGGACAGCGCGCCGCCAAGTTCAGCCTGAAAGCCGCTGGCGTCATCGGATTCATCTGGGCCGCCAAGCGGTCTCTCAAGGACCGCAGCGGCCGCTAGCAGGGCCCCTGCGGCTTTCTGCGGGTAAAGCAATCGCCACCGTCCAGGACAGAATCCTGATGCGGTGGCGATGAATGCCAAGCGGCAAGCTGCTCGAAGTAAATTTACTTCTTATTGCGGCGCTGGTGGCGGGTCTTACGAAGCAATTTGCGGTGCTTCTTCTTCGACATACGCTTGCGGCGCTTCTTGATAACAGAGCCCATATTGGTTCCTCACAAACTAATTAAAATGCGCCAACCTCGATGCTCCCCCTGCGCCGAAGCACACGGCAAGGTTGACCGGACGTTAAACGTTCCTTAATAGATTACCCGCTTTTCGGCCATGCTCTGACCACCGCTTGGCTTATCGACCGAGGGAACCCGTGCCGCGTTGCGGATCGATTGCCGCAGACTGCAGATAGGTTTCTACGGCGTTTTCCGGAACGCGATAGGAGCGACCAAACTGAACCGCAGGCAGATCGCCCGCATGGATCAGACGATAAACCGTCATTTTGGAAACGCGCATCATGTCGGCCACCTCGGCCACCGTCATGAAACGGGCTCCTGCAAAATTCTGTTTATCCTGCATGCGGGATATTCTCCTGACGCTGATCTCTTTGTTCGTCGCGTGACTAGCACACGTGAACTTACACGACTTTGGATCAACACCGGCGATCGGATTCACGTTTGCTTTGTACCAGTCTAGTCGCACTTTCATAACTTTCGCATCACGAAACACACACGTGTCACGGACAATCCGACTTTTTACCGGGCAACGACAGCAGCCCAGAGTATCTGAAGTGTTTTCCACTTCACATACTCTGGGCTACAGGTACTCCGGCTGCTACTAGGCGCTAGATAAGGCCCTGGGCCAGCATTGCGTCAGCGACCTTGACGAAGCCCGCAATGTTGGCGCCGGCCACGTAGTTGCCCGGCATGCCGTACTCGTCCGCAGTGGCTGCGCAACGGTCGTGGATGCCAACCATGATTTCGCTCAGGCGGCGTTCGGTGTGGTTGAAGGACCACGAGTCGCGGCTGGCGTTCTGCTGCATTTCCAACGCAGAGGTGGCCACGCCGCCGGCGTTGGCGGCCTTGCCGGGGCCGAAGAGCACCCCAGCGTCCTGGAAGACCGAGGTCGCTTCCGCGGTGGTCGGCATGTTGGCGCCTTCGGCGACGGCGATGGTGCCTGCGGCAACCATCTTCTTGGCCGAGGCCGCGCCCAATTCGTTCTGGGTGGCGCATGGCAGGGCCACGGTACCCGGCACGTCCCAGACGTTGCCGCTTTCGACGTACTTGACCTTCTTGCTGCCGCGGCGTTCGGCGTACTCGGAGATGCGGCCGCGCTCGACTTCCTTGATCTGGCGCAGCAGGTCCAGGTCGATGCCGCCCTCGTCCACGATGAATCCGCCCGAGTCGGAGGCGGTAACGACATTGGCGCCCAGGGACTGAGCCTTTTCGATGGCGTGCAGGGCCACGTTGCCGGAGCCGGAGACGATGACGCGCTGGCCGTCGAAGGACAGGCCGCGGGTCTTGAGCATTTCCTCGGTGAAGATGACGGCGCCGTAGCCGGTAGCCTCCGGACGGACCAGCGAGCCGCCCCAGGACAGGCCCTTGCCGGTGAGGACGCCGGACTCGTAGCGGTTGGTGATGCGCTTGTACTGGCCGAACAGGTAGCCGATTTCGCGGCCACCGACGCCGATGTCGCCTGCAGGCACGTCGGTGTATTCGCCGATGTGGCGGTACAGCTCGGTCATGAAGGACTGGCAGAAGCGCATGACTTCGCCGTCGGACTTGCCGCGCGGGTCGAAGTCAGAGCCGCCCTTGCCGCCGCCGATTGGCATGCCGGTCAGGGAGTTCTTGAAGATCTGCTCGAAACCAAGGAACTTGACGATGCCCAGATAGACGGATGGGTGGAAGCGCAGGCCGCCCTTGTAAGGGCCCAGCGCAGAGTTGAATTCAACGCGGAAGCCGCGGTTGATCTGGACCTTGCCGTCGTCGTCGACCCAGGGAACGCGGAAAATGATCTGGCGTTCAGGTTCACACAGACGCTGCAGAATGGCGGCTTCGGCGTATTCAGGGTGCTTCAGCGATACCGCTTCAAGGCTTTCAAAAACCTCGGTGACTGCCTGGTGGAACTCTGCTTCGCCGGGATTGCGGCGGAAGACTTCGTCGCGAATCGTCGCTAAGTGCTTATCCAAGTTTCTCTCCTCATCACTTGGGGCAGGCACGGGCCGTGACGGGGCCACAAAATACCCGGCGTCACTGCCCCAGACACGAGAATGCCATGCAAGGCGATCTGAACGAAAATTTCACGTTACAAAACAGGAATGTCCGCGTAACGTAAATTTTTGGCCATTTTGTCGACCCAGCGCGCGATCCACTGGTCAAATGTCTACCGGCGGCGCCCGAAACGCGGTAGCTTGTCGAAAAATTCCTGGGCTCGGCCCGTGACTTGTTCAAGCCCGCGGCCTACACTTCGACCCAAATGCTGCGCAGCGGGCGCGGTGCCGGCGAGGTCGTCCTGGACCTCGTTGCGCGCCACCTCTTCCAGCTGCGCCGGGGAATCCGGAACCGGCAGGATATCGGCGCACCAGCCAAGCAGCACCTCGACCGCTTCGGTATCGATGCTGTAGATGCGCCG
The DNA here is from genome assembly GCF_052322135.1 of Glutamicibacter soli. NCBI lineage: Bacteria > Bacillati > Actinomycetota > Actinomycetes > Micrococcales > Micrococcaceae > Glutamicibacter > Glutamicibacter soli. The sequence goes on from NZ_CM125969.1 coordinate 2,747,520, forward strand.
CTGCCCGGCCGCCGTCATGCTGACCAGGTTGGCCTCGCGCAGCACCTTCAGGTGCTTGGAAACCGTCGGCTGGGAAATTTCCAGCTCGGTTACCAGCGAACCCACTGCCTTGGGTTCGGATTTCAATGCTTCAATGATCCTGCGCCGCGTCGGCTCAGCCAACGCAGAAAAAACTTCGTCTATAGCCACAGACATAACCCTAGCGGCATATGACCGATCTGCAACGTAGGCATATGTCTGCGAATGGCAACAGCCTTGCAGGATTTGCCGCGTCCCGCCCCGCAGCGCTGGACGAAACGCCGGCCGCTAATCGAACCAGGGGTCCAGCCCGAACAGCGGGAACACTTCCTTGCGGGTGGCGATGATGGAGCGGTCCACCGGGTCAGCCGGGTCGTAGCCCACTTCCCAGTTGCGCCACCACAGCTGGGCGTCGTCTCCCATGAGATAAGGCATCGCCCGGCCGTAGGTTTCCAGCACGTAGCGGCGGAATTCCTCCGGAACGTAGGTGCGCAGCGGAACCGGCTTGCCGGCGACGATTGCCGTCAGGTGCGTCCAGGTGCGCGGCACGACGGCGGTGACGTTGTAGCCGCCCCCACCGGTCGCCAACCAGCGGCCTTCGCACAGTTCGTCGGCAAGCTGGGAGATGTCCATGGCCACCTGGCGCTGGGCATCCACCGAAAGCTTCAGGTTGGTCATGTCGTCATCGCGGTGCGCGTCGCATCCGTGCTGGGAGACGATCACCTCCGGCTTGAAGGCGCGCACCAGCTGCGGCACGACCGCATGGAAGGCGCGCATCCACCCGGCATCCGAGGTCATGGCCGGCACCGCGATGTTCACGGCACTGCCCTCGGCCTTGGGCCCGCCGATCTCGTTGGCGAAGCCGGTGCCCGGGAACAGGCTCAGGCCCGATTCGTGGATGGAGATGGTCAACACGCGCTCGTCGTCCCAGAAGATCGATTCGGTGCCGTCGCCGTGATGCGCATCCACGTCGATGTACACCACGCGCTGCGCCCCGCGCTCGAGCATGCGGTGGATGGCTGCGGCGGCATCGTTGTAGATGCAGAAGCCGCTGGCCTTGCTGCGCGCGGCGTGGTGCATGCCGCCGGCGAAGTTGACGGCGCGCACGGTGGTTTCGTCCATGATCGCGTCTGCCGCGATGACCGAGCCGCCCACGATGCGGGCCGCAGCCTCGTGCATCCCGGCGAATACCGGATCGTCCTCGGTGCCCAGCCCGAAATCCTCGGCGACAATGCTCGGATCAAGGCTGACCTTGCGTACCTGGTCGATAAATGACTGGTCATGCACCGTGGCGATCACGGAGTCTTCCGCCACCGCCGGGGGCTCGATGCTGATATTCGGCGCACCCAGGACATTGAGCTGTTCGCTGAGCCGATAGGTCAGTTCCAGTCGGGCCGGATGCATCGGGTGCCAGTCGCTAAATTTGTATTTCAGGTACTTCTCGTCCCACATCACCATCGTTGGTCGTGGGGCATGCTGGGGCTCTAACACAATTTCAGGCTACCTGATCGTGATGCAACTCATGCATTTGTGGCGTCCTGATTGCTCCGGAGCCTGAGGACATGGCCGTCGGACGGGCGAAGTCGCCGTCAACCGCGTAAATTACATGGAGTAGGGTTTCCAGACATTGATCTCCTAGGGAAAGACCGAGCCTATTCCAATGAGCAGCTTGAGCGGTCCGGGCGCCGGAAGGCAGCCCGGCGAATCGCGCAGCGAGGCGCGCCGCAGGTGGCTGGCGTTGCGCACGTTGATCGCCAACTTCACCATCCGCTCTCCCGCCCGTCTGGCCTTGAGCTCCTTCCTGATCGTCATCACCCTGTTCACCTCGCTGCTGGCCGCGCCGTTCGCTTCCGCGACCGGCAAGCCCACGCCACTGCACGATGCGCTGTTCACCGCCGTGTCCTCGGTCTGCGTGACCGGGCTGACCACGGTCTCGACCGCAGAGCACTGGTCCTTCGCTGGACAGCTGGTGATGATCGTGGGCACCTTCGTCGGTGGCTTGGGCATCCTGACTCTCGCCTCGATCATGTCCCTGGCGGTCTCCCGCAAGCTCGGCGTGCGTGCGAAGCTAATGGCGCAGAACTCCATGAACACCTCTGGAGCTTCCGCGCTGGGCGAGGTCGGCTCGCTGCTGCGCATCGTGATCCTGACGGCCATCAGCCTGCAGGCGCTGATCGCGCTGCTGCTGATCCCGCGCTTCTACATCCTCGGCGAGAGCCTGCTCTCCTCCATCTGGCACGGCGTGTTCTATGCGGTCTCCGCGTTCAACAACGCAGGCTTCACGCCCCACTCCGACGGGCTGGTGCCCTACGAGACCGACCTGTGGATCCTCGGGCCGCTGATGGCCGGCGTGTTCGTCGGTTCGCTGGGCTTCCCGGTGATCATGGTGCTGCTGGCCAACCGCTTCAATACCAAGAAGTGGAACCTGCACACCAAGCTGACGCTACTGGTGACCACCATCCTGCTAGTTTCCGGCGCGCTGCTGTGGCTGCTGGCCGAATGGAACAATCCCAAGACCATCGGCACGCTGAGCATGTCGGACAAGCTGATCCATGCCTTGTTCTCCTCCGTCATGATGCGTTCGGGCGGCATGAACCTGGTGGACCAGAACGACATCCACGAAGTCACCATGCTGATCACCGACGCGATGATGTTCGCCGGCGGCGGCTCGGCCTCCACGGCCGGCGGCATCAAGGTCACCACCATCGCCGTGATGTTCCTGGCTATCATGGCCGAGGTGCGCGGCGACAGCGAGACCCGCGCCTTCGGCCGCCGCATCCCGGAGGAAACCATGCGCGTGGCCATCTCGGTGGTCGCCCTGGGCGCCTCGCTGGTCGCGCTAGCCACGGGCCTGCTGGTGACCATCGATGAAGAGGTGGGCATTTCGCGGGCGCTGTTCGAGTCCATCTCCGCCTTCGCCACGGTGGGGTTGAGCACCGGCGTCTCCCAGGAGATGCCTCCGGCCGGCAAGTACGTGCTCAGCGCCCTCATGTTCGCAGGCCGCATCGGCAGCATCACCCTGGCCAGCGCCCTGACCATGAGACATCGCGATACGCTGTACAAGCTCCCGGAAGAAAGGCCGATCATTGGCTGACAAGAACATTGACCACAACGCCCCGGTACTGGTGATCGGGCTGGGCCGCTTCGGCGCGTCCGTCGCCGAAACCCTGGTCAAGCAGGGGCGCGAGGTCCTGGCCATTGAACGCAGCCCGGAACTGGTCCAGCAGTGGGCCAGCACGCTGACCCACGTGGTCGCCGCGGACGCGACCAACATCGACGCGCTGCGCCAGCTCGGCGCGCAGGAATTCTCCTCCGCGGTGGTCGGCGTGGGCACCTCCATCGAATCCTCCGTGCTGATCACGGTGAACCTGGTGGACCTGGGCATCGAGCACCTGTGGGTCAAGGCCATCACCCCGTCCCACGGCAAGATCCTCACCCGCATCGGCGCGAACCACGTGATCTACCCCGAGGCGGATGCCGGGGTGCGCGCCGCGCACCTGGTGGGCGGTCGCATGCTCGACTTCATCGAATTCGACGACGGCTTCGCGATCGTGAAGATGTACCCGCCGAAGGAGACCCAGGGCTTCACCCTCGGCGAGTCCCAGGTTCGCTCCAAATACGGCGTCACCATTGTCGGGGTGAAGTCCCCGGGCGAGGACTTCACCTACGCGGTGCCCGACACCATGGTCACCCGGCGCGACATGCTGATCGTCTCCGGGCACGTGGATTTGCTCGAACGCTTCGCGGCGCGTCCGTAGCCCTGCCGGCTCTCAGCGCACCGGTTGCGCGGGCTCCGGCGGTATCCACCCCATCGCAGCATCAGCGCCGCGGGTGAGCAGGGCCGGGGGCGTAAGTCTCATCAGGGCATTGCGCATCGGCTGGCGCCAGCCGCCGCCAAGGTGCGCGCCGAACCGGGCCGACAGCCCGGCGGCCCTGGATAGCGCGCTGCACCGCGGCCGGCGGGCTTGGTCGAAGCCTTCAAGCGCCGCGCTGAGCGAACCGCCGGCGGCTACTGGATGGCCCACGAGCAGCCCCACGCACAGGCCGTCCTCCAACGCCGTTGCCACACCCTGGCCCATGGTCGGCAGGAAGCCGTGCGCGGCGTCGCCGATCATGACCACCCGGCCCAGCGCATAGCGCGGCACCCCGCCCGGCAGATGGTAGACATCATGGCGCAAGAGCGCTCCCGGGTCCGTGGCGGCAAGAAGCCGTTGCACGGGGTCCGCCCAACCTGCGAAACGCTCGCGGGCGGCGGCGAGCTCGTCCTCGATCACGGTGAGCTCGGGCAACGAGACGTATCCGTACCAATAGGTCTGCTCGGCGTCTACCGGCATGAAGCCGAACTCTGCTTCCGCACCCCAATACTGGCGCAGCGTGCGGCCGTTCGAAATACCGGGAATCACCGCCCGCCAGCTGGAGAATCCGCTGTAGGCCAAGGTGCTGGATGGAAAAAGCTTTTCACGGATCGTGCTGCGCATGCCGTCGGCTGCCACCACCAAGTCCGCCTCGTGCCCGGCCACCTGCGTCAGCGCCCCCTCGGGGTCGCCGGGCGACACCTGGGCCACTTGAACACCGGTCAGGATTGAAACACCCTGGGCCTCCGCCCGGTGGTGAAGTGCTTGGTGCAGGCGACGCCGGTGCACGCCGGTCACCGCTACCGCTTCACGAACCACCGGGTCCTCGGGAATCGCGAGGATAGGTGTGCCCTTGGCCGTCCAGGTACCTTCGGCAACGGTCGGGAAGCCGAGCGCCCGGGCCTGCTCTGGCTCGAAGCCCAGACCCAGGAAAGCGGCCACCGCATTGCGGGACATCGCCACGCCTGCGCCGACTTCGCCAAGCTCCCCGCGGCGTTCCAGGACCGTGACCTGCCATCCCTGTCCGGCCAGGGAAATCGCCGCCGCAAGTCCTGCAATTCCGCCGCCCACGACGACTGCGCTATGGGCCATGATGCCTCCTCGGCGTCTTCTTCCTTGACTGGAAGCTACTGCCTGCCAGACGCCTTCAGGAAGGACCTTCCAAGGCGATGGCCGCCTGCTTCCGCCGGGCGCAGGCAGGGTGCCAAGCGGCTAGCCCAGTTCCCGGCTCAGCTGCGCGGCGCGTTCGGAGGCCGCGCGGGCGCCGGCCTCGATGACGGCACGGATGCCTCCCTCGTCGAAGGCGGCGATGGCCCGCTCGGTGGTGCCGTTCGGGCTGGTGACTGCCTTGCGCAGTGCCGCCGGGTCGGCATCCGGATTGGACAGCATCTTGCCGGCGCCTGCCACGGTGGCCCGGGCGATGCTGGTGGACAGCTCGGCGTCCAGCCCCAGGGCGATGCCGGCCTTGGCCATGGCTTCGGCCAAGTAGAAGGCGTAGGCAGGGCCGGAGCCGGAAATCGCTGAGAGCGCGTTCTGCTGCTCCTCGTCGATCACGTGCACGTCCCCCGAGCCGGAGAGCAGGTCGGTCACGGACTGGACCTGCGCGTGGCTGACGGTGCTTGCCGGGGAGATTCCCACTACGCCGGCGCCCACCATCAGCGGGGTATTCGGCATGGAGCGGATGACCGGCTGGCCTGCGGGCAGCTTGTCCTGCATGGAGGCCAGGGTGATGGCTGCAGCGACCGAAACCACCACGGTGCCCGGCTTCAGGGCCGGGGCGATCTCCTCGCACAGGGCGGTGATGCCCACCGGCTTCACACCCAGGAAGACCACGTCGGCGTCCGCGGCGGCGCTCCGGTTCGCCTCCTCGTCCTGGGAATTGACCAGCACGGCAATGCCCAGTTCGCGCAGCTCGTCCACGCGGTTCTCGCTGCGCACGGTGGCCGTGACCAGTTTCGGGTCGTGGCCCGAGGCCAGGATGCCGCGCAGGATGGCGCCGTTCATGGAACCGGCGCCAAGGAAGGACAGTTTCAGATTGCTGGTTGCTTCGCTCATATGGCTATTTTGCCACTGGCTTGGGATCTTTGCTGACGTTGAAGTGATCCCGGGCGAATTGCAAGGTGTTGCCCAGCCATTCTTCCTTCTGGCCGGCGTTCTTGGCCTTGCGCGTGGAGACTTCCACGGCGATCACGCCTTCCCAGTCGCTCTCATGCAGGTACTGCAGGGATTCCGAGACCCGCTGGGTTCCCAGGCCGGGGACCAGATGCTCGTCCTTGCCGTTGTCCAGGCCGTCGCACAAGTGCACGTGGGCCAGCCGGGCGCCCAGGTCCTCCATGGCCTGGCGCGAGTCCATGTTGGCGATGGCCGCGTGGGAGAAGTCCCAGGTGACGTGTTGGTAGGGCTGCGGAACGGGGTTCCAGTGCGGCAGGTACATCTTGGCCTCGCGGCCGCGGGCCCGCCATGGGTACATGTTCTCGACCGCGATCTTCATGCCGGTGCTCTCGGTGATGCGGTGCACGCCTTCGGCGAATTCCTCCGCGTAGCTGCCCTGCCAGCGGAACGGCGGGTGCGCCACCACGACGCTGGCCCCCACGGCCTGCGCGAGGATGACCGAACGCTCGATCTTGGCCCAGGCCGATCCCCACACCTGCTGGGTCAGCAGCAGGGTCGGCGCGTGGATCGCCATGATGGGCAGCTGGTACTTGTCCATCAGCGCCCGCAGCGCGGTGGCCGACTGGCTGGCCGCGTTGCCGGTGATCAGCACCTCCAAGCCGTCATAACCGACGTCTTTCGCGATGGCAAAGGCATCGTGGACCGTCAGCGGATAGACCGAGGCACTTGAAAGCGTCACCGGGACCTTCGCTGGTGAATGTGCTTCCATGGTCATGCCCTCCTAACCGAACCGGCTGACGCCGGTCGCTTATATCCGAGGATACCTAGTGTTGCGTCGCCGCCGTCTGTGGGATGGCGGAACCCAAGGCAACTTCCCCTACCCCCACGCTACTACTGAGCGGTGTCGTAGAGTCGAACATCACGTGATCAAAACGCCGGAGCATCAAACCTTCGCGCAGGGCCCACGGGCAGATGCGCACGGTCTTGAGCTTCAACGCGCTCATGGCCTCGTGCGCCACGATCGCGCCGGCCAGCAGCTGCGGCGCGCGGATCTCGGACACACCAGGCAGCTCGGAACGTTCGGCCCAGCTCATGGCGGTCAGGCGATTGGTCCAGATCTTCAGCGCGTCGCGGTGCAGCACCCGCTTGACGTAGGGTCCCTCGGTGCTCGGCGCGGCACCGGTGATGCGGGCCAGCGACCGGAAGGTCTTGGAGGTGGCGGTGGCCAGGGTGGGCTTGCCGTACTGGCGCAGCTCGGTGGTCGGGTCGGTGAGCACGTCGCGCACGTAGTTGCGCAGCTCCCGGACTTCCTTAATGCCGGGCAGGTCGTTGGGCAGCCATTCGCGGGTCAGCCGTCCGGCGCCCAGCGGCACCGAGAAGGCCACCTGCGGGAACTCGTCGGTGCCCAGGGCCAGCTCCAGGGAGCCGCCGCCCATGTCCAGGTTGAGGATGGATTCCGAGGACCAGCCGAACCAGCGGCGCACCGCGTAGAACGTCATCCCGGCTTCTTCCTCGCCGGACAGTTCCATCAGGGTGACCCCGGTGTCGTTCTTGACCCGTTCCAGCACCGCGTGGCCGTTGGAGGACTCGCGGATGGCGGAGGTGCAGAAGGCCATGAAGTCTTCCACCTGGTGGCTGCGGGCGAACTCGGCGGCCTCCGAGATGAACGAGATCAGCTCGTTCTGCCCTTCTTCGGTGATCGCGCCGTATTCGTTGAGGTAGCGCACCAGCGACAGCGGACGCTTGTGCGAGGCATAGGGCACCGGACGGGCGCCGGGGTACGCATCGACCAGCAGCAGGTGCACGGTATTGGACCCGATATCCAGTACGCCTAGTCTCATGGTGCGCTCCTCAACAGGGTGGTGCTCGGTCTACTTCTCGGTGCTCTTCGCGGCGGGCTTCTTGGCCGGAGCCTTCTTGGCTGCCGGCTTCTTGGCCGGAGCCTTCTTGGCAGGCGCCTTCTTCGCCGCGGTGCGCTTCACCGGGCCGCGGGCGCGCTTATCCGCCAGCAGCTCGATGGCCTGCTCGCGGGTCAGCTCCTCCAGAGACGTGCCGCGCGGAACGGTGATGTTGGTGACGCCGTCGGTGATGTACGGGCCGAAGCGGCCGTCCTTCACCACGATGTTCTTCTCGCTGGTCGGGTCCACGCCGAATTCCGCCAGTGGCGGCACCGCGGCGCGGCGGCCGCGCTGCTTGGGCTGCGCATAGATGGCCAGGGCCTCGTCCAGGGTGATGGTGAAGATCTGCTCCTCGCTCTCGATGGAGCGCGAGTCGCTGCCCTTCTTCAGGTACGGGCCGAAGCGGCCGTTCTGCACGGTGATCTCTTCGCCCTCGGCGTCGGTGCCCAGCACGCGCGGCAGGCTCAGCAGCTTCAGCGCGTCCTCCAACGTCACGGTCTCAACGGACATGGACTTGAACAGGCTGCCGGTGCGCGGCTTGACCTTGGCCGGCTTCTTCGGGGGCTTGGGCTTGCCGTTCTTGTAGTATTCGACCGGCAGGGCCGCGATTTCCGCTTCGGTCAGCTCCGGGATGACCTCGGTGACGTAGGCGCCGTAGCGTCCGTCCTTGGCCACGATCTTGCGGCCGGTTTCCGGGTCCACACCCAGTTCCTTCTCCGAGACCTTGGAATTGGCGAACAGCTCCTCGGCCTTTTCCGCGGTCAGTTCGTCCGGCGCCAGGTCTTCGGGCACGTTGGCGCGCTGCGGCTCGGTGCCTTCCTCGGCGCCCTCGGGCAGGGCGCGTTCAAGGTACGGTCCGAACTTGCCCACGCGCAGCGTGATGTCGTCGGTGATCTTGATGGAGTTGATGGCTCGGGCATCGATGTCGCCCAGGTTCTCCACCACGTGCTTCAGGCCCTCGGAGTTGTCCTTGCCGAAGTAGAACAGGTTCAGCCAGTCGGTGCGGGCGCGCTGGCCCTTGGCGATCTCGTCCAGGTCGTCTTCCAGGCGGGCGGTGAAGTCGTAGTCAACGTACTGGGCGAAGTGCTCTTCGAGCAGGCGGATCACGGAGAACGCGATCCAGCTCGGGACCAGGGCGCCGCCGCGCTTGGTGACGTAGCCGCGGTCCATGATGGTGGAGATGGTCGGCGCGTAGGTCGACGGGCGGCCGATCTCGCGCTTTTCCAGCTCGGCCACGATCGAGGCCTCGGTGTAGCGGGCCGGCGGGGTGGTTTCGTGGCCCAGCGCGGTCAGCTCGTCGCCGGCCAGCTGCTGGCCGGTAGCCAGCTGCGGCAGGCGGGCTTCGGCGTTCTCGGACTCCGCGTTCTCCGAGCGCTCCTGGTCCTTGCCCTCTTCGTAGGCGGACAGGAAGCCGCGGAAGGTGATCACGGTGCCGGAGGCGGAGAATTCGGCCACCCGGGAGTCGCTGGCGGTGCCGGCGAGCTTGATGGTGGCGGTGAAACCCTTGGCGTCGGCCATCTGGGAGGCGACGGTGCGCTTCCAGATCAGCTCGTAGAGGGTGTATTCGTCCTTGGACAGCGAGGAGCGCACGTCGGTCGGGCGGCGGAACATGTCGCCGGCCGGGCGGATGGCTTCGTGGGCTTCCTGGGCGGCGTCGGACTTGGCCTTGTAGACACGCGGTTTGTCCGGCACGGATTCCGCGCCGTAGAGCTCGGTGGCCTGCTTGCGCGCCGCGGTGACTGCCTCGTTGGACAGGAACACCGAGTCGGTACGCATGTAGGTGATGTAGCCGTTTTCATACAGGCGCTGGGCGATCTGCATGGTCAGCTTGGAGCTCCAGCGCAGCTTGCGGCTGGCTTCCTGCTGCAGCGTGGAGGTGGTGAACGGGGCCGCCGGACGGCGGGTGTACGGCTTGTCCTCGACCGAGGTGACGGCGAAGTCGGTGTTGGCCAGGTTCGCCACCAGGGACTCGGCCGAGGCCTGGTCCAGATGCGCCAGCTTGGTGCGGGCGGTCTTGAGCTGGCCGCGGTCGTCGAAGTCGCGGCCGGAGGCAACGCGGGCGCCGTCCACTGCCGAGAGCTTGGCGGCGAAGGATTCGCCGTTGGAGGTGGCGAAGGTGCCCTTGATGTCCCAGTAGCCGGCGGAGATGAACGCCATGCGCTCGCGCTCGCGCTCCACGACCAGACGGGTGGCCACGGACTGCACACGGCCGGCGGACAGGCCGCGGGCGACCTTGCGCCAGAGCACCGGGGAGATCTCGTAGCCGTAGAGGCGGTCCAGCACGCGGCGGGTTTCCTGCGCGTCGACCAGGTCGGTGTCCAGCTCGCGCATGTTCTCCAGTGCGCGGGCGATGCCTTCCTTGGTGATTTCGGTGAACGCCAGGCGGCGTACCGGAACCTTGGGCTTCAGGACCTGCAGCAGGTGCCACGCGATGGCTTCGCCTTCGCGGTCCGCATCGGTTGCGAGGTAGAGTTCGTCGGCTTCCTTGAGCTTTGCCTTCAGCTCGGAGACGCGCTTCTTCTTGTCCGGGTAGACGACATAATACGGCTCGAAGTCGTTGTCCAGGTCCACGGCGAACTTGCCGACCGAGGTCTTTTTCAGCTCGGTTGGAAGCTCCGAGGGCTGCGGAAGATCACGGATGTGGCCCACCGAGGCGTCCACATCGAAGCCCTCACCCAAATACTTGGCGATCGACTTCACCTTGGCAGGAGACTCGACGATGACGAGTTTCTTACCGGTCTTTTCCTTGGCCTTGGCGGGCACGGCTCTCCTTCAGACAACGCGGCATGCCGGAGCCCCTTGCGGGGTGCCCCTCATGCCGCCAGCGCAGCTTTGACTCATTGAGCCTGCAGTGCCAGGCCCAATTCCCGATGATATTACACCGAAAATCAAAAGATCCTGCGCCAGACATATTTCTAGGACTTGGCCTCCCCGACGCTCGGGTACTCGGGAAGCAACGAGATTAAGTAGAACATACGCTGTGAGTCGATGCTGCGTTCCTCGGCTGTGGCCATGGCTTCATACTCGTAGACCAGGTCCAGCAGGCGGCGGTTGAATTGAAGCTGTTTTTCCTCGGAAAGGAAGACCAATCCGCTTGTCAGCATGGGCGGCCTGTCCGGAGACGGGGCGATGCCCGCCTTCGCTTCCGCCTCGCGGCGCTGCACCTCGTCATTCAAGCGCGTCCTGAATGCGTTCAACTGCACATTCAGGTAGGCGGTCTTGGCGTTGGCCGAGTCGATCTGGGTGTTCAGCTCCAGGCGCTCGCCCGCGGCGCGCCAGCGGCGCTCCCGGGCGTCGCCCTCGCTGGCGGCACGGATGACGTAGCCGTATTTCTCCAGCGCGCGCAGGTGGTAGCTCATGGCGCTGGGTGTCAGATCGCACAGCGACGCCAGCTCCGTGGCGGTGCGCGTGGTCTGTGAAGCGAAAAGTTCGTCAAGCACGATCAGACGTGCATCGTGAGCCAGGGCCCGGATCGCCTGCGGATCGGTTATGGAGACGACGTGCGGCACGGTGCCGTTGCCGTCCTGCGTCGCCAAAGCGTGCTCCTGGTGTGTGTTCCCTGTCATACCGAAAAACTTTAGCGCTTGTTTCACATTTTTCGAAGCAAGCCATGTCGCAATAGTCGTGACACCGCTTCATAAAGCCGTTCGGTGAAGTCTTCCTCCCCTTCCCCGATCAACGAATCAAGGGCATTGACCAGCTGCGCGACCGACAAATCGCCGTCGCAGGCCGAGGCGAAACCCGCCTGCGCAGTGTCCAGCAGCTCGGTGCGGCGCAGCCCCGCACCCTGGCGCAGCAGGATCACTCCGGGATGCTCGGCCCCCGGACGCTGGTGGCGTTCTTCGGTGACGTCATCGGCCACGAGCAGGTGCCAGTCGCGGAAAGCCTCGCCGGCCGCGGCCAGTTCGTCGGCCATCGCGATGTCGCGCTGCAACGTCCCGGCCACCGGCTGCTCGATGGGATGGGTGATCTGCTCGAAGCGGCGGAGGGTTGCCGCGCCGGTAGCGGCCTTGCGGAAATACACCAGCCCGAAGCCGATGGCCCCGACCCCGCGTGATTCGAAATCATCCAGGTAGGCGTTGTAGGCGGCGGCGTACGAGGAGCTGTCCTCGGTCTGCGAGGCGTCGCGCAGCCAGGTTTCGGCGTAGACGCTCGGGGTGGTCTGCTCGCGCTCGATGACCCACACGTCAAGGTCCTCGGGGAACCAGCTCTTGACCCGGCGGTCCCATGGCTCATTCGAATCGTCATCCAGACGATGAATCTCCCAGTTCGAGAGCATCTGCATCGATGCGCCCGGGTTCAGGTAGTCCCCCGCCTGGGCGATCAGCGTGCTGACCAGACGGTCCCCTGACATGCCGCCGTCACGGTAGGTGAAGCGGTCCTTTTCACGCTCGGTGGCGCGGCGCGGGGTGATCACGAACGGCGGGTTGGAGGCGATCAAGTCGAACTTCTGACCGGCGACCGGCTCGAAGAGGCTTCCGCGCAGCAGGCTGACACGGTCCTGGAGATTGCGCGGATCCAGCTTCAGCACCTTGTGGTTCAGCAGCAGGTTGAACCGGGTGAATGCCAGCGCCCTAGCCGACAGATCGGTGGCGGTGACGTGGTTGGCGTGGCCCAGCAGGTGGAAGAGCTGGATGCCGCAGCCGGTCCCCAGATCCAGCGCGCGGTCGACCTTTTCGCGCAGGGTGATCTGGGCCAGGGTCAGCGAGGCCTGCCCGATGCCCAGCACGTGATCGGTGCGCAGCACCCCGGGGCGCTGGTGCGCACCGAGGTCATGGGCAACCCACAACTCGCCGTCGGCGTCCGAGGAATGCAAGGTCAGCGCAACGGTGGCCCGGTACCCCGAGGCCCACGGCTCGATCAGGCCGAGCTTCAGCAGCCCGTCGACCTTCAGGCTCGGGAACGCCTTGTTCAGCGCCGCGGCCTCCTCGGTCCGGCCCAGCTGGAAGATCCGGAAGGCGCACGCCAGTTCCGTGTCGGCGGCGTCGCGCTCGATCACGCGCAGGGCCGGCAGGATCTGGTCGCGGGCCAGCGCTGCGGAGGCTTCTTCGCCCAGCATCTGCGAAACCTCGTCGTAGCTGAACCCGATAGCGGTCAGGTCTTCGGCGAGTCGTTCGAGCAGCTGCAGATCTGAACTCTGCGGGGCGTCTTCAAGGGCTGAAAATTCGGCGGCATTCACGCCAACCAGTCTACCGAGTGCGCACAGAGGATCCGATGAGCATTTCCCCGCCCGGCTTGCCTAAAATATAGGTCATGACCAACGTCACCATTACCTACCTGCAATTGCTCGCCCCCGAGGAAATCAAGCCTTCCTCACGTCCCGCGCCCCAAGATGTGCGCATCGAGCTGGTGCAGGACATCTCGCCCGAGTATTCAAAGTTTCTCTACCGCAGCGTGGGCAGCGACCTGAACTGGGCCGACCGGCTGAATTCGACCCGCGAAGAATGGGACGCCGTCCTGCGCCAGGACGGTTCGGAAACCTGGGTGCTGTACCGCCGCGGCGCGCCGCAAGGCTACGTGGAGCTGGTAACCGAAGTGGTCGACGGACGCAGCGAAGTCGAGGTCTTCTATTTCGGGCTCTTCCCGCAGGCCATTGGACAGGGCTTGGGCGGCCTGCTGCTGACCGAGGTGCTGCGCCAGGCTTGGGCCGTGGATTCGCGCACCCCCGGGCTGCCTCCGGTCAGCCGCGTCTGGCTGCACACCTGCTCGCTGGACGGTCCGGCCGCGCTGCCGAACTACGAGGCCCGCGGCTTGAAGGTCTACAAGCAAGAAACCGAGGAAACCGACGTCAAGGACGCCTCGATCGGACTGTGGCCGGAAACCAGCGTCCACGCGGGCTAGCTTCAAAGAAGCCTGTCCCCTTCCGGGCACGAAAAAAGGGCGGCAGGCCACCGGTTTTCCGGTGGCCTGCCGCCATTTAATACGATGGGTCCTAGACGGCTGCCATGCTGCAGTCCGGGCAGGTGCGCAGCTTCTCATCCTGGGCGCAGTCCTCGCAGAACAAGCGCAGGTTCCGGCAGGAAGGATTCGAACAGTTCTCGAACTTATTCGTCGGACCCTGGCAGCCCACGCATTCGCCGATGGTCACCGCATCCTCGGTGAACTCGGTGTGCATGCGCTTGTCGAAGACATACAGCGAACCTTCCCAGAGACCTGCGTCGCCGTACTTCTCGCCGTAGCGGACGATGCCGCCCTGCATCTGGTAGACCTCTTGGAAGCCGCGCTTGACCATGAGTGCGGAGAGCACCTCGCAGCGGATGCCGCCGGTGCAGTAGGTGACCACCGGCTGGTCCTTCAGGTGGTCGTACTTGCCCGAATCCAGTTCCGCGACGAAGTCCCGGGTGGTGTCCACGTCGGGGACGATGGCGTCCTTGAACTTGCCGATCTGGGCTTCGAAGGCGTTGCGGCCGTCGAAGAAGTGCACCTTGGAACCCGACTGCTCCTTGGCCTCCACCAATTCGTGCAGCTCCTCGGGACGCAGGTGCGTTCCGCCGCCCACGACCCCGTTCTCGTCGACCTCGAGTTCGCCCGGGGCTCCGAAGGTGACGATCTCGTCGCGGACCTTCACCGAGATGCGCGGGAAGTCCGCCGCGGAGCCCTCGGACCACTTAATGTCCATCTTCTTGAAGGCAGGCAATTCACGGGTCGCTTTCACGTACTTCTTGACGGCTGAAAGTTCGCCGCCGACGGTTCCGTTAATACCGTCCTTGGAGATGATGATGCGTCCGCGCAGTCCCCAGCGTTCCAGCAGCGAGCGCTGCCACAGGCGGACAGCCTCCGGATCGGGGAGCGGAGTAAATGCGTAATACAAGACGATGCGTTCAATGGCCACACCCCAAGTTTAGTGGTTGAACGGCATGAAACGCCGGGTGAACGAGCAAAATCACATTCTCCGGCGCGCTATTCCGGGGGCCGGGAGGATTCTTTCGTTTCAACTAGGCAACGATTGGCGCAATGTCAGCTAATTCCTAGGAAAGACAAGGTAGGGTCAAGACATGGCATCAAACGCAAGCGATGAACTGATTGGCACCTGGGTCGCCGGCTGGGCGGGAGCCCGCGGTTACGAGACCCGTAATGAGGGACGCGTCCATGCAGCGTTGCGTCACGACACCACCGAAGACTGGGAATACGTGATCTACGGCCCTTCGAAGGAAGAGCTCGCCGCTGTCGCCGAAACCCTGAAGAAGCACCCGAACCGCCGTTTGACCGCATTCGACGATTCCGTCGAGCAGCTGCTGGCCACCGCGTCCGAGGTTGGCCTGCAGGTCGCCGCCGACGATGAAGTATTGATGGTCACGGAGCTGGCAGTGCACGACGTCGAGGTCCCGCTGCCTGCCGAAGGCTTCATATTCCAGATCGAGCGCGACGGCACCCATGCATACGTCTCCCTGCACCCCGAGGACAACCAGGAAATCGTCGCCGCGTCCGGCCACGTTTCCGCAGTCGAAGGCTACGCCATTTTCGACCGCATCATCACCGGACCGGACTTCCGACGCAAGGGTCTTGGCACCCTGGTGATGCGTGCACTGGCCTCGCTGGCCCAGGAGCACGACGTGGACGAGGGCCTGCTGATCGCTTCGGTGGACGGCCAGAAGCTCTACGCCTCCCTGGGATGGACTTCCCTGGGCAAGGTCGTCAACTTCAAAGCCTAAAGTACAATTCTTTGCTCTCGCCGTTGCAGCCGTTCCCGGCTGCGACGGCGTTAGTCTTTTAACACCGCGGACTCCACCGCGGCGCATCCCACCGTTCCGGCGTCGAAAGGCTGTGTTTCGTGAAGTCTGTGCGCGCCCTGCTTGATCCCTACGATCGGAGCAACGATCCGGAAGCCGTGATGCACCGGCGCAGCGTCCCGGCCAAGGACCAGATCACCGCACCGTGGCCCGGCTGGCTGGCCGAGGAAGTTAAAGCGACGTTCCAAGGGCTGGGCATCAATGAACCATGGCTGCACCAGGTGCAGGCCGCGGACCTGATCCATGCAGGGAAGCACACGATCATCTCCACCGGAACCGCTTCGGGCAAATCCCTGGCCTACCTCATGCCGTCCATCGATGCGCTTTTCCGCACCAAGGACACTGCCGCCAACGACGCCAGCGCACAGGCCTCCGTGCTGTATATCTGCCCTACCAAGGCCCTGGCCGCCGACCAGCTCTCGTCTGTTGAAGCGCTCAAGGTCCCCGGAGTCCGAGCGGCAGCCTATGACGGCGACACCGACCAGGGCACGCGCGCCTGGGTGCGGCAGCACGGGAACTTCGTTTTCACCAACCCCGACATGCTGCACCGCGGCATCCTGCCGAACCATCCGGCCTGGTCCCGTTTCTTCAAGCGGCTGAAGTACGTGGTCATCGACGAGGCCCACTCCTACCGCGGGGTCTTCGGGGCCCATGTGGCGAACCTGATGCGGCGGCTGCGCCGGATCTGCGCGCACTACGGCAATCATCCGGTGTTCATCGGTGCCTCGGCCACCAGCTCCGATCCCGAGGAATCCTTCGGCCGGCTCATCGGAGCCGAGGTGTCGGCGGTGACGCGCGATTTCTCGGCCTCCGGCGAACTGGTGATCGGGCTGTGGGAACCGCCCCTGTCCGAGCGCACCGGGGAAAACGGCGCCCCACTGCGCCGCACCGCCATCGCCGAGAGCGCGTCGATTCTCACCGACCTGATGGCGGACCACGTGCGAACCATCGTCTTCATCAAATCCCGGCGAGGGGCTGAGACCATCGCCACCCTCACGCGCAAGCATTTGGAGAATTTCGCGCCCGAGCTGTCCGTCAGGCTGGCCGCCTACCGGTCGGGCTATCTGCCAAGAGAGCGGCGCGAGGTTGAACGCAAGCTGCGTTCCGGCGAGCTGCTCGGCGTCACCTCCACCTCAGCGCTGGAATTGGGAATCGATATCTCGGGGCTGGATGCCGTGGTGGTCGCTGGCTGGCCCGGAACCCGCGCATCCTTCTTCCAGCAGATCGGCCGGGCGGGGCGCTCCGGCCAGGACGCCTTGGCGCTGTTCGTGGCCGCCGAGGACCCGCTGGACACCTACCTGGTCAGCCACCCGGAGGCGATCTTCGACCTCGGCGTGGAAGCTACCGTCTTCGACCCGCAGAACAAGTATGTCCTCAGCGGGCATCTGTGCGCGGCAGCCCAGGAGAATCCGCTGCGCCCCGAGGAGCTGGAGATCTTCGGCCCGCACACCGAGGCGCTGCTTGAGTCCCTGGTGCAGCGCGGGTATCTGCGGCGGCGGCCTGCCGGATGGTTCTGGACCCATCCCCAGCATGCGGCCGGGATGTTCTCCATCCGGGCCGATGGGGGCGGGCCGGTGGACATCATCGATGCCGAGACCGGCGCGCTGCTGGGGACCATGGACTCGCCGCAGAGCCACTACCAGGCCCACCCGGGCGCCATCTACGTGCACCAGGGCGCCAGCTACCACGTGGAAGAACTGGACGAGCAGAACCACGTGGTGATCGTGACACGGGTGAACCCCGACTACTACACCACCGCCCGCGACCTGACCACGGTGGCCATCGAGGCCCAGGAGCGCACCAGCACGCACCGCGAGCTGGAGATCTACTTCGGCGATGTCATCGTGACCACCCAGGTGGTCTCGTACCAGCGCAAGTCCATCGCCTCCAACGAGGTACTCTCCGAGGAGCCGCTGGACCTCGAAGCGCGGGACCTGCACACCAAGTCCGTCTGGTTCACCTTGACCGAGCAGCGGCTGCTGCGCGCGGGGCTGACCGTGGACCAGTTCCCCGGCGCGCTGCACGCGGCCGAGCATGCGATGATCGGGTTGCTGCCGCTGGTGGCCACCAGCGACCGCTGGGATATCGGCGGGGTGTCCACCGCGCTGCACATGGACACCGGCCATCCAACGATTTTCGTGTATGACGCGCAGCCGGGAGGGGCCGGATTCGCCGAGCGCGGCTTCGAGAAGTTCTCCACCTGGGTGCGGGCCACCCGGGATGCCATCGAAGCGTGCGAGTGCCGAAGCGGCTGCCCCAGCTGCGTGCAGTCTCCCAAATGCGGCAATCGGAACAATCCGCTGGACAAGGCCGGGGCGGTGCTGCTGCTCAGTGCCGTGCTGGAGGATGTCCAGCCGCGGCACCATTTCTAACTGGTTCAGCTAGTGCTGGGTCAGCGGCGGAGCGCCCGCCCGGGCTTGGGCGGAGGCCGCCGGGAACTCGATTCCCAGCGCGGAAAACGTGATCGCCACCGAGACCTGCACGCGGACTGTGGTTCCGTCCGCCTCGATGACGCAGGATTCCAGCCGTGCCTCGTTGGCCGAGGCCAGCAGCCCGGCGGCGGGGCACGGATCCCCCGCGCGCAGTCCCCGGGCCGTATCAGCCGCAGCCAAGGCGGCGAGGTCCGCCGCTGAGGCGGCCTGCATCGCCGCTCGGGTCACCGCGGACCAGGCGAGAATGCCCGCGGCGAGCAGCAGTGCGGCGATCACCAGTGCCGTGGCCGCGACGGTGCTGCTCCCCCGTTGCGAGCTGAATTCCGCGCAGCTCATTTTTCGTTCGCCACGCGTGCGGTGCCTCGGACCTCGACCGCTCCCACCACCGGCAGGTCTACCGATTTGGCCACCGTGACCGTGGCGTATCCTCCCCCGTTGCCGACCGTGTAGCGGGCCGAGGTCCCGGCCAACTGAATGCCCCGCGCCCGGGCCGCGCCGGTGTCATCGCCACGGGCCAGCTCCCTGGCCATCGCCCCGGCCGCCTGCTGGACCTGGATCTGCCGCATCCCCAGGACCCCGAGGCACAGCAGCAGCGACAGCATGAGCGCGATGGCCGGCAGCAGCACGGCGAATTCCGCCGTGCTGCTGCCGCGGTCATCCATGCGGTCCATGGTTACAGGCTCAAGGCCTTGCTGATGAGGCCCATCAGCATGCCCCGCACGTCGCCGCTGGACAGGATGCTGATCAGCAGGCCGGCGAAGGCCACGGCCGCGAGGGTGACCATGGCGAATTCCGCGGTGGTAGAGCCTTGTTCCTCGTCGAGCCGTTCGCGCAGCCTGTTCAGGGTGGTAGTCATGTCCGTTCCTTTCGCTCGGGTGGCATCGTTTCCTTCCCGGGTGGGGAGGCGATGGTGTTTTCAGGCTCGCACTGCTTCCGCTACCGCGGTTGGGATTGGCTGCAAGGTGGGCATAACCCGCCGGGGTCAGCCGAAGTGCGGGAACAACGCGATGATCAGCGGCACCACGCCCAGGGCGATGAAGGCAGGAAGGGCGCAGGCTCCCAGCGGCAGCACCAGTTTGGTGGCGAACTGCGCACCGCAGCGGGCGACGTGCTGGACGCGTTGCCGGCGTTGCAGCTGGGCGGTATTCCTCAGCAGCGCGGACGCCGGCGCTCCGGTAGCCTGGGCAAAGCCAAGGGACCGTTGCAGCGGGGCGAGCCACGCCGGGGCGGGTTCCCAGGCTTTGTCCCACTCCATGTTCATTTCCAGGCATCGGGCCACGGTCCGCAATGCCGAGCACTGCGGAATGCAGCGCCCCATCGATTCAAGCAGCGTGGTCATGGGCAGCCCGGAATCCATGAGGCTGGCCCCGAGGTCCAAGACCAGGTCAATGGGTTCACTTCCTTGCACCGAAGACTTGTCCCGGACCCGGGCGGCCGGCGGATTGACCCCCCGTTCGCGGGTCCACGCAGGCCTGCGGGGATTCCACAGCAGGACTGCGGACACCAGGCAGAGCAACGCCACCGCAGTCATTGCAGGGCCTGCGCAGTTGTTGCCCCGAGCAGCCGCCGGCACCAGATCCTGTTCAGCGCCCACAGCCCTGCTCCCACGGCGAGGCTCAGCTGCGCGGGCCATGAGGTCAGCAAGGTGGTTCCGACGTCGATGCCGAGGATGAACCCCGCACCGAGCCCCACCACCGGCAACCAGGTCAACAGCCGTGTGGTCGCCCTGGGACCTGCCATGGCGGCGTCGAACGACTGCCGGGCGAGCAATTCCGCTTCCAGGTCCTCGGCCAGCTGGTCCAGCACCCCGGCCAGCGGGGCGCCGGTCTGCGATGAAAGATCCAGGCACCAGGAAAGCCTTTGGACCGGCCCACCGTCCTCGTGTTCCCCGGTGTGCTCCATTGCTTCGGCCTGCTCGCCACGGAACGCGGCCTGGGCTTTCAGCCGGCGCAAGGCGGCCAGTACCGGGCTTTGTTCGGTACGTACCTGCAATAGGGCTTCGATGGCCTGCGGGAACATCAAGCCGCTGCGCATCAGCGCGGCCAGCTCGCGAATGATCTGGGCGTCCAGGGCCAGTGCCTGCTGCTGTGCGCCGGCTCGTGGGGCAGGAAATTTTCCGCTGCCCAGGATGCTGATTTGCCTTGTCCCGCCGGACAACTGCCGCCCAGGGTGCCACAGCCACCACCCGGCGAGCAGCAATAGGAGTACCGCAGTCATCACTCCCCCTGCCGTGCACGGTTGGCATGCCACTGGGCGACCTCGGCAGAGGCCTGCGCACCGAGTTTCTCGTGCAGCAGTCTCAGGCTACCGGCATCCGGGCAGTTCGGTGTTCCCGTGTCGATCAGCATGCGCACGTCCAAGCAGTCGTTCGAATCGGTGGACAGGCTTCCCAACGCCACCGGCGAGCGCACCCCGGAGGGCTGCCGACGCATATGGATGATCAGGTCAAAGGCGCTGGCTGCCTGCAGCGAGGTGGCTTGCAGGCCCCACCCGGCCAGGGCGCCCAATGCGGCCAGGCGGGCCGGGACGGATTCTGGGTTATTGGCGTGCAGAGTGCCGGCTGCTCCCTGGTGGCCGGTGTTCATGGCCGCAAGGAAATCCCGGATCTCCGCCCCGCGGCACTCGCCTACGACCAGCCGGTCGGGTCTCATGCGCAGTGCTTGGGCGACCAGGTCCTTGAGCTCTATCTGGCCTGCGGATTCAACGTTCGCGGTGCGTGTCTGCAGGCTCACTACGTGGCGGTGGTCGACGTTGAGCTCATGGGAGTCCTCGATGATCACCAGTCGTTGCTTGCCGCTGGCCTGTGCCAGCATGGCCTGGAGCAGGGTCGTTTTACCGCTGCCGGTGCCGCCGGTCACCAGGAAATTCAACTGGCGTCCCATCACTTCGCGCAGCACCGTGTGCCAGAATTCCGGTGCTTGGGCGAGGACGGTCTCCAGGGAGAGCAGCTGTTCGGTTTTCACGCGGATGGAAATCAGCGGTCCTTCGGTGGCAATGGGCGGGAGCACCGCGTGCACCCGGTAGTTCTTGACGCTCATGTCCATGAAAGGGCTGGAAGCGTCCAATCGCCGTCCTGCCAGGGTCGCCAGATGCACGGCCAGTGAGCGCACCTGTTCAGGTGAAGAAAAGCGGAACCCCGTGAGTTCCAGTCCGCGGGGCGAATCGGTCCACACCTGGCCTTGGCCGTCCACAAGCACATCCGTGATCCCGGGTCCCTGGGCGAAACGCTCAAGGATCGACAGACCGGCGACTTCGTCCTGCAAGGCCTTCAGCGATTCGGTCGCGCCGCGCGAGCCGAGGGCGGCTCCCGACTCGTGGACGGCGCTCGCCAGGGAGATGGCGTCGAGTTCTCCCCCGCTGGCCAGGGCGCGGTCCCGGACCGATTGCAGGATGCGCGAATCCAGTTCGTGCGTGCCGGCGAATTTCTGCGCTGATGGCGAATGGCGCCCGGGGCTCATGGTGCGCCCCGCGATCCCGCGTCCTCTGCCACCGGGAGCAGGCGCAGGTCCGCCAGCTGCTGCCTGAGTCTTCGGGATCTCAGGGCATCGAGCAGGTCGCCGCGGTCGACGGCCCGTTCTATCGAGGGCGTATGGGACAGCTTGCCCAGCAGGGAGCGGCTCTCCATTGCCGCCGTCGGCATTCCGTGATCCGCGCGCAGCACGTAGTCCCCGCGCGGCGGAATGCTCGAGGCATCGCACACCGTGATCTGCCGGTCGGTGAAATGGCCTATCGCCTCCGACCCCGGATGCGGTGTTCGCCCGGTATCCAGTACCAGCAGGTCGAATCCCTGCCGCGCAGCCGTCAACAGCCTGGCTGTCAATGCTCCGTCCACCGCTGCACGAGGTGGAGTTCCAGACCAGGTGAGCACCGCAGTCCCCCGCACCGTCGGAAGCGTCTCGACCAACTGGTGCGAGGCCAGCGCCCCGCCCGAGCCCGCCAATTCGTCCCATCCGATGCCGGTGGGAGGCCTGGCGCAAATCCGCGGCCACAACCCGCAGGAGTGGGGATCCAGGTCCACCACGAGGCTGTGCAGACCGCTCAGCGTTCCGGCGTGGGCGAGCAACACCGCAAGGGTGCTGGTGCCCACCCCTCCGGCCCGTGAGCCCAAGGCCACGGTATGCCCATGCCCCGATCTCATGTACCACAGCCCCAGGTACTCGCCCAGCCATTGGCTCGCGCCGGGAAGGATCGCAACCCTCGACAGGGGCAGCCGGCTGGCCGCTTCCCACAGGGTCTGCGCTTGCTCGTCGTGCCCCACCAGCACATCGCACCGGGCGGAGCCGGCCAAGGCCTCGCCTAGCGCATCCGCGCCCCACAGCACCGGCCCCTCGGCGTCATGGATCATCGGCGAGGAGCTGGAACACCGGGAAATCCGGACCGCGGCGCCCAGGGAAATCAACGCGCACTGCGCCACCAGGTTTTCGTCGTCGCTCACCAGCACGCAGGCAGGTCCCCCGGGCTCGGCCCGTTGGACTTCCCGGGGCTGGACGCGGAGCGGCGGCGCCTCCCGGAGCGCGGAGTCCAAGGACAGCGGGACGAACCGAGAATCGACTCCGGGCCCGGGGTTGTGCGGGCGAAAGGGTAACCAGTTCATGGGTCGAAGTTGCCATCCCCCGGTTCCGGTCGGTTTCCGGCGCCCGCGAACTGGGGATATCGCCCCTGGCCACGGCACAATGGAAGCATGCCCCGTGGACAATCTGGCGTTCTGGCCTTTCTCGCAGCGGATCCCGAGGGATTCGCCCTGCTGCAGCTACGCGATGCCGCCAGCGGCGAACCGCTCACCCCGGCCCGGACTGCCTCACGGGAAGAGCTCTGCCAGGTCGTCGGCGAGATCGAGCAGTCGCGCTCCCCGCGCTGGGTGATGCTGCGCACCTCCCCGTGGCTGGAGCTGCTGACCTCCGTAGATGTCCACCTCGCCAAGGCGCATGTGCTCTCGCTGGCCCAGCGCATCCTGCACCGCAGCCCGCTGGCCGCGGTGCGGCTTCCGGATATTGATCTGGAGAACCCGCCCTCGTCCCGGGACACGGGAGACCAAGGCGCGTTGTTCTCCGCCCCGGTCAGCGGGGAGTCACTGCAGGAACTGGTGAACATGTTCGCCGCCCAGCTGCAGGCCATGCCCTCGGACCCCGCGGCCTTCAAGCGGCTGCAGCTGCTGATCCATGCCGAATCCGTGGGTGCGCTGATCGCCGCGGAGATGGAGAGCGCGGGGCTGTCCTGGGACGAGCACGGGCACCGGCAACTGCTGCGCCGGATGCTCGGCGAGCGCGTCCCGGACTCCGTGCGCCCGCCGAAGCTCGCCGCCCTGGCCCAGCAGCTGGGTCAGAACCTGCAGTCCCCGGGGCTGAACCCCGACTCCCCGCAGGAGCTGCTGCGCGCCCTGCACCGGGCGGGATTCGCGGTGCAGTCGGTCAGGGCCTGGGAACTGGAGCAGATCACGCACCCCGCCATCACCCAGGTGCTCGAATACAAGAAGCTGTCGCGGCTTGCCAGCACCCACGGGGATGCCTGGCTGGACGCGTGGGTCGCCCACGGACGATTCCATCCCCACTATGTCCTGGGCACCGTCGCCTCCGGACGTTGGGCAGCCTCGGGTGGCGGGGCGCTGCAGCTGCCGCATTCCATCCGCCAGGTCGTGCGGACCCCGGAAGGCCGGACCTTCGTGGTGGCAGACGGGCGCCAACTGGAACCGCGGATCCTCGCCGCCATGTCCCGGGACCTCAATCTCCAGCAGGCGGGTCTGCAGGACGACCTCTACCAGTGGCTCATCGACGCAGGGTTGGTCAAGGACCGCAACGAAGCCAAGCTGGGCATGCTGTCGGTCATCTACGGCGGCACTTCCGGGGGCGCGCAGGCCGTGGGGGCCGCGTTGAAGAAGAACTTCCCCGCAGCCATGGATTTCGTCGATTCGGCAGCCCGCGCCGGCGAACGCGGCGACGGGGTGAGCAGCTACCTGGGCCGCGGGTGCCCGCCGGCGGATGAACGCTGGATGCAGGCGCAGCGCGGCACCCGCGACGAAGCCTCCCAGCGCGCCGCCGACTTGGCGGCCCGTTCCCGCGGCCGGTTCACCCGCAATTTCGTGGTGCAGTCGACCGCCGCCGAATGGGCCTTGATCTGGATGGGCCACGCCCGCCATCTGATCCACCAGGCCGGCTGGAGCCAAGAGTGCCGCCAGGTCTTCTTCGTCCACGACGAAATCGTCTTCGAATGCCCCACCGGGCTGGCTCCGCAGCTGGCCGAGATCATCAGGCATGCGGCGGCGCTCGCCGGGCGCACGCTGTTCGGGGAGCAGTCGGTGAGCTTCCCGGTCAGCGTGGCGATCACCCAGAACTACGCCGAGGCGAAATAGCAGGAAGCAGGTTTGGCAGGCCTGCCTAGAGCATGCGGATTTCGCGCTTGGGCGACCACGGCCTGGTCCAGCCCAGCTCGTTGAACAGCTTGTCCGCCACCATCGCGGTGAAGCCCCAGATCACCCGGCCTTCGTATTCGAAGGCGGGAGCACTGAACTTGCGCCCTCCGCGCTGCACCACGCCCAGCACCCGGTTGCGCGGGTCCAGCAGGTGGGCGACGGGTGCGCGGAAGACTCCCGCGCTCTCGCCGGGATCGACGGGGAACACCGCGGATTCGGTGTGCCACCATCCAAGCACCGGGGTGACGATGAAGTTGGAGACCGGCAGCTCGGTCGCTGCCAGCTGACCCAGCACCTCGATGCCCGAGGTCTGCACGCCGGTTTCCTCCCAGGCTTCGCGCAGCGCGGCGTCGGTTTCCGAGGCGTCCTCGGGATCGATCCCGCCGCCGGGGAATGAAATCTGCCCGGCATGGGAGCGCAGGGTCTCGGCGCGCTCGACGAACAGGAGGTCCAAGTCGGCGGGATCCGCGTTCTGGGTCAGTCCCCGGCCGTCGGCCGAGCCGAATAGCATCAGGATCGCGGCGCGGCGCACGCTGTTGGCGTCAAGCTGCTTGAATGCCCAGGAATCCGGGAGTTTTTGCCTCGCACCCACCGTGTGCGAATGCTCGGCGACAACCTGCTTCAAGTCCTTCAGTGCGCTCATGCGTCCAATCCAAATCCCTCGGCCCGCAGTTCACGGCGGGTGGCTCCGGCGAGCATCTTGTCCAGCAGCTCTTCACGCCCCGGAGCGAGTTCGTACTTAAGCAACGCTTTTGCCTTGGCCGGTATTTCCTCGCCGATGCCGTAGGAAGGGCACAGCTTGGCCAGCACGCAGGCTCCGCACGCGGGTTTGCGGGAGTGGCAGACCCGGCGGCCGTGGAACACCACACGGTGGCTGAGCATGGTCCAGTCGCGCTTCTCGAACAGCTTGCCGACGGCGTGCTCGACCTTCACCGGGTCGGTCTCATCGGTCCACCCGAAGCGGTTGGCCAGGCGTCCGAAGTGCGTGTCCACGGTAATGCCCGGAACGCCGAAGGCATTGCCCAGCACCACATTGGCGGTCTTGCGCCCCACGCCCGGCAGCTTGACCAGCTCGTCGAGCTTGGGCGGGACCTCGCCGTCGAAGCGCTCGACCAGGGCGGCTGAGAGCCCGAGCAGCGATTCGGTTTTGGCGCGGAAGAAGCCGGTGGCCCGGATCAGTTCCTCCAGTTCGCCGCGGTCGGCCTGGCTCATGGCGTGGGCGTCCGGGAAGCGGGCGAACAACGCGGGGGTGATCGCGTTGACGCGGACATCGGTGGTCTGTGCGGAGAGCACCGTCGCGACGAGCAGTTCGAAGGGATTCTCGAAATCCAGTTCCGGCACCGCATAGGGGTAGGCCTCTGCCAGCAGACGGTTCATCTTGCGTGCCCGGCGCTTGAGCCCCAGCTCCGTTTCAATTTTCACATTCACAGCCACGCTTCGATACTGCCACGGACCGCAGCGGTTTTCACTAATCCAATCCCGGTTCTGCGGCGCATTCGCGCAACGGCTGGCATGCAGTTCAGCGCGCGCCTCGACCGCTTGGCGCAGAATTCACCCACTCCCGCGCCAATCCGTGACACAAACCACACGTAAGGGCCTCGGAGCGTGTAACTTTGATCACAGAGTTAAACGTGTCTAACTGGAAGGACCAACCTACCGTGAGCGAGTCCAAGACCTTGGATAACCTGTCGAACGAAACCCGGTCATTCGCACCGAGCAAGGAATTCAGCGACAACGCCGTTGCCACCCAGGCCCGCTATGACGCGGCGGCGGCCGACCGGTTGGGCTACTGGGCCGACCAGGCGCGGCAGGTCCTCACCTGGGACACGGACTTCACCGAAACCCTGGACTGGTCCGAAGCGCCGGTCGCCAAGTGGTTTGTCGGCGGCAAGGTCAACGCGGCCTACAACGCGCTGGACCGCCACGTCGAGAACGGCCTGGGCGACCGCGTGGCCATCTACTTCGAGGGCGAGCCGGGCGACACCCGCACCTACACCTACGCACAGCTGACCGACGAGGTCAAGAAGGCCGCGAACGCCTTCGAGTCCCTGGGCATCGAAAAGGGCGACCGCGTGGCCGTCTACCTGCCGATGATCCCGGAAGCGGTCATCACCATGCTGGCCTGCGCCCGCATCGGCGCCATCCACTCGGTGGTCTTCGGCGGCTTCTCCGCCGACGCGCTGCGCAGCCGCATCGACGACGCGGACGCCAAGCTCGTGGTCACCGCCGACGGCACCTGGCGCCGCGGCAAGCCGAGCCCGCTGAAGCCAGCGGTCGACGAGGCGCTGTCCGCCCCTGGCCACACCGTGCAGAACGTTGTGGTCGTCAAGCGCAACGGCGAGCCCACCGAGTTCGGCCCGCTGGATTCGTGGTGGCACGATGTGGTGGATTCTGCCAGCACCGAGCACACCGCCGTGGGCCACGATTCCGAGCACCCGCTGTTCGTGCTGTACACCTCCGGCACCACCGGCAAGCCCAAGGGCATCGTGCACACCACCGGCGGCTTCCTCACCCAGACCGCCGTCACCCACCGCGACACCTTCGACCTGCATCCGGAGTCGGACGTCTACTGGTGCACCGCCGACATCGGCTGGGTCACCGGCCACTCCTACGTCACCTACGCGCCGCTGGTCAACGGCGGCACCCAGGTCATCTACGAAGGCACCCCGGACACCCCGCACCAGGGCCGCTGGTGGGAGATCGTGCAGAAGTACGGCGTGAGCATCCTGTACACCGCCCCGACCGCCATCCGCACCTTCATGAAGTGGGGACGGCAGATCCCGGACGGCTACGACCTGTCCTCCCTGCGTGTGCTCGGCTCCGTGGGCGAACCGATTAACCCGGAAGCCTGGATGTGGTACCGCGAGGTCATCGGCTCCAACAACGGCGCCAACGGCGAGAAGAAGGACAACCCGACCCCGATCGTCGACACCTGGTGGCAGACCGAAACCGGCGCCCACATGATCGCGCCATTGCCGGGCGTCACCAAGACCAAGCCGGGCTCCGCTCAGGTCGCCGTGCCGGGCATCAGCATCGACGTGGTCGACGAGGCCGGCAACTCGGTCGCCGACGGCGAGGGCGGCTTCCTGGTCATCCGCGACCCGTGGCCTGCGATGCTGCGCGGCATCTGGGGCGACATGGACCGCTACAAGGACACCTACTGGTCCCGCTTCGAGAACATGTACTTCGCCGGCGACGGCGCGAAGAAGGACGACGATGGGGATATCTGGCTGCTGGGCCGCGTGGACGACGTCATGAACGTCTCGGGGCACCGCCTGTCCACCACCGAGATCGAGTCCTCCCTGGTCGCCCACCCGTACGTGGCCGAGGCCGCCGTGGTCGGTGCGAAGGACGAGACCACCGGCGAGGCAGTTGTCGCGTTCGTGATCCTGCAGGCCGAACCGGCCGAGGGCGAGGATGTCGTGGCGACCCTGCGCAACCACGTAGGCAAGGACATCGGGCCGATCGCCAAGCCGAAGCACGTGCTGGTGGTCCCCGAGCTGCCGAAGACCCGCTCGGGCAAGATCATGCGCCGCCTGCTCAAGGACGTGGCCGAGGGCCGCGAGGTCGGCGACGCCACCACGCTGGCAGACAACACCGTCATGTCACAGATCGCGCAGTCGATGAAGAAGTAGCCGCCACGCAGCGCACCAGGCCGCCGTCCGGTCGTGCTTCCCAGTAGGAGGAGCTCATCCGGGCGGCGGCCTGTGTCGTGCCCGGCGTCAGCAGGCTCTAGCGCGCGGACTCTAGGCGTCCAGCGACACCGACCGAGGACGTGGAGCTGTGGCCCTCGACCACCACGTGGACCGTCTCCAGGTCAGTGAACTTCTGGTGCGTCGCGTCGATGACTTCCTCGGCGATGAATTCGAGGTCTCCGGGTGCGTCGGTGAAGATCTGCGGGTCCAAGGCCACTGCCTGCTCCATGGTGATGCGCAGCTGCCCGGGCGCGGTCGAGTCGAATGATTCAACATAGTAATACGGCCAGGTCATGGCATCGGGGCACCCTGCCCCCGCGGACTCCAGCCGCGACGCGGCCACCCGATTGGCCCACTGCTGCCGCGCTCCCCCGGACTCGGCGGGATTCCAGGCGACGCAGTTCTTGTCCCAGGTCGCTTCCGAGCGCCCCATGTCCAGAGCGATCTGGCGTGCGTTCTCGACCTGCGCCGGAGTGGTCGCCTTGGCGGTGGGGAGTTCCAGGGGCACGATGGGGCCCTGGACGATCGGGGTGCCGGCGTTGGCTTCGGCGGTGAGCTCCGCATCATTTGTCAGGAAGTCAGGGTCGACGTGGTTCACCGCCAGAATCGCGACAACCCCGGCCAGGAACGCGCCGACCGAAATGTTGCCGACAATGCGCTTGGCGTTCCTGTTCACACGAACCTCCCGGTGATTCCCTGTTTTCCTCCATCGAATATACCCAGTGGAAACAGGTTCCGGTATTCCGAACGGCCAGGTGACGGCAGGGAGGCGACGGGTTCTTCGCCTAGGGATTAGTTCGTCATGGAACGTCGACGGAGTGCGTGGCTGTACTAGATTGACTTCATGACTGAAAACGCCTCACGCACCATCCTGCTGCTCAACGGACCCAATCTGAATCTGCTGGGCACCCGCGAACCCGAGATCTACGGCCGCGAGACGCTGGCCTATGTCGAGGCCCTGGCCCGCAGCACGGCGCAGTCCCTGGGCTTCGAGCTCACCGCGGTGCAGTCAAACCACGAGGGCGTGCTGCTGGACGCCATACACGAGGCGCGCACCACCGCTGCGGGAATCGTGATCAACCCAGGGGCCTTCACCCATACCTCGATTGCGCTGGCTGATGCCATCAGCGGCGTGGAACTGCCTGCCATCGAGGTGCATATCTCGAACGTGCACAAGCGAGAGGCGTTCCGCCACCACTCGTACATCTCCCCCGTGGCCAGCTCCATCATCATCGGCGCCGGGGTCAACGGCTACCGCCTGGCCGTGGAGCAGATGGCCCACCTGCTGGGCAAGTAGCGCGGCAGGGCCCGTGGGCGGTTGCCGCCACGGGCGCTAGTCGCTGATGCAGGCGCCGGTCTTGATCGAGGTGGTCTTATGCCCGCCGGCGTTCAGCGCCTCGCGCATTTCCGCCAGGCTCAGGGCGAAGCCCACCTCGTCGTCGCTGCGCGACTTGGCGAAGATCAGCCCCACGGCGTCGCCGGACTCATCCAGCAGCGGGCCGCCGGAGTTGCCCTGGGCCACCTCGGCGGTGAGCTGGTAGACCGACAGCTGCGAGGGGTCTTCGCCATAGATGTTCGCGATGGACACGGTGGCCTTGGAAGCGACCACGGCGCCGCGCACCTGCTGCGGGCCGCCGGCGGGATACCCGACGAATGCCGCGGAATTCCCGCGGACCATGTCCTCGGTGGCCAGGTCGATCGGCTCGGCGGCAAGCCCCTCCACGTAAAGCAGCGCGATATCCGCCTCCGGGTCGAAGTACACCACCTTGCCGCGGTTCAGCTGGCCCTTGCCGGTTTCCACGGTGGCGGCGCTCAAGCCGGCGACCACGTGGGCGTTGGTCATCACCAGGTCGTCGTCGATGACGAAGCCGGACCCGGTCAGGTTCACGCCGCATTCAACCGCGGTGCCCGAGATCTTGGCCACGGACTTCGCCGAGGCCAGCTGCAGGTCGTTGGGCTTCCAATCGGTGTCCTCGACCGGCGCGACCGGCGGGGCGAAGGGCTCGATCAGCGCGGGAATTGTCTGGGCCATCACTGCGGAACGGGCAGTGGAAATGGCGGAGGTGACGAAGTCCGGGGTCAGGCCGCGGATCGTTTCGATCATCTTGGACTTGGCGATTTCGGCGGACAGACGCGGAATACCCATGCTGGAGGCGGAGAAGGCCAGTGCGCCGATGATGGTGGCGGTAATCAGGATCGAGAGCGCGCCACCGGCCAGCCGGTCCGCGGCACGCAGGAAATCGACGTTCATCCAATGGCGGATCTTGGTGGCGATGAAACGGCCCAGGGCCTGCCCCATGATGATCAGCACCGCGGCGGTGGCGACCATCAGGCCCACCCTCCACCACGGGTTGCTGGCCAGCGTCGAAACCAGCGGAATGGCGAAGAAGGCTGCCACGCCGCCGACGAC
Source organism: Glutamicibacter soli (assembly GCF_052322135.1). Lineage (NCBI taxonomy): Bacteria > Bacillati > Actinomycetota > Actinomycetes > Micrococcales > Micrococcaceae > Glutamicibacter > Glutamicibacter soli. The sequence continues at coordinate 2,778,075 of NZ_CM125969.1, forward strand.
CAGTCCGAGCATGTCCCCGACCGTCAGGAGGAAGCCGCGGCGGAGCCCGATAATGAAAAAGGTCAGCAGAACAACGCAAATGACCGCGTCCAGCCAGCCGAAAACTTCGAGCACCGAGACTCCACTTCATTCATCTAAACGGTATTAATCCAAGGTACCCTTAGAAGCTGATGGATTTCTGCGAGCATATTCGCGAGTTTTGTTCGAAACTGCGTGATTTTCAACATTTTCTTGGGTAAACCACGTGTGGAAACTGTCACATTGTTACCGAATACGGCACAATGAAGTAAGCGCCTACTACTGTTGACAGGAGATTTAATGGATATCGAGGTACTGCGTCGTGCGCCACTTTTCGCGTCGCTCGGTGATGAAGTATTCGCCACGCTAACCGAAGAACTGACCGAGGTCGATCTGTCCCGTGGTGCATCGGTGTTCCGTGAAGGCGATCAGGGCGACCGCCTCTACTTCATCGTCTCGGGCAAGATTAAGCTTGGCCGCACTTCGTCGGACGGACGCGAAAACCTGATTGCCGTTCTCGGCCCAGGCGAGCTGTTCGGCGAAATGGCTCTTTTCGATCCACACCCGCGCAACGCAACGGCGACCGCTGTGTCGGAAACCCGACTGGCCGGTCTGAGCCACGAGAACATGCGCAAGGCGATCCTGAACTCTCCTGAGGTTTCGATCCAGCTGCTGCAGGCTCTGGCTGCCCGTCTGCGTCGCACCAACGAGTCCCTTGCCGACCTGGTGTTCTCCGACGTTCCTGGCCGTGTGGCCAAGGCCCTGTTGGATCTGGCTGACCGCTTCGGTCGCCCGGCCACCGACGGCATCCTGGTCGCTCACGAGCTGACCCAGGAAGAGCTGGCACAGCTTGTCGGCGCCTCGCGCGAAACCGTGAACAAGGCCCTGGCCGAGTTCGTGCAGCGCGGATGGCTGCGTCTGGAAGCACGCGCCGTCGTGATTCTGGATATCCAGCGTCTGCGCCAGCGTTCGCGCTAAGCCGCACCAGCGAAAACAGCGAGGGCCGAATACCTGTCACAGGTATTCGGCCCTCGCTGTTTTCGCACCGGCTCACAGCCGCCGGCTCAGTGGCCGGCCGTGGCCTGCCACGAGCTGGCCGAGTCGGCCTTCTGCGTTCCGATGACCTCAAGATAGTAGGTGCCGTCGCGCACCAGAAGATCAGGATGCTGCAGGTCGAAGGAGCGCACCCGGGACAGGTAGGCCACCACGCCATTGGCATCGGTCATTCGTTCGAGCATGATTTCCACCGCCGGGTAGGTGATCTGCGACAGGCTCATGCCGACGGTGTTCGGCTGGCCGACCATGTCCCCTAGCGTGCTGCTGTTGCGTTTGGCCACTACCTGGCTGGCAACGCACCAGCGCCCCCATTTGCCCTTGCCGCGCAGCAGCGTCGGCTCCTGCCGCAGCGGGACGGTCGCGGCGAAGTACCAGGTGTCGAAGCGCCTGAATGCGAAGTTCGGGCTGAGCCAATGGGCCACCGGGCGCAGCAGGTCGGTGCGCAGCCCCAACCCGCGGCGTTTGAGGAATTCATCGAAGCCCAAGTCCTGACCCGCAATCGTTTCCCGGGCGGTCATCCATTCCTCGGGATCACTCATTTCCACCACCGACTGCTCGTCGGTGCCGGCCAACAGGATGCCGGTTTCCTCGAAAAGTTCTCGAATGGCGCAGACGATATGCGCCTGCACCAGTTGCTGGTCCAGCACGTCCATGCGCTTGGACCACTGCGACAAGCTCGGGCCGAACCACTTGTAGGTGGCCCTGTCGCTGGCTTCGTGGCTGCCTCCGGGGAATGCCACGTTGCCCAGGGGGGATCCCCCGGGCCGGTAGGTCAGATAGGTCTCCACACCCTGGGAGGTGTCGCGCACCAGGCTCACCGAGGAGGCCTTGCGGGCGGCGCGCGGGGTGCGCGTGCCGAAGGCGAACCAGTTTTCCGCCGCGGAGACTTCATGCGGCGGCACGTCGAAGAGCCGTCGCACCACGCCGTGGCGCGGTCCCGACGGGAATGCCCGCCGGGACCGCGCTACGGAATCGCGTCGTGGACTACTCAAATTCCGCGATGACCTCAACCTCAACCGGAGCATCCAGCGGCAGGACTGCCACGCCGACAGCCGAACGGGCATGCAGGCCTGCGTCGCCGAGCACCTCGCCGAAGAACTCGGAGGCACCGTTGATGACGCCCGGCTGGCCGGTGAACTCAGGTGCCGAGGCCACGAAGCCGACAACCTTCACGATGCGTTTGATGCGATCCAGATCACCGATTTCGGCCTTGATGGCCGCCAACGCGTTCAACGCCGCAGTCTGGGCCATGCCCTTGGCAGTCTCGGCGGAGACCTCTGCGCCGACCTTTCCCACGGCTGAGAGTTCACCATTAATCAGCGGCAACTGGCCTGAGGTGTAAACGTAGTTGCCGGTGGTGACGGCAGGCAGGTAGGCGGCGACCGGCTTGGCGACGGCGGGAAGGGTGAGTCCAAGCTCGGACAGGCGAGCTTCGACACGCGAGGAAGTGGCTTCTTGCATGGGGTTTTACTCCTTTTTTCGAGGTTTGGTTATTACTGCTTCGGGCGCTTGAGGTAAGCCACCGGAGAGGTGCCGTTAGGGCCTGGAACAACGGTTACCAGTTCCCATCCGTCGTCTCCCCACTGGTCGAGAATCTGCTTCGTCGCGTGGATCAGCAGAGGTAATGTGGCGTATTCCCATTTAGTCATACTCGATACGTTAGCGTGTCCTTGTAAACTAGTGGGTATGGCAGCTAAGAAGTCACCCTTTTTTGATACAGCTACCACTCTGGGCAAAATCGTCGCATTCTTCGGAATCAGTGCTCTGTGTGGTGTGCTCGCCGCCGGCATGATTGTGCCCGTGGCAGCTATCGCAAAATCCGGCTTGACCACCGGTAACAACATTGTGAGCGCGCTTCCGAGCTCGTTCGAGGCACTCCCGATTTCGGAGCCTTCGACGATCGTGGATGCCGAGGGCAAGGAAATCGCGAAGTTCTACGAGCAGAACCGCCAGCCGGTGAAACTTGATGACATTTCGCCCTTCATGCGCAAGGCAATCGTCTCGGTGGAGGACGAACGTTTCTACGAGCACAAGGGCATCGACCCGCAGGGCATCGCCCGTGCAGTGGTCGGCAACCTCACGGGTTCCTCGCGCTCGGGTGCTTCGACCCTGACCCAGCAGTACGTGAACAACCTGCTGGTGAACAACCAGGAACTGACAGGTTCCGAGGAAAGCACCATCAGCGGCCAGAAGGACTACGCGGACAAGATCCGCGAGCTGAAGTACGCCGTGTCCATCGAGAAGGAAATGTCCAAGGACGAGATCCTCGAGGGCTACCTGAATCTGGTGCTGTTCTCGGGCCGCGAGTATGGGGTGCAGGCTGCCGCACAGTACTTCTACTCCGTTGACGCCAAGGACCTGAACCTCCAGCAGTCGGCAATGCTCGCCGGCATGGTGCAGCTGCCCAACGTCTACAACCCGATCAACAATCCGGAGCGTTCGCTGGATCGCCGCAACAAGGTGCTGGGCAATATGCTGCGCGCCGGCGCGATCACCAAGGCCGAATACGACAAGGCCGTCAAGAGCGATCTGGAGCTGGATCCGAGCCGCTCCCCTTCGGGCTGCATCGCCGCGGCTGACAACGCCTACTTCTGCGACTACGTCACCAACTTGATCCTCACCGACGACGCCTACGGCGAGACCAAGCAGGACCGCGAAAACCTGCTGTACCGCGGCGGTTTGACCATCAAGACCACGCTGAACAGCAAGCTGAACAAGAAGGCTGCCAAGGACGCACGCAAGGCCATCGATCCGAAGGCCAAGTCGAACAAGGACGTTTTCTCCTCGATCGTTTCGGTTGAGCCGGGAACCGGCAACATCCTGACCATGGCGCAGAACACCACGTACGACCCATCCGGCGGCTTGGGAAACACCGTGATCAACTTCGCCGTGGAACGTTCGCTCGGCGGCGCCGGCGGCTTCCAGGGCGGTTCCACCATGAAGCCTTACACCACGCTCGCGTGGCTCAAGGAAGGCCACAACATGTGGGACACGATCAATGCCCGCAAGCAGACTTTCCCTGTTGGTTACAAGTTCAAGGCATCCTGCCTTCCCGGAGGAACCACCACCGTCGGCGCCCCGTGGGAACCTAAGAACGCTTCGCGTGGCTTCTACCGCTCGATGAAGGTCGACTACGGCCTGTACTGGTCGATCAACTCCGCGACCGTGCAGGAAGCTGCCAAGCTCGACCTGTGCAACATCACCGACTACATCAACGCGCTGGGTGTGAAAGCCCAGGACGCGGGCGAGAACGGCACCCCGGCCGACTTCACCCCGTCCAACCCGTCGTTCATCATCGGTTCCGAGAAGATCACCCCGCTGAGCCAGGCCGCAGCCTTCGCGGCATTCGCCAACAAGGGCGAGTTCTGCGAACCGCGTGCACTGACCTCGGTCACCGACCGCGACGGCAACTCGTACAAGGTCAAGAAGACCACCTGCAGCCAAGCCGTTGAGGAGCAGCACGTCAGCGACCTGAACGGCACCCTTTCGCGGATCGCCAAGACCCGTGTGGCCAAGGGAAGCATCGACGTCCCGATCGCCGGCAAGACCGGTACGAACAACGGCGCGACCTCCACCTGGTTCGTCGGCTACACCAGCGGCATTTCCACCGCTTCGTGGGTCGGCCGACTGAAGGGCCAGGGCGAGGACCGCGAGGAAAACTTGATGCACGGCGCCATGATCAACGACCAGCGTGCACCATCCATGGTTGACTCCTCGACCTATGCCGCACCGCTGTGGCTGGACTTCATGCAGGAAGCCGTTTACGACTACCCGCACGAATCCCTCGGCTCGGCACGCAAGGCCCCGGTTGTGAAGAAGAAGGAGCCTGCCGAGGATTCCACGGAAGACTCGAAGTCTGATTCGAAGGAAGACTCGAAGTCCGATTCCAAGAAGGAATCGAGCTCGGAGTCGAAGTCGGATGAAAAGGAATCCAAGAAGGAATCCAAGTCGGAGTCCAAGGAATCCAAGTCCGATTCCGAGAAGGAATCAAAATCCGATGACTAGCTTGTAGCTGAGAAGGCCGCGTTCAACTTTGGTTGAACGCGGCCCTTCGGTTTAGATTGGCTTATTGAAGGCTTTGTGGAAAGCCGTATTGAAAGGACGATGACGGACAGGTCATGGCGGAACAGAAAAACTTTGCATCGGCATTGGGCCATGCTGCCGGCACCGCGGCCCTGCTGGCCGCCGGAGCGCTGGCTGCAGGCGGAGCCCTCATCGGTTACGGCATGTACGAGACCCAGAAGTTCGGGGTCCGCCGCGAGACCTTGAAGGTGCTCCCCCGAGGCTCCGCCGACATCCGCATCCTGCATCTGTCCGACATCCACATGATTCCTGGACAGCACCTGAAGACCCGATGGATCCGGAACCTTGCCAGGCTGAACCCCGATTACATCATCAACACCGGCGACAACCTCAGCCACCTGGACGGCGTGCCCGACCTGCTGCACGCGCTGGAGCCGCTGATGCATGTGCCCGGCGCCTTCGTTCCAGGCTCCAACTGCTATTTCGCTCCCCGACCGAAGAACCCGCTGCGCTACCTGATCCGGCACACCGGCACCCCGAACCCCTCGGAACGCGACGCGTTGCCCTTCGATAAGATGCACCGGGCTTTCGGAGCGGCCGGATGGATCAACATGTCCAACCAGGCTTACTCGACCGTGCTGAAGGGCATCCGTCTGGACCTGACCGGCGTGGACGACCCGCACATCGCGCGCGACCATTTCGCCGGCTGGACCCGCGGCTCCTCCACCAGCAACGAGGCGCCGCATGTTCGCATCGCCCTGACCCACGCCCCGTACCAGCGGGTCCTGGACCAGTTCACCGCGGCAAACGCCGACGTCATCTTTGCCGGCCACACCCATGGCGGCCAGGTCTGCATCCCGGGCTATGGGGCTCTGGTGTCCAACTGCGACCTGCCGACCTGGCGCGCCCGCGGCCTGACCTACTGGGAGCACGCAGGCAATAGCGTGCCATTGAATGTCTCGGCCGGCCTCGGGCATTCCCGCTTCGCCCCGATACGCATCGCCTGCCCGCCGGAAGCCGTGCTGGTAACGCTGACCGCCCGAGACTAACCTCCTCGAATCCTGATGGCTTCGTGCCTGCCGCATTGTTGCGCGACAGGCGCGAAGCCATTTTTTCGTCCTATGTGAAACATTCACTTCTCAATCCCGTGAATGATTGAATTCTCCCAACTAGTGACTGTAGTCTGTAGCTCTGTCGAAAATCTGGGTGAATGCGGGGAATCGTGGCGCAGGGCAAGAACGGTGGAACCGCCGAGGTCGTTCCGCTGTCAAAAACATTGAAAAGACTCGCACCCTTCGTCAAACCGGTACTGCCCCGGCTCATCGGCGGATTCTTCTGCGCGCTGGGCGCGGGTATCGTGGCGCTGGCCATTCCGCAGGTCCTGGCCAAGCTGGTCAACGACGTCCTCGCGGTCGACGGCGCCTCCGGGCAGGTCTGGTTTGCCGTCGGCATCATCACCCTGCTCGGCTTCGTCGAAGCGCTGCTGATCTTCCTGCGCCGCCAGTTCGTGCTCAACCCCGCCGCAGGCGTTGAAATGAACATGCGTGTGGGGTTCTACCAGCACCTGCAGCGCCTGCCGGTCGCCTTCCATGAACGCTGGGGCTCCGGGCAGCTGCTCTCGCGCAGCATGTCGGACCTGTCGCTGCTGCGCCGCTGGATCGCCTTCGGCGCCATGATGCTGATCGTGGACACCGTCACCGTGATCACCGGCCTGGTGCTGATGTTCACCCACTCCTGGACCCTTGGCCTGCTGTTCCTGCTCGGTTCCATCCCGATCGCCATCAAGGCCTACCGCTTCCGCAACGACTTCCGCGCCGCCAGCAGGCTCAGCCAGGACCAAGCCGGCGACCTGGCCACCGCCGTGGAGGAATCCGTGCACGGCATCCGCGTGATCAAGGCCTTCGGCCGCGGGCGCGACATCTACGAGGGATTCAACGAGCAGGCCAAGTCGCTGCAGGAAACCGAGCTGTCCAAAGCCAGGACGCTGGCCAGCTTCCTGCTCACCGTGGTCGCCATCCCGGAAACCATCCTCGGCATCGGGCTGATCATCGGCATCGCCCAAGTGGCCGCCGGCACGCTGAGCGTGGGCTCGCTGGTCGCCTTCTTTGCCATCGCCGCGGTCATCGCCATTCCGGTGGAAGCCATGGGCATGCTGCTGGGCATGACGCTGAGCACCAAAACGGCTCTGGAACGTCATTTCGAGGTCATGGATTCGGTCAACGACATCACTTCCCCTGAAGCGCCGGTGCGGCCGGCGCAATACACCGGTGCGGTGCAGCTGGAGCACGTCCGCTTCGCCTACCCGGACGACGCGGGCCGCGCCCGTCCGATTCTGGCGGAGATCAACCTCGAGATCCGCCCCGGGGAAACCATGGCGCTGGTGGGCATCACCGGCTCGGGCAAGTCCACGCTGCTGAACCTTGTCCCCCGGCTGCACGACACGACCGCCGGCACGGTGAAAGTGCACGGGGTCGACGTGCGCGACTGGGACCTTGACGAGCTGCGTACCGAGGTCGCGGTGGCCTTCGAGGACACCACGCTGTTCTCCACCACCATCCGGGACAACGTGCTCATGGGCGCGCCCGGCGACCTGACGGCCGAACAGCGCGAAGCGCTGCTGGCCGAAGCGCTGGATGTCGCGCAGGCGCAGTTCGCCTACCAGCTGGCCGACGGGGTGGACACGCTGATCGGCGAGGAGGGCCTGTCCCTTTCCGGCGGGCAGCGCCAGCGCATCGCCCTGGCCCGCGCCATCGCGGCCCGCCCGCGGGTGCTGGTGCTCGACGACCCGCTCTCGGCGCTGGATGTGCGCACCGAGGAAGCTGTCACCGCACGGCTGCGCAGCGTCCTGTCCGGAACCACCACGCTGGTGGTGGCGCACCGTCCCTCCACCGTGATGCTGGCCGACCGCGTGGCGCTGCTGCGCGACGGGCGCATCGACGCGGTGGGAAGCCACGCGAACCTGCTGAGCACCAACGAACACTACCGCTATGTCATCGCCAGCCTGGACGAGAACGAGCCCGAGATCCGATCGGAGGTCGTCCGATGAGCAGGCCCCTGGGCGTCGCCAACGAAGACACCGTCAAGCTCACCGGCGCCGAGCGCAAGGACGTGCGCCGGCGTTCCTTCCGCCTGCTCGCCACGCTGGCGCTGCCGCAGAAGAAGCTATTCATCCTGACCATCGTGCTGGTGCTGTTCACCAATGCGGCCCGCGTGCTGCTGCCGGTGCTCATCGCGCTGGCCATCGACTGGACGCTGCCGCAGGTGCGCCAGGGCAACTGGGCCTCGCTGGGGGTCACCGGCGGGGCCTATATCCTCTGCGCCATCCTAGCCGGCGTGCTGCTGTCCTGGTACATCAAGTGCGCCGCGAGGATCTCCCAGGCCATGCTGCTGGACCTGCGCCAGAAGGTCTTCCGCCACACCCAGCGCCTGAGCCTGGAATTCCACGAGAGCTACACCTCCGGGCGCATCATCTCCCGCCAGACCTCCGACCTGGAGACCCTGCGCGAGCTGCTGGACCAGGGTGTCTCCGAGCTGGCCTCCTCCTGCGTGTTCATCATCTTCACGCTGATCTCCATCTTCGCGCTGGACTGGCGCTCGGGCGTGGTGGTCTGCATCGCGGCGGTGCCGGTGGCCGTCCTGTTCCACTGGTACCAGAGCCGCTCCGAGGTGCTCTACCGCGAATCCCGCGTGGTCTCCGCCAAGGTGATCTCCACCTTCGTGGAAACCATGACCGGCATCCGCGCGGTCAAGGCCTTCCGCCGCGAACGCGCCAACGACGCGAACTACGCGGATATCGCCGGGGCGTACCGGGACAACAACGTGCGTTCCTTCAACCTCTTCGGCGTGCTGCAGCCGGGGCTGGTGCTGATCGGCAACCTGACGGTTGCCGCGCTGCTTGCCTATGGAGGATTCCGCATCATCGACGGAACCTTGGCCGTGGGCGTCTTGGTCGCGATCCTGTTGGCCGCCAAGCGCGTCTTCCAGCCCATGGACGAGATCGCCATGTTCTACTCCTCGCTGCAGTCCGCCACCGCGGCTCTGGAGAAGGTCTCCGGCCTGCTCGAAGAGGAGCCCACGGTCCGCGAGCCGCGCTCCCCTCGCAGCATCGAACGCGTCCGCGGCGAACTGGTCTTCCGGGACGCGGTGTTCGGCTACGGCGACGGGCCGGTGGTCATGGACCGCTTCGACCTGGCGATCGAAGCCGGGCAGACCGTGGCAGTGGTCGGCCAGACCGGTGCCGGCAAGTCGACGCTGGCCAAGCTGATCGCCCGCTTCTACGACTTACGCTCCGGTAGCCTGGAGCTGGATTCGGTGCCGATCAGCGAGCTGTCCAACGAGGAGCTGCGCCGGCATGTGGTGATGGTGACCCAGGAGGCGTTCTTGTTCTCCGGCACCGTGGCTGAGAACATCGCGCTGGGGCGTCCGGGCGCTTCGCTGGAGGAAATCCACGACGCGGCGCGGGCCGTGGGAGCGCACGAGTTCATCCTGGACCTGCCCGACGGCTACGACACCGACGTGAACAAGCGCGGCGGCCGCGTCTCGGCCGGACAGCGGCAGCTGCTCTCCTTCGCCCGGGCGTTCCTGGCCGACCCGGCGGTGCTGATCCTCGACGAGGCCACCAGCTCGCTGGACATCCCCTCCGAACGCGCGGTGCAGCATGGTCTGCAGACCTTGCTGGGCAACCGCACGGCGCTGATCATCGCCCACCGGCTGTCCACCGTGCAGATCGCCGACCGGGTGCTGGTGGTGCACGACGGAAAGATCGTGGAGGACGGCAGCCCGGAGGAACTGATCACCGCCGAGGGCCGCTTCGCGGCCCTGCACAAGGCCTGGCTGGACTCGCTGGTATAGCAGGACGCAACGACGGCCTGCTGGAATGGGAGAACCCCGCACACCGAAGTGTGCGGGGTTCTCCCGTAAGGCGTCTGGGCAAACTAGGCGGTGAAGGTGCGCCCGGTCAGCCGCTCGTACGCCTCGATGTAGCGCGCGCGGGTCTTCTCGATGATTTCAGCGGGAAGCGCCGGAGGCTGCTGGCCCGAGGTCTTGTCCCAGCCCGAAGCCTGCGAGGTCAGCCAGTCGCGGACGAACTGCTTGTCGAAGCTTGCCTGGGCCTGGCCCGGCGCGTAGGACTGCGCGTCCCAGAAGCGCGAGGAATCCGGGGTCAGCACCTCGTCGCCCAAGGTGATCTGGCCGGTGGCCGGATCCGCGCCGAACTCTACCTTGGTGTCGGCCAGGATGATGCCGCGCTCGCGCGCGATCTTCTCGGCCTGCTCGTAGAGCGCCACGGTCTTCTCGCGCAGCGCCTCGGCCACCTGGGTGCCTACGCGGTCCACGGTCTGCTCGAACGAGATGTTCTCGTCATGCTCACCCACTTCGGCCTTGGCCGAGGGGGTGAACAGCGCCGGCTCAAGGCGCGAGCCATCCACCAGGCCTGCCGGTAGCGGCAGCTCGCAGACGGTCGAGGACACCTTGTACTCGGCCAGGCCGGAACCGGTCAGGTAGCCGCGGGCGATGCACTCGATCGGGTACATCTCCAGCTTCTTGCAGACCATTGCGCGCCCCGCCACCTCGGCCGGGACCTCGGTGGAGATCACGTGGTTGGCGAAGTCGCCCAGCTGCTCGAACCACCACAGGCTCAGCTGCGTGAGCACCTTGCCCTTGTCCGGGATTTCGCTGGTCAGCACGAAATCGTAGGCGCTGATGCGGTCGGAGGCCACCACCAGCACGCGGTCGGTGTCCTGGAAGCTGACGCCCGCCGGAACGTAGAGGTCGCGCACCTTGCCCGAGTAGAAGTGGTCCCAACCCTCAAGGGCGAGCACGTCGGTCTGGAATCCTGCCATGAATCTGTAGTCCTCTACTTGCTTTCGTTTGCCACGACGATCTCGCCGCGTTCTGCCTTCAGTGCGATGTCGCTGCGCGACTGGGCACCGGGCCAGCTGATTTCCGCCACGCCGGCATACGCCGCAGCACGGGCCGCCGACAGGTCTTCGCCCAGGCCGACCACCGCCAGCACGCGGCCGCCGGCCACGGTGATGTTGCCCTGCTCGTCGCTGGCGGTGCCTGCGTGCATGACATGCACGTTGTCGATGGCGTTGGCCGCGTCCAGGCCGGCGATTACCGCACCCTTGACCGGGGTGTCCGGGTAGTTCTCCGCGGCGATGACCACGTCCACCGCGGTCTGCTTGGACCACACCAGCTGCTCGGTGTCATCCAGCTTGCCTCGGGCCGCGGCCAGCAGTACGCCGCCCAGCGGGGTCTTCAGGCGGGCCAGCACTGCCTGGGTCTCCGGGTCGCCGAAGCGGGCGTTGAACTCGATGACGCGGATGCCGCGCTTGGTGATGGCCAGGCCGCAGTAGAGCACGCCGGTGAACGGGGTGCCGCGCTTTTCCATCTCGCGCAGGGTCGGGTAGGCCACGCGTTCCATGACCTCGTCCACGAAGCCTTCCGGCAGCCATTCGAGCGGCGAGTACGCGCCCATGCCACCGGTGTTCGGACCTTCGTCATTGTCGAAGATGCGCTTGAAGTCCTGGGCCGGAGACAGCGGCACCGCGTGCAGCCCGTCGCAGATGACGAACAGGGACACTTCCGGGCCGTCCAGGAATTCCTCGATGACCACGGTGCCTCCGGCCGCGAAGCAGGCCTCGGCGTGGGCCAGCGCTTCGGCGCGGTCGGAGGTGACTACCACGCCCTTGCCGGCCGCCAGCCCGTCGTCCTTGACGACGTAGGGCGCGCCGAACTCGTCCAGCGCGCGGGCGGCTTCATCGGTGTACGTGGCGACGTGCGCCATGGCGGTCGGCACCTGGGCGGCGGCCATGACGTCCTTGGCGAAGGCCTTGGAAGCTTCCAGCTGCGCCGCGGCCTTGGTCGGACCGAAGACCGGGATGCCCGCGGCGATCAGCGCGTCGGCCACACCGGCTGCCAGCGGGGCTTCCGGGCCGACTACCACCAGGTCGCTGGCCAGTTCGCGGGCCAGGGCGAGCACTGCTGCCGGATCCTGGGCGTCGATCGCGTGGGTGGTGACGTCCTGCGCCATGCCGGCGTTGCCGGGCGCGCAATGGACCTCGTTGACGTAGGGGTCTGCACTCAGTGCTCGGACAATTGCATGTTCGCGGCCGCCTGGGCCAATAACCAGTACCTTCACATGCCAAAGTTTACCGGAGATCCCCGCTCCCCCAGGCGTGTGTGACCGCGCGATGCCACACATCCCCAGTGGCGGGTCCGGGGCCTAGACTGGCAGGCATGGAACTTGGCCTTGAGTTGTCCGACTGCGCCGAATTGGTGCGCATCACCCGCAATAAAGTGGTTGAATCCCGCCATCTCGGGGTAGCCGTGGTGCTGGACCCCTCCGGGCAGGTGGCGGCCGTGCTGGGCAAGCCGCAGGCACGGATCTTCCCGCGCTCCGCGCTCAAGCCCTTCCAGGCCATCGGCTCGCTGCGCGCCGGTGCGCAACTCTCATCCCAGGGTACCGCTTTAGCCTGCGCCAGCCACCTGGGCACCTTCCGGCACCAGCGCATCGCCGAGCAGACGCTGGAAGCCGCGGGGCTGGGCACAACCGACCTGCAGTGCCCCAGTTCCTGGCCGGGCGACTCCGCGACCCGGGATGCAATGAATCGCCAAGGCCTGGGGCCTGGCAGGCTGGCATTCAACTGCTCGGGCAAGCATGCTGCCTTCCTGAATGCCGCGGTTCACGCCGGCGAACCAACCGGCTCATATCTCTCCCCCGGCCACCCGGTACAGCGCGCGGCGCTGGCTGCCATGGAGGAATTCTGCGGGCCGATCAGCTTCGTCGGGGTCGACGGCTGCGGCGCTCCGGCCCCGCAAATGTCGCTGTTGTCCCTGGCCCGGGGATTCGGCCGGCTCGTTTCTTCCACGGACCCCCAGGCCGAGCAGGTGGTGCAGTCAATCCGCGAGAATCCGTGGGCCATCCGCGGCGAAGGGTCGGCCAACACCCTGGTGATCGAGCGCACCGGCATCATCGCCAAGCTCGGCGCCGAGGGCGTGCTGGCCATGGGAACCCCGGGCGGATACAGCGTGGCGCTGAAAATGCTCGACGGTTCCTCGCGCGGCACCGACCTGCTGGCACTGGACCTGCTGGCCTCCGCCGGAGCACTGGGCAAGGAGGAGCACCGGCAGCTTCGCGCAGCGCTGGCGCCGGCCGCCTCGACACCCGGGGCGCGCGCGGCTGGACTAGAGTTGGCGGGTAGGGATTTCTCCGGAAACTGAATCATGACGCTTCACCGTCATCAAGCGAAGGGGCCTGGCACATGGCCATCAAACGGCGCATCAACGACACCGACGGGCGCTCCGCGCTCAGGGAATGGGTTAATTCGTTGCAAGCCGAAGCCTCCTTGCCCCGCCCGGTGCTGGCCACCGCGGTGCGTTTCACCCTAGAGGAGCTCGCCTCGCGGGCCGAGGGCAACTCGGTGGAAGTCAGGGTGCCACCCTTCGGTGTGACCCAGTGCATACCCGGGCCCCGGCACATCCGCGGGACCCCTCCGAATGTGGTCGAAATGCCAGCCGATCTATGGCTTCGCCTGGCAACAGGGAAGCTCGTCTGGGCGCAGGCCCTGCAAAGTGGGCAATTGCACGCCTCTGGACTTAGGGCAGACTTGTCGGCACATCTTCCCCTGATTGAGTACCCTTAAAGGTATGGAGCAACACCCCGCCACCCCGTCGTCTGCCGATCAGCCCATCGAAGTCCAGGTTCACGCATCACCGAAGTTCTGGCCTTTCGTCTTGACGTTCCTCGTCATAGGCGCGTTGGTTGGACTGATTGTCGGCCTGGTTGGGGAGCCGTCCGAGGAATATTCACGTGCATCGGCCTCCGGGTTCTTTGCCATGTTCTGCGGCGGCTTGGGCGTCGGTATCGGCGCCGTGGTCTACGTGATCGTTGATCGCGTGACCATGCGCAAATCCAGCAATCATCTGGCGGTTCCCCTGGCCGAGGACACCGACTCCAGCGGACCACAAGGCTAGGGCGCCCTTCCCCTTCCCAGGAAGGCAGGCGGCCGCGCACCTGGCCGCCACCCACCACATATTTGGTCGGTGTCGACCTCTGAGAAACATGAGAGAATAATTACATGGCGCGTGGCGATGGATTTCTAAATCACGACCTCCTTCCGGGCGAGAAGGGGCCGCAGGATGAATGCGGCGTCTTCGGCGTCTGGGCTCCGGGTGAAGAAGTCGCGAAGCTGACCTATTACGGTCTTTATGCACTGCAGCACCGAGGCCAGGAATCCGCTGGCATCGCAACCTCTGATGGTGCACGCATCAACGTCTACAAGGACATGGGCCTCGTCTCCCAGGTCTTCGACGAGAACACCCTGAACTCCATGACCGGCCAGCTGGCCATCGGCCACTGCCGCTACTCCACCACCGGCTCCAGCCACTGGGCCAACGCCCAGCCGACCCTGGGCCCGACCACCACTGGCACCGTGGCCCTGGCCCACAACGGCAACCTCACCAACTCGGCAGATCTGGCGGACATGGTCCGCGCCAAGCAGCTCGCCGAAGGCGGCAAGGTCCGCGGCGAGCTCGCCCAGGGCAACACCACCGACACCGCGCTGGTCACCGCGCTGCTGGCCGGTTCCGAAGGCCAGAGCCTGGAAGACACCGCCCTGGAGCTGCTGCCGAAGATCGAAGGCGCCTTCTGCTTCGTCTTCATGGACGAGGACACCCTCTACGCAGCCCGCGACCCGCACGGCATCCGCCCGCTGGTGCTCGGCCGTCTGGACCGCGGCTGGGTTGTCGCCTCCGAGCAGCCCGCCCTGGCCACCGTGGGCGCCTCGTTCATCCGCGAGATCGAGCCGGGCGAAATGATCGCCATCGACGAGAACGGCGTGCGCTCCACCCGCTTCGCCGAAGCCACCCCCAAGGGCTGCGTCTTCGAGTACGTGTACCTGGCCCGCCCGGATGCCACCATCGCCGGCCGTTCGGTCTACGAATCGCGGGTGGAGATGGGCCGCCAGCTGGCCCGCGAGAACTCCGCCGAGGCTGACATCGTGATCCCGGTTCCGGAATCCGGCACCCCGGCGGCCATCGGCTACGCCGAGGAATCCGGCATCCCGTTCACCCACGGCTTCGTGAAGAACGCCTACGTGGGCCGCACCTTCATCCAGCCGTCGCAGACCCTGCGCCAGCTGGGCATCAAGCTCAAGCTCAACGCCCTGGAGACCGTGCTGCGCGGCAAGCGCGTGGTAGTGGTGGACGACTCGATCGTGCGCGGCAACACCCAGCGCGCCGTGGTGCGCATGCTGCGCGAGGCCGGCGCGGCCGAGGTTCATGTGAAGATCTCCTCCCCTCCGGTGAAGTGGCCCTGCTTCTACGGCATCGACTTCGCCACCCGCGCGGAGCTGATCGCCAACGGCGCCGCCGTGGAGGAAATCGGCAAGTCGATTGGCGCGGACTCGCTGGCCTACATCTCCGAGGACGGCATGATCGAGGCCACCCGCCAGCCGCGCGAGCGCCTGTGCACCGCCTGCTTCACCGGCGACTACCCGATCGCCCTGCCGGATGCCACCCGCCGCGGCAAGAACCTGCTGGAAGCCGCCAACCAGGCCGGCTGCGAGCCGGGCCCGGACTCCGAGCTCGAAGTCACCCTCTAGCCCACGCCCACCCACGTAACCCAACTCGTTGCAAGCGCACCTCAGCACAGCTGCGGTGTCCACGACAGATAGGAACCCCCTGCCATGAGCGGCACGCAAGATCAGCCCACGTCCATCACGTACGCCGGCGCAGGTGTAGACGTCGAAGCCGGCGACCGCGCGGTCGAGCTGATGAAGGGCGCGATCAAGGCGACCCACACCTCCGGCGTTGTCGGCGGGGTCGGCGGCTTCGCAGGACTCTTCGACGTCTCCTTCCTGACCGGCTACAAGAATCCGTACCTGGCCACCTCCACCGACGGCGTGGGCACCAAGGTCGCCATCGCCCAGAAGCTGGACATCCACGACACCATCGGCCAGGACCTGGTCGGCATGGTCGTGGACGACATCGTTGTGGTCGGCGCCAAGCCGCTGTTCATGACCGACTACATCGCCACCGGCAAGGTCGTTCCGGAGCGCATCGCCGACATCGTGCGCGGCATCGCCGAGGGCTGCAAGCTGGCAGGCACCGCGCTGGTCGGCGGCGAAACCGCCGAGCACCCGGGGCTGCTGGCCGAGGACGAGTACGACGTGGCAGGCGCCGCCACCGGCGTCATCGAGGCAGACCAGCTGCTGGGCCCGGAACGCGTGAAGGCCGGCGACGTGGTCATCGGCATGGCCTCCTCCGGCATCCACTCCAACGGCTACTCGCTGGTGCGCCGCGTCATCGCCCACGCCAAGTGGGAACTGGACCGCCAGGTCGAAGAATTCGGCCGCACCCTGGGCGAGGAGCTGCTGGTTCCGACCCGCATCTACACCACCGCCTGCCTGGATCTGGTCGGCGCGCTGAACGACGGCGAGAACTTCGGCGTGCACGGCTTCAGCCACGTCACCGGCGGCGGCCTGGCCGCCAACCTGGCGCGTGTGCTGCCCCGCGGCCTGATGGCCCGCGTGGACCGCTCCACCTGGGCGCTGCCAGCAGTTTTCTCCACCATCGCGCAGCTGGGCAACGTGCCGCAGGCCGACCTTGAACGCACCCTGAACCTGGGTGTGGGCATGGTCGCCGTCGTGGATCCTGCCGTGGCCGACCGCGCCGTCGAACTGCTCAACGCCGCGGGCATGGGCGCCTGGGTCATGGGCGAGGTCGAGAACCTGGATCCGTCGGCTTCCGCCGCAGGCCTGGACTTCGTCCAGGGCGCCAAGGGCGTGGACGGCGGCGCAGTGCTGCTGACCGGCAGCTACGCCAAGTAGGGCTAACGCTTCAACCCCCTGCATACCGGCCGGAAGGCCGGCATGCAGGGGGTTTTGCGTTTCCCGACACGCATGATTAACCGGATGGGTTCCGCGTGGCCGGCGTACAGGAATCGATTCAGCGGTAGTCGATGGTCAGCAGCGAGTCCCCCGGCAGCGATCGCAACGTCTGCTCCGCAAGCTGCGAGACTTGGATCCCCGAGGCACGGCGCGGAACAATCTCCGCTTCCGCCGGGCTCCAGCAATTGAGGATGGCGATTCGCGACACGTGCTCGGCGATGCTTGGCAGTACGTGCAGCCAGGCGATCAGGGTCTGCGGGTCGAGTCCGTCGCTGGGCTTTTTCCCGGGGCCGAGCCCCACCAGGCTCCCGCAGTTGCACATGTTCGGCACCAGTTCAAAGTGCCTGGAGCTGCTGCGGACGCGTGAAGACTTGATCCGCAGCTCGGTGTCCTGCGGGGCGACGCCCAGCCGCGATGCGGTTTCTGCGACGAATCGCTCAGTAAACGAGTGGGCGTTGATCGCCCAGAGCACGGTTTGGCACATGCATCAATTATGCAGGTGACTGACGTCGGCAGCCGGTGCCCGATGAGCTTCTGCCCGGGCCGGTGCGGCAAGGCTGGCCGCGACGCGAAATGCCCTCGCCTCGGGCCTTGCCAGCGTCTGGGTAAGTTGACCCATGGCCTCCTCCGCATGATGGGTGATCCGCCCAACGCGCGGATCCTGCGCCGCCCGTAGCGTGGACTGCGTGAACGGTCCGGGGACTTCCCGCCGACCGCCAGCCCGCCCCGGCCCAGCTAAAGCATGCCGGCCAGGCCAGGATCGACGCGAAGCTCACAAAGCACGGAGCCCGCCGGCACACCGCGTGGGCCAACACCATCTTGGACGCCGTGGATGAGCAGACAGCAGTCGTGGTTGGCACCGAGGCCGCCGGTTTGGTCATTCCTCACCTGGCCCGGCAGCTGATCGCCTTGCATGCCCAGCGGACCGACGTGGCCACGCATCTTGAAGCCATGGGTCGGGCGCACCCTCTTTACCCGGTCCTGACTTCCATGCCAGGGGTCGCCGTCAGGGCCACTGCGATCTTCATCGCCTAGACCTCCGGCAAGACCTTCGACAGTGCCGCAGCACTGGCCTCCTATGCCGGGCTGGCGCCAACCTCCCGTCAGTCGGGCACCTCGAATAAGTCCGGATGGGTCAGCCATTCAGGCAACAGACGCCTGAAACGAGCGTTGTTCCTCTCGGCGTTCGCGTCCATCCGTTTCGACTCGGCCAGCCACGCCTACTATGACCGGAAACGGGCTCTGGGCAAACGCCACAACCAGGCGCTCCTCGCGCTGGCCCACCGGAGGCTAACGGTCATGTTCGCAATGATCCGCGACGGGTCGCTTTACGATGCCCCGGTGCCGGAAGTTGCTTGACAAAATACATAGGGCCCCCATCCCCAACGGGCTGATCTGGTGCGCCGCCATCGAGGCTTGCCAAAAGATCGGGGCCTTCGAACGGGTCGGCGAATGGACCGCGGCCCTGGATGTGTTTCGGCTTCTAGAACTAGGCCATTAAAGCGCTAAGACAGTGGGCCAATTCAGCGCGAACTTAGGCCATTTCATCCCACCCCAACAAATCCTCCTGACTATGAGATTCATAAATGCTAAGTCACCGGCTCAGGATCCTCATTTCCAGTAGCTCTCAACTCATCAACAGCACTCCGGAGCAGAGTGACAGCACCTGTAGAAATCCATGGTGCCCCGAGGCCGTTGGAACATCATGTGAAGAACGCCCTAGTCACACAAAGGGGCAACGCATGATCATAGTCATCGAGCCGCAAGAGACAGTAAAGCAGCCCTCCCAGAAGTAGCAATCCCCGAAGCAAGGTTGACCCCCGCTGAAAGCAGTCAGGTAGTTGAGCATGACCATGGTGGTAACCCATGCGCCGAAATGGTCTACCTTAGGCCACTGAAATGGCCTGGCCTCGCCGCCTTAATGGCCTAGTTCCAAAAAGCCGAAACACACCCTGGACCAGTGGCGACGCAGCAACCCGGGAATGACCGCGTTCGGAGGTGAATGCGCGCTGTACACCGGGCAGCTCCTGGCGCTGCGCGGTGCGTGGGACGAAGCCATGGAGGAATTCTCCGCTGCCGGCCGGCGCTTCGAGAGCAACTCCCAAATCTAGGCGGCGGGGGCGGCCGAACGCGAACGCGGGGACTTGATGCTCATCTGCGGCGAACTGGCCGCCGCGGAGCAGGCCTACCAGGTCTCGGCCGAGCACGGAGGCGACCCGCAGCCGGGGCTGGCGCGGTTGTGGGCCGGGAGGGGCGACACCCAGGCCGCGGTGGCCGCGGTCGAACGCTGCCTGCGCGTGCGCACCGTTCCCGCGCAACGGAACCGGCTGCTGCCCCAGGCAAACGACGTGTTCCTGATGGCGGGCGACACCGAACGCGCGGGCGCGCTGGCTGCCGAGCTGGAGCCGCTGGCCCAGCAGCCGGGGTGCGAGAGTGCGCTGGCCGCGGCCGCCCATGCTTATGCCTGCCTGGAGCTGGCCCGCGGCGATGCGCCGGCGGTACTGCTCTACGCACGCAAGGCGATCCAGGGCTGGGACCGGGTCGGTTGCCCCTACCGGGCCGCCCGGTCGAGGCTCGTGCTGGGGTGTGCACTGCGCCAGCTGGGCGACCAGGGGTCAGCCCACGCTGAATTACAGGCCGCCGCAGACACGTTCCGGCGCTTGGGCGCACTGCCCGAGGCGAGGGAGGCCCAAAACCAGCTGCCGGTTCCCCTACCGGGCCGGTATCCCGTCGGGCTCACCGAGCGGGAGGTGCAGGTACTGCAGCTGGTGGCCGCCGGGCGCAGCAACCGGGACATCGCCGCGCAGCTGTATCTCAGCGAAAAGACCGTGGCCCGGCACCTGAGCAACATCTTCGCCAAGCTCGATGTGGGGTCGCGCACCGCGGCGGCCGCCTGGACCTTCGCCCACCACCTTGCCTAGCGAGGCTAGGAGAGCTGGTCCAGCGCCTGCCCCAACGGAACCCGCCAACGCCAGGTCGCCTTCTGTTCGCCGCGCACGTGCCCGTTGGTAATCAGCGCGACCGGAAGCCCCAGCTTCACGAAGTCCAGCAGGATGCGGTAGCCGCTCATCACGGCCAGCGAGGAACCGAGCACCAGCAGCGAGGTGGATTCCGCCTGCAGCTGCGCCATGGCTTCCTTGCGGGCCGGCGGCACGCTTTCGCCGAAGTAGACCACGTCAGGCTTGAGAACCAGCGAACCGCAGTTCTCGCAGGCGACCATGGCGAACTGGTCCACCAGGTACTGCGGCAGTTCCACGTCCCCGTCCGGATTGACCGCTTCGGGGTCGATTTCCACCGCTTCCAGGTATCCTGCGTTGGCCGCCTGCAGGCGCGCGTCGAAGTGCAGCCGATCCTCGGTGTGGCCGCAGTCCAGGCAGCGCACGATCGACAGGTCGCCGTGCACCGGGATCACGCGCCGGGATCCGGCCTGCTGGTGCAGCCCGTCGACGTTCTGGGTG
This sequence comes from Glutamicibacter soli, assembly GCF_052322135.1. Lineage (NCBI taxonomy): Bacteria > Bacillati > Actinomycetota > Actinomycetes > Micrococcales > Micrococcaceae > Glutamicibacter > Glutamicibacter soli. The sequence goes on from NZ_CM125969.1 coordinate 2,798,521, forward strand.
ATGATCCCGTTGATCCGACCCTCGCGCTCCCACTGGACCAGACGCCGATGGATGTCGTTTGGTTCGGCATTGCCCATGTGCCGCCAGCCCACGTAGCCGCGCGCCCAGTAGCGCTGGCGGGCCTCGGGGCGGTAGCGGAACTCCTGGAAGGTCATCGGCCGGTGCCGTTGCAGCGAGCCGTTGGGACCGCGGTAGTCCGGGATGCCCGAATCGGTGGAGACGCCGGCCCCGGTAACCACCAGGACCTTGCCCTCGTCCAGCATGGATTGCACCCCGTCGCGGGCTTCGGCCTCGGGTGATGCCTCGGCCTGCTGTTCCACGATGCGCTGCATGGAGCGGATCGCCGAGTGGTGCGCCATCTGGATCGAGAGTTCCTCGGGCGTGCTCATGTTCGACCTTTCACCGTTCCGGGTACGACAAAGGCCGCAGCGACCTCAAAGCTAATTTAGCTTATTCGCTGCGGCTTATCGTAAAAATGTATTGAAGAGCTGTACCACTTACTGCACAGGTGTGGCACCCCGAGCTAAAAGTATCCCGGTAAACGTCGACGACCTTAGTCGTCTTCGCCTTCTCCCGAATACTTCTTAGTCAACTCGTCGTAATCCGAATAATCGTCGTCATACGATGAATCATTACGCCCAGTATCCTGAGCATGACGATCGGAGGGCACACCCAACTCGCGTTGGAGTGCCGAAAGGTCCGTCGAGGGCGAGTAGTACTTGATATCTCGCGCTTGACGCTGTGCTTTAGCCTTTTGACGGCCGCGCCCCATGGCGTGACCCCCTCTTTTCAGTAGAGTCGGGAGGTGGTCCACCTAATAGATGGAGGCCCCCGAATATGTGATCAGTTCTTTCGTAATTAAAGGTTAACACGATTCCACGGCGAGCGCTGAACGCAACACCGGTCAGAACCGCTAGACTGGCGATTAGTCCAACGACTATTTTATGACTAGTCGCAGTTCTCGCCCGATCCGCTGACAAAGGAGCTCATCAGGTGGTGGATAAGAATCTCCCGGAGCCGCAGGCCGCACTGCCGCCGTTGCGCCCGGAACCGGAGAAACCCAAGCGTCAGATCGGGCAGTGGTTCCTGCTGGCCGCAGCCGTCATCGCCTTAGCAGCTGCCGTGGTTTTCGTAGTGCTCAGAATCATTGATCCGCCGCCTTCGCCAGAGGCGAACAACGTGCAGCGCAATGAGGCACCCGGCCTGGACGGCGTCATCGCCGAGGGCATGCCGCCGGAGCAGCTGGTGCTCGGCGACTGCTTGCGGGGTTTCACCACGCCGCTGGATCCGCAGACCGTAGTAACCTGCGATTCCTCCCATAACGCGCAGCTGATCGGCACCTTCGAGCTTGAGGGCGCCCCCGAGGCACCCTACCCCGGCGCGGACGAGCTGCTGACCCAGTCCGAGGACCTGTGCAAGTCGGTCTCCTTGGACCCAAGCGCGGGAATCGACTCCACCTGGACTTACCACTTCTCGCGGCCGTCGAAGGCCACGTGGGAAAAGGGTGACCGGTTGGTCTCCTGCTTCCTGAGCCTGACCGACGGCAACGTGCGCAGTTCGCTGCTGCCTGCCTCGGATGAGCCGGGAAGCTCCGCTTCGAACCCGTCCGAGGACAAGACCAGGGAAACGGAAAACGCCAACGCCTAAGTCGGCTCTCGGCGCTGCTGGGCCGATGCCGCAGGATACCGGAATGCGGTGTGAAGACCACGAGGTCTTCACACCGCATCCCTTTTGTTCACGGCCCGTGAAGGCTAGCTGTCGGCGCGTCCTACGGTCAGCCGGTCCTTGCCCTCGTCCAGCGTGACCGAAACGGTGTCCCCGTCCTGGACCTCGCCGGCAAGGATTTCCTTGGCCAGCCGGTCGCCAATCTCACGCTGCACCAGACGGCGCAGCGGGCGGGCACCGAAGGCCGGGTCGTACCCGGTCAAGGCGAGCCATTCGCTGGCGGCCGGATCCACGTCAAGGGTCAGTCGCCGTTCGGACAGGCGCTCGGAGAGCTGGTCGATCTGCAGCTTGACGATGTTGCCCAGCTCGTCGATGCTCAGCGGGTCGAACATGATGACCTCGTCCAGGCGGTTCAGGAACTCCGGCTTGAACGAAGCGTTGACCACGTTCATCACCGCCGCCTTCTTGGTCTCGGCATCCAGGGTCTGGTCCACCAGGAACTGGGAGCCCAGGTTGGAGGTCAGGATCAGGATGGTGTTCCTGAAGTCCACCGTACGTCCCTGCCCATCGGTCAGCCGTCCGTCGTCGAGCACCTGCAGCAGGATGTCGAAGACCTCGGGGTGGGCCTTCTCGACTTCGTCGAGCAGGATCACCGAGTACGGCCGGCGGCGCACCGCTTCGGTCAGCTGGCCGCCCTCTTCGTAGCCCACGTAGCCCGGAGGGGCACCGACCAGTCGCGAGACCGCGTGTTTCTCCGAGTACTCGGACATGTCGATGCGCACCATGGCGCGCGGGTCGTCGAAGAGGAAGTCGGCCAGGGACTTGGCCAGCTCCGTCTTGCCCACGCCGGTGGGGCCGAGGAACAGGAAGGAGCCGGTCGGACGGTTCGGGTCGGCGATGCCTGCACGGGTGCGGCGCACCGCATCCGAGACCGCGGCCACTGCCTGCTTCTGGCCCATCAGGCGCTGCCCGATGATCTCCTCCATGTCCAGCAGCTTCTGGCTTTCGCCCTGCAGCATGCGCCCGGCAGGGATGCCGGTCCAGGCGGAGATCACCTCGGCAATGTCATCCGCGGTGACCTCGTCGGCCACCATGGTGTGCTCCTTGGCGCCATGCGCTTCGGCGGCCGCGGCGGCGTCCAGTTCCTGCTGGAGCGTCGGGATCTCGCCGTAGAGCAGGCGCGAGGCCTTCTCCAGGTCGCCTTCGCGCTGGTACTTCTCTGCCTCGGAGCGCAGCTCATCCAGCTTGACCTTCAGGTCGCCGACCCGGTTCAGGCCTGCCTTTTCGGCTTCCCACTGCGAGTTCAGGGCGTCGAGCTTCTCCTTCTTGTCGGCCATGTCCTTGCGCAGGGCCTCCAGGCGTTCCACCGATGCGGGATCGGTTTCATCGCTCAGCGCCAGCTCCTCCATGGTGAGCCGGTCGACTTCGCGGCGCAGCTCGTCGATCTCCTCCGGGGCGGAGTCGATCTCCATGCGCAGGCGGCTGGCTGCCTCGTCGACCAGGTCGATGGCCTTGTCCGGCAGCTGGCGCCCGGAGATGTACCGATTGGACAGCGCGGCGGCGGCAACCAGCGCGGAGTCCGCGATGGACACCTTGTGGTGCGCTTCATAGCGTTCCTTCAGGCCGCGCAGGATGGCAATGGTGTCATCCACGCTCGGCTCCCCCACGTACACCTGAGCGAAGCGGCGCTCCAGCGCCGGGTCTTTCTCGATGTTCTCGCGGTACTCGTCCAGGGTGGTAGCACCGATCAGGCGCAACTCGCCGCGGGCAAGCATCGGTTTGAGCATGTTGCCGGCATCCATGGCGCCTTCGGAGGCGCCAGCACCGACCACGGTGTGGATCTCGTCGATGAACGTGACGATCTGCCCGTCAGAGGACTTGATCTCTTCCAGAACCGCCTTCAGGCGCTCCTCGAATTCGCCGCGATACTTGGCACCGGCAACCATGGCACCCAGGTCAAGGGAGATCAGGGTCTTGCCGCGCAGCGATTCCGGGACGTCCCCGGCAATCATGCGCTGGGCCAGGCCCTCGACCACGGCGGTCTTGCCGACACCGGGCTCGCCGATCAGCACCGGGTTGTTCTTGGTGCGGCGCGAAAGCACCTGCACCACACGGCGGATTTCACGGTCGCGTCCGATGACGGGGTCCAGCTTGCCCGCACGGGCCAGCGCCGTCATGTCGGTGCCGAACTTCTCCAGGGACTGGAAGGTCGCCTCGGGGTTCGGGTTGTCGACCTTGCGGTCGCCGCGGATGGTGGGCAGGGTTCCCACCAGCAGGTCGCGGGTAACTCCCATCTCGCGCAGCGCCTCGCCGGTCTTGGTCTGGTCGCTGGCCAGTGCGATCAGCAGGTGCTCGGTGGAGACGTAGGTGTCGCCCATTTCCGTCGCAGTCTCCTGGGCGTTGTTCACCACCTGCAACAGCTGGCGGGAGAACTGGGCCTGGGCCACCGAGGAACCGGAGCTGGAAGGCAGCGCCTTGATCAGCGAGCTCGCCTTCACCGAAAGCGCGTCGACATCCAACCCTGCAGTCTTCAGCAGTGCCACCGCAACCGAGTCACGCTGGTCCAGCAGCGCCTTGAGCAGGTGCGCAGGTTCAATCTGGGGATTGCCTGCGGTCGATGCGTTCATCCCGGAGGCCGAGAGAGCCTCTTGGCTCTTGGTAGTGAGTTTGGTGTCCACGCGCTTCCTTTCGTTTGTGGGTGAACCTTTAAACTTGAGTGTACTTAACTCAACTCTTGTTTGACAGGGGTTATTCCGTTTTCGCCGAACAATTTCAAAAAAGTTTTTCCTTGTATTCACCGAGCCGACCTGCGAACAATGGAGCTATGGCTAACCCGAACTCACCAGAGCTTTTCTTCGCCGAACACGATGAGCAGGTCAAGGCCTTCATCGACCAGCATCGGGCGGTGCTGCTCGATTGCCTTGACGGCCTCACCGAAGAGGAGGCCAGAGTGCAGCTCGTGCCGTCGCGCACCACGCTGCTCGGGCTGGTCAAGCACGGAACATTCGTCGAGAAGGTCTGGTTCCGGGAGGCTCCCACCAGCAGTTCCCGCTCCATCTTGGGTATCGCCCCGAATCCCGATGAGTCGTTCAAGCTCGAAGAGGGCGACAACATTGCCACCGTCATTGCCGAGTATCGCGAAGAAATAGCGCACACCCACCAGGTCCTGGAGGGGACGACCGGCGCAACGGTCTTCCCCGGGAACAAGCGGGGGCCGCTGCCCCTGCGCTGGATCCAGCTTCACATGCTGCGTGAGTTGGCGCAGCACTGCGGACACGCGGACATCCTGCGCGAACAAGTCCTGGCCGCGCGAAATGCCTCTCCCTAGGCCCGGCGATGGGCGGCTCCACCGGTCGAACAACCACCGCCGGTCAACGCACCGCACATGCCTGAACTTTCCCTGAGGGCAAAACTCAAGATAGAGTTGATCCCACGTAAGGGAGTATTCACAAGCGTTTGATCCGTCAGTACGTAAGACACAGGAGTCTTGCCGGGTTCTGCGGCCAACCATTTTCGGTTGGCGAAGAGACTTACTTGGATGGCTTGTACCCAACTTACGAAAGCAGGAATCCCCATGGGAGTTTCTCCTTTGATCTGGGGCATCACGATTGTCGTGATCCTCGCACTTTTGGCATTCGACTACTTCTTCCACATCCGCAAGGCGCACGTTCCGTCGTTGCGTGAAGCGGCCATCTGGTCGAGCATCTACGTCGGCCTCGCTTTGGTCTTCGGCATCGTCGTATTCATTTTCGGCGGCGTGGACATGGGCGCCGAATACTTCGCCGGCTACATCACCGAAAAGGCCCTCTCGGTCGACAACCTGTTTGTCTTCCTGATCATCATGGCCAGCTTCAAGGTGCCACGCGAGGACCAGCAGAAGGTGCTGCTGTTCGGCATCGTGTTCTCGCTGATTGCCCGTACCGCATTCATCTTCGTCGGTGCGGCGCTGATCAACCAGTTCGCCTGGGTCTTCTACATCTTCGGCCTGATCCTGCTGCTGACCGCAGGCAACCTGCTCAAGAAGGACGACGAGTCCGACGAGGCGAACAACTTCATCATCCGTCTGGCCAAGAAGCTGTTCCACACCACCGACGAGTACGACGGCGATAAGCTGTTCACCAAGATCGACGGCAAGAAGGTCTTGACCCCGATGCTGCTGGTCATGGTGGCCATCGGCGGTACCGACATCCTCTTCGCCCTGGACTCGATCCCGGCAATCTTCGGCCTGACCCAGAACGTCTTCATCGTCTTCACCGCGACCGCATTCTCCCTGATGGGTCTGCGCCAGCTGTACTTCCTGCTTGACGGCCTGCTGGATCGACTGATCTACCTGTCCTACGGCCTGGCTGCGATCCTGGCGTTCATCGGCGTCAAGCTGATCCTGCACGCGCTGCATGAGAACAACCTGCCGTTCATCAACGGCGGCGAGCACGTGTCGGTCATCGAGATCACCACCGGCCTGTCGCTGAGCGTGATCATCGGCGTCCTGGTAGTCACGGTGCTCGCCTCCCTGTTCAGCAAGGCCGGCAAGGCGCAGACCGCCGTGAACAACGTACGCCGCCATGCGAACAACTACACCGACCTCTCCTACACCGCGGACCAGGCCGAGCGCGAGCGGATCTACACCGAGCTGCTGGAAGAGGAAGCCTACGTGAAGTCCATGGACAAGAAGTACCGCGACAAGGTCAAGGACATCGACAAGATCCGCGACGAAATCACCGAGGCGCACCGCCAGCACGACGAGTACCTCAAGAGCTAGCAACGGCATCTACCGCCAATACGGACCGGGGCTGCCCTTCCACGTGGAAGGGCAGCCCCGGTCCCTTTAATCCGTGCGAGCCGAACGGCAGGCGCTAGCGGCGCATGGTCCCGATGTAGTAGTCCGAAGCGACCACCACCTTGCCCAGCGGCATCAGGGACACCGGGATCATCTTCAGGTTCGCGATGCCCAGCGGGATGCCGATGATCGACACGAACATCGGGATGGCGGTGAGCACGTGGCCGATGGCGATCCAGATGCCGGCGAAAACCAGCCAGATCACGTTGCCCAGCGTGGAGAACGCTCCCACAGCGCCGCGATCCACGACGGTGCGGCCGAAGGGCCACAGCGCGTAACCCGCGATGCGGAATGAAGCGATGCCGAACGGAATGGTCACGATCAGCAGGCAGCAGATGATGCCGGCCAGGACATACCCCAGCGCCAGCCACAGGCCGCCGAAGAGCAGCCAGATGATATTCAGGATTCCCCGCAATAGATCAGTCATGGATCCAGTCTTCCCCATCGGCTCCCCGGGGCGCTATGGGTGACAGCCCGGATTTTCCCCTGAAACCGTGGCCAATCCCCTACTCTCGCGGGAAGATTCGATGCGGTGCGCTCGGCTAGGATTAATGATCATGAGCGATTCGAGCGAAGAACAGCGTCAGGCCGCGACCCCGACCCCCAAAGACCCAGCACTTTTCCGGGCCGAACCGGTCTCCTTTGTCCGCCGCGGCAACCGCCTGCAGGGCCGCCGTGCCAGCGCCTGGGAGCGCAATGCCGAGCAGTACGTCATCGAGCCTCCCCGCAAGATCGCCGACACCTCGGTAGCCGATGATTTCACCCTCGACCCGGACCAGGCATTCGGCCGCGTGGCGCCGCTGATCGTGGAGATCGGCACCGGATTGGGCGAGTGCATCGCCAACGCCGCCAAGGACGACCCCGAGCGCAACTACCTCGCCGTGGAGGTCTACCGCCCCGGGCTGGCCCAGCTGATGCTCAAGGTCGAGTCCTTCGGCATCGAGAATGTCCGCGCCGTCCAGGCCAACGCCCCCGAGGTGCTGGACGTGATGCTCGAAGAGAACAGCGCCGACGAAATCTGGATCTTCTTCTCCGACCCTTGGCACAAGCCGCGCCACCACAAGCGCCGCCTGATCAAGGCATCGTTCCTGGACAAGGTTTCCCGGGTGCTCAAGCCCGGCGGAACCCTGCGCCTGGCCACCGACTGGTCCAACTACGCCGAGCAGATGCGTGACGCGCTCACCGCCCACCCGGATTTCGAGAACCAGTTCCCGGGCAACCTTGCCGGCGAGGAAAGCAACCTGACCAAGGTCCGCCGCGAGGGCATGGAAGGCTTCGAGAAGGAACCGGAGTTCACCGATGAGCTCGGCGGCTGGGCCCCGCGCTTCGAACGCCGCATCCTGACCAGCTTCGAGGGCAAGGCGCTGAAGGCAGGCCGATTGGTCTTCGACTTGGCGTACACTCGCGTCGGCTAGTGCACGACCGGACATAAAGTCCGGCAATGGCTCATGTCCACCCTAAACTGGTGGCCATGAGCCATTCGTCATTAATCCCGGCCTCCGAGTTCTCCACCGCGCCCACCATGGAAATCGCCGGGGTGAGGCTGGAACAGCTCGCCGCCTCGCACGCGCCGGACTTGGCCGAGGTAGTGGCCGCCGGACGCCTCGACGAGGACTGGTTCGCGACAACTCCCCCGGCACAGCAGATGGAAGCCAATATCGCCCAGCGGCTGGACTCCCAGGCAGCCGGAACCATGGCCCCCTTCGCCATCATCGACACCTCCGCCGGCAAAGCCGTCGGCGCCACCGCCTACCTGAACATCGATGCCGCAAACCGCCGGGTGGAGATCGGATCGACCTTCCTGGCCGTTGCGGCGCAGGGCACCGGCATCAATCCGGCAGCGAAATACCTGCTGCTGCGCAGGGCATTCGAAGTGCTCGGATGCTACTCGGTCGCGTTTTGCACGCATTGGCACAATGAGGCTTCCCGCGCCGCCATTGCGCGGCTGGGCGCCAAGCAAGACGGCGTGCTGCGCAACCACAAGTACGATCCGGCGACCGGAACCCTGCGAGACACCGTCGTCTTCTCGATCTTGCCCCACGAATGGCCGGCGGTGCGCACCCAGCTGGAAGCCCGGCTGCGCCGCCACGGCCGGCTCGGATAGAGACAGAAAATCCAGCCGCGCCAGGATCTGGCGGGCTGGATTTCTAATGTCTTTCAGGCGGCAGGCCTACCTGCCGATAGCGCGGCGCACCGGGAACAGCGATACCGTCGGTTCGGGCCGCGAGGGGCGCATGCCGCGGGCCAGCGACACCACGTCGCCTGCGACGGTGCCGGCGGCGAAGATGCGCGATTGGCCTTGGCGCACGTAGTCCAGTTCCGCGCGCAACTGGTTCACTTGGCCCTTAAGGCTAGCCACTTGGTTTTCCAACTCAAGGATCCGCTTGATGCCTTCCAGCGACACGCCATCCTTGCTCAGCGCCTGAACCTGGCGCAGCAGGGACACGTCGTGCTGGGAATAGCGGCGCTGCTTGCCCGACTGCCGGCTGGGCGAAACCAGGCCGATGCGGTCGTACTGGCGCAGCGTCTGGGGGTGCATGTCGGCAAGCTGTGCGGCGACGGAAATGACGAAGACAGGTCGCAGGTACTCCCCGTTCACGGTACTTCAACCACCTTTCTGCCTTGGCTGTATCTTGAGTCTATCGCCGGGGCCGGAAGATGTTGGCTCCTCCGGCGCCGGCGACGGGTGATCGGCGGGTGCCGATCCTAGAGCTTGGCCTTCGAGGCCAGGTCCGCCCGCGGGTCCTCGCCCTCGGTGGCTGCGGCGAAGTCCTCAACCGCCTTCTTCGCGGCATCCGAGAGGTTCTGCGGAATGACCACGTCGAGCACGATCAGCAGGTCGCCGGTGGCCTTGGAGGTCTTCACGCCGCGGCCCTTCAGGCGCAGCGTGCGGCCCGAGTTGGAGCCTGCCGGAACCTTCACCGCGACCTGTTCCCCGTCGAGGGTCGGGACGTGGATCTTCGCGCCCAGTGCGGCCTCGTCGAAGGTCACCGGGACGTGCACGCGGATGTTGTTGTCCTCGCGCTTGAAGAATGGGTGCTCGGCGACCTTGACCTTGACGATCAGGTCTCCGTTGCCGGCGGCGCCGGCTTGCCCGCGTCCGCGCACGCGCACCGACTGGCCGTCCTTGATGCCGGCCGGGATGCGCACGTCGATGACCTCGCCGCTGGGCTCGCGCAGCCCGATCTTCGTGCCGTTGATCGAGCCGGCGAAGGAGATCGAGGTGTTCGCGGTGCGGTCCGCGCCCTTGCGCGGCGGAGCGGCCTGGCCGCCGAAACCGCCGAAGCCGCCCGCTCCCCCGAACAGGTCGGAGAAGTCCGGCTGCCCGCCACGCTGGCGTGCCCCGCCTCCCCCGCCGAACAGGTTGGAGAAGATGTCCTCGAACCCTGCGCCGCCGCCCGGAGCTCCGCCCGGACCTCCTGCCGAGAAACGTGCTCCCGAGCCCATGGCACGGATGGCGTCGTATTGCTCGCGCTCTTCCTTGTCGGAGAGGACCGAGTTGGCTTCGGTGATGTCCTTGAACTTCTGTTCGGCGGTTGCATCACCGGCGTTGGTGTCAGGGTGGTACTTGCGCGCCAGCTTGCGGTACGCCTTCTTGATATCCGCGTCCGAGGCGTCCTTGGAGACGCCGAGGATCGCGTAAAAATCTTTGTCTATCCAGTCCTGACTTGCCATCAGGGCCTCATCCTTTCTATGACAATTCGAAACTGCCCACTGGCGAATACTCGACAGTGGGCAGTTTCAGTTGTGCTAGCTAGTTGCTATTCGCCGGTGGCGACCAGTACCTGGGCAGCGCGCAGGATGTTGCTTCCCTTGCGGTAGCCGGTACGCAGCACCTGTCCCACATGATCGGCCGGGACCTCCGGCACCGCCTGGCGCAGCAGCGCTTCGTGGACGTTCGGGTCGAATTCGACCCCCGCCTCGTTGATGCGCTCCAAGCCATGCTGGGCCAGGATCGAGTCCAGCTTGTTGGCGATCGATGCGAAGGGGCCATCGGCCAAGTCGCCGTGGGCGCGTGCCGCGTCGATGTCGTCAAGCACGGGCAGCAAGGTGGAAAGCATGCCCTGCACGGCGTTTTCACGCGCCACTGCACGGTCGCGCTCCACGCGCTTGCGGTAGTTGACGTACTCGGCCTGGAGGCGCAGCAGGTCGTTGCGCAGCTCGGTGACGACCTCGCTGACCTCGTCCTGCTCCGCGTCCACGGAGTCGCCGGCCTCGTTCAGGATCGCCTCGGCCTGGCCCAAAGCGTCAGCAGTTGGCTGCTGGTCAGCGGCCTCTGGCTGGTCCTCCGGCTCCTGGCCGGAGTTTTCGTTCTGGTTGTTTGCCTCGGACATATTCCTAAACTCCCTACTTCTTGTCGGCTTCGTCTTCGTCGATGACCTCGGCGTCGACGATGTCTTCATCAGCGTTCGGCGCATTCTGCTCGCCGGCAGCCGCGCCTTCGGCCTGGGTGTTGGCGTAGATTGCCTCGCCCAGCTTGGACTGCGAAGCCTGAAGCTTCTCGAACGCGGCCTTGACCTCGTCGTCGTTGTCCTGCTTCTCCAAGGCGGCCTTCAAGGCGTCGACGTCGGCCTGGACCTCGGACTTGACCTCTTCAGGCAGCTTGTCCTCGTTGTCCTTGATCAGCTTGTCCACCGAGTAGGCGGCCTGCTCGGCAGCGTTGCGGGTCTCGGCTGCCTCGCGGCGTGCCTTGTCCTCTTCCGCATGCGCTTCGGCTTCCTGCACCATGCGCTCGATGTCTTCCTTCGACAGCGAGGAGCCGCCGGTGATGGTCATCGACTGCTCGGTGCCGGTGCCCTTGTCCTTGGCGGACACGTGCACGATGCCGTTGGCATCGATGTCGAAGGTGACCTCGACCTGCGGGATGCCGCGAGGAGCCGGAGCGATGCCGGTCAGCTCGAAGGTGCCCAGTGCCTTATTGTCGCGGGTGAACTCGCGCTCGCCCTGGAAGACCTGGATCGATACCGAAGGCTGGTTGTCCTCGGCGGTGGTGAAGGTCTCCGAACGCTTGGTCGGGATCGCGGTGTTGCGCTCGATCAGCTTGGTCATCACGCCGCCCTTGGTCTCAATGCCCAGGGACAGTGGGGTGACGTCGATCAGCAGCACGTCCTTGCGCTCGCCCTTCAGCACGCCGGCCTGCAGGGCTGCGCCTACGGCGACAACCTCATCCGGGTTCACGCCCTTGTTGGCTTCCTTGCCGGCCAGGTCCTTGACCAGTTCGGCAACGGCTGGCATACGGGTCGAACCGCCAACGAGGATCACGTGGGCGATGTCGGAGATCTTCACGCCGGCTTCGGCGATGACGTCCTTGAATGGCTTCTTGGTGCGCTCCAGCAGATCTGCGGTCAGTTCCTGGAACTTCGCACGCGAGAGGTGCTCGTCCAGGTGTACCGGGCCCTCAGGGGTGACCGACAGGTACTGCAGCGAGATGTTGGTGCTGGTAGCCGAGGACAGTTCCTTCTTGGCCTGCTCTGCGGCCTCCTTCAGGCGCTGCAGTGCGATCTTGTCCTTGGACAGGTCTGCGCCCTTGGCCTTGGCCTGGGCCAGCAGCCAGTCGACAACACGCTGATCCCAGTCGTCGCCGCCCAGACGGTTGTCACCGGCGGTCGCGCGGACCTGGATGGTCGAGAAGCCGTCGTCATCCTTGCCAACTTCCAGCAGGGAGACGTCGAAGGTACCGCCACCGAGGTCGAAGACCAGGATGAGCTCGTCCTCGTTGCCCTTCTCCAGGCCGTAGGCCAGAGCAGCAGCAGTTGGCTCGTTGACGATGCGCAGCACGTTCAGGCCCGCGATCTCGCCGGCCTCCTTGGTGGCCTGGCGCTCGGCGTCGTTGAAGTATGCAGGAACGGTGATCACCGCGTCGGTGACCTTCTCGCCCAGGTACGACTCAGCGTCGTTCTTCAGCTTCATCAGGGTACGTGCCGAGATTTCCTGGGCGGTGTACTTCTTGTCATCGATGGCAACGGACCAGTCGGTGCCCATGTGGCGCTTGACCGATGCGATGGTGCGATCGATGTTGTTGACTGCCTGACGCTTGGCGATATCGCCGACCAGGACTTCGCCGCCCTTCGAGAAAGCAACGATGGACGGGGTAGTGCGGTTGCCTTCCGCGTTAGCGATGACGGTTGGCTCACCACCTTCGAGCACGGATACGACAGAGTTGGTGGTTCCAAGGTCAATACCTACGGCACGCGACATAATGGCTCTCCTTTGCCTTGTCTGAAAAAAATCCCAACGCTGGGGGCTTGGACCCCCATTGAGCGCTTCGGACTCAAGTTTACTCAGCCGGTTTCGACTGTCAAATTAACTTGAGTGAACTCGACTCAACTTTGCGCTCTGTCTTATTCAACGGGTGGGGTGGCAGAATAATTCCCATCAACCGAAAACTTTTTCAGACCACTCCTGACAGTCCGGTCACGAAGCGAAAACTACAGATCAAAGGCGGAAGAATGGCACGAACCAAAAAGAAATTCTCCGAGCTGTCCCCCATTGCACGGGCAGCTGCCATCGTTGCGGGCGTGATCGAGGTTGCCTTATTCGCCGCCGCGCAGATCGACATCTACCGACGCAGGCCCGAGCAGATTCACGGAAGCAAGGGATTGTGGGTGGGGTTGTGCTTCATCAACATTCTCGGTCCGCTGAGCTATTTCAGGTTCGGCCGCAAGAAGCCGCAGGACTAATCGCCGCCTCCAAGATGGCACAAGCCGGAAGGAGCCCACGCACTACTGGTGCGCGTGCTCCTTCCGGCTTTGCTTTGCAGCGTGCCGAGGGGAACGAATTATTTGGTCAGCAGCGGCATGCCGAGCCCTGCCAGGACTCCGAAGATCACTCCCCACAAGATGATGGAAATGGCCTGCCAGAAAATCACTTTCTGCTTCGATGCGCCGAAGGACACCAGCGCCGCCGAAGTGATCTGCGAGGGAAGCATGGTCTGGCCAACCAGGCTGACCCCTGCAATGCCGAACTTGTCGAAGGCCCTGCGGATCTTTTCGTATTTCGGCTTCTTGCTCTCCTTGCCTTGGCGCACCTTGGAGCGTACGGCATGGGCGCTGTTGACGAACAAGAGCATGGAAATGCCGTTGCCGAGCACCGCAACAAGAATCCCGACCGCCGGCGGCAGGCCCATCAGCACTCCGATGACGGACCCGAAGTAGGACTCGACGAAGGGAATGGCCGAAACCAGCGCGACCGCCAGCCACTGCAGCGGCTCGGGGCAAGCAGCGACAAAATTCTGCAGTGATTCAATCATGGTCAGGTGCTCCTGGCTAGGCGAAATAGATATTTCCTCTACTTCAAGACTAGGTTGGAGGACTTCAGCCACCGGTCATCCGCCGGGGCTAAACTTTCGGTCTAGTCAGTGCGCTCGACGCTCACCGGGCGCAGGGTGGCAAAAGAAATCCTCCGCTCGGCGTACGAGCGGAGGATTCCTAGGTGGGCAGCCGTTGTTCCGGCTGGCCCGAAATGCCTAGCGGCTGCGGGTGGCAGGGCTGGTGGCGCGGCGCGGACCACGCGAGCGGCCCCCGGTCGAGGCGCCTTGGGCGGCGCGGCCACCCTGGCGCGAGCCGCGGCCTGCACCCGATGGGCGTTCCGAGTTCGCACCACGGCCTGCACCGGCCGGACGCTCGGATCCTGCGCCGCGGCCAGCGCGTGCTGGACGCTCGCCCGAGGCCTTCGGACTGCGTTCATTGCGGCGGCCCGACTCGCTGCGCTGCTGGTTCTGGCCCTCGCCGGCCGAACGGCCGCCGCGTGAACCGCGCCCGCCGCGCCCGCCGCGCGAACCGCCGGATTCGCCGGCAGGCTTGCGCTTGGCAGGGTTGCTCTGCTGCTTCACCGGGGCGGTGTACGGCACCAGTTCGGCCACTTCGCCCACGACGTCCTTGACGACCTGCGAGTCCAAGGAGACCTTTTCGAATGGGACCTTCTTCAGGCCTGCCTGCTTCATCAGGGTCGCGACGTCGCCCTGCTGGTCCGGGGTGCAGATGGTCACCACGGTTCCGCTGGAGCCGGCGCGGGCCGTGCGGCCTGACCGGTGGGTGTAGGCCTTGTGCTCTGCCGGCGGATCGATGTGGACCACCAGTTCCACGCCGTCGACGTGCACGCCGCGGGCTGCTACGTCGGTGGCGACCAGGACCTTTGCCTCGCCCGAGGCGAAGGCGGCCAGGTTGCGGTCGCGGGCGTTCTGCGACAGGTTGCCGTGCAGGTCAACGGTTGGCACGCCGGCCTTGGACAGCACTACAGCCATCTTCTTGGCGTGGTGCTTGGTGCGCATGAACATGATGCGGCGCGAGGTGCCCTGCGCCAGCACACGGACCAGGTCCTTCTTGTCGTCGTTGCTGACCACGAAGACGTGGTGCTCCATGGTGTTCACTGCGGCCTCGGGCGCATCCACCGAATGGATGGTCGGGCTGCTCAGGTAGCGCTTGACGACCTTGTCCACGCCGTTGTCCAGGGTCGCGGAGAACAGCATGTGCTGGATGCCGGTCGGCATGCGGTCCATGATGCGGCGCACGACCGGGAGGAAACCCATGTCTGCCATGTGGTCGGCTTCATCCAGCACCGAGATCTCAAGCTGCGACAGGTCAACGATCTTCTGCTTGATCAGGTCGTCGAGGCGGCCGGGGCAGGCGATGACGATGTCGACGCCCTCGTTCATGGCCTTTTCCTGTCGACTCTGCGCGACGCCGCCGTAGATCACGGTGGTGCGCAGGCCGGAGGCGGCGGCCAGCGGATCAACGGTCTTGGCGATCTGGGTCGCCAGTTCGCGGGTCGGCGCCATGATCAGTGCGCGCGGGAAACGGGCCTTGCGGCGCTGCGGGCGCTCGCTCAGGCGGGCCACCAGCGGCAGCGAGAAGGCCAGGGTCTTGCCCGAGCCGGTCTGGCCGCGCCCCAGCACGTCTCCGCCGGCAAGGGTGGAGGGAAGGGTTGCTTCCTGGATCGGGAACGGGGTGTCGATGCCGCGCTCGGTCAGCACGTCAACCAGGTTTGCGGGCACGCCAAGGGCGCTAAAAGTAGAGGTCAATGCTTAAACTTTCTCTCTGAATTCGCGCGTCGTTTTCGACGCTCGGGTTCGCCGATCCAGGAGGAAGTCCGATGCGGGGCGGCAAGAAAAGTGCCCGACGCCCGCGCGAAAACACCGGGAATCCGGGAGTTTCCGCTCGAAGGAAATCAAGTCTGTCGACGACTACGCACCGAGGCGGGCAGGGTGTTCCAGGCGTTGAACCATTGGTGCGTACAGGTTTCAATTCTACAGGCAGGCTCCGGGACTCAGCAGTCCCGGAGCCTGCCAACGGGGCGAATCACAGGAGATTTCCGCCACGTCTGAAGCCTGGCGCTCAGGCCCGGTGCACACCCGCCGACGTTTTTTCCTGCGCCAATTTCGAGGGCCACCACACCGCAGGGCCGATGTCCTCGACCAGCGCCGGCACCAGCAGGCTTCGCACGATAAAGGTATCGAGCAGCACGCCGAAGGCCACGATGAAGCCCAGCTGCCCCAGGAACATGATCGGCACGACCCCCAGCGCGGCGAAGGTCGCCGCCAGCACGATGCCGGCAGAGGTGATCACGCCGCCGGTGACGGTCAGGCCGCGGCGCATCCCGTCCCGCGTGCCGTGCAGCAGCGTCTCCTCGCGCACCCGGGTCATCAGGAAGATGTTGTAGTCCACGCCAAGGGCCACCAGGAACACGAATCCGAACAGCGGCACCGAGGGGTCGGCGCCCACGTAGTCCAGAACGTGGTTGAACACCAGCGCGCTGACGCCCATCGCCGTGCCGTAGGAGAGCACCGTGGTCAGAATCAGCAGGACCGGAGCCAGGATCGAGCGCAGCAGAAGCATCAGGATGACCAGGATCGCGACCAGCGTGATCGGAATGATCTTGAACAGGTCGGCTTCGGCGGTGGAGTTCTTGTCCATCTGGGTCGCGGTGGTTCCGCCGACCAGGGTCGTCGCATCGATCTCGTGCACCGTCTCGCGCAGCTGCGTGACAGTGTTCGCGGCCGCATCCGAGTCCGCCGCATCGCTCAGGGTGACGGAAATCAGGTTCCGTCCTTCGACGGTGTACGCCGGGGCGCCGCGCTGGGCCATGGCCGGACCGCCGTCTTCGGCCTGCAGGTAGGCGGAGTCGACACCGGGCACGTCAAGGACCGCGTCCAGGGTGGTGTTCGCCTCGACCTCGTTGACGATCACGGTGGCCGGCGAGCCGCTGCCGCCCGGGAAGTGCTCGCCGAGCGCCACCTGCCCGTCGCGGGCCTCGGAGCCGCCGATCACCAGTTCGCTTTGCGGCACGCCGCTGGCCTTGAGCTGCAGCGAGAACGCCGCGCCGACGGCCAGCACCAGTGCCGTCACCATCCAGATCGGGCGGGGGTGGGAAGCGACGAAGGCGGCGATGCGGGCCCACAGTCCAGGCTTGGCCGCCGCCTGCGTTTCCGCGTCCTGCGTTTTGGGCATGAACGGCCAGTAGGCGGCCCGGCCCAGCAGTCCGAGCACGGCCGGCAGGAAGGAGAGGGCGGCAATGATCGAGAAGACGATGCCCGCCGCGCCGATCGGGCCCAGCGCCTTGTTGGAGTTCAGGTCGGAGAAGAGCAGGCACAGCAGGCCCACGGTCACGGTGCCGCCGGAGGCGATGATCGGCTCCAGCGAGCGCTTCCAGGCCTTGGCCACTGCCTGCCAGCGGTTCAGCCCCGTGGACAGGGCTTCCTTGTGGCGGGCAACGAACAGCAGCGAGTAGTCGGTGGCCGCACCGATCACCAGGATCGAGAGAATGCCCTGGGCCTGGCCGTCCAGCCGGATGATCCCCTCCTTGGCCATGAAGTAGACCACCAGGATGGCGGCGCACAGCGCCACCATGGAGGTCATCAGCACGGTCAGCGGAAGCAGCAGCGAACGGTAGACCAGCAGCAGGATCACCAGCACCGCGACCAGCGCGACACCTAGCAGCACCCCGTCGATGCCGCCGAATGCCTCGATTAGGTCCGCGGAGAACCCGGCGGGACCGGTGACATAGCTGCTCATGCCCTCCGGCTGGATGTCTGCCAGCAGGGTGCGCAGCGCGGTTACGCCCTCGTCGGCCTTGACCGTCGAGGAGATCGGCATGATGAATTCGGCAGCCTTGCCATCCTCGGCCAAAAACGGCCCTGTCACCTGCCCGTCGAGGAACTCGAAATCGGAAAGCTTCTCGGCGAGCGCGGCGGCCTGCTTCTGGTCGACGCCGCTTTCGGAGGTCACCAGCACCACCGCGGGAATTGCGTCGCTCGTGCGGAACTTGTTCTGCCATTCAAGGGCCTGCGTCGCTTCCGCGCTGGCCGGGAGGAAAGCTGTCTGGTCGTTGGTCTGCACGTCCGAGAGTTTGCCGAAGGTTGGTCCGCCGACCCCCGCGATGCCGATCCAGAGCACGATCAGCAGGGAATACACCACCGCCCGGATGGCGATGCCCTTTCCGCTGACTGAGCGCGCGGCAGGGTCGGCGGGCTCATCGACTTTCGCTATGTGCGACATGGGGCTGTCCTCACGTTGATTCGAATAGTTGCGACCGCTGTGGCCTACCGCTACAGCGTACCAACATTTAGTTTGATGATGGAAATGTTTACTTAGTTTATAATTGTGTTATGGACGCGAGCACACACCACCGGCTGTTGCAGCTGCTGCAGGATTTCGGACAGGCCTCGGACCGCTACGTGGAATCCACCGGCGGGCACTACGGCACGCACCGGACCGACATGAACGGCCTGACAGTGATCATGAAATACCAGCGCGCCGGAACCTCGCCCTCGCCCCGGGACTTGAGCAGGGAACTGCAGCTCAGCTCCCCCGCCACCACGGCCATGCTCGACCGGCTGGACCGGCTGGGCTACATCATCCGCCAGCGAAGCGAGCAGGACCGCCGCAGCGTGCACATCGCCCTGACCGAGAAGGCCATGGCCGAGGCGCGGGAGATGTTCCGACCGCTCGGAGCGAAAATGATGGAGCTGATCTCCTCCTACGACGAGCAGCAGGTCGCACTGCTCAGCGACTTCATGGCCCGGGCCGTCGCCGGCGTGGATGAAGCCCGGCTGGAAGTCCTCGCGCCGCCGAACTAAGCCTCCTGCCGAACGCCCCGTCATGACCAGTCTTCGAGTCAAGAGAACTCCTGCAGTGCCACTACCCTAGACAGGTGGCACTTTCTCTCTGGCTTTCACTTCTCGGCGCAACCATCGTCATCAGCTTCACCCCGGGCGCCGGGGCCATCAACACGATGAACAACTCGATGCGCCAAGGCTGGGGCGCTTCCATCTGGGGAGTGATCGGCCAGCAGATCGCCCTGCTGATCCACGTGGTCATCGTCGCCGCCGGAGTGGGCCTGCTGGTCTCCAGCTCCCCGCTGCTCTTCGCGGGCATCCGCTATGCCGGCGCCGCCTATCTGGTCTACCTGGGCATCCGGATGATGCTGTCCAAACCGGATGTCGCCTCGGACGGAACCAGCACCGGCGGCACGCTCACCCGTGGCGCCATGCTGCGCCGCGGCATCCTGGTCAATCTGCTGAACCCGAAGGCGATTGTCTTCTTCCTGGCATTCACCCCGCAGTTCATCCGCACCGACCAGCCGCTGTTGCCGCAATACCTGATCTATATCGGCACCATCGTCGCAGTCGACGTGCTGGTGATGTTCTTCTTCTTCGCAGGCACCGCGCGCAGCTTCCAGCGCTTCACCACCACCGTGCGCGGGGCCAAGCTGCTCAATATCGTCTTCGGCGTCCTGTTCATTCTCGTCGCCGCGATGATGCTCCTAATCCACTAATCACCCCGTGATTTTGGGGTTGCTCTAAATCGTTGCCGTATTGTTGCTGATTATCTTGCGCGTAGCTCTCGATCGAAATGTGATGTGGCCATAGACTGATGCCATGTTCCGGATAATGATCGTGTGCACGGGAAATATATGCCGCTCACCTATGGCCGAGTACATGCTGAAAAACGCCTTGCGTGAGGCAGACGTCACCGAGGTCGAGGTCTGCTCCCGGGCCATCAGCTACGGCGAAGTCGGCAACGGGATCGACCCGCGCGCCGCAAGTGCCCTGCGCGCCCACGGACTGGACGCCTCGGACCACGTCGCAACGCAGGTTCAGGCCGACGAACTGGGTTCCATGGACCTGGTGCTGGCCATGGACACCGATCATTTCGAAGACCTCGTTCCTGCACTCACGGAGATCGATCCCAGCGAGCGCCCCATGCTGCGCATGTTCAGGTCCTTCGACCCCGTCGCCGCCAGCGAGCCGCACGACCGCCAGGGTGTCTACGATCCCTGGTACGGTGACGCAGGAGATTTCCGCGAAACCTGGAAGCTCGTCTCCGCAGCCCTGCCTGCGCTCGTTGACTACGTCCGGAGTAATATAGCCTCTCGTGGAAACCGCTAGACCCTACCTCATTGCTCTCGACGGACGCTCCGGCTCGGGAAAGAGCAGCCTCGCAGCGTTGCTAGCGAACCAGTTGTCGAAAACCGCCTCGGTGGCTGTCCTGCGTCTGGAAGATCTCTACCACGGCTGGGACGGGCTGCAGGCCGCCCAAGACCTCTATTCCGCTCTGCTCGAACAGCTCGCCCACGGCCGCACCGCCAGCTGGCCGCTGTGGGACTGGGACGCCGATGCGCCAGGCGACACCGCCAGCCTCGACCCGGCGCAGGTCGTCATCGTGGAGGGCGTGGGCGCCGCGCACCGCCAGGTCCGCGGCCTGCTCGATCTGAGCATCTGGCTCCAAGCTCCAGCCGGGGTCCGCAAGCAGCGCGCCCTGCAGCGCGACGGCCAGACCTACGCCCCGCACTGGGAGCGCTGGGCCGCCCAGGAAGACGCGTACCTGTCCAGGGACGACGTGCCCCGCGCCGCGGACGTGGTCCTCGACGCCGACAGCCAGCGCTCGCCGTTCGAGCAGCTGCTGGGGCTCAGCGCTTTCCTGCCAGCCGGCCTGCGCGACCTGCTGCCAGCGACCACGCCTGCCTCTGCCGCGCCGCCGCTGGCCGGACACCATGCAGCCCCCGCGGATGCCGCCACCTTGTTCGAAGCGCTGGCCGAAGGCCTGGAGCATGCAGCCCTGCTGGAGTCCACCAGCCACCACCTCACCGACCCGCTGGATCGGAACAAGTACTCGCTGATCGCCCTGGCCGTCGGCGATGCCTATCCCCTGTTGCAGGCAAGCGCTTCCGGCGCCACCGTGCAGCGCGGCGGGGCCAGCCTGCGCCTGCAGCCAGGATTCTTCGAATCCTTGCAGGGCTTGTGGCCCGCGGCCGGGACCGAGCCGGACAACTACCCGCTGCCTGCCTGGGTCGGCTACCTGGGCTACGAGCTCAAGCGGGAGGTCTCAGCCGGAACCGCATCCGGAGCCGAGGCAGCGCGCCCCGATGCGGGGTTCTTCTCCCCTAATATCGTGCTGGTCATCAACCACCGCACCGGTCAGATGGCAATCCACGCGCCCGCGCGCCTGCGCCAATGGATCACCGAGCATCTGGCCGAAGCCGGCGTTCAGCACCGCACCGCGCTGGACCTGCCGCCGGTGGAATTCGTTTGCGCCGACACCGAGCAGGGCTACAAGGACAAGATCACCCGCGCCCAGCGCCAGATTTACGAAGGCAACACCTACGAGGTCTGCCTGACCACCGAGCTGACCGCAACCGCCGCGCAGTACAGCCCCTTCGAGGCCTACTGCCGAATGCGCACCTCCAGCCCGGCACCGTTCGCCCACTACCTGCGTATGGGCGGCACCGAAGTCGCCAGCATTTCCCCCGAACGCTTCCTGAGCCTCGGGGCCACCGGGGTGCTGCGCGCCGAACCGATCAAGGGCACTCGCCCGCGCGGGACCAGCGTGCAGGAGGACCAGGCGCTGAAGCAGGATTTGGCCACCAGCCCCAAGGACCGCGCGGAAAACATCATGATCGTCGACCTGCTGCGCAACGACCTCTCGCACCATGCGGTCCCCGGCTCGGTGCGCGTGGCCCGACTGTGCGCGGTGGAAAGCTACGCCACCGTGCATCAGATGGTCTCCACCATCGACGCGCAGCTTCGCGATCCGGCATTGTCGGCGCAGGCGCTGCGCGAGGCATTCCCTCCGGGCTCCATGACCGGCGCGCCCAAGCTGTCGACCATGCAGATCCTGGACGAGCTGGAAGACCGGCGTGAGCGCGGACTGTATTCCGGAGCCGTGGGCTATCTGGGCGCAGACGGGTCCGCCGATTTTTCGGTGGTCATCCGCACTTTGGTCTGCGACCGCACCCCGGACGGCGGATGGAAGCTGTGCCTGGGTCTGGGCGGTGCGATCACCGCCGATTCGGTGGCGCAGGATGAATGGGACGAGGTCATTACCAAGTCCGTGGGCGTGCTCTCCGCGTTGGGCTCGAAGTTCCCGCACCCTGCCGTCACCGCCGGCAAACAGCGGCGCTAGAAGCACTCAGTGCCCCAGTCGTTCGCCACGGCTCGACGGCGGCCATCCTCCGAGCGTGCAATGCGCGCGTGGCTGCTCTGAAAGACCATGACGGCGCTGCCCGCGTCTGAGCATGTTTCCCGGTTCGGCGCACATCTCTGGTCCATGACGGGCAGCATAGCCCGGACGCCGGCCTCGTAATGACCCGAAATATCGAAAACCACAGGTGGGGAATTCGTCGTGGGCATGCTGGCATGAAAAGATCGACCGCGGTAAGTGCGGCTTCGCTGTCGCCCAGCGAGGCCCTCATGGGGCAGACGACACTTCCCGATCCGCAACGTGCGGTGGAAACGACGTAACACAAGCACCGTACCTGCATTCAGGGACTGTCGGTGCAACTCTGCTCACGCGGGATGCGGCATCGTGCGGGGAAGCCTGCGCCACAACGTGAATTCACCTAGCCGGAGCGTGGAAGCAGTGCACGGGAACTTGAAGCATCAGCCGAAGGACCCCCGAAGTTGCTCCCTTTTTTCCAGTGTTTGGAACAGTCTTCTCCAAATCGTTAGAATTCAAACGCTTGATTTATCCATCCGGGCCATGATAATTCAATAATGGCCAGGTGACCGACCGTCCAAGACGCCATGCAGAGTACCTACTTGGGAAGGAACTGACATGACAAACAAACGATGGGGTCGTGCCCTGGGCATGGCGATGGCGGTGGGACTCTCGGCAGGACTGGGCTTAGCCCCTCCTGCCAATTCAGCACCTCCGCAAACCAGGGAAAATGCCACATTAGGCGCATCTACGATGCAAATGGCTGCGAAGAACACCTACGACCAAAC
This sequence comes from Glutamicibacter soli, assembly GCF_052322135.1. Lineage (NCBI taxonomy): Bacteria > Bacillati > Actinomycetota > Actinomycetes > Micrococcales > Micrococcaceae > Glutamicibacter > Glutamicibacter soli. Next base: position 2,821,242 of record NZ_CM125969.1, read on the forward strand.
GAGCAAGGCCGAACGCAAACGTGTCGACGGGGTCAAGACACCGCGACCGAAATGGTTCAACTGCAAGGAGCTGGCTTTTGGCGCCCAATGCACGACGGTGAACTTGCCCTTGGATTATGACAACCCGCGCGGGGCCACCACCGAGGTCGCATTGCTGCGTATCAAGGCGACAAACCAGTCGAAGCGCATTGGAACCCTGTTTGTGAACCCCGGCGGACCGGGTGGTTCAGGGATTCAGATTGCCGCAGCGGCCCGTGAGTTCCTTTCTCCAAGTGTCCTTGAGCGTTTCGACATCGTCGGGTTTGATCCACGCGGCACGAACTTCAGCGACAACGTGCGTTGCTGGAAGAATTTCGGCGCCCAGAGCGAAGCCTTGGAAGCAATGTACGTCCCCTATCCGGTCACATCCAAGGAAATACGTGCCTATGTGAATTCCTCCAAGGCCTTCGGCAAGGCTTGCTCCACGACCGGCAAACCCCTCTCCACGTCGATGTCCACCGCGGAGGTCGCACGTGACATGGATGTCTTGCGTCGCATGGTAGGCGACAAGCAGCTGAGCTACCTGGGTTTCTCTTATGGCAGCTACCTTGGCACTGTCTATGCAAACATGTTCCCCGACCGGGTCCGCGCGGTGGCCATCGACGGAGTACTCGATCCGGTGGCCTGGGCCGGAACCTTCGCCAACATGTGGATGCCGCAGACCCAACGCATCAAATCAGGCGAAGGCGCCGAAAAGGCCATGCGCGGCATTCTGAGCCGCTGCAAGACCGCCGGTCCGGAGTACTGCATGCTGGCTGGACAAGGGGATCCGCAAAAGCTCTATCGCGAGATCATGGCCGAGTTGAAGCGCTCCCCCTTGGTGTTCTCAGATCCCGAGTACCCTGACTTCGACTATTCCGTCACCGCGGCGATGATGTGGTCGATCCTGCTTGACTACCTGTATGACCCGCAGGGATCCTCCATGGTGGACTCCGAGCTGACCTATACCTGGCTGGCGCTTCAGGACCGTGCCGCGTCGAACGGAACCACGTTCCCGACGTCGGCTGGCAAGGCCAAGGCTCCGACCAAGGCCAAGATGAAGGTGGCCCATAAGGCGCTGGCCCAAAGCCTGCGTGCGATCGAGGCCGAGCAAAATGCTGCGGCGAAGGATATCGCCGGCAAGGCCGCAGCCACCGGTTTCGCCTTCCCGTATGAAAATTCCTTCGAGGCTTTCCAGGCCGTGCTGTGCACCGACTCGCGCAACCCGGCCAAGGCCGAAAACTGGGCCCGCTACGCGGAGAACGCAGGCAGGAGCGCTCCGGGATTCGGTCAGCTGTGGACCTGGAGCTCAGCTCCGTGCGCCAGCACCACTTGGAAGGCCAAGGACGAGGACACCTACAGGGGACCGTTCACCAAACGAACCGTGAACCCGATGCTGGTGGTTGGAAACTTCTATGACCCGGCCACGAACTACGCCGAGGCCCAAAAAGTCTCGAAGTTGATGCCCAAGGCCCGGCTTCTGAGCAGCAACAGTTGGGGCCACACTGCGTACGGCACCTCGAAGTGTGTCACCAATGCCATGGACCGCTACCTGCTCACCGTGCAGTTGCCTGCCACCGGAACGCTCTGCACCGGAGACGCGCAACCGTTCACCGAAAAATTGGAGGACCTGAACAGCCAACGCCGCAAGGCCGCTCCGGAACGCCAGCTGCCTCCGGTGGTGCCACCGCTTCCAGGCGCACTTCCACGAAGCTGAGTAGCAAATAGGCCGAAGAGTATGGGCGGTGGAACCGGGCTTCCGGTGCTACCGCCCATACGGTTGTCAACCCCGAAATCCTGCTTCGCGCACAGAGCACCGACGCAGTAAGCCAAGGTGGCTCGCCAGTGCTTTGGCGTCCGCGATGCCGTCCATGACAGCCACATCTGGCTTGCTGCATGGATATGGCCAGCGGTAATTTCTGGCAGCCTGCTTGAGGGCCGGCGCGCATCGGGCCATCTCGGAACCCATGCGATGGCCAATCCCATCCCAGAGCCGATCAAGCGTGTTTGCAGCTCATCACCAATCGCGCTGGAGCCTCCCGCGGTCATCGCGGAAGGTTCCTATGGTGAGCCCGGCCAATGGGTGAACGAAAGGCGGGCGAGGGAATCAAGGAAAAGACATCCAGCATCCAGGGCGCCCAGGCATGGTGCCCCGGAGCCATTGCTATTGCAGCGTGGCGGTCAGACGTGCCACGTTGTCGATCCAGCGCTGCATGCGCGGACGGCGTCGCCACTGGGCCAGAGTGATCTCCGAGGAGATCTCCAGATAGTCGTTCTGCACCTTGTTCACTGCATCGACCATTTCTTGCCCAAGCAGCATGACCGAGATCTCCATGTTCAGGCTGAACGAGCGCATGTCCATGTTGGAGGATCCGACCACCGCGACCTCGTTGTCCACGGTGAAGCACTTGGTGTGCAGCACCATCGGCGCCGGGTAGCGGTGGATCCGCACCCCGGCCTCCAGCAGCTGCTGGTAGTAGGACTGCTGCGCGTGGTGCACCAGGAACTGGTCCCCCTCCTCGCAGACGAACAGGTGCACTTCCACCCCGCGTTGGGCGGCGGTGGTGATGGCGTAGAGCAGGGAGTCGTCCGGCACGAAGTAGGGGCTGGTGATCATCAGCCGTTCGGAGGCGGAATAGATCAGGGTGTTGAACAGGCGCAGGTTGTTCTCCCCGCCGAAACCGGGGCCGCTGGGCAGCAGCTGGGCCAGCGTGCTGCCGGGCCGGTCGTCGTAGGGCAGCGGGTGCCTGGCCTCGGTGATGTCCATCAGCACCTCTTGGCCGTCATCCTCCTGCCACCAGTCGGTGGCGAAGGTGACATCCAGGCTGCGCACCAGCGGGCCTTCCACGCGGAGCATCATCTCCACCCATTCGCGCCCCACCTTGTGCGCGGATTCGCGCTTGTAGCCGGGCTCGATGAGGTTCTGGCTTCCGGTGAACGCGACTTCGCCGTCGACCACCAGGATCTTGCGGTGGTTGCGCAGGTCCGGGCGGCGCCAGCGCCGGCCGATCAGGTCGATGGGCAGCATCGGGCGCCAGATGATGCCGGAGCTTTTCAGGCGCTTCTTGAAGTTGCGGTAGCCTTTCACGCGCAGCGTGCCCAGATGGTCGAAGAGCAGGCGCACATTGACCCCGCGCTGCACGGCCGCTTCCAGGGAATCCAGCACCGGATCCACGTAGTCCGGGTCGTCGCCCATGATGTAGAACTGGATGTGCACGTAGCGCTTGGCCTTGTCGATCTCCTCGCGCATGGCTTCCAGCGAGCCGCGGTAGTCGGAGAGCACCTGCACGGTGTTCCCGCCTTCCAGCGGCATGGCGCCGAGGTTGCGGTTGAGGATGACCGCCGATTCGACCCATTCCTCCGTGGAGTGGAATTCCTCGGGCAGCTGCATGTGGGCCGTGCCGCGCATGATTTCGTCGTGCGCCCGCTTCTGCTTCTCCAGCCGGCGGCGCGAGAGCCTCGGGTTGGCGAACAGCCAGTAGGCGACCAGGCCGACCACCGGGAGGAAGAAGATGGCCAGCAGCCAGGCCATGGCCGTGGTGGGGCGCCGGTTTCCGGGGACGATGCCGATCATGAAGTAGCGCACCACCAGTTCGGCCGCGACAAGGATGCTCCACACGACGCCGCCGATCTGCAGCATCACTTCGTTACTCGGCCACATCGCGGCACCCCCTCACGTCAGCGCCCGTGGGCGTCTGCGGCGTGTGCGCCGCATCCCGCAGTTAGAGAAGCGGGAAAAACATCTTTGCCTAGCCTATCGAATCCCCTGCCTCTTCTCGGAATGCAGTCCAAGAAGAGCCTCCGCAGGGGCTTCGCGCGCGGACTTGGCGGGAAATTCGATAACCTTGGAGAATGAGTTCTCTTGTATTCCTCGATCCGGCCTATCCCGCCGGACGCCTTGCCGACATCAACGCGCCCCAGCTCCCGGTCACCTTGCAGGGCGTGAACCGCGGCGACGGGGTCTTCGAGTCGATGCTGTACACCCAGCAGGCAGTCCGCAAGATCGAGGCACACTTGGCTCGCCTGGCGGTCTCCGCCGAGGCCTCCGACCTGCCGGTCCCGGACGAGCGCAGCTGGCGTGCAGCGGTCGACACCGCTGTCGCCGACTTCGACGCCACCGGCGGCGCCGAGGAAGCAGTAGTCAAGCTGGTGGCCATGCGCGGCGAACTGGACCAGGACCCGGCCGTGTGCTGGGTGACCGTCACCCCCGCCCCGCGCGTGGGCATGGAGCAGCGCGAAACCGGCGTGGATGTGCTCTTCCTGGACCGCGGCTACGATTCGAAGCTCGCCGAACGCGCACCGTGGCTGCTGATGGGCGCCAAGACCCTGTCCTACGCGGTGAACATGGCGGCGCTGCGCTACGCCCGCAAGCACGGCGCCCACGAGGTCATCTTCACCTCCGCCGACGGCGTGGTGCTCGAAGCACCCACCGCCACCGTGCTGCTGGCCCAACGCGACGGAGAAACCCGCCGCCTGCTGACCCCGATGCTGGAAACCGGTATCCTGCCCGGCACCACCCAGAGCGCCATCTTCGACGCCGCGCAGCAGGACGGCTGGGAGCTGGGCTACGGCCCGCTGCGCCCGGAGGACCTGTACCAGGCCGACGGCGTGTGGCTGGTGTCCTCGGTCCGCCTGCTCACCCCGGTGCGCACCCTGGATGCCAAGCCGATCCGGATGGACGCCGAGCTGCACGAACAGCTGTCCGCCCTGGCCGATTCGATCCGCTAGCCCCGGCTACCAGATCAGGTTGTAGGTCCCGGCCCAGATGGCGGCCGCGATGGCCGCGGCGCCCAGCAGGACGCCGGCGGCCAGCACCGCACCGTCGCGCCGGGTGAAGGTGGCGGTGCGGATCCAGGTGCGCTGCCCGGTGCCGAAGCCCTTGGCCTCCATGGTCGTGGCCAGGCGCCCGGCCCGGCGGATCGCCTGCACCAGCAGCGCCAGTAGCTGGCCGAGCTTCGCACCCACGCGCTGGCGCACGGTGCCCAGGTTGCCGATGCCGCGGGCCCGCCGCGCCAGGGTCAGCGTGGTGAATTCCTCCACCATCAAGCCCAGCAGGCGCATGCCCGCCAAGGCACCGAGCACAAAACGGTGCGGCACCTTCAGCTGCTGGGACAGCGCGCCGCCCAGGTCGCTGGGGTTCGTGGTGGACAGCAGCAGCACCATCGGCACCGCCATGGCCAATGCGCGCAGCCCCGTGGCGACGCCTCCGGCCACCGAGCCCTCGGTGATGTCGAAGATCCCCAGATCCAGCAGCACCCGTCCCGAATCCTGGCCCACCAGGGCGATGCCCCAGGCCGCCAGGACGCCGGCCGCCAGCAGCGGCCAGCCGCGGCGGAAGAACCCGCCGATGCCCAGCCCCGCCAGCGGCAGCATCAGCAGCGTGGCCGCGATGACCACCGCCGCCGAAACCCAGTCCACCGTGCTGATCAGCGGCAAAGTGGCCCCGGCGATCGCGCCGAACTTGGCCAGCGGATTGATCTTCGCCAGCCAGCTGTCCCCCACTGGGGCGTCCAGCATCGGCCCCGACGAGGTCCTCGCGGCGGCCACCTCGGCCGGCGCCAGCACCAGCTCGTCGGCCCCCAGCGCCGCGGCGAAATGCTCGTCATGGGTCACCGCGATGATCGCGGTGGATTCGGCGAGTTCCTCGATGAGCAGTTGCGCCAGCTCGCGCCAGGTGTTCGCGTCCTGCCCGAAGGTCGGCTCGTCAAGGATCACCACGTCCGGCGAGGCGGCCAGCACTGTGGCCACCGACAACCGGCGCTTCTCCCCTCCGGAAAGCGTGAACGGGTTGGCTTCGGCCAAGTCCTGCAGGCCAAGCCGCTCCAGCAACTCCTGCACCCGGGCCTCGACCTGCCGCGGATCGTACTTCTGCTCCTCGGCCGCGCCGTGCCTGGCGCGCAGCGGCGCGAAAGCCAGCTCCTCGCGCACGGACTGGGTGACGAACTGGTGCTCGGGTTCCTGGAACACCGAGCCGATGCGGGCGACCAGCGCTCCGGCCTTCCAGCTGAACGGCGAGGGCGGCAACCCGTCGGCCAGCTGGGGGCTGGCGGCGAACTGGCCTGACACAGGTTGCAGCAGCCCGCCCAGGGTCAGTGCCAGCGTGGACTTCCCTGCCCCGTTCTCCCCGCGGATCACCAGGGCCCTGCCGCCGGTGACCTCGAAGCTGGCCGGGGCGGTGCGCACAGCATGCTCGCCCCGCGCGCAAACCAGCTCCTCGGCGTGCAGCATCGGGGCGCCGCCGGCCCTCGGCGCCGGTGAGGTCTGCGGAACATAGCCCGGAATCCAGACCCCTGCCTGCGCCAATTCGGCGCGCACCGCCGCGTCCCCGGCCAGCGCCTCGGGGTGCAGGTCGTGGGCGATCCCCCCGCCGGGGGCCAGCACCAGCACCCGATCCACCTGCCGGGCCCACGCCTCCAGCCGGTGCTCCACCACGATCAGCGTCGCCCCGGTGGACTCCACGGCGCCGATCACTGCATCGCGCAACGGCGGGATGCTGCCCGGGTCGATATTCGCGGTCGGCTCGTCAAGCAGCATCAGCCCGGGGCGCATGGCCAGGATCCCGGCCAGGGCCAGGCGCTGCTTCTGCCCGCCGGACAGTTCCTGCGTGCGATGTTCGTAGCCCAGTGCGCCGAGCCCCACGGCGTCAAGCGCCTGCGGGATCCGCTCGCGGATCTCCTGCGGGTCGACACCCAGGTTCTCGGCGCCGAAGGCGACGTCGTCACCCACCCGGCTCTGCACCACCTGGGTTTCCGGATCCTGCTGCATCAGGCCCACCGGGAAGCTGCGCGCGAACGCATCCTGCCCGCCGACCAGCAGCTCGCCGGTGGGACCGGCGTCCTGGTCGACTTCGAGCACGCCGGCCAGCGCATGCAAGAAGGTGGATTTGCCGGCCCCCGACGGGCCCAGCAGGAGCACCTTCTGACCTGCAGGGATCTGCACGTCAAGTCCGGCGATGGCCGGGCGGTCGCGCTCGGCATGCTGCCAGGTGAAGCCGCGCGCGCTGATCTCCACACCCTGCCGGGTCAGCGGGGCCGTACGCCCGATGGCGGCGGCGCTCATTTGCGCACCGCAAGCGCCGGTTCCAGGTGCGCGCGGCGGCTGGCGAGGTTGCTCAGCGCGCCGGTGCGGGCCAGCGCCCGGGTAATCCACCAGGACAGCAGGCCGGCGACCACCAGGCCAGACACGGCGGTGGCTCCCACGTGGAACAGCTTCATGGACTCGGTGTATTCGGCCACGCTGCCCACGACGTAGGCTTCGCTGAGGCCGGCAAACAGGCCCGAGCCCAGGCCTGCAAGCAACGCCACCGGCAGGTTCCAGCGGCGGTAGCGGAACAGCGCGAACACCAGCTCGGCGCCCAGCCCCTGGACCAGGCCGGAAATCAGCACCGGCATGCCCCAGTGCGTGCCCAGCAGCGCCTCGACCACGGCGGCCAGCACCTCGCAGAACAGTGCGGCGCCGGGCTTGCGGATGATCAGCGCGCCGAGCACCGCCGGGAACAGCCACAGGCCGGTAAGCAGGGCAGTGCCGGGTGGGAAGGCGGTGAAGGCCAGCGAGAACAGGCCGTAGCTCGCGGACCAGGCCCAGAAGACCACGCCGGAAGCGACGGCGATGACCGAGGCGATGACGATATCGACTACGCGCCAGGTGCTGCGCTGCGTCGTGCGGGTTGTGCTCATGAGGTGTCCTCCTTGATCAGGAGGGGGGATGAACGGAATCGGGGCGCTGTCCAGCGCCGGTCCGCATCCGAGATGCTCGACTTCCTTCGCCGGTACTAACCGGAGCAGGTTCGAGGGTCTGCGATCTATCGCACTCTCAGCGCCTTTCGCCGCGAACGGCTTGACGCTCCCCTGTCGGAATAATTACTGCCCACCCACCATACCGCAGGTAAGCTGGCAACGGAACGATAAGTCACAACGTTGAACGTGAGGTCCACATGAACGCAGTACAAAAGCTCATCGCAACCGGCATTTCCCTGGGTGCGGGCTTCCTCGGCAGCAAGCTGGTCGATCAGGTCTGGAAGGGTTTCACCGGCAACACCGCCCCGCGCAAGGGCAGCGAGGAAGCCGCCGAGGCTTCCATGCGCCAGGCGCTGGGCTTCGCCGTGTTCTCCGCCGTGGTCGCAGCGGTCATCCAAGTGCTGGCTGATCGCGGCACCACCAAGGCCATCGCCAAGTTCACCAAGTAGCACTCCAGCGCAACAGCAGCGGGGCATTGCCTGCTCAGGGAATGGCCCGCTGCTGTTGGTTGAAGTTATTTCGCGTCCGGCCCGGTCTCCTGCGGATCAATTTCCGGCACGGTCCCGGTGTGCGGGGCGGAGGTCACCTTCTCCACGACCTGGCGCAGCTCGTCGGAGTACAGGGTCTCCTTGGCCGCGTGCTTGGTGCGGTAGCCGGCGCGGCCGATCATGTGCGCAGACACCGGGGCGGTCAGCAGCTGCATCGCCCAGGCAAGGACGAGGACCGGGATGACGGTCCAGCTGCGCAGGTGGATGGCCAGTCCGGCGAAGATCAGCAGGAAGCCCAGCACCTGGGGTTTGGTGGCCGCATGCATGCGGGTGAGCATGTCGGGAAAGGTCAGCAGGCCGATGCCGGCAATCAGGGACATCAGGCAGCCCAGAATCAGCAGCACGGCGACGAGGATGTCGAGGAAAAGGTCCATTACGCGTTCCTCTGATCCGAGACATAGCGCGAGACGGTCACCGAGCCGATGAACCCGATGGTGCAGGCGGCGACCACGAACAGCACGTAGTCGGTATGCCTGTTCAACGCCATCTCCAGGCACAGGGCCGCGGAGATGATCAGCAGCATGACATCCAGGGCCAGCACCCGGTCGAGGATCGAGGGGCCTTTCGCCACACGGACCAGGCAGGCGATGGCGCCCAGCCCGAGCAGGCTGCCGCAGATCCAGACGACAACTTCGATCATGGCTTCTCCTTTGTCCTTCTCACGCGGGGGCTGCATTCGTTCTTGATGGCTTCGTACTCGTCCTGGCTGCCGATGGCCATGATCAGGCGGCGTTCGATGTCGCGGATGTTCTCCCGCGCCTTCGCGACCTCCTGGGCCGAGTCGACGTCGATGTAGTGCAGATACAGGGTCGAGGAGCTGCGGTCCACGTCGAGCACGAAGGACCCGGGAATCAGCGTCAGCACATGGCCCACGGTCATCACGATCAGGTCCGAGTCGGTGCGCAGCGGCACCGCGATCACCGAGCTGCGCGTCTTCTTCCCGCGCACCACCGCCAGCCAGGCGACGTGCACGCTGGCGGCGACGACCTGGCCCAGGAACCATCCGAACAGCTTGACGCAGTACCAGAGGTTCAGCCGCCCGGAGAGCACCACCGGCGGCAGCGGGAACAGGTTCACGATGACCAGCGCGATGACGGCGCCAAAGATCAGGTTGCCCGGGGAGAAGTCCTGCCAGAGCGCTCCCCAGACGAAAACCAGCAGGAGCAGCAGCGGCCACTCCTGCTTGAGCGTGGCGCGGTGGCGGACGCCGGCGGTGTCCAGCGCGTCGTCGATGCGCTGGTCGCGCGGGGCCAGGTTCTTATTCGGCATGTTGTCCCTCCGCTCAGTAACTCAGGATGGCGTTGATGTACGGTTCGTGGGCGATCAGCTGCGCCGCCACTCGCTGGCAGAACTCGAAGATCGGCCCGGCGAACACCGTCAGCGCGATGCCCGCCACCACCAGCGAGCCGGTGGCGTAGCGCATGCCCCAGGGCAGCGTCTCGGATTCGAGTTCGCGGGCCAGCTTCAGGCCCAGGTGCGGCGCCTGGGCGCCGCCGGCGGCGGTCTGGTCCGCGACCTTCGCCGCCTCGTCCACCAGGTCCGGGTTGGGGATCTCGGCGTCCGCCGCGCGGCGCCAGAACATGCGGGCCCACACGCGGATGATCGCCAGCAGGGTCAGCAGGCTGGTCAGCAGGCCGGCGGCGATGACCGCCCAGGTCAACGCGTCTGCATCCTGCGCGGCCGCATGCAGCAGCCCGAACTTGCCCAGGAAGCCGGAGAACGGCGGGATGCCGCCCAAATTGATGGCCGGGATGAAGAACAGCAGCGACAGCGCCGGGGACAGCTTGGCCAGCGAGCCCAGCCGGGTCACGTTCGCGCTGCCGGCGCGGCGCTCGATCAGCCCCGCCACCATGAACAGCGAGGTCTGCACGATGATGTGGTGGCCGACGTAGTAGATGGTCGCCGCGATGGCCAGCTCGCCGCCCACGGCCACGCCGAAGATCAGGTAGCCGATGTGGCTGGTCAGCGTGAAGGACAGCATACGCTTGAAGTCGGTCTGCGCGATCGCGCCGAGGATACCGATGACCATGGTCAGCGCCGCGACCACCAGCAGCCCGGCGTTCACCGCGCCTCCCGGGAACAGCAGCGTCTCGGTGCGCACGATCGCGTACACCCCCACCTTGGTCAGCAGGCCGGCGAACACCGCGGTCACCGGGGCCGGGGCCGTCGGATAGGAGTCCGGAAGCCACAGCGACAGCGGGAAGACCGCCGCCTTGATGCCGAAGGCGATCAGCAGCAGCACATGCAGGATCAGCTGCGGTCCCTGGTCAAGCTGCGGCAGCTTCACTGCCAGGTCCGCCATGTTCACGGTGCCGGTCGCCGCGTAGGTCATCGCGATGCCCATCAGGAAGATCACCGAGGAGACCACGGAGACCACCACATAGGTGGTGCCCGCGCGGATGCGCTCGGCAGTGGCGCCCAGGGTCAGCAGCACGTAGCTGGCGGTCAGCAGGATCTCGAAGCCGACATACAGGTTGAACAGGTCAGCTGCCAGGAACGCGTTGGACACGCCGGCCAGCAGGATCAGGTAGGCCGGGTGGAACACCGACACCGGCCCGGGTTCGTCCCCGTCGGCCAGGCCCTGGCTGGTCGCGTAGAACAGCACCGCCAGCGACACCAGGGTGGAGATCAGCAGCATGAAGGCGCTGAAGCCGTCGACCATCAGCGAGATGCCCCACGGCGACTGCCAGCCGCCGATATGCACCGCGTAGCTCTCCCCGCCCCACACGGCGGCCAGCATACCGGCCTCCAGGAGCAGGGTCACGCACAGGATGCCGATGGTGATCAGGCGCTGCAGCTTGATGCGGCGGCGGACCAGGAAGGCGGCGCCGGCGCCGAAGATCGGCAGCACCACCGCCAGCGGAGCAAGATCCAGGAAATTCACTCTTCCCCCTCGCGAATCGGTCGGCCTTCTTCGTCAACGAACTCGGTCGTGTCCTCGGCCACCGGCGAATCTTCCTCTTCGTCATAGGCGGTGGACTGCGACACCTTGATGTCTTCGGTGTCGTCGGCCAGCACGTCGGCGCTGGTCAGCGTCCAGGAGCGGTAGATCATCGCGAGCAGGAACGCGGTCACCGCGAAGGTGATCACGATCGCGGTCAGGATCAGCGCCTGCGGCAGCGGGTCGGAGTACTGGTCCGCGGGCAGGTCGGGCTTGAACAGCGGCGCCGCGCCCTTGCGCCCGCCGGCCGTCAGGATCAGCAGGTTCACCCCGTTGCCCAGCAGCATGATGCCCAGCAGCACGCGGGTCAGGGTGCGTTCGAGCACCAGGTAGAACCCGGTGGCCAGCAGCACCCCGGTGATGACCAGGAAAGTGATGTTCACGCTCATCGGCCGACTCCCGTCTGCGACGCTTGGATTGGGTCATGCTGTTCGATGGGGCTGCGGCCCTCGGATAGCAGGTCGATCTCGCTGCCCAGCGAGCGCAGCACGTCCTGCACCAGGCCGAGCACCACCAGGTACACGCCGATGTCGAAGATCGTGGAGGTCACGAACTTGTGCTCGCCGAAGACCGGAAGCCAGAACTCCCACGCGTAGGTCGTGAAGATCTCGTCCCCCGCGAACAGCGGCATGATCCCGGACAGCCCTGCCAGCGCGATGCCGCCGCCGATCAGCATGCCCGGGGCGATGCGCATTGACTCCGACAGCTCGATGCGCCCGCCGGCCAGGTAGCGGATGGTCAGCGCCAGGCCGGCGATCAGGCCGCCGGCGAACCCGCCGCCGGGGGTGTTGTGCCCGGCCAGCAGCGTGTAAACGGACATGATCAGCACCGAGTGGAACATCAGGCGGGTGACCACTTCGAAGATGATCGAGCGGCGTTCGGCCACCAGGGTGTTGCCGGCCATCAGCCAGTCCTGGTTGGAACTGGCGGCGAAGCGCCGGGCGATGCGCAGCTCGACCTCCTTCTCCGCCTGGGAGCCCATGGCCTCGGAGCCGGAGTCGATGCTGCCCGGGGCCACCTGGTGGGCGCGCACCCTTCGGCCGAAGCCGCGGCCGGCGAAGATCAGCGAGGCCACGCCGGTGGCCGCAGCGGCCAGCACGGTGATTTCCCCGAAGGTGTCCCATACGCGCATGTCCACCAGGGCCACGTTCACGACGTTTTTGCCGAAGCCCTCGTAATAGGCAAGTTCCGGCCATTCCAGGGAGATCGGCGCCTGCCCGCGGGCTGCCATCATCGCGATCGCGATGTACACGACCATGATCGACAGCGCGATCGCCAGGATCGCGCGGCCCCACTTGATGCGGGTCAGCCCAACCCACAGGCGCTTGGGCAGCGCGCGCAGCGCCAGCACGAAAGAGACCAGCACGATGGTTTCCACCAGCAGCTGGGTCAGCGCCAGGTCCGGGGCGCCCTGCAGGGCGAAGATCGCGACCATGCCGTAGCCGGTCACCGAGACCATCAGCACCGCCATGAAGCGCTTGGGCGCGGCGATCGCGATCACGCAGCCGGCGATGATGATCGCCCCGATGATCAGCTGCGCCGGATGGTCGGCAATGACCCAATTGGTCGGCCACGGGGTTTCCACCGCCAGCGCGATGCCCAGCGGCAGAACCAGCACCACGGACAGGATCACACCCAGGTAGAAGGACAGCGAACCGCGCTGGGTGCGGCCGGTGATCCAGATGGCCGCCATGTCCAGCACGTTCACCGACATGCGGTACAGCTCCTCGGCGGAGGTGACCATGCGGCGCAGCGGCGCGCCGGTATCGGTGCGCCGGCGGATCCAGTAGAAGAACAGGCCAAGCCCCACCGAGATCGCGCTCAAGCCCAGGGCCGCGTTGAACCCGGCGAAGGCCGCCAGGTGCATGTCCGGGGCCCCGCCCTGCAGCGCGGACCAATGCTTGGAGAGCAGCTCCACCGGGTACGGGAACAGCCCGAACACCAGGGTCAGGGTGCTCAGCACCAGCAGCGGGGTCAGGAAGATCAGCGTCGGCGGCTTGCAGACCAGCGGGTCGACCTTGTACTTCTTCACGCCGAACGCGCCGAAGAAGAAACGCAAGGAGTAGGCCATGGTCAGCGCGGCGCCCAGCACCATGCCGATCAGCGCGTACGGGCCCCACCTGGTGTCCAGGTGCAGCGCCGATTCGTAGACAGCTTCCTTGGCCACGAAGCCGAGCAGCAGTGGCAGCCCCGCCATGGAGGCCGCGGCGATGCCGGCCGCGGTGGTCAGGATCGGCATCGCATGGCGCAGCCCGGTGAGCTTGCGGATGTCGCGGGTACCGGTGTTGTGGTCGATGATGCCCACCGACAGGAACAAGGTGGCCTTGAACAGGCCGTGGGCCAGGGTCAGCGCCAGCGCCGCGAAGGCGGCGTCCGGGGTGCCCAGGCCGAAGACGGCGATGATGAAACCCAGCTGGGAGACGGTGCCGAAAGCCAGGATCAGCTTCAGGTCGTACTGCTTCAGCGCGCGGAACCCGCCGATCAGCATGGTGAGCAGGCCGATGCCGACGGTCATCGGCACCCACAGGCCGATTTCGGCGAATCCGGGAGCCAGTCGGGCGATAAGGTAGACGCCTGCCTTGACCATCGCGGCGGCGTGCAGGTAGGCGGAGACCGGGGTGGGCGCCGCCATCGCCCCGGGAAGCCAGAAGTGGAAGGGCACCAGTGCGGACTTGGACAGCGCGCCGACGATGATCAGCGCCACTGCCACGTCGGTGTAGGTTCCCAGCGCGACCAGTTCGCCGGAGGCTGCGATGATCTCGGAGAGCTGGTAGCTGCCGGTCTGGGTGCCCAGCATCAGGATGCCGGCGAGCATCACCAGGCCGCCGAAGGTCGTAATGATCAGCGCGTTCATGGCCGAGCGGCGCGCGGTGATCAGGGCCTGGCTGAAGCCGATCAGCAGGTAGGACAGCACGCTGGTGATTTCCCAGAAGATGAACATGATGATCACGTCATCTGCGGTCACCAAACCGGTCATGGCGCCGGCGAACGCGACCATCTTGGCTGCGAAGCCGCCGATCTGCGGGTCGTCGTTCTTGAAGTAGCGCGCGCAGTAGAACAGCACCAGCGCGCCGACGCCCAGGATCAGCAGCAGGATCGTGGCGGACAGGGTGTCCATGCGGAAGTTCAGCCCGATGTTCAGCCCGGGGATCCAGTCGATGCGGATCGAGGGCGGGGCGTTCGGGGCCCCGGAGGCCAGCGACTGGTCGGAGGCCAGCACGGCGGGCAGCTTGGTGAGCAGCCAGATGAATCCCGCGGCAGGAACCGTCGCGACGACGTAGAACGCGTTGCGCTTCAGCACCCGGAAAAGCAGTGGGCACAGCAGTGCTGTGGCAAACAGTGCACTGAGAATGATGAGCACGCGTCTCCTCTGTCGACTGGAAATGGGGCAGAGTTCGACGACCAAAAATAGCCGGCACTTGTAATTTTATCAGTCTGGGCTCAGACTTCCTTCATGTCAGAGCGTTTCCATGCCGTCATCTCGGCGGTTCGGACGGCACATCTATCGCGCCCGGCCCTACGCCAGCCCTCCGCCGCTTCTCTCGAATTCATCTGCTGATTACCGCAAACGGGTACTATGCGAGCATGAGTTTCAATCAGCGAACGCAGCCGGTTCCTCCAGCAGAGAAATGGCTGACCAAGTACACCTGGGCGTGGGCCAGCTGGGACTGGGGCCAGGCCGCGATCAACGCGGTGATGATCACCTTCGTGTTCACTGTGTACCTGACCAGCGAACTTTTCGGCGACAAGGACCATGCTTCGCTCGTGCTCTCGCAGGCGCTGGCCATCGGCGGGGTACTCATCGCCCTGCTGGTACCGGTCACCGGCATGCGCGCCGACGCCGCCGGGCGCCGCAAGCTGTGGATCATGGTCAACACCATCGCGCTGGTGCTCATCTGCGCCGCCGGCTTCTTCGTCTACCCCGATCCCGGTTTCCTGTGGTTCGGCGCGCTGCTGATCGCGGCGATGTCGGTGGCCAGCGAGTTCGCCGGGGTGAACTACAACGCGGTGCTCAACCAGATCTCCACCCCCGCCACGGTCGGCAAGGTCTCGGGCTTCGGCTGGGGCATGGGCTACGTGGGCGGCATCCTGGCGCTGGCCCTGGTGCTCTTCGGCTTCGTGGATCCGATCTTCCAATGGCCCGGAGCCTCCACGGAGAACTCGCTGAACCTGCGGCTGGTCGCGGTGTTCTCCGCGCTGTGGTGCCTGGTGTTCGCGCTGCCGCTGTTCTTCATCATCCCCGAATCCCCCGCCGCGATGAGCGAGAAGATCCCGCTGCGTAGCTCCTACGCGGTGCTGTTCCGGCGCATCGCAAGCCTGTGGCGCGAGGACAAGAACCTGATCTTCTTCCTGCTCTCCTCCGCGGTGTTCCGCGACGGCCTGGCGGCGATCTTCACCTTCGGCGGCGTCATCGCCGCCGGCACCTTCGGGTTCGCATTGAGCGAGGTCATCATCTTCGCCATCGTGGGCAACGTGGTGGCTGCGGTCGGCGCGATCATCGGCGGACGGCTTGACGACGTACTCGGCCCCAAAGCCGTGATCACCGGCTCCCTGGTCGGCCTGCTGCTGGCCGGGGCCGGGGTGTTTTTCTCCCCCGCCGCCACCGGATTCTGGATCTTCGGCCTGCTGCTGTGCCTATTCGTCGGCCCGGCCCAGGCCGCCGCCCGCTCCTACTTGGCCCGGCTCATTCCCGCCGGCCGCGAGGGCGAGATGTTCGGGCTGTACGCGACCACCGGCCGCGCGGTGTCCTTCCTGGCTCCGGCGTTGTTCGGCGCCGCGATTGCGATTGCCACCCCGTTGGTGGCAGCCGGCGAGGCCCAGCGCTACGGCATTCTGGGCATCCTGGTGGTCTTGGCGGTCGGCTTGGCCCTGCTGCTTCCGATCCGCGCGCCGAAGAAGTCCTCCAACGAAGCCTCTGCTTAAGCGCCTCGTCCCGGCAGCCGTTCGGGCTGCCGGGACGAGGCGAAGCGATTCGCGAGGGTGCTAGTTCTCGATGATGGTGCGGTGGAAGTTCAGGTGGCTGCGCGAGGCCGTCGGGCCGCGCTGGCCCTGGTAGCGGTTGCCGTAGCGGCCCGAACCATAGGGGTTCTCGGTTTCCGAGGTCAGCTTGAAGAAGCACAGCTGGCCGATCTTGGAGCCGGGCCACAGCTTGATCGGCAAGGTGGCCATGTTCGACAGCTCCAGGGTTACATGGCCGGAGAAGCCAGGGTCGATGAAGCCGGCGGTCGAGTGGGTCAGCAGGCCCAGGCGCCCCAGGGAGCTCTTGCCCTCCAGGCGCGCGGCGATGGAGTTGCCCAGGGTGACCACTTCATAGGTGGAGCCGAGCACGAACTCTCCCGGATGCAGGATGAACGGTTCCTCGGGATCGACCTCGACCAGACGGGTCAATTCGCTCTGGTCCTGGGCCGGGTCGATGTGCGCGTACTTGTGGTTGTCGAACAGCCGGAAGAACCGGTCGATTCGAACGTCCACCGATGCGGGCTGGATCATCTCGGCATTAAACGGCTCCAGGCCGATCTCTCCGGACTCAATTTCTCTGCGAATATCACCATCTGAATACAACACGCCTTTAAATTTATCGTGTCTGCGGCGCAACGGTGAATACCGCACCCCTATATGTACGCGCGATTCGCGCTTCCGGAGGTTTCGAAGTGGGCGGATTCTCATCTGCTGTCCAGAAAATCCGGATATTCTGGGAGCGGGACGCAGTGTCCCCACCGCACCACCGAGGGATTTCCATTCATGCGCTTGGCTTCCGCCCTGACCAGCTCCGTACTCGTCGGAGTGCTCGTGTTCTCCGGCACGGCCGCCGTTGCCGCGCCCGAGGATATTCCGGCCGTCGAGGCCGCGGAGCTGGCTTCTGCGTCGAGCCTGCTGGCGCTGATCAACCCGAGCACCAAGCTCTCCCCCGAGGACTACACCCCGAAGGACCTGGTCACCCTATCCGGGACCTCCTTCCAGCTGCGCAAGCAGGCCGCCGACGCGGTGGAGGACTTGGTCGCAGACGCCCGCGCCGCGGGCCACAGCATCAAGGTACTCAGTGCCTTCCGCTCCTACCAGCGCCAAGCCGCCCTGTTCAACAAGTACCAGGCGCAGTACGGCACCGAGTACGCCGAGCGCATCTCGGCCCGTCCGGGAACCAGCGAGCACCAGCTGGGCTTGGCCGCCGATCTCGGCTATACCAACAGCCGCGCCGAGTTGAAGGAAGCCTTCGGGCAGACCCCGGCAGGCCAGTGGATCGCCGAGCACGCGGTCGACTACGGGCTGATCGTGCGCTATCCGGTGGGCAAGGAAGAGATCACCGGCTACAAGTACGAGCCGTGGCATGTGCGCTATATCGGCAAGGAGCAGGCCAAGGCCATGCAGGAATCCGGCGCCGAGACCTACGAGGAATACTTCGGCATGCTGCAGGACGCCTCCACGCAGGCCCAAGCCACCCCGGCGGCGAAGCCGAGTGATGAACCGGGCTCGGAGCCGTCCACGCCCATCGAGCCAACCACCGAGAAGGAGAACCAGAAGGTCGAAGGCTCCGGCGTGCTGCGCGAGGACGACCTCATGGTGCTGCGTTTCCTGCCGCCCTACCGCGACTGGAGCTTCGGCTTCACCAAGTAGCGGCTAGAAGATCGCCGCCACCGAAAGCAGCACCATCGGCGGCACCAGGGTCGAACCCAAGGCTGTGAGCCAGTGCGCGGTCTTGCCGGTGGCGTTCTGGCAGGCTCCGCTGCGCTTGCGGCGGCTCACCAGATACACGTTTACCAGGATCCAGACGATCGCTCCGATGGCCAGCGGCGGCCCGAGCACGAGGTTGGACGAGAAGTAGCCCTCCACGTTGTGGGCGAGGGACTCTGCGCCCAGGGAGATCATCGGCCCTTGGCTGACGTACATGTACAGCATCCAGAAATAGATGATGCCGGGGATTCCAAGCAGGACATTGACGACAAAAAGCCGAGTCATGCGGTTGCCTCCAAGCGGTGCCCGGATGCGCTGTGCACCGCAGGCGACAGGCGATGCCTGCGTATCGGTTCCTCCGAGTCTACCCCCGCTTCCTGGGCATTCCGGGGCTTTTCGCACACCCGGCCGGTGTGCATCAGCTGTGAAAATCCGCGGTTAAACAAACTGTCCGCCGCCGCTCCCCTGAGGGGAACGGCGACGGAGCGCAGGTGTTTGCGCCGGTCAGCGGCGCTATCCGGGACTACTTGGAGCGTACCGGGATGCCGGTGAAGGTCGGCTTCATGGTGGAGGCGAAAAAGTCGTTGCCCTTGTCATCCACGACGATGAATGCCGGGAAGTCCTCAACCTCGATCTTCCAGATGGCTTCCATGCCGAGTTCTTCGTACTCGATGACGTCGACCTTCTTGATGCAGTCAAGCGCCAGGCGGGCGGCAGGGCCGCCGATGGAGCCCAGATAGAAGCCGCCGTGGGTGTCGCACGCATCGGTGACCTGCTGCGAGCGGTTGCCCTTGGCCAGCATCACCATGGAGCCGCCGGCTGCCTGGAACTGGTCCACGTAGGAGTCCATGCGGCCTGCGGTGGTCGGGCCGAAGGAGCCTGAAGCCATGCCCTCAGGGGTCTTGGCAGGACCTGCGTAGTAGACCGGGTGGTCCTTCAGGTACTGCGGCATCTCTTCGCCGGCGTCCAGGCGTTCCTTGATCTTGGCGTGCGCGATATCGCGGGCCACGACCAGCGGGCCGGTCAGCGACAGGCGGGTCTTGACCGGGAACTTGGTCAGCTCGGCCAGGATCTCGTCCATCGGCTTGTTCAGGTCGATCTTGACCACCGAGGAGCCGCCGGTGCCGGAGACGCCCGAGGTCTCGTCGTCGTGGGCGGCGATGGCCGGGTGGGACTCGTCCGGCATGAAGCGCGCCGGATCGGTTTCCAGCTGCTCGACGAACAGGCCTTCTTCGGTAATCTTCGCCAGCATCTGGCGGTCGGCCGAGCAGGACACGGCGATGGCCACCGGCAGCGAGGCGCCGTGGCGCGGCAGGCGCACCACGCGCACGTCGTGGCAGAAGTACTTGCCGCCGAACTGCGCGCCGATGCCGAAGTGGCGGGTCAGCTCGAGGACCTTCTCTTCCAGATCGGTGTCGCGGAAGCCGCGGCCGGTCATGGCGCCCTCGGTCGGCAGCGAGTCCAGGTACTTGGCGGAACCGTACTTGGCGGTCTTCAGCGCCATTTCGGCGCTGGTGCCGCCGATGACGATGGACAGGTGGTACGGAGGGCACGCGGCGGTGCCCAGCGAGCGCAGCTTCTCATCAAGGAAGGTCAGCATGGCGTTCTCATTCAGGATCGCCTTGGTCTCCTGGTACAGGAAGGACTTGTTGGCCGATCCGCCGCCCTTGGCCATGAACAGGAACTTGTAGCTGGTGTCCGCGCCCGGCTTGGTGTTGGCGTACAGGTCGATCTGGGCCGGGAGGTTGTTTCCAGTGGCCTTCTCTTCCCAGGTGGTGATCGGGGCCAGCTGCGAGTAGCGCAGGTTCAGGCGGGTGTAGGCGTCATAGATGCCGCGGGAGAGCGAGATCTCGTCCTGCTCCTCGGTGAGCACACGCTGGCCGCGCTTGCCCATCACGATCGCGGTGCCGGTGTCCTGGCACATCGGCAGGATGCCGCCGGCGGCGATGTTCGCGTTCTTCAGCAGGTCCAGCGCCACGAACTTGTCGTTCGGGCTGGCGTCCTCGTCGTCGAGGATGTTGCGCAGCTGCTGCAGGTGTGCCGGGCGCAGGTAGTGCGAGATGTCGTGCAGGGCGGTCTCTGCCAGAAGCTCCAGTGCTTCGGGGGCGACCTTCAGGAAGTTCTTGCCATCGGGACCGGCGACAACCTCGACGCCCTCGGTGGAAATCTTGCGATATTCGGTGGTGTCTTCGCCGATGGGCAGAAGATCCTCGTAACGAAATTCAGGCATGCTCGTTCCTTGAATCTATGGTGGGTGCTCGCTATCCAGTTTAGGCCTTGTAACCGGATTTGGCTTATTCGGCGTTTGCGCCCGGGCGGTGATCGCGACATGCTTGGGGTATGAGCACCGAGAACACCTCCGCCCCGCTGGACGGACAAGATCCTAACGAGCGCCCGGATATGATCATCGAAACCCCGATGGACAAGGAACGGGCCCGGCCGAAAACCCACTTCGAAATGATGCTGCAGGCAGGGCTTAACAAACCGGAGCTTTCCGGTTCGGTGCTCAGCGCGTTCATGAGCGCGGAGGTCTTCTTCCTCTCCCGCGAGGAGGTCACCGGCGAGAACAAGAACGCCCAGCCGCTGCTGCTGACCAACCCGGCCGGCGCTCCGATGGTCGCCGTGTTCACCTCCGTCGAGCGCATCCCCTCCAGCTACATCGACCAGGCAGGCTACGGCGTGAAGGTGCAGGGCGCGACGATCGTGCGCGCGCTGCAGGGCACCGGTTTCGTAGTGAACCCCGGCGACGAGCTGAGCTTCGAGATTCCCGCCGAGGGCGTGGACATCCTCAAGGAGCAGATGCTCAAGCAGGATCCCGAAGCCTAGCAATCCACCGCAGCGGGACCTGGATTTTTCCGGAGCCTGATCGTGCGATATGCTGTTTTTCGCCCGGGCCGTCATTAGGCCGCTCGGAGCATGCGGGCGTAGCTCAATGGTAGAGCGCTAGCTTCCCAAGCTCGATACGCGGGTTCGATTCCCGTCGCCCGCTCGCACAGATTGCCGGGACACCCATGGGTGCCCCGGCAATTTTCTGTTCCACCGCGAGGAGTTTCATGACCGGAGTTCTTGAAGGCTTCTCGATCATCTGGGTGGTCATCGCCGTGGGCTACCTGGTGGGGCGCACCGGGGTGCTCGGGGAGCAGGCCCGCTACGTGCTCAACCGCGTCACGTTTTTCGTCGCCAGCCCGGCGCTGCTGTTCACCACCCTGGCCGATTCCGACCCCGTCGCCGTGCTCGGCCCGCTGCTCTGGGTGGCAGGCCTGTCCGCGGTGCTCACCGCCGTCGTCTACCATCTGGCCACCGCCCGCTGGTTCAAGCGCCCAGCCTCGGAACGGATCGTCGCGGCCATGGCCGCCTCCACGGTGAACTCCGCCAATCTGGGGCTTCCCATCGCGCTGTACGTGCTCGGCGACATGTCCTACGCGGCGCCGATCATCCTGTTCCAGCTGGCCTTGTACCAGCCGGTGAACCTGGCGATGCTCGACGCCACCACCTCCAAGCACCGCACGACCCCCATGGCCATGGTCCTGGCCACCGCGAAGAACCCGATGATCATCGGCTCGCTGCTGGGCCTGGTCGTCGCGCTGACCGGTGTCCAGGTCCCCCAGATCGTGCTCGAACCGGTCAACCTGATCGCCGGCGCCTCGATCCCCGCCATGCTGCTGGCCTTCGGCATCTCGCTGGTTGGCTCCAAGCCGCTGGAGAAAGCTTCCGGCCGCCGGGCCGACGTGCTCATCGGCTCGGTCGCCAAGCTGGTGGTCCATCCGCTGCTGGCCTGGGTGCTGGCCTACTACCTGTTCGACCTGCGCGGCGAGCTGCTGGTCGCCTCGGTCATCATGGCCGGGCTTCCCACCGCGCAGAACATCTTCGTCACCGCCTCGCGCTACGAGCACGGGGTCGTGATCGCCAAGGACACCGTGCTGATGACCACCATCTGCGCCATCCCGCTGATGATGGCGCTGGCGCTGCTGCTGGGCATCTGAACCGTCGTATTTCTTTACATGACTTGGGTACGGAAAAGACCCGGCACCCGGGTCTATGATCGGGGAATAGCCCGCGGCCGCCGGCCGTTGTGTACGGTTATCCGTTCCCTAGCATCCTTGTGAGGTCATCGTGAAACGCATCGCTCCCCTGCTGGCCACCGCCGCCGCCCTTGCCCTGACGCTGAGCGCCTGCGGCGGATCCCCGGACAGCGGCGGCACCCCCGATGAAGCGGGCGCCTCCGCGCTGCAGAAGGTCAAGGACGCCGGCGTGCTGACCGTGGGCACCGAAGGCACCTATCGCCCCTTCTCCTACAACGAGGGCTCCGAGCTGACCGGCTACGACGTGGAGGTCATCAAGGCGGTCGGCGAGAAGATGGGTGTCGAGGTCAAGTTCCAGCAGACCCAGTGGGATGCGATCTTCGCCGGGCTGGACGCCGGGCGCTTCGACGTAATCGCCAACCAGGTCGCCATCAATCCCGAACGCGAAGCCAAGTACCTGTTCTCCGAGCCCTACACGGTCTCCACCGGCGTGATCGTCACCAAGAGCGACAACACGGACATCACCTCCTTCGAGTCGCTCAAGGGCAAGAAGACCGCGCAGTCGCTGACCAGCAACTACTACGAGACCGCGAAGGCCGCCGGCGCCACCGTGGAACCGGTGGAGGGCTGGGCCCAGGCGGTCACCCTGCTCAAGCAGGGCCGCGTGGATGCCACCGTCAACGACAAGCTGACCTTCCTGGACGCGCAGAAGACGCACCCGGATGACAGCATCAAGATCGCCGCCGAGGCCGAGGACAAGACCGATTCGGCCGTCGCGCTGCGCAAGGACGCCACCGACCTGCAGGAGGCCATCAACACGGCTCTGGACTCCCTGCGCGCCGACGGCGAACTGGCGAAGATCTCCGAGAAATACTTCGGCGAGGACGTCAGCAAGTAGCGACCGGCTTCCCAGTAGACTGGCTCCACACGTAGCACGCGTGGAGCCGGTTTCATTTTTCGCAAAAGGTGACCCATGGACTCGAATTGGCAGTTGTTCCTCGACTCGCTCTGGCCGCTGACCCAGGCCGCGATCACCGCCAGCATTCCGCTGGCCGTCATCAGCTTCGCCATCGGCCTGGCCGTGGCACTGCTCATGGCGCTGATGCGGATCAGCGGCAGCAAGGTGCTCTCCTCGGTCGCCCGCGTCTACATCTCGATCATCCGCGGCACTCCCCTGCTGGTGCAGCTGTTCGTGATCTTCTACGGCATGCCCTCGATCGGGCTGACCATCGACCCGTGGCCCAGCGCCATCATCGTGTTCAGCCTGAACACCGGCGGCTACTGCGCCGAGATCCTGCGCGCCGCAATCCTCTCGGTCCCGGCCGGGCAGTGGGAGGCAGGCTACTCCGTCGGCATGTCACGCACCCGCACGCTGTACCGCATCATCCTGCCGCAGGCCGCCCGGGTCGCGGTGCCGCCGCTGTCCAACTCGTTCATCTCCCTGGTGAAGGACACCTCGCTGGCCTCGATCATCCTGGTCGGCGAGATGTTCCGCAAGGCCCAGGAGATCACCGCGGTGACCTTCGAATTCATGCTGCTGTACTGCACCGCGGCCGGCATCTACTGGGTCATCTGCCTGCTGCTCTCCGCCCTGCAGAATTCACTGGAAGGAAGGCTTGAAAAGCATGTCGCCAAGTAACCCTGCCGCGAGCCTGCTAACCGTCACCGGCCTGCACAAGTCCTTCGGGGCGAACCAGGTGCTCAAGGGCATCGACTTCACGGTGCACACCGGCGAGGTGGTGGCGCTGATCGGGCCCTCGGGATCCGGCAAGACCACCGCGCTACGCTGCCTGAACGGACTGGAGATCCCGGATGCCGGCACCGTCGCCTTCGCCGGCGGCCCCGAGGTCGCCTTCAGCGCGGGCTTCAAGCCGAAGCAGGCGCAGATCCTGCGCCAGCGCTCGGCCATGGTTTTCCAGGGCCACCATCTCTTCCCGCACCTGAGCGTGCTGCAGAACGTGACCGTCGGCCCGCTGGAGGTGCAGAAGCGCCCGCGCGCCGAGGTCATGGAGCAAGCCACGGCGCTGCTGGCCCGCGTCGGGCTGGCGGACAAGGCCCAGGCCTACCCGAATTCGCTCTCCGGCGGCCAGCAGCAGCGCGTGGGCATCGTGCGCGCGCTGATGCTCAAGCCCGACCTGCTGCTCTTCGACGAGCCGACCAGCGCGCTGGACCCGGAGCTGGTCGGAGAGGTGCTGGTGGTCATCAAGGAGCTCGCCCAGGAAGGCTGGTCGATGGTGCTGGTGACCCACGAGCTGGCTTTCGCCCGGGACGTCGCGGACACCGTGGTGTTCATGGACGGCGGGGTCGTGGTGGAAACCGGGCCCGCCTCCCAGGTGCTCGCCGCGCCGCAGAACCCGCGCACCCAGGCCTTCGTCCAGCGTCTGCTGCACCCTTTTTAGAGGCTCACCGGTTCCCATGCCAACCGCGGAATTTCTGCATTAGGCTATGGCTATGGAATCCACGCTGCTGACAAACCTGATCAACGGGTACGCCTTCACCACCGACTGCCTGGAGCTAGGCGCTGCGATCGTCGACGGGGCCGCGCGCCCCGAGGCACAGGTCCGCGTGCCGCTGTCGATGCTCAACCGCCACGGCCTGATCGCCGGAGCCACCGGCACCGGCAAGACCGTGACCCTGCAGGTGATGGCAGAGCAGCTGGCGGTCGCCGGCGTACCGGTGTTCCTGGCCGACCTCAAGGGCGACCTCAGCGGCCTGGCCCAGCCGGCCGAACCCAGCGCGAAGCTCGACGAGCGCCTGGCCGGCATCGGGCACCGCTTCACCGCCCGGTCCAACAAGGTCGAATTCCTGGTCCTGGGCCAAGGCCCCGGCGGCATCCCGGTGCGCGCCACCGTGGACTCCTTCGGCCCCATCCTGCTGGCCCGCGTGCTGGAGCTGAACGAGACCCAGGAGCAGGTCCTGCAGCTGGTGTTCCATTACGCCGATACCCGCAAGCTGCCGCTGGATGACCTCAAGGACCTGAAGTCGGTGCTGGAATTCCTGCTCGGTCCCGAAGGCAAGAAAGACCTGCGCTCGCTGGGCGGGGTCTCCCCAGCCAGCGCCTCGGTGATCCTGCGCGGGCTGACCATCCTGCAGGCCCAGGGCATGGACCCGTTTTTCGGGCAGCCCGAATTCGACACCGCAGACCTGCTGCGCAGCGAGGGCACCGGGATCATCAGCGTGCTGGAGCTCCCCGCGCTGAACCGCCAGCCGCTGCTGTTCTCCACCTTCCTCATGTGGCTGCTCGCGGATCTGTTCGACGAGTTGCCCGAAGCCGGGGACCTGGACAAACCCAAGCTGGTGTTCTTCCTGGACGAGGCGCACCTGCTGTTCAAGGGGGCCTCCAAGGCCTTCACCGAGGCCGTCATCTCCACCGTCCGGCTGATCCGTTCCAAGGGCGTGGGCCTGTTCTTCATCTCGCAGTCCCCCGCCGACCTGCCCGACGAGGTGCTGGCGCAGCTGGGTACCCGGGTGCAGCACGCGGTGCGCGTGTTCACTCCCAAGGACGCCGAAGCGCTCAAGGAGGTCATGGGCACCTTCCCGGCCGGAGAACTGGACTTGAAGACCGCGCTCACCCAAGCAGGCGTAGGTGAGGCAGTGATCACGGTGCTCGGCGAGAAGGGCGTGCCGACCCCCGCCGCGTGGACGCGGCTGTCTTCCCCGGGCTCGCGCATCGGCCCGGCCGACGCCTCGGTGGTCTCCGGCATCATCGCCGCTTCCGCCCTGGCGGCCAGGTACTCCACCGCGCTGGACCGCGATTCGGCCCATGAAATGCTCACCGGGCAGCCCGCTGCCGCCCAACCGGCCCAAGCGCAGCCTGCCGCGCAGCCCGCCAACCAGCCCGGCACCCCGGAGCCGGCGTCCGCGAGCTCGCAGGGCGGGCCGGCGACCAGCGCTGACATCGACGAGGAAGCCCGGCGCATCGCCGAGTCCATCCTGGGCAAACCCACCACGGTGCCGGCCAGCGACTTCCCGATGCCGGACTACCAGCAGGGCCCGGAGCCCGAACCTGCCCCGCGCTCCCGCGGCAAGGATTCGACACCGCAGGACTCGACCTCCTCGCGGCGCCCTGCCGAGCGCACGCAGAGCAGCGAGCTGATGGATTTCGCGTTGGATGCGGCGAACATGCTCGGGCGCGAGGTGCTGCGCGGCATGTTCGGCACCCGCAAGCGCAAACGGCGGTGAAACACCGCAATAAGTAGCCCGGTTTCAGAGTCGGCGGTGAAAACCGATAGCCTGAGACGTGATGAATTTTCGTACCTCAGCGCCCGTCACCGCTTCGCGCATCGCCGTGCGGTGGGCCATTGCCGCCGTTATCGTCATAGCCCTGCTGGTCGGCGGCGCGCTGGCCGCCAACCGCCTGCTCTTCTCCCCGCAAAAGCAGGTCGCCTCGCTGCAGCAGTACCTGGCCGCGGGCGACGGCGCCCATGCGCTGGGCCTCATGCAGGCCACGGTGCCCCAGGGCGACGCGGTCGCGCTGGACGGCGAGGTGCTCAAGCGCACCCAGGAAGGCATCACCGACTTCACTGTCGACGCCGCCGTGCCCAGCGAGCAGGATCCGGATCTGCGCCAGGTCACCGCGCACTACAAGGCCGCCGGGGTGGACAAGGAGTCCACCTACATGCTGCGCCACACCGGCAAGAACTGGCTGTTCTTCGACACCTGGGCCTTCGAGCCATCCACGCTGCCGACGGTGCAGATCAAGGCGAACACTGTCAACGAGGTCAACGTCAACCAGCAGGCCATCCCGCTGAAGGCCGGCACCAGCACGCTGCCGGTGTTCTACCCGGCGGTGCTCGACGCCAGCTTCAGCACCAAGAACTTCGAGGCGGACACCCGCGGCGTGGTGGTCACCGGGGTCGGCAAGCAGCCGGTGCAGATCGCGCTGAAGACCCAGCCGACCAAGGAATTCATCGCCTCCATCAGCGCCAAGGTCAAGAAGTACCTCGACGGCTGCGCCACGCAGCAGGTGCTCATGCCCTCGGGCTGCCCGTTCGCCTACAACACCACCGCCCGGGTGGATTCCTCCTCGATCAAGTGGTCCATCGACAAATACCCGACCATCGATGTCAGCTACTACAACGGCGCCTGGATCCTGGCCCCGCTGGAGGTCAAGGCCAGCGTGAATCTGGTGGAGCAGGACCTGCGCACCGGCGCCAAGGAAGCGAAGAAGGCCACCGAGAAGTTCTCCTTCACCGCGCACCTGACCACCAGCACCACCGAGGTCTCCGTGTCCCCGGTGGCCGGCGGCGAGCAGGCCGCCCGCTAGCCTGCGGCCCGGCCGGCGGCCAGCGCGCGGCAGCTAGCGCAGGTTCAGCATTTCGCGGATCTGCGCGCGCAGCGGCACCGCGTCGTGGCGGAACTTCTGCCAGGCAACCAGCGCCGCGATGCTCGCGGCCAGCGACAGCCCGGCACCGATGGACACCGCCACCCGCACCCCCAGCTCCTCGGCCAGCCAGCCGATCAGCGGCGAGCCGACCGGGGTGCCGCCCATGACCACCATCAGGTACAGCGCCAGCACGCGCGCCCGGTATTGGGCCGGCACCGAGGTCTGCACCATGGTGTTGCAGCTGTTCAGGAAGGTCAGCGACGCCAGCCCCACCGGCACCAGCATGATGCCGAAGAGCACGTAGTTCGGCATCCAGGCGCTGGCCAGCGCGGAAATGCCGAAGGCGATGCCGCCGCCGATCAGGTAGCGCCAGCGCGGGCTGGAGCGCCGGGCGGCCAGCAGCGCGCCGCCGAAGGTGCCCACCGCCATGATGCTGCCCAGGATGCCGAATTCGCCGGCGCCCACCCCGAAGGCCTCGGTGGCCATCATCGCGTTGGTCATCTGGAAGTTCAGCCCGAAGGTGCCGATCACGAACGCGAGCCCGAAGATCAGCAGCAGGTCGCGCCGGCCCTTCACGTAGCGGAATCCTTCGCGCACCTGCCCGCGCTCGCGCTTGACCGGCTTGGCCAGGTGCAGCTGGCCCTTGCGCATGAACACCAGCGAGGAGATCACCGCCAGGAACGAGGCGCCGTTGACCAGGAACGCCGGGCCGGTGCCGAAGGCGGCGATCACCGCGCCGGCCACGCCGGGGCCGGCAAGCCGGGCCAGGTTGAAGTTCGCGCTGTTCAGCGCCACCGCGTTGGCCAGATGGGTGCCCGGGACGATCTCGGAGACGAAGGCCTGGCGGGCTGGGGCGTCGAACGCTGAACCGATGCCCAGCAGGGTGGCCAGGATGTACACGTGCCACAGCGCCGCGGTCTCGGTGACCACCAGCAGGCCCAGCACGATCGCGCACAGGCCCATGAACGCCTGGGTCATGATCAGCAGCCGGCGCTTGTTGAAGCGGTCGGCGACCAGCCCCGCATAGGGACCGAGCAGCAGGATCGGCAGGAACTGCAGGCCGGTGGTGATGCCGGTGGCAGTGCCGTCGTTGTCGGTGAGGACCGTGAGCACCAGCCAGTCCTGCGCCACGCGCTGCATCCAGGTGCCGATGTTGGAGACCAGCGCGCCTGCCACCCAGTTGCGGTAGTTGGGTATTTCCAGAGCCCGGAACATTTGCGATGCCATCAGTATCTGCCGGATCCCTCCGGCGCCTCCCGCATCCAGTCTAGCCATGCGTGCGCCGGACTTGCTGAGGTTTCCTCATATTTCTCTTCCGGGGCGCTTGCGGGGCAACCACCGGGACCCCGTTTAATGCCCGATGCCGGCCCCGCTCGCGGTGAGCGGGGCCGGCATCGGGACGGGCCTGGGAGCCTGGCGGCAGGCTAGTTTACGCCGCGCAGGTCAAGCTGCAGCTCGTTCTCGCCCTCGGCGTCCAGCAGCACCGGGATGCCCCAGTCCTGCTGGTACAGGTGGCAGGCCGCGTGGTCCGGGATCTCGCCGCCTGGCTCGCCGTCGCAGGCGGCCGCGCGGGCGGTGATGTGCAGGACGCCCTCGGCAACCTGCGGGTTCAGGCTCAGCGTGCGGGTCAGGCCGGTGGAGGTGCCCGCGCCGTCGAGGATCAGCTCCTCGGGGCTGGCGGAGATCTTCAACTGGGTCGGATCTCCCCAGCGGTCATCGAGCTTCTGGCCCTTCGGCGCGGCGAAGCGTACCTGGATCGCGTGGGCCCCTGCCTGCACCCGGGTCTTGGGGCGCTGGGTCTGGCTGGCGCCCTCGTCGATGACCAGCGCCTCGGCGGGGATCGGGATGCGCACCAGCTGGTGGGTGTTGGTCTCCACCACCAGCAGCACCGGGGCGCCGTCCACGGAAGCGTCCACCAGCACGTCGGCCGGCTCCTTCAAGCCCTTGGCCAGGGTGGAGACGGTGTTGGTCGACGGGTCGAAGCGGCGCACCGCGCCGTTGTAGGAGTCGGCGATCGCGATCGAGCCGTCCGGCAGCACCGCCACGCCCAGCGGGTGCTGCAGGCGCGCCTGCTCGGCTGCGCCGTCGCGGAAGCCGAAGTCGAACAGACCCGCGCCGATCGCGGTGTGCACGGCCACGGCGTGCCCTTCGGAAATCTCGATGCGGCGCAGCGCGCTGGTCTCCGAGTCGGCCACCCACACGTCCGCCCCTGCCAGGGCCAGGCCCGAAGGCTGGGCGAACCACGCCTCGGTGGGCTCGCCGTCGGCCAGGCCCTCCAGGCCGCTGCCGGCGAAGACCGACACGGCGCACGTGCGCGGGTCGAAGGCGAAGATCTGGTGGGTGCCGGCCATCGCGATGACCACCAGGCCCGATGGGTGGTAGAGCACGTCCCACGGGGAGGAGAGCGAAATGTTCAGCGCGTCGGTGCCCAGCTGCGTGGGCTGCTGCGCGCTGCGCGCGGTGTCCGCATCCAGCAGGCGCTGCACGCCGTTGCCGGCCAGCGTGCCCACCGCGCCGGTGGACAGGTTGACCGAGCGCAGGCGGTGGTTCACGGTGTCGGCGACGATCACGTCGTAGCCAACTTCTGCGGCAAGCTCCGCCGGCAGCGCGGTCAGCCCCTGCAGCTCGTTGAACTGCGCGGTGTCCGCGTTGCCGTCCGCGTAGCCCTTCACGCCGGCGCCGATGGTGCGCACCAGCTGCAGGTCGGCGGTCAGCTCCACCAGGCGGTGGTGGCCCGAATCGCCCACCAGGAAGTTGCCGTTGCCCAGCGCGATGGCCTTGCCCGGGAAGCGCAGGTCGCCTTCGCGGGCCTCGGGCGCCACGTAGGGGCCATCGCCGCGGTGCAGGGTGCCCTTGGCCTCGTGCTCGGCGATCAGTTCCTCGATCAGCGAGCCCAGGCCCTGGGCGTGGCCCTCGCCGGAAAGGTGCGCGACGATGTAGCCCTCGGGATCCAGCACCACCAGGGTCGGCCAGGCGCGCGCGCCGTAGGCCTGCCAGGTCACCAGCTCCGGGTCGTCCAGCACCGGGTGGTGGATCTCGTAGCGCTCGACGGCGGCGGCCAGCGCCTCCGGGTCGGCTTCGTGCTCGAACTTCGGGGAGTGCACACCCACGGTGACCAGCACGTCGGAGTACTGCGCCTCCAGCGGTCGCAGCTCGTCGAGCACGTGCAGGCAGTTGATGCAGCAGAAGGTCCAGAAGTCCAGGATCACGATCTTTCCGCGCAGGGCTTCGAGGTCCAGCTGCTTGCCGCCGGTATTCAGCCAGTTGCGGCCCAGCAGTTCGCTGGCGCGGACCTTGTAGTTGGCTCGGACCGAATCGGAAGTGGCGCTCATGGGCATCCTTTCGCAGTTGCCTGGGTGTGGCAGATTGTCTTCAATTATCCGCCACCGCACCGGTGGGGACTAAAGGTGTTAAGCAACGTTGAGTGCCGCCCCGGCAGGCGCCGGATTCGACTCCTGCGCAGTGCAACCCGCGCGCGCCTGGCGGTATTCCCCGCGCGCCTGCGGCGCTACTGCACCTGGGTCATCGTGGTGTCCAGGATGCTGGTAGCCACCTGGTTGAAGGTCTTGTCGTCCAGCGGCTGGGAGGAGACGAAGGAGACCATGCCGGCGTAGTTCCCGGTGGCGGAGATCAGCACCAGCGAATCCTGCGGGTACTTCCCGTTGCGCGTGTAGTACAGCGCCGAATCCACCGAGTCCACCTTCGGGTCGGAGAACTTCAGGGTCTCGGAGTAGTCAAGCCCGTTGATCTTCACGCTCCGGCAGTCAGCCAGGATGGCCGACACGTTCGCGAAGTGCTCCTTGAGCTCCTGGCGGTCCTGGTCGTTCTCCAGCTTGGCGACCTCGATGGAACCGGTGATGTTCTGCGACTCGTTGGTGAAGTCGGTGCGGGCCGCCTCGGTGCCCAGCTGCACCGGGGACCAGTTCAAGTCGTCGACCGGGGCCGCGCAGCTGCCCGGCAGCACCACGATGTCCTTGAGCGTATCAGTCGGCTTTTCGGCCAGCGCCTTGAGGTCCTCGCCCTGGATCTTCGCGGAGTTCGGGAAGCCCAGCTTGGCGGCGATCACGGCGCCTGCGGTGGCGGCGACCTCGGCGGTGCTCAGGTCCGGCACCTCCGGGCTCGGGGTGGCCGACTCCCCCGAGGCGATCTTGTGCGTCTGGTCCTGCGGCATCTCGGCCGGTTCGGCCGCGCAGGCGCTGAGGGTGAGCAGCAAACCCGCTGCCATCAGTGCGGTGAACTTCTTAGCCACGGGTTTCCTTCTCATCGATCTTCTTGTAGCGCTCGAACATCTGGTTGTATGCTTCCAGCTCGGCATCGCCGTCGCGGTCGGCCTTGCGGTCGTAGCGTTTGGTGTCCTTGTTGTCCTGGCGCAGCCAGGAGACCGCGACCATGATGGCAAGCACCAGGGTCGGGACCTCGCCGATCGCCCACATGTAACCGGCGCCCAGCTCCTGATCGGCGATGGCGCTGCCGCCCCAGGTGCGGCCCATGTTGCCGAAGTAGTCCGGGGCCAGCAACTGGGTGGTGCTCATCAGCGCGACGCCCACGAAGGCGTGGAAGGCGACGGTGGCCAGCAGCGCCACCAAGCGGATCGGGTACGGGTAGCGCTTCGGGACCGGGTCCGCATCGATCAGCGAGAGCGCGAACAGGTAGCCGGTGAGCAGGAAGTGCAGGTTCATCAGCTCGTGGCCTGCGTGGTAGACCATGGCAGGTTCCAGCACCGGGGAGAAGTAGAAGATCACGATCGACCCGGCGAAGTTCACCGCAGCGAAGATCGGGTGGGTGATCACCTTCGAGTAGCGCGAGTGGATGACGTAGTTGATCCATTCGCGCGGCCCGCGGGTGCCGTCGGTGCGCGGGGTGAGCGCCTGCAGCAGCAGCGTCACCGGCATGCCCAGCACCAGGAAGATCGGCACGATCATGGTCAGCGACATGTGGTCGATCATGTGCGTGGAGAACTGCACCTTGCCGTAGACCGCGACGGCGCCGCTGGTCACGTAGAACAGCGCGGCCAGGCCGACGATCCAGCTGACCAGGCGCAGGATGCTCGGCTTGTCGCCGCGGCGGCGCAGCGTGATGAACGCCCAGAGGTAGAAGGCCAGGCCGAACAGGCACACCGCCACCCAGATCCAGTCCATGCGCCAGACGGTGAACCAGCTGGACATGGTCGGCGCCTCGGGCAGGTCGTACCCGGTCAGCAGCCGCGCCGGGGACACCACCGGTGGGGCCTCGTCGCTGGTCGGCGGCGCGGTACGGGCCAGCACGGTGGCCAGTGACATCACCGCGGCCATGATGGCGACCTCTGCGGCGATCACGCTCCAGGCGGCCTTCAGGACGCTGTAGTCGCCCGCCAGCAGCTTCGGGATCACCCGGCTGCGGTGCATCAGGCCCAGCGCGCCGAGCATCAGCGTGAGCAGCGCCTTGCCCATCAGCAGGAAGCCGTAGGTGGAAAACAGCTGGCCGACCTCGGTCACACGGATGACCGCGGAGGCCACGCCGGAGCCGATCATCAGGAAGATCGCGCCGGTGGCGACCGCAGAGAAGCGCTTGAGCACCACGCCAGCCAGCAGCTGGCCGCGCTGCCGGCCCGGGGCTTCGCCACCCATGGCAGGGGCAAGCAGGCCGAGCATCATGATGCCGCCGAACCACAGGACCACGGCCAGCAGGTGCAGGCCGATGGAGTTCACCGCGGCGAAGTGGTCGTCGCCCCCGGAGGCGTGGCCGATGAACGCCAGCGGGATGATGCCGGACATCGAGAAGACCGCGGCGAGCCCCACCCCGGTCTTGGAGCGCACTGCCAGCGCCAGCGAGGTGGTGATCGCGGAAATCACGACCATCCACGCCCAGGCGCGGCCGGTGGTGATGCCCATGATGTAGTCCAGCATCGCCACGGAGTACTCCGGGCGCAGGTTGATCGGGATGCCGGCCAGGTCCCAGAAGGTCAGCATCAGCACCCCGGCGGCGGACAGCGTCCACACCACGCCGGCGCCCGCGGCGATGTTCATGCAGCGGGTGAAGGCCGGGTGGTCGTGGGTCTGGTCCTCGGCCTCGCCGGCGGCCGCGCGTTTGGTCTTCACCGCGCGCGGCACAATGGCCGCCGCGAAGACCAGCGCCGCCACGGCCAGCGCCATGGAGGTGTGGTGGATGGCTCGGGTGGCGGGCAGCGCCCAACGCACGAACGGCCCGGGGTCTCCCAGCAGGCTCGGCGCGGCGATTCCGGCGAGGAGCACCGCCACCACGAAGGTGAGTGCCATCGCCAGGATCCCCGGCAGGATGAAGCGGGTGACTTTTGGCGCGCTCTCGCGCTGTGCAGTATCTATGGCCATAACCTTTCCATCATCTCACTTGCCCGCGCCGGAGCGGAGGCCGCTGGGCGGTTTTCTGCCGGTCGGCGGTGCATCTCACACCGCCGGCCGGCAGCGGCCTAGCCCAGCAGCTGCTGGCCCAGGTACATGCCCGGCTCGATGCCCGGCAGGATCGCGTATAGCGCCGATCCTCTCGGGGTCAGCCAGGTGTTCAGCAAGTCCGCCTCGGCCAGCCGACGCTGCAGCGGGATGAAGCTGGTCGCCGGATCACGCTGGTAGCTGGCGAACAGCAGCCCGGAGGCCTCGCCGTCGACGAAGTTATAGCCGCGGCGGTGGATCGCCTCCTGCGCGCTGCGCGGCATCGCGAGCGCCACGTGGGAGTTCGCACCGATCACCGGCAGCCCCACCTCGTTCACGGCATCCAGGTCCACCGGATCCTCCGGCACGCTGCCGGTCAACGGCGAGCCGTCGGACTGCCGGCGCCCCAGCGCGAAGTCGCGCCCCGAGGTGGCGACCTCGTCCCAGCCTTCCAGGTCCATCTCGAACCGGCGCAGCGCCAGCGTGGTGCCATTGGCGATCCAGCTGGGCTGATCCGGCGTGCCGAACACTGCCAGCTCGCGGGTCTCCCCCTGGGGGTTGTTGACCCCGTCGACCTGTCCGAACAGGTTGCGGAAGGTGTTGCCGGAGCCGCGCTGGTGCATGAATCCGCGCTGGATGAACTGCTTGTCCGCCAGCCCGCGCAGGTTCTTGGACACCGCGCGCACCGCGTGAGCCAGCACCGTGGGGTCCTGGCCGCAGAACTGGATGAGCAGATCGCTCTGCCCGTACCGCTTGTGCAGCTTGTCCCCCGCGAAGCCCGGCAGCGTGCCGACCTTTGCGCCGCCCATGACATCCAGCAGGCTCTGGCCGACCCCGACCGTGAGGGTCAGGTCGCTGGGGCCGGCTGCCATTTCGGCCTCGGTGTCAGCCAGCACTCCGCGCCCGGCGGTCAGCCGCTGCGCGTCGTCGGTGATCATCTTCAGCAGCGAGCGCAGCTGGTCCTTCTTGCCGCCGTCTCGCCAGTTGAGGTTCCAGCCGACGAAGACCGCGTGGGCCTGCGGCGCGTCCAGGATCCCGGACTGGTACTTCCCGTGGAACGGGAGGTACTGCGGGCCCTGCTGCGCGGGCGCCGCGGCAGTGGCTGGCCCGGCCACGGCCTGCGAGGTGCCGAAGCCGGCGAGCACGCCGCCCAGCGCCGCGGCCGCCGAGGTGCCCAGCAGCATCCGGCGGGTTGGTGCATTAGCCATCGTGGTTCATCGATTCATGATCCATGGAGCCGTGGTCCATGCCGCCGTGATTCTCGTAGCTCTCCTTGGCGCCCGTGAAGTTGCGGACTTCGAACGGCACCTCGGTACTCGATCCGTCGCTGAAGCTCAGGGTCAGCGACGCGGTTTCCGAGGCGACCAGCGGGGCCTTCAAGTCCATGTACATCAGGTGGGTTCCGCCGGGCTCAAGGACTGCATCCTTGCCGGCCTCGATCTTCAGCGCGCCGTCCAGCTGCGACATCTTCGCGTCGGTGCCGGTACCGGTGGTTTCGTGGATCTGGATGACGTTGCCTGCCTGATCCTCGACCTTGGCCAGTTCGATGTCGGTGCTGCCGGCGTTGTGCAGCACGCCGAAGGCGGCGGTCATGCCCGTCTGGGCTGCCTTGGCCCAGGTTTCGCTGGCCTGCAGGGAAGATGCCTGGGTGGCCGGGCTTTCGGAAGCCGCCGCCCCGGTGGCGTTCGCGCCGTCCTGGGCGCAGCCGGTGAGCAGCAGTCCCAGTCCGAGCAGGGCGGCGGTGGTCTTCAGGGTGTTCTTGGTGTTCATGGGTTTCTCAAGCTTTCGGTGTGCAACCGGCGGCACGATTTTCCGGCGTGCGCAATCACGGCACGTCGGGCGCGCCGGTTAGGAATGGGGAAGATTATTTGGTGTTGCGCATGAACTTGACCAGTACGGCGATGACGCCGCCCAGCACCACGACGCCAGCAATGATCCAGACGACCGGGTTCATCCCGGCGCCCAGGTCCTGCACCGGCTGGACCGGCTGCACGGTGGGCTGATCCGCGCTCGGCGACGCTGGAGCGCTTTCCGAAGCGGTTGCGCTCGGCACGGCAGAGGCAGGTGCGTCGACGGTGAAGTTGATGGAGTCCTCCACCGGGTGCCCATCGGAGGAGATCACCCGCACGGCCAGGGTGTATTCGCCGGAGGCAAGCTCGGCGTCCGGCACCACGGTGACGGTGGTGCCCTTGGTGCTGGCGGTGGTCGCGACCTTCTTGCCCGCTTGGCTCAAGGCGACGACGGTCGAGTCGGTGCCCGAGAGCTGCTGCAGTTCCGCGGAGAAGGTCATCGTAATTTCCTTCGGCGAGCTCTTCACGCTCGCGCCGTTCTCCGGGCTGGAGCCGGTGAGGAAGTCGTGGGCGTTGGCCGCCCCGACGGTTCCCAAGGCCGCCAGCAGTGCGACCGCCGCGCCGGCGATCAGTCGGGAGATGTTGTTACGCAGTTTCACAGTGGTCCTTCCAGGTCCCCGGGGTCCGGGGAAGTACGTATTGATGGGGTTCAGGCGCTCAATACGAAGGAAGGCGGTCCGCGCCGTTCGGGCAACCTGCCCAGCTGCGCAAGCTTGAGTTGGAAACGCAGCGGGTAGTAGCCGGGAATCGGGCGCAGTTCCGGGACCGGAATGCGGATCAAGGACAGGAGCAGTCGGGCTGATCCCAGGGTAAGCACCCCGCGCAGCGGAACGAGCAACCGCTCGGCGCCGTTCAGCACGAGGATGCTGGTTGCGGCGGCCAGCACGTGGGCGTAGAGCATCGATTCGCTCTGCACCTGGGCGTATTGTTCGACGATCTGGCCCGAGAGATCCACGGGACCGTGATGGGCCGCGTGTTCCATTGCGGCCAGCGGCCCGGTCTCGCCATGGCTCATCACCGACAGCGACAAGTGGAACAGCCCTTGGCTGAGCACAACCACCAGGCTGGTGGCCCACAGCGAGAATTTGCGTCCCAGCATAGCCATGGCGATCACGGCCGAGACGCAGGTGATCAGCAGCATTACCATCAGCGACATCTTGGTCGGTGCCTGGTGCGCGTGGGCGGCGAACGCGGTCCAGGTGCACACTGAAGCCGCGAGCCAACCGCGCACAACGCGGATCGCTGGGTTCTTGGGCACGTGGTTCAGCCGTTCGTCGACGGGTAGGTGATCACCGCTGATTCTACGCGAAGTAGAAGATTGCCTCAAAGTCCGGGGCATGCCAAAGGCCCGGGTCCGCGACATCGCGTGGAACCGGGCCTTCAGGAAAGCTTGCGGTGCTTACTTCTTGGCGACAGCGGCCTTCAGCTTCGAACCAGCGGTCAGCTTCACCGAGTGGCCGGCAGGAATCTCGATGGCTTCGCCGGTCTGCGGGTTGCGGCCGGTGCGAGCTGCACGGTCGGTGCGCTCCACTGCCAGCCAGCCTGGGATCGAAACCTTCTCGCCCTGCGAGATCTGCTCAACGAAAACGTCGAAAACAGCATCCAGAACACCGTTGACGGCAACCTGGGAGTTTTCGGTCTTCGCTGCAACAGCGGCAACAAGTTCGCTACGGTTCATAGCCAATGTATGTCCTCCTGGACTAGTGGTCCAAGGCCCGGTTCAGACCTCGAACGCCGCGCGGTCGCACGGACTTATCAGTCAAGAACATACCAAACCTGAGGGAGAGAAACGCCCGAAAACAGCGTATTCTCCGGGATTTTTTCAGCTATTGCCCATTTTTTGGGCCCAAAGGCGGCAATTCTTGACCCGAACGGCGTTAAAACGCTTAACGAAGCCGCCCGCCGGGCCGAAGCGGAGCTTCGTTCCGGCGGGCGGCTGCGGGAAGGATCGGGGTACTACTTCTTGGCGACAGCGGCCTTCAGCTTCGAACCAGCGGTCAGCTTCACCGAGTGGCCGGCAGGAATCTCGATGGCTTCGCCGGTCTGCGGGTTGCGGCCGGTGCGAGCTGCACGGTCGGTGCGCTCCACTGCCAGCCAGCCTGGGATCGAAACCTTCTCGCCCTGCGAGATCTGCTCAACGAAAACGTCGAAAACAGCATCCAGAACACCGTTGACGGCAACCTGGGAGTTTTCGGTCTTCGCTGCAACAGCGGCAACAAGTTCGCTACGGTTCATAGCCAATGTATGTCCTCCTGGACTAGTGGTCCAAGGCCCGGTTCAGACCTCGAACGCCGCGCGGTCGCACGGACTTATCAGAGATGAACTTACCAGCAATAACCGTCAATTCCTGCATCAATCCGCGGATTGCATGGAGTTTCTCCTGCCATTCGAGGTGTGAAAGTTCACGAAATCAGCCGTGTGCGAACGGGTCGAATCCGTCGTTAGCCGCCGTGAACAGTTGCCAGGCGCGCTGCTGCAGTTGCTTGCTGCGGGTGCTCTTTGCGGGGCTGGCCAGTGTAATCGGGCCCTTCGAGACGTATTTGGGCCCCAGGTACACGCCGGTCGGTGCGGAGCCGAGGTCCGGGTTCAGCGCCGCCTCGACGATGGCGACCGCGCCTTCGTGTTTGCCCTGCGCGAAACCGGCCTGCAGCTGCCCCTGCAGGCGTTTGGCGTAGCCGGGCTCGTTGACGCCGGCGATCTGCGGAGTCAGCCCGGACACCGAATAACCTGGGTGCACGGTGATGGAGCGTGCCGGCCAGGACAGCTGGCGCAGGCGCCGGTCCAGAGCCAAGCCGAACCCCTGCAGCACGGCCTTGGACTGCGCATAGGCCCGGTAGGGGTGGTAGTCCCGCTCGAGTTTCAGGTTCTGCGGGTCGGCCTGCAGCATCAGGGTGGACATCGAGCCCAGCGCGATGAAGCGCAGCGGGTGGGACGCGAAAGTTGCTGCGAGCTCCCCCACGAGCCGCGCATGGCCGAGCACGTTGGTCGTCATCACACGCTCGTAGCCGAGCAGCCCGGGCTGGCGCGTACGCGGGGTGTGGATGATGCCGGCGTTGGCGACCAGCACGTCGATGGTGCGGCCGCGCAGTTCGGCGGCCAGACCCACCGCGGAGGCCATGGAGTCCGCGTCGAACTGCATGAATTCGAGTTGCGCCTGCGGCACGCGTCGGCGGATCTGCGCGGCGGCGTGTTCGGCCCGCGCCTGGTTGCGGCAGGCCATGAGCACGGTGGCCCCGCTCTCGGCCAGGGCCAGCGCTGTGAAGAAGCCCAGCCCGGCGTTGGCCCCGGTGACTACCGCGGTCCTGCCTCGGCCCAGGCCGGCCCAGCGGCCGCGGTTTGCATGGACGTCGCCCAGCGGTTGCGTGTACTGGGGTGCTGAATGTCTACCGGTGGCTTGCTGCATGGCTTCCACGCTACTATGCGCCCGCTGCGGGTTCCGGAAGGCTCGGGCCGGTTCGGCTGTGAATACGCCATGCCCGCCCGCACGGCGCAGGGGTCATCCTTGAACACGCGGTGGCACGGTGGGAAAATAGAGCCATGGGTGCCCCGAAACCTGACGAGAATGCGGCACTGAACGCCGCCCGTTACAAGTTGAGCCAATCGGCTGGCGAACAGTTGCCGGTGGACGAATACGCCGAGGCCACCGGCATGGCCCCGGTGGACGAATACGCCGAGGCCACCGGCATGGCCCCGGTGGACAAGGCTCCGAGCACTCCCCTGCAGTTCTACGCCGAGGACGAGGCCTGGGAGGTCGCGAACTCCGTGCTGGACGAGGCCTTTGCTCGCGGCGACTTCGACAACCTCGCCTTGGCGGGAAAGAATATCGACCACATCACCAACACCACCGATCCGGACTGGTGGCTGAAGTCGATGATGCACCGCGAGAAGATCTCCGGTCTCGGCCCGCCGGCGCTGACGCTACGAGTGGAGGACGAGCATATGGACCAGACGCTGGACCAGCTGCCTACCGAGGCGGCGGTGCGCGAACATATCGAGGACTTCAACCAGCGTGTTATCGAGGCCCGGCGCCAGCTGCTGGGCGGCCCTCCGGTGATCACCGCCCTGCGCGATGCCACCGCCGAGGTCCTTGCCTGGCAGCAGCGACGTCGCGCCGCCGCCCCGGCCCATGAGGAACAGCCCGACCAGGCCACGCGCCGCTGGTGGCAACGCAGGAAGCGGGCTTAACGGCGAAAGCCGCCCTCCCGAAGGAGTGCGGCTTTCGCTAAGTCAGAAGACTTGCAGGTCTTACCAGGAAGACTTGGTGATGCCCGGGAGCTCACCACGGTGTGCCATGTCGCGGAAGCGAACACGGGAGATACCGAACTTCTGGAAGGTACCGCGTGGGCGGCCGTCAATGGCGTCGCGGTTGCGAACGCGCACTGGGGAAGCGTTGCGTGGCAGCTTCTGCAGGCCAACGCGGGCTGCTTCGCGAGCCTCGTCGGTGGCGTTTGGATCGATCAGGGTCTTCTTCAGTTCGAGGCGCTTTTCAGCGTAACGCTCGACGATGACCTTGCGCTGTTCGTTCTTTGCGATCTTGGACTTCTTGGCCATGTCTTAGCGCTCCTCTCGGAATTCTACGTGCTTGCGGACTACCGGGTCGTACTTCTTCAGAACCATGCGGTCTGGGTCGTTACGACGGTTCTTACGGGTTACGTAAGTGAAACCGGTGCCGGCGGTGGACTTCAGCTTGATGATCGGACGTACGTCCTTATCCTTCTTTGCCATTTTTAGAGCTTCACACCCTTCGCAATCAGGTCTGCAACAACAGCGTCGATACCGCGGGCATCGATGACCTTGATGCCCTTGACCGACAGGGTC
The DNA here is from genome assembly GCF_052322135.1 of Glutamicibacter soli. Taxonomy (NCBI): domain Bacteria; kingdom Bacillati; phylum Actinomycetota; class Actinomycetes; order Micrococcales; family Micrococcaceae; genus Glutamicibacter; species Glutamicibacter soli. The sequence goes on from NZ_CM125969.1 coordinate 2,861,553, forward strand.
AGGGTCACCTTACGGCGCAGCGAAGGCACGTAGTAGGTCTTCTTCTGGATGTTCGGATCGAAACGACGCTTGTTGCGACGGTGCGAGTGGGAGATGCTATGTCCGAAGGCCGGAGTAGTACCGGTTACCTGGCAAACAGCTGCCATGATCACTCCTCAGTTAGTTAGTAGTAAAAATTCGACGGTACTCGCGCGTGCTGCCCATAAGTGAATATCGACAGCACATCTGCGTTATGAGTCCCGCCAACCAGTGAAACACCGTTATTACTGCACACTAGGAAGAAACCAGGCTGGGTGAGAACCAACCGAAGAGCCTTAAAGTATGTAAGACGGTGAACTTCGCAGCCGATCGAGCATTTTCCCCGTACTCAGTGGGTTGCGACATTCGGTATTACGGGCTATTCGTGCATGCCAAGATCCCAAAAGATGGCATTACGGCATGCGCGATTAACGCCAGATAAGCTTATCGAGAATTTCTCAGGGTTCCAAATCCTTGGAAGGGTCCTGCAGGATCCAATGCTCCGGGTCCATCCCCGCGGTCAACTTGCGGGTAATTCGTCGAAGATCGTTAATGTCCTTGTCACTCAGGGATTCGAAGAGCAGCGCACGGACAGTTGCCACATGGTGGGGTGCCATGCGCACCACAGCCTGCCAACCAGCGTCGGTTAATGAGGCGATTTTCACACGGGCGTCTTCTTCGGACTGCTCGCGTGCCACCCAACCGCGGACCTCCAGTTTCTTCACCACGTGCGACAGGCGCGAGAGCGAAGCGCTGGTGCGCGATGCCAGCTTGGTCATGCTCATCTTTCGCCCCGTGGACTCCGAGAGCATCGCGAGCATGTGGTAGTCGAAAAGGGTAATGCCATCCAGAACCTGCAGGTCCGAATCGAGGGCGGCAGGCAGCAGCGTCAACACCGCATTCAGCCCCAGCCATGCTTCGCGCTCCTGCTCCGAAAGCCAAACCGGTGTCTCGCCCATGAAGTTGTCCCCTCTGTGGTCGTGCATCGCTCCCGCAGCATCAGCGGTGCGACGGTATTAATTTGCGGGCCGCAAGCGACCCACAGCAGCCCTTCCAACATTCCAAGGATGCGAAGCACCTCGCACTAAGGGGGAAGCATTTTGTCACTCTCTTGGAAAGAACGGTGCTGAGGGCTCCATAGTATGCGAATTTCTCCTCGGGTGACAGCGCAGAACAACGACAGATTCTCGCCGGGACGCCACAGAGGGAACCCGGGCGTGCCAGGTTCCCTCTGTAGCAGGCGTGTTTAGACCTTTTCCAGTTGCTTCTTCTTGCGGTAGCTGATGATCTGCCCGATGATCACCACCAGCAGGGCGACGATGAACATCGCCGAGCCGATCACGTTGGCCTGGGCGGGGATGCCGCGGGTGGCCGAAACGTAGATGAACTTCGGGAAGGTCTGGAAGTTGCCGGAGTTGAAGTTCGTGATGATGAAGTCGTCGAAGCTCATCGCGAAGCTCAGCAGCGCGGCGGCCACGATGCCCGGAAGCAGCAGCGGGAAGGTCACCTTCCAGAACGCCAGCCGCGGCGAGGCGTAGAGGTCGGCGGCGGCTTCCTCAAGCCGCGGATCCAGCGAGGACACCCGGGCGCGGACCGTGACGATCACGAAGGACATGCAGAACACGGTATGCGCGATCACGATGGTCCAGTAGCCCAGCTCCCATCCAAGGTTCAGGAACTGCGCCAGCAGCGAGGCGCCGAGCACTACTTCCGGGGTGGCCAGCGGCAGGATGATCAGCACGTCGGTCAGCTTGCGGAAGCGGAACTTGTAGCGCACCAGGCCCAGCGCGATGCAGGTGCCCAGCGCGGTGGCGATCAGGGTGGCGACGATGCCGACCTGCAGCGAGTTGGCCAGCGACTCGCACACCGCCGGGGCGCCGCACGGGTTCGCCCAATTATCCCAGGTGAAACCGCGCCATTCGAGGTTGGTGCGGCCCGCATCGTTGAACGAGAACACGAAGATGTAGACGATCGGCACCAGCAGGTAGACGAAGGCCAGGCCTCCGACGACGGGAACAAACCAGCGTCCCAATTTCATTTACATCAGCTCCTTGGTGCCGAAACGCCGGATATAGATCGTGACCAGGACCAGGATGGAGACCATGAGCACGAAGCTCAGCGCCGCCGCCCCAGGGTAGTCGATGACCTTGAAGAACCTGGAATCGATCACCTGGCCGATCATCGTCGTATTGCGGTTGTTGCCCAGCAGTGCGGAGTTCACGTAGTCGCCGGCCGCCGGGATGAAGGTCAGCAGCGTACCGGCGAAGATGCCCGGGGCGCTCATCGGCAGCGTGATCCTGAAGAAGGAGTTCATCGGGCTGGCGTACAGGTCGCCCGCGGCCTCCAGCAATCGGGTGTCCAACCGGCCCAGGTTCGCGTAGATCGGCAGCACCATGAACGGCAGGAAGTTGTAGGTCAGGCCGGCGACGACGGCGAAGGGCGTCGCGGTCAGGTGCCCGTCGGCTGGAAGGATCGCCACGAACTTCAGCGCCTGGGCGATGAAGCCCTCGTCGGCCAGGATCTGCTTCCACGCCTGCGTGCGCAGGATGAAGCTGGAGAAGAACGGGGCGATCAGCAGCACCAGCAAGATGCCCTGCAGCAGGGGCTTCTCGCGCAGCCGCACCGCAACCAGGTAGGCCATCGGGAAGCCGATCAGCAGCGCCAGCACGGTGGCGATCAGCGCGAACCAGAAGGAGCGCAGCAGCTCAGGCCAGTAGGCCGAGAGCACCGTCATGTAGTTGCCGATCTCGAAGCCCGGCACGAATTCGCCGATCTCAGCTCCCGGCGGCTTCACGTACAGGCTCATCGCCAGCAGCACCACCACCGGCAGCGCGAAGAACAGCGCCAGCACCAGCAGCCCCGGGGCCACCAGGTAGATGCCGGTGCGCCCCTTGCGGCGCTCGGCGCGGATCTCGTCCTTGCTGCGCAGGTCGCTCAGGCCCGACTTGCTGATGGTCTGCGTCATTGCTCCACCCCCGCGTCCATGCGCTCGTCGCCGGCCAGGCCGAACGAGTAGTCGGCCTCCCAGTACAGGTAGACGGTGTCCCCCACGGCCGCCGGCTGCTGCCCGCGGTTCTGCGAGAAGGTGCCGATGCGCCCGATGCCCGGCACGTCCACCAGGTATTCGGTGGTGGTGCCGGTGAAGGACACGTCGATCACGGTGCCCGACAGCTCGTTGTGCGCCGCCCCGGAGGAGGTGCGGTCGATGGTGATCTTCTCCGGGCGCACGCCCACGACCACCTGCCCGCTGGTCTGCACCGCGCGGTCCTCGGGCAGCAGCACGCTGTGCCCGGCGACGTCGACCTCCAGCAGCCCGGCGCGCTTGCCGGTGACCTCGCCGCGCATCAGGTTCGACTTGCCCAGGAAGTTCGCGACGAACGCGGTGCGCGGCAACTCGTAGAGCTCGCGCGGCGGGCCCATCTGCTCGATCCGCCCCTCGTTCATGACCGCGACGGTGTCGGCCATGGTCATGGCCTCCTCCTGGTCGTGGGTCACGTGGATGAAGGTCAGGCCCACCTCGGTCTGGATGGTCTTCAGCTCCAGCTGCATCTGCCGGCGCAGCTTCATGTCCAGCGCACCCAGCGGCTCGTCGAGCAGCAGCACCTGCGGGCGGTTGACCAGCGCGCGGGCCAGGGCCACTCGCTGCTGCTGGCCGCCGGAGAGCTGGGCCGGCTTGCGGTTGGCAAGATGCGCCAGCTCCACCATTTCCAGCCCGGCCTGCGCCTTGGCCATCGCTTCGGGGTCCTTCTTGCGCTTCAACCCGAACGCGACGTTCTCCAGCACGCTCATGTGCGGGAACAGCGCGTAGGACTGGAAGACGGTATTCACCGGCCGCTTGTGGCTGGGCAGCGAGGTGACGTCCTCGCCGCCGATCGAGATGCTGCCCTCGCTGGGTGCCTCCAGGCCGGCGATCATGCGCAGCGTGGTGGACTTGCCGCAGCCCGAGGGGCCCAGCAACGCGAAGAACGTGCCGGAGGGGACCAGCAGGTCCAGGTCCTTGACGGCGACGAACTCGGCGAAGCGCTTCGTGATGCCGCGCAGCTCAAGGTCCGCCCCCGAGGTGCGGGTTTCTGGCAGGGTGGGTGCAAGATTGGCGTTCATACCCCGATCACTTCCTGGAATTGGTTCTGGAAATCTGTTTCTTCCTCCACCGACAGCTCGCGCTCGGAGCTGGTGTTGGAAAGGAATTCCTCGGTCGGGAAGATCAGCGGATCCTCCACGAGCTCGGGATCGAACTTCTCCATCTCCTCTTGGGCGCCGAGAACCGGGCAGAGGTAGTTCACGTAGGCGGCGACCTCCGCGGCCACGTCGGGCTGGTAGTAGAAGTCCATGAGCTTCTCCGCGTTCTTCTTGTGCGGCGAGCCCATGGGCACCTGGAAGTTGTCGCTCCACAGCAGGCCGCCGCGCTCGGGCAGCGCGAACTCCCACTTGCCGCCCTCCTCGAAGTTCAGCTGCGTGATGTCCCCCGAATAGGCCAGGCCGGCGATCGCGTCGCCGCTGATCAAATCCTGCTTGTAGGCATTGCCCTTGACCTGGCGGATCTGCCCGTTCCGGATATTACGGTCAAGCACTTCCAGGCTGCGGCCGAACTCGACCTGTCCCCAGGACCCGGCGATGTCCACGCCGTCGTCGAGCATCAGCATCGGCATCGTGTCGCGCATCTCGTCGAGCATGAAGATGCGTCCCTTGAGCTCCGGATCCCACAGGTCCTCGACGTTGCGCAGCCCCTTGGGGAACGCCTCCTTGTTCCAGACCAGGCCGGTGTAGCCGGACTGCCAGGTCAGGGACTTCTTGCGCCCCGGATCGAAGCGCACCTCCTGCAGCGCCGGCAGCAGGTTCTTGATGTTCGGGATGTTGTTGTGGTCCAGCTCCTGGGCGTAGCCCTGGCGGATGATGCGTTCGGTCATCCAGTCGCTGAAGACCATCAGGTCCTGGCCGATGTCCTGCCCGGCGGCCAGCTGGGCCTGCACCTTGCCGTAGTAGGAGTCGTTCGAGTCGATGTCCTCCGCGTACTTTGCTTTCAGCCCGCTTTCCTTCATGAAGCGCTGCAGCGACGGGTAGTTCTTGGCCTTCTCGTCGTAGTCCAGGTACAGGGTCCAGTTGGCCCAGTTCACCACGGCTTCGCTGTCCGACAGGTCGGTGGCCGGGGCCAGCGCCGCGGCGTTGCCCGAGCTGGTGCCCTTGGTCCCGCAGGCGGACAGCAGCCCGGCCAGGGCCAGGCCCGCCGCTCCTGCCAACACCGAGCGGCGCGAAGCCTGCGCCTGCTCGATGCCCTGCAACAGCCGTCGGCGCTGGTTATTGATAGCGCGTTGGCGCGTCATGCCATGCTCCTATGAATCATGCGCCGATGGCACTTTGGAAATCTGCGGCGAAACTCGATTCCTCGTCCGCCTCCAGCGACCGGAAGACGTGGGCCTTGGCCAGATCCTCCTCGGCCGGGAAGATGAGCGGGTTCTTCATCAGCGACGGATCGATCTTCTCCATCGCCTCCTTAGCCCCGGTGACCGGGCAGATGAAGTTCACATAGGCCGCCACCTGGGCGGCGATCTCCGGCTGGAAGTAGTAGTCCATCAGCTTCTCCGCGTTCGCCTTGCGCGGGGAGCCGACGGGAACCATCAGGTTGTCGCTCCACAGCGTGCCGCCGGCCTCGGGGATCACGAATTCCCACTGGTCGTCGTTCTCGAAGTTCATCTGGACCAGATCCCCTGACCATACGATGCCGGCGATGGCGTCTCCTGAGATGAAGTCCTCCTTGTAGGAGTTGCCCTTGACCTGTCGGATCTGGCCGCTGTCGATGTTCCCGCGCAGCACCTCCAGCGCCTTCTGGAACTCGTCCTGGCCCCACTGGCCGGAGATGTCCACGCCGTCTTGCAGCATCAGCAGGCCCATGGTGTCGCGCATTTCGTCGAGCACCGTGATCCGGCCTTTCAGCGCCGGATCCCACAGATCCGAGACGCTCTTCAGTCCCTTGGGGTACTTCGCTTTGTTCCAGGCGATGCCCGCGTAGCCGGACTGCCAGGTCAGCGAGTGCTCGCGGCCCGGATCGAAGTCCACGCCCTGCAGGCTCGGCAGCAGGTTGGAGCTGTTGGGGATGTTCGCCAGATCCAGCGCCTGAGTGTAGCCCTGGCGGATCACGCGCCCGGCCATCCAGTCGGTCAACGTGAAGATGTCCTGGCCGATGTCCTGCCCCGCCTTCAGCTGGGCCTGCACCTTGCCGTAGTAGGTGTCGTTGCCGTCGACGTCCTCGGAGTAGTTCACCGTAATGCCGCTCTGCTTGCTGAAGGCTTCGAGCGTCGGATAGGTCTTGGATTTGTCGTCGTAGTCCAGATAGAGCGTCCAGTTGGCCCAGTTCAGCGTCGGATCCGATGCGGATACGTCGGTCACGGCCGGAGCAGGGCCCACCGTGGCACCTCCGCCGCCACCGGTGCCGCAGGCGGCAAGCAGCCCGCCTAGGCCCAGTGCGCCGGCGGCGCCGAGCACCGAACGGCGGCTGAGGCTGCGCTGGCTCATGGCGTTGACCAGTGCTCGAATTTGTGGATCCTGCGGCGTCTTGTGCGAGTGCGACATCGGACCATCTCCCCCATTTCTCATCGCTGCATGTGCGATCGATCACACGATTCGTGTTGAGGAACATCCTGTCAGGTCGAGGGGGCGCTGACAAGACTCCGGCAAAAGATTCCACATTAAAATCCTCCCCATAGCGTCGAAAACTTTATTGATAAACCCCTTTCGCAACTGATTCGGTGGCGGTAGTGTCGTGGCTAACGCTGTTGAGACGAGGATGATCATGACACTGCCGCCACCGGCGAGCGCCGGCATCGACGAGATTTCCAAGGAGATCATCGAGCAGCTGCAGGAAGACGGACGCCGCTCCTACGCCGCCATCGGCAAGGCGGTGGGCCTGAGCGAGGCGGCCGTCCGCCAGCGTGTGCAGAAGCTCGCCGACAGCCAGATCATGCAGATCGTGGCCGTCACCAACCCGCTGGAGCTGGGTTTCACCCGGCAGGCGATGATCAGCATCGTCGCCGCATCGGACATCAGCTCCACCGCCGACAGGATCGCCGAACTGCCCGAGGTCGACTACTGCGTGGTCACCGCCGGCAATGCGGACATCCTGGCCGAGGTGATCTGCTCCAGCGACGAAGACCTTCTGCGGGTTATCAGCACCATCCGCGGCATCGAGGGTGTGCTCAGCACCAACACCTTCACCTACCTTTCACTCAAAAAACAGGAATACAACTGGGGAACACGATGAATACTCCACTTGGCACCGACCGCCAGCAAGCCGCCCGCGACCACCTCTGGATGCACATGGCCCGGCACTCCGGCCTGCACAACGGGGGCAAGGTGCCGATCATTTCGCGCGGCGAGGGACACATGATCTACGACGACGCCGGCCGCGGCTACATCGACGGCCTGGCCGGGCTGTTCGTCGTCAACGCGGGCCACGGCCGCGCCGAGCTGGCCGAGGTCATGGCCAAGCAGGCGGAGAAGCTGGCGTTCATGCCGCTGTGGTCCTACGCCCACGAGCCGGCCATCGACCTGGCCGAGCGGTTGGCAGGCTACGCCCCGGGCGATTTGAACCGCGTCTTCTTCACCACCGGCGGCGGCGAGGCGGTGGAATCCGCGTTCAAGCTAGCCAAGCAGTACTTCAAGCTCAAGGGCCAGCCGGGCAAGACCAAGGTCATCTCCCGCGCGCTGGCCTACCACGGCACCCCGCAAGGCGCGCTGGCGATCACCTCGCTGCCGGGGATGAAGACCCCGTTCGAGCCGCTGGTTCCCGGCACCTTCCGCGTGCCGAACACCAACTTCTACCGCGCGCCGGAGATGTTCTCCGAGAACGAGAAGGACTTCGGGCTGTGGGCCGCCGAGCGCATCCGCGAGGCCATCGAATTCGAGGGCGCCGACTCGGTCGCCGCGGTCTTCCTGGAACCGGTGCAGAACTCCGGCGGCTGCTTCCCGCCTCCCCCGGGCTACTTCGACCGGGTGCGCGAGATCTGCGACGAGTACGACGTGCTGCTGGTCTCCGATGAGACCATCTGCGCCTTCGGCCGCATCGGGGACATGTTCGCCTGCAACGACTTCGGCTACACCCCTGACATCATCACCTCCGCCAAGGCGCTGACCAGCGGCTACGTCCCGCTGGGCGTGATGATCGCCTCCGAGAAGCTGTTCGAGCCGTTCACCAAGGGCGACACCACCTTCTACCACGGCTACACCTTCGGCGGTCACCCGGTGGCCGCGGCGGTGGCGATGGCGAACCTCGACATCTTCGAACGCGAGGACCTGAACGGCAACGTGCATCGCAACGCCGACGCCTTCAAGTCCACCTTGGAGAAGCTCAAGGACATCGACATCGTGGGCGACGTGCGCGGCGCCGGCTACTTCTACGGCATCGAGCTGGTGAAGGACAAGTCCACCAAGGAAACCTTCAACGACGAGGAATCCGAGCGGCTGCTGCGCGAGTACCTCACCCCGGCGCTGTGGGAGGCAGGCCTGTACTGCCGCGCCGACGACCGCGGCGACCCGGTCATCCAGCTCGCGCCGCCGATCACCATCGGCCAGCCCGAGTTCGACCAGATCGAGTCGATCCTGCGCTCGGTGCTCTCCGAGGCGTCCAGCAAGATCTAGTTTCCACACCCTTCGGGCGCGGCCGGTGTAACCTGGCTGCGCCCGATTGGTGCTTTGTGGCCTGTGACACTACTGTGTGGATTAAGCAGCCATGGAAGCAGGAACGTCATGCTGGAACCGACCCGAATCACGCTCGCCCGCCACGCGGCGGGGTATAGCACCCTGGATCTCGCCCGCCTGGTTCAGGTCGGCGAATCCACCGTCCGCCGCTACGAAACCTGCGGCGCCCCCGAGGCCCTGGCCGGGCAGCTGGCCGGCGCGCTGGGCTGCGCCCCGGGCTACTTCCACCGCCCGCCGGCTGCCGGGATCGATGTCGAACGCATCTTCTTCCGCACCCCGCGGCGCATCAGCCGGGCGCAGAAAACCGCCTGCTCGGCGCTGGGCCGCACCGGGGTCGAACTCTACAACCTGATCACCGCCGACTACACGCTGCCGGACACCGAGGTGCCCGACTACACCGGGTTCGACCCGGAGGCCGCCGCCGCGCAGTTGCGCCTGGACTGGAACCTGGGCTGCGGGCCGGTGCCCGACCTGATCTACGTGCTCGAATCGCGCGGCGTGCGGGTGCTCAGCCTGGCCTCCGGGACCAGCTTCAGCTTCTGGGAAGAGGGGCAGGCGTTCATCTTCCTGGCCGCCGGGGACCGCGCCGAACAGCGCCACCAGCTGGCGCACGAGCTGGGCCACCTGCTGCTGCATTCCGCGCTGGGAGCCGACGGGCATGCGGCGGCCGAAGCCGAGGCGGAGGCGGAGCAGTTCGCCGCGCGCCTGCTGCTGCCGGCGCTGTCGCTGCAGGCGCGCATGGGCGACACCCTGCAACTGCCGCAGCTGCTTGACCTGCAGGAGCTGTTCGGCGTCCCGGCCCGGATCATCCTGTCCCACGCCCGCGAATGCGGCATGCTCGGCGACGCCAGCTACAGCTGGCTGGTGCAGGAACTGGCGCTGGAACCGGCGCCGCGCCGCGCCCCGCTGGCCTCGCGGGTGTTCTCCCTGGTGTTCCCGTCGCTGCGCGGCGAAGACCGGCTGGATACCGCGCGGATCGCCGACACCCTGGGGGTGCCTGCCCGCACCCTGCACGAGCTGACCTTCGGACACGCCTTCATGGTGCTGCCGGGGCTGCGGGACGCCGCGCCGCGGGGCATGCCCGGTCACCTGCGCGCGCTGTCCTAGCGCGGGCGCCACCCTAGCGGTGCACGCCTGCCCGGACTAGGCTGGGCATTCCAGGCGGTGGCCTGCCGCCCGGTCTCGAAAGGGTACTGCCATGGACATCAACGCCGCCAAGGCCCGCGAACTGGCCGAAGAATCCCGCGAACAGGGCTGGCAGCGGCCGAGCTTCGCCAAGGGCATCTACATGGGCGAGGTCGACTTCTCGCTCATCGAACCGCTGCCCGCCCCCGATCCGGAAGCCGCCGCCCGCGGCGCGGCCTTCATCGCCGAGCTGGAGACGGTGCTGGACGGGTTCGACCCCGGGCGCATCGAGGCGGATTCCCGGGTGCCCGACGAATACATCGCCCAGCTGCGCGAGGTGGGCGCGTTCGGCATGAAGATCCCCACCGAGTACGGCGGGCTGGGGCTGAGCCTGCTGGACTACGGCCGCGCACTGATGCGGGTGGGCTCGGTCAGCCCCGCGATCGGCGCCCTGCTCTCCGCCCACCAGTCCATCGGCGTGCCCGAGCCAGTCAAGTCCTTCGGCACCGAGGCGCAGAAGCGCGAGTACCTGCCGCGCTGCGCCGCCGGGGCGATCAGCGCCTTCCTGCTCACCGAGAACGACGTGGGCTCGGACCCCGCGCGGCTGGGCACGCGCGCGACGCTGAGCGCGGACGGCGCCTACTACACCCTGGAGGGCGCGAAGCTGTGGACCACCAACGGGGTGGTCGCCGAGCTGCTGGTGGTGATGGCCGCCGTCGAACCCCACGAGGCCTGCGGCGAGGTCCCGGCCGGCAAGGGCGGGATCACCGCGTTCATCGTGGAGGCCGACGCGCCGGGCATCACCGTGGAGAACCGCAACGCGTTCATGGGCCTGCGCGGGATCGAGAACGGCGTGACCCGCTTCGCGCAGGTGCGCGTGCCGGCCGCCAACCGGCTCTCGCGCGAGGGCACTGGCCTGAAAATCGCGCTGAGCACCCTGAACACCGGGCGCCTGTCCATCCCCGCGATGTGCGCCGGCGCCGGCAAGTGGGCGACGAAGATCGCGCGCGAATGGTCCGCCGCCCGCGTGCAGTGGGGCCACCCGATCGGCGAGCACCAGGCCGTCTCCTCCAAGCTGGCCTACATCGCCGCCAGCACCTACGCGCTGGAGGCGGTGTTCGAGGTCAGCGCGCTGCTGGCGGACGCGGGCATGAAGGACGTGCGCATCGAGGCGGCGCTGGCCAAGCTGTATTCCTCCGAGGTCTCCTGCCGGATCGCCGACGAGCTCGTGCAGATCCGCGGCGGGCGCGGCTACGAGACCGCCGCCTCCCAGGCCGCCCGCGGCGAGCGCGCGGTCCCGGTCGAGCAGCTGCTGCGCGATCTGCGCATCAACCGCATCTTCGAGGGCTCCACCGAGATCATGCACCTGCTGATCGCCCGCGAAGCCGTCGACGCGCACCTGCAGGCCGCCGGCGCGCTGGCGGTGGCCGACTCCACGCTGGCGGAAAAGGCCGCCGCGGCGCGCGAGGCCTCCGGATTCTACGCCCGCTGGCTGCCCAAGCTCGTCGCCGGCGCCGGCAGCCTGCCCGGCACCTACTCGGAGCACGGCCCGCTGGCCAAGCATCTGCGCTACATCGAGCGCACCAGCCGCAAGCTGGCCCGGCAGACCTTCGCCGGCATGGCGCGCTGGCAGGCAGGGCTGGAGAAGCAGCAGGTGTTCCTGGGGCACATCGTGGACATCGGAGCCGAGCTGTTCGCCATGGCAGCGGTAATCGCCAAGACCTCAGCTCTGCTGGATTCCACCGCACCCGAGCGCTTCTCCGCCGAGACCCTGGCGCAGGCGTTCTGCGAGCAGGCCACCCGGCGCTGCGAGGACCATTTCGAGCACCTGTGGGACGGCACCTCGCACGACGACAAGGTCGCCGAGGACCTGCTCGACGGGGCCTACCTCTGGCTTGAGGAGGGTGTGCGCGACGTGTCTGAGGGCACCGGCCCATGGATTGCGCCGTGGTCCGAGTCCGGGTGCGCGGACGTCCGCCGCCTCTACGGAACGGCGGACTAGCTGCCACGCACCTGGCCGGCTAGTATCTGGTCCCGGCGGAGATGCCTCCGTCGACCGCGTACTCTCCGCCGGTGCAGAAACTCGATTCGTCGCTGGCCAAAAAGAGGATCAGGCCGCTGACCTCCTCCGGCCGGGCGAAGCGCTCCAGCGAGTTGCCGGCCAGGTCCTCCTCGGTGAGCGGGCGCAGCGCCTGGGTCAGCGCCGTCGCGACCGCGCCGGGGTGCACCGAGTTGACCCGGATACCGAAGTCGGCCAGTTCCAGCGCCGCGGACTTAGTCAGCCCGCGCAGGCCCCACTTCGACGCGCAGTAGGCGTGCCGGTTCGGGTAGCCTTCCAGTCCGGCGGTGGATGACACGTTCACGATCGAGGAAGCTCCTGACTTCTTCAGCTCGCGCACCGCCGCGCGCATGCCCAGGAAGGCGCCGGTCAGGTTGATGTCCATGACCCGGTTCCAGCTTTCCAGCGTGGTGTCTTCCAGCGGCGCGTCGTCGTGGATACCGGCGTTGTTCACCAGCACGTCCAGCCCGCCGAATTCCGCCACGGCTTGCGCCACCGCGGCCTCCCAGTCCCCGGCGTCCGCCACGTTCAGGTGCGCGTAGCTGGCGCGGTCTCCGAGCTCGGCCGCCAGCGCACGTCCTGCTTCGTCGTTGATGTCAGCGAGCAGCACGGTGGCGCCTTCCGCGATGAAGGCGCGTGCGTGCGCGGCACCCATCCCCGAAGCCGCTCCGGTAATCAGTGCGCGTTTTCCTGCAAGTCTCATGCGTTGCTTCTTTCCGTGTGGAGTTGCCGTCGTTCCGGCGGGAAGGCCCGGCGCCCGTCCGGTCCTTGGCGGCACCGGAATACCCTGCAGCGGGAAGGACGCCCGCCGTCTTTCCGGTTCCGCACGCCCGGGCACGTGGTGTGTTCCACCAAACCATCCACCTGAGACACGGTCAATCCACCCGGCGCGGCGTCGAGTGACTAGACGAAAACCGGAATTTGTCTAGCATGGGGTCATGCCACCGTACCGAAATGCCGTTGCGACTCCGTCCCTGCGCGCACGCCAGAAGGCAGCGACCCGTGAGCTGATCATCGACGCGGCAGTGGTGGTTTTCGCTGCCAGGGGCTATGAGAACAGCCGGATCGACGAGGTGGCTTCCTGCGCCGGAACAAGCCGGGCGACTTTCTACCTGCACTTCCGCCGCAAGAGCGATCTGCTTTTCGAGCTGAGACACCGAGCGGAACAAGATTTCGAACCTGACTACCGGAAACTTATTTCGCTGCTGCGCGATCCCCGGGTTGAAGAAATCCAGCAGTGGCTGCTCCGGGGATTGTCCCGCTGGGCCGAAGCAGCGGTGCTGATGCGCCCGGTCTTCGACGCCGCAGACCAGGACCGGATGCTGGCCAAACAGCTGCTGCCGGAGACTCTTCCCGGCTCGAAGCCGCTGGCCCGGGCCCTGGTCGATGCCGAGGTGTGCCCCGATGAATCGACCGCCGACGCCATGGCCATGGTTTTCATGGCACCGCTGTTCATTGCTTTCCGGCGACGGGCGTTCGGCACGCCGGTCAATGAGGAACGGCTGGCGGTTCTCACCGCGCAAAGCTGGACCGCCATGGCCGTGGAACATCTTCGGCCGGGCTCGGCGAACCACTAACGAATGCCTTGGCCACTGCCTGGGACGCGGTCACCCCGTAGTTCTAACCAGCCGCCATCTGATCGGAATAGTAAACTTTTCAGAAAAACAAGATAGTGGGTCGGTGTCCATATCCATTTGTGCGAGCTACCGGCGGGAATAGGCAGGTTAGCGGTTCTCCGCTCGCGCGACTTTCCTTGATCGTCATTGCTTCGCTGGATGATTCGGTTCTCGCCAGAGTTGTCACGTTCTCCCGGGGGCGCCTCGGATCACTGCCATCGTCCCGTCTTCAGGAGCATATGCCCGTGTCCGGCAATCGAGCGATCTATTCGGGATGCCCGCTTCGTAGCAAGGTTTGCACTGACTGAGCGCGTCTTGCGGCCGACTAGCACCGCACTCACCGAATCGGCAGCTTCTACCGCTTCGGGCTTCCAGACGGCGTTTGGGGTCGCACCGTCGATGGTATCCACACCCACTGCCATGCGCGCTGTTGTGCCCTTCGAAGCCGGTCAAGCTTTGCGCCTTCGACTTTGCTCGGCCGGGGCGGTAGCTGGGCGCGATGTGTTCGTGCACCGATTCACTGCCGCGACGTTGGACCAGTTTACCCCCGGACGACGTGCACGGGCATTCCCCCGAATGGCTGGACGGGTTCGAGGGCACCGGCATGACCACGAGCGCCGGGTCCCTTCTGAAAAGTTGATCCGGGATTTTCCGAGTCCGGCCGTGCAACCCCGGTTCCGTTGCGGGGCCAACGTCAGCGATCCTTTCAGGACCTACGGGTCAGCGATGCTGGCGTCCAGTCTGCCCGCCCGCCACAGCACCGTGGCCTGCCGCGCCCACTCGGCCAACCGCAGGGCTTCAGAGGGCGAGAAGAAGTAGGTGTTGAACTGCAGGCGCTGCTCTGGGTCCAGCTCCCTGGGCAGCAGCACCATGGGACGCGAGCCCTTGACCTTCACCGCGTGGAACAGCCCGCAATGCCGGGCGATATGGTGGATTTCGCAATACAGGTCGCTGGTCTCGATGTCGGTGCGGCCGCCGAGCTCCCACTTGTCCAGATGGTCCAGCTCGCAGCGGTGCGCCGGCATGCTGCACCCCGGATAGGCGCAGCCGCGGTAGGCGGCGCGGATCGCCCGGGCCTGGGATTTGGAAAACAGCCTTTGGGTGCGCCCGAGATCCAGGATGCGGCTCTTGCCGTTGAGCACCACCGGGTACAGCCCGGCGTTGCACACCATGGCGCGTGCCTGGCCCGCCGGAATCGGGATGCCTGAGGTGCTGACCGCGAAGTCCCGGCCGGTTTCGAGCATCTTGTCGTAGTCCAGCAGCACACCGATCTGCGGGGTGATCACCGCGTGGCCGTCGGCCGCCAGGGCGCCCGGTCCGTTGGCCTGCAGCACCGCCATCAGACCCAGCAGATGCCGCAATTCAGGGCGCAGATCCTCGAAGGGACCGGGAACCGCCGCGTCATTCGCAGCCGTTCGCGCCGTGCCGCCAACTGCGCCGGGCGGGGTTCCGGAAGGTGCCTCGGCGTCCGTGCCGGGTTCGCGGTCTGCTTCCCGGCGGTTTCCGCACTCGTTGTCGTCATCCTCGGGGCAGATATCCGCATCGAAGCCGCTGGGGCAGTCGTCGTCGGGCGTTTCGTCTCCGGTGCCGTCGGTGAAGTGGTCGCCGGCGGAGTGGTCGCCGGTGGGGTCGTCGTCAGCGGAGTCGTCGGCTGCGGAGCCGGCCTTGGCCCAGTCCGGCATGGTGGACTCGTCGTCCCAGCCGGGGGCGGAGTCGTCGTCGGTGAGCGCGGCGGCCTGCTCGGCGAGCGCGTCGCGGTTGCCGGCCATGGTTTTAGGGTTGTCGACGGCGCGGAAGATGGCGTGCATGGTTTCGCCCTGCGAGGGCAGCAGCTTGACCAGGAAGCGCTCCAGCCCGTTGCGGATGCCCAGCGGGTAGACACCGATCTGCGAGAGCAGGGCCTCGGGCGGGCGCCGCTCCCCCACCGCCTGGGCGACCAGCGCGGAGATGTGCTTGCGCGCGGTGGCCGGCTGGCTGCGGATGAGTTCCAGCGAGAGCTCCTGGAGTTCGGCCCGGGTCTGCTCCGCCTCGGGCCCGGTCCCCAGGTCCTTGTCCGCGGCCCTGATCTTGCGGGCAGCGGAGATGACCAGGCGTGGGTCGGTGTCCGGATCGTCGAAAGCTGCGGCCAGCACCGGCAGCGCGGGGCCGGCCGGCTCGCCGGCGTCGGTGACCTGTGCGATCAGGCTGTCGGCGGCGGCCAGGCGGTCGCGGGCGGTGGAGACCGGCACGTTCAGCCAGCCGGCCAGCAGGTCCAGCGCCTTCTTGAAGTGGGTGCGTGCGACGGTGGTGCGGCCGGCGGCGGCCTCGACGTCCTGGGGCGTGGGCTCCAGGCCCCCGTCGGCGATGGCCTGCAGCGAGTCCGTGTCGAGCTTGTGGGCGCCGGTGCGGCGCACGGCTTCCGCGGCGCGCAGCTGGGCGCGGCTGAGCTGCTGCGCGAGGTGCTCGATGAGCAGCGCCGCATAGGCGGCGTGCCCAGCGGGGACGTCGGGGTCGGACAGGGCGCTCACCGCCGATCCGAGCAGCCTGTCCGCCTGGGACAGGTTCATCAGTGCTTCGCTGCTGGTGCTCATGGATCCAGCGTGCCCGGGCGGCGGCAGGCTCGGGGCGACAGTACTGCACGGTGGGGATAACCCGGTGCGCGGTGATTTCCGGCGTGCCTCGCCCTGTAACAGGCGTGCGGGCTTGGACACGTACGCTTAGCCGTGCATGCGGTACCAGAGCAGCGCCACCTGCAAGCTGGCGCGGGACTCGGCGGATTCCAGCGAGACCCCGAGCTTGTCCTCCAGCTTGGCCAGCCGGGCGTAGAGCGTGGGGCGCGAGAAATAGCCGGCCTTGGCCAGGGCGGACTTGTTGCCGCCGTGGGCCAGGTAGAGCTCCAGCAGCTGCAGCCCGTCCTCGTCGAGCGGGGAAAGCAGGCCGTCCAGCTCGGTGTGCGCGAAGGCGCGCAGCCTGGCATCGGCGCCCATCGCGGAGAGCACCCCGCGCAGGCGCAGGTCGGCGAAGCGGTAGTAGGGCTGGGCGCGGGTGGGCAGGTGCGGGACGATGTGCGCGACGTGGGCGGCCTCGTCCAGCCGGGCCAGGCAGGCGGCCAGCGGTCCCTCCGCGGCGACGCCGATCGCCACCGGCTCGGCCAGCTGCTCGGCCAGCCGGCGGGTGAAGCCCTGCAACGCGGAGTCCACCAGCTCGCGGGCGCGCACCGGCAGGATGACCGCCAGGTAGCCGGGTTTCAGCGACCCGGCGAGCACCCCCAGGTGCAGGGTGTCGGCCAGCTGCTCGATGACTTCCAGCGCGGCGCGCTCGGCCAGCTGGGTCTCCGTGGGGGTGCGCTCCCCGGCAGCCAGCGAGAGCACCAGCGGAACGTAGTAGGGCGCGGCGTCCAAGCCCAGGGACTGGGCGCGCACCGCGATCTCCTTGTCGCCGTAGCCGTGCGCGGCCTGCAGCTCGTGCAGCATCGAGGTTCGCGCCTGGTAGAGCAGTTCGCGGTCGTCGCGCCCGGAAAGCCGGGCGATGGTCAGCGCCTGGCCGGCGCGCTCCAGCACCAGCGCGGCGTTGGCATCGTCCTCCAGCGCGGCCGGGACGATGAGCCGGCCCCAGCGGCGGCGGGCCGCCCCCACCGGGGTTTGCAGCCAGTTCTCGGCGCCCGCCGAGCGCCCGGTGTGCTCCAGGTAGCCGACGAAGCGGGAGCGGGAAATCCAGTCGTCGAGATCCGCGTTCGCGTGGGCGAGGACCAGGTGGCGCACGTCCTCGAGCACCACCGGAGCGTCAAGCAGCTCGGCGGTGCGCTCGACGATGGCCTGCTCGTCGGCCTCTGAGAGCGAGAGTTCGGTGTAGATCTCGTGCACGCTGCGCGAGAACTGCAGGTCTGCCAGCTGCTGGGCGACCAGCTTCTGGTGGATGACCTCGGTGATGGCCACGAAACGGACCTTGCGGCGCAGCCTGATGACGGGGAACCCGAGCCCTGCCACCTGCAGTTCCGCTTCGCCCGGTGCCTCGATGATCACGCCCGCCGCGCCGGCGTCGCGCAGTTGTTCCAAAAAGCCGCGAACGTCGGTCACGTTGCGCAGCGTGGTGAGCACCAGCTCGCGGCCGAAGAGCAGGTCAACGTTGGATTCCGACTCGGTGACGTGCACCCAGCGCAGCTCCGCGTCCAGCCCGTCGGCGCACAGCAGCTGCGGATCGGCCTCCTGCACCACCGGCAGGGCCAGCACGTCGTTGACAGTCAGCATCCTCGCACCTTTACACATCGTCGCAGCGTCACGATAAATCATTACATACTGCCTGTGTCGCAGGCCATGTTCGTGCCCGATGATGGATTCAGGAATCCATTCAAGGACAACAAGGAGCCACGATGAACACGACGCTGACATCAACCCTGCAGCACTGGATCGACAACGCCAACTACGTTGCAGACGACCGCACCGGCAAGGTCTACAACCCTGCCACCGGCGAGGTCGCCCGCGAGGTGGCACTGGCCTCCAAGGCAACCACCGAGGCAGCGATCGCCTCCGCGCACGCAGCCTTCCCGGGCTGGCGCGACACCTCCCTGGCACGGCGCACCGCCATCATGTTCCGCTACCGCGAGCTGCTCACCGAGCGCAAGGGCGAGCTGGCGGCGATCATCACCGCCGAGCACGGCAAGGTGCTCGACGACGCGCTGGGCGAGGTCGCCCGCGGCCTGGAGGTCGTGGAGCTCGCCTGCAACGCGCCGTACCTGCTCAAGGGCGAGTACTCGGAGAACGCCTCGACCGGCGTCGACGTGCAGTCCATGCGCCAGCCGCTGGGCGTCTCGGCCATCATCTCCCCGTTCAACTTCCCGGCCATGGTGCCGCTGTGGTTCTTCCCGGTGGCCATCGCCTCGGGCAACACCGTGGTGCTCAAGCCTTCGGAGAAGGACCCGTCGGCCGCCAACTGGATGGCCGAGCTGTTCGCCGAGGCAGGCCTGCCTGCCGGCGTGCTGAACGTCGTGCACGGCGACAAGGAGTCGGTCGACACCCTGCTGAACGACGAGCGCATTTCCTCGGTCTCCTTCGTGGGCTCGACCCCGATCGCCCAGTACGTCTACTCCACCGGCACTGCCAACGGCAAGCGCGTGCAGGCCTTCGGCGGAGCGAAGAACCACATGCTGGTGCTTCCCGACGCAGACCTTGACCTGGCAGCCGACATGGCGGTGAACGCCGGCTTCGGCGCCGCCGGCGAGCGCTGCATGGCGATCTCCGTGGTCGTTGCGCTGGAGGGCATCGCCGATCAGCTGGTCGCCAAGATCGCCGAGCGCGCCAAGACCCTGCGCGTGGGCGATGGCACCCGCGGCTGCGACATGGGCCCGCTGATCACCGGCGAGCACCGCGACAAGGTCGCAGGCTACATCGACGCCGGCATCGCCGCCGGGGCCACCCTGGCCCTGGACGGCCGCACCGGTACGGTGGACGCCGACGGCGAAGGCTTCTTCCTGCACCCGACCATGTTCGACAACGTCACCACCGACATGAGCATCTACACCGACGAGATCTTCGGCCCGGTTCTGTCCGTGGTCCGCGTGGAGTCATTCGACGAGGGCGTCGAGCTGATCAACTCCTCGAAGTACGGCAACGGCACCGCGATCTTCACCAACGACGGCGGCGCCGCCCGCCGCTTCGAGAACCGCATCCAGGTGGGCATGGTCGGCGTCAACGTGCCGATCCCGGTACCGGTGGGCTACCACTCCTTCGGCGGCTGGAAGGCCTCGCTGTTCGGCGACCAGCACGCCTACGGCCCGGAGGGCTTCAAGTTCTTCACCCGCAACAAGGTTGTCACCAAGCGCTGGCTGGACCCGAGCCACGGCGGCATCAACCTCGGCTTCCCACAGAACGACTAGGACCAATGACTACCGAAATCAGCGACATCACCAGCGAGCAGATCGCAGCCGGCCAGCGTGCCCACGAACTTGACCGCGAGCACGTTTTCCACTCCTGGCAGGCGCAGGGCCCGTTCAACCCGATGACGATCCTGAAGACCGAGGGTTCGTACGTGTGGGACGGCGAGGGCAACAAGCTCATCGACCTCTCCAGCCAGCTGGTGAACACGAACGTCGGCCACCAGCACCCGAAGGTCGTCGCGGCGATCATCGAGCAGGCGGGCAAGATCGCCACGATCGCCCCGCAGCACGTGAACGACGCTCGCTCCGAGGCGGCGCGGCTGATCGCCTCGCACACCCCGGGCGACCTGGACAAGATCTTCTTCACCAACGGCGGCGCCGACGCCAACGAGCACGCCATCCGCATGGCCCGCGTGCACACCGGCAAGCACAAGGTGCTCTCCGCGTACCGCAGCTACCACGGCGGCACCCACCTGGCGGTGAACGTCACCGGCGATCCGCGCCGCGTGGCCTCGGACAACGCCTCCGACGGCGTCGTGCATTTCTTCCCCGCCTACCCGTACCGCTCCTACTTCAACTCCACCACGGAGGCCGAAGAGACCCAGCGCGCGCTGAAGCACCTGGAAGACACGATCATCCTCGAGGGTGCATCGAACATCGCCGCCTTGGTCCTGGAGTCGATCCCGGGCAGCGCAGGCATCTACGTGCCGCCGGCAGGCTACATGGAAGGCGTGCGCGAGCTGACCCGCAAGTACGGCATCGTGTTCATCGCCGATGAGGTCATGGCGGGCTTCGGCCGTTCGGGCGAATGGTTCGCGGTGAACCACTGGAACGTTGTTCCGGATCTGATGACCTTTGCCAAGGGCGTGAACTCCGGCTACGTGCCGCTGGGCGGCGTGGCGATCTCCCCGCAGATCTTCGAGACCTTCCGCGAGCGCGTCTACCCGGGCGGGCTGACCTACTCGGGCCACCCGCTGGCTTGCGCGGCGGCGGTTGCCACCATCGAAGCGATGGAGGAAGAGGACCTGGTTGCCAATGCCAAGCGCTTGGGCGATGAGATCATCGGCCCGCGCCTGGCGCAGTTCAAGGCCGACCACCCGTCGGTGGGCGACGTGCGCGGAACCGGCGTGTTCTGGGCGATCGAACTGGTCACCAACCGCGAAACCCGCGAACCGCTGGCCGCCTACGGCGGCAGCTCGCCGGAAATGAACCAGGTCATCGCCGCGGCCCGCGCCGCAGGCCTGCTGCCGTTCGCGAACTTCAACCGCCTGCACGTGGTGCCGGCGCTGAACATCCCGAACGACGTGCTCATCGAGGCGCTGGACAAGCTGGAACAGGCGCTCGTCGTCGCCGACGGCTTCGTCAAGTAGCCGACCCCGCACAGCTGGCAGGAATCCCCCTGCCAGCTGTGCTTTTTAATATTCGGTATTAACAATTCGCTGGCAGATGAATGGGCCGCAGGCTCCCGCTGGTGCTGTGAAATACTGGGGTCAACCGCAAATCTTTATGGAGGAACTCATGGCAGGCGACGCTTTCCAGCCGCATCTTCAGTGGGGTGTCAAGGCCTCGTTCGTTGGATACATTGCATCGCTGGCTGACGGCCGCATCGAGGCCTCGAATGGCGTGTGGCAGGTCGGCAACGCGCTGGCCTTCCCCGTGCACCCGGCGGTGGACGTTCCCGACAACGAGATCTGGTTCAACGGGCGCGTGTCTTTCTCGGGCCACGGCGGGATGATGAAGCTCGTGCTGAACGAACCGCGCATCGAGAACCAGGGCGAGTCGATCTTCCTGACCATCGACACCCCCGAGGGCCGCACCGCCATCGCGGAACTGACCGAGACCGGAGTTTCGCACGCCATGGGCATGACCCGAACCCGGTTCTCGGCCGTGGTGACTGAAGACGGCTCCAAGATGTTCAACGGGCAGTACCCTGCCGGGCAGGCGATGGAAGAAGTCGAAGTCACCCTGCGCGGCTAGAAAACGCCTATTACAGGGAAACCCTGCACCGCACGCGCGGTGCAGGGTTTTTCAGTTCCTACTGTCGGGAGAACTCGGAGGCGCGGATGACCTGATCCTCGCTGAGCCCATGTCCCGTGTACTTCTCGAACTGCGCGGCGGCCTGCAGGGCAATCACCTCGGCCCCGGTGATGACCTGCTTTCCGCGCTCCCGTGCGGCGGCGACCAGCGGGGTCTCGCTGGGGAACGCGACCACGTCGAACACCGTTTCCGCCGCGGCGATCTGCGCATCGCTGAATGACTGGATAGCGGCCTGTTCTCCGTCCATGCCCAGCGGCGTGACGTTGACCAGCACCTGGTGGCCCGGTTCCGGATCGGCATCGATGAATGCGTAGCCGTACTTCTGCGCCAGTGCCCCTCCCGCGGCGATGTTGCGCGCGAGCACCGTGAGGTTCTCGAAGCCGGCATCGCGGAATGCCGCGACCACCGCCTTGGCCATGCCCCCGGAACCGCGGACCAGCACGTTCGCCGACGGGTCCAGCTCGTGGCGCCCGATCAGCGTGGCGATCGCCTCGAAGTCGGTGTTGGAGGCGCTGAGGTGGCCGTCGGTGTTCACGATGGTATTCACCGAGTCGATGGCCGCCGCCGAAGGCTCGATGGTGTCCACCAGCGCCATGACGTCCTCCTTGAAAGGCATGGACACCGAGCAGCCGCGGATGCCCAGGGCGCGGACGCCGGCAATCGCACCGGCCAAGTCGTCGGTGGAGAACGCCTTGTAGATGAAGTTCAGCCCCAGTTCCTCGTACAGGTAGTTGTGGAAGCGGGTGCCGATATTCGACGGCCGGCCGGACAGCGAGATGCACAGGGTCATGTCTTTATTCAGGATGGGCATGCAGAGCTCTTCCGGAGTCGGGGGGACGAGGTCTTCACCTAATATACGGCGGCTGCAAGCGACCCCGGGGCATTAAAGATGTTTTTTGCGCTCCGAGTCCTCCGGCTCCATCGATCTGGCCGCATCAGCTCCGCCGGGCTTGGAGGGGACTCGCCGTCAGTCACGTGGCATTTCGAACTTCTTGAGTTTGTGCGTGCCGTCGCAGAACGGTTTGATGGCCGAGCTTCCGCAACGGCACAACGCCACGGTTTCACGGCTTGTCGGAACAGCTTCGCCCTCCGCGTCGAGAATCTCGAAGTCGCCACGGAGAATCAGCGGCCCCTGCGGGCAGACCACGATCTGCGCTCCCTCCGCGCTCATGCCTCGACCTTTACTTTCGGCTGGCGCAGGGACGAACGGCCCCGGCCCCACGCCTCAAGCTGGTGGGCTCCCACCAGCGCGTCGATGGCGCAAGCCGCCTGCGCGCCGAAGAACACCGCTTCGGCGATGCTGGGATCCTGCTCGATCAATCCGCCCGCCAGATCGCGACCGGCGATCTGCTCGTGGACCGCATCGGCTTCCACATGCTCATCGAAGTAGTCTGTCACCGGGGAGTCGAAGCCCAGGCGCCGGAATCCGCGTGCATACCTGGCATT
This sequence comes from Glutamicibacter soli, assembly GCF_052322135.1. Taxonomy (NCBI): domain Bacteria; kingdom Bacillati; phylum Actinomycetota; class Actinomycetes; order Micrococcales; family Micrococcaceae; genus Glutamicibacter; species Glutamicibacter soli. The sequence continues at coordinate 2,884,396 of NZ_CM125969.1, forward strand.
GGGGATCGACGATGTCATCTCGTAGATGGCAAGGTGGCCGGCGATGCTGCCGCGCAATCGACGATGCAGGCCGAAGAACGACATCATGTTGACCGACGCCAGCGTGATGGCAGGCAGCGACTCGATATAGGCTCCGAACTCGGAGTCGAGCCCCAGCCCCCGCATGGTGGTCTCGAACAGCTCGGAGTGCATGGCGCCGGGCCTGCCTGCCCCGTACTCGTCGAACTGGATCTCCATCAATGCGGACTTTCCGCGCCCTGTCAGGCGTGGAATCGCCCACGAATGCGGGTCGGCTTCCTTGAGCTGGTAGATGGACTTGTGCATGACGAATTCACGCGCCTGCTCAACCGTCGCATGCCGGGATATGTAGGTCGAGACCGATGGTCCGTCGTCCGCGCTGGCAAGGGCGAAAAGTTGTCGAGCCGTATCCTGGGCAGATCCGAGCGAGAAACTTGGATCCCCGGCGATCTGCCGCAATCGTGCCTCAAACTGTTCTTCGATCTTTGCCCGAAGGCCCAGCAGAGGCGGGTTCCATTCCCAGCGTGCATCGATGCCATCGAATCCGCGGTAGTGCAGTTCGTAGAGGACGAATAGGACAATCTGGATGTCCTCGTTATGGAGGATGTCTTCCGAGTCCAGGACTTTGAAGGCCTCATGTTCCAAACCTGACAGATCGACATCGGGGTCGTAGGTTCTCAGCACCTCGAAAAGAGATTCGCTGATCCGGCCGCGGTCTTCTGGAAGCTCCACTTCTCCACCTGCTCCTTAATGCACACATACTGAAAAAACGACTATAGGCAATGGCCAACCGGTTGACCGGGCCGGGGTACGGATTACCAGAGAATTCACACGAGGCATTCGAGCCAGCTCGAAACGCGCCAGCCAGTCATGGGTTGCTGCGGAGTTCCGAAATCGTTTCCCGGGCGAATTCCTGCTGGGCGTCGTGGACGAGTGCCGTGCCTCCCCCGCGTGCCCAGCTTGCGCGCTGCCGTTGCGCGCCGTTCCCGACAGAGGTGATCCGCGCGAAGTAGTTCTGCACGAAATCGAGATCGCCGTTGTCCGCCAGATGTTCGCCGGCATAGTCGAGCAATTGCCCCAGCACTTGCTCCGGCTCCAGTCTGGTTTCGGTTCCCGCATCGAATAGCGGTCCTGACAGGCCCATTTTGGAGGCATGCCACAGACCGAGATCCAGCAGCCGGTCCTCCACGGTCTTGGCCACGCCTCCCTGCGCGAGACCGGTATCCACCAGAGCCCTAACCAGCATGGCTATGGCCACCGATTCGTCGGCCGTCAACTGCCCGTCGGCCGTGCGCACCTCTATGGTGGGGTTGCGCTCGGACAGGCGCACGGCCCAGCCGATATGTCCAGCGTCGAGCAGGGCGCCGGAATCGAGCATTATCCGGCGCATCCGCTGGTAGTGCTCCATGGAGTCGAACGCCGGAGGAACGCCTGTCACGGACCAACGGCGGTAATGCACCATCCTCCAGGACTCAAATCCGGAAAGCTCACCGTTCCAGACCGGCGAGTTCGCCCCAATGGCAGTCAGTGCTGGAAGCCACGGGCGCAGCACGTTCATGGCCTGCAGCCCGGTTGGGGCGTCAGGGATATGCACATGGATATGCAGCCCGTTGATGTAATGCTCGCGCACGATCCCCGGCACGAACTGGCGGATATCCTCGTAACGCTGCCCTTCGGACACCTCCGTCATTCCGGGAAGGAAGGGCGGCGTGCCAGTTGCTACTGCCGCCAGGCCTGCACCCGCACACGCTTCCTGCAGCTTCTGTCGACCCAACAGCAAGCTTTCCAAGGCATCGGATGCCCTGGTGCAAATTCCGGATACAAGTTCCACCTGGGGACGGAGGAGCTCCGGGACAAGCGTTGCCCCAGCCAGGTTCTCGCCCTGCAGATCCCCCAGTAAGCCGGGCGGGAGCGTAGCCAAAGTCGCGGTCTGGGGATTCACGAGGAAAAACTCTTCCTCGATCCCGAAAGTTCTGGGCATGCACTATCCTTCCGGGATGTCGATTCTGCTTCAGCTGGAGTTTATGCGGGCTTGCGGCTCGGCTCGGCATGCCGGCTCCGAATCACAGGAAACGCAAAGAAGAACGCAACATTTCCGCGAACTGCGTCTTCCTCCACATCGCCCGAATTCCACCAGAGCTGCCACGGGTTTCTGGTGATTTCCCATGAGTTCGCGTCGCATGCATAACATCGCCACCGGACTCTCCCTACGCTGGTGCACAAGGGACCGGATTAAAAGCTTTCCGGGTGGATGAAATCGCCTAGTTTCTTGAGGATGCCACGTAGTGAAGAAGCCAATTGATCACGAGAAATTGCATAAATACCTCAGTGAACACCATTTGGGTTCCGCTGCCGGGCTGGAACATTTCGCCAGCGCCAAACGGATGTGGGCCGATACTCAACATGCGGACGTCTTCCACTCCCTCTGGTTGCAGGTTAAGGAAGACCAGCAGGATCTCGAGCGCATCTTGCAAAAGCTGGGCCGTGAGCCCCACGGCCTTGCATTGCTTGCCGAGCCATGGGCTAAGCTTCTGGGCAAGATCAACTTGCTCAATCCCCTGCGGCAGCGCCGCAAGACGCTGGCTCAGACACAGCTCGATGTGCTGACCGGCCTGCTGAATGCCAAGCACAGCATGTGGCGCACCCTGCTGCTCATGGTTGGTGAAGAGCCGACGCTGGACCAAGCCTTGCTGAGCGATCTGAAGTTGCGTGCCGAATCGCAGATTCGCCAACTATCGGAGTTCAGCGACAGTTCATGGGCCGAGCGCTTTCGCTGAGTTTGACCGAACTGAGATACGGAAACAAATTATATGACACTGCGCGCCCATGTTATTGGCTCCGGCCCCAATGGCCTGACCGCCGCTGCGATCCTTGCCGAAAACGGAATCGAAGTGGATGTCTACGAACGGAACGAGGAGATCGGGGGTGCCGCCGCAAGCGCCCGGGCATTTGATGGCGAGGCCTTGATCGATCTGGGTGCGGCGGCCCATCCTTTTGCATACGGCAGCAAGGCGTTCCGGCACTTGGACTTGCAAAGCCACGGCCTGAGCTGGGATTTCCACGACATGCCGCTGGCTCATCCGCTCGATGACGCACCGAGCGTGTTCCTGCACCAAACGCTCGCGGCTACCACCGCCCAATTCGCAGCGGATCGGAAAATCTGGACGGCCCTGCACGGCCCCTTCGTCAAGCGTGCGCAGCAGCTGCTGGACAACGTGACCGGCCCGCTGTTGCGCGTGCCACCGAACCCTGTGCTGATGGCACGCTTCGGTCTGCGCTCACTACCTCCAACGGCCGTCATGGCCTCCAGCGTCTTGCGCAGCCGACAAGCCCGGGCCCTCTTCTCCGGAACCAGTGCGCACTCCATGCTTCCCCAATCCCATCCATTCACCTCGGGGTTCGGGATCATCTTCGGGTCGCTGGGCTCAAGTTGGGGCTGGCCGGTAGCGCATGGCGGCACCGGATCGATTATCCAAGCCCTGGGCCGCGCCGCGAAATCCCGCTCGGTACGCATCCATACCGGTCATGAAGTCAGGAGCCTCGGCGAGCTTCCGCCCGCGGACATCACGATCATGGACCTGACACCGCGACAGATCCTGTCGATCGCACGCGACAGGTTGCCGGCGCGTTATGCCCAACAGTTGTCCCGATGGCGATACGGAACTGCCGTATACAAGGTCGACTATCTGCTGGACGGACCAATTCCGTGGACCGATCAGCGCACACAACAAGCCTGCACGGTGCACGTCGGCGGCGATGCACCCGAGATCGCCCGGGCGGAGGGAGAGGTCAACCGGGGACGCATGCCGGACAAGCCGTTCGTGATGGTTGTCCAGCCTTCCAGCGCGGATGCCACCCGCGCTCCCGAGGGCAAGCACGTCATCTGGTCGTACGCGCACGTGCCCAATGGCTATGCAGGCCGTGCCGGTGCTCTTATCGATGCGCAGATCGAACGCTTCGCCCCGGGATTTACCGACCGCGTCATTTCGCGCCGCGAGAGCAGCCCAGCGGATTTGGAGCGCTGGAATCCGAACCTCGTCGGCGGCGATATCGGCGGAGGCTCGCTGCGCGGACTGCAGCAGTTCCTGCGCCCTACCGTCTCCCTCAATCCCTATCGACTAGCCCCGGACGGCTTGTATCTTTGTTCCTCGTCCACGCCCCCAGGAGGGGGCGTTCACGGCATGGGCGGTTGGCATGCCGCGTTCGCCGCCCTGCAGGACCACGGCATTCGTGCCACGGGTGCCCATTAGCAGGGCTTCACACCCTGGCCGGAGCCTTGCTTAAATAGTCCGGGATCGAACTCACGGGGATCATCACTACGTCGTAGGCCGGCCAATCGAGCTCCTCCAGCTCAGCACAGGCCTCAGCGACCTGCTTGACACCGACCTGCCCCGAATGCGGAACCACGAAAACCTCGATGTGCTGAACCTGGCCTAGTTCACGAGCCCTGACCGCTGATTCCTCGACCCAATTCATTCGGGCCAGCTGCTCCTCGATCCTCGACACCAGCGGATGCGGATCGGTGCCGTCAAGGTCGGATGCTCGGCTGTCGAGCAGGTCGGAGGTCGCTGAGCGTGTGCTGTCCCAGCCGTCCTTGAGAATTCCGAGCGAGATGACCAATGCGGCCACGGCATCCAGCCACCAGATTCCCAGACCAATTCCGGCAACACCCACGATGGAAGCTGCGTTGGTCTGCCAGTCGGCCTTGGCCATCTTTGAATCTGCGTACAGCAGCTTGTTGTGCAGTGGCTTGGCGACCTTGATCTTCAGCCGACCGAGGATGAGCGCGGGGATGACAATAACCGTCATCACCGCAATCATCGGCCACCCCTGCCAGATTGTGTGGCCGAACAGATTGACCGTTCCGATGGTGGGATGTTCCGTCTTAACCAACGCGGTAATCGATTCGTAGGCCAGCATGGCGCCTACCACCAGCAACGCCACGCCTGCGACGAGATGTCCGGCACCCATGGAACGGTGATAGCCGTACGGCTGGCGTGGCCTGCGTGGCTTGCGCGTCCAGCGCAGAGCGATGAGGAAGGCAAGCTGCGGAAGCACCGAGAGCATGTCCTCAACCCAAGCCGTCCTCATAGCCTGCGAATTCCCAACAACCAGGGCGACGACTGTGATCGTGCAAACCGCGTATCCAACGCTGATCCACTCCAGCTTGGCGGCGCGGCGCATCAGTCGCTTCTGTTCCTCGGGCAAATGGGTTCCGGGCGAGCTATTCATGGCATCTGTGTCCGGTCGAGAAAGCGTTCCACTTCAAAGAGGAAAGCATTCTCGCCGGGCGGCACCAGCATCACGATTTTGCTTTCCTTGCCATCAACATCCACGTGAGTCGTATAGGGCCGTGTCATCCCGACTTGTTCGGCCCACGGAGTCTTGGAACTGATCCCTCCGGCCACGAGGTCCAGATCACCGTTTTCCAAAGCCGAGACGAGTTGTTCCTCGCCTCCCACCGTCCATTCCACCTCAGCATCGAGATTTTCGGCGAAATTCTGGATGATCTGGATTTCGGAACCTTGCAACGGCCCGTTCGAAACCTCCACGAAGTCCGCATTCGGTGATACTCCGACGCTGATGGTCCCCGATCTGACGTCCTCAAGCGTTCCCTCGGGATCCACGGGAATCTGTGCGCCGCAGCCGGCCAGCAAGGGCAGCACGGCCATGCCCGGTAGGAGTTTCTGCAATGTCCTTGTCTTAACCCGCACTACTTTCTCTCCTTCTCGTGCCGTCCAGTGGCGACCGAACGGTGATGTGCTCAATGTAGGACGGAAAGCGAGACAGTTCATGCCCGATCTGGATATCAGAGGAAATATCCAGAATCCTCGATCATCGCGCGAGGGGTCTACTCTGGATATTCCCTGAACCATCTGGAAGCCCGGAAATCAGCATGGAATGGTGGAGGCAAGGCCGATCTTTTCCGGCGTCCCACCCAGTGACCAGATCTCACATCGAAGCAAACGCTTCCCCATGGCCCCCGAGAAAGGAAAGAGCATGAGCGCCAACCACTTCCAAATTCTGGCCAACAGCGAGGCCTGGGTCGTGACTCTCAGCGGGAAGCACCTGGCAACTTGCCGCTCACGAGCCGAAGCCTATGACATTGCCTGCAAAAAAGCCGAGGAGCTCGGTTCGGGCGAAATCTTCGTCCATGACGCGACCGGGGAACTCGAATTCCGTGAGAACATCCATACCCCACGGCGCGAAGACCGATAACCCGGATGCTGCTCGGCTGTCTGCGCCTGGCACCGAGAAACGGCAGCTCTTCGGCATGCTCGGCACGCGCCGGAAAGGTCCGATCGCCTCCGGGCACTTTCGATGCCAGCGGAGAAATCATCCAAAATGAGGTCGCACAAGGGAAAGTACCGTCATAACGTGGGGTTATGGAGGAGCGATACCTGAACGTGGATTTCATCACCCCGGTGCTGGGCTTCGGGGTGGCCGCCGTGCTGCTCATCGGAGGCGTGCCGCTGCTGCTGCACGGCTGGTACCGTCGGAAGAAGTTCGAGCAGCTGGCAGATGGCTACCAGACCTACAAGTTGCGCTCTTCCATCCGTGCCGAACTCGTCGCTGGCGGGTTGGTGCTGTCACTGATGGCGGCACTCGGCATTTTTGCGGTGCTCGGCTACACCTCATCGGCCCGGAATCTGCAGTCGAACATCGAGCAGCTCTACAATCCGGCGAAACTCGAGCTCGGCACGTTCAACGGCTCGTGGATGAGTGCGGACATCACGCTGGATGACGGCACGAGCTTCAGCAATGCGCGGGTGGACGTCCGCGCAGGCAACGAGCCATTCATCGAGGACCTCTGGTACCACTACCACCCGAAGCCCCGGGGATGACGCGTTAAAAAATGCCAGGGCGCCGAACCTTGCGGTGCGGCGCCCTGGCAGCGGTTGCTAGCCCTTGATGACCTGCGGCTGGGCCAGGGACTTCAGGCCGTCGAGACCGAATTCGAGGCCGTAGCCGGACTGCTTCGCACCGCCGAACGGGATGCGCGGGTCGATGGTGCCGTGGGAGTTGATCCACACGGTGCCTGCCTGCAGCTGGGCGGCAACTTCCAACGCCTTGGCACGGTCCGAGCCCCAGACCGAGGCTCCCAAGCCGACCTCCAGGGCATTGGCGTGCTTGATGGCCTCGGCGCTGTCCTTGACCTTGATGATCGGCAGCGCCGGGCCGAACTGCTCCTCGGTGACCAGGCGGTTGCCCGGGTCGATGTCGCTGATCAGGGTGGTCGGGTAGAAGTAGCCGGCCGCCGAATCATCCGGGTTGGCGCCGAGCAGCACGGTGGCGCCGGAGTCCACGGCGTCCTTCACCAGGTCGGCGACGATGTCGTACTGCGCCTTGTTCTGCAGCGGGCCGAGCACGTTGTTCTCGTCCAGTCCCACGCCCATCGGCATGGCCTTGGCGACCTCGGTCAACGCGGAGCAGACCTGGTCGTAGATGGATTCCGGCACGTAGAGGCGCTTGAGGGCGGCGCAGGTCTGGCCGGTGTTGATGAAGGCGCCCCAGAACAGGTCCTGGGCGATGGCCTGCGGATCGGCGTCCTCCATGACCACGCCGGCGTCGTTGCCACCGAGCTCAAGGGTCAGGCGCTTCACGGTGTCGGCCGAGGAGCGGATGATCGCCTTGCCGGTGCGGGTGGAGCCGGTGAACATGATCTTGTCGATGTCCGGGTGGGCGGAGAGCTTCTCGCCGACCTCGCGCCCGCCGGCCACCACGTGCAGCACGTCGGCCGGCAGGACCTCGTTGAGGATGTGGCCCAGGGCGATAACCGACAGCGGAGTGTATTCGCTGGGCTTCATCACCACGGTGTTGCCCATGCGCAGGGACGGGGCCAGCTGCCAGATCGAGATCATCATCGGCCAGTTCCACGGGCCGATGGCGCCGACCACGCCCAGGGCGCGGTAGTGCTTGGCGGCGTAGGTTTCACCGTCGTCGACCACGACTTCCGGGTCCACGTCGTAGGCGGTGGCGGCGCGCAGCCAGGCGGCTGCTCCCCCGACCTCGAAGCGGGCGTTCGGGCCGTTCAACGGCTTGCCCTGCTCGCGGGAGAGCAGTTCGGCCAGGGCCTCGGCGTTGGCCTCGATGTTGTCCGCGGCGGCGTTCAGCAGGCGCTTGCGCTCATCGTGCCCCAGCGCGTCCCAGGCCGGCTGGGCGGCGCGGGCCGCGGCGACGGCGGAGTCCAGGTCGGAGACGGACTTCTCCGCCACGCGGCCGACAAGCTCGCCGGTGGCCGGGTCGAGGACTTCGGTGCCGCCGGTCGCCGGCGAGATTGCCGCGAGCAGTTCCTGGGCATTTGCGTAGGCCATTGATTTGGCTCCTTTACGTGGGTGGTGTGGTTAGAGGACTGGGACTTGGTCGGCGTCGGTCTTGATGACGGCCTTGGATCGGGCCGCGGTGGTCACCAGGAATCCGATGATGCCCGGCACGATGACGATGGCCATCAGGATGTACCCCAGCATGCCCGGTTCTTCCATGCCGAGCAAAACGTCGAAGTTGATGACGATCTGGATGAAGATAAAGACCAGTGCGGCTCCGGAGAGCAGCGGGGCGATGACCCGGGTGAGCAGCGAATCGCTGGTGCGGTGCGTGGCGAAGTATCCGATGATCGCGAAGGAGGTCAGCGCCATGAGCAGCACCAGGCCGAAGGCCGCGGAATTGGTCAGCCAGGTGAACATGGTGAACACGATGAACATCGGGTCTTCGCCGGTGGAGATGACAGCGAAGACCGCGATCACGATCAGCGCCAGCATCGACTGGGCCAGCGAGCCGGCGACCGGGGCGTGGGTGCGGCGGGAGGTGCCGGCCAGGAAGGCGGGCAGTGCGCCGCCGCGGCCCATGGAGTAGAAGTAGCGGGCAACCACGTTATGGAACGCCAGCAGCGCGGCGAACAGGCTGGTGATGAACAGCAGGTTGGCCAGGTCCACGAACCAGGCCGGGCCGTGGGTGGCGAAGAAGACGAAGATCAGATCCGGGCCGAATTCGGCCGAGGCGCCGAGCACGTTCGAGGCGCCCTCGCCCACGGAGATCGCGAATGCGGAGAAGGCGTAGAAGCAGGCGATCACGATGACTGCGATGATCGTGGCGGTGCGGGCGGTGCGCTTGGGGTCCTTGACTTCTTCGTTGTAGATGGTGCCGGATTCGAAGCCCATGAACGCGGCGATGGTGAACGCCATGACAGCGCCCATGCCGGGTGCGATCGCGTCCGAGAGGTCGAAGGCGGCACCCGGGGCCGGGGCCTCCGGGGAGATGACGAAGGCCATCACGTTGTAGATGACAACCACCAGGAACTCGGCGGCCACCACGATGCCCAGCACCTTGACCGAGAAGTCCACGCGGTTCACGCCCAGCAGGCCGACCAGCACCCAGGCCGCCAAGGCCATGACCCACCAGGGGATCTGCGTGCCCATCATGGAATTCGCGAAGGAGGAAGCGGCAAAGCCGAACATGCCGTAGATGCCGATCTGCATCAGGTTGTAGCTGACAACCGCGATCATCGCGGCGCCCACGCCGGAGGCCCGGCCCAGGCCCTGGGCGATGTAGGCATAGAACGCGCCGGCGTTGGGAATGTGGCGGCTCATGGCGGTGTAGCCGATGCTGAAGACCAACAGGATCGCGCCGACCACGAGGAATGACAGCGGCACGGACTGCATGCCGGTGACCGCATAGTTGGTGGTGACGCCGCCGGCGACGGCGGTGAGCGGTGCACTGGCCGCGATGATCATCACGACCAGGGCCGGCACGCCCAGTTTGCGTTGTTCGAGTCCCATTGGATCCCCCATTACGAGTAGGTAACTCTAGGATCCCCCGGTATGGCGTGGATCACCTTGGCATTGCGTGCAGCGCTCTTGCGCTTGGGCGCAGGTTCGCCGCCTGTGCGTTCAGGCGGCCTGCTGCTGGCGGAAGCGGCCCGGGGTGAGGCCGAATTCACGGGAGAACATGCGGCTGAAGCCCGCCGCGTCGGGGATGCCCACCTTCGCGCCGATGCGCTGCACGGAGACCTGCCCGAGCAGCGGATCGCGCAGCAGCGTGCGTGCCTGCTGCAGCCGGCGGTGCCGGATCAGCGCGGCGACGGTACGCGGCTCGTGCTCGAACAGCGCGTGCAGCGAACGCACCGAAATGAAATGCGCGGCGGCGATGCGCGCCGGATCCAGTTCGGGTTCGTCCAGGTGCGCGTCGATGTAGGCGGTGATGCGCTGGCGCTGCGCGGCCTTGGAGTCGGCCTGGTTTTCCCCGCCCAGCGCGCCGGCCAGGGCGGTGGCAATCAGGTCAACGGTGTTGCGGGCCAGCGAGTAGCCGCCGAATTCGTCCCAGGCGGCCAGGTTGTTGCCCAGGTGGCGCAGCAGCGGGGTGACGGTGCCGGCCAGCGGGTGCTCGTGCTTCAGCGCGACAGCGGTGATCTGCCCGACCTGCTGCGGGGACAGCCTGAACTGGTCGTGCGGCACCAGCGCCACCATGACGGAGGCAGGCTTGTCGAAGGACAGGGTGTAGGGGCGCTGGGTGTCGTAGATGGCCAGATCCCCCGGGGACAGCACGGTTTCGCGCCCGTCCTGGATGAGCAGGCCGTGCCCGTCGAGCTGGTAGGAGACCTTGTAGTAGTCCCCGTCCCCGCTGGTGCTCAAGTCCTCGGTGCGCAGCACGGCGTGCGGCTTGGCGGTGATGCGCATCAGGCCGATGTCCCCAAGCATGTTGGCCCCGAGCGTGGCGGCGAAGTGGCCGCGGGAGACCTGTTCGCTGCGCAGCTGCACGAAGGCGTCGGAGATCAGCGCCGACCATGCGGAAAACGAGTCAACATGCTGCACCTGATACATCCACGCCCCCTGTGCTCTGCGCCCGCGACTGTGCCGGGCGACACGTTCGAGGGTAGCCCACAAAGACCGAAAAGTCACGGTTTTTCTTCCTACGTAGAGGAAAGATCAGCGGGCTTCGGCTAGCCGCGACAGCCCGGCCAGATGGTGCTCGAGCTGTTCAAGCAGCGATTGCACGGTATTGGCCTGCTCGTCGAGCACGCTTCCGGCCTGGGCGCCCATCAGGAAGTTGATCAGCGCATCGCGCGCCGCCGAAGCCTCCGGGTGCCCGGCGCCCAGCAGCTGCTCCAGCCAGGCATCCAGAGCGTCGCGCCAGCCCTGCATGGTTCGGGCATTGGCCTCGGCCAGCGCCGGATCACCCAGCGCCAGGTGCCAGAAGTGCACGGCAACCCGGGCCTCGTCGCGGCGCAGCTCGTCCAGCGGCAGCACCTCGTGGGCGAAGGCCTCGATGGCCGCCAGCCCTTCCAGCGAGCCGGCGCTGCGCTCGATCCGCGCATCGGTGGACTCGGCGACGTAGGTGAAGGTGGCCGCGAGAATCGCATCCTTGGTCGGGAAATAGATTTTCAGCCCGCCGTTGGCGTAACCGGCGGCCGCGGCCAGGTCGCGCAAATTCAGCTTCGCGATGCCCTCGCGGGCGATGAATCTCCACGTGACTTCTACGATCTCGCGACGGCGCTGGTCATGGTCGACGATTTTCGGCATGGCTTAAGCCTAGGCGCAATGACGCGTTTCACCGCAGGGCTTGCGTCGTGGGTCACAGCACCGTATTCTCTACACCCAGAGAACAAAAAATGTTGTGGATCACATCCCATCACCGAAGGGCTCCAGCATCATGACTGAAACCACCTCCGTGGACACCAACTTCACCCTGCTCGCCGAGCAGGAAATCGCCGCAGCCAAGGCGCTGCTGGTCGAGAACCGGCTGTTCACCGAGCACACCCGCATCGCCTACATGGGCCTTGAGGACCCGAGCGAGCAGAACGCCGACCGCCTGGTGCGCGTCATGCTCATGGACAAGCTGCGCAACGAACCCAAGGACGTGGTGCTGGACTTGACCCGGGGCGAGGTCGCTTCGGTCATCAACCTCGACCCGGCCGCGGTGGGACAGCTGCCGGTGCTGGTCGAGGAATTCGAGATGATGGAAGCGATCCTGGCCGAGGACGAGCAGTGGGCCGCCGCGCTGGCCAAGCGCGGGCTGCGCACCGACCAGGTGCGCGTCGCCCCGCTGTCCGCCGGCGTGTTCGAGTACCCGGAGGAATCCGGGCGCCGCATCCTGCGCGGCCTGGCCTTCCGCCAGGACTTCGCCGAGGACTCCGCCTGGGCGCACCCGATCGACGGCCTGGTCGTCTACATCGACACCATCGCCGCGAAGGTCGACCAGCTGCTGGACTTCGGCAATGTCGAGATCCCTGCCACCCACGGCAACTACACCGATCCCGAGCTGACCGGCCCGGTCCGCACCTCCCAGAAGCCGATCGAGATCACCCAGCCGCAGGGCGCCAGCTTCACCGTGACCGAGGGCAACCACGTCGAGTGGGAGAAGTGGTCGCTGGACATCGGCTTCGACATGCGCGAAGGCCTGGTGCTCTACAACATCGGCTTCGACGATGCGGGCGAGCGCCGCCGCATCCTTGACCGCGCGTCCATCGCCGAGATGGTGGTCCCCTACGGCGATCCGTCGCCGGTGCGCAGCTGGCAGAACTACTTCGACACCGGCGAGTACCTGGTCGGCCGCTTCGCCAACTCCCTGGAACTGGGCTGCGACTGCCTGGGCGAGATCCACTACATCTCCCCGGTGATCACCGACGCCGACGGCAACGCGCAGAGAATCACCAACGGCATCTGCATGCACGAGGAAGACGCCTCGATCCTCTCCAAGCACTCGGACGACTGGTCGGGCGTGAAGTACACCCGCCGCAACCGCCGCCTAGTGATCAGCTTCTTCACTACCGTGGGCAACTACGACTACGGCTTCTACTGGTACCTGTACCTGGACGGCACCATCGAGTTCGAGGCCAAGGCCACCGGCATCGTGTTCACCTCCGCGATGCGCGACGAGCGCTTCGCCTCGGAGATGGCCCCGGGCCTGGGTGCGCCGTTCCACCAGCACCTGTTCGGCGCCCGCCTCGACTTTTCGCTGGACGGCGGGCCGAGCCAGGTCATCGAGGAAGAAGCGGTACGCCTGCCGATCAGCGAGGAGAACCCGCGCGGCAACGCCTTCACCCGCAGCCACACCGTGCTAGCCACCGAGAAGCAGGCGGTGCGCGACGCGAATCAGGCCGCCGGGCGCACCTGGGTGGTCACCAACCCGGAGAAGAAGAACTACCTGGGCAAGCCGGTGGGCTTCAAGCTGCTGCCCCAGGGCCTGCCGACCCTGCTGGCCGCCGAAGGCTCCTCGGTGCATCAGCGCGCGCAGTTCGCCTCCAAGGCCCTGTGGGTCACCCAGCGCAACGCCGCCCACCGCTACCCGACCGGCGACTTCGTGAACCAGAACCCGGGCGTGGACGGCATCGGCTCCTGGATCGAGGACGACAAGAGCATCGACGGCGAGAAGATCAGCCTGTGGCACACCTTCGCGCTGACCCACTTCCCGCGCACCGAGGACTGGCCGATCATGCCGGTGGACACCGTCGGCTTCAAGATCCGCCCCGAGGGCTTCTTCGACCGCTCGCCGGTGCTGGATGTCCCGGAGCCTGCCAAGCACGGCTGCTGCGCCACCACCGAAGCCGATGGCTGCTGCGGTTCTAACGGCTAGCGCCGCCCCGGCAGCACCGGCCCGGGTGCAGCTCGGGAACCGCGTGCTGGGCGCGGCCGTGCTCGGCTCGGCCGTAGTGCATCTGGCGGTACTGGCGCTCATCCCGCACGCGCCGCTGTGGACGGCGCTGTTGCTGGCCATGACCGCCTGGTGCCTTAAGTGCGCCTGGTGCGTGCTGCGCGGCGGGAACGCGCTGGAACTGCTGGGCATGTGCGCGGCCATGGGAGCGGCGCATATCGCGATGGTTGTCGGGATGCCTTGGTTCACCGGGCATCACGATGGGCACTCGGGGCACCCAGGAAGCCATGCGGTCCCGATGCTGCTGATCGCGCTCATGGAGTTCGCGCTCATGTTCGCCTCGGCGCTAGTGGTCCGCCGCCGGCATGCCGGGGCGGCCAACGCGGCGAATCTTCCGGTTCCCGCCGCGCTCAGCCGACCTTGATACCCAAGCCCCCGAGCTGTTTCATTCGAAACAGCCCGGGGGCTTTTGCCTGCCTGCAACAGGGCACATCTGAAGTCGCTAAAAGACTGGCTCGTCACAAACCGACCAGTTGGTCGGGTTTGGCTTGACACCGCTACCGCGGAACGATTGAATATGTAATGAATCACATTCTATTCGTGATCTTGACCTTGAGAAGAGGGATACCCTTGACTGCCCCTTGGCAATCTTCCGAGATCACCCGCGCTCAGTTCACCGCGAAGGCCCAAGGTCCCCTGGTCGTACCACTGGAATGCGCCACGCACCGCGCCTGAACCCGCATTCCTTCCCGACCCCATACCTTTCAGACCAAGGACCATCCATGGCTATCACCAACCCGATTTCATTCGACCGCCACGAGGCCAAGGCCTCGCGCGCGCACATCTCCGCCTCGCTGGCCGACGCCAAGCACACCAGCTACTGGCTGGACACGGACAAGCGCCCGGCGCCGAAGTCCGCGCTGCACGGCAGCGTCGACACCGACCTGCTGGTGGTCGGAGGCGGCTACACCGGCCTGTGGACTGCGCTGCAGGCCAAGGAGCGCGACCCGCAACGCGAGGTCGTGCTGCTCGAGGGCCAGCGCATCGGCTGGGCCGCCTCAGGACGCAACGGCGGCTTCTGCGAAGCCTCGCTGGTCCACGGCGAAACCAACGGCGAGAACCACCTGCCCAGGGAGAACGCGCTGCTGGCAAAGCTTGGCGCGCAGAACCTCGACGAGCTGCAGGCAACCGTCGAACGCTACACCATGGACGTTGACTTCACCCGCGACGGCGTGCTGAACGTTGCCACCGAACCCCACCAGATCGAATGGGTCACCGAGGAAGCCGGATCCGAGGGCGTCGAGGTCCTGGATGCCGCCGGTACCCGCACGCTCATCAACTCCCCCGATTTCCTGGCCGGCGCCTGGGACAAGGACAGCTCCGCGCTGGTCCACCCCGCCAAGCTGGTCTGGGAACTTGCCCGGGTTTGCACCGAGCTTGGCGTGAAGATCTACGAGCACACCCAAGTCACCGAGCTGGTCGAGGACGGCGCCACCATGCGCGCGCTGACTGCCGACGGACAGGTGACCGCGAAGCACGTCGCACTGGCCACCAACGTCTTCCCCTCGCTGCTCAAGCGCCACCGCGCCCACGTCATCCCGGTCTACGACTACGCATTGATGACCGAGCCGCTGACCGAAGAACAGCGTGCCGCCATCGGCTGGGATCCGATGGTGGGACTGGCTGACATGAACAACCGTTTCCACTACTCCCGCCCGACCATCGACGAGCAGGGCGGATTCCGCATCCTGTACGGCGGCTACGACGCGGTTTACCACTTCGGCGGCAAGGTGCGTTCCAGCTACGACACCAACCAGGAAACCTTCGAGAAGCTCGCCTCGCACTTCTTCGGCAGCTTCCCTCAGCTGCACGAGGTGAAGTTCTCCCACGCCTGGGGCGGGGCAATCGACACCTGCTCGCGCTTCTTCTCCTTCTTCGACCTGGCCTACGGCGGCAAGGTCGCCTACTGCGCCGGCTTCACCGGGCTGGGAGTGGGCGCCACCCGCTTCGGCGGCAAGGTCATGCTGGACCTGCTCTCCGGCGCGAAGACCGAGCTGACCGAGCTGGAACTGGTGCGCACCAAGCCGATCCCGTTCCCGCCGGAGCCTGCCGCCTGGGTCGGCGTGAAGCTGATGACCAGCCACCTGGTGAAGGCCGACCGCAACGAAGGCAAGCGCTCGCCCTTCCTGAAGCTCATGGACAAGATCGGCATGGGCTTCGATTCCTGAGCCCGCCGCCAGCCACTACCTATCCAAGGAACCACCTATGACTACCTTTGAATTCACCGAGGGCCACCAGTTCATCAACGGCGCGTTCGTGCGCGGCGAAGGCCCTGCCATCACCCGCACCAGCCCTGCCACCGGCCAGAAGCTGATGGACGTGGACACCGCCACCGCCGCCCAGGTCGACCAGGCAGTGCAGGCAGCGGCCGCCGCGTTCTCCAGCTGGTCCAAGCTCACCCCGGGCGAGCGCTCCGACCACCTGCTGGCCCTGGCCCGCGAGCTGCAGGGCAAGGCCGACCTGCTGGCACAGGTGGAAACCGCGCAGACCGGCAAGACCATCCGCATGTCCACCGAATTCGATGTGCCGGGCTCGATCGACAACGTGAACTTCTTCGCCGGAGCGGCCCGCAACCTGCAGGGCCTGGCCGCCGGGGACTACGCCGGAAACACCACCTCGATGGTGCGCCGCGAGGCCATCGGCGTGATCGGCTCGATCAGCCCGTGGAACTACCCGCTGCAGATGGCCGCATGGAAGGTGCTGCCGGCGATCGCCGCGGGCAACACCATCGTGCTCAAGCCCAGCGAGCTCACCCCTGGCACCACCTTGCTGTTCGCGCAGGCCGCCAAGGACGCGGGACTGCCCGACGGCGTCATCAACGTGGTGGTCGGCGGCGGCGTGGAGGTCGGCGAGCCGCTGGTGCGCCACCGGTTGGTGAAGATGACCTCCTTCACCGGGTCCACCGCGGTGGGCCTGAAGATCATGTCCATGGCCGCCGAGAGCGGCAAGCGCGTGCATCTGGAACTGGGCGGCAAGGCGCCGTTCGTGGTTTTCGACGACGCGGATATCGAGGCAGCAGCTCACGGCGCGGTGGCCGGTTCCACCATCAACGCAGGCCAGGACTGCACCGCCGCCACTCGCGCCTACGTGCACTCCTCGGTGTTCGAGAAGTTCACCTCCCGCGTGGCCGAGCTGATGGACGCCATGGTGGTCGGGGATCCGACCGACGAGGACACCGACATGGGCGCGCTGATCAGCGAGCAGCATGCGGCCAAGGTCGCGGCCATGGTCGAGCGCGCCGTCGCCGCCGGGGCCACCGCCCTGGCCGGAGGCGTGCGCGTTGACCGTCCGGGCAACTTCTACCGCCCGACCCTGATCACCGGAGCGGCGCAGGATTCGGAGATCGTGCAGGACGAGGTGTTCGGCCCGGTGCTGGTGGCGCTGCCGTTCGACACCGACGAGCAGGCCATCGAGCTGGCCAACGACACCCCCTACGGCCTGGCCGCCAGCGCCTGGACCAAGGATGTGAACCGCGCCATGCGCGCCAGCGCCGAGATCCAGGCCGGCTGCGTGTGGATCAACGAGCACATCATCATCGTCTCGGACATGCCGCACGGCGGCTACAAGGCCTCGGGCATGGGCAAGGACATGAGTCAGTACTCCTTCGACGAGTACACGAACGTCAAACACGTGCTGATCGCCCATGACACCGCGGCCCACCGCAAATGGCAGGACACGGTGTTCAAGCAGCGCTAGCCCGAAGCGTCAGACACTGCGCAGCAGCTGGCCCAGTTTTTCCGTCGCGCCCCCCGGTTCGGTGGTGGCGAAGAAATACTGGGCCAGCTGCTTTTGCCGTCCGGACACCCCGGAGGCCGCCAGCGCGGCCACGCGGTCGGCCAGCCCGTTGGCGTGGCCGAGCAATTGGTCCGCCGGCAGGCCCTGGCGCAGCTTGCAGTCCCGGTCCCCGGCCAGCAGCAGCGGCACATTCAGTGCCACCGCGTCGTAGGACATGGCCGAGATGTCGCAAATCGCCACGTCGGCCCAGACCAGCGACTGGCCGGCGTCCGCGGTGGGATCCAGCAGCGAGGTGTAGTTGGACTTCAATGCGGTGATGGACTTGCGGGCTTCGCCCGACACGTCACCGGTCTTGGGGTGCGGGCGGAAGCGGACCTCGAAGCGGTCGTCGGCCTGCAGTTGGGCGAGGATCCGCTCCCCCAGCGCGGTGATGGAGGAATAGGCCATGGCCTGGGAATCGCCTTCCCAGGTCGGCGCATAGAGCACCCGGATCCTGGCGCTCGGGCCGCTGGGCGTCAGCGCATCAAGCTGCGGGCGGCCGATCTGCACCAGGTGGGCGAGGTCGAAGCGCGGGATGGCCTCGCGGATGCGCTCGACCGCCGCCGGGCCGGCGACGCAGGCGTAGTCGTAGGCCTTGAGCTGGTTGGAGACCATGGAGGCCTTTTCGCTCTCGCCGTGGTTCAGGTGGATGTGCGCCGGGCCGTTGAAGCGCAGCATGGTGAAGTTGCGCTGCGAATTGTTCACGTAGCAGATGGCCTTGGTGCCCATCGCGGCCAGCTGCTTCTCGATCTGCTCCATGGAGCGGGTGAACAGCAGCGGCAGGCTGGTCGAGTCCAGCGCCTGCCGCGCGCTGAGCGCGTCCATGAGCACCACCCCGGTGCTCATCCCCTGGTCGGCCAGCCGTTCGAAGGTCTCCAGCCAGGTGTCCAGCTGGTAGATCTGGCCCGGGCCTTCAGCGAAGAACAGGACCACATCCGCCTGTTCCAGTCCACGGGAGGCTTCGGCGATCTGGGCTCGCACCGAGCGCTCGGCCAGCAGGGACTTGGCTTTTCCAGCGGCTTGATTGATTGGGGATGGAATCAACGGCATGCGTTAAGTCTACGTAAGCGCTAGCCCTTCAGCGCGGAGGCAAGGGATTCGATGTTTCCCTGCATCCATTCCAGGTAGGTCGAGCCGTCGGTGATCGTCTCGGTCAGTTCCACCACGGGCACCCCGGCGTCTTTCGCCACCGAGCTCAGGGCCTTGGTTTCGGTGCCTTCGGTCTGCACGTTGTAGACCATCACGTCCGCGCCCTTGCCGGCCAGCAGGTCCTCGGCGTTCTTGAGGGTCAGCGGGGCGATGCCCTCGCCTTCCTCGATGGCTTCGCTCAGCCCGGCGGGGGTCTTGTTGACCATGCCGGCGTCCTCCAGCAGGTGGAACGGCACCGGTTCGGTCATCAGGTAGCTCTTGCCCTCCAGCCCGGCGGCGGACAGCTCGCCAGCCAGTTGCTCGATGTCGGCGTCGAATTCCCGGGCGTTGCGCGTGTAGTCGGCGGCGTTGGCGGCGTCCTGCTTGCCCAGCTCGGCGGCGAGGGCATCGGCCAGCGCGCTCATGGAGTCCAGGTCGTACCAGACATGCTCGTTGTACTCGGCGTGCTCGTGCCCGTGCTCCCCGCCCTCGTCGTGGGCGTGCTCATCGGCTTCGTCCCCGTGGCCTTGGGCTTCCTCGGCGGCGACCGGCGAGGAGTCGACCACATGCAGCAGCGAGAGGTTGTCGCGCTGCTCCTGGGGCAGCGACTGGACCAGGGTGTCCATGAAGGAGTCGTATCCCCCGCCGTTGGCCAGCACGATGCTGGCCTGGGAGAGGGCGAGCTTGTCGCGGGCCGTCGGCTCGTAGGAATGCGGGTCCTGCGCGGTGGAGGCGATGATCTCGCTGACCTCCGCATGCTCGCCGGCTACCGTCTGGGCGATTTGCGCGTAGACGTTCGTGGTGGCCACGATGCTCGGGCCCGAGGTCTCCGGCGCGCTCTGCGCATCGGAGGAGCATCCCGACAGCAGCAGGCCGGCGACGGGAACGAGGGCAAGTGAGGCGAGAATTGAGCGGTTTTTCACGAGGAAGCTTTCTAGTTCAGGTTCGCTATTGAGAACTATTCTACATTACTCGTGAGAATGATTCGCACTTAGCGCCGCCCGGCGGCCGCTGCCGCCCAGCGATTTGCCGTGTGCTCCCCCGGTTCCGGTGGCCTTGACCACCAGCACCGCGATGGCGGTGGTCACCGGAATCGCCAGCACCAGGCCGATGGAGCCGATCAGGATCCGGATGACTTCCTCGGCCATTTCCCCGGAGCTGAGCGTGGTGCCGAAGCCCTGGTTGCTCAGCGCGGCGATGGCCAGCACCGGCAGCGCCGCGCCGGCATAGGCGAAGGCGATGGTGTAGACCGTGGAGGCGATGTGGTCGCGCCCGATGCGCATGCCGCGCAGGAAGAGCTCGGTGGCGCTGGCCTTCGGCGCGGACTCTGCCAGCTCCCAGACCGTGGCCGACTGGGTGATGGTCACGTCGTTGAGCACACCCATGCCGCCGATCAGCACGCCGCAGATCAGCAGGCCCGGCAGCGAGATCTGCGGAGCCACGGTGGACAGCGTCATGGCGGCCTCGTCGTGCGCCCCGGTCAGCGCCGCCGCGTCGGTCAGCCACAGCGCCAGTCCGGCCGTCACCCCCAAGCCGAACAGCGTGCCCAGCAGCGCGGTGGAGGTCTTGGCATTCAGCCCGTGCGCGAAATACAACGCCACGAACATGATGGCAGTCGAACCGGTCAGGCCCACCACAATCGGATTGCCGCCTTCCAGCAGCGCCGGGACCATGAACACGATCATGAAGGCGATGCCGCCGACCAGCCCGATCATGGCGCGGGCCCCGCGCCATCCTGCCACGAGCACGACCACTAGGCCGTAGGCGATCGCCAGCAGGGCCATCGGGAAGGTGCGCACGAAGTCAACGAACACGAAATCCGTCCCGGAGTTGGAGCCCACCTTGGACAGGTCCAGGTAGCGCAGCGAATCCCCCGCCCGCGCTTCGCGCGACTGCAGCGTCTCCTGCGGGATCTCCAGCTGGATCTCGGCGCCGCCGTCATCGGGCATCACGTAGGTGACGGTGCATTCGAGCACCTTGCCGCCCACGTCCTCCAGGCCCTGCGAAGAAGGGCAGTCCTGGAACACCGAACGGGTCACGGTGCCGGTGGCCATCACCGCGCCGCCGGTGGTGTCAGTGGATCCCGACAGGGCGAACTTGTCGTAGTTCCCCTGCGGCCACAGCGCGATGACCATGACCAGCGCCAGGGCGCCGACCGGTGCGAGCAGGGCCCAGAGGATGATCGAGGCACGGCGGCGTCGCTTGGGGTCCTGCAGGATGGGTTCGTCGTGATGGTGGTGGCCCACGGGTGCGTTCTCCGCATCGCTCGAGTCGAAGTTGTCGTCCCCAAGTCTAATCAGCCAGTGGCAAGCCCGGATGCCTGCCCCTTCGGAATGAGCGCAGAGATCCTCCGGAAGGTTCATGCGTTTGGGTGGGCCTCACCGGGAGAATGGAAGCATGAGCATGACATCAAATGCGGGGCTTCCGGCCCCGACGGAAAACGTTGATGAACCGCGCTACGAGTTCCACAGGCTCCTGCGGCGCGACGAGAACTACCGCTGGTGGCGTCCGCTGGCGCTGCTGGGCACTGCCTCCGGATTCTTCGCGGTGCTCTCCATCGTGGTTGGCGTCATCGCCTTCGTGATGATGATGTCCAATCCGGCGTTCTGGAGCGGCGACACCGCGGCGCTGGAGCAGCTCACGGTGATGAACATGGCTGACCCGATGATGTTCTCCATCGTGATGATCTCGCTGATCGTGATGATCCCCTCGGTGTGGTTCGCCTACCTGCTGCTCGGAGCCAAGCCGGTCTGCCTGCTGGTCTCGGTCGCCGGGAAGATCCGCTGGGGCTGGATGGGCACTGCGTTCGCGGTCAGCGGCATCGTGTACGCCGCCTACTTCGCGCTGACGTTCATCCTGGACGCCCTGGATGCGGGCGGCGGCGTCGAGGTGCCTGCCAGCAGCATCCCGCCGAGCCCCTTGTTCTACGCCCTGCTGGTCATCCTGCTCACCCCGCTGCAGTGCGCAGCCGAGGAACTTGTTTTCCGCGGGGCGTTCATGCAGGTCATCGGCAGCTGGCTCAAGCACCCGCTCTTCGCGATCCTGCTGCCGGTGCCGCTGTTCACCGCTGGGCACCTGTACGACGTCTACGGCCTGCTGGACGTGGCGATCTTCGCCATCGCCGCCGGCTACCTGACCTGGCGCACTGGCGGCCTGGAAGCCGCGATCGCGATCCACGTCGTGAACAACACCTCGCTGTTCCTGCTCGGTTCGGTCGGCCTGGTCGACCTGAACGCCGAGGGCTCGGACCTGGTTTCGCTGCTCATCTCCGGCGCGATGACCGCAATCCTGACGGTCCTGCTGGTCAAGCTCGCGCAGAAGAAGGACATCCAGCGCAGCGTCGGGCCGGCGCCGCGCCGCCGCGCCGAGCAGCACCTGCTGCAGCCGTGGCCCATCGCCTACCCGATGGGCCCGCAGCAGCAGGCCTACTGGGCGCCGCAGGAGAACGGGAACTTCGCCGGACAGCACCAGCCCGGGCCGGACGGATTCCCGCAGACGCCGATGGAACCGGGGCAGCCCGGAGCGCAGGGGCCGGACGGACCAGCCGGACAGGACCCGGACCGGAACTACCGGTAGCCGCCCCGCATACGCGACGGCAGGCATAGGCAAGCGTGGGATCGCCGAGGCGTTCCCACGCTTGGTTGGTTAAGTGCGGTTGGCTCCTAGGACTTGGCCCACCGAAGCAGCGCGGCGATGCCGGCACCGTCGGGCATGGCCATGTCCGGGACGTAGCGGATCGTTGCGTCGGTCAGGGCAGTGGCCCGCAGCAGGACTTCCGGGGCCGGCCATTCGCCGACTACCAGGTCTGCGTGATCATCTCCTTCTTGGTGTGCGACCCATGGCTCGGCGCTCAGCGCGCGCAGGGTGTGCTCGTCCTGGTACTGGCCGACCAGCACCACTTCGGCCTGGGCCGACTGCAGTGCGGTGACGACTTCGTCCAGCCCCACGGCCAGCAGCGACCTCCCGTTGCCTGCCTGCGCCGTGACCTTGGCCTCCAGGTCCGCGACGGCCGCCGATTTCACCTCGTCCACGAGTTTCGAAATATGCTGCTGCACCTGCTTGGTATCCGCGCCGCCGGTGCGCGTGTGGGCGTCGATGACTTCCACATAGTCCTGCAGGTTGGCCGGCAGCGCGCTGGCGACCGCTTCGCGGGCCTTGATGTCCCCGGAGAGGACGATCAGCCGTACGTAGTTGTCGCGGCACATGTCCTCAATCAGCTCGGCGACTTCCTCCGTGTTCCGCCGAATCATTTCATCCGCAGCGGCCTGGGCCTTGGGCTGGTCGTATTCCCCGGGCACCTTGCGCGCGTGGCGGACTTCCTCCGGTGCGCCGACGATGCCGCGGCTGGCGATGCGTTCGGGTGAAGTGGTGTTGTAGAGATGGACTTCTCCGCCGTCGCGTCCGACCTCTGCCACGAGGTAGGAGAACGAGCCGCCGCGGGATCGCGCCAGCGCAGTGAAGTTCGGGAACGGTCCGACGTCGACCGACGGCGATTCAACCTTCAGCCCGGGGAGCAGTTCGTTCAACAGCACCTCGCCGTCATGCACTGCGATGAAACGGGCTACCGGTGCGCGCATTCCCTGCGCTGGCTCAAGTGCACCGGTGACGGCGCTGATATCCCCAGCGCTTGCCTGCTGGCTTTTGAGCAGCTTCGCCACCTTGTCGGGAAGATTATCTGCTGCCTCTTGGGCGGATGTGTTTCCCAGCGAAGCATCGACCAGTGCGGTGCTCCACGGGCCGGGCTTTCGGTAGAGCGAAGCGTCGATTCCATTAGAATCCGCGCGTAGTGCCATGCTGACTCCCTTCCGCACGCGACTCTCGCCGCGATGCGACTTGATCCGTGGCACTAACCTAACATCACTATTCAGATGCAGGAAGAGGTAAGCGCAAAGTAAGCCGCGGATCCGCGCAAATCAGCATGGCCCCCTCAATCTACCAGCGGCCGCGCCAGTACTGCGCCGGGGATGCCATGGCCGCGCCCAGCTTCTTGGAAGCCCGGTTGGGCCACTGTGGGTCGCCCAGGGCGGCGCGTCCCACGCTCACGCCGTCGGCCTGGCCGGTCACCAGGATCTGCTCGGCCTGCACTGGATCGGTGATCCCGCCGACGGCCGTGACGAACGCGTCCTCGGGCAGCGCCTGCTTGACAGCTTGGGCCAGCGGCACCTGGTATCCCGGTCCGCTGGGACCGCGGAAGGGCCCGATCCCCGCGCTGGACAGGTCGAAGGCCCGCACGCCCGCCGCGTAGAGTTCCGTGGCCAGCCGCACCGTGTCATCGATGCGCCAGCCGCCCTCGACCCAGTCGTCTCCGGAGAACCTGATGCCCAGGGCCTTCTCCTGCGGCCACACGGCCGCGACTGCCTGCACGATCTCACGCAGGTAGCGGGTGCGGTTCTCCCAGCTGCCGCCGTATTGGTCGGTGCGCTGGTTCACCAGCGGGGAGAGGAACTGGTGGATCAGGTAGCCATGCGCTGCATGGATCTGGATCAGGTCGAATCCAGCTTGGTCCGCACGCTTCGCGGCCTCGGCCCAGTCCTGCACCGAGTCGGCGATCTGCTGCCCGGACATCTGGGCTGCCGGAGCCAGTCCGTGCAGGTCGCTCGGGGTCGAGGTCAGAGTCTGCCAGCCGCCGTCCTCCGGGGCGAGGCTTCCGGTCTTCCCGGCGTCCTCGTATTCCTTGAGCCAGCCGTAGGTTGAGGCCTTGGCTCCGGCGTGGGCCAGCTGCACGCCGGCGGCGGCCCCCTGGGAATGGATGAACTCGGTGACCGGCTTCCAGGCTTCGGCCTGCTGCTCGTTCCACAAACCGACGTCCAAGTCGGAGATCCTGCCTTCGGGCGCCACCGCCGTGGCCTCGGCGATGACCAGCCCGAATCCGCCCTGGGCGTGGGCGCCCAGATGGACCAGCTGCCAGGCGGTCGGGATCCCGTCGCGCTGCTCGATGGAGTACTGGCACATCGGCGGGAGCACCGCGCGGTTGCGCAGCGCCAGGCCTTCTCCGGCGCGGGTAGGGATGGTCGTGGGAGCGAAGAGTTTACTTTGAGGCATGCTAGGTATGACGTTCCGGCCCGGCCGCTTATTCCGCCGCCGAGATGCGGCGTAACATTTCGCCCCGGCGCGGGCCGGAGCCTCAGCCCAGGACCAGCACCGCGATGCTCAGGTAGACAACCAGCCCCGCGGCGTCGACGAAGGTCGAGATGAACGGGTTGGAGAACACCGCCGGATCGGCCTTGATCGACTTGCCGATGATCGGCATGATGCCGCCGACCCCTGCCGCCACGGTGCACAGCACCATCAAGGTCAGGCCAATCACCCAGGCGACCTGTTCCTCAAAGATCACCCGCGTCAGCAAGAAGCCAAGCAGCCCGAGGCTGAGCCCCAGCACGAAGCCCACGCGGACCTCGCGCAGCAGCACGCGGCCGATGTCGGAGATCCGCACCTCCCCCATGGCCAGGGCTCGGGTGACGGTGGTCGCCGCCTGGTTGCCGGTGTTGCCGCCGATACCGACGATCAGCGGAATGAACAGGCTGAGCACCACCATGGATTCAAGGGTTTCCTCGAAGCTGGAAAGCACCTGCACGGTCAACGTGGCGCCGATGGCCAGTACAAGCAGCCAGAGGATGCGCGAGCGGACCATGCCGCCGATCGGGGTGCTCAGGTACGGCCGGTTCAGCGGTTCGGAACCGGCGGTGCGTGCGGTCCGCGCCTCGTCGGCGTCGTCCAGGATCTCCAGCGCCTGAGCCCAGCTCAGGACCCCGACCAGCTTTTCTTCCTGGTCGAGCACCGCGCCGATTTCGAGCTGGCGGTTGACCACACGGCGCGCGGTCTGCACCGCGGGATCCGCGACCGTCGCGGTGAACATCGGGGTGAGCAGGTCCCCGACGAGGCTCTGCGGATCAGCGGCGATGAGCTGGCTGAGCTCCACTCCGCCGAGCAGGCGGCGCTCGTGGTCCACCACGAGCACCAGGTTTGCGCTGGTGCGCTCGGCCACCTGCTGACGGACGCGCTCAAGGGTCTGCTCTGCGGTCAGCTCCGGGTAGGTCTTGATGTAGCGCGTCGAGACGAAGCGTCCCGTGGAGGCCGCGGAGTAGCCCAGGAGCACGCGGGTTTCTTCGCGGGTCGTGGAGTCCAGTGCCTGCAGCAGGCTGGAAGCCACCGTGGCAGGAAGCTCGTCGAGCAGCGCCGCCCGCTCGGTGGCTCCGATACCGGCCAGCGTCTGGGCAACCGCGTCCTGCTGGAGGCCCTTGATGAGGTCGGCCTGCAGCGGGGCGTCGAGCTTTTCGAACACCCTCAACGCCCGCGGCTTGTCCAGCAGGCGGAAGGCGATGGCGGCTTCGGAGAGGCTGAGCGTGTCCAGGTGTTCGATGATTTCCGCCGGTTCCAGCCGGCGAAGCTGCGCGGCCAATGCGCCGAGCTCCTCCGCTTTCAAGGCTGCGTGCAGTTCCCGAGAATTAGTTGAGAAGTCTACTTTTGGAGTGGTGTACATGGCAAGTCGTCCAAACGTGTTGTTTGGCGCGGAAACATCAGCATTCTGCCCCGTAAGCCGAAGGCCGGAAGCATCAAAAAAGAGGAGATAAATCTCCTGATTTGGCTGGTGTTCTGCGCACGTGAATGAGAGCCGGTCGCGAACTCGCAGACGTGCACGCAGGGAAGCCGAAAGAGGCTTGGGCGCTACGAATCGTCCCGGAGAGATCGCGTGAACATAGATCGGCTAGGGCCGTCGTCCATGTGATCACCTCCTTGCGGACAGGGTGGCGCGTGGGCCACCGTCTATCTCCAGTTCTATCATCCTTGCCTGCTGATGTCCCGCCATGGTGCCTGAGCTCATAGGGTCCGGAAGCCCGACAGGGCGGAGCTTCGATGAAGCTCCGCCCTGCCGGCGCATGGTGCACGATTGTCAGTGCGTCAGCATTCGACGACGTTGACGGCCAGTCCGCCCATCGCGGTTTCCTTGTACTTGTCGCTCATGTCCTTGCCGGTTTCCCGCATGGTGATGATGACTTCGTCGAGGGTGACGTGGTGTTCGCCGTCGCCCATCAGCGCCATCTTCGCGGCGTTCACTGCCTTGGAAGCGGCGATCGCGTTGCGTTCGATGCATGGGATCTGCACCAGTCCTCCGATGGGGTCGCAGGTCAGTCCGAGATTGTGTTCCATGGCGATCTCCGCGGCGTTCTCCACCTGTGCAGGGGTTCCGCCCAGGATTTCGGCCAGCCCGCCGGCGGCCATGGAGGAGGCCGAACCGACTTCGCCCTGGCATCCGACCTCGGCGCCGGAGATCGAGGCCTGTTCCTTGTAGAGCACGCCGACCGCGCCGGCGGTGAGAAGGAAGTTCACGACGGCGTCGTGCTTTTCTTCCGCGTTCCAGTACTTGGCCCCCGGGGCGTAGTGGGTTGCGTAGAACAGCACGGCGGGGATGATGCCGGCGGCGCCGTTGGTCGGGGCGGTCACCACCCGGCCGCCCGAAGCGTTTTCCTCGTTGACGGCCAGGGCCACGAGGTTGATCCACTCCTGCCAGAACACCGGATCGCGGTCCTTGTCTTCCTTGCGCAGGCGCTTGTGCCATTCAGGCGCGCGTCGGCGGACCTTCAGGCCGCCGGGCAGCACGCCGGTTCGCTCGAGGGCGGAGTTCTTGCACTCCTCCATGACCTCGTAGATGTGGATCAGGCCGGAGCGGATTTCTTCGCGGGTGCGGTAGGTTTCCTCGTTGGCCATCATGATTTCAGCGATCGACTTGCCCGTTTCGCGGCAGTGCTCCAGCAGCTTGGACGCGGTGGTGAACGGATAGGGCTGCTGCTTGAGCTTCTTTTCCAGGCTCTTTTCGATGCGTTCCTCGGCGCCTTCACGCACAATGAAGCCGCCTCCGACGGAGAAGAAGGTCTCATTGGACAGTTCGGCGCCCTGGGCGTCGAAGGCGATGAACTTCACGCCGTTGGTATGGCGGGGCAGCACGGTCAGCGGGTGCTGGATCATGTCCTCGACCCGGTAGTCCAGGTCCTTGCGGTGCCCCAGCTGCTCGGCCAGGCGCAGCACGCCGCTGGCGTCCATGTCCGCCAGGCGGGAATCAACCTGGGTCGGCAGGATGCTTTCCGGCTCGAAGCCTTCCAGCCCCAGCATGATGGCGGTGAAGGTTCCGTGCCCGCGGCCGGTGGCGGCCAGCGAACCGTAGACGTCAACGCGGATGCTCTCCACCGCGGGGAGCTGCCCCTCGCGCACCAGATGCGCAATGAAAGCGTGGGCCGCACGCATTGGTCCCACGGTGTGGCTGGACGATGGTCCGATGCCTACCGAGAAGAGATCGAATACGCTTACCGCCATAGCGGATCACATCCTTAGATCTTGGGATCCGGGTGAAACCCGGATCGGCTTGTCTGTCATGCAGGGTTCTTCCCCCTGCCGTCCTTCTTGTGCCGCGTATTTTCGGCAGTAGAGAGACTGAGGGCCCGAAAAGCGCTTTTTCGCCGCTTTCCGGGCCCTCATCTTCGTTTGAAGATGCTACTCGGAAACCTTGGCCAGCTCCGGGTACAGTGGGTGGGCTGCGGCCAGCTCCAGAACCCGGGCCTTCAACTCCGGCAACACCCCGGTGTTGCCTTCGGCCCCGGCAATCAGGGTCTGCGCAATGATCTCCGCAACCTCGGCAAACGCCTCCTCGGAGAACCCGCGGGTCGCCAACGCCGGGGTGCCGATCCGCAACCCGCTGGTAGTCATCGGCGGACGCGGATCAAACGGCACCGAATTGCGGTTCACCGTGATCTCCACCTGCGCCAGCAGATCCTCGGCCTGCTGCCCATCCAGCTCGCTGTGGCGCAGGTCCACCAGCACCAGGTGCACATCCGTGCCGCCGGTCAACACGCTGATGCCCTTGGCGGCCACATCGGCCTGGGTCAACCGCTGCGCCAAAATCCGCGAACCGGCCAAGGTGCGCTGCTGGCGCTCCTTGAACTCCGGCGACGCGGCGATCTTGAACGCCACCGCCTTGCCCGCGATCACATGCTCCAGCGGGCCACCCTGCTGGCCAGGGAACACCGCCGAGTTCAGCTTCTTGGCGATCTCCGCATCACTCGACAGGATGATGCCGCCGCGAGGGCCTGCCAGGGTCTTGTGCGTGGTCGAGGTGACCACATGCGCATGCGGCACCGGCGACGGGTGCAGCCCCGTGGCGACCAGGCCGGCGAAATGCGCCATGTCCACGAACAGGTACGCACCGACCTTGTCCGCGATTTCGCGGAAGCGGACGAAGTCCAGCTGGCGAGGGTAGGCCGACCAGCCGGCCACGATCATCTTCGGCTGGTGCTCGATGGCCAGGCGCTCGACCTCGTCCATGTCCACCAGGTTCGTCTCCTCGTCCACGCCGTACGGGACGATGTTGAACAGGCGGCCGGAGAAGTTGATCTTCATGCCGTGGGTCAAATGCCCGCCGTGGGCCAGGTTCAAGCCCAGCACGGTATCGCCCGGACGCACCAGCGCGTGGTAGACCGACGCGTTGGCCTGGGCCCCGGAGTGCGGCTGGACGTTGGCGAACTTCGCGCCGAACAGTTCCTTGACGCGCTCGATGGCCAGGGTCTCGATGACGTCGACCTCTTCGCAGCCGCCGTAGTAGCGGCGGCCCGGGTAGCCCTCGGCGTACTTGTTGGTCAGCACCGAACCCTGAGCCTGCATCACGGCCTGGGCCGTGTGGTTTTCCGAGGCGATCATTTCCAGGCCGCGCTGCTGGCGGGCCAGCTCGGCATCGATACGCTGCGCGACCTCTGGATCCAGCTCGGCCAGGGACTGGGTCAGCGATGCCGGTGCCAGTGATTCATAAGTCTTGTTGCTCATTACTCGACGTTTCCACCGTTCGCGCTTGCGTAGTCGGCTGCGGAAAGCAGCGGGCCTTCGGACTCGACCTCGACGGTGAACAGCCAGCCTGCGCCGTATGGATCCTCGTTCAGGATGGCAGGGTTGTCCGCTGCTTCCTGGTTGACCTCGACGATGGTGCCGGTGACCGGCGAGTACAGGTCGGAGACCGACTTGGTGGACTCGACTTCGCCGCAGGTCTCGCCGGCGGTGACGGTGTCGCCGACCTCTGGCAGGTCTACGTAAACAACGTCGCCCAGCGCGTCGGCAGCAATCTGGGTGATGCCGATCTTGGCTGGGGACGATGCGTCGATCCACTCGTGCTCGGCCGAGTAGCGCAACGATGACAGAACTTTACTCACGATTTTTCCTCTCCCAAGGGGAAATAGGGGGCGTTAGGCTATGCCCTCTTTGTTTAACGTTACTTGGCGCGCGTGTAGAACGGCAGTTCCACGACAACAAATGGCAAAGTCTTACCTCGCAGGTCGACTTCCAGCTCGGTGCCCACTTCGCTGAAGGCCGCATCGACATAGCCCAGGCCGACCGGGTAGCCCAGGGTCGGCGAAGGCTGGCCGGAGGTGATCTCTCCGATGACGGCGCCGTCCTTGACGATGGCGTAGCCGCCGCGGCCTGCGCGCTTGCCCAGGCCCTTCAGGCCCACCAGCTTGCGGGCAGGGGTCTGCTCGCGCACTGCCTCCAGCGCGGAGCGGCCGACGAAGTCCTCTTCCTTCTTGAAGGAGACCACCGCGCCGAGGCCCGCGTCGAACGGGGTGCGCTCCAGCGAGAGCTCGTTGCCGTACAGCGGCATGCCGGCTTCCAGGCGCAGCGAGTCGCGTGCGGCCAGGCCGCACGGAACCAGCTCATGGTCCTTGCCGATCTCCACGATGGTGTCCCACAGGCCGGCGGCGTCGGCGTTCTTGATGATCAGCTCGAAGCCATCCTCGCCGGTGTAGCCGGTGCGGGCCAGGATGGCGTCCACCCCGCCGAGCTTCGTGTAGGCGGCCGAGTAGTACTTCATCTCGGTGACGATAGCTGCGCCGGCCTCGTCGGCGGCGAGCTTGGCCACGATGGCCTCGGCGTTCGGTCCCTGGACCGCGATCAGCGATTCATCAGCGGAAGCGTCCTGCACCTGCGCGTCGAAGCCCTCGGCGCGCTTGGCCAGCTCGGCGGCGACCACCGGGGCGTTGCCGGCGTTCGGCACCACCAGGTACTTTTCGTCTTCCATGCGGTAGACGATCAGGTCGTCGATGATCTTGCCAGCTTCGTTCAGGATCAGCGAGTACTTGGCCTTGCCGACCTTCATCAGGGCGAAGTTGCCGGCCAGCGCGGTGTTCAGCGCGCTGGCTGCCTGCGGGCCGGAAACCCAGACCTCGCCCATGTGGGACAGGTCGAACAGGCCCGCGGTGGAGCGCACCGCCTTGTGCTCTGCCAGTTCCGAACCGTACTTCAGCGGCATGTCCCAGCCGCCGAAGTCGGTGAAGCTCGCGCCCAGGGCTTCGTGCTTGCCGTGCAGCGCGGTGTGCTTGGTGATGGTTTCAGTCATTGCGATGTTCCTAGACTTCGAAGGCTTCTGGAGCAGGGCAGGAGCAGATGAGGTTGCGGTCGCCGCCGGCGCCGTCGATGCGGCCCACCGCAGGGAAGTACTTGTCCACCTTGAGGCTGGCGACCGGGAAGGCTGCCTGCTCGACGGTGTACTTGCGGTCCCAACCACTGTTGACCACTGCCGCCACGGTGTGCGGGGCACGGCGCAGCGGGGATTCGGCCAGCTCGTAGACGCCGGCCAGCACTTCTTCCATTTCCTGGCGGATGGTGATCATGGCTTCGATGAAGCGCTCGATCTCTGCCAGGTCCTCCGACTCCGTCGGCTCCACCATCAGGGTGCCGGCGACCGGGAAAGCCAGGGTCGGTGCGTGGAAGCCGAAGTCGATCAGTCGCTTGGCCACGTCTTCTGCGGTGACGCCGGTCTTGGCGGTGACTTCGCGCAGGTCCAGGATGCACTCGTGCGCAACCAGTTCCTTGTTGCCGGTAAACAGGATCGGGAAGTGCTCATTCAGGCGCTTGGCGATGTAGTTCGCGTTCAAGATCGCGTGCTTGGTGGCGCTGGTCAGGCCCTCGCTGCCCATCATCGCGATGTAGGCCCAGGAGATCGGCAGCACACCGGCCGAGCCGAAGGCGGTGGCGACCACTGGCACGCCGTCGCGCTCGGAGTAGGTGCCCGAGGCGTCGCCCGGCAGGAACGGCACCAGGTGCTCGCCCACGCCGATCGGGCCGACGCCCGGACCGCCGCCGCCGTGCGGGATGCAGAAGGTCTTGTGCAGGTTCAGGTGCGAGACGTCGCCGCCGAACTTGCCCGGCTGGGCGAGACCCACCAGGGCGTTCATGTTCGCGCCGTCGATGTAGACCTGTCCCCCGGCGTCGTGGATCTTGCCGCAGACCTCGCGCACGTCGGCGTCGTACACGCCGTGGGTGGACGGGTAGGTGATCATGATCGCGGCCAGCACGTCCTTGTTGGCCTCGATCTTGGCATCCAGGTCGCCGGCGTCGATGGTGCCGTCGGCTGCGGTCTTGACGACCACAACCTTCATGCCGGCCAGCACTGCCGAGGCGGCGTTGGTGCCGTGGGCCGAGGCGGGGATCAGGCAGACGTTGCGCTGCGACTCGCCGCGCGAAGCATGGTAGTCGGAGATCGCCAGCAGGCCTGCGTACTCGCCCTGGGACCCGGCGTTCGGCTGGATGGAGACGCCGGCGTAGCCGGTGATCGCGGTCAGGCGGCCTTCCAGGTCGGTGATCAGCTCGCGCCAGCCGGCGGTCTGCGCTGCCGGGGCGTACGGGTGGATGGAGGCGAACTCAGGCCAGGTGATGGATTCCATCTCGGCGGCCGAGTTCAGCTTCATGGTGCACGAGCCCAGCGGGATCATGGTGCGGTCCAGGGCCAGGTCGCGGTCCGAGAGGCGGCGCAGGTAGCGCATCATCTGGGTCTCGGAGGAGATGGTGTTGAAGATCGGGTGGGTCAGGTAGGCGCTGGTGCGCACCTGGCCCTCGGGGATCTCGAAGCCTTCCGGTGCTGACAGTTCCACGCCGAAGACGCCGGCCAGGGCCTTGACGGTGGCGGAGGTGGTGGTCTCGTCGGTGGAGATGCCGACCTGGGTGCCGGAGACCTTGCGCAGGTTGATGCCTGCATCGTTGGCCTTGGCAATGACTTCCTCGGCGTCCTTGACGGTCACGACCACGGTGTCGAAGAAGGCCTGCGATGCCAGTTCGAAGCCGCCGGCGACCAGGGAGCTGGCCAGCACGCGGGCGTGGTTGTGGGCGCGGGTGGCGATCTGCTTCAGGCCTGCAGGGCCGTGGTAGACGGCGTACATCGAGGCGCAGATGGCCAGCAGCGCCTGGGCGGTGCAGATGTTGGAGGTGGCCTTCTCGCGGCGGATGTGCTGCTCGCGGGTCTGCAGGGCCAGGCGATAGGCGTTGGTGCCGGCGTCGTCGGTGGAGACACCCACCAGGCGGCCCGGCATGGAACGCTCAAGTCCCTTGGCCACGGCCATGTAGGCGGCGTGCGGGCCGCCGAAGAACAGCGGCACGCCGAAGCGCTGGGTGTTGCCGACCGCGATGTCGGCTCCCTGCTCGCCCGGGGCAGCGATCATGGTCAGCGAGAGCAGGTCGGCGATCACGGTGACCATCGCGCCGGCGGCCTTGGCGGCGGCGATGACCTCGGCGTGGTCGGCGATCGAGCCGTCGTTGCCCGGCTGCTGCAGCACGATGCCCGAGATGTCGCCTTCCGGCAAGCCCGCGGACAGGTCGGCGACCTCGACCTCGAAGCCCAGCGCATCGGCACGGCCCTGCACGACCTTGATGGTCTGCGGGAAGATGTTGGAGTCCAGCACGGTCTTGCCGTTGGACTTCTTCTTGTTGGCGCGGCGCATCATCAGCACGGCTTCGGCGGCGGCGGAGGATTCGTCCAGCAGCGAGGCGTTGGCGATCGGCATGCCGGTCAAGTCCATGACCATGGTCTGGAAGTTCAGCAGGGCTTCGAGGCGGCCCTGGGAGATCTCAGGCTGGTACGGGGTGTAGGCGGTGTACCAGGCCGGGTTCTCGACGATGTTGCGGCGGATGACTGCCGGGGTGATGGTGTCGTAGAAACCCTGGCCGATCATCTGGGTCTTCATGACGTTCTTGGATGCCAGCTCACGCAGGTGGGCCAGTGCCTCGGTCTCGGTCAGTGCATCCGGGATGTCCAGAGCGGCATCTTGGCGGATGTCGGCGGGAACTGCCGTGTCGATCAGCTCGTCCAGGCTGTTGTAGCCAAGGGTCTGGAGCATGGTCTCGACGTCGGACTGACGCGGGCCGATATGGCGGGACACGAATTCGCTGTTCGTGTTAGCAGAAGTCTGCGTGATGGTCATGGTGCAGGTGTCTCCATGGGGATCTGTCTTGGCGCATGCCAAAGGAAGGTCGCTGTCCCTCCCCATCCCTGTTGCACAACCTGAGAGTTTTACGCAGCCGGCCTACCAAACCGGTTGCTTGCACCTTCGGTGAACCGGAACAGGCCGGTTACTTTCCAGAGTTGCCTCTTGATGGCGGTACGGGTGCCTGAGAGTTTCCTGGGGAGGAATTGCTCCTACGGCGCCCGTCCATGGTGTGAACGGGACTCTCCCGCCATCCTTCTATGGCGTCGGTTGCGGGCCAATGACCCACAACACACCTCCCATGGTACCCGCCCCGGGGCCAACTGCAAACAATCTTTCGGCCCCGGAGCCCCTGCATGACGCGCGCTAGCTGCTTTCCGCGCCCAGCCGGATGTAGTCCGGGTATTTTGCGCTCAGGCTGTCCCCCGAGGAAGTGCCTGTCAGGCGGCGTTTGACCCATGGAGCCAGGTATTCCCGGGCCCAGCCGAGGTCCTGGCGCAGTTTCTGACCGCGGGCGTTCACCGCAGCCGCTGGCAGCACCGGAACTTCGATGTCGGAGGACCAATTGCCCTCGGTGACGCCATGGGTTCCGAGCACGTCCAGCACCTTGGCGGCCATGAGCGTGTGGCCGGCGGTGCCCATGTGCAGGCGGTCCACGGCCCAGTAGCGCACGTCCGAGAATTCGCGCCAACGCCAGTAGTCGGCGACCAGCGTGTTGTAGCGGTCGGCGATCTCGCGCACCTTTTCGTTGTAGATCGCGGTGCGCGGGCGGGTCTTGGAGAACAGCGGCGAGTCGACGGTGTCGAAGCCGGTGAACAGCAGCACGGTGATCCCGGCATCGGCGAAGCGCTTGACCATGCTGTCGTAGCTGCGCATCAGCGCCTCGAGGTCGGCCTTGGGCCGCAGGATGTCGTTGCCGCCGGCGTAGAGGGAGACCACGTCGGGCTTCATGGACAGCGCCTGGTCCATCTGCTGGTTGATCACCTGCCCGATCTTCTTGCCGCGGATCGCGAGGTTCGCGTATTCCCAGTCGCCGCGGGCGCACAGCACCTCGGCCACCCGGTCCGCCCAGCCGCGCACTTGGTTGGGGCGCAGCGGATCGTCGTCGCCAACGCCTTCGGTGAAGGAGTCCCCCATTGCCAGAAACTTTGCCATGCTCTTCCTCCTAGCCCTTGGCCTGCATCATTTTGCCGATAACCACCTGGCGCGCCAGCTGGCTGAGCTGCACGCCCGTGGAAATGCTCTTCTCGCCCTCGTTGCGCGACGGAATGTAGGCGAAGCCGAGCTGGTAGGCCGGATCGGCGAAGGCCAGCGAGGAGTTCGCCCCGTCGTGGCCGTAGGCGAAGATCGAACCATAGTCGTTGCGGGCGGTGGCCTTCATGAATCCCAGGGCAAAGGCCTGGAGCAGCCCGTTGGTGCGGTCGTGCCCGTAGACGAGCTCCGCGGATACCCGGGACCAGGTGTCCTCGCTCAGGAACCCCCGGGCGGCGCCAAGTGAGGGCACCGGGCCGAAGGAGGCCGCGTAGATGGCCGCCAGCGACTGGGCATCGGCGACGCCGCCCATGGAGGCCGGGCCGAGCCTGCGGACCTGCCGGGAGTTGGCCAGCTCGTGCCAGTTGTAGACCGGACCGCTGTCCAGCGCGAACCCGGAGGCCGAGTTGACTGCCAGGCCTGCCGGGGAGAAGGGGTCGAAGAATGCCGGTTCGGCCGGGGCGGCGGGGAGCACGTCACGGTAGCGCGGTTCCAGCGAGTCGTCCTGCCCGATATACGCGTCCACGCCCAGGGGCTTGCGGATGCGTTCCTCGAAGACCTCTTTCAGCTCTTTGCCGGTGACCCGGCGGACCAGTTCCTCCATGAGCACACCCATGGTGATGGCGTGGTAGCCCACGATGTTCTGGCCCAGCGGCCAGATGCTCGGCATGGTGGCGAGGATCTTGGCATATTCC
This sequence comes from Glutamicibacter soli, assembly GCF_052322135.1. Lineage (NCBI taxonomy): Bacteria > Bacillati > Actinomycetota > Actinomycetes > Micrococcales > Micrococcaceae > Glutamicibacter > Glutamicibacter soli. The sequence continues at coordinate 2,920,139 of NZ_CM125969.1, forward strand.
GAGGAGTTCAGCAACACCTGACTGGGCACCCCGCCGGGGACGCCCAGCACTCCGGCCTGGTGGCTGAGCACTTCCCCGACGCTCAGTTTGCCCTTGCCGTGGGTGCCGAATTCGGGCCAGTAGTCGGTGATCGGGGCGACCGGATCGATCAGCCCGTCCTGGACCAGCAGGGCGATGACCAGTGCGCTGAGCCCTTTGGTGCAGGAGAACACGCAGGTGAGCGCATCCCCCGAAAGGTGCTCCCCCACGCTGTGGCTCAACACCAGGGCGCCGCGGTGGTACACGGCCAGCTGCGCCGAGTAGCCGTCCTCCACTGCGGCACGGCCCTGCAGCGCCTGCGCGAGCGGGGCAAAGTCGTCAGTTATGACCGATTCCATCTAAATCCTTCGAAAGCATGTCTCTTTGCAACTAACACTAGTAGCCGCAGCGGAAATTCGCGTTCTCCGGCGAAATCATGCCTGAACCATAAGTTCCTCAAAGAGCCATTCTCAATAAACGGAGGAATAACCTCCGAAAAGGCCGGAACGACAAGCATTTATTGCTGTTAGCATAGTGATCGATTTCGCCCATTGAATAGACGACGACAAAATATGTCGCATTCTTCAGCTCGAATCGAAGATTGGAAAGGCTCATCCGCCTATGACTGCAACCCGAGAAGACTCAACTCCAGGCGGACAACCCGCCGAACTCAAGCGGGTCATCGGCCCCAAACTCCTGATGTTCCTCATCATCGGCGACATCATCGGCGCAGGCATCTTCGCGATCACCGGCAAGGTCGCCGGACAGGTCGGCGGCGCCGCCTGGCTGCCGTTCCTGATCGCCTTCGCCATTGCGACGCTGACCGCCTTCAGCTACATGGAGCTGGTCACCAAGTATCCCCACGCGGCGGGCGCTGCTTTGTATATTCACAAGGCTTTCGGCATCCATTTCGTCACCTTTCTGGTGGCCTTCACGGTGGCCTGCTCCGGCATCACCAGCGCCGCGACCTCGGCCACCCTGGTTGGGCAGAACCTGCTGATCGGCTTCGGCCAATTCATCGAGGGCGTGCCGACCACACCCGAAGCCGGTATGTTCGCCGCCATCGCGATCATCGTGATCCTGGCCCTGATCAACCTGCGCGGCGTCGGGGAATCGGTCAAGTTCAACATGGTGCTCACGGTGATCTCCCTGGGCATCATGGCAGTGATCATCTCCATCGGCATCGGCGCCATCGCCAGCGGCCACGGCGACATCAGCCGACTGGTGGTCTTCGAGGCCCCCGAGGACCGCAGCCTGTTCGCAGCGGTCACCATGGGCACCGCCATCGCGTTCTTCGCGATGGTCGGCTTCGAGGATTCGGTGAATCTGGTCGAGGAAACCAAGAACCCCAACAAGACCTTCCCGCGCATCATGCTCATCAGCCTGGGCATCTGCGCCGTGATCTACATGCTCGTCGCGGTCACCATCATCATGGTGATCCCCACCGGCGACCTGCTGAACCCGAAGAATCCTGACGCGGGCATCCTGCTCGATGTCGTGCGCATCGGCGCCCCGGGCCTGCCGGTGGACGCGATCTTCCCGTTCCTGACGGTCTTCGCCGTGGTCAACACCGCCTTGATGAACATGCTCATGGCCAGCCGCCTGCTCTACGGCATGGCCCGCCAGGGTGTGCTGCCGCAGGTGCTGGGCAAGGTGCATTCCAAGCGTCGCACCCCGACGCTATCGATCATCTTCACCACGCTGCTGGCCATCGCGCTGGTGGTCTACGTGAACCTGGATACCGAAAGCGGGATCGTCGGCTCGCTCGGCGGCACCACCGCCCTGTTGCTGCTGGTGGTCTTCACGATGGTCAATATCGCACTGCTGGTGCTGCGCCGCGACAAGGCGCCGGAGGATTCCTTCCGCGCACCGACGATCATCCCGATCCTCGGCGCCGCCACCAGCGCTTTCCTGATCGGGCCATGGGCCCGCTCGCGCGCGGACTGGGTGCAGTATGAGATTGCGGGGCTGCTGCTGGCCCTTGGCGTCGCGCTCTGGGCGGTCAACTGGCTGGCCAACCGCATCAACTACAAAAAGGGCAACATCTCCTCGGGGCACTTCTAGCAATCCGCCCCGGCAAAACGGCAAAGGCACGAACCGTGCGGGGTTCGTGCCTTCGCCGTTTGGGGCGGGATGCCCATCGCCTTGCGGCTACTGCTGGACGGTTTCCTGGCGGAAGCGCAGCTTCCAGCCGCTCTCGGTGCGCTGCCACCATGAGGAGACCACGAGGATCGTCGAGCCCTCGACCTTCATGCGGTAGGCCAGCAGGGCCAGATCCCTGTCGACCTCGCGGGCGGTGAGCACCTGCACCTCGCCGGTGGCAGGCAGCTGCGCCCCGGCTTCGAGCTGGGTGCGCACCGTGGCGACATCCAGCAGCCCGCCACCGCGGGTGACTTCCTGGTATCCCGGATGCAGGAAATCGCTCAGCTCGGCGAAGCTGGTGCGGATCTGCGGGTCGAGGAAGCCCAGTTCAAGTTCATAGATCGTGGCAGCCGTATCCTGGGCGGACTTGGGAGCGGTTGCTTCAGCGGGGGCGGCAGGGGCTGCGGTGGAAGCTGCCGCGGCAGATGCCGCTCCGGCGGTGTAACCGGGGCCCGGGTCCGGCGCAGTGCCTTGCTGGTGCGCGGTGGCGGCGGCACGGGCACGGTCGTCGGCAGCTTCGTTCAGGTCATGCCCGGCGTGGCCCTTGACCCATTCAAAGGTGTACTTGCGGTCCTTGATCGCCGCATCCAATTCCTTGAGGATCTCCTGGTTCAGCACCGGTTTGCCGTCGGCCTTTTTCCAGCCGCGCTTTTTCCATCCCGGCATCCACTTGCTGATGCAGTTGATGGCGTACTGGGAGTCGCACAGGATCTTCAGTTCCTGCTCCGGGTACTGGGCGGTGGCGCGGAAGAGTTCGAGGACCGCCTGCAGCTCGCCCATGTTGTTGGTTCCATGGTCCCAGCCGCCGGAGGCCCAGTTCGCCTCGTCGATGTACCAGGCCCAGCCTGCCGGGCCGGGGTTTCCTAGGGCTGATCCGTCTGCCGCTGCGGTGATCGTCATGGCTTTAATCCTGCCACCTGACCTCCCCCGCCGCCTAAAGAGACGTGCGAAGGCTCCGGAGTCCTTGCGCCGCGCCAACGCCGCGGCGCTGGCGATGGTCCGTAGGATGGTGAACTGTGAAAAAGATTCTGCCGCTCCTCGTTGTTGCGACCCTGGGCCTGGCCGCCTGCTCGGGTCCGTCGCCCGACGACCTGCGCCGCAGCGATCCCGAGGGCAGCACCGCGTGCATCCACTACGGCGGCAGCCTGACCGCCCCGGGCGATATCGGGCAGACGAATCGGCAAAAGGCCGCCGAGCATGGCTCGGCGGCCTCCACCGATTCGATCCGCAACGCGGTATCGACAGATGCATCAGGTCAGCCCGTGATCACCGACGACGAGGCGTTTGCCGCGGCGTGCGAGCAGCAGGGCTTCGACTTCAAGAGGTAGCCCGACCGCTGCCGGCTATTTTCCTTCCAGCGGGTACAGCGGGTTGTGGCCTGCTGCGACGCGTTCCTCGGTGCGGACTTCGCCCGGAGCGGTGCCGCCCAGGAATGGGCCGTTGTCCGCCAGCTCGTCGCGGTTATGGGATTCGAGCCAGTTGGACAGGTCCGGGCCTTTGGGCACGATCTGCGTTGGATTGATGTCCTCGTGGACCTTGTAGTAGTGGTCCTTGATCTGCTCGAAGTCCACGGTGTCGCCGAAGCCCGGGGTCTGGAACAGGTCGCGGGCGTAGCCCCAGAGGTTCGGCATCTCGATCAGCTTGTTGCGGTTGGCCTTGAAGTGTCCGTGGTAGACCGGGTCGAAGCGGGTCAGCGTGGTGAACAGGCGCACGTCGGCTTCGGAGATGTAGTCGCCCATGAGGAAGCGGCGGGTGGCCAGGCGTTCTTCGAGGTAGTCGAGGGTGGTGAAGATCCGGTCGTAGGCGTCCTCATAGGCGGCCTGCGTACCGGCGAAGCCCGCACGGTAGACGCCGTTGTTGACCTCGGTGAAGATGCGCTTGATCAGCGGGAGCATCTCGTCGAGCTGGTCCTCCATGACCAGGTCCGGGGCTCCTTCGCGGTGGAACTGCTTCCACTGCGTGGAGAAGTCCCAGGTGATCTGCGGGTAGTCGTTGGTGACCACCGCGCCGCTGGGGATGTCCACGATGGCCGGGACGGTGATGCCACGGGGATAGTCGGCGAAGCGCTTGAAGTAGTTCTCCTGCAGGCGTTCGGTGCCCAGCACCGGGTCCTTGCCGCCCTCGTCCAGATCAAACCGCCAGCTGCGCACGTCGTGGGTCGGACCTGGCAGGCCCACCGAAATCGCATCCTCCAGGCCCAGCAGGCGGCGCACGATCAGCGTGCGGTTGGCCCACGGGCAGGCGCGGGCGGCCACCAAGCGGTAGCGCCCTGCTTCGACCTGCCAGAGCTGGGCGCCTTCGCCCAGGGCCGCATTCGGGTGCCCGATCTTGCTTACCGGCTCCCCGTGGGAGAACGCCTCCGGCCGCGGATCGGCAACGATGCGGTCCTGGATGTAGTTGGTATCGCGCGTGAATTCACTGCCCGTGACGTACGCGCCCTTGGTTGAATAGTCCTGCGACATGCTCGATCCTCCACAATCTTTGGCTTGGTTGCCCGCTCTGGGGCAAGTTCTCGGGTGATACGGCAAACGGCGGGAAGGCCTGGTACAAGCTTCCCGCCGTTTGCACTTGAACGCTAGGCCGTTCAGGCAGCGTGCAATTAGGCGCTGACGGATGCGGCGGCGCGCACCGAATTCATGGCTTCGGTCCAGGCCAGCAGCTGCTCGAACATCGGCTGCACCGAAGCGGCGCCCTCCGCGGTCGGCTTGAAGTTCGAGAAGTTCTCGAAGTCGGTGAACAGGGAGAACAGGCCGGTCTTCTGCACGTGGGCTACCTGCAGCTCGGAGAGGATGCCGCGCAGGTGCTCGATGGAGCGGGCGCCCAGGGCCGAACCGTAGCCCACCAGGCCGGCGGCCTTGTTGTTCAGCTCGACGTTGATGTAGCTCAGCGCGTTGGCCAGCGCAGGGGAGACCGAGTGGTTGTACTCCGGGGTGACGAAGATGTAGCCGTCGAACTCGTTCATCTTGGCGGCCCAGGCCTTGGCATGCTCGCCCTGGTAGTTCTGGTAGGCGGCCGGGAAGGCTTCGTCCAGCACCGGCAGGTTGAAGTCCGCGATGTCTACAAGCTCGAAGTCGGCGCCGCCAAATGCCTGCGCCTGCTCCAGCACCCACTGGGCAACGCTGATGTTGTTGCGGCCTGGACGAGTAGAACCGGTAACGATGGCGATCTTCGACATAGTATTTTCTCCTTGGGGAAGTTCGTGCGCCGAACTCTTTAGTTGATGCGTCATCAACTCTTGCTAAATCCAACAATACCAGAGATAATTGATACGTCAACAAATGAGCGCGGACCCGCAGCATGCCGGGTACGCCACGTAGAGAAGGAGCGCCCACGGATGGCTGCCGATGAGACCCGCTGGCTCGATGACAAGGAACAGGCCCTCTGGCGGATTATCCGCGAGTTCCTGTGGCAGTTCCCCAGCGCCATGGACCGCCAGTTGAGCGTGGATTCGAGCATGCAGACCGGCGAGTACTCGGTGCTCGCGGTGCTCTCCGAAGGACCCGCCACCTCCCTGCGCCCGGCGGACATCGCCGACAACCTGCGCTGGGACCGCTCGCGGCTGTCCCACCTGCTGCGCCGCATGGAAGCCAAGGGCATGATCACCCGCTGCTCGGATTCAACCGACCGCCGCGGGCAGCAGATCGAACTGACAGAGGCCGGATGGAAGACCATCCGCGAAGCCGCCCCGAGCCACGTCACCTTCATCCGCGAAAAGCTGTTCGACTCGCTGGACCAGCACGAACGCGCAGCGCTCGAAACCGCGCTGCCCAAGATCCTCGGCGCCCTGGAGACTTGCGAGTCCGACCCGTCCTGCAAGGCGTCCGTCCCCGGCGGCCCGCAGGACTGCGAAGAGGACTAGCCGACCCTGTCGGCGAACTCGCTGTTCGCCACGAGCCGGGCGAAGCGCCCGCCCTGCTCCACCAGCTCGGCGAAGGTTCCGGATTCGACAATCCGCCCGCTATCGAGCACCACGATGCGGTCGGCCCGCAGCACCGTGCTCAGCCGGTGCGCGATCAGCAGCGTAGTGCGCCCGACCGCCAGCTCGTCCAGCGCCTGCTGCACCAGCGCCTCGGTGACGGTATCCAGCGCACTGGTCGCCTCGTCGAGGACCAGCACCTTGGGCCGGCGCAGCATGGTGCGCGCGATGGCAAGGCGCTGCTGTTCCCCGCCGGAGAAGCGGTGTCCGCGCTGGCCCACCGCGGTTTCCAGCCCGTCGGGCAGCGAGCGGATCAGCTCGGCGATCTGCGCCGCTTCCAGCGCCTGCCACAGCTCGGCCTCGCTGGCCCCCGGCGCCGCCCACAACAGGTTCTCCCGCACCGTGGTGTGCAGCAGGTAGCTTTCCTGCGCCACCACCGACACCGCCCGGGAAACCTGCTCGGGGTCCAGCTCGCGCAGGTCGACCCCGTCGAGCAGCACCCGCCCCGAGGTCGGATCCAGCAGCCGCGGAAGCAGCGAGCCCATGGTGGATTTGCCCGACCCGGTCGCCCCGACCACCGCTGTCATGGTTCCCGGCTCCAGCACCAGGTCCAGCGCCTCCAGCGTCGGCGCGGCAGCCCCGGGGTAGCGGAAACCTACCCGCTCCAGCACCACTTCCCCGCGCATCGCCGCGGGATCCAGCCGGCGCGGATGCTCGGGCAGCGGCAGCGCCTGGTCGGTATCCAGGTATTCGAAGACCCTGCCGAACAGCGCCATCGCGGAGATCCACTGCACCGAGATCTGCATCAGCCCCATGACAGGCCGGAAGATGCCTGCCTGCAGCCCGGTGAAGGCCACCAGCGTGCCGATGCTCATCCCGTCGCCGGTGGCCGGCAGCCCCGCCACCAGGTACAGGACCGCGGGAATCACCGCGAAGATGATGCTCATGGCCGCCATGCGCCACCGTCCGGCCAGCGCGCTTTTCATTTCAAGGTCGATCAGCCGGTGGCTGGACTGCGCAAAAGCCGACGCGTCGGCGGCGCCGGTGCCCATGATCTTGGACAGCCGCACCCCGGAGATGCTCAGGCGTTCCTCGATCAGCGAGGTCAGGTTCGACATTTCACGCTGGCGCCGGCCCGTGACGGCGCGGCGCAGCCGGGCGGTCTGCCGGGCCAGGATGATCGCCGGCGGCAGCACCACCAGGGAGATCAGGCTCAGTTTCCAGGAGATCGCGACCATGGCGCAGGCCGTGGCGACCACGGTGGTCAGGTTGGAGGCGATGCTGGTCGCCGAGTTCGTGATCACCGACTGCATCTGGCCAACGTCGTTGATAAGCCGCGACTGCACGTCGCCGGATTTGGAGTTGGTGAAGAATCCCAGCGACTGCTTCTGCAGGTGGGTGAAGAGCCCAGTGCGCAGCCCGTGCATGACCCTCTGCCCCATCAGGGTGGCGCGCCAGGTCTGGACCACCTCCAGCACCGAGGAGACCAGGGCGATCAGCACCAGTCCCCCGGCGCCGGCGAGCAGCAAGTCCACCTCCCGGTTCGGGATGGCGACGTCGATCAGCTCGCGGATGATGAAGGGCTGGGCCAGTCCGATGAGCGAGGAGGCGACGATCAGCAGCACCACCACGATGACCGTGCCCAGATGCGGGCGGAAGAGCGCGGCGATGCGCTTGACGGAGACCGGGTGCTCAGCCAGCCACTTCTTGTCGTCGGCGCTGCGCGCCGCCGAAGCCGGCGGCCTTCCGCCGCCCATTGGCGCCATCGGGTGCATGGGTGCTCCCTTCCACTGGTTGTTCCACTGTGGATTACAGAATAGCAGAGGTTACCTCACTATGTGGTTACATCTTGAAACTGTTCGGGAAAACACACTATCCTTGACCCTATGCACACCGATGAGTCCAAGCCTGACTTGACCGATCTATTCCTGCAGGCGTCCCGGACCATCCGCGGCCGCTGGCGCGACAGCCTGATCCCCGCGGGCGTCACCCCGCACCAGTCCCGGGTGCTGTCCATCCTGGGCCGCGCCGAGGAGCAGGGGCTACGCAACTCCCAGCTGGCTGAGCGCCTGCACATCGCTGCGCGTTCGACCACCGAGGTGGTGGACCAGCTCGCGGCCAAGTCACTGGTGCTCCGCACCCCGGATCCGGGCGACCGCCGCGCTACCTTGATTGTGCTCAGCGACGCCGGCCGGGAGCTGCTCGGCGAGCTCTCGGCGCTGCGCAAGAGCAGCATGGACGGCTACTTCGACAAGCTCGGCGCCGAGGACCGCGAGGAGCTCACCCGCCTGCTGGGCATCCTGAACCGAGAGAACCCCCGCCCTCCGCGCGCCGGGACCTGCAAGCCGGGCACCGCAGACCGGACCGCCAACTGACCCCGTCCCGGCGTGGAATGCGCAGAGGCCCCCGCCTGCCGGCGATGTTTCCGGCGGGCGGGAGCCCCTTCCAGCGTGCGGAGGAAGGCTAGTTCTCCTGCTTGCCCCGGCGCCAGTAGCCCATGAACGCCACCTGCTTGCGGTCGATGCCCGCGTCGCGCACCAGGTAGCGGCGCAGCTCCTTCACGGTGCCAGCCTCCCCGGCGATCCAGGCGTAGAACGGGGCGGACTGGGCCTGGCCGGTTTCCCACAGGATGTCCTCGTCCACGTTGATGTCCTCCGGGTCCGCGGTGGTCTGCACCACGCCGGCGCCCGGGATGGCCACGGCGCCGCGGACCGCGTCGCGCAGCAGCGAGCCGTGCTCCGCGGTGCCGCGCGTCAGCCACTGCACGGAAATGCCCGAGCGGGTGGTGGTGCCCAGGATGTCGGTGGTTTCCGGCACCTCGATCAACGCGTGACCGGTGACGTTGGCCGGCAGCGATTCAAGGATCGCGCAGATGGCCGGGGCCGCGGTCTCGTCGCCGGCCAGCACGATGCGGGACGCGGCACCCGGGCGGAATTCGATGCCGCCATAGCTGTCGTCGGTCAACGCCTTGTTCGGACCCAGCAGCAGCAGCGGGTCGCCCGGCTGCGCGCGGTCGCCGAACTCGGTGGCAGGACCGCCCTGCAGCCGCCCGTCCACCACCTTGCCGTGCAGCACGAAGTCGATGTCCAGCTCCGGGGTCGTCCCCAGGTTGTCGCGGTGCCCGGCTTCGCGGAACGCGCGCACGGTGTAGGTGCGCATGTAGCCGCGCTGCGCGGGGTCGATGGCCAGCCAACGCTGGTACCAGCCCAGCTGCTCGGCTGGGCTGGTCAGCGCATCCGGGCGCAGGCTGGCGATTTCGCTGTTCGGCCCGAAGCCTGCCTCCGGCGGCAGCAGCAGCTTGATGCGCATGTCCAGCGGGTGGCTGTTGGTGCCGAAGTCCTCCAGGTCCGCGCCGCCCACGGTGAGCCGGCGGAAGGACGGGGATAGCTGCTGGCTGCGCAGGACCGTGGTCTGGAAGGCCAGGGTCTGCAGATGCTCGCGCGCCGGGCGGGCGAGGTTCGGGTCCGTCTCGGCGACGGCCCGGGTGGCGGCCTGCGCCTCCTCCTCGACCACCGCGGAGTCCTGCTCCAGGCCTTCGGCCAGCGCCCGCGGCTCGTTGACCGGCGCGTCGCCGCGGAAGATGCCGTTGGCGGCGAGCACCGATTCGGTGCGCAGCACACGCTGGCGGCCGATGGGCAGCACCAGCGGGGTGCCTGCCACCGGGTCCGGGATGACGCGGCTGGGCATGCCGAACACCGCCTTGACCGTCTTCTCCGTGACCACCTCGGTGGGGTGCCCGGCGGCGTAGATCTTGCCGTCCTTCAGCGCCACCAGGTAGTCGGCGTAGCGGGCTGCCAGGTTCAGATCGTGCAGCACGATGACCACGGTGATGCCGCGGGTGCGGTTCAGCTCGCTGACCACGTCCAGCACTTCCAGCTGGTGGGCCACGTCTAGGAAGGTGGTGGGCTCGTCGAGCAGCAGCAGGTCGGTTTCCTGGGCCAGGGCCATGGCGATCCATACGCGCTGGCGCTGGCCGCCGGAGAGCTCGTCCACCGGGCGGTCGGCCAGGCCGGCGGTGCCGGTCAGCTCCATGGCGCGGTTCACCGCCGCCTCGTCCTCGGCCGAGAAGCGCTTGAACAGGCCCTGGTGCGGGTAGCGGCCGCGGCTGATCAATTCGCGGGAGGTGATCCCGTCCGGGGCGGTGGGCGACTGCGGCAGCAGGCCCAGGGTCTTGGCGACCTCCTTGGCCGGCTTGGAGTGGATGTCCGCACCGTCCAGCAGCACCTGTCCCCCGGCCGGCTTCAGCAGCCGAGACAGGGCGCGCAGCAGCGTGGACTTGCCGCAGCCGTTGGCCCCGACCACGATGCTCACCTGCCCGGCGGGGATGTCCAGTGACAATTCATCGACGATGGTGACCTTGTCGTAGGCCAAGGTCAGCCCGCTAGCCTGCAAAGTGGCCATGGGTTATCCCCCGTTTCCAGTAGAGTTGGCGCGCACCAGCACCCAAATGAGGAACGGTGCGCCGAATGCGCCGGTGATAACGCCCACCGGCAGGTTGATCTGCGCGAACAGGTTCGCGGCAAAGAAATTGGCGACCACTACCAGTGTCGCACCGGTCAGCCCGGCGAGCGGCACATGGATCGCAGAGCGGGACAGCGCGGCGGTGATCGGGCCGGCCAGGAAGGCAACGAAGGCCAGCGGCCCGGTGACGGCGATGGGGATCGCACCCAGGGCCACCGCGGTGAAGACCAGCAGCACGCGGGCCCGTCCCACGTGCAAGCCCAGCGCCGCCGCGGCGTCCTCGCCCAGCTCCAGCAGCTTCAGCTGCCTCAGCACCACCGGCAGCAGGAAGATTCCCGCCGCGCCGACGCCGATGCCCAGCACCGCCGCGCGTTCCCAGGTGCTGGCGGACAGCGAACCGGTCAGCCAGCGCATCGCGTCGCTGGCGGTGTTCACCTCAGTCTGGGTCAGCAGGAACTGGATCAGCGCCTGCAGCATGGCCCCGATGGCCAGGCCGGCCAGGATCAGCCGAGAACCGGTGCGCTGGCCCGAGGCCGACAGCCAGTAGATCACCGCGGCCACGGCCAGGCCCCCGGCGAGCGCGAAGGCGCTCAGCTTCCAGTCGTTCACGCCGAAGACGATCATCGCGGCGATCGCGGCGGCCGAGGCGCCGAAGCCCACGCCGATCACGTCGGGGCTGGCCAGCGGATTGCCCAGCCAGCGCTGGAAGAGCGCGCCGGAGATGCCCAGCCCGGCCCCGGCCAGCGCCCCGACCACCAGCCGCGGCAGCCGGTCCTCCATGAGGATGAAGCTGGTGCCGGGCACGCTCGCCCCGCCCAGCACCTGCAGGACCTCGTCCACCGGGAGCCGGTCGCGGCCCCAGAAGATGTAGGCGGCGGCGGTGGCCAGCAGCACCAAGAGCATCCACAGCGCCGCGATGCGCACCCGCGCGGAGCGGCGGGCCGCGACGCCGGTGGGCCGCCCCGGCTCGTGCCGCCGCGTGGACTGCTCGATGGCGCTCATAGCTTCACCGACTTCATGCCGCTGCGCATCATGATGATGAAGATCGGCCCGCCGAGCATGGCGCACATGACACCGACCTGGATCTCGCTTGGCGGGAGGACCAGCCGTCCGGCGGTGTCCGCGAGCAGCAGCAGGATCGGCCCTGCGAGCAGGCTGGCGGGCATGATCCAGCGGTAGTCCCCGCCCACCAGCAGGCGCACCGCATGCGGGATCATCAGGCCGACGAAGGCGATGGGCCCGGCCACGGCGGTGGCGGTGCCGGCCAGCAGCACCACGCCGACCGAGCCGAGCAGGCGCGCACGGTTCACGTTGATGCCCAGGGCGATCGCGGTGTCCTCGCCCATGGCCACGGCGTTGCAGGCGCGGGCGGTGGACAGCACAACCAGCGCGCCGACGGCGATGACCGGCACTGCCAGCAGGTAGGTTTCCAGGCTTCCGCCGGACAGCGAGCCGATCTGCCACATGCGGAATTCATCCAGCGTGGACTTGGAGATCATCAGAATGGTGTTGGTGATCGAGCCGACGCCCACGGCCAGCGCCGCACCGCCCAGGGCGAGCTTGATCGGGGTGGCGCCCTCGCGCCCCACGCTGGCGACCACGTAGACCAGCGTCATGACCAGCGCCGCGCCGAGGAAGGCCGCCGCCATGACCAGCGGCAGCGAGGCCGCCCCGGCGAGCGCGACCACAACCACCACGGCCAGCGAGGAGCCGGCGTTCAGGCCCAGGATCCCGGTGTCCGCCAGCGGGTTGCGGGTCAGCCCCTGCAACCCGGCGCCGGCCAGGCCCAGGGCGGCGCCCACCACGATGGCCCCGACGGTGCGCGCCATTCGTGATTGCACCACCACTTGGTCCCCGTCTGCGGGGTCGACATTGGACAACGCGGCCAGCACGCTGTCCAGGCCGACGTTGCGGGCCCCGAGCAGCAGCGAAGCGAGGACGGCAGCTGCCAGCACCAGCACCAGCAGCGCGAGGGCACCGAGTTTGCCTCCCAGCCCGGGGCCGGAACGTTGCGCTGCGGGGCGCAATGTACTTTCGGTTGCGGTCATTGCTTCCTACACTCGTTGTCATGGATCATGTTTCTGCGCCCACAGTTCTGGCGCCCGGCATTGCCGTGCTGCGTGCCGACAACCCTTCGGAAATGACGCTCGACGGGACCAATACCTATCTGCTGTTCGCCCCCGAGGCGAGCCTTGCGCCCGGGACTCCGGTGATCGTGATCGATCCCGGCCCCGAGCTGGAGCCGCACCTGCAGGCGCTGGCCGCCTACGACGTGCAGCTGGTGCTGATCACGCACCGCCATCCGGACCACACCGAGGGCATCGACCGCCTGAGCGAACTGACCGGGGCCCCGGTGCGTGCCTTCCTGGAGCAGTTCTGCCGCGGGGCCGAGGTGTTCGCGGACCGGGAGGCCATCGAGGCTGCCGGCACCGCGGTGCGGGTGGAATTCACTCCCGGGCATACCTCGGACTCGGTCTGCTTTGTGCGCATCGGCGCCGAGGAGCACCTGTTCACCGGGGATACCGTGCTGGGCCGGGGCACCACCATCCTGGAGCACCCCGATGGAACGCTGTACGACTACCTGTCCTCGCTGGAGCGCCTGCTGGAGCTGCCGGACATGCCGCTGCATCCCGCCCACGGCGAGCAGCACCGGCAATCCCACCCGCTGCTGGAGGGATACCTGGCGCACCGGGAGGACCGGCTGAACCAGGTGCGCGCCGCGCTGGAGAAGCTCGGCAAGGCCGGGGCGGACGCAAAGCCAGCAGAGCTGCTGGATCTGGTCTACCCCGACCTTGACCCGCGCCTGGCCGGCGCGGCGAGTCATTCCCTTGAGGCGCAATTGCACTACTTGTCGCGAACTGCCTAAGGGCTACTTGGCGGCCGCCGCGTTCTCGGCGGCCTTCACGATATTCGGCACCACGTGCTCCAGCGCCCATTCGATGGACAGCGGGGAGGCCGCGGAGATGGACAAGGTGGCCTGGTCGGTACCCGGCAGGGCCACCGCGTCATTCTTCACGGCGGGGATCTGGCCGTACAGCGGCTGGGCCTTGACGATGTCGTCCACGGTGTTTCCTGCCACGGCGGAGGCGAAGACGACGTCCGCGTCCCATTCGTTGACCTTTTCCGGGGAGACGGTGAAGTAGAAGGCGTCCTTGGCGGCGTTCTCATCCACGTACGGCGCCTGCTTCATGCCCAGCGCGGTCAGGAATCGCGGACGGGTGTCCCCGGTGGAGTACACGTAGGAGGTCTCCGGCGAGGAGAGGTCGGCCGCGATGAAGGTGGAATCCTTCAGCACCGGGTTCTGGTCCCCCACGGCCGCCATCTTGCCCTCGATCTCCGAGATCAAGGCGGTGGCCTGGTCCTGCTTGCCCAGCATCTGGCCCGCCGCTTCGGTGGCGTCCTGCCAGCTGGTGGTGTAGTTGGCTTCGATCGGCCCGACGACCTTGGCGATCTTTTCCAGCTTTTCGTATTCTTCCTGCGTCATGCCCGAGTACGGGGCGAAGATGACGTCCGGCTTCAGTTCGGCGATGCCGGTGAAGTCGATGCCGTCGGCGATGTCGAACTGCTTCGGGGCCTTCTCGGAGCCGATGGACGCGCCCAGCTCGGCCAGCGCGGCGTCCTTCCAGTCCGTGGAGTTGTTGGCGTTCTGCCCGTAGGTGTCGGTGTCCATGCCGGCCGGCACGGTGTCCAGTGCCAGCAGGGTGTCGGCGTTGACCCAGGAGATGGTCGCGATGGTTTCCGGCACCTCGGTGATTTCGGTTTCCCCGTAGATGTTCTTGATGGTCACCGGGCTGAAGTCTGCCGAGGCCGACGGCGCGGCCGAGGAATTGGCGCCGGGTTCGGCGCTGGAGCCGCAGGCGGTCAGGCTCAGGGCGAGGATGGCGGCGGAGGCGGCGAAGATGCCGGTGCGGCGCGAGATATTCATGGGCGGGGTTATCCAGACTATGCGAGGTTCCGTGAACTGTGAATTCGAATAGGTAAGGCATGCCTACCCGAACCACAGGTCACAATACGCGTTTTCGTCCGCATTACGCAACACGGTTAATCCCTAATCGGAGAAAATCTGGGCTTTTCGGGTATCCGTCCCCTACCTTGGAGCCCCGGAAATACCTGCTAGGCGCGCTCGGCGAGCAGCCGGCGGGGGTTGGCCACGCTGATGGCCGCGCGGATCAGCACCAGGCCCAGCACCACGGCCAGGATGACCACCAGCACCGTCAGCGGCTTGATCAGCACCGCAACGCCGGCCAGCGGCAGGACCAGCACCACCGAGGCGATGGCAAAGCCGATCGAAGCGGTCAGCGCCGGGATCATCAGCGATTTGGTACGGGCCGCATTCATCACCTCGTAGCCCATGCCCAGCTTGTGCAGTCCGTCGTAGAGGTCCGCGCGGTCCAGGGTGCTGGCGCTCTGCGAAATCGAGGCCGACGCGGCCACGCAAACAAAAGTAATAACCAGGGTCAGCAGCACGCCGGTGAGGATGTCCTGCGGCAGGTAGTCGAACCAGGTGCCGGTCGACTCCTGACCGTTGCCCATGCTCATCAGCGCCGCCCCGCTGCCGCCGACCACGGCGACGAAGGAGGCCATCGCGACGCCTGACACCTGGCGCCAGGATTCGCCGGGGTTCTCCAGGATCATGCGGGCCGCCAGCAGCTGCTCCGGCTTGACCGCCTTCTTCAGCTTGCTCCGCCCGACCGTGGCCACCAGCCACGGCCCTGCCAGGTTCAGCACCAGCAGGCCGAAGCCGAAGCCCAGGATGATCACCGCGATGATGGTGCCGAATTCCTGGCTCACCACACCGATGTTGGTGAAGACGAAGTAGAGCAGCGCCACCGAGCCCACCGTGACCAGCACCCGGATCCAGCTGGGCACCGGCACGCTTTGCCGGGTGGCCACGGCCAGCGGGGTGATGATGAGCTTGCGCAGCCCGGCCAGCGAGCTGATCACCGCCAGCAGCACGATGATTACCACCGCGATGGCCACCGCCCACCAGGGCAGGTAGATGGCGTCACCCAGCGGCGCGCCCTGGAAGCGGGTCATCGCCACCAGCGGCGAGGAGGCCAGGTACAGCACCACGCCCGCCAAGGCCCCGGCCAAGGCGGTGCCGGCGGCCTGCAGCAGCGAGACGCTGCGGATCTGGCCGCCGGTCGCGCCCAGCAGCCGCAGAGAGGACAACGCGCGGTCCTGCGTGCGCGCCGACAGCCGGGCAGCGGCCGAGCCGAGCACCATCAGCGGCACGGCCAGCAGCACCACCGCGAATCCCGCCAGCGGCAGGTAGGTCGCCTGGGCTTCGCGTTCGAAGCTGGTGAACGAGTAGGCGCCGCCCAGCACGATCAGCAGCATCGCGCTGACCATGGCGTAGGCGCTGACGGTCAGGATCTGCGACGAGCTGCGCGTCGAGGAGGGACGGCCCAGCATCCAGGCCAGGTGCACCGAATTCATGACCAGGCTCCTGCCTGGCGCTCCTGGCGCGCCGTGCCGTCCAGCAACCGGCCGTCGCTCAGGTGCACGATCCGGTCGCAGCGTTCGGCCACCGTGCGGTCGTGGGTGACCATGACCAGCGACTTGCCGGCGCCGACGGTGCAGTCCAGCAGGGTTTCCAGCACCTCGGCGCCGGTGGCCGAGTCCAGCGCTCCGGTCGGCTCGTCGGCGAAGACCACGCTGGCACCGGTCACCTGGGCGCGGGCGATGGCCACACGCTGCTGCTGGCCGCCGGAGAGCTGCCCGATGCGGCGCTCCTCCATGCCCGCCAGCCCCAGCTGCGCCAGCGCCCGGGCGGCGCGGTCCATCGCGTTGGAACGCGGCACCGCGTTGATCATCAGCGCCATGGCCACGTTCTCGATGGCTGTCAGCTCCGGGATCAGCAGCCCGGATTGGAATACGAAGCCGAAGGCCTCGCGGCGCAGCTTGGTGCGGGGCTTGTCCTTGAGCGATTCGATCTGCACCGGGGCGCTCCCCGGCAAATTCAGCGTGATCTGCCCGGAGTCCGGCAGGTCGATTCCGGCCAGCGCGTGCAGCAGGGTGGACTTGCCGGATCCCGACGGGCCCATGATGGCCAGCGACTGGCCCAGCTGGATGTCGAGGTTCACGTTGTCCAGGGCAGCGGTGCTGCCGAAGTTGCGGTACAGGCCGCGGGCGGAGATGACTGCCGGGCGTCCCAAGGAATTTTCTAGCATGCTTCCATGTTTTCAATGTCGGCGGCCGGGCGCATCGTCTCGGGGAGCGAAACCGGCCGGCCCGGGCACATACCCTGGTATGAGGCCCGCGCCTCGCGCTCCATCCCCCGGCAGGAGGAACACCGGATCCATGAAGCTGGAACTGTACTCGCAGCCGTTCTGCGCGCCCTGCGTCAGCACCAGGTCGCTGGTCCGCCGCGTCCAGCGGCTGCTGCCGGACCTGGAGGTCGAGGAAATCAACGTGGTCGAGCAGGTGCGGCGCGGCGAGGAGCTGGGCATCACTTCGACCCCGGTGATCCGCCTGCTGGTCGACGGGCAGGAGCGGTTCCGCGGCGGGCAGCCGCCCACCCTGAACCAGCTGCTGGCCGCCATCGCCCGCGCCAGCGACTAGCCTCACGCGGGATTGGATGCGCAGATGCACGGTTGCGCTCCTTTTGTGGGGGAGAATAGAGCACGTGATTACAGTGCCCGGTGTCAGCCATGAATGCTTCGAACGAGTTCTCGCCGATTCGTCCAACCGCATCGAGTGGCTCCGGGCCCGGTCGCAGGGCATCACCGCGACCGACGTGGCCAAGCTTTCCACCGAGAAGTCGATCAAGAACGCCGCATGGGACAAGCTCTACGGCAACGGCTTCTCCGGGAACCCCTACACGGACCACGGCCGCAAGCGCGAGCCGGTGATCGCCGCCTGGGTCCAGGAGAACTTCAACATCTTCCCTTCCACCCAGCTGTTCCACGCCCAGCACTCCCGACTGCACTTGGCCACCCCCGACGGCCTCGGGTTCGACGCGGCAGGGGTGCCGGTGCTCGCGGAAATCAAGACCACCAACAAGCCGTTCAAGAAGATCCCGAAGAACTACCTGCGCCAGGTGCTCTGGCAGCAGCACGTCATCGGTGCCGAGCGCACCCTGTTCGTCTGGGAGGAGCACGACAACTTCGTCCCGCTGCGCGACACCCCGGAGTACCTGTGGGTCGAACGCGATGACGACCTCATCCGGGACCTGATCGACAAGGCCGAGTCGCTGATCTCGGCCCTGCGCGACGCCACCGCCCGGCAGCAGCGCTACAACGACTACGGGCCGGCCGCGCTGCGGCTCTAGTCCAGGCCGGCCGCCTCAGCCGTCCTCGTAGCCGCAATGGCCCCGTGGAACGCACCGCAGAAGCGGCGGTTCCACGGGGCCATCTGCATATATCGCTACACGGTCGGGGCGTTTGGCAGCGTGCGCGGATCCGGCAGGCATTCGGGATAGCTCTGCACCAGTTCGCCCAGCAGCTTCTCGCGGACCATGTTGCGCAGCTCCCACAGGTCCGAGGGGTTGCGCGCCGATAAAAATATGGTCAATGTCTGCAGGCCGCCCTGGACGTCGGTCACGTTTAGGGCATTGGTGCGGCCGTCCCACCAATCGGAGGATTCAAGCAGTTCGGTGGTGCGCTGGCGCAGGTACTCGATCGGGGCGTTCAGCTTCAGCTGCAGCACCACATTGCCGGAGATCTCGCTGCTGCGGCGCGACCAGTTCTCGAACGGGGTGGTGGTGAAGTAGGTGGAAGGCAGGATCATGCGACGCCCGTCCAGCAGCAGCACCACCACGTAGGACAGGGTGATTTCCTCGACCGTGCCGCGTTCTTCTTCCACCACCACGGTGTCCTCCACACGGATCGAATCGGTGAACGCGATCTGGATGCCGGCGAAGACATTGGCCAACGTGGACTGCACGGCCAGGCCGACAACCACCGAAGCCAGGCCGGCGGAGGCGAGAATACCGGCGCCCAGCGCCCTGACCTGCTCGATGGACAGGAGCACCGCCCCGATCGCCAGCACACACAGCACCGCGGTCAGCACCCGGCGCAGCAGGCCCACCTGGGTGCGCACCTTGGCCAGCTTGCGTCCCGGACCGAACCTGACTTCCACCCGGGTCAGCACCGAGGTCTCGATGACCTTGACGACGCTGATGATGAACCAGGTGAGGAAGAAGATCAGCAAGGCGAGGATGACAAACTGCCAGGCGTTGTACCAGGGCCTGTCCCGGTAGAAGATCGAGAACACCGATTTGACGACGATCGAGGTCATCGTGGCGAAGAACGGAGTCCTGGTCGGTTTCACGGTCCCGGCCGGAATGCCCATGCGCGAAAGGATGCGGCGCGCGACGCCGCTGAAGACGACCGTCAGGATCCCGGCAACGACTGCACCAATAGCTATAACCACCCAGAATTGCAACGATTCGGGTAGGAAGCTTGAGGCCTGAATGACATCTTCAACAGTTTCGTCGATGGGTGCGGTAGGTGTTGGAGTCATCCTTAAAGCATGTCATAGGGCTCTGGCCGGGAGCTGTGTAGCCGCTTGTGTCATTCCGAACTTCTCGGCCTCCGTCACAGATCAATATCGGTATCGTTCCGTTTTCTCCAGACTCTTGCCTTTTCCCCGGCCGCGGCGCTTTAGTAGTGTGACCGGCCACGTGAATCGGCCGGCTGGCGCAACCACAGAAAGCCGGTGATCACCGTGCGCCGAACAAAATTCGGAATCGTCGCCGCCACGGCGACGGCAGCCATGCTGGCAATGACGCCCGCAGCAGTAGCAGTACCCACCTCCACCGCAGCCTCGACCTGCGCAACCGTTTACTGGGGTTCCTTGGCCAAGACCAAGACCTTGTCCACCACGTCCGCCCTGACCAACGTGCGCACCGGCCAGCACACGTGCTACGACCGCATGGTCATCGACCTGAAGTCCAAGCCGGCCGGCTACACCGTGAAGTACGTCGACAAGTTCGTCGGCATCGCTTCCGGAATTGAAGTGAAGACCACCGGCGGGGCGAAGCTGCAGATCCAGCTCCATGCCCCGACAAGCACCTCGTACAATCCAGGTGCCCAGGTCAAGACCCTGAACTACAAGACGTTCAAGCAGCAGGTCTGGCTGGGAAGCTTCGAAGGGGAAACCCTGCTCGGCGTCTCCACCCGGGCACGGCTTCCGATGCGTGCATTCCTGCTCAACGGCCCGGGGACATCCTCCCGGCTCGTGATCGACGTCGCCCACCAGTGGTGACCGCAAAAAATATTCGGTGCGGTTCGGCACTTTTTGCATGACGTTCCGCGTAACACCCCGTCAACCTGCTGACGAATGTGCCACGATGCTATGTATGAGCAGCACATTTGCCTATCAGCAGGTTGACGTTTTTGCGGCCACCGAATTCAACGGCAACGGCTTGGCCGTGGTCTTCGACGCCGACCATCTCAGCGACGACCAGATGCAGCGTTTCGCCAAGTGGGTCAATATGGCCGAGACCGTGTTCTTCGTCGAGCCGACCGAGGAGGAGGCTGACTACGCGATCCGCATTTTCACCCCGACGACGGAGCTGCCCTTCGCCGGCCATCCCACGCTCGGGGCCGCCCACGCCTGGCTGGAATCCGGCGGCGAACCGGGCCCCAGCGGCTCCCTGATCCAGGAGTGCCGCAGCGGCTTGATCCGGCTGCGCGTCGAGCGGAAAGGCACCGCCGAGCACTCCCAGCGCATCGCCTTCCTCGCTCCCCCGCTAACCCGTTCGGGCCCGCTGGAGCCCGACGTCCTGCAGTGGGCAATCTCCGGCCTGGGCCTGCAGCCCGAGGACGTCATCGACCATTCCTGGCTGGTCAACGGCCCCCAGCCGGCAGGCCTGGTGCTGCGCGACGCCGACGTGGTGCTGGCCATCGAACCGGATTTCGACGCCTTGGAAGGCCTCGAAGTCGGAGTCATCGGCCCGTACACCGCATCCAGCGTCTCCAACGGCAGCTGGCAACCGCGCCAGTCGGTCCTGCCGCGCCTGGCAGGCACCCGCGAGGAGCTGCTCCCGCTGGACTCCTCGGACCTCGAACGCTCCGAGGAACGGTTCGGCTCCGTGGTGATGCAGCCGCCGGCGGATTTCGAGGTCCGCAACTTCGTTCCCGGCGAAGCCGTCCCCGAGGACCCCGCCACCGGCAGCCTGAACGCCGCCTTCGGCGTCTGGCTGACCGAGACCGGCTACGCCCCGCAGCGCTACACGGTGCGCCAGGGCACCCGGGTGGGACGCGATGCGATCCTGCACGTCGAGGCCGACGACCAGGGCGTCTGGGTCAGCGGCGACGTGGTGACCAGGGTCTGCGGAACTGTGAGCTTCGACTGATTCAGCTTCAATAGTCTTCCTATTTATTTCGCATTGCGCCCGAACGCACTAGTCTTGACCAGTGCCACAAACAGCGAACACCCCCACTGAATTCAACAAGAAAGCCGCGTGGAACGCCCTCTGGGCGCTGGTCATCGGCTTCTTCATGATCCTTCTCGACACCACCATCGTCCATACGGCCATGCCGGCGATCATGGAGGACCTGGACTCCGACATCTCCAGCATCCTGTGGATCAACAGCGCCTACCTGCTGACCTTTGCGGTGCCGCTGCTGGTCACCGGGCGGCTGGGCGACCGCTTCGGCCCGCGCAACATCTACCTGCTGGGCATGGTCATCTTCACCATCGCCTCGCTGTGGAGCGGCCTGTCCACGTCGCTGGCCTCACTGATCCTGGCCCGCGCCGTCCAGGGGCTGGGCGCCGCCCTGATCTCGCCGCAGTCCATGACCATGATCACCCGCCTGTTCCCCTATGCCCACCGCGGAGCGGCCATGGGAGTGTGGGGCGCGGTGGCCGGCATCGCCTCGCTGGTCGGACCGATCGCCGGCGGCCTGCTGGTCGACTCGGCCGGCTGGGAATGGATCTTCTTCATCAACATCCCGATCGCCGTGGTCAGCATCGCCATGGTGTTCAAGTTCGTGCCCAAGCTCAAGCCGCAGGCGCACTCCTTCGACTGGATCGGCGTGGCGCTGTCCGCCATCGGCATGTTCAGCCTCGTCTACGGCATCCAGGAAGGCGACGCGACCAACTGGGAGCCGTTCATCGGCCCGATCAGCGCCTGGCACCTGATCATCTTCGGCATCCTGATGATGGCGCTGTTCGTCTGGTGGCAGTCCAAGACCAAGGCCGAGCCGCTGGTCCCGCTGCGCCTGTTCACGGTGCGCAACTTCTCGCTGGCGAATATCGCGATCACCTTCATGGGCCTGGCGATCGCCACCATCAGCCTGCCCATGGTGTTCTTCCTCCAGGAAGTCCGCGGACTGACCCCGACCGAGTCCGCGCTGATGATCTCCCCCATGGCCGTGGTAGGCATCATCATGGCGCCGATGATCGGCAAGCACATCAACAAGTTCAACCCGCGTACCTTCGCCCTGCCAGGCTTCTTCCTGATGGGCGGCGGGACCATCGCCTACGCGTTGATGATGCACGCCGATATTCCGCTATGGCTGCTGCTGATTCCTTCCGCGATCCAGGGCTTCGGCTCGGCCATGATCTGGCCTTCGCTCTCGCTGGCCGCCACCCGGGACCTGACCGCCGTCGATGCGGGCGCAGGCTCCGGCATCTACAACACGACCAGGCAGATCGGTTCGGTGCTGGGATCGGCGCTGATCGCGTTCATGATGGATTCGAGGATCACCGCGCAGATCGGTGAACTGAATCAGCCCGCCGACCAGTCCGCGATCTTCGAAGCCACCTCGGTCGGGCTGGGCCAGGCGCTGATGCTGCCTGGCATCGTGGCACTGGCCGCGATCTTCTCGGTGCTCTTCTTCAAGTCGCATCCGTCGGAGAGGAAGCTGCGCGGATAACGCCCCGGCTGGCTAAACCTCGCTTCACGCACACCGCCCCTGGACACGAGTTCGTACTCGTGGCCAGGGGCAGTATGTTCTGCTCGATTCCTGATCAAAAAATTTGATCAGGACAATGCCGAAAAACAGGTTCAGGCTTCGCCGTTCGGCTTGTTGCCGCCCTTGAATTCCTCGACTTTCTCGCCGATCTTCTCCTGCGCGTCGGCGGCGAACTCCTTGACGTTCTCGGTGGCGCCGGCGGCGAACTCCTTGACATTTTCCGTCGCGTCCTCGGCGAACTCCTTCACGTTCTCCGCAGCGTCCTCCGCGAATTCCTTCACGTTCTCGACGGCCTCGCCCAGCTTCTTCTTCGCATCATCCAAGAAACCCATGCAACTCTCCTCATCACTAGAATCGGTTGTGACCACGGAAAATTAGTAGCCCAAGTATCAACTTATGCTGTCGCTCCGGGGCACCCAAGAACTTTGGCGAATTACTTCTTCTTGTTCTTGGCCTTCTTGGTCGAACGACGCCCGAAAATCAGCGCCACTGCCATGCCCGCAAGCCAGACGTCCTTGGCGAGGGCCGTGCCGTCCTGGGTCGGGCGGATGCCGTCGGATTCGGTGAGCCCCGGGGTGCGCAGATAGGAAGCCAGGATGACTCCGGAGAACGCTCCCAGCCCCAGGCCGGCGAGCCGCGAAGGAATCAGCGGCAACAGCAGCGCGCTGCCCAGCGAGATCTCTCCGATCGAGAGCATCTTGCCAAAGGCCGCCGGCTCCATTTCGCCCAGCTGCGGGACGCCGTTGGCCGCCATCTGCTGCAGGCCTGCGGCGCTGGCCTCGTCCAGACGCAGCTTGTTGATGCCGCTATTGAGAATGAATGCGCCACTGACCAAACGTAGCGCTGCGTTTGCGATCGAGATTCCCATGGGGCCTCATTCCTTAGGTTCGTCATTGGCCGCCCGAACGGGTTGCCTTGTTGCTCAGCGTAGTCATCGACTTGGGTGTTCACAATCTTTTGCGTGTCGTTTTCAGCCAAGGGCAAGAATCCCGCTGCGGGAATCATGCTAGATTTTTGAATCATGATCCCCTCCTCCGCCGTGCCTTCCGCCGCCCTGAATCTGCTGATCACCCAAGGCTTCGATGCCACGAGTGTCGACGAGTTGGCGACCGCGGCGGGAATCTCGCGTTCAACCTTTTTCCGCCGTTTCGGCTCCAAGGAGAACATGGTGTTCGCGGATCAGGAAATGATCATCACGCATGTCGAAACGACCCTTGCCGCGTCCTCCGTGGATGCCACGCAGACGCTGATCGATGCCGCGCACGTGGTTTTCGACCAGTACACGGCCAATCCGGAGGCCGCCCAATTGCGCCACAAGCTGCTGTCCTCGGTGCCTTCGCTGCGCGAGCGCGAACTGGTATCCACGCATCGCTACGAACGGGCGTTCTACCAGTTCCTGGCCCGCCGCGATCTGGTGTCCACCCCGGCCGCCCACGCCCTGGGACTGGGGATCAGCGCCGGCCTGGTGGCGATCCACAACGACCACCTGCGCATGTGGCTGCGCGAGCCGCACAGCACCGACCGCACGAAGCTCGCCCACGACGTTTTGATCTTCCTTGAACGCTTCTCCGACGTGCTCAATCCGAACGACGAATTGCGCAAACCAGCCAGCCCCGCCCCGAGCGTGGTGGTTTCAGTGCTGCCCGCCGGCGCGGACGAGCAGTCGATCCTGGACGCCGTCGCCAAGGCCCTGCGAGAACGCCAGCACTGACCTCGTCTCCGACGCAACACACCACATTTGAAACCTAGTATCTTGACATGACACTGCGTTCCACTACGCTTGAGGTAGAACATTTTCTCCCAGGCCCCTAAGGAGCGCCCACATGACCCAGCAGCAGACCGGTTTCGCCTTCCCTTCCGGAGTCACCGAGCCGCAATACGACCTGTGGTCAGACGGGGTCAACATCGATCCCACCGGCATCTTCTCCGAGCTGTCCGAGGCTGACGCGGCCTGGCGCGCCAAGGCCCGCAAGTTCGTGCTCGACGAGGTCAAGGACGACATCCACGAGTACTGGGACAAGGCCGACTACCCGCTGCACCTGGTCAAGAAGCTGGGCGACGCCGATCTGCTGCGCGACGGCCTGGCGATCGAGGGCCGCCAGGAGATGAGCCCGCTGGCCGCTGGCCTGATCAATATGGAGATGGCCCGCGGCGACGGCTCGGTTGCCACGATCATCGGCGTGCAGGGCGGCCTGGCCCTGCGTTCGGTCATCTACTGCGGCAGCCCGGAGCAGATCGCCAAGTACGGCATGCCGATGCTCGCCGGCGAGCTGCCCGGCGCCTTCGCGCTGACCGAGCCGACCCATGGTTCGGACTCGGTGTCGCTGGAGACCGCAGCGCGCAAGGTCGAGGGCGGCTACGCCCTGAGCGGCGAAAAGAAGTGGATCGGCAACGGCTCCATCGGCGGGGTGTCCATCGTGTGGGCCCGCGACGAGGAGGGCAAGGTCCGCGGCTTCATTGTCCACCAGGAGGCCGAGGGATACCAGGCCGCCAACATCGAGAACAAGCTCTCTCTGCGCGCCATCTGGCAGGCGCACATCCGCATGGACGAGGTCTTCGTCCCCGACGAGGACGTGCTGCCCGAGGCCAAGAGCTTCAAGGACACCTCGCGCGTGCTGTTCGCGACCCGCCTGGGTGTCGCCTGGGCCGCCGTGGGGCACGCCACGGCCTGCTACGAAAGCGCGGTGAACTACGCCAAGCAGCGCATCCAGTTCGGCCGCCCGCTGGCCGCCAGCCAGATCGTGCAGGAGCGCCTGGCGCGCATGCAGTCCGAGCTGGCCACCATCCAGCTGCTGGTCATGCAGGCCACCAAGCGCGAAGCATCCGGCGAGCTGACCGGCCCGCAGGCTTCGCTGGCCAAATACACCGCGACCCGCACCGCGCGATCGATCGCCTCCAACGCCCGGGACCTGCTGGGCGGCAACGGCATCCTGACCAGCAACCGCGTGGCGCGCCACTTCGCCGATGTGGAGGCAATCCACACCTACGAAGGCACCGAGACCGTCCAGGCCCTGATCATGGGCCGCGACATCACCGGCATCTCCGCCTTCGCCTAAGCCGCCTACGGCACACCGGTTTCCGGGCTCCGCGCACCTCGCGCGGGGCCCGGCTCGCTTTAAGCGTTGCCTCCGGCCTCGCGCTTCAGCCTGTTCTTGGTCGACGCGGTCGCCACGTGCTCCCAGGGGTTCTCCGGCCAGGGGTGGCGCGGATAGCGCCCACGCATTTCGGAGCGGACCTGCGCATAGGGGCCGTTGAAGAAGCTGACCAGGTCGTCGGTGACCGCCAGCGGCCGTCCCGCGGGCGAGAGCAGGTGGAACTGCACCGGCAGCTTCTGGCGCACCAGCTTGGGCGACTTCTCCATCCCGAAGCATTCCTGCAGCTTCACCGAGACCACCGCCGGTCCGGCGTCGCCCACCGGCGGGTAGGCCACGGTGATCCGCGATCCGGAGGGCACCTGCAGGCGCTGCGGCACCAGCTCATCGAAGTCGTGGGCGTGCTCCCAGGGCAACAGCGTGCGCAGCGCGGAATGCAGCTCGATCTTCGCCGCGCTCTTGCCGGCGGCCAGCTGGCGCAGCGCCGGGGTCAGCCAGTCCTCGGCGCGGGCGATCAGCGAGGCCTCGTCCATCGGGGCGAAGGGCTCGCCCAGCAGCCGGTGCGCCACCGCCATCCGCCGGCGCAGCGCCTCGAAACCTTCTTGCGTCCCGAACACCGCCAGGCCCTGTTCGGCGAGCGCTGCCTGCGCCGCCTGCAGCCCCAGCTCCCCGGTCACCTTGATCGGCTTGGAAGACAGTTCGATCTCGCCGAAGGACTCGATCCTGCGGGCGCTGATCCTGCCGTCGAGCAGCTGCGCGGTGTCGCGGATCCGGTGCATTTGCGGCAGCAGCTCGCAGGCCGTATCGAAGTCGATGCCCGCGGCCTTGCGGATCATCGCTCCCCCGCCGGTGCGGGAGACCTCGGCCACCGCCAGGTATTCGAAATGCTCCAGATGGCTGCCGCGCGGCAGCGAGGCCCTGGTGCCGGAGGCCAGCAGGTATTCGGCCGGCCCCATGCGGCGCGCGATCCACTGCGGATAGGCCAGTGCGCAGATCCCAGCCACGGCGTCCGCCGCCGCCTGCGGCCGGGCCGCGTTGCCGTCTTTCCCTGCCGGGGCCAGCGCGGCCAGCCGCTTGGCCTCCCGGGCCCAACTGCGGTGCCCGGGGTGGGAGGTGCGCCGCAGCGCCGCGAGCAGCTCGCCGAGGTCGGCGCTGGCCACCCGTTCGGATCCCGCCAGCATCGCGACCACCTCTGCGGCGGCCTTCGCGCCGAAGCGCGCGGTGCCTTCCAGCAGCGCCCTGGCGGTACGGGGATCGGTGGGGATCTTGGACATGCGTTCGCCCAGCGCGGTGATCCGGCCGGATTCGTCCACGGCGTCCAGCGCGTGGAGCACCCGCTGGTCGGCGCGCATGGTCGCGGCCGGAGGTTGCTCCCACATGGACAGTCCTTCCCCGCGTGGAGCTCCCCAGGCGGCCAGGGTCAGCCCGGCGTCCACCAGGTCCGCGGTGCGGATCTCGGGGGTCGAGTGCGCCGGGGCCGCGGCGAAGGACTTCGCATCCAGGGTGCGCACCACCGTGCCGGGTCCCAGGCGTCCGGCGCGGCCGGCCCGTTGGGTGGCGGCGGCACGGCTTGACACCACAGTGACCAGGCCGCTGAAACCGCGGCCTTCGTCACGGCGCGGTTCCCGGGAGTAGCCTGCATCCACCACCAGGTGCACCCGCGGCACGGTCACCGAGGATTCGGCGATGGAGGTGGACACGATGATGCGCGCAGGTTCCGCAACGTCGGGGACGCCGAGGATCGAGTCCTGCTCGCGGGAAGAGATCTGCGAGTGCAGCGCGAAGCTGCGCGCGCCGGAGGCTTCGAGGTACGAGCAGACCCGCTGCACCTCCCCGGCGCCGGGCAGGAACACCAGGGTGTCCACCGGCTGCCCGGCAGCGCGGTTAGCCAGCTCGGAGTGCTTGAGCGCGCTGCGGGCCACATGCCTCAGGTAGTCGTGGGAGAGCCCGCGCTCGGTATTGCGCTGGCCGGAGAAGCTATCGAACAGTTCCTGGACCGGGAACTGGGCGCTCTGGGCGCTGAGCACCGGTGCCGGGGCGTCCCGGGCGAGCAGCTGGGAGAGCTCCTGCGCGTGCAGGGTGGCGCTCATGACCACCAAGCTCAGGTCGTCGCGCAGTTCGGAGACCTGGTTGGCCATGGCCAGCAGCAGGTCTGTGTCAATGGAGCGCTCGTGGACCTCGTCGATGATCAGCGCGCTGACGCCATCCAGGTCCGGGTCCGCCAGCAGGCGGCGCAGCATCAGGCCCGCGGTGGCGAATTCGATCTTGGTGCGGTCGCTGAGCATGCGTTCGCCGCGCACGGAGAAGCCCACCCGGTCCCCGAGCTTGGAGCCGTCGAGCTGCGCCAGGCGCCGGGCCGCGGCGCGTGCTGCCACGCGGCGCGGCTGGGTGACGACGACCCGTCCATCAAGCCCGCGGCCTGCCAGCGCATTGGCCGCGGTGGGCGGCACGATGGTCGTTTTGCCGGATCCCGGCGGTGCCTGGATCACCAGCGGCTGGGCCGGGTCGGCCTTGACGCTGTTGAACAGCTCGTGGCGGCTCGGGCCGAAGGCCAGGCCGCGGGAGACCGCGTCGAGGTCGAACAGCGCGGAACTCATCGCCGTCGGCCGTTCCAGAAGGACTCGATGGCTTGGACCACCGGTTCGATGGGGAACAGCGTGCTGCCGTGGGTGCGCCCGGGCAGGGCGACCATGCGCGCGTTAGGCAACGTGTGGGCCATGATCTTGTTCTGGTCGAAGCGCGGCTGGTCGCGGGTGCCAATCAGCAGCAGGGTAGGGACGCGGATCTGGGCCAGCTCGGCCAGCTCGACGTTCTGGACCGTTTCCGCCGCCTCGTAGTAGGCGGCCAGGGCCAGCGGGTCGTTGGACTTGAACGCCATCCGGGTGGCGGGATCCAGGCGTCCGCGCGTTTCCTGGCCGGTGACGAAGCCTTCAATGTCTCCGTCGCGCAGCACTTGAAGGTAGCCGGGGAAAAAGAGCTTGCCGATTTCGCCCGGGGTGATTTCGAAGGTGCCGCCGAGCATGATCAACTACAGCACCGAGGCCGGAGAGGTCATCGCCAGATGCAGCCCGGTGCGCGCGCCGAACGAGTACCCGACCACGTGGACGGATTCCAGGCCGAGATGGTCCAGGAGCGCATGGATGTCCCCCATAACCTTTTCCATCGTGTAGTCGGCGACGTCGTGGGACTTGGAGGAGCGGCCGTGGCCGCGCAGGTCCATCCGGATGTTGCGATGACCCGCGCCCAAGGTCTTGGTGTAGCCCAGACCGCGCCAGATGGATCGCGAAAGGGCGGAACCGTGCAGGTACAGGATCGGCTCGCCATCGGAAGCATCGTCGTCGAAGAAGATTTCTGCACCGTCAGCGGGGTTCTTGATCATCGGCATACCCTCGATTAAATCCCTTCCTTTCCTCCGAAGGAAATCGCCTGTCCTTCCCAGCCCTCGACAACCTGGGCTAGAAGGAGAACACTGAGGTTACAGTGGCTTGGCCATTTGCCGGCCACGCGTTGAGAGCTATGAAAGGGGAATGACATGAGCGAGCAACCCAATGGAGAGGATCTCGAGAAGAAGCTGCACGACGAGCATGACGAGCAGCTGGTCGAGGAATGGGAAGACGAGTCATTCCCGGCCTCCGACCCACCCTCGAATTACTAGGCACCAATCGTTCAAGCTGTCGCACACGCGACTCTCAGGTTATCTCAAGCCTTCGCTCCTAGTCTTGGTACTACCTTCTCAAGGTGCGAGTGATCTGGAAGAACCGATCTGTGCAGGCGTTACCTCCTTGGCCTGACAGATCGGTTCTTCATTTAATCCGGCAACCAGCCCCGAACCAATAGCCAACTGGTTAGAATCATCGGTCCACCAGCCACTCTTGGTTGTCATAAAGCCCTAGCTGATCTGCACAAAGATAGACTTCAAGAACCGGCTAAGCCGGCCGTGGCTGCATGGTACCCCCATAAACCATGCAGTTGCGGGATACGGAAGCACCCCCAAGCTTTCGTATCGCAGGGCCCATCGCATGCCACGCGCAGGCGGTGGGTCCGCTCATCTCCACATTCCTTCCGAGCGATTCGGTTTCCACCCAGAAATGTCTCAAAAATCTGACATATGGTGGAGCAGAGAGATTTCTCCATCGCACTGATCGGCTTCAGCCGGCAGAAAGGTTTTTCATGGAATACGAGATCGTCAACCCCGTGAACGACACCCACCGCCCCTATGTGGCCGCGGCTGACCGCTACGAGCACTTCGGATACCGCCGCGTCGGCGATTCGGGCCTCATGCTCCCACCCCTCTCCCTCGGTCTGTGGTGGAACTTCGGCGACAACCGGACTTTTGATTCGCAGCGCGAGATCCTGCGTCATGCGTTCGACCACGGAATCACGCACTTCGACCTGGCCAATAACTACGGTCCGCCGGCGGGGGCTGCCGAGGAGAACTTCGGACGCATGCTGCGCAAGGACTTCAAGCCTTACCGCAACGAACTGGTCATCTCTTCCAAGGCCGGTTGGGACATGTGGGCCGGCCCCTTCGGAACCCTGGGATCACGCAAGTACCTGATCGCCTCCTGCGACGCCTCGCTGGAGAAACTGGGTCTGGACTACGTGGATATCTTCTATTCCCACCGCTTCGATCCGAAGACGCCACTTGAGGAAACCATCGGGGCGCTGGATACGCTGGTACGTTCCGGCAAAGCGCTGTACGTCGGCATTTCGTCCTACTCGGCCGAGCGCACGGCCCAGGCCAAGGCGATCGCGAAGGATCTGGGGACCCCGCTAGTGATCCACCAGCCGTCCTACAACATCCTGAACCCATGGGTGGAGCACGGTCTGCTGCAAACGCTGGCAGAAGAGAACATGGGAGCCATCGCCTTCACCCCGCTGGCGCAGGGGCTGCTGACCGACAAGTACCTGACCACGACCGACGTCGAGCGCCAAGGCGGCCGCCGGGCGCTGACCGAGCAGCTGACCGATGAGAACCTGACCAAGATCCGCCGCCTGAACGACGTGGCGCAGCGCCGCGGCCAGTCGCTGGCCCAGATGGCCATCGCCTGGCTGCTGCGCGACGGAGCCGCGACCTCGGTGCTGATCGGAGCTTCCTCCACCAAGCAGCTGGACGAGAACCTCGGCGCATTGAAGAACGTCGATTTCACGCAGGCCGAGCTGGACGAAATCGCGCAGATCGCGCAGGGCGATGCAGGCATCGACTGGTGGCGCAGCTCCGCCATCGGCTAAATGAGGACTGCGCGAACCCGCATGGTGATCTGAAAGTGTCGCACTGGTCTGGAGAATTTTCCAGGCAGTGCGGCATTTTCTGTCTCTCCAACACTTCCTAGTGAAAGTTCGTTTAGCGCAGCGATTCCATGCTGGCAGATTCTGCATTGTATGGATAAGCTCAGAGTGGACGCGATATGAAGTGAATTACATTCATTTATTGGTTATAGTTCAATAACAACCAGCTACGTTCGCGTAAAACCGACCAACATGCACAAAGACAGGAGCATCGATGAGCGCCCCAACCTACAAGGTCTTGAACCCGGCGACCGGCGAGGTAGTCGAGGAATTCGACGTTGCCACCGATGAGCAGATCGAGCAGGCACTAGCCTCCGCGCAGTCCGCATACGAGTCCTGGCAGGACGTTGACATCAACGAGCGCGCCAAGATCGTTTCCAAGGTCGGTGCGCTCTTCGCCGAGCGCGCGGAGGAACTGGGCAAGATCATGACCACCGAGATGGGCAAGCCACTGTCCGAGGCAGTGGGCGAGGCCCAGTTCTGCCAGGAGATCTTCGAATACTTCGCTTCCGAGGGCCCGACCCTCGCGGCGGACCAGGAGATCAAGTCCTTCTCCGGCGGCAAGGCCATCGTCCAGAAGCTGCCCGTAGGCCCGCTGCTGGGCATCATGCCATGGAACTTCCCGCTGTACCAGGTCGCACGCTTCGCCGCTCCGAACCTGATGCTGGGCAACACCATTCTGCTGAAGCACGCAGAGTCCTGCCCACGTTCAGCTCTGGCCATCCAGGAAATCATGGATGAAGCAGGCGTTCCGGCAGGCGTGTACAACAACGTGTTCGCCACCCACGACCAGATCTCCACCATCATCGCCGACAGCCGTATCCAGGGTGTTTCCCTGACCGGTTCGGAGCGCGCAGGCGCCATCATCGGCGAGCAGGCAGGCCGCAACCTGAAGAAGGCAGTGCTGGAGCTCGGTGGTTCGGATCCATTCGTGGTTCTGGATTCGGATGACGTGTCCGGGATCGCCGAAGCCGCATGGGGCTTCCGCATCGACAACACCGGCCAGGCATGCAATTCGAACAAGCGCATGATCGTCATGGATGACATCTACGACGAGTTCGTCTCCGAGCTGACCAAGCGTGCCGAGGGCCTGAAGCCCGGCGACCCGATGAAGGAAGAGGACGGATCGTTCGCGCCGATGTCCTCGCGCAAGGCCGCAGAAGACCTGCACGCACAGGTTCAGGACGCAGTTTCCAAGGGCGCAACCCTGCATGCCGGCGGTGTGCTGCATGACGGTCCTTCGGCGTACTACTCCCCTGCCGTGCTCACCGGTGTCACCAAGGAAATGCGCGCCTACTACGAGGAGCTGTTCGGCCCGGTCGCAGTGGTCTACAAGGTCACCAGCGACGAGGAAGCTGCAGAGCTGGCCAACGACACCATCTACGGCCTGGGCGGATCGGTGCACTCCACCGACGAAGCCCGCGCCGCAAAGGTTGCCCAGAAGCTGCAGGTCGGCATGTCCAACGTCAACGCCGCCAGCGCAGAAGGCGCTGAAATGCCATTCGGCGGAGTCAAGCGCTCGGGCTTCGGCCGCGAGCTCGGCCCGCTGGGCATGGAAGAGTTCGTCAACAAGCGCCTGTTCTACGTAGGCGAGTAATCGTCTAATCAACTAAGGGGAAGCACCATCAGGTGCTTCCCCTTAGTTGTGCCAGTCTTAATTTGTGCCAGCTTTGTTTTCTTAGACGCCAACGGTGATTCGCTCGGTTTCCCGGTCCCCGGTGTCGACCAGTTCGTCTAGAACAGGCATCGGCGGTGCTTCTTCGACGGCGTGTGCCGAACGCTTAACCCAGTTGGCCATGCGCTCCCAGGTGACATCACGAATGAAGATCGCATCGATACCTACCATGGCCAACGAGAACCAGGGCAGGCCCATCAGAATCGCGATGCCTGCATGGAATGAGATCATCGCAAACAGGACCGGAATCCGGGTCCATCTGAACAGCAATGCACCGGGGAAGCAGACTTGGAGCATCACTGATCCAATGCTTCCCAGCGCCACGACCCAGCCGAAGGTTGTGATCAGTTCGCTCAGCTCGGGCCATGGCCCGAACCTCATGGTGTGCAGGGGGCCGTAAATGGCCGTTCCGTTCTGCCATGGTTCGCCGCCGGCCTTGAACAAGGCGCCGGAAACATAGATCATGAACACCTGGCAGGCCAAAGCAACCAAGGCCAAGTTGTGCCACAAGTTGGTCAAGCCAGCAGGCAGGATTCGCGTGCCCCGCCACAGTTTGGCGGGAATTGTACCCGTCGAGTTCGCGTTGCGTCCACGGCGGCGGGCATCGAATGACCAACGCGCCGAATGGTCGGTAAACAGCATCAGGAACAAAGCGATACGCAGTGCGTTGTCTCCCTGGTCGCCGCCGAAGTACGGAGTCTCGATCAAACCGATCCAGAGAACCAGGAAAACCGGCAGAACGAGTCTGGCCCGATATCCGACAAGCAGGGCGGAAGCGAGCACCATCAGCATCAGGAAGTAGACGGTAACTGCTGCATCATTATGCGCAATACTGAAAAATAGCTCGAACAGCGGATTCCCTGCGAAACTACCGTTGGCTTCCTCCAGCTGACCGCTCCAGGCCGCACCGCTACCGTAGGTGTAGTGGCGCGTGCTGAAGTTGGTCAGTAGAAGACCGAGTGCAGCGGCTGCAAAAATCATTCGTGCAACGGCGATACCGTACATCGCGTGTTTACTGTCCAAGAGCCAACCGTCAATCGTGGCGATCACGCCCTTGGCGGCTTGTGCCAAATGTGCTGGCCCTTCCTTCCAGAATGCGGACCAGACCCGCGCCAGGGGAGCAACGAGGTTCGATTTTCCTGCCATGCTTATTGCACGCCTTCCAGTGAGTTGAAGACTTCGGCAAAGTTCTGTTCGTTCTGGTCCTCGATAACTGTCAGTCCACGCCAGCCGGAGTCGATGGTCACAGCATCAGGCCGCTGTGCGTCCGGGTCGTTGCGCTGCTCGAATGGGATCACTCCCTGACGCCCGGCACGGAATTGCACCGAGCTGACATCTTGCCCCCACAGGGATTTGGCGACTTGCGTAGCGTAGGCACTGGCTACGCGTTCTGATTCGATGAACGACTTGGTATTCTTTTGCGAGCTAGCGCTCTGGGCAGCACGCTCGACTAATTCTTCATCAAGTCGGTTGGACCAGTCGTCACCTTTGAAATAACCGAGTTCGACAACATCTTTCTGCTCGTCGTTCAGTTTCTGCCATCTGTTCCGATAATCGCTGGCAAGCTGGTTGCCAGCAAGTGACGCCCGTGGCGGGAAGGGATTGTGATGGATCATGTCCATTTCCAAATTGACCGCATCCACCCATTGCGTCGCTTCGCCCTTTCCATCGGCATCTTCCAACGTGGCGCGGACTTCGAATGAATAGTCTCCATCAATCGGCTTAGGAGCGAAAACTGACCAGCTCTGTCCGAACATCGGCTGCATGTAAGCCCGGAGTGCATTGCCGGGCACAGCGTTGCGCAACTCGCTTGAGGGCGAAACCCAGAGGAATGTCGCAAAAACATGCCATGCCGTCAGTCCTACGCAGGCAACCGCCACTAGGCGAAGCCACATGGGTCGCTTTTTGATCTTGGGCTTGCTGTCAGTTTCGGTCATATCCCTGTCCTGTCAGTTCGGGAATCCGGTTGGGTGGAAGCGAAAAGCTGCCCCAGCCAATCGGGGAAGTACAAAGTCGTGAAGCCGGATGCCAACAGTCTCTTGACTGCTGGCATCCGGCGCTTGATAAGCCGGGTTGCTCACGAGGTCAACCCGGCTTATCGTCAAGCTCGCGTCATGACGCTGCTATGCTTTCTTGCGGCGTGCGAACAAGATACCCGCACCGGCCAGGGCAAGCATGAGTGCAGCACCTGCCGCAATCAATACGCCATTGGCACCAGTGTCAGCCAGCTCGTCCTTCTTGCCGTCGGAATCATGCTTGGACGAGGAGTCGTCGTCCTTTCCATCGGCCGACGCGTTGGCTTCGGTGGACGATGAGTCGCTGGCACCTTCAGTAGCCGACGAATCACTGCCACCCTCAGTAGCCGACGAATCACTGCCACCCTCAGTAGCCGACGAATCACTGCCACCCTCAGTAGCCGACGAATCACTGCCACCCTCAGTAGCCGACGAATCACTGCCACCCTCAGTAGCCGACGAGTCGCTGTCACTTTCCGCAGACGGATCGTAGACAACGAAGGTCGTCGTGTCTTCGGTACGGCCATCAGCTGCGTGAGCCGTGTACTTGCCTGCTTCCACACCGGCAACCGTAACGGACCAGTTCCCCTGGTCGTCAGCATCAATCTGTTGCTGCGGATCAGTCAAAGCGGCCTTGGCTGCTGCGCCTTCAGATACGCGGGCAACGGTAACGGTTACCTTGGCGTTAGGATCCGAGACTCCAGAAATCACAATGCTTGGACCCTCAACCTCAGAGTTCTCCTTCGGCGAGGTGATGCCAACCGGCTCGTAATTTCCGTCCGTATCGCCATCAGCTTCGGACTGGGCGTCAGAGTTGGCGTCAGCAGCCGAAGCAGCATCTGCCTGGGCATCAGCACCAGCAGAATCAGCATTGGCATCAGCGTTGGCATCAGCGTTGGCATCAGCGTTGGCGTCAGCAGCCGAAGCAGCATCAGCCTGAGCATCAGCCTCAGCACCAGCCTCAGCGTCTACGTTTGCATCAACATTGGCCTCGACGCTGGAGTCAGCACCAGCAGAATCAACACCCGTTTCAGCGTCAGCAGCCGAAGCAGCATCAGCCTGAGCATCAGCAGTATCCGCGCCAGCCTCAGCATCAGCGTTGGCGTCAGCAGCCGAAGCAGCATCAGCCTGAGCACCAGCAGTATCCGCGCCAGCCTCAGCATCAGCGTTGGCGTCAGCAGCCGAAGCAGCATCTGTCTGGGCATCAGCGTTCGCGTCAGCACCAGCAGTATCCGCGCCAGCCTCAGCATCAGCAGCCGAAGCAGCATCAGCCTCAGCACCAGCCTCAGCGTCTACGTTTGCATCAACATTGGCCTCGACGCTGGAGTCAGCACCAGCAGAATCAGCACCCGTTTCAGCGTCAGCAGCCGAAGCAGCATCAGCCTGAGCATCAGCAGTATCCGCGCCAGCCTCAGCATCAGCGTTGGCGTCAGCAGCCGAAGCAGCATCAGCCTGAGCACCAGCAGTATCCGCGCCAGCCTCAGCATCAGCGTTGGCGTCAGCAGCCGAAGCAGCATCTGTCTGGGCATCAGCGTTCGCGTCAGCACCAGCAGTATCCGCGCCAGCCTCAGCATCAGCGTTGGCGTCAGCAGCCGAAGCAGCATCTGTCTGGGCATCAGCGTTCGCGTCAGCACCAGCAGTATCCGCGCCAGCCTCAGCATCAGCAGCCGAAGCAGCATCAGCCTGAGCATCAGCGTTCGCGTCAGCAGCCGAAACAGCATCAGCCTGAGCATCAGCGTTGGCATCAGCAGCCGAAACAGCATCATCCTGAGCATCAGCGTTGGCATCAGCAGCCGAAACAGCATCAACGCTAGCGTCAGCACCATCAGAATCAGCACCAGCAGCGTCCTGAACCTCGAAGCTCACCTCAGCAGTGCTCTCAGCATCGGCATCACCATCGGTAGCAACCACCGTATGAGCGCCCGACTCAAGCCCCTCGAACGACGTCGACCAATCACCATTCGCATCAACAACGACAGACTTGGCAGTACCGGCATCGCCGTCAACAGTCACCGTAATCGTCTTGCCAGGCTCACCCTTGCCGCTCACGGCAACAGGATCACCATTGGTGAACTTCTGGTCAGCCGTCGGAGAAGAAATCGTCACCGCCGCTTCCGTGTCTGCCGCCTTTACGGACGAAGATCCTAAGTCGACACCTACATTCAGCGAGTTTGGAAGGACATCAATAGCCAATGCCCGGACTGTACTGCCATCCGCGCCAAGATCGCTTTCATCGGGTTTTTCGTTAATCGTAATTTGCAGCAAGTTCGTCAATACTGGAGTCAGCGCGTCATCAAGTAATCGATTAACGATTGGCTCTAGAGCCGTCGTCAGGTTTGGCTGCAATCCCCCGACTACGTCATTCACTACTGGGGTTAACGCTTGCCCAATTGATGACACTAGATCACCGAGCAAGTTGGCGATTGGTTGAACAATTTGGCCGACAGGTATACCTGCAATTTCAATTCCGCTAGTATCGATTTTCGGTGCGTCATGATTTTGTTGCCCGAGGAATCCTCCTAGCGTGCCACTAACAGTGAGGGGTGCATCGGCCAACTCGATGACGCCCAAGACCTTGATGCTTGCCGCGAGCTCAATGTCGAGCTTGAGGTCATAAATACCTTCCGTAGCAATCGAGATAACCTTGGAAATCAAGGAATTAGGTCCATCGCCAATGAGCGCATCGGTAACTCCAGCCAAGATTCGATTCACAACGGCCCCCGAAAGGACCTTCGTGTTTTCGTCTAGGCTATTAAGATTTTCTTTCCCCTCAACATCCAACACCAGCTGGGCCAAGTTGACGTCAATCGTGCCGGCGTCCAAGTCCACTGAAACGCTACCATCGGTACTTGTCAGTGGTTCGGATAGGAGCTTGGTGCGTACCGACGTCAACAATGGTTCGGTGTCCAGAGACAATGAAGTTAGTTTCGCATCTGTCTGTGCTACCAACGGCACATCAATGGCGTCAATAGCATCCACGACCCCCGCAACTAGCTTTTCGACAGCCCCACCAGAAGAGACTAAACCTGAAATTGGCTCAATTGCAGTTTCCAAAACTGAATTAACATCAGTCACCAAACCACCAACCAGCGGGCTATCGATGTTGGCTTTCAGGTCAGCAACGGTGTATTTGGAATCAAGAACGCCTTGCTTTTCAGTAATTGTTGATCCGACAGCACCTGTAGTGATCTTGGCGTCCTTGAGGACTTCTCTGATCAAGTCCTCCGACAATACTTGAGATAGCAAGTCCGACAAGTTGATTTCGGCCGGCCCGCTTTCACTTGGAGACGGGCTTAGATCCAAAGCGCCTCCATTGCCCAGAATCCCTGAAGATGCTGTCGATTCAGTGCGATTAGGAGAAGTAGCATAACTTTCTAGCGCACCAAGTTCGCCCAGATGCAATAGACCTGTGTCTTGTCCAGGCTTCTTGATCAAGGGAAGTTGAAGCTCACCGAGATTCAGATTCAGTGATTCAAGTAGCTCAGCGCTTATCGGCGCTTCGATTGGCCCGGTGGAAGTCGGATACTCCGAATTCGCAATTGCGCTTTCGGCTACACCCAGTCCAAGTCCTTCGACAAAGATTCCGTGCCCATGAGCAGCCGATTCGCTCTCTGTGGCCTGAGTGTCCGCCACTGCGGCTGGCGCACACAAAAGTGAACCAAAAACTACGGCCGCCGCCGTACTTAGTGCGAGCGGCTTACTGCCCCTACTTCGATTTCGAGTCGGCTTTAGTGAGTCATTCACAATATCGGACCTCATAACTTTTGGCTGAACGTTTGTACGCTGTCTTTCCGTGCCGGCAGCCTCGCTGCAAAACAACCTCGCGCGGAAAATACGTATTGCTTCCCCAAGGAGTCCCCATCCTCGACCTTATGTTTGGGCTGCATGGACGTTCAGGTTTCTTTCAGCTATTTCTTGGCAGATTGAGGTCATATTTTCTATCCAGTTGGATAATTTCCATCACTAATGGGATAAACTGCGCGGTAACTTATTTCTCTGCTTGCGCGTACCTTCGGCGTTCTCGCCGGTTAACAGAATTCGTAAAGAGGATTGGCTCACTCTGCAACTGGTCAAGTGAACAATTAACATTTGCCGATGGGGTTATTTCCTCTAACTGCTTGGCCATAGAATGAACCTAGTTGCAGCACGGGATCACGCGGGGACGTGAGGGGCAAGATGCTGCAGGCCTGAGTTGACGGAAGCCAAGCCAAGGATGCCCCCAATGACTGGAATTCGAGTTCATCTTGCCGACAGCGATCATTTTTCGCGTGCCGGAATCGTAGGTGCACTGACAGCAGAACGAGATATCGTCGTTGAATCTATTGCAGGATCGATGGCTGAAGCGTTGGAGAACGCATCGCAGACAAAGCCAGACATTATTCTGCTGGAGACTTCGCTGAGCGGAGACAGCCTTTTCAAGTCCGTCCGCCAAATCGTAGCCGCGGCGCCAAACAGCAAAGTGGTCGTGTTGGCTACCAGGTACAACCGCGACGAAGTGACACAGGCCTACGATGCGGGAAGCTCAGGAATCATCTCCAAGAGTTCCATCAGCACGGAATTGCCCAGTGCGCTGCGCATGGTGGCCGCCGGGTACCAGTTGTTCGCTCCGCCAACGGATGGCTGGGAGTACCCGGTTCGCATGGAGAAGCGCACGGAAAACCAGACGATTATCCGGGCATTGTCCGGACGCGACCGGCAGCTGGTCAGCCTGGTTGCCGCGGGTCTGACCAATGTCCAGATTTCCCGTGCGGTGCACATCAGTGAGGGCTCGGTGAAACTCTATCTGGCACGCATCATGGATGAGCTTTCGGTGACAAACCGGGTGCAGCTTGCAGTCATTGCGGCGGAAACCGGCCTGATCACGTCCGCTGATCTGCAGATTGCCTGAGTTCTAGTAGACAGTGCGCAGCTGGCTGGCCGGGATCCACATTTGTTCACCGTCGCGGTCGATCTGTCGCCAGGCACCCTGTCGGGCGACAATCACCACGGCGGTGTCCGCCTGGAGGATGCGCGCCAAACCGTAGTGGTCGCCCGGTCCACGGCGTGCATTCAAGCCGATCGTAGTCAGCGCACGCTGATTGGGAACTGCCATCAATCCGCCCTTTGCAGGTCGAGCCGGCAGCTCGTGAAGATACATGCTCGGCACCCAGCCGTGCAGCTTTCCGCATTGGATCTGGGACCACAGCCCCTGCTGGAGCAGCAGACGCACCTTGACGCCCTGATCGATCACCATGAGCACCGGATATCCGGTGCCGCTGCCCTTGCGCAGATTGAGGGTCGCGGTGGTTGAGTGAGTCGTCTCGACCAAGGAGTAGCGTGAGAGGGTTCGTTCGTCGTGATCGTCGTCGGACTGGGTAGCCACCGGCTCGTCGAACTCCGCCGGAATCGGTTCCAGATAAATGTTCGGCACCCATCCATAAATCTTGTGAACATAGACGTGCGCCCACGAACCGTGCACCTTGACCAAGGTCAGCTCGGTTCCCTGATCCAAATTGCTTTGCACCAGGTAGTGCCGGCCTGCGCCCTTGCGCAGTTTCAGTGGTGCCGTGGTTCGATGCGTACGCGATGCCGACGACGAACGAGCCGTTGACTGCGAATAACCCATCTGATTCACGAGCACCTCAAAAAGAAAACTTAGGGGAAGCAACAAATGTCGCTTCCCCTAAGTTTATTCCATTTTTAGAAGTTGGTTCTTCTGCGTATTAGTCTCACTTGCGCGCGCCCAATTCGGAATCCAGGCGAAGCAGTCCGTTGCCGTCGTTTCCGATCAAGTTGACACGGTCTAGGATCTCGGAGACCGTGGCTTCTTCTTCGACCTGTTCGTCGATGAACCAGTGTAGCAACGGAAGCGAGTCAATATCCCCCTCGGTCTGCGCCAAGCGGTACAGCTCGCGGATCGCTTCCGAGACCTTCTGCTCGTGGGCCAAGGATGCAGCGAAGGCATCCGCAACGGATTTCACGTTGACTACGGGAGCCGACTGCTCGCCGATCCTCGGGTGTGCCGATCGGTCGGTCATGTGGTCCATGAACTTTTCAGCATGGACGATTTCTTCAGCGGCCTGGGCTCGGAACCAACCGGCGATGCCAGGAAGGCTCATGATATCCATTTCAACTGCCAGCTGGCGGTAAACCGTTGCAGCAGTCAGTTCGAGGGTTACCTGCGTGTTGAAGGCTTCTGCCAGTTTTCCTGTAAGTTCCATGTCTTTAGACTAGAACGCTTTAAAACCGTTGTCATCGAAGTTTGGACTCACTTAGTAGTACTGGAATTAGGCAATAAACCCTAGTTGGGCCCGGGTTGACATAGCCCGCACTAACCTAACTTAGGGAAGGCGAACATGCACGTCCTATTTGCCCAATCCCGCCCGCCGCAGGGCTTCTGCCATGGCCGTGTTTCCCGAAGGAGCTTCGGCCCGGTTGCCGCCATTCGGCCGGCCCCGGTTGCCCGAGCGCTGCTGTCCGGAGCGGAAATTCTGTCCGTGGCCGCGCGGGCTGCGCTCGCGCGGCCCGTTCGGCTTGCCGGATTCGCCGGCGGCCGGCAGCTCATCATCCAACCGCAGGGTCAACGAGATGCGCTTGCGGTCCGTATCCACCTCCAGCACCTTGACCTTGACGATCTGCCCGGAGCTGACCACTTCGCGCGGATCCGAGATGAACTTGGTGCTCATCGCCGACACGTGGATCAGCCCGTCCTGGTGCACACCCAGATCGACAAAGGCGCCGAACGCCGCCACGTTGGAGACTGTGCCTTCCATGATCATTCCCGGCTTGACGTCGCCGATTGATTCAACGCCTTCCTTCAGCGTCGCAGTGACGAATTCGCCGCGCGGGTCGCGGGCCGGACGCTGCAGCTCTGCCACCACGTCGCGGATGGTCGGTTCGCCGAACTGCTCGGTGACGAAGTCCGCAGGCTTCAGTTCCTCAAGGCGGCGGCCCTGCTGCGCGGCGGCCTTCTGCAGTGCGCGGGCCAGGTCGTAGGCTTCCGGGTGCACCGAAGAGGCGTCAAGCGGTTCCTTGCCGCCGGTGATGCGCAGGAATCCAGCGCACTGCTCGAATGCCTTGGCGCCGAGGCGCGGCACCTTGAGCAGGTCCTTGCGCGTGGCGAAGGGCCCGTTGGCGTTGCGGTGCTCGACGATGTTGCGGCTCAGCAGCGGTCCGACGCCGGCCACGCGGGCCAGCAGCGACGGGGACGCGGTGTTCACGTCGACGCCCACGGCGTTCACGCAGTCCTCAACCACGGCGTCCAGCGCGCGGTCGAGCTTCGAGGCGGTAACGTCGTGCTGGTATTGGCCCACGCCGATGGACTTGGGGTCGATCTTGACCAGTTCAGCCAGCGGATCCTGCAACCGGCGGGCGATGGAAACCGCGCCGCGCAGCGACACGTCCATGCCCGGCAGCTCCTGGCTTGCCAGTTCGGAAGCCGAGTACACCGAGGCACCGGCCTCCGAGACGATGACCTTGCTGACCTCGGCGGTACCCAGTGCCTTGATGACTTCGGCGGCCAGCCGGTCGGTTTCGCGCCCTGCGGTGCCGTTGCCCACTGCGATCAAGGTGGTGCCGTGCTTCTGCGCCAGCCGGGTCAGGATCGCGACCGATTCGTTCCACTTGTTCGCCGGTGCGTGCGGGTAGATGGTGGCAGTCTCGATGGACTTGCCGGTCAGGTCCACGACTGCGACCTTGACGCCGGTGCGCAGTCCCGGATCCAGCCCCAGAACTGCCTTGTTGCCGGCCGGTGCGGCCAGCAGCACGTCGCGCAGGTTCGCGGCGAAGATCTTCACCGAGGCGTCCTCGGCTTCCTCGAACAGGCGCGAACGCAGATCCGATTCGAAGCGGGTGAGCAGGCGGGCCTTCCAGGCCAGGCGCACGGTCTGGGCCAGCCACTTGCCGGCCGGGGCGTCAGCCGGGGCATTGATTCCCAGCGAAGCGGCGATCGCGTTCTCGTAGCCTGCGCGGGCCTGGTCAACGGCTTCCGCGTCGCGCGGGTCCGCCTCGGCCAGCTGAAGGTTCAGCACCCCGTCGCGTTCCCCGCGCAGCAGCGCGAGCACGCGGTGGGATGGCAGGTTGTCCAAGTCCGCCACGTAGTCCAGATAGTCGGAGTACTTGCCTTGGCCTTCCGCTGTGGCTCCGGCGGCGACGCTGGCGCCGATCTTGCCGTTGGTCCACAGGCGCTCTCGCAGGTCTGCCGCCAGCACGACATCCTGGGAAACCCGCTCGGTGACGATTGAACGGGCTCCGGAAAGCACCTCCAGATCTGTCGGGAATCCGGCGTCGGCGTTGAGATAGTCGGCGGCAGCGGCCGCCGGGTCGGTCTGCGGATTGGTGAGCAGCAGGTCCGCCAGCGGCTCCAGGCCGGCTTCGCGGGCAATCTGGGCCTTGGTGCGGCGCTTGGACTTGAACGGGAGGTAGATGTCCTCCAGCTCGGATTTGGTGCTCGCTGCGGTGATGGCCGCATCGAGCTGGTCGGTCAGCTTGCCGGCTTCGGAAATAGCTTCGCGGACCACCACGCGGCGGTCTTCGAGTTCGCGCAGGTAGCGCAGGCGTTCTTCGAGCAGTCGCAGCTGGCTGTCGCTGAGCATGCCGGTGACTTCCTTGCGGTAGCGCGCAATGAAGGGCACCGTCGATCCGGAATCCAGCAGTTCAATAGCGGCCTTGACCTGCCAGGGCTGCACCATCGATTCGACGGACAGTTCCCGGGCCAGCACCTCGATGATGCGCTGTTCGGTGGCATTGCTGACTGCGTTGTTCTTCTGATCGCTACTCACCGAACCATTGTGCCCCATGAGCGTTTCGGTTCTAATGATCGACTCGGCTGGCTTTCAGGAGATCCCAAAAGTTCGCGGCTAAGATTTATTGCCATGGGGAAAGTAAAGGTTCGGAACGCGGCAATCCTGCTTCTGGTGTCATCGGCAACACTCTTCAGCGCGGGCTGCTCGGTCATCCAGGACACGGCGAATTCGGCGGCCAACGAGCTCACCGATGCGGCGTCCAAGGAAATCGTCCGGCAGGCTTGCGCGCCGATCCAGGACGGTCGAATCGACGCGAGCGAACTGCGTGTACTGACATCGCTGGTCGGTGCGGTAGAAGGCGGGGGCCTGCCACAGGATCTGGTTGACGTCCTGAACGATCTGGCCGATTCCGGCGACTCGGTGTCCACCCGATTGCAGGAACGCCTCGTGCAGGCCTGCGACGACGCGACCGCCCAAGCCAACTAGTGCGCGCGGCGCGCTCAGGTCCTGACCTAAACTTTTTTCATGCTCGAAATTCCGACAACCGGCAAAATCCGAATTGATGCCTGGCTTTGGGCTGTCCGCGCCTACAAGACGCGGTCCGAGGCGACGGCTGCCTGCCGCGCCGGCCATGTGAGGCTGAATGGAGTGTCCGCAAAGGCCGCGCAGCCGGTGGTTCCGGGCGACCGCGTGCGTGTGCGCAAGAACGGCTTCGATCGCGAGCTGGAAGTCGTCGGCCTGATATCCAAGCGCATGAGCGCCTCCGTGGCCGTGAAATGCTACATCG
Source organism: Glutamicibacter soli (assembly GCF_052322135.1). Taxonomy (NCBI): domain Bacteria; kingdom Bacillati; phylum Actinomycetota; class Actinomycetes; order Micrococcales; family Micrococcaceae; genus Glutamicibacter; species Glutamicibacter soli. The sequence goes on from NZ_CM125969.1 coordinate 2,964,124, forward strand.
ACCACAGCGAACCGCGCGAGAAAATCATCGTCCCGCAGGTTCCGATGCGCGAACGCGGTGCAGGCCGCCCCACCAAGAAGGACCGCCGCGAAATGGATCGCCTGAGGGCCTCCTGGATCGACCCCGAAGACTAGGCCGGGTCATCCGCCGCGCTACGACAGCTCGATGGCCGGGGCATCGGTTTCGAAGCCGAAGATCTGCGCGTAGAAGGCCAGCGAGCTTTCCAGGGCGCTGATGATGTTCTCCGATTGGCGGAAACCGTGCTGCTCCCCGGCAAACAGGATGTAGGCATGGGGAATGCCGCGGGCGGCGAGCGCGTCAGCCACGACCTGCGACTGCGACGGCGGAACCACCAGGTCCTCGTCCCCCTGCAGCAACAGGACCGGACAGGAAATCTTTGACACGTGGTTGATCGGCGCGCGCTTCTCATACAGCTCCGCGGCTTCGGGGTATGGCCCGACCAGCGAGAACATGTACTGGGACTCGAAATCATGGGTGTCCTGCACCAGGGCGACCAGGTCCGAGACGCCGTAGCGGCTGATCCCGGCGCGGAACACCTCGGAGTTGGTCAACGCGCTGAGCACCGTCCATCCGCCGGCACTGCCGCCTTCGATGCCCACGCGCGCCGGATCCGCGATCCCGCGGGCCACCAGCGCCTTGATCACCGAGACGGTATCCGCAACATCCACGACGCCCCACTGGCCGCGCAGGCGGTTGCGGTAGTCGCGGCCATATCCGGTGGAGCCGCCGTAGTTCACGTCCACCACGCCGATGCCGCGCGAGGTGTAGTAGGCGATGGTTGCATTGAGCGTGGCCGCGGCCTGCGCGGTGGGCCCGCCGTGCACGAAGGTGACATAGGGCGGCAGCTCGCCGTCCAGGCCGGTCAAGCCGTCCTGGCGCGGGCGGTACAGCAGCGCGTGGACCGATTGGCCGGCCACGTTCGTGCACTCGAATTCCTCGACCTGCGGCAGCATGGCCGGATCAGGAAGCCGCGCGATGGAACCGGCCACAGCGCGGTGCTCCAGGGTGTCAAGGTTGACCAGCGTGATCTGCTCGCCCTGGGTCATCGAGGAGGTTCCGGCCAGCAGCCAGCCGTCGCGCACCTGCAGCGGGCGCACCCGGGTGAAGGGCAGCGGCAGGTCCTCCAGTCCCCCGGTCAGCGCATGGACCCGTGCCAGCTTGGTGGTACCGGTGCCGTAGGAGCACAGCAGGGTGCGCTGGTCCTCCAGCACGTACCAGGCACTTCCGACCTGCCACAGCGGTCCGGCGAATTCCGCGGCGCGGTCCACCAGCCGGGTGGCGCGGGCGGAGCTGACCTGGTGGATGTAGGGATTCCACCAGCCGGATTCGTCGCTGACGTACGCGATGCGGTCCTCGTCCACCCATTCGGGCTGCATGATCGAGATGTCTTGGGCCCCGGCGATCACGGTGTCTTCCAGCTGCCCGTTGCCTGCCACCTCGGCCAGGTGGAGTTTGGTGCCGTCCCATGGCATGTTCGGGTGTTCCCAGCTGATCCAGGTCAGCATCTTTCCCGAGGGGCTCAGCCGGGGCGCGGCCACGAAGCGGGCCGGCGCGGTGAGCACCCGGATACGGGTGGCGTCCTGGGCCGCGGAGCCGTCCAGCGGGATCTGCACGATGTGGCGCACCGGCTCGGAGCGCAGGTCTTCCATGATGGCCAGCACGCTGCGGTTGGGTCCGTCGATGAACTCCGCGAAGCGCAGCTGCGGGTTCCCGCCGGACATCGAGTCCGGGGTCAGTGCGATCGGGGTAACCTGCCCGAGCTGCTGCAGGTACACCCGCTGGTCGGCGAAGTTGGTGAAGACGATGGCGTCCTGCAGGCGCCCGGTGACCAGCTTCCAGCTGGCACCGCCGTACTCGTGGACCCGTGAGCGGACGTTGTAGGGCTTGCTGATCAACTCGATTGGTTCACCCGGCTGATCCAGCGGGTAGCTGACCAGGGTGATGCGTCCGCCTTCTGCGGGGCGGCCTTCCTGGACGATGACGTTCTGCCCGTGGAAGCATGCACCGCCTAGTGGTTTGGTCCCCGCGGCGACGTCGTTCGCGGAAATAGTCGAGGGCCAGGATCCGTAGGGCAGTTTCGAAGGCATGATTCGATCCTAACCAGATTTTTGATGCCAAACGACCCTCGACAAGTACAAAGATGTTCGGCTTGGATTAACTCATGACAACTTTTGCGGTCTTTCTGCGCGGCGTGAACGTGGGCGGGGTCAAGGTCCTGATGAAGGATTTGGCCTCGTTGCTGACCGACGGCGGCTTCACCGAGGTGCGCACGCTGCTGGCCAGCGGCAACGTGGTCCTCGAATCCGAGCTCTCCGAGGCGCAGGCGGTGCAGCGGCGGTGCAACGAGCTGCTGGAGGAGCGCTACGGCCGGAGCATTCCCACACTGGTCTATACCCGAGAGGAGATCCTCCAGCTGGCGCAGCCCTTCGTCCTGGAACTGCCCGAGCCCGCGGCCGAGCACCACGGATACCTCACCCTGTGCGAATCCGCCGCCGATGCGGCGGAGCTCTGCGAGCTGGCCCGCGGCCTTGATCCGCAGCCGGCGGTGGACGTGCTGGGCAGGGCTCTGTGCTGGATCGTGCGCAAGGGGCAGAGCACCACCGATCCGCTGGCCAAGCTCACCACCGCCCAGGCCCGCAAGCGGGTGATCACGACCCGGAACCACAACACCTTGGTGAAGCTGGCGGCGATTATTCGCTGAGCGCCTTCACGGGCAATAATTGAGCGTTGCGCTTTTTTGCCGTTGGATCCTCAGTGAAAGTCCGTGAATGCTGACCCTTATCGAACTCGTTGGTATTTTCTTTTTTGCCGTCTCAGGATCGCTGATGGCGGCGCGGCGAGGATTCGACATGCTCGGATCGGCGTTCCTCGGCGGCGTCACCGGCCTGGGCGGTGGCGTGGTCCGCGACCTGATCCTGAACCAGTCCCCCGCCACCTTCGCGCATCCGGTGTATTTCCTGCCGCCGGTGCTGGCAGCGCTGTGCGTGTACGCCTTCACTCCTGCGGTACAGAAGCTGCACCGGCTGGTGCAGATCTTCGACGCGGCGGGATTGGGGCTGTTCTGCATGACCGGCACCATGAAGGCGCTGGAGAACGACGTGAACCCGGTGACCGCGGTGCTGCTCGGGGTGATCACTGGCGTGGGCGGCGGCATGCTGCGCGATGTCATCTCGAACGTCACCCCGGATTTGTTCAACCCCCGCGACGTCTACGCCCTCCCGGCCATCCTCGGCGCCACCGCCACCGCGTTCGCCTGGCACTTCGATGTGCTGAATATCGCGGTTGGCACTGGCATCGCCGGATTGACCTTCGTCTTGCGGCTGGCCTCGATCCGGTTCGGCTGGAGCGTCCCGCTGGCGGCCGGCCATTGGCACCGGCAGCCGAACATCCCGAACCACGGCGACGGGCCACGCCGGAACTTCTAGGCCACGGGCGCCCGGGAACCTACCCGATGCGTTCGAGCCGGCCGGCTTTCTCGGAGCCTTCCACGCTGTCCTCGATGGTGCGCGACGGGTTGATGATGATCGCGCCGATGAGCATCACCAGCACACAGGCCCCGAGCATCGCGAAGGCAGGGCCCCACGAGCCGGTGGACTTCTGCACCACGCCGAACAGCAGCGGAACGATGCCCGCGCCGGCGTAACCCAGGCCCTGGGCGAATCCCGAAAGCACGCCGGATCCGTACGTGGTGCGCGAGCGCAGATTCATCATGAGCAGGGCGATGGCAAAGGTTCCCTGGCCCAGACCGGCCAGGCAGACCCACAGCACGGTGCCTTCGGTGGGAGACAGGTAGATGCCAAGGTGCCCCGAAACCCAGCAGGCGGTGAAGATCAGCACAGCGATGATCGGATTCTTCAGGCGCGGAACCCACAGCGGCACCAGGAGGGAGACCGGCAGGCCGAGGATCGCGAACAGGGCCAGCATGTTGCCGGCGGACAGCTCGCTCAGCCCGCGGTCCTGCAGGTACGGCGGCAGCCAGGTGAAGTACACGTAGGTCTGCGCGGAATTGCCGGCCAGGAAGATGGCCAAGCCCCAGGCGACCTTGGACTTCCACGGATTGATCTTCGCGATTGGCTGCGCCGCGCCGACCGCCTGCACCGGCTGGTCCGGGCGGTCCACATTGCGGTCGGCCACCAGCTGGATGATCCACGGCACCAGGACGATCATCGACAGCAGCGCCCAGGAACCGATGGAGATCTTCCAGTCGCTGGCGTTGGCCAGCGGCACCGAGAACTGCGGGGCCATCCAAGTGCCTACCGCAAGCATCGTGACGTAGCCGCTGGTCACCAGTCCGATGCGGTCGGGGAAGTATTTCTTGACCAGCGGCGGGAGCACCACGTTGCCCATGCCGTATCCGGCCAGCGCGATGATCGACAGCGCCAGGAAGGAATAGACCTCGGGCATGAAGACGCGGGCCACCTGCCCGACCACGGCCAGCGCGATGGCGGTGATGAGGGTCTTCTCAAGCCCGAAGGAGCGGATCAGGCGCGGCGTCAGCAGGCCGAAGCAAGCGAAGACGATGGGCGCCAGGGTGGCGAGCAGGCCGATGGTGAACTCGGTGAATTCGATGTCGACCTGGATCCGGGCCAGCAGCGGCGGCACGGAAACGACCGCTGCGCGCAGGGACAGGGCCATCAGCAGAATGCCCAGCAGTGCCCCGATTCTTCCCTTGAGTGAGGTTTTCGGGCTGGCATTCGACATCGATTGGTTCTCCGCTGACTACTGGTTGTTAGTTCCCAACTTTTTCAGTTGCGGAACCAACTCTAGTAAGTGAGACAGGTTACCTTCAAAATGGCGGGCGTACCAGGTGCCCGGAGTACCGGAGAAAGCATAAAGCCCCTCGCTGACCAGCATCACCAGATGGGCGATATCCTTGTCGCCGATTTCCTCCATGAGCGCGGCCAGCCAGCGCTCGTTGATGCTTTCCATCTGCGCGGTGGCCGCTTCAACCCCCGAATGCGCAAGCCTATGCAGGGCCACCAGCAGGCGGTCCAGTTCGGTGTTCACCTCGGCGCTGGTCCGGATGAAGTAGGCGGCGGGCCCCTCTTCGGCCTGGGCCATGTCCTTCAGGTCGATCAGGATCAGTTCTTCACTTAACTTAATAACCGCATCGGCCAGGGCTTCCTTCGAGGCGAAGTGGTACAGCAGCCCGCCCTTGGACACCCCGGCCAGCGCGGCGGTCGCTTCCAGGGTTGCTGCACGCTCGCCTTCCTCGCAGAGCAATGAGATGTATGCGTCCAGAACCTTGACGCGCGCTGCCGCCGGCCTTGCCATTGGACTCCATTCGATTAGTTGAAGTGATGGATACAACCATACCCAAGAATTGTAACTATACCGTCCAGACGGTATAGTTACGAATTGTTCAGGCATTCAGCCCCGTTAACGATCATCAGGATGATACCCATGAGCCCACTGCTCTCCGACCACACCTCAACGCTGTCCAAGCCGCGACGTTGGGCGGCGCTGGTAGCGCTCCTCTTCCCGGTGCTGCTGATTTCGGTGGACAACACCGTGCTCACCTTCGCGGTTCCGGCGATTTCCGAAGCCCTCTCCCCCAGCGGCGCGCAGCTGCTGTGGATCATCGACATCTACCCGCTGATCCTCGCCGGTTTGCTGGTGCCGTTCGGCTCGCTGGGCGACCGCATCGGACGCCGCCGGCTGCTGCTGATCGGCGCCTCGGGTTTCGCCATTGTCTCCGCGCTGGCCTCGTTCGCCACCGACGCGAGCCAGCTGATCGGCGCCCGCGCCCTGCTGGGCATCTTCGGCGCGATGCTGATGCCTGCCACGCTGTCGCTGATCCGCAATATCTTCACCGAGGACACCGAACGCCGCACCGCGATCGCTGTCTGGGCCTCTGCCTTCTCCGGCGGCTCGGTGCTCGGCCCGATCGTCGGCGGCCTGCTGCTGGAACACTTCTGGTGGGGCTCGGTCTTCCTGATCGCCGTCCCGATGCTGCTGCCGCTGCTGATCGGCGGGCTGATCCTGGTTCCGGAGTCCAAGGACCCGAACCCGGGACGCGTGGATCCGGTCTCGATCCTGCTGATCGTGATGACCCTGCTGCCATTCACCTACGCCATCAAGTCCTTCTCGAGCAGCCCGTGGTACATCCCGCTGGGCGCCCTGGCACTGGCGGTGGTGTGCGGCGTGACCTTCGTGCGGCGCCAGCTGGGCTCCGACAAGCCGATGATCGACGTCCGCCTGTTCAACAACGGCCGCTTCTCCGGCTCGCTGATCGTGAACCTCATCGGCGTGTTCTCGCTGGTCGGCTTCATCTACTTCGTCTCCCAGCACCTGCAGCTGATCGCCGGCTACAGCCCGATCGAGGCCGGACTGTTGATGACTCCGGGCCTGATCCTGACCATGGGCTTCGGCCTGCTCTCCGTCCCGCTGTCCAAGCGCTTCGGTTCGCCGAACATCATGATCCTGGGCCTGCTGTTCTCGGCCACGGCCTACACCATGGTGATCGTGGCGGGCAGCAACCCGAACGTCGTGCTGCTCATGGCAGCCTTCTGCGTGCTGGGCATCGGCATCGGCATGACCGAAACGCTGTCCAACGACATGGCGCTGGCCGCGGTGCCGGCTTCCAAGGCCGGGGCTGCCTCGGCCATTTCCGAGACCGCGTACGAGGTCGGCGCCGTGCTGGGCACCGCCGTGCTGGGCACCATCCTGAACACTGTCTACAGCTCGAACCTCAAGGTGCCGGGCAGCATCTCCCCCGATGCGGCGGCCCAGGCGGGCGAAACCCTCAGCGGCGCTCACCACGTGGCTGCGGGTCTGGACCCGGCCTCGGCGCAGGCCCTGATCGAATCCGCCGCGCAGGCTTTCGACCACGGCGTGCTGTTCACCTCGGGCATCGCCGCGGTGCTTTCGCTGATCGCTGCGGTCATGGTCGTGAAAATCATCAAACCAGCCGTGAAGTGAAGCTTTCGCGACGATATCTCAAATTTTCGATAAATTGCTGCAAAGTTATTCAAAAGTCGACTTTGACCACGTAGGCTAGGCAGTGTAGTTCCAAAGTAATTCGCGAAGTACCCTTTAGAAGTTTGTGAATGTCGGACCATCCTTGGTTGGCGCGAACCCCTTCTAGACGTGAAGTGAATGACTTGGCTGCTTCGCAAGTTCACCTCGCGCAACCAGCGTGGAACTTGCGTGGATACAACCAAGCTCGCCGCACAAACCATGGCGAGAAACGTCTGAAAGGACCAAATAAGAATATGGCAACCGGAATCGTCAAGTGGTTCAACGCTGAAAAGGGCTTCGGCTTCATCGCTCCAGACAGCGGCGATCCAGACGTCTTCGCACACTTCACCGCAATCCAGACCCAGGGCTTCCGCACCCTGGACGAGGGCCAGAAGGTTGAGTTCGAAGTAGTTGAGGGTCCAAAGGGTCTGCAGGCTGCAGACATCCGTGCTCTCTAAAGAAGGTCTTTGGCACTAACGCCTGACTTCACCCGATGGGTGGCTATCCGCAATGGATAGCCACCCATCGGTTTTTCCGTGCCCGCCACGGAATAGACGCAGCCGGCCCATGGTTATGCACAAGGTGAAGCTATCGATTTTGGACCTCGCCCCGGTGTCTCCCGGCGGCTCAATTGCAGACTCATTCAAATCATCCGTCAGGCTTGCGCAAACTGCTGAACGCCACGGCTACGAACGCATCTGGTACGCCGAACACCACAACATGCCGAATATCGCCTCCAGCGCGACTTCCGTGCTGATTGGCCACATCGCCCACCACACCGAGCGCATCCGTTTGGGTTCCGGCGGCGTCATGCTCCCGAACCACTCGCCGTTGGTGATCGCGGAGCAGTTTGGCACCCTGGCCACGATTTTCGGCGACCGCATCGACCTGGGCCTGGGCCGCGCCCCGGGCACCGACATGACGACCCTGCGCGCGTTGCGCCGCGATCCGTCGGCAGCGGACTCCTTCCCGCACGACGTGCTGGAACTGCAGGCGTACCTCGCCGGCAAATCCCGCATCCCCACGGTGCAGGCCATCCCCGGCGCCGGAACGAACGTCCCGCTGTACATCCTGGGTTCCTCCTTGTTCGGGGCGAAGCTGGCAGCCCAGCTGGGCCTGCCGTATTCCTTCGCATCGCACTTCGCCCCCGCGGCCCTGCACCAGGCGGTGAAGCTGTACCGCGAGGAATTTACCCCCTCCGAGCAGCTCTCCGAGCCATACGTCATCGCAGGCGTCGGCGTGCTGGCGGCGCAGACCAGCGAACGGGCCCATGAACTGTTCAATGTCGCACGCCGCCACCGCGTGGCCAGTTTCCTGGGCCGCGGAGCGAACAAGGAGTTCACCGAGGCGGAAATCGACATGCTCATGGGCACACCGCAGGCCCAGCAGATCCTGGACATGATGCGGTATTCGGCGGTCGGCACCGGCGAACAGGTCACCGAGTACCTCGCGCATTTCGCGCAGACAGCCCAGGCTGATGAATTGATCACCGTGCACTACCCGACCGACGAGCAGGCCCGCCTGGAATCGGTCATGATCACCGCCGACGCCGCCGAACTGGTCAGCGCGCGCTGATCGTCACCCAGCGCCTGACCGCCATGACCAGCAGCACCGCCAGCGTCACGGTCAGCACCCCTTCGGCTCCGATATAGGCGCAGTGCCACAGCGATCCGCCCCCGAAGTTCCCGGACAGCACCGCATCGGTGCGGCGGGACGAGCCGGGGCGGATCGCTGCCTTCTTCAGCAGCAGCACGAGGCCGGCAATCCCCACGCCCCCTTTCCAGGCCGTGTCGGTGCCGCGCCTGGGCGTGCCGAGCAGCAGGGCGATGAACAGCAGGATTCCAACGATGTTCACTCGCAAAGAAGACCAGGCGCCCGATGCCCGACCCCAGCGGAATGGTGATCCCCGGGGCGGTGAATTTCAGCGGTGCCTCGATGAAGGAAATACCGGTCACCAAGCCCAGCCGCAGCGCGGGAGCAAGGACCTGGCTGCTGCGGCCCACAGGGCGGCGCGGTCGGTGCACGTAGGGCCGAAGCGCTCATGCCCCCTACACTACGCGCGAGGGGCCGCCAGTCCTGCGCAGGGACAGCGCCGACCATACCAGCATCAGCAAGGCAGCCGCCGCACCGGCAATGCAGAACACCATGATGCTCGGCAGCTGCCCGAAGCGCCCCGCGGCCCAACCCAGCACGATCACCGGCAGCGCGCTGCCCAGATAGGTGACCAGGTAGATGCTGGAGACGGTCTGCGCATGGGACGCAGGGCTGACAGCATCCACGCACAGGCCGAATGCCGTGCGGAAGGCGATGCCCTGGCCCAAGCCGAGGACCACCATGGCCAGCACCCCGAGCCAGAGCCAGCCCAGGGTGGCGCCAACGAGCAAGGCAAGGGTCCCGGCGGCCATCAGCCCCAAGCCCAGCGGCAGCAGGATCTTTCCGCCGCGCACCACGATCTGCGACAGCGCGGCGATACCCAGCGGCAGCCCGGCAACCAGCCCGACGGCCCACAGGGACTGCAGCTCGAAGGCGCCGGCCAGGTAGCCCGGTGCCAAGGACAGCACGAAACCGAAGATCGCGAAGCTGAGGAAACCGACAAGCGAAGCCATCCAGAACTCGGTGCGGGCGTTGGACGGAATGCCCACGCGGCGCGGAGCCAGCGCGCGGCTTCTTTCACCGCGGTTCGCCATGGCAATGGCCGGGCGCGCTTGCAGTGTGCCCAGTGGAACCAGGACGACCAGCAGCAGGACGGCCTGGATCAGGAACACCGTGGAGCGGCCTCCCGGAAGGCCCGCCAGCGCGCCGCCGATCAGTGGTCCGAATGCCACGCCTCCCGACGAAGCCAGGAGGGTGAAACGCGAAGCCCATTCGGGTTTGCTCGGCAGCAGTTCGCGCAGCGCCGCGGCGCTGGCCCCGGTGGCCAGGGCGACTCCAGCGCCCTGCAGCCCTCGTCCGAGGCACAGCTGCCACAGGTTCCCGGCCGCTCCGAACGCCAGCGTACCGAGCAGCGAGACCCCGACGGCCAGCACCAGGGCGGCGCGGCGGCCCACATGGTCCGACCAATGCCCGACCACCAGCAGGAAGAACATCAGGGAGCAGACATAGGAGGCGAAGGCGATCGTGGTGCCCATGGCGCCCAGGTGCAGGTCGGCCTGCAGCTGGGGATACAGCGGCGTTGCCAGGTTCGCGCCGACCAGCAGCGTGAAGCTGACCAGGATGGTAATGGCCAAGCGGGTGGCGGTGCCGGGGTTCCATGACATCATGCGCGGCGTGCCGTGCTGCATACGCAGCTCACTGATGACGGACATTGGCGCTCCCGCGGAAATAGCTGTCGGCAGGGGAAAAATTTTTACCGGTGGGGCCACTCGCTGCCCCACCGGTTGTTTGAGCGTTCTGCTTGCGTTTGTCTACTACAACAGATCGTTCTCTCACAAATATCCGCCCTCTGATCTCACCAAGGATTGTTTATTGATAGAATTTGAGCAATATGGTCAAATTTAGGGCCTATGGCGGTATCGGGAGTGAGCAAATGGTGCGGTTGGACGACGTTGACCTGAAGATTCTTCTGGCCCTGATCCGGGATCCACGCATCCAGGTTTCAGAGCTTGCCGACGAAGCCGGGGTCGCCCGCAACACCGCGCAGTCCCGCCTGCGCCGGCTGCAGCGCTCCGAGGTGCTGCGCGAAGGCGGGCGCGACATCGACCTGGGTGTGCTGGGCTACGACGTGCTGGCCTTCGTCACCCTGGAGGTGAACCACCGGGAGCTGGACGCGGTCATCACCGCGCTGCGCCAGATCCCGAACGTGCTGGAAATCCACGAGACCTCCGGGCGCGGAGACGTCTGGGTCCGCCTCATCGCCACCGACACCCACCAGCTGCAGTCGGTGCTGCGCCAAATCCTGCGCATCAAGGGCGTGACCCGCTCGGAAACGACCTTCGCGCTGCACTCCCACCTGGCCTATCGCACCGCTCCGCTGCTGGAGCACTACGCCGAGCACGACCACTGATCGCAACCACCCGCGACACGCAATTACAAGTCTTTTGTTCAGGTCATAAGGGTTCTAGGCTGGAGCCAAGAGAAGTCACGAGGTATGTGCCCGACTTCCGGCAGATCCTCGTCCAATCGAAGGAGCACGCCATGAGCCGGGACTTTGAACCCACCGACTTCGCCCCCGAATACGGCAACGACATCTACGAGCCGGACGACGGCCGCGACTCGCAGGCCTACGAGGGATCCAGCGACATGCCCGAAACCATGCGCAACATCGACCCGTTGGCCCAGCGCCACTACCTCTATGACGATGACCTGGAAACCGAAGACGAGCTGGACAACGAGTTCAGCGAGGACGGCCAGGACGACGACGAGGATTCGGAGGACGGCGAGCGCGAAGATGAGGACTAGCTCACTGACTAAGCGAAGGTTGGGCTGAAGGTCTTAGACTTTAGAAGTGATTAATCCAGTTCACTTGCGTACCCTGCTCGAGGTGGTTGCACACCGTTCATTCGCGACCGCCGCGACCCGCTTGGGCTATACCGCCAGCGCCGTCTCCCAGCAGATGACCGCCCTGGAACGCAGCACGGGCACCACCCTGTTCGTCCGCGGCGCCCGTTCCATCACCCCGACCGCCGGAGCGCTGCGCATGGTGCGCCACGCGAAACGTGTCCTCACGGATCTCGACGCCCTCATGGCGGACGTCGCGACCATCTCCACCGATTCGGCGGAGAACGAGGAAATCAAGCTCGGCATCTTCCCGTCGCTGGCGACCTTCGCGCTGCCGCAGATCCTCACCGCCGAGGACTGGCCCTCGCTGGGCATCAACCTGCGCCTGTGGATCGGCGAACCACAGCAGACCGTGGCCGGGCTGGGCAGCGGCGGCGACCTGGACCTGGCGCTCATCTTCCAGGTGGGCCCCGGCGGCCTGTCCTGGCCAGCCTCCCTGGAACGCACCTGGCTGGGCGACGACCAGTTCCGCGTGGTCATCCCTTCCTCCTGGCCGATCGCCGAGGACGCCCGGCTGACCGTGGACCAGCTGGCCGAATGGCCCTGGATCTTCCACCACCCCGGCACCTCGGACGCGACGCTGATCTCGCGGCTGTTCGCCTCCTACAACATTCATCCGCAGGTCTCGGCCTACTGCGACGACTTCAACGCCTCGCTGAGCCTGGTCGCCTCCGGGCTGGGCGCGGCGCTGGTGCCCGACCTGGCCATGGCCAACGCCCCTGAAGGCATCCGCATCGTCGACGCCCCGGAAATCCGGCTGGCCCGCTCCATCTTCGCGCTGAAACCGGAGAATTCGAAGAAGCCGAAGGCTGACCTGGTTTTGGACCGCCTCGCCCAGGTGCTGGCCCACTAGGCTTAAGCCAACAACACTCGTTCAAGAACTCAGCAGGGCAGGTACTTCGTGGCGCACGACAGCAATACTCCGGCAGAACCATTGGTCATTTCGACGGTCTACGGCGCATTGGGCCATCTGGAACTGAACCGCCCCGCGAAGCTGAACGCACTGAACCTCCAGATGCTGCTGGAGCTGCACCGCGTGCTCAAGGCCTGGGCCGAGGACCCGAAGATCTCCACGGTGCTGCTCACCGGGCGCGGATCGCGCGGATTCTGCGCCGGCGGGGACATCGCCGACTTCCACGCCGCGGTGACCACCGGACGCCACGAGGACTTCCTCAACCTGCTGTCCAACGAGTTCGACACCGACCAGCTCATCGCCTCCTACCCCAAGCCGCTGGTCACCCTGGCGCACGGCATCACCATGGGCGGCGGCATCGGCCTGGCCAGCCATGCGCCGGTGCGTCTGGTGACCGCCGGGGCCCGCATGGGCATGCCGGAGGCCAAGATCGGCTACACCCCGGATGTCGGCGGCAGCCACCTGCTGGCCAACATGCCCGGCCACTTCGGCGAATACTTCGCCATGACCGCGGACTCCTTCACCGGCGCGGACGCCGTCTACCTGGGCTTCGCCGACGTCGTGGTCTCGGAGGAGTTCGCCGCAAACATCCTTGACCACCTCGACGAATACATGGGCCTGAACGCCGGGGACCTGGCCGCGGCGATCGAGGTGATGCACGGCGCGGCGGAATCCCACCGGCTTGAACTGGACCAGGGCTGGGTGGACCACGCCTTCAGCGCCGCCAGCCCGGAGGACGTCGTGCAGCGTCTGGAGCAGATGGTGCACCCGCATGCCAAGCAGGCGGCCGCTCTGATCGCCCAGAACTCCCCCACCTCCGTCGCCTCGGCGTTCCATGCGGTGCGCGCCGCCCGCGCCGAGGACAACCTGCGTTCGGCGCTGGACCGCGAGCTGCGGCTGGCCGCGCACCTAATGCACCGGCCCGACCTGGCCGAGGGAATCCGCGCCCAGGTCATCGACAAGGACCGCAACCCCTCGTGGACCCCGGGCACCCTGGAAGCCGTCGACCAGGACGCGCTGCTGGAGCTGATGGACCCGGCCGACGCCTAGGGCTGCTGCGGCTCGTGCTGCTGGTCCACGATCTGGTTCCCGGGCTGCCCTTCGGGACGCGTGACGTCCTGGTGCACCGGATGCACTTTCGTGGAGTTGCGCGGCTCCACGCGCGGTGCGCTGACCGCGTCGGCCGGTTCCTCTTCCCGCCGGGGCGGTTCGATGCCCACCCCGCGCGGCACCCCGTAGGGCACCGGTACGAATTCGCCGAAGTGGTCCGGATCCGCTTCCTGCCAGTCCTGGACCCAGGAAGCCGGCGGATTCTCCAGCAGCTCGTTGGGGCGCAGCCAGTGGAACAGCTCCGCATAGGAACGGGTTGATTGCAGGTTCACCCGGCGGCGCAGCATCCGCGTGTTCAGCTGCTCCGGACTGGTCAGTCCCATGGAGGCCATCAGCTGGCCGGCTTCCGTGACCGTGAGCCGGTGGTAGTTGTACACGCGGTGCCCCTTGTCCTGGACGTCCAGCGCGCGTTCCAGGCGCTTGTTCTGCGTGGTCACGCCCACCGGGCAATGGTTGGTGTGGCACTGCTGGGCCTGGATGCAGCCGGTGGCCATCATCATGGAGCGGGCGGCGAAGGTGAAGTCGGCGCCCTGGATCAGCCGCTTGACGATATCCGAGCCGCTGGCCACCTTGCCGGCGGCCGCAAGCCGGATCTCCTCGCGCAACCCGGTGCCCACCAGGATCGTGTGCACCAGCATCAGCGCCTCCGTCAGCGGGGTGCCTACATGGTCCTCGTACTCGATCGGCGCCGCACCGGTGCCGCCTTCGGCGCCGTCCACGGTGATGAAGTCGACCAGGGTCCCGGTCTCCAGCATCGCCTTGCAGATCGCCATCACGTCGGTGCGCGAGCCCACGCAGAACTTGATGCCCACCGGCTTGCCGCCGCTGAGCTCGCGCAGCAGGGCCACGAACTCCAGCAGCTCGCGCGGGGTGGAGAATTCAGGGTGGCTCGCCGGGGAGATACAGTCCTGCCCCATGGGGACGCCGCGCGCCTCGGCGATCTCTTCGTTGATCTTCGCCGCCGGCAGCACGCCGCCCAAACCGGGCTTGGCGCCCTGGGAGATCTTGATGGTGATGCCCTTGACTTCCTCGCGGCTGGCCTTGGCGCGGAAGGTTTCCGGCGCGAAGCGCCCCTCCTCGGTGCGGCAGCCGAAGTACCCGGAGCCGATCTCCCAGAAAAGGTCTGCGCCGTACTCCAGATGGTATTTGGTCAGCCCGCCTTCGCCGGTCTCCTGCACGAATCCGCCCATGGAAGCGCCCTTGTTCATCGCCATGACCGCGTGGGAGGACAGCGCACCGAAACTCATCGAGGAGATATTCAGCAGCGAGATGTCATAGGGACGGGTGCATTGGCTGGAGCCGATACGGACCTTGTGCTGCTCGGAGGGCGGCGCCACCGGCGCGGTGGAGTGCACCAGGTACTCGTGCCCCACCCGGTTCACGTCAAGCTCGGTGCCGAAGGCCTTGTGGCTGTCCACCCCCTTGGCGCGGGCGTAGACCACCGAACGGGTATCCCGGCTGAATGGCTTCCCATCGGTGTTTCGCTCGATGAAGTACTGCTGGATCTCTGGCCGGATGAACTCGAACAGGTAGCGTGCATGGCCGACGATCGGGAAATTGCGCAGGATCGCGTGGCGTTTCTGCACCAGATCGTGGATGCCCAGGGCCACCAGCAGGCCGGTCAGCCCCACTAGGATCCACCAGACCCACTCCCCGGAGGTTCCCGCGAGGATTGCCGTGATGACGAAGCCCGCCACCAGCACAGCTAAAAACAGGAGGACAACTATGCGCATCATGTGGCGAGCCTAACCCCGCACGGGGTTCCCTGTCAGGTGCGCCGGGGAAATAGTCGCCTTGCGCCAAGCTAGTTCGCAGGTTCGATCCGGTCGGCTTCGCGCACTGCCATGCGGCTGAACAGCGAATCCGGCTGGGCCAGCAGCTGCTCAGGGGTGCCGGATTCGGCAACCTGCCCCTCGCGCAGCACCACGATCCGGTCGGCCCCGTGCAGGATGGAGATCCGGTGGCTGATCATCAGCACCGCCATTCCCGCGGTGCGCCGGGCTTCGACCGCCGCGAGCACCAGCTGCTCGCTGGCGGCGTCCAGCGCGCTGGTCGACTCGTCGAGGATCAGCACCTTCGGGCGGCGGATCAGCGCGCGGGCCAGAGCCAGACGCTGGCGCTGCCCGCCGGAGAGCCGGGTGGCACGGTCCCCCAGCCTGGTGTCCAGGCCCTGCTTCTGGCTTGCCAGCCAGGTTCCCAGGCCCAGCTCTTCGAGCACGGCGACCAGCTCGTCGTCCTCGATGTGCTCCAGGCCCAGCAGCAGGTTCTCGCGCAGCGTGCCGCGCACCATGACCGCCTCCTGGGACACCAGCAGCAGGTGAGAGCGCACCTCGCGCAGCGGCGCGCTCTCCAGCGGGATTCCGCCATAGGAGCATTCACCGGTGCTGGGCACCGCGCGGACCAGCGCGGAAGCCGCGGTGGACTTGCCCGATCCGCTGTCTCCCACCAGCGCCACCAGCTGCCCGGGAGCCAGCTGAAGGTCCAGGCCGGAAAGCACGGTGTCCTTCCCGTAGGCCACGGAAAGGCCCCTGACCGACAGCGTGCCTGATTCAGGCAGCAGCCGCGGCATATCAGGTTCGGCCACCTGCGGCTCTCCCAGCGCCATGGCATGCAGCCGCTTGGCGCTGGCCAGCGAGTCCTGCAGCCCCAGTACGAAGCCGTCCACCGCGCGCACCGCCTCATAGGAAGGCACCGCGATCACCGTGAGCACCAGCAGCGCCCCCAGTTCGTGGTCCCGGGCCGCGACCACCAGCAGCGCGAGCAGGCTGCCCCAGATGACCGCCTGGGACAGCGCGGCGCGCAGGCCGGTGATGCGTCCGGCGCGCAGGGTGTCCGCCGTGGAGGGCTTGGCCGTTCCGTTGAAGCGGGCGAGCATCCGCGGCCCCGCCTCGTAGCCGTGGACCACGTCGATGCCGTTGAGCAGCTCGGCCAGCTGCTGGTTCTGGATGCCGCGCACACGCGCCTGCCCAGCGGCGGCCCGGCGCAGCGTCGGGATGCCCAGCGCCGGGATCACCAGGCCCAGCAGCACGTAGCTTGCCAGCAGGACCACCGCAGCAGCGCTGCCGAAGGACGACCAGGTCCACCAGGTGACGGCGCCGCTGACCACCACGGCTGAGACCGCCGGCGGCAGGGTGTGGGCGAAGAACACCTCGACCCGGTCCACATCGCGGGTGGCGACGGCCAGCAGGCCGCCGGAATTCCGGCTCCGCGCGGCGAAGGGCGCCTGGTGCTCGGCGGCCGCATACAGCGTGTTGCGCAGCCGCGACAGCGACAGGAACGCCACCTTGTGCCCGACGTACTGCTCGCCGTAGCGCAGCGCCCCCTTGGCCAGGCCGAGCGCGAGGATGCCCAGCGCCAGTGCGGTCCAGGACGCGGAGATGCCGAGCACCTGGATCCCGGCGGCCTTGGCCACGCCCAGCGCGGCGACCAGGTAGATGCCCAGCGAGGCGAAGCGGGTCAGGCAGGAAAGCAGGCAGGCCAGGGCCAGCGGCGGCAGCAGGTCGGAGGTGGCCCCGACAAGCCAGCGCAGCGTGGCGGCGGTCCCGGGCTTCGGCGCGGCGGGGGCGGTTGGCTGGGGCCTCATCTACTTGTCCCTTCCGCTGTGGGCGGTGCGCAGCCCGCGGGCGCGCTGCGTGAAATGTTCCATGGCGCGTTTCAGGTAGCCGTCTTGGGCCAGCAGGGCCTGCCGGTCCCCGGATTGGATGATCCGCCCGCCGTCCATCACGATGACCCGGTCGTAGTCGGCCAGCAGGCCCAGCCGGTGGGTGACGGTGACGGTGGTGATGGAGCGATCCAGGCTGCGCAGGGTCGCCAGCACCTCTGCCTCGGTCTGCACGTCCAGCGAGCTGGTGGGCTCGTCGAGCAGCAGCAGCGGGCGGCCGGCCAGCAGCGCCCGGGCCAGCGCCAGGCGCTGGGCCTGGCCGCCGGACAGCCGCGCCCCGGATTCGCCCAGCGGCTCGTCGAGCCTCCTGGTCGCCTGATCGCCCAGCCAGCCGCCGAGCCCTGCCTGCTCCAGCGCGTGGATCATCTGGGCATTGGTGGCCAGCGGGGCGGCCAGCTGCAGGTTCTCGCGCAGCGTCAGGGCGAAGAGCGTCGCGTGCTGCTCCACCACCGCCGCGTTGTGCTTCAGCGTGGCGGGCCCCATGCCGTGGCGGCCGTCGTGGATGATGCCCTCGTCCGGTTCCAGCTGCCCCTGCAGCACTCGCAGCAGCGTGGTCTTGCCGCTGCCCGAAGGGCCGATCACCGCGGTGCGCGAGCCGGCCGGGAACACCGCGTTGACGCCACGCAGCGTGCGGTGCTCGCCGTCGTAGCTCGCGCCGACGTTCTCCAGCACCAGATCCCCGGTGTGCAGGTCGATATCCAGCGGCCGGGCGACTGACTGGTGCACCGGAATCTCTTCGATCTCGGCGATCTTCTTCTCCGCGCTGCGCCCGGTCAGGCCGATGTAGAAGAAGCTGCCCACGTAGTTCACCGGGGCGAGCATCAGGAAGCTGAGGATGACCAGCGCGGCCGCTTCGCCGGTGGTGAAGGCCCCGCTGCCCAAACGCCACCAGGCCAGGATCGAGGCGGTGGACAGCAGCAGGATGGCGAAGCTGGCGTCGATGACCAGCAGCACGATCTGGTTGCGGGCCAGCAGCTTCATGACCTGCCGGCGCACCCGCTCGGAGGCCCTGGCCACCCGGCGCCCCATCCAGCCTCCGGCGCCGTTGAGCTTGAGCATGCCCAGCGAGCGCAGCGCGTCGAGGAAGGTCGCCGTCAGGATGCCCTGCGCCCGGCGGTATTCGCCGGAGGAGGCGCTGAACAGCTTCTGGAATCCGAGCACGATCAGCGGGACCAGGGCGGTGGGCAGCAGCATCAGCCCCGCGGAGAGCGGGTCGATGAACAGCGCGATGAACACCAGCACCAGCACCGGGGTGGACACCGCGGCGATCGCCGGGCCCATGAAGGCGGTGCGGTACTTGACCGAGCGGTCCACCGAGTCCATGGCCGCCTGCACCAGCTCGCCTTCCCCGGCGCGCCGCACGGCCAGCGGGCCGATGGCCAGGTAGTGCTGCAGCAGCCGGGTGCGGTGGTGCTCGGTCAGCTGACGGCCCGCCTGCGCGGCGAGCACCGGAACCAGCCAGGCGCACACCGCGACGGTGAGCAGTTCGCCGACGGCGCCGAGGTACCAGCCGGCATCCGGCATGCCGCCGGCGGCGACGACGTCGATGGCGCGGCCGATGAGGACCGCCAGCCCCGCGGTGCCGGCCGCTCCGAGCAGGCTGAGCGCGACCACCAGTGCCGTGGACGCCGAGAAAAGACCAAAGACCCTATGCACAGCTTCAATCCTAGGCCAGCGCCCGCGGCGGGGCCGGGATGTCACAGATTGCCCGCAGGGTTTCGCATCAGTCAGACTTGAACGCATGATGAGTCCTGCACCTGCCACCCGACCGAATTCGGTGACCCTTCGCTTCCTGGCGGCCCCGATGGATGTCGGGGTGGCCGGCACGGTCTCCGCCGGCACCGTGCTGGAATGGGTCGACAAGGCCGCCTACGCCGCGGCCGTGGGCTGGTCCTCCAGCTACTGCGTCACCGCCTACGTGGGGAACATCCGCTTCGAGGATCCCATCAGCTCCGGCGACCTGGTGGAGGTCACCGCTTCGGTGGTCTACACCGGCAGCACCTCCATGCACATCCGCACCGAGGTCTCCTTCTCGGATCCGCGCGAGCTGCGCCCCACCATGTCCACCACCTGCCTGGTGATCTTCGTGGCGGTGGACGGCAACGGCAAGCCCACCGCGGTGCCGAACTACGTTCCCGAATCCCTGCGGGAGATCGAGCTGCGCAACAACGCGCTGGCCCGCATCGAGGTCCGCAACCAGATCGTCGCCTCGATGAAGGACCAGGTCTACTCGAACGCCGGCACCGCCGAGCGCGTAGTCCTGCGCTTCATGGCCTCGCCCACCGACGTGAACTGGGGCGGCAAGGTGCACGGCGGCATCGTGATGAAGTGGATCGACGAGGCCGCGGCACTGTGCGCCTCGCGCTACTGCGGGCTGGACACCGTCGCGGTGTTCTCCGGCGGCATCCGCTTCTACCGCCCGTTGTTCATCGGGGACCTGGTGGAGGTCGAGGCCCGCCTGGTCTACACCGGCACCAAGGGCATGCACATCGCGGTGCACGTGCGCTCGGGCAACCCGAAGACCCGCGAAATGAACCTGACCACCTACTGCCTGACCATCATGGTCACCCGCGACGAGACCGGCACCGCGGTGCCGGTCAAGCCATGGATCCCGGTCACCGAGGAGGACCACCGCCTGCACGACCACGCGCTGGAGCTGCTGACCATCCGCGCCAACGCCCCCGGCGGCTACACCCCGACCCACCTGGCGCACGATCCGGGGCAGGCCGGCGCAGCCCAGGAGCAGTCCAAGTGAGCGCTTCGCCCTTCGTGAAGGTCTGCGGGCTGTCCACCGCACAGGACGTCGCGGCCGCCGTGGCCCACGGCGCCGACGCCCTGGGCTTCGTGCTGACCCCCAGCCCGCGCGAGGTCTCCCCCGCCCTGGCCGCCGAACTGCTCTCCGCTGTTCCCGCCGCGGTGGCCACGGTGGCGGTATTCCGCTCCGAGGACGCGGACACCGCGATCCGGCTCTCCCGGCAGGCCGGCGTCGGCTGGATCCAGCTGCACGGACGGCGCACCCCTGAGGACATCGCCGCGGTCAAGGCTGCTGGATTCCATGCGATCCGCGCCGTGCGCATGGATGCCGGAGCAAGCGAGTTCGAGGACTGGGGCGAGGACTTCCTGCTGATCGACGCAGCCGTTCCCGGCAGCGGCGAAAGCTGGGACTACGCCGCGGTGCGCGAGCTGGCGGCGGGGCGCCGCTGGCTGGTGGCCGGGGGGCTGCATTCCGGCAACGTGGCCGGCGCGCTGGAGCAATCGCAGGCCTCCGGCGCGGATGTCTCCTCCGGGGTGGAATCCTCGCGCGGGGTCAAGGACCCGCAGCTGATCGCCGCGTTTCTCGACGCCGCGAAGACCATAGCCGGCTAGCCCAGCCAGTTGTGCGGCGCGGGCTTGCGGGAGCCTGGCAGCGCGCCGTTTTCGCGCCAGTCGTGCAGCCACTGCGGGACCACACGGTCCGCGGGAACCTCCAGCCCCACCGCCTGCATGATCTCCTCGTTGGACACCGCGCCCTTCTTCGAGGTCATGCGGGTCGCGATGTAGGCGCGGGCGTAGATCTCCCCGTCGACCACGATGCGCTGCTCGAAGTAGATGCATTTCTCGTCCAGCCCCAGCAAGCGGGTTTCCTGGGAGAACTTCTTGCCCAGCTCGACGGATTTGCGGAAGGTGATGGTTTCGCACTGCACCACCGGGGTCCACTTCTTCTTGCGCAGGATGTCCCAGACGCCCGAGCGGAACATCAGGTCGAAGCGGCCCAGGTCGAAGATCGAGAAGTACATGCCGTTGTTGATGTGGCCTGCGAAGTCGATGTCGGTCAGCGTGGCCCGCATGCTCACCGAGCCGGTGTCGAACATCGACAGCTTCGGTGCTTTCTTGCTTTTGAAGAACACCATCAGGATTCGAAA
This sequence comes from Glutamicibacter soli, assembly GCF_052322135.1. Classification (NCBI taxonomy): domain Bacteria; kingdom Bacillati; phylum Actinomycetota; class Actinomycetes; order Micrococcales; family Micrococcaceae; genus Glutamicibacter; species Glutamicibacter soli. Next base: position 2,985,188 of record NZ_CM125969.1, read on the forward strand.
AATCATGTGCATACCATCACATTACCGTTCGGTAACTTGTTTTCCCAGTTGTTTCCTCCGCTCTCAACCTTTGGCCTAATCCTGCCGGATCACGCGTTTTCCCCTCGCCGCCCGCTAAAGTCGAAAGCGACTTTTGAACGACGCACTTGTCCAAGGAGCCGCCATGCGCCGACTGACCGACTACGTCCACCGGCGGCTTCCTTCCCTCCCGCCCGCCGACTGGGAACGCCCGGCCCCCGACAAGGCCGGCCTGCGCCGCGACATGTTCGCCGCGCTGGGGCTGCTGGCCTTCGCCATCGTGATGCAGCAGCTGAGCCTCTCGCTGACCGAGGTCGAGCACGCCCCATCTCAGGGGGCGTCGCTGGCAGTGCTGTCGGCGATGATCCTGCCGCTGATGTTCCGCAGGCGCTGGCCGATTTCCATGATGCTTCTGGGCTCCGCCGCCTTCATGGTCAGCGGCACCTCGGAGGCCTACATGGTCACCATGCAGATCTGCGCGCAGCTTGCCTACTTCCTGGGCCTGTACACTGCCGTCACCTGGTCGCGGAACCGCCGCGCGCTGTGGAGCATCTTGAGCATCGTGCTGCTGGCCATGGCCGTCTGGATCATCATCGACCTGTTCACCTCGGACCTGATGAAATCCATGGACGTCAGCATGGTGGACAACCCCGCCGGCGACATCCCGGCGGATATCGCCTTCCCGCTGTACACCTTCCTGATCAACCTGCTGTTCTTCGGCGGCTCCATCTTCCTCGGGCTGGTCAGCTGGTCCAATGCCTACGCCAACGAACTGGTCAAGACCCAAGCGCAGCGCATCGCCGACCAGTCCCAGCAACTGGCGGACCGCGCGGTGAACGAGGAGCGCCTGCGCATCGCCCGCGAGCTGCACGACGTGATCGCCCACCACATCGCCTCGGTCGGGGTCCAGGCCGGCGCCGCGCGCATGGTCCAGCGGCGCGACCCGGAAAAAGCCGCCGAGCTCATGAAGGGCATCGAGGACTCGGCGCGCAGCGCCGTGGGCGAGACCCGCGCGCTGCTCGGCGTGCTGCGCGAAAGCGGGGGCGACATGCTGCCTGATTCCGGCGGCGACGCGCGCCGGCCTGAACCGTCGATGAAGCAGCTGCCGACGCTGCTGGCGGAGAACCGCGCGCAAGGCCTGGCCGTCGAGCTCTCCCGCGCCGAGCACACCCCCGGCTACCTGGACTCGCTGCCCGCCGGCGTGTCCCTGGCCCTCTACCGGATTTGCGGCGAGGCCCTGGCCAATGTCCGCCGGCACTCCACCGCCCGCCGCGCCACCCTGAGCCTGCGCTCGGGCGTCGACGAGCAGGGCCCGTGGGTCGAAGCAGAGATCACCGACGAGGGAACTACGCTCCCTGACAGCTCCGGCAGCGGCTTCGGCTTGCGCGGCATCCGAGAGCGGGCCAATCTGCACCACGGTCTGGTGGAGATCGGCCCGCGCGTCCCGCACGGCTGGCGCACCCGGGCGCGGCTGCGGGTGGTGGCCGGCGCGGAAACTACACTGGTGCCATGAGCAAGATATCCGTCGTGATCTGCGACGACCAGCCTCTGATCGTCTCCTCGCTGAAGCTGATCCTGGAAACCGACCCGCAGATCAGCGTGGTGGGCACCGCTGAGAACGGCGAACAGGGGGTGGCGCTGGTCACCGAGCTGAATCCAAGCGTGGTCCTGATGGACATCCAGATGCCGCAGCTGGACGGCATCGCCGCCACCTCCCGGATCAGCCGGGACACCGACACCAAGGTCGTGGTGCTGACCACGTTCAACCGCGACGACTACCTCTTCGACGCCCTGGACGCCGGGGCCAGCGGCTTCCTGCTGAAGAACACCGACCCGGAAACGCTGATCACCGCAGTGCACCAGGTCGCCGCGGGCCACGGCCTGCTCTCCCCCGAGGTCACCCTCAAGCTCATCCGCCACCGCTCCGCCCCGGCCGAGGCGGCGCCGGACGCGGACGGGCAGGACCTGCTCTCCGCCCTGACCGAACGCGAGCTGCAGGTGCTCACCGAGCTGGCCAAGGGCAAGAACAACCAGGAGATCGCCGCGGTGCTCTCCCTGTCGGAGGCGACGGTGAAGACCCACCTGTCGAACCTGCTGGCGAAACTGCATCTGAGGGACCGGGTCCAGGGTGTGCTCTTCGCCCACCGCGTCGGACTCATCCAATAGTTTCAGCCTGCAGAGTGAGCCCCGCCGCCGCCTGGATTCCTAGGCTAGGAGGTAGACAAGGCACAGCAGCTAAAGGATGACCATGCTAGAGGTACACAACGTGTCGCGTTCCTTCGCGGAGCGGCTTGTGTTGGACGACGTCAATTTCACCGTGCCGCGCGGCGCGCTGACCGGCTTCGTCGGCGCCAACGGGGCCGGCAAGACCACCACGATGCGCATCATCATGGGGCTGCTGAAGGCCAGTTCGGGCACCGTGAGCCTGGACGGGAAGCCGCTGGAGGGCGATACCCGCCCCCACTTCGGCTACATGCCCGAGGAGCGCGGACTGTATCCCAAGCAGCCGATCATGGACCAGCTGGTGTACCTCGGCCAGCTGCATTCGCTCTCCCGGTCCGAGGCCCGCCGCCGCGCCATGGAGCTGCTGGCCCGCTTCGGCCTGGACGACCGCGCCAAGTCCAAGCTCGAATCCCTCTCGCTGGGCAACCAGCAGCGCGTCCAGGTCGCCGCGGCGCTGCTGCATGAGCCGGAGGTGTTGATCCTCGACGAACCCTTCAGCGGCTTGGACCCCATTGCGGTGGACTCCATGAGCTCCATCCTGCGCGACTACGCTTCCCGCGGCGTCCCGGTGCTGTTCTCCTCCCACCAGCTGGACCTGCTCGACGTGCTGGTCGACCACCTGGTCATCATCCAGGACGGCCGCATCCTGGCCAACGCCTCCGCCGAGGACCTGCGAGCATCGCAGGCCACCCGCCACAAGCTCTCGCTCGGCGCGGACGCCGGATGGCTGCGCGACGAGCCCGGGGTCGAGGTGATCGACATCTCCGGCTCCCGGGCACTGGTGAACTTCCAGACCGAGACCGACTCCCAGCGCGTGCTGCGCGAGGCCCTGTCGCTGGGCACCGTCACCGAGTTCGCGATCCACCGCCCCGCCCTGGCCGACATCTACCGGGAGATCATCAAATGAACACCACCTCCGCCCCCTGGCTGATCGTGGCTCTGCGCGAAGTCGAGACGAAGCTCAAGGACAAGGCCTTCGTCATCTCCACCCTCGGCACCCTGGCGCTGATCATCGGCGCCGTCGCGCTCACCGGATTCCTGGGCAGCAAGTCCGCGGACTACTCCGTGGCCGCCACCGACCCGCTCAGCTACCAGGTTCTCACCGAGGCCCAGGACCAGCGCCCGGAGAACATGAGCCTTGCCATCTCCCAGCTCGACCCCGGACAGGCCCGTGACCAGGTTCAGTCGCAGGACATCGACGCGATGCTGGCCTCCTCCGCCGACCAGCGCAGCATGACGCTCACCGGCTTCGACGAGCTCGACGCCGATCTGGAACAGCTGGTCTCCACCGCGATGCGCACGGTGCTCACCGACCAGCTATTGTCCGCCCAAGGGCTGGACGCCTCCGCGCTGCCGACGGCGGATGACCTGGAAACCGAGCAGTTGCAGGGAGATTCCGAACGCAGCTCGATGATCCGCGCGATGGCCTTCATCTTCTCCTTCCTCTTCTACATGGCGGCGCTGATCTTCGGCATGCCGATCGCCAACTCGGTGATCGAGGAGAAGCAGAACCGCGTGGTCGAGATCCTTGCCAGCACCGTCAGGCTGCGCCAGCTGCTGGCCGGCAAGATCATCGGCAACGTCATCCTGGCCATGGTCCAGCTGCTCCTGTTCCTCGGTGTCGGCCTGCTGGCGGCCTACCTGGCGCCCGGCGAGATCCCGTTCCTCGGCGTGGTCTCCACCGTGGCCGGATGGTTCGTTGTCTTCTTCCTCGGCGGGTTCATGCTGCTCGCGGGCATCTGGGCAGCGCTGGGCGCACTGGCCACCCGCACCGAGGACCTGCAGCAGTCCAGCGGCCCGATCATCGGCGCGCTGGTGGCGGTGATGTTCATTGGCATCTACGCCAAGGGCGGCTTCCTGGTCCTCGCCTCGTATATCCCGATCGCCTCTTCGGTGGCGATGCCCATCCGCATGCTGTCCGGGGACGTGGCCCTGTGGGAACCGCTGCTGTCGCTGGCCGTGCTGCTGGCCGCGTGCTGGGCCGTGCTGCTCTTCTCCGAACGCATCTACCGCCGCGCGGTCATGCACACCGGCGGGGCACTGACCCTTCGCAGGGCCATGAAGCTCGAGCTCTAGCGCCAGCTGCCGGAAAACCGCACGTCGCGGATCAGCCGGTGCACAGGCGGGGTCGCTAAAATCATTCGGGTGCGAGAAGAGAAACCCCTTGTGAATTTGTCCGCCCGGCTGATCGTCGTTTGGCTGGTGGCCCTGAGCGGAATCATCGGCTCAACCATCCTGGCCACCGCGCACTACGTCTTCGATACCGGCGTGCTGTCGGTCATCGCCCTGTGGGCCCTCCGGGTTCTCGTGCTCGCAAGCTTCTGGCTGCTGCCGCTGCCGCGGGACACGAAGATCTTCGGCATCGGGCTGGTGCTGCTGTCTTTGGTCCTCGACGTGCTGCTCAAGTTTCCGGTGCTAGGTTCGGTGCAATACGCGGACTGGTTCCTGGTCTCGGCACTGGACCTCACCGGCGCGTACGCCGGCTACTTCACCGTCTGGGGCCTGCTGCTGCCGGTGCTGAGCATGACCGGTTGGTTCATCCTGCGCCAGCGCCGGCTGGCTGGCTGGCTGGTCGGACTGGCTTCCACCCTGGGCATGGGCTTCGCGGTGCAGGCTGTCTCCCGATCCGGGGACGGAACCTTCACCCTCTTCGCCGTGGTCACCGTCGCCCGCTACATCGTGCCTGCCGCACTGGCGGCTCTGGCCGATTTCGCTGTGGCACGCTATTCGGCGCGGGTGCTCCCGCGCTGATTGCCGAACATGCCGGATCGCTGGCAACGGATCCCGGGGAATCCCGGCAGGCGGCGAGGGCGCAAGACAGGCCCTTATGGAACTGGCCAAGCAGGCTGCGGACGGCACCGCCAGCGCTGCGAGAATCTTTACCCGCCCTGCCATTTGCCAGGCCCCGGAATCCGGGCTTTTCCACGACTTCAAGGGTTCAACGACCGGCGCGTTATTGCGCAGCTGGCATGCGGGAACGAGAACTACCTGCCGGGGGTTCGCAGCCGAACGCAGTTGCCTCCCAAGCTAGGGCGAGACGGAGGGCACTGTAGTTTCACTTCCTTCCCCGCTGGTTGATGCCTGCACGCCGCCTTCGTCTGCTTGAGATGTGCTTGCTGGCGCGTGGAACCGGCTGTCCCATCCCGCCACCGGGATCCAGGGGAACGCGCTGCACGGAGCCTACGGGTCGAAGAGCCGTCAGCCGCCAAGGCCAGGGCATGCCAGAGGGCTGGCTCGTGCCGCAGGCGGACCCGCGATTCGCAGAGGCTGCCGCGCAATTATTTGCGGACGAATCGTCAACGAGGTGATTCAGGGATTCCCAAGAAGGCAGGGAACAAGATGAACCGAGATCGAGTGGACGCTAGTCCCGAAGAAAAATGAAGTACTTAGCAAGGAGACCAAAGAGGAAGAGGAGGCCCTGGCCCGCGAGTGGGAGAAGGAATCGTTCCCGGCCTCGGATCCACCGGCAGATTACTAAGAGTGCGGAACTCTTGCCCATGTCCTTCGAGTGGATACTCCCAGATAGCGTCAAAACGCTCGTGAGGTGCCCTTTGCGGATGCGTGCTTTCGTCGAGTAATTTTCCACGCATTTGCGTATGCAGATCTGGAAGGGCAGTACCGTGGGCAACGGATCCCGCGCTGCGGTAACTTTTGCGAGGAAGCATCCCATTGCCCAATGGGATGTTCCTCCTTTTAAGAGGCTTCGTCCGCTTGCTCTGTCTCTGCTGCTTCCTCTCCAATGCCGGCAAGCAGGCATGGCAGTCACGTTGCCTGGCGGAGCACAGCACCGGCAGATCTTGGCCAACGGTCCGCCCTGCCCTTTTTCGAGCTGCTGGTGAATCTGCGCGCAGAGTCCGGAAGACCATCGGGACACAGGACGCGCATGGCCCGGTCATCTCGATCGCCGCTCAAGCTCGACGTCCCAGCGTTCTTGGCGATGGCTCTCTCGTTGATGCACGGCCACGGCAGCAAACCCCCGACTGCACATTCTCCCACGCAGGAGAAACGCATCCCTGGCCTCCGGGCCTTGGCGGATGGCGGATCAAGGCTCATTCCCTGATGCGCTCATTCGTCCCCTCGGCAGACTGTTCGGCAAGCTGCTCCCGTAGGCCGATATTTTCAGCTTCCAGCTCCAAGATGATGCCGATGCCGGCCAGATTCACGCCCTGCTCGATCAGCTCAGATATCTGCTTCAGCCGGGCCAAATCTTCCGCGTGGTACCTGCGCGTGCCCCCGCTGGTCCGTGCTGGGGTGATCAAGCCTCGCACTTCATAAAGCCTGACAGTTTGCACGCTCACCCCCACGCTCTGCGCAGCGGTGGCAATGGAATGCGTTCGAGAGGCACCTTCTGGGTGTGCAGAATTTTTTGACATTTTTTACCTTGCGTAGCTTGCGTGATCTCTGATTCCCATGCTATAAAATCTACATCGTTAGGTATAGATCTAACGGAAAGTGAATTGCACCATCATAGAGTGTCACACCAGAAAGGAATGAGTTCAGATGATGCAGACCGAGGTACTTCGCGATTTCGACCGCTTGGTACAGCGAGCTTTCAACACCCAACTCAGCTCTGAGCCCGTCCACCCGATGCCAATGGAGGCATGGCGGGACGAAGACGGATTCCATGCTGAATTCGATCTACCAGGCATCGATGCCGAGCAGATCGACATGGCCGTGGAAAAGAACATCTTGACCATCCGCGCCGAGCGCACCAAGCCGGAAGGCCGTCAGTACGTGACCGGTTCGGAAAGACTGTGGGGCCACTTCACCCGCGAACTGGTGCTGGGGGATCATTTGGATACCGAGAGCATCCAAGCCTCCTATGTCGATGGCGTGCTGAGGCTGGATATTGCTGTGGCCGAAAGTGCCAAGCCCCGCCGTATCCAGGTTGCGGTCAACGGCGGCGGGAAAGACCCCAAGGAATTAACCAGCTAGTCAAGGATGCCCCTGAGGGGCATGCGCGGAGATGATGTGTCATGTCTGCCTTCATTGATCCGGTGTTCCACCCGTTGGTCATTGATGACGAGTTGCTTCTGGCCATATACGAGCTCGAGCTATCCACGGCACCACGTCAGGACCAGCCGCCGCGAGCGCGCCGACGAACCGCGCTCGACGGTGTTCCGCGGCCCAGTCAGCGGTGTCCGGAAGCAGAGAACGATACCCGAGTGAGTGAAAGGTCAGTACGCGCCATCGGACCTGCAAGGGTTTATTCGCGTTCACCACCGGTAGCCGGTGAGCCTGGCCGAAGAACCTGAACAGAGTGGTCGACAGGGGTGCGTCCGAACCGAAGACCGGGCGCACCCCTTCGGAACGAGCAGCAACGGTTCGCACCAAGAACGACCCGTTGGCCAGAATTCGTTCAGCGGCGCGCAGATGCCTGAACCGACCCAGGACCGCGAGAAGCGAAGCGGCCTCGTCCGGCTTCCTTGGCCTATGGCCAAGAAGGACGCATCCACACCGGGGACACTGGATCAACCCCAAAGACCGATCCGAGTTGAACGAACTGATCGTACGGGAGGACGGCTCCGGGTGCCGACCGCGACCAGGGCGCATTGCAGTGCCGATCCCCAGCGGCATGCAGTCATCGTCCTAGGCCGGCATAGTGCCCCGCTGGCGGCTCCAGCCCACCTTGAGCGGTACCGGAGAAGCAATCGATTTGCTGCCGGCGAGCGGATGTCCCGACCCCGCCCGCCGCCCGCTAAATGGTTGGAAGCTGTGAATCAGGCGGAATCGCCGCGACAAGAATACGCAGGGCCTATGATTCGTGGTGACTCAGCTACCGACATAGAACACAGATTAGCTCTCGCACTTGGCGAATACCTGAGATTGCAAGGACTTGCTGCGGACATGAACGACAGGAGCACATGCGATGTTTCACCAAGAATTGCGGACCCACACGGCCGAAGAACTTAGGAATCTGTTGACGTCACCCCATGCGCAGGAGCACCTTCGCCGCTATGGTTGGCAGCCTGCGATGCCCATAGTCATCACTGCACCCTACGAAACGCTGGACACCGCGATGGGGCTGGTATCCACCTACAACTCGGCGGTCCTTATCGGATGTTATGACCCGTATTCGGACGAGCTCACCCTGTGGCAAGTTTCCGGGCCGGAATCCACCGAGCATCCCGAAGACGGCGTTGAACTCAAGCGCAATGAAGCGTACACCTTCCGGGAAATGTGTCAGAAAGCGATGCAGAGCCCCGCAGTGCGCTTCCGGCCCAAGGGATGGAACCATGATGTCCGCGTTCGAGAAATTCCGCTGTTTGCCCGCAGTGACCGCCTAACGTGCAGCCGCGAACAGATGATCCATTCCTCCCGGAAGCACACGCGCCCACTCGAACATATCCCCCTGGGCACTTCTGGTACCTAGCTTCGAGCGTTCCGCTCCTTCCGCGTGGCCTCCCAGAGGCGGCACGGGAAGATCGGCATCGAGGATATGGGACAACACGACGTGCCCTGCTCCGAGGCCCCATGCTTGCCGGCCAAACCAGCAATGCTCGGCCAGGCATCGCCGTGGCCTTGGCAGCGCATCGCGCGTTCATGCCCACTGGTCAGTGGACCTCGATTAAACCCGCAGGCCGCGGCGAGCTCCCCTTGTCGGGGAACTCACCGCGGCCTGTCTTCGACCTGGTGCTGACGGCGCCTAGATCAACGAGTCGCTCAGGTGGTTCGGAGTGCCGAAGCGGTGGGCGGTGATGGACACTGCCTGCTCGTGCAGGAACGGGAGCAGCTCCACACGACCGGCGCCGGTGACGTTCGAGGCGTAGATCGCCACGTCAGGCTTGCCGTTGGTGGCCTCTGCAACTTCGGAGAGCGACCCGCCGATCAGGCGGATGCGGGCCGAGGACTGCGGACCGGTCTTGGCTGCCAGCTTGGCGGCGCGGGCCGCGAAGCCCGCTGCGTCTTCGCGCACCACGGTGACCGAGTGCTCGGCCAGCAGGTTGCGCACGCCGCGCGGCAGCTCGACGTCAGCGGAGAACACCACGCGCGATCCCGCGGTCACGCCGGCGGCCAGCACGCGCAGCGCCTCGGCAATGCCGTGGCCGCTGGTCTCGTTCTCGTAGCGCACGGTCACGTCCACCGGGCGGTAGCGGAACACGTTGCGCTCGGCCTGCAGACCTGAACGGTCCTTGGCCTGGTTGAACTCGGTGTTCCACCACAGCTTGTCGCTGCCCAGGGCTGCGGACAGCCACTGGGTGTCGGCCTCGTCCAGACCCGCGGTGATCAGCAGGCGCTCATCGAAGGTGGACAGCGCGGCGGTCTCGGTGACCGGCGCATCGGTCCACGAACCCATGCCGACCAGGTAGTTCGGGCCGCCAGCCTTGGTGCCGGCGCCGATGGCCGACTTCTTCCATCCGCCGAACGGCTGGCGCTGCACGATGGCGCCAGTGATGCCGCGGTTCACGTAGATGTTGCCGGCCTGGATGTTCTCCAGCCAGTAGGCCAGTTCGTCCTGGTCCAGCGAGTGCAGGCCCGAGGTCAGGCCGTAGTCGATCTCATTGACCATGGCCACTGCTTCTTCCAGGGTCTCGGCAGTCATCACGCCGAGGATCGGGCCGAAGTACTCGGTCAGGTGGTACTCGCTGCCGCGCTTCACGCCGTAGCGCACGCCCGGGGAGTACAGCTTGCCCGAGTCGTCGAGCTGCTCGGGCTTCAGTTCCCAGCGCTCTCCGGCGCCCAGGGTGGTCAGGCCGCGCTTGAGCTTCTCGCCCGGCTCGCCGATCAGCGGGCCCATCTGCGACTCGGGGTTCCACGGGTAGCCGACCTTCAGCGACTTGACCGCGTCGATCAGCTGGCTGTTGAAGCGGCGCGAGGTGGCCACCGAGCCGACCAGCACGACCAGCGAGGAGGCCGAGCACTTCTGGCCTGCGTGGCCGAAGGCCGACTGCACCACATCCTTGGCCGCCAGGTCGAGGTCCGCATGCGGGGTGACGATGATGGCGTTCTTGCCCGAGGTCTCCGCAAGCAGCGGCAGGTCCTTGCGGAAGGAGCGGAACAGCTCGGCGGTCTCGTAGCCGCCGGTCAGGATCAGGCGGTCGACGCGGGCGTCGGAGACCAGCTGGGTGCCCAGCTCGCGCTCACCGACGAAGACCAGCTGCAGCACGTCCTTCGGCACGCCGGCGTCCCACAGGGCCTTGACCATGACGGCGCCGATGCGCGCGGCCTGGCTGGCAGGCTTGATGATGACGGCGGAACCCGCGGCGAGGGCCGACAGGGTGGAGCCGGCAGGGATCGCCATCGGGAAGTTCCACGGCGGGGTGACCACGGTCAGCTTGGACGGCACAAAGGTCGCACCGTCGACGGAGTCCAGGTCGCGGCCGCGCTGGGCGTAGTAGTGGGCGAAGTCGATCGCCTCGGAGACTTCCACGTCGCCCTGGTCGATGGTCTTCCCGCACTCGGAGCCGAGCACCTCGAGCATGGTGGCGCGGCGCTCTTCGAAGAGCTGGCCGGCGCGGTGCAGGATCTCGGCGCGCTTGGCCGAGCCCAGTGCCTGCCAGCCGGCGGCGGCGTCCACGCCCATGGCGATGGCCTCATCCAGTTCCGAGGAGGAGTGGATGGTGTGCGAGGAGACCAGGTCCTTGCCCAGCGACGAGTCCTGCATCTTGGCCAGGATCTCGCGGCCCCAGGCGCGGTTCTGGGCCAGGTCCGGATCGGTGTCCGGGGTGTTGAAGAACCCGGTGGTGCCCTCGATCAGGCCCTGGACCTTCCCGGCCAGCGCCTCGTCCTGGATCTGGCGGTTCTGCACGCGGTGCGGAGCCGGGACCTGCTCGCTCATGGCCTCCAGGGAAGCCAGGAAGCGGTCCTTCTCGCGCTGGAACAGCGCCTCGTTCTTCTCCAGCTCGAAGACCGCGGACATGAAGTTCTCCTGGCTGGCGCCCTCTTCGAGGCGGCGGATCAGGTAGGCGATCGCCACGTCGAATTCTTCCGGGTGCACCACCGGGGTGTAGAGCAGCAACTCGCCGACCTCGCGGCGCACCGCCTCGGCCTGGCCGGTGGCCATGCCCAGCAGCATCTCGAACTCGATGCCCTTGGTGACGCCGCGGGACTTGGCCAGCAGCCAGGCCAGGGCCACGTCGAACAGGTTGTGGCCGGCCACGCCGATGCGCACGTTCTTCACGTGCTCCGGGCGCAGCGCGTAGTCGATGACCATCTTGTAGCTGGTGTCGGAGTCCTGCTTGGTGTGCCAGGTGGCCAGCGGCCAGCCGTGGATGTCGGCTTCCATGGTTTCCATCGGCAGGTTCGCGCCCTTGACCACACGCACCTTGATCGGTGCGCCGCCATCGGCCACGCGGGCCGAGGCGAAGTCCTGCAGCTGGATCATGGCGCCCAGGGCATCCGGCAGGTAGGCCTGCAGCACGATGCCGGCTTCCAGGTTCTTGAACTCGTCCATGGACAGGATCCTGGTGAAGACCGCGATGGTCAGCTCCAGGTCCTTGTACTCTTCCATGTCCAGGTTGATGAATTTCTTCTTGGAGCCGCGGTTGGCCAGCTCGTAGAGCGGCTTGAGCTTCTCGATGATGTGCTCCACCGCCTCGTCGAAGGCCCAGTGGTTGTGCGGGGCCACGGTGGCGGAGACCTTGATGGACACGTAGTCCACGTCGTCGCGGGCCAGCAGCTTGGTGGTGCCCTCCAGGCGGCGGGCTGCTTCGCCCTCGCCCAGGATGGCCTCGCCCAGCAGGTTGACGTTCAGGTTGACGCCTTCGCGCTTGATCTTGGAGATCGCGCCGCCCAGCTTGGCGTCGGAGGCGTCGATGATCAAGTGGCCGACCATCTCGCGCAGCACCTTGCGGGCCGCCGGTACCACGATCTGCGGCACGATCGGCGCCATGACGCCGCCCAGGCCAACTGCCTTGCGCATGTACCACGGCAGGAAGGCCGGCACCTTCGGGGCCAGGGCCTTGAGGTTGGCGGCGGCGACGTTCAGGTCCTCGGGACGGATCACGCCGTCGACGAAGCCGACGGTGAAGTCCAGGCCGTTGGGGTCCTTGAGCACTCCGGCCAGGCGGGCGGCGGAGGCGTCGGTCGGGAACTGCGCGGCTTCGGTGAGCCAGCGGCGGACCAGCTTGATGGCGTCGTCGGCCAGTTCGGCCGGGGTGGTCATGGTGTTGCCGGCGGCGTCGACGGCCGGCGGCACGAGGTGCTGGGTGTTGGTGGAAGACACTTGTGGTCCCTTCGATGCGGTTCGTACATGGGGGTTCGGCACCGAACGCTCAGGTCGTTTTTGGGCTGTGCTGGCCGCCTGCTCCGGTCAGGAACCACGCGCCACGCGAAGCTGTGTGCAAGATTGAGTATGACCCTTTTGCGGGTTAAGCAAAAGTGAACAAAACCGAAGGATTTCATTCGGGTTTGCTAATGTTTCCACAGGGTCTGAAATTCACCGGAAAACGCGGGGGTAAACCATGCTTGAACTGCGCCGATTGCGGCTGCTTCGGGAATTGAGCATCCGCGGCACCATCGCGGAGGTCGCCGACGTGCTCAGCTACTCCCCTTCCTCGGTTTCGCAGCAGCTCACCCAGCTGGAGGCGGAAGCGGGCGTGGAGCTGCTGCGCCGCACCGGACGCACGCTGCAGCTGACCCCGCAGGCCCAGGTCCTGGTGGCCCACACCGAGGAACTGCTTGGCTCCATGGAGCGGGCCGAAGCGGCGCTGGCCGCCACCTTGTCCACGGTCACCGGTACCGTGCGCCTGGCCGTGTTCCAAACCGCCATGCTGGCCCTGATGCCGCCGGTACTGCGCGAGCTGCGCACCACCTACCCGCGCCTGCGGGTGGAGATGAGCCAGCAGGAGCCGGCCGAGGCGCTGCACGAAACCAGCAGCCGCAACTTCGACCTGGTGGTCGCCGAGCAGTACCCCGGGCACGCCGCCCCGCACTATGAAAACCTCGACCGACGAGTGCTGACGCACGACGCCATCCGGTTGGCGCTGCCGGCCCGGGGTGCGGCGGGCAATGCCGAATTCGACCGGGTCGCCACCTTGGAGCACGCCGCGCACCTGCCCTGGGTGATGGAGCCGGAGGGTGCGGCCAGCCGCCACTGGGCCGAGCAGTCCTGCCGGCTGGCCGGCTTCGAGCCGGACGTGCGCTACGAAACCGCGGACCTACAGGCCCATCTGCAGCTGGTGGCGTCCGGCAACGCGGTGGCGCTGCTGCCCGCACTGGTGCTGCGCACCGATTCCGGGACGCTGCGCGCGGTCGAGCTGCCGGGCGCGCCGATGCGCACCATCTTCACCGCCATGCGGCATTCCTCGACCCAGTCCCCGGCCATGCAGGCGGTGCGCTCGCTGCTGCACCGGCAGCCTGGAATGATCGACGAGCAGGGTTCGGCCGACCCGCCGCCGACCAAACGGCTCCTTCGATGAGTTGGGTCACATTTCAGTAACAACGCTCCGGGCGGAACGCGACAAACCGTCCAATTGGTGCCATAGTGGTGACTCGCACCACAAGACCCGCGTCCTGCCCCGGTACATCATCGCGGCGGGCAGAACAGGTTATGAGGAAACATGTCCGACCAGACTTTTCAGATGATCGCGATCGCGATCTACATGGCCGCCATGCTTGGCATCGGCTATATCGCGTATCGCCGCACCAACAACATCGATGACTACATGCTGGCCGACCGCGGCCTGAAGCCCTGGGTGGCCGCGCTGTCGGCTGGCGCCTCGGACATGTCCGGCTGGCTGCTCATGGGCCTGCCCGGTGCCATCTACCTGGGCGGCATGCACGAAGCCTGGATCGCCATCGGCCTGCTCATCGGCGCCTGGCTGAACTGGAAGTTCGTGGCCCCGCGCCTGCGCTCCTACACCGCCATCGCGCAGAACGCGATCACCATCCCGAGCTACTTCGAGAAGCGCCTGAAGGACGGCACGCACATGCTGCGCATTGCCTCCTCGATCATCATCCTGGGCTTCTTCACCTTCTATGTCTCCTCGGGCATGGTGGCCGCCGGCAAGTTCTTCGACTCCACCTTCAACTGGCCGTACATGACCGGCCTGCTATTCGTCGCCGGCATCACCCTGCTGTACACGCTGTTCGGCGGCTTCCTGGGCGCCTCGCTGACCGACATGGTCCAGGGCCTGCTGATGTTCGCGGCCCTGGTCGCGGTGCCTATCGTGGCAGTCCTGCAGGTCGGAGACATCAATACCCTGGGCCAGCGCATCACCGACGCCAACCCCGTGGCCTTCAACCTGTTCTCCTCCTTCGACGGCAACGGCACCTTCCTTGCCATCGTCGCGATCTTCTCCACCGCAGCCTGGGGCTTCGGCTACTTCGGCCAGCCGCACATCCTGGTGCGCTTCATGGCGCTGCGCACCCCGGCCGAGGCCAAGAGCGCACGCCGCATCGGCATCGGCTGGATGTTCCTGACCACCCTGGGCGCGGTGTGCACCGCACTGATCGGCATCGCCTACTTCGCCGACACTCCGCTGGACAAGTCCAGCAGCGAGACCGTCTTCCTGCTGCTCAGCCAGGTCTTCTTCCACCCGCTGATCGCCGGCCTGGTGCTGGCGGCGGTGCTGGCGGCGATTATGTCCACCATGTCCTCGCAGCTGATCGTCTGCTCCTCCGCGCTGGTGGAGGACCTGTACAACATCGCCGGCCGCAAGGCCTCCCCGAAGGCCCTGGTGAATCTGGGCCGCGCCGGCGTGCTGGTTATCGCGGTCATCGCCGTGCTGCTGGCGCTGGACCCGAATTCATCGATCCTCAAGCTCGTATCGTTTGCCTGGGCTGGCTTCGGCGGCGCCTTCGGCCCGATTGTGCTGCTGAGCCTGTACTGGCGCAAGCTGACCGCCATAGGCGCCTTCGCCGGCATGGTCTCCGGCGCCGTGGTCGTCTTCGTCTGGGGCAACATCCCAGATCTTTCGAATGCAATGTATGAAATCGTTCCTGGCTTCGCCATCAACCTGCTGGTTGCCTGGCTGGTGTCCCTGGGCACCTACCGCCACAACGAGCAGGTGCAGGAAGAATTCACCGAAATGGAGAACGAGCTCGGCGTCAAGGTCACCGCCTAAGCGCCGCCCGCGCCAACCTGCATATGGCTCCCGCCATCCCCGGACCCAGGGGACGGCGGGAGCCTTTGTTTTCCTCGAACAGCAGATCGCGTAACAGTCCGAGCACACGTCCGGTTCCTGCCCACCGAACAGCCTTCCACCAAGTAGCCTTGGGATAAGCCGCAAGCTCCACGACGCAGGGGGAATCTCGATGAGCAGCACCAAGAAGTTCACGCACTGGCAGCGCACTGAGTCGCAGTTCCTGGCGGCGGGCGCCGACGCCGTGTATTCGATCGTCGGAAACCTCTCGCAGACCGGGCACTGGATGAAGCAGCTGGGCTTCACGGTGCATGACGACCAGCGCGGAGTCGGCACCAAGGTGGACCTGCTGCCTCCGGGCAAGGTCTTCGGCCCGTTGCACCGGGCCACCGCGCCGTCCGGCTCCATCACCCGCCGCAACCAGGCCGCACGCATGGTCGAGTTCACCCAGCCTCAGCCCGGCGGTTCCATGGTGCTGCGCTGGCGCGTCGACGAGCACGAAGGCGGCTGCATGCTGCACTTCACCGTCGAGCTGCACGGACCGGGCACCACCGCCTTCAAGTTCACCGTGGGCAAGGACCTGTGCGAGGACTTCGCCGTGTCCGCAGCCCGGCTCTACCGGCTGATCGCCCACACCGCGCACATCAAGCTCAACGCCCATGTGGTCATTGCCGGCGGGCGCGGGTTCCTGGGCCGCAACCTCGCCGCGGACCTGGTCTGCCGAGGTGCCTCGGTGGCGGTGCTTTCGCGCACCCGCGAGGCTGATTTCCCCGCCGAACAGTACATCTGGGATGGGCAGCACCAGGGCCCGTGGACCGGTGCCTTCGCCAGCGACCGACCGGTGCACCTGGTCAACCTGGCCGGCGAGCGCGTGGACAAGCGCAACACCGCCCAGAATATCGCCGAACTGACAGATTCGAGGGTGCGCACCACCCGTACGCTGGCCGAGGCCACCGCCAAGGGCTCGAAGCTGGCCACCTGGATCCAGTCCAGCACCACCGCGATCTTCTCCGATGCCGGCGAAACGGAACTCACCGAGTCCAGCCCCATCCCCACCGGCGAGCAGGCGCTGCCCGAGATGACCGGTGTTGCCGCCGCGTGGGAGAAAGCGTTCACCCAGGCTCAGGTCAATGCGAAGCACCGCTACATCCTGCGCACCTCCCTGGTCATGCATCCGGACGCCCCGTTGCTCGGCCCGCTGAATCTGCTGGCGAACACCGGGCTGGGCGGAAAGCTGGGCCACGGCAAGCAGTGGTTCAGCTGGATCGGCATGGAAGATTGGCTGCACGTCATCCGTTGCCTGCTGCGCCTTGAAGCACCTGAAATCCCCGACGGAATCGTGCACGCCACGGCCCCGAATCCGCTGCGCAACGAGGAAGTGATGACAGCCCTGCGCTCGCTGGCCGGGATGCCCGGTGTGCCGACCGGGAGCCTAATTCCCACGGTGGGCGCGGCGGTCATGGGCACCAATGCCCGGGTCATCCTGACAGGACGCAAGGCGACCAGCACTGTCCTTCGCGACGCAGGTTTCGAATTCAAGGAGCTGGATTTCGCGGCGACCGTTGGTCGCTAGCCGGATCCGGGATAGGTCGGTGGATCTTTCGTAGATCCTCCGGCCTTCGCCATGTCATTTTGGGTCACAAAAGCTCAGGCCGAAGCGCTGCCCGCAGCTTCGCGCCATGTCACCGGGCGGCAGTGGGCGACACCGGCCAATGTTCATCGGCCGTTCACCGCCCGGTGTTCCGGCGCTCACCGCAAGCGCTGAGCATGAAACTGTCACACCCCGTGCGCGCAGTGACCTGCCTCTTGACCGTTTGAGAAGGACCGACTACCGACATGGCCAATATTCTCGAAGCTTCATCCCACATCACACGTCCACGAATCCCGAAGCCCAGCGAGCTGTCCAAGCTGCGCCATCAGGTCCAGGCCACCGAAGGCTTGAACGCCAATGTCGCTACCGACGCCGCCTACAACGACGAGCCCCATCCCGAAGCGGCCCCGCGGGTGCTGCCTTTCGGACGGCAGCTGAAGAACATGAGCGAGGTGCGCCATTTCTTCCGGACCAATCAGACGCCGATCTATTTCATTGGCGCGACCCCGGTGAACCTGCTGGGGCTGGACCGCTGGGTTCGAAAGTTCAGCTACATCACCTATTACGACGGGTGGGACGGACAACATCCGCGCGTCTTCACCCCCAGTGAGAAACCCTATGTCGAATTCGACAGCGCCGAGGAGATCAACAACTGGCTGCTGGAGAACTCGGAGGTCCGCGAATTCATCGACTCCCAGCGCACCGTCGGCGGGCCGAAGCCCAAGGTCGCCATGGTGTTTTTCAACGAAGAGACCGAATCCATCTGCGAAGAGCTAGGCTACGACCTGATCCTTCCCCCGGCTGCGCTGCGCACCGAACTTGATTCAAAAATCGTCACTACCAAGCTGGGCAACGCCGCCGGAGCTCCCTCGGTGCCCAATGTGCTGGGCACCGCTTCCAGCTACCACGAGCTGATGGCCTTGGCGCGCAAGGGCAAGCTCGGAAACGACCTGGTGGTGCAAACCCCCTACGGCGATTCGGGCAAGACAACATTCTTCATCGCCAACGAAGAGAACTGGAACCAGTATTCGAAGTACATTCTCGGCGAAGACCTTAAGGTCATGAAGCGCATCAACAACCAGCCGGTGGCCGTCGAGGCGGTCCTGACCCGCTGCGGCACCGTGGTGGGACCGATCCTCACCGAACTGGCCGGTTACAAGGAGCTCACTCCCTACAAGGGAGGGTGGTGCGGCAATGAAATGCACCCAGATATCCTCACGGACTCGCAGCGAGCGCGGGCCATTGAGCTGGTGCGAAACGTCGGCAGCGGCCTGCAGAATACCGGGTACCGCGGCTTCTTCGAAGTCGACGTGCTGGTGGACACCGACACCGATGAGGTGTACCTGGGCGAATTGAATCCGCGCATCTCAGGGGCCAGCGCAATCACCAATGTCACCGCCGGCGCCTACGCGGACGTTCCGCTGTTCCTCTTTCACCTGCTGGAGTACCTCGACGTGGACTTCAAGCTGGACGTGGACGAGATCAACGAACGCTGGCAGGAGATGTCCGGGGCTGACGTATGGAGCCACATGATCATCAAGGAAACCGACGACATCCTCCAGTACCTGACCCACGCGCCGCGCACGGGCAACTACTACCTCGATTCCCGCGGCAAACTGCAATTCTCCCGCTCGGCCCTGGACTGGCACCAGCTTCAGAACCACAAGGAAGCGTTTTTCCTGCGCATCTACGGCGAGCACGACTACCGTTGGAAGGGAGCCGATCTTGGGGTCCTGGTCACCAAGGCCAAGCTTCAGTACGAAGGCAAAAAGAAAACCAAACTCACCATCGATGCCAAGCATTTCATTTCCTCCATCCGCTCCCAGTACAAGGGCATCGACGTTCCTCCCAATGACAATGGACATTGATTCGGCGGGCCCTCCCGGCGATGGCGTCCTTCCCGCCCGGCCTGAACCCGCAGGCGCCCTGTCCATCGCCAACTGGCAGGCCCCGCAGAACGTCAAGCGCTCGTTCCAGAACATCGCACGCATCCACCCGACCGTACGGGTCTCCCGCGGCGATGGGCCGATCGTCAAGCTGCCGCTGGCCGAGGAGAAGCTCGGCAAGCTCGAGGTCGCCAAATCCAGCTTCACCGATCCAGCCCTGACGGTGCGAGGAGTCATCCACGCGACGAATACCGACGCGGTGCTCGTCATCCACAACGGACGGATCCTATGGGAGAAGTACTACAACACGATGACCGCGCAGAGCGACCATCTGCTGATGTCGGTGAGCAAGACGCTGGTGGGCACCTTGGCCGGCGCACTCGCCGATGCCGGGCTGCTGGATGTGTCCCGGCAGGTGTGCAGCTACGTTCCGTCGCTGGCGCGCAGCGGTTATGCCGGGGCCAGCGTGCGCGACATCCTCGATATGCGCTCGGGCATCCAGTTTTCGGAGGAGTATCTGGATCCCAACGCCGAGGTGCGTCTGCTGGAAGAGGCCATCGGCTGGGCGCCGGAGCGCGGATCAATCGGCCCGGTCGGGATGTACGACTTCCTGCTGACGCTCAAGGCCAAGGGACCCCATGGCGGACCGTTTGAGTACCGGTCCTGTGAAACCGACGTGCTGGGCTGGGTCTGCGAGGCTGCTGGCGGAGCTCCGATGCAGCAGCTGCTCTCCGAATACGTGTGGTCGAAGCTCGGCGCCCAGCAGGATCTGCTGATGGGTGTGGACCAATTCGGGACCGGAATGTTCGACGGCGGCTTCAACACCACGCTGCGGGATCTGGCCCGCTTCGGGCACCTCTACGTCAACGGCGGCCGCGCACTGACCGGGAAAGCGGTGCTTTCTCCGGCGTGGATTGAGGATACCTTCCGGCAAAGCGATGAGCTGTTCCAGGCGTTCGCCCAGTCGCCGGGAGAGAACCTGATGCCCGGTGGCCGGTACCGCAACCAGATCTGGTTCCCCAATCCCGCCACGAATGCGGCGGTGGCGCTGGGCATCCACGGGCAGATGATCTACATGGATCCCGCGGTGAAGCTGGTGGCGGTCAAGCTCTCCAGCTGGCCCTTGCCGCAGGATGCTTCCAAGCTCTTCCCCACCCTGCGGGCGTTCGAGGCCGTGGCACGGCACTTGGGATGCCCGGCCTGAACCCGTAGGCCGCAAAGCAACGCCCCGGCCGCTCTCTGGCAGCGTCCGGGGCGTTGCGGCGGGCTGCGCCGCTAGCTGTCGGCGGCGAATTCGCGCAGCGCGCGGTTCGTAAAGACCTGGTAGCCCAGGTCCGGATGGTATCCGTGGATCTCGCGGGTATCGAGCACGTCCATGTAGCGCATGATCTCCATGGTGACGACCTGCCCCGGCACCAGCACCGGGAAGCCCGGCGGGTACGGCGTGACGAACACCGCGGAAACCACCCGTTGCCCGGCGCCGATGCGCTCCTTGATCTGGGCCGAGGAGAGGAACTGGGTGGCCGGGTCCTGATACGTCAGGTAGTAGGCGGCGCGCATGTTGCCGCTGCCGCCACCACCGGCGAACTGCGGGGCAAATGAGCTGAAATCGGGAAGCGGGATCTGTCCCGGCCCCTCCACGGTGCCCATGGCCAGCACGCGGCCGTCGATCCGGCTCTGGCGTTCCAGGCCCTCGGCGATCTTCACCAGCACCTCGATCAGGTGCGCCGCGGCCGAACGGGTCGTGCCGATATTGGTCATCAGCAGCACCGAGCTGCGGCTGGTCTTGTTGACCTGAATCGAATGCCCGTCCATCAGGTAGGTGTGCTTGAACGTGTCCCCGTCCACTCCGGTCCGGCTGATGTCCAGCGTCAACCGCGACGGGTCGACCACCAGCTCGTCCTGCTGCCAGGATTCGTCCCAGACCGCCAGCCCGTCCCGCACCGGATTCGCCGTCCGCGTGCAGCGGTATTCCTCCGGGATCAGGTCCGCGGTGTTCAGGATGCGGAAGTACTTGCTCAGCAGCTTGTTCCGGCTGACTGCCCTGGCGATCGACTGGGCGAGGTCCACCTGCCGCTGGACCAGCGCGTAGCCTTCAAGTTCCGCCTGCCGGCGCCCGATATCCAGCGAAGCGAGGATCTGGTAGTTCGGCGAGGTCGAGATGTAGGTCATGTAGGCTTCGCGGAACGTATTCAGGTTCCTGGCCGCGAAATCCTGGTCGTAGATGTGGATCATGGATCCCTGGCGCAGGGAGGTCAGGGTCTTGTGCGTCGATTGGGTTGAATACACCCGCAGGCGGACGGCCTCGGGATCCGGAATCAGCCGGGTGCGCAACCAGGCTTCGTCGTTGGCTGGATCCTGCGCGGTACCGGGCTCGGGCAGCGCGGCGGCCTGGGCCGCGTAGCGCTCCTGGTACTCTACGGTCTCCATTTGCGCTTCCATACGGGCCGCGGCGGTCATGCCGGTGCGCTGGCGGTAGACCGGATGGAAGCCGGCGAAGGCGAACCAGGCCTCGTCCCAGAGGAACACGAGGTCGGGCTTGATGGCGAGGCATTCCTCCATGACCCGGCGCGGATCGTAGATGATGCCGTCGAAGGTGCAGTTGGTCAGCGTCAGCATCTTGACCTTGTGCAGCAGCCCCTCGCGGCGCAGCTGCAGCAGCCGGCCCTTGATTTCCTGAAGCGGCACCGCGCCGTACATGGAGTGCTCGTTGAGCGGGTAGGCCTCCAGATAGCTCACGTTCGCCCCGGCCAGCACCAGCGAATAGTGGTGCGACTTGTGGCAGTTGCGGTCCACCAGCACGATGTCCCCCGGGGCGAGGATCGACTGGTGCACGATCTTGTTTGCGGTCGAGGTCCCGTTGGTGACGAAGTAGGTGCGGTGGCTCCGGAAGGCCCGGGCCGCCAGTTCGTGGGCCTTCTTGATGGAGCTCTGCGGGTCCAGCAGCGAGTCCAGCCCGCCGGAAGTCGCCGAGGTCTCGGCCAGCAGCAGGTTCTTGCCGTAGAAGTCCACCAGGTCGCGCGCCCACGGCGAATTCTTCACCGAGGCGGCCCGGGAGATCGGCAGCGCGTGGAAGACCCCGCCCGGGCGCTTGGCGTACTTCTGCAGCGCGGCGAAGAACGGGGTGTCGTAGCGGTCGGTGATCTCGGCGAGGATCGACAGATGCAAATCCATGCGGTCATTGCGCGAGAAAATGCGGCGGAAGCGCCCGGTGATCTCATGGGCGATGGATTCAAGCGCAACCCCGGCGATCAGGTACACCGGCAGCTCGGGGCGCAGCTTCTCCAGGATCTGTTCCAGGTCCAGCAGCCCCTGGATCTGGCGCCGGGAGGTGAAGTATCCCGCCATCCGCCCGGCGATGAAGTTCTGCAGCGTGGAACTGAGCCGGCGGCTGGATTCCAGCGAATACCTGGCCGAAAGCACCACCGACTGGATCGAGGGGTTGATGACGATCGCCGCCAGCGCGTCCTCGACGCTGGGAACCACCACGAAGTTGTAGTGGAACGGATCGGTGCGCTGGCGCTGCTCGAGGATTTCCTCCTTGAAGCGTTCGATTTCCTCCGCCGGGCCATTGTCCACCAGCAGGATCTCGACCTGCGGAACCGTGCGCGCGCCGTGCTGCTGGGGGCTGCCATGGGAGGCGCCTCGTTCAGCAGGCTCGGGCGCGACGCTGTCATGGCCATCGGCATCGAAGTACTGGGTCTGGGTCCGGAAGGTCTGGTTGGCCTGGTAGACCAGATGCATGGCGTCCTCGTAGTGCCCGTCGGACATCAGGGCGGCCACGCGGTTGAAGTATTCAAGCCCCGGATTGGCCCAATAGGGTTCGATCGCGGACAGCAGCCCGAGCAGCCGCCCGGCTTCCTGTTCGTTCTCCCGTCGTCCGGCTTCGTCGACCGGGATGGAGGCGATCTCGCTGAGTACGTAGCCCAGGTGTTCCCACGCGTCTTTGCGTTTTCTCCACGCGCTCTCCGGCGTCGCGATTGCCTGCTTGTTGCTCTTGGCTAACCTCATCGTCACGGTTGCCGTTGTCCTCTCAGCTCTGCAGCACGAACCGATGCTCGATCGGTGACGGAAGCGTCCTGCGCTGCCTTCTAATCGAGACAATAGGCGAAATCTTGCGCCCTTTTGAGGCGCAGAAGCGCATATGACGGATTATGATCGGCTATCAGCCAAGAATTCTCCTGCCGTTAACCGGCTTCGCGTTCGCCGCAGCCGGGCTACTGCGCTGGCCTCGCCAACGGGACCTATCGGGTCCTGTCGGCTGCCGGGTGCGTCAGGCTACCGTCCGCTGGCCGTGGAGACGAGCCGTCCTCCGCGCTTGCGGGCACCGAGCACCACCGAGGTGCGCAGCTGTACCATCTGCCCCCAGTCGGTCTGCGCGATGAAGCGGTACAAGTCCTGCTGGGAAGGCACCGTCACGTCGACCAGCAATTGCGCGTCCCCGGCGATGGCCGCCAGATAGCGCACCTGCGGCAGCTGGCTCAGGCGCTGGCCCAACTCGTCGATGCGCTCCGGGGAGACCTGCACCCATAGCAGCGCTTCGACCGGAAGTCCCAGCAAGGCAGGCTCCACCAGCGTGCGGATGCTGATGTGCTCCCCGCGCAGCAGCGCCTCCACCCGGCGCGATACCGACGATTCCCCGAGTTTCACCTGGCGGGAGATCGCCTCGATGCTCGCCCTGCCGTCGCGGCGCAGCGCATCGATGATCGTCAGGTCCGTTGCGTCCAGCGCCTCGGTCGGATGCCATTCGGTGCGTTCGCCCCCGACCTCCGGCTCCAGCATCCGCAACTGCGCGGTGCTCAGGTTCCCGGCCCTCCAGCCCCTGATGGTCTTGAAGAATTTCAGGATCGGATACACCTGGATCTGGCTCAGCCCCGGGGTCGCCGGCAGCTGGAGGGTCAGGATGTCTTCCAGTCCCCCGTCGTAGTGCAGTTCGCTGACCACGTCGCTCTGCCCCGTCACCATATAGGTGAAGCTCGTGTCAGCTCGGGCCGACAGTGCCTCGCTGGCCACCGGAACCGTGCCCGGAACGCAGTTCAAGGCCGCGATCACCGCTCCGGCACGATGGCGGATGGCGGCGATGTTCACCTTGCCGTCCTCCAGCAACGCGGCCCCGTGCCGCGCCACCGTGCGTTCTGGCTCGTCCAGGACCTTGGCGATCTTGCGCCAGGTGGCCCGGCCGTCGACCTGGAGGGCCATGACTATGCGTTGCTCGAGTTCGCCCAACTCCTGAAAATCAACCATGACTTCAACTTTCGGGCTAATGCGACCGGGGCGCAACATTCGTCCGTCGGCTGACCGGCAGATGACGAATTCAGTTGCCAATTGCCCTATTGAACGCCATCTGGACCCTCGAAATGCGGGAAATCGTCAGAAACTTGGCAAGAATCCCCATTTCTTGCCATCGATGGGCATGCTCGGTCACCGTTAAAGCTACGAGATCCACCTCACACCGCACCTCGACCTCCCCCGCAAGGAACCACCATGCAAACGCCTTTAGCAGTGGCAGCCGCCGACCCGAGCTCGACGAACATCTGGGCCATCGCCAACACGCCGTTCCTCTGGATCTGTATCCTGGGCGTCTTCGCCGTCATCTTCGTCCAGACAGTGCTCTACGCCAAGGCCGCCACGGCCGCCGCACCGCACATTGAGATGCCGGTCCGCGAGTTGAAGGAGGCGTTCCGCGCTGGCGCGGTGGCCTCCATCGGCCCGTCGCTGGCAGTGGTGCTGGTCGCCATCGCGCTGCTGGCGCTGTTCGGCACCCCGGCGGTGCTGGTGCGCATCGGCCTGATCGGCTCGGCCGCCGCCGAAACCGCCTCGGCCAGCATCGCCGCCGGAACCATGGGCGCCTCGCTGGGCGGGGACAGCTACACCCAGCAGGTCTTCGCCGTCGCGTTCATGACCATGAGCCTATCCGGCGCGATGTGGATGCTTTGCACGCTGATCATGACCCCGCTGCTGAAGAAGGGCGGCAAGTCGCTGGCCAAGCGCAACCCGGCGGTCATGGCCCTGATTCCCACCGCCGCGCTGCTCGGCGCGTTCTCCGCGCTGACCATCGCCGAACTGCCGAAATCCAACGTGCACCTGTTCCTGGTCGGGATTTCAGCCGCCGCTATGGGCCTGTGCCTGTACCTGGCCAAGGCCCTGCACCAGAAATGGCTCAAGGAATGGGCGCTGGGAATCTCTATCGTCATCGCCCTCGTATCCGCCTACTACCTGCACACCGCCTAAGGATTGACCATGAGCGCAACCTCGCTTTCCGCCAATGCCGCAGCCTCCATGGAGCGCTTCGACCGGCAGACCAGCCGCTACGGCTCCATCACCATGGCTCTGGGGTTGATCCTCTCGCTGGCCGGCCCGATCTACATCGCGTTCTTCAGCGGCATGGAAGTGACCGCCAGCATGGTCTGGGTGGCGCTGCTGGCAGTGGCCGCCACCTTCGGGGTGCTGTGGGTGGTCGAGCCGCTGACCTACTTCCCGATCCTCGGTTCCGCCGCCATGTACCAGGCGTTCATGATCGGCAACATTTCCAACAAGCTGCTGCCGGCGGCCATCGTGGCCCAGTCTGCCATTGACGCGAAGCCGGGCACCAAGCGCGGCGACCTTGCCGCGGTGATGGCCATCTGCGGCGCCGCCACCGTGCACCTGACCAGCCTGCTGCTGTTCGTGGGCGTGCTGGGCACCTGGCTGGTGCACAACATCCCCGCCGAGGTCATCGAGGTCGCCCGCCTGTACATCCTGCCTTCGCTGATGGGCGCGGTGCTGGTGCAGTGCATCGTCTCCATGAAGGCGCTGCGCCCGACCATCGTCGCGGTCGTCGCAGCCCTGCTGGTGAACTTCGTGGTGGTCCCGCTGGCCCCGGCCACCGGCGCCTTCGCCACCGCTTTGGTCGTCATCGCCTCCATTGTCTTCTCCTGGGTGCTGCGCAAGCGCACCACCCAGGCTTCCTCCGAGCACTAGCTGCCTTCCGCGAACCAGCCACTACAAGGAACCAGGACCCCGCCATGAGCCACTCCCTCAAACCGACCGCCGACATCCAGGCCGCCGTCCACGCTGACTACCTTCACCTGCACGCAAACCCCGAGTTGTCCATGCAGGAGCACCAGACCGCCGCCTACATCGAATCGAGGCTGGCCGCGCTGGGCATCGAGCACTTCCGCTGCGGCGGCACCGGGGTGGTCGGCGTGCTGCGCAACGGGCCAGGCCCGGTCATCGCCTTCCGCGCCGACTCCGACGGGCTGCCGATCAAGGAAGCCACCGGCGCGGAGTACGCCTCCACCGCGGTAGGCCAGCTGGCTGATGGCACCGAGGTGCCGCTGATGCACGGCTGCGGGCACGACACCCACGTGGCCAGCGCGCTGGGCGCCGCGGCGGTGCTGGCGCAGGGCACCGAAGGCTGGTCGGGCACCGTGGTCTTGGTGTTCCAGCCCGGCGAGGAGACCGGCGCCGGGGCGGCGGCCATGCTGGCCGACGGGCTGTGGGACAAGGCCCCGGTGCCCGAGGTGGTGCTGGGACAGCACGTTTTCCCCTTCGCCGCAGGCACCATCCACTTAACCCCTGAATCTGCCATGGCGCTGGCCGATTCGCTGGAGATCACGCTGCACGGCACCCAGGCCCACGGCTCCCAACCGCAGGACTCGATCGACCCGATCGTGCTCGGTGCGCACATCATCACCCGGCTGCAGACCATTACCTCGCGCGAGCTGGATCCGCGGGACGCCGCGGTGGTCACCTGCGGCTCCTTCCACGCGGGCCTGAAGGAGAACATCATTCCCGACCGGGCGGTGTTCACGCTGAACATCCGCACGCTCACCGAGGCGGTGCGCGAGAAGGTGCTGGCGGCGGTGACCCGCATCGTCACCGCGGAGGCGGCCGCCTCCGCCGCGCCACAGCCCGAGATCACCACGCTGTACCGCTTCCCGCGCCTGTTCAACGACCCGGAGCAGACCGGCAATGTCGCCACCGCGCTGGCCAGCGAGTTCGGCGAGGACCGGGTCAAGCTCGTGGCCCCGCTGATGGGCTCCGAGGACTTCGGCGCGCTGGGAGACGCCATCGGGGTGCCGAACGTGTTCTGGATGTTCGGCGGCGCGGATCCGTCGGACCCGGCGCCGGCTGGCAACCATTCGCCATTCTTCCTGCCCGAGTACCGCGGCGCCTTGGACACCGGCGTACGCGCGGCACTGGCGGGCATCGGGCACTACGTGGGCTGCTAAGGGCGGCTACAGGCTGCTGCGCCCCTCCAGGTAGGCGCGCAGCACCTGCAGCACCCCGTGTTCGGTGTTGGCCGGGGCGGTGAAGTTCGCCGCCTGCGCCACCTGCGGGTGCGCATTGGCCATGGCGAAGGAATAGCGCGCCCGGCCCATCATCTCCAGGTCGTTCGGGTAGTCCCCGAACACCGCGGTCTGCTCGGCGCTGATCTGCAGCGACTCCTGCAGCCGGCCCAGGGCCAGGCCCTTGTGCACGCCCTGGTTCATGGCATCCACCCAATGGCTTCCGGAAACCACGACCTGAAGCGGGACATCCAGCGCCGCGGCCATCTGCGCGACCTTGCCGGTGCC
Organism: Glutamicibacter soli; assembly: GCF_052322135.1. Lineage (NCBI taxonomy): Bacteria > Bacillati > Actinomycetota > Actinomycetes > Micrococcales > Micrococcaceae > Glutamicibacter > Glutamicibacter soli. The sequence continues at coordinate 3,012,489 of NZ_CM125969.1, forward strand.
CACGTTCACCGCCATCTTGATGATGTCATCCTGCACCAGGTGCAGGTCCTGGACCACTTCCACCGCGCGGTAGTAGGGGGCGATGGCCCGGGCGAAGGCCGCATCGCAGCGCTCCACGTAGGCGGTGCGCCGTCCGCACAGCACCAGTCCCGCATCCAGCTCCCGCTGGCCGCGCACCGCGTCGACGACCGCCGCCACCGGCTGCGGGTCGATGATGTTCGAATACACCTCGGTCTGCCCGCGCATCACCACGGTGCCGTTCTCCGCGATGATCGGGATCGCGCCCAGCCGGGCGAACTGCTCGCTGAGGGTCGCGTACTGGCGGCCCGAGGCGGGTACGAAATGCACTCCGCGCTCCTGCAGGTCGGCAATGACCTGCCAGGCCTCGTCGGGGATCATCCCTGCCCCGTCCAGGAAGGTGCCGTCCATGTCGACGGCGACGAGCTTGAGGCGGGCGTCGGGGTCAATGGTATGCATCGGTTCCTATTTCGGCGGCGGGTGGCCGCTAGTGGTTCATCGCCCGGTGCGCGGCTCCAAGCACTCCGGCGGCGTTGTTGTACTGCGCCGGCACGATGCGTGCGCGCAGTTTCAGCTGCGGCATGAATTTCTCGTGGTCCGCCGAGACCGCCCCGCCGATCACGATCAGGTCGGGGCTGCACAGGAATTCCACGTGGGCCAGGTAGCGCTGCAGGCGCTGGACGTACTGCTCCCAACTCAGGTTCTCCTCGCGGATCACCCGGGCCGCGGCGCGGGATTCGGCATCCGCCCCGTCGATTTCCAGGTGGCCGAATTCGACGTTGGGGAACAGCAGTCCGTCGCGGAAGAACGCCGAGCCGATGCCGGTGCCCAGGGTCAGCACCAGGGTGCTGCCGGCGCGCGGCCTCCCGTCGAGGCTGCCTGCGCCGGCGAAGACCTCGGCCATGCCGGCGGCGTCCGCGTCGTTCAGCACGCTCACCTCGCGGCCCAGCACGCTGCCGATCAGGGCGACCGCATCCAGCCCGATCCATGCGCTGTCGATGTTCGCTGCGGAGTGCACCACCCCGCCGATCACGATGCCCGGCACCGTGACGCCCACCGGCACGCCGGCCAGGTCGCTGCCTGCCTGCTCCTGCAGGCCGGTCACAATGTCCGCCATCGCCTGGGCGACGGCGTCCGGATGCGCGCCGGCAGGGGTGGGCGCGTGGCTGAAGGTGCTCTCGACGAGTTTTCCTTCGGAGTCCACCATGCCGTACTTGATGGACGAGCCGCCCATATCCAGGCCGATGGCTGCATAGGGCGAGGCGGAAGCTGGCATGAGAACTCCATTCAAAATATTTAGGACTCTTTACAATATCTAGCGCCCGGCCTGCGGTCAATGGTGCGACGTGGCGGCTCACGCGTGGCGGTAGGCGCTCCACAGCTCGGCCAGCGCGCGGCGGCGCGCGGCGGCCAGGGCCCCGTCCAACGCCCCGGTCCCGCCCTGCGGCGAATACTCGATGTCGGGACCTGCCAGCGGCACGATGCCGCGCAGCCGCTCCGCCAGCTTCTCGGTCAGCGCGGCGCTGGCCCCGGGGCCGGTGACCACCAGCGCGTCGGGATCCAGGTAGCCGAGCAGGTTGCCCAGCACCTGCCCCAGCGGCTCAAGCAGCGCCGGCCACATCTGCGGGTCGCTCAGCTTCTCGAACAGGACCCTGGTTCCCACCAATCCCCCGGAGTCCAGGTGCTCCAGCAGGGTGCGTCCCTGCAGCCGCTGGGTTTCCAGCTCGCCGACCAGGCCATGGCGCCCGCGGTACACCCGGCCCTCGATCACCAGCGCGGAGCCGAGACCCGCGCCCAGGTAGAGCAGCAGCATGGAGCCGGCGCGCCGGGAGTATTCGGCCACCGCCATCCAGTTCACGTCGTTGTCCAGCAGCGTGGCAGGCGAATCGAACAGCCCGGCCAGATCGGCGCCGGACGCCGCGAAGATCGGGGTGGGCACCACCCGCGTGGTGCCGTCCTCGCCGTGCAGCACCGGGGCGGCCTGGCTGATGCCCGCGGCCAGCCGCGGCGAGCCGAGCTCGGCCTGCAGCTCGTCGCGCAGCGCCCGGGCGGTGTCCAGCAGCTGCTCTGCGCCGGTGGAGGTCTGCACCGGGCTGATGCGCTCGGCCAGCACGGTGCCGGTCACGTCGCTCGCACGCAGCGCCAGCCGCTCGGCGCTCAGATCCACCCCCAGCACGTGCCCGTAGGCGGTGCGCAGGGCGTAGCGTTCGGGAATGCGACCGCGCTTGCCCTCGGCGCTGGAACGACCCTCGGACACCAGCCCGAACTCCTGCAGGCGCAGGATCGACTGCGACGCGGTGGGCTTGGAGATGCCAAGCCGCGCGGAGATCTCGGTGCGCGTGGCAGGGGCCTGGGCCAGCAGCCCGAACACCCGTTCGTCGGTCAGCGCCGCCAAGGCCCGTGGACCCGCGTTCTCAGCGCTCAACTGGCCACCACCAGCTTCTCGCCCAGGGTTTCGAGCTGCGCGCGGCCAAGCCCGTGCAAGAGCAGGTAGTCGGCGATCGACCCGGTGCGCCGGGCCGCGTCCAGCGCCTTGTCCAGTCCGGCCACGGAGGTGCCGACCAGCAGCGTGCGCATCTGCTCGGTCATCGCCACCCCGTGCTCGCCCATGCGCCGGGTCATGGCCGCCAGCCAGTCCCCGGACAGCGCCGCGGTGGAGGCGGCGTAGTCTTCCATGACCGCGTCCTTGTCCGCGCCCACCGCCATCAGCACCATGGCCACGCCCACGCCGGTGCGGTCCTTGCCGGCGGTGCAGTGCACCAGGGTGGCGCCGGATTCGGCGATGCCCGCGGCCAGCGTGGCCCAGGTGGGGCCGTGCAGCTCGACCAGCGGCTCGTAGATCTCATCCAGCGTGGACAGGTGGCCCACCGCGCCTTCCAGCAGCGGCAGGTGGGTGCGGATGGTGCCGGCGAAGCTGGCAGGGAAACCGGGCAGGTATGCGGTCTCCTGGGTGCTGCGCAGGTCGTAGATGCGCTCGATGCGCTGCTGCGCCACCCAGTCGGCCAGCTGCTGGTCGACCAGATGCGGGGCGGCGGAGCGGAAGAGCACCCCGGCGGCGATGCGCCCGCCCGCGGCGGGCATTCCCCCTGCTTCACGGAGGTTGGAAAGGAACATGCTCACATCCTAGGCTTGAACCAGCAACCCATGCCAACGCAAGGAGCATCATGCGCGCCACCTATCTGCTCGGAGACTACACGGTTGAACTGCGCGAGGTGCCGGATCCGGTGCTGCTGGAGCCGACCGACGCCCTGGTCGACATCACCGCAAGCTGCATCTGCGGCTCGGACCTGCACCACTACCACGGCCCGGCGGTCGCCGCCCGCCCGATCGGCCACGAATTCGTCGGCCGGGTCGCCGAGGTAGGCTCCGCAGTGTCCACTCTCAAGCCCGGCGACTTCGTGATCGCCCCCTTCACCATCAACTGCGGCAGCTGCGAATTCTGCCTGCAGGGGCTGACCACTTCCTGCCTGCGCGCCGGCTCCTGGGGCCGCACCAACTCCCGGGACTCCGCCTGCCAGGCCGAGGCCATCCGTGTCCCGCTGGCCGACGGCACGCTGTTCAAGGTCGACGCCGCCGTCGACGACGCGCTGCTTCCCAGCCTGCTGGCGCTGTCCGACGTCTACGGCACCGGCTACCATGCAGCGCGCAGCGCCGGGGTCCGCGAAGGCGACACCGTGGCGGTCATCGGCGACGGCGCGGTGGGGCTGCTGGCGGTGCTCGCTGCCAGCCAGCTGGGCGCCGAGCGCATCATCCTCATGGGCCGGCACGCGGACCGCACGGATCTGGGCCGCGAGTTCGGGGCCACCGACGTGGTCTCCGAGCGCGGCGAGGAAGGCATCGCCACGGTGCGCGAGATGACCGGCCACGGCGCGGGCAAGGTGCTGGAGGCCGTGGGGCTGCTGCCGGCCTTCGAGCAGGCCATCGGCATCGTGCGCCCGGGCGGGACGATCTCCCGGGTGGGTGTGCCGCAGTACGCCACCGGGCCGGTGGGCCGCGAGTTCTTCGGCCCCAACGTGACCCTGACCGGCGGGGTGGCCCCGGTGCGCAGCTACATCGGCGACCTGCTGCCCGGGGTGCTGGAAGGGCGGGCCAACCCCGGCCGTGTCTTCGACAGCGTGCTGCCGCTGGCCCGGGTGGCCGAGGGCTATGCGGCCATGGAGGCGCGCACCTGCCTGAAGGTCATGCTGCGTGGCTAGCGGATCCCGGCAGGTGCGCGGGGTGGACATGGATTCGCAGACCCGCTGCGCGCACTACCGCCAGCTCATCGACGTCATCGCGCTGCGCCATGCCTGCTGCGATGCCTGGTACCCCTGCCACCTGTGCCACCGGGAGCTGGCCGACCACCCGGCGGTGCCGTGGCCGGCGGCGCGCGGGACCGAACCGGCGGTGCTCTGCGGGGTGTGCGGGCACGAGATGACAGCGGCCGAATACCTGGGCACCGGGTCCTGCCCGGCCTGCCAGGCGTTGTTCAACCCCGGGTGCAAGGCGCACGCCCCGCTGTACTTCGAGCCGCCGCTGCGGCCCTAGAGCCTTCCTGACTCCGGGACCTCCAGCCCCAGCAACGCGTTCTCCGCGACTTCCATGAGCGCCGGGTGGATCCAGTACTGCCCGCGCGCCAGGGTGTGCGCGTCGATGCCCAGGTTCATGGCGGTGATCAGCGGTTGGATCAGGTTCGCCGCCTCGTAGCCGAGCACGTGGGCGCCCAGGATGCGTCCGTCGCGCTTGTCCGCGACGACCTTGAACAAGCCCTGCTCGTCCTCCATGGCCCAGCCGTAGGCGGTGTCCGCGTACTTCTGGGTCTTGGCCGTGGCATGCTCGCCGATTTCGGCGCGGGCCTGGGCCTCGGTCAGCCCGATATGCGCGATTTCCGGGTGGGTGAAGACCGCGGCGGGGATGTCGGCTTCCGAGACTTCGCGCAGGTCCCCGGGGTGCTCCAGGTTGTGGGCGACCACGCGCGCCTGGTGGTTGGCCGCGTGCTTCAGCTGCTGCTCGCTGCTGATATCTCCCAGCGCGTAGAGGCCGGGGACCGGTTCCCCACTGCGCATCACCCGCTGGAACTGGTCCACCTGCAGCCGGCCGTCCGGGTGCAAGTCAAGGCCCGCCGGCGCGGTGAACTCGGTGTTCGGGCGGCGTCCGGTGGCGACCAGCACGGCGTCCGCGGTGAAGGTCCCGGCCTCGGTGCGCACGCTCAGCCCTTGCGGCCCGGCGGCAATTGACCGCGGCTCCGCATGCAGCTTCACGTCCCAGTCAACCTGGGTATTAAAAGCCTCGCAGATTTCCTCGTCCAGGTATTTGAGCAGCTTGTCCCCGCGCACCAGCTGGGTCACCTCGGTGCCCAGCCCGGCGAAGATCGACGCGAATTCGCAGGCGATGAATCCGGCGCCGATCACCAGCAACCGCCGGGGCTGCTCGATGCGCATGATGGTGTCCGAGGTGTGCACCCCGGGAAGGTCGATGCCCTCGATGTCCGGCAGCACCGGGGAGGATCCGGCAGCCAGCACGATCTGCTCCGCGTGGATTTTTTCGCCCTCCTCGGTGAGCAGGGTGTGCTCGTCGAGCAGCTGCACGCGGCCCAGCAGCCGGACGTTGTCCGCCTGCTGGCGGTAGTCCAGCCCGCCGGCGGAGATCGGGTCGATGCGCGCGAAGATGCGGTCGCGGATGGCGGCGAAGTCGGCACGTCCCGGGGGCAGCTGGATCCCGAGCTTCTCGGCTTCCTGCCAGGTGCGCGCCAGCTGGGCGGGCCTGACGAACATCTTGGTGGGGATGCATCCCACGTTCAGGCAGGTGCCGCCGAAGACGCCGGATTCGGCGATCGCGACCTGCTTGCCGTCCCAGAAGGGGGTGAGCAACGAGTTGCCCGAGCCGGAGCCCACGATCGCCAAATCCACGGCCTAGGCCTCCGGCAGGTTGATGATCTGCTGCGGGACGACCAGCACCGGGCGGGTCTGCTTCTGCGCCAGCGCCACCGCGATCGAGCCGTCGATGAACTGGGCCAGCTTGTTGCGGATGCCCGGGCGGCGGGTGCCGATCACGATCATGCGGGCGTCGACCTCCTCGGCCACTGCCATCAGCACCTTGGCGGGATCGCCTGGCACGTTGTGCAGCTCGTAGTCCACGCCGGCCAGGTGCTCGGCGACCAGTTCGGCCAGCTCGGCCGGGAAGTCGGCTTCTGCGGTGCCCAGCACGTTGCTTTCCGGAAGGCGTTCGGTGACGTACCGGCCGGAATCCGCGTAGATCACCTGGACCTTGGCCCTCAGGTCCGCGGCGATCGACGCGGCGGTGGTCAGGACGGATGGGGCTTGGCCGGGTTCGATGCCGACTACAACAGTGCTCATTGGCGCTCCTTCGTTCTGACTACCAAATTACCCTGTTCCCCGCCATCAGGCATCTTTGCGCGCCGCGCAGGCGATGGCGCGGGCGGTGGCAGAAAGGGCCAGCAGGCGCACCGTGTCCACGTCCGCGTCCACCCGTCCGGTGGCGGCGGCGATGAACGCGTCCCCGTCCAGCCTGGTGTGCGGCGGCTGCAGGGCGCGGGCCAGGCCGTCATGGGCGCCCTGGGCGATCAGGTGGCAGCCGGTTTTGTCCAGCTTCGCATTGGTGAACACCACCCCGATGGTGGTGTTGGTGCGCGGGGGCTGCGCCCCGCCGCTGCGGGCCGCCGCGGCCAGCGCCTCGAACACCGCTACGGAGTCCAGGGACGGCTCCTCGCCCGGAGCCAGCACGTCGCCGAAGGCGTTGACCGCGCACAGCGCGCCGACGACCAGCTCGCCGAGGCGCTGCTCCGCGTAGACCAGCCCGCCCGGGTAGGAGTCCTCCCGGCGCCAGCGTCCGGCGCGGGCCCCGGTGCCGGCGCCCAGCGCCCCGACGGCGACCCTCCCGGCGGATTCGGGCGCGGCGGCGGCCGCGGCGGCCAGGTAGCCGGACTCGGCATCCGGCCGCGCGGTGCCCTCGGCCAGGTCGAACAGGCCCAAGGTGGGCACAATGGGCACCCGCCCGGCGGGGGTCTGCACCCCGCGCCCCTGTTCCTGCAGGAAGCGCATGACCCCGTCCGCGCTGGCCAGCCCGAAGGCCGACCCGCCGGTGAGCAGCGCCGCGTCGACCTGCTGCACGGTCATCAGCGGGCCCAGCACATCCAGCTCGCGGGAGGCAGGGGCCCCGCCGCGCACCTCCACGGAGGCGACGGTGCCTTGGTCGAACAACACGACCGTGCACCCGGTGCCCTCGGTGCTCCAGTGCCCGATCGACACCCCGGGGACGGTGACCTCCAGGTCGCCTGGGGCCGGCACGCCTACAGGTCCCCCAGCTCGATGGCCGTGTCTTCCAGCCGCGCCGGATCGATCTGCCGGCCCACCAGCCCGCGCAGCGTGTCGTTCACATCCCAGATGTTCACGTTCGCGGCGGCGGTGATCCGGCCTTCGCGCAGCCAGAAGATGATGAACTCGTTCTCGGAGCCGCGCAGCACGGTCTCGTCCCCCGGCGCGGCGTCCCCGACGTACTCCATGCCCAGGTCGTACTGGTCGGTGAAGAAGTAGGGCAGCCAGTCGTAGGCCTGGTCGGCCCCGGTGAGCGTGGCGGCCGCGAGCTTGCCTTGGCGGATCGCGTTGTCCCAGTGCTCCACCTGCAGCTGGCGGCGCAGCCGGGTATTGAACGCCTGGGCGACGTCCCCGATGGCCAGGATCTTCGAGTCGCTGCTGCGCAGCGAGGCGTCCACCACCACGCCGCGGTCGACGTCCAGCCCCGCGGTTTCGGCCAGCTCCACGTTGGGCACCGCGCCGATGGCCAGCAGCACCACGTCGGCGCGGCTGCTGCCGATGTCGGAGATGACCTGCAGGTGCCCGTCGGCCAGCTCGATGCCTTGCACCCGGGTGCCGGTGCGCACATCCACGCCGTGGCCCTGGTGCAGCTCCAGCAGGTGGTGGCCGAAGCGTTCGCCGAAGACCTTGGCCAGCGGCACCTCGTCCGGGGAGTAGACGGTCACCCGCGCCCCGAGCGAGCGGGCGCTGGCGGCGACTTCCATGCCGATCCAGCCCGAGCCGACCACCGCGACCTGCTTGCCCTGGGTGATCTCGGTTTTCAGCGCGTCCGCGTCCGCCAGGCTGCGCAGCGTATGCACCCCGGGCAGGTCGTGCCCGGCCATCGGCTCCTCCCCGCCCAGCCGCGAGCGCGCGCCGGTGGCCAGCACCAGCGCGTCGTAGTCCAAGGTGGTGCCGTCGGCCAGCACCACGTGCTGGTGCTTGCGGTCGATGCTGATGGCGTGCGTGTCAAGGCGCAGATCCACATGGTTTTCCGCGTACCAGGCGGCGGTATTCACGGTGAAGTCCTCCACCGTGTCGCTGCCCTGCAGGTAGCCCTTGGACAGCGGCGGGCGTTCGTAGGGCAGCGAGGCTTCGTCCCCGATCAGCCGCAGCACCCCGTCGTACCCGCGGGAGCGCAGCTCGGAGACCAGGGTGGCCGCGGCCAGCCCCGCGCCAATGACAACAATCGTTTCCGGATTCATCGATCGCCTTTCACGCGTAGGTGTCCTTCGATCCTCACATGTCGGCGCACCGCTGGCAATCACTGCGGCCGGCTCCCAGCGAAGCTCCGGTGCTCAGCGCGCCGGAAGCGACCGGATGGTGCCGGCGGCGGTGTCCACCTCGAACTCCTGGCTCCAGCTTCCTGAGCCGCCGCGGACCTCGAAGCCCACTCTGGCGCGGCCGGCGCGCAGGTCCTCGGCGGTCACGGTGTAAGTGGGGGTGAAGAACAGCCGCTGGCCGCCGGCCGGTACGCTGGCGGGCCCGAATCCTGTGCCGGGGGCACGGTCGTAGTTCCCGAGCAGTTCCACCTCCAGAGCCCGCTCGGAGGAATTGACGAACCGCCCGGTGAATGCCAGCATGTCCCCGGCGCGCAACCCCGGCAGCACCGGGCCATAGTTGGTCAGTTGCGCTTCGCGGGATCCCAGGACCTGCACTCCGTCCTGGTACCCCTGGCCGATTTCCTTCCAGGTGTGCCCTGCCCAGTCCCCCGCCGTGGCGCTGATGACGTGCTCCTCGCCGATGCTGGTCCAGCGCTCGGGCCGTGCCGGGGTGATGGAGCGCAGCACCATGGTGAACTCGCTGCCCGGATCCTCCCGGTACCGCGCGGCGGCCTCGGCGAGCGCGGTCGGGGCAAGACTCCCGGGTTCGAGCTTGGTGAAGACGATGTCCTGGTAGCCGTCGCGTTCGAACAGCACCCCCAGCGAGCCGTCGGCCAGCAGCGCGGCGGTGGAGTAGGCGCTGCTGCCGGGGCAGATCGACTGGACCGGGCTCCAGTGGTCTCCGTTGTCGAAGGACACACTCAACACCGTGTTGCGGCGCAGGGCCGCGTCGCGGTTGTTCGTCAGCAGCAGCAGCTGCCCTCCGTCGGAGGGAAGGGCGCAGATGCTTCCGTTGTCCCCGGGATCCGGCAGGTCAGTCACGGGCGCAAGCTCGCCGTAGCGGTGCCCGCCGTCGGTGGACACCGCTTGGAGCCGCTGGTCCGGAGCCCGGGAATTCATCAGCACCCGCCCGTCGGGCAGCTGGACCGCTTTGTTCTCGTTCGCTTCGGCGCTTGTAAGCTCGCCGAGCCGCCAGCTCTCGCCGTGGTCGTCGGAGTAGGCCGAGGCGGCGCGGATCCGCCCGTGGTACAGCACCACCATCTGCTGCAGCAGGCGTCCGGCGTGCCGGCCGGTGCGCAGCTGGATCCCCGCGCCGGCGGCGGCGAAGATGCCGGTGATGCCCGGCCGCTTCAGCTGCGCGGTCAGTCGGCGATGCGACCAGGTCCTCCCGTCGTCGTCCGAGTAGGAGAGGTCCACGTGCTGCACCTCGTCCACGGGCTGCGCCCCTTCGGCGGATTCGAAGAATCCCGCGCGGGTGCCGGCGGCGTGGAAGCAGAAAATTCGCGAGGTGTCGGCGTCAACCAGCAGGCTGGGATCACCGAAGCCTTCAAGGCCGGAACCGGTGCGGATCACCTGCTGGTTTTCCCAGGTTTGTCCGTGATCGGTGCTGCGTCGCAGCAGCAGGTCGATGGTGTTGGGCAGGTCGTCCAGGTTGGGGCGGCCGTCATAGGCGGCCAATACGGTGCCGGCGGTCGTGACCGCCAAAGCTGGAATGCGGTACTGGCGGTAACCGTGGTGGCCTCGGCGTGCGAGCGTCTGGAAGCTCAGGTTTTCTGCGGCGGTCATGGGATCAAGTATTCCCGATTCTGGAGCTTTCGTTGTTTCCGCGCCAGACCATGCCGATGGTTATCCGATGGCCTTGATCGGCTGGACCAGCGAGCGTGGGCCAACCCCTTTATCTGTCGGTGCACTGGGGCTACAGTGCTAAGTACCCGAGCGAGGAGTGCGTCATGATTACCCCAGAAAGCCAACCCACCGCGGAAGTTCCCGGCCGCTACGTCCTGATTTTCGATTCGCCGACAACTGCCCATTCATCCACCCTTGGTATTGCAGCCCTTGAAGACAAGGTGCCCAACTTGCTGTCGGCCGCCGGCTACGAGACAACGGAATATTTTCCGCGTCTGGGCATCGCCGTAGTGGATTCTCCCCCGGAGCAATTGGATGATTTTTCAGCCCGAGTGGCAGGCGAGCACATGCCTGCCCGCGTGGTCCCGGAGCGGATCTACCGGATCCTCGCTGAAGCCGATGACGAACCCACGAGTTATGCGGACAACGACGAGTTCACCTGGGGGCTGCAAGCGGTCCAGGCCGCGAATTCGCAGTACACCGGCGCCGGCATCAAGGTTGCGGTGCTGGATACCGGCTTCGACACCCAGCACCCCGATTTCGCCGGGCGCAGCGTCACCACCAAGTCCTTCGCGGCCGGCGAGGACGCCGCGGACGGCCACGGCCATGGTACCCACTGCATCGGCACCGCTTGCGGGCCGCGCGCAGTCGAAGGCGGCCGCGGCTACGGGGTCGCCTCCGGCGCGGAAATCTTCGCTGGCAAGGTGCTGGGTTCCAATGGGTCCGGCACCGACTCGATGATCCTGGCCGGCATCGACTGGGCGTTGCAGAATGAATGCCACGTCATTTCCATGTCCCTCGGCGCGGACGTGCGCGAGGTGCATCCGCCTTATGTCACCGCCGGGCGCCGCGCGCTGGAACAGGGAACCCTGATCATCGCCGCGGCGGGCAACAACGCGAAACGCGCTTCCAACGATCCCGGATTCGTGGGTGCGCCGGCGAACAGCCCGTACATCATGGCGGTCGGCGCGCTGGACTCCGGCCTGCAGATCGCGCCGTTCTCCGCGAGGACACTTCCGGGCCGCGGCGGACAGGTGGACATTTCCGGTCCCGGCGTCAAGGTCTATTCCTCGTGGCCGGGCGCGCAGCGCTACAACACGATCAGCGGCACGTCGATGGCCACCCCGCACGTGGCCGGCGTGGCCGCGCTGCTGGCCGAGGCGACCGGGTACCGCGCCCGCGAGCTGTGGGCCGAGCTGGTGCAGCAGGCCCGGCGTTTGGAGCAGTTCTCCGTTGACGTGGGAGCGGGCCTGACCAGGTCGCCGGAACCGGCGCAGGAGAAGGCCTAGCATCATGGCTTCCCAGCGCACGTTCATCGTGACGATTTCCGAGACCTACACCAGCAACATGCCCGCCGCGGTGACCCAGCTGGAGTCCCATGGGCTGCAAGTCCACCAGGTACTGGGCATGCTGGGGCAGGTGATCGGCCAGGCTGCGGATGAACGGGTTAAGGAGCTCAAGGGACTTGACTGCGTGCAGTCGGTTGATTCCGAACAGCAGTACAAGGCGCTCTAGGCACGGGGCAGGGCCGGCGGCGAAGCAACCGCTGGCACTGGCAGGCTGACTGGGATACGCGATGGCCCGCGGCAGGATCATGTCGCGGACCGTTGCGTTGCGATGTCTACCGGAAGTCCAGCAGCACCTTGCCGGAGACGGAAGCATCCTTGGCAGTTTCGAAGGCGGCCAAGGCCTCGGACGCGGGGAACTCATGGGTGACCGCGGCGCCGATCTGCAGCGATCCATCGGCCAGCGCCTGCAGCACCTCGTCGATTTCATCGTTGAAACGGAAGGATCCGACCAATTCCAGTTCCCGGGTGATGGCCAGCGAAATGAGCGCCGGCTGCTCGCCGGAAGGCAGCAGCCCCACCATGACCACTCGCCCGCCGCGGACCGCGCCGCGCACGGCCGAGGCCAGCCCGCGGTAGTTCCCGGTCGCTTCGATGACCACGTCCGCGTGGATGCCGGCGATGTCCCCGGCTTCCGGGGCACGCAGAGTGCGGGTCGCGCCAAGCTCGGCGGCGACGTGCAGCGGCGCATCGTACATGTCCACCGCGATGATGTCCCCCGCGCCGGCGCGCTTGAGCACGGCGACGGCCAGCGCGCCGATGGGGCCTGCCCCGATCACCAGGACGCGTTTACCGGCCACCTCCCCTGCCCGGGAGACTGCATGCCAGGCCACCGCGGCCGGCTCGGCCAGTGCAGCGTCGCGCAGGGACAGCCCGGCGGGAAGTTCGCGCAGCATGCGCGCGGGCAGGTTCACTTCGGTGGCGAAAGCTCCCTCGGTGTGCGGGAAGCGGGCGGCCGAACCCAGGTAGGTGCACCCCGGGGACAGGTTAGGGCGGCCCTCCGGATAGGGTTCCCCGGTGCCCGCAGGGGTCGCTGGATGGACTGCTACCTGGGCACCGGCCTGCGGACCGGTGCCGTCGGCGGCGGCCTGCACCACGGTGCCGACGATTTCATGCCCGAGCACCATGGGCGCCTTCAGGATGGATTCGCCGGCGGCGCCGTGGCTCCAGTAGTGCAGGTCCGAGCCGCAGATGCCGCCGTAGGCAATGGCGACGCGCGCCTGGTCCGCGGTGGGAGCGGGCAGGTGGATCTGCTCCACCCGGAGGTCTCCGGCGGCGTGGGCCACCACTGCCAAGGTTTGTTCGTTCAGGTTAGACGACAACGCTCATGCCTCCATCGATGAAAATAGTTTGCCCGTTGACGTAGTTGGATCCCTCGGACGCCAACCAGACCGCCGGCCCGGCCAAGTCCGCGACCGTGCCCCAGCGCCCGGCGGGGGTGCGGCCCAGGATCCAGGAGTTGAATTGCTCGTCGTCCACCAGGTTCTGCGTCATTTCGGTATGAATGTAGCCCGGGGCGATGCCGTTGATCTGCAGCCCGGAGCCGGCCCATTCAGCGGTCATAGCGCGGGTGAGGTTGCGCAGTCCGCCCTTGGCCGCGGTGTAGGCGGCAATCGTCGGTCGCGCCAAATCGGTCTGGACGGAGCAGATATTGATGATTTTCCCGGCGCCTCGCTGCACCATGCCGCGGGCAACGGCCCGGCCGACCAGGAAGGCGCTGGTGAGGTTGGTGTCGATGACTCGTTGCCAGTCCGCGACCTCGAGCTCAAGCAAGGGGACGCGGTGCTGGATTCCGGCGTTGTTCACCAGGATGTCCAGAGTGCCGATGCCTTTCTCAATGTCCTCGATATTGGCACTGACCGACTCGTCATCCGTCACGTCGAAGCAAGCAGAGTGGATACGCTCTCGCCCATAGAGCTCGGTGAATTCGGCGACCGTGGTTGCCAGCCGGTCGGCGTCGCGGCCATGCAGGACGATGTCGGCACCCGCGTCTGCCAAGGCCCGGGCCAGTTCCCTGCCGATACCCCGTGATGATCCGGTGACCAAGGCCAGTTTGCCCGTGAGGTCGAATAGATTGCTCATGCTTGCCCGCTTCCCTGTTCTGACGGCAGCAAGCTGCCATCATATGTCAGATGTCGTCGGCGGACGCTCCCGCCGACCAGCAAGCAGCTGCGTCACAGAGGGCCTCGTCGCCACGCCCAATATAACAGACTTAACAAGCTAAACGCGATAATAAATATGTTTTTAAAGATCCGATCTCGCCATCTTTGCTACGTTGCACCCGCCCAGGGGCAACCCTCCAGAAGCAACGGCGCACGAAAGGTGCAACCAGCAAGGCGCGCCCCTCCGCGCGTGAGGTGAATCCAGGTGTATTTCAGCGGAATATCACGTCGGGAAAAATGCGAATTGATCCACAAAACAAGGGGCTTTTCAGGCTTGAATAGACCGCAATTCGACCCGGTGCACAAGGGTGCCAGTTGGACAGCGGATGCCACCCTGAGCTTGTCATCTTATTTCACTCCATAAGTTTTATTCGCAGCAAAATACTCGTTGATTTGGGACTTTACGATCCAGTGCATCGACGATCTGCTATACTTGATCCATCGCACTCGATTCCTGACGAGATTTACACCCGGCGCGTGGGAGCTTTTTCAGCGTGACCCGCCGGGTTTCGGCTGGTGCTTATTTGGGGTTCAGCGTGGCGCAGCCCAGTCGATTTTGAACATTTTTTCGCCGCGCAAGGAGTAACTTATTAGGCTGAAATGCCGGAGAGGTACGCTTGTCACAACGCGTTGCAATCATCGGAGCAGGACCCAGCGGAATGGCTCAACTGCGAGCCTTCGAGTCGGCGCGCACAGCCGGTCGTTCGGTCCCGGAAATCGTCTGCTACGAAAAACAGGATGACTGGGGTGGCCAATGGAATTTCAGCTGGCGCACGGGCATCGACAAGTATGGTGAGACAGTCCATTCGAGCATGTACCGCAATTTATGGTCCAATGGTCCCAAGGAGGCCTTGGAGTTCGCCGAATACACTTTTGATGAGCACTTCGGCCGTCCGATTTCCTCATATCCACCTCGTGCGGTGCTGTGGGACTACATCAACGGCCGCGCCGAGAAGTCGAATGTCAAGAAGTACGTCCAATTCTCGACCGTCGTGCGCTGGGTCCAGTTCGATGAAGGTACCCAGAAGTTCACCGTCACGATTGAAAACCTGAAAACCGGTCAGACGGAAAGCAGCGAATTCGATAAGGTCGTCGTCGGGTCCGGCCACTTCAGCTTCCCGAATGTTCCGGACTTCGCCGGAATCGAAACCTTCCCGGGAACGCTGATCCACGCCCATGATTTCCGCGGTGCGGAACGGCTGGCCGGCCGCAACGTCCTGTTGATCGGCGCCAGCTACTCCGCCGAGGACATCGGCATCCAGGCATTCAAGATGGGCGCCAGCTCGGTGACCATGAGCTACCGTACTGCCCCGATGGGCTACGACTGGCCCGAGGGCATCCAGGAACGCCCGCTGGTCCAGCGGTTCGAAGGGAGCACCGCCCACTTCGCCGACGGAACCGAGCGACAGTTCGACGCAGTCATCCTGTGCACCGGATACCTGCACCACTACCCGTTCCTGCCATCGGATTTGGCGCTGTCCTCTCCCAACAACTTGTACCCCAAGTCCCTGTACCGCGGCGTTGTCAGCGAAGCGAACAACAACTTGTTCTACCTGGGCGCCCAGGACCAGTGGTTCACCTTCAACATGTTCGATGCCCAGGCCTGGTACGTCCGCGATGTCATCCTCGGCGATGCGAAGCTTCCTTCTGAAGCCGAGCAGAAACTTGACATGGCGCAATGGACACAGCGCTTGGAGAATCTAGGCAGCGCAGCAGATGAAGTCCGTTTCCAGGCCGACTACATTCGAGACCTCATAGAGCAGACCGACTACCCGATGTTCGATCTGGACGAGGTAACCCGCATCTTCTTGGCGTGGAAGAACGACAAACAGCACAACATCTTGAACTACCGCGACCAGGTCTATCGTTCGGTCATGACCGGCACCATGGCCTGCGAGCACCACACCCCGTGGCTTCGCGAGCTGGATGATTCATTGGAGCGCTACCTGTCCCAGCCAGAAGAGGACGAGCTGGAGCGTATGGTCCGCGGCAAGGACAGCTCCGCCAGCCCGGCCTAGTTGTAATACACCTAGTTGCCGGAGCAAACCGCGTAAGCAGCCTCACGACTGATAACCACGCGGACAGCGGGTCGAGATCCGGAATCTCGACCCGCTGTTCCACTAAAGCCCCATCGGAAAGCAGAGGCACCTGCATAGAAAGCGCAGAGTCTACTCCGAGCAGGTAGCGCACGAATGCCTTCACGGCGCGATTAATGCTGACGCCGGCCGTCCACGTGGCGTATTCCTGGACTCCATGCGGCAGAGGCGGCATCACGGCTCCACGCGTGCTTGATACCGCAAGAACCTTCTACGGAACAAGAATTTTTGGTGCTGGCGTCGTTTACAACGGCGCGGGTCAGAGAACATCCTGGAGTTTCGCACGTTCAGTCGTGGGTTGGCGTCAGAAGTGCAACCGGAAAGAAAAATCTCGGGCGCCATAAGTCACCCGAGATTATTTATCTTGTGGAGGTAAGGGGATTCGAACCCCTGACCTTCTGCATGCCATGCAGACGCGCTACCAACTGCGCCATACCCCCAAAAGGATGCGGTTTCTTCGGTTTTTTCGACCTCTGAACCGAGATAAAACTCTACCGGACGTGTTTAGAAAACACCAAATCGGCGTCCGGAGACGCTGGTCACAGGATGCTATTCACTTTGTCGGTTGCGGGTGGCAGAATCTTCCACGTGGATCGATCGGTCCCGAGAACATAGTCGAAAGGCGCACTTCCATGAGCATTGGACTGACCCCGTACCTGCGTTTCGCCGGCGATGCCCGCGCAGCCATGGAGTTCTACCACTCCGTATTTGGTGGAGAACTGTCGATGATGACCTTCAAAGAAGGAATGAATGACGATCGCCCGGCAACCACCGACCAAATCATGCATTCATCGCTGTTCGTGAGTCGCGGCGTGCACCTGATGGCCTCGGACACCCCGCCCGAAATGAATCTCATGCCCAATGGCACCGTGTCCTTCAGCAGCGACGGCACGGACGATGCGGACTCGGTGCCGCTGCAGAAGTGGTGGGATGGACTATCTGCAGGCGCGCGCATCGATGTTCCGTTGGCAACAGCTCCTTGGGGAGACTCTTTCGGTCAGCTCACCGATAAGTTCGGCGTCACCTGGATGTTCAATATCTCTGCGGTGCGCACGTAGCTATTTCAGCTCGGCCTGTTCGCGGGAAGCGACCGCTTCGCTGCCCACGAGCAGGCCGATCTTCTTTGCCCGGATTTGGGTTGCCCAAGCCAGCAGGAAGCCGAGTACCGCGAGCCCCGCTCCGACGATGGACGGCGCACGGTAGCCGAAGCCCGCGGAAATCACCGCAGCACCCAGGGCGGCCCCCAACGCGTTGGCCACGTTGAGCGCGGAATGGTTCAAGGAGGAGGCCAGCGACTGGGCGTGGGGTGCCGAATCCATCAGCAAGGTTTGCAAGCTCGGGATCAATAGCGAGCCCACCGCGCCCAGCACGAAGACCATGACGAGCGTGGGGATAATCCAGCTGGTCACGGCGGCGAAAATCAGCATGGCCGCCACCATGATCAGGTTGGTCAGCTTGATGGAACCGAAAATCGACCAGTCGGCCAAGCGTCCGCCGGCCAGCGAACCGACGACCATGCCCAAGCCATAGAGCGCCAGAGCCCAGGGAACAAGATTGATGTCGAGCCCTGCTTCTTCGGTCAAGGTCGGTGAAATGTAGGAGTACACGGCGAAGAAGCCGCCAAACCCCACGATGCCCGTCCCCATGGCCATCCAAACCTGGATATTCTTCAGCGCCGAGAGTTCGCGGCGCATGCTCGCTCCGGGTTCAGCCTTGTGCCACGGAACGAACAAGCTGATCATCAGCATCGTGATCAGGCCAACCACAGCGACAACAACGAACATCGCTCGCCATCCAGTCAGCTGCCCCAAACGGGTGACCAGCGGAACACCGGCGACGTTGGCCACCGAGAGCCCGAGCATCACCCATGCGATGGCGCGCCCGCGCATGCTTCCGGGCACCAGCGAACCAGCCAGGACTCCGGCCAAGCCGAAGTAGGCGCCATGCGGCAGGCCGGCGAGGAATCGGGTAGCCAGCATGGTTCCGTAATCCGGGGCAAAGGCCGATGACAAGTTTGCGACAGTGAAGAACAGCATCAGCAGCAAGACCGCGCGCTTGCGCGGAATCTTGGCGGCAAGTGCGGTCAGCACCGGGGCGCCAACCACGACGCCGATGGCATAGGCGCTGATCATCAGGCCCATCTGGGAATTGCTCACCGAAAGGTCGGCGGCGCCCTCCTGGAGCAGCCCCATCAGGGTGAATTCGGTGACACCGATGCCGAATCCGCCCATGGACAGGGCGAGAATCGCCAACAGCAGCCGGCCGCCGGACAAGTATTTGCTGGGCGCAGAAGTAGTCACGTTTGGATCCTCGGGAGTTTGGAGATGGCACGGCTTCATCGACGCCTGACTTCCATCGTAGTTGCAGGCACGGCTGAGGAAAATTACGATTCCCACAGTTTTCTGTGGCACTGTGGAAGTCCAATGTCCAAAGCATCACCTCGCCGGTTGTCGGCATCACGAATCCTGGCACGAATCACGGTCATCCTCTTGTGCCTTGGCCTTGCCGTGCTCATGGCTTTCCACCAGCAGATTCCCGACGTCGCGGGACTGGGGCTCATACTTGACAATTTAACCCCTTGGCTCGGCCTGGGCATACCACTGCTGCTGCTCTTGACCATCGTCCTCGGCGGCCGCGCAACCTACGTTGCGCTGCTGGTGCCAACTGTTGTCTGGGGTGTTCTTTTCGGGTCTGCGGCCTTGCCCTCCGCGCCCGTCGATAGCCAGGATCCCTTGGTAGTCGCTTCGCAGAACGTCCACCAGGATGCGGTGACCTCGGCCCGCTCCCTGGCCGAATCGGGAGCCGAAGTCATCACGCTCCAGGAACTGGGCGAGGGCCAGATTGATCTGGTGACGGACGCCCTGAAGCGGAGCCATCCGTACTACTACTCAGTGAGCACCGTGGGCCTATGGAGCAGCTACCCGCTGTCCAACCCCGAACCGCTGGACTTGGGTCTGGGCTGGGACCGCGCACTGCGCGCCGACGTCGACACCGAATCCGGGCCGGTCCGCGTGTACGCGGTCCACGCCGCTTCGGCGCGCCCGACGGGCCATGATGAGCGCGACACCATGCTCGCGTCCCTGGCGGACTACGTGGCCAAGGATCCTTCGTCCAAGGTCATTGCCGCCGGCGACTTCAACGCCACCTCGACGGACCGCCACTTCGCCCCGGTCGCTGACCAGCTGGACGATGTGCACTATAGCGCCTGGGGTCTGGCGATGACCTGGCCGCGCACGCCATTCGCCATGCTCGGCATCGACCACGTCATGGTCCGCGGCGTCACCGGCACCTCTCTCGACCGCATTCCTGCCGGCGATTCCGACCACTACGCCCTGCGGGCGTCCGTGGACCTGGCCGGCGGCTAGGACAGGCCGGTCTGGCGCAGGGTGATATTGATGCGTCCGCCGCCCAGCTCGCATTCTTGCGGTGCCGTCCCCGGATGGATCTTCGTTACCGCGTGATAGGCGAAGCGCGCCGGCCCGTCGAAGACGAACAGGTCTCCCGAGGCGAGGCGCACCTCCTGCCAAGGCTTGTTGCGATGCTCCGTGTTACCCAGTCGAAAGGTCGCGGAATCGCCCAGGGACAGCGAGACCACCGGCGCATTGATCCGTTCTTCGGCATCCTGGTGCATACCCATCGTGGCATTGACGTTGTAGTAGTTCACGATGGCCGCGTCCGGTAGATAAGACTGCGCCTTGGCCTGGTCCCCCGTCGCGTCGTTGACCGCACGGCGCCCGAGCTCCACCAGCCAAGGTTCCATGGGCGCCACCGGCTCCCCATTGATGTCGTCGGCCGTGCGCGAATAGCTGTGGGGGCTCCAATGCCAGCCCAGACACAGGCTCTGCACGCTCATCGGGTGCCCGTTGACCAATGTCTGATGCGGCGGAACCGGCCCGTTTCCCCATTCGAAGAACCGGTTGATGATCCAGGACTGCATTTCAGGCGAAAGCCAGCCGGGCACATGCCAGGCGCCGGGACGCAGTAGCCTCGGCTCGCGCGGCAGCGCGCTGTCATCGAAGAGAAAGTCCATGGGTTCCCTGCCTCTAGTCTGCGAATTATCCGTCCCGCGGCGGCTGTCGTGCCGCCACCGACTGTAGCATCCGGCCCCGGCAAGCCGGACGAACACGGTTTATATGTGCTCTGGACAACCTTCTCCCACGCCAAGGCGGAGTTAAGAGGACTTTCGAAGCATCCGTACGTAGGATCATTGGCATGGCATCAATACAGGTTGCAGGCGAGGCATTGGTCGACATCGTCAATGGGCTCGCATATCCAGGCGGATCCCCACTGAACGTGGCCGTGGGACTGGGACGTCTGGGGCATGAAGTGACACTCCAGACCGGAATCGGCGGCGATGAGCACGGCCGCGCCATCATCGAGCACTTAAATGCGTCAGATGTCCTGCTCGGCCCTGATTCGGTCACGGAATCGGCCACCAGCACCGCCACCGTGTCCCTGGATTCCACCGGCCAGGCCACCTACGACTTCCAGCTCGATTGGAACTTAGAATCTGTGGTCCCCACCGATGCGCAGATCCTCCACACCGGTTCCATCGCCGCCTTTGCCGAGCCGGGCTGCTCGCGGATCCATGAAGTCTTCGCGGCCTCTCCGGCGCATCAGCTGCGCAGCTATGACCCCAATCTCCGTCCCGCCTTGGTGGACAAGCGCCGTGCCGTGATTTCCCGCATCGAGAAGCTGTGCGCCTTGAGCCATGTGGTCAAGCTCAGCGACGAAGATGCCCTGTGGCTCTACCCAGGTTGGGATACCGCACGGGTGCTCGGGCACCTGCTGGCGCGCGGCGCCAAGCTCGCGGTCATGACCTTCGGGGTGCGCGGCTGCGAAGCACGCACCGACCAGCTTGAAGTCTCCATGCCGTCTTTGCAGGTCAGCGTCGCAGACACCGTGGGCGCCGGAGACGCCTTCATGTCCGGGCTGCTCCATGCAATCGGCAACGGCCCGCTACTGCAGGCGCTGGTGTCCAACGAGAATCTGGACGAAGACGCATTGGAGTCAGCGCTGCGCACCGCTTCGCTGTCCGCGGCGCTGACGGTCCAGAAAATCGGAGCCAATCCCCCAACTCTCGTCGAGCTCGAGAGCTGCCTGTCGTCCGTCGAGTTCTAACGACCGGTTGATGCTCCACACGCCCAGCGGATATGCCACGTTGTGTGCCACAACATATTCCCCCACAAACATCGGATGTCTATGATGGTAAGTATGGCTGTTACAGACGCGGCGATCACGCACATCAAAGAGATGATCCTCAACGGGGAGCTCTCCCCCGGCGATCGTTTGCCGCCCGAGAAGGAACTTTCGGAGAAGCTCGGACTATCGCGCTCTTCGCTGCGCGAAGCTGTCAAGGCCTTGGAACTGATCCGGGTGCTGGATGTTCGCCGCGGCGACGGTACCTATGTTACGAGCCTGGAGCCGGGATTGCTGGCGGAGGCCATGGGGTTCGTGGTGGATCTGCACCGGGACAGCTCCGTGCTGGAGCTGCTGGAGGTCCGGCGGATCCTGGAGCCTTCGGCTGCGGGTCTGGCTGCCCAGCGTCGGGACGAGGAGCATCTGGCAGCCCTTGAGGAATCCATTTCCCATGTCAATGCCGGAACAGAGCTTCCGGAACTGATCGAGCATGATCTGCAGTTCCATTCGATCATCGCCCAGTCAGCCAAGAACTCGTATCTGGAGACCCTGCTGGATGCCCTGTCCAGCAAGACCGTACGCGCCCGCGTGTGGCGTGGACTCACTCAGGACAACGCCGTGCAGCGCACGCTGGACGAGCACCAGGCCATCCTGGCCGCGATCCGCAACGCCGATGCCGACCTGGCCCGAGCCCTGGTGACCGCTCACATCTCCGGGGTCGAAACCTGGCTGCGCCGCGCAACGACCTAGTCTTCCGAACGACCATCGGAGCACAGCCGAAACCCCCGGGCATCATTTGATCTCCGGGGGCTGTTTGTACCACCTCCCGATGCCAAGCCCACACGGTTGGCATCGGGAGATGGAAGCTTCTACTCGTAGAGGTTCGCGGCGATTTCCTCGTCATCGATGTTCTTGGCGTCGTACCACATGGCGCCGGTATCGATGACCTTCTCCACGCTTTCGCCCTTGATCGCCTGGGCGGCAGCCTTCACGGTCTGGTAGCCGATGTCCACCGGACTCTGGGTCACGGCTCCCGCCTCGACCCCGGAGCGGATGGCGTCCAGCTGGGCCTTGCCCGAGTCGAAGCCGACCACGGTCAGCTTGTCCTTCATGCCCAGCTCCTCGACCGCCTTGACCACGCCGATGGCAGAGCCCTCATTGGTCCCGTAGATGCCCTTCAGATCCGGGTTGCCGTTGATGATGGTTTTGGCCAGGTTCGCGGACTCGAGCTGGTCGCCGCCGCCGTACTGCACGGTGACGATCTCGATGTCCGGGTACTTCTGCTCGATGGCTTCGACAAAGCCGTCGCGGCGGTCCTTGCCGGAGGTCGAGGTCTGGTCGTGGGCCACGATGGCGACCTTGCCCTTGCCCCCGATCAGCTCTGCCATGTGCTCGGCGGCAATGGCCGCGGCGCCCTTGTTGTCCGTGGCTGCGGTGGCGATCGGGATGTCCGAATCCACGCCGGAATCGAAGGCGATCACCGGGATGTTGCGGGACTTCGCTTCCTCCAGAGCAGGCGTCGCTGCCTGGGAATCCAGGGCCGCGAAACCGATTGCATCGGGATTCTTGGACAGCGCAGTGGTCAGCATCTCGATCTGCTGGGCCACGTCCTTTTCGGTGTCCGGGCCTTCGAAAGTGACCTCGACGCCGAATTCCTCGCCCGCCCGCTCGGCGCCGGCCTTGACCGACTGCCAGAACTGATGCTGGAAGCCCTTGGAGACCACCGCGACGTAGGGCTTCTCCCCGCTGTCCGCGTTGGCGTCCCCGGCCGGAGCCGTGGATTCGCAGGCGGTCAGTGACAGGGCCATCAGCGCGGCTGCGGCGGACAGTGCGAGTGCTTTCTTGCGGAACATCAGAGTACTCCTTGTGGGGTGATTGCGAGTTGATAGTGCAGAGGTTGGTGGTGCGAAGACACGTCCGGCAGCCGAACGGGTCATTTTCCTTCGGAGGTGTCCTTTCGACGGAGCATGTCGACGTAGACGGCCAGCAGGATGACGCAGCCGATAGCCACGGACTGCCACTCCTGCGGAACATTGATGATGCGCAGGCCGCTGGTGAGCACGGACATGATCAGCGCACCGATCACGGTTCCGGCGATCGATCCCTTGCCGCCCTGCAATGAGGTGCCGCCGATGACCACCGCAGCGATTGCCTGCAGCTCGTAGCCCGCGCCCTGCCCCGGCTGTGCCGAGTTCAGCCGCGAGGCGATGATGACGCCGGCCAGGCCGGTGAACGAACCGGCCAGGGTGTAGATCCACATCTTCCAGCGGCGCACGTTGATGCCCGACAAAGCGGTGGCCTGCTCGTTGGAGCCGATCGAGTAGGTGTAGCGGCCGATGAGGGTCTTGCTCAGGATCACTCCCGCGATCACCGCGGCGATGAAGAAGATGAACACGGCATTCGGGATGATCAGCCCCGGGATGCTCTTGCCCAAGGCCAAGTTGGAGAATCCAGGAGTTTCGTTGAAGTAGATCGGCTTGGTTCCCGAAATCACCAGCGCCAGCCCCTGGGCCACCATTATCATTGCCAACGTGGCGATGAAGGACGGGATACGCAGGTAGGACACCAGCAGGCCGTTGACCAGGCCCATGACGGCGCCGGCCAGCACACCGGCCAGTACGCCGACCGCCAGCGGAAGGCCCAGGTAAGTCAGGGTCACGCCGACCATCACGGAAGTCAGCGACATTCCGGTGCCCACCGACAGGTCGATGCCGCCGGTGATGATCACGAAGGTGGCGCCAAGGGCCAGCAGGCCGATCACCACTGTTGACAGGAGAATGTCGGACAGGTTGTTCGGCGTCAGGAACAAGGGGTTAATAAGACCGAAGATGATCACCAGCACCACCAGGGATGCCAAGGCCATCAGCTGCTGCATGCGCGAGCGCAGGCGCAGTACGAACTCCGAGGAAGCGGTCCCGCCGGAGTCCGGCTTCGGAGCCAGGTCCTTGGTTGGACGCTCTGTGGTCGTGTTGCTCATACTGATACCGCTCCTCGATTGCTGCGGGTGGCAAGGTCCATAATTTTTTCTTGGGTGGCTTCGTGTCTTTCCAGGAAACCGGTGATGCGCCCTTCGGACATGACCGCGATGCGGTGCGACATACGCAGCACTTCGGGCAGTTCTGAGGAGATCATGATGATCGATTTGCCGCTGGCGGCCAGCTCGTCGAGCAGGTCGTAGATTTCTTCCTTGGCGCCCACATCGATGCCGCGCGTGGGCTCGTCGAAGATCAGCACGTCGCAGTCCTTGACCAGCCACTTGGCAATCACGATCTTCTGCTGGTTGCCGCCGGACAGGTTCTTCGCGGCCTGGTGCATGGACGGGGTCTTGATGCGCAAGCGCTGGATCTGCTCCCCGGCGATGTAGTTGAGCATCTTGTCCCGCATGAAGCCGAACTTGTTCAGCTTTCCCAGCGTGGAGAGCATGATGTTCTGGGAAATATCCGCTTCAAGCATCAACCCCAGATGCTTTCGGTCTTCGGAGAGGTAGCCGATCCCCAGTTCCGCAGCCGTGGCCGGGTTGGAAATCTTCACTCCCGCGCCGTCCAGGGTGATCGTGCCTGCGCTGATTCGGTCCGCCCCGACGATGGCCCGGGCGACCTCGGTTCGCCCGGCACCCATCAGGCCGGCGAAGCCGAGGATCTCCCCGCGGCGGAGATCGAATCCTACGTCCTTCAGCAGCGCCTTGGTCGACAGGTCTCGCACCGACAGCCGTACCTCGCCCAGTTTCGGAACCGGCTTCATCTGTATCTGCGCTGCCACCTTGCGGCCCACCATCCGCGAAATGACCTCCGGCATGGTGGTCTGCTCGGTGTCCAGGGTGTCGACGTACTCGCCGTCGCGGATCACGGTGATGCGGTCGGAAATGGCCTTCAGCTCGTCCATGCGATGGGAAATGTAGATCGCGGCGGTTTCATCGGTGATGAAGCGGCGGATGATGGCGTGCAGCGTGGCCACCTCGGAATCGTTTAGCGCCGCGGTCGGCTCATCCAGGATCAGCAGCTTCGCGTCGAAGCTCAGCGCTTTGGCAATCTCCACCATTTGCTGCCGGGCAACGGTCAGCTCGCCGACTTTCTGTGCCGGGTCGAGGTTAACACCGATTTTCTCGAACAGTGCGCTGGCCTGGCGGTTCAGCGCTGCGTCGTTGATGAACGGACCGAGCATCGGCTCGCGGCCGATGTAGATGTTCTGCGCGACGGTCAGGTCCTGCATCAGGTTGAATTCCTGATGAATGATGCTGATCCCCAGTTCCTGGGCGATTTTGGGTCCCGTGATGTCGACGTTGCTGCCGTCGAACCGGAAGGATCCCGAGTCGGGGGCGTAGATGCCCGACAGCAGTTTCATGAGTGTTGACTTTCCCGCGCCGTTCTCGCCCACCAGGGCCAGAACTTCGCCGTGGCGCACGGTCAACTGCATATCGGCCAATGCCCGGACTCCCGGGAAGCTCTTGTTGACCCCATCTACTTCAAGCAGCAAATTCTCCACGCCACACCTCCTAACATCGGATGTTTAGATTGAAATTACCCGTCTTTGGGTTGCTCTGCAAGACTTTTTCGCGGAATTGTTCAGATCAGTCAGATGATTTCTGCGTTGCTCCGGTTGCGGCCATAAACCCGTTTCCAGGTCCCCGACCAGATGCTTTCCCGCTCAGCCAGCGAAAGCTCGTCCACGGCAGAGGAAATGGCCCGCAGATTTTGCCCATAGCCGTGACCGGCCACGGTCATGGGCCAGTCTCCGCCATACATCAGACGTTCCGCGCCGAAGCAGTCAAGCGCCACCTCGATGGCGACGCGCACCGACTCGGCGCTGAATCCGGGGCCGAAGTCAAGGCCGGAGACTTTCGATGTCACCGCCGGATACGCTGCTATCAGGCGCAGCATCCGTTCCCAGTCCGCCATGGCTTCAGCCCCTCGGATGAACGGTGGCTTAGCGAGGTGGTCGATGACAAGACGCAGCCCGGGGACAGCGTCCAGCAGAACCGGCGCCTGGTGCAGGTGCCGCGGGTACGCATCGGGGATGTCCAGTGGGACCCCTGCCTCGGCCAGCAGGCCCAGCGAATCACGCACCGCCGGGCGCAGGATGAAGGCCGGATCAGGCTCATCGTGGATCAGATGGCGCACCCCAACCAGCATTCCTCCGGGAAGCCAGCGCTCCAATTGAGCTTCCGCGGCACGCGGATCCGACAAGTCGACCCATCCGACCACACCGGCTACCCAGGCATGGGTTGCGGCGGCGGCCAGCAGGTATTCGGTCTCAGCCTCCGAATCGGAGGCCTGCACAAGAACTGCTCCGTCGATCCCGTGCTCGCGCAGCACGTCGCCGGCCTGAACGGCCGGGAAATCCGCATGCAGCTTGCCCAGTTGCGGGCCGAGCCACGGGTGCGGCACCGGCCCGTCCAGTTCCCACAGATGCAGGTGCGCGTTGATTCGCATCATGGGGCGCACATTTCCAGCGCGCTGGCATCGAGCAGGCCACGGGCTGCCAGCGCGTCCCATACCGCAGGGTCAACGCTTCGCTCGTAGCGCCGGGCATTTTCCACTGCCTGGCCTGCGCTGGAGGCCCCCAAAACCAGGGCGACGACCGCCGGATGCGATGCGGCAAACCGCACCGCCACGGTGGGCAGGTCGGTGCCGAAGTCGCTGGCGACCGATGCGATGGCCCGCGCGCGGTCCAGCAGTTCCTGCGGCGCCTGCGAGTAGTTGTAGTTGGCGTGCTCCGGCACCTGGGCCCGGGCCAGCAGGCCCGAGTTGTAGACTCCGACGTTGACCACGCCCACCTCGCGACGGGCGCAGTCGGCCAGCAGCTCCGCTCCTGGCTGTTCCAGCAACGTGTAGCGTCCGGCCAGCATGACCAGATCGATATCTGCGGCGGCAAGGCAAACGCCTGCGGCCTGCGCGCTGTTGGTTCCCACGCCGACCGCCGCGACGAGCCCCTCGTCGCGCAGCTTCAACAGCGCGGGCAGCCCCTGCTCGATCCCCTCCCGCAGGTCATAGGCATCGGGGTCGTGCAGGTAGGCGATATCCAGCTGCTCGATGCCCAGCCGCTCGAGGCTCGATTCGACGCTCCGGCGAATCCCGGCTTCGCTGGGATCCCAGCGGCGCACGGTGTCTGCCAGCACCGCGAATCCCTGGTCATCCAGCGCACCCTGCGGGTTGTCCCGCGGTTCGAGCAGACGGCCGACCTTGCTGGAAATCACCAGTTCCCCGCGCGCGCCGCTCTCCCGCAGCCACGCGCCGAGCCGACGTTCGGAGAGTCCCAGCCCGTAGTGCGGGGCGGTGTCGTAGTGCCGGGCGCCGGCGTCGTAGGCCGCCTGCAGGGTATCGAAAGCTTGGAAGTCGGAGACCTCACGGTACAGGTTTCCGATTCCTGCCGCGCCGAAGCCGAGTCCGCGGCCCGTTCCCGGGTCCGCGAAACCCAGCGCGGTCAGTGCCTCACGCATCGATGCTCCGTTCGTAGTCGGTGGCGAAGTCCCACACCTGGCCAAGGCCCCGGTCGTCTCCCGAATAGTCGTCCTGGACCTCGAGGTATTGATTGATTTCTTCCTGCCACGCCAGGTTGTGCGGATCCTGCGCCAGCTGGCGCCGCATCCGGGCATAGTCGTCGACCTCGATGAGGTGGAACAGCTCCCGTCCGCTGCGCCAGATCCGCCAGTTGCACACCCCGGCTTTGGCCATCGCCGCGTTCAGCCGCGGCGCCAGGCTTGCATGCGCGGCGTCGTAGCCGGTCTCGCAACCGGGCTTAATCCTCGTGTGCAGGGCAATTTCTTCCATCGGTCTCAAGCCTCGACGCTCTGCGGCTGCCAGACCATGCCAATGGGAAACTCGTAGTCGCTCAGGGTCCCGGCAGTGATTTCGTAGCCGGCTCCCGGCAGCTTGGGCGGCCAGTAGGCGCCGTCATGCACGTCGATCGGTTCCAGGAAGTGCTCGTGCAGGTGGTCCACGAATTCGATATAGCGGTCTTTGCGCTGCCCGGAGACTGCAAGGAAGTCGAACATCGACAGGTGCTGCACCGCTTCGCACAGCCCGACGCCGCCGGCATGCGGGCAGACCCGGACACCGAACTTCGCGGCGAGCAGCAGGATGGAGATGTTCTCATTCACCCCGGCCACCCGCGACGCATCAAGCTGCAGCACCTGCAGCGCATCAGCCTGGAGGAATTGCTTGAACAGGATGCGATTCTGGCAGTGCTCGCCGGTCGCCACCGGAATGGGGGCGATGGCCTTGGCAATGCGGGCATGGGCCAAGACGTCGTCCGGGCTCGTCGGCTCCTCGACCCAGGCGATGTCGAATTCGGCCAGGGCCTTGACCCACTCAACGGCCTGCTCCACGTCCCAGCGCTGGTTGGCGTCGATGGCGATCTTGATGTCGGGCCCTACCACCGCGCGGGCAGTGCGCAGGCGCCGGATGTCGTCGTGCAGATCCGCACCCACCTTCAGCTTGATCTGGCTGAACCCCTGTTCCACCGCTTCGGTGGCCAGGCGCGTGAGTTTGGCATCGGAGTATCCCAACCAGCCCGGCGTGGTGGTGTAGGCGGGGTAGCCCTGTTCCAGCAGCAGGGCACGGCGCCCCTGCTTGCCCGGTTCTGCGGCGCGCAGGATCTCCAGCGCCTCCTCGCGGGTCAGCGCGTCACTCAGGTACCGGAAATCAACCAAGTCGACAAGTTCCTCCGGGGTCATCGCGGAGAGCAGTTCCCACAGCGGCAGCCCTGCGCGTTTGGCCTTCAGGTCCCACAGCGCATTGACAGCGGCGCCGATTGCCATGTGCATGACGCCCTTTTCCGGGCCGAGCCAGCGCAGCTGCGAATCATGCACAAGATCGCGCCAGGTCTTCCCCATATCCCCCAGCACCTGCTCGACATCCAGCCCGACCAGAAAGGGCTCCAGCGCCTGGATCGCGGCGGCCTGCACGTCGTTGCCGCGCCCGATGGTGAACACGAAACCGTGTCCCTCCAGGCCATCGGCGTCATCGGTACTGATCACCAGGTAGGCGGCCGAGTAATCCGGGTCGGGATTCATGGCATCCGACCCATCCAGCTCCCGTGACGTGGGGAATCGAACGTCAATCGTCTTCAAGCCGGTGATTAGGCTCATGGGTCCTCCCGAAGGCTAAGTCCAGATATCTCATCTGTCGAGCTGTGATGCAACCGGTGCATCAATGTATCTTCGATCACAGCGTAAACATCATATGTTTATCTTGTCAAAGTCTATTTTTTGACTAAAGTTGTGAACCACAACGCATGAATGATCGGATGCTTGGAGGCATTGATGAAGTTTTTGAGAGTGGGAAACCCCGGGGAAGAACGACCGGTAGTGCTCGATGAGTCACTGCGCGCCTACGACCTGGCATCCCTGACGGCGCAGATCGACGGGGCGTTCTTGGCCTCCGGAGGCATCGAGCGCACCCGTGCCGCACTGGCCGCCGGCGACTTGGAGGACCTGGGCTGGAAACTTGAGGACCCCGGAGCCGAAACCACCCCGAACGGCGAGCGCATCGGCACGCCGATCAGCCGGCCTGGAAACATCATCTGCATCGGCATGAACTACGCGGCGCATGCACGTGAATCAGGCGCCGAACCGCCGCAGATTCCGGTGGTGTTCCTCAAGCCCGCCAACACCTTCGCAGGCCCGTACGACAGCGCCCCGATTCCGCCGGACGCGCAGAAGTACGATTGGGAAGTCGAGCTTGGTTTCGTGATTGGGCGGGAAACCAGCTATGCGGCTTCCCGGGAGGAAGCAGCGGCAGCGATTGCCGGCTATGTCGTGGCCAACGACCTCTCCGAACGCGCCTACCAGCTGCCGGGCGAAGCCGGCCAGTGGACCAAGGGCAAGTCGTTGCCGGCTTCCACGCCGGTGGGCCCTTTCTTCGTCCCCGCCGATGAGGTGGACGGGCACGATCTGGCCTGCAGGTCCTGGATCAACGGCGAGGTGCGACAGGATTCCAGCACCTCGGATTTCATCTTCGATCTGCCCTCCATCGTGGAACACCTGAGCCAGTACATGCTGCTTGAGCCCGGGGACCTGGTCCTCACCGGCACCCCTGAGGGCGTCGCCCTGTCCGGACGGTTCGACTATCTCAGCCACGGAGACATCGGGGAATTCGAGATCGAGCACCTGGGCCGCCAGCGCCAGGACTACTTCCAGAAAACCGCACGCTAAGGAGCGCGATGAATCAGCATATTCAAGACTTGCAGGGCCTGCGGGCCATCGTGACCGGAGGGGCCTCGGGTATCGGGGCCGCGGTCGTGGAGGAACTGGCTGGCCGCGGCGCGTCGACTGCCATCCTCGACCTGGATATTTCCTCGGTACCGGAGGGGCAGCTGGCCTTCCAGTGCGATGTCGGCGAGCGCGCCTCGGTGGACGCAGCGGTCCAGGCCGCAGCGGCCGCGCTGGGCGGCATTGACCTAGTGGTCAACAACGCCGGCATCGGTGCCCAGGGCACCGTGGAGGCGAACGACGATGACGAATGGGCCCGGGTGCTGAATATCAACGTCACCGGCATCGCCCGCGTCACCTCGGCGGCCTTGCCGTTCCTGCGGGATTCGCAGGCGGCCGCCGTGGTCAACACCTGCTCGATCGCGGCTACTGCGGGCCTGCCGGAACGGGCACTGTACTCCGCCTCGAAGGGCGCCGTGTACTCGCTGACGTTGGCTATGGCCGCGGACCACATCCGCGAAGGCATCCGCGTCAATGCGGTCAACCCGGGTACCGTCGACACCCCCTGGGTGGGCCGGCTGCTGGATTCGGCGGCCAATCCCCAGGCCGAACGCCAGGCGCTCAACGCCCGGCAGCCGCACGGACGACTGGTCTCCGCGAAGGAAGTCGCCACCTCGGTGGCCTACCTGTGCAGCCCGCTGTCCTCCTCGACCAATGGCGTTGCCCTGGCGGTTGACGGCGGAATGCAGGCATTGCGCCTTCGCCCGGTGGGTTGAGCCCGGCATAGGTTGCTAGAGTTCGGATGCAGGCATTTCGCATCATTCGACCATGGAGGCAGTAGTGGGCAGCAAGGTCCCGGCAGCGGACAACACCTTGAGGATTCTGGGTTTGCTGGCGTCCCGCAAGGCCCCGACGCCCGCGGCGATGATCGCCAGGTTGTTGGACTTGCCGCGTTCCAGCGTCTACCAGCTGCTGACGGTCATGCACGAACACGGCTTCATCGCGCACTATCCGGAGGACAAGTCCTACGGACTGGGGGTTGCGGCTTTCGAGCTCTCCAGCGCCTACACACGGCAAGAGCCGCTGGCCCGGCTGGGCGCGCCACTGGTGGCCCAGCTGGTGGACAAGGTCGGCGAAAGCGCCCATCTGGCGGTGCTGCACGGCTCGGACGTGCTGTATATCGTGGAGGAACGAGCCAAGGGCCGGCCCTCGCTGGTGACCGATGTCGGCGTGCGCTTGCCCTCGCACTTGGTCGCCTCCGGACGCGCCATCCTAGCCGCCCTGCCCAAGTCCCAGGTGCGGGCGTTGTATCCGACCCCTGCGAGTTTTTCGGGCCGCGAGACGCAGAGCACGATTTCAAGCTATGCACAGCTGAGGCGCGAATTGGACCAGAGCGCGCAACGCGGTTACGCGATTGAACGCGGGGACCTCACCGCCGATTTCAATTCGCTCGCGGTGGAGATCCGCGACGCGAGCGGATGGCCGGTGGCTGCCGTCGCGGTGACGTTCCTGGGCGACCGGATACCGGAAGACCAGTGGGAAAAACTGCTAGAGCCCATCCGCGCCACCGCGGCCCAGCTGACTGCCCGGCTGCATGGGCACCGCAAGCAGTAGCGGTCCGGTCCATGCTCCCCCGTAGACAGCAGCGGGCCGGCCGAATACCACACGATTCGACCGGCCCGCTGGCCTGGTTTCCCGGCATATTCCTCCGGGTCGCTGCGCGCTAGGGGCGGCGCGTTTCAGCACTCAGGAACCACGCCTGCTGCTCCAGCTCTGCGATGTACTGGTGCAGGATGTCTGCGGTGGTCGGGTCATCCTCATCCACCGGGTCATGGACTTCGCGCATGACATCCACGGTGGCTTGGACAGCCTTGACCATGATGTCCACGCCGTCAGTGGTCAGCACCTCGGTGTTGACCGGCTGCTCGATGCGCGTGTACTTGGCAATGGTGGACGCGAGGCCGTCGGGAGTGGCGTGCAAGGCGCGCATACGTTCGGCGATTTCGTCCGAACCTCGGCGGGCAATGGCCACCACTTCATCGATGTTCAGGTGCAGGTCGCGGAAATTCGGTCCCACGACGTTCCAGTGGATCTGCTTGCCGACCAACTGCAGGTCCAGCATGTTCACCAGAACAAGCTGCAGCGAATCACGCAGCACCTCCGTTGCCACAAATCCATGTTCCGCATTCTCCAGCGAAGTCTTGCTTGCAGGCGTACTCTTCTTGCTCGACATACATGATCTCCTTTGCAGACTCAAGGGTCAATCCTGCCGGGTTTCCCCAGCTTACATTCCGCACGCTACCCTCATTGCCTTCAGCACTGAAGCCCGGCCTGGAAGCACACGGGAGACATTCAGGATTCATGAAGAAAGGGTGACGGAAAACTCCGCCACCCTTCATTCAGTTGTATGGGGCGTCCGGGTCGGACGCGCCGCGCTTCGTGCTCCGCGTCTAGGAGCCGGCATCGGTTCCGCCGTGAAGATGGTCCAGCTTGCTGGGTCCGGCGGCCAGCCGGAAGATTCCCCAGAGCATGGTCAGCATTGCCCAGATCGCTCCGAGCCAAAGGGGTGCAACATCCGCGGAAGATCCGTGGGGCACCACATAGATAAACGAGAGGAATAGTGCTGCCACCAGCGCTCCGCCGACGACCAGCCCGATTCCCAAGTGCTTCTTGTGCGGCATGGCTTCTCCTTCGTTGGTGCTGCCCGCCGTACGTGGGCAGATTCAGTGAGCGGTGATTGGGTACCTGTCCAAATGTCCTCCCCTGCATTGCTGCGTTCGGCCACGGGCTTCCCCATGGTGCAAACAGCATAGTCCCTTGCCTCCGAATTGTCCCGGATGCACCGTAAACCCCGGGGCCTCACCTAGGAAACAGGAGCCATTGATCCTATCGGTTCCCGTAGGCAAGACCGCTGCCCCAAGCCACGGGCTGGAAGCTTCCGTGCAGTGGAACAGGACATGAGCCAGCGAATCGGCCAAGATGGAAGAAACGACCATTCAACCGAACAAGGAACAGCATGCCAGCGCCACGTACCAAACGCACCGTTTCGACCCTCGCCGCGCTCATGCTGGCAATCCCGCTGGCCGGCTGTGTGAGCATCCAGCCGCAGGAGGAAAGCCCCGCGCCGACCGCCTCGGCCGTTCCCACCGCGACAGCCTCCATCCAGGGCACCGCGACCCCGCTGCCCAAGGATCCCACCAGCACCGAAGGCAGCCTGGGCACCGTGCCCAAGGAAACCGCCGGCGACAGCTTCCAAGCGGGATTCGACAAGATCCTGGAACACGCGCAGAAGAAGAAATGCTCGCAGGATACCGATATTTCCGAGGACGGCCAGATTCTGCTGCTCGTCGGAGACTGCAAGGATGTTGCGATCACTGGCACTGGCAATATGATCGTGGCCAACAACGCCCGTTCCGTTGCCATCAGCGGGGCGGGGAACATTGTTGCGATCAAGAGCCTGCGCCAGGTGGAGGTCAGCGGCGTCGGCAACGTGGTGGCATGGCGCAGCGGCGACACCCACGTCACCGACAGCGGCCAGAGCAACTCGCTGGGCCGCAACGCGCTGGACGGCGTGGAGCTGGCCTTCTAGACGGCTTGTCCGGCATTTCAGACAGTACGGGTGGATTCGCGGCCTTGCGCCGCTGAAACTGGCGAACAATGGGAAACAAGAACACTCCTCCCACCGATTGGATTCCCATGACCGTGAAGCTTTCGACCACTGTCACCCTGCAGCGCTTCGGCGCCACCGCCGCCGATGTCATCGCCGTGGCCCGCCACGACGCCCGCATCGAGATCTCCCCCGAGGTCCTCGACGAGCTGGCCAACGTCCGCGCCCACATTGATGCCCTGGCTTCTTCGGATACCCCCGTCTACGGAATTTCCACCGGCTTCGGCGCCCTGGCCACCCGCCATATCGCGCCCGAGGACCGCGCCAAGCTGCAGCGTTCGCTGATCCGCTCGCACGCCGCCGGAATGGGCGCTCCGGTGGAGCGCGAGGTCGTGCGCGCACTGATGTTCCTGCGCGCCAAGACCCTGGCTTCGGGACGCACCGGCGTGCGCCCGGTCGTGCTGCAGACCATGATCGACCTGCTCAACGCCGGTATCACCCCTCTCGTGCGCGAATACGGCTCGCTGGGCTGCTCGGGCGACCTCGCTCCGCTGTCCCACTGCGCCCTGGTGCTCATGGGCGAGGGCGAGGCCACCGATGCCCAGGGCAACTTGCGCCCGGTCCCCGAGTTGCTCGCCGAAGCCGGCATCACCCCGGTCCAGCTGGCTGAGAAGGAAGGCCTGGCGCTGGTCAACGGCACCGATGGCATGCTCGGTCAGCTGCTCATGGCGCTGGCGGACCTGGACGAGCTGGCGGACATCGCCGATGCCACCGCGGCCATGAGCGTCGAGGCCCAGATGGGCACCGACCAGGTCTTCCGCCCCGAGCTGCACGAGCCGCTGCGCCCGCATCCGGGACAGGCGCGCAGCTCTGCAAACATGTTCGCTTTCCTCTCCGACTCCCCCGTGGTCGCCTCGCACAAGGAAGGCGACGGGCGGGTGCAGGATGCCTACTCGCTGCGCTGCTCCCCTCAGGTCACCGGCGCGGTGCGCGACACGATCGCGCATGCCCGCATGGTCGCAACCCGAGAACTGGCCGCGGCCATCGACAACCCGGTGGTGCTGCCCAGCGGCGAGGTGACCTCCAACGGCAACTTCCACGGCGCCCCGGTGGCCTACGTGCTGGACTTCCTGGCCATTGCAGTCGCTGACTTGGGCTCGATTGCCGAGCGCCGCACCGACCGCATGCTGGATCCAGCCCGCTCGCGGGAGCTGCCGGCGTTCCTGGCCGATGACCCGGGAGTGGATTCGGGCATGATGATCGCCCAGTACACGCAGGCCGGGTTGGTTGCCGAGAACAAGCGGCTGGCCGTGCCGGCCAGCGTAGACTCGATTCCTTCCTCGGCCATGCAGGAAGACCACGTGTCCCTGGGGTGGCACGCGGCACGCAAGCTGCGCACCGCGGTCGCGAACCTGCGCCGCATCCTGGCCGTGGAGATGCTCATCGCCGGCCGCGCGCTGGATCTGCGCGCGCCGCTGCAGCCTGGCCCGGCCACCGGTGCCGTCTTGGAACTGCTGCGCACCAAGGTCGCCGGCCCCGGCGAAGACCGCTTCCTGTCGGCTGAATTGGAGGCCGCGTGCGAGCTGCTGGAATCCGGTGCCGTGCACGAGGCGCTGCAGCCTTATCTTTCCCGGGGATAGCCGAAGCTGTTGGTTTCCCGACATTTCCGCCCGAACGGCCCGGATTGAGCGTAAACTTGATTGTCGGGAAACGGCATCCAAACCACGAAAGAAACATCGTATGCAACGGACCATGTTCAAATCCAAGATCCACCGGGCCACGGTCACCCAGGCGGACCTGCACTATGTCGGGTCGGTCACGGTTGATTCCGAGCTGCTTGCGGCCTCGGACATCCTCCCGGGCGAACTGGTCAGCATCGTGGACATCACTAACGGCGCTCGGCTGGAAACCTACACCATTGCCGGCGAGCCGGGCAGTGGCGTCATCGGCATCAACGGCGCGGCGGCGCATCTAGTCCACCCGGGCGATCTGGTCATCTTGATCAGCTACGCGCAGATGGAAGACGCAGAAGCCCGCAGCTACGTACCTAGCGTGGTGCACGTCGACGCGGACAACAAGATCATCCACCTGGGCGACGACCCGGCGGTGGCCTTGGGCGATGACGTCCAGACTCCGCCGTTCGCGCTGGTCACCGGGCGCTGACCCCCGGGGATCGCTTCAGGCACCAAGCAGGCCGCCGGCATCAGCCGGCGGCCTGCTGCGCGTTCCGGGAGCCTACGAACCGTCGCAGTCGAATTCGGGGCAACCCTGCCAGCGCTTGGAGAAGTAGCCGATGATGTCCAGGGCGCTGACCATCGGATACCGCCTGGCATGCCGGCCGTACACGCGGTCGATGGCGTCATCGACGGCCATCCTGAAGAAGCTGCACACCTCGTCGTAGCGCCAGACTTCCATGACCAGCTCGAAGAGCTCCGCGTAGCTCAGCTCGCGGCGGCGCTCCAGGCCTAGCTGGCGCGAGATGCTCCAGATGATTTCCCGGTTCAGCTCGTGCCCCTCGCCGCACTCGCACCACCTCATGCCGGTGGCCGGCATGGCCCACACCCACGAGGAATCTCCGGGCGGGCCGCCGCCCACATCGTTGAATCCGATCTCATTGCCTGCTGCGCTCATGAGGCTCCCCGCTCCCTTCCGCTCTGCTCAGATCCAGGCCCGGTGGATTCCGCAGCCTGCCGGGCTTTCCGCCAGCCCGTCCGCGCCGAATCCCTTCCCCAGCACTCCGCGAAGCAATTCGAACATATCTAGACTCTACTCTATTTATTAGTACATATGTTCTATTCTTTAGAACTTCCTGCCGCCGGCAACGATCGTAATTCCGAAGCCTGCGGTGCGGATCCCGCCGCGGCAAACAGTCGCTGAGTAGAATCAAACGCTAGGTGGCCGATCTCAAAATGCTCGGGTGCGAGAGAAGGAGAAGCAATGTCCAATAACGTCCATCCGGATGACTCCCCCGAGGCTCCGCATCGCCAATGGAACGAAATCCTCCAAGAAACCCGCGTCATGCAGACCGGGGTTCAGATTCTGGCCGCGTTCCTGGTGATCCTGCCGTTCCAGGCGCGATTCACCATGCTCACCGATGTGGAGGAAATCCTCTACGTCATACTGCTCGTGTTCTCAGCCTTGCTGATCGTGCTGATGCTGGTGCCGGTGCTGGTCCACCGCTACCTCTTCGGCCAGCGCCTGAAAGCGACGACCGTGCTGCTGGGCCACCGCGTGGTCAAGGTCGTGGGTATCAGTGCCGGACTGCTCGTGGCGGGCAGCGTCTGGTTCGTTATCCAGGTGCTGGTCGGATGGCCGGTCTCGGTGTATGTCGGGGGCGGCCTGATGCTCGCAACATTGTTCCTGCTGGTACTGCTGCCACGGCTGCTCACTCCCCGCGGCAGCATGCCGGAATCCTACGACGAGGGCTGAGACCGAGTCTTCATGCTGGCCGCCATGCGGTCCACATGGCGCAGCATGAGCTTCATGGGCAGGTGCCGAATGGCCTTGGGGAGGACGCGGGAGGCCGCCCAGGCGGCTCGCACCATCATCCGGTTGCGCAGCTCGACCTTGCGGGTCAGCTCGTATCCGAACTGCTCGCGCACCGGGGGCGGCAGCTGCGCGATGGTCACGTCGCGCATCAGCGGCAGCGCCACCCTGATCCACCACGGTGCGCGGGAACCGGCAAACAGCTCATCGGCCAGCGTGCGGATCTGCTCCGTCACCTGGAGGTCCGCCGTGATCCCGGCGAAATAGTCGTTGAACCGGGCTTCGCTGCGCGGCCAGAAGTCGGTGGGCATCTGCAGCGCATCACCCAGCCGGGCGTACTGCAGGTACAA
Source organism: Glutamicibacter soli (assembly GCF_052322135.1). Taxonomy (NCBI): domain Bacteria; kingdom Bacillati; phylum Actinomycetota; class Actinomycetes; order Micrococcales; family Micrococcaceae; genus Glutamicibacter; species Glutamicibacter soli. Next base: position 3,050,081 of record NZ_CM125969.1, read on the forward strand.
CTCCGCGCTCGCGTTCTTATCCCACGCGGGAAGGACCTGCGCGCCGATCACCCGAGCCGAGTCGAACAGCGTGGCGGCAACCCACAGCTGCAGCCGCGGATCCAGCGCCGAGTAGGCGGGCGCGCCGGTGGTTTTGTCCCGCGTCCCGTGCACGGGACGGTGCGCCTCATCCACATAGTCGATGATGGTGCGCTGCTGCTCGGCGGTACCGTTGCTCAGCGCGTAGATGTAGCCCAGGGTGTGCAGCAGCCGGGAGAGCGGGTTGGAGGCGAAGTCCGAATGCTCCGCGATGGCCCGGCCGATCTGCGGATGCGCCAGCTGCAGCAGGATCGCCCGGCCGGCGCCCAGCAGCAGCGCGGATTCGGGGGCGGCCTTGGCCAGCTGGTCGCGAGGAAGCGGCTGCGGCTCGGGTTGGGGATTCACCCTTCGAGCCTACGGGGCTCACCTGTCAGCGTCCTGATAACACCCTCCGCTTCACGTCGGTGCCAAGCCTAGAGGTTCTCCAGGCTGCGCGGGTATGAGGACTGCGCGCCATGGGCTTGCACCGTCAGCGCGGCGAACTTGCCAGCGAATTCGGCCGCTTTCACCAGGTCGTCGCCTTGGGAAATCCTGGCGGCGAGCGCACCGGTGAAGGCATCTCCGGCTCCGGTGGTGTCGACCGCATCCGCCTTGACTGCGGCAAGCTGCTCAATCCCTTGTCCCTGCGCAACCAGGCACCCCTGGGCGCCGAGGGTCACCACCACGGAGGAGACCCCGTGGTCGATCAGTTTCCGGGCAATCACCGGTTCGCTCTCGGTGCTTACTTCGCTGGTGCCGTCAAGCAGTGCCAGCACCAGCGCCGCCTCGTGCTCGTTGACTACCAGCGGGTCCGCGGCCAGCAGGTACTCGCGCGGCAGCTCGATGACCGGTGCAAGGTTCAGCACCACGCGGTCGCTGGCGGCATCCATGGCCGCGGTGATGCCGCTGGCAGGGATTTCACCCTGGAGCACGAGGATTCCGCGCAGCTCGCCGAGGGAGGATACGGCATCGCCGGTGACCTGGGCATTGGCCCCTGGCACCACGGCGATGGAGTTCTCCGCGGCAGCGTCGACCTGGATGATGGCCACCCCGGTCGGGTGGGTCGTGCGGGCCACGCGGTCCAGCAGCACACCGGCCTCTGCCAGTTGGCTCAGCGCCACCTCGGCATGGGCATCACGGCCGACGGCACCGATGAATTCCGTGGTCGCGCCGGCCAGCCGGGCGGCGAGCGCCTGGTTGGCTCCCTTGCCGCCGGGGGTGAGCTGGTAGGAATCCGCCAGTACCGTTTCCCCCGGCCCGGGCAGTCGAGCCATCAGCGCGGTGATGTCCACATTGCTTGAACCGACGATCGTGACCTGTGGATGTTGCATGGTTGCCTTGCTCTTTCAGCCGTTCCCGGGGGCCGTCGTGGGCCCCGCCACCAGAAAAATTCGCCGCCAGGATGCAGCATGTGACACTCAAGCCTATGACCGGTCCGCGGCGGTGTCGAACCGGACCGCGCGAATGGCTGCCCTAGGATCTTGGCCGTGACGGCCGAGCGTTGACTATCATGGGAAGCGTGTCGGTAAATCAGCTTTCGGACAGCGCGCAGAACTATCTCAAAATCATCTACGGCCTGGCCGAGTGGTCCCAGGAGCCGGTGACCGCCAGCGTCATCGCCGGCAAGGCGGGCATGAAGCTCTCGACGGTCTCCGGGGCCCTGTCCAAGCTGCGCCAGCAGGGGCTGCTGGACCACGCCCCCTACGGCGCGGTGAACCTCACCGATCTGGGGCGCGACTACGCGGTGACCATGGTGCGCAGGCACCGCCTGATCGAGACCTTCCTGGTGCAGATGCTCGGCTACCGCTGGGACCAGGTCCACGACGAGGCAGAACAGCTGGAGCACGCGGTCTCCGACTTCATGATCGCGCGGATCGACGAGCTGCTCGGCCATCCATCCCGCGACCCCCACGGGGATCCCATCCCCACCGCGGAAGGGCAGATCAGCATCCCGAAGGCGGTCTCGCTCACGGAAATCACCGATGGTTCGCAGGTGCAGGTCGAGCGGATCTCGGATGACGATTCCCAGCTGCTGCAGTACTTCTCCGACCACGGGATCACCGTTGGCGCACGGCTGTCCATCCAGCCGGGAGACGCCTTCTCCGACACCGTCGAGGTGGCCTCCCCCAAGACCGGGGCCCCGCTGCGCCTGGGCCAGCGGGCCACCAGCGCCGTCTGGGTCTCGGTGATCGGTCGAGCTTAGCGGAGCGGCGGCCGGGGAACCGCAGATGGTTCCCCGGCCGCCGCGCTCCGGCTGGCGAAGTCTAGGCCTTGACCTCCAGCTGGGCGATGAACTGCGGAAGCTGGGCCACGCCGTCCAGGATCACATCGTGCTCGTGGACCTCGAGGTCCTCGCGCCCCAGCTTGCCGGTCAGCACGCCCACGGCGATGACGCCGGCGTTCTTGGCTGCCTGCAGGTCGTTGACGGTGTCGCCGGCGGCGATTACCTTGCGCACGTCGCGGATTCCAGTCAGTTCCATCACGCGGTGGATCATGTACGGTGCCGGACGGCCGGCGGCCACTTCGTCCGCGGTGACCACTGCGTCCAGCAGTTCGCCCTCGCCTGCGGCCCAGCCCAGCTGCGGCAGGATCACCGATGCGACGTCGCGGGAGAACCCGGTAGTCAAGGCGATCTTGACGCCCTGGGCGGAGAGCTTCCGGAAGGCTTCGACAACACCCGGCAGCGCGACCGGCGGATTCTGCTCGTAGTAGGAGAACAGCAGCTCGCGGAAACGCTCGAAGGTGGCGTCGACCAGCTGCTTCTCGGGCACGCCGCCGCCCAGGGTGATCAACGCGGTGATGGCTTCGCGCTTCTCGGCGCCCATCCAGGTCTGCAGGTTCTGCGCAGTGACCTCCGCCCCGGTTTCGCGCACGCTGTTCTCCAGCGCACGGTAGACATCGGCGTGCTCATCGATGGTGGTTCCGGCCATGTCGCAAACGATCAGTTCAATCACGGTGTTTCTCCTTGGGTTGGGTTAGAAGCTCTGGAAAGCCATGCTTGGCGCGCGGGTGAATGCCGCGCGTTCCTCGCTGGTGTTTTCTATGGTGAAATTTGCAAGGTGGGGCAGGTAGCGGTCATCGGAATATTCCTTGACCTCGCCTGACCCGGATGAGGTGATGCGCCGTTCGCGCAGCAGCGGCGTACCGGCAGGCACTTCCAACAGCCTGCTGTCCTCGCCGTCGGCGGCCACCGCATCGATGATGTGCTTGCCGCGGCTCAGGTCCACACCCTGCCCGCGCAGGTAGTTGAAGATCGACCCGGAATCCGTGTCGAAGTCGAAAAGCAGCCGTCCGGCGTCGGGGGCGAAGCTGGTGCGTTCGATCATTGCCGGGGTGCCGTCCAGCAGGCGCAGGCGCAGCACCTGGACGATCATCGTGCCCGGGGCGAGCCCCAGCTGCCCGGCCGCTTCGTCCCCGGCGGGGCGGCGCGCCAGTTCCAGCGTGCGCTGGCCGGGAACGCGTCCCACCGAATGCGCCCATTCGGTGAAGGACATGAAGGTGCTGAAGGACTGCGAGCGCACCGCATGGGCAACGACCGGGGGCTTGCCCTGGCCGCCTGCGATCAAACCTTCGGAACGCAGCGTAGCCAGGGCGTGGCGCACGGTGCCCCGTGAAGCGTTCGCCAGGGCGCACAGCTCCGTCTCGCTGGGAATCGGGTCCCCTTCCAGCCATTGCCCGCAGGCGATCCGCTCACGCAGATCCGCGGCCAGCACCTGGTGCTTGGGTTGGTTCTTTTTCTGGATCACCACTTGATCATACAAGTGGATCCGGCGTGAAATCAGTGGTTTTTCCGGCTTCGGGGTGAAGCTTAGGTTAACGAAAATTAACCAAGTTGAACACTCGGGAAACTTGTCTGAACAAGTGCCAATCTGGCTTGAAATCGCCCGGCCAGGCCACGGATGATCAATTCCGTGATGAACGAAAACACTTCCCTCCCCACCGCTTCCCAGCCGATCCAGACCGACGTCCTGGTGGTCGGCGCAGGCATCATCGGCCTGGCCCACGCAGCCCGCGCACTGGACGCCGGCTACACCGTCACCGTCATCGACCGCGACCACCGCTCCGTCGGCGCTTCGGTGCGCAACTTCGGGCACGCCTGCATCACCGCGCAGTCCGGCGACCTCTACGACATCGCGCAGGCGGGCCGTCCGCTATGGCTCGACTACTCCCGGCGCGCAGGCTTCTGGGCCGCCGAGGCCGGGGCCGTCGTGGTGGCCGCGACCTACACCGAGCTGCAGGTGCTCAGCGAGCTGGCCGCGGTGCGCGAGTCCGGGCAGATCACCCTGCTCTCCGCCGACGAGGTCGCCGGCGTGCTCGGCCGAGACACCACCGAGGGAATCGCCGGCGGCGCCCGGCTGCGCGACGACCTGCGCGTCGACCCGCGCACCACCGTGGCGAAGCTGGCCGCCTGGCTGGATGCTCAGGAGCGCGGATCGGTGCTGTGGAACACCGCGGCACTGGGCTTCGGCGCCGGCTCCGCCCGCCGCGCCCGCATCGAGACCAGCCGCGGCCCCATCGAGGCGGACCAGGTGTTCGTCTGCGTCGGCCATGACGTCGACTACCTCTTCCCGCAGCTGGCCGAAGACCACAAGGTCCGCCGCTGCGCCCTGCAAATGGCACGTTCGACCCCGGACCAGCCGCTGGACCTCGGCCCGGCGGTGCTGACCGCCACCTCGATGCTGCGCTACGAGGCGTTCACCGAGGTCCCCTCCGCCGCCAAGCTGCGCGCGGAAGTCCGCGAGAACCAGCCCCACCTGCTGGAGGTGGAAGCCAACGTCATGTTCACCCAGCGGCCGGACGGCTCGCTGCTGCTGGGCGACTCGCACACCTACGACCTGACCCAACCCCCGTTCCTGAAGGAGACCACTTCGACCTCACTGCTGCAGAGCATCGAGAAGATCCTGAACACCCCACTGGAAATCGAAGAGCGCTGGCAGGGCGTCTACGCCTCCAGCGAAGTCGGCCCGCTGCTGATCGCGGACGTCGTCCCCGGCGTCACCGTGGTCTCGGTGACCGCAGGCGTGGGCATGACCCTGTCCTTCGGCCTGGCGGACCGCAATGTCACCGACCGTCTCACCGCCCGACAGCCGCTGGCTGCCGCGGCCCGCTAAGCACCACCCCACTCGCAACAGACTTTTCTTATACAGGAGCATCCCCATGAAGCTTTCCCGCGCACTTCCCCTGGCAGTTGTCGCCGTCGGTCTGCTGGCCACCACCGCCTGCGGCGCTTCCGAGGCCAACGGCAGCACCAGTACCGAGGCCTCCGGCGCCCCGGCCTACTGCGCCGACGGCCCGATCAACTTCGGCATCGAGCCGTTCGAGGATCCGGCCAAGCTGGAACCGGCCTACGGAGTGCTGGCCGACGCCATGGAACGCGAACTCGGCTGCGAGGTCGAGGTCCAGGTTGTGGAGGACTACTCCGCAGAAGTCCTGGCCATGCGCAACGGCAAGCTGGACCTGGGCCAGTTCGGCCCGGTCGGCTACGTGTTCGCCAGCGAGCAGGCAGGCGCCGAGCCGATGGTCTCCTTCGGCACCGCCGACGGCAAGCTGAGCACCTACACCGCGGGCATCTGGGTCCCGAAGGACTCCGACATCAAGACCGTGGACGACCTGCGCGGCAAGGACCTGGCCCTGGGCGGGGTCGGTTCCACCTCCGGCGACGTGCTCCCGCGCTACGCGCTGAAGACCGCGGGCATTCCGGAAGACGAGCTGAACATCAACTACGCCGGCGGCCACCCCGAGGCGCTGCTGGCCCTGGTCAACGGGACCGTGGATGCGGCCCAGATCAACACCCAGACGCTGGCCACCGCCAAGGCCGAAGGCACCTTCAACCCGGAGGACTTCCGCCAGGTCTGGACCTCCGAGCCGATCCCGAACGACCCGATCACCGTGCGCCCGGACGCCGATCCGGAACTGAAGAAGGCAGTCAAGGACGCCCTGCTGAACCTGCCGAAGGAAGACATCGAGCAGGTCGGCAAGTTCCTGGACGTGGACCCGGCCGGACCGCTGCTGGAAGTCACCAAGGAAACCTACAAGCCGTTGTTCGACCTGGCCTCCGAAATGGGCCTGACCGAGAAGGACATCTAAATGGAACAGGCAGCACTGAAGGTCAGCTCGCTGGCCAAGTCCTACAACGGGCGCCGCGTCCTGGACGACGTGGACTTCGAGGTCAAGCGCGGCGAGCTGGTTGCCTTCCTCGGCGCCAACGGCTCGGGCAAGTCAACCACGCTCAAATGCGTGGCAGGGCTGGCCGAACCGGATGCCGGGCGCATAGAGCTGGAGGGCGCCCAGCTCTCCGAGTTCAGCGGACGCCAGCTGCAGCTGGCCCGCAGCAAGGCCGCCATGGTCTTCCAGAAGATCCATCTGGTCCCGCGCCGCACCGCGCTGGACAACGTCTGCGCCGGAGCGCTGGCGCGCGTCAACTCGCTGGCCTCGGTCTCCCCGCTGTTCTTCTCCCGCGAACTGCGTGAGGAAGCCATGGGCTGCCTAGAACGCGTAGGCATGGCAGACCGTGCGCTGGACCGCGTGGGACGCCTCTCCGGCGGACAGCAGCAGCGCGTTGCAGTGGCCCGGGCCCTGTGCCAGCGCGCCAGCGTGCTGCTGGCCGACGAGCCGGTCTCCGCGCTGGATCCGAACGCCGCCGAGCACGTCATGGAGCTGCTCGCCGAGCTGGCCCACAACGAGAACCTGGCGGTGGCCGCGGTGCTGCACCAGCCGGATTTGGCGCTGCGCCACGCTGACCGCGCGATCGGCCTAATGCACGGGCGCATCACCTTCGACGGCCCGGTCGCCTCCCTGAACCAGAATGTGCTCGACACCCTCTACTCCCCCGAAAGGAACGCGGCATGAGCATCCAGACTCCTCCCCGCCCGCTGGACACCGCCTTGGAGTCCGCTTCCGTCCGCACGCCGGCCCCGGCCAAGCTGCCAGTTCCCGCCGACCCGCACCGCGGGCGCAAGGCCATGCTGTGGGGCACGGCCACCGCCGTGATCGTGGTGCTGCACCTGCTCGCGGTGGCCGGCACCGACTTCGACCCGACGCTGCTGGTCGACGGCTGGCAGGGCATGGCCCGCTTCGTCTCCGGCGCCTTCCCGCCGAACCTCGACTGGGAAGAAGTCATCAAGCCCGGCCTGGACGCCACGCTGGTGACCCTGTGGATCGGCCTGCTGGGCACCACGCTGTCCATCCCGAGCGCGCTGCTGCTGGCGGTGCTGGCTTCGCGCACCACCTCCCCGCACCCGGTGGCCTACCAGATCTCCCGCGCCATCCTCTCCTTCTTCCGCGCGGTGCCGGACATCGTGTTCGCGCTGATCTTCGTGACCGCCGTGGGCCTGGGCCCGTTCGCCGGCGTGCTGGCGCTGATCTGCCACAACACCGGCGTGATGGGCAAGCTCTGGGCGGAGTCCATGGAGGAAACCGACCAGGGCCCGCAGGACGCGCTGGCCACCGCGGGCGCCTCGCGCCTGCAGCAGATCACCCACGGCTCGCTGCCGCTGGTCATCCCGCAGTTCGTCGGCCTGCTGCTCTACCGCTTTGACGTCAACGTCCGCTCCTCGCTGGTCCTGGGCCTCGTCGGCGCCGGCGGCATCGGCCTGCTGATCAACCAGGCCATCAAGTCCTTCCAGTTCGACACCATGCTGACCCACATCATCATCGTGCTGATCCTGATCATCGTGGTCGACCAGGCCTCCGGTTTCATCCGCCGCAAGCTGGCCGTCTAACCGTCGGCACCTGCCGGAACAACGCAGCGCCGCCCCCGAACTGGAACGAGTTCGGGGGCGGTGCTGCGTTGTGCTGGGCGGGAGTAGACACCCGCAGTGCGTTTGCCGAACTAGCCGGCCGTCGACAGCGCCTTGCGCCGGCGCAGGATCGCCAGCCGCGAGGCGACCAGGCCCTGGCGCGGGCTGAAGAGGTAGACCGCAACAAAGATCAGACCCTGCGCCAGCACCACCATGCCGCCGGTGGAGGCGTCCAGGTAGTAGCTCACGTAGACGCCGAGCACCCCGCCGGACGCGGCCAGCACGGGAGCGATCACCAGCATGGTGCCGAAGCGGTCGGTGAGCAGGTACGCGGTGGCACCCGGGATGATGAGCATGGCGACCACCAGGATCACCCCGACTGCCTGCAGCGCCACCACCGAGGTCATGGCCAGCAGGCCCAGCAGCACCGCGCCCATGAGCTTCGGGTTCATGCCCAGAGCGTGCACATGGGTGGGGTCGAACGCATAGAGAGTGAAGTCCTTGCGCTTGAGGAGCAGGATCATGAAGGTGATGGCACCGATAATCAGCACCTGCCACAGGTCCGCAGCTGAAACGCCCAGCAGGTTGCCGAAGATGATGTGGTTCAGATCCACCTGGCTCGGCGTCACAGAGATCAGCACCAGGCCGAAGGAGAACAGCGTGGTGAACACGATGCCGATGGCGGCGTCCTCCTTGAGCCTGGAGGTATCGCGCACTCCTCCGATCAGGGCGACGGCGAGGAAGCCGAACACCAGGGCGCCCAGCGCGAAGGGAGCCCCGACGATGTAGGCCAGCACGACGCCTGGGAGCACCGCATGGGAGACGGCGTCGCCCATCAGCGACCAGCCGATGAGCACCAGCCAGCAGGACAGGATGGCGCACAGCACCGCGGCGATGATCGTAACGGCCAGCGCGCGGAGCATGAAAGTGTAGGTCAGCGGTTCGACCAGCAGTTCAATCAGGTTCACTGTCCGCCTCGTTTCATCGGGTCCAGGCCGAAGGCCATGGCCAGGTTTTCGGGTTGCAGCACGCGGGTGGGGTCCCCGTGCATGAGCACCCTGCGCATCAGCAGGATGGCTTCGTCGGCCAGCTGGGGCAGCGCGTGCAGGTCATGGGTGGAGACCAGCACCGTTCCGCCGTCGTCCGCGACGTCCCGCAGCAGCTTGGTGATGGTCGCCTCGCTGCGCTTGTCCACGCCGGCGAACGGCTCGTCAAGCAGCACGATGCTGGCTTCCTGGGCGATGCCGCGGGCCACGAACGCGCGTTTCTTCTGCCCGCCGGAGAGCTGGCCGATCTGCCGCCCGGCGTAGGCTGTCAGCTCGACGCGATCCAGCGCTTCGTCGACCGCCCGCTGGTCGGCCTTGCGCGGACGGCGGGTGAAGCCCATGTGCCCGTAGCGGCCGGTCATCACCACCTCCCGCACGGAGATGGGAAAGTCCCAGTCCACCGCCTCGTTCTGCGGGACGTAGCCGATTATGCCCTTCTTCCGCGCCTGCTGCAGATCCTGTCCATTGATCTGGACGCTGCCGGTATCCGGCTTGATCTGGCCCATGATCGTCTTGAAAAGCGTGGACTTGCCGGAGCCGTTCATGCCCACCAGCCCGCAGACCATACCCCGTCCCAGCTGCACGGTGGCGTGGTCGAGCGCCTGGACCGGGCCGTAGTGGACGGTGGCGTTCTGGACGTCGATGGCCCATGGATGCTCCGCTTGGCTGCTCATGGCAACTCTCCCTTCAATGCGCGGGCGATGGTGCGGGTGTCGTGGGTGATCAAGTCGAGGTAGGTCGGCACGGGCCCGTCGGCGGCCGACAGCGAGTCGACGTAGAGTGTCCCGCCGTAGACGGCGTCGGTGGACTCCACCACCCGCTGCATGGCGGCGTCCGACACCGTGGATTCGCAGAACACCGCTGGCACCTGCCGTTCGCGCACGGCGTCGATGGCCGCGGCCACCTTGCGCGGAGTGGCCTGCGATTCCGCATTGACCGCCCACAGGTACTTCTCCGTCAGCCCGACATCGCGGGCCAGATAGCTGAAGGCGCCTTCGCAGGTCACCAGGGTCCGGTGGGATTCGGGGATCTGCGCGAGCGAGGCGGCCAGCTCGTCATGCACAGCCTGGAGCTTGTTCTGGTACTGCGCGGCGTTGGCGCGGTAGTCAGAGGCGTGTTCCGGGTCCAGCTCGCTGAACGCCTCGGCAATGCGCCCGGCGTACTTCTGCACGTTCAGCGGACTCATCCAGGCGTGCGGGTTCGGTTTCCCCGAGCCTTCCTCGTCCGCGATGTCGATGACCTCGACGCCGTCACTGACCGTGACGTGCGGGGCGGGGTTGTCGGCCACGAATTGCGCGAACCACGCTTCGAGGTTCAGCCCGTTGTCAAGGATCAGGTCAGCGCGCGAGGCCCGGCGCAGGTCGTCCGGGGTCGGTTCGTAGCCGTGGATCTCGGCGCCCAGCCGGGTCACCGATTCCACCCGCAGGTGCTCCCCTGCCACGTTCTGCGCGATATCTGCCAGCACCGTGAACGTCGTCAAGACCACCGGTCGGTCATCGGGCTCCACTGGCTGCGGTTCGGCGGCGGTGCCGCCGGAGCAGCCCGCGAGAAACAGCAGCATCAGCGGCACAATCCCGAGGCGCCGCAGCAGGCCCTGGCCCCGCCGCCGGCGCGAGTGAGTTTTCACCAACAACCCTCGAATCCTTTTCCCTGCGCTCGCACGGCCTCGTTGCCGCGAAAGAGGGGCTCACGTTCCACCCCCTCATAGGATAATGTTTGAGGGGTCAAACATTCAATTCGACTGCGCTGACTGGCAACCCTCCACGCGAACCGAGGCCACCCGGGCAAGGGAGCCAGAGAAGAAAAACAGGCCCCGGAACGCGCGGCTGAAGCGGCGTCGTTCCGGGACCTGTTCACGTTCCATCCCCAGCGTGCGGGCTGCGAGGCCCGCTAACGCAGGGCGCTGAGGTCCAGTGGCTTGTTGTTCGCGGCGTTGCCGTAGACCTCGACATGGACGTGGTCCATGTGGCGGGTGGTGTCGTTCCAGTTGCCGGTGAACTGGTTTCCGTACTTGCCGGAGGTCGAGTAGGCAGTCCATCCGGTGGTTGGAAGCCAGATCTCGTCCTGCCAGATCAGGTAGGAGACGCCCAGCTGGTCGCGGTTATCGAGCAGGAACTGCGCGATCTTGTCGCCGTTGGCCACACCCGCGGCGGTCTTGTAGTTGCGGATCATCAAATCGGCGGCCTTGCCGCTGCTGTGCCCGATCGAGCCGCTGCGCAACGTATAGATGGCGCTGATGCTGTCTGCGAAGCGGTCCTTGACCGCGTTGATGACCTTCTGGGTGTCGGGCTGCACCGAAACGGTGGCCTTGGTGCTCAGGTAGTCGTCCTTGATCCATCCGCTGCCCAGGCTGGTGACCACGTTGGCCCAGCCGTTCGAGGTCTTCAGGTAGGTGACCTTTTCGCCCAGCGCCACGACGCCCTTGGACGCGTACTGGGTGCCCGCACCGGTGCGCAGGTTGACGCTGGCGGTGGTCCAGCGGTAGCTGGCGTCGGGAGTGGCTGGCGGGTCCGATGGCAGCGGCAGGCTCGGCTTGGATGCCGAGAGGTAGGCTCCCGACACCCAGCCGGTTCCGAGCCGGCTCTTCACGCGGATCCAGCCGTTGGCCGAACCCAGGGCGGTGACCTTTTCATTCGTGGACAGCACACCCAATGACTTGGTGTTCACCGAGTTTCCGACGCGCTGGTTCACGTTGGTGGTGGCCCAGTACGGCTTGCTGGCGATCACGGCGTAGGCCGAGTTCGTCAGCGTGGAGGTTGGAACCCATCCGGTGCCCTTGGAGGTCTTGACCTTCGACCACGAGCCGCTGGTTGCGTAGAGGCTGAGCTTCTGGCCGGCAGGTATGGTGCCCAGCGACTTCGCGGAGGACGAGGCCGTGGTGCGCACCGCCGTTGCGTCCATGCTCCAGCGGGTGCCGATGACCTTGTCCACGACCGGGGCCTTGGAGCTCAGGTGTTTTGCCGGAACCCAGCCGGTCCCCTTAGAGGAATTGACGCGGGTCCAGCCGTTGGCGGAGCCGATGGCGGTGACCTTCTGGCCCTTTGCCAGGGAGCCCAGCGACTTCGAGCTGCCGGTGTTCGACGCGCGCAGCGTGGTGCCGGAGGTGGCCCAGTAGGACTTGCTGGAGATCGGCGTGTAGGCCGTGGTGACGAGCGAGGAGGTGGGAACCCATCCGGCGCCCTTGGCGGTCTTGACCTTCGACCACGAGCCGCTGGTCGAATACAGGCTCATCTTCTGGCCGGCGTAGGCGGTACCCAGGGACTTGGCCTTGGTCGAGGCGGTGGCGCGGACGACGGTCTTGTCGATGGTCCAGCGCGAGCCGATGACCTTTTCGACCACCGGGGCCTTGGCCAGCAGGTTCTTCGACGGCACCCAGCCGGTGCCCTTGGAGGACTTGATCCGGGTCCAGCCGTTGGAGGTGCCGATGGCGGTGACCTTCTGCCCCTTGGCGATGCTGCCCATACTCTTGCTGCCAGAGGAGTTCGCCGACTTTAAGGCGAGATTCGCCCCGGCCCAGTAGGACTTGCTGGCGATCGGCTTGTAGGCGGTGGCCACCAACGCGGAGACCGGCACCCAACCGATTCCCTTGGAGGTCTTGACCTTGGCCCACGAGCCGCTGGTCGAGTACAGACTCAGTTTCTGGCCAGCCGGGATGCTTCCCAGCGACTTCGCCTTGGACGACGGGGTCGCGCGGACAACGGTGGTATCGATGCTCCAGCGCGAACCGATCACCTTCAGCGGTGCGGTGGCGCCCAGGTGCTTGCTCTGGATCCATCCGGTCTTACCCGAGACCGACACCGAGCTCCAGCTGCCGTAGTTGCGCAGCCACTGGACCTTTGCGCCGGCGGCGAGGGTGGCGACCTTGGCGGAACTGGTCGAGGTGCTCTTGTAGATCGGCTGCTTGGTCTTGGCCCAGCGGTAGGCAACAGCCGGCGCGCTGCTCTTGAGCTGGTTCGTGGGGACGAATCCGGTCTTGCTGCCGGACTTGATCTTGGTCCAGGAGCCTGAGGTGCCCAGGCGCTCGACCTTGGTCCGGCGCTGCAGCGCTCCGAGCGACTTCGCCTTGGACGACGGGCTCTGCCGCAGCACCTGGTAGGAGCTCAGGTAGCGGTAGGTCTTGGTCTTCGAGGTGGAAGCTGCTGGAACGTTGGTGAGGAACTTTGCCGAGACCCAGCCGGTTTTGTTGCCGTAGCTGGTTTTCGACCATCCGTTGCTCGTGGCGCTGACCTTGACAGTGGCGTTCTTGGGAATCACCAGCAGCGATTTGGACGAAGCGCTGGCGCTCTGCCGCAGGTTCAGGTTCTGGATTGTTTTCTTGCTGACGGTTTTGACCGCGGCGGCAAGTGCTACTTCCTGGGCGGGAGCGATGCTCGGCGCGGCGGCGGCCGGGATCACGGGGCTCAGGCATAGTGACAGCGCCAAGGCAAGGCCTAGCGCGCGAGTGCGACGGGGCATCTGGGTTCTTTCGGTCAGATCCTCACTGATCGGTGAGGTCGGAAACTGGACGACAGCTGCCCGTCGGTAGTCCTCCAGTTACGGCTGCCACTCCTAGAATGACATACCCAGAGAAAATACAGTATTTGCACACTCGAAATTCACTTAGTTGTTTTGATGTATACAAACGCGGTTTCCGAACCGGGCTCGATTTCCGTTCGCCCTGCATCCTGGATCACCGGTCCCGCGGCTTGTACGCGGAGCCGCTCGAAGTCTTCATCGGACAGGTGCTGGATCCCGACCGGCGCATGGGCGGACAACCAGCGTTCGATGCGCTCGCCTTGTTCCTCGGTCAGCCAGGCGAACAGCGCGTGCGCGCTCTGCGCCGCAGCCTTGCCGGTGGACATCTGCAGTGATTTTCTGATGCCGATATTGACCTCCGCGACCAGCACCTCGTTGCTCTTGGGCAGTTGCGTGCCGGACACCTGTAGTTTGGCGATGAGTTTCGGCAGGTCGTTCGCCGGCAGCGGCGGCAGGCCCACGGCTTGGGCCTTGCCGACCTGGCTCACCATCGCTTCGGGGAACACCTCCAGCACCTTGGAGAACATCTTGGGATTGGCGCGCCGCACCGATTTGGCAAATGCCTGCTCCGACCAGGTCTGCCATTCAGGTTCATGCGGCGAGCGGAGGTAGGCGATGACAGCTGCGCGGGCAACTGCTGAGAGGCCCTCGTCCTCGGTGGACGGATCTTCCTTGTCGATCCGCAGGATGATCGCTTGGACCAGTTCATCCGGATCGCGTTCGCGCAACTCACTCATGGAATCATTCTATTCAAAGCGCGCGGGGCCTCTCACCGTCACCGGTTGCAGGGTCCCCGACCCTAGCTGCTCAGGAACGTGACCGTAATGCGCGCCTGCTGCGCGGCGTAGACCGCATGCAGGACGTTGGCTTCAACGAAAATGGAGCCTCCGATGCCCAACGTGGAGGTTGCGCCGCCAACGGTGAAATCAACTTCGCCGCTGATCACCTGGACGATGATCGGTGTGCGCGCCATGTGGTCCGGAAGCTCCACCCCTGCATCGAAGGCGATTTCGGTGATCTGGGCCTTCTCCCCCGCGAAAATGCGCTTGGCGGCGTACTTGCCGGGCTTGATCGGATTCCGTTCGGCATAGTCCTGGATTGTCCGGGCGATCAGCACCGAATCGCTCGCATCCGACGTATTCTGGCTCATGGCTAGTTCCTTCCGTAATTCATGGTGCGCAGGGAGATAATCATCCGACGAGATCGGCTAGTACCTTCGTCCCCTGACCTTGTGGACAATCAGCAAGACGACGCTCGTCAGCATGGCAGTAGCGAGGCTGACCAGAACAGGGATCTGCCATTCTTGCTTAACTAGGGCATCGGAAGTGCCGCTCACGAGCGCGCCGAGAATGCTCCCGACACCGCGCTCCGCGCCTTGGCCGACCGCGGCGACACTCTCGAACAGCGCGGGCGTGATCCACTGGATCACGAGCGAGAGAATCCAGATCAGCAAATTGGCGGCCTTCAGGAACCCCAGGACTCCCAGCACCAGGCCGAGGACTACCGGCCCGGCATACCAGAGATATTGCGCGTAGGACTGCGCTCCGGAAACCAGGGAAGCCACGACCTGCAGCCAGTAGCTGACGCCCACGGCGATCAGCGCAACCAGCGGGGCCGCTCCAATGAGCTTGAGCTTGACGATCAGGTAGTACAGCGCTTGGAACACGGCAAACAGGGTGCCAAGGAAATACAGGTGGCGCACCGAGTCCGCAGAGATCTCCCCGTCGAATAGTCCCGGTTCGAGCACGTACGTCGCTTGGAACGCCAGCGCGATAAACCCGAGCACCACGCCGACATCGGTCACCACGGCGAATTTAGTACCGCCGTGCCCAACCCTACGGGCGAAGAATGCGCTGAGCAGGGTCGCCATGGAGAAGACGAGCAGCAATCCGAGTGCGTCGTTCGAATTGTAGGGAAGAATTGCTTGGTCTTCGTAGCCGATCCACAGCCACGGAAGGACGGCGAACGCCACGATCAGCAGCCCGGCCACCAGCTGCATCCACCAGCTTTGCCAGACGCCTGCGGTTGATCTCAACATTGCTCCTTCGAGTCCCCAAGTGTTCCTCTGGACTCATTCTTCCAGAGCTCAGGGCAACCTGTAGGGCTTCAGGCCAGCGTTTCGCGAGCCCCGGAGCAGGAATGGCAGGACAAACGAGCGGCTCGGAGGCATTCCCTCAAGGGTGGAATACCTGCGAGCCGCTCGCGAATTCTATTCACCATGGTTCGATACGGGTGGTCGAAGCGCACGACAACGTTACAGATGACTTTGGTCTGGAACGTGCCGGTGAAAGTCGTTCTCGGCGGTAGCTCTTGACGACTTCAACTACGTTTATTCAACTACAGACCAGTCAGGGTGTGCAATACGCATCATCATGGTTGATCAATATGATCAATCTCGGCCCATCTCGTTTGCGTCGATCCGTCACTTTGCCGGCACTGCTCGAAAACCCTCCCGGAAGGTGCGTTCCGAACGGTGTTGACCTTGACGTAACGTCAACCTATAGCGTTTCCATATGGATAAGATTCGCCGAGAGAAACACCCGGACACGAGTTACAGCATCTCCGAGGTAGCCAAGTCGACCGGGGTGACCAGCAGAACCTTGCGGCACTACGACCACATCGGCCTGCTTCGTCCGGCATTCGTGGCTGACAACGGCTACCGGCATTATGGCCAGCACGAGCTGGTCCGCTTGCAACGGATCCTGCTGCTGCGCCAATTGGGCCTGCGGCTGGACACCATCTCCGAGGTGCTCGATTCCAAAACGGAACAGATCCAGGCGCTGGAAATCCATGTCAAAGACCTGGATCGGCAGCGGGAAAACATAGACCGTCAGATCAAGGCCCTGCGCCACAGCATTAGCGCACTATCGAAAGGGGAAACAGTGAATCTCGATTCGGCCTTCGAAGGGTTCAACGAGCAATACAAGGAAGAAGTCGTCGCCCGGTGGGGCTCGGAAGCCTACGAGCGTTCCGATCAATGGTGGCGCTCGAAGAGCGGCGCCGAGCGAGCCGACATGATGGAACAGGTCAAGGAGCTGAACCACGCGTGGGTACAGGCTGGCGAAGACGGAATCTCCGCCGACAGCGACGCCGCACGCCTGCTGGCTTCCCGGCACGTGCAGTGGCTGGCGTCCATACCGGGCACCCCGGCCGCTTCCGGCGACCCGGCGCAGTTGCGCGCGTACGTGCTGGGACTTGCCGACATGTACGTCGCTGATGAACGCTTCGCCAAGAACTATCAGGGGCACGCACCGTTCGTCCGCGATGCCCTGCATTCGTTCATGAATGAAGAGGAGCACTAGCAATCAGGTGCTTCGGCATACGTCTCGAAGACTCTGCCGGAGCGCCCGCTATGATTCCCTCTCGATTTCCTCGCGCGCTTGGGCATAGCGAGTCTGGATGTATTCCTCCAGCTTTTCGCGTTCCACGCGCCACACTCCCCTGCCTCCGATTTGGATGGCTGGCAGCTCTCCACTCTTGATCAACGCGCGGATCTGCGGAAGCTTGACGTTCAGCTCCTCGGCAACGTCTTCTAATCGCAAGAACCTCATGGCATCAGATTACTGTCATTTGCTGAAGTTAGATCTGATTCGACGCAACCTGTGCATAACGTGTTCCCTACGCCACAATTTATGCCGTTGCTGCCCCTGCGAGCACCGCGCACGCAACAAACCGGTCAGTCCGTGCAACACGCTTGGGAGATACTGGTCATTTTGACTAAAATCTATTTGTAGCACTCGCGATCTTCACGCACACGCCGTCATAGGAGACCACAGATGAATTCGGATACGTATCAGCTCGATGAAACCGACCGACGTATCCTTCTGGCCCTCGATGCCGATCCGCGTGTTCCCATCATGATGCTCGCCCAGCAGCTTGGACTGGCCCGAGGCACCGTGCAGTCCCGTTTGGAGCGGCTGGCGAACTCCGGCGCCCTGCGTCCGAATACTGCGCGTATTCTGCCGGCGGCCATGGGCCGCGGCGTCAGCGCGTTCGTCAGCGCGGAGCTGGACCAGGCCCGCCTGAACGAGGCGATCGCGGGACTGCGGCAAATCCCAGAAGTCCTCGAGTGCGTGGCTCCTGCCGGCGATACCGACCTGCTGATCCGCGTAGCCGCCACGGACCCCGACGACTTGTACCGGGTCAGCGAGGAAATTCGCCTCTGCCCGGGCATCACCCGCACCTCGACGTCAATGATCCTGCGCGACGTCATTCCGTTCCGCACCACCGAGCTGCTCAAGAAGTTGAGCGGCGAAAAGCACTAAGCCCGCATCTTTCACAACGGCCAGGCACCGCGTGCCTGGCCGTTAGTCTGTTACATGCTGGGGGATTCGTCCGGGCAGGTATTTCCGGGCCCTGAATACCTGGACCATGGAGGCGGCGCAGCAGATGGCGAGCAGCCCGATGAACAGCGCCGGGTGGGCCATCGGCCGCCACAGGGCGAACAGCGTGGGGAACGTGAAGCCGATGAAGCAGCACATGTAGAACCGTCCGGTCAGCTTGCCCAGATCCGCGGGACCTGCCAGATCCAGCACCTGGCTCAGCCCTGCGACCAGCAGGATTCCGTTCGCGGCGCCAGACACGACCGATGCCGCCATGCCCACGGCTTCGGAGCCGGTCAGCGAAACCACCAGCATCAGCAACAGGCCCGCCAAGGCGACGCCCAGCCCCCAGAGCAGCAGGCCGACCCGGCTGACATCGTTGAAACGGCGGATCAGCGGCTGGATTGCTGCGCCCATGCCCATCGTGACCACCACGGTGATCGTGGAATACAGCAGGCTGGATTGGCCCGGTTCGGCGGTCAGGGCGGGGACCACCGCGAACCCCGTGGCTGCCATCCCGAAGACCCAGGGGGCTGCGGGCAGCACCAGCCGGGTGAACCGCTTCATGTTCGCCATGCTGGTCCGCATCTGGTGCGCGGCAGGGGCAGCATCCGCCGGATCCACCTGGCGCAGGACGGCTGGCTGTTCCTCCTTGGCGGTGAGCATCAGCAGCAACCAGGCCAGCGTGGCGACCGCGTGGACAGCGTAGGCGAGTTCCGGGCTTTGGCTGGATCCGACAATCGCGCCGGAGATCGCAGGGCCGATGGCGAAGCCGGCCGAGGTGCACAGCGCCGCCCGGGTGGCGCCTGCCGGCCCGGGGCTGATCAGCTTGACCCAGCTGGTGACTGCCACCATGGCGAGCCCTATGCCCAGCCCGGTGAAGACGCGTCCGAGGTACAGGCCCGCTTCGGTGTACCAGCCGCCCATCAGGGCCAGGGATCCGAGCACCGAGAATGCCAGGGCCGCCAGCGTGAAGGGCTTTCGCCCGAAGCGGTCAGTCAGCGGGCCGCCGAACATCAGCGCAGGGATCATGCCGAGCAGATAGCTGCCCATGACCAGCATGGCTTCGAATTCGCTCAGCAGCCGTTGCTGCTGGTACCAGCTGATCAGGGAGACATACTGGTTGGCGCACCAGCCGGTGAGGATCAGGCAGATGCCGGGAAGCCACCACGAGGTGGTGCGGCGTGCGGTCTTGGAAAGTGCGATGCCTACTTCTCCAATTCGTGGAAAAGGCTGCGTACCCGGTCGGCGATTTCATCGCGGATCATGTTCATCCGTTCGGCGCCGGTGATGCCATCCTCGCTCGGCTCGTAGGTGACCCAGCGTTCGGTCTTCACCTGCGGATCGAAGCTCGGATTGGCGTCGGTGCCGAGGATAACCACCCGGTCCACCGAGGCGGCCAGCGACGGATCGATGGGCTTGGGTTCGCCCTGGGCCATGTCCGCGCCGCACTCGGCCAGCGAGGCGACCGCTTCGTGATTGATCGAGGCACCGGGGTTGGTGCCGGCCGAATAGCTGGTGACCTTGCCGTCTGACACGTAATCCATCAGTGCCGCGGCCATCTGCGACTTGCCGGCATTGCGTGAGCAAATGAAGAGAACCGAAGGTGTAGTCATGAAAACAATTGAACCACCCAAAGCGCGCTTTGGGTGGTTCAATGTGCAACAGTGACGCCGGGGCGCCTGGATTCTCAGAGGGTCAGGTTCTTGCCGGTCTTGATTGTCTCGCCCTTGAAGAACGCCGGGTGGCGGATGCGGCTGTAGAGCATGACCAGCACGCCCAGCAGCAGCACGCCGACACCGAGGATGAAGACCATGCCGATGCCGCCGATCTCCGAGCCCGAACCGTACTCCGGGTTCATCGAGTCGACCGCGGTGACGAAGAACATCACCAGCAGGATGACACCGCCCACCAGTGGAGCCAGGAACTTGAAGAAGAAGTTCCGGGCGTTGGAGAACAGCTCGCTGCGGAAGTACCAGACGCAGGCCAGCGCGGTCAGGCCGTAGTAGAAGCAGATCATCAGGCCGAGGGCGGTGATGGTGTCCCACAGGGCGTTTTCCGACAGCAGGCGGGTGACGACGTAGAACGCCGCGGCGGCTGCCGCCGAGACCACGGTGGCCACCGACGGCGACATGTAGCGCGGGGAGATCTTGGCGAAGCTGCTTGGCAGCGCCTTGTAGTAGCCCATGGCCAGGATGGTGCGCGCCGGGGAGACCATGGTCGACTGCAGCGACGCCGCAGAGGAGGACATGATGGCCAGCGACATCAAGATGGCCAGCGGGCCCATGACCGGTCCGGCCAGCACCGCGAAGATGGATTCCTGGTTGTCCGGGTTGCCGGCGCCCAGTCCGGTGGTTCCGACGCCGGCGAAGTACAGCACGGCGGTGGCGACGGCCAGGTACAGCGCTATGATGATCAGCACCGTCCAGGTGGCGCCGCGGCCCGGGACCTTGTTGGGGTCGGTGGTTTCCTCGTTCATGGTCAGGGTGACGTCCCAGCCCCAGAACACGAAGATGGACAGCGAGATGCCGGCGGCGAAGGCGGTGAAGGATTCCACGCCCGCCGGGTTGAACATGTCCCAGGTGATCTGGGTCGGATCGTAGGGAGTATCCGAGGTGAACGCCATGATGGCGAACAGCAGCAGCACACCCACCTGGAAGCCCACCAGCACGTACTGGAAGACCTTGGTCGCATTCATGCCCCGGTAGGAGATGTAGGCGGCGATGGCGATGAACACCAGCGTGGTGGGGATGTTGATCCACAGGTTCTTGGTCAGCGCCGCGATCCATTCCTGGCCGGTGAGCTGTGCGATGAGGATGTAGAAGAAGTCCACCGCCACCGCGGCCAGGTTGGAGAGCACGATCACCGTGGCGGCGATCAGGCCCCAGCCGCCCATCCAGCCGATCATGGGCCCGAAGGCCCGGGTCGCCCAGGTGAAGGAGGTGCCCGAGTCGGGCATGGCGTTGTTCAGTTCCCGGTAGCCGAGGGCTACGAGAAGCATGGGGATGAAGCCGGCGATCAGGATGGCCGGAAGGCTGGTGCCCACCTCGGCGACGGTCGCGCCGAGCCCGGCGGTCAAGGTGTACGCCGGGGCAATGCAGGAGATGCCGATAACGATCAGGCCCAGGACACCGACGGTGCCCTTGGACAGACCTTTTTCATGAAGTCCCGAATCGTTCGTTTCGGGAAGGCTATCCCGCCTCATTTCTTGTGACATTGTCAAAAACCTTTGGGAGTGTGCTCACCGTTGAGCCGCGGCAGTGCGCGCCGCCCTGGACGCTGTGTCAGGTATGCGGCAGGGCGGTCGACGGTGAGTGCGTTTTGGAGAGGATCCAAGGGATACGAATTTTTGATCGGCTTTCTACCGTGTTGATGGCAAGTGGGGAATGACGCCCATGGGGACGTTGAGGTGGCCGAGGATGCGATGCGCCTTCGGGCCGATGAACAGGCGGCGATGCGCCGCCAGGCGGGCCGAGCCGAGCAGGGCCAGATCTCCGGGCTGCCAGGACAGCTCGTTGATCGCGGTGTCGATGCTGCCGCTGGCGATGACCTCGACGCTCGCTTCGATGCCCAGTTCCTTCACCAGTTCATCGAGGTATTCGCGGATCCCGCGCACGTGGTCGTCGATTCCGGCGGAGCCTTCGGACACGTCGGCGTGGGCCACGAAATTTGCCACACGCAGCTTGATATTGCGCGCGTTGGCGACGCGGGCGGCCAGGGAGATGATCTCCTCGGCCCCGGGGCGGTCTCCGACGAACGCGGTCAGCCGGGTGATCTGCCCGCCTGCTTCGCGCAGGTTCTCCAGAGAGGCCGGTGAGGTCATGAAGACCGGCAGCGGCGAGGAGTGCAGCAGGGCGTTGGCGATGGCCCCGGGCATGAAGAAGCCGCCCAGATGGCGCTTGCGCCCTCCGAGCACGATTCCGTGGACTTCGAACTCTTCGCCGAGTTCGATCAGCCCTTCAGCGATGGACGACACGGAGCGCGCCACAACGCTGGCGCCGATTCCCTCGGGAACCAGCGCCAGTGCTTCGGCGGCCCACCGGTCCACCTGGGCGGAGAGAATGGTTTCATAACCATGGTCTCCGCCCGGGTAGACGGCGGTAAAGGGTGCGGCGGCCGGAAGAACGATGGCAATCTGCACGAATGCATCCTTCGTTCCGGCCACCACTGCGCTGGCCAACTCAATGGCCTCCGCGCCGCGTTCGTCGGCGGTGTAACCTACGAGCAGTTTCATCGTCTTAGACGGTGATCTTCGAGTCGGCCGGAGCGGTCAGGGTAGCCACGCCGTCGTAGGACTCGTCGTAGGAGGTTCCGTCGAGTTCCGCGAGAATGCGGGCCGCGTTGCGGCGGCCCATGCGTACTGCGCCGTCAACGTGCTGGTAGCCTTCGCCGGCCAGGTCCGAGGAGGAGAAGTAGATCGGGCCGACGTTCTCGTTCTGGCTCGGGCCGAAGCGGTACAGGCCGCCCAAATCGTAGCTGGTGGCGTAGGCGCCACGGGTCCACTCTTCGGAGCCGAAGTCGGAGAGGTAGAAGACCTTCGGATCCAGGGTCTTCTCGCCCAGGAACTCGGCCATGGCCTTCAGGATGGCTTCCTTGCGCTCGGCGTCGGTGTCCATGGCCCAGATCTTGTCGGCTTCCAGATCCGAAATGAAGCCGACGAGGGTGCCGGTGGATTCGCCGTCGAAGGTGTTGTCGTAGATTTCCTGGACCAGGTGGTTCGGGCCGAAGCAGGTGCCGGACAGGCCCTCTTCACGCCAGAACGGGGTGTCATAGACCGCGTGCACCTTGATGACCAGGCCCATGGACTGGTGCTGGTGGGTGACGTGCTGCCAGCGAGGCAGCGGCGGGAAGTAGCTGATGCGGTTGTACAGGTTCGGCGGAACTGCCAGCACGGCCTTCTGGGCCTTAACGGTGACGTCGGCACCGTGGGCCACCACGCCGTCTTCGGACCATTCGAGCTTGAGCACCGGGTTCTCCAGGAACAGGGTGTCTTCCGGCAGACGGCCGGCCACGGCGATGGACACGCCCTGCATGGAGGTCTTCATGCGGCGGTCCAGGATGAAGTCTTCGTCGACCAGGTTGTCGAAGGAGCCTGCGGAGGAGGCCATGAGCACTGCCTGCAGCGCGGAGAAGGTGTGGGCCGGCTTGGTCAGCATGCCGCCTGCGATGAACAGGCCGATGTTGTTGCACGCCACCTCGTCGGAGGAGTTCTCGCGCAGGAAGTGGTGGAAGGAGATCTTGTCCAGCTCCTCGGCCTGCGGGTGCTCCCACGGCTTGTCCGGGTTCATGCCGGCGGCCAGCTCGTTCATGATCGAGATGAGCTTGTTCATCTCGGCCACGGTGGCTTCGCCGACCGGGAAGTCCTCGCCTTCGTAGATGATGGCTTCGCCGGCCTCGGTGCGGTAGACGCTCTTGCCCTGCTTGTAGCGCTCGAAGGTCTCGATGCCCAGTTCCTCGATCAGCGAGTACAGGCCGGTCTGGTCCGGGCTGATCCACTGGCCGCCGATCTCGATGGTGGCGCCGTCCATGGTGTCGGTCCAGGTGCGGCCGCCCACGCGGTCGCGTGCTTCGAGCACCGCTACGGACTTACCGGCCTTGACCAGCTCGTAGGCGGCGGTCAGGCCGGAAGGACCTGCACCAATGACAACGACATCGCGTTCGAGATGTTTCATGACTGCTCTCCTAGAACAATAAAATGAATTCAGTTCATTTATCTTTCCTATAGCATAGGGTACGAACACGATCTTGTGAAGTAACCCACGTCAGCTAGGGGATCATCAATGAGCGAAGAGGCGCCTCGCCGTGCGGGCAGACCGCGCAGAGCCGTGCTCACCCGGGAACGCATCACCAGCCACGCGCTGGAGCTGGCTTCTGCAGACGGCTACGAGGCCCTGACGATGCAGCGCCTGGCCAAATCCCTGGGCGTTGCCGCCTCGGCCCTGTACAACCACGTGTCCTCTAAGCACGACCTGCTGCAGTGGGTCCAGGAACTGGTGATGACCGACGTGGACACCTCGGTCTTCGACACCCTGGAGATCTCCGAGGCGCTGGTTGAATGGGCCACGAGCTACCGGAATGTCTTCGCCCAGCACATTCCCCTGGTTCCGGTCATTGCGGTGCTCCCGGTGTCCGATTCCCCGCGCACCTTGAAGATGTATGAACGGGTCGCCGAGGCTTTGCGCGACTACGGGTTGAAGGACGAGGCAATCATCCCCACCATCGTGGCGCTGGAATCATTCATTTTCGGCTCGGCCATGGATACCGCCGCCCCGCACGACATCTTCGACGCGCGGGACCACAAGGATGCCACCCCGAACTTCACCCAAGCAGTGTCCGATCAGCGTGCCACCGGGCGGAACACCAGCGACGACTCGTTCCAGCGCGGCCTGCAGGCCATGGTCGCAGGCCTCCTGGCGGCAGGGAGCAAAAAATGACTCAAGCCCACGACGCCGACGGGCCGCAGAAGAAGTCATGGCTGGCACGTATCACCGGCAAGCAGTGGACCTCGGTGGCGCTGGTCATCGTGGCCTTGGTGTTCATCTTGCAGAACCTGAATATCGTGCGCGTCGAATTCTTCCTGTTCCACACCGCCGCTCCGTTGTGGGCGATCCTGCTCATCACGCTGGCGGCAGGCTATGTGATCGGAAGATTCTCCAAGCGCCGGGACTAGTCGTCCAGGATCGCCCACTCCCCGACTTCCTCGTTGTCGGAGTCGAAGACGTCTTCCTGGGCTCCGGGAACGAGCGGATACATGGTGATCTTGGTGGACCAGTCACGCAGAATCTTCTGCAGCTCCTCCAACGGCTTCAGCTGCATGTTCTCGGTGTCGAAGTTGACTTCCAAAACAAAGCGCATGGTGCACTCCCATCCCTCGCGTTGCGGCAATCCTATGCCCTGATTCGCTGAAATACGAGACTTGACAAGGGCTGGACAATGACTGACCCGCAATGGGTGAAATCTGCACGTTAATGGCAGAAGCGGGGCCCCAAAGGGACCCCGCTTCGCACGGTGAAAGTTATCCGATTACTGCATCGTGGTCATCGTCGCGATGGAGTCAAAGGCTTCGGGGCCGCCGACCTTGTACAGGGCCAGCAGCAGGCCGCCGAAGACGGTGCCCATGATCGCGCTGAAGCCCAACGAGATCTTGGCCAGCGAGCGGACCTCGTCACGGCTGATGGCGCTTTCGTTGTTCAGGTACCGGGCTGCGCCGGCGCTGATGCTTGCCGCCGGGGTTGCAGGCTTCTCCGTTGCGGACTGGGCCTGCGCCGATGCAGTCTGGGAGATGGCAGGGGCTACTGCCGGTGCCGCCATCAGGATGTTCGATGCGGTGTCGATCTCTCCGCCACGCAGGTAGGCGACGGTCGAACGGTGCTTGCGGTCCTGGCGGAGCTTGACAATGTTCGAGCCATGTCGTGCCAACAGAATATCTTCGCCAAGTGGGATCGTGCCCATCGATAACCGCTCTCCTAAGTAAATTCAAACACCGTACTTCCAGTAAACCCCACGAATTTTCGCTACCTGTTAAATACTTGTCTATTTGTTCACAAACACACATGCCCCTGTGATGCAAACGGCATGATTTCAGCGTTAAACGCGCCTACGTCACACCTGGGTGGGCCTCCGGGCGGCGTTCAGCCGCCTGTGGGAACCCGTTCAATCGGGCAGCTGGCCGAAGGCTTCGGTATCCGAAATCGGGCCGAGCACCAGGATGCGGTCACCGGGCTTGAGCACCGTCTGGGCATCGGCATGCTGCCAGCGGCCCTCGTCATTGGTGCGGGCCGCCACTGTTACCCCGTAGTGCTTGCGCAGGTTGCTGTCGCCGAGTTTCAGCCCCTGCAGCACCTTCGGCGTCGTCATTTTCACCATGGCGAATCCACGATCGATTTCGAGGTAGTCCATCATCGATCCGCGCACCAGGTGGGCTACCCTTCGGCCCATGTCCTTCTCCGGGTAGATGATGTGGTGCACGCCGAGCTGTTCGAGAATCAGGCCGTGCTGGTCATCCAGCGCCTTGGCCCAGACATGGGGAATGTCCATGCTCAACAGCTTTGAACAGGTGAGGATCGACGCCTGGAGGTGGTTTCCGATGGCCACCACAACCCTGTCGAATTCGTTGAGCGAGAGCTGTTCAAGAGCTTCGCGCTTGGTGGCGTCGGCCCGGACCACTTGGGTGAGTTCCCCGTTGAGGGACTGGACGATATCTTCGTCCAGGTCGATTCCCAGCACGCTGGTTCCCGAGCTCATCAGCTCCAGAGCCAGCGAAGCTCCGAAACGTCCCAAGCCGATGACTGCGACGGAATTTGCATGGGCAATTTTCTTGGCCGCACCGCGGCCGCCGGAGAAGTTAACCAATTGCTGGCCTTTCCTTAGGAAGTTCGAATACTGCTTTCTTGTCGCGCAGGGCAAGCGCCGATCCGAGCGACAGGACGCCGACGCGTCCCAGGTACATCAGCGCGATCAGCACCGCTTCGCCGGTCGCGGGCAGCTCGGGGGTGATGCCGGTCGACAGCCCCACCGTGGCGAACGCCGAGGTCGCTTCGAACAGGCATTCATCCAGGGTGAATTCGGTGATCACCAGCAACGCCATAGTTCCGGTGAAGACCGCGGCCACCGCGACGAGCGCCACCGTGATCGCTTGGCGGTGCACCGAGCGGGACAGCCGCTTGCCGAAGATGTTCACTGCGGCTTCCCCGCGAAGTTCGGTGAGGATGATGAAGAACAGGACCGCGAAGGTCGTGATCTTGATGCCGCCACCGGTGCCTGCCGGGCCAGCGCCGATGAACATGAGCAGATCCATGCCCAGCCAGGTGGCCGAATGCATGTCCCCGATATTGATCGAGTTGAACCCTGCGGTACGCGTCTGCACGGATTGGAAGAATCCTGCCAGCAGCTTGTCCTGGACGGACATGGGCCCCAATGTGTCCGGGTTGGCCCACTCCATGGCGGTGATGAATACGGTGCCCAACAGCAGCAAGGCAACGGTGCCTACCAGAACGATCTTCGTATTCATGGACCATTTCAGCCTGTTCCGCGCGTATCGGCGGATCTGCAGGATGACGGGGAATCCCAGGCCGCCGAGGATGATCGCCGCGGCAATAGGAATGCAGATCCACGGGTCGGATGCGAACCCCACCAAGTTGTCGGAAAAGAGTGCGAATCCTGCATTGTTGAAAGCGGAGATCGCGTGGAACCCTCCGTAGGCCAGACCTTCCCCGAACGAATAGCCGTACCCGAGGATGAATCGGGCAGCCAGCAGCACCGCGATGATGCCCTCGATCGTGAACGTCACCTTCACGATCGACAGGGCGGCGTTCTTCACGTTTGGGCCTTCGACGGCCTTGGCCTCGGTCTGCGCAGTGATTTTTGCGCGCAGGCTGAGTTTTCCCAAGATGCTCAGCGAGAACAGGGACGCGACGAGCATGATGCCCAGACCGCCGGCCTGGATCAAGGCGATGATCACGATTTTCCCGAAAACGCTGAAGTGCGTCGCGGTATCGAGCACCGCGAGGCCCGTGACGCAGACTGCTGAAGTTGCGGTGAACAGCGCATCGATGAAAGGCGTCCACTGCCCGGTGGAAGAGGAAAGAGGGGACGCGAGAAGCAACCCGCCGGTCAGGATCGTGATGGCGAATCCCGTAGCCACCGTGCGGGCCGGCCGCGCCACCACGGTTGATCCGGAAACATGAAAACGGTGCTTTCGCTGGAGTTTGCTCATAGAATCCGAATTCGTAGTGCCTGCCGTCTACATGTTGTAGAAAAGCCTTACGAATGGAAAACAGTACACCTGCTTCACCGGCTTGCCAAGAGGGCAATTTTCCCGCGGCCGATCCCCCGCTGTCTGGTGGGTGACCAGCGACAACGAGGTAGCTCGGGCATCCCCGCGTGCGCGGATTCGTTGGTGCCGAGGGCATTTGTTTCGGCGTTAACGGACAGGGCGCAAAAAAGCGGAGGCAGGATCCTGCCTCCGCTTTTCATTCGGATCGTAATCCGAAGCCGCTATGCGGTTTTGATGTTCCGATGCTTGCGCGCGCGCTTGGCCGCGCGGATCTGCACCGTCAATTCATTGTTCGTCATGTCATCGGGTGATGCGATGTCGTAGTCATGCGCCTGCTTGAGCAGACCCTGACGAATTTCCGCGTGATGGTTGCGGTTGTATTTGCGCACCATGACGACCGTTACGATTGCCAGCACCGCCAGGGTGACCAGGGCAGTGAGCATTGTGGTTTCCACGTTCATTGTCTTCTCGACCCCCTTTGTCTTCAAGTTGAGGATTCCGCAGCCCGCGATCCCAGCTAGGAGCTGTGTTCAATTCAAACTTCCCGGACGCTTCATTCTCCTGTACAGAGGAACAACAAGTTTAGCAGATTTATTCGAATTACTGAATTGGGGTATCGAATCGACGCGTAATTGTCACTCGGTTCCGCCGCTTGGATCCGCTAGAACTCGCCGGTACCATGGCTGTGCTCGAAGACCAGCGACGTCTGCGTGGTCGCCACGGCTGGATTGGCTGACAAGTTGTCCAGTACGAACTGGCGTACATCTGACGAGTTGCGCACGGCCACGTGCAGCACGAAGTCGTCAGCGCCGCCCAGGAAGAAAAGCTGGCGCACCCCGGGTTTGTCGCGCATCTGCGTGGCGAAATTCGCCATCAGGTGGCGGGCTCCCGGGCGGATGCGCACGAAGATCAGGGCTTCGAGCTCCCTGCCGAGCACCTGCGGGTCCACCTCGATGGTGAACCGGGAAATCACTCCGGAATCGCGCAGGGCGTTGAGCCGTGCCAGGCACGTCGATGCAGCGATGCCCAGCTCTTCGGCCAGCGAATTATTCGTCCGCCGGGAGTTCTTGGAGAGCAGCTCCAGCAGCTTGCGGTCTAGTTCATCAAGCTGCGCCGTGGGGCCGCCCGAGGCGTTGGTTCCATTGAGCATCGTTTGCACACCTGCTTTCAATGAGTCGTGGTGCTTCCATTGATCTTACGGAGGGCCGCTGCCGGCGTTACTGCGGCGGGATATTGTCCGGGGCGTCGTGCGCTATGCGGCGCTTGCGCATCCGGAGAATGACTACGGCGGCCAGCGCGATCACCAGCGCCCCGCCGACGAGCCACGGCCAGTCCAGGGCCAACCACGCATAGAATACCGCCAAGCCGATCGTGGTGTAGAGCAGCGCCCAGGCCATGGCGCCCACCGCCACCGCCGGCAGGTAACGGCGCACTGGCATCCGGCTGACGCCTGCCGACGTATTCACCGCGGACTGGATGCCCACCGTCAGGAAGCTCAGTGGAACCGCCAGCATGCCCCACCGGGCGATGAAGCGCTGGGCGCGCTGGTAGGCCCGACCATGCAGGTGCCGCTCAAACCTCGTATGCTCCACGCCCTTGGCGATGCCGCGACCGACCCAATAGGTGGCATTCCCGCGGGCGAACGCCAGGCAGAAGAAGAATACGAAGGTGATGGCAAATGGTGCGTCGTTGGTGAGCCATGAGATGGTTTCGGACATGCTTACGGAACGCTCTTGATCTGGCGGACCAGCGCTGCGCCGACCAGGCTGATCACGGCCGAAATGAGGAACAGGGTCGGGTAGCCGCCGAACCAGGTCACCGACAGCCAGGCCACCAGCGGTGCAACCACCTGCGGCAGCGAGTTGGCAATGTTGATCATGCCCAGGTCCTTGCCGCGCGAATCGGCGTGCGGCAGCACCTGGGTCAGCAGAGCGAAGTCGACGGCCAGGTAGGCGCCGAACCCAATGCCCAGCAGCACCGCGGCGATGACGGCGGTCGTGAAGTTGGAGGCGAAGGCCAGCACCCCGGCGGCAAGGGCCACGATGACCGAGGAAATGATCACGAATTTCTTTCGCTTGCCGTCGCGGTCGGAGATCTTTCCGGAGATCACCGAGGAGAAGATCACGCAGAATGCGTAGATAGCGGTCAGCACCAGCACGCCCTGGGCCGGGTCCGGATGGCCCAGCTGGTCCTGCAGGAAGAACAAAAGGTACACCAGGCACAACTGGCAGCCGAGATACAGCATGAAACGGGTCAGCCACGCCCAGCCGAAGTCCTTGTGCTTGACCGGGTTGATCCAGAAGCTCTTGAGGAATTCGCCCGCTTTCAGCGCCGGCAGCGCACCCTTGGGCAGCGGAACATCCTGGCGCATCATGACGTACGGGATGGAGCACAGCGCCACTGCCACCGCGACGATGGCATAGCCGAAGACCAGATCCTGCGCGGCATACATGCCGATGACCGCGCCGATCAGCGAACCGCAGGTCTGGCCCAGCGCCACCAGGCCGCCCACCATGCCGCGCTGCTCCACCGGGACCTTGTCCGGAATGGCAGCGAAGATCGCGGCCAGCGCGGCATTGCCGGCCGCCTGCATCAGCGCCCAGCCAAGCACCAGCAGGCTCACCGTCTGGGCCGTGGACATCAGCAACAGCGAGAGCGCGCCGGCGAGCGTGCCGAAGAAGACCCATGGGATGCGCCGGCCGAACTTCGAGGTGCTGCGGTCGCTCAGCGCTCCGAACAGCGGATTGGCCACCAGCGAGACGGCCGCGCCCACGCCGGTGACCAGCGAGAGGATCGCATTCTTCTGGCTGGCATCCAGCTGCTGGGCATGCAGTCCCAGCAGCACCTGGATGGGCGCGAAGAAACCGACGTTGATGCCGATATGCACGATCACCAGGGCAGTGATCCAGGCGGCGCCTACGCGCCGGGTGGGAACCTGCAATGCGGCAGGGATGCTTCCCGGGGCTCCAGGGCTCATGGGGCGGGTCGTCCTAACTCGCGGGGACCGATCTGCGGGTCCTCAAGCTGTTCAATGCCGGGGGTGATGCCGCGGGTGATCAGCTTGCGCACTGCCTTGGACATCAGTCCCCCATCGATCATGGAGGCCGCCACCAGCGTGCCGGATTCGTCCAGGCCGAATACCGTCTGGATCTTGCCGCGGCGGCTGTACCGCTTCACGACGCTGGCAACCTTGGAGAAGTCCCCCACGGTTTCCACGTGGGCATCGTGGCGGTCGGACCAGAACCACGGGACCGACCGGCCGGGCGCCGGGGTGCCGAGAATGGTGGAGGCGGCAATGGCCGCGTCCTCCATCGCTGCTTCCCAGTGCACCGCACGGGGGCGCCCTGCTTCGCGGGCCGCGTCGCCCAGGGCCAGCACCTGCCGATGGCTTGTCGAGCGCTGTCCGGCATCGACCAGGATTCCGTTCTCCACGTCCAGGCCTGAGCGTTCGGCGAGCGCGGTATCCGCTTCGACGCCGATGGCCGAGACAATGATGTCCGCGTCGTGGCGCTCGCCGGAGACGATAGCGTAGCCGGGGCCCAGCTCGGTCACCGTGCCGGTGATCGTGGTGACGCCGTGGGACTGGTGCTCCGCATGCAGCTGCTCGGCCAGATCCTCGCCCAGCACGTGCGCCAGCGGGGCGTTGGAGCTGGAGACCAGAGTGACCTGGGCACCGAACATCCGGGCGGTGGAGGCGAATTCGGCGCCGACCAGGCCTGCCCCGATGACCAGCACACGCTGGCCGAACATCCCGTCTTCCAGCTCGCGGGCCAGATGCTGGGCGTCGGCCGCGGTGTGCAGGCTGCGCGCGAATTCCGCGCCGGGCACGTCCAGGGTGCGCGGGATGGTGCCAGTGGCCAAGACTACCCAGTCGTCCTCGGCCGTCGGCACCTGCAGTTCCGTGATTTCTTCCTGGACCAGGTTGATACGGTTCTCGCGGTACCAGGAGACCGGCGCGAAGGGCTCGACTTGCAGGGCCTTGCTCAACGGCGGTCGGTCGTAGGGAAGCCCCTGCGTATCGCTGATGCTGATGGTTCCCGCATAGTTCCGGCTGACCAGTTCACGGGCCAGGGTGTAGCCGGCGACTCCTGCCCCGATGATGTGTACGGAGGACATCTAGATGTCGAGCTCCAGGTTGCCGTCCACCACGTTGACCTTATAGGTGCGGGCGTCCTTGGTGGCTGGCATGCACAGCACCTTGCCGGTGCGCAGGTCGAAGCTGGAGGAGTGCAACGGGCACTCTACTTCGCAGCCGTCGATCCAGCCTTCGGAGAGCGACGCGACTTCGTGGGTGCATTCGTCCTGCAGCGCATAGAAGTTACCGTCTTCGGCGTGGAACACCGCGATGTCCTCGATGGCTCCACTGTCTTTTGCCTCTACCAGCAACGCTTCGCCTTCTGGCAACTGGTCTGCTGGACCGACACGGTAACTCACAATGACTCCTTTGGTGCGCAAATAGTTCTGAACCTATCTTGTCACCTAATTAGGCGATGCACATATTAGCGGTGTCACCTCCAAGCCCTCTGGATGGTTCAAACAGAAGAAATCATGGATCTCAGCGGATGGTTCGCCGTCAGCCCGCCCATCAGCCGGATGCCGTCCAGCCCGTTGCCGGCCGGTTCGACCAGCCGCGCTCCGGGAACCAGCGAGGCCAGCTCTGCCGTGAAGGCCGAGCGTACCCGGGCACCGGCGAATACTCCTCCGAGGCAGGCAACACTTGCCTGCGAGGCATCGGCTTGGCCTGTCCGGCGCAATGCGGCGGCCGCCGAATGGGCCAGCTCTTTGCCCGCGAGATCGCAGATCAGGGCAGCGACCGGATCGGTCTGGGCGTAGCGGGAGACTTCCTTCCCGAAGGAGGCCACCACGGCGATCTTGTCGGGCGCGGCCTGGAGCTGGATGTAGGCTTCTTCTAGCTCCGGCCAACGTTCTTGGACCGGGCCGGTCAACGCTGTCTGCGGTCCGCGGCCATCGTGCGCGCGCATCACCGCGGATAATGCCTGCTGCCCCATCCAGTAGGCGCTGCCGGCATCCCCCATGATGTTGCCCCAGCCGTCCACGCGGGCCGTGTTGTTGGTTCCGACGGCGAGGGTGACCACGCCGGTTCCGGCGGCAACGACCGCCCCGGGCCGGTCTCCCAGCGCGCCCAGATAACTGGAAACTGAGTCATGGGCAAGGTTGAGACCCGAGGCCACGCCTGGCTGCAGCATCGCCCTGAGCGCCCCGGCGTCATGCTCGGCCTTGGTCAGCCCGGTGGTGCCGATGGAAACGACGTCGAATCCGGTACCGCGGATACTTGCTGCGTGCCCGATAGCGGCCGCCAACTGCGGCAGTACCGGCAGATGCGTCTGGACCCCAGGCAGGCGACGTTCCGCGACGTAGCCCTTGTCGATAATCCTGAGTTTTATTTCGGTTTGACCGCCGTCGACCGCCAGTTGCGTGTGGAACATGATGATTAGATCTCCCTGTCGTCATTCATAGGCTATGTTCAACCTGCGGATCGATTCCCCGTGACATGCGGCCGTGATGACGGACGGTTTTTCAGCCTGGTCGGAGTTCTGGGCCTCAATGGCTCCGTGGAAAACCCGGCAATTGGCGAAAAAACAGAATCGGCCGAATGCAATTTACGAATGGCGCGCGATTAGTTCTTTGAGCGAATTGTGCCCAATCACGTCATGGAACCGCAAAAAATCTTAGAA
Organism: Glutamicibacter soli; assembly: GCF_052322135.1. NCBI lineage: Bacteria > Bacillati > Actinomycetota > Actinomycetes > Micrococcales > Micrococcaceae > Glutamicibacter > Glutamicibacter soli. Next base: position 3,083,231 of record NZ_CM125969.1, read on the forward strand.
TAGAAAACATGCAAGAAGAACAGCTGATGCAAAAGGTGGAAGACGAATTCACCGCCCTGTTGTTTCGTGCGCGCCAGATGCTGGTTCGCCGCGCCAAAATCATCCATCCTGAACTCCAGGACCAGGGTTACCGGCTTCTCGCAGTCGTCATCCGCGAAGACGCCCAGCAGCAGGGTGTGCTCGCCGAAAAGCTCCGCCTCGACAAGGCCACAGTGTCGCGGTTAGTGCAGCACCTGCAGTCCATCGGGCTGGTCTCCCGGGTTCCGGATCCGCGGGACGGCCGGGCTCAGCTGGTCTCCGCCACCGATGAGGCCCGCGAGAAATGGAGTTCCAGTGGCGACATGCTGCGCCAGCAATTACGAAACCACCTCAGCGACTGGAACCACGACGATCTGGAAGAATTCGGCATTCTCATGCACCGGCTCAACTCGACCTTTGACGACATCGTGTAGGCGCTCCGGACCCTGAACACGCGAAAGGCGGATTTCTGATCAAATTTTTTGATCAGAAATCCGCCTTTCGCTGTACAGCAGCAAAACGACCTACTGCATCAAAGCCAGGAAGTCATCCGCGCTCAGCACCGAGGACTGTGCCGCATCCGTCTGCTCGCCCAGTACGTCGTTGAATAGTGCTGTCTTTTTTGCCTGCAGGGCCAGCACCTTGGATTCGATGGTGTCCTTGGCAACCAGCCTGTAGACGTACACCGGCTTGGTCTGGCCGATGCGGTGCGCACGGTCGATGGCCTGCGCTTCGGCCGCCGGGTTCCACCAGGGATCCAGCAAGATGCAGTAGTCGGCGGTGGTCAGATTGATGCCGAAGCCGCCGGACTTCAGCGATATGAAGAAGACCGGGAATTGCCCGTCGGTGAACCCGTCAATCATGTCCTTGCGATTGGGACCGCTGGTCGCGCCGTCCAGGTAACCGTGGTCGATTCCGAGTTCCACCGCAATGTCTTTCGCCTTGCCCAAGAAGCTGGTGAACTGGCTGAAGACCAAGATCTTGTGCCCCTCGGCGACTGCGTCCGCCATGAGCTCGCGCAACATCTCCAACTTGGCGCTGGGAGCATTTCCCTCATCAACCAGGGAAGGGTCAAGCGCCAGTTGCCGGAGCAGGGTCAATGACTGCAGGATCTTGAACCGGTTGGAATCCACGTCATCCACCAGTCCCAGCACTTCCTGGCGCACCCGCTGGAAACGGCGGTCATAGGCCTTGCGGTGCGCCGGTTCCAGCTCGACTTCCAGTACTTGCTCGGTCTTGGCGGGAAGCTCCGGGACTACCTGTTCCTTGGTACGGCGCAGCACAAACGGGCGCAACCTCTTCTTCAGCCGTTCCAGCCGTTCCGAGTCGCCGTCGGAAATCTGCTTCTGGTAGTTGTCCTTGAATGCCTTCTGGCCGCCAAGCAGACCGGGCGCAGCCAGCGAGACCAGGGCCCACAGCTCCATCAGGTTATTCTCCATCGGGGTACCGGTCACCACCAGCTTGCACGGAACCGACAGCTGGCGCGTCTGCTTGTATCCCTTGGACGTGTGGTTCTTCAGCTGCTGCGCCTCATCGAGAATCAGCACGGAGAACCCTGCCTCCTCGAATTCTTCGAATGACAACCGGAAAATGGCGTAGCTGGTGACCACCAGTTGGGCATCGCCGATTTGCTCGACAATGCTCTTCCCTGCCTTTTTGGCCGTGGAGGTGATGGACTGGACCCGCATCTGCGGGGTGAAACGATGCGCTTCGTTAACCCAGTTGCCAACAACAGAGGTCGGAGCGATCACCAGGAACTTCTGCTCCGGGTTCTCGGTGCGGGCCTGTTCGAGGCCTGCCAGCAGCTGGACGGTCTTACCCAGGCCCATGTCGTCCGCCAGCACCCCGCCCAGCGAATGCGTGCGCAGGAAGTTCAGCCAGGCGGCGCCTTGCTCCTGGTACGGTCGCAGTTGCGCCGTGAACGAGTCGGGGAGGTCGATCTTCTCCAGCTGCGCGCCATTGGTCAGTTCAGACATGGTCTGGAACCACTGGTTTTCCTGGGCTTCGATGATGCCCAAGTCCACCAATTCCTGCCACCAGTCGATGCTCAAGCGGTGGATTCGGATGCTGTTGCCGGACACGGTGCCCAGTTCCCCGGCTTCCTGGACCAGCTGGCGCAGCTGGTGGAATTCCGGTCCGTCAATCGGAATCACCGTCATGTCCTCAAGGACCAGATACTCGTCCCCCATGGTCAGTGCGGAAAGCAGTTCGGCGAACGGCACCTTCAGCCCGTTGATGGACACCTCGACGGCCAGATCGAACCAGTCTCCGGTGCTCTCCCCCGCTTCGATGCTCACCGTGGCCGGTTCGGAATTCAGTGAATAGCTCGGCAACTGCTCGTGGCCGGTGATGAGGATATCCGGGTGTTCCTCAAGCAACGGAAGGAGGTACATGACGAATTCAATGGCTTGGCTCTTGGAGAGTTCTTGTTCTGGGAAGACACCGTTCTTGGTCGTCTGGCCCAGTGGTTGGTCCCCGCCGAGCTTGTCGTTCACCGAGCTGATGATCTCGCGTTCAACCGACTTCTGGCGTGGCGATTTGGGCGGATATTTCCACGCAAAGCTCATGGTCAAACCAGTGCCAGTTTCAGTCAGCTGAAGCTGGAGCACCGGGCGTGCCGGCTGGGGAACCCTGTAGCTGGCATCTTCGCTGCGCACCGGTGCCACCTGCCGAAGGGAGTTCAGGTACCCACTTTCGAAGTCCTCGATGTCTTTGGTCGGAACCATCATTGCGCCGGCGCTGATGAGATCCCTCAGCTCCGGCCCTACCGCGTCTTCCAGCGGTGCCAGTGAAAGATTTTTCGCCTTGTCCAGCGGTTTGTCGGCAAAGGCAATCATGGACGGCGGGTTGCCCAATGCCAAGACGTTATCCGTTTCGCCGTTCGGACCGCGGAAAATGCCTTCAATGGTCAGGCCGCTGTCGTTTCGCCGCAAGTCGAGAAAGGCTGAACCGGAAAGATCCGCAAAAGACACCTCGCTGCGGTTGCTGGCGTTGCCGTTGACAATGTGAATTCCGGTTTCATGGATCAGGTCGAAGGCTTCGCGCAGGTCTTTTCCGGGCAAGTTGTTCAGGATGATCCAGTCGGTCGCATCCCAGACATGGCCATATTGGTCATGCTGGGATCGTTCGTTGAGCATGACCAATTCGTTGGCGGCGCGGCGCTGCTCCTTGGCGAACCTGTCGTCAAATGGCAGCTTACGCCAAGATACTCCGGTCTGGACCCAGGGGCTGCGGGTTCCCCTGCGGGCCGGACGCGCGTTGAGGTTCAAGGTCGGCCGGCCAAATCGAGTGGCGGGGATGACTTTGAGGATCAGTCCCAGTGGTTCCTCTTCAAGGTCGTTTTCGTGCTCAGCACCGGCAGGCACCTGCGGAAGCAGCCGCTTCAGGGTCCGTTCCCATTGCGGGGCCTGCGGAGCTTTCCAGGTGTCTTCTGCCCTGACTACATCCGAAACTGCGAAGCCGCCGCTGCCGATCTGGGTTGCTTCCACGAGCAACGCTGCGACATCCGCGCAGGAATATTCTTCCGGATGCGCATCGCAACGGCTGCTGAAGCTGATGCTCGTGCCCTCGATGGAAAGCTGGACCACGACGAAGGCCCGGAGAACCCAGCCGGAAACGATCGAACGACCGGGCATCTGCCGACGGTCTGAAATGGTCACCTGCCCGGAATTGGCCATCAGCCACCCTTGGCTGTACTCGCCTTCGGTGACCAGGGTTTGAGCGGCGACGGGGGTCAGCTGGTATTCCATGCTCACAACTTCTCGGGTAGGAGGCCGCGCCGTAACTGCGCGGAGTTCGTGATCAATTCTATCGACGCAATGGACAGTTCTTCCTGTGACGAAACATGAAGAAAGCTATTTACCAACCACGAAGAAACCCGGTAGAAAAGTAACTACTGAATCACGAGTTCCAATCACACAAGCCCTGGCTGGTTGGACGGCAACCCTATTCGCGTCATTGTGCGGGGTGCTCCAGGTGATGATTCGACGGATCTGAAAGACAGGTTCGTAAGCGATGGCGCCCCTTTGCGCCAGAAAGGGGATTATTTCCTCATGTCTACCGCAGCTTCCACCCTTTCCGTTGCCGAAGATCGTTCAGCCCGCCTACAGCAGGCCGGCACCGGCTGGGGAGAACGCATCTCCGCTGCTCCGGACAGCGCCAAACTGACCTTCACCGTTCAGGGCGAGGGCTTCGGCTCGGTGGCCAGCAACATCGTTTCGGGCCAACACACCTTTACCGTCGACGAGCCAGCTGCTCTGGGCGGCGACGATCTGGCAGCGAGCCCGGTCGAATACGCGCTGGGCGCATTGATCTCCTGCCAGGTCGTTGTCTACCGTCTTTATGCAGAGCAGCTGAACATCCAGGTCGACGACGTGAAGATCGTGGCCAACGGAAACCTGGACGTGCGCGGCCTGTTCGGCATCGACAAGTCGATCCGCCCCGGCTTCACCTCGGTGGATCTCGATGTGCAGATCACCGGCCCGGAAACCGCTGAGCGCTACGACGAATTGCGCCAGGCAGTCGACGCCCACTGCCCGGTTCTGGATCTGTTCGCCAATCCGGTGCCGGTGAGCACAAAGATCTCGCTGGTTTCCAACAACTAGCTGATCAGCATGGCGTTGCCCGCTTCACGGGCGACGCCATGCTTTACACAGAGCCTTGTTTCCACGGCGTGGCACTCATAGGCTGACTGCGAAGGCTAAGGACCGGAAGAAGCTGCCATGTCTGCGCCGAAAATTGTCCAGTGGGACCCAAGGATCCCGAGGCGTCTCGGCAGTGTTGCGACCGGAGAGCAGAACCGCACGGCCATGAAGCAAAACGCCATCGAGATCGGCGGCTACATCCCGCTGAGGGACTGGTGCTGTGCTGGGGAAACGCGTCAACGGATCTGACCACCTGTCTGATGAATGAGTGGGTCTACGACCGCAAGATGACCGATGAAGGAACTGGTCAGCCTGCTGAGCAATTGGACAGTAAGCGAACTAACCACAATTACGACCAGACTCGGCATCCCTGCGAGTCTGCTTCACGCCTGGTCGATGCCGTTTCCGACGGATACTGTGCTCCCCTGCACCGCTAGTTTCCGACCGGCTGGTCGCTATAAAGGATGTAGAGATTTCTAGGGTACGTATTCCTGCCGGCAAACGTGTGAGCACCATGGGGGCGTCGGCCAACCGCGACGAAAGCGCTTTCGGAGATCCCGACGACATCCTCCTCGACCGGCATCCCAGCCTGAACTCGCTTTACGGGGCAGGGATCCACAACTGCCCCGGTGCGCCCCTGGCACGGCTGGAACTGCGGGTATTGATCGAAGAACTGATCTTGCGCGTCCACCGGCTGGTGTCCATCGAGAACGATCCGCCGGTCCGCGCCCACTTCCCCGGCAGTGGATTCAGCAAGCTTCCGCTGATCATCTGGTAGTTGGTCGCCAATTTGTCGGAAGAACCGGATAGATTCTAGTCAACAATTAGCTCATCGCACCGGGGAGTCCTGACCTAATGACCGACTACCGCTCTTTCGACCGCACACAACTGATTTCCCGCTACGGCCAGTTGACGTCACCCGAGCAGGCTTGGGCCTGCATGGATATGACTCGTCAGAAACTAATCGACATGATTCACCAGCATGAGCCATTCGAGGAACAGCTTAGGCCCCATTTCCCACCAAACGCGCTGCTGAACCGCCAGCGCAACGAAATCGGTGCCGAGATGCCCTTCACGCTGGGATCCGAAAAGAAGTTGTACTTCTGCTGGGAGCCTGACGCGATCGGTGCCGCAGCCTACCTCGATGTGTCCAGGATGGATCAACGCGTCTGGAATATCGGGGAAGAAATTTCGGCAGGCACCATGGTACTTACCGTCCTTGCCACGACGCCGCCGTTGGTTATGGCATTGGAAACTGTGAAATCATTAGAAGGGCGAACCTACGATGTCCGCCGTGAGGCAACATTCGCCCAGCCGATTTCGTTGCTGGACCTCGAACAGCTGTGCGATTCCGGGCTGCCTCGATCTTCGCAGGCGCTCAATCCCCAGCTCGCGGAGCGCGTTCTCAACGCGTTGACCGGGCTCGTTGAAAATCCGCGCCCGTTGTACCTCGATGCGGGAGCCTGCGGGGTCGATAGCGAGTCGGAAGCTACAGCCACGGTGCATGCCTTGGCCCTCGCGCAGCGACATGATTCAGAAACCGACTACTGCGACGGCTGCCAGACTAATATCAAGGGCAGGAGTACGGTTCACTTCTTCCGCGATCGTCATGTCGATCTGCATTGGGACATCCAGGACCATGTTGATGACGCAGCGTTGCTATGCGCCGATTGCCACCGGCTGATGCACGCACCCACGCTCAAGCATCTCCAGAGAATGCTCGTTGCCTGCCCGGGCTGCGGAGCCCGGAATCCGAAGGAATATTTCTGGGGTATGCCGGCCTTCCCGCCTGATGAAGAGGAATACGTCGTTGGCGGCTGCGCCATTCCGAACCCTCCGGTGCCGAGGTATTCCTGCCGCAACTGCGAACTGAGCTTCGGTGAGCATCCCCATTGGGTGTCGGAACGATTGGCCGACTGATTCCTAGTCTTGCCCAGTGACATGCAGACGCAAAAAGCCGAGGCCTTCAATCCATTCTTGGATCGAAGGCCTCGGCTTTGGTCTTGCTATCGGGTTTGCGAGTAGAACCAGTTGATGTGTTCTTCGAGCAGCTGGGCCGCGCGCTCGCGCTGGTCCGTGGCGAACGCGTGGTGGATCGCCTTGTGCTGGCGGCGCAGCGTGCGCACGATCGGCTGCCAGGACTCGTCATCCGGGATCGACGCGGCCACGTAGTCGCTGATCGAGTTGCGCAGCGACTCCATCATGGATTCGACCACCGCATTGCCTGCCGTGGAAGCCAGCAGCACGTGGAACTCCGCATCGATGCGGTGGAACTCGTCGCGCGAAAGCTGCGGGTCGTCCATGCGCATGATCAGCACGGCGGTGCGGTCCAGGACCTGCTGCGCGTACACGGTGTCCCGCGGGTGCATCTGCGCGGCCCAGGTTTCCAGCAGGATGCGTGATTCCACGATCTCGCGCACATTGATCCCCTTGGCCGCCACGTGCAGTCGCAGCGCCTGGGAGATCCCGGCCGACGGCTCGGAAATGATCACCGCGCCGGAGTTCGGGCCCGAACCGGTAGAGGTCCGCACGATCCCCATCACGTCGAGGATGCGGATCGCGTCGCGCACCGAAGCGCGGGAGATACCGTGCTGCTCGGCCAGGGCCCTCTCACCGGGGAGTTGGTCCCCCAGTGTGAGGACTCCTGACCGCAGGTCGTTCTCAATTGCGGTGAGAACTACTTGGTAGGCACGTGGAGCTGGATTTACTGACATCTAGACCCAATTTTAGCCCGGATTCGGGCTACGGCAGCATCCAGGAGAGGACCGGGGTGGACTGCAGGTAAACCAGCACGCACAGCACCATCAGCATGCCCACGGACCAGCCGGCAACCTTCTTCAGGATGACCGACTCCTGGCCTTCCATCTTCACCGCGGTGGCGGCGATGGCCAGGTTCTGCGGGGAGATCAGCTTGCCGACCACGCCGCCGGAAGTATTAGCGGCCACCAGCAGGGTCGGATCGATGCCGGCGTTCATGCCGGCGGTCTGCTGCAGCTTGGCGAACAGCGCGTTGGCCGAGGTGTCCGAACCGGTCACCGCGGTGCCGATCCAGCCCAGGATTGGCGACAGGAAGGCGAAGAACGCTCCGGTGCCGGCAAGCCAGGTGCCCACGGTGATGGTCTGGCCGGACAGGTTCATCACGTAGGCCAGGCCCAGCACCGACAGGATGGTCAGCGCGGCGTAGCGCATGTTGTAGACGGTGTGCCAGACTTCGGCCATGCCGCGGCCGAAGGTCATCTTGTACTTGCCGCCGCCGTCGTTCATCGAGTAGACCAGCGCCACGATGGTGCCGGTGATCAGCAGCAGGGTGCCCGGGGAGGACAGCCAGGAGAAGTTGTAGATGGTGGAGGACACTGCCTCGCCGTTGGCGTTGACCACAGCTCCATGCAGTCCCGGCCAGCCGAACTTAATGTCGGTGCTGGCAAGCCATGCGGGAATGTCCACGCCCAGCTTCCAGAGCTTGGCCACGCCGAAGATCAGGATGACCAGCAGGTAGGGGAACAGCGCCATCCAGGTGTTGGAAGGGTTCAGCTTCTTGCCGTGCTCGATCGGCAGCGCGGCGGCCTCGGCGGTCAGGATGCGGCCGCGGGCCTCGCCGGCGCCCTTAGGGGTCCAGAAGCGAAGCAGGATCACGGCGGCGGCCAGGCCGACCAGCGAGGCGACGATGTCGGTCAGCTCGTAGGAGAAGTAGGTGGCGCACAGCCACTGGGCCACGGCGAAGGAGAAACCGATGAACAAGGTGGCCGGCAGGGTCTGGCGCATGCCGCGCCAGCCGTCGATGACCAGAACCAGGATGGAAGGAACGAACAGTGCCAGGATTGGCGACTGGTGGCCCACCACGGCGCCGATCTCGGCTGACGGGATGCCGGTCAGCGCACCGGCGGTGGTGATCGGGATGGCCACGGCGCCGAAGGCGACCGGGGCGGTGTTGGCGATCAGCACGGCGCAGGCGGCGCGCAGCGGGGACAGGCCCAGGGCCAGCAGCATGGTGGCGGTGATGGCCACGGGGGCGCCGAATCCGGCCAGCGCTTCAAGCAGGCCGCCGAAGCAGAAGGCGATCAGCACTGCCTGGATGCGGACATCGCCGCCGCCAATTACGTCGAAGACGCGGCGCAGGTCGTCGAAGCGCCCTGAGACCACAGTGACCTGGTAGAGGAAGATCGCCATGACGACGATCCAGACGATCGGGAAGGCACCGAACACCATGCCCATGACGCCGGAGTTCAGCGCCATGCCCACCGGCATATGCCAACCGAAGATGGCAACCAGGATTGCGACGGCCAACGAGCCGAGACCCGCCACGTGGGCCTTGGTTTTAATAACCGCAAGGAGGATGAAAAATGTCAGCAATGGCACGAGAGCGACCAGAGCCGAGATGGCAACGCTGCCAGCTATGGGATCTGTTGTGGGGGTAAACACGGTGTGGGCGTCCTTACTTGTGATGGTCTGACCATACGTGGTCCGACCACCAAGTGTACGAGGTGAGAGCCATCACAACAAGTCTTGACTATCGAGAAAGTTCCGACGTAGTATGGTCAGACCACACTTCGAAAGAGATATTTAGTATGCGGATCGCTCTCTTTGCCACATGCATCGTCGATGCCATGTACCCCGAAACAGCCAAGTCCACGGTGAAAATCCTGGAACGCTTGGGTCATGAGGTCATTTTCCCCAAGGCGCAGGCCTGCTGTGGGCAAATGCACATGAATTCCGGATACATGCCCGAAGCCCTGCCGGTGGTTGAAAACCATATCAATGCCTTTGACACCGACGACTACGACGTTGCCGTGGCCCCTTCCGGCTCCTGCGTCGCCTCGGTCAAGCACCAGCACCCCTACCTCGCCGAGCGCTTGGGCAAGCCGGAGCTGAAGGAACGCGCAGTGGCCGTTGGCAAGCGCACCTACGAGCTCTCGCAGCTGCTGGTCGACGTCCTGGGAATCACCGATGCCGCGAAGCAGCTGGGCAGCTACTTCCCCGAGACCATCACCTACCACCCGTCCTGCCACGGCATGCGCTCGCTGCAGCTCGGCGACCGCCAGCTCGACCTGCTCAAGACCGTCGGCGGCATCACCGTGAACGAGCTTCCGGAGGCCGACCAGTGCTGCGGCTTCGGCGGCACCTTCTCGATCAAGAACGCCGACGTCTCCTCCGCCATGCTCGAGGACAAGGTGAAGAACATCTGCTCCACCGGCGCTTCGGCCTGCTCGGGCGGCGACGCTTCCTGCCTGATGCACATCGGCGGCGGCCTGTCCCGCACCGGCGCCAAGCCAAAGACCCTGCACCTGGCCGACATCTTGGCCAGCACCATGGAAGAGACGGTGAAACTGTGAGCCAGGTATTCCTCGGCATGCCGGCCCCGGGAATGGGCAACCTGTTCGAGCAGGAGCCGTTCCCCCAGGCCGCGCACCGCGAACTGGGCAACACCCAGATGCGCAAGAACCTGCGCCACGCGACGCACACCATCCGCGACAAGCGCCTGCGCGTGGTCGGCGAACTGCCCGACTGGGAGCAGCTGCGCGATGCCGGCAGCGCCATCAAGAACTCCTCGATGATCAATCTTGAAGAGCGCCTGCTGGAATTCGAGAAGAACTTCACCGCCCGCGGCGGCGTGGTCCACTGGGCCCGCGACGCGGATGAGGCGAACAAGATCGTCACCGACCTGATCAAGGAAACCGGCTCCACCGAGGTCGTCAAGGTCAAGTCCATGGCGACGCAGGAAATCGGCCTGAACGAGCACCTGGAAACCCAGGGCATCGAAGCCTTCGAGACCGACCTGGCCGAGCTGATCGTCCAGCTGGGCCACGACAAGCCGAGCCACATCCTGGTCCCGGCCATCCACAAGAACCGCACCGAGGTGCGCGACATCTTCCTGAAGGAGATGCCGGTCGTGGATCCGGACCTGACCGACGAGCCGGCCCGGCTCGCGGAGGCCGCCCGCAAGCACCTGCGCAAGAAGTTCCTGGCCGCCAAGGTCGCCATCTCCGGCGCGAACTTCGCGCTGGCTGACACCGGAACCCTGGGCGTCGTGGAGTCCGAGGGCAACGGCCGCATGTGCCTGACCCTTCCCGAAACCCTGATCACCGTCATGGGCATCGAAAAGGTTCTCCCGAAGTGGGAGGACATCGAGGTGTTCATGCAGCTGCTGCCGCGCTCCTCCACCGGCGAGCGCATGAACCCGTACACCTCGCTGTGGACCGGCGTGAGCGAAGACGACGGACCGCAGAACGTGCACATCGTGCTGCTGGACAACGGCCGCTCCCGCGTGCTGGCCGACAAGTTCGGGCGCTCCGCGCTGAACTGCATCCGCTGTTCGGCCTGCATGAACGTCTGCCCGGTCTACGAGCGCACCGGCGGCCACGCCTACGGCTCGACCTACCCTGGTCCGATCGGCGCGATCCTCTCGCCGCTGATGACCGGCATCGAGGCCGAGGACAACGGCTCGCTGCCGTATGCCTCCTCGCTGTGCGGCGCCTGCTACGAGGCCTGCCCGGTGAAGATCAACATCCCGGAGATCCTGGTGCACCTGCGCGGGGACGACGTGGACGCGAACCGTGGCAAGCGCAAGATCCCGACCCAGATGGACCTGCTCATGAAGGGCGGCTCCTGGGCGCTGGGCAAGGGCAAGAACATCGGCCTGCTGGAGAAGGCGCTGCCGCTGGGCCGTCTGGCCGCCGGCAAGAGCAAGAAGATCAAGAAGCTTCCGGGCATCGCCGCCGGCTGGACCCAGTCCCGCGACATCCCTGCCCCGCCAAACAAGTCCTTCCGCGACTGGTGGAGCGACGAGAAGGAATCCAAGTGAGCGCCAAAGAAGAAATCCTCGGACGCATCCGTTCGGCCCTGGCCGACGCCCCGGCCGCCGAAGACATCCCGCGCGAGTACCGCACCAGCTCGGAGATGAGCGAAGAGCAACTCATCGAGATGCTCGTCGACCGCTTGGTCGACTACAAGGCCGGCGTGGACGTCATCGACGCCGCGCAGATCCCCGCCCTCGTGGCCGCGAAGCTGGGCCAGGCATCCTCGGTGGTCTACCCGCATGGGCTGGACACCGGCTGGCTGTCCGCGCTGCCGCAGGGCATCGCCCGGCGCATCGACGAGCCGGGCGCCCGGCTGAGTGTCGCCGAGCTGGACGAGACCAGCGCGGTGGTGACCTCCTCGGCGGTGTCCATCGCCGAATCCGGCACCATCATCCTTGACGGCGAGCCGGACCAGGGCCGCCGCGCGATTTCGCTGGTTCCCGATCACCACGTGTGCATCGTGCCGGTCTCCACGATCGTGCAGCTGCTGCCCGAGGCCATGCCCCGCCTGACCGTGACCCGGCCGTTGACGTGGATTTCCGGCCCGTCGGCCACCAGCGACATCGAGCTCGAACGCGTCGAGGGCGTGCACGGCCCGCGTGTGCTGGACGTTTTGCTGGTGCGCGGTCTGTAGCCGAATCGTACAAGGCCATCGCAGCCGGTTCCCACTCCTAACCTCCAGGGAACCGGCTGCGAATTTTTATGCCCGCGGGCTATCTGTTTTGATTGACGAGAAGCTTTTCGCGGCACCAAGCGCAGCACGATGGAGGACCGGCACGTGGGCACCAAGGACACACAGCGGGCGGCCCCGCGCGGACTGCCTGACGCCGCCCTGCGGTTCATCGGCTTCCTGTCCTTCTTCGACCGCTACGGCACCGCACCGATGCTGCTCATGCTGTCGGCCGGAACCGAGCTCTCCTTCGCCCAGGCCGTTGAGCTGATTGCCGCCTATGCCTTGCTCTACGCGGTGGGCCAGCCCTTCTGGGGATTGGTCAGCGACAAGTTCGGCAGGCTCACGGTACTGCGCTGCTCGCTGGTCGGCGCCGCGCTCGGCTCCATTGCCAGCGTGCTGTTCACCGCCTACCTGCCGTTGCTGCTGGCCCGGTCCTTCACCGGCCTGATGTTCGGGGCCATGTATCCCACGCTGCTGACCCTGCTCGGAGATACGCGCAAGGGCATTGAACGCGCCCGTGGCCTGTCGGACCTGCAGATCTATTCGTCCCTGGGCACCACGCTGGCGACCCTGGCCGCGGGACTGCTGGCCGCCTACCTCGATTGGCGGGTGGTCTTCATCCTTCCCGCCCTGGGCGCGGTTGCCGCGCTTGTGTCGCTGCGCGGGGTGCTGGAGCCGGCCCGCGCACACGCCACGATGAAGCTCGGGGCCGCAGTGCGGCCGTCCAACCTGCTGCTTTATGCGATAGTTTTCGTTGAAGGCGCGCTGCTAATGGGGTTGCTGACCTATATTGTTCCCGCCTTGCAGCAGTCAGGGGTAGGCGTCGGGCTCTCCGGTCTGCTCGGCTGCGGCTTCGCGCTGGGCGTGATCCTCGGGGCCCGACTGATGCGGCGGCTGGTGGCCCGATTCTCGCGCACCTGGCTAATCGGTATCGGCGGGGCGGTGCTGTTCCTGAGCTTCGTTCCCTCAGCATTCATCCCCTCCCCCGCCTCCTTCACCTTCACCGGGTTTTTCCTCGGTGCGGCGAACGCGATCATGCATTCATCCATGCAGGGCTGGGCCACCGACATTGCCCCTGAGGCCCGTGCGACAACCGTCTCGCTGTTCGTGTTCTCCCTGTTTTTCGGAGCCTCCACAATGACCTACCTGACCGCGGATCTTGCGGCCGCTGCCGGCTACGCACAGATTTTCGGCTACGGGCTTTGGCTCGGGATCGCGCTGGCAATCATCGCCACGCTGGCGCATGCCAGGTGGAGAGCCGCGAATCCCGCCTAGCTGTGCGTGATGAACTTCTCCGGCTCGTGGCGTATTTCCTCGCGTCTGTACGGTGCATCCTCCGGATTTCTTGGTTCAATAGACTTATCAATCGCTTTGAGGAAAGGCATCGGCCAGATGACCACGCCAAATAACGAACCCAACAATCCCTATTCTTCGGGCGGCAACCAGAACTGGTCGCAGCCAAGTTCCTCGTACCAGCCGCCGCAATACCAGGCCCCGCAGTACCATGGCCAGAACCAGCAGCATTTGGGCAACCAGCCGGGCTACGGCTATCCCATGGTGCATCCGGAAGGTGCGCAGCTGGCCCAGACCTCCATGATCCTGGGCATCATTTCCCTGTTCGTCGTGGGGATCGTCCTCGGCCCGATCGCAATTGTTAAGGCGAACAGGGCGGAGCGCGAATTCAACACTTCAGCCACCGTCGGCAAGGTCACCGGGTGGATTGGCACCATCTTTGGAGCGCTGGGGTTCTTGTACATAATCTTCATAATTCTCGCGGTCTTCGTATCCTTCCCCGTCGCCGGCGGTTTCGACTACTGATCTCATTCGGCCCGCGCAACCCGATCTAACGACAAAACCTCCGACCCACGCAGTGCGTGATTCGGAGGTTTTGCCGGTATCGGCCCCGTGCCGCCTTCCCCAAGGCGGCAGTCGAGAAAACTATTCTGCGGTCGGCAGGACGAACGAGGCGTCGATCTCGATCTTGACCTTGTCGCTGACCAGTACGCCGCCGGCTTCCAAAGCGGCATTCCAGGTGATGCCGAATTCCTTGCGGGAGATGGTGGTCGAGGCAGAGAAGCCTACGCGGGTGGCGCCGAAGGCATCCACAGCCTGGCCGCCCAGTTCGGTTTCCAGCTCAACCTGCTTGGTGACGCCGCGGATGGTCAGGTCGCCGATGAGCACGAACTCGTCTGCGTCGCCCTTGGTTCCGGTCGACTTGAAGGTCATGGTCGGGAACTGCTCGGCATCGAAGAAGTCGGCACTCTTCAAGTGGGCGTCTCGATTGGCATCCTTGGTGGAAACCGAAGCGATCTGGACGGTGGCCTCCACCGAGGAATCAGCCAGGCTCTCGCCGATGGTCAGGGTTGCATCGAATTCGGTGAAGCTGCCGCGGACCTTGGAGATGCCTGCGTGGCGAACCGAGAAGCCCACCTCGGAGTGCGAGGCGTCCAGGTTCCAGGTACCTGCGGTCAATGGCGAAGTTGCTGCTGCAGTCATGATCAATTCCTTCCGTCAGCACCTACTGGATTAGTTGATGCTTCAATTTGTTTTGCTGATATCAGTATTGCACCAATCAAGTTGAACCGTCAACCACTTATCGGTGAAATGTTGTCAAACTTCGACACGCAAACCATAAAAAACGCTATTGACTAGTCCATTCATTTTTCAAACTTTTTTGCCAGCCATGTTGCGCCAAGCAGGATTCATGGACAGGCGGGTCGCGTGAGTATCGAGACCCAGGAAACCCGTTATCGCGGAACAGGAAGATGAACTCGCTGCCGACCTGGAAGAAATCTGGCAGGAGGGGTCCACCACCACGGCCGCGAGCACCGAAGCCGCAGACGAGGTTGATGGACAACTTGAAACCCGAAACCAAGTCTGAACCCTCGTTGCGGTGGCCTTGGACGCTATCAATGATTAATACACAAGAGGTGTGTTCAGGGAACGTGCTGT
The DNA here is from genome assembly GCF_052322135.1 of Glutamicibacter soli. NCBI lineage: Bacteria > Bacillati > Actinomycetota > Actinomycetes > Micrococcales > Micrococcaceae > Glutamicibacter > Glutamicibacter soli. The sequence continues at coordinate 3,098,311 of NZ_CM125969.1, forward strand.
TCCCGGAACACACCTCCGGTGCGTTGGATGGCGCCCAGCCCTATGGCTTGGTCACCAGCCCTTGGTCGACCATCCATTCGAAGGCGACATCCGAAGGTTCGCGTCCAACGACGTCCACCTGGTAGTTCATATCCATGAGAGCTTCATCAGTCAGCAGCGGAGCGATCTGCTCCATGATGTCCATTGCCTGCGGGAACTCGCGGATGAAATCACCGTTGAACGCCGGAGCGGCGTTATAGCTCGGGAAGTACTTCAGGTCGTCTTCCAGCACCGTCAGATCCAGCGCCTTGATGCGGCCGTCGGTCGTGAAGACTTCGCCGAAGTTGCAGGCCCCGTCGGCTGTGGCCTGGTAGATCGCACCGACATCGTACAGGCCGATGTTGTCTTCAGAGACGCCCTTGCCGCGGTCGATGTCATAATGCTTGAGCATCGGGGTCAAGCCGTCGCGGCGGGAGTTGAACTCGGGGTCAACGCAGAAGCTAAGTTCCTTCTTGTCCAGCTCTTTGAGCTGCGACAATTTGGTGATGCCCAGACGGTCCGCAGTCTCACGGTTCATGGCCATCGCATAGGTGTTGTTCAGCGGTGCCGGGTTTCCCCATACGATATTGTTCGCCACGTCCTCATCATGCACGGCCTGCCACTGCTTCTGCTCACCGGCAACCGGTTCTTCGTGACCGAGATAGGTCAGCCAGGCGGTGCCGGTATATTCCCAGAGCGCGCTGGCATCGCCGGAGAGCAGCAACTGGCGTGCGGGCTGCGAGCCGGGCACGTTGGTCAGGTCGGTGACGTTGAACCCTGCGACTTCCAGAGCAATCACGGTGATCTTGCCGAGCAGCAGCTGCTCGGTGAAGGACTTCGAGGTCACGGTGGCCTTGGCATCCTCCGGAAGGTCCGGGATGGGCTGGATGCTTCCCGGCGCCGATTCCGGCACATTGCCGGTGGAAGGGCTCAGTCCGCAACCGGTCAGGCCGATCAACGCGGCGAAGGACAAAGCGATGAGTTTCGATGTTCTTTTCATGAAAGTCCCTTCGGTCGTGCCAGCTGTTCAACCAGGCGACCTATCCAGTCGACGGTCAAAGCCAGCAGCGCCACCAGCAGCGAGCCGGCAATCAGCACGACGTTCAGGTTCAGGTTCACGCCAGTGGTGATCAAGATGCCCAGGCCGCCGCCGTTGATGAACGTCGCCAGCGTCGCGGTGCCCACGAGAAGCACCAAGGCGGTGCGGATTCCGGACAGCATCACGGGTACGGCCAGCGGCAGCTCGACCTTGAACAAGACGGCCAGCTGGCTCATGCCGATGCCGCGTCCGGCTTCCACCAGCCGCTGATCGACCTGTTGCAGGCCAACGATGGTATTGGACAGCACCGGCAGGATGGCGTAGATCACCAGCGAGATCACGGCGGTTTTCGGACCGAATCCCAGCCAGAAGGCCAGCAGGACGATCACGCCGATGGCCGGTGCGGCTTGGCCGAAGTTCGCGATGGCCCGGACGGCGGGAGCCGCCTTGCGCAGCGACGGGCGGGTGAGCAGGATCCCCAGCGGGATGGCAATCAGCAGCACGATCACGGTGGAAATCAGCGTGATCTGCAGATGCTCCTGCGTATATTTCCAGATCGTTGCCGGATCCAGGGTCTGGCGTTCGGTCTCGGTCAGGTCAGCGGTCACAAGCCAGATGACCAGCGCGGCGAATGCCGCGCCGATCGCCACCAGCTGATAAATCAGCCCCTTGGTCTCTTTGCTCATGCCGGCTCCCCACCGCGCTCCGCGGGCTCGACCTCGATATCCACCACGTTGATGGCGCCGGAATTCAAACCCACCGGAGCTTCGTGGTGATCGTCGGACGCGGAATTCGCCGCGGCGATCGCCTCCATCACCGTCTGCACCGTAATGATGCCCTTGAAGACATCGCGGCGGCCGGTCACCAGGGCGTATTCGGCACTGGCCACCAACATGGTGTCCAGTGCGTCGTTCAGCGTGGCCTGCTCGCCAACCACCGGAAGACCAGGGTCATAGGTGCCCTCGATGATCTCCATGCGGGAGAGCTGGCGGCGGCCAAGTCGGCGCAGCGGACGGCCCCTGGAGTCGAGCACCACGGCCAGTTTCCGCCCTGCGCCCTGCAGCTGCGAGAGCACATCCGAGGCCCGCTTGCCCGGGGTGGTGGTAATTGCATCCACCAGATCCACCTCGTTCACACGGGTCAACGTGAGCTGCTTCAGCCCTGCGCCGGAGCCGATGAAGTTCTCCACGAATTCGCTGGCCGGGTTGGCCAGGATGCGTTCAGGAGAATCGTACTGCTCCAGCTGCGCGCCCTCGTTGAAGATGGCGATCCAGTCCCCCAGCTTCACCGCTTCGTCGAAATCGTGGGTCACGCAGACAATGGTCTTCTGTACCTCGGACTGGATGTTCAGCAGCTCGTCCTGCAGGCGTTGGCGGGTGATCGGGTCCACCGCGCCGAAGGGCTCGTCCATGAGCAGCACCGGAGGATCGGCGGCCAGCGCGCGGGCCACGCCCACGCGCTGCTGCTGCCCGCCGGAGAGCTCCTTGGGGAAGCGGTCGCGGTACAGCTCGGGATCCAGCGAGACCAGTTCGAGCAGCTCGTCGACGCGGGCTGCGATCTTCGCCTTGTCCCAGCCGAGCATCTTGGGAACCATGGCAATGTTGGCCGCCACGGTCATATGCGGGAACAGGCCGCCGGCCTGGATCACGTAGCCGATGCGGCGGCGCAGCTCGTCGCCGTTCATCGTGGTGACGTCTTCGCCGTTGATGACGATCTGCCCGCTGGTCGGCTCGATCAGGCGGTTGATCATCTTCAGCGTCGTGGTCTTGCCGCAACCCGAAGGGCCGACGAACATGACGATGGATCCCGCCGGGATCTCAAGGGTCAGGCCACCCACGGCGGACTTCTTCTGCCCGGGGTAGGTCTTGGTTACTTCTTCGAGCATGATGGAAGCGCCGGAGACGGTGTGCTCCGAGACGCCGGATGCGGAATTTTTTGAATCAGACACGGATACCTCGCGGGGTAGTCAGTCGGCCGATGCCGAGCAAGATCAGGTCAAGAATGAGTGCCAGGATGACGACGCCGACTACTCCGACGACCACCGACTCAAGCGCATTGGCGCCGCCAAGCCGGGAGAGTCCGGAGAAGATGAATCCGCCGAGTCCAGGGCCCAGGGCGTATGAAACGACCGCGGCCACACCCATCACCATCTGGGCTGAGATGCGCACGCCGGTGAGGATGACCGGCCAGGCGATGGGGATTTCAACGGATACGAGCGTCTTGAGCCGGCTCATGCCAATCCCGCGAGCGGATTCGACGATGGTCGGCTCAATATTGTTCAGGCCCACGATCGCATTGCGCAGGATGGGCAGGGCGGCAAAGAATGTCACCACGATAACGGCGGGCGTCACGCCGAAGCCGAAAGGCACGATCAACAGACCGATGAGCGCAAAGGATGGAACGGTCAGGCCGACGGCACTGACTCCGTTGGCAATTCCCGCTAATGCTTTGTTCCGATACACCAGAACGGCGATCAAAACCGCGATGAACGTCGCCAGGATCAGGCACTGCGCGACCAGCGAGAAGTGCTGCCAGGAGGCGAAAAGTATTTGGCGAGATCGCTCGCCAATGAAATCTCCCACATTAAAACCTACTTCACTTTAGTTTCGTATTTAGCAGTGCAACCGAGTGCTGAGCCAGCCTCAGTTTCTTCCCACTTTAGTCCCGCTTTCAGGGCGAAACTAGTTGGGTTTCCCGTATACAGCATTTGACTAGGTTGTATTTATTGAGGCAGGCCTTGTTTCGAATGTCCGGATTACGGGTGCGCAGTCGCGGGAAATGTAGTTCGATAGGTATATGAAACTAGCTACCCTTCGCCTGGCCAGCGACCCCGGCCATACGACCGCAGCAGTCATCGAGGACGACCGGATTTACTACCTGGAAAATCTGGACACCGTGCAGCGCTTTCTGCGCCTGAACGATGCCATCCAGCAGGAAGTTCTGGCCCGCGCCTTGGTCGGCGATTCGATCGCCGAGGGTGAAGCCGACTACGCCCCGGTCATCCCGAATCCCAGCAAGGTGTACTGCATCGGGCTCAACTACAAGGCGCACGCAGCGGAGGTTGGCAAGGAGCTGCCGGAGTACCCTTCGGTGTTCGCGAAGTTCGCTTCCACGCTGTGCGGCGCAAACGACGACATCGAAGTCCCACCGGAGGACCACCGCCTGGACTACGAAGCCGAGCTGGCCATCATCATCGGCAAGCCCGGGCGACGCATCGCCGCCGAGCAGGCAGAAGAGCATATCGCGGGATACGCGGTCAGCAGCGACGTGTCGCTGCGCGGCTACCAAGGACGCACCTCCGAATGGCTGCAGGGCAAGGTCTGGGACAGAACCACTCCGTTGGGCCCCTGGCTCGTGACCCCAGACGAGCTCAAGCCCGACGCGCGCATCACCAGTGTCGTGAACGGCGAGACCGTCCAGGACAGCACCATTGACGACTTGATCTTCTCCGCGGCGGAACTTGTTGCCTATCTGTCGGTCATGAACGAGCTGCAGCCTGGCGACGTCATCCTCACCGGCACCCCCGCGGGTGTTGCCCTGGGCCGGCGCAACGAGCACAACCGCCACCCCTGGCTCAAGGCCGGCGATGTCCTGGAAACCAGCATCGAGGGGCTTGGCACGTCCCGGGTGACCTTCAAGGCAGCCGCCCCGGAATAGCGCGCTCCACGGACGATTCCACTCCCGCATTCATCACGTCGAATGCGGGAGCGGAGTTGTCCGGAGACGAGAATTTTCGACATAAACGTGACAGTTATTGCCGTTCATCGAAAATTCCCACGCCTCTGGCGCACGTTGCTGGATCGGAATTTTCTTCACTGGGATCTTATTTTCACCGCAGAAGAATCCGATCTCAGGCACTTTTCGCCTGCTTGAATGTCGAAAATTCGGCTGGATCCCCGCGAAATCCCATAGTCCAACCCGCGCATCCGACCCTCACCTGACAAGGCGGCACATCGGGGAACCCTGGCCAAGGTTACCGTTTGTGACATCCGTCTCAGCTTCCTATAAAGTGAGTCACAGCAAGCAATCCGTCTACATCAACGGACTGCATACTCTTCACTCGCACGAAGGAACTTTTCTATGGATGCCTTGGCCACCACACTTGGTGACATCTCCTCGGTAATTTGGGGACCGTTTGTCCTCATCCCGCTTTTGCTGGGTACCGGTTTATACCTGACCATCCGCCTGGGCGGCCTGCAGCTAGTCAAGCTTGGGGCCTCCCTGCGCTTGGGATTGCTCAAGCGCAAGGACGCGGGAGCCGAAGGCGACATCTCGCAGTTCCAGGCCCTGACCACGGCGCTGGCCGCAACCGTCGGCACCGGCAACATCGTTGGTGTTGCCACCGCCATCGGCATTGGCGGCCCTGGCGCCCTGTTCTGGATGTGGGTTACCGGCCTGCTGGGCATGGCCTCGAAATACTCCGAAGCTTTCCTCGGCGTCCGCTACCGCGGCACCGACGCTGCCGGCGAAAAGTCCGGTGGTCCGCAGTACTATCTTGAACGCGGCATCAAGGGCCCGTTCGGCAAGTTCCTGGCTTTGTTCTTCGCCATTGCGGCAACTCTTGCCTGCTTCGGCATCGGCAACATGACCCAGGGCAACTCGATTTCCGCCAACATGGAAAACTCCTTCAACGTGGCTCCGTGGGTCACCGGCCTGGTCCTGACTGTGCTGGCCATGGCCGTGCTGGTCGGCGGCATCAAGTCCATCGGCAAGGTCACCGCCGGCTTCGTCCCGGTCATGATCATCTTCTACGTTGCCGCAGCGCTGTACATCCTGATCGCCAACGTCGGTGGAATTCCCGCCGCTTTCGCGCAGATCTTCACCGATGCTTTCACCGGCACCTCGGCAGTCGGCGGCTTCGCCGGTTCGGCCATCATCATCGCCGTGCAGTTCGGTGTGGCCCGCGGTATCTTCTCGAACGAGTCGGGCATGGGTTCGGCAGCTATCGCAGCAGCGGCTGCGCAGACCACCCACCCGGTACGCCAGGGCTTGGTCTCCATGACCCAGACCTTCATCGATACCATCATCGTGGTCACCTGCACCGGCCTGGTCATCATCACTACCGGGGTGTGGAACATGACCGATCCGGAAACCGGGGAGCAGATCTCCGCAGCACTGATGACCGGCCAGGCATTCAGCTACGGCTTGCCGGGCCAGTGGGGCCACTGGATCGTGACCCTCGGCCTGGTCATGTTCGCCTTCTCGACCATCCTCGGCTGGTCCTACTACGGTGAGCGCAATATCGAACGCCTCATCGGCCGCCGCGCCGTCATGCCGTTCCGCGTGGTCTTCTCGCTGATCGTGTTCGTCGGCTGCACCACCGAGCTGACCGCGGTCTGGAACTTCTCCGACATGATGAATGGCCTGATGGCTCTGCCGAACCTCATCGGCTTGCTGATCATGTCCGGACTCATCGCCCGCGAAACCAAGTGGTACCTCAAGAACGACCCGAAGCTGGAAGCCGACAAGGCCCAGATCGAGGACTTCATGGCAGGCCGCCCAGGCTGGGCCGAGTGGAAGTCCGGCGATGTCGTGGGCTCGTCGCACAAGTACGGCGGCGACGTCCAGGAACCGGATCCAATCCGCTAATTCGAAACGCGGACTCCGTCCCTGCGCCCTCCCTGATTCACGGATCAGGGAGGGCGCTGTTTTATTCTCCGAAACGCAGTCCAACCCAGTCGGCGGCCCAGGCCACCAGCACACCAAAAAGCATCCCTCCCGGCGAGCCGCCGGGAGGGATGCAACGGTGCTGTGTATCAGATGCCTAGGCGTTCCACAGGCCGTAGGAATCGGCCAGATCGGCGATTTTCTGTGCTCGGGCCAGTCGTGGCAGGTAGGAACCGTCGCCCACCGAGGCGCCCGCCGCGTGGGCTTCGAGCAGCTCCATGGCCCAGGACAGCTCGTCCTCGCTCGGTGCAAGCCCTGCGTTGATGCCGTCCACGTGGTCGCGCGAAAGCGACAGCTTTCCGGTCATGCCCATCGATGCGGTCACCAGGGTCTCCTCGGTGACCTTGGCTCCGTCGGAGCCTGCAGGAGGCGGGCCGTCGATGGCGCCAGGCAGCTTGCCCACGCGGGATGCGACCACGAGCTTGCCGCGGGCGTAGGCCAAGGCCAGCGGGTCGTCGGAGACGCCGGTGTCCTTGCGGAAGTCGTTCACGCCGAAGGCCAGGCGGAAGGTGCCGGGAGCCGAGGCAATGGCAGTAGCATTCTCGATGCCGACTGCTGATTCGATCAGCGCCAGCACCGGGGTTCCGGCACGAAGGCGCATCGCGGTGTAGGTGACCTGTTCAGGTTTTTCGGTCATGGCCAGCATGACGCCGCGCAGGCCGGGAGTGGCCGACAGAGCTGCCAAGTCATCGGACCAGTAGTCGGTGTCGATGCCGTTGACACGCACCCAGGCGGTCATGCCGTTGGAAAGCGCGTGGACCACCTTGTCACGGGCTTCTGCCTTCTTGTCATCGGGCACCGCGGCTTCCATGTCGAAGATGACTGAGTCCGCTTCCGAGGCCAGGGCCGGGGCAAAATCTTCGTCCTTGGCCGCATTAACCAATAGCCAGGATCGGGACAACTTTGCCGGGAGAGCCGCTGCTCGACGATTTCGAAATGCCATGATCCAAGACTACTCATTGACCCGTCATCGGCACTAATGAGCTCGAACACAATTAACTCTATTCCCACCTCTGGCATTGCACTTCCCGCGGAAATTCGACTATTGAACGAGATTCGGATGCTGTAATGTCACTCACTGGGCTCGTATGAGCTCGCACCAGTACGACCGGCGTCCCGCGGGGCGATGCACGAAAGGGGCACCACGTGGCGCACGAATCCACGGATACTGCCAGCGAGAACGGACCGGAGCTCCAACGCGCCCTGTCCAACCGACATATCCAGCTGCTTGCGATTGGCGGTGCCATCGGCACCGGCCTGTTCATGGGCTCCGGCAAAACCATCTCAGTGGCCGGCCCATCGGTCATCCTCGTCTACATGATCATCGGCTTCATGCTGTACTTCGTCATGCGGGCCATGGGCGAACTGCTGCTCAGCCGCAGCAGCTACCGCAACTTCTCCGACTTCGCTGGAGACATCCTCGGTCCCTGGGCCGCGTTCTTCACCGGCTGGACCTACTGGTTCTGCTGGATCGTCACCGGCGTGGCCGACGTGATCGTGATTGCCTCGGTCTACGTAACCTTCTGGCTGCCGCTGATCCCGACCTGGATTCCTGCACTGGTTGTCATCGTGGCGCTTATCGCGCTGAACCTCCCCTCGGTGCGGGGATTCGGCGAAACCGAATTCTGGTTCGCGCTGATCAAGATCGCGGCCATCGTGCTGCTGATCGTGATCGGCCTGGTCATGGTGTTCACCGGCTTCGAGCACGACGGCGCCCGGGCTTCCTTCCTTAACCTGTTCAACGTGGGTGGTGGCTTCTTCGGAGGCGGGCTCATGGGCTTCATCATGGGCTTCCAAATCGCGGTCTTCGCGTTCGTGGGCATCGAGCTGGTGGGCACGGCGGCGGCGGAAACCAAGAACCCCGAGCACAACCTCCCCAAGGCCGTTAACGCCATTCCGGTCCGCGTACTGCTGTTCTACGTCGGCTCGCTGGCTGTGCTGATGTCAGTGGTTCCGTGGGACCGCTTCGATGCGGACAACTCCCCGTTCGTGATGCTGTTCTCCCTGGCCGGGTTGGGCGCCGCTGCGCACATCGTCAACATGGTGGTGCTGACCTCTGCCATGTCCTCCGCGAACTCCGGCATCTATTCCACCTCGCGCATGGTGTTCGGCCTGTCCACGGACGGCAACGCCCCCAAGGCGTTCTCCAAGCTGACCAGCCGCCAGGTTCCGCGCAACGCGCTGTTCCTCTCCGGCGTGGTGCTGCTCAGCGCGATCGTCCTGCTGGTCTTCGGGCTGGGCGAGTCCAAGGGCTTCACCATCGTCACCACGATTTCCTCGCTGTGCTTCATCTTCGTCTGGAGCATCATCCTGATCAGCTACATCGTCTACCGCAAGCGCCGCCCGCAGGCCCACGACGAGTCGATCTTCAAGGTCCCCGGCGGCACGTTCATGCCGTGGGTAGTTTTGGCCTTCTTCGTGTTCCTGCTGTGGGCCTTCACCCAGGACCCGGACACCCTGTTGGGGATGTACGCGGCCCCGATCTGGTTCGCGCTGGTCGGTCTCGGATACCTGCTGCTGCGCAAGAATCCGAAGCACCAGCAGCTGCGCCGGGACCACGAGGTGCGCATCGCCCAGGAGAAGCGCGATGCAGCCGCCTATCTCGAGGCCAAGGGCTCGCGCTTGTCGCACTAGGCGAGGTGCGCCAGGGACGATCCCCCATACGGAGAGGGCCGTTGGAACCAGTTCTGATTCCAGCGGCCCTCTCGTTCTTTCGCTGCGGCATGGGCCGCCGAAAGGGCCTTCGACCTCTCACCGAAATATGACTTTTTTTCGTGTAATGAAATTTATTTTCCACTATGCGATTTGCCATGCTGGTACTGTAGCTCGGAAAAATCCCGACGAAGACGCCTCGCCGGATCCGTAAACCCAACGGTCCCCTCAGTGCCCCAACGAAAGATCCAACAGGCTGCTAAAGCTCCGCAGCCAGTGGATTGTTCGTCCTATCGGAGGAAGATATGGAAGCGTCAAACATTCATGCCGTCGCCCGCGATCTGCGCCACGCCACACGCTGCGGCTCACCACTCACGCCTGCCGGATTCGAAGCCCTGGATCTCGAGCTCGCCTGCGAAATCGCTGCCTTGGGCCGCGAACTTGCACTAGCTGACGGCGACCGCGTCGCGGGCTACAAAATCGGCCTGACCGCAGCGTCCGCGCGCGCCTCATACAGGTACGAATCCCCGGTCCACGGATACGTTTTGGAAAGCACGCTGTCGCCCTCCGGTAGTTTCGTCGAGACACAACAGCTCAGCAATCCGATGGTGGAGGCGGAAATCGCGTTCACCATCGGTTCGCCGCTCGACGACCCCGCCACTTCGGTGCAAGACGTCATCGAGGCCACCGAGTCCGTGGCCCCTGCGTTGGAAATCATCGACAGCCGCTGGTCCGGAGGAGCTGCAAGTCTCCCGCTGCTCGTCGCCGACAACACGAATGCGGCCGCGGCCGTGGTTGGCGAACCGGTCCGGCTACCTGCCGATATCGCCGACGCGACGAGCCTGCTGACAGTCGGCGGGGCGCAGCATCCCGGCTCCACCGACTCCGTCCTGGGCAACCCGCTCGAATCCGTCGCATGGTTGGCCCGCCACCTCGCAGCGCTGGGTTCGGGATTGAAGCCGGGCGACGTCGTGCTCAGCGGCTCCATGAACGTACCGGTGTCGCTGGGCAATGCTGCCGCAGCGTCCGCCCAAATCAGCAGGCTGGGTACCGTGCATGCCTCATTCCGCTAATCCCGGGTGCAATTCCGGCCGGAGCCCCGGCGAAGAGTCGCTCCGAACAGGAGCGCAGCAACCGAATCCCGGTACTCGCTGCCCGGGCCTGTTCCATTCTGGTAGCGCAGGTCCATCAGTCTCGTAGTGGTAAGCCCAAACCGGCTCTTCAGGATTCAGAGTGTAACCGCCTAAAACCAACACCCCGGAGCAGTTCCCGTCCGGCCTCCAGCTTAGTTCTTTCGCGCGGCGAGCACGCTGTACGGAACGTCCTCCCCGACGAAGCTGATCTCCAGCAGCCGGGTCCGCTGCGCGTACCGCGAGTAGGCTGCCGGAATCAGCAGATGGAGGCGGCCGGACACCGTGCTGAAGAACAGCAGGCTGCCATCCTTCCAATTTGCGGTGTGCCCCTGCCCGAACTTCTCGCCGCGCGACAAAACGCTTTCCGAGAAGCCGTTGAGCATCTGCATGGTGTCCTCCGGGCCCATGCCCCGAACCAGGAATTCTGGATGGCCAACCTTGCTCAGCCCAACTGTGTAACCGTAGGATCCGCTGGTTGCATCTGCTTCGACGTAGACAATGGATCTGCCGTATTCCTGGATGTGGCGGTTCGTTTTGGCATTGACTTGTTCCCTGGTCATGCCATTGCACATATCGCACATGTCATTTCCTCTCCGTGCTCAGCGCACCGAAGTGCTGTCGGCAGGGGCGCTATCGAGTGCGTGTTTCGGTCGTACTCCGAACACCCGCAAATCCTCGGCGTCGAGCAATTCATCGTAGATACGCAGCCCAGCCAAGGGGTCGGTGATGTCCACGACCTCCAGCGAGGGGAAGAACGGCGTCGACGTGATCCCTTCCCGGAAGGCCTTGCCGCGACGGAGCACCTGCTCGATCAGGTGGAGCAGGAAACAGCGCGCGGACTCTTCGCAGTCCGCGGTGACCACGAGTTCCGGATGCCCGTAGCTGCTGAGCCCGATGGAAAATGCCGCGAAGGTCCGGCCGTCGTCGGGAAGGTACGCCACCACCGCGAATCCCGCCTCGTCCAGTTCCCGCGCGATCCTGTACATGAAATCTTCATCGGGTGTGCTGCTTATGAAACTTAAGGTTCCTCCGGACGTTTCCATAAGTGTCCTCCCTAGGTAGTGAGCCGAGATATTCCCAGTCTCAGCGCGCTTCCGGGGGACCAGCGCGGTGCGGTGCGACATGTGGACAACGGATGCCGCCCATTCCGGATCATCGCGGTGAATCCCGCGGCAACGAAAAACGCCGTCCCGAATCGAATGATTCGGAACGGCGAATTCCGGTGGCGGCAGCTCTCCAACTGCCGCCTATGAGCTCCCTCGCAGGGGAATCTTTACAGCGCGCCCGACGCCTTGGCAGCGGCGCCAACGGCTGCAGCAACGGCCGGCATCACACGGTCGTCCAGCGCCGAAGGAATGATGTAGTCGGCGGCCAGGTCGTCGCCGGTGAGTTCGGCGATGGCGTGGGCGGCTGCGACCTTCATTTCCTCGGTGATCTTCTTGGCGCCAGAATCCAGCGCGCCGCGGAAGATGCCCGGGAATGCGAGCACGTTGTTGATCTGGTTCGGGAAGTCGCTGCGGCCGGTGGCGACCACTGCCGCGTACTTGGCGGCGACATCCGGCATGACTTCCGGGGACGGGTTAGACAGGGCGAAGATGATCGCGTCCTTGTTCATCTTGGCCAGCGCTTCCTCCGGGAAGGTCGAGGAAGACAGGCCGACCACGACGTCCGCGCCGTCCAGCGCCTCGGCCAGTCCGCCCATCACGTCGTCGCGGTTGGTGCGGGCGGCCAGGTCTGCCTTGAACTGGTTCAGGTCGTTGCGCTCGCGGTGGATGGTGCCGCGCGAGTCGAGCACGATCACGTCGTCGACGCCGGCGGACAGCAGCAGGTTGGTCACGGCGACGCCGGCCGAACCGGCACCGGAGACGACAACCTTCATGGAGCTGATGTCCCGCTTGACCTGGCGTGCTGCACCGATCAGGGCCGCGAGGACCACCACGGCGGTTCCATGCTGGTCATCGTGCATGACCGGAACGTCGAGTTCCTCGATCAGTCGGCGCTCGATCTCGAAGCAGCGTGGGGCGGAGATGTCTTCCAGATTCACTGCGCCGAAGCTTGGCTGCAGGCGGACGATCGTCTCGACGATTTCATCGACGTTCTTGGTATCCAGCACCAACGGGATGGAATCCAGGCCGCCGAATTCCTTGAACAGGGCGCTCTTTCCTTCCATAACCGGAAGCGAGGCGGCGGCGCCGATGTCGCCAAGGCCCAGCACCGCGGTGCCGTCGGAGACCACGGCGACCAAGCGGGAGGCCCAGGTGTGGGTGGCGTGTTTTGCCGGATCATCCGCGATGGCCTGCGATACCTTGGCGACACCCGGGGTGTAGGCAATGGACAGATCGCGCTTGGAGGTCAGCGGCATCTTGGACTGGACGCTCAGCTTGCCGCCGAGGTGGGAGTCGAAGATTTCGGTGTCGGTGATGGTGGACAGGTCTTTAGTGGATTCAACAGACATTGAATAGCTCTACTTTCAAGAAAGTTCTGAATGACGAAAACGCAGTACCCACGAAACTTGTGGAATAGCGTAGGAACGCGCATGACCATTCATCCGACCGCAATGGATCTTGAGGCTGCGCAGTTAAGGCAGGTATCAAGCGTCCATGTGCACAGTTCCCCGAGCGAAGCAGCCTGGTAAGGCGAAGCGTTCCCCACGGTGTGCCGGAAGATGGCTGGTCAGTACTTTCTTTAGACCTACGATTTCCACCATACGGGAACCGCTGGTCGCTAGACAACCCCCATTCGTCGCATCACCGTCATAAAGTTTCATAATCGGCATCTGGAAGGCCTCGGTCACCAACCGTGCGGCCAGGGCGGTTCTCAGGCAAAATGAGACCTATGGCAACTCCGACTTCCGCGCTGGGCAAGGTGCGCACCTTCGAGGCACTCGATGAAAAAACCACCGCGAGGCTGCGCCGCGCGCTGGCCGAATCCAGCGACACGACGGTATTCGTCAACGGCACCGCCCTGCAGATCCCCAAGGATGCCCACGACGCGTTGATCGAAGTGCTCTCGCGCTTCGCCGCCGGGGACTCGGTCACCATCGGCACCGCCGAACTGCTGCTGAACACCTCACAGGCGGCCCAGATGGCGGGGATTTCCAACAGCTATCTTCGCAAGCTCGCGGACTCCGGAATCATTCCGGTGGAATACCGGGGCACGCATCGCCGCATCCGCCCCAGCGCCATCCAGGCTTGGCTGGACTCCCGCGAGAGCCCGTCATCCAGGGCGAACTGACAGCGAAATTGCGGTTTTCGGGGCCTAGGATCTTGCCAAGCACCTGTTTTCCTGTTGGAATACCAAAGTATTCTATTTGAAAACTTTTCTGCGCCACTGAACGTCGCAGTCGCCGCGCTCCCGCTACCGTGGGGCCGGCCGATCCAGGAGGACCCATGTCAACCGATCAGCGTTCCATCCAGGACGTGCAGGAAGCGCTCTTCTCCCGGCGCGCCGCCGGAATCAAGCAGTCGGCGGTCCGCGACGTGTTCGAGCTGTCGCTGGATCCTTCGCTGGTTTCGCTGGCCGGCGGCAACCCGTACCTACAGCTGCTGCCGCTTCAGAAAGTCGGCGAGCTGGCCCAGCGCATCATCGTCGAGCAGGGGCCGGTGGCCCTGCAATACGGCTCCGGTCTGGGAACCCCCGAGCTACGCGCGCAGATCATCGAAGTCATGGCTGCCGAGGGCATCACGAACGTGGGTATCGAGGACGTGGTGGTCACCAACGGCTCGCAGTCAGCCCAGGACATGGCCTGCAAGGTTTTCTGCGACCCTGGCGACACCGTCCTGTGCGAAGATCCCACCTATGTGGGCGCGCTGAACACCTTCGAGGCCTACCAGGTCAAGGCCCGCCCGGTGGGCACCGATGAGAACGGGCTCATCCCCGACGCGCTGCGCGCCCGCATCGCCGAGCTGCGCGCCGCCGGCGAGCGAATCAAGTTCCTCTACACCATTCCGAACTTCAACAACCCCTCGGGAATCACGCTGGCCGCCGAGCGCCGGAGCGAAATCGTCGAGATCTGCCGCGAGGCCGGCATCCTGATCCTCGAGGACAACCCGTACGGCATGCTGCGCTACGAGGGCGAGGCTGCCCCGACGCTGCGCAGTCTGGATGCGCAGAACGTCATCTACATGGGTTCCTTCTCCAAGATCTTCGCCCCGGGCCTGCGCATCGGCTGGGCTGCGGTGCCCACCAACCTGTTCCGCCGCTTCTACCTGGCCGGCGAGGCCGTGGCGCTGTGCCCGCCGACGTTGAACCAGATGATCATCAGCGCCTACTTGGACGAGCATGACTGGAAGGGCCAGATTGCCAAGTACAACGATTTGTATCGTTCGCGCCGCGACGCCATGCTGGCCGCGCTGGGCGAGCATTTGCCGGCGGGGATCACCCATACCCATCCGGAGGGCGGATTCTTCATCTGGCTGACGCTGCCCGAGGGCATCGACACCTACGAGCTACTGCAGCAGGGTGTGAAGGCCGGGGTCATCTTCATTCCGGGGGCGGCGTTCAGCCCTTCGGGAGAGGCCAGCAACAAGCTGCGGCTGGCGTTCTGCTCGGTGGACGAGGAAACCATCGCCGAGGGCGTGCGCCGTCTCTCGCTGCTGCTCGAGCAGGCCATCGCCTCCAAGGGAAGCTAGCCGCCAGCCCTTCTCAGAAAACCCACAGTGCCTCCTGTGATGGGCCATGATCCGTGCGTCTACGGTAGTGAACACGGCAATCAATCCCATGTCACCTGCTTCAAGGAGCGCGCTATGAATCCCCCACCACGCTGGTTCGGACACCGACAGTTGCCCCGGCCCGAAGAAGATCTTGAGGACCAGGGTCTGTCCTTCGACGTCGGCACCCTGATCGAGCGGCGCAAGGTCCTGGCCGGGATGGGAGTGGGCACGCTCGCGTTCGCCCTGGCGGCCTGTTCCCCCACCGGCACCCAGGGTTCCCCTTCCCCGTCCACCGCCGCAGAGATCCCTGACGAGACCGCCGGCCCGTACCCGGGCGACGGGTCCAATGGGCCCGATGTGCTGGAGCAAAGCGGAATCGTCCGCAGCGACATCCGCTCCAGCTTCGGCACCAGCACCACCACGGCTGAGGGCATCCCGATGACCCTTGAACTGAAGATCGTGGACATGGCCAACAACAACCAGCCCTTCGAGGGTGTGGCCGTGTACGTGTGGCACTGCGACCGGTCCGGGGAATACTCCATGTACTCCAGCGGTCTGGAAAATGAGAACTACCTGCGCGGGGTCCAGGTGGCCGATGCCGAGGGTCTGGTGCGCTACACCAGCATCTTCCCTGCATGTTATGCCGGGCGCTGGCCGCACATCCACTTCGAGGTGTACCCGGATACCGGGTCGATTACCGACCACACCACGGCGATCGCCACCTCGCAGGTCGCCTTGCCGCAGGAAACCTGTACCGCGGTGTACGCCACCACCGGCTACGAGCAGTCGGTGAAGAACCTGCAGGGCGTGAGTCTGGACTCGGACAATGTCTTCGGCGATGATTCGGGGGCCACCCAGCTGGCGACCGTCACCGGAGATACAAGCGCCGGCTACACCGTGCGCCTCACGGTCAATGTGAATACGAACACCGAGGCTACCGGCGGAGGAGCCCCGGGAGGCGGCGGTGCTCCAGGCGGCGCAGGGGCCCCAGGCGGCGGAGGGGCCCCAGGAGGCATGCCTAGCGGGCGTCCTCCTGCACTGCCCGATGGGCAGCAACCTGGCACCGACCCGACTGCTTCAGCGCCGGCCGGCTCGTAGTGGCCGAGGGCCGCAATGGCTCGGGCGCAGGGCCCTGTCGGACTCCGAGTTGGGCAGGCGATCGCCCGGACCTAGCTGCGGTTGGGGATGGTGCGCGAACGCCCGCGCATATGGATCAGGTGGGTGGTGCTGCCGTCCTGGTTGTCGCGGGTGACCTCGATGTCGAACAGCCCGCTGCGCCCGGCATGGCCCACCAGCTTGGCGGTGGCGGTGGTGGTATCCCCGGAGAATCCCGGATTCATGAAGTTCACGTCCACCCTGGAGGCCACGGTGATGGTGCTTGCATCGCTGTGGGGGTCGTTGCAGACCAGGGCGAAGGCGGTATCCGCGAAGGCGACGATCATGCCGCCCTGCGCGATGCCGTAGCCGTTGAGCATGTCATCGCGCAGCCGCATCTTGATCACCACGTCGCCGTAGTCAGCGCGCAGCACCCCTGCGCCCAGCCACTGGGCGGACTTGTCGTTGGCGAATGCCGGGTGCTCGTGCGGCGCCACGGCCGCCTTGCCTGTGCTCATGCAGGACAGCCTACGCCGTCGCGGCGCAACCGAGCGGCTTGTCAGGCCAGCCGTCCCCCGAAGTCGTCGGCGATGTCCTGCGCGGCCCGGCGCAGGCGCGGCACCAGCTGCTCGGTGATGCTCTGCAGGTCCGCGCGCCCGCGCTGCACCGAAATGTTCAGCGCGCCCAGCAGCTGGTCTCCCCGGTACACCGGCACGGCCAGCCCGCGCAGGCCCTCGTCCAGTTCCTGGTTCACCAGCGACCAGCCCTGCTCCTTCACCTGGGCCAGCTCCGCGCGCAGCTGCTCCAGGTTCGCCACGGTGTGCTCGGTGTAGCGCTGCAGGTCGATCTGCGCCAAGAACTCCTTCTGCTCTGCGTCGCCCAGCTCGGCGATCAGCACACGGCCCATCGAGGTGACCCAGGCAGGAAGCCGGTTGCCGATGGACACGTTCATCGAATACAGCCGCGGCGAGGACACCCGCTCGATGTACAGGATGTCCTGGCCTTCCAAGACGCACAGTGCGGCACTTTCCTCCAGCTCGCGGGCCAGGCTTTCCAGGTGTAAGGTGGCGGCCTTGGGCAGCGTCAGCCCGGAAAGGTAGGAGGCTCCCAGGTCCAGCACGCGCGGGGTCAGGCGGAAGTTCGCTCCGTTGGCTTCCAGGTAGCCCAGGTCGGTGAGGGTCAGCAGGAAGCGGCGGGCGGAGGCGCGGGTCTGTTCGGTGGCGGCGGCGACCTGGCTGACGGTCATCTCCGGGTTTCCGCCGTTGAAGGCGAGCAGGACGGCCAGGGTCTTCTCCGTGGATTTAACAAAGTAGTCCGGCCGCTGCGTCACAGTCGATTCTCCCCGTGGCTAGTGTCTGCTCCAGCGGTTGCGCTCGAATTGCGCGGCCAGCCGGATCGGGGCATTGGGCGCCCCGTACCCATCGTAACCATCGCGGCGCTCAACTACTTCAAAGAACATGTTTCCAATGGTCTCGGTGTAGAAATGCAGGAACTCCCCGTGCTCGTCCCGGTCGTACAGCAGGTTCAGCTCCTGCAAAGTCTGGAGCAGCTGCGGCTCCAGGTCGAAGCGCGCGGCGAGGTCCTCGTAGTAGTTGGCCGGGATGTGCAGGAATTCCATGCCGTCGGCCACCGCGTTGCGGGCCAGGGTGATGATGTCCCCAGTGCGCACCGCGATGTGCTCGGGGTACTCGTGGTTCCTGTCGATGGCCTCTTCCAGCCCGTGCGGAACGATGTTCAGCGCCAACCTGACCGCATGGTCCCCGGTGGCCAGCACCTGCGAGCGGACCAGCCCCATGGGGCTGGGAACCTCGGTGCCGGGCAGCGCCTGGAGGTTCAGCGCGCTGGTGTAGAACAGCACGGATTCGTCGAATGACTGCCAAGGCTGGGCGAGGTTCAGGTGGTCGATGCACTGGATCAGCGCGGGGTGCCCCGCCGCGGCTCCGGACTCGTGGACCCCGAATTCGGCTTCCCAGCCCCCGGCGTCCCCGGTGGCTCCGAAGAAGACCTCGGTGTTGTCCGGGGCGTTGAAGCCGGGCAGGTCCGCCTCGTTGCGCAGGTGCTGGCGCGGGACCGGGCGGGCCAGCAGCTGCACGGCGCGCTCGCCGGCCGCGGCGGGGTCCGGGACCTGCACCCCGAAGCCTGACACCGCGGCGGTGACCCCGCGGCTGCGCTGCGAGTTGATGATGATCCGCGCCCCGCCGGCGCTGAACAGCTGCACCGGCTTGCGCCGGTGCTGGCCGCGGAATTCGAAGCCCAGCTGGGCCAGCAGCCGGGCCACCGGTTCGGGGTCCTCGGTGCGGATTTCGGTGAAGTCGAAACCGTTGGCCTTCTGCCCGCCGGGCAGCGCCTGCAGTGCAAGAGCGGAGCCGATGCCCTGCGCATCGAGCAGCGCGGCGGTTTGGGACTGCAACAGGTTCAGCGAGCGCAGCCCGTCCACCGCGGTGCGCTCGACATTCGACTGGCGGAAGACGTCGTTGAAGATTTCCAGCGAAATGATGCCGGCATAGCCCGAACGGGCGATGGCGCCGAGGAACTCGTCCAGCTTGAATCCGCCCTGCCCCGGGAACACCCGGTAGTGCCGCGACCAGGACAGGATGTCCATGGACAGCACCGGGGCGTCGGCCAGCTGCACGAAGAAGATCTTCTCCCCCGGGATCTGCGCGATCGCCTCGGGGTCGTCCCCGCGCGAGAGGATGTGGAAGCTGTCCAGGCAGATGCCCACGTTCTCGCGGTCCGCCTGGCGGGCGATCTCCCAGGAGTGCTGGTAGGTGTTCACGTATGTGCCCCAGGCCAGCGCCTCGTAGGCGATGCGGATCCCGTATCCGGCGGCCAGGTCCGCGAGCTGGCGGATCTGGGAGACGAACAGCTCGTCGTCGTTGATCGTGGCGGTGCCGACATTTGAGCACAGCAGCATCACGTCCATGCCCAGGCGCGTCATGAGCTTGAACTTCGCCTCCGCCCGGTGCAGATTCGCCTGCAGCAGCTGCGGCTCGACGCCTTCGAAGTCGCGGAAGGGCTGGAACAGGTCCAAGGTGAGCCCCAGTCGCGCGGCCAGCGCCCGGACCTCCTCCGGGGACATCGGGCTGACCAGAAGGTCCTGCTCGAAGATCTCGATGCCGTCGAATCCGGCCTTGGCGCAGGCGAGCATCTTCTCTTCCAGCGTGCCCGAGAGGCATACGGTGGCAATGGAGGTACGCATTACAGGCCCGCCTCCAGCATTTCCAGCAGGTGTGCGCGCATGCGCGCGGCATCGGGCTTGATGCCGGTGAAGATCTCGAAGGAGTCCACGGCCTGGCCCACCGCCATGTGCCCGCCGTCAAGCACCCGGCAGCCGCGGTCGCGGGCTGCGAGGATCAGTTCGGTGTCGACCGGGCGGTAGATGCAGTCGGCTACCCAGTGGCGGGATTCGAGCCCGGCCAAATCCAGCGGCAGGCCCGGGTGGTGGTGCATGCCGATCGGGGTGGCGTTCAGCAGCCCGTCCACCGCAGGCAGCAGCTCGGGAACCTGGTCAGGGGACGCCGCGGTGACCGTGGCTTCAGGGAAAAGCCGGTTCAATTCCGCGGCCCGCTGCCCGGCGCGCTGCGCGTCCGGGTCCACCAGGAACAGCTGCTCGGTTCCGGACGCCAGCAGCGCATAGGCCACGGCGGATCCGGCGCCGCCGGCTCCCAGCTGCAGGACCTGTTGCTGGTTGGCTCCGGGCAGCCCTTCGGCGAAGCCGCGGCCGAATCCTGAGGCGTCGGTGTTGTAGCCGTGGAACTTCCCGTCGCGGATGACCACCGTATTCACCGCGCCGATGTCCCGCGCGTTCTGGGAGATCTCATCAAGGTGCTCCAGGACCAGCTGCTTGCACGGATGGGTGATGTTGAAGGCATTGAATCCGAGCTGCTCACCGGCCTTTAATAGAGCACCCACATCGCTGCCCGGGCGCTCCAGCACGGTGAGGTCGATGGGACGGTACAGGTAGCGCAGGCCCTGCGCATCAGCCTCCTGCTCGTGCATTCCGGGAGTCAGCGACGGCATCACCCCGTCGCCGATCAAGCCCACCAAATAGGATTCGGTAGTTGTACTCATCGCAGGTCCTCGCATTCAGTCATCGATGCAACAGGTATTGCTTCGTCTGTGATTTGCATCTACTCTAAACCAATGAACACATTCCGAACAAGTGGTCGCATAGCGAACATTTGAAGGAATGAGGCCAGAACATCGCCACCATCTAGGGAGTAACCCGATGACCACGACACCGAAGCCGTCGGCATCTGAAGACAACGGAGCCGGGCAGCGCACGCCGGTCAAAGCCGCGCTGGCCAGCTTCATGGGCAGCGCCGTCGAATACTACGACTTCTTCATCTTCGGCTCCGCCGCAGCCCTGATCTTCCCGCACATCTTCTTCCCCGACGCCGACACCAACGCCGCGGTCATGTCTCTGGCGACCTTCGGCTTCGCCTACATCGCCCGCCCCATCGGCGCGATCATCCTGGGCCACTTCGGCGACCGGATCGGGCGCCAGAAGGTCTTGATGTTCACCCTGGTGCTCATGGGAGCCTCGACCTTCGCCATCGGCTGCCTGCCCACCTTCGACCAGGTCGGCTGGCTGGCCCCGATCCTGCTGGTGGTCGCCCGCCTGATGCAGGGCCTGTCCGCCGCCGGCGAGCAGGCCGGAGCCTCCTCCATGTCCCTGGAGCACGCCCCGGATCACCGGCGCAGCTTCTTCACCTCCTGGACCCTGACCGGCACCCAGGGCGGCCAGATCCTGGCGGCCTTGATCTTCATTCCGGTAGTGGCACTGCCGGACGAGATCAAGTTCGGCATCGGCTGGCGCATCCCGTTTTGGCTGTCCGCCGTGGTTGTTGTGGTCACCTTCTTCATCCGCCGCTCGCTGCATGAGACCCCTGAATTCGAGAAGGCCAAGAAGAACAACGAGATCGCCAAGCTGCCGCTGGCGGTGCTGCTGCGCTTCCATTGGAAGGACGTGCTGCGCGTGGTGCTGTGCGCGTTCATCGCCGCGGTGTCCACCGTGTATGGAACCCTGGCCATCTCCTACGGCAAGACCATTGGCAACATGGACGAGTCCATCACCCTGTGGCTGGTCGTGGCAGGCAATATCGGAGCGCTGCTCACCCAGCCGCTCTTCGGCATGCTGGCCGACAAGATCGGCCGCAAACCGGTCTTCATCTACGGCGCGCTGGCTTCCGCCGCGGTCATGCCCTTCTACCTGCGATCCATGGAAACCAGCAACACGCTGCTGCAGTTCGGGCTCTCGCTGCTGGTCTTCTCCTGCGCCTACGCGGCGGCCAACGCCGTATGGCCGAGCTTCTACGCGGAGATGTTCTCCTCCCAGGTGCGCTTCTCCGGCCTGGCCATCGGCACCCAGTTGGGCTTCCTGATGGCTGGCTTCGCCCCGTCCATCGTCGCCGCCCTGGGCGGACTGCAGCCCGGCGGCTGGGTGCAGATCAGCCTGTTCACCGCGGCCATCGCCCTGATCGCCTCGCTCTCCGCGCTGACCGCCCGCGAAACCTACCGCGTGCCGACCAGCCAGCTGGGGCACCACGTAGCAAAGGCATAAATACGGCCGAGAAACGACGGCGGGCAGGCGCCGGGAAGTCCATTCCCGGCACCTGCCCGCTGTTTGCCGCGGCGGGTTCAATGGCTATTGCGCCGTCCAGCCTCCGTCGATGGCGTAGCTGGCTCCGGTGGCCATCGCAGCACTGTCCCCCGCAAGCCAACCGGCCAGCGAAGCGACTTCCTCCGGCTCGATGAGCCGCTTGACCGCCATCTCGGTCAGCATGATCTTTTCCATCACTTCGGATTCGTCGATGCCGTGGGCCCTCGCCTGGTCGGCGATCTGCGCTTCGACCAGCGGGGTGCGCACATATCCGGGATTGATGCAGTTGCTCGTCACCCCGCGCTCCGCTCCTTCCAGCGCGGTCGCCTTCGACAGGCCCTCCAGTCCGTGCTTGGCCGACACGTAGGCGCTCTTGAACGCGCTGGCGCGCAGGCCATGGGCGGAGGAGATGTTGATGATGCGCCCGAACCCCCGCTCATACATCCCCGGCAGCGCCGCGCGGATCAGCAGGAACGGCGCTTCGAGCATCAATCGGTGGATCAGGCGCCAATGATCGGGTTGGTATTCATGGATCGGTCCCACCCGCTGCACCCCGGCATTGTTGACCAGGATGTCGGCGTCGAGGGACAGCTCCTCCAGACCCGAGGTGTCGGACAGGTCCACCACCCAGGCTTCCCCTCCGACCTCGGCCGCCGCATTCCGCGCCGCCTGCTCATCCAGGTCCGCCACCACGACGCGGACTCCCTGGGCGGAGAGCTCGCGGGCGCAGGCCAGCCCGATGCCTCCCGCGCCGCCGGTGACTACCGCCCGGCGCACGGTGCGCCGGGTGTCACCGGCTTGCATGCTCTGCCGCTCCGTAGCCGCGCACCTGCCCGCCTGGCACCAGGTTCTTAACGATCAGCGAGCAGTCCTTGTCTTCCAGTCCTTCGGAGATCAGCTCGTCGAAGTGCTTGCTGACCAGTTCCGCGGCGGGAAGCGAGATGCCTGACGTGGTTCCCGCATCCAGCGCCAGCCCTACGTCCTTGCGCGCCAGGTCCACGCGGAAGGTCGCGTCAAAGTTGTTGTTCGCCGCGGCGGTCTCGACGATGCCGGGAACCGGGTACCAGGTCTGCTGCGCCCACGAACGGCCTGAGGATACCGACACGATCTCCCAGAACACTTGCGGATCGAGCCCCAGCTTCTCGGCCAGCTGCGATCCCTCGGCGCTGGCCATGAGGTCGATGAACAGCATCATGTTGTTGCAGATCTTCGCCGCGATGCCCATGGACGGGCCGCCGGCGACGATGGCTCGCGCTGACATCGGCGCCACCAGTTCGCTGGCCCGTTCCATAAGTTCCGGCGCCCCGCCCAGCATGATGGCCAGAGATCCGGCCGCCGCTCCCGAGATGCCTCCGGAAACCGGGGCGTCGACGAACTTCAGGCCGCGGGCCGCGGATTGCTCGTGGATGTAGCGGGAGGTCTCGATGTCCACGGTGGAACAGTCAAGCAGCATCATCGAGTCGGTGGCATGGGCCCAGATGCCTTCGGGGCCCTCGTAAACCGCGCGGACGTGCTGGCCCTTGGGCAGCATGGTGATCACCGCATCCGCCCCCTCCAGTGCCTTGGCCACGGAATCGACGAGGAGCACACCGGCTCCCGCCGCCGCGGCGCGGGCCTGCTCGTTCAGGTCGACGCCGCGCACCTCGTGCCCGGCGGCGACCAGGTTCGCCGACATGGGTCCGCCCATGTTACCCAGTCCGATCCATGCATATACGCTCATTGTGCTGTTCCTTCCACGCGCCGACAGGTGCTTGATACTTCGGGTAATCCCGGATATGGCCAGCGTAGGTGCGCCACATCACTTCCTCAATGCACAAAGACCCGAGAAAATTGCAACACCGCTGTGCGCTGGCGCACACTGGGAGCATGCAGCGTCCCATCGATTACCACCATCTCGAGTCCCTGATCGCCTTCCTGACCGTCGCCCGGCTGGGCAGGTACACGGCGGCCGCCAACGTGCTCGGGGTGAACCACTCCACGATTTCCCGGCGCATCGCCTCGCTGCAGCAGGCCATGGGCGGACGGCTGCTGACCCGCTCGGCGCAGGGGTGGGAACTGACCGACCTCGGGCGGCGCGCCATGGCCTCGGCCGAGGCCATCGAACGGGCCGTCGCCGCCATCGGCTCCGCTGACGAGCCTGGACAGGTGACCGGCCACGTGCGCGTCGCCGCACCGGACGCCTTCAGCGCCCATCTGGCCGCGCCGACCCTCGCGAAGCTGCACGAGATCCACCCGCAGCTACTGTTCGACCTGGTCTCGGAAACCACGCGGGCACGCCAGGGCCGCACCGGCATGGACCTGGAAATCGTCATCGGCCAGCCCCAGGTGCGACGCGCGGTCTCCCATCTGCTGCTGAAATACGAGCTGCGGCTCTACGCCACTAAAAGGTACCTGGACCTGCATGGGACCCCCGGGAAACTGGAAGACCTGCGCGAGCATGCGCTGAACTACTACATCGACACCGCGCTGACGGTGGACAAGCTCGACGATGCCACCAGCGGGCTGCCGCCCATGCGCCGAGCCATCTCGTCCAACAGCATCGCGGTGCAGTACTCGGCGACCATGGGCCATGGCGGCATCGGCCTGCTGCCGACATTCCTCAGCCGGCACTACGAGGCACTGGTTCCGGTGCTCCACGACCAGTTCACCTACGAATCGGAATACTGGCTGGTCGGGCGTGAGGAAGCGCTGCGCAATCCGGCGGTGCAGCTCACCGCCACGGCGCTGCACGAAGCCGCCGAGCGCGGGGACTGGCATTTGGCGCCCTTCGCCCCGGTGTCCTCCGCGGCCAATTCCTGAAGGGACACCACAGCCGGGCCGGTGCCGTTTAACTGCCAGAGTGCCGCTCCCCGGTGCGGGATGCGGCACTCTGGCAGTAGCGGCCTGACAGCTAGCGCGTCAGCTTGCTTTCGGAGTCCAGCACCTCGGTGGACAGGCCGTTGCTGATGCGGTCCTGCTCGTCGATGTCGCCGAGGTCCACTCCCTTGGATTCACGAAGGAAGTAGACGGCAACCAGCGTCACCAGCGCGGCGAAGACGATGTATCCGGCTACCGGCACCCAGCTTCCGGACGCCCGCAGCAGGGCCGCCGCGATGATCGGAGCCATCGACCCGGCGACGATGGAGGTGACCTGGTAGCCGAGCGACACCCCGGAGTAGCGCATGCGGGTCGGGAACATCTCAGCCATGATCGCCGGCTGCCCCGCGTACATCAGCGCATGCACTGCGAGTCCTGCAACGATGGCCAGCAGGATGATCGCGTCGTTGCGGGTGTTGAACATCGGGAAGGCGACCACAGCCCAAACGATCATCAATCCGGCGCCGGCGGCGTAGACCGGGCGGCGGCCCAGGGTATCGGTGAAGCGTCCAACCAGCGGAACCACGATGGCGTGGAAGACGTGGGCCAGCAGCATCAGGGTGAGGATGTTGGAGGTCTGCATGTCCAGCTGCACGCTCATGTAGGTGATGGAGAAGGTCACCACCATGTAATAGAGGATGTTTTCCGCGAAGCGCAGGCCCATGGCGGTGAACACCCCGCGTGGGTAGCGCTTGAACACTTCGGCCACGCCGTAGCCTGCCGCGGCATTGGCTTCCATTTCGGCCTTGGCCTCGTGGAAGATCGGCGCGTCGGAGACCTTCGTGCGGATGTAGTAACCAACGCCCACGATCACTACAGAGAGCCAGAAACCCACGCGCCAGCCCCATGCGAGGAATGCCTCGTCGCTGAGGGTGAAGGACAGCACCAGCAGCACAATGGTCGCCAGCAGGTTGCCGATCGGCACCGCTGCCTGCGGCCATGAAGCCCAGAATCCTCGCTCGCGGTTGGGCGCGTGCTCGGCCACCAGGAGCACGGCGCCGCCCCACTCGCCGCCAACGGCGAAGCCCTGCAGGAAGCGCAGGACGATCAACAGGATCGGGGCCGCGTAGCCGATCATGTCGTAGGTGGGCAGGCAGCCCATGAGGAACGTGGTCACGCCGACCAGGATGATGGCCACCTGGAGCAGGTGCTTGCGACCGTACTTGTCGCCGAAGTGGCCGAAGACGATGCCGCCGATCGGCCGGGCGATGAATCCCACCGCATAGGTGAGGAATGCCTTGATGATGTTGTCCAGGTCGTTGCCCGAGTCGGGGAAGAAGACCTTGTTGAACACCAAGGTGGCCGCGGTCGCGTAGAGGAAGAATTCGTACCACTCGACGATAGTGCCCGCCATCGATGCCGCGACGACCCGTCGCAGCCCCTTGCGTTCGGTTTTATCAGAAATTCCCGATGCCACTGCCAATCCTTCCGATGCCGCAGGTCCCCCATTGGACCCGTCCCGTAGCACCCGAGTATGTCGCAGCTCACACTGCTTTGAAAGGTTTACCAGTCTTGTTCGAGGGGCCGATTGCGCACACCAAGCGTGCATTGTTGCACAGCGGACCCCGCAGCATGCGCCCGTCACTGCACGGGCTTGCTTCCATCGAACAGCGGCTGCGGCCGAGGTTATCCGAGGTCAGCCTCCCTCTTGGAGGGTTAGGACGCGGATTCCGCGGCGATTTCCAGCAGCGCCTGCTCGGCGGCGCCGGGGACGTGGTCCACCGACCAGATCGCCCGCAGCTCGCGGACCAGCGCCGGGCCGTCGAAGGGGATCTCCACCAGCGTCCCGAGCTTCAGCTGGCTTTCCACGGCCAGCTGGCTGAGCACCGCCGGGCCCATGCCGGCGGCCGCGCATTGGCATATGGTGGCGTTGCTGTTGAACTCGGCCAACGGCTTGGGGCGGTCGGCATGTGAAATGTAGTCGAGGAAGGCCCGGGTCCCGGAGCCCGCCTCTCGCTCAATCAACGCGGTGTTCTGCAGCTCGTGCAGGGTCAGTGCGC
Organism: Glutamicibacter soli; assembly: GCF_052322135.1. Classification (NCBI taxonomy): domain Bacteria; kingdom Bacillati; phylum Actinomycetota; class Actinomycetes; order Micrococcales; family Micrococcaceae; genus Glutamicibacter; species Glutamicibacter soli. Next base: position 3,125,025 of record NZ_CM125969.1, read on the forward strand.
CGCCTCGTTGCGCCCACGGGTGATCCGGCGCGGTGACGATCAGCATTTCGTCGCTGTAGACCTGCTGGCTTCTGAGCCCCATGGGGATGTGCGGCGTCTCGACGAAACCAAATTCCAGCTCGCCCTCCCGGACCGACTGGATCACGTCCTGCGAGTTCATGATCCGCATCCTCGGCTTCACCAACGGCATCTTGCGGTGCAGCGCCCCGATCCAGCTGGGCGCCAGGTACTCCGCCACGGTCATGCTGGCCCCGAAATCCAGCTCGCTCTGGCCCGGGTCTGCCAGGGACCGCGCGCCGGCGGCGAAGGTCTGCAGGCATTCGAGCACTTCGCGCGCCCACTGGACGGTGAGCACGCCTTCCGAAGTCAGAGTCGACCCCGTGGTCTTGCGATCCACCAGCTGGTATCCGAGCCGGCGTTCGAGGGTTTTCAAGGCGCGCGAGGCATTCGGTTGGGCGATGCCGGCTGCCCGGGCTCCGGCGCTGAGGCTGCCGTGGTCGGCGATGCCGACCAGCAGGGAAAGCGAGGAGAACTGGATCCAGTGCGCAATGCTGTTCAGTGATGACGGGTCTTGATCCATATCAAGAGCATATGCCTCCAATAGCTACGGGACGAATACCGCCGAAACCGTGACGGGAGAAGACTGAAAACATGCAATCGACAGACCAGACACAAACAACTTCCCCGACATCAACCCGCGCAACGCTGCGCACCCTGTTCCCCGGACTGGCGGTCTGCCTACTGGCCGGGGCCCTGTGCATGGTCATCAGCCGATTCCTCGACGGAGTCAGCGCACTGCTGCTGGCCATCGTGCTCGGCGCGCTGTGGCGAAACATCGTTCCGGTTCCCACGGCCCTGGAACCAGGCATCGCCGTCTCCGGCAAAAAGCTGCTGCGCCTGGGCATCGTCCTGCTCGGTCTGCAGCTGTCCCTGGGTACCATCCTGGGGCTGGGCCCCGGGGTGCTGCTGGTGGTTTTCCTCTCCGTCGGAGTGACCTTCTTCGCCACCTTGTGGATCGGCTCCCGGCTGGGCATGGATCTGCAGCAACGGCTGCTGATCGCCGCCGGGTTCTCCATCTGCGGCGCGGCCGCGGTGGCTGGGGCAGAGAACGTGGTGCGGGCCAAGCAGAGCGAAGTCGCCACGGCCGTCGGACTGGTGGTGCTCTTCGGAACCCTCATGATCCCTGCCATGCCTGCGCTCGGCGCGCTGCTGCAAATGGATGAGCGCAGCATCGGCATGCTGGTGGGCGCCTCGACCCACGAGGTCGCGCACGTCGTGGCGGCCGGCGGGTCGGTGGGAGCGGCCGCCCTCGAGGTGGCGGTGACCGTCAAGCTCGCCCGCGTGGTGCTTCTGGCGCCGATCATCGCCGGCGTGGGCATGTTCATGCGCCGCCGCCACGCGGTAACCGGCGGCAAGAACCCGCCGCTGGTGCCGCTGTTCGTGCTCGGATTCATCGCGGCGATGCTGCTGCGCACCAGCGGAATTGTTCCCGTCTGGGCCCTTGACGCAGGCCAGATGCTGCAGACCCTGCTGCTCTCGTCAGCCATGTTCGCTTTGGGGCTCGGAGTCCACCTGCGCAGTATCGTGAAAACCGGCGGCAAGTCGTTGCTGCTGGGACTGCTGGCCACGATAGTCATCACGGTTGTTTCGGTGCTCGGACCCCTCGCCTTCCCGCCGCAGTAGTCCCGCCGCTCACTGGGATGGTTGTTCGTAGCCGATCAGCCAGATCAGCCCGAAGCGGTCGAGGACCTGGCCGTCGCAGGCGCCCCAGGGCTTGGCGGCCGGCGGGTCGAGCACCCGGCCTCCCTCAGCCAGCGCCTCGAACCACCCGTACAGCACGGGTGGTTCCGCCGCGCCCAGCAAGGAAAGCATGGCGCCCTGGATCTGCACCGGGTTCTCGCCCGGCGCCGCATCGGCCGCACCCAGCGTCACGTCCCCGCTGAGCATTCCATGGGCGATCGCCGTGGGCGGCCCGTCGCTCCGGTTGAACTCCGCATAGGAGTACAGGGCCAGGTCGCCGCCGAACACCCCTGCATAGAAATTCAAGGCTTCCCGCGCCGTACCGGGGAAAAGGACATAGAGCTGCGGACCCTTCACGCGAGTTCCTTCTTTCAGCAGACGTCAGGCCACCGAGGCCCCGAGGTACGCCGGGAACGCAGAGGCCCTAGCGTGCGTCACACTCTATGCAGGCAGCTGCGTACTGGCAAGGAATCCTGCAGCGATAGCTGGGCTCGATGACGCCTGAAAGTCCGTGCCGTTGGCTCCGCGCGGCAAATACAGGACATACTGGGGTTCATGACGACGAAGCCCATTTTCGATCCGGCCGTAGAAGTTCCCATCCGACGCGCCGCCAGCGTGCTGTTGCTACGCGCAGCGGACACCGGGTTCGAGGTGTTCATCCAGCACCGGGTCAGCACCATGGACTTTGCCGCGGGTATGGTCGTCTACCCCGGAGGCCGGGTCGACGCGCAGGACGCTCAGCTGGTGCGCAGCGGAGCCCTCGATGCGCGGCTGCTCGCCGAACAGGCTCAGCGCTGGAAGCACTCCACCGTCTGGGACGAGGGTGAGCAGCAGGCCTCCTTCCACGCCGGGGAAATGCTGGCGGCCGCCCGCCGCGAGGTATTCGAGGAAACCGGTCTGCTGCTGGATCCCGAACAGCTGCTTCCCTGGGCGAACTGGGTCACCCCGGTGGGCTATCCCAAGCGCTTCGATACCTACTTCTTCATCGCGGTGCTGCGCGAGGACCAGGAACCACGCCACCAGACCTCCGAAGCGGCGATCTCCAATTGGATCCATCCCGAAGCGCTGTTCGCGGCGCTGGAGCGCAAGGAAATCAAGATGATGCGCCCCACCCAGCGCACCTTGCTGGATGCCATGGAGCTGGGGTCCATCGCTGCGTTGCGGAGTTTCGACCGGGAGATCATCCCGGTGCATCCCACCGGGAAGGACACCAATACCTCCACCCCGGTTCTCGATGTCGAGCTGCGCCCGCGGCACGGCTGAGCCGCGGGCGCCCGGCAGCTACTTGTCGACCAGGCCGCGGCCCACGATCAGCGACATGATCTCGTTGGTGCCTTCCAGGATCTGGTGCACCCGCAGGTCGCGGACGATCTTCTCCAGACCGTAGTCGCTGAGGTAGCCGTAGCCGCCGTGCAGCTGGATGGCGCTGTTCGCGGCCTCGAAACCTGCATCCGTGGCGACCTTCTTGGCCATGGCGCACAGCCTGACCCGGTCAGGCGCCTTCGCGTCCAGCGCGGCGGCGGCCCTGCGCAGCAGCGACCTGGCGGCTTCCAGCCCCATGTCCATCTCGGCCAGCTTGAAGACCAGCGCCTCCTGGCGGGTCAGCGGCCCGCCGAAAGCCTGGCGTTCCTTGAGGTATGCCGCGGACTGCTCCAGCGCATGCTGCCCGCCGCCCAGCGAACAGGCAGCGATATTCAGCCGTCCGCCGTTCAGCGCCTGCATGGCCATGGAGAATCCCTGGCCTTCGGCGCCGAGCAGGTTGCCGGCCGGGATGCGCACGCCGTCCATGATGACCTGCCGGGTGGGCTGCGCCTTCCAGCCCATCTTCTTCTCGTTCGGGCCGAAGCTCAGCCCTGCGCTGTCCCCCGGAACCAGGAAGGCGCTGATGCCGCGCGAGCCGGTGTCCTCGGTGCGCGCCATGACGATGTAGAGCGCCGAGGTGCCGGCTCCTGAAATGAACTGCTTGACCCCGCTGAGCACGTACTCATCCCCGTCCCGGCGCGCGCGGGTGGTCAGCGCCGCGGCGTCCGAACCGATCCCGGGTTCGGTCAGGCAATAGGATCCAAGGTTCTGCATGGTGGTCATCTCGGGCAGCCAGTGGGCGCGCTGCTCGGTGGTTCCAAAACTGTCGATCATCCACACCACCATGTTGTGGATGGAAATGTACGCTGAAATCGTCGGGCAGGCCTTGGCCAGTTCCTCGAACACCAGGATCGCGTCGCTGCGGGTCAGCGCCGAACCGCCGTACTCCTCGCCGGCGTAGATTCCGCCCATGCCCAGCTGGCCTGCTTCGGCCAGCACGTCGACGGGGAAATGCTGGCGCTCATCCCAGTCCAGTGCATTCGGGGCGATCCGGGTGGTGGCGAAATCGCGGACCATTTCCGCGAGCGCCTTCTGGTCTTCAGTAAGTTCGAGCATGTTTGGCTCCTGACTCAAGCAGGCGTCATCGGTGTGGACGCCCGACCGCTACATATGTGACTCACACTACACCGATTCGGGTTCTCGGCGCGGGCTGGCGCCCACGGTTTCGCGCACCGCCGAACACACGGGAATTCCGCGGAATTCCACGGCCCGGCAAGCCGTCGCAAACATGATTTCGAAGGGGTTTTGGACGTAGTCTTGGAAGAGCAGTAAACCCCGCGGCGGCCAGTGTCGGCACGGGGTCGGATCTGAAGATTTTCCGCGGCCAGCACCGGCGTTTTCCGGTCGGAGGCCGCCGCGCGCAAGGATGCCCATGACCCAGAATGACCGCAGCAAACTCGCCCGGACGCTGTTGCCCGAAGGCAGCGAGCCCGATCCGCGGTTCACGCTGGCCAACGAACGCACCTTTCTGGCCTGGATCCGCACCTCGCTGGCATTCCTGGCCGGAGGCATCGCCCTGGAGGCGTTCACCGCCGGGGCGTTCCCGGGGCCGGTGCGCACCGTGCTGGCGTTTTTCGTCATCGGGGTGGGCATGCTCATCGCCCTGGGCGCCGGTGTGCGCTGGGTCCGGGTCGAACGCAGCATGCGCACCGGGAAGCCGCTGCCGCTGCCCGCCATCGTGCCGCTGCTCAGCCTGGGCGCGATTGCCGGGGCCATTGCCGCGCTCGCCATGGTCCTGGTGGGAAAGTAGCGGAATGAAACAGGATTTCCCGGTCACCGACCCGGGCCTGCAGCCCGAACGCACCGTCATGGCCTGGGCGCGCACGCTGGTGTCATTCCTCGTGGTCAGCGGCGTGTTCCTGCGCTGGGCTCCGCACTACGGCACCGGGGTGCTGGTCCTGGTGGGCATCGCGGTCTGCGCCGCCGGCGGCATCTACCTCTCGCAGCGCCGCCGCTATTCGAGGATGGCCCACGGCGTGCAGAACGAACGCATCCACGCGGACGTGGTGGCGGTGCTGGTGATGACCGGCGCGATGCTCGCCCTGGGCGGCAGCGCCATCGTGCTGGTGGCGGCGGGGCTCTGAGATGGTCAACTACACGCTGCGCCAGCTGCAGTACTTCGTCGCGGTCGCCGAGGCCGGCTCGCTGTCCGCGGCGGCCGTGGCCTGCCACATCTCCCAGGCCGCGATGAGCCAGTCCATGGCTGATCTGGAACGCGTGGTCGGCAGCCAGCTGCTGGTGCGCAGCCGGGCCCGCGGCGTGGTGCTCACCGCGGTGGGCACCGAGTTCCTGCACGATGCCCGCTCGCTGGTGCGCCATGCCGAGGAGATCCAGGGCCAGATCATGGAGCGCCAGTCGGCGCTCGCCGGCCCGTTGGTCATCGGCTGCTATTCCTCGCTGGCCGCCTTCTGGGTCCCGGTGATCTGCGAGCGGTTCACCGCACCGAACCCGGGGCTGCAGGTGAAGATCATCGAGGGCGATGCCGCGCAGCTGCAGCAACGCATGCTGCAGGGGCACCTGGATGTCGTGCTGACCCACACCCGGCACCTGCTGGAGGACGTGGAGCACCGGGTGGTGATGTCCGGGCGCCCCTACGTGCTGGTCGCCGCCTCGCATCGCTTCGCCGAGCGCGGTTCGGTGAAGCTGGCCGAACTGGCCGAGGACGACTTCGTCTCCCTGGATCTGCCTACGGTGCGCGACAACCAGCTGGTGAACCTGCGTTTATCTGGCTTGGATCCGAAGATCCGCTGGAGCTCGCAGAGCTTCGAGGCGGTGCGCGGCATGGTGGCCCGCGGGCTGGGCTACACCGTGCTGGTGCAGCGCCCGCCGGTGAACGTGAGCTACGACGGGCTGCCGCTGGCGATGCTGGAGATCGACGGACCGGTGGGCTACAGCGACATCTGCGTGGCCTACACCGCGACCAAGCGCCCCAGCCTGCGGCTTCGTGCATTCCTGGATTTCTGCGAGCAGGTCGGCGCCGAACGCGACAGCCGGGCCGCCCAGGAGAATTCCTGAACGACCCGGCTGATTCGGGGTGCTGGCGGCGATGTCCCTTGACGGGGCGCCGCGCCCCTAGATGTCCTGCGCTTCCAGGTCGGCGTCCTTGCCTTCCTTCATGCCACGCATGGCCAGCGCGGCGATGATGAATGTCGCGGCCCAGACCACGCCGACCAGCCACAGGTTGCCTCCGGCGACCAGCACCAGGCCCGCCACGATCATCGGGGTGAAGCCGGCGCCCACGGTGGAGGAGAGCTGGTAGACCAGCGAGGCTCCGGTGTAGCGGATGCGGGTCGGGAACAGCTCGGCGGTGAATGCGCCGAAGGGTCCGAAGATGCTGGCCTGGATAATGCCGTTGGCGATGAACAGGGCAATGGCGAAGATCCACAGCTGCCCCAGTTCCAGCATGAACATGATCGGCAGGGCCAGCAGCGCACCGGCCAGGATGCCGACCATCATGACCGGGCGGCGGCCGTACTTGTCCGAGTAGCGGGCGGCGAACCAGATGCCCACCACGGTCAGCGCGGCGCCAATCGCCTTGATGTTCAGCACGCTGGTGCGGTCCATGCCCAGGTCGTCGACCACGAAGGAGATGGCCCAGACGGTCATCAGGCCCTGCACGGTGTAGGAGCTCATGCCCACCAAGGTGTCGCGGACGACGGACTTCGGGTATCGGGTGAGCACTTCGCGGATCGGGGTCTTGCGCTCCTCGGCCTTCTGCTCCAGGGACAGGAACAGCGGGGACTCAGTGACCTTCAAGCGGATGACCAGGCCGATGCCGACCAGCGCGATGCTCAGGATGAACGGAATGCGCCAGCCCCAGGCCAGGAACTGCTCGTTGGGCAGCAGCGAGACCGCGGAGACAGCCAGGGTGGCCAGGACCGCGCCGGCCGGGCCGCCCATGTTGGCGAAGCTCGCCGCGAAGCCGCGGCGCTCCTTCGGCGCGTGCTCCAGGGCCATGAGCATCGCTCCGCCCCATTCGCCGCCGACCGCCAGGCCTTGCACCACACGCAGGATGATCAGCGCGATGGGGGCGAGCATGCCCACCTGCGCGGTGGGAGGAAGCAGGCCGATGAGGGTCGAAGTGCCGCCCATCATGGCCATCGAGGTGATCAGCACGCCCTTGCGGCCGATCTTGTCGCCGAAGTGGCCGAACACGATGCCGCCCAGCGGGCGGGCCAGGTAGCCCACGGCCAGCGTGGCGAAGGAGGCGAAGATCGCGACGCCCGGGGTGAGGTTGGTGAAGAAGATCTTGTTGAACACCAGCGACGCCGCGGTGGCATACAAGATGAAATCGTAGAATTCGATGGCGCTGCCCAAAAAGCTCGAAGCCAGGATGCGCCGCATTTCAGGCGACGAAAGGCTGGGAACTCGCAGGCCCGGGTCTTGCTCGTGCTTCACAGTGTTACTCATGCTACTGCCATTTCAGAGGTCTTGCGGGCGAAGGAGATGACGTCCAGATCATTGGGGATGAGGAATCTGCCGGAGAACTGGCCGGCGTGTGCATGCCAGACCGAATCCGGGGTGGTTCCGGGAACCAGGTGGTGCAGCGCGAGGGTGGCCGCGCCGGCGCGTTCGGCGATGTCGATCGCCTGCAGCGCCGAGGTGTGGGACCGGCGGTGGTGGTCCATGGAGGCCTCGGCCTCCTCGGTGCCCAGCGAGCCGTAGGCGCGCTCGACCCAGTCGAAGTCGATGGCTTCGTGCAGCAGCAGGTCGGTGCCGCGGGCCAGCCGCACCAGGTTCTCGCAGGGCGCGGTGTCCCCGGAGATGGTCACCGAGCCTTCGGCCGTGTCGAAGCGGAAGGCGAAAGCCGGAGCGATCGGCGGGTGCTCGACCAGCGTGGCGGTCACCGTGACCAGCTCGTCCCGGTAGATCTCGAAGGGCTCGAAGTCCTGCGGGGTCGGGTTCTGGTTCGGGTGGTATCCTCCGGCGGCAGGGATCTTGATGTCGCTGGCCTGGAAGTAGTCCAGCGGCGAGGGACGCAGGGCGTCGATCACGCGGTCGTTCAGGTCCGTGGCATAGGCCTGCATCAGCGCGGAGAACATCGACGCGGTGCCGGGGGTGGGGTTTGCCGGGAACAGCGGCTGCGGGGCCACGACGGCGCGCGGCGAGACCGGTGGAAGCTCGCCGCGGTCGCCGGGGCCGATGATCCGCACCGGCTGCTTGTCGCGGGCCATGGTGAACAGGCCGAAGATCGCCAGCGACGCCAGGTCGATGGTGTGGTCCGAGTGCAGGTGGGTGAGGAAGATGCCGCGTAGGTCCCCGGGGGTGAACCCCGCCTTCATCAGCTGGCTGCCCACGCCGGTTCCCGCGTCGACCAGGTATACCGCGGAGCCGACGACCACAGCGGTGGCGATGCCCGAGCGGCGTCCGGCGTTCTCGCCGGTCCACCAGCGCGGTCCGCCGGCGGTCCCCAGGGTGACAACGCGGGGGGAGAGATGTTCGGACACGGGATTCGCCCTTTCACGATCTGACTGCTGACTCTTTCAATCATCGTGAGGACGGTTACATTCGTAAAACTGTTTTTATCTACCAAGAACCATAGTTTTACTTATGAAGTGGGCTGTGGGTCCGAAATTGCGGCGATCCTGGGCTACAGGGTGGCATCGTCCCGGGTGCGGTCGAACTCCTCGCGGGCGCGCAGGACGCTGGGCACATGTTCCTGCGACCAGAGCCGGATGGTCTCCATGGGACCCAGCAGGCTGCGGCCCAGGTCACTGAGTTCGTAGTCCACGCGCACCGGCACCTGGGCGGTGACGGTGCGCAGCAGCAGGCCGTCGCGCTCGAGGGTGCGCAGCGTGCTGGTCAGCACCTTGGGGGTCACCGAACCGATGCGTTGGCGTAACGCGGAGAAACGTTGCGGCCCTCCGGCGAGCGCGAGCAGCACCAGCGGAGTCCACTTGTCGCCCAGTCGCTGCATGATTTCACGCGAGGGGCAGCCCTGCACGAACACGTTGAAATCCCGGTCGCTTTCCATGGGGAAACCTAGTTTCGTTGTAGTAGCCAGTATCTAAAAGATACCATTGAGCTGAATTCACCAGCAACGAAAGGACTCTCCATGAAGATCGCAGTCTACGGAGCCACCGGCATGGTCGGCAGCCAGATCATCGCCGAGGCCGCCACCCGCGGCCACGAGCTCACCGCGGTCACCCGCTCGGGCAAGGAAGTTGACGGAGCCACCGCCGTGGCCGCCGACCTTGGCAACACCTCGACCTACCGCCAGCTGGGCAAGGAAAACGACGTCATCGTCATTGCCGTGCCGCCATCGCGCACCGGCGGGGACCACCAGGACTACCTGGACGCCTTCGAGGAAATCACCGAGACCCTGACCGACGCCCGGCTGATCGTGGTCGGCGGCGCCGGCGCGACCGAGGTCGACGGCGTGCGTCTGGTCGACACCGACGGCTTCCCGGAAGAGTACAAGGCCGAGGCCCTGACCTGCGCGGAGGTCTACGACATGTTCACCTCGGTCTCCGGCATCACCTGGACCGTGGCCGCCCCGGCACCGGTTATCGCCCCGGGCTCCCGCACCGGCAGCTACACCCTGGGCACCGATTCGCCGGCCGGCGACTTCGTCTCCACTCAGGACTTCGCCGTGGCGATCTTGGACGAGATCGAGACCCCGGCGCATGCTAACCGCCGCATGACCGTGGCCAGCGAAAAGTAGTTCGCGGCCGCGACCGCCTGCCGCCCCGGGGTGTGAACTGGATCGCATTGGCCGGTTCACCCGTCACCAGAAGTGTCGCCGATAGGCCCGGGTGGCTAGGGTGGTAGATGGTCATCTCCCATCCACTTAATGAGGTAAGTTTCAGCCCATGCAAAGAAACCAGCGCGCCCGCCGCCTGCTCTCCAGCGCCGCGGCCCTCGGCATCGCATCGATCGTCCTGGCCGGATGCTCCTCCACAGCGGGAACCGAGTCCACCCAGGACGCCACCCCGGTGGCCGGCGGCACCCTGGTCTACGCCTCCGGCGACGCGGAGCCAAGCTGCCTGGACCCTCACGTCGGCGGAAACTACCCGCAGGCCCTGGTGGCCAGCCAATACTTGGAGTCCCTGTTCACCAAGGACTCCGAAGGCAAGATCATCCCATGGCTGGCCGAATCCACCGAGGTCTCCGAGGACGGGCTGACCCGCACCATCACCCTGCGCGAGGGCATCAGCTTCACCGACGGCACCAAGCTGACCGCCGAGGCCATCAAGGCCAATATCGAGCACCTGCAGGACCCGGACACCGCCTCCTCCACCGGCTACCTGGCCGTGGGCAAGGTGGACCAGATCAAGGTCGTCGACGAGCGCACCGCCGAGCTGAAGCTCTCCGCCCCGGACAACGCGCTGCTCGAATCGCTGTCCATGCCGTGGACCGCCATCCAATCCCCCACCGCGCTGGAGCGCGACCAGGCCACCAACTGCGCCTCCCCGGTGGGCACCGGACCGTTCAAGGTCGAATCCTGGGAGCACCAGCAGGCCGTGAACCTGGTGCGCAACGAGGACTACGTGCCGCCGGTGGCCGATGCTTCCCGCACGCAGCCCACCGCCTACCTAGACGGCATCACCTGGCGCTTCATCCCCGAAGCCGCCACCCGCTACGCGGCGCTGGCCTCCGGCGAGGTCGACGTGATCGACAACGCCCAGCCTGACACCATCGCCACCGCCGCGCAGGGCGGCCCGCTGGGCCATCTGGACGCCCCGCGTCCGGGCGCCTCCAACCGCATCGAGCTGAACAGCTCCAAGGCCCCGTTCAACGATGCCAAGGTGCGCGAGGCGTTCATCCGCTCGGTGGACGTCAACGCCGGCATCACCTCGCTGTTCTTCGACACCGCCAAGCGCAGCTACTCGCTGCTCTCCAGCGTGGAACCACTGGGCATCTCCGATCAATCGCTATTCACCACGGATCCGGCCAAGGCCAACTCCCTGCTCGACGAGGCAGGCTGGACCGAGCGCGACTCGGCCGGCTACCGCTCCAAGGACGGCAAGCGCCTGTCAGTGGTCTTCCCGGTATCCACCAACCAGTCGGTCCCGGCCGAGCAGTCGCTCTTCGAGCAGTTCCAGGCTTCGGCGAAGGCCGTGGGCTTCGAAGTGAAGATTCAGCTGCTGGACCTGTCCAGCTGGTACGGCGCGCTGGCCGAGCACAACTACGACCTGGTCTCCGCCCCGTACACCAAGGTCGGCCCGTCCGTGCTGCGCATCCTCTACCACTCCGACTCCACCGTCCCGGCTCCCTCCGGCTACTTCGCCAACAACGCCCAGGTCAAGAACCCTGCACTGGACAAGCTGCTGACCGACGCCGAGCAGACCAACGACGAGGCGCAGCGCGCGGACCTCTACGCCCAGGCGCAGAAGATGGTGCTGGAAGGCTACTACGTGCTGCCGCTGTACGACCAGCAGAACCACTTCCTGTACGGTGCGCAGGTCAAGAACATGGGAGCCACCACTTCGGTGTCATCCCCGGTCTACACCGACGTGTTCCTGGCCGAGTAGCACGCGAATGGGAACACTCGGCTGGGCCGTCCGGAAGATCGGCGGGGCGCTGGTGGTGCTGTGGCTGGTGGCCACCGCCATCTTCATCGGCATCCGCCTGATCCCCGGCGACCCGGCCGAAGCCATCATGGGCGGGCCCGGCTCCCAGGCCTCGGCCGAGGCGCTGGCCGCCGCCCGCGCCGAGTTCGGCCTGGACCAACCGGTGCCCGTGCAGTACCTGATGTTCCTGGGCAAGCTGGCCCAGCTGGACTTCGGCACCTCCTACGCACTCAAGCGCCCGGTGCTCGACGTGATGGCCGAGGTGCTGCCCAAGACCATCACCCTGGCCCTGCTGGCGCTGGCAGCCGCCTGGCTGCTGGCGCTGCTCTTCGCCGCGCTGGCCATGCGGGCCAACCGCTTCGGCGCCTGGCTTGGCAGCATGGTGGAGATCGTAGCAGCCGCCGTCCCGCACTTCTGGCTCGGCGCGGTGCTGATCATGGTTTTCTCCTCCGCCCTGAGCTGGCTGCCTGCAGTGGACAACGGCACCAGCGCCGGACTGGTGCTGCCGGTGCTGACCCTGGCGCTGCCGCTAGCCGGATTCCTCACCCAGCTGATGCGCGACTCCCTGGCCACTGCGATGTCCAGCCAGTTCGCGCTGGCGGCCCGGGCCCGCGGCGAAAGCCGGCTGGCGGTCTTCTGGCGCCACGGTCTGCGCCATGCCTCGCTGCCGGCGCTGAACCTGACAGGATGGGCGTTTTCCTCCCTGCTGTCCGGCGCGGTGGTGGTCGAGGTGATCTTCGCCCGCCCCGGGCTGGGACGCTCGCTGCTCTCCGCGGTGCTGGCCCGCGACATCCCCATGGTCACCGGCCTGGCGCTGTTCTCCGCGCTGGTCTACATCCTGGTCATGGCACTCACCGAAGCAGTGGAGCGCGCCATCGACCCGGCGGGAGCCGCCTCATGAGCCGGCCGTCAAAGATCCTCGCCTGGCTGTTCATCGCGTTCTGGGCGCTGACCGCCTTGGCCCCGCAGCTGATCGCTCCGGGCGACCCGCTGGCCATCAACCCGGCGCAGGCATTCCAGGCTCCGGGCTCCGAGCACGTGTTCGGCACCGACGAATCCGGGCGGGACATCTACACCCGCGTCATCCACGGCGCCGGAGACTCGCTGTTCATCGGTCTGGCCGCCACCGCCGTGGGTATGGGTCTGGCCATCGTGCTGGGCACCCTGGCCGCCATGGCGCCGCGCTGGCTGGACGGCATCATCCTGCGGGTGCTCGAAGCACTGTACTCCATCCCCTCGCTGCTGCTGGCGCTGCTGATCATCGCGTTCACCGGCCCCGGCGTGGGACCTGCCATCATTGCGGTGGGCTTGTCCACCGCACCGGGCTACGCGCGGCTGGTGCGCAGCCAGATCCGTACGCTGAAGAATTCCGAAATGCTCGAAGCTGCCACCGTGCTGGGCCGCGGCACCTGGCTGAAGATCCGCAACCACCTGGTGCCCAACGCACTCAAGCCGCTGCTCGCCCTGGTCACCCTGGGTATCGGCCAGGCCGTCATCTGGGCCGCGGCGTTGTCCTTCCTGGGGCTGGGAACTCCCCCGCCGGCACCCGAATGGGGCGCGATGCTCTCGGCGGGGCGCACCTACCTGCACCTGGCGTGGTGGATGAGCTTGTTCCCGGGTCTGGCCATCGTGGTAGTGGCCGCCGGCGCCACCCTGATCGGCCGAGCCCTGGGCGGAAAGGCCAGAACCATATGAGCACCCGTGATTCCGCACCGCTGATCACCGTATCCAACCTCTCGGTCAGCTTCGGCGCCGACGGTGCGGTGCAGGACGTCTCCTTCACCCTGTCCGCGGGACGCGCCCTGGCGCTGGTCGGCGAGTCCGGGTCGGGCAAGTCAGTGACCGCGCGCAGCCTGCTGGGGCTGTCCGGCGGAACCGTCACCGCCAAGACGCTGCGGATCTGCGGCCACGACGGCCTGGCGCTGCGCGACCGGGAATGGCAGGGCATTCGCGGCAACGCGGTGTCCATGATCCTGCAGGACGCGCTGACGGCGCTGGACCCGTTGCGCCCGGTGGGCCGGGAAATCGGCGACGCGTTGAAGGTCCACGGCTCGAACTCCCGCGCCGAGCGCCACGCCAGGGTCATCGAGATCCTTCAGCGGGTGCATATGCCGGATCCCGAACTGCGCGCGCGGCAGCGTTCCACCGAACTGTCCGGCGGCATGCGCCAACGCGCGCTGATCGCCCAGGCGCTGATCGGCAACCCGCAGGTGGTCATTGCCGATGAGGCGACCACCGCGCTGGATTCGAAACTGGCCGCCCTGGTGCTGGAGCAGCTGCGCGAGCTGAAGGAACAGGGCCGCGCGGTGCTGATGATCAGCCACGACCTGGCCCAGGTCGCTCACCTTGCCGATGAGATCGCGGTGATGCGCCGCGGGAAGATCGTGGAGCACGGGCCCGCCGCCCGGGTGCTGGAAGATCCGCAGCACGAGTACACGCGCACGCTGCTGCGGGCGGTTCCCTCTGGAATCCCGCGCTTTGTCCCGCTCTCCGCTTCCTCGGCTCACGCCGCGCCCGCGGCCGCTGCCGTCAATGCCGAGGACCCGACGCTGGCGTTGCGCGCGCACAATCTGGGTAAGTCCTTCGGCAGCCACCAGGCCGTGGACTCGGTGTCCTTCGAGCTGCCCCGCGGCACCACGCTGGGCATCGTGGGAGAATCCGGGTCCGGGAAAACCACCACCGCACGCATCGTGCTGGGACTGCAAAAACCCGACTCCGGGCAGGTCCAGCTGCTGGGCCGGGACTTCGCCCCGGGCAAGGAATCCGAGCGCCGGGAGCTGCGCCGTGCCATGGGCGCGATCTACCAGAACCCGCTGGGCTCCTTCGACCCCCGCTACACGGCAGGCCAGCTGCTTACCGATGCCCTGAGCGAGGGCAAGTCCAAGCGCGCGGACGGCGGATACCGCGATGGGGTGGAGCAGCTGCTGGAGCAGGTGGAACTTGATCCCGCGCTCGCCTCGCGCAACCCGCGCGAGTTGTCCGGCGGCCAGCGCCAGCGCCTGGCCATCGCCCGGGCGTTGGCTCCCAAACCCGCGGTGCTGGTGCTCGACGAGCCGGTATCCGCCCTGGACGTGTCGATCCAGGCGACGGTGCTTGACCTGCTGGACCGCATCCAGCAGGAAACGGGAACCAGCTACCTGTTCATTTCCCACGACCTGTCGGTCATCGAGCACATGAGCGACCGGGTCGCGGTGATGACCCGGGGGCGGATCGTGGAGCAGGCAGATACCGCGCAGATCTTCGGGGACCCTCAGCATGAGTACACCAAGTCACTGCTCTCGGCAATGCCGCGGCTTCGCTAGCGGGTTTCCGGCCGCCCACTTGCGCGGCGGCATGTGGAGCTAGCCATAGGAGAGACATGAGTTCTAGCTGCTTGGCTTCGGCCAATCAGGAAAGGAGATCGAACGATGAACGATTCAATCGCAATCAAATTCTGCGTCACGGCCCTGCGCACAGATCAGGAACAGCTGGACGTCGCAAGACGCCTGATCGATTTGGTGCAGCGTTCCGACCTGGATGACCATGTGGGAGTCTGGATGCAGGGCACCGCGCCACAGCTTAGCGTGCATGCCCATTCCGAGCCCGGATACACCCCCGAAATCCACCGAGACTGGATTGACGACATCGAAGAACAGCTCAGCGAGCTGACAAGGAGCCATATTCCACATGCTGAATTCGTTGCGCACATTGCTCCGGAAAGCCTCATCTGCTGAATACCCTTCCCCCACAGCTCGGATCGAAACAACCATGCACACCTCCACCAGCGCTGATGGAACGACGATCTATCGAGGGTTGGACATCAGTTCTTCCTCGTACCGCTGGGACAGCATCACCGCCGAGCACTTGGGCTATTGGATCAATCGATTGCCCCACCTGCGAACCCCGTTCCTGACCATTGCTAAGCCCCGGCCGGGAGTGGAGCACCCGGAATTCGTGCAAACCTACTGGGAGTCCGGTCAGGAATTCACCTTCGAGTGGTGGAACTACTCCCGACCCGGCCTGCATCGCGTGTGCACCGTAATATCGGCACAACGGCTGGTCCAGCTGATCCACAGCTGGCTGGATGGCGATGACAGCCAGCTGGAGAGCGAGCAGTGGGCCGAAGAATACTTCAAGGTCAAGATCCGTAAGCGCTGAGCTGCCAAACCAGCCTGCGGCTGCTGGAGGGATAGCGCAGCAGGACCGCAGGGTTGCTGCTCTTGGCTATCCCCTCGATGGGCCTGCCTCAGATGGAATCGACCAGACCGTCCTTGACCTGCTTGCGCAGGATCTTGCCCAGCATCGAGCGTGGCATCTCGTCGATGGCGAGGATGCGCTTGGGAACCTTGTAGGCGGCCAGCAGCTCGCGGCAGTGCTCGCGCAGCGCGTCCTCGTCCAGGGCCGCGCCCTCTTCCAGCTGGACGGCGGCAACTACCATCTCGCCACCGCGGGCCAGCGGCTTTCCGAAGGCGGCGGCGTCGGCGACGTCCGCATGCTGGCGCAGCGCGATTTCAACCTCGGTCGGCGACACGTTGAAACCGCCGGTGATGATCAGTTCCTTGGCGCGGTCCACCATTGTGGCGAAGCCCGCCTCGTCCACCGCGACCACGTCGCCGGTGTGCAGCCAGCCGTCCGCCGTCAGGGTTTTCGCGGTTTCCTCCGGGTTGTTCCAGTAGCCCCGGAAGACCTGCGGCCCCTTGATCAGCAGCTCGCCAGGCTCGCCCTGCGCCACTTCGCGGCTCGGGTCGTCCACGTCGACAACCTTCATCAAGGTGGAGGGGAACGGCACCCCGATGGTGCCGGCATGACGGCTGGGGTGGAACGGGTTGCCCATGGCCACCGGCGAGGACTCGGTCATTCCGTAGCCCTCGACCAGCAGGCCGCCGGACATCGATTCCCACAGCTCCACCACGTGGTCCGGGAGGTTCATCGCGCCGGAAATGCAGTACTTGGCGCTGGCCAAGGACATGCCGCGCTCCTTGGCGGCCAGAGCGGTGCGCTCGTAGATCGGCGGCACCGCGCAGTACACGCTGGCCGGGGACTTCTTCCACGCGTCCAGGATCATGTCCGGGTCGAACTTCGGGAAGAGCACCAGCAGGCCCTGCTTCTTGATGCCGAAGGTCAGGTACAGGGTCATCCCGAAGGCATGGAACATCGGCAGGATGGCATAGAGGATTTCCTTGCGCTCCTGCGCCCCGTGCATCCAGGCTTCGCCCTGCAGGGCGTTGGAGTACAGGTTGAAGTGGGTGAGCATGGCGCCCTTGGGACGCCCGGTGGTGCCCGAGGTGTACTGGATGACCGCGAGGTCCTGGACCTGCGGGTACGGATGCGCCGAATCCAGCGGCGAGGCCTTGAGCAGCTCCTTGAAGGCGAGGGTGCCGCGGGTGCGGGTGGTCAGCGAGTTCCTGGTGTCGCGCAACTTCTTCACCGGAAGGTGCAGCGCCAGGCGCTTGACGGCAGGGAAGGCCTCCAGCAGGTTCACCGCGACGATCGCGTCGATCTGGATGTCCTTCGGGAATTCCTGGACATGCTCGACCACCTTGTCCCAGGCGATGACCACGCGCGCCTGGTGGTCCTCGAACTGGTGGCGCAGTTCGCGCGAGGTGTACAGCGGGTTGTGTTCGACCACCACGGCTCCCAGGCGGAGCACCGCATAGAATGCGATGACGTGCTGCGGGCAGTTGGGCAGGATCAGCGCCACCCGGTCCCCGGCGCGCACGCCGAGATTCCGCAGCCCTTCGGCGGCCCGCTGGACCTGCTCTCCGAGTTCCTTGTAGCTCATCCGCCGGCCGAAGAACTCGGTGGCCGGGCTGGACCCGGCTTCGAGCACCGAGTGTTCGAACATGTGGCTCAGCGATTCGGTGGGCAGCTTGATTTCGGCGGGAACGCCGGGCTGGTAGTTGGCGGTCCAGGCAGGTGCGGATGAATTCTCCATGCTCCCATCATGCCTTGTCCCGCATCCGCCGGAAACTTCGGCAGCGGACGCAGTCCCCGTCCCGCCTTGGAATTCGCCGAGCCGCGTACCGCCGGCATTCGTGATTTTCCTAGGGTAGTGCCAAGTGCAGGAACAACATTGAGGACGGGGCGCATGGCACGCAAGGATCGGCTCCCGATCATCCGCAAGGGTGCAGGCCGCGGCTTCTACTACGAGCTGGACTCGCAGAGGATTACGGACCAGCAGGAGCTGGACCGCATCAAGGGATTGGCCATTCCACCGGCGTGGAAGCAGGTGCGGATTGCACGCAGCACGCGGGCCAAGGTGCAGGCCGTCGGTGTGGATGCGGCAGGACGCACCCAGTCGATCTACAACCCGGTGTTCAGGGCTCGTCAAGACGAAGCGAAATTCGCCCGGATGCTGGAGTTCGGTACCGCCCTGCCGCAACTGCGCGCCCAAGTGCGCAAGGACCTCCGTCGGCGTTCGGCCAACGAGCAGAAGGTTGCGGCGGCGGTCATCGCGCTCATCGACGAGCATCTGCTGCGGGTCGGAACGCCGGCCCGCTCCGGTGCAGGCGTCTCCTTCGGAGCCACGACCCTGCGCCGCAAGCACGTCAAGCCGGCCCGCGCATCCTTGAAGCTGGAGTTCACCGGAAAATCGGGGCAGCCCCAGTCCATTCGCGTGAGCAATCCCAAGTTGATGCGCATCCTCGAGGAATTGAAGAACATGCCAGGCCACGAGCTCTTCCGATTTCTCGATGAGAACAACCATGCGCACCGCATGGATGCCGATCGGGTGAACAGCTACCTGCGCCAGGCCATGGACGGGCCTTTCACGGCCAAGGACTTCAGGACCTGGGGCGGCACGAGCTGCGCACTGCAGGCGCTGCTCGAGGTCCCGGGCGCCGATGCCCAGGCACCGGAGCAGCTGGCCAAGCACGCGGTGGAAACAGCGGCCGCGAAGCTCGGCAATACGCCGACGATCGCCCGGGAATCCTATATCGACCCAAGGGTCCTGCTGTTGTGCGAGGAACCCGAGCGGCTGGACCGGCTGCGCCGTTCGTACCGGCAGCTGAAGACCCGACATCACCTGGATCCTGCCGAACGCTGCCTGCTGCGGGTGCTGCGCACGGAGCCCTGAGCGATCTGCAGCTGCCCGAGGTCCCGCGCTAAAGACGACTGCGCCCCATCGAGCGGCCCTGGTCGTCGAGAATCTGGCCCATCTGCTTGACGGTGCGCAGCACCACCGACCGGTCGCTGATGGCCAAACCGGACAGGCGGATTTCCAGGGCCTGCTCCAGCCGCTGCACTTCGCCCAGGTCCTTGAGCCAGACGTCCATGATCACATCGTGCGGCCCCACGGTGTGGGACACCAGACGGACCTCAGGGAGGTTTTCCAGCCTGCCGGCGATTCCCTCCAGCTTGGTGGCCGGGACGCGCATGAAATGCCAGGCGCTGACCGGCCATCCCGAGCGTGACCTGGCCAAATCCGTGCGTTGGATAAGCGATCCGCTGCGTTGCATCAAGGCCAGCAGCTCACGGATATGCCGCGGGTTCTGGTCCAGTTCGGAGGCGATCCTGGTGGCGCTGGCTCGGCCGTCCCGATTCAGCAGGGCCAGCATTGCCCGTTCGAGCTCCGGGTTGCGGGTCGCGGAACGGCTGGTGGCAGGCAGCGGAAGGCCCGCAATGCGCGCGCTTTCGTGGGCGTCCAGTGCGCGCACCCGCCATGATCTTCCGTCGATGAGGGTGCGGGCGATGGGGTGGCTGCGCACCGAGGCCACGGAGGGTACCTTGGGCAGCTCGTCGAGCAGGTACTTTCCCAGCGCGTGCGAATCACGCGCCGCGACGGTTGCCACGATGTCGCGACCGCCGGCGGTCAGGTCGACCGCGATGGCTTCCGGGGATTCGGCCAGCGCGAGCGCGACCTGGGTGTTGGCTCCGGAGTGGCAGTTGATCTCCACCAGCGCCGCCGCTTCCCAGGCGTTCCAGTCGAAGGTGGTGATCCAGGCGAGGCCATGGTCGGCCAGCTGCTGCCAGCGCCGGTTCAGCGTCGCGGCATCCGCGCCGAGGATCGGGGCAAGCTGGGTCCACGGGGCTCGCGGGCGGATTTGCAGGGCGTTAATAATCCGCAGATCGAGGGCATCAACCAAATAATCCTGCAACATGACTCCTATATCGTCTACTTTCAAGCATAGTGCTTAGAAATTCGGCAGGTATTTATAGCTTTATCTCGGCTCGAACAACTCGCTGCCTTCATTGAAGTATCGGATCATCAGATGTCATCAACAACTCGCACCACCAGGAAGGTGGCCGGCGGAGCCGTCGGCTTCCTGATCGTCATGGAATTCGGTTCCGGCCTGCTGCAAGACTGGTTCCCTCCCCTGCTCTCCCGTATCGGCTCGGATTTCGGTGTGGAAGCCGCGGCCCTGAACTGGGTCATGGTCATCTACTTGCTGATGACTGTTGCGTTCGTGCCCATCATCGGCAAGCTCGGGGATCTGTACGGGCACAAGAAGATGCTGCTGATCACGGTCTGCCTGGTCGCGGCCGGTTCGTTGCTGGTGGCTTTTGCTCCGAGCTTCACCTGGCTGTTGGTTGGCCGCGCGCTGCAGGCCCCGCTGGGCGCCTTCCTCCCGCTGGAATTCGCGATTGTGCGCAGCCGCGACGAGGAGTCGGCCGGGCGCTGCATCGGCAAGCTCGTGGGCGCTTTGACCCTGGGCGGCGCGCTGGGCGCCATGTTCTCCGGCGTACTGCTGTCCGCTTTTGACGACTTGACCCTGGTGCTGCTGGCGCCGGCGCTGTTCCTGGTGTTGTGCATCCCGGTGGTGGCCTGGCTGGTTCCCGAGTCCAGCACCCGCACGGCCGGAACGATCGACTGGGCCGGCGCCGTGCTGCTGACCGCGGGCCTGCTGTCCGCCCTGTTGGGCATTTCCAACGCCGCGACCTGGGGCAGGGATTCGGCCGCCACGTGGGGCACCATTATCGGCGGCCTGGTCTTGCTGGTGCTCTGGGTGCGCGTGGAAGGCCGCGTGGCCTACCCGCTGATCGACCTGAAGGTGCTCACCGGCACCGGCATCGGCCTGCCGATTGTCGCCGCGGCGTTCTTCGGCGCCCAGATGTTCGGTTCGCAGACCGCCGGGTCGCTGTTCATCATGACCGACCCGAACACCTACGGTTTCGGCCTGGGGCTGGGCAGCTCGGCCATCGGCCTGCTGTTCCTGGTGCTGGCGCTGATGACGTTCATCGGCACCACCCAAGCCGACCGCATCGGCTCGAAGATCGGTGCGCGTGCCGCGATCATCGCCGGCTCGGTGCTTTCCGCATTGTCCTTCGGCGGCATGATCCTGATGGCGGACAACGCCACGGCCTTCATGGTGTCCATGGCCATCGGCGCCTTCGGCAACGGCCTGATCCTCGGCCTGCTGCCGGCCATCGTGGTGCGCAAGTCCCCGGCTGATTCGGTGGCTATCGCCTCCGCGCTGTACAACACCACCCGCACCGCCTCCGGCTCGGTCTCCGGCGCCGTGTTCGCCCTGGTGATGTCCTCGGCACTGGTGACCGTCACGGTGGACGGCACCTCGAGCACGGTGTCGGCCGACAGCACCTACGTGGCCGTCTGGATCATCTGCGCCGTGCTGTCCCTGGGAGTGGCCCTGCTGGCCCTGCGCTTCCGCGACACCCCCACGCCCGCTGGCGCCCCGGCGGAGTCGACCCCCGTAGCGGCCGCAGCGGCCGAAGGAGAATAACCCATGGAACTGGCCCCCGCTTCATCCACCGCACAGCGCCTGCAGCAGGCCGTGGCAACACACAGCCAAACCCTGCTGGGCCTGTCCGCGGCCCTGCATGCCGACCCGGAAATCGCGTTCAACGAACACCGCTCCGTGGCCCGCGTCGCTGCCCCGCTGGAACAGGCTGGCTTCAATGTGCAGCTCGGCGGCTTCGATCTGGAGACCAGCCTGCGCGCTGAATTCGGCAGCGGTTCGCTGACGGTGGGCATCTGCGCGGAATACGATGCGCTGCCTGGCATCGGGCACGCCTGCGGGCACAACATCATCGCCTCCGGCGCCGTCGGAGCCGCGCTGGCGCTGGCGCAGGTGGCCGAGGAGCTGGACCTGCGTGTGGTGCTGCTGGGCACCCCGGCCGAGGAAGACGGCGGCGGCAAGGAACTGATGCTGCGCGCCGGGGCCTTCGACGACGTGGACTTCGCCATCATGGTGCACCCGACCCCGGGCATGGACATCGACTGCACCGGCACCTCCTCGCAGGGCTGCGACCGCTTCAAGGTCCACTTCACCGGCACCGCCTCCCATGCAGCGGCCGCACCCTCGCACGGGGTTAACGCCTCCAATGCCGCGACCCTCGCCCAGGTGGCCATCGGCCTGCTGCGCCAGCAGCTGCCCGACGGCATCCGCATCAACGCAGTGGTACTACCCACCAAGGCCGTGACCAACGTGATCCAGGCGCAGGCCAGCCTGGAGATCGAGGTCCGCGCCCACGACGCCGCGCTGCAGCAGGAGGTCAAGGACAAGGTGCTGCGCGCCTGCCACGGCGCGGCGCTGGCCAGCGGCTGCGAGATGGACTGGGAGCAGTCCTGCCCCGCCTACCTTCCGGTGCTGCAGGACGAGCGCATCCTTTCCCGCTGGAACAACTCCCTTCGTGCCACCGGCAGGAACCTGCTGCAGCTTCCGGCAGGCAGCACCGGCGGAGGCTCCACCGACATGGGCAACGTGTCCCAGTACCTGCCGGCGATCCACCCGGTGATTGCCGTGCTGGACGCGGTCGGCATGCCGCACACCGCCGCGTTCGCCGCGGAGACCTGCTCGGCCGGCGCCGACCAGGCGGTGCTTGACGCCGCGGTGGCGCTGGCCGGCACGGCAGCGGATGTCGCTGCCGATACCGAGCTGCGCCAGGCGCTGCTCCAGGAACGTCGGGAGCGCAAGCCCCGCGCCTGATCTTCCCCGCATGTGCCCCACCATCGTAGACCCCCAACTGCCGTGGTGGGGCACTTTTTGGTCGCCCCACCCTCGGCATGTTTCAGCAACAACTCAACAGGATTGACAATATCGCTGTCCTGGAAGTCGATGGGAGCCTAGCCTCAGGCAGAAAGGACTTGATTCTCCGCTTTTCCCCGCGAATTCGACTGCACCATCTGACCGCAGCCATGGCCGCCGAGCCCTTCCGCATCAAGGAACTGTCTCCTGTTGAACTGCTGGATGCCGTGGTGCAGCGTACCGTCGAGGTCGAGCCGACCATCAATCTGGGCGGATACCCGTGCGGCGGCAAACGCCCTGCGCAATTCCGGTGTCGTGCCCGAAGAAGTGTCCACCGGCGTGCAGATCGGGGGACGCACCTACTATGAGTCATGGTCTTCGCCCTGGGCTTCGCACTGGAAGCCGAGCTTGATTTGTGGACCCAGCCTTCATGGTGGCCGCAGGTGGTGGCGGCTAACGCCTAGAGCACCCCATGAGTCTGACCGGGCTGTTGTCTCCTCCGACGGCCCGGGCATCTCATTGTCCGCAGTAGTCCGCAGCGAATGAAGTGCGCGTCCTACTCCTGCACAGCATTTCAAGAGCCATTTGTAGTCGTTCTCCTCAAGGTTGATCACGAACGCACGGCGCTCGCAGATCAGCCCCTAGCGCATGACGAAGACCTCTCCCATGGCCCTGCGCAACTGCTCTCCATTGGCTCGGTGGGTTTCACCGTGGATCTCCGCCATGGCTGTGTCGTCCTCCTCGACCAGGCGCACGATGCGCAGCACCGGATATCCGGTGAAGTCCTCGTTCTCTATGGCGGCGTCATCGGCTTGTTTGCCGGTGAGTCGGAAATGCCCGAAGACGGTCCAGACGATGTCCTCGGTCAGACAGGCCAGGATCTGGGTATGGTCGTTCTTGTTGAATCCGTCGATGTATTTTTGGACCGTTTCCTTGTTCACTGACATTTTCCCGCTCCTCAACACCGGCAGGGATTTCAGGCTAGATCCGTCGGCCGCGTTTGGGAATGCCGAAAAAGCAGCAGGCGGTGAAATGAACAAAATTTTTGTTCATTTCACCGCCTGCTGCGGGTCTGGCGGAGGTTACTTCGCCAGGTACATCTTGCGCAGCGGTGCCTCAAGCACCCAGGTGGTGTTCATTCCCTCGCGCAGGTGGCAGATGCTGCCCGGAACCAGGTTCACGGTCTGTTCCTCGAAGCCATTGACCGGATGGATCGTGACGCTCGCGGTGCCCGACAGCACGATGAACAATTCTTCGGCCTCGACATCGCTCATCGTGCCGGCGCTCATCTCCCACAGGCCGAACTCGGCGCCGAAGATCTCGCCCAGCGATTCGGCGGCGGTGGTCGGGTCCCCGGCCAGCGACTGCTCCGCAGGCACCGGCTCGTGGGCCAGTTCAACGGACAGTGCGTCGACGCTGCGGGTGTTCGCCCCGATCTCGAAGACGGTGGTGTTTTCGCTCATGAATCAAATCCCATTCCAATAGCATCCATGGTTCGCAGGAGCAGTCCCCGCTTGCCTTCGCGGCGATCAGCGCGCAACATGGCCCAAGTCATCATCTTAACCCCTAGCCAAGCCGCCGGTTCCGGAGGGAACGGCAGCGGCTTCTTCTTGGCCATTTCCAGGACGGTCAACTCGGGCAGCTTGTGCAGCATATCCCAGCCGATGGCCTCGCGCTGCTTTTCGGTCAGGGCGTGGCCGGCGCAAGGGTGATCCTCGAGAGCGCCAAGCATCTTGCCTCAGCATCCCCCTGACCGGGAGCATTCTGTCACTCCTAGTCACTGTCGGCCAGCGTACGCTTTGGAGATGAGTAACCAAATACCCTGCGAGGACCAAAGGCTCCTCCGGATCTTTTGCGATTACGGTGCCGAATGGCCGCTGTGGGAATGCGGCATGCAGGTCCCGGAGGACTACGGCCTGTCCGACACCCTCTGCGCCAGGCTTTCGCAGTGGAATACCCAATTCCAGGAGCACATGCATTGGGATCACGGCTGGCGCATGGGATTCGACGTTCGGCGGTGGACACAGACCGGCCATCGACTGGCCAAAGACGTTCAACGCGAAGTCGGGCCCTCTATCACCGTCCGCTACTGGCAGTGACCCGCAATCCGACTCGCATCGAAAGCAGCAGCCTGCCGGATTCGTGCGGATCCGGAGGCTGTTGCTAATCCATTTCCTATCGGTGCCCGATGCTGCTTGGCGACGACTACCACGGCATCCAGGGAATGTACGCGTAGGTGGTTTTCTGCGCTTCTACTGCCCTAATGAAACGCTCCCAGAATCCATCGCGCCCAGAATCCATCGCGCCCAGCGGCTTGTTGACGATGCCATCTAATTCAGGGACCGACCGGTTGCCGTAGTTCGAGAGGTTATCGGTGCGCAGGATCGAGAACGTCCCCATCGGGTTCCCACTCGACACGTACCAGCTGGTGTAGAACAGATTGCTTCCCTTGCGGGCACCCGGGTCGGAGATCAGCGCGGGTAAGGCGCCCCGGGGTGGCGGTGTTGGTCTTGGTCTTCAGCCCTATTTATTCGGCCGCCGCTGCAGTTGCCTGAGATCAACGCGAATTCGTTTCCCATCGGCCCGGTGGTGACGGCGATTTCCTCGCGCTTCATGCTGTGCTCTTCGATAAGTTTGGTCATCGCTTCCAAGGCGTACGGGTAGGCCGGCAGGTTCGCGGAGGCGTCTTTGCAGGTGGTCTCGCCGTCCGGCCCCACGCCGACTCGATGGTGAATGAATCGTTTGGCTTGCCATAGCCCGGACAGCCGCCAGCACCACACCGTCGCGATCAATGGCCATCAGCAGCGACTTGTCCGAGGAATGCAGCCCATCGATTGCGTTGGCCGGAACCACCCAACCGTCGTCGACCTCGCCTAGCTTCATAGCGTTGCTGCGGGCCACGGGGACGGGCATGGCGGCCGCTGTGGTCGCAGGCTGGGGCAAGCCGGTCGCGGCGTTCCTGATCATCATCCTCTTCGTCACCGGCGCGCCGATCCTGGCGGTGCTTATCGGGGTCGGGATCGGCTGGGTGGCCATCACGCTGCTGCCGCTGCCGGAACCCGAAGCGGACCCGGAGCCCGCCGCGGCGACATCTGAATGACAAATCTCCACTGATCTGCCTAAACTTCCCGTAGGACGGCCGTCTTCGCGCCGTAGAACATCACACGGGGGAATCAATGGCACGGTGTTATCCGCAGGATCCGGAGTTCACGGACAAGGGCGGAGCGGAGAAGGCGGTGTTCGAGGCGCTGCGCGACGCGCTGCCCGAGGATGCCCTGCTCTTCCACTCGGTGCAGCTGCGCGATGGCAGCGCCGAGCACGAGATCGACCTGCTGGTGCTCTGGCCCGAGGTGGGCATCGCCGCCATCGAGGTCAAGGGCGGCCTGGTCTCCAGCTCGGAGGGCTGCTGGTACCAGTCGGATGCCAAGGGAAAACACCGGCTCAAGCAGAGCCCCATGGCGCAGGTGCAAAGCTCCGCCCACGCCTTGAAGGAGGTGCTCTACCCGCTGATGGGCACCCGCGTCACCAGCCGCATGGCGCACATCGTAGTCCTGCCCTACACCCCGTGGCCTGCTGACTACACCTCGGTGGGATTCCCCCGCGAGCTGATCATCGACCGCGGCCAGATGCCGCAGATCGCCCAGCACGTGCGCAGCGCCATCGAGAACCAGGGCGGAGGCCTGGCCGGGCTGACCCTGGACTTCGCCGAACGCATGGTCAAGCACCTGACCTCCTCCACCGGCCCGCTGGGCGGGGACCAGGCCGAGGTCGACTACGCCCAGGCGCTGGGCAACGAGCAGGTCCAGGAGACCCTGACCGCCCGCCAGCAGATCCTGCTCTCGGCCACCCGCTCGCTGCCGCGGGTGCGCTTCATCGGCGGCGCCGGCAGCGGCAAGACCTGGATGGCCCTGGCCAAGGCGCGCGAGCTGTCCAAGCAGGGGCTGCGGGTTGGCCTGTTCTGCTACAACAAGGGCCTGGGCCACTACCTGAAATCCGAGGTCGGCACTTGGCGGCAGAACAAGCCGGTGCACACCGGCGAATTCCACGAATACGCGCGCAGCCTGGGGGTGCCCGACGGCAGCGGACAGGAATACTTCGACGTGGCCATGCCCGCGATGCTGCGCGAGATCGGCCCGGGGCTGGACGCCGGACTGAAGCTGGATGCGGTGATCGTGGACGAAGCCCAGGACTTCGCCCCGGACTGGTGGGAGGCGCTGCTTTCCTGCACTGTGGATCCCACCGGCGGCCGGGTCTACGCCTTCATGGACAGCCGGCAGGATGTCTACCGCCGCTGGGATGGCGAGGCAGTGGGCGAGAGCTTCGGCCCGGCCGCCGCGCTGGTTCCCATCCATGTCGACGACAACCTGCGCAACACGCGCAGCATCGCGCAGACCTTCAAGGGATTCATCGACCAGGCCAGCAAGCTGCGCGGCGGCGACGGGATCCCGGTGCGCTTCGTGGCAAGCAGCACCGAGGACAGCATCGACACCGCCTCGGACTGCGTGGACGCGCTGCTTGACGAGGGCTGGGCGAACAACCAGATCGCGCTGCTGACCACGAACAAACGCCACCCCGTCCACCAGGGGCATTTCGAGGACGGCACCGTGGACAGCGAGTACTGGCCCGAGTTCCACCGCCGCGACGGCGAGTTCTACGGGCACGTGCTCGGCTTCAAGGGCCTGGAGCGCAGCGTGGTGATCCTGTGCGTGAACGGCTTCAAGGACATGGGCCGCGCCGCGGAGATGCTCTACGTCGGCTTCTCCCGCGCCCGCAGCCTGCTGGTGGTGGTCGGCGACCCCGACCTGCTCGACGAGGCCTGCGGCCACGAGCTGCCGCAGGCGCTGTCCAAGGCGCAGCTATGGGACCCGCACGCCACCCAGCAGCTGGAGCCGGCGCCCTGAGCCGCTGGCCATAAGCCGTCAGCCTTGGGCCCTTAGTAGTTCAGCCCGCGGGCGTTGACGTCCCAGCGCTCGACGGCGCCATCCGGGTGGATCGCCAGCACGGAGTCCACCAGGTTCACCGCCACGCAGACGTGGTTCGGGATGATGCGCAACTGCTCGCCGTAGCCGGGCAGTTCCCGGTCCTCGGGCCAGTCGACGGTTGCATGGTGTTCGGACAGCGCGGTGATCGAGGCTTCGGGGCATTCCATGACCCGGCCGTAGCCGCTGGCCCAGGCCGGGCGGTCCGAGCCGAGAACCTTGCTGCCGGCGTCCACCACGATGCGCCGCGGGATGTCCGCGGAGCCCTCGTGGCGGCTGATGACGGTGGAGGCCACGCTCAGCGCGATGTCGTTCCATCCGGTGCGCCCCAGCTCGAACTGCTGGGCGTCGCCGAAGACGTAGACCCCGGGGCGGACCTCGGTCAGCACCGAGTTGTCGCTCAGTTCTGCGGTGGGAGTGGAGCCTCCGCTGATCCGCTTGACCTGGTGCCCGGCCTTGCGCAGCAGGCAGGCTGCCTCGGCGAGCGCCTTGTGCTCCTGGTTGACTGCCTCGTCGATGGCGTTCGGGGCGTAGCTGTGGCCGGGGAAGGTGAACACGCCATGCACGCGCAGTCCGGCGTCGCGGGCGGCGTCGGCGATCTCCACGGCCTGAGCCGGGGCGACGCCGCTGCGGTGGTGGCCGCTGTCGATCTCGATCATGAGCTTGACCTTGGGCGCCTTCTCCCCCAGCATTTTCGCCATCTGCTGCACGGCGGCGACCGAGTCGGTGCCGATGCTCAGCTTGGCCCGCTTCATCAGTTCAAGGATGCGCTCGGCCTGGGATTCGTTGATCCACAGGGGGTAAGCGATGAACAGCTTCGGCACCCCGTGCAAGGCGAAGTTCAGCGCCTCGCCGACGGTGGCGACGGTCAGGCCCGCGGCCCCCGCGGTGAGCTGGCGGTCGGCGACCTCCAGCATCTTGTGGGTCTTGGCGTGGGGGCGCAGCTTCAGCCCCTGGCTGGATACCCGCTGGGCCACCCGGGCGATATTCCGCTCCAGTTTTTCCACGTCCACCAAGATCTCAGGCGTGTTGATGCCTGACGGAATATTGCCCACAAATACCTTCCAGAGCTCGAGCCGACGTCTTCGCCGCGAACACGTCCGGAGCACAGACTACCGCAGGAAGTTGTGATCATGTGAGTCGCCGGATGCCGGGAACAGGAGGTCTACCGGGTGATCGCTCCGGGACTGCGGCGCAGCTGCGTGGACAGTTCATGCGCGTGGTGCAGCAGCAGTTGCCCCAGCTCCTTGCGGCGGGCCTCCTCGAAACGGCTCTGGATGCCGGTCAGGCTCAGCGCCCAGGCCGGCTGGCCTGTGGCGTCGAAGACCGCCGCTCCCATGCCCCAGCTGCCCTCGACGATCAGCCCCGGGTTCACCGAATATCCCAGCGTCCTGGTTTCGGCGACCTTGGCGCGCAGTGCCTCGGCCGAATGGGCCTGCCCGTATTCGGGTACCAGATCGTGGGACTGCAGATAGTTCTCCACCGTGGATTCGGACAGGAACGCGAGGATCGCGATCCCCGCCGAGGCAACACCCAGCGGGAAGCGCCGCCCCTCGTAGAGGACGAAGGAGCGGATGGGAAAAGCCCCGTCCTGGCGCAGCAGGCAGACCGTCTCATCCCCGCGCCGGGCGGAGAGGAACGCGCTCTCGCCGGTCGCCTCCGCGAGCGCCGCGACATGCACCCGGGCCAGTTCGCTGATGTCGTAGCGTTCGGCGGCCACCGCGCCCATCAGGTAGAGCTCCGGGCCCAGCAGCCAATGTCCGGTGGCGTTGTCGTGGTCGCAAAAGCCTTCGGCCACCAATGCGGTCAGCAACCGGTGCACCGTGGGCCTCGGCAGCCCCGCCTGCCGTGCGGCCTCCGTGGTGGTGATGCCCTGCGGCATGGAGGTGCTCACGGTGCGCAATACGGCTGCCAGGCGTCCGACAACCTGTGCCCCGGCAGGTGTTGTACTCATGCCCACATTATGGACGATCGGCGCACACGGCCGGAACTTGTGACGGTGCACCAGCCTCCTGGATGGCAGCCGCCAGGCCGGCGCCTTCGCACCGCGTCTCTGCCATACTGCTGGCATGGAGACGACACCGGAGATGACCATGCAGCTGACCATCGACTGCGCGCACCCGCAACGCATGGTGGAGTTCTGGGCCGAAGCGCTGGGCTACGTGCCGGAACCTCCGCCCGCCGGCCACGCCAGCTGGCGCGCCTACTGGCAGGACATGGGAGTTCCCGACGTCGAACTGCCTCCAGGCTCTGGCGACCTCCCCGAGTCCATCATCAATCCCACCGGCCGAGGGCCTCGCATCTGGTTCCAGCAGGTTCCCGAGTCGAAAACCATGAAGAACCGCTGGCACTTCGACCTGCAAGTCGGCGGTGGACGGGGTGTTCCGCTGGAGACCCGCGTCGAGCGTGTGCGTGCCACCGCCGAGCGCTTGGCCTCCCGCGGAGCGGCCATCCTGGGCATCCACGACGAGCCGTCCATGGGCCATTATGCGATCGCCATGCAGGATCCGGAAGGCAATGAATTCGGCGTCGTCTAATCTCGTGCAACATTCGTCCATATTATGAACGCTGTGTCCACGATTCCCCATGATCTGAGCAATACCGCTCCAATGCGGCACCGCCTATTGATTGCCTACCTGCGACTACGTAGGTTTGGAGGTAATCAGAACTGCACTCCACATCGTGGACGGCATGGAGGAATCGATGACAACGAAGTATCGCGACGACGCGGCGGCCGCGCTGGCCGAGGTCGTCAAGGACGGCATGACCATCGCCGTGGGAGGCTTTGGCCTGAGCGGGAATCCCACCCGGCTCATCAAGGCGCTGCGGGACTCGGGCGCGACGAACCTGACCATCGTCTCCAACAACATGGGAGTCGACGGCAAGGGCCTTGGCCTTTTGCTGGAGAACAAGCAGGTCTCCAAGGTCCTCGCCTCCTACGTCGGGGAGAACAAGCTCTTCGCCCAGCAGTTCCTCGACGGGGATCTTGAGGTCGAATTCTGCCCCCAGGGCACGCTGGCCGAGCGCCTGCGCGCCGGAGGCGTGGGCATCCCGGCCTTCTTCACCCCCACCGGCGTCGGCACCCCGGTGGCCGAGGGCAAGGAAGTCATGGAGTTCAACGGCAAGCCGGCCATCCTTGAACTCGGCATCTTCGCTGACATCGCCTTGGTCAAGGCCTACGAGGCGGATGCCGAAGGCAACCTGCGCTACCGCATGACCTCCAAGAACTTCAATCCGCTGGCGGCCATGTCCGGCCGCCACACCTTCGCCGAAGCCGAGCATATCCGCGAAGACTTCCTCGACCCGTCGCTGGTGGAAACCCCGGGCATCTTCGTGCAGACGCTCGTCCAAGCCGACAGCACCAAGGACATCGAACAGCGCACCGTGCGCAGCAGGCAGGAGGGCTAGCCATGTGGACCCGCGACGAAATGGCGGCCATCGCCGCCAGCGAGCTGACCGACGGCCAGTACGTGAACTTGGGCATCGGCATTCCGACCATGGTGGCCAACCACCTGCCCGAGGGCGTCTCGGTCAAGCTGCAAAGCGAGAACGGGCTGCTGGGCATGGGGCCGTTCCCCTACGAGGGAGAAGAAGACGCAGACCTGATCAATGCCGGCAAGCAGACCGTGACCATCCTGCCCGGCGGCAGCTTCTTCGACTCGGCCACCAGCTTCGGGATGATCCGCGGCGGGCACGTGGCCACCGCCATCCTCGGCGCGCTGCAGGTCGCCGCCAACGGCGACCTGGCCAACTGGACCATCCCCGGCAAGCTCGTGAAGGGCATGGGCGGAGCCATGGACCTGGTGGCCGGCACCCCGCGCGTCATCGTGCTCACCGACCACGTGGCCAAGGACGGCACCAGCAAAATCGTTGAAAAATGCGACCTGCCGCTGACCGGCGTCGGGGTCGTCAACCGCATCATCACCGACCGCGCCGTCTTCGACATCGAAGACGGGGCACTCATCCTGCGGGCCTGCGCCCCGGGCGAGAGTGCAGCAAGCATTCAAGAAATCACCGCGGCGAACTTCGCCGTGGACATCCAGGAGGACCAGTAAGAATGACCGTCAAGATCGTAGGCTACGCCCGCACCCCGTTCATGAAGTTCAACGGAGCCCTGGCCTCCGTGCCGGGAACCGCGCTGGGCGCCCATGCCGCCAAGGCCGCGCTGGAGCGTGCAGGCGTTGACCCCGCCGAGGTCCAGCGCGTCGTCGCAGGCCAGGTGCTGCAGGGCGGTGCCGGCCAGAACCCGGCCCGCCAGTCCGCCGTCGGAGCCGGCGTCCCGCTGAACGTCCCGGCCATCGCGGTCAACGCGGTGTGCCTCTCCGGCGCCGAGGCCGTGGTGGCCGGCGAGCGCCTGATTGCCAGCGGCGAGGTGGACGTGGTGCTGGCCATCGGCCAGGAGTCCATGTCGCTGGCCCCGCACGTGCAGCGCGCCCGCGCCGGCACCAAGTACGGCGCGATCGAGCTGATCGACACCCTGGAGTACGACGGCTTGACCGATGCCGCCGAGCAGCGCTCCATGGGCGCCTCCACCGAGGAGCACAATGCCAAGCTGTCCATGACCCGCGAGTCCCAGGACGCCGTGGCCGCCGCATCGCATCAGCGTGCCGCCGCCTCCCGCGAGTTCCTGGCCGGGGAGATCGCTCCGTTCACCATCTCCACCCGCAAGGGCGACACCGTGTATTCCGAGGACGACGGCGTGCGCGAGTCCACCACCATCGAGTCCCTGGGCGGGCTGCGCCCGGCCTTCGCCAAGGATGGCACCATCACCGCCGGGAACTCCTCGCAGATCACCGACGGCGCCGCGGCCGTGGTGCTGGCCAGCGACGCCGCAGTCGAGCGCCTGGGCCTGACCCCGATGGCGGAGATCGTTTCCCACGCGTTTGTCGCCGGACCTGACCGCACGCTGCACGAGCAGCCGTCGAACGCCATCCGCGCCGCGCTGCAGCGTGCCGGCGAAAAGGCCGAGGACTTGAAGGTCGTGGAAATCAACGAGGCCTTCGCGGCCGTAGCGGTGCAGTCCACCGCGGCGCTGGGCATCGACCCCGAGATCGTGAACCCGCACGGCGGCGCGATTGCACTGGGCCACCCGATCGGCGCCTCCGGCGCCCGCATCGTGGGCACCCTGGCACGCCAGCTGCAGGAATTGCCGGCCGGTTCGCTGGGTGCCGTGGGCATCTGCGGCGGCGGCGGCCAGGGCACCGCGGTGCTGCTGCGCTCGCTGTAGCCCCTAAAAATCAACGAATGCCGGCGGCGGGAGATGAGACCCGTCCGCCGGATTTCGTGCATCACAAGTCATACTCGCACGAAATACGCCGAAGCCCCCTAGACTTCAATTCCAGGAGCTGGACGGCAACACCGCAGGCCGGCCCGGACCTACGGAGGCACCACATGGCCGAGCGGCTGGCGGTTCTCAAACCCTGGCGCATGCACTGGATCCCTGCGTTGGGCGCGCTGGCACTGGCGCTGCTTTCGCTAACCCCGTCCATGCTGCCGCGCACCGCGGTATTCCAGGGAGTGCTCTGCGCCCTGGCCGCGCTGCTGGGATATGCGGCAGGAGCGCTGATCCGGTGGCTCTTGGTCTCTTCGAAGAGCGCGTCGCAGGAACCCCGGGCCGCTGGGCAGCAGGATGCCTCGTCGCCGGAGATTCATTCCGAAGCGCCGCAAGCGAATCCTGCCCCGCGTACCGCAGGGAAGGCCGCCGCAGTGCTCGGCGTGGTGCTGTCGGCCGCCGGGCTGGTGTTCTACCATCTCTGGCAGAACGACCAGCGAGAGCAGTTGGCGATGCCGCACCAATCTGCGTGGTCGCTGGTGTACGTCGTGCTGGTGGGTGTGGTTCTCCTGGCGCTGCTGCTGATCATCTGCCGATTCATTCGCAAGATTTCCCTGGCACTCATTGAAATCGTGGACAAGGTATTGCCACGGCGCGTCGCGGCGGTCATCGTCGTGGCGGCCATGGTGCTGGGGTTGGCGATGGTCGGCAACCGGGCAGTGGTGCAGCGCGTCGCCGGATCGTTGGACAACCTGTTCCTGTCGATCAATGACGAATTCCTCACCGACCTGCAACCGCCCCATAATCCCGAACTGTCTGCGGGGCCCGGGTCTTCGGTCAGCTGGGCCGATTTGGGACGCCAAGGGCGCCTATTCATTTCCAACACCCCCAACAGCTCGTCGGTGGCGGCGTTCTCCGGCAAGGATGCCAAACAGCCCATCCGTGTCTATGCCGGGGCCGGAAAGGACGGCAACACGGAGCTCGCGGCCCAGGCCGCGCTGGCGGTTGAGGAGCTGCGGCGCACCGGCGCATTCAACCGCGCGGTGCTCAACGTGGCCACCGGCACGGGACGCGGCTGGGTGAACGAGAACCAGATCCAGGCGCTGGAGTACATGTGGGGCGGCGATACAGCGACGGTCAGCATGCAGTATTCCTACCTTCCCAGCTGGATGTCATTCCTCATGGACTCCTCACGGGCACAAGACGCCGGACGCCTGCTGTTCGACGCCGTGTATCGGCACTGGGTGCAGCTGCCGACCAAGGAACGCCCAAAACTGGTGGTCAGCGGGGAATCGCTGGGGTCCTTCGGTGCGGAGGCTGCCTTCAGCGGCGCTCAGGATTTCGCGACGCGCACCGATGGTGCGCTCTTTGTCGGCCCAGCCGCCGGCAACCGGCTCTGGCAGCGCTTCACCGATGAACGCGATCCGGGCAGCCCCGCGGTCCTCCCTGTCTACGAAAACGGGGACATTGTCAGGTTCTCCGCCGACGGGGTCCACTGGCCGGGTTCTGGCACGTGGGGCGAGAGCCGGATCGGCTATCTCCAGCATTCCAACGACCCCATCAGCTGGGGAGATGTCGAAGTCTTCATTTCCAAGCCGGACTGGCTGCGTGCCGGCCAGCGGCCGGGGAATATTCCATCGGCAATGGTTTGGATTCCCGTGGTGACCGGTCTCCAGCTATTGCTGGACCAGGTGGCCTCCGGGATACCCGATGGCCAGGGACACGAATTCGGGCAGGTGCCGGTCCGAGCATGGGCGCAGATCCTTCCCTCTGGCCAGTGGACCGACGGGGACACCGAACGCTTGGTGGAACTCTTGAAACAAAGCCAGCCAGCACGATAGCAAAGCCTGCAGAGCATTCATGCAGAGCGGCAAAGAACGATCCGAACCGAGTTCGAGAACCCGAACCCGTTGAGTCCGGCAGCTAGTGCCACAACGGCTCTCGCGCGACAAAGTTGCCCAACAGCGCAGGATCGAGCTCGATCATCTGCGCATTGGCCAGCGGCGGATGCGCTTCACCGCTCAGCGCGGTCAGCACCGAGCCGATCCAGGCCCCGTGGCTGACCACCAGCACCCGCTGCTGCGGATGCTGCACTGAAATCTTGAACAGGGCGTTCACCCCGCGCTGCACCAGATGGTCCTCGGGTTCGCCCACCTCCATGAGCAGGCGGCGCTGTTCATCATCCAGGCCCTTCACCAGGCGGCCCTCGGACTCGCCGAAGTCGCGTTCCATCAGTTCCGGGTTCTCCTGGACCTTGGCGATCCCCAGCGCATCGGCCAGGATCTGCGCGCTTTGGCAGGCCCGGAACAACGGCGACGAATAGACGGCATCCCACGGACCATCGCAGGACAATTCGGCCGCCAGCGAGTGGGCCTGGGCGATGCCGGTGGCATTCAACGGCAAGTCGCTGCGGCCGTGCAGCCGCTGCGCGCGGTTCCATTCGGTTTGGCCATGGCGGATCAAGACGATCGTTGTTGCAGTCATTGTTCTTCCTTCGTGGGCGCTTTCGGGGCAACGCGGTTTGTCGTAGGTTCAGCGGCCCCGCAGGGCGAGATAGGTTTCGGTTCGTTCCTGCGACGGGCGCATCTGCTCGGTGGACGCAGGCACCGACACCACGCATTGGGCACTGATGCGCAGCACCGAGAACCAAGCGCAGTCCTCCTGGACGACCTCCGTCGGGGCGAAGGGGTTCATGTTGTAGGAGGTTGCCGGCGCCATGAACACCGGGGTGTTCAGCAGCTGGCTGGCTCCACTCTGGTGGTAGTGCCCGCACAGGATCGCGCGCACGTCGCTTCCCGCGACCAGTGCTGCCAATGCTTCGGGATTCTCCAGCCCGCGCCCGGCCAGGGCGGCGGAGAAGGATTCCAGTGGCGGATGGTGGAGCAGCACAACCGTTCCCTTGGGTGCGGCGACGGACAGCAGCCGATCGAGCCAGGCCCGCTGGGAGGCATCGATCCGGCCTTGGGCCTGCTGGAATCCGCCGCTGTCCAGTCCGATGATGCGCAGCCCGTCGATGTCGTGCACGGTATTGGCCGGATGCGGTCCGGTGGACAACCTCGTGGTGTTGAACAGCGGGCCGATCGATCCGGCGGGATCGTGGTTCCCGGGAATCGTGATGATCGGGCAGCCCAGCAGGTACTGCGCCTCGGCCAGGATCCTGGCCGCATCCGAGTGGATCGCGGCTCCGCGGTCGGCCACGTCCCCGGTCAGCACCAGCGCGTCGGGTTTCAGCTGCTCCGCGGCGCCAAGTGCCCGGGCCAGCCGGCGCCACGGATCGATTGTCCCGTACAGCAGCCGGGCATTCCCGGTGAGATGGGTGTCGCTCAGGTGCACAATTGTCAGTTGATCCATTTTTCTACCCTCCCTCCGTACTGCTTTCCCTCCATTGCAGCGGCCGCCGCTGACATCCGGGTGAACTCCACGTCGACGACATATGAAGAGGCCCGGAATGCTTGGATTCTCGTATAACGAACGATAAGCGCCAATTTCCCGCGAATTTTCGCAAAATATATGCCATCTTGAGCATGTGAACGGCAAGTAGCGTGCAAAACGACTAACCTTAATGGAGGCAGCATTTAATCCACCAAGGAGCAACATCCATGACCGGCAGCAAAGTCGTCGCTTTTGGCCACTTCCAGCCAGAGCGCATCGTGCCAAACACCGAGCTGGAAAAGCTCGTGGAGACCAGCGACGAATGGATTGTGCGCCGCGTAGGCATCGAGGAACGCCGTTGGGGCACCGGAGTCGAGACCGTCGATTCCATGGCCGTCAAGGCCGCCAAAATGGCGCTGGATAATGCCGAGGGCATCACCGCCCAGGACATCGACATGATCGTGCTGGCGACGTGCACCGCGACCGACCGTTCGCCGAACATGGCCGCCCGCGTCGCCAACGCCCTTGAGATGAACCAGGGTCCAGCCACGATGGACATCAATGCTGCCTGCTCGGGCTTCACGCACGCTGTGGGTCTGGCCCAGGGTGCCATCGCCGCAGGCACCGCGACCAACGTCCTGGTCATCGGCGCGGAAATGCTGACCGATTACACCGACTTCACCGACCGCACCACCTGCGTGCTGACCGCCGACGGCGCCGGCGCGTTTGTCGTGACAGCTTCCGAGGAGAATGCGATTTCCCCTGCGGTATGGGGTTCGGTGCCTTCGCTGTCGGATGCCGTGCGCATCGAAGCCGAGAACGACATGAAGTTCGCGCAGAACGGCCAGAGCGTCTACCGCTGGACCGTGACCCAGCTGCCGAAGATTGCCTCGCAGATCATCGAGCGCGCCGGACTGCAGCCCGAGGAAATCGACGGCATCATCCTGCACCAGGCCAACTTGCGGATCATCGAGCCGCTGGCCGAGAAGATCGGTGCGCCGAATGCCCGCGTAGCCACCGACATCGTCTACTCCGGCAACACCTCGGCCGCTTCGGTGCCGCTGGCGCTGTCCAAGCTGATGGCTTCGGACGAGCCGCTGCCTTCGGGGTCCAAGGCCCTGTTGTTCGCCTTCGGCGGCGGTCTGGCCTACGCCGGCCAGGTCATCACCATTCCATAATCGACGCCTAAATCAGAAAGCCTGTCGCCATCGGCGGCAGGCTTTTTTGTACCTTCCGCAGCTTTCGCCCGGCCAGTATGTGGAAAGGCTGAACGCACCTGCGACCCGCGGATCGTTGTGCCACGATGAAATTGGTGGATACAGCACAGCTTCCCTGAAAAAGAGGTCTTCGGTCCGTCGGGAAGCAGACAAGAATCGGAGTTTTCCGAATCTGTCCCAGACTGCGGCTATCCATTGTCCACGTTGTCCTTGTTGCGGAAAGGAAAGACATGAAGACAGTCAGTAAAGCTATTGTCGAGTCCCTCGCGGAATACGGTGTCACCCACGCCTGGGGTGTTGTCGGCGATGCTCTTAACCCGCTGACCGACGCAATCCGTGAAGAACCTTCCATGGAGTGGGTTGGCGTACGACACGAGGAAGCCGCTGCGTTTGCAGCCGGTGCGCAAGCCCAGCTGACAGGGCGTCTTGGGCTGTGTATGGGAACGGTGGGCCCGGGATCGATCCATCTGCTCAACGGCCTCTATGATGCCAAGAAGTCCCATGCCCCGGTCCTGGCCATTTGCGGCCAGGTACCTACCTCGGAAATTGGCAGCAGTTTCTTCCAGGAGGTCAACAACGATCTTCTATTCAGCGACGTAGCGGTCTTCGCGCAGACAGTCACCTCGGCCGACCAAATGCCGCAGCTTCTGGAACAGGCTGTCAACGCCGCCATCTCGAACCGCGGTGTGGCCGTGCTGACCGTGCCGGGGAACGTGGGCGGCATGAAGCTCGAAAAGAACGTCCGCCCGGCCAAGTTCACCCCGCAGGCGGCGCAAGCCGCTGCGCCACTGCGACAGATTGATGAGGCCGCCCAGGTATTGCAGGATGCCCAGAAAGTCACCTTGCTGGTCGGGATGGGTGCGCGCGAAGCACGCGCCGAGATCCTCGAACTTGCCGAACGCTTGCAAGCTCCCATGGTGCTGACGCTCAAGGCCAAGGAAAGCTTGGAATCGGAGAACAAATATCAGGTAGGGCAGACCGGCCTGATCGGCAACCCCGCAGCGGCCGCTGCATTGGACGAAGCAGATGTAGTATTCATGATCGGAACCGATTTTCCGTACAGGGACTGGTACCCCAGCGGGAAGACGGTCATCCAGCTGGATATGCGTGCCGAGCACATTGGCCGTCGCACCCAGGTTTCGCACGCGATGGTCGGGCATGTCGAGCCGTCCTTGAAACAACTGTTGCCGAAACTACCAGCCGGACGCGCGGACAAGCATCTGGCATCGATCCGCAAGCAATACGAGCGCTGGTTGGAACGCCAGGGCAGGATCACCGACCCGGATCGCGACCGCGGTCTGGTGGGAAAAGTCCGTAGCCTGGTGGAGAACCCGGAGGAGTTCATTCGTCCGGAAGCAGTCGCTGCCCAGCTGGACCAGAAAGCAGCCCGCGACGCGATATTCACCGTCGACACGGGAATGTCGACGGTTTGGTTGTCGCGGTTCATAGAGATGCGGGGCGAACGGCGCCTGCTTGGGTCCTTCAATTTGGGCTCCATGGCCAACGCCATGCCTCAAGCTCTAGGGGCGCAGGCGTTGGATCGTTCGCGGCAGGTCATCGCCAACTGCGGCGACGGCGGACTGATGATGCTGCTCGGAGATCTGCGGACAGCCGTGACCTACAAGCTCCCGGTGAAGTTCATCGTCTACAACAACGGCCGTCTGGGAATGGTCAAGCTTGAGCAGGAACAGGGCGGTCTCGAGGAATTCGGCACGGAGCTGGACAATCCCGATCTCTCCCAAGTCGCACGTGCAATGGGCATTAATTCCCAGCTGGTCACGAAGCCCGAAGACATCGCGGCTTCCATTGATGCAGCGCTTGCCAGCGATGGACCGTATCTGCTCGACATCCGTACCAATCCTCAGGAGATATCCTTGCCGCCGAAGACGACTGCGTCTGATGCCTGGGGGTTTGCGATCGCCAAGTCGAAGGAAGCAATCGAAAGCCCTTGAACCGGCACTGCCCATAATCGCATCTGGTCTGGATAGCTCGAACGCATCCCTTGGCAGACTGAGCCTCGGGGCAAGTCTTGACTTGCCCCGAGGCGCAGTCTGCAATCTCGAAGTCTGCCTCGTCACTGCCACTCAGAGACACAACGGACTTCCGCAGGAGAAACACCCCTGCGTTCGGGGAAGCGTTTTCTCCTGGCAACCGGACCGTGAGGTGTCCGAAGCTGCTGGAAGGTCGCAGTCCCCGAAGTGTCTACTCTTCGTGCCCTTGGTCCCCGCTCATCGATCCTTCTGCCGGCGGTGTTTCTCCGGGCGGCACTCCGCCACCCGGTTCCAAGCCAGTGATCGTCTGTTCCAGAGGGTCGGGGTTAGAGGAAGCCGCCTTTTCCTGACTTGCTGCCTCACCCGCGGCGTCCTTCTCTGTTTCGCTTTGTTTGTCGAACTTGTTGTTCTTCATTGAAAAGTTCCTTCGGGATTTCTATACCTTGCTCGCGTTAGTTGTCCAGGGCCGATTAAGCACCGAGCTCCTCGATGATCGCGGCATTGAACGCTTCCAGATCTCCAGGGTTGCGCGAAGTGATGAGAACGAAATTTTGAGCCGAGCACCGGAAAACTTCCTCGTCCACCCACTGTCCGCCAGCGTTGACCACGTCTGTCTTAATTGACTTATACGAAGTCAACGTCTTGTCCCGGACAAGCCCGGTTTCCACAAGCAGCCACGGACCGTGGCAGATCGAAGCCACCGGCCGTCCGGTGGCGGCGAAGGACTGGACAATGCGCTGCGCCTCGTCGTCAAGACGCAGATTATCCGCATTGAGCGTTCCCCCAGGGATCAGCAGCAGGTCGAATTCCTGCTCGTCCACGGTCTCCAAAGCCATGTCAGCTTCGAGAATCTTGCCCTGGTCCCAATCTCCCACCAAGGTTTGGATCTTCTCCTTCCTGGGAGCAGCGACCTTGACGTTTGCTCCGGCAGACCGAAGCGATTCGACCGGACTGGTCAATTCGTCTTGCTCAGCGCCACGATTGGAGACCAGAACGAGAACCTTTTTACTGGACAAATCAGCCATCGGCTTTTCCTTTCCTCTAGGTGTTCACAGCCAACACTGCTCTGCCAGCACGGGTGGCACAAGAAGCGGTCAGGAAGTCCTCAGGCGCGGTCCCCAGCGAGAGTGCTTCACTTGTCTCGCCCTTCGTTTGATTTGCCCAGCTCTCTCCGCGGCGCGAAGATCCTCACCGGCGTCTGTCCGGAACGCGGTACGGAGCACTTAGCTTATGGTCACGGCATTGCAACACCGGTCTTCGACGTGCGGTGTGATGTCCATCAATGCTCATCGGACAAAACGCAAGTCAGGGCGGTGGACCCGTTTCCTCCGGATAGAACATCCGTACGGGTATCCCAAAAGCTGCTCGAAGATACTAAGCTGTAGATGCCCGAGCGCCTCGAACGTGAGGGACGAGGACCGGTGTCCCCCAAGTACCGATCCACGTCGGCGATGCTGCAGTCCCCCATGCGCAACATCGCCCCTCGGGTATTCAGCAGCCCGCCAAGAGCGGCTCCTTGACTCACGAGCTCTACACTGCAAGACTCGTACTCGTGAACCTGTCAGACAGCTGGACACCCGGACAGCAACCCATTGAACGCCGCTCCGCTGCGGAAGCAGTTTTCCTCTCCCTGCGCGCGGCCATCGAAGCCCAGGAAATCCCGCTCGGCACCAAGCTGGGATCCGAGGCGAGCCTCGCCGCGGACTACGGCGTGAGCCGATCGGTCATCCGCGAAGCCCTGCGGTCCTGCGCCACCCTGGGACTCACCCGCACGGAGACCGGGCGCGGCACCTTCGTGATCTCCCACCGCCCCACCCGCGAGCTCAAGCTAGGCACCTTCTCCTCGGACGACCTGCATGAGGCCCGCCCGCACATCGAGATCCCCGCCGCGTCCCTGGCCGCCAGCCGGCGCACCGCCGAAGACCTCGAACGGCTGCGCGGGCTGCTGGACCAGATGGAGCACGAAGACGATCCGGCAGCCTGGGTCGAGCTGGACGCGGCGTTCCACGCCGCCATCGCCTTGGCCAGCGACAACTCGGTGTTCACCAAAATCGTCAGCGACATCCGCGAAGCCATGTCGCGCCAGTCCGAGACCGTCAACCTGGTTGCCGGCCGCACCGGCCCGTCCAACGAGGAGCACCGCCTCATCGTCCAGGCCATCGCCGACCAGGATCCGGACGCCGCCGCGCAAGCCATGAACGGACACCTCAGCGCCGTGCACCACGCCATCACCACCATCGTCAGGAGCAGCAAGTGACCCGCATCGAAACCCAACTGCCGGACCTGCATGCGCTGGCCGCCCACGGCCTGCCGCAGCACGTCCCCCTGGTAGCTGCCACCCGCGGGGACGCCATCGAATCCATCCACTACGGCTCGGCCGTGGTGCTGGGCCCCGACGGCTCGGTGCTTGAAAGCCGCGGCGACACCCAGGCGCTGTACTATCCGCGCTCGGCGCTCAAGCCGCTGTTCGCCGTGGGCCTGCTGCGTGCCGGCCTGGAGTTGAGCGACGAGCAGATCGCCCTGGCCGCCGCCAGCCACTCGGGCTCGCAGCGCCACCAGGACGTCGCCCGCTCCACCCTCGAAGCGGCCGGGCTGTCCCTCCAGGCCCTGGGCAACTCCACCGACCTGCCCTACGGCACCGCCGAGCAAGCCGCTTGGCTGGCCGCCGGCGGCTCCGCCACCCAGCTGGCGCAGAACTGCTCCGGCAAGCACGCGGCGCTGCTGGCGCTGTGCAAGCTCAAGGGCTGGGATCTGGAAAGCTACCTCTGCGAAGGCCACCCGCTGCTGCAGCTGTTGCGCGAAACCGTCGAGGAGCTCACCGGCGAGGACATCACCGGGCAGAGCACCGACGGCTGCGGCACCCCGGTCTACCTGCTCTCACTGCCGGCGCTGGCCCGCGGCTTCGCCCGGATCGCCACCGCCGCGCAGGGCACCCCGGAGGGCCGCGTCGCCGCCGCCATGCGCGCCTACCCGGAGCTGGTGGCCGGCGAGGGCCGCGACGTCACCGCGCTGATGCGCGAGGTTCCCGGCGCCATCGCCAAGGACGGGTTCGAGGGCATCCAGGCCGTCGCCCTGCCCGACGGCACCGCGCTGGCAGTGAAGATCGCCGACGGCGGCGACCGCGCCCGCATGCCGGTTACCGCGGCCCTGCTCGCAGCGCACGTTCGCGTGCCCGAAGATCTGCTTTCAAGCCCCGCCCTGGGCGGGGGAAAGCCCGTCGGCCGCCTGGCCGCACTCTAGAAACACCCATCCATCACAGGAGAAATATCCCCATGATCCAGTCTCAGCTCGCCGCCACCCGCGTAGAGCATGATCTGATCGGCGACCTCGACATCCCAGCCGAGGCCTATTGGGGCGTGCACACCCTGCGCGCCAAGCACAACTTCGACATCACCGGGACCCAGCTCTCCGGCAACCCGTACCTGATCCGCGCACTGGCGCGCGTGAAGCAGGCAGCGGCCCGCGCGAACCACGAGCTGGGGCTGCTGGACGCCGAGCGCGCCGCGGCCATCGACGCCGCCTGCGAGCGCATCGTGGCCGGCGAGCTGCACGAGCAGTTCATCATCGACCCGATCCAGGGCGGCGCCGGCACCAGCACCAACATGAACGCCAACGAGGTCATCGCCAACCTGGCGCTGGAAATCATGGGCCATGCCAAGGGCGAGTACCAGTACCTGCACCCGAACGACCACGTGAACCTCTCGCAGTCGACCAATGACGCGTACCCGACTGCTGTCAATATCGCCACCCACTTCGCCACCCAGCCGCTGCTGGAAGCCATGAAGGTGCTGCAGGATTCCTGCCTGGCCAAGGCCGAGGAATTCCGCACCGTGGTCAAGATGGGCCGCACCCAGCTGCAGGACGCGGTGCCGATGACGGTGGGCCAGGAGTTCGGCGGCTGGGCCGTCACCCTGGGCGAGGACCGGGCCCGCCTGGCCGAATCGCTGTCGCTGGTCACCGAGATCAACCTGGGCGCCACCGCGATCGGCACCGGGCTGAACGCCCCGGCCGGCTATGCCGAGGCCGCCTGCCGCCACCTGCGCGAGCTGACCGGCCTGCCGCTGACCACCAGCCCGGATTTAATCGAGGCCACCAGCGACGTGGGAGCCTTCGTGCACCTGTCAGGCGTGCTCAAGCGCGTGGCGCTGAAGATCTCCAAGATCTGCAACGATCTGCGCTTGCTCTCCTCCGGTCCGCGCGCGGGCCTGAACGACCTGCACCTGCCGGCTGTGCAGTCCGGCTCCTCGATCATGCCCGGTAAGGTCAACCCGGTGATCCCGGAGGTCGTGAACCAGATCGCCTACCAGGTGGTGGGCCACGATTTGACCGTGACCATGGCGGCCGAGGGCGGCCAGCTGCAGCTGAACGCCTTCGAACCGGTGATCGCGCATTCGATCGGCCTGTCGCTCAAGCACCTGACCAACGGCTGCCTGACCTTGGCCACCCGCTGCATCGACGGCATCACCGTGGACGAGGACGCGCTGCGCCGCGAGGTGGAGA
The DNA here is from genome assembly GCF_052322135.1 of Glutamicibacter soli. Lineage (NCBI taxonomy): Bacteria > Bacillati > Actinomycetota > Actinomycetes > Micrococcales > Micrococcaceae > Glutamicibacter > Glutamicibacter soli. The sequence continues at coordinate 3,168,875 of NZ_CM125969.1, forward strand.
ACTCCATCGGCCTGGTCACCGCGCTGAACCCGCGCCTGGGCTACTCCGCATCCACCGCCATCGCCATGGAGGCGCTGCACACCGGCCGCGGCGTGGCCGAGCTGGTGCTTGAACGCGGCCTGCTGTCCGCCGAAGACCTGAACGAGCTGCTCTCCCCAGAGCGTTTGGCCAACCTCTCCGACTAAAAAGGAACCCTATGGAGAAAACCACCCCCGAGGCGGCGCTGACTGCCGGCGACTCCGACTACCACAAGGGCTTGTCCCCGCGGCAGATGCAGATGATCGCCATTGGCGGCGCCATCGGCACCGGCCTGTTCATGGGCGCCGGAGGGCGCCTGGCCCAGGCCGGTCCCGGCATCGTCATCAGCTACGCGGTCTGCGGCTTTTTCGCCTTCCTGATCCTGCGTGCGCTGGGCGAGCTGGTCATGCACCGGCCGTCCACCGGATCGTTTGTGTCCTACGCCCGCGAGTTCTACGGCGAGAAGGCGGCCTTCGCCACCGGCTGGCTATACTGGCTGAACTGGGTCATGACCGCCATCGTGGACATCACCGCCGTCGCGCTGTACATGGCGTTCTTCGGCAAGTACGTGGAATGGATCGGTTCGGTCCCGCAGTGGCTGTGGGCGCTGGCCGCCCTGGCCTTGGTGCTGACCATGAACCTGATCTCGGTCAAGGTCTTCGGCGAGATGGAGTTCTGGTTTGCCCTGATCAAGGTGGTCGCGCTGGTCTCCTTCCTGGTCATCGGCTGCTACTTCGTCTTCTTCGGCACCCCGGTCGACGGCCACGAGGTCGGCTTCTCGATCATCTCCGAGAACGGCGGGCTGCTGCCCAACGGGCTGCTGCCGGTGCTGGTGCTGATGCAGGGTGTGGTTTTCTCCTACGCGTCCATCGAGCTGATCGGCACCGCGGCCGGCGAAACCGCCAACCCGGAGAAGGTCATGCCCAAGGCGATCAACACCGTGATCATCCGCATCGCAGTGTTCTACGTCGGTTCGCTGGTGCTGCTCTCGCTGCTGCTGCCGTACACCGCCTACTCGGCCGGGGAGTCGCCGTTCGTGACGTTCTTCGGCTCCATCGGGGTGAAGGGCATGGACGTGGTGATGAACCTGGTGGTGCTCACCGCGGCTTTGTCCTCGCTGAATGCCGGCCTGTATTCCACCGGCCGCATCATGCGCTCGATGTCTCTGAACGGCTCGGCTCCGCGCTTCGCCGGACGCATGAACCGTTCCGGCGTCCCGTACGGCGGCATCGTGATCACCGCTGCGGTGGCAGTGCTCGGCGTGGTGCTGAACGCTGTGGTTCCGGCCGCGGCATTCGAGATCGTGCTGAACTTCGCCGCCGTCGGCATCATCGCCTCCTGGGGCATGATCGTGCTGTGCCAAATGGCGCTGGTGAAAAAGGTCCGCGCCGGCGAAATGCAGCGCCCGAGCTTCCGCATGCCATTCGCTCCGGTCTCCGGCTGGGTGACGCTGGCGTTCCTTGCCGCGGTGCTGGTCATGATGGCCTTCGACAACCCCGTGGGCACCTGGACCATCGCTTCGCTGGTTGTCATCATTCCGATGCTGATCGGCGGCTGGTACCTGTGCCGCGGCCGCATCAACCAGCTGGCTTCCGCCCGGCTGAACGCCGAGGCGCAGTCCGAAAAGGTCTAGCCGCTTCGCAGCTGTTCCACCACCGATGGCCCGGGATTCTTCCCGGGCCATCGGTCGTCCCCTCGCATCGGGCGCGCCGATCAAGGGTAGTTGGCCTCCGACATGATCTGGGTTTCCAGTAGTGTAAAGGGCACAGATAGTGGCATGATGTGTGAGGTGAAACACTCTAAGCATTCATTTCAGGAATTGGACTCCTACGTCGCCATGCCGCGGATCAGCGGCATGGCGCTCTCCCCCGACGGGCGCCGGCTGGTCACCACGCTGAGCACCTTGAGCGAGGACGCCACCAAATACACCAACGCGCTGTGGGAAATCGACCCGGCCGGCAAGAACCCGGCCCGCCGGCTGACCTACTCGGAGCACGGGGAGTCGAGCCCCGTCTTCACCGCCGACGGCGACCTGCTGTTCACTGCCAAGCGCTCTTCCAAGGACGACGCTGTGGCCGAAGGCTGGCTGCTGCCCGCCGCCGGCGGCGAAGCCCGCTCGGTCATCACCCACCCGGCAGGCGTCGAATCGCTGGCCACCTGCGCCAAATCCCCGCAGACCGTGCTGGTGCGCTCCTCGGCACTCAGCCGGGCCACCGACCTGGAGCACGAGGCCAAGCTGCGCGCGGCCCGCAAGGAGAAGAAGGTCTCCGCCATCCTGCACACCGGCTACCCGGTGCGCTACTGGGACCACGACCTGGGTCCGGCCACCCCGCACCTGTACGCAACCAGCCTGCCTGCCGGGCAAGAGCACAGCGAGCTGACCGACCTGACACCCGGGATCGGCGGCAGCCTCGTGGAGGCAGCCTCTGATGTCGCGCCCAATGGCGACTTCCTGATCACCGAATGGATCGTCCCGGAAGGCCACGGCGACCAGGCCGTCGGCCTGATGCGCATCGACATGCATACCGGCGCCCGGGAAATGCTGCTGGCCCCCGACGAGACCTACGAATACGCCATGGGCAAGATCAGCCCGAATTCAGCCAAGCTCGCCTACGCGCGCTGGCGCCGCTCGACTCCGGATTCAGCTCCGGCCTGCGAGCTGTTCGTCATGCACCTGGCCAGCGGCGAGTCCTACCAGATCGCCGTGGGCTGGGACCGCTGGGCCACGGAGATCGTGTGGGTCCCCAACAGCATGTCGCTGCTGCTGGTCGCCGACGAGGACGGGCACGGCCCGGTCTTCCACCTGCGTCTGGAAAACGACCGCGTCACCCGGCTCACCGACTCCGGCGCCTTCACCAACGTGCTGGTGAGCCCGGATTCCCGTGCCGCCTATGCGCTGCGCGCAAGCTATGAGCACCCTGCCGAGCCGGTCGCACTGGACCTGACCCACATCGGCGACCTGGAAGCCGGCGACTACGTCCAGGTCACCGAGCTGCCCTCCCCCGCACCGCGTCCGCAGCTGCCGGGCACCCTGGAAGAGATCAGCACCGAGGTCGACGGGGCAACGGTCCGCGCCTGGCTGGCGCTGCCCGAAGGCGCCAGCGCGCAGAACAAGGCTCCGTTGCTGCTGTGGATCCACGGCGGACCGCTGAACTCCTGGAATGCGTGGAGCTGGCGCTGGAACCCTTGGCTGCTGGTCGCGCAGGGCTACGCGGTGCTGCTGCCGGATCCTGCCCTGTCCACCGGCTACGGCCAGGACTTCATCCAGCGCGGCTGGGGCAACTGGGGCCAGGCGCCGTACACGGACCTGATGGCGATCACCGACGCGGCCGAGGCGCGCGCCGACATCGACGAAACCCGCACTGCGGCCATGGGCGGATCCTTCGGCGGCTACATGGCCAACTGGGTGGCAGGTCATACCGACCGCTTCAAGGCGATCGTCACCCACGCCAGCCTCTGGGCACTGGACGGCTTCGGGAAGACCACCGACGCCTCGTTCTACTGGACCCGCGAGATGAGCCCGGAGATGATCGAGGCGAATTCGCCGCATCATTCGGTGGACAAGATCGTCACCCCGATGCTGGTCATCCACGGCGACAAGGACTACCGGGTGCCGATCGGCGAAGGACTGCGCCTGTGGTACGAGCTGCTGTCTTCCTCGGGTCTGCCGCAGCAGGCGGACGGTACCACCGCCCACCGTTTCTTGTACTTCCCGGACGAGAACCACTGGGTGCTCGCCCCGCAACACGCGAAGATCTGGTACCAGGTGGTCACCGGATTCCTGGCCGAGAACGTGCTGGGACAGGAGCCGGGCGAACTGCCTGAGCTGCTGGGATAGCCCAGCTTCTTGATGGCGGTATTGAAACCCACCAGCGCCCGGCGTGAGCCAAAGGGCTGGTGGGTTTCCCCGTTGATGGGCACGATAAACAGCGCCACCACTGACGCAGGTGCCGGCCATGACACACCGATCCGGTACTGCTGTTGTTGGAACCAAGGACCAGCCGAGTGCGCCGCTTGCAGCTTTCTAATGCACGAGGCGTCTAGTGACGAGCAGACCATTCAACGAACAAGTCGCGAACTTCGTTGATTGCCCCAAGGTCACCGGACTCGTCAGTGCCGATATTCTCCTGAATCCATTCGAAGTAGCGCTGGGCTTCATCCAGCATCCCCGGGATGAAATCCTTCGGATCCACCACGTTCGTCTGCTCATCTACGGTGAACAGTGTCGAACGGCCTTTTGAACGCAAGTGAATCGGCACTGGAGAACCGGGGAATAGTCCTTCGCCCTCGCCCGTTTGAAGGAACGAATCGATGACTTCGACCAGATCCATCCACAGGCTTGCAACGTTATCCCAGAGGGACGCTGAAATCAGGTCGATTCCATAGTAGGCCACCTGGAGCAATCCTTCTCCGCCATAGGGGTTTCGCTTGAGCCGATTGCGCCAAATGTCGGCAGCGCGTTCTGGTGCCTCGTACATGTCCACCAGATACTTGTCGGGGTTCTCCACGAAATCATCGAGGTCCTCCACGGTGTGTGGAACCAGAATGTAGGCTTCGCTGTGCACCGCTTTTGGCGTATCTTCCATCCGTGGATCCTGACTCTAAGCGCGGGCAGAGCCTAACGACTCGACCCTTGTCAAAGGTTATTTTGTATTTGAACCTATGATAGCTTCCAGCTCAGCGGGTGCTCTTCGCATCTTTCACGGACGTGTTCTGATCGAGCAAAGTCTGCTTATCCGTTAGTGACTTCCATCTTCAACAAATACCCGGGGCAGACGCTGCCCGCGACGGCCTTCAAGGCGCTGGTACCCCCCGGCACGGCTGGCGCGTGTCAACGCCCCGGGCCGTGCCCGGACAGTGGGGCATCTTGAGCCGGCTTCCCGTGATGCGCCACGGGCTGGGGTCAACCCGTGACCTTGATGTTGTGGTTCAGGCGCAGCTCATTGTGCGGATCATAGCGCCGCTTCAGTGCCGCCAGCCGAGCATACTTTTGCTCCCCATACACTGCCAAGGCGTCGAAGCCGCCGGTCGTCGGGGCATCGGTGCTGGAGAAGTTGAGGTATTCGCCGCCTTCGGCCACTGCACTCATGTCCCGATGGAATCCGCGGATGAATTCCCGATGGTGTGCGTCTTGAGCCTGCTCCTTCCAAAATCCATAGATGTTGATCCAGAAGGCCGAGGAGCGGTCGGGAAACGCGGTGGCTTCCTCCGCTACCCGTCCCATGGCCCCGCCCATGACATGCAGATCAAAGGCCGTGCCCGGCCATGTGAGCTGAGTGGCCTTGTCTACCAGCAGTGCGATGGTGTCGTCGTCGAGGGAATCAAAACCGGTGTTCTTCCAATAGGCGCGAACGCCCTTGGGAAAGACGTCATCCATGGATGATTGCCATTCAGGCCAGGAGATTGCCGCGACATCCTGGACATCCGGCGGTGCAAGTTCCGTAAACCGCTCCACGCATGCGCTTCCGGCGGCATGATCCGGATCGGCCCAGACGAAGCCGACCGCGAGGATCGTGTCAGTGCCCAGTTCCCATTCCTCCGGCGGGACCAGAGCTGTCGCAATGACCGTCATTGCATCAGGCAGGTTCGCGGCCCAGTCCCGCAGTGCATGTAATGCTCCACGCCAATGCGCTGCCCGGTAGATCAGGTTTCCGGCCAGCACCGTTTCCGGAAGCGTATGCGCGGAGAAGGTAAAGTCGGCCACGATCCCGAAGTTGCCGCCCCCGCCGCGCAGGCCCCACAGCAGCTCGGGATTTTCCCGGGCATCGGCACGGACTTTTTCGCCGCTCGGCGTGTACATCTCCGCGGCAATGAGGTTGTCGACGGTCAGGCCATGGGCTCTGGTTAGCCAGCCGAATCCTCCGCCCAGGCAAAGTCCTGCGATTCCTGTCCGCGAGATCACCCCGACGGGAACGGCAAGTCCGTGGGCGCTCGTGGCTTGGTCGAGTTCGCCAAGGAGGGTTCCCGGGCCGGTGCTCACCTGTCGCAGAGACGGATTGACCATTATTTTGTTGCAAGCACGCAAGTCGAGGACGAGGCCCCGGTCAACGGTGCCGTGCCCTGCCACGTTGTGCCCGCCTCCGCGAACGGCGAGCGGCAGGTGATGGCTTCGGGCGAAGTCAAGGGCGAGCGGAATGTCTGTGAGCTCTCCGGCCCTGATAATCAGCTCGGGCCGGCGGTCGATCATGGCGTTCCACAGGGCGCGGGCATCGTCGTACTCGTGGTCTGCTGCCGTGACAAGGGTTCCGCTGAGGGAAGCACCCAGCGATCTGAGATCGGCTATTGAGATTAGTGGATTGTTCATGATGCGCGCGCTCCTTCGGACAGATCGCATCGGAACTTGGGTGTGGGTAATTCTCCTCCCGCATTTTGCATGGAGCAATGGGCATGATCGTGCGATTTTCGGCTCAATTTCATGGTTCAAGCCCCAAAACCAGAGGACAGGACTGAGGCATCCGCAAAGCTTTCACGCCCAGTCGGACTTGTCATCCCTCGCTAGGCTTTCATCGGGTGCAGTCCCGGCAACTTCACCCCGCCAGGAGTATCTCCACCGGCTCCGCGTGTGGCCTCGATCAATCTCTGGGCACGGCGAGCGACATCTGCGTCGCGCTCGGCCAAGACATCGGCCAGGTGGTCCAGGTGCTCAACGCGGGCGCTGAACTCACGGCGCAGTCGTTCGTTCAACGGCGTGGCGTCCAGTTCCCGTTCTTCCCGCAGCGCCATGGCCAGAGCACGTTCAAAGAGCCTCTGGCCTGCATCGTCGGCGCGGCCGTTGCTGCCGCTTGACCCAAGAACCGCCACGGCGTTGATCTGGGATTCGTCCAGTCCCAGGAGCAGGCGCGCCAATTTCTTCTTGGCCGAGCGCAACGAGGCGGTCCCGCGCCCGAAACGTCCCAGACTTGACATGGCGGTGAGCAGGAACCGGATGACCAGGACGATGTTCACCACGGTGAAGAAGAACAACATGGTCAGCAGCCAGAACAGTCCCCCGAAGCTGATCGAGGTATCTTCTTCGAAGCCGTTGCGTTGGATGCCTTCGGCATAGTCGTCCACCACGTTGGCGATGGTGATATCCGGATACGTGCTTTCGTGGATGCTCCCGTGCTCCCAGTTCGAAGTGCCGCCGAGGGTGTATTGACCCGTGCTGATTTCCGGGCTGATCAGGCCGGGGGCGATGGTTGTCCCTTCGTCCGTGGAGAACACCGGGATGATGGCTTTGCCGTCCTTCAATTCCTTCGTCATCGGGTCGAGCAGTTCTGGAAATTCCTGCTTGATGCGGTACAGGGACGTCAGCAGGCTCAGGGGCTCTGCCGAGCGGTATTCAGATCCGGGAGGATCAGTCCTCAGGTCCAGGTAGGCTTCGGCGTCGCGGACGGCGATCACCATGCTGGTCGGCACCGGGAAATCGGTGTCCATGTAGCGGATGATTTCGGTATCGGACAGCTCTCCGCTGGGGTCGTCGATCTCCAGCTGCGCACCGCGGCCGGTGCCTTCCCTGTCGGGGAACGGGTCCTCAACCACGTTTGCGGCAGTGATGCCGGCCGGAATCATGCCGACCAGCAGCAGGGCGGTGAGCATCACGGCCAGCCGCGGCCCACTGGGCCGGTAGGCCGATTCAGTGCGCTGCCTTGCCGTCGTCTTCCGGTCTGACTCAAGGGTTTCACCGGTGATGGATTTCGCCAGCGCATCCAGGTAGGCCGCGTTCGCGTAGCCGTCCCTGCCGGTCGAGGCGTCCAGTCCCAGCGAGGTTTTCAGCTCCCGGTATTCCTGGGGCGCGCCAGCTGGTGCGGCGACCTTGCCGTGCGGGTACCGGGAGATCTTCTTTTTCTGCTTGGTCAAAAGCTCGACCAGATGCTGCTCGGCCCGCTGCCACTTTTCGACGGCCTGCAGGTTCTTCGGATCCCCGGCGGCTGCGTCCAGCAGCTGTCCGAGGGCCGAACGCAGCTGTTCGATGTCGCCGTTGGCGACCATTCGGCCGGGTGCCTGCTCCAAGCGGATCAGCAGCGTCGTCATGGCATCGTTGATCGGCGCGCTGAGCCGGTCGAAGGTCGTCCCGGTCCCGACCAAGCGCGCGTGCACGGAGCCTGCGCCCATCAACGCGTCGGACAAGCTGGTCAGCTTGCGGGCGGACGCCTCGAATTCGACGAGTTGCTGCGCGGTTTGCGCCCTGAAGGCGGTTTTGCGCGAATAGACCCGCTCGGTCAGCGAACTTTCGGACCTGGCCAAGTCCAGAGACAGTTTCTGCAGCTGGAGCCAGGATTTCCGGAAGCCCTGTGGGCGCTCGGTCTCCGGCGCCGCGTAGAAGGTCGCTTCGAGCGCTTCGAGGTCCAGCACGACGCGGGCCAGCTTGCGCTGCGCCGCGACGAGACGGCGGTGTTTTGCTTCCCATCGCAGGTTGTAGCGCAGGGCCATCAGCAGGAAAACCGTGCTCGCCGTGGCGGCCAGGGCGATCAGCGAGATCCAGAAAACCGGGTTGGTGTTGGGCGGGTCGTAGAGCACCACTGCCGCGCGTTGGGCGGCGGCCACAACGGATTTCGGTCCGTGGCCCAAACCCAGATTGTCACGGAACGCATTGTCGATCTCGAAACGGATATCTGTTTCGTCGTACGCCTTGCGGTCCCGTCCCTCCAGCAGGTCCGCGCGTACCGCGGTGCCTTCGAAACGCTGCTGGATCTTGTGGTCGTCGGTTTCGAGGTTCTCCAGCTGGGTGCTGAGCAGGATGTCATGATCCGGGACCACGCCGCGCAGCAGCTCGTCGCCGGTCAGGAATCGATCCGTAACGGTCAAGGTGAGCGGTCGGTGCGCGAGGATCGGACCTCCGGCGGCGGCATCCACGGTTTCCTGACTGATGTTCCAGTCGTGTGTGCCTTCCACCACGATCTTCACCTCGTGCTGGGGAGTGTTCTCCTGCCCGTACGCGACGTAGGTGGACAGACCCATCCCGGCAATCACTGTGGTGGCCAGGGCCATGAGCACTGCCGGGATCAGCGCCAGCGAGTGCGGACGGCGCAGCTTGCGCCCGTGCGAGTCGAAGGCCGTGAACCGGCTCATGCCTTGTCCCCCGGGTGGTCATCCATCCAGCGCTGCACCTGCCGCGACGCCTGTTCCAGGGTGGCCAGGTCATCAAGCCTCCGTGTGCCGCCCTCTGGACGGTCGGCGCGGTGGACGGCAAGCTCGTGCGGGACCTTGATCCGCTTTCTCGTTGCCTGTTCCAGCAGCTGATCCAGATCCGAAGCCAGCGCGAGCCGCAGTTCCCAGAGCCGTTCCAGCATGTCAACCGGCTCTGCTCTTCTGGACATCGGCTTATCCAGCCACTGCTGGGCTTCATCCAGGGCGTCCGTATCGGTCACCAAATGCGCACGCACGCTCGAGGCGGCCTTCAGTGGCGCGACGTCCACGCGGTCGAGGAACTGCGCGCATTCATCCAGCAGCTGCCGGTGCGCGGAGATAATCGAGCCCCAGCGCTGGCGGCTTGGATTCGAGTTGCCGAGCAGCCCGTTGAGCGCGGTGCATGCCGACACCAGTTCTTTCTGGCACCGGCTGATCACTTCCAGCCGTTCAAGTTCCGCGCGGCTGACTGCAGTTGCCGCCGAGACCCGGTGCACCGCTTCCTGCCCTGCCTTCGCGAGCGGTGCGATGGCCCGTTCCAGCAGTTCGGCGCGCTGCTGGATGACGCCCCCGGCATCCGCGCTGAGGGCTGGCAGCTTGCAGGATTCAAGGTCGCGCAGTTGTTGCGGCAGCTGCTGGACCAGCTGTGCTGCGCGTGCGCTGCGCTCCGTGGTTGCCTGACGCTGGCGCTTGCGGATGCCGCGGAAAACAACGTAGGTGGTGAGCGATGCGCCCAGCACACCCAGGACCACGAAAAGCACAGTCCGATTGCCCTCTGAACTGGCCGGCAGCAACGTGCCGAGGGTGTTCTTGGGCGCTTTCAATTCCTCGGTGGTGATGCGCACCGATTCGATAACTGCCTGGGTGTAGTCTTCCTTGTCCATCATCGGCCGCAACGCGGCAACGCTGTTGGACAGGGCCGCTGAGCGGTCCCCGGTCACATTCCAGGCCTTGTCGATCGCGATCTCCGCGCCCTTGCCGTCCTTGTCCGGAAGCATCAGGCCGATGACGATCCAGCCGTCTTGGATGTAGCCCTTGGTGTCGGTGCTGTCTGGCCAGTCGTCGTGCAGGAGCAGGTAAGAGGTGGGACCGAACAGGGTCAAGGCACGGATGAACTGGGCTGCCCCGCCTTCCATCGCATTGTCGGCGGCATCGACACCCACCACGATGTTGGCGTTGGTCTGGCCCATGGTCTCGCGGACCGCGTCCAGGACTTCCTGGTTGTCGATCTGCGACTGCACCGAGTCGATGACCGCCAGGTGGAAGTCCCCTTCTTCGGCGACCAGGTCCGGGACGCGGATCGTGCCTTTGCCCTTGTCTTCGTCTTGGCCTTTCGACGGTGCGTCGCTGGGGCCCACCGGGTAGATCGGCTCGTAAATCTGTTCGTCCGCCATCACGGGCGCCGCAAGAAATCCCCCGAGCACCAGCAGAAGAAGCACCAGCAGGGCCGTCGCGATTCGCCGGGCGGTCGAAAGCAGATAACTCATAATCCAACGATTGTATCAACAGCTGCTTTTCTTAACTGCCAAGGCCCCTTTGAATCAAGAGGATTCAAAGGGGCCCTGGCTGCGGGCCGGGAACTAGTCCAACAGCATCGCAGGTTCCTGCAGGATCGAGGCGACGTCGGCCATGAAGCGGGCCGACAGGTCCCCGTCCACCACGCGGTGGTCGAAGGATCCGCCCAGCGTGGTGATCCAGCGCGGGACGACCTCCCCGTCCACAACCCACGGCTTCTGGCGGATCGTGCCGAAGGCGACGATCGCGACCTCTCCCGGGTTGATGATCGGGGTGCCGGTGTCGATGCCCAGCGCACCGATGTTGGTGATCGACAGGGTGCCGCCGCGCATGTCCTCCGGGGAGGTCTTGCCGGCACGGGCGGTGGTGGCCAGGTCGTTCAACGCGACCGCCAGTTCCTTCATGTTCAGGTTCTGGGCGTCCTTGATGTTCGGTACCAGCAGGCCGCGCGGGGTGGCGGCCGCGATGCCCAGGTTCATGAAACGCTTCTGGTGGATCTCGGCGCCCTGCGGGGTTTCCACCCAGCTGGCGTTCACGCTCGGGTTGCGGGCCGCGGCCCAGATCACGGCGCGGGCCAGCACCAGCAGCGGGGAGACCTTGATGCCCTCGAAGTCCCGGGACTTCTTCAGGCGGGCCACGTACTCCATGGTGCGGCTTGCATCCACGTCCACGAAAATCGACACGTGCGGGGCGGTGAAGGCGGAGTCCACCATGGCCTTGGCGGTGGCCTTGCGCACGCCGCGCACCGCGGTGCGGTCCACGCGGGCGTCGGCCAGCTGGCCATGGGCCCAGTAGGTCGGCGCCGCCGCGTGCTCGGCCTCGCGCTGGGCCTGGTAGCTGTTGACGTCCTCGCGGGTGATTTCGCCCTGGGTTCCGGTGCCCACGACATCGTTGATGTCGATGCCCAGTTCCTTGGCCAGGCGGCGCACCGGCGGCTTGGCGAGCACGCGGTCGACGAAGCTTGCCATGGCAGGCTTGGCGCGGTCGACCTCGCGGGTCACCGCGCTTCCCAGCGAGGCGGCGCGGCGGGAGATGGTGTCGGCAATGGCCGAAGCGCGCACGGCCGGACGGGCCGCCGCCGGCGGAGCGGAGGGCGCCGGGCGGTTGGTGCGCGCGCGGCGCACCGAGGAGTCTGCGGTCGGGCCCGAGCCCACCAGCGGGCCGGGCTCCTCGCTGGCCACGGGCGCCGCAGTGGCCAGCGCCTCGGCCGGTTCCGGGGTTCCGATCGGGGCCGGCTTGTTACCCTCCTGGTCGATGGTGATCAGCGGGTTGTCCACCAGCACGGTCTCGCCCTCGGCGGCGTGCAGGGCGGTGACCACCCCGGCGAACGGGCTGGGCAGCTCCACCAGGGACTTGGCGGTTTCGATTTCCACGAAGACCTGGTTGACCTCGACGGTGTCGCCCACGGCGACCTTCCACGAGGCGATGTCGGCTTCGGTCAGGCCTTCGCCCACATCGGGCAGGTTAAAGACGGTCATGTTCGGCTCCTAGTAGGCGAAGGAACGGTCGAGCGCTTCGAGCAGCTTGTCGATGTCTGGCAGGTACTGCGATTCGACCTTGGAGATCGGGTACGGCATGTGGAATCCGCCCACGCGCAGCACCGGGGCCTCCAGGGACAGGAAGGCGCGTTCGGAGATGCGCGCGGCGATCTCCCCGCCCAGCCCGCCGAAGGTCGGCGCTTCATGGGTGACAATCAGCCGGCCGGTCTTCTGCACGGACTCGGTGATGGTGTCGAAGTCGATCGGCGAGAGCGAGCGCAGGTCGATGACCTCGATGGAGCGGCCCTCCTCGCGGGCGGCCTCCGCGGCGGCCAGCGCCACCGGCACCAGCGGGCCGTAGGCCACGATGGTGGCGTCGTCGCCGCTGCGCACCACCTGCGCCTTGAACGCGTCAAGGGCCGGGGTCTCGGTGTCCACCTCGCCCTTGAGCCAGTAGCGGCGCTTGGGTTCGAAGTAGATCACCGGGTCCTGGCACGCCGTCGCCTGCTGGATCATCCAGTAGGCGTCGTTCGCGTTGGACGGGGTGATGATCCGCAGGCCCGCGGTGTGCGCGAACAGGGCTTCGGGTGATTCGGAGTGGTGCTCGATGGAGCCGATGCCGCCGCCGTACGGGATGCGGATGACCACCGGGACGGTCAGCCGGCCCTCGGAACGGGCGTGCATCTTGGCAAGCTGCGTGGTGATCTGGCTGTAGGCCGGGAACACGAAGCCGTCGAACTGGATCTCCACCAGCGGGCAGAAGCCGCGCAGGGCCATGCCCACCGCGCTGCCCACGATGCCGGCCTCGCCCAGCGGCGAGTCGATCACGCGGTGCGCGCCGTATTTGTTCTGCAGTCCGTCGGTCACGCGGTACACGCCGCCGAGCTTGCCGATGTCCTCGCCCATCAGCAGCGCCTTGTCGTTGGACTCCAGCACCTTGTCCAGGCCGGAGGTGATGGCCTTGGCCAGTGTCATGGTGCTCATGCGTTCTCTCCCGAATCTGCGAATCCTGCTTCGTACTGCAGGTGCCAGGCCAGTTCTTCCTGGATCAGCGGGTGCGCCTCGGCGTACACCTGCTCGAAGGACTTGGCCAGCGGCGGCACCGGGAAGGCCATGGCGTCCTCGCGCACGGTGGCGGCCATCTGGTCCGCGTCCTTGGCCAGCTGCTCGAAGAAGGCGTCGTCCACGATGTTGTTCTCGCGCAGGTAGGTCTCCAGGCGGATCAGCGGATCGAGCGGCGCCCAGGCGGCTTCTTCCTCGGTCATGCGGTACTTGGTGGGATCGTCCGCCGTGGTGTGCGCACCCAGCCGGTAGGTGTCAGCTTCGATGAACACCGGGCCCTTGCCGCTGCGGGCGTGTTCCAGCGCCCAGCGGGTCACTGCCAGCACTGCCAGCACGTCGTTGCCGTCCACGCGGATGCCAGGCATGCCGTAGCCTGCGGCACGCTCGACCAGCGGCACCTTGGACTGGACCTCGAAAGGCACCGAGATGGCCCACTGGTTGTTCTGGCAGAAGTAGACCACCGGGGCGTTGAAGGAGTTGGCGAAGACCATCGACTCGTGGGTCTCGCCCTCGGTGGACGAGCCATCGCCGAAGTAGGCGAGAACCGCGTTGCCCTCGGCGGCGAGCTTTTCCTCGTCCCAGCCGCGCTGCTCCATGCTCAGCGCCATGCCGTAGCCGGCCGCGTGCGGCAGCTGGGCTGCGAGCACCATGGTGTACATGTGGAAGTTGTTTTCCCGCGGGTCCCATCCGCCGCCGGAGATGCCGCGGAACAGACGCAACATCTCGGAGAAGGAGACGTTGCGGGTCAGCGCGACGCCGTGTTCGCGGTAGGTCGGGAAGATGTAGTCGCTGGGGCGGGTAGCGCGTCCCGAACCGATCTGCGCCGCTTCCTGGCCGCGCAACGGAACCCAGAGGCACAGCTGGCCCTGGCGTTGAAGGGCGGTCGCCTCCTGGTCGAACCGGCGGGTCAACGCCATGTCGCGGTAGAAGCCGCGCAGCATGTCCTCGTCCACGTCGCCCAAATAGGCGTCATAGATCTCGTGGGGCAGGCGCTGGCCGTCGGGGGTCAGGATCTGCACCGGATCCTTCGGCCCGACCTCGGTCGCAGCAGGCGTCATAAATCTTCCTCCGGTAATAAATATGCCCCACACGGAATACATTCCGCATGGGACATATAGCGGCTTGTCTAATTTCCAAGCCTATAGCGTTTGCCTGTAAAAACGCGAGAAAACAGCGCCGCTCAGCTCTGCGCCAAATCGAGAGACTCTGCACAAAGCTCGATGAAGCGGTCGTTGGCTTCCGGCTCCGCAATCGAGATGCGCACGCCTTCGTGAGCGAAGCCGCGCACCGACAATGCCCTGGCTTCAGCACGTTCAACGAACTGCGTGGTCTTCTCGCCCAGTGGCAGCCAGACGAAGTTCGCCTGCGTGGCCGGGAACTTCCATCCCTGCTCCACCAGCGCAGCCACCACGCGTTCGCGCTCAGCGACGAGTGAATCCACCCGTTCGTACACCGCATCGATATGCTTCAGCGAGGCGATCGCCGCGTCCTGGGCCACCGAGGAGACCGCAAACGGGGTTGCGATGACCCGCAGGTTGTTGGTGATTTCCGGATGGGCCACCGAGTAGCCCACACGTAGGTTCGCCAGGCCATGGGCCTTGGAGAAGGTGCGCAGCAGGACCACGTTCTGGTTGGCCTTGTAGGTCTTCACCCCATCCACGGACTGCGGATCGCGCACGAACTCGATGTAGGCCTCGTCCAGCACAATCAGCACATTGCGCGGCACCCGGGAAATGAAGTCGTCAACCTCGGCCTGCGTGAGGATCGGGCCGGTCGGGTTGTTAGGAGTGCACAGCAGGATCACCGAGGTGTTCTCGTTGATGGCCTCGATCATGGCTTCAAGGTCATGCCGCCCATCGGCAAGCACCGGAACCGGCACGGGAAGCGCGCCGGCAGTCTGCACGAGGATCGGATAGGCCTCGAAGGAACGCCAGGCGAAAATGACCTCGTCCTGGATGCCGTCCTCGTTCTGCCCGGCGAAGGTGTTCAGGATCTGGACCAGCGCACCGAGCGAGCCCGCGCCGGTGACGATGTCATCGGCCGGGACGTCGAGGTAGTCCGCCAATGCCTCGCGCAGCTTGGTGCTCAGCGGGTCCGGATAACGGTTCAGCGCATCCTGGTCGAGGACCGCCTGGCGCACCTGCGGCAGCGGGCCGAAGGGAATCTCGTTGGAGGAGAGTTTGAAGGAGCTCAGCCCCTGAATCTGTACCGGCGGTTTTCCGGCGGCGTACTTGGGCAGGCGGGCAACGATCGATCGCGGCTGCACCTGGTCTTGGGGCACAGAATTCTCAGTCATAAATCCCAGCGTAGCCCCGGAAGTGGTGAAAGGTGATTTAGTTTTCATCTACGACCCAGCTTTATGTGCGAAGGTTTTATCATGAGTTTCCTGATTCGAGTCATCGTAAATGCGCTGGCACTAGCAGTTGCCGTCTGGATTGTGCCCGGAATCCATATCTACGCCGTTGGCGATGACACCTTGGGCCTCGTGGTGTCATACCTGGTGGTCGGCCTGATCTTCGGTTTGGTCAACGCGCTGGTCCGCCCGATAGTCAGCCTGCTGTCGCTGCCCATCACCTGCCTGACCTTGGGGTTGTTCACCATCGTCGTGAATGCGCTGATGCTTGCGCTGACCGGCTGGCTCACCCGGTTCATCCCGGCGGAGCTGATCATCGACCGCTTCTGGTGGGACGCGATCGCGGGCACCATCATCATCTCCATCGTCTCCGCGGTGCTCGGATTGTTCGTCAGCAGCGACCGCCGGTAGCACCCGTCCGTCGTCCCGCCATTTAGTGCGGCGGGGCGATCTCGTGGTCCAGCGGCTTGCGCTGTTTCCCACTGCCGCGCGGCTCCTGGCCGCGCGGTTTTTGTTTTGGAAGGGATTTCCGTTCCAGCTTGAATCGGCGGAACGTCAACGGACCGGGAGGCAGCATGAATGCTTCCAATTGCTTGCGCACGTCTGGAGCTGGATTTCGTTGAAGTTCACGCAGGTGGTCTTCGTAGTTCGGAAGGGAATGCGGAGGCCCGAAAACGCCGCCCTGGGGCAGGGCGTCCTCGACGTCCTTGCGCGGCCCGTCAAAGGTCACCGTCATCTGCCTGGGCGAGGTTCGGTTCTGCCGTCCATCGGTTCCGGGAACCATGTCCTTGGAATCTTCCACCGACAAGGTTCTCACTTCTGATGGCACCGGAATGCCGCCAATCGGCGAGCCCAAGGTCAGCGCACGGGTCATGGTGAATTTCTTGCGCATCAACTTGTTCTTCAACAGGTTGGCAACATGGATGCCGCCCTGGGAGTAGCCGGTGAGAATCACCTCGTCACCGGGCCCCGCCCCCGAGTATTCCAAAGCCTGGGCAATCGGTTCGGCAAAGTTTTCCGAATCGCGGCCGAATCCGTCGACGATGCCCATCGAGTCGAAGGGATTGGCTCCCCCGAAACCGTCCTGGGTTCCCGGCAGCACCAGAACAAAGGTCTTCGAATCAAGCTGCGCGATGACGAATTTGCCCTGTTCCTCGGCCCCGCCGTCGTATAGCAAACGGTGCAAGGTGGCGTAGTCGTCCAGATTTCCATTGGCCTGCAGTTGCTCGGGCGGCTGCTCCCCTGTCAGTTCCAGCCGGCCGTCGGGGTCCATGGTGCCGACCGCTTCGCCCAGCTGCTTGGTGGTTTCGGTGACCAGTGCATCCATGCCGGCTTCGGGCCGCAAGATATTCCACGGGTTGGCGAGCATCAGCAATTGCAGCATGGTTTCCATCTGCTGCGTCGGTGGCCTGTTGCCGTTGCCCGATGTCTCTTGGAGAAATCTCGTCACGACATGCAGCCAATTCGCCGCGAGCAGCATTTTCTCCGTCACTTGCTCTGCTGACTCGTAATTCTCGATGGCCGCACGCACCCGTTCATCCAGGCGCCGCCCGGCGATAACTGCCTCGGTCGCATGCAGGTAGCCGTTGCGCAGGTGCTCCGCGAGCAGCGCAAGATTGTAGCCACGGGCCGCCACTCCCGCGATGCTGCATTGGAGGTTGACGTCGTCCTGGCACTGCGCAGCCTGCTGCGCGGCGCGCAGCAGGCTCAATTCCATCTGCTGCAGCCGGGTATAGACATCGACGCAGATGGCTCGGGAATCCGCGTAATCCACGGCGTTGTAATTGACGTCATATCCCATGCTCAGGACGCCATCCGCTGCTCGTTGATCTGGGCTTCCAACGCATGGATTTCGTTCGTGGCCACTGCCAGATAGGCCTCGGCATCCACCAGCACCCCGGCCAGCACCTGGAGCCGTCCGCTCAGCTCCCCCACCTGCGCAGCGAAAGCCCTGCCCGCTTCAGATCTCCAAGTCAGCCCGCTGATCTGGGACAACTGGCCAATAGCGAACCGGGTGGTGTCCTTGGCATCGGAAAGCTGGAATGCCACCGAATCCAGCGTTGCCTGAAACATCATCGCGCTACTCCCGCCTCGTGGGCCGTCCTCTGCACGGCAGGCCCGTGAGCCTTCAGGATGCCCGTATCCGCCGTCCCGGGCAGGCGCTGGCCCGCGGAATGTGGATTAGGCCCGAGCGTAAAAAGTATGCCGCGGTGCCAAGGGATGAAAGAATAAGAGCATGGTTGAGATTGCGCGCACTTCCCTTGCTAATGAACCCCTGGCGTTGACCGCCCTCGACGGACGCTACCGCGCGGCCGTCGCCCCGCTGGTGGACTACCTGTCCGAGGCGGCTTTGAACCGCGATCGCATTCACGTTGAAGTTGAATGGCTGATCCACCTGACCGACAACTCCGTGCTTCCGGGCACCTCGCCGCTCACCGCTGAGCAGAAGGCTGCGCTGCGAAAGATCGTCACCGACTTCAACGCCGATTCCGTGCAGGAACTGGCCGAGATCGAGGCAGTGACCGTCCACGACGTGAAGGCCGTCGAGTACTACATCGCCAATCGCCTTGAAGGCATCGGCATTGCCCAGCTCAAGCCGCTGGTCCACTTCGGCTGCACCTCTGAAGACATCAACAACCTGTCCTACGCGCTGGGCGTGCAGGGTGGCGTGCAGCAGGTCTGGCTGCCGGCAGCCCGCGACCTGGTCGCGCAGCTGACCAAGATGGCCGAGGAGTCCCGCGACGTGCCGATGCTCTCGCGCACCCACGGCCAGCCAGCCACCCCGACCACCCTGGGCAAGGAACTGGCCGTGCTTGCATGGCGCCTGACCCGCCAGCTGGACCGCGTCGAGAAGACCGAGTACCTGGGCAAGATCAACGGCGCCACCGGCACCTACGCCGCCCACTACGCTTCGGTTCCAAACGCCGACTGGCAGCAGATCTCCCAGGGCTTCGTCGAGCACCTGGGACTGACCTGGAACCCGCTGACCACCCAGATCGAGTCGCACGACTGGCAAGCAGAGGTGTACGCGGACATCGCCCGCTTCAACCGCATCCTGCACAACCTGTGCACCGACGTGTGGAGCTACATCTCCATCGGCTACTTCGCGCAGATCCCGGTGGCCGGTGCCACCGGCTCCTCGACCATGCCGCACAAGGTCAACCCGATCCGCTTCGAGAACGCCGAAGCGAACCTGGAAATCTCCAACGGCCTGCTGGACACCCTGGGCGCAACCCTGGTCACCAGCCGCTGGCAGCGCGACCTGACCGATTCCTCCTCGCAGCGCAACATCGGTTCGGCTATCGGCCACTCGGTGCTGGCCATCTCCAACGTCGCCAAGGGCCTTGACCGCCTGGACGTTGCCGAGGCAGTGCTGGCCGACGACTTGGACCACAACTGGGAGGTCCTCGCCGAGGCCATCCAGATGGTCATGCGTGCCGAGGCCATCGCCGGTGTCGAGGGCATGGACAACCCGTACGAGCGCCTGAAGGACCTGACCCGCGGCCATCGCGTGGACGCGACCCGCCTGAAGGAATTCGTCGGAGAGCTGGGCCTGTCGGCCGAAGCCGAGCAGCGCCTGCAGTCGCTGACCCCTGGCACCTACAACGGCATTGCTTCCCAGCTGGTGGATCACCTGAAGAAGTAGTCGTTTTACCTTTCCGGCTTGGTCCCGTCACCCTATGGTGACGGGACCAGCTTCGTTAATGGACGCGGTGGAACAGCGGCACCGTTAACGGACAATTACGCAATGCTTGGACTCCAATGAATCAACTGGATCATTCCTTGGCGATGGGAGTGCCCTGGTGATATCTCAGTACGGGCCCCTCCAGCTCCCATAACGAGGAATGCCTGCTGGCCGTCGCGTGCTTCTGAATCCGATAGGTCACCAGCACCAGTCCGGGACCTACGGGGTTGAAAAGCCATTCAGAAGTCTGCGGCAAAATGCCCGCAGGCTCCGACTGCAGCGCGGCCACGAGGTCCTTGCGCACCCACCGACGACCTGACCTGCCGATCTCGGCGAAGTCGGGTGCGAGGTAGGACTCTGTCAGCTGGCTGTCATGTCGCACCTCAGAGGAAAGCAGCGCCAACTCGGCCTCATACACATCCCGATATTTTGAGATATCCGATTCCCACATGCATCAAGCCTACGGTCCGGATCCTTCAACTTCCCCTGTGGAACGTTCAGTCCGCTCTCGTTTCCAACAGGTTACCGGCCCCTCTCGCCACGGCCTTGGAGAAGTGACCCCGAATTGCCACCGAGGCAACAACAAACGCATGCCGCTGAAACCTCGCTCTGGAATGCTCAACAGCATCCACAAGTGAAAGGCATCGAGTCGCATGAGCACGCAATCCCGCCAACTACGTCCCGCCGTTGACCAGCTGGAAATCACCCGGGGTCGTTGGGTCCACAACTGGGACGCGGAGAATCCTGACTTCTGGCAGTCCGTGGGCCGGCGCACGGCCGGGATAAACCTGCGCTGGTCGATCTTCGCGGAATTCCTCGGCTTCGCTGTCTGGCAATTGTGCGCGATCCTCGCCGTGTACCTGCCGGCCGCCGGATTCGATTACAGCACGAGCCAGCTATTCTGGCTGATCTCCATGCCCAGCCTGGTAGGTGCCACCCTGCGCATCCCGTACACGTTTATGGTCGCCCGCTTCGGCGGGCGGAACTGGACCATCATCTCCGCGCTGCTGCTCCTGATCCCGGTCACCGGACTGGCGCTGGCCACGGCGAACCCCGAGACGCCTTTCTGGATCATGCTGACCCTGGCCGGGCTTTCGGGTTTCGGCGGCGGCAACTTCGCCTCCTCGATGGCCAACATCACCTACTTCTATCCCGCGGCCCAGAAAGGCTGGGCCCTCGGGCTTAACGCGGCCGGAGGCAACCTGGGTGCGGCCATCGCCCAGCTGCTGGTACCGATCGCAATCACGATCTTCGCTGCGGGAACACTGCAGCTTCCCATGGCCGGCCTGATCTGGATCCCGCTGATCCTGGCCGCAGCGGCCGGCGCGGCCAAGTACATGCACAATCTCTCCAACGCCCGCAGCGACGTGCGCGGTGCGCTGGCCTGCCTGCGCGAGAAGCACCTGTGGATCATCGCCGGGCTCTACATCGGCACCTTCGGCTCGTTCATCGGTTTCTGCGCGGTATTCCCCAAACTGCTGGCCGATACCTTCACCGAGTACTCCTCGCTTCAATTGGGCACCGCAGTCGTTTCCCTGGCCTTCCTCGGACCGCTGGTCGGGTCGCTGGCACGACCCTACGGAGGACAGCTGGCCGACCGCTTCGGCGGGGCCCGCATCACCCTGGCAGCCTTCGCGGTAATGGCCGCGCTGACTCTCGCGCTGATGCTGAGCCTGGGACAGGTGGACTTCCCGGTCTTCCTGGGATTGTTCCTCGCCCTGTTCACCGCGGCAGGCCTCGGCAACGGCTCCACCTACCGCATGATCCCGGCAGTCTTCGCCCTCTCGGGACGTCGCAGCGGCCGTACCCGAGCCGAGCAGGCGCGCAGCGCCGCCGCGGCCCTGGGCCTGGTTTCGGCCATCGGCGCCTACGGCGGATTCCTGATTCCGCAGGTGCTGGGCTTGTCCCTGTCGAAGCTGGGTTCCTACGTGCCAGCCTTCGGAGTGTTTGTGGGACTCTACGTGCTGCTGCTGGCGGCGACCTGGTTCTGCTACGTACGCCGCGGTTCGGGTTTCGCGGGGAAGGCCTGAGATGGCGGTCGCGACGCACTGCCCCTACTGCGCGCTGCAGTGCGGGATCACCCTTGATGCAGGCACCACGCCGGTGGGCTTGAGCGGACGGAACTTCGAAACCAACGGCGGGGCGCTGTGCCGCAAGGGATACAGCGCCGCGCAGCTGCTGGACCACCCCGAACGACTGCATTCCCCGCTGGAACGCGGGGCCGACGGCGTGCTGCGCCCGGTGAGCTGGGAGCGGGCGCTGGAACTGGTGGTGCACCAGGTGCGCACTGTGCAGAAGGCCCACGGGAAGGACGCGGTGGCGGTATTCGGCTCCGGCTCGCTGACCAATGAAAAGGCCTACCAGCTGGGCAAGTTCGCGCGGCTGGCACTGGGCACCTCGCGCATCGACTACAACGGGCGATTCTGCATGTCCTCGGCCGCGGCAGCCGGCAACAAGGCTTTCGGACTGGACCGCGGGCTGCCCTTTCCGCTGGCGGACCTGGACCGGGCAGGCACCATCATGCTGCTGGGCTCCAATGTCGCTGACACCATGCCGCCCTTCGTCAGGCATCTGGAATCCGCGCGGGAGAACGGCGGGCTGATTGTCTCCGACCCGCGCTGCTCGGCCACGGCGGAATTGGCGGACATCCATGTGCAGCCGGCGCCCGGCACGGACCTGCAGCTGCTGCTCGGCCTGGCCCACGTGCTGCTGGCCGAGGACCTGGCCGATACCGGCTACCTGGCAGCCCGCGTTTCCGGGCTGGACCCGCTGCGTACTTCGCTAGCGGCCTGGTGGCCCGAACGGGTGCAGTCGCTCACCGGAGTCCCGGCCAGCGTGATCCGGCAGACCGCGCGCGCTCTGGCTTCCGCGGCCCAAGCAGCCCATGCCGGCGGCAAACCCGTGTACATCCTCACCGGGCGCGGGGTGGAACAGCATGCCAACGGCACCGCCACGGTGTCCGCTGCGATCAATCTGGCCCTGCTGCTGGGATTGCCAGGAACCCTGGCCGGGGGTTTTGGCACCATCACCGGACAGGGCAACGGGCAGGGCGGGCGCGAACATGGGCAGAAGGCCGACCAGCTGCCCGGCTACCGCAAGATCACCGACCCGGCGGCACGCAGGCATGTGGCGGGCGTCTGGGGCGTGGATCCTGACATCATCCCCGGGCCGGGCATCCCGGCGGCGCAGCTGCTGGCAACCCTGGGAGAACCTGGCGGGGCCCGGATGCTGCTGATGCACGGCTCCAACCCGGTCATCTCCTCCCCCAATGCCAACCGCACCGCCGCGGCGCTGCGCCGGCTGGACTACCTGGTCGTGTCCGACTTCTTCCTCTCGGAGACCGCCGCGCAGGCGGACCTGGTGCTGCCGGTGCTGCAGTGGGCCGAGGAAGAAGGCACCATGACGAACCTGGAGGGCAGGGTGCTGCGCCGCCGCGCCGCCTTGGCCGCCCCGGCCGGGGCGCGCAGCGAGCTGTGGCTGCTGGCCGAACTGGCCGACCGGCTGCAGGCCCCGGCCTCCTTCAGCGCGGACCCGCGGGAGGTCTTCGCGGAACTGGGCCGGGCCTCGGCCGGAGGCATCGCCGACTACTCTGGGGTGGACTACAACAGCCTCGATGCGGGTGCGGCGGTCTATTGGCCCTGTCCCGCCGGCACACCGATCAGCCAGCTGCCCGGCGAACGCTCGGGCACCCCGCGGCTGTTCCTTCAGCGCTTCGCCCACCCCGACGGCAAGGCGCGGCTGGAACCGGTCTACCCGCAACCGGCTGCCGGCGTTCACGCCGGCAGGAAGCCCGGGAGCATTTCGCTGGTCACCGGGCGGCTGCTGGAACACTACCAATCCGGGGCGCAGACCCGCCGGGTGGCCGAGCTGCACCGGGCCGCGCCGGCCGCCCTGGCGGTGATCCATCCGGACACCGCGCTGGCCCGCGGCATCAGCGACGGGCAGGACGTGCTGCTGGAAAACACGCACGGACGCGTCGAGGCGAGGGCCCGCCTGGATGCGGGAATCCGGCTGGACACCGTGTTCCTGCCCTTCCACTTCCCCGAAACCCAGAACGCCAACCTGCTCACCGGCGACGCGGTGGACCCGGACAGTTCAATGCCCGAGTTCAAGCACGCGTCGGTGCTGCTGTCCCGATCGGAGCGAGATGAGTGAACGACTGGTAGTCATCGGCTTCGGGCCCGTGGCCTCAAGCCTGGTCGAGGGCCTGCTGCCCGCGGTCAGGTCGAAGGAACTTGATCTGACGGTGCTGGGCGCGGAAGAGCGCGCCGCCTACAACCGCGTGCTGCTGGCCGAAGTCGCCATCGGGGCTGCCAAGCCCGAGCACCTGGGCATGGCCGACGAACCCCGGCTGCGCGCGGCGGGTGTGGACTTGCGGCTGGGCACGGCCGCCACCGGGGTGGACCGGGCCCGGCGCGTGGTGCACACCGCCGACGGCCCGGTCCCCTACGACCGGCTGGTCTTCGCCACCGGCGCCCGCCCGGTGATCCCCTCGCTGGCCGGGCTGAATTTCGACCCGCATGCGGACACCGAGCTGCCTTCCGGCGTGCTGGTATTGCGCACCCTAGATGATGCGCTGCAGCTGCAATCGGTGCTTCGAGAAGATGGAAGGGTGCTGGTGCTCGGCGGTGGCATCCTGGGTTTGGAGGCGGCGCTGGCCATGGCATCCGCCGGGTACCGGCCGGTGCTGGTGCACCACGGCCCGGCGCCGCTGGGACGCGTGGTGGATGCCGACGGCGGCACCCTGCTCATCCGGCAGCTGGAAGCAGCCGGGGTTCAGGTGTTCTCCGGGGTGCGCGCCACCGGCGTGCAAAAGCAGAACGGACGCTTCCATGCGCTGGCCACCGAAACCCACGGGCTGCTGCATGCCGATGCCCTGCTGGTGTCCACCGGGGTGCGTCCCCGCACCGAACTGGCCGAAGGCTGCGGCTTGGCCGTCGGGAGCGGGATCGCGGTTAACGAGCAGCTGATGGCGGATTCCAGCGGGCGCCTCTTCGCCGTGGGCGACTGCGCCGAGGTGGCCGGGCGTCGTCCCGCGGGATTGCTTGCCCCGGGCTGGGCGCAGGCCGGTTGGCTGGCGGACTACCTGCTCAGCCATCCGGCGCCGCACCCTTCCGCTCCCGCCCCGGACCTGGGGTGCATGCAAGGTCCCCAGGCCCAGGGCGGCGAGATCCTGATGCTCAAGGGGCAGGGGCTGGAACTCACTGCTGCCGGCACGGTGCAGGCCGGATTCTTCGACGACCCCGCACAGCAGGTCACCGTGTATGCGGATCCAGCCTCCGGACGCTATCTGAAGATCGTGGCGCGCCACGGCGTACCCACCGGTTTCCTGACCCTGGGCCTGCCGCGCACCGGGGCCGAGCTGGCCTTGGGTTTTGAGCGCGGCAGCGCGCTGCCGGTTGACCCTTCACTGTTGTTGCGGCTGGATGCGCCATTCGAGGATGCGCAGGCACCCGCCGGGGCCGACGACCAGTTGTGCCGCTGCTCGGGCGCCACCTACGGCCAGGTGGCCCAGGCGGTCCAGGCTGGTTGTTCCACCGTCCAAGAGGTGGGCGCGAACTGCCGTGCCGGCACCGGCTGCGGCGGCTGCAAGGAGCGTATCGAGGAAATGCTCAGGCTCCCGGCCCGGATCTAGCCCGGCGGCGGGAGCCTGCCGGTTCCCGCCGAAGCCCGGCCCGGTCATTGAACCAGCACATTAAGCCAGCACACGCCGCCAGGTTTTCCTAGCGGCGTGTGCTGTGTTGCGTCGATCTGCGTATTGACTTGAAGCTGGACTTGTTGGAGCGTGACTGGTCATCTGGGGCTGCTGGCCAGTGGATCCGTGTTCACCTCCTACCAGCCGAACCATGCGCTGTGTTCAAGGTCAGCCACGTCCTCGCCCTTGATGTCAGCGTGCCTGCTCATTTCGAAGCCTCGATCCATAGCCGACCGTCGAGTTCCTGCACCCCGAACACCTGCAGCGCGGTGCCCTGCGCGCTCAGGCAATCTCCGGTGTCCAAGCGGTAGATCTCCTTGTGCAGCGGGCAGGCGATGGTGGCCACGCGGTGGCCGTCCACGGTGGCATCCCCCAGGATGCCGCGGGCCATGACCTTGGCCCCGGTGGAAGGGCAGCGGTGGGAGCTGGCGTAGAAGCCGGAGTGCTCCGTGCGGTATACGGCGATCTGCTTACCTTCCAGCCAGGCGGCTTCGCCCCAGCCCGTTTCCAGGTCGTCTGCGAAGCAGAGTTCGGACAGTGCGGCCGGTGCGTCAATCAGTTGCGTGGTCATCGGTGGGTCCTTTCGCTGGTGTTCCGATGCTTCGAGCCTAAAAGCGCAATGTTTCAGCCGCCGTCCCACCCCGTTGCCGGTCGGTAAAGCCCGATTCACAGCCCCGCGGCGGAACTGTGCTACGAACATGTTTCAAATCCCTCACCGCCGTAGGGCGCGGCTGCTGGAGAAAATTGCGCCCGGTGAAACACCGGGGTAACTGCGGGGCAAAATCCGTTTCCTAGGCTGGTGCCAGACGCTCCACACCCCGTGGGTCCGCCAGCGAAAGGGCATCATGAATACCTCCAGCGAACAGCGACACATCCTCGTGATCGGCGGCGGTCCGGCCGCGCACCGCTTTGCCGAAGCCATGGCCACCCGCCGGCCGGCAGGCACCCGACTGACAGTGCTCACCGAAGAGGCCCACCTGCCCTACGACAGGGTGGCCCTGTCCAAGGCGCTGACGGATCCCGGCGTGGACCTGACCCTGGGCGAGGCGGAACTATGGGAGCAGGAGCACCTCACCCTTGAAACCGGGGCCCGCGCGGTGGCCTTGGACAGCGCCGCCCGCGTGGTGCGCACCGAGGACGGGCGCGAATTCGGCTACGACGAGCTGGTGCTGGCCACCGGCTCCAACGCCGCAACCCTGCCGATCCCCGGCGCCGAACTGACCCATGTCTACCGCACTCTGGAGGACGTGCGGGGCATCGCCAAGCAGGTGCGCACCCTGGCCGCAACGCTGGGACGCACCCCGGTGGTTGCCACCATCGGCGGGGGCCTGCTGGGGCTGGAAGCCGCAGCCGGGGTGCAGGCCCTGGGCGCGCAAGCGCTGATCATCGACGGCGGGAACTGGCTCATGGGCACCCAGCTGGACCAGGGGGCCGGGCAGGCGCTGGGGCGCCTGATCGCCCAGAAGGACCTCACGGTGCACGGCGGGGTGTACCCGGAAAAGATCCTCTCCGAGAACGGGCAGGTGACCGGCGTGCACATGGCAGACGGCAAGGTCATCGCGGCTGACATGGTGATCGTCTCCATCGGCGTGCGCCCGCGCGACGAACTGGCCCGCACCCACAACGAGGCCCAACCGGAGGACGGCGCGCGCTTCGGCATGGGACCGCGCGGCGGCATCGTGATCGACAGCGGCTGCGCCACCGAGGTAGAGCACGTCTGGGCCATCGGCGAGGTCGCCAACTTCGGCGGGCTGTGCGTGGGTCTGGTCGCCCCGGCCAATGCGATGGCGGAAGTAGCCGCCGACCGGCTGACCGGCGGGCAGGGGGAATTCACCGGGTTCGACACCGCCACCAAACTCAAGCTCTCCGGGGTGGACGTCGCCTCCTTCGGCGATGCCTTCGCCCGCTCCGAAGGCGCGCTGGAAGTTGTCTACGCGGATGCGGCCCGCGGGCTGTACCAGAAGCTGGTGGTCTCCGAGGATGCCACCACCTTGCTCGGTGGCATCTTCGTGGGCGACGCGAGCCCGTACCAGGCGCTGCGCCCATTGCTGGGACGCGAGCTGCCCGCGGAGCCCGGCGCTTATCTCGCCGCCGCTGGCGGGCAGGCGCCGGACACCGAGCTGCCCGATGACGCGGTGGTGTGCTCCTGCAACAACGTGGACGCCGGGACGGTCCGCGGCGCGGTGGGTGGCGCTTGCGCCGGCTGCGGCCCGGCTACCACGGTGTCTGGGCTGAAGTCCTGCACCAGGGCCGGTACCCAGTGCGGATCCTGTGTGCCGATGCTCAAGAAACTGCTGGAAACGGAAATGGCCAACAACGGCATGGAAGTCTCCACTGCCCTGTGTGAGCACTTCAGCCTCTCCCGCCCGCAGCTTTTCGAGGCCGTGCGCCTGGCTGGGCTGGGCACCTACCCGCAGATCATGGCGCGTTTCGGCACCGGCAGCGGCTGCGACATCTGCAAGCCGACCATCGCTTCCATCCTGGCCAGCCAGACCAACGTGCACCCGATGGACGCCGGTCTGGCAGGGGCACAGGACACCAACGACCGCGTCATGGCCAATATGCAGAAGGACGGCACCTATTCGGTGGTGCCGCGTATCCCCGGCGGGGAGATCACCCCGGAAAAGCTGGGGGTCATCGCCAGTGTGGCGCAGAAGTACGGGCTGTACACCAAGCTGACCGGCGGGCTGCGCATCGACATGTTCGGCGCCCGGCTGGAGCAGCTGCCCCAGATCTGGCGCGAGCTGGTGGACGCCGGGTTCGAGTCCGGCCAGGCCTACGGCAAGTCGCTGCGCAATGTGAAAACCTGTGTCGGCTCCACCTGGTGCCGCTACGGCATGCTGGATTCGGTGGGCATGGGCATCGACATCGAGCTGCGCTACCGCGGGCTGCGCGCGCCGCACAAGTTCAAGATGGGTGTCTCCGGCTGCGCCCGCGAATGCGCGGAGGCCCGCGCCAAGGACGTCGGGGTCATCGCCACCGCGGAAGGCTGGAACCTGTACGTGGGCGGCAACGGCGGAGCCAACCCGGCCCACGCCCAGTTGCTGGCCGGCGGCGTGGATGACCGGACGCTGCTGCGGTACATCGACCGATTCCTGATGTACTACATCCGCAGCGCCGAACGCCTGCAGCGCACCGCCCACTGGATCCAGGAACTGCCCGGCGGCATGGACACCGTGCACAGCGTGGTGGTCGAGGACTCGCTCGGGCTGGGAGCGGAGCTCGAGCAGGCTATGGAACGCCATGTCTCCAGCTACCAGGACGAATGGGCGGCCACGCTGGCGGATCCTGAGAAGCTCAAGCGTTTCCGTTCCTTCGTGAACGCACCCCAGATCTCCGACACCGAGCTGGAATACGCCAGCGAACGCGGCCAGCGCCACCCGGTGGACCTGGGCGCGAGCATCCCCGTGCGCCCGGCAGCCAACTGAGAAACGAATGAATCGACAAGTTATTGCCGGTGAAACAATTGCGAAATTTCCAGGCAAAAAGACCTGGATAGCATGTGAATCAAGCCGAAACAGCGAGCACCCTGGAGCGTATCCCCATGTCACAGAATCATCCACGCAGTCTTGCAGCAACTCTGGGCACCGTGTGCCTCCACGCCGAGGGCCGCACCGCCCTGTTGGCCCGGGAGAGTGAAAAATGATCGGGGCGCACATCGAGCTGGGCGGCTGCACGGTCCTGCTGGCGGCGGCTCCGGGAACCTCCGCCCGCGCCGCGCGGTACCTGCAGGCGCAGTTCGTCGACACCCTGCTGCAGGCCAGCACGCCGTTGGGGGCCGCGGCACTGCTGGGACAGGCAGACATCCTGGCCCTGTGTTCCGGGCAGTCCCTGAAATTCGCCGCGCTGCGCCAACAGGCTGTGGCCCAAGGCATTCCGGTGGTCGAGCTGGACCCCGGCGCAATGGGCGGCCGCATCACCCTGGTCGGCGGAGGACCCGGCGCCCTGGACCTGCTGACGCTGCGCGCGGCCGCCGCGCTGGCCAGCGCGGACGTGG
The DNA here is from genome assembly GCF_052322135.1 of Glutamicibacter soli. Taxonomy (NCBI): domain Bacteria; kingdom Bacillati; phylum Actinomycetota; class Actinomycetes; order Micrococcales; family Micrococcaceae; genus Glutamicibacter; species Glutamicibacter soli. Next base: position 3,197,786 of record NZ_CM125969.1, read on the forward strand.
TTTTCTGCGACCGGCTGGCGCCCGGTGAATTCCTGGACCGCCTCGCGCCGCAGGCCCGCGTCGTCGACGTGGGCAAGCGGCCCGGGCACCACAAGATCGCCCAGGAGCGCATTGAGGACCTGATGCTGCAGGAGGCGCTGCGCGGCCGCCACGTGGTGCGGCTCAAGGGCGGGGATCCCTACGTGTTCGGCCGCGGATTCGAGGAACTGCGCACCGCCAGCGCCGCCGGGATCCCGGTCGAGGTGGTTCCCGGGCTGTCCTCCTGCATCACGGTGCCGGCCGCGGCCGGCATCCCGGTCACCGCTCGCGGGGTCACCCGCGCCTTCACCGTGATCTCGGGCCATGATCCCCTGGAGGAGCACCAGCTGCGCCAGCTGGCAGGCCTGGGCGGAACCATCGTGGTGCTGATGGGCATGGGAACCCTGGAGCATACCGCGGCGGGGCTGCGCCGCTGCGGGCTGGCGGCCGACACGCCCTGCGCCGTCATCGAGTCGGGAACCACCGGCACCCAGCGCACCACCCACGCCACCTTGTCCACGCTGGCCGCGGCGTCCCGGGCGGCCGGCTGCGCGAACCCCGCGGTGATCGTCATCGGACAGGTCGCGGCGCTGCCGCTGGCCCTGGACGCGATGCCGCCGCTGAGCCTGGGAGCCACCGCATGAACGGCGCGCAGCAGCTGGCAGGATTCCGCATCGCGGTGACCAGTGACCGGCGCTCCAACGAACTCATCGAGGCCCTGGAACGCCGCGGGGCCGAAACCGCCCACACCCCGCTGCTGCGGCTCGCTCCGCTGGAGGACGAGCAGTTCCTGCTCGGCCAAACACGCAGGGTCATCGCCGAACGCCCCTCAGTGCTGGTGGTGACCACCGCCTACGGGCTGCGCCGCTGGTTCGACACGGCGGAGGCCGCCGGCCTGGGCGACCAGCTGGGACGGGCGCTGGAGACCTGCCGGATCTTCACCCGCGGGGCCAAGGCGCTCGGCGCGGTGCGGGCGCTGGGCCTGCCGGTGGCTGGAAGCGCCGCGGCAGGAACCAGCGAAGCGCTGCTGCAGCTGCTGCACGGCGAGGTGCAGGGGGCCAGCGTGGCGGTGCAGATGCACGCGGACAACGACCGCCCGCTGGCCCGCGACATCAGGGCGCTCGGCGCCGCGCACGTGCTGAAGATCGAACCCTACCGCTGGCTGGAGAGCAGCGGCGCCCCGCACATCCTCACCCTGCTGGACGGCATCTGCGCCGGCCGCTTCGACGCGGTGACCTTCACCAGCGCCCCCAGCGTGCACTCCTTGCTGACCGCCGCGGCCTCCCGCGGCATGCTGCCCACGCTGATCCGCTCATTCAACGAACGCGTGCTGGCCGCGACGGTGGGGCCGGTGACCGCCGAACCCCTGATCCAGGCCGGGGTGCGCAGCCCGCTGGTTCCGCAGCGCCACCGCATGGGCGCCATGGTGCTGCAGCTGGCCACCGCCCTGGCCGACCAGGGCACGCTGAGCGTGGATACCTCCCGCGGCCTGTGCCAGCTGCGCGGGCGTACGCTGTCGCTGAATGACGAGGACTGCACGCTCACCCCGCTGCACGCCGAGATCCTGCGCTGCCTGCTCCAGGCCGGCGGCAATGTGGTCTCCCGCGATGAGCTGGCCACCTCGCTGAGCACCCTGCCTTCACGCCATGCGCTGGACATGACGCTCAGCCGGCTGCGCAAGAACCTGCCCGATCCGCAGCTGATCACCACGGTCATCAAGCGCGGCTACCGCATCGCCTGAGCCTTCACCAGCGCGGGTGGATCTGGGCGCGCAGCTTCCGGTCGTAGAGATCGCGCACGGAAGCGGAGAATTCCCCGGAGATCCGCAACGACCCTGCGGCGGCGTTGGCCAGTGCCTGCGCCGTGGAGCGGGCTCCGGGGATGACGGTGCTGATCCCGTCCTGCGCGGCCAGCCAGGCCAGGGCGACCTGGGCGCTGGAGGCGCCGGGCGCCTCGGCGGCGGCCAGTTCCGCGAATTCCCGTGCGGCCTGCAGCCCGGTGGCGTAGTCGACCCCGGAGAAGGTCTCGCCCACGTCGAAGGCTGACCCGTCGCGGTTGAAGTTCCGGTGGTCGTCGGCCGCGAACCGGGTGTCCTCGGTGTAGCGGTTGGCCAGCAGGCCGCTGGCCAACGGGACGCGGGCGATGACGCCCACGCCTGCCTCGCGCGCGGCGGGCAGCACCTGCTCGATGGGCTTGTGCCGGAAGGCGTTGACGATGATTTGCACCGTGGCCACGTTCGGCCGCGCGATGGCGGTCAGCGCTTCGTCCACGGTTTCCACCGACACGCCGTAATTGGCGATGCGCCCCTCGGCGACCAGGGTGTCCAGCGCATCGTAGACGGCGTCGTTGGAGTAGACGGCGGTGGGCGGGCAGTGCAGCTGCACCAGGTCTAGGGTGTCCATTCCGAGGTTCTCGCGCGAGCGGTCGTTCCAGGCGCGGAATGCTTCAAGCGTGTAGGCCTCGGGTACCTGCTCCACACGGCGGCCCATCTTGGTGGCGACGGTGACGCCCGCCTCCGGGTTGGCCTTGAGCCAGCGGCCGATCAGCTGCTCGCTGCGTCCGTCCCCGTAGACGTCGGCGGTGTCGAAGAAGTCCACACCCCCTGCGTGGGCGGCGTCCAGCACGGCCAGCGCGTCGTTCTCGTCCACCGAGCCCCAGTCGGCGCCGAGCTGCCAGGTGCCCAGCCCGATCACGGAGACGCTGCGCTGTGTTCTTCCTAGTTCACGATGTTCCATAATCCGAGTCTAGTCCGCGACCGGGTGCCGGCCGGGGGCACCCGCCGGCGCTCCCACCGTGCAGTGCTACAGCAGCCGGCTGCGGTGCCCGGTCCTCGCTTCGAGGGATTTCAGCACATGCCGGCGGGCGGCCTGCTCGATCTGCGCGCTGGGCACCGAGCCCCGGATGAGATCCAGCAGTTCCCCGTGCTCTTCAACGGATTCGCGCGCGCGGTCCCGGTCCACGGCGGCGCCGGGCCCGCGGATGCTGGAGAACTTCTTCCATTCGGACCGGGCCAGTTCCAGGATCCTCTCGTTGGGGCAGGCCGAATACAGCACCTCGTGGAATTGCGTGTTGAGCTCCTCGAAGAGTGCGGGATCGAAGTCATCGAGCATTGACAGGATGCTGCCGTTGATCTCTTCGGCCCGCTCGATGTCGGCCGCGCCCAGCTGGCCGGCGGCCAGCGACGTGGCAGTGCCGTCGAGGACGGCGAGCGCTTCCATGCCTGCCCGGTAGGCATGGTCGTCGATGACCGCGACGCGGGCCCCGACGTTGTGCACGATCTGCAGCAGCCCCTCGGCGGCCAGGCGCTGGATGGCTTCGCGCACCGGCACCCCGCTCACTCCGAGCTCTGCCGCGATGGGAGCTGCCAGCACCCGCTGGTAGGGCTCGAAAGCTCCCCGCTCGATCTGCTCCTTGATGTGGGCGTATGCGGTGTCCGCCTTACTTTGCGCACCGCGCCGCCGTGGCTCCGAAGTAGGCACCATCCCCCGCTTCCGTCGTCGCACCGCTGGCCTCGAGTATCGCGGAAGATGTTTGCTCCCACCCCTGAAGACTATCGCACCGGCGGGGATCGGCCCGTTTCCTTGACCCGCAGATTTTATAATATAAAGTAAGTTGCGTAGCTCACTCACTCGCACCAGATCGAAGGACCCCATGCACGCAAGCACCCCGACCGCCCCTGCGACCAATGAACTCCAGGACCTCTTCGGCGACCGGTTCATAGCCGGAGGCTCCGAGCTGGACCGCGTTTCGCGGGACGAGTCGCGCTACGAGCCCCAGGGCCCCGCGCTGGCTGCGGTGTTCCCCGAATCCACGCAGGAGGTCTCCGCCGCGCTGCGCTGGGCCAACCGGTACGGGGTGAAGGTCTCGGTGCGCGGCACCGGAACCGGTCTGAGCGGCGGGGCGCTGGCCTATGCCGGCGGGCTGGTGGTGTCGCTGGAGCGGATGAACAAGATCGTGCGGATCGACCCGGTCAACCGGCTGGCAGAGGTCCAAGCCGGCGTCATCAACGCGGAGCTGAACCGGGCGGCCGCGGAGCTCGGGCTGTTCTTCGCCCCGGATCCGGCCAGCGCCGAGATCTCCAGCATCGGCGGGAACATCGCCACGAACGCCGGCGGGCTGCGCTGCATCAGCCACGGGGTCACCCGCGACTCGGTGGCGGCCCTAGAAGTGGTGCTGGCCGACGGCAGCATCCTGCACACCGGCGCCCGCACCCTGAAGAACGTCGTGGGCCTGGACCTGACCAGCCTGTTCGTCGGATCGGAGGGGACCCTGGGGGTCATCACCGCCGCCACGGTCAGGCTCAAGGCGATCGCCCCGGGCACCCCGCGCACCTTCCGCGCCAGCTTCACCTCCATCGAGGACGCCGGGCGCGCGGTGACGGCGATCGTGAACGGCGCGCAGACCCCCGAGGTGCTGGAGCTGCTCGATGCCCGCAGCGTGCAGATCATCGAGGCCTACAAGCCCTCCGGCCTGCCCTCGGACGGCTGCGCCCTGCTGATCGGCCAGTTCACCGGGCTGCAGGCGGAGCAGGCCGCCAACGACACCGCAGAACTGTGCCGCGGCTACGGCGCCGCGCAGGTGGTGATTGCGCAGGACGACAGCCTGCTCGAAGCACGCCGCCTGGCCAATCCCGCGTTGAACGCCCAGGGGCTGCGGGTCTCCTGCGACGTCGCGGTGCCCGTCGGGGAACTGGCGGAGGTGTTCCGCGGCATCGAGCGGATCGCCGAAGCCCACGGGCGCACCATCTCCGTGGTGGCCCATGCAGGCGATGGCAACCTGCACCCGACGGTCGAGGCCGAGGACACCCCGGAGGGCTACGCCGCCGCGGAGGTCGTCATCGGCGACATCACCAGGCTGGCCCTCAAGCTGGGCGGAACCATCAGCGGCGAGCACGGCATCGGCCTGGTCAAGCAGGCCGAGCTGCCCTGGCAGCTGGACGAGGCCACCTTGCACACCCAGCAGATGATCAAGTACGCGCTAGATCGGAAGAACATCCTGACTCCGGGGCGCGGCATCTAGGGCAAGCCGGACCAGCAGGTCCGCGGCCACGGACACCGCGATGGCCGCGGGCTGCTTGCCGGGAATGCCCGGCAGCCCGATGGGGCAGGTGATCCGCGCGATATCCTGCCGCTCGTGGCCGGAATCGGCCAGCTTCTTGGTGAAGCGCGCATATTTGGCGGCCGAGCCGATCAGCCCCACATAGCCAAGGCCCGGGCGGCGCAGCGCCGCGTCGCACAGGTGGAAGTCCTCCGCGTGGTCGTGGGTCATGATCAGCACCAGCGACCCGTCGGGCAGCTCGGCCATGACCTGTTCGCCGAGCACCGCGTGCTGCCGGCGGATCATCGCCGGCGGGGCAGAGGCCGCCAGCGCATCCAGCTGCGCGAGCTGCTCGGCGCGCGCGTCGCAGAGCACCAGTTCCACGTCGTGGCGGGCCAGGATGTGCGCCAGTTCCAGGCCCACATGGCCGATGCCGAAAACGGCGATGACCGGCCGCGCCGGCACCGGTTCGAGCAGCACCACCGCTTCTCCCCCGCAGCACTGCCTGCCGAAGTCCGCCGCGGCCTTGTCGTTCAGCCGCAGCACCAGCTGTTCCGGCGACCTGGCCGAGGAGGCGAGCATCTGCCTGGCGCGGGCGGCCACCAGCATCTCCATGTTCCCGCCGCCGATGGTGCCCAGTAGCTCGCGGTCGGTGACCACGAATTTCGCGCCGGCTTCCCGCGGGGTGTGCCCGCGCACCGACACCACGGTGGCCAGCACCGCAGGTGTGCGCTGGGCGCGCAACCTGGCCAGGTCCTCAATCCACACGTCCGGCGCCTTCCCAGGCGTCCCGGGCTTCCTGCACCGCCCAGAACACCGCTTCCGGGGTGGCGGGGGACGCCAGCTTCACGCGGTGCCCGGCCGGGCCGAAGGCGGCCACCGCCTGGCGCAGCGCCTCGCGCACGCTGAAGGCCAGCATCAGCGGCGGCTCGCCGACCGCCTTGGAGCCGTAGACCACGCCGTCCTCGTGCGCGTCGTCCAGGAACTCGACGTTGAACACCGGCGGCATCTCGGAGAAGCTGGGCAGCTTGTAGGTGCTGGCGCTGGCGGTGGCCAGCCGGCCCCGGTGCGGTCCCTTGGTTTCCCAGCGCAGGTCCTCCAGGGTGAGCCAGCCGGCGCCCTGGATGAAGCCGCCCTCGATCTGCCCGCGGTCCACCAGCGGGGACAGGGATTCGCCCACGTCGTGCACGATATCCACGCGGCGCAGCTGGTAGGAGCCGTCGAAGCGGCTGACTTGCACCTCCGAGACGGCCGCCCCGTAGGCGAAGTACTTGAACGGCTCCCCGCGCATGGTTTCCAAATCCCAGTGCAGGCCGGGTGTGCTGTAGAACCCCGCGGCCGAGAGCTGAATCCGGCCGAAGTAGGCCTTGGACACCAGCGTTTTCCAGTCCAGCCACCGGCCGCGGGCATGGGCCGCCCCGTCCCGGAAAACCACATCCGAGGCTTCGGCGTCCAGCTCCGCGGCGGCCAGCACCGCCAGCCTGGCAAGGATTTGCTCGCAGGCGTCTTTCACGGCGGCGCCGTTCAGGTCGCTGCCGGTGCTCGCCGCGGTGGCTGAGGTGTTGGGCACCTTGTCCGTCCGGGTCGGAGCCAGGCGCAGGAAGGACAGCGGCAGGCCCAGCGCCGTGGCGGCCACCTGCAGCACCTTGGTGTGCACCCCTTGGCCCATTTCCGTGCCGCCGTGGGTGACCAGTACCGACCCGTCCTTGTAGACCAGCACCAGGGCGCCGGCCTGGTTGAAGGCGGTGAAGTTGAATGAGATGCCGAACTTCACCGGGGTGATGGCCAGGGCGCGTTTTGCGTGCGGGTGCGCGGCATTGAAGGCCTCGATCTGTTCCCGGCGGGTCGCGAACTGCGAGGAGTCCAGCACCTGCTCCCACACCCGGTGCAGCCGTTCGGCATGGCGCACCGGCTGGTAGTACGGGGTGTCCTGGCCGGGGACGTAGAAGTTGCGGCGGCGCAGCTCCTGCGCGCTGAGCCCCAGCTTCGGGGCCACCTCACCCAGGATGTTCTCGATCACCAGCATGCCCTGCGGCCCGCCGAAGCCGCGGAAGGCGGTCTGCGAGGTCTTGTGGCATTTGGCCACCCGGCCGCGCACCTGGATGTTGGGGATCCAGTAGGCGTTGTCGATGTGGCACATGGCGCGGGTCAGCACCGGCTCGGAGAGATCCAGGCTCCACCCGCCGTCGCTGGTCAGCTGCGCGGCCAGGGCCACAATCTTCCCATGCTCGTCGAAACCGATCTTCCAGGAGGCGTGGAAGCCGTGGCGCTTGCCCGTCATGGTCAGATCCCGGGCTCGTTCAAGCCGCACGCGCACCGGCCTGCCGGTGAGCACCGCTCCGAGGGCGGCGACCGCTGCATAACCGTGCGGTTGCATTTCCTTGCCGCCGAACGCCCCGCCCATGCGCAGCGCCTGCACGGTCACCCGGTGGGCGTCGACCCCCAGCACGTGGGCTACGATGTCCTGGGTTTCGCTGGGGTGCTGGGTGGATGCATGCACCATGATCTGCCCATCGGATTCGACCTGCGCCAGCGAGCTCTGGGTTTCCAGGTAGAAGTGCTCCTGGCCGGCGAATTCGAATTCCCCGGAGAACACGTGGGGCGCGGCGGCCAGGCCCGCGGCTGCCTCGCCCTTGTCGATCACCGGCTGGATGCCGTGGAAGCTGTTGGCGGCGATGGCCTCGCCCAGGGTCACCAGCGCGTCCAGCGGCTCATAGTCCACCTCCACCGCGGCTGCCCCGGCCTTGGCAGCTTCCAGGTCCTCGCCCAGCACCCAGGCCACCGGCTGGCCGTGGAACATGACCTCGCCCACCGGGAGCATCGGCTCGTCGTGCTTCGCGCCCTGGTCATTGACCCCGGGGATGTCCTGGGCGGTCAGCACCAGCCGCACTCCCGGAACCTGCAGCGCGGCGGAGGTGTCGAGCCTCAGCAGCTTGGCATGGGCGTGCGTCGACTGCACGGGATAGGCGTGCAGCACCCCGGTCAGGGCCCCTGCCAGGTCTTCGGTATAGTGCGCTTGGCCGGTGACATGGGCGTAGGCCGATTCATGCGGGATGGCCCGCCCCACCACTGAACCCTGCGGGCGCTGGTTGTGCTGGATGCTCATGCTCCTGCCCCCGTTCCGCTGTCCTGCTGCGCGAAGAACCGCTCAAGCGCGGAGCCCAGCATCGCCTGCCGGTAGGCGGCGCTGGCGCGGTGGTCGTCCAGGGGCGTCCCCTCGGCGGCCAGGATCCCGCCGGCACCCCTCATGGTTTCCTCGCTCCAGGCCTGTCCGACCAGTGCCTGTTCGGCGGCGGTAGCCCGCAGCGGGATCGCCGCCACCCCGCCCAGCCCGATCCGCGCGCGGGAGATCAGCCCGGCGTCGACCTCGAAGGCCAGCGCGACGGCGGTGCTTGAAATATCGTCGAAGCGGCGCTTGGCGACCTTCTGGAAGGACACCAGCCCAGCCAGCGGCAGCGGGATGCGGACCGCGGTGATCAGTTCCTCGGGCCGGCGCACGGTCTGCCGGTAGCCGGTGAAGTATTCATCCAGCGGCACCACGCGCTCCCCGGCACTGCAGGCCAGCACCAGCTGCGCGTCCAGGGCCAGCAAAACCGGTGGCGAATCCCCGATGGGCGAACCGGTGCCGAGATTCCCTCCGAGCGTCGCCGAGTTGCGGATCAGCCGGGAGGCGAAGTTCGGCCAGAGCAGCGACAACAGCGGAACCCTCCCGGCCAGCACGCGCTCAAGTTCGCTCAGCGTGCAGGCGGCCCCCAGTTCCAGGCAGTCATCGGTCTCCACCACCCGGCGCAGCTCCTGAAGCCGGTCGATGGCCAGCACCGACTGGGCCCGCGCGAACCTCATATTCACCTCGACGCCCCAGTCGGTCGCCCCGGCCACCACCCGGGTTCCCGGTTCTTCGGCCAGGATCCGCAGCGCTTCGGCCAGCGAGGCGGGCCGGCGGTAGCGTCCGGGATCTCCTGCCGGGGTATCCGCCCTGCCGTAGTCGGTGGCCGCGGGGGCCGTCGCCGGCGCTTGGGCCAGCTGGTCCTCAGGCTCTGGCATCCCGAGCGCGAAGGCGGCATCCCTGATGGGCCGGTAGCCGGTGCAGCGGCACAGGTTTCCCGACAGCGCATGCAGGTCGAAGCCGTTGGGCCCTCCGGCATGGTGGCCCGGGGCCTCGGCGACCTGCTCCTCGGCGCGTTCCGGGCGGTAGTATTCAGCGGCCATGGCGCAGATGAACCCAGGGGTGCAGTAGCCGCACTGGGATCCGCCGCGCTCGGCCATTTCGCGTTGCACCGGGTGCGGCTCCCGAACGGTGCCCAGCCCCTCGGCGGTCAGCACGTGCTGGCCGTCCAAGGCGGCGGCCGGCAGCAGGCACGCATTCACCGCGGTCCAGCGCGGGCGCTCTCCGTCGGGACGCGCCACCAGGATGGCGCAGGCGCCACATTCGCCTTCGGCGCAGCCTTCCTTGCACGAGGTCAGCCCGAGCCCGCGCAAGAAGTCCAAGGCGTTGGTATGCGGCGGCCCGGTGAATTCGCGGGCTTGCTGGTTGACGGTGACGGTGCACCCGGGCGTTCCCGCAGCTTCCGAAACCACAGTGCCTCACCTCCTGCGCCCTGCGCGGGCGCATAGTGAAAGAAGTTGAACGATTTGTGCATGCTCGGCCGGGAGCTGGCGGACTCAGCCTCGGGGCGGGAGAAATTCCCGCCCGGAGCGGAACTGAGCACCATGCAGCCGCGGCCCGCGGTTAACACCCGTGGGCGATCTGGCCCTTCCCCCAAGCCAAGGACCCGCCCATGACGCGCCTCCCGTGGTTGTTGCACCGAACTTCATTCAATTATTGAAACTACCACACTTAGTGTGCTCCAGCTCACACCCGGGCGCATCGAGTGCTTCCCACTGCGCGGGATTCCGCCGTATAGCCACGGAAAAAAGAACGCGCGAACCGGATGCGGTTCACGCGTTCTGCAGAATTCTCACCGAATCAGAGCGGCATAGGCCTGTCGCCCGCTTCGCCCTGCTCCTCGGAGATCACCTTGATTTCCAGGCCCTTGCTGTCATAGAGCTTGCCGTCGATCAGCCGGTCGCCGTCCTGCAAGCCGGTCAGCTGGTACTTGTAGACGGTGCGGCCCGAATCCTCCTTCTTGCGCCAGGTCAGTTCGTTGAAGATGATGTTCAGCAGCACAGCCATGATGGTGGCCGAGGAAATGCTTGACTGGAAGATGGTGCCGACCCAGGTCGGGAAGTGCTCGTAGAAGTCGGGCTTCACCATCGGGATGCAGCCGAAGGCCAGCGAAGTCGCGATGATCAGCATGTTCATGTTGTCGTCCTTGGCCTTGGCCAGGGTGCGGATGCCGGCTGCCGCCACGGATCCGAACAGCACGATGCCGGCGCCGCCGAGCACCGGGGTCGGGATGGAAGCCACGACGCGCCCGAGCACCGGCAGCAGGCCCAGGATCACCAGGATGCCGCCGCCGGCGGCCACCACGAAGCGGCTCTTGACGCCGGTGATCGCCACCAGGCCCACGTTTTGCGCGAAGGCGGACTGGGTGAAGGTGTTGAACACCGGGGCGACGGTGGAGGAAAGCATGTCGGCACGCAGGCCGTTGGCGATGCGCTTGGCATCGACCTTGGAGCCGGTGACCTCGGCAACCGCGAGCATGTCGGCGGTGGTTTCGGTGTAGGTCACCAGGATCACGATCATCATGGAGATGATCGCGCCGAGTTCGAAAACCGGCAGGCCGAAGGCGAAAGGCGTCGGGAACGCGAAGATGTCCCCGTCCAGCACGGTGGAGAAATCGGCCAGCCCCATGAAGGCGGCCACGACGGTGCCCAGCACGATGGACAGCAGGATCGACAGGCGCGAGAGCGCAGGGACTCCGGACTTCGACAGGGCCAGCAGGATCACAAGGGTGATGGCGGCCAGCGCGATGTTCTTCAGCGACCCGTAGTCCTCGCCCGCGGTGGCGCCGCCCATGGCCCAGTCGGCGGTGACCGGGAACAGCGACATGCCGATGATGGTGATGACCACGCCGGTGACCACCGGCGGGAAGAATCTGAGCAGCTTGGCGAAGAACGGGGCGATGACGATGCCGATGGCGCCGGCCGCCAGCACCGCACCGAATACCGCAGGCATGCCTCCGCCGCCGTTGAGGATGGCGATCATGGTGGCCACGCCGGAGAAGGAGGTGCCCTGCACCAGCGGCAGCTGGGCGCCGAAGAACGGGATGCCCAGGGTCTGCAGGATCGTTGCCAGGCCTCCGATGAACAGGCAGCTGGCCACGAGCACGCCGATTTGCGCGGTGTCCATGCCAGCGGCTCCGCCCATCACCAGCGGCGGCGCGATAATTCCGCCGTACATGGTCAAGACGTGCTGGAAACCGTAGGCGATGGTGCGCCCCGGGGGCAGGCGTTCGTCTTCGGGTCGGGTGCTGGTGGCTGCGTTGCTGCGGGCCGCGCTCATAGGAAGATCCTCATCGATGGACTGTAGCGGCTCCTCTGACCCGGGAGCCGGACACCTTATATTGTGTCGCAACAATACAGCCTCTTCCGGGGGCAAGCGCTTGACGTGATGCACTTTGCATCATCCAGTCCCTGCCCGCGCGGCCCGTTTTCCGCGGGAACGAGCACAGCCCACGGACGGAATTCAGTTCGAATCCCGTCCGTGGGCTGTTGTTTAGCGCTCAGCTGTCCAATGTCGGACCCGGATCCTCGGTGTGCTCCACAAAGCGCACCATCATTGCCTTGAATCCCGGGGTGTTGGACTCGCGGGCCACCAGGTCGCGGTGCACCAGCGCGTTGGCCTCCGGGAAGTAGGCGGCGACGCAGCCCTTGGCCGTCGGGTAGGACACCAGCCGGAAGCGGTTCGCCCGGCGTTCGGTCCCGCGGAAGGTGGAGATGACGTCCACCAGGTCGCGGTCCTTGAAACCGGCTTCCTGGAGGTCCTCGGGATGGATCAGGATGACGCGGCGCCCGTCCTTGATCCCGCGGTAGCGGTCATCCAGCCCGTAGAACGTGGTGTTGTACTGGTCGTGCGAGCGCATGGTCTGCAGGATCAGGTGGCCTTCCGGGGCTTCGAGCGCCTCGAATTCGGAGACCGTGAAGCGGCCCTTGCCGATGTCGGTGGCGAAGGAGCGCGAATCGCGCGGCGGGTTGGGCAGCACGAACCCGTTTTTCTCGCGCACCCGGCGGTTGAAGTCCTCGAAGCCGGGCAGCACCCGGGAGATGTGGTCGCGGACCACGTCGTAGTCCTCGGCCATCGCACGCCAGTCCACCGCATGGTCGTCGCCCAGGATGGCCTGGGCCATGCGCGCGACGATCACCGGCTCGGAGAGCAGGTGGTCGGACACCGGGTTCAGCCGGCCCTGGGTGGAGTGGATGACCGACATGGAGTCCTCCACCGACAGGAACTGGGCGCCGCCGGGGTGCTTGTCGTCCTTGTCGGTGCGGCCCAGGGTGGGCAGGATCAGCGAGGTCTGCCCGTGCACCACGTGCGAGCGGTTGGGTTTGGTGGAGATGTGCACGGTCAGCTTGGCGCGCTGCATGCCGGCTTCCAGCGCTTCGGTCTCCGAGTTGGCCAGCGCGAAGTTGCCGCCCATGGAGACGAACACATCGATCTCGTCCTTCTCGAAGGCGTGCAGCGCCTCGGTGGAGTCGTAGCCGTGCTTGCGTGGCGACTCGATGCCGAATTCCTCATCCAGCGAGGCCAGCAGCTTCTCGGTTGGCTTCTCCCAGATGCCCATGGTGCGGTCGCCCTGCACGTTGGAGTGGCCGCGCACCGGGCAGGCGCCGGCGCCGGGTTTGCCGAAGTTGCCCTGGAGCAGCAGCAGGTTGATGATTTCCTTCAGCGTCGGCACCGAGTGCGGCTGCTGGGTCAGGCCCAGCGCCCAGCAGATGATGGTCGCCTTGGACTTGGCCAGCAGCCGGGCGACATCCGTGATTTCGGCGCGGGTCAGCCCGGTGGCCTTTTCGGTGGCGTCCCAGTCGATGGAGGAGCGGGCCTGCTGGTAGGCCTCGAACCCGTCGGTCACCGAGGCGATGAACTCGTGGTCCACCACGGAGCCCGGGTTCTCGCCCTCGAACTGCAGCAGCAGGTGGCCGAAGGCCTGGAACAGGGCCAGGTCGCCGCCGACCTTGATCTGCAGGAAGTCGGTGCAGATCGGCTCCGCCTTGCCCAGCATGCCCTTGACCGTCTGCGGATCCTTGAATCCGAAGAATCCTGCTTCAGGCAGCGGGTTGACCGCCACGATGCGCGCCCCGCGCTTGCGGGCGTCGGCCAGCGCGGAGAGCATGCGCGGGTGGTTGGTGCCGGGGTTCTGGCCGACCACGAAGATCGCCTCGGCATGCTCGAAGTCCTCCAGCGAGACGGTGCCCTTGCCGATGCCGATGGTCGGGTTCAGCGCCGTGCCCGAGGATTCGTGGCACATGTTGGAGCAGTCAGGCAGGTTGTTGGTGCCCAGCGAGCGGGCCAGCAGCTGGTACATGAACGCGGTTTCGTTCGCCGTGCGCCCGGAGGTGTAGAACACGCAGCGGTCCGGGGCGGTGGCGTTGACGTGCTCGGCGATCGTGGAGAACGCTTCGGGCCAGCTGATCGGGCGGTAGTGGGTCTCCCCCGCGTGGATGATCATCGGGTTGGTGATGCGGCCCTGGGAGCCGAGCCAGTACTCGGTTTTGTCCTGCAGCACGGAGATCGGGTGCTGGGCGAACCACTCGGGGGTCACCGTGCGGGCGCTGGCTTCCTCGGCGATCGCCTTGGCGCCGTTCTCGCAGAATTCCGCGGGCTTGCGGGCGCCGGTAATCGATTCGGGCCAGGCGCAGCCCGGGCAGTCGAAGCCGCCGCGCTGGTTGATGCGCAGCATGGAACGCAGGGTCCGCGAAGGGCCGGCTTCGGAGAAGCCGCGTTCCATGGACACCATGACGGCCTTGAGTCCCGCGGCCGCGTGTTCGGGCTCGGTGACCTTCAGGTCGTCCTCGTTGATGTCTTCCTTGGGAGCCGGGCGATGCATGTCAATCCTCCGTCTGATGCCTGCCGAAATGCTGTGGCGCCAGCCACACACCTACCACGCTACGCGTTCAGGACGCGATGCGCATGCGTATAAAGATTTACGCTGTGCCCGCGCGAGAAGGCGGCCAGCGTCAGCCCCGCATCCTGGGCCAGGTCCACGGCCAGGGAGGAGGGCGCGCTCACCGCGGTGAGCACGGGGATGCCGGCCATGGCCGCCTTCTGCACCAGCTCGAAGGAGGCGCGGCCGGAGACCTGCAGCACGGTGTCGGACAGCGGCATGCGACCTTCGCGCAGGGCCGCCCCGATTACCTTGTCCACCGCGTTGTGGCGGCCCACATCCTCACGCAGAATCAGCAGATCCCCGCGGGTGGAGAACAGGCCTGCCGCGTGCACGCCGCCGGTGGAGGAGAACAGCTTCTGCGATTCGCGCAGCGTGTCCGGCATGGACAACAACACGTCCAGGTCCACATGGCCGCAGTCCTCGCGCAGCTCGAAGGTGGACTTCTTGCGCACCTCGTCGATCGAGTTGGTGCCGCAGATGCCGCAGGCCGAACTGGTCACCACGTTGCGCGCGGCGCTCAGCTGAGGGGGTACGGCGCCGAAACCCAGCTGCACCTCTATGACGTTATATGTCTGGTTTCCGTCCTCGTCGGTGCCCAGGCAGTAGCGCATCGCCACCAGGTGCTCGGACTTGGTGACGATTCCCTCTGCCAACAGGAACCCTGCCACGAGGTCGAAGTCGTCCCCGGGGGTGCGCATCGAGGTCGTGAAGGAGGTGTGCCCGAAGCGGATTTCCAGCGGCTCTTCGCCGGCCAGCTTCTCCTCGCGCACCCGGGTGGTCCCATCCGACATGGCTCGGATGACGCGGCGCCGGATGATCTTGCGTCCCATGGTGCTCCCTGTTTGTTCTTTGGCTGCCTCGTCCGAGTGTGCCACCGACCCGCGGCTCAGGGCAAAGCGCCGCGCGCCGGGCCGGTTGACCCTAGAATTTTCACATGGCCAACCCCGCCGGCAGGCTCTTGGATATCTACGATTCGCAGCTGCGCACCGACGCGGAGATGCAGGGCGCCCTCCGGGTTGGCCGGCTGGGTCCGCTGTATCTGGCGGTCTTCCCCGGCGGCCAGGGCTTCATCACCTCGCCGCGGTTCACCGGCGGCGAACCGGCACCGCTGTCCGCGTTGGTTGGCCCGGCGCTGGAGTATTTCACGGCGCGCTCCGGAATCACCGAGGTGGAGTTCAAGACCCGCGGCCACGACCACGCCCCGGGACTGCACGAGGCCCTGCTGTCCTGCGGATTCAGCGCCGGACAGCCGGAATCAGTGATGCTCGGCCGGCTTGAACACCTGATCAGCGGCCTTCCTGCTCCGCAGGGTGTGCAGGTCCGCCGAATCAGCACCCCCTTGGAGGTTGAGCAGATGTGCGCCATGTCCGCCGAGGCATTCGGCCAGCCGCCTTCCCCGGGCCTGGCCCGGGAGCTGGCCGCGCGCATGGACCTCGCCAACGGCCTCGAGCTGTGGGTGGCCTGGGCCGGGGCCCGCATGGTCGGTGCCGGCAGGCTGGAGCCCGTAGCCGGCACGGAGGTGGTCGGCCTGTGGGGCGGCGGCGTGCTCCCCGCCTACCGAGGCCGCGGAATCTACCGGGCGTTGACCGACGCCCGCGCCCGGTCGGCGAGGGCCGCCGGGCACATTTTTGCGCACAGCGATTCCACCGAGTACTCCCGCCCGATCCTGGAGCGCCAGGGCATGGTCAAGGTGACGACCACAACCCCGTACACCTGGAAGCGTTCCGGATAACTCAGGCCGGTACGGTTTGGATGATGGAGAACTCCGCCCCGGTGGGATCGGCGAGCACCGCCATCCTCCCGAAGGGCGAATCCTGCGCCTGCTTGAGGACTTTCGCCCCCAGATTCTTCGCTAGCGCGAGCGCCTTGTCCGTATCCGTCACCGCGAAGTAGGTCCGCCACCCGGGCTTCGGATCCGGTTGGCCGGAAATGTCGAAGATGCCCGCTTTGGCGTTCGGCCCCTGCCCGTAGCTCTGGTACCGGAACTCGTCGGTGTCAGACAAGCTGAGCAGATCCCATTCCAGCGCATCGCGGTAGAAGTGGGTGACCTTCTCGAATTTGGTGGTGTGCAATTCATTCCAGATCCGGGTCCCGTGTCGCCCGGAGGCCTTGGTCAGCCCCCTGACAGTGGAGGACTGCCAGAGCCCCACACCGATACCGGTGGGGTCGCCAATCATGGCCAAGGTGCCCTGCCCCTGGATTTCCAGCGGCTGCAGGAAAACGCAGCCGCCGTACATCCCGGCCGAGTAGCTGGCCGCGTGGGCGTCTGCCACATTCAGGTAGGTGACCCATGCATCGCTGCATTCGGAGCCTGAATCGTTGTTCAGGAATCCGGCTACGAGTTCGTCCCCCAAGTACATGTCGATCGAGTCTTCCGTGCCGGAATTCCCGCCGCTCGTTTTCCATCCGAAAAGCCGCCCATAGAAGTCGACGCTTCGTTTCATATCACCGGTCAGTAAATCTACCCGGCACGGTTCCGCGCCGGGCTGCCCAAGTTCCTGCATCATTTCCCCATTTCAAACATGATCCAGTTGCTAGGGCGAGTCTAGGCTTCGGGCCGCCTCGCGGCAACGATATGACTTTCAGGCTCCAGAAGCTTGGCACCGGGTACCTGCTCCCGGTTTCCAGTTCCATTATGTTAGGTTGTGACACAGCACACACTCGCATTTCGCGCTGATCTCCGGGAGCCTTTCCATGCTTTCTTCCTCGCCAAACGCCACCATGTCCGTTGCAGCAATCCCCGCCGAGGGCGCCGCCCGCCATGGCGAGTTGAACGCGATCACCGTCAACGGGCAGAGCACCAGCTACCGGCAGCTCTGGGACGAAACCCGCGCCTACGCAGGGGCTTTGCGGGAGCGCGGCATCGGCGAAGGCGACCGGGTCGCGGTGCTGATTCCGAACGTCACGGACTTCGCCCGCGTCTACTACGCGGTGCTGGCACTCGGCGCGGTTGTCGTGCCGATCCACGCGCTGCTTAAACGCCACGAGATCGCCTATGTGCTGGAGGATTCCGGAGCACGCCTGCTGGTGTGCGCGGCTCCGCTGCTGGGCGAGGGCGCCGCTGGCGCAGAGCTCAGCGGCGTCGAGACGATCAGCGTGCTGGCTCCTGAAGAGCTGGGAAGCATCCGTCTGGAGGACCTCGCCGCGGCGGCCACCCCCATCGACACCTACTTGCCGCGCCGTCCCGAGGACATCGCCACGATCCTCTACACCTCCGGCACCACCGGCAAGCCCAAGGGCGCGCTGGGCACCCACGTTGCGCTACTGGAGCAGGCGAACACCCTGCTGCTGGACACCATCGACATGCGCCGCGGCGACAAGGTCTTCGGCGGCTTGCCGCTGTTCCACACCTTCGGGCAGACCACGGTGCTGAACACCGGGCTGCGCATCGGCGCGGAAATCATGCTGCTGCCCAAGTTCACCGCCGTCGGCGCGCTGGACCTGGTGCTGGATGAAGACATCGACCTGTTCTTCGGAGTACCCACGATGTACGTCGCCATGCTGGAGGCGGGCAAGCAGCGCGAGGGCAAGCCATCCCGCCTGCGCTTCGGCGTCTCGGGCGGAGCCTCGCTGCCGGTGTCGGTGCTCACCGCCTTCGAAGAGCGTTTCAGCGCGCCCATCTACGAGGGCTACGGCCTGACCGAGACCTCGCCGGTGGCCTGCTTCAACCATGTGGGACGCAAACCGCGGCCGGGAACCATCGGCACCCCGGTGTGGGGCGTCGAGGTGGAGATTGCCGACCCGGCGCATCTGGACGAAATCAGGCTGCTGCCGCGCGGGGAGATCGGCGAGCTGGTGGTCCGCGGGCACAACCTGTTCGCCGGCTACCTGAACCGTCCCGAGGCCACGGCCGAGGCGATGGTCGACGGCTGGTTCCGCACCGGGGATTTGGGCACCAAGGACGAGGACGACTACCTGCGCATCCTGGACCGGACCAAGGACATGATCCTGCGCAACGGCTACAACGTCTACCCGCGCGAGGTCGAGGAGGTGCTCATCAGCCATCCGGAGATCTCCAACGCCGCGGTGTACGGCGTGCCGCACGAAACCCACGGCCAGGAGATCGCCGCGGCCATCACACTGGAAGCAGGCTCCACCTTGGACGCCGAGTCCATCGGAGCCTGGGCCAGCGAGCAGATGGCGGCCTACAAGTTCCCGCGCCACATCGAGATCGTGCAGGAATTCCCGCTGGGCCCCAGCGGGAAGATCCTCAAGCGCGAGCTGGTGGCGCAGTACGCCGAACAGTCAGGGCAGCCCTCCTAGGCATCGCCGTAGCGCGGCGCGCGGCGCTCGAGGAACGCCCGCCGCCCCTCGGCGAGCTCGGGATTCTCCCCGTTCTCTTCCCAGAGCCGCGCCCACCAGGATTCGTAGTCAGCTGCCGCCGGCTCCTGCCCATGGGCGGCGATGGCCTCGCGGGTCCGCGCGATGGAGTACGGGGAGTTGCCCTGCAGCGCCTGCAGCAGCGATTCGACTTCCCCGTCCAGCTGCGCGGCCGGGTGCATCCGGGTGAACATGCCCCAGTCCAGCGCTTCGGCCGCCGGGATGCGGGCTCCGGAATACAGCAGGTACTTGGCCCGGCTTTCGCCCACCGTGCGCACCAGCCGCTCGATGCCCGGACGCGGGAACACCAGCCCGATCTTCGCCGGGGTGATCGCCAGCTTCACGTCATCGGCCGCCAGCTGGATCTCGCAGGCCGAAGCCAATTGCCAGGCCCCGCCGAAGCAGTTGCCCTCCACCACCGCGATCGTGGTCTTGGGGCAGCCGGTGATCGCCCGGTCCACCAGATCGAAGTGGTTCAGCAGCTGCCCGTCGGCGTCCTTGTCGAAGAGCACCTGGTCCATCTGGTCGATGGCGATCCCGGCGCAGAAGTTCCCGCCGGCGCCGCGGATCACGATCGCGGACACCGCCGGATCCGCGGACAGCACGGCGAAGGCGCCCAGCAGCTGCAGGCACATGTCCTTGGTCAGGGCGTTGAACTGGCGCTCGTTTTCCAGCAGCACCACGGCGGTGGAACCCTGGATCTGCACGCCGACCCGTGCCTTGTTTTCCCCGGACATGAGGACCTCCTGTTTTCCGGTCTGCGCTGCCGTCTTGCTCACCGTGCCACACTAGGCATGTGGATCTACAAATTCTTTACACGATTCTTGCCGGCCTGCTGCTGGTGGTTTCAGCGCTGGGAACCATCTTCCCGATTCTTCCGGGATCACTGCTGGCCATCGGAACGCTGCTGGCCTGGGGCTGGCTGCTGGGCAGCGGCGCTTCCTGGTGGGCCGCGGGGTTGGGCATCGCCATCGCGTTCCTCGGCTGGTCCGCATCAGCGGTGCTCACCGGCCGCAAGCTCAAGCAACACGCAATCCCGAAGGGGTCCATCCTCACGGCCCTGATCGGCGCGATCGCAGGGGCCTTCCTGATCCCGGTGGTCGGCTTGTTCGTGGGCTTCGCGGTGGGCTTGTTCATCGGCGAGGCGCTCCGCCGCGGCGAAACCTCCGGTGCCCTAACCTCATCCTGGGCGGCGCTGAAGGCCATGGGGCTGGGCATCGTGATCGAGCTGGGCTGCGTGCTGCTGGCGTCCTCGGTGTGGATGATCGGGGTCATCACCCACTTCGCCACCCGCTAGATCCAGCCCATTTCCCGCGCGGTGCGGGCCGCCTCGATCCGGTTCGAGGTATTGGTTTTGCCGATGGCGTTGGACAGGTGGTTGCGCACCGTTCCGGCCGACAGGTGCAGGGAGGCGGCGATCTGCGACACAGGTCCCCCGCCGGCGGCCAGCGCGAGGATTTCCCGTTCCCTCTCGGTCAGCGGGTTGGAGCGGGTTTCCACGCTGAGCATGGCGCGCTGCGGGTCGACGACCTTCCCGCCCGAATGCACCCGGCGGATGGCGGCGACCAGTTCCGCCGGCGGGGAATCCTTGACCAGGAATCCGCTGGCCCCGGCTTCGAAGGCCTGGCGGAAGTATCCGGGGCGGTCGAAGGTGGTCACGATCAGGATCTTGACCTCGGGATGGCTGTCGCGCAACAGCTGCGCGGTGCGCAGCCCGTCCAACCGGGGCATCTGCACGTCCAGCAGCGCGACCTGCGCCCCGCTGTCATCCAGCGCCTGCGCGACTTCGTCGCCGTCGGCGCATTCGGCGACCACCTGGATGTCGTCCTCAAGATTGAGCAGGGCGGCCAGTGCGCCGCGCACCAGGTGCTGGTCGTCCGCGATCAGCACCTTGATCATGTGTCCCCGTTTCCCGCGCCGAATGCCACCTGCAGGCTGGTTCCTCCCAGCCTGGATGCTCCCACTGTACAACTGGCGCCGAACAGCCGGGCGCGTTCCTGCATGCCGCGGATGCCGTGGCCGCTCTCACCGCCCTGGATGCCGTCGCCGTCGTCGTCCACGCTGACCCCTGCGGCGCCCAGCCGCACCGCGACGGATCCGGCGTGGGCGTGGCGCAGCACGTTGGTGACCGCCTCGCGCAGGATCCACGCAATGTGCGACCGCCAGGCCACGGGGACGTCCTCCACCGTGCCCAGCACCGTGAATTCCAGGCCGTTATCCGTGCAGGCCTGGTGCAGTTCCTGCAATTCGGCCTCAAGGTTCTGCCGGTTGAGCCCGTGCACCGTGGTGCGGACCGAATCCAGCGCGGTGACTGCCAGGTCGCTGAGCTGCTCAAGCTCCCGGCGGGCTTCCTTGTAGCTGCCGGCGTCCATGAGCCGCAACGCCAGCTGGGCCTTGAGGTTCAGCGCGGTCAGCGAATGGCCGATGCCGTCGTGCACGTCGCGGGCCATGCGTTCCTGTTCCGCCACCACCAGGTAGTCGGCGCGGATCTGTTCCGAGACCACCGAGCGGGTGATCGCGGCGACCGTGATGGCGTACACGACCATCAGCACCAGGTTCAGGCCGATCAGGAACAGCAGGTCGATGAATTCCCCGTAGATGATCGGCAGGACGAAACACAGCACGGCGACGGCGACATAGGTGGCGATCGTGTAGCGCTTGGTGAGCAGGAAGGCGGAGTAGGAGGTCAGGAACGGGAAGATTCCCATGACTGTCAGCCCGATGACCGGCAGCCCCGCCAGCACGATGACCCACAGGATGGCGAAGTAGGCATAGGCCCGCGGGTGCCTGGTTCCGCCCTCGCCGACCACCCTGCTGAATTCCGCGTAGGCCCTGAGGTAGACCACCGCGAAGACGACCACCAGGATCAGTCCGATGATCCTGGTGGGCAGCGAATAGTCTTCCAACAGCAGGTCCAGGATCGGGAAGATCAGGAAGATGATCCAGACCCCGGCAACCAGCCAGCCCCACTTGTCCCAGAAGGCAGTGCCTTCGTCGACTTCGCAGCCGGCCTGGCTCATTGCCGTGGGATTGCTCCCTGAATTATTCACTGGCGCGCCTTGGCCTTCCGGGTTGCGAAGACCGCGAAGAGCGCGAAGATGATTGCCCATGCAACCACACTAGTCACTGGAATCCACAATGGATCCGGCGCCATGTCGCCTCCTGCGGGAATTGAGTGCAGCATCGGGTAGCGGGCTAAGGCCACATAGCCGAACATCGGGGTGAAACGGGCTGCGTCGAGCATGCCGCCTTCCAGAGGCATGAACACGTTGCCGAAGAAGGCGAAGAACACCATCAGGCCCGAGGCCAGCCCCAGCGCGGATTCCGACTTGAACAGCATGCCCACGCCGATGCCGTAGCAGGCGAAGATCATCGCTCCGGCCAGGATGA
The DNA here is from genome assembly GCF_052322135.1 of Glutamicibacter soli. NCBI lineage: Bacteria > Bacillati > Actinomycetota > Actinomycetes > Micrococcales > Micrococcaceae > Glutamicibacter > Glutamicibacter soli. The sequence goes on from NZ_CM125969.1 coordinate 3,219,598, forward strand.
TCAAGTAGCTGACCACCCACATCCAGCCGTCGGTGACCCGCGCTCCGGTACCTGCGCCCAGGGCGAAGACCAGCGCCGCCGAGGCTGCCGCCACCGTGGCCGCGACAATCATCTTGCTGGTGACGAAGGAAGCCGGTGTCATCCGGGTCAAGGCGATCTGCCGGCCCCAGCCCTGCATGGTTTCGGTGGCCACCGTGCCGGCAATGGCCACGGTGCTGACGGCCGCGCCGTAGGCTGCCATGGAAACCATCAGGTAGAACTTGACGTTGCCGCTGCCGACCTCGGCATCCGTGTAGCTGGGGATGTTGCCGAACAGGAAGTACATGGCTGCCGGCAGCAGCAGCGCGAAGACCAGGTTGTAGCCGTCGCGGAAGTGCCGGGCGAATTCAACGCGGATATAGGTGGCAATCATTGGGCGTCCTCGGTCAGTTGGATGAATGCGTCTTCCAGGCTTGGCGCAGAGATTTCAAGGTCCCAGGCGCCCAGATCGGTCAACAGGGTTTGGGCGAAGCGGTCGGAATCGGCGCATTTGAAGGAGATGCGCTGTCCATTGCGTTCGGCAATGCTCACCGAGGCGTCGAAGGCTTCCGCCTGGGAGATCGCCTGCTCGGTGGGCAGCGTGGCGCTGACGGTGCGTCCGGAAATCAGCTTGCGCAGTTCCTCGGTCGCCCCGTCCGCCACGATGCGCCCGTGGCTCATCAGCACGGTGCGCTCAGCGAAGTTCTGCGCTTCTTCCAGATAGTGGGTGGCAAAAATGATGGTGCGTCCGCTGGATGCCTCCGAGCGCATGTTTTCCCAGAAGTCGCGGCGGGCCATCACATCCATGCCGGCGGTGGGCTCGTCGAGGATCAGCACGTCGGGGTCCGGGAGCAGGGCCAACGCGAATTTGATGCGCTGCTGCTCGCCGCCGGAGCACTTTCCGACCCTCCGCTTGGCGATGGCGGTCAGCCCGGTACGGTCCATGACTTGCGTAACACGGCCGGCCTGCCCGTGCATGGTGGCAATCACCGTGATGGTTTCGCGAACGGTCATGTCGCGCAACAGCCCTCCGGTCTGGAGCACCGCCGAAACCCTGCCGGAGGTCACTGCCCGGTGCGGGCTTAGGCCCAGGACCTCGACCGAGCCGGAACTCGGCTGGGTCAGACCCAGGATCATGTCCACGGTGGTGGTCTTGCCTGCGCCGTTAGGGCCGAGCAGGGCAACGATTTGGCCGGCTTGGATGCTCAGGTCGACTCCGCGCACGGCTTCGACCTTGGTGCGTGGTGTCGTGAAGGTCTTGCGCAGACCCGTCAGCGATACTGCTTCGGTTCGGTTCAGCGTTTCCATAGTTCAATTTTTCGCGGAAAAGGCCCGCCGGCGAAGAGCAGAATGTCATGACTTGAACATGACCGTTGTCATGGGTCGACAGCGAGAATTTAGTTGCCGCATTTCAACTGTCGTTTCGGGGACGCGTCAGCGGATGTGAGCTTGGCTACTCCGGCGGGTTCATTCGTCACCGCGCCCGCACAGTACAGCAAGATCCCGGCATCGAAGTCTTTACCGGTCAGCCCGGCCAAAATGCCATTCCCACATCGATTTACCGCAGTGATCTGCATCTATGCACGGGCAAACTCACAGCGAAATCCCGTAGGCTTTTCTCGTGCTAGATCATTCTTCATTTCTTTCGATAGTGACCGAACTTGGGTCGCCCACCATGGGTGCGGCTTTCCTGCCAGACTGGCTGAATCCCGCGGTCTTCCTTAACGACCCGGCTTTGGCGCCATGGGTCGTCCTGATCGTTTGCGGCATCGTTTTCGCGGAAACCGGCCTGCTGGTCGGTTTCTTCCTGCCCGGCGACTCAATGCTCTTCACCGTGGGCATGCTCATCGCCACCGGCACCATCCATGTCCCGCTGTGGCTGTTTGCCCTGTGCATTTTCGTCTGCGCCTTCGCAGGCGACCAAACCGGTTACATGATCGGGAAAAAGACCGGTCCCGCGATTTTCAAGAAGCCGGATTCACGCTTCTTCTCGCAGAAGAATGTCGAGCACGCCCACAGCTTCTTCGAGCGTTTCGGCGGCCGCGCGGTCATCCTGGCCCGCTTCGTTCCCGTGGTCCGCACCTTCGTTCCGGTGATCGCCGGTGTTGCCAAGATGAACCACAAGACCTTCGTCTTCTACAATCTGATTGGCGCTCTGTTGTGGGGTGTCGGCGTCACCTTGCTGGGCTTCTGGCTCGGACAGTTCAGCTGGATCGAAGAGAACATCGACCTCATCTTCATCCTGATTGTTTTCATCTCCGTGATTCCGATCGGCGTGGAACTGCTGAAGGCTTTCATGTCCGGGAAGAAGAACAAATCCACTTCCAACGGGAGCTTGGAAGACTAGATAATCTAAGCACTCCGGGAGCGGAACTGGCCTCCGCCCCACTGCACGCCGCGGCGCATCATCCACTGTTCGCAGGGTTGAATGCTGCCGCGGCGTGTTCCTTTGCAGACCATGTCCAGCCCCTCGTCCACCGCGCGCGCAGCCTCATCGGTAATGGGCCGGAAAACGTTCAGCAGCACCTCGCAGTCGCAGAAGCCGCCCAGCAGCTTGATCTTCCGCTCCAGGGCGGTAGCCCGCGGGGCCGAATAATCGCGGTAGTGCATCAGCGCGCGCAGGTTCGCGGCACAAGGTTCGGCGCCTGCGACTCGATATAGATAGCACGGCAGGCATTCACGGTCGACGGGATCCGGCAGTGACGGCATGGTTTTCTCCTCAACTCTGGGATGCGGTTCCGGCGGCCCGTTGCGGCTGCCTGCTCCCACTGTCAGTCACGATCCGCAAGGCTTCGCAACTGCCTGGCGAACTGTGGAGAACTGCTAACGCCCACCGGCATCCGGGATCCTGTCCGATGAAATGTGCCATGATTCAACTGTCCCCGTGCTGCCTTGTCCGGGGCACGGACTGTACCCCGTCACACATCACTAAGGTCGTACACGCATGGATGCCGATACGCTCACCTCGATTTCGCAGCAGCTGGCCGCATTGGCCGACGACATGCGCCGCACCGGGGTACCGACGGACGGAGCCCACGTGCATCGGGACGGCCTGTCCATGCGACTGATCTACTCGCGCCAGGATCTGGTGGACACCTTCAACGACTTCCAGGACCGGGCGGTGCATTCGATCGATGCGCTGGACCGAGGCGGCAGACCCGCGCATGCAGAGTCCCAATCGAAGTCCCAGCCCGCCGCGCTGGCCCGCGGGGTGCGCTTCCGGGTGGTCTACGACCCCTCGGTATTCGAGCGCGGAGACCTCACCCGGGCCATGCTGAACTCGGTCCGCCAAGGCGAGGAAGCCCGGGTCTCCACGAATGTCTCGACGCGGCTGCTGATCCGCGACCGCGAGGAGTTCATCATCCACACTTCGGAAGCCTCCGCCGCATCGCATCTGGCCGTGCAGCTCACCTCCCCGGTGCTGGCAGATTTCATCAACGATTCATTCACCAAGGTCTGGGAAACCGCCCTGCAGGTCAGCAACCGGAAGTTCGAGTCCGGAACGCTGCTGGAGGATGACGAGATCCAGATCCTGCGACTGCTGGCCGCCGGGCAGAAGGACGAGTCGGTGGCCCGTGCGCTGGGAGTCAGCGTGCGCACGGTGCAGCGCAAAATCCAGACCCTGCAGCGCGGATTCGGCGCAGCCAGCAGGTTCCAGCTCGGCGCCATCAGCGCCAGGCACCTGATCGTGGACCGCGAATCCGCAGACTGAATCAGCAGAGACTGATTAACGACGTGTCGGTTTTACGACACCGTTTTATGTCGTAGGCGCGGCGGATCCGTGAAAAGCTTGAATGACCGGGGCGCTAAGCCCTGCCATCCCAACAGTTCTCGTTTCACAGGAGCACCACGTCGATGAGTGAGAAACTCCCCAAGTCAATGCCGGTACCAAGCAGCGGGGAGAATGTAATTCCCCGGCTGGCGAACAGCCAGCCCTTCGTGGACTTCATGGCCAAGGGCTGGGAATCACCCCAATTGCCTGCCCCTGTCGATGCCGCGGCGTCGCAGGCCGCAGCCAACCACCGCGAGAACCTCTCGGCGGCCTTCGCCGGCCAGGGCATCATGGTGTTCGCCGGCCACGCACCGGTGCGGGCCAACGACAACTTCCACGAGTTCCGCGCCCACTCCGATTTCATGTACCTGGTCAATGCCCAGATCGAGACCGCCGTGCTGCTGGGCCACCCGACCAGCGACGGACATGACTTCGAACTGTTCCTGCCAGTCCCCTACGCGCCGGGCACCGCTGACTTCTTTTCCAATGCCATCCACGGCGAACTCTGGGTCGGCCCTAGCCACAAGCCGCTTGACTGGCAGCGCGCGTTGGGCATCCCGGTTCGCCCGATCCAGGAACTCGAGTCCGCCGTGCGTGCGGGCCGGTTCCAGGCCGCCGGCGCCGTGGACTCCAGCGAGCTGGACAAGCTGAACGCCCAGGATTCCCCCGCCTTGAAGCGGGTCCTCTCCCAGCTGCGCATGGTCAAGGACGCGTGGGAAATCGCCGAGCTGCGCGCTTCGGTGGACCACACCATTGACGGTTTCCGCCAGGTGCTGGCCGAGATCCCGCAGGCCATCACCTCCGGCGGCGAGCGCTGGCTGCAGGGCACCTTCGACCGCGCCGCCCGCACCTACGGCAACGGCCCGGGCTACGCCACCATCATCGGCGCCGGCATCCACGCGCCCACCCTGCACTGGACCCGCTGCGACGGCCCGGTTCGCGAAGACCAGCTGCTGCTGCTGGACATGGGTGTGGAGGAACGCTCCTGCTACACCGCAGATGTCACCCGCACCTTCCCGGTGGCCGGAGCCTTCACCGACGCCCAGCGCCAGGTCCACGACCTGGTGGAGAAGTCCCACCGCGCCGGACTGGCCGCGCTGGCTCCGGGCAAGCCGTACAGCGACTTCCACTTCGCCTGCATGGAGGAAATCGCCAAGGGCCTGCACGACTGGGACCTGCTGCCGGTCTCGGTGGACGAGGCGCTGTCCCCCATCGGCCAGCAGCACCGCCGTTGGCTGGTGTGCGGTGTGGGCCACCACCTGGGCCTGGACGTGCATGACTGCTCGCACTCGCACTACGAGGACTACCAGGGCGCGCTGTTGGAGGAAAACATGGTGCTGACCGTGGAACCTGGCCTCTACTTCCACGCCCACGACGCCATGGTCCCGCCGGAGCTGCGCGGCCTGGGCGTACGCATCGAGGACGACCTGCTGATCACCGCCACCGGCTACGAGAACCTCTCCGGCGAACTGCCGCTGGACGCCACCGGCCTGGAGCAGTGGATGGCCCAGGCGATGAACCTGGCGGTGCGCGCATGAGCACCCTGACCCTGTGCAACGCCACGGTTTTCGACGGCGAACGCTTCCTGGACGAGCCGGCGAACATCACCCTGGTCGACGGGACCATCACCGCTGTGGGCGCCCAGCGCGAGGGAATCCTGGTCGACGCCGCCGGGCGCACCGTGCTGCCCGGGCTGATCGACGCGCACTTCCACGCCTACGCCGTGGCCCTGCAGGGCCTGGACAACGAGCTGGGCCCGCTCTCCTACTCCGCGCTGGCCGGCTCCCACCGCCTGGCAGCCGCGCTGCGCCGCGGCTTCACCACCGTGCGCGACGTAGCCGGCGGCGACTTGGGCCTGGCCCGCGCCATCGAGGAGAAGCTGTTCGACTCGCCGCGCTACTACTTCACCGGCCCCGCCTTCAGCCAGACCGGCGGGCACGGCGACCCGCGCGAGGCGCACCTGGACACCTGCTTCAGCCACGGGCACATGTGCCAAATTGTCGACGGGCCCGACAACCTGCGCGTGGCAGTGCGCAATGCCTTCCGCACCGGGGCACACGCCATCAAGATCATGACCAGCGGCGGGGTCATCTCGCTGACCGACCCGCTGGAAATCCCGCAATACTCCCCCGAGGAAATCCGCATCATCACCTCCGAGGCGGCCCGCCGCGGCTCCTATGTCTGCGCGCACGCCTACTCGGTGCCGGCGATCCGCCACTCGGTGGAAAACGGGGTGCGCAGCATCGAGCACGGCAACCTGCTGGATGCCGACACCGCCAAGCTCATGGCGCAGCACGACGCCTTCCTGGTCCCCACCCTGGCCGCCTATGCGGCCATGGATTCGCGCGGCGAGGAACTTGGCCTGGCTGCGGTGTCCCAGGAGAAGAACCGGATTGTGCTCGAGCGCGGGCAACAGGCGGTGCGCCATGCGCTGGATGCCGGGGCCAAGGTTGGATTCGGCAGCGATTTGATGGGCGAGTTGGGCGACGAGCAGCTCAATGGGCTGGCCCTGCAGGCGGCGGCTTCCACCGTGGAAGACCTGCTGCGCTCGGCCACCAGCGTGAATGCGCAGCTGATTGGCAACGAGTCCATCGGTTCGCTGGCCGCCGGCAAGACCGCGGACCTGCTGGTGCTTGACGGCGATCCGCGCCAGGATGTGGACTTCCTGGTGTCCGAGGCCAAGGGCCGCACCGTCATCCAGGCCGGAGCCCCGGTCTTCGATTCGCTGGGACTGCTGGAGGGCGCTAAATGACCGCGCTGGCACAGGCCGTGCAGAACCTGGATGCGGCCCCGCGGCTGCTGGAAACCTACGTGGCCGGCGGACGCCGCTTCCGCGACTACGTGCTTCAGGTGCCGCTGGACTGGAACAATCCGGGCGGCCCCGCCATCGAGTTGTTCTACCGCGAAATGGTGCGTGCGCACCTGGACGGGCAGCAGCTGCCGCTGATGGTCTATCTGCAGGGCGGGCCCGGCGGGCAGGGACCGCGCCCGGTGGGCGGTTCCGACCGGTTGGATACGGCGCTGGAACGCTACCGCGTGATCCTCATGGACCAGCGCGGCACCGGCCGCTCCACCCCGGTCACCGCCCAGGTGATCTCCGGATTCCCGGACGGCGGCAGCGGCGCGGCGTACCTGGAGAACTTCCGCGCGGACTCCATCGTGGCCGATGCTGAGGCGATCCGCCGGCGCGGCTACCAAGGCCGCAAATGGGCCACGCTGGGCCAGAGCTACGGCGGGTTCCTGACCCTGAGCTACCTGAGCTACTTCGATAACGCGCTGACCGCCTGCTTCATCACCGGCGGGCTGCCGAGCCTTGAGCCGAGCGCCGCCGGGGTCTACGCCCGCACCATCCACCGGGTGCGTGCCAAGAACGAGCAGTTCTACCGCATGTACCCGCAGGACCGCGCCCGTGCCGCCAATCTGGCCCGCACGCTGGCCGAACGTGAGGTGCTGCTGCCCGACGGCGACCGCTTCACGGTCCGCCGGCTGCAGTCGCTGGGCATCGACTTCGGCATGGGTCCGGGCTTCGAACGCCTGCACTGGCTGCTGGAGCAATCCGGCGACGGCACCGAGCTCAGCGACTGCCTGCTGCAGGAGGTCCAGGCGCGCACCAGCTTTGCCGGGAACCCGTTGTTCGCGGTGCTGCAGGAGGACATCTACGGCAACGGGGCCAACGGCCCCAGCGCCTTCGCCGCCCAGGCGGAGCTGGAGCAGCACGCGGATTTCGCCACGGATGCGCCCACCTTGCTGTTTACCGGCGAAATGATGTTCCGCTGGACTTTCGAGGAGACCCGGCTGCTGCGCCCGTATATCCCGGCAGTCGAGGTGCTGGCAGCGCGCGGCACCCACCGGAAGATCTACGACCTTCAGAAGATCGCGGCGAACCGGGTTCCGATGGCCGCCGCCGTCTACTACGACGACATGTATGTGGATGCCGGCCTGTCGCTGGACACCGCGAAAAAGGTCGGCGGCCTGCAGGCCTGGGTCACCAATGAGCACGAGCACGACGGGATCAACGACCCAGCGGTGCTGCGCAGGCTCTTCGCCATGGTGGACGAGGTCGGCGGTCCGCTGGCCAGTTGAATCATCACAAAACCGTATTGACCATGCGTGAAGAGAGGCGGGCACGGATCATTCCGTGCCCGCTTCTTCGCATACCGCGAGTTCCAGTCCTAAGGAGTTCGAACCTGCAGGAACGAATTTGGGATCATGCGCAATGACTCAGAAGGTTGAATCAGGGATTCGGCTTATTGGCCTTTCCGATTCACCGAAGCCGCCACGGCACACCGTTCCTTTTGCTGGACGCGTGGTGCCGTGCGCACGTTCTGGGCAATCAGCCTTCATGCCATTGCAGACCAAAGCGGGCAAATGCCTCTTGCAGCTCGGGAAGGTCGGGCGGCACCGGGAGAGGCTCCATCACAGGTTGGATCCGAGGACTGACAGCCAAGTCATCGGCACGTTGGGACACCGCCCAGACACGGATCTCATCACCGTGGCGGGAATTAAACCTCACACCATCGACGACAGGCTCGCCCGCTGTCTCTTCGTGCAGGTCGTAAAGCCATCTGGCGATGGATCTAGTGAGCACGCGGTCTCGGGCGTCCTTCAACAGGGCAGTATCGACGTCGGCGAGGGAAATATCATATCGGTCGAAGGGGTAGTGGATGCTCAACGCGGCAATACTGCGTGAGTGGGTGACGTAGCAGTATTTGCCGCTTTGGCGTGCAGAACCGTACCGCCGGTCTTCCAACCATGAGTAGCCAATGGCGCATTGGGGAGCTTCGGGGTAGCTGCCAATGCTGCCGTCGTCGTCGATAATCTGGTCAAGCCCGGCGACCAGCTCGGGACTGGGACGGAAGAGGGCAAGCAGCTCGAGGAAGCATCCAAGAAGGCTTTCGGCAGTGTAGATGGTACGAAACTCGCCAAGCTGGTCATCCCAACGTCCACTGAAAAGTCCGTCGTCACCGGCGAACGTCCAAGGCGTCCAAGCCCAAAGTTCGGGTGAGAATCCGACGCGCCAAACATGGAGGGGTTCATCTGGGCACTCTATTTCAAGGTCCACGCTGTTTCCATGTTCGGGATTCATCATCGGCCGTAAGCGAATGATTTAGCGGCGACGATCACGTCCCGAGAACCAACTATCGGGTCAGACTCGCGCAGGACCTGGGCGGGTGCGTCATCATTCAAGCCGGGATTCATCCCCTTGAACCAGGACTGCACAGTTATAGCGTCGTAGCGATCCCGCAGAAGTGCCGCGGCATGAAAAGCATGACGAAGTCGTTCTTGGTCGACTTCGCCGGGAACGGATGAGCCATCTGCCCAAGTCGATACCGATCTGGAGGACTTCACCCCACCGATATAGGCAACCAGGCGCACACCCAATATCTCCCGCAACTGCGAAATGAGCTCATGAAACGGAAGACCGACGGAATCCTCGTACGCGCGAAGTCCCGGACGCTGATCAGGTGACACTGCTGCTTTCATGATTCGATTGTACTCTGGAATGCATGCTCAACCCATAGTAAAAATGCACCCAAAAACGCACCACAAAGCCTCATCAAGCAGCTCGAAAGGCGCAGATTTCAGCTATCGGAGTGTGCACGTTTCCGGGGTTTTGCCACACCGGACACAACAAGATCTACCCATCCTGATAAGGGAGAATACGGCCCGCATTATGTGGAACAGCAGGCGTTCCCCGGCCCGAACTCCGACGTCGTGCACACGCATCGCCATAGTGGATGCCCAAAGGCAGGCGGATCAGGACGCGGCGGTCCTGAAAGCGCCTAATATGTCATCGGCCGCTTGGCGTCACGACTGTCGCAGGATGGTTGGTTTCAAGAAGCTCAACATCGAAATTGACCACAAGGTTCGTGCGGAACCGGCGGTGCAGATCACCCAAGTTTCTCACCACCGATCCACGAGTCCTATACCCCGGACAGCGTCTGGCGCAAAAACGCTTCCACCCGCTCCAGCGCCTCGGCCACCCGTTCGTAACCGGCGGCGAACGACAGCCTGATGAACAGGTGCCCCTCGAACGGGTCGAAGTCGCCGCCCGGGGTCAGCGCCACCTGTGCATGTTCCAGCACCTGCCGGCAGTACTCTCCGGCGGTGCCGAAGCGGTCGAGCACACGCTCGCTGAGCCGCCCGTAGAGATAGAACGCGCCGTCGGCCGGCGCTGCCTGCTCGATGCCCAGCTTTCTGTAGTTGGCCAGCACCAGGTCGCGGGTCTTCGCGAACTCGGCGACCCGCTGCTCCGCCTCGGCAAGGCTCGACGGCTCGAAGGCGGCGATGACCGCACGCTGGGCCGGAGCCGGCGCGCACAAGGCGAGGTTCGAGGCCAGGGCGTCCACCGCGGCCAACATGTCGTCGGGGACGATCATCCAGCCCAGGCGCCACCCTGTCATGCCCCAGTACTTGGAGAAGGATGAAACCACGATCGAGGAGCGGGAGAACTCCCAGGAGGTGCGCCCCTTGCGCTCCGGGACGAATTCGATGCCATGGTAGATCTCGTCGCTGACCAGCCGCACGCCATGGGCGTCGCACCAGCTGCACAGCTCTTCGAGTTCCTCGGCGCTGAACATGGTGCCGGTCGGGTTGTTCGGCGAGGCGATGACCAGGCCGTCGAGCCTTCCGTGCTCGGCCAGGGCCTGCTCCAGCAGCTGCGCGGTCGGCTGGAAACGTTCGGCTTCCCCGGTGGGGAGGTCCACCACCTGCAGGCCCAAGGCTCCGAGGATGTTGGCGTAGGCAGGATAGCCTGGACGGGCCAGAGCCACCACGTCCCCGGCGTCGAAGGCCGCGAGGAAGGCCAGCTGGAACGCCCCGGAGGATCCGGTGGTCATGACGAAGTTCCGCGCCGGGATCTGGACGCCGTAGCGGGCCAGGTAGTGCGCGGCCAAGGCCTCGCGGGTCTCGGCCAGCCCGGCGGTCGGGGTGTAGCCGAAATCCGCGTTCTGCGCATGCAGCTGCGCGGCGAGCTCATTGACCGCGGCGGGCGCTCCCCCACCGGGTTCCCCGACGCACAATGAGATCACGTCGCGGCCGGCGGCACGCAGGTGCGCGACTTCCTCGACGATCTGCATGACTTCGAACGGCGGGACTTCTCCGCGCTTCGACACCTTCACTACTTTGCGCCTTCAGCCAGGGTGCGTTCCTTGACCGGATGCCGGGAGAGCACCGAGATGCGATTGAACGCGTTCATCGCCACGGCGATCCACTGGATGGCCGCCACCTGCTCATCGGAGAACACCAGACGGGCCGAGGCCACAGCTGCAATGCGTTCCTCGGGGGTGGGCAGGTTGGTTGCTGCTTCGGCGATGGCCAGCGCCGCGCACTCTTCCTCGTCGAACAGTCCGCCGCATTCGTTCCACGTGGACAGCAAGTTGATACGCTGCATCGTCTCCCCTGCGTCGATGGCCTTGCGGGCATGGAGGTCAAGGCAGTAGGCGCAGCCGTTGATCTGCGAGACCCGCAGGTTCACCAGTTCGGCCAGCCGGTCGCTGATGCCTGCGTCCTGGTAGGACTTGGTCAGCTGATTGGCGAACTTCCCAATAGAGTTCCACAACTCCGGATTGGATTTATCAAGGAAAAGAGGATCTGAGACAGCCATATCTGAACCATACCGCCCGGCGCTTGCAACCTCCTAGTTCGCTTCGGGCGCTCAGCCACCGACTATGGGACAAGACCCTCAAGTCCCTGTTCGTGCCCTTCAGGACAATATATTGCGATGTAGCAACAAAAGCTGCAGGTTACGTGACGGCGGCGGCGAGACTGCCGCATTCGATAGCAACCCATCAGGATGCTTGCCCGTTGCCCTACTGGCCTGCTGGATTCGCGCATAGAATACCGGCATGATCTGGATAGGCGGCGGCGAGGTGGCGTGATGCAGATTCAAACGTGCGGGCAACTGGATTCCAAGGACCTGGTCCAGCTATGCGATTTCATGCGCGAGAACATTTCCTCGCTGAGCCTGACCCCGTGGACCACCGCGATTCTCGGCCTGCTCACGGGTCTGGCCATCACCTGGGTGACGGTGCTGGGCAACCGCAGGGCGCAGCGCACCGAACGCCGGAACACCGCGCAGCTGCGTGCGCTGATCGCGGTCCAGGATGTGGCCTTGGAGCTTCGCAGCAAATGGACGGCGCATCTGGACCACCTGCAGTCGGGCTCCGGAGGTCCCGATCCCTTTCCGGCGCTGGCCCAGGCCGCGTTGCAGGGAGAATTCCGCACCGCGGCCAGCCGCATCGACAACAACGAACTGCGGGAAGAGTACGCCCGCTGGGAGACGTACGCGGAGTTGTTCTTCAACAACTCGGGCAGGCAGCAGGGTTATGAGGAGCAGAAGCTCTGGGACACCGTGCTGGAGCGCTCGGGGAAGAACATCCGCTGGATCGACGCCTAGTCCAGCGACTGCACGTTGATCTGCACGTCATGGGTGGCCCCGGCGGCCCGAATGGCGTCCTGCCATTCGGGGCTGCCACCGAGCACCTCGAAGTGCACGATGTTCCGGTTGCGCAGCTCGGTGGCGAGCTGGCTGGCGAAGTCCTCGTTGTTCACGACCATCCAGCGCCCGTCGAGCACCACCGGCTCGTCGGCTTTCACCTCGTCGGCCCAGACCAGGTCCTTGGCCAGGTCCCGGGAGACGGCAATCCTCGGAAGCCGAATCGTGCTCATGAGCAGTCCTCCCTCTACTTAGGTCTTAGCCAAAGTATAGGCTTCTCTGCCCGGGGTAGCGGTGGCTACTTGTCGCCGTCGGCGGCCAGCTGGCCGCAGGCGCCGTCGATTTCCTTGCCGCGGGTATCGCGCAGGGTGGTCGGCACACCCAGCTCGTCCAGGCGGCGCACGAACTTCGAGGTGATGTCCGGCTCGCTGCGGGTCCAGATGGAGCCCGGCACCGGGTTCAGCGGGATCGGGTTCACGTGCACCCAGCCGCGGCCGCGGGCGTTGAGCTTCTTCGCCAGCATTTCGGCGCGCCACTCGTGGTCGTTCATGTCCTTGATCAGCGCGTACTCGATGGAGACGCGGCGTCCGGTCTTCACGTAGTAGTCGTAGGCGGCATCCAGCGCCTCGTCGACCTTCCAGCGCGAGTTCACCGGGATCAGCTCGTCGCGCAGCTCGTCATCCGGTGCGTGCAGCGATAGCGCGAAGGTGACCGGCACGTCCTCGTTGGCCAGCTTGCGGATGGCAGGAACCAGGCCGACGGTGGAGACGGTGATGCCGCGAGCGCTCATGCCCAGGCCCTCCGGGGCTTCGGCGACCATGCGGTGCACGGCGTTCATGACGCGCTTGTAGTTGGCCAGCGGTTCGCCCATGCCCATGAACACGATGTTGCCCACGCGCTCGTCGGGGTGCTTCTGGCCGCCCAGTCCGCCTTCGGCGATGACGCGGTTGGCCTGGACGATCTGGTCCAGGATCTCTGCGGTGGACATGTTGCGGGTCAGGCCTGCCTGGCCGGTGGCGCAGAACGGGCAGTTCATGCCGCAGCCGCACTGCGAGGAGATGCACAGGGTGATGCGGTTCGGGTAGCGCATCAGCACGGACTCGACCAGCGAGCCGTCGAACAGGCGCCACAGGAACTTGATGGTCTTGCCGTCGTCGGTGGTCAGCCGCTTGACCTCGGTCAGCAGCTTCGGGAACATCGCGTCGACCAGTTCCTCGCGGCGGTCCTTGGGCAGGTCGCTCATCTTGGCAGGGTCGGTGGTGTAGTGCTGGAAGTAGTGCACCGAGAGCTGCTTGGCGCGGAATGCCGGCAGCCCCAGTTCCTTCAGCTTCTCCTGGCGCTCGGCCAGGGTGAGGTCAGCCAGGTGGGTCGGCGGCTGGGAGACGCGGCGCTTGGTGGCGAACTGCAGTTCGGGGCGGCCGTCGGCGCCCATCTCCTGCTTCCATCCCTCGGCGGTCGGAATGACCTGCGCACGGCCTTCGGCCTGGGCGCGGGAGGTGGAGATACGCAGCTGCTGGGCACGCTGGGCGGCGGCCTGCTCCTGGCGCAGGGCCTTGCGCTCGTCAGCGGAAAGTGTGGTGGGGTTGCTCGAAGTCATCACCATCCATTGTTTCACGTATCAGCTGGGTGCAGGCGGTGAGTTTGGGCACGCGCGGCATTCAGGTCATGGTGAAGCTGCGGGCCACCGTATCGCGCACCGTGCGGTTCCCCGCCGCGGCGCTGAACAGCAGGTTGCGCGCCGGCAGCAGCCACGGCGCCACCGGCCGGCCCAGCGCCATGTTCAGGTGCGCTTTCAGGCCAGCCTGCCGGGCGGCTTTCAGCTGCCGCGCCTGGAACTGCTGCAGCTGCCCGTCCTCCGGGCCGGCGCCGGAGGCCAACAGCTCCGCGAGCTGCGCCGCACCGATCAGGCCCAGGCACATGCCCTGCCCGCCGATGGGGCTGATCTGGTGCGCGGCATCGCCCAGCAGCACCGCCCGGCCTTCCACCATGCGGGTTGCCCTGCGGTTGGCGGTGGCGAAGCTGCTGCGCATGGTGCAGGCTTGGGCGTCCAGCCGGTGGCCGGTGCGTGCGCGGATCAGCGTCGGCAGGTCCGTGTCCACCGACTGCCGGCGTCCGAGTCTGGCCACCCAGCGGCGCAGGCCTTGCGGCAGCGGGAAGGACTCGACGATGCCCTGCGACTCGATGAACAGCGCGGCGGTCTGCGACCAGCCGGTGGATTCGGGGAAGTCGCCCATGAGGTAGCGGTCCGGCAGCTGCCTGCCGCGAAACCCCGCTCCGAGCTCGGCGCGCACCGCCGACTGCACCCCGTCGGCGCCGATCAGCCAGGAGGCTTCCCGGGTCTGCACTCCCCCGGGCCCGGCCACGGTGAAGCGGATGGATTCGCGCGACTGTCCCTCGATGCCATGGAATTCATGGCCTTCGGCCAGGGCCTGCGGATCCAGTTCGCGCAGCCGGTCCCGCAGCAGCGTCATGGTCTGGTGTTCCGGCAGCGCCAGCACGTACGGGTAGGGGCCGGGCAGCGAGGAGAAGTCCAGCTCGGCGATCTGCCGGCCGTTGCTGATTCCCACTCCCCGGCGGATTGCGGTGCCCTGCTCTGCGAGCTGCGCCGCCAGCCCGGCGCGGGCCAGCACCTGCTGGGCCGGAGGGTGCAGGCCGATGGCCCGGGAGTGCGCGGAGATTCCGCGGCGGCGCTCGAAGACCCGCACGGTCCACCCCTGCTGGGCCAGGAGCACCGCCAGACCCAGCCCCACCGGCCCGCCGCCGATGATCGCCGCGCCATCCATGATTTTCGCCCCCTTTGCCTTTGCGGTCATGCCCAGGCCGGCCGGTAGGCCAGCAGGTTCCTGAACGGCTTGGCGGTATGCACCTGCCATCCGGCAGGCACGCGGCGGACAAGTTCCACCGGGGTGTAGCTGCGGCGGATGGAGGCCAGCCCGTCGCGGCGGATCAGCGAGGTCCTTGCCAGTGGCAGCGTCGCCGCGCCGAACAGCAGCGAAGCGATTCGGGAGCGCCGGATGTCCGCGTGCAGCCCCAGCCCGGTGGCCAGGGCTTCGGTGTCGGCCAGGATCCCGCGCAGCTGGGCATCGTCCAGGTGGTGCAACAGATGATTGGAGATGACCACGTCGAAGACCTCTCCGCCGCGCACCAGGTCCGCGCTGGTGCAGCGCAAGAATTCGATCTTCCCGGCCGGCAGGACGCTTTTCGCCGCGGCCTGCCGGGCGAAGGCGATGGCCCGCTCATCCGGGTCGATGCCCAGCACGCCCAGCTCGTAGCCGTCGCGCAGTGCCCAGCGGGCCAGCTGCAGGGCGATGTCTCCCCCGCCGCAGCCGATGTCCAGCAGGCGGGCCGGTTCGCCGGAGGCCAGCAGCGGGGCGATCTGCTGCGCGTAGATCCCCTTCCATCCGCCGACCGCCCTGTTTACCAGCGGGAACTGGGCGTAGGTCCGGTTCAGCAGCACGGGGTCGCAGTCCGGATGGTCCATGGCCTCCAGCTCGTCGGGACGCCGCCGCATCAGCTGGTTCCGGAAACCGTCGCCACCGTGAACAGGCCGGTTTCCACCGTGAGCCCGGGGCCGAAGGCCATGGCGCAGATGCGTTCTCCGGCGCCGGTGCTGCCGGCTTCGAGGATTTCCTTGAGCACGAACAGCACGGTGGAGCTGGACATGTTGCCGTAGTCCTTGAGGATCCGGCGGGCCGGGTGCAGCTGCGTTTCGGAGAGCTGCAGCCGGTTCTGGATCCGGTCCAGGATGGCGCGGCCTCCCGGGTGGATGCCCCAGTGGGTGATCTGCCCGATCTCCAGCGGTCCCTCCGCGTCGGCGTCCAGCAGCGGCGTGAGCGCGTCGGTGATGTGGTCGTCGATGATGTGCGGGACGTAGGTTCCCAGCACCATTTCGAACCCGTGGTCCCCGATGTTCCAGGCCATCGATTCCTCGCCCACCGGGGTCAGCGTGGTCTTCAGGTCGTCGATCTGCAGCCCCTCGCCGCCCCGGGCCACCACCGCGGCGGCGGCGCCATCGGCGAAGATGGCCGAGCCCATGATGGTGTCCGGGTCGTTGGAGCTGTGCACGTGCAACGTGCACAGCTCCACGCAGACCACCAGCACGGTGGCGTTCTCGTCGGCCAGGCAGAAATCCCGGGCCGCGCGCAGCGCCGGGAATGCTGCATAGCAGCCCATGAATCCCAGATGGTGGCGGACGGTCGAGGGATTCAGCCCGAGGCTGCGCACGATCTGGTAGTCCGGGCCGGGGTTGTAGAAGCCGGTGCAGGACACCGTGATCACGTGGGTGATATCCGCAGGTTCGAGCCCCGGGCAGGCGTCCAGCGCCCGCCGCGCGGCCTCGATGAACAGTTCGCCTGCGTGCTCCACGTAGACCCGGTTCCGCTCGGCGGTGCTCGGCGACTTGAGCAGGCCGGAAGAACGGTCATAGAACATCGGTTCAGCCGGTTCGGGCAGCTCGGTGTTGAATTCCGAAACGCAGCTGTAGCGGGTGTCGATGTCCGCGGAGTTGAAGGAGGTCGCCACCAGCCGCTGTCCCAGCCGGCTGAGGTCGGGCTGTGCGGCGAAGACGTCCCTGACGTCGTCCTGCTTCAAGACTGTCGAAGGTACGGCGGTCTGGATCGTTCTGATCATCACTGGCATGACCCGAGCCTAGGACCTGCGCGCGACCGGTGTAAACCATCGCGCGCAACTGCCAGGAAACCAGGATCGGCCGCCAGCGCCGCGGGAGCACGTGCCAGCTCTCCACTCGTCGTCGCGTGCCACGACGGCTGGCAGCCGTCTGGAACCCCTCGCAACGGCAGCGTGAAATGTCCTACCCTGAAACCCCGTCATGCATGCACCGCAGGCAGCATGGGAACAAGTTATGGGTGAGGCGGAATAAAGGCAACCATGAGCAATGAAGACGCAGTGGAGCGAACGGAAGACGGCAGATATCTGGTCATTTCCGGCCGGAAGTGGCGTGCGAGCGATCCCGGGATCCCGCCGAAGCTCCGACAGGAGCTCGTCGACGAACTGATGAACGCCCGCCGTGAGATAGGACGCGGGGACGAAGAAGCCCGCGCCAGGGTCCACGAGGCGAAGCTGGCTCTGGGCGAGCGCGGACAGCCGTGGTGGGAAGAAGCCCGCGAGGACAAGCTGGATGAACGCATCCGGGCGGCGATCTTCACCCTGCTGCGCAAGAGGCAGGGGTCCTCGATCTGCCCCAGCGATGTCGCACGCATCGTCGACGGCGGTGGCGAACGCTGGCGGTCCCGGATGGAACGCGTCCGGCAGGTGGCCGCTTCCCTGGCCGCAGACGGCGCGATTAGGGTGACCCAGAAAGGGCATGACGTCGATGCGCACAATGTCCGTGGTCCCGTGCGACTGCAACTGGCCCGAATGGACCCGCGGGAGCAAGATTAGGCCGAACGGACAATGGCTTGCACGAAACTGGAGGAGCGGCCCTTGGACAGGCCAGTGGCCCCGTCGCAACGACGGGGCCACTGGCGTGATCGACTTCTACTTGTTGTCGGTTGCGTCCTTGAACGCGTCCTTGGCCTTTTCGCCAGCCTGCTTGGCATTCGCGGCAGCCTGATCCTTGACGCCTTCGGCCTGCAACGACCTGTCGTTCGTCGCCTTGCCCGTGGCTTCCTTGGCCTTGCCAACAACTTCTTCTGACTTGTTCTGAATCTTGTCTCCGAGACCCATCTTGCCCTCCTCAGTTATTCGGTTGAAACGACACCCATTACGCTACAGAAAATGTTGTCCGCTGGTCTCGCCGCTGGATAATTCCAAGGAAACGTCAAGGATGCATGTCAGGCAAGTGCAGGAACACTGCCCGGAACGGGGCACTACGAACCGGGCCCATGCGCGGCTACCGGCCGAGCAGCGCGGCACATTTCAGACGGCAGGCTTTTCAGTCCTTGGCGCCGGATCGCGGTGGACGCTGCGTGTGCCCGGGCCATGCGTGCTGCGCGGCTGCTGCCGATCGCGGATCATCGCCGCGGTGGTGCGGATGAACACGGAGATCCACGTGAAAAGGATCGCCACGGCCGACAGCTCGAAACCGGTCAGGTTGTAGTAGGACCATGAATCCCAGAGCAGGAACGCCACCCACAGCGCACCCACGGCAGAGAGGGACATCATGTGGAAGACCGCCGGATACCCCGGCAGCAGGACCATCGTTCCCAGCAGCAGGATGATCATGGCGGCGGAGGCCAGCTGGACGAACGCCGAATGCACCCCGAGGGACAGGTTCATCGGGACGCTGCCCACGCCGATGATTCCCACGGACACCGCGACCAGGCACCAGCCCACCACCCGGGGGCGCGGGCGCAGCTTGCGAATCAGCGGGTAGCGTTCGAGGTTCGGACGGCAGCGGTAGGTCCGCGACAGCACGTCCAGGTCCCTGGTCAGGAACTCGGTGAACGAGATCAGCACCAGTCCGGAGATGATCATGGTCGTGTTGAACGTCCAGAAGGAGCCCATACCGGATTGCGAGGTCCCCAGCCGGGAGAACATCCCCTGCCACCAGCCTTGGTCCTCGGCCAGCAGCATGCTGATCAGCACGCCGGCGGCCATGTAGATGCCCAGGACCACCGACAGGTTCTCGGCACTGGTGCGCGCCGTAGCCACCAGCGCCAAATAGGCGCTCAGCCCGGTGATGCCGCTGACGGCCAGCGACCCGGCCAGCACATCGAGGCGCAGGCCGATGAACGCTTGCTGGAACAGGTGCGTGGCCACCAGGATCATCATCACGGTGCTGGCCACGTGGACCAGTACCAGGCCGAGGGCGGCAACATACTGGCGCCAGGCCGGGATGCGGCGCAGCCACGGTTCACGCTGGCGCAGCAGGCTCCGGAACGCATAGGCGCTGGACAGCCCCGCCGAGACGCCGCCGGTCACCGAAGCCACGGAACCCACCGACAGTCCGCCGAACAGCGCGGGGCGCTCGCCGGCGAAGATGATCAAGGCCGTGGCCATCCCGAACAGCGCGCAGAACAGTCCCGACCACAGCGCGTTCCGCTCGATTTCGAGTTCGGTCACGCGCTTGGGATTCGTCGGTTCGGGGAAGTGGAGAGGCACGACATCCATTGTTCCATGAACAATTCAGGCAGTGCCGGGCAGGCCGTTAGACCAGTTCCGTGATGCCGTTGACCAGCAGGCCGACCGCTCCGGCAAGCGCGACTAGCACCACGAAGGCACGGCTGACTTTCGCCGGGATCTTCGGCGCCAGGAAATTGCCCAGCACGATACCCAGCACCATGGCCACCAGGCAGGCGGTCCACTGGATCCAGTCAAGCTGCGGCATGCCGCCCTTGGCGACCAGCGAGGACACCGCAAGGACCAGGAAGTAGAGCTGCACGGAAATCGCGAATTTCGCCTGCGGCCAGCGGCTGGCCACCGCGTAGCCGGCGATGGCCGGGCCGGAGACGCCGGCGGTGACCGACATGAATCCGGAGATGGCGCCGGCGCCGATGGCCAGCCCCTTGCTTTGCGCGGCCGGCAGATTGCGGACCAGGAAGCTGGCGCCCAGCGCGAGGATCACCATGATCGAGATACCGATGGTCAGCCAAGGACCGCCGAGCAGCGTGGCCACCCACGCACCGGGGAAGGTCATGATCACCGCGGGCACCAGCAGCAGCGCGATCTTCTTGTATTCGACCTGCCGGAAGACCTGGGCGAAGATCAGCAAGCTGCTGCACGCTCCAAGGAAGTTCACCAGCATGATGCCTTCGAACGGCCCGAGCACCAAGACCAGGAATGGAGAGGCTACCAGCGCAAAACCCATACCGGAGATGCGTTGCGTGGATGCCCCGGCGAACACCGCTGCCGCCAAGCCGATCAACGCACCGAGTTGCACTGTTTGCTCCACGCGGACTCCGCTCCTGGTTGCTTGTCATGGTTTGCCGAGGCGCGGCGTTCTTGGGAAGGTGCGGGAAGACCAGTCCCCGAAAATGCACATTCGACCTCTGTATTCGACGATACACGTCAACAAGGCCTGACTTGAACCATTCCCGGCCTCCGCACCAATCCGGTAACGGCGCCGTCCGACCCGCAATATTACGACCCCGGCGTCGGCCCGGCGAGTCACCGGGCCTAGGCTGAAGAGATGAGCACCGACGTCGATTTCCTGGTCATCGGGGGCGGAGCCATGGGCTCGGCCGCCGCTTTCTCCCTTGCCGGCCAGGGACACCAGGTCCTGTTGCTGGAGCGTTTCGCCCGCGGACACCATGAGGGCGCGTCCCACGGCAGCACACGCAACTTCAACCCCGCCTACGCGGATCCTGCCTATGTCGGGCTCCTGCGCCGCGCGAACCAACTGTGGGAAGACCTTTCGCAGGCCGGCAAGGTCAAGCTGCTGAACCGGACCGGGCTGGTCAATCACGGCGACGAACCCGGCCAGCAGTCGATCCACAGGACGCTTACGGCCGCCGGCATCCAAAGCGAACTGCTGGACGCAGCCGAGGCCGGCGAGCGCTTTGCCGGCATGAGGTTCCAGACGCAGGCTTTGCATATTCCCAGCGGCGGGCAGCTGAATGCCGACCTGGCCGTGGCCACCCTGCAGCGGCTGGCAGCCGCCGCCGGAGCCGAGATCCGCCACCGGCACCGGGTGCTCCAGCTGGAGGTCGTCTCGGATGAGCTGGTCAAGATCCACGTGGATGACGGCCGGCGCACCGGCACGCTGTCCGCACGCCATGTCATCCTCACCGCTGGTGCGTGGACCCGCACGCTGCTGGGACCGGGCTTCGAGCTGCCGCGCCTGCACGTCACCGAGGAGCACCCGGTGCACTTCGCCCGGCGCGGGGAATCCGCCCACTGGCCCGGCTTCAACCACACCCTCGCCCCGGGAGACCACGACGGCCTGAGGATTTTCGCTCCGGTGTACGGCATGCACACCCCGGGCGAGGGCATCAAGGTCGGCTGGCACGGATCGGGCGAAGTCATCGATCCGGACCGCCGCCCGCACCGGCCGGTCGCCGAGCAGCTCGACGCCCTGCAGGCCTATGCCCGCCGCTGGCTTCCGGGCACCGATCCTGACAGCTTCGAGCCGGTGTCCTGCACCTACGCCAACACGGAGGACGAGCATTTCATCCTCGACCGGCTGGGGCCGGTCACCGTGGGCGCAGGGTTCAGCGGCCACGGCTTCAAGTTCGTGCCCGCCATCGGCGAGCACCTGGCCCAGCTGGCCACCGGGGCGGCCGGAACGATCCCGCGGTTCGCGGCCAGCCGTCTAATCGACACCCCGGTGTTCCTCGAACGCCGGAGCCGGGCCGGAGTGTCCTAGCCCCAGCGCACGCGCAGCCCGGCCCTGCGGAAGGGCCGGGCTGCGCGCTGCGGGAGCTAGGAAGTTTCCTGCTTCACGTACCTGGTTTCCGGACGGGATTCGTAGAACGCCGCACGGCGCTTGCGGGCCCCGATCAGGAACACCGCGCCGAGCACCAGGATTCCCACCCCGACCACGAACACCAGGCCCATGCCCGCCACGTGCGTCCCGGAACCGTACTCCGGGTCCAGCGAGTCCACGGTGGTCTGCAGGAACACCGCCACCAGCGCCAGCCCGCCCAGCAGCGGAGCCAGCCCGCGGATGAGGAAGTTGCGCGCCGAGGCGAGAAGCGTGTGGCGGAAGAACCAGACGCAGGCGAATGCAGTGACCCCGTAGTAGAAGCAGATCATCATGCCCAGCGCCAGGATGGTGTCGTTCAAGACGTTGGTGGAGACAAAACGCATCATCGCGTAGAAGCCGGTGGAGACCACCGCCGCCACGATGGTGGAGAAGGCAGGAGTGCCGAACTTCAGGTGGATCCGGGTGAACGCCTGCGGCAGCGCCCCGTGGTGCCCCATGGCCAGCATCGAGCGGGCCGGGGAAATCATGGTGGACTGCAGCGAAGCCGCGCAGGACGCCAGGGTCGCCAGCGACAGCAGGATGGCTGCCGGCCCCATGACCGGGCCGGCCAGGGCCGCGAACACGTTGCCGATGTTCTCCGGATTCGCCAGGCCCAGACCTGAATCCCCCACCCCGGCGAACACCGTGGCCGCCACGGAGGTCAGCAGGTACACGGCCAGCACGATCACCGCGGTGAACCCGGCGGCCAGACCGGAGGTGCGCTCGCCGTTCTTGGTTTCCTCGTTCATGGACAGGCAGACGTCCCAGCCCCAGAAGGCGAAAATGGACAGGCTCAGTCCCACCGCCATGGCGGAGAAGGAATCGATGCCCAGCGGGTTGAACCACTCGGCGGAGAACTGCACCGCCGGGGCCGCCTTGTCCAGGGCCGCGATGGTGAACCAAAGCAGCACCACCACCTGGAAGCCGACCAGCAGGTACTGCACCAGCGAGGCGGCGTGCAGCCCGCGCACCGAGATCCAGGTGGCGCCCAGCATGAACACCAAGCAGGTGGCCACGTTGATCCACGGGTTGGACGCCAGCTCGGCCAGCTGTTCCTGCCCGGTGGCCTGGGCGAGGAAGAGGTAGAAGAAGTCCACCGCCACCCCGGCCAGGTTGGAGAGCACGATGATGTTCGCCGCGAGCATGCCCCAGCCGCCCATCCACCCGGCACGCGGCCCGAAGGCCTTCCACACCCAGGTGAAGGTGGTGCCGTTGTCCGGCATGGCCCGGTTCAGCTCGCGGTAGCCCAGGGCCACCAGGAACATCGGGATGAACCCGACGATGAAGATGGCCGGCAGGTGCGTGCCCACCGCTTCGGCGGTGGGGCCGAGCGTGCTGGCCACCACGTAGCTGGGCGCAATGGTGGATACGCCGATCACGATGGCCGTGAACAGGCCGATCTGGCCTGCAGTCAGGCCCTTGCCTGTTTCGGTGACCGGGCTGGTGCTCAGCCGGCTGGGTTTCGTCTTGTCTTTCATCGCACTGGATCCTTTACCGGGCGGGGTGTTCTATCGCTTCGGAACCTGCTGGGTGATGCAGTGGATTCCTCCGCCGCGGGCATACAGCTCGGTGGCGTCCACCGCGACGACCTCGCGGCCCGGGTAGGCCTGGGCGAGGATCCGCGCGGCCTGCGCATCGTTTTCATCGTTGAAGCAGCAGGCGATGACTCCCCCGTTGGTGACCAGGTGGTTGATGTAGGAGTAGTCCACCCAGCCTTCCTCGTCCTTCAGCGTCTTGGGCGCCGGGACGGGGACCAGGCGCAGCTTGCGACCCTTGGCGTCGGTGGCCGCCTCCAAGAGGCTGCGCACCTCGGCGGAAATCGCATGGTCCGGATGGGCCGGGTCTTGCTGGTCGTGGTAGAGCACCACACCGGGTTCTGCGAAGCAGGCGACGATGTCCACGTGGCCGCGGGTGCCGAACTCCTTATTGTCCCGGGTCAGCCCGCGCTCCAGCCAGATGACCTTCTGCGCGCCGAGCTGCTTGGCGAACTCGGCCTCGATGTCCGCGGCGCTGGCTTCCGGGTTGCGTCCCGGGTCCAGCTGGACGCTGCGGGTGGCGAGCATGGTGCCCTCGCCGTCCACGTGGATTCCGCCACCCTCGTTGGTGATCGAGGACTGCACCCGGGCGGTCTGCTCCAGCTGCGCGACCTGGGCGGCGATCTTCGAGTCCTTGCCCCAGGAGGCCCAGGACTGGGCACCCCAGCCGTTGAAGTTCCAGTCGATGGCGGCCAGTTCGCCGGAGGCGTCGCGCACGAAGGTCGGCCCGATGTCCCGCATCCAGGCGTCGTCCAGCTCGCGCAGCGCGTAGCTGACCTCCTCGCCCAGGTGGCGGCGGGCGTCCGATTCGGCCTGCGGGTCCACGACCATGGTCACCGGGGTGAAGCGGGCGACGGCCTTGGCCACCGCGGCCCAGGTGCTGCGCGCGGCTTCGGCCTCCTCGGCGGTGTCGCCCAGGGTGTAGCCGCCGGAGGGGAAGGCCATGTAGATGCGTTCGTGCGGACCGGTTTCCGCGGGCATGAGGAACTCAGACATGGGAGCTCCCCATCTCTCCCAGACCGGACTCGGCACGGGCTTCGGTCAGCGCGCCGTAGGTTTCCGGGCGGCGGGTGCGCAGGAACGGGAAGAGCGTCAGCCAGTCGCGGCGGGCGTCCAAATCCAGGGTTGCCACCAGGACGGCGGATTCGTCGCGCGGAGCGCGCGCCAGGATGCGGCCATACGGATCCGAGATGAAGGAGGAACCGTAGAAGGTCAGTGCGCCTTCGTCGCCCCAGCGGTTGGGGACCACCATGAACAGCCCGTTGGCGATGCCGTTGCCGATGATGGTCTGGCGCCACAGCGGTTCGGTGTCGAAGTCCGGGTGGTCCGGTTCGGAGCCGATAGCCGTCGGGTAGGCCACCAGGTCCGCGCCGGCCAGCGAGTAGATGCGCGGCGGCTCGCTGAACCATTCGTCCCAGCAGGTGGGCAAGCCCATGGCCAGGCCATTCAGCTCCTCGAGGCGGTGCACCGGGTAGGGATCCTCGCTCGGGCCTTCGCGGAAGTACTTGTCCTCGTAGTAGCCGGCGGTGCGCGGAATGTGCAGTTTGTTGGTCAGCGCGACGATTTCGCCTTGCGGCGACACGACCACGGCGGTGTTCAGTCCCAGGCCGTCCTCGGCCGGGGCCTTGCGGAACAGCGAAATGTGCACATGAATGGAGTATCGCGCGGCCATGTCGCGGGCGAAGGCGACGGTCGGCCCGCTCTCCAGGTCCTCGGCGGACTCGTCGGCAGCGTCCGGGTTCGGCACCACGAAGGCCGGGTACTTGCTCAGCGTCAGCTCCGGCAGGTACACGATCTTGGCCCCTCGGGAGGCCGCGCGGCGGATGCCGTCTTCCAGTTCGTCGCGCAGTGCCTGCGGGCTTTCGTGCCAGCGGTGCTGGACCAACGCGACCGTCAGTTCCCCGCGCTCGGCGGCGTCCACGCGGGCCGGAGAGGCCGGCGGGGTGAGGGCGAGTATTTCTTTCATGGCTATGCTCCATCGCTAAAACGAATGTGATTCGTTTACAGGATAAGCAGTGCCCGCGTCACACGCAAGGGGTAACGAATGATTTTCGTTTAACTCGGATATGCTCGGGTGGAAGGCCCCGACAGGAAGGCAGTAGACGCCATGGCACGCCCCTCCAAGCCCAAGCTCAGCCCGGATGCGATTGCCTCCGCGGCGTTGGAACTGGTCGACAAACACGGCGAGTTCACGCTCCCGCAACTGGCCAAGGCCCTGTCAGTGACGGCGTCCTCGCTCTACAACCACGTGGCGGGCAAGGACGAGATCATCGAGCTGATGCGCGGCCGCGCCATGTCGGCGATCAGCCTGCCGGACGGCGATTCGGGCCGCTGGCAGGAAACCGTGCGGCAGATCGCCACGTCCTACTGGGAATCGTATTCAAAGCACCCGCGGCTGATCCCGTTGCTGACCAGCCATACCGTGCGGGACCGCACCACCTTGCGGGTCTACGATGCGTTGGCGCAAACTCTCGCGCAGGCGGGGTTCCCGCCGACGGACCGATTGCACGCGATCACCATCATCGATTCATTTGTGCTCGGCTCGGCGCTTGATGCGGCTGCGCCGGAAATTGTCTGGGAAGCTAATGATTCTTCGGGGCATGAATTCAAGGAGGCGCTGGACGCCGGTCTCCAGCTGGAACAGCGAGCGCGACTGACCTTTCACAAGGGACTTGAGCTGATTCTCCTCGGCTTAGGCAATATTCGTTCCAGTTAGCCTGCCGGCACGGATCGTTGCATCGTGCTCGATAGTACTCACGAGCAGTGCAGCGATCTGACCACTCCAAGTAATCCGATAGAGCCCTTCGCTTTCGAATGGACGATGGGAGCGGCGGTCCATCCGTTGTCATACATCGCATACACGCGGAAGTTCACGTCAAATTTCGACCCAAAGAGGTTGCCCAGAAGGTCTATCAGGAGCGACAGCAACCCGCCCGAAGGGGAAATATCGACAGAGTATGTGGTGGTAGACACAGGCAGGGGGTCGGAGAATTTCTCTTCACTGTCGTTGACTTGGACAGATACCTTGTATCCCGTTAATTTCGAACCCTGGGCTGCTGGAGCTTGCCATGCGAAGTTGATGACATTGTTACCGGATAGCGAGGATTTATCTTTGCATGAAAGATTCTTGGCCGGTTGCATAACGGCGCCGTGCAACGTACCCCCGGCTTTCGCCGTGGAAGTGAAAGCAGCCTGCGTCGATTCGACCGCAGGGCGAAGTTGCAACGAAGCGACCGCCGTCGAAAGAACAAGCACCATGCACAAAAGGCGGGATATGCCAGCACGAGGCAAGTCCACCCGCCCAGGGGATCCTGCACAAGCATCGGCATCAGTCTCCGAATTGCGTTTCTGGGTAGAACTTCTCGGGACGGATTCACCAACTGCTGGCTGCGGGCTACGCGAGAATGCGAGATAGAGCAGGTAGGCGCACAACAACCCGCCTAGGAAATACGCCCATGGCTGGGACAGCCACGTCATCAGGTACCCCAAGCCCGGAAAGCTGACCAGAAGCTTGTCGGCGCTGTCCACCGCATACGGTTGCAGGTCCGCGACGGGATTGGCATCCCCCTTGAGGATCAGGCCTGCTTCGGTCTTGTCGGCTACCCGGTGCGTCACCCGAACTTCGTTGCTGGTGACCACCGAAACCACGTCGCCTATGGCAACTTCCACAATCGGGGTGGGAACAGCCAGTCCCAACGATCCGGTGGGGATGCCGGGTCCCATCGAGCCGCTGGCAAAAACCAGCGGTTTCACCCCAAACAGCACAGCCGCAAGCGTCATGAGCAGGCACAAGGATCCGAGGATCGCCCCGGCATTCAGCGCAAGGCGCTGGAGCGGGTTGCCGTTGCGTGCATCGGATTTGATCCGTTCCTGGTTTCCCACCTTATGACCCCACCGTTCCGGTGAAGACCAGGTCCAGCTTCGTGGTGGCGCCTTGCAGGTTGTTGGCCGCGGTCACGGGCAGCGAGTACTGCACGCAGAGTGTTTCCGAAGCGCCTGCGGCCAGTGTCGATACTTCAACTGACCCGCCGAAAGCTGATCCAGCTTTCTTATCTACGATGGCCGCTGTGCCGGAACAAGTCGCGCTCGGTGCGGTGCCGCTGACCGTGGATCCGGTCTTCACCTGTACCTGCATGGCCTTGCCCAATTCGACGCCGCCGCTGTCGGTGATGCTGCCCCTGATGGAATACGGCAGCTCGACCGTGCTGGTGTTCTTCACGACAACTACCGCTGCGGCGCTGGCTCCCGGGTACCAGTTCACCGACGAGACCGGCACGGTGTAGCTTTCGGAGGTCGCGCTGGAGGCCGTTGCTCCGACCCCGAGCGATACCTTTGCGGCGGTGATGCTGGTGGTCGCCGTGGCGGTTCCGGTCCAGGCCGCCAAGGTGGACACCGAGCCGAGGCCTACCAGGATTCCCATCGACAGGATCGCCTTGACCTGTACAGATCGTCTGCTCATTGAGATGCTCCTTGGGGTGCCTGCGCCTGGGCGCCGTGTTGCTTCGAACGTAGATATAGCGTTGCGCCGGCCCCGGCCATGCCTAGCGCCAGCGGGATCGCCCAGCCGCTGAAGCCGGTGGATCCCAGCTCGTCCGGCGGACGCTCCCCTTCCACGTCAGGAGAATGGGGACTGCCCGGCGGCTGCGGGGCCTCCGGCGATTCGGGTTCCTGCGGGATCCCGCCGGCGACCTCGATCGCGCTGATGTCCAGGCTCAGCGACCGCTCCCGGTCCTGCGAGGAATTTCCGGCAGAAACCGGCAGGCTTGCCTCCAAGGCGAAGTTTGCGCGCTGCTGCGGATCCAGCCGCATCGTGGGGTTTCCCGCCACCGCGAACTTCAGCCCGGCGGCGGGGGCCGAAACCACTGGTTTTACCGTGACTTCGATGGGATGGGGCCGGTCATTGCGGATGGAGAGCTCTCCGGTCAGCCGGTCTCCGGGAACGAGCCGGATTTCTCCGCCGAACAGTTCGCCCGGGCTTTCCCGGAATTCGCCGCCGTCCACGCTGTAGCTCAGGCCCCGCGGGTCATCTCCGTCCCCGTGCGCTCCGGGGGTCCCCGCGCCCAGCAGGCTGCCCGCGAGCACCACTGACAGCATGGCCCTGGTTGGCGCCGCGAACTTCATGACGCCTTCTTCCCGCGGTGCTCCCGCCATGCCCCGGTGAACATCACCAGCGAATAGGACAGCAGTCCCCCGATGGCCAGCCAAGTCAGCCAGGTCCGCTGCGAAGCGCTGAGCGCTGAATTCAGGTAGCCGAGCCATGGCAGCGAATACCAGAGCTTGCCGCGCACCTGTTCCGCGACGATCGGCGCATCGTCGGTGTTGTTGGCGTCTCCGCGCAGCACGAACTGCCGCTCGCCGGAAAGCGACGAGGCCACCGAGACAACGCGATGGGTCACCACGCCGGGTTCCCCGGATTCAAGCTGGTAGGTGAGCACGTCTCCCACCTCGATGGCTTCAACCGGAACCGGTTTGACCACGACCAGCCGGCCCGGAGGGAAGTCCGGCCGCATGGATCCGGTCAGCACGGTGTAGGCGGTGGCCCCGCCGAGCCGGGGAATGACCACCATGACGGCAAGCAGGCAGAGCACGATGAAGAGCGCCAGCCAGGACAAGACCTGGCCGGCCCACCAGAACGGCCCGGTTTTCTGTTCTTCCCGACGCCGTTGCGCCCGCGTCAGCACCGTCATTTCTGCTGTCCCGTGAAGCTGAGGGTGGGCGCCATCCTGCCTCCGGCCGCGGCCTGCGAGGTGCCGGCCGGAAGGCTGAGCCTGACGCACAGCGCTTCGGAGGCCGACGGGGTTCCTGCGGCCGAAAACTCGCGCGGGCTGGCGAAGGCCGCGCTCGCGTTAAGCGGGCCCGAATAGAGCAGCTGTCCGCTGATCTGCTGCGTTCCCGTGCAGCTTGCAGGCGGCACTGCCGCATAGATGCTGATGGTTCCTGCACCCGCCAGCGCCTGGTCCTTGGCGCTGCCTGATGCGGTTCCCGTGGTGATTCCCGCCAGCCCGTAAACCAGCGGCGTCGTTCCGGCGTTGGAGATGGTCAACGGAGCCTGCACGAATGACCCCGGCAGCAGATTCTGGGAATTAAGCTCGGCGAAGACGTAGTCTTTCGCCGCCGAGCTGCCGTTGCCCGCCAGCAGGCTCAGCGAACCGGTCCGGACTTGCCCGGCATCGATCTGCCCTTCGGCACGCCAAGCAGCGACCGTGGTCTGGGTGCTGAGTCCCAGCACCAGCACCACGGCCGCCGCCGCAGCGAACTTCAGGGGTTTCGGCATGCCGGTTCGTGAGTCCACCAACCGCTAGCTGCGAACCTGGTCCAGCGTCAGCGTCAGTGCGTCCAGATCGATTGGCTTGTCCATGGTGTCGGTTGGCGTGGATGCAGCAGTTCCGGCTGGGAAGGTCACGGTGATTTTAACCGGCACCTGGTATACACCCTGCTCCGCAAAGGAAATCACGTTGCCGGCCTGGGTCAGGCCTTCGGCCGTGGCATCGATTTCAAGGCCGAGATCGATTTCGTCTTGCAGCTCCGGCGGCAGCGCCTGAAGCGTGCCCACCGACAGCGCGCCTTCGATGTTCTTGCCCTTAGCGTCAATCCGCACGGTCTGCGTGTAGGCCACTACGTCGCCGGGAACGATTTGCTCGGTGGTCGGATCGAACGGCACGCCTGCTCCGCCGTCGCTGATGTCGGTCCAGACGCCGTTGTCGTCCACGGTGAGCGTCAGGTGGCCGGTTTCAACGGTTCCCGCGTCGACGGTTTCGGTCTGTTGCCACAGCGCGGCGGTTCCCGCTCCGGTCACCAGCAGGACGCCGGCGGCGGCTGCGGCAATGGTCGCCTTGGTTGTCTTCTTCATGATTCAAATCCTCAAAATTTCCGAGCGCTCCCCGCGCACTTACTTTCGAGTGAATCCGGATTCCCACACGGGCACAACATGCACTCGGTCACCACCCAAAGCACCATGGCATCGACAGCCCACCCGTTCGCCAACCGGCTATTTCGAGAACTCCCAAACAGGCATATAAAGCCACCTTGACTAGCCCGTATGGGAATGCCGATGGATGCCGTAAAAGATTACGCCAGTCGTTTTTCCAGTTGGCCAAGCACGGGCTGCGGGTCGACAAAAAAGACTGGCCGACCGGCCAAGGTACATGGCCGATCAGCCATGCGGAATCGTGGCGGCTACCTGGCGGAGTCAGGCGCCGAGGCGAAGAGGTTCAGACCCAGCGCACGGGAAAGGTGGCCGATGGCCAGCTGGCCGCGGACGGAGTTGCCCGCCATGTCGAGGCGCGGCGAAAACGCGCCGATGGCGCCCTTGCCCGGAGCCACCGCGACAATGCCTCCCGAAACCCCGGACTTGGCGGGGATACCGATCTCGAACAGCCAGTCCCCGGAACGCTCATACAGCCCGTTGGTGGCGACGGTGGCCAAGGTGTCACGGCAGACATCCGCGCTGACCACCTGCTGGCCGGTCACGGGGTTGATGCCGCCGTCGGCCAGGGTCGCACCCATGACCGCCAAATCGTGCGCCGTGACGTTCAGCGAACACTGCTTGGTGTAGATGTCCACCGCGTTGTTCGGGTCTCCGTCCAGCTGACCGTAGCTCTTGAGCAGCCGCCCCAGCGCCTTGTTGCGTTCGTTTGCCTCGGATTCGGATTCGTACACTTCGTCGTCCAGCGTCAGCGGGCGGCCTGCAAAAGCCGAAAGCCCTTCGCGCACGTTCTCCCATTTCTTGGCGGCGCTCTTGCCTGCGATCATTTCGGTCGTCGCGATGGCCCCGGCGTTCACCATCGGATTCATCGGGTGCCCGTTGTTCAGCTCGACCGCCATCACCGAATTGAATGGCATGCCGGTATTGTTGACGCCGATCTTCTCATGGACAACTTCGTGCCCGTGCTCTTGCAGCACCAGGGCGTAAACGAACATCTTGGAGATGGACTGGATGGAGAATTGGTGGTGGCAATCGCCCACCCCGTGCACGGTGCCGCCGACGTGCGACATGGAAATGGCGAAGGTTTCCGGCTCGACCTGCCCCAGGACTGGTATGTAGTGGGCGAGCAGGCCCTCGTCAACGTCCGAATAACGTTCATGTGCTTCGAGCAGCAGCTCGTCGATGCGTTGATGGGCGAGAGTACCGGTGGATACCTGCTGGACAACGTCATCAAAATCGGTAGGAATGCTCTCATTCCCGTCCGAGGTATAGGTCATGATCACCTTGCTCTTCGTCGAAGAAATCGAATTCTGGCTTCGTTCAGAGACTATCAACAGCTCAGGTTGTTGGCACGTGGCACCCTGAAGACCTCCAGCCGGCGCGTTCGACGTACTTTGGCATTCCCGGCATGACGCCCGCGGCGTTTCCCCCAGGTGGTCCGCGTCTCCATCGTCTTGCCGCACGCCGCAAATGCGTGTGTTTTCACCTACATTGTGCAGCAACTTACAGCGAACAGCCCCCGACCTGACCTAGCATTTTGAGTATGGCTAAGGGTATTACTTTTCATACGCGCAAGTGGGTTCGCCCAGAAGACTTGAACGCAAACGGCACGCTCTTCGGCGGCAGCCTACTGCGCTGGATCGACGAGGAAGCGGCGATCTACTCGATCATCCAGCTCGGCAACAAGCACGTGGTCACCAAGTTCATGTCTGAAATCAACTTCATCGCTTCCGCCAAGGAAGGCGACCTGATCGAGATGGGCCTGACCGCCATCGATTTCGGACGCACCTCGATCACCCTGCGTGCAGAGGTCCGCAACATCTTCACCCAGGAATCGATCCTGACCATCGAAAAGCTGGTGTTCGTGAACATGGGCTCGGACGGCAAGCCCGAACCCCACGGCTACGACCAGATCACCTACACCCGCGATCGTATCCCGCTGGAAATCACCAAGGCTCTCATCTAGGTTTCCGCACGATACCCGCAGCCATTTCCAGGTTGTTGGTCCACGAATCCGCCGTGGCTTCCGCGCTCCACCAGCGCCGGGGCCGCGGCGTTTTCCATTGCCCGAATTGTCGCCCGGGAACCGGCTAACGATCCGTTTTCCGGGCTTGGCGCATGGCTACCGCCATCCAGACCGCCGCCAACGCAAACATTACTCCGCCCTGCCAAGGCTGTGCATCGAGCGCACGCCAGATTCGATGCTGGCGAAGAGCGCGGCAACAATCAACGCCGCCCCTGGTGAGATGCTGGTTTTCCACATGATCCCAGTCTCGTGCCTGGCCACTTTGAGGACCGGGATCGACATGCCAAATTCATGGTTTCCCGTTTGCCCGGGATATTCGCCAAAACCATTGCGCATGGGCCTGTCATGCGGAAGAGTACTGTGACGGAATTGCCTTGATCCCATCCAATATCGAAGAGAGACTCCCATGAGCCGGATGATATTCGTCAACCTTCCAACCTCGGACCTGACGCGGGCCGACAAGTTCTACGCAGCCTTGGGCTTCACCAAGAACGACACTTTCTCGGACGAGAATGCCACCTCATGGATCATCGCAGAGAACATTCTGGTGATGGTGCTGCAAGAAGAGTTCTTTTCGAGCTTCTTGGTGGGCGAGGACAAGCTTGCCCTAGGGCCGGGCCATCGCGAATGCCTCAACGCGTTGTCGGCGGATACCCGCGAAGAAGTCGATGAGTTCGTCGCCAATGCTCAGGCCGGCGGCGGTGCCATCTACCGGCCCGCAGATGAGCCGTTCCCCGGGATGTACCAGGCCGCGGTGCAGGATCCCGATGGCCATGTCTGGGAAATCGCGTGGATGAGCCCCGAAGCCATGGAGAATCCGGGAACCTAGTCAGCGCACAGACCCTTCGGCATCGCCGTGCAGCAGTTCCGCAGCCGCCCGTTGGCGTCTGCGGAACTGTTTTTTCATGCCTTTCGCCGGATAGATCGGTGTTTCCCAGCGCGGTTCGAGGCTGTCGCCCAAGGTGATTCCACGCAGCCGTCTGCCGAACATCGGCAGCACCCACTGGCGTATCCATTCGATGTCCCGCTGTAGAAGCTGGACCTGGCTCAAACACCTTATGTCTTCCAGCGGTTGGAATTCGAGCTGGTGCTGGGATCCGAGGATCTCCAGGATCCTGATGGCCATGTAGCGGTGCCCCGCACGGTTCATGTGCAGCTTGTCGGTGTCCCACATGCGCTGGTCGTGGTAGATGTCCCAGGCCCAGTAGTCGACTAAGGTCACGGTATCCGGATGCTTGCGGGCCAGCTGCCGGACCCTGTCGTTGAACTTCCAGTTCCGGTGCTTGAACGGGACCAACGCAGGATGCACCGGGATATCGAATCCGGTGAACAGCAGGATCTGCGCCCCGGATGAGGCCAGGCGGTCCACCGCCGCTTCGTAGCGGTCGAGCAAACAGTCCATGTCCTGCCGCAGTTCCAGGATGTCGTTGCCGCCGGCGTAGAAGCTGATGACGTCCGGCTTCAACGCGATGGCGGCGTCGATCTGCTCGTTAATGATCCGGTCCAGCCGCCGGCTTCGAATGGCCAGGTTGGCGTATCGCCAGCTGGGGTCCGCCTTGGACAGCTGTTTGGCCACGCGGTCCGCCCAGCCGCGAACCCCGTTGGGCAGCCGGGGTTCCCAGTCCCCTACCCCTTCGGTGAATGAGTCGCCCACCGCAATAAATAACCTGCCCATGGGAGCCAATCTAGGTTCGGCGGTTGGCCGGTTGGTGGAGCCGGCGCTAACACCAGATTAATTCCCCGCCGCGAAGTACGCAGGAACGGTGCGGGGGCGCCTACCGTGCCCTGCTCAGCTGTTCTGCTGCACCAGATGCAGCACCTGGCGCCACGCGTGGTCTGCGCCCGGGGCCATGTCCACCAGAGCGATCCGTTCCAGCGCAACGGCATCCCCTTGCGCGCGGCTGCGCCCGTGGTGATGGGTGATGTGCGGACGATAGCCCGGGCCGGTGAAGCGGACCGAGGCAATGCGCCCCCGGTTTTCCAGCACGATTTCGCACAGCCGCTCGTGCAGCAGCTGCAGGGCCGGATCGGGCTCCACCAGCGACACCAGCAGGTTCTCCTGGCGGCCGAACCAGGCCTGTCCGGCGACTTCCAGCCCGACGCCCAGCGCGGGACGGGCGGCCTCCGACAGCTGTTCGGCAAAGCGGTCCAGGACTCCTGGAGCCTCGGGCAGGTCGAAACGCAGCAGGGTGATGTGCAGCGGCCAGTCCTCGCGCCGGAAGTACTGGTCGGGGGCCACCGGTTCAACGAATACTGCTGCCACCAGATTGTGCATGGCATCAGTCTGTCATCTTCGGCGGGCACGCATTCGGGTTTTCCCTACCAATGTTCTCCGGTTCCCTCGGTGTTGCAGCAAAACCCTGCTCAATAGGATTGAGTCATGACTTCAACACTGCAGACCCAATCGGGCGTGCTTCCTGCTCGTCCCCCGTTGCGACTTGGCTTGACGCTGTTGCATCTGGCAGCCCTCGGAACCCTCGGCGTGGTTGTCCTCCCGCTGGTCATTGCCTGGTTTGCCGCGGGCGTTGGGCTGACGTTCCTGCTCGGCTTCGGGCTCCTTGTGCTGACAGGTTTGCTCTACGCGCTCTTCGGCCTGGCACGGTTCGAGATTCGTCGGGTTTCCGACCTCTACGACCTTCGGGTCGAGCCGCTGGTTTGGCGCCCCCGCCAGCACCCCGGATTCGGAGCCTATGTCCGCTCGCTGGGACACAATCTGGCCAGTGGCCGGATGTGGGCGGCCTTCGGTAGCTTCGTGATTTCATGCTTCGCCGGCGCCACCATGCTCAGTGGATTGGAATGGATGATCCGACTGTGCGTCACCGCTTTCGCCCCGCTGACCCAGGCTGAAATCGTCCCCGGTCCCTTCGGCATGGATATCCCCGCCGGCCAGGCTCCCTGGATGCTGGTCGTCGCGTTGCTCGGCGCGGCGCTGGCCGTGGCCATGATCTTCATGCACCGCGCGGTCACCGTGGGAATCATCGGATCCACCGCTCGGGAAACCGAACTGACCGAACGCGTGCGCACCACCGCGGTGCAGCGCGAAGGCGCGATGCGCGCCGCGGAGCTTGAGCGCACCCGCATCGAACGCGACCTGCACGACGGGGTCCAGCCCCGCTTGGTCTCCGTGGCCATGACCCTCGGCCTGGCGCACCAGCAGATCGACAGCAACCCCGAGCAGGCCAAGGCCCTGGTGGCCGAGGCGCATGCCTCCACCAAGTCGGCCATCACCGAGCTGCGGCAACTGACCCGGGGCATCTACGCCTCGGTGCTCGATGACCGCGGGCTGGACGCGGCGCTGTCCGCCATCGCCGGACGCTCGCACATCCCTGTACAGCTCGATGTCCAGCTCACCGGGCGTTACGCCCGGCATGCGGAGGCGGCGGTGTATTTCGCCATCGCCGAAGCGTTGACCAACGCGGCCAAGCACTCGCGGGCCTCGAACTGCCGGGTCACGGTGCGCGAACGCGCCATCGGACAGGAGCAGCCGATGCTGTGGGCCCGCATCGAGGACAACGGCACCGGCGGCGCCCGCATCATCCCGGGCGGCGGACTGGACGGCATCTCGAACCGCGTGGTCGCGGCAGGGGGAACCATTACGCTGGACAGCCCGCAGGGCGGTCCCACCGCGCTGGAGGTGAACGTGCCATGCGCGTCTTGATCTGCGAAGACTCGGTCCTGTTGCGCGAGGGCCTGGTCCGCCTGCTGGCCCACTCGGGCCACGAGGTCGTGGCCGACCTGCCGGACACCACCGGACTCATGGGCTTCCTTCAGACTGCGGAACCGGAGAACTTCCCGCAGATCTGCATCCTGGACGTCAGGCTTCCGCCCACCTACACGGACGAGGGCATCCGGGCGGCGCTGGCAGTCCGCGGCCGCTACCCCAACCTCCCGCTGCTGGTGCTTTCCCAATACGTGGAGGAGCGTTACGCCTCGGATCTGATCGCCACGCAGTCCGGCGCCCTGGGCTACCTGCTCAAGGACCGGGTGGCGGATGTCGCGGACTTCATCGCCTCCCTGGAGCAGATCGCCTCCGGCGGCACCGTACTGGACCAGGAAGTGGTGGCACAGCTGTTGACCCGGCGAAACCATGATTCAAAAATGCAGCAGCTGACCGACCGTGAACGCACCGTGCTCGCAGCCTTGGCCGAGGGCAAGTCCAACCAAGCCATTGCCGCGCTGCTGTTCCTCTCCGAGGCCAGCGTCGAAAAATACATCACCTCCATCTTCCAGAAGCTCGGACTGGAAGCCGACGGAATGGGCAACCGGCGTGTGCTGGCCGCCCTGGCCCACATCGAAACCCTGGGCACCAACCGCACAGACAGGACGAACCCATGAGCACCCAGACCCTGAACCCCCTGCCCCCGCAGGAACCCGCGCCGCGGGGGTCCGCCACGGCGCTGAACATCATCCTGGCCGTGATCGGCGTGCTGGCGCTGCTGACCGTCGGAATCGGTGCGGCACGCAGCGCGATGGCCACGCTGAACAGCAGCCACGTCGTGCAGACCGCGGATGCCAAAGGCATTACGGCGCTGGATATCCAGGCGAACTCCGGCAGCTTCGAGCTGCAGTTCACCGACATGACCGAAGCGGTGCTGGAGGTCCGCAGCACCTCGGGAAGCGCTTGGGCGCTGAACCGGTCGGGATCGACGTTGCAAGTCCGCCCACCGGCGGGCTGGAACGACTTCTGCTTCTTCGGCTGCACCAAGGCCGACAATGAGATCAAGCTGACGCTGCCGGAAGAACTGAACAACGGAACCCTGGATGCGAAGTTCGAGCTCGGAGCCGGCGAATTCCGGGCCAACGGCAACTTCAACGATCTCGGGCTGGACGTCAGCGCAGGCGAACTGAATATGCTGGGATCGGCGCATACGGTGGATGCAAAGCTCGGTGCAGGATTCGCCGGCCTGGTGCTCAGCGACGTGGACACCGCGACCCTGGAAGTTTCGGCCGGGCGCATGTCGGCCGAGCTCGACGGGACCGCGCCAAGCTCCGTCAATGCCCGGGTCAGCGCCGGCTGGATGGACTTGGTTGTCCCGGACACCAGCTACCACGTGGTGTCGGATGCGTCAGCGGGATCCTTGGAGAACAACCTGGATAATTCCAGCAGCTCCAAGCATCAGATCAGCGTGGAAGTATCGGCTGGCTCCGCGGTGCTGACCCCGGGAACTGAAGCCAGCGGCGAATAGAAAAAAGAAGCAGCCAGGGAGTGCGCCGGCAGAAGCCGGTGCACTCCCTTTGCGGGTCCCTTGCAGCGTTAAACGTGGTCGAGATGCACGCGGACGAGCCGTACGAACCCTTCCGGGTCGGTGGCATGCACCAGATGTCCGGTGTCCAGGGATTCCACACGGCAGTCAGGCATGATGCGGCCGAGTTGTTCAACGTGTTCGGAGGGGACGAAGCTTTGCGGCCCGCCTCCGATGGCAAGCGTGGGGATGGCAATACCCGCGAAGGTGCTCGGCCACGCTGGATCCGGCTGGTCGATCTGCGGACGGATCTGTTCAACCATGGCCCAATCGAATTCCAGCGACTCATCCTTAATGCCGGGCACTCTGAATGCGGCAAACCCACGTTTGCGAGCAGCACGCGGGATATTCGGCGAAATCAGCGCTCGGGCACGGCGACCGTCACCTCCAACGGCGCGCACCGTGGAGCCCTGCTTCTCGATTTCCCTTCGAAACGATTGAACCACCGAGCATCATTGCCTGCGTCCGCCGGGACACCCCGCACGATATGCAGACCCGTTGCCCGGGTTTTCGTGCGTTCGGTGAGGTTTTAGGCCTGGTTTTTCTTCATGGCAGCCAGCCGCGCCTCGATTTCCGACATTTCAGGGGCGGAGGCCTCCAGCTGCGCCGCGCCGTCCGCTTCTTCCAGGATCTCGGCGGCCGGGGCATTGGCAGCCTTCATCGCGGCCAAGCGCGCGTCGACTTCAGTGGCGGCACCCAGATCCTCGAGCTGCGCGAACTGGGAATCCAGGGAGGACGCCGCGAGCTCGGCCGCACCGCGGACTTTCGCTTCGTCCTGGCGGATCTTCTGCTCGAAGCGGCTGATCTCGCTGCTCGGGTCGTTGATATCCAGAGCCTTGATGGTGTCCATCATCTGGTTCTGGGTCTTGGCGTTGCGGGCGCGGGCCACCAGCTCGTCGCGCTTGGAAACCAGCTCCTGGCGCTTGGTCTGCATGGTGTTCAGGCCAGCCTTGAGCTTGTCAACGACCTCGCTCTGGGTTTCCACGGTGGAAGCCAGCGCACCGGCCTTCTTCTCCGAGGCCATCTGGCGTTGGATCGCTACAGTAGCCAGCTGGTTGAACTTCTGCTGGTTGGCGGCATCGCCTGCGGCGGCGAATTCCTCGGCCTTGTTCGAGGCGGCCAGGGCCTTGGAACCCCACTCTTTCACTTCGTTCCGCGCCTTGGCCAGGTCTTCCTCGGCCATGCGCAGGTTGCCGATGGTCTGGGCCACCGCCTGCTCAGCTTCGGCAATGTTGTTCGTGTAGTCGCGGACGGTCTGGTCCAGCATCTTCTTGGGGTCTTCCAGCGCGTCGATTGCCGCGTTAGCGTTCGCCTTGCCGATACCGAAAATTCGAGCCCAAATTGATTGTTTCTTGGCCACGTGCCATCCCTTCGTCTACCTCTTTAACCTTAGGGGAAGCATGGATGGTTCCCGAATCTGCGAATTGTTTCAGCGATGCCGCCCACCCTGTCAAGGGATTGGCCGCTCCCCGCGACGCCACAGGAGAAGTAATATATTACATAGCACTGGTCTTCCTGTACTGGAATCAGAGATCACGCACGATTCCATTTCATCCAGACCCCGACGGAGAGCCTGAATGCCACCCGAAAAGTACACCAGCATCGACTACCACACCGCGGGCGAGCCGTTCCGCATCGTAGCGAACTTGCCCGTGGCCCTCGAAGGTCCCGATGTTCCCTCCAAGCGGGTCTTCGCCATGAATTCACCCCAGGTGGAGCGGATCCGCCAGATCCTGTGCTTCGAGCCGCGCGGGCATGCAGACATGTACGGCGGCTTCGTCACCGCCCCGAACGACGACGGCGCGCACTTCGGCGTGCTGTTCTGGCACAAGGACGGGTTCTCCACCGCCTGCGGCCACGGCACCATCGCGCTGGGCGTCTGGGCCCTGGAACACGGCATCGTGCAGCCGGATCCAACCGGCGTGACCGACGTGGTCATCGACGAGCCGTCCGGCCGGGTCGTCTCCCGCGTCCACACCGATGCCCACGGTGCGGTCACCCACGCGGATTTCATCAACGTGGCCAGCTACGTCATCTCCAAGGACGTCGCAGTGCAGACCGCGCGCGGGGAAGTCACCGTGGACGTCAGCTTCGGCGGCGCCATCTACGCCCAGCTTGATGCGGCCTCGGTCGGACTGAGCGTCACGCCCGAGAACTATGGCGAGATCATCGCGATCGGCCGCGAAATCAAGTGGGCCCTGAACGATTCACCCCACGCCCAGCACCCGAGCGATGCACGACTCAGCGGCATCTACGGGACGATCGTGTTCGAGGATCTCTCGACCGGTGACGAGGTGATCCAGCGCAACGCCACGGTCTTCGCCGACGGAGAGGTGGACCGCTCCCCCTGCGGGTCGTGAACCAGCGCACGCATCGCTACGCTCACCAACCGCGGCATCCTCGCCGAAGGCCAGCTGCTGGAGCACGGCTCGATTGTCGGATCGCAGTTCCGGGCCGTGGTGCTGGAGCACCAGCAGGTCGACGGGTATTCCGCGGTCATCCCGCAGGTCACCGGCACCGCCTACCAGGCCGGCG
Source organism: Glutamicibacter soli (assembly GCF_052322135.1). Taxonomy (NCBI): domain Bacteria; kingdom Bacillati; phylum Actinomycetota; class Actinomycetes; order Micrococcales; family Micrococcaceae; genus Glutamicibacter; species Glutamicibacter soli. Next base: position 3,259,453 of record NZ_CM125969.1, read on the forward strand.
AGCACACCTTCATCGTGGACGCGAGCGATGAGCTGACTCCGGGATTCGTGCTGCGATGAGCATCTCGATCCCGTTTCTCACCGCCCAAGAATTCTACGACCGCGTCAGCCCGGTCCGCGCCGTGCGCGCACTGCGCGACACACTGCGCGCGGGCTTCGACCCCGCCGCAGACCACCAGCGGATCAGCAACAAGTTGAGCTCCGGCGAGTTCCTGCTCATGCCCTCGGAAGCCGGAGAGATCGCCGGCATCAAGGTGCTGTCCGTCGCCCCGGACAATCCGGCGCGCAACCTGCCGCGCATCCAGGGAACCTACATCCTCTTCGACTCCGAAACGCTGACCCCGCGCCAGCTGATCGACGGGGTCGCGCTGACCAATGTGCGAACCGCCGCGGTCTCGCTGGCCGCCGTCGAAGATGCCCTGCTTGAGCGTGAAGGCCCGCTGCGCGTGGTGCTCTACGGCGCAGGGCAGCAGGGCATGTCCCACCTGTTGACCCTGCGCGCGGTGCTGGAAGGCCGCCGGGAGATCGAGTCGGTGACCGCCGTGGTGCGGTCGACGCGGAGCTACGCGCACCTAGAGGACATTGAGGTGGCGGCAGCCGGCAGCGCCAGGGCTGAAGAAGCCACCGCGGCAGCCGGGCTGGTCATCTGCACCACCACCGCCCGCCAGCCGCTGTTCGATGCGCAGCTGATCAACCCCTGCGCCGTGGTGGTGGCCGTGGGCTCCCACGAGCCGGACGCCCGCGAGCTGCCCGCGGCCCTGCTGGGACGCTCCACCGTGGTGGTCGAGGATATCGCCACCGCGCTGCGCGAATGCGGGGACGTCGTCATGGCCATCGCCGAGGGCGAGCTGTCAGCGCAGGACCTGGTGCCGATGGCCCGCGCGGTCCGGGAGCCGCAGCTGCTGCGCGGGAACGGGCCGGTGGTCTTCAAGAGCTCGGGCATGGCCTGGGAGGACCTGGTTCTGGCCGGGGCGGCGGTTGAGGCCGAGTCGGAATGACTCAGTTCTCGAAGTGCCGCAGGTAGCGCCCCGGCGCATCGAGGAACAGCCGCCAGTTGCGCACCATCTCCAGGTCGTCGTAGGTGCTTTCGCGCAGCCCCCACTCGCCGATCTCGTAGAGCCTTGCCTGGGGCAGGGAGGCGAGGATCGGCGAGTGGGTGGACATGATGACCTGGGATCCGGACCTGAGCAGGTCGCTGATGTGCGAGAGCAGCATCAGGCAGCCGTTGAAGGACAGGGCCGACTCCGCTTCATCGAAGATCCATAAGCCGTTGATCCGCGAGCGGTCGGTGAAGAACTCGATGAAGGATTCGCCGTGGCTCTGGAAGTTGTGCATCCCGGCGGAGCCGATGGAATCCAGGTAGGCGAAGTGCCCGTGCATGGTTTCGGCACGCAGGAACACCCCTGCCCGCGAAGCCCCCGCGCTGCGCACCAGCTGCAGATGCCCTGAAAGCCGCGATTCGGTGGGCTGGGTCTGGTGGCGCGCGTTGATGGTGCCGCCCTCCGCGTTCAGCCCGTAGGCGGCGGCGATGGCTTCAACGATGGTGGATTTCCCCGAGCCGTTCTCCCCCACCAGCACCGTCAGCGGCGCCAGCTCCAGGCCGTCGTCGAGCAGCTGCGCCACGGCGGGGATGGTGGCCGGCCAAGCACCGCGCGGCATCGGGGCCAGGGAATGCTCGGCCACGCGCCGCACCGGTTGGAAGTCAAGGAATCCGCTCATGCCCCGACGCTACCAAACCCACCCCCCCGGAACAGGCTCCCGCACGCAACACGGCGGCAGCCGGCGGCCCCGAGGGACCGCCGGCTGCCGCCGATCTGTGTTCAAGCGGCCAGGCTAGGCCTTGATGCTGTTCTTGACCGGAACCATGTTCCCGGCGAAGAAGTCAGCGATCTCCGCGCGGGCGGTCAGTGGGAAGATGCCTGCCACGTACTGGTCCGGGCGGACCACCACGATGGCGCCGTCGGTGCTGATCTCGCGGTCGCGGAAGATGTCGCGGCCGTGGCCGGCGCAGAACACCTGGTTGATGTCGTGCAGGCCGAAGGGAACCTTGACCGGCTGGAACGCCTTGGGCACGTCGTGCAGCTCCACCTCGGTGTAGTCCTGCTGGTAGACCGCCTTGAGGTCGAAGACAGCATCCTCATCGCCCCCGGCCGGGGTGTACAGGTTGCGCGGCGAGGCTTCATCCTGGCTCCACCAGGCGGCGAAGTCAGCCATGGCGGTGCCTTCCAGCGCCGGGGCGGCCTGGTCGGCAAAGGCGTAGACGCGCCAGCGGCCGTCCGCCTCGTGCAGGTGGCCCAGGTGGCGCCAGCGGTTATCCGAGCGGCGGATGACCTCGGCGGATTTGAAGCGCTTGCCCACCGGGAAGCCCGCGGCCAGCGCCTGGTGCTCGGTGCCGGTGGTGATGGAGGATTTGGTGTACTGGGTCATGAAGCCGGCGGGGAACTCCATGGTCTTGGTGTAGTACTTCTCCAGCTCGTCCGGATCTTCCCAGTCGTCCACGGACTTGGCCATCAGGGTGGACCATTCCTTGTCGAAGTCGATCAGGTTCTGGGCGATGACCTTGCGCTCTTCGGCGTAGGAATCCAGCAGGGATTCCGGGGCGCGGCCTTCGAGCACCGCGGCCAGCTTCCAACCGAGGTTGAAGCCGTCCTGGATGGAAACGTTCATGCCCTGGCCGGCCTTGGCCGAGTGGGTGTGGCAGGCGTCGCCCATGATGAAGGCGTGCGGGGTGCGGGAGCCGCGCTCGTCCTCGGAGACGTCGTCGAAGCCGTCGGTGATGCGGTGGGCCACCTCGTACACGGAGAACCAGGCGACGTTCTTCACGTCCATGGTGTACGGGTGGATGATGCGGTTTGCGGTCGCAACGATCTCTTCCACCGGGGTTTTGCGGATGGCGCCGGCGTCCTCGGCAGTCAGTTCGCCCAGGTCCACGTAGAAGCGCACCAGGTAGCCGCCCTCGCGAGGGATGAGCAGGATGTTGCCCGCGTCGTGGGACTGGATGGAGCACTTGACCTGGATGTCCGGGAAGTCGGTGTTGACCATGACGTCCATGACGCCCCAGGCGTGCATCGAGGCGTCGCCGTGCAGCTTGTGGCCCAGGGAGCGGCGCACGGAGCTGCGGGCGCCGTCGCCGCCGACCAGGTACTTGGCCTTGACGGTGCGCTCCTCGCCGGAACGCTCGCCGGCGCAGTACTTGATGCGCGCGGTGACCGGGTACTCGGCTTCCGGGTCGATGTCGCAGTCGAGGAACTCGACTCCGTAGTCCGGGACGATCTTGCCCGGGGCGCGCTCGGCGTCACGCAGGAAGTAGTCCAGGATGCGCGACTGGTTCACGTAGATATGCGGGAATTCGCTCATGCCGGTGGAGTCATCGGCCGCGCGGGAGTGGCGCTTGATGTTGGCTGGATTCTCCGGATCGGGGGTCCAGAAGCACATTTCAACGTTGCGGTAGGCCTCCTCGACAACCTCGTTGGCGAAACCGAAGGCTTGGAAGGTCTCCACCGAACGAGCCTGGATGCCGTCAGCCTGGCCGACGTCCAGACGGCCCGGACGCAGCTCGATGGCGCGGGCGTTGATGCTTGGGAAGCGGGACAGCTGCGCGGTGACCACTGCGGCGGCCGGGCCGGTGCCGACAATCAGCACATCCATCTCATCAGGGATTTCCATGGAACGGTCAATGCCATAGCCCTCGGCAGGCTTGACGCGTGGATCTCCGGAGACGTAGCCCCTGTGGTGAATCTGCATTATTTGGCTCCTCGAGGTGTCACACAAACATCTTTGTCTCTATATTTGCGACACGGTTGTAACTATAGATACAAGAGTAGCTTTCAAGTACGCTGTCTTCAAGACGTAGGTCACAAGCGTTGTCGACCTGCGTCACTTCCGATACGTGAAAATGCGGTGCTCCACGCCCGCAATGAAAAGATTGTTCAATGACCAAAACCTCCAAGGGCAGCATTGAAGGCGGATCCCAGACCCTGGGACGCGGGCTGGAAGCACTGACCCTGATCGGTGAATCCACGCGGCCGCTCAGCGTTCCCGAACTCGCCGAGGCACTGGGCATCCACCGATCGATGGCCTACCGCTTGGTGAAGACCTTCGAGCAGTACGGGTTCGTCGAGCGTATGCCCTCCGGAGACCTGGAACTCGGCGCCCGGCTGGGCGCCCTGGCCCGCAACGTCGCCAAGTCCCTGCAAGCCGCCGCCGCCCCGCATCTAGCCACGGTGTCGGACCAGCTGCAGATGACCGCCCTGCTGGTGGTTTTCGACGGCGAAGCCGCCGTCACACTGAGCACCGCCGAACCCCGGCTGGCCGATGCCACCGTGGCCCAGCGCCCGGGCACCCGGCACCCCATCGACAACGGGGCTCCGGGACGCGTCATCCGTTCCCAGCTCCATCCCGAGCAATACCCCGCCAAGGACTTCGAATTCAGCCACGACGAGGTGATCCCGGGACTGACATCGATCGCCGTGCCGCTGTTGCTGCCACAGGGCAAGCCGGCCGCCATCGCGGTCATCTATCCCCCGCGCGATCTGGACGAACAGCATATCGCCTCGGTGCTCGCCGAAGCCTCCGTGCGCATCTCCTCCACGCTGGGCCTGCGGATCTAGGACGATTCCGCTCAGACGGCAAGAGCCGGGAAAACTGCGTGAACAGTTTTCCCGGCTCTTGCCATTGCCGCAGCTCCTCGAGCTAGGCGGTGCAGGCTTCGTTGGAGCAACCGGCATCGCGCGGCTTGTAGCCGTTGGTGCCTTCGACCTTTTCCCAGACCACATGGCGGTGCTGCCCGCAGCGTTCGCAGGGCGGAGCAAGGTAGGTGGCGCGTTCTTCCATGGTGTATGTCCGAAAATCTCCCATGACAACCTCTCGGAGTTCACTTGGGGTCCCTGAACCAAAAACCACAGGACCAGTTGGGTGCCTTCACTCTACGCGCGGTTCCGCAAACCGGCTAGAGGCGATTTATGTCCGTTTCAACTGGTACAAAGTAGTTATCCACATCCCTGTCAGCCGACTTTCCTCCGTCGTGCCACACTGGGCCTGAGAACGCCCCGCCGGCTTCATCCGAAGCCTGCTCGCCACCGCCAAGGAAAGCATCATGAAGAATTCAGAACACAAGCTCCAGCGCCTGAAGGAGCGCATCACGCTCCTGCTGAACAAGGCTGAAAACACCAGCTACCCGCACGAGGCCCAGGCCTTCCAGGAACATGCCGAGCGGCTGATGGTGCGCTACGGCATCGGCAGGGCGGAACTCGATGCGCAATCCGCGCACCAGGGCAAGAAGCAAGAAGCCATCATCGAGGAACACTTCGAGATGCACGGCGTTTATCGGCTGGGACAGCGCGACGGCCTGTCGCAAGTTGGGCGAGCGTTCCGCACCGTCACGCTCCTCCAGACCAACTACTCGAATTCATGCAGGCTCTACATCATCGGCCACGAATCCGATGTGGCAACCGTAAAGACGCTCTTTTCATCGCTGGTCATCCAAGCAACCCTTGCCATGACCCATTGGTGGGATACCGAGGGGAAATTCCAGTCAGCGCTTTGGACCGATTCGGCAAAGCAGATCGAGCGGCGGGAATTCCAGCGCAGCTTCTACGTGCAGGTCGCCATGAGGATCCAGGGGCTCTACCAGGAGGAAAGCGCCCAAGCCGGAACGGGAACCGACTTGGTCTTGGTGGACCGCAAACACCAGGTCGACGAGTTTGTCAGCGACAACTACCCGTACCTGCGCGCTTCCAGAAACCGGGCGAGCAGGGGCAGCATGGGAGCCGTGCTCGCCGGGCAAGCGGCCGGGCGACGGGCGGACTTGGGAATCGGCAAACACGTGGACGGGTCCAATGAGGCTCCGGATGCCATTGCCGGCTAAATCGTGGATCCGCTCATTCCGCTTGCGAAGCCGTCAAATTGCTTGCCCGCCGATCTCAGACGGGTCCGGGTTCCCGGTCCGTTAGCCAACAGCAACTGGAATTCTTGAGCACCATGTTCGACACGCTGGCTAGTTGCCTCGATTCTGGGACCAGTGCTCCATCAGCTTTTGCTGCGCTTGATGTTCGGTAAGTAGCGAGATGGCTTGCTTCGAAAGATGCAACTGTTCCTTCAATGCGGTTTCCATCCATTCCGGGAGACCAGTTCCTTGCTGGGGTTCGGGCGTAGCTTCGATCGATTCATAGAGTCTGCCCATTTGAACAATGACGTCTTTGAGTGGCTGAACCCGAGGATCATCGCCCATGCGTGCGACCCGCCGGGTCAGCTCGTCATGCACTTCTCCGTCCGAGCGGACACCGACTGCCCACACTTCAGAAATATCGAGCACTGGTACGCCGGACGCATCTTCGGTGACGCGCCAAACAATTCTCCAGTCCCTGTCTCCCACGACGAGTTTACGAAAACCAATCAGGGCACCAAGCAAGGGCTCCCCCGCACCGGGTGACTTTTCCAATAGGAGCATCTTCTTGAAAACGGCGCGTACGATCCTGGGATCTTTCCTATGCAGTCGATAGAGGTCAGCTACCGCGTCTTCGGTCAACCGGACGATGCACAACCGTTCCCCGGGCTGATTCACGAATTCTCAGGATCGGCTTCGCGAGCGTTCTCCGCTTCGAGCTCCGCACGATTCAAGTTGAAGAACTCCATGGCTTGATCCAGATCGGTACGCACCCCGCTATCTGTTGCGAAGCGCGCCATTACCAGAGCAGCATCCCGAAGGGTTTCGCGATCACGGCGTAATTGCGCGATCTCCCTAGCTGACACGATTTCAGCCACAACCTTTCCGTGGCGTGACAAAGACGTATCTTTGCCTTCTTCAGCAGCGGTTACCAATGCCGAAATTCCCGCACGGGATGCGTCTGTAATACTCATGGTGGCCATAAAAAAACTATATAGATTTCTGCCTAGATTTTCTAGGCATGGTCGACGCTACCCGTTCGGGCTAGGCTGACAGCGAGCTGGAGGTACGCCAAGCAGCTCGCACTCGTTTGCTTGGGTGCAACCGTTTCATGGGCCGCTAAACGCGTTGCACGAGATGCCAACGGCAAATTGGTATCAACGCACCTGCGTGCGCTGCTGGTCTTCGATATAGCGCGGGCGCCCGGCCATGATTCCGGTGTAGGTCTGGAACACGATCAACGCCGCGATAAGCCAGATGGGGGAGGTCCATGACCCGGTGACCTCATACAGCGCCCCGACGGCGAACGGACCGGGGAACGCGATCAAGTAGCCGGCCGACTGTCCGAAGGCCGAAAGCTTCGCTACCCCGGCGGCGCTGTGGGCTTTCAGCCCGATCATGGTCAGGGCGAGCGGGAAATTCGATCCGCAGATGCCCAACAGGATCACCCAGAGATAGGCGCCTTCCAGCGGGAAAGTGAGCATGCCGGCCACCGCGATCAGCCCGGCCACGCCGTTGATGATCACCAACGGCCCTTGGTGGGTGAACCGCGCGGCCAGCGCTGGCATCACAAATGACAACGGGACACCCACGCCTAGCAGGATCGCCAGCAGCGCACCGGCTTCGATGGGATCCATGCCCAAATCGGCGAAGATCTTCGGAGCCCAACCCATGAAGATATAGGCGACCGAGGACTGCCCGGCGAAGAACAAGGCAACCCACCAGGCCGTCGGATTTTTGTACATGGGGCCTATGGTTGCGGCCTGGACATGGTTCCGTCCGAATTCGCCATGCTGCGCGGCGATCTGGGAGCGCAAGCCGAGATAGACAACAAGCCAGACCGCCAGGGCCAGCAGCGCGGGCAGCGCCCACACCGCCAAACCGATGCGCCAGTGGCCGCCGAGCATGTCATTGACCGGGACGGCCACTCCTGCCACAGCCGAGGCGCCCAGCGCCACCGCCGTGGTGTATGCCCCGGTGACCACGCCGATCTTGTGCGGGAACCACCGCTTGACCAGCACCGGCATCAGGATGTTGCCCACCGCGATTCCGGCCAGCGCCAACGCGGTGCACAGGAGGAATGTCCAGGTTTCCGGCGCGGCCGACCGAAGCAGGATTCCGGCGAGGATGGCGCCCATGGCGGCGATCACGACCAGTTCCGGCCCGCGCTTGCCTGTCAGGCGCGGGGCCAGCGGTCCCAGCAGCGCGAAGCACAGCGGAGGGACTCCGGTGATCATGCCTGCGATGAATCCGTTCATATGCAGGTCCTCGATGGCCGGATCCAGCAGCGTCCCGAGCGAGGTGACTGCAGGGCGCAAGTTGATCGACGCCAAGATGATGGCCAGGACCAGCAGGACGCCGAATCCTTTGGGCAGCGCAAGGCGGGGCGGGGAAAAATCAGACATAGTAGGCACAGACTATCGGGCCGGGCGCTCCCGGCCTATCCGGCGCCGCTTGGTCCCCGCGCCGCCCACAGGCAACGCCGTTGGCTAGCCGAGTTTCGCGCGCACCATCTGCGAAACGGCCTTGCCGTCGAAGCGGCCGGCGATCTCGGCACCGACCAGCTTCATGGCGTTGCCCATGTCCTTCATGGTCAGCTCGTGGTCGGCCGCGAGCTCGGCCATGATCCGGTCCACAATGCCCTGGGCTTCGGTCTCGTCGAGCATCTTCGGCAGGTAGGTGGAGATGAAAGCCGCCTCGGCCAGTTCCCGTTCGGCCAAATCTGCGCGCCCGTCCTTGGCGGCGAGCGCGGCGGTTTCCTCGCGGTTGGCGACCTCCTTGCGCAGCAAGTTCTCCACGTCCTGGTCGCTCAGCTCGGTGGGGTTCTTCCCGGACTTCTCACGGGTCCCGATGGTGCTGATGATATTGCGCAGCGTGGTTTTCTCCATCTCGTTGCCCGCCTTCAGGTGGGTGATGCTGTCCTCGTGCAGGCGCTCTTTCAAAGTCATGTGATTCTCCTTCGTCGTACGTCTTCTCATCCACCCCCGACTTTACTCGCTTGCGGCATGGTGGCCGCGGGCCGTGAACGGCGTTTGGTAGCTTGAGCCTTATGAAACGCAGATTGCTGATCGCCGTGCTGGCAGCTCTTGCCGTCACGGCGGCGGCAGTGGCGCTGTGGGACCCGTGGGATCGCTGCGACGCACCCGAACCGGTGTGCACCGCGCTGGGCGAGATCGGTGAGCTGGACAATGTCCTGGACACCGAGGTGGATTACGATGCGGGGTCGTCCGCCGCCAACGGCTCGGGGCCGGTGCTGGTCCTGTGGACGTTCCGCCTGCCTGAAACGCTCAGCCCACAGCAGGCGGCAGAACTTGCGGCCAGCGCTGCCGAACAGGCCCAGGCCGTCGTGGTTGGCAATGTCGAACTCCAGCATGCAGTCAGCATCGTAGCCGGTATCCCGCAGGAATCCCAGGTTCCCGGCATGGAAACCTACCCGCTGCAGTTGATGCTGGGAGACCGTCCGAGGCAAGAGACGGCGCAGGCTTTCAGCTTCTGGCAGCAAGGAGCAACGCAAGTGGGCAACGGATCGGTGTCCGCCCCGAACACCGAAGCACTGCTTGAATTGGCGCAGCTCGCGCGGAGGCTGGACTACGAACCCACGCTTGAACTCCCCGACGGCTCGATTCGCTACACCCCCAACGGGGAATTCAAGCTGGAGCAGGTGCAACTGGCAGTCGAAGCCGCGCAGCAGCCGAACGTTGCGAACGCCATTTTCGGTTCGGGCTCGTTGTCCGTGTATTCGAGCGCTGCGGACGACTCCGAGCAGACGGCCGACATCAAGCGGTGGCTCGACGCGCATGAACCCCTGTCGGAGCCGACAGCCTATACCCTGTCCAGCCCGGACGTCGGAACGATCTTCGACGGCTGGATCGGCCGGGAGCTGCCCGATCATCTCATGGCCAAGCCGCCGGTGCTGCCCGAGGGCGTCACGGCCTGGCCTGGCGATGCGAACGCCCCGACCTGCACCCAGGACGACCTCAAGCTCTCGTTGAGCAGCCCGGATGCGGCGCTCGGTTCACGATTCCTGTCTCTCTACGCGCACAATGTTTCCGCAAGCGCCTGCTCCCTGCAGGGCTATGCGCAGATCACGTTCCTGAATGCCGACGGCGACGTGCAGGATGATGCGGTCACCCGCCCGGAAACCCATGTGAGCGCGGAGCGGATCGTGGTTCCTTCCGGGGAATACGCCATCTCCACCCTGAATTGGAAAGCCATGTCCACCAGCCAGGATCCCGATGAGACCACCGACCTGAGCGTGGCCGCACTGCCAAACCTGGAACCAGTGGTCTTGACCCCGATGCATCAGGAACGTCCGACGTCCTTGGATATCCTCGACGGGGCACGGGTCGATCTGGGCCCCTGGGTGCAGGCCGCCGAGGGCTGGTCGAAGCCCGGGGAGTCCAGCGGATCGGGCGAACGCCCCGGCAGCCGGGCACCCTAGATGCTGCGCGGAGGGAACTTCTTGTACTTCACGTAGTGGTTGACCGCATTTAGCACCAGGTAGACCCGGCGGCGCGGGTGCTTTTCCGGGGCGAACTTCAGCGGGTTGGAGACCTTGCCGGATTTCAGCAGCACGGCCGCCTTGCGTCCGGTACCGCTGTCCAGGAAGCGGCGCAGCAGGTGGTGCGGCAGCACGGTGAACAGGTGCTCGCGACTCAGTTGCAGCACTCCCGCCTCGGTTTCCACCACTGCGGTGGTTTCCACGCTGGCCGAGTCGAACTCGGCGCCCAGGAATTCGGTGACGTAGAAGCGGGCGGGGTTCACCCCGGCGGCGGTGAGGTAGAAGTGGTTGCGGCCCAGGCGCGGATTGATCTCGAAGAACTTGATCTGCCCGTCGCGGTGGTCGTACTTGGCGTCGATCATGGCAATGCCGCGCCAGCCCAGTTCCTCCAGCATGCGCGCCCCGTCGGCGGCCATCGCATCATTGCGGCCGGTGACGATGGCGGCGGAGTTGCCCAACACCAACGGCGCGTGCTCCTCGATGACCACCTCGCCGTAGCCGGCGAAAATGACCTTGCCCTCCTTCGTTGCGAAGTAGGTGCACAGGCGCATCACGTCGTCGCCGCCGGGTACGTATTCCTGCAGGATGTAGCCCGAGGTGTAGCCGCTGGCATCGATCTTGGACACCAGCTCGGCCAGCTGCGCGAAGTCCTGGATCGTGTGGATCTTCTGCTTGCCCTCGAACTTCGCGGCGATCCAGTCTCCCGAGCTGGACGGTTTGCCGATCAGCGGGAAGGTGAAATTGCCGGCGAGGGCTTCGAGGTCGGCTCCCGGGCGGTACACGGCGGTGCGCGGGTGGGCGATGCCCAGCCGGTCGGCGAGCGCGTAGAAGTTCTCCTTCAGCGCCGCGGCCTCGATGACCTCGAGTTCCGGGTACGGGATCACGTAGTGCTCTTCGAGCGCCGCACGGTGCTTGGCGATGAGCATGATGTGGAAATCCAGCGAGCCGAAGAGCATCAGCGGCCGGTCCCCGGAGGCCTTCAGCTCCGCGGCGAGTTCCAGCAGCGCCTCCACGACGCGTCCTTCGTCGGCCATGGAGCCGATGGGGCGCAGGTCGATGGCCACCGAGTGCTCGATGACGCCGTTGCCGGCGGCCGGCAGCACCACGGAGCGGACCTGGTAGGCCTCGTAGAATTCGCGGGCGAGCGTGTAGGTGCCGATGTCTCCGCCCAGGATCACCGGGACGAAGCGCTGGGTTGGATCAATTTCCATGGGGGTTGCGGTTCCTACTTCTTGCGCCAGTTCATGTACTTTTCAAAGGCCCACGCCAACGGCTTGTTCAGCGCCAGGTCCCATTCGCCGTTGGTCTGCACGATATCGCAGCCGGTGTTGGTCTTGAACTTGGTCAGCCCCGAAAGGTGGTGGTCCTTGTCCAGGGTTGCGCTCACGCCGCCCTGGTCCAGGTAGCGGCAACCGGCCTCGATGGAGTCGCTGATCATATGGTGCATGATGGCCTTCGGCGCGAAGAGCTTGCGCTGCTCGGAGGACGAGGCGCCGTAGAGGTACCAGGCCAGGTTGGAGGAGCGGATCATGATGGACGCTGCCAGGTCCACGCCCTCGTTGCTGGCGATGTACAGGGTGCAGGAGCCGGGAACTGCCTCGTTGAGCACGGTGTGCATCTTCTCGAAGTAGCTCAGCGGGCGGCCGGTGAAATCCTGGCGGTCGGCGGTGTGGTTGTACAGGGCATGGAATCGCGCCATGTCCTTGCACTCGCCCACCTCGACCTGCAGGGTGCTCTTCAGCGCCTTGCGGGTTTCGTTGCGGGTTGTGGAGGAATAGGAAGCCATGACCTTCTCGGTGTCCAGCTGGTTGCCCTCGGCATCCTGCAGGGCCACGCGGGCCACGTACTCGGGCTGGCCGGCGGCGAAGTCCAGGCCGACGTCTTCCTTGGTGAAGCCCAGGGCGCCCAGCGCGTCGTTCAGCGCGAGCGCACTGTCGGACTGCGACTGCACATCGAGGTCGGAGAGCTGGGCGAAGCCTTCCTTGCCCAGGTTCTTGCGCACGGCGGCGGCGCCCCAGGTGCGCACCGCACGTCCCGGGCCCATCTTCAGCTGGAAGGAGCCGCGGTTCTTCAGGTAGGCGGCCAGCGGCTTCAGCACCGCGTCGGCCCCGTAGGCTTCGAAGTCGATGACCGGCCCGTCCGGTACATAGGCGAGGGTCTTCTTGATGACCGGCGCGCTGCGGTGAAGCACCAGCGCAGTGCCGACCAGCGAGTCGTTGTCGAACCAGCCCAGCGATTCGCCGCGCCAGCCGCCCTTGACGCGCGCCCATTCGGGACGCTGCAGGAAGCTGACGTCTTGGGCGGTAGCGAGGAAGGATGAGTGTTCGGTGCTGGAAATAGGACGCACGTGAAGTTCGTTGTGGCTCACGAATGAAATCCTATCGCGACCAAGCTGGGAATTACGTGACCAATCATACCCCTGGAGGGTATTTGACTTCATACCCCTGAGGGGTATTATCTAAATATGAACACGACACCAGCCCCTGCTGCAGACGCCCAGCACCACGGTTACCACGCGGACAAGGATGCCCTGGCCCGGCGCTTGAAGCGCATCGAGGGACAGGTGCGCGGCGTGGCGAAGATGATCGACGAGGACAAGTACTGCATCGACATCCTCACCCAGGTTTCCGCCATCAATGCCGCATTGCACAAGGTCAGTGTGCAATTGGTCGAGGACCACATCGGCCACTGCGTGGTGGACGCTGCCAAGACCTCCATCGAGACCGGCGATGAAAGCTACGTCAACGACAAGGTGACCGAGGCTTCCGCGGCCATCGCCCGCCTGGTGCGCTAGTTCAATGGATTTTTCCCATTCCCGGGGCGCTGTCCCCGGATACCCGAAAGAGAGCAAGATCATGAGCCACAACTGCAACTGCGGATGCTCCTCCAACAAGGCCGAGAACGGCAACGACCTGCTGCAGATCGTGCCCCGCCCGGACGCCGCGCCGGCCATCGCCCGCACCGAGATCCAGATTTCTGGCATGACCTGCGGCCACTGCGTGGCATCGGTGACCGAAGAGCTCAAGGAGATCGACGGCGTCAACGACGTCGAAGTCATCCTGAACGCCACGGGCATCTCCACCGCCACCGTCAGCTCCTCTGCGGCCTTGAGCGAAGAGACCATCAAGAACGCCATCGACGAAGCCGGATACACCGTCGAGGCAATCAACGCGTAATTGCCCGATCTCGGGCAGGAAAGTACAGGGTTACCCCCATGACTTCCGAAACCGACACCCCCTCTCCCCTGGACCTGCGCACTGTCGACCTTGAGATCCAGGGCATGACCTGCGCGTCCTGCGTGAACCGCGTGGAACGCAAGCTCGGCAAGCTGCCCGGCGTGAGCGCCGTGGTCAACCTTCCGCTGGAAAGCGCCAAGGTCCAGGTCCCGGCCGAGGTCACCGACGAGACGCTGATCGAAACCGTCAAGGCCGCCGGCTACTCGGCGAATCTCAAGGCCCCGCTGCACCCGGAGCCCCGCTCCCCCGGGAACACCCCGGAGCATTCGGGGCACGACGAAGGCTCCGGCGGAGGGCACGAGCACTTGGTCCCCAACCACCTGCTGCGCCGCCTGGTCGTCTCCGCGATCTTCACGATCCCGCTGTTCGTCATCTCCATGATCCCCGCAGCGCAGTTCCCGCACTGGGGCTGGGTCACGTTCGCGCTGGCCACCCCTGTCGTGCTCTACGGCGCTTGGCCGTTCCACAAGGCCGCCGCCGTCAACGCCCGGCATCTGGCCTCCACCATGGACACCCTGGTGTCCCTGGGCGTGCTGGCCGCCTACCTGTTCTCCGCTATCCAGCTGATCCTCGATCCGATGATGACCGCCCATGTGGGCATGAAGATGAGCGAGCATGCGCTGTACTTCGAGACCGCCGGCGTGGTCGCCACGCTGCTGCTGCTCGGACGCTACCTTGAGCACCGGGCCAAGTCCTCGGCCAGCGATGCGCTCAAATCCCTGCTGAATCTCGGCGCCAAGGAAGCCGTCGTGCTGCGCGACGGCGCCGAGGTGAAGATCCCGGCCGACCAGGTGCAGGTGGGAGACCAGTTCGTGGTCCGTCCCGGCGAGAAGATCGCCACTGACGGCGTGGTGGTCGACGGGGCCAGCGCCATCGACACCTCGCTGCTCACCGGTGAATCCGTGCCGCAGAAGGTGGCCGAAGGCGACGAGGTCACCGGAGCCACGCTGAACACCTCCGGCCGCCTGGTCATCCGCGCCACCCGCGTGGGCGCCGATACCACCTTGGCCCAGATGGGCCGTCTGGTCTCAGAGGCGCAGTCAGGCAAGGCCCCGATCGCCCGGCTGGCAGACCGCATTTCCGCGGTCTTCGTGCCGATCGTGCTGGGTATCGCGGTGCTCACCTTCCTGGTCTGGTGGTTGGCCACCGGCGACAGCTACGCGGCGTTCACCGCCTCGGTGGCAGTTCTGGTCATCGCCTGCCCGTGCGCCCTGGGCTTGGCCACCCCGATCGGACTGCTGGTCGGCACCGGCCGCGGCGCCCAGCTGGGCATCCTGATCCGCGGACCGCAGGTCCTGGAGGACACCCGCAAGCTGGACACCATCGTGCTGGACAAGACCGGCACCGTCACTACCGGCGTGATGACCCACGTCGGCACCCGTGCCGTCCACGGCGTGCACCCGGATGAGGCACTGGCCCTGGCCGGCGCCGTGGAGCACCATTCCGAGCACCCGATTGCCCAGGCCATCGCCGCCGCGGCCGCGCAGCTCGGCCCGCTGGCCCAGGTGTCGGACTTCGATTCCGATCCCGGCGGCGGCGTGAAGGGCGTGATCGACGGCCGCACCGTGGTTGTGGGACGCTACAGCTGGCTGCAGTCCCAGGGCACCGAACTGGACCAGGCAGCGCTGGACATGCTGGCGGAGGCCGAGCAGGCCGGAGCCACCGCCATCCTGGTCTCGGTGGACCACCAGTTCCAAGCAGTGATCTCCGTGGCCGACAAGGTCAAGGAGACTAGCACCAAGGCGATCTCCGAGCTGCAGCAGCGCGGGCTGCGCGTGGTGCTGCTGACCGGGGACAACAAGTCCGTGGCGGCCAAGGTGGCCGCGCAGGTGGGCATCAAGCCCGAGGACGTCTTCGCCGGGGTCTTCCCGGCGGACAAGGTCAAGGCGATCTCCGGCCTGCAGGCCGAAGGCAAGGTCGTGGCCATGGTGGGCGACGGCGTCAACGACGCCCCGGCTCTGGCACAGGCGGACCTGGGCATCGCCATGGGCTCGGGCACGGATGTGGCCATCGAGGCTGCGGACATTACTCTGATGGGCAACGACCTGTATCAGGTCGCCCAGGCCATCGCGCTGTCGGAGAAGACGCTGTCCACGATCAAGATGAACCTGTTCTGGGCCTTCGCCTACAACACCGCGGGCATCCCGATCGCGGCGCTGGGCCTGCTGAACCCGATGATCGCCGGCGCGGCCATGGCCGCCAGCTCGGTGCTGGTGGTGCTGAACTCGCTGCGGCTGCGCAACTTCGGCAAGAAGTAGCCCAAAGCACCAAGCCGCCGGGTGGGAATCCATGAACTGAATTCCCACCCGGCGGCCAATTTTCATTCCACAAACTAGGCGATCTCGATTACGACCAACCGACAACCAATCTAGCGGCCTGTACCGGGATCGTTGGATCTACACCAGTCAACTGCGCGAACCGCTTTAATCTGTTCATCAAGGTATTTCGGTGACAATAAAGTTCATCGGCAGATCGCGCTATGCTACCGGTCCGCATGTAGGACTGCACAGCCTCTCGTAACCGACGCTGTTCCGCAGCCGCACAGGTACTCAAGGCCCGATCAACTTCTTCAATGCCAGGAGCACCCACCTTGCTCATTTCTCGCCTAGCCATGCGAGCCCACCCTCGTGCCCATGTCATGGCACCTTGTTCCCCGTCAACCAGAAGCTCCGCCAGAATAGTTGCGACATCAGCACTATGTGGCACATGCTCCAATGTGCATCCTTCGGCGAGCAAGCCGCAGTTGAGATTTCCGAGCCGAACGGTGAGCTTGTGAAAATTAGAACCAGGCGAAGCGTCCAGTGGATAAAAAACGACTAAGGCATCAGCAGTCGCAAACGTAACCACTCCGGTAGCTTCGTGAAAATTGGCCAAGATGAGCCTCAGGGAAGGTATATGTTCCCAAAGTGCTACTGCCACCACGAATTCAGTGTCTGGACGGTGCCCAAGAACAACGGAAATTCCTTCTAGAGCAGCCGGGGTCAAATTGCGCCCGCTGAATAAGGTCGCGAGGTGGCTTTGGCGCAAACCTGCGGTTTCGGCTTGAACGCGCGCCAGCTCTTCGACGTAGATACTTTCCGTCGCGCCGGCATACCCATCCACGACTTCCCAGACTCGAGCCGTGCGTTGCACGATAAGTTGAGCGTCCCCAGGCTCAGCAATTTCGGCAATCGCCTGCCAGATTATCGAGAAGTCCAAACGTATCGCAGTCATCAAGGCTTCGACGGGAACTTGCGCTCTCGCTCTAGAAACCCCAACTTCCAAAGCAATTGCGTCTCGCTCGCGAAGATAGCCCGGGTCATCATCATCTGTTCTCATAGCAAGAATCAACGCTTCGAATGATGCCTGGCCAGTGCGCCTAATTTCACTGTTTGGAAGTGGCGACTCAGCATAAATGGGAATCGATTCCAGACGTTTCAAGAACTTGTCAGTGAGTTCCAACGTATCTAGTTGATCCAGCAACTCATTCCAACGGCGTGAATCAACATCCTGAGAATTCATTAGGTTCCTATCCAGTTTTTTCAGCCAACTCGTACATTTTATGTGCTTTTGCACTGTTTGTGATCTGGAACGCGTTGCAAATCGTTGGTCACCAAACTCCGCTTTATTGAAAAGATGGACTACATCATGACAACCGAATGAGCCTTACGCATAACCGGCTCATCCCTTTCCGATCAGGATGATGTTTCCCATGACACACACCGCAACCCAAGAAGCCGGTGCTACCCATCAGCTTTCCGATAAGGAAGCAAACAAGGTAGCAATCGGCGCACTCATCGGCACCGCCATGGAATGGTACGATTTCTTCCTTTTCAGTGCTGCCGCTGCGCTTGTATTCAATGTCCAGTATTTTGATAGCCAGAATGCGACAGCTGCCGCCATGGCTGCCTTCGCGACATTTGGCGTGGGCTTAGTCGCCCGCCCTGTCGGTGGCATGATCTTCGGAGTCATGGGCGACAAGATCGGCCGACGCAAGACATTGATGATCACCATCGTCGGCATCGGTCTGATCACAGGACTCATCGGAATGTTGCCAACTTACGCAGCCATCGGTATCGCGGCACCAATTCTTCTAGTACTTCTCCGTGTAGCTCAGGGGCTCTTCGTGGGTGGTGAATGGTCCGGTGCGATGACGATTGTCGTAGAAAATGCGCCACTGCATCGACGGGCTCGCTACGCTGCGCTGCCACAGATCGGCTCCCCTATCGGCACTATCCTTTCATCAGGTGGATTCTTCTTGATGACCGTGTTCGTTTCGCAGGAAAGCTTCGATGCCTGGGGCTGGCGCGTACCGTTCCTTGCAGCAATTCCAATGCTTCTGATCGCTCTTTACATTCGAAGCCGCTTGGATGAATCACCGGTTTTCAAGGAGCTGGTAGAAAACGGAGAAACCGAGAAAACTCCGATCCGCACTACGCTGATCCAGTCGTGGAAGCACATCATCATCGGCATGGCGGCAGGTCTACTCGGTGTAGGTGGCTTCTACCTGGTGACCGCATTCATGGTTTGGTACGGAGTAAACGTACTTAATTACGAGCCCTCACTGATGCTACTTGGTGGGATCGTTGCAGCGGTCCTGGAGATTCCAACATTGATTCTCGGTGGCCGTCTTGGCGAGCGCTTCGGAGCGTCAAAGGTGATTACCTACGGTGGCCTGCTATCTGCAGCAGTCGCATGGCCAGCATTCCTGCTCGTTGAATCCGGAGACCCTGTAGTCGTAATTCTCGGTATGTCTCTGGCTGTGTGCACCCTGTCTTTGCCTTACGCGGCCTCCGGCACTGTGCTTACCGGATTATTCCCTGCGGCAACTCGCTACACCGGAGTCGGATTTGCTCAGAACGCTGCCGGAATGATTTCCGGTTTTATCCCGCTGGTTGCCACCGCATTGGTCGCTTCCGCAGCGAATCACTGGTGGCCCGCAGCAGCCATGTTGGTCTTCTTGTCATTGTTCACCGCAGTAGCTGGCATTCTGGCCCCTAGGATGAGCGTCAGCCTCCCCGGCTTCAAGCACTAGTTTCATCGCTGATCTGATTTTTTCACCACAAAGGACCAACCGAACCATGACTATGTCTGCCGGACATCTGATCGTAAAAACTCTCGAAGCACATGGAGTGGAACGCGTATTCGCAGTTCCCGGCGAAAGCTACCTAGACGTATTGGACGGATTGCATGACTCGCCTATCAATACGGTAGTCACCCGTCACGAAGGCGGAGCCGGATTCATGGCTTTGGCCGAAGGAAGGCTAAGTAGTACTCCAGGAATCGCCATGGTAACCCGTGGCCCCGGAGCCGCGAATGCGATGATCGCAGTTCACACGGCTTGGCAAGATGCCACGGCTCTTGTCTTGTTCGTAGGCTTGGTTCCGTTGTCTGACCGAGGTCGTGGTGCATTCCAAGAATTCAGCCTGGAAGGTTGGTTTTCCACTACTTCCAAAGCCGTCTACCAGTTGGACGATGAGAATCAGGCTGGCCAAGTCGTAGCCAGAGCCCTGCGGCTGGCATCGTCTGGACGGCCAGGACCGGTAGTCGTGGGTCTTCCAGAAGATGTACTGGTTCGACTCACATCGTCTCCGGTGCCAACACCACAACCCCTGCCGACCGCGGCACCTGATTCCGAGTCGCTTTCCATCATCACGAGCTTGATTGCAGACGCAGACCGGCCTGCCATCGTCGTCGGTGGTGACGGTTGGGATACGAACTCCTCTGCGATACTAGGTGAGTTCGCTGTGGCCGCCAGGATCCCGTTGTTTGCTGATTGGCGAGCCTACGATGCAGTCGATCACGACTGCGAAGCTTACGCCGGCTGGCTCGGGTACGGCAGGTCTGACCATGCAGCTGTGGCACTTGGCGAAGCCGACCTGTTAGTTTTCTTGGGATGCAGCCGAACCGATGTTCTATCTGAGGGCTACACCGCCGCGATGAATACCCCGACAATTGTCGTGACTCCGGATGCTTCATTGGAAGGGCATGCAGGTCGTCTAGACATACATGTAGGAGTTTCGCCTATATCTTTCATCTCGGCCCTGCCCTCTTCCGATTCCGTCCGCGGAAAACGCGAAGCTACGTGGATGCAAAGGCTTCGTGCGGAACAGGTGGCCTTCACCAGGCCTGGCCGCGATGGTGGAGTTGGTGTTGATTTGGCGGCAGCATTCGAGACCCTTGAAGAGGTTTTAGACAGCAACCGGATCATTTCTTATGGTGCAGGAAACGCGACTCTTTGGGGCCATCGGTATCTCAGCCACCACGGTCCAGGAACTTTGGTTGGACCCCGCAACGGGGCAATGGGCTTGGCAGTACCGGCGGCGGTAGCCGCTAGCATCAGCAATCCAGGACGCCAGGTGGTGGCGATCTGCGGGGATGGAGATTTCTTCATGAATGCTCAGGAGCTTGCTGTCGCTTTTGCCCAAGGCGCTTCGCCAATAGTCATCGTTGTCGACAATGGGATCTACGGAACGATTGTGCAACATCAAAAACTTCACTACCCAGGCCGGCCGTCTGGAACAGACATGGTGAACCCGAACTTCGCACGGTGGATCGAGGCATTTTCCGGACATGGTGAGTACGTGGATCAAACAGAGGATTTCGCTCCAGCTTTGCGCCGCGCGTTGGCCCATGGTGGTCCTGCATTGTTGCACTTGAAAACTGATCCCGAAACTATGGGGCCAGGAACCGTTGCGCACAGCCAGGAGGTCTCGGCATGATGCTCGATCTTCTGGTGCGAGCCAAGACCATCCTAACCATGGATGAGGACCGTCCTACAGCACAATGCATGGGTATCTTCGCTGGACGCATTCTAGGATTCGACGAGCAGATTCAGGGCCTCTCAGCCACGCAAACCATTGATTTTGGTTCCGCCGTCATTACTCCAGGATTCATTGATGCCCATTGCCACACCGCATGGTGGGGCTTGGGGTTATCCGCCGTGGATCTGTCCGGAGCTCGTGGTTTGGAGGAGCTTTATGCCCTATTAGAAGCGCAGATGCACGAGTTAAAGGATCAGCCAGGTGTCTGGCTCAACGGCACTGGTTTCAATCAGAAAGACCATGACGGTCAGTTTCCCGACCTCCGCCGCTTAGACGAGATCACGGGCGACCGACCAATGTACTTGCGACATGTTTCCGGACATGCGTCTATAACCAATAGTGCCACTTTGAAACTCGCAGGTGCTTTTGAATCCGATTTCCAAAATCCTATCGGTGGTGCCATCGTCCGGGATGCCTCTGGACAGTTCACCGGTGTGGTGGAGGAATCAGCACAATCGTTGGTGCAGCGCTTGGTCCTGCCCTATTCGATCGAACAGCTGACGGCGGCTATTGATGAAGCAACCTCCCGATATGCGGCCTGCGGAATTACTTCATTTACCGAAGCGGGTGTTGGAGGAGGTTGGATTGGTCATTCTCCTATTGAGGTCACCGCGTATCAACAAGCACTAGCAGAAAAGCGTCTTCATGCCCGCGCACAGCTGATGCCCGCGCTGGATGCTCTGCGTGAGCAGGATTCTCATGTCTCGGACGCACATGGCACAGGGCGTGGACGAGGGCTGGACCTAGGCGTCTTAGCCGGATTCGGAAATGAATTCGTCTCCTTCGGTCCAGTGAAAGTATTCATGGATGGTTCTCTGCTTGGTGCTACGGCTGCGGTGACAGAGGACTACTGCGGGCATTCGCATAACACTGGATACCTGTTGAACACTCCCGAGGAATACCGAGAAAGCGTTTCCGCGGCGTACCGGGCCGGCTGGCCTGTAGCGCTTCATGCAATTGGCGATGCGGCCATCGATCTGGGCATAGAAATCATTGCGGAGCTACAGGAACGCTATGGCCTTAACGCATTGCCGAATCGCATCGAACATTTCGGCATTGCTAGGCCCGATCAAGTCTCTGCTGTAGCTAGCCACGGAATCGTAGTGACACCGCAGGCATCATTCATCGGGCCGCTGGGCGACCAGTTCGCAGCATTAGTCGGACCGGATCGCGAGAATTGGCTATATCGCGGCCAGTCGTTGTTGGACGCTGGTGTACTGGTTGCCGGCAGTTCAGACCTTCCTGTTGCAGATAACAACGTGCTTCGAGCAATTGATTCCGCAGTGACGCGGCGAACCGACAAGGGACTGGTCCTCGGAGGATCCGACGAATGTCTCTCGCCTCTGGAGGCCTTGCGCCTGTATACCGTCAATGCTGCAAAAGGTACTGGACAGTTCGAGGATCGAGGATCGCTTTCCCGAGGCAAGCTGGCCGACTTTGTCGTGCTCTCGGAATCGCCGCTGGAGGCTGACGAAATCGCAGCCATTGAGGTACTCGGGACTTACGTCGGAGGCCGATCAAGCTTCACCAAGTCAGAAATTCCCGCCCATGTGTAGACCCACAGGGTGCAGGTCAATAGATTAAAATTCAGGAGAGAAGATGAAAATCCATCACGAATCGTTCTTGGCAGACTTCGCTTCAATGAGCCGCAACGGTGCCACACCTGGTGGTGGCGTTGACCGACAGGCAGCTACGACGGCAGACGGACAAAATCGAAACTGGTTCCGTGGGCTAGTGGAGGGCCACGGGTTCTCCGTCCACTATGACAACGTGGGCAACCAGTTTTCCCTACTGGAACTATCTCCAGGAGCTCCATGGATCGCTGTGGGATCGCACCTTGATTCACAGCCATTGGCAGGGCGTTTCGACGGCGCGTATGGCGTTTTGGCAGGGGCCCACGCTGCATTACGCGTGCGTGAAACCATACAAGACAACGAATCAGCGAAATTCAATATTGTTGTCGTCAACTGGTTTAACGAAGAAGGCTGTCGTTTCAAGCCATCCATGATGGGTAGCGCAGTTTTTACGGGTAAGCTTCCAGCCCCGCAGGTTCTGGCAACAACTGATCCTCACGGTGTGAGTGTTCGCGAAGCTCTCGAATCAATTGGAACCATAGGTGATTTTGAGATCGAGGTGGTTGCATACGTAGAGATCCACATTGAGCAAGGACGCTCTATGGAAGACCAGGGGCTAGACATAGGGCTGGTCGAATCGACCTGGGGTGCAAACAAGTACGAATTCATAGTTCACGGGGAGCAAGCGCATACCGGAGCTACCATCATTGCAGACCGACAAGATGCCTTGCTTGGTGCCAGCGCGCTCGTCGTCGCTGCGCGAGAGGTCGCTTTGGAACATTCCACCGATGAACACATGGTAATCACCTCCTGCGGCGAATTCTCCGTGTACCCCAACTCGCCCGTGGTTGTAGCTAGTCGTGTAAATCTTCTGGTGGATCTTCGATCTACCGATGCTGACGTACTAGCCGCAGCGGATGCGGATCTGCGCTCCCGTGTGAAGCGAATCGAAAAGCTGGCAAATGTCAGCATCGAACGGGGTGCTGAGCATGTCTGGGCTGCAAAAGCCTACGATCAGGCGGGACTCAAGCTGGCTGCCGACGCAGCGCAATCCCTGGGCCTCCGGCATGGGGTAGTCCGGACACTGGCCGGGCACGACTCAACGAATATGAAAGACATTGTCCCAACCATCATGTTGTTCGTCCCCAGCGTGGAGGGTATCAGCCACAATGAACGCGAGCTGACACACGACAAGGACATGCTAGCTGGACTAGATCTTCTCGCCGAAGTACTTCATCGCGTTGTACAAGGCCAATTCGTTCCAGCGGATGCGCTCCTTGTCTCTGCAACCGGGCAGTCTCAGTAGATCATGCTCGGCGACGAATATTGGCGCCCTTAAACTCGTTTTTGGGGCGCCAATTGGAATGGCTTCTCCCACGCGGTCTTAGTTCTGCTTTTGCTCGACGTGCTTCTGCTGACCCACGACGATGCCGATCGCCACGCTCAGCGCCGCACCGGTGGCCGCCCCGAGCACCGTCATGGTGACCCGGTCAACCAGCAGCACCATGGGATCCTCGGGGCTGGCGAGGTGCACCATGAGCAGCGCGACCATGGTCATGAAGACCATGCCCACCGCGTAATTGCGCAGGATGACGACCTCGATGCAGAACTGGCCGACCAGCGCCACCGCAAGCAGCACCCAGAGATTGGGTTCGAAGACGAACACCGCCCAGGTCAGCAGCACGCCGATGCAGGTTCCGACGCAGCGTTGCAGGGCCCGGGCAACCCGGCTGTGGACGGTTGCCCCCATCACCCCGGAAATTGCGCCAAGGCTCGCCCAGTACCAGTGGTCTCCCCCAAGAAGATAGGCCACGACACCGGCCAACAAGACGGCGATGCCCATGCGCACGGATTCATGGACCGATTTCTCGGTCGGCGCCCAGGTGGGTTCCGCCTTCAGCGCGGCCGCCAGTCGGCCGCGTCGGGCCGACAGCCCGAGCATGACCAGCAGGCTGAACAATGCGGTGCCCGCACCGACCAGCAGCACCCCGATGAAGCTTTCGCCGCTTGCCGGAACCGAGAGGCAGGCACCGCCGGCGAACACCGCGAAGATCGGTCCCGGCGGAAGCCAGCGCACCCCGCGCGACACCAGATTGGAGCCGAAGGCGATCACGGCCAAGACAAGTGCATCGACGATGAACGGCGTCTGGAGAAAGGAGAACAGCGTGCCCAGCAGCATGGATGCTACCTGCACCGCGCCGCAGCTGAGCTGCTGCCAGAAGCGGACCGCGTAGTTGTCGTAGCGGCCGAAGACTGCGCAGAAGGCGCCGAACCCTGCATACATCGCCCAATCCATCCGTCCCAGGCTGGCGAGGATGAGCAGCGGCACCGCCAAGCAGAACGTGGCCCGGGCCGCGGGCCGCAACGCCGGCATGCGCGGGGCGACGGCAACGCTGTGCTTCCAGATCTGTTGTGCGTGGGCAATCACGGGCGAGCTTCCTCCTCGCTGGCGACTACCAGCTGCAGCAGGCCGCGCAGCTGGTCGCGCTGGGCCGCATCCAGCACGCTGTAGATCTTCTCCTCGCCTTCGCGGGCCGCTTCGACGGCACGGTCCGCAAAACGACGCCCTTCAGCGGTCAGCTCGATGAGCCGGCGGCGGCGATCCGCCGGGTCCACGGTGCGCTGCAGCGTACCGTGCGCTTCCAGCCGGTCGAGGTAGGCGACCATATGGCCGCGGTTGATATTGGCCCGGTCGGCCAGGTCGTTCTGGTACATCGCGCCGGACTCTTCCAGTGCGCTGATGATCGTGAAGTGGTGGCGCGTCAGCCCCTCGGCGTCCATGAGCGCACCGAGCGCCGTGGTACCCACGCGCCCAACCCGGGTCGCCAGATAACTCAAGGAGTTCCATTGGAATTGGGGCGGTTTCTGTTCATTCACCCACCGAGAATATCATTTCACGATGAAATGATTTCATAGCGGTACAGATTGCCGCCCCGAACGCGACCCAGGGGCGGGAACCTGGGGTCTCATATTAAGCGTTGCGCCGTTTCAAACTTTAAGCCACAAGACGGAATTGAAACGCACTTGTCAATAAGGATTTTCGAAAGGACCTTTTGAGGCTTTACGACGATTTTCCGGCAGATTCAATTTGCATCGCTTCACGTTTCCAAGGCATACTGTGATGGCAGTCACCAAACAGCCATTGATGCGTGGCGGGAGAGCCCCGTCCTGAACCAAGGGCGGGCGCCGTAGGAGCAATTCCTCCCCGGGAAACTCTCAGGCCCCCGTACCGCCACGAACAGGCACATCTGGAAAGTAGCGCGATGAAGGTCGCGCTCACCGAAGGAGCAGGCTTCGCCCAGTATTCGGCGCGAAGTGAAAACTCTCAGGTACGCAAACAGATTGGGGAGGAACATCAGAACAGTGCCGCACTCGCGGGCACGCCCATGATGCTCCCCCGTGGTCGCGGCAGGCACTTGCTTTGAGCGCTTGAGCCTTATGCGGCCGAAAACAGGAGAACACCACGATGCGCGTGTTCGAAGGTAGCGCTGTCCGCGGACAGGCCCACCGGCTTGTCCCGGATTGCGTCGGGTGCGGGATCCCCCACTCCCGGAAGGCGCCTGAATGAGCTCAACCAGCTCTGCCCCCAAGCTCGAACGCGGACTCTCCAATCGCCATATCCAGCTCATCGCAATCGGCGGCGCCATCGGCACCGGCCTGTTCATGGGCTCCGGCAAGACCATCGCCGTCGCCGGCCCCTCGGTCATCTTCGTGTACATGATCATCGGCTTCATGCTCTTCTTCGTCATGCGCGCCATGGGCGAGCTGCTGCTGAGCAACCTCAACTACAAGACCTTCGCCGACTTCGCCGGCGACCTGCTCGGCCCCTGGGCCGCCTTCTTCACAGGCTGGACCTACTGGTTCTGCTGGGTTGTCACCGGCATCGCGGATGTCGTGGCCATCGCGCACTACGTCGCCTTCTGGTGGGGCGACCTGCCCCTGTGGATCCCGGGCCTGGCCTGCATCGTCCTGCTGCTGGTGCTGAACCTGAGCACCGTGAAGGCCTTCGGCGAAACCGAATTCTGGTTCGCCCTGGTCAAGATCATCGCCATCGGTGCGCTGATCGTGGTGGGTCTGGCCATGGTCATCACTGGATTCCAGCACAACGGCATCAGCTCTTCCTTCTCCAACCTCTGGGCGCATGGAGGTATGTTCCCGAACGGCGCCATGGGCTTCGTGGCCGGCTTCCAGATCGCAGTGTTCGCCTTCGTGGGCATCGAACTGGTCGGCACCACCGCGGCCGAGACCAAGGACCCGGAGAAGACCCTGCCCAAGGCGATCAACTCGATCCCGCTGCGCATCCTGTTCTTCTACGTCGGCGCGCTGCTGGTGTTGATGATGGTCGAGCCGTGGACGCTGTTCTCCGCCGAGGAATCCCCGTTCGTCGGCATGTTTACCCTGGCCGGGCTGGCCGGCGCCGCGGGCATCATCAACTTCGTGGTGCTCACCTCCGCCACCTCCAGCGCCAACTCGGGCATCTACTCGACCTCGCGCATGCTGCGCGGCCTGGCATTGGAAGGCGACGCCCCGAAGAAGTTCGAGCGGCTCTCCTCCCGCAAGGTGCCGCGCAACGCGCTGATGTTCTCATGCATGTTCCTGCTGGCAGGCGTCGCGCTGCTCTACAGCGGCGACTCGGTGATGGCGGTGTTCACGCTGGTGACCACCATTTCAGCCCTCTGCTTCATGTTCGTCTGGTCGATCATCCTGCTCAGCTACCTAGCTTACCGGGCCCGCCGCCCGCAGCTGCATGACGCCAGCGCCTTCAAGATGCCCGGCGGACGGTTCATGCCGTACGTCGTGCTGGCATTCTTCGTCTTCATCCTGTGGGCTTTGACCACCCAGGCCGACACGCTGGTCGCGCTGATCGCCACCCCGCTCTGGTTCATCGGGCTGGGCATCGGCTACCTGGGGGTCCGCCGCGATCCGAAGCACGAGGCGCTGCGCCTGGCCCACGCCGGCAAGGTCGCCCACGAGCGCCGCGAGGCGGCCGCCTACCGCAGCACCGTGTCAGCCGGCGCAGCCCAGGCCGAGAAGGCCAAGGAAAGCATCGACAGCTAGCGCCTTTGGGCAACCATCGAGGGCCTCGCAACGTCACGGGATGACGGTGCGAGGCCCTTGGCGTCAGCACGGGAGAACAGGCCGGCGGCTACCGGCTCGCGGCCAGGTCTTCCAGCAGGAACTTCGCGCCGAGCTCACCGATCAGCACCGCCGGGGCGTTGGTGTTGCCGGTGGTGATGCGCGGCATAATGGACGCGTCGATGACCCGCAGGCCCTTCAGCCCGTTGAGCTTCAGCCGCGGATCCACCACCGCCTGCGCGTCGACGCCCATACGGCAGGTGCCCACCTGGTGGTGGTAGGTCACCACGTTGTTGCGGATGTAGTCCTCCAGCGCCGCGTCGTCCTGCACCTCGGCGCCCGGATAGACCTCCACCGCTCCCCAGTCCCCAGCCAGCGCCGGCTGCGCCATGATGTCGCGGCACTGCTTGATGGAGAACAGGAACGCGTCCATGTCCCGCCGGTCATCCAGCGCGTTGAGGTCGATGCGCACCGGGTCGTCCAGCGACGGCCCGGACAGCGTCAGCTCGCCGCGGCTGTGAGGGGCAATGATGCCCGAGTGCAGGGTGAATGCCGTGCCTTGAACCGGTTCCATGCCCGGCGAGTACATCGGCACGGAGAAGAAGATCGGCTGGGTGTCGGGCACGTCCAGATCCTCCCGCGACTTGGCGAACAGGTGGGTCTGCGACACCGAGATGCCGGTGCGCGGCGCCGGGATGTCCTTGGCAGTGGTCTGCCCGATCACCGGGGCCAGCAGGTGGTCGTGCAGGTTCTTGCCGACCTGCGGGGCATCCAGCAGCGGAGCGACGCCGGCGGCCTCCAACTCCGCCGAGGGGCCGATGCCCGAACGCAACAGGATCTGCGGGGAGCCCAGCGCGCCGGCGCTGAGCACCACCTCGTCCGCGCGCAGCTCGTGCAGCTGCCCGCCGCTGCGGTAGCGCACGCCCACCGCCGCGCCGTCCTCGACCAGCAGCGAGTGCACCTGTGCGCCGGTGATGATCCGCAGCTTCTCGCGCACCGGCTTCAGGTAGGCCTTCCAGGTGTTGATGCGTTCGCCGTTGACGATGTTCACCTGCTCCTGGGAGACGCCTTCCAGGGATTGGCCGTTGTAGTCCTGGTTGTGCTCGACGCCGGATTGCACTGCGGCCTCGATGATCGACTGGTGGATCTCGTCCAGCGGGTACTTGTCGACCACGGGAAGCAGGCCCGCGCCGCCGCGCAGCTCGCTGGCGCCTCCGGAGAAGTTCTCGATGTCCTTGTAGACCGGCAGGACGTTCTCCCAGGCCCAGTCGGGGCTGCTGACGCTGGCCCAGTGGTCGAAGTCCTGCGGGGCGCAGCGCACCCAGATGGTGGCGTTCAGCGCATGCGAGCCGCCCATGACCTTGCCGCGCGGCAGGTGCATCGGCTTGCTGGCGGTGCCGTTCATGGGCGCGGTGTAGTAGTCCCAGTCGTCCTCGCTGTGCCACAGCTCCCCCATGCGCGAGAGGTCGTGGATGGCGGGGTTGGTGTCCTCGTTGCCTGCCTCGAACAGGGTGACGCTGGCTCCGGCGTCCACGAGCCGGCGCGCGACCACCGATCCGGCCGAACCTGCGCCTACGACAATGACGGTTTTGTTCTCCACAATTCCCCTTTTCTCCCGTGTAGGCCAGCGCCGATGTCGGCTCCAGGTGTTGGCCGTGTCACACATATCGAACCTAGTCTGCTACGGATTCGGGATTTAGGGATTGGCCTGCAGCGCACGCGGGTTGGCTTCCAGCGCAGGACGGGTCCCATGCTGGCAGTGCGCTGCAGGCCCTTTCCAGCGCGCCCAGCGGTGCGTACCGTGGAAGCAACTTCGAAAGAGGCGGCGGCAATGCGCAAGGTTACCTATTCAATGTCCATGTCCATGGACGGATTCATCACCGGTCCGGATGGCGGAATCGACTGGAGCGTTCCGGGTGACGACATCTACCAGGCCTCCATCGACGAGGCGAAGAATCTCGGTGTCCAGCTCATGGGGCGCAAGCTCTACGAGGTCATGCTGTACTGGGAGACCGCCGCGGACAACCCGGAAAGCACAAAGCTGGATCTGGACTGGATCGCACTGTGGAACCCTCTGCCCAAGGTCGTGTTCTCCCGCACGCTGAATGAAGTGCAGGGCAACGCCCGGCTGGCCACCAGGTCCCTGGGCGAGGAGATCCAGTCGCTGAAGGCGCAGGGAGGCGACACGGAGATCGCCATCGGCGGGGCGGCCCTGGCCGCCCAGGCGGCGCGGCTGGGACTGATCGACGAATACCGGATCAACCTGTTCCCGATAGTGTTGGGCGGCGGGACCCCCTACTTCGCCCCGGGCCTCGCCCGCACCAATCTGGAACTGCTCTCCGCCCAGGAGCTCAGCGGCGGGGTCATGCGTCTGTGCTACGAGGTCAAGCGCTAGGAGCCGCGCACACCCGAGCGCCGGGAACTGCGCATGAAATACGTGCAGGGCGCGTCCGCGAACGGACGCGCCCTGCACGCAGTGCCAGACAAACGCTACTTCTTGCGTCGTGCCCTGACGACTTCGAGCACCTTTTCTTCGGCGTCGACACCAGCGGGGATGCCGCCGGGGACCTTGAAGAAGAACAGCGCGCCCATGGCCCACCAGATCGCGAAGATCAGCCACGGCTGCCAGGTCAGCTGCGCCGGCATGCCGGGCATGTAGAGGCTGAATAGGCCGAAGGTCAGCAGCACCGAGGCCCAGCCGATGACCTCGCCAAAGCGGCCTTCGCCGCCCACGCGCAGCGGGCGGTCCATCTGCGGTTCCCGGCGGCGCAGCAGCAGGAAGGTCACGGACACCAGGAAGTAGGCGATGATGATGCTCGGGGCACCCGAGTCCACCAGCCAGCCCAGCATGCGTTCGCCGAAGAACGGGGCAACCAGCGAGATGCCGCCGATGAACAGCAGCGCATTGTGCGGGGTCTTGTACTTCGGGTGCAGGCGGGCGAACCAGTCGGGCAGCATGCCGGAGCGGGCCAGCGAGAACACGAGACGGGACGCGCCCAGCAGCAGGGAGTTCCAGGAGGTCAGGATGCCCGCGATGCCGCCGGCGATCAGGATCTTGGCCATCAAATCCGAGTTGAACAGCGCGCCGAAGGCGTCGGCGGTGGCGATGTTGGTGTTCGCCAGATCCGCGGCCGGCATCGCCGAGGCGGTGGTCAGCACCACCATGACGTACCACAGGGTCGCCATGATGACAGCAATGACCACGAGCTTGCCGATCTGGCGCGAAGGGATCTTGACCTCTTCGGCGGACTGGGGGATCACGTCGAAGCCGATGAACAGGAACGGCACGGCCATCAGCACCGTGAAGAAGCCCTTCATGCCCGGGGTGAACCATGGCTCCATGTTGGCGGTTTCGCCGCCGGTGACCGAGCCGAAGATCATCAGCAGGCCGATGGCCAGCAGGAAGATCACGGTGAAGGTCTGGACCACGCCGGCCTGCTTCACGCCGCGGATGTTGATCCAGGTGATCAGGATGCCGGCCAGGACGCCGACCAGCGCCCAGGTCAAGTGGACCTCGAAACCTGCAATGGTCCACAGCGGGATCTGGCTCATGCCGGGGAAGATGTATTCAACGGTGCGCGGGAACGCCACGGCTTCGAAGGCCACGATCGTGACATAGCCGCCGGTGATCGCCCAGGAGCCGATGAAGGATGGACGCGGGCCAAGCGCACGCAGGATGAAGTTGTGCTCGCCGCCGGCCTTGGGCATGGAAGCGGTCAGCTCGGCGTAGGTCAGGCCGACCACGGCCATGATGCCGCCGCCGACCAGCACAGCGACGATGGTTCCCAGGGTTCCGGCGCTCGAAAGCCAGCCGCCGGTGAGGACCACCCAGCCGAATCCGATCATTGCGCCGAAGCCAAGGGCCAGGGCATCCCAGTTGCCTAGGGTCTTGGCCAGGGACACCTGTCCCGGATCCTTATTTGTACGTGTTGTGGACAACTTCGTCCCTTTCAGTCAAGCATGTGATGGCGTTGGAACACCGCCAAGAATCATCCCGTGGCCGATACACCCCAATCGGCCGAAGTCACGGATTATTCGCCACCAAGCGACCAGCGGTACAAAAGAATCGGTGAGCGGGCCGATGTATTGGCCATGGAACGACACCAGAATTGGCCAGCCGTCGATCTCATGAGAGAATATTCGTCACTCATTTGTACTCATCCTGAGTCAGGCCCGGCGCGCCGGCCCCGGACGGCGGCAGCAGCCGTGGTTTTCCGGCACCCGAATCCCGGTGCACCCGCTTCGTCCTGTGCAATGTCTGACACCTGTTGGCTTCCGGGGTGGACCCATGCCACGATGACCCGAAAAAGGGGCGTCGCGGCTCCTTGGATCAGCGACATTGTTTTCGGAAGGATCGCCATGACGGAAACCGGGCCGTTGCCACGCGTGCAGGTGTGGCAATTGATGGATGAACTGCAGGATTGGGAACTGGGCGAAAGCTCGCTGGCTGTCAGCTATCGGTTCGACACAACCGCCACCGCGCTGGAATTCATCGCGGTCATCGGGCTGGCCGCCGAACAGCTCAACCACCACCCGACCGTCGACTGGCGCTACGAGTCCGTCCACGTGGGGATCTCGCTGCGCAGCGTCCACGGCATCGCGAAGCGGGACTTCGACCTGGCCGCCCGGATTTCCGAGGAAGCCGCAAAGCTCGAGGGGCTGGCGGTCGACGCCGCCTCCCGCTGACGGTTCGGGCTACAGCCGGGCGCTGCGCAGCTCGTCGACGCGAACCAGCACCACGCCGCCGACAATCAGCAACCCGCCCATCAGCTGCACCGGGCCGGGAAGCTCAGAGAGCAGCAGCCAGGCCCACAGCACCGCGAATAGCACCTCAGTCAGCGAGATGAAGCTGGCGACCTTCGAACCCAGCGCCCGCGCCGCCATCACGCCGGTGGTGTAGGAGAAGACCGTGGAGATCAGGATCAGGCCGGTGAGCGCGAGCCACCACGGGGTTTCGTAGCCGGCGAATGAACCGGTGCCGGTGGAGAACTCCATGGGCAGGATGCCGAAGGCGGCCACCGCGACCATGGACAGGGCCCCGATCGCCATGCCTCCGGCGGAGAGCATGATCGGCGGCAACGCTCCATCCACCCGGGCGCTGATGAAGAAGTACACGGTCAGCCCAACCGCCGCGCCCAGCCCCCACAGGACGCCGATCGGGTCGATGTCCGAGGTGCCGGTCAGGTCCAGCACCGCCACCAGGCCGCCCAAGGCGAGCAAGGTGCCGGCAATCGTGGCCACCGACGGGCGCTTCTTGTGGCGCACCCACAGCACCAGCACGATCAGCACCGGAGCCAGGTACTCCAGCAGCAGTGCCACGCCGACATCCAGTCGCTGCACCGCCAGGAAGTAGCACAACTGGCAGGCGCCCACGCCGAACAGGCCGAACAGCAAGATCGACACCCAGTTGGTGCGCAGCAGGGTCCAGCGGCCGCGCATAGCCAGCATGGCCGGGATCGCCAGCACCAGTGCCGCGCCCGCCATGCGCGCGGTCACCGCGGCGACCGGCGACCATCCAGCTTCGAAGAGCCCGCGGGCGAAAGTTCCGGAAATGCCGAACGCCGCCGAGGACGCCAGCGCAATCCAGACTCCGCGGGCGGAGTTGGAAACGCGCGGGGCAGCCGTGCGCAGGGCAGGGGAATCCAGCGGTTCCTCAGGGTGAGTCATCAAGTGTGCGGTGCTTTCAAAGAACTTCCGCCGGCTCGATGTCGATCCGGCGGAGATGGGACATATGTTCCAGACGATACGGTTAGGCTTGAAGCACAGTCAATCCGCTAGCTCGTTCAGGACTGAATTATGACTTTTACGCCCGATATCGAAGCCTCGTTGAAGGTCATCGTGAACCTCTTGAACACCGAGGTGCAGATCGTTGACATGCTTTCCAGCGTGGCTGACCTGGACGAATTCCTGGACTCGCAGCATTTCACCGCGGACCGCGCCCACAACCAAGCGGAGCTGCGTTCCATCCGGCAACTGCGCTCGCAGCTCAAGAGCATCTGGACGGCCTCCGAGGAAGATGCGGTGTTCCGCGTCAACCAGATTCTGCGTACCGCTAACGCCCAGCCGCAGCTGATCAAGTCCCCTAGGCGCGGCTACAAGCTGCATGCGACCACCATGAGCAGCCCGCTCTACGACCGCTTCGCGGTGAACGCCGCCATGGCCTTGGCCGAGGTCATTCTCGCCGGCGGGCTGGAGCGCCTGCGCATCTGCGCTTCCACCGACTGCAAGAACGCCTTGCTGGATCTCTCGCGGAACCGTTCAAAGCTGTACTGCGATGCGGGAAACTGCGCCAACCGGGAGCACGTGCGGGCCTACCGCGCCCGCAAGGCTTCCGTCGGCAAATAACTTCGAAATTTGGGGATCCCTATTCGCCTTTGGCGATGCCGAACTCTAAGATGAAGACATACCCGGCACGCCGAGTGTCATGTCGAAAGGACAGGTCATGACCGAAGAAACACATGCATCCTCCGGCTTCGAGGCACGTTTGGAAGCCGTCAAGACCGGCCCGTTGCGGGCCGCAGGACGCTGGGTCGTGGCCCTGGCCTCCGCCACCTTGGGCGACGCCGAATTCGAAGCCAATGAACCGCAGGTAGTTGTGCATTCCCGGTTGGATGATTCCGTGCTGCTCAGCCTGCATACCTCAAGCCTAGAGGAAGCCGAACGGCTGATCGTCCAGATCCGCGAGGACCTGGATTCGATGACCATCGAGGAGTTCAAGAACGAGTGGCTCCCGGCCAACGACGACCACTGATCGGCCCGGCCACGTCCTAGTGCTGGACGAGGATTCCGTCGATGTCGGCGTAGACCATGGCTCCGGGGCGGATCTTCACGTCCCCGATGCTGATGGTCTCGTCCACGGTACCGTGGCCGCGCTTCACGGTCTTGCGCGGGTTGCTCCCGATCGCCTTGATACCCAGCTGCAGGCCGGCCAGTTCGGCGCGGTCGCGCACTGCGCCGTGGATGATGATGCCCGCCCAGTCGTTCGCCTCGGCGTTCTTGGCGATCATGTCGCCCAGCAGCGCAAAACGCAGCGACCCTCCGCCGTCCACCACGAGCACCGCGCCGTTGCCCGGGAAGCTCAGGGTTTCCTTGATCAGCCCGTTGTCCTCATGGCATTTGATGGTGCGGGCCGGGCCGTGGAATGACAGTCTGCCGCCGAAATCCTGGAACTGGACAGAGATCGACTGCAGGTCGTCCCCGTGCTGGTCGTAGAGGTCTGCGGTGCTGACTGGATCTTGATGCATGGGGTCCTCCCGGGCAAGGAAACGTAGGTATCCGACACCTGACAGCCTAGCCGCAGTTGCCCCGAAGCGCGGGGGCGGCCCCTGCGTGTTACTTCAGGCGGTGTTCCGCCTTGTAGTCGACCTCGGTCAGTCCGCCGAGCCGCGAATGGCGGCGTCCGTAGGCCAGGTAGATCAGCGCGCCGATGAGCATCCAGATGCCGAAGACCACCCAGGTAATGCCGGCCAGATTGAACATCAGGTAGAGGCAGGCCGCAATGCCCAGCAACGGAACCACCGGGTACAGAGGCACCCGGAAGGTGCGCGGGGCGTCCGGCTGGGTGCGGCGCAGGTACATGACCGAGACGCCCACCAGGGCGAAGGCGAACAGTGTGCCGATGCTGGTCGCTTCGGCCAGCTGGCCCAGCGGAATCAGCGCCGCGGTCACCGCGACCACCGAACCGGTCACCAGGGTGCCGACCACCGGGGTGCGGGTTTCGGCGGACACCTTGCCGAAGAAGCGCGGGATCAGCCCGTCGCGGGCCATGGACAGCAGGATGCGGGTCTGGCCGTAGAGCACGGTCAGCACCACCGAGACGATCGCGACCACCGAGGCGAGCGCGAAGAAGAACGCAAGCCACGGCCGGCCGGTGATCTCGGAGACGATCTGCACCAGGGCGGCTTCGGATTCGCCGAACCATTCCCAGTTGCGCGCGCCCACTGCGGCCACGGCCACCAGCACGTAGATGGCGGTCACCAGGGCCATGGCGATCAGGATGGCGCGCGGCAGGTCGCGCTGCGGGTTCTTCGCTTCCTCGCCTGCGGTGGAAGCGGCGTCGAAGCCGATGTAGGAGAAGAACACCATCGAGGCGGCGCCGCTGACGCCGGCGATGCCCATGGGCAGCAGCGGTTCGAAGTTTCCCGAGTCGAAGGCGGTGAAGGCGACGATGACGAAGAAGATCAGGATGGCGATCTTGATCATCACCATGACGGTGTTGGCCAGGGCCGACTCGCGAGCGCCGCGCACCAGCAGGAAGGTCGCAAGCACGACAACCAGCAGGGCTGGCAGGTTGACCAGCCCGCCATCGGCCGCACCGGCGGAGAGGTAGTCGGGCAGGGACAGGCCGAAGATCTCCAGCGTCTGGTTGACGTAGGCTCCGGCGCCGACCGCGACCGCCGCGGCGGAGACCGCGTATTCGAGCACCAGGCACCAGCCGCAAATCCAGGCGATGCCCTCGCCGAGCGTCACGTAGGAATAGGAATAGCTGGATCCCGAGACCGGGACCATGCCTGCCAACTCAGCGTAGGACACGGCCGAGAGCAGTGCGGTGAGCCCGGCGATCACGAATGCGATCCAGGTGGCAGGACCGGCCTTGGGCACCGCATCTCCCAGGATCACCAGGATGCCGGTGCCGAGGGTCGCTCCCACGGAGATCATGACCAGCTGGAAGACGCCAAAGGTGCGTTTGAGCTGACCCATGCCTGCGTTGTCCGCCGCGTCTCTGGTCATTGCGGCAATGGACTTGCGTCGCATCAACTGGCGCCCCAGTGGGGTGCCGTCTTCGGACGTGCTCTTGCTGGTACTGCTCACTTGATTCCTTAGTTAGTGCACTGCACGTGCGCCGGGGCACGCTCGGCTCCACCAAACGACAAAGCGCCGGGACTTCCTCAGACGGACAGTCCCAGCGCGTCGCGACGCTTGGTCAAGTTTATTATCAGTCTTTTTTAAACTTCTTGTCCGGGTTGGCCGAGGATCGATTCACCCCGGTGCCCTTGCCCAATTCCGGGTCGTTTTCCTTCGACGCCATGGTCAAGACGGAAATGACCAGCAGGCTGGCGACAAAGGCGATGCCGAAGCAGGCCAGTCCGACATCCAGTCGGATCTCGTTCTGCGATCCACCGGTCGAGGTGATCATGCCGACGCCGCCGGCGACGAGGGCCAAAATCAAAGAGAAGCTCAGCGGGCCCTTGATGGACTGGCTCCACGGCTGCTTCTTCTTCGGGTTGTTTCCCACCGGGAACTCCGTTTCTACTTTTGCTGAGGTCGTCAAGGCTAGTTGGTCCCGTCGGTGCCGGGATTCGAGGTGCCGCCGGTTTCCAGGCCGTCAGCGGCCTCGGGGGCTTTCATTTCATGTCGATGGCCGAAACCGGCGATCAGGACGAACACGGCGAGCACGATGGCGCCGCCGCCAATGACGCCGAACATTGCGTGGGCGTCCATGTTGAAACCAAAAATCGTCGCAGCGGCCAGAATCAATCCGACCACGCCGGTGACCAGCTGGTTGCGGAATGGCGGGAACTGGGCGCGCAGGGTGAAGAAGACGTACAGCTCGACCAGGCCGGTGACCAGGAAGGCGAAGGCGGCCAGGAGGCCGATCCACATGGTGGTGGTGGCGAAGATGGTGGCGATGCCTGCCATCAGCATCAAGCCGGCGCCCAGCGCGTAGGGGCCGCGCGACTTCTCGGGAGCGCTGTCCACGGTGACGTACTGCCACATGAACACGCCGGTGACCACAAGGAACGCCGCCGTCGAGTAGGACAAGACCTTCTCGTCGGCGCCCACCCAGAAGATGGACAGCAGCGCGTAGATCGCCGCAGTCAGGCCACGCAGCAATACGGGGCGGAAAACATCTTGGGCTTGAACTTGAGTGGTTTTTGGTGCTGGCACGCTTTCCATTCTACCGCCGATAGAACTATCCGCCACTTTGGCCGGGCTTAATCACACCGGCCCGCGAACCGTCCTTCCAAGGGGAGGTTCGCGGGCCGGCGACGCCGAGGCAATGCCCGCTAGCCGACGGTGGTGCGCCGGCGAATCAATTCGGGGGTGAGGTCCTTGATGCTTGCAGCTCCCATCAACTGCATGTTGACCTCTACTTCCTTGGCCAGCATCTCAATGGCGCGGGTGACACCCTGTTCGCCGCCGGCCATCAGGCCGTACAGGTAGGCGCGTCCGATGAGTACAAAATCCGCTCCGGCGCACAGGCTGGCCACGATATCGGCACCGGACATGATGCCGGAGTCCATGATGATCTCCATCTCCTCGCCGACTTCTGCGCGCACCTCGCTCAGGGCTTCGAAAGCGATCGGCGCCCGGTCCAACTGGCGTCCGCCGTGGTTGGAAACAACCAGGCCGTCCGCGCCGGCGGCTTTCGCCTTGGCGGCGTCCTCGGCGGTGAGCACTCCTTTGACGAAGAGCTTGCCTTTCCACAGCTCGCGGATCCACTTCAGGTCCTCGAAGTCCAAGGAAGAGTCGAACATCGAGTTGATGATGGTCGGCAAGTCCGCCGAGGTATCGGACAGCGAGGCGAATTTCAGCGAATCGGTGGTCAGGAAGTTGAACCACCACTCCGGACGGTAGGAGGCATCCAGCACGGTTTTCAGGGTCAGCTCCGGCGGAATCTTCATGCCGTTGCGGGTGTCGCGGAAGCGCTGCCCCGCCACCGGGGTGTCCACGGTGACCAGCAGGGTGTCGAATCCTTCGGCGGCGGCGCGCTCGACCAGCGCTTTCGACTTCTCGCGGTCCTTCCACAGGTACAGCTGGAACCACTTGCGCCCCTCAGGGGCCGCGTGGGCGACCTCCTCGATGGAGCGGGTGCCCATGGTGGAGAGGCTGAAGGGGATCCCCGCCTTCATCGCCGCACGCGAACCACCGATTTCGCCTTCGGAGTGCATGAACCGGGTGAAGCCAGTCGGGGCGATGCCGAAGGGCAGGGCCGAGTGCCCGCCGGCGATAGTGGTGGACAGGTCCGAATGTGCGGTGCCGTGCAGGATGCGCGGCAGCAGTTCCACCGAGTCGAAGACCCGGCGGGCCCGGTCCGCGGTGATCTCGCGGCCGGCTGCGCCATCCACGTAGTCGAAGGCCGCGGTGGGCGTGCGGCGCTTGGCGATCTTGCGCAGGTCCCAGAGGTCGGCGGCCGCTGCCAGGCGGACCGCGCGGCGGTCGGTGGATGGAACCTTGAACCTCATCAGGCTCACCAGTTCACCCAGATCCGGCAGTTGGCGCTTGAGGTTTCCCATGTCGTTGTTCCTTAGGTAGTACTCGTGGTTGGCAATGGTGGCGCGCGGGCGCCAGCCTAGTACAGCTGGCGTTTGGCCGCGCGGGTCCCCAGGTAGATGGCGATGACCGAAGACAGGCAGCAGGCGGCCAGGTAGGTGGCGGGCAGGGTGATCGAGCCGTTGCCCAGTTCCAGCAGCGCCGCGGCGATCAGCGGGGAGAGCCCGGCAACCAGTGCCCCGTTCAGCTCACGGGCGATGGCGATGCCGGAGAAGCGCACCTTGACCGGGAAGAGTTCGGTCAGGAACGCGCCCTGCGCACCGGAGGTGCACGGGATGATCAAGGCGTAGCCGGCGGCCACGGCCAGCAGGCCGAGCACGAACTGGTCGGTTGAGAACATCCAGAAGATCGGGAACGTCAGCAGCACACCGGAGATGTTGCCGGCCGCCAGCACCTTGGAGGCCCCGAAGCGGTCGGCCAGCCAGCCGCCCACCGGGGTCAGCAGCACCGAGACCAGCGAGCCGAGGGTGACTGCCAGGAGGGCCGACGAGCGATCCATGCCGGAGGAGACCATCAGACTGATCGAGAAGACCGCGATGATGTAGTTGACCGCGTTGTGCCCGGTGATGGCGAAGAACCCAAGGACGACCCGCGGGGTGTGGGATTCGAAGACCTCGCGCACCGGCAGCTTGGCGCTGTCGGCGTTCGCCTTCGCCGCGGCCATCGTCTTGGCGTATTCAGGGGTTTCCTCGAGCTTGTTGCGGATGTAGATGGCCACCACGAACAGCAGGGCTGAGATCAGGAACGGGATGCGCCAGGCCCAGCCCAGCAGCACCTCTTCGCCGGGAAGCGACACCGCGAAGAAGCAGATGGTGGCCAGCGCGATGCCCAGCGGAGGGGTCGAGAGGACCAACGAGGTGTAGAAGCCGCGCTTCTTGGGTTCGGCGTATTCGGCGACCAGCGTCATGGCGCCGGTCAGCTCTGCGCCCGCGCCGAATCCCTGGACCAGGCGGAAGAACACCAGCAGCCCCACGGCCCAGGCGCCCCAGGTCTGCGCAGTGGGCAGCAGCCCGATGCCCACGGTCGCGACGCCCATCAGGATGATCGACAGCAGCATCGCCGGGCGGCGCCCGTAGCGGTCGCCCAGGTGCCCGATGACCACACCGCCCAGCGGGCGGGCGACGAAGCCCACGGCGAAAGTGGCAAAGGCCGCAATGGACGCGGCGGATTCGCCGGCCCCGGAGAAGAAGAGTGGGCCGATCACCACGGAGGCGGCGGCGCCGTACAGCGCATAGTCGTACCACTCGATGGCGGTTCCGAACACCGAAGCGAAAAGTGCCCTGCGGCGGTTTCGCTGCGTCTGGGCGCTTGCAACGTGCTGAAGTGTGGTCACGGAAGTGGTCTCCTTCGTCCGGATTTCAGCTGTGAGATTCCTGAAATATATTTCAATCCAGACTAAGGTGTTCTCGGGATCAAAAGTGAACTGGATCCCAAACATTACAAAAATTCCGGTCGCTGCGGGCACCGAGAAAAATGGGGACTCATGGCAGGTTCTATCTCCGAGCGACTGACCGTCACCTTGCGCGAGCGTATCAACAGCGGCGTCCTGGCTCCCGGCTCCATGCTCATCGAACCCGCGCTCGCCCAGGAATTCAACGTTTCCAAGACCCCGGTGCGCGAATCGCTGCGCCAGCTGACCAGCGAGGGACTGCTGCAGATCCTGCCGAAGAAGGGCTATCTGGTCCGCGCCATCTCGATGAACGACGTCTACGAAGTGCTCGAAATGCGCCTGCTGCTCGAACCGCATGTGTGCAGCCAGGTGGCCCGGATGCACAGCGCCCAGTTGATCCAGAGCCTGCAGGGGCTCCTGGACGACCAGGAGCGGCTCGCGGTCAGCGACCCGATCGCCTCGATGCATGCCGCCCGGCTCTTCCACAGCGAACTGAGCCATGCGGCGCGCAACTCCCGGATCCTCGCGGCGCTGGACACCTGCTTCGCGCAGACAGCCCGCGCCCATTACGTCCTGCCGGCCATGCAGCCCTACATGTCCCAGTCGGAAGAAATCGCCGAGCACCGCGCGATCCTGGCCGCGCTGGCCCGGGCCGATGCCGACGGCGCGGCGCAGGCCATGCGCTCGCACCTGGCTTCGATCCGCTCCGCCATGCTGGGCCTGCCCAGATCTGAAACCGCGGGATCAGGCGCCCAGGCGCATCCATGCGGTGCCGCGCGAACGCACGAATAGCGTCACGCCGCGCGACGCCATGTAGCCCAGCGAGAAGGCGATCCAGATCCAGACCAGCGCGCTGTGCGGGCCTTGGGCAAAGCGGTGCACCGCCCAGAGCATCGGCGCGTAGACGGCGAGGTTCAGCGCGCCGACCAGTCCCAGGTAGCGGGCGTCCCCCGCGCCGATCAGCACGCCGTCCAGCACGAAGACCAGCCCGCACAAAGGCTGCGCGAGCGCCAGCACCCACAGCCCGACGGTGGTCAGCGAGCGGATCTGCTCGTCTGCGGTGAAGACCATCGGGAACACCCATGAGGTCGCCAGCAGGAATACCCCGGTAGCGAGGCCGAAGTAGATGCCCCAGCGGCTCATGATCCCGGTCAGCTTGCGCACCTGCTGCGCGTCCCCGCGGCCCAGCTCCTTGCCGATCATCGCCTGCGCGGCGATGGCCAGCGCGTCCAGCGCGAAGGCCAGGAACGAGAAGACCGTGAAGACCAGCTGGTGGGCGGCCAGGGTCTGCTCCCCGGCACTGGTCGCCACCACCACGGTGAGCAGCAGGGCGGCGCGCATGGTCAGGTTGCGCAGCATCAGCCACGAGCCGACCTGCCCGGTGGAGATGAAGCCGGACCAGCTCGGGGCCAGGGGCACGTTTTCCCGGCGGATCCTCGGCATGATCATCCACAGGTACACCAGCGCCATGATCCACTGGGCGATGGAGGTGCCCAGCGCGGCGCCGGCCACGGACAGGTCCGCGCCGTAGACCAGGGCGAAGTTCAGCACGATGTTCAGGCCGAAGCCCGCGGTGGCGACCACCAACGGCGTTTTGGTGTCCTGCATGCCGCGCAGGATGCCGGTGGCCGCGAAGACCAGCAGCATGGCGGTCAGCCCGGGCAGCGAATAGCGGATGTAGTCGACGGCGAACTGCGCGGTCGCCCCTTCGGCGCCCATGCCGCGGACCACCGCCTCGGCACCGAGATACCCGGCAATCGTCAGCAGCACACCCAGCGCAACAGCGAACCACATGCCGTCGCGGCCCGCGGCCATGGCCCGGGCAGGCTGCCCCGCACCGAGCGCCCGCGCCACGGCTGGGGTGGTGGCGTAGGCCAGGAAAATCATCAGGCCCACCGCGGTTTGCAGCACCGTGGTGCCCAGCGCGGCGCCGGCCAGCTCGGCGACACCCAAGTGCCCCACGATGGCCGAATCGGCAATCAGGAACAGCGGTTCGGCGATCAGCGCGCCCAAGGCGGGCACTGCCAGCGCCAGGATCTGGCGGGAAATGCTGCGGTTGGGTTCAACGGGCGTAGGTGAGCTCACCTGCTCCACTCTACGAAGCCCCACCCCCAAGTCGCCATTCGGCGTCGCGACGCTACGCGATTCCCGCGGCATGGCTATTCCGCCGGCGTCCGTCGCTGGGCATACTGGGGAGCACCGAACACTGCACCTGGCGAAAGGCAACCCGGTGATCCGAGATATTCCAGCGAGCGCTGCGCCCAGCGGTTCCGTACGGCATTGGCAGTGCGCAGGCTGCGCCGTCGAGTTCCCGCCCGGTCGCGAACCTGCCGGCCAATGCCCCATCTGCGCCGATGAACGCCAGTACATCCCGGGCGGAACCCAACGCTGGGTGAGCACCGAGGATCTCGTCGCGGCGGGCCACGACCTTGAGTTCACCACGCTGGAACCTGGCCTGACCGCGGTGACGGCGCCGGAGGTGGGCATCGGCCAGAGTGGCCTGCTGCTGGAAACGGCAGCGGGGTCGCTGCTTTTCGACGTCCCGGGAATCATCACCGACGAGGCGGTCCGGCGGATCTCGGAGCGCGGTCCGCTGCGGGCCATCGTCGCCAGCCACCCGCACATGTACGGGGTGCAGCAGCAGTACAGCCAAGCCCTAGGCGACCCGCCGATCTATGTGGCCCGCAAGGACGCCGGGTGGGTCCAGTATTCCTCGAACGCAGTTGTCGAATGGGACGAACCCTTCGAAGTGCTGCCTGGAGTCTGGCTGCACCAGGTCGGCGGGCACTTCCCCGGAAGCACGGTGGCCCTGTGGCCGGCGGGAGCCGGAGGCCGGGGCGTCCTGCTGGCGGGAGACGCGATTTTCCCCGTGGCCGATGGCAACGTGACGTTCCTGCGCAGCTACCCCAACCGCATCCCGCTTTCCGCCGCGGTGGTGCGCCGGCTGGCGGCCAAGGTCGGCGAGCTGGAGTTCGACCGGCTGTACAACAACTTCTCCAGCGTGGTGCCGCGCGATGCCCACCGCATCGTCCAGTTTTCAGCCGAACGCTACGCGCGCTGGGTTGGCGGGCACTTCGACCACCTGACCTGAGCGGGAAGAATTTTATATTCTTTTCATGGAATATAATGGATTCCTGCTGGTCACCGCGATCTCGCGGGCCTCAGGAAGGAGGCCAGGAGCATTGCCGCCAGCTGCAGTCCGCCGACGCAGAGCACAACCAACGGCCAGCCGTGGCCTATGAATGGGATGCCGATCAGCCAGCCGAGCAGCGAGGATCCGATGTAGTAGAAGAGGTTGTACAGGCTGGCTGCCTGCGCTCGGGCCTGCGACGCGAGAACCGGCACCCAGCCGCTGGCCACCGCATGGGCGGCGAAGAAACCCGCGGTGAAGACCAGCAGCCCGGCGATGATCACGACCAGACTCCCGCTCAGCGTGGCGATCAGGCCGAGGACGCTGGTGAAGATGCTGCCCAGCAGGGTGTTTTTCCTGCCGAACTTGATGACCAGCTTCCCGCTGGCCACCGAGGTGTAGGTGCCGGAGAGATAGGCCAGGAACACCAGGGCGGCCAGCGAGGTTGGGATCAGGAACGGCGGGGCTTCAAGCCGGAATGCCAGGTAGTTGTACACGGCGACGAAGCCGCCCATGAGCAGGAAGCCCTGCGCGTAGAGCAGCACCATCCGTCCCCGCAGCGCTTGGGCGAACTTCGCTCCGATGGACCGCAGGTTCCGGTTGCGGATCGGTGTGAAGCCCCGGGCCGCGGGCGCCTTGGCCAGGAAGAAGAGTGTCGCCAGCGCAGCCATCAGGCTGACCGCCGCGACGCCCCAGCGCCACCCGGCAGGTTCGCCCGCGAATCCGGCCAGCAGGCGCCCGGCCAAGCCTCCGAGGGTCGTGCCGGAAATATAGGTGCCGCTGGCCACCGCCACGGTTTTCGCGCTGACCTCGTCCACCAGATAGGCCAGGGCGCTGCCGGGCACCCCGGCCAGCGCGATCCCTTCGAGGAAGCGGATGGCCACCAGCCACTGAAAGCTCGGAGCCGCGGAGCTGAGCAGCCCCAGGACCACCGAGGCCACCAACGCGATGGCGATGACCCTGCGGCGCCCGATGCCGTCGGAAATGATGGCCCAGGGGGTGACTGCCAGCGCAAGGCCGAGGGTCGCGGCCGAGACCGTGAGCGCCGCGTCCGAGGAGGAGACCGCAAAGTACTCGGCGATAACCGGGAGCAGCCCCTGCACCGCGTACAGCTGGGAGAAGGTGGCGACACCGCTGGCAAAGAGC
The DNA here is from genome assembly GCF_052322135.1 of Glutamicibacter soli. NCBI lineage: Bacteria > Bacillati > Actinomycetota > Actinomycetes > Micrococcales > Micrococcaceae > Glutamicibacter > Glutamicibacter soli. Next base: position 3,303,466 of record NZ_CM125969.1, read on the forward strand.
GCCAGCAGCATGCCCCGATAGGCGGGGGTGCCGGGTTCGTGGCCGCTGAACACCAAGAGCTAGATTCCCTGCGGCAGCAGCGGGTAGACCAGGTAGACCATCAGCAACGCGATGGCGTTGTTGATGACATGCAGCATGTAGGAGTAGGCCATTGATTTCCCGGACAGGATATAGGCCACCGACATCATCACGCCCAGCATGATGTAGGGAAGGATCTCGGTCCAATTCCCGATGCCGGAACCGACGAAGTGGATGCTGGCGAAAGCCACCACGGAAATGACCGCGCAGACCCAGACATTGAGCTTGCGCGAGAGCTTGCCGATCAGCAGATGCCTGAACAGGTATTCCTCCACGAACGGACCGAACAGCGCCGTCACCACCAGCATGACCGGCAGCGGCACCGCGTTGGACATCTCTTCGAGCATCGCCTGGTTCTCGCTCGTGGCCATCTGTCCTACGAACAGCGAGACGATCGCGGTGGAGAAGATGGTGATGATCCAGCCTCCGGGCAGCATCAGCCACTTGGCCCACGGGTAGTACCGCATGGTCTTGAACGAGTCGAAGAACTGCGGCCCGCACTGGATCATCGCCAGCACGAAGAATGACACGTAGAGGATCAGGTTGATGCCGAAGAGCGCCTGCTGCTCGGTTTCGAAGGCGCCGATGTAGCCGGGGATCAGCCCGATCAGGCTCGCCCCGCCGAGCACGAAGAACACGATGTAGGCCAGCACGGTGAACAGATCGCCGCGGGTGAACCGCCCTGCGTCGAATACACGCTGTCTGCGTCGGGGAACAACAGGATAGTTCGGGTAGTCAGGCAGCTGGTGCATGTTTCCTAGCCTATCCGCCCCTGCTGTGGATCCGCAGTGTTCGAGCAGGCCGCCGTGATCCCGATAGGCCGCGGATGGCACGTCCGAGCCATCAGGAATCCACGCAGGCACGTGCGAATGAGCTCGTGCCCACCGAAGAGTTCCGAAGAATCAGGACCCTACCCTTGGCGCGTCATTTGGCTAGAATCTAAGAAGCCTGCGTTGCAGGAGAGATCACTGTTATCGAGGTCCATGAAAACCAGCTCCTCCCGTTTCGAGGTTTCGGTGCTTCTTGGCACCCAAACACTCTTCAATATCGGTTTCTACGCAGTAGTTCCCTTTCTCGCGGTAGTTCTGGCCAAGGACTTCTTGCTTGCCTCTGCCGCGGTAGGGCTGATTCTCGGTATCAGGACCTTTGCCCAGCAAGGCCTCTTTTTAGCCGGCGGCAGCCTCGCGGACCGCTTCGGCGCCCGGATCATGATTTTGATTGGCTGCGCGGTGCGCGCTTCGGGCTTCCTCATGTTGGCGGCTTCCCTCTGGGGTAGCAGCCCAATACTCTGGCTGTTCATCCTGGGGACCTTGTGCACCGGATTCGGCGGGGCACTTTTCTCCCCGGGTCTGAATATTCTGGTGGCGAATGCCCAGAAGGCACTCGATCAGCAGCGGGCCGCCGAAGCCAAACGCGCTACGCTCTTCGCCTGGTTGAGCATCACCGGCGAAATAGGCGCCGTCACCGGACCGCTGGTCGGTGCCGCTCTGTGGGGATGGGGTTTTTCGACGGTTGCCGGTTTTGGATCTGCCTTTTTTGTCGCCATCGGCATCTTCCTTGCCGTGGCCCTGCGCAAGCCGGCAACCACCGACGTCCCGAACCAATCCGCCAATTATGTCCCCGTGCCGCCTCCTCGCAGCGGAAGCCTGCGGCAGTGCCTCAAGGACCGGAGGTTCCTGGCATTCTGCGGACTGCACGCGGCAGACCTTCTGGCCTACAATCAGCTCTACCTCGCCATCCCGCTCGAGCTCGAACGGCTGAATCATCCGGCCCAGTGGCTGGGGGTGCTCTTCGCGTGGATTTCCATCCTGACCTTGGCCCTCCAGCTTCCAGTTTCATGGGTTGCCGCTCGCATCGGCGCCGAGGCCACCTTGCGCTGCGGATATTTGCTCAGCGCCTTGGGATTCGGCGTGCTCGCATTTGTTCCAGCCTCGGCCTTCGAACCAGACGCGGGGTTGCTGCGGATTCTCTGTGCCATCACCTTGCTGACGTTGGGGCATATGAGCGTGCATCCGACAGCGCTCTCGCTGGTTCCCCAATTTGCCGGCGAACGGCCGACCGGTTCCTACTTCGGATTGCTCGCCAGCTGCGGAGGTCTGGCGGTGCTGCTGGGAAATGTCCTCATCGGATGGTTGGCGACCCAGGCGGGCCAGCTGGTAGTGCCAGGCTTCCTGCCGTGGATGGTGCTGATCCTGCCTTTGCTGCTGGCTTCCTGGCGGGCCGCCGGCATTGCCCGCGGCGTGGGCACAGCGCCAGACAGGACGTGAACTGCAGCACACTTGGTCAACGGTGTACAGAACTTCCAAATTCCATAGCAACTCCCCCCTACTCAATGTGATTTTTGAGCGAACCCGTGATGGAAGCATGTTTTCCCAGGAGCCTCGCTCGCGGTCACACCGCCAAATATTCCAGGCGATTAGGATACGCTTACCAAGGCTCTATTGCATTAGAAGCTAATTCATCACGTAATGCCGAAGGACTTCCATGAACCTTGGACGACTGAGCGCAACCGCAGTATTTGCGGCTACTGCCCTCGCCTTGACTGCCTGCAGCGCTTCCACCCCGAGCCCTACTTCGGCACCGTCCGTGGACCGAGAGGCCCGCGCGGTGGTAGCTAATTTCCGGGCCCCGGTTTCGAACTGGGCCTTGGAAAGCGATGACGCCTATGTGCTTTCCATCGCCGGCTGCTTGGAGACCTTGGTCAAGTACGACTCCACCACGCAAAATATCGAGCCGATGCTCGCCGAGTCATGGAAGCAGTCCTCGGACACCGCCTGGGATTTCACCCTGCGTCAGAACGTCAAGTTCCAAGATGGCACCGCCCTGGACGCCAAGGCCGCTGCCGCTTCGCTGAACCACGTGCTCAAGGCGACCGCTCCGGCCCGTGCCGTCAATCCCAAGACCATCTCCAAGGTGAGTGCAGTTGACGCCGACACCCTGCGCGTCACCACCCCTGCCGCCGATCCGCTGCTGCCCTACCGCATGGCCAGTGTGAACGCCGGCATTCTGGCGCCTGCGGCCTACGGTGCCGACGGCATCGACCCCTTCGGCCACTGCACCGGCCCGTTCATCCCAGTCTCCGAAAAGGCCGGGCAGTCCCTGAGCCTGGACCGCAACGAGAACTACTGGGGCGGTGACGTCCAGCTCGCCGGCGGCGAAATCCGCTACATCACCGAAGGTCCTACCCGCGCCACCCAGGTGCAGACCGGCGAGGCGGACATCTCCATGTCCATCCCCGCCACCAGCCTGGCCACCCTCGAAGCCGACAACTCGGTGAAGGTGCTCAAGGCCGATTCCCCGCGCACCGCAACCCTCTACCTGAACAACTCGCGGGCGCCTTTCGACAACTTGAAGCTGCGCCAGGCCGCCACCATGGCGCTGGATCTGCCGGCCATCGCCGCCAGCGTCTACGAAGGTGCCGCGCAGCCAGCCACCGGCCCCTTTGCTCCGAGCGAGAGCTGGGCCAACCCGGACCTGCAGGTACCGCAGGTGAATCTCGAAGAGGCCAAGAAGCTGGTGGCCGATTCCGGCTACCAGCAGGACAAGCCGCTGGAAATCATCGCCATCACCGAGCGCGCGGAGTTCGCAGGGGTGGGCGCCATCATCCAGGAGCAGTTCAAGCAGATTGGCCTGCAGGCAAATGTTGTCACGAAATCCTACGGCTCGGTGGAGCCCGAGGTGCTGGCAGGCAACTACGACATGATCCTCAGCCAGCGCAACCGCATGATCGACATTGCCGATCCCATCGGCTTCCTGCAGTCCGACTACACCTGCGACGGCGGCTACAACCTGAGCCACTACTGCAACAAGGACTTCGACGCACTGATCGAGAAGGCGCTGCCGGAAACCGACCAGGCCACGCGCCATGATCTCTACCGCCAGGCAGGCGACGTCCTGGCCGCGGACGCAGCCAATGTCTGGCTGGTCAACGAGCAGGCCATCGACGCGCTCGGCAGCACCGTTCAGGGGTACGTCCAGGACCCGCTGACCCGATACGTGCTGACCAAGGACCTGGCGAAGACCAAGTAAATTGGTGCACTTCGCCACCGCGCTGCGCCGGGTCCTCGGGCTCGGCGCAGCCGTCCTGCTTTCATCCTTCGCGGTCTTTTTGGTTCCCTTCGTCTCCCCCGGGGATCCGGTGCGATCCATGTTGCGCGCCCGCATGGACGTCGGCGCCATGGACGAGGCCACCGTGCAGGCCTATGCCGAGCAGTTCGGGCTCTACGACCCGCTGTTGCTGCAATTCGGCCGCTGGCTCGGCCGCTTCTTCCGCGGAGACATGGGAATCTCCTATATCAGCGGCACTCCGGTCGCCGACCTGGTGCTGCCCGCCATCGGCGTTACCCTCTCGCTGGCCGGAACCGCCTTGCTGGTGGCGGTGCTGGTCTCCATCATGCTGGGAGTTGTCGCCGCGGTGCGGGCCGAAGGATGGCCGGATCGGGTGATCACCTCGGCCACCCATGCCCTGATCGCCATCCCTGAATACGCGTTGGCGCCGTTGCTGGTGCTGCTCTTCGCCGTGCGCCTGTCCTGGCTGCCTTCGGCGGGCTTCGACTCCCCCGCCTCCATGGTGCTGCCGGTGCTGGTCCTCTCGCTGCGCCCCATCAGCTTCTTCACCATCGCCGTGCGCTCGGGCATCCTGCAGGCGCTGGACTCCGAACATGTGCTGGCTGCCCGCGCCCGCGGGTTGGGCGCCACCCGCACCCTGGTTCGCCATGTCATCCCGCACGGGCTGCTGCCGCTGTGGACCATGGTGGGTGTGTGGTTCGCCGGCCTGCTGGGCGGCTCGGTCATCGTCGAGGTCATTTTCGCCATCCCGGGCATGGGCCGACTGATCTTCGACGCCATTGTCGACGCGGACATCCCGGTAGCCCAAGGCGGGGTGGTGGTAGCGGTGGCCTGCGCGGTGCTGGCTACCGGCATCATCGACCTCCTGCACCGCCGGTCAGATCCAAGGGTACGGATAGGAGCCAGCCGTGGCTAGGAAAATGCTGCGTTCGATCTTCGTCAGCTGGCCGGCGGCCATCTTGCTGCTGGTGCTGCTCATGACCCTGCTGGCTCCGTGGATTTCCCCCTACGACCCGGATGCCCAGTCCCTGGCGGACAGGTTGCAGCAGCCCAGTTGGGCGCACCTGCTGGGCACCGACGCCCTGGGCCGCGACACCTTCAGCCGCGTCCTGCACGGCGGACGCTTCTCCTTGTCGGTAGCGTTCATCACCACGCTGTTTTCGCTGCTGGTGGGCACCGTTCTCGGCCTGCTCAGCGCGCTGCGCGGAGGCTGGCTGGATGAACTGTTCCTGCGCGCCAACGACCTGCTGCTGGCGCTGCCGGAGATCGTGATTGCGCTGCTGATCATCGCCGTGATGGGGCCGGGATTTTCCACCATGGTGCTTTCCGTGGGAGTGGTGGCATGGACGCCTACCGCCCGTCTGGTGCGTTCCATGGCGTCCCAGGCCCTGTCGACCCACCATGTCGAGGCTTCCAGGCATGCTGGCGCCTCGCGCTGGTTCGTTCTCCGCCACCATGTTCTGCCCTATCTGGCGGGGCCGGTACTGGCCCAGACGGCCCTGCGTTTCGGCCTGTTGCTGGTGCTGCTGGGTTCGCTGTCTTACCTGGGCATCGGTGTCCAGCCCCCGCAGTCGGATTGGGGCTCCATGCTGGCCGAGGCGCAGCCGCACGCGTTGCGTGCTCCCTGGGGCCTGGTCGCTCCCGGCGCCGCGATCTTCCTGGTGAGCTTCTGCGTCACCCTGTTGGGCAACCGCATCACCCGTGCGCTGAACGGGCAAGACGTGCTGGCCACCGAGACCAAGGCGGAAGCCAATGACTGAATCACTTGAATTCATCGATCTGTCGGTGCGCAGCAGCGGGAAAACCCTGCTCACTGCCATGTCCGGGGCTATCCGCTCCGGCGAGCTGGTAGCCGTGGTGGGCCGTTCCGGCTCTGGAAAGACGTTGCTGACCAAGGCAATTATCGGGTTGCTCCCGCCGCAGCTGCAGGCCGAGGGACAGATACTGCTGGATGGCGAACGCATCGACCAGCTGGAAGGAAAGGCCATGGATACGGTGCGCGGGCGGCGCATCGGCATGCTCTTCCAACAGCCCAAGCGGGTGCTGAATCCGCGCATGAGCATTCGCTCCCACCTCTTGGAAGCACTGGGAGTCTTCGGCCCGGGCAAGGCCAAGAAACACGAGGCAAAAGTCCAGTCCCTGTTGGAAGAGGTCGGGCTCTCTCCCGCCGCCGATATCGCCGGCAAGCGCCCGGACCAGCTCTCGGGCGGAATGGCGCAGCGGGCCATGCTTGCCATCGCCCTGGCAGCCGACCCGGAATTCATCCTCGCCGACGAACCGACCTCCTCGCTGGACTCCATTCTGAAAGCGGAAACGCTGCAGCTGCTGCGCAGCAAGCAGCTTGAACGCGGCCTAGGCGTCCTATTGATCATCCACGACATTGCCAGCATCCAGCACATCGCCGACCGCGTGCTGGTGGTCAGCGATGGGGCGATTGTCGACCATTGCCTGACATCCCAGCTTTTCGCCAAGGACAGCCACGCCAAGCGGCGTGAATTGATCGAGGCCGCGTTGCCGGCCGCGCACGCGCCAAGGGAATTTGCCGCCGGTTCCCTGCTTCAAGTTGTGGGCGCGGGAAAGAATTACACACGCAAGGCCAAGGGGCCCGCCGCGCTGCAGGCCACCACCGTGAGCTTGCATGGTGGCGAAGTCCTGGGCGTCGTCGGGCGTTCGGGCTCGGGGAAGAGCACTTTCGCCAGATTGCTCGCAGGCTTGGAAAAACCCACGGAAGGGCAGATCCTGAGCCCCGAACGCGACGGGAAATCTGCCGCCGTCCAGCTGATCGCTCAGGAGCCCTTCTCTTCCTTTGATCCGAGGCTGCCGTTGCGTACGAGCTTGCTTGCTGCCGTGCACCGGCTGCCTGCCGACCAAGCCTCGGCGGAGATAGATGCGGCGCTGGACCAGGTGGGGCTGCAGGTCGAACTACTGGATCGAAAACCAGGCCAGTGCTCCGGCGGCCAGCTGCAACGCGCGGCCATCGCCCGGGCATTGCTGGCCAAGCCGCAGGTGCTTGTCTGCGATGAATCGACATCGGCGTTGGATTCGGTAGCGCAGCGCCATATTCTCGATCTCTTGCTGGGGCTGCGCACCCGCCTGGGTCTGTCCTTGGTAGTGATCTCCCATGACATGGGCGTAATCCGCTACGTCAGCGACAATGTCGCGGTGTTCTACGAGGGGCGGCTGGTGGAACACCGACGGCTCGACGATTTCCTGTCCAGCCCGAAGCACCAGCACAGCAAGGACCTGGTGGCCGCACTGGACATTCCCGCCCCGGTGAAAGCCGTGCTGAACTAGGTCTTTCCACCGCCGGCAGGCTCCCAGCCTCGGCTCGCGCTGAGCGCCCTCACCCTGAATGCCCTGGTGAAGCCCGTCATCACAGACGGCAAAGGGCCTTGGAAGATCCACACAGGTGTGAAATATTCCAAGGCCCCATGAGGCCGCCTGGGCTATGGCCGGTTTACTTCGGGTCGAAGCCCTCGCGGGTTGCGGCCTTCACGGATGGCTCAAGCATCTTGTAGCTGGCGCCGGCGATGATGGCGCCGATGAGCGGCGCCACGATGAACAGCCAGACCTGGCCCAGCGCCTCGCCGCCGGCGAACCAGGCGACGCCCAGCGAGCGGGCCGGGTTGACCGAGGTGTTGGTGATCGGGATGGCGACCAGGTGGATCAGGGTCAGCGACAGGCCGATGGCCAGCGGGGCGAAGCCCTTCGGAGCACGGCGGTCGGTGGCTCCCAGGATCACGTACAGGAAGATGGCGGTCAGCACGATCTCGGCCACCAGCGCGGCCAGCATGGAGTATCCGTCCGGTGAACGGTCGCCGTAGCCGTTGCTGGCGAAACCTGATTCGACGGCGTCGAAGCCGTCCTTGCCGCTGGCGATCCAGTACAGCACCGCGCCGGCGGCCGAAGCCGCGACGATCTGGGTGATGATGTAGGTCGGGACGTCCTTCCATGCGGTGCGGCCCGCGACGGCGGTACCCATGGTGACGGCCGGGTTGAAGTGGCCGCCCGAGATGTGGCCCACGGCGTACGCCATGATCAGCACGGTCAAGCCGAAGGCCAGGGCAACACCCAGGAAGCCGATGCCCATATTGACCGTTTCATCGGAAATCACCTTGACTGCGAAAATCGCCGAGCCGCAGCCGCCGAAGACGAGAACGAAGGTCCCCAGGAATTCGGCAGCAATCTTGGCGCCGGTTGTCGGCGCGGACGTATCTGACATGTCTTGTTCCATTCCTCAAAAGATGAAGCGAGTTCCACGACAGCGTGAGCCGTGCCCTAAGGCTACTGGGAGATCTCTCTATTGAAAAGATTTCCGACATTCATTCTCAAGAAAGATTTGTTGCCTGTCATGACATGGGAATTATTTGCCGACGTATTCGAAGTGCCATGCTTCGGCGTACGGATTTCGGCTTCCGTTGGACCGGAATTCTTCCAGATTTTTCCGGTGGATCCAGTTGTACTTCTTCGAATTGGCCTTCAGCCACTTGTAGTACTTGCCCTTGAACGAGTAGTTGTAGGTCTCCGGGACGTCGATGGCCAATCCCCAGCCGTGGTTCGAGGTTCCCGGCTTGGCCGCGATGTAGGAGCCGAGCTCCTGGTAGAGGAATTTCTGCGTGTCCAGGGTGCGGTAGACCAGATCGATGTCCAGGTTCTTCCCGAACTTCTTCTTGAAGGCCGAATTCAGCCGCCCCAGATCCGCGGCGGCCGGGGCGGCGATGAGGGTTTTTTCCTTGTCCCAGCTCAGGGCCACCAGCATCGACTCGGGCAGCTTCCCGTTGGCCTGCTTTTGCACCTTGCTGCGGGTGATCTTGCTCGTGTTGCTGGTTTTGGCGCTGGTGCTGCGCTTCAGCGCCGAAGCCTTCATCCAGCCGTCCGCTCCCTGGGTGCGCACGTAGTACCAGCCGGAGACCGGGCCGGCCTTCTTTTCCCATGCGGCGTCCCGGTAGACGATCGAATTCTTCGGGATGTCGCCGATGCGCTTCTTGCCGTTGACCGAAGCATGCAGGTCTGCGCCGGAAGACTTGGTGAAGTAGCGGTCCGACAGGCCAGCGCGGTTGGTGGTGTACGGGCCTGCGTCAATGGCGCAGCCCTTGGAGCAGGTGGTGACGTAGGCGCCGGAGACCCATCCGGTTTTGCCCTGGGTGGAAATCTTGTACCAGCCGTTGGCGGTCTTGGAGCTTGCGTAGGCCGGTTGCCCCTTGCTGAGCTTGCCGACGACCGCATGCCCGGTTCCCGCGCCCTTGCGGATGTTCATCGTGGATTTCGGGGTGACCCACAGCTTCACGCTCTTCGCACTGCTCGTCGTTCCGCCGGTGGCGGCGGTTTTGGTGACCTTGGCGTATTTATTCGAGATCCACCCGGTCTTCTTGTTGTACGTGACCTGGTACCAGCCGTTGGAGGCTTGGGACTTGACCGCTACTGTCTTGTTCTTCGGGATGGTCAGGATCACGCGGGAGGCGGTGCTGGAACCGGAGCGCATGTTCAGGTTGCTGGTGGTCTTGATCTGGGTCACCCGCTTGGCGGCGGCCGCCTGCAGTGTTCCGGGTGCCGCGGCAGGCGCGGCAGCCGGGAGCGGCTGCGCCGCGCTGGCCGGCACCAAACCGCCCAGGGCCAGCGAACCGGCCAGCAGCACGCCGGCGGTTGACACGGCGAATCGTCGAGATGAACTGAAATGTGTTTTCACGGCAGTGGAATCTTCCGAGAGGCGCGGGCTTGACTGGTGTCCTGCGCAAAGCCGTTCCCGGTGCGAGCGAGATTGCCGATTCGACGCCTGACATAGTTAATCATGCTACGTCCAGGCCGAATCCGGGGCATCGTCAGCGGGGTTTGCGATCGAAGAGCAGCGCTCCGAGGATTCCTGCCAGCACGCCCAGCAGGTTCCCCGCGGCGCGTTCCCACAGCACGTCCGCGTTGACGCTCGGGTCGGCGAGCTCCAGCATCAGCATTATCAGCGGGGTGAAGAAGCTCAGCGCCAGCCCGTAGTTGCGCGTCATGTAGCCCTCGGCGGGGAACATCAGCGCGATGATCACCATGCCCAGGGCCAGCTCCGGCAGCTGCAGATAGTAGATGCCCAGCAGGACAACCAGCCCCGCCACGGTGCCTGCCACGCGGTGCACACCCCTGCGCAGCCTTCCGCGGGCGTTGCCGGCCGCCAGCGGCACCACCGCTCCGGCCATGACCCATTGCAGGTGCTCCAGTTGCAGGCCGATGGCCAAGGTGCCGGCCAGCAGCACCACGCTGGCGTAGCAGGCCGAGCGGCGCAGCGCGTCGGGCCAGCCGATCGGCTCGTGTCCGGGAAATCCCCGGGCCGCGGCACCGAAGCGGGCGGTCTGCCCCAGAACGATGCAGAACAGCGCGGTGAGCACAAATGCAGCCAGCCCCGCCGTGGACGGCGATTGCCCCACCGGGAGGCTGGCCAGCGCCCCGAAGGCGAAGACCGGGAAAAACGAGCCGCCGGGCTTCAGGCCGTAGCGGTCGGTGGTCAGCGAGCTGGCGCAGGCCCAGAAGATGCCCCCGGCGACCAATGCCCAGCCGTCCGGCCCCCACGGCGCGATGACGATGCCTGAAATTCCGGCGCATAGCATCATGGTTCCAGCCAGGACCTGGTCCTTGAGGCGCTGCAGCCGGTGCGGGCTGCGTCCGTACATCCCGACCACCGAACCGAAGACCGCGTAGACCATGAGGTCCACGTGCCCCAGGAGCATCAGTGCCGCACCGGGGATCGCCAGCCCGAAGCCCACGCGCAGGGCGGGGCGGATCTCGGGGCTGTGGGAGAGCACCAGGCGCTGCCACGCCGCGGCGGCCAGCGCCGGGGTTGGGATTCGGGATGTCGGGGCGCTGGCCTGCTCGGTTGGCGCATTCTGGAAGTTGGCCATGATCGCTCCTCTGGTTCGCGCAGCTTCCTGCGGAAAGGAACGGTTCTGCCTTTTCAGAGTTGCATCGAGAGCTTGATCATGTCCAAGTATTATTTTTGATGTTTCAATCGGAAAAACATATCAAGCCAAGTCAAAATCGTTTGTGACGGACGGATATACGTCGCCCGTCGCAGAGAGTAATGCGCGTAATAAGAGCGGCAGCGGCTGGTGCTCGGGGATGACCAAGCTGATCTGGCTGGTGATCCGCGGACTGACAAGGGGCGTTTGGACCACGCCGGGCAACTCGCCCAGGGGCGCGAGCCACTGCTTCGGGACCACGCTCGCCCAGCGGCCGGTGGCCACCTGCGCCAGCAGCGTGATCATCGAGTCGCACTCGATGCGCGGCTCGGCGCTGCGCCCATGGGAGGCCAGCACCTCGTCCAGCAGCTGGCGGCCGCGCATGGAGGAATCCAGCAGGCACAGCGGCAGCGAGAGCACCTCGTCCACGGCGGTCGGCTCCCCCGCACTGGCGAACATGCCCTCCTTGGTGAGCAGCACGTGCTCCTCGCGGTACAGCGGCAGCGCGAGCAGTCCGCCAAGTTCCGCCGGGTCCGCATAGACCAGCCCCGCATCGAGTTCGAAGCTGCGGATCTGGGCAATGATCTCGGTGGAGCGCAGGCTGCCTTGGACATGGACCCGGGCCTTCGGGTTGGCGCGGGCGAAGGCGTCACAGAGCTGGGCCACCGTGGAGGACGCGGCGGGCACCACACCCAGGCGCAGCGTGCCGGTCAGTCCGGACTGCAGCGCCGCCACCTCCTGGGTCAGCGCATCGCGGTCCGCCAGCAGGCGTTGGGCCCAGCGCAGCACCGTCTCGCCTTCCGGGGTCAGCCCCTGGAACGCGTGGCCGCGTCGCACCAGCGGCACCCCGAGACCGGTTTCAAGTTTCCTGATGGATTCGGAGAGCGCCGGCTGGGAAATATTGCATTCCTCGGCGGCCCGCGCGAAATGCTGTTCCCTGGCCAGCGCCACGAAGTATTCCAACTGCCTTAACATCACCTGTCCATTGCACCACGCGCCGCGGGTCACCACGTCGGGGCATGCGAAAACCGGCGCACCGCGGGATCGCAATCCTGCGGTGCGCCGGTTCCGGCGAGCGAGCGCACGGCCCGGGGCGGGCAGCTACTTGGAGATCTTGCCCGACATTCCCGCCAGGGCCCGGATGACCACCGGCTTGCAGGCGAACCAAGCTCCGGCGGTGACCGCGACGGCCACCACGAACATGATGACGCCCAGCCAGCCGTCGTCGCTGCGGGCGGCGAACATGTGGTTCAGGTTCGCCCGCGCTCCGGTGAGCAGCACCAGCAGCACGTGCATCACCAAGAAGCCGACAAAGAACAGCATGGCCGGGAAGTGCACCTTGCGGGCCGCTTCCATGGGCAATGCCTTGTCCAGCTTGGCAGGCCAAGCCGGGGACATGCGCAGCCCGGTGATGGCGGAGACCGGGGCGGCCAGGAACACGATCGCGAAGTAGGCCAAAACCTGCAGCGCGTTGTAGTTCAGCCAGCCGTTCTCGGCAGGCCAGTCCAGCGACAGGTACTGCACGCCGGCGCTGAGCGCGTTCGGGAAGATGTCCCAGCTGGTCGGCACGATACGCATCCACGCGCCGGTGGCGAACAGCAGCACGATGAACACCACGCCATTGACGATCCACAGCACGTCCAGGCTCAGGTGCAGCCAGATTTCCAGGCTGATCTTCTTGGGCTTGGTTTTGGTTTTGAACAGCCCGGTGTTGTTCCGGGTCCAGTAGGCCTTCGGCCGGGCGGTGGTGCGGATCAGCCAGCCGGAGCGGATGATCAGCACCATGAAGAAGGCGTTCAGGAAGTGCTGCCAGCCCAGCCAGGCCGGGATGCCGGTGGGCGCGTTCTGCGGCAGCGCGGAGTGCCCCGGATAGGCGGCCAGGAACTGCTCCCCCGCCGCGGTTCCGCGCCACCAGCGGGCGGCCAGCACCAGCAGGCCCAGGACAAGCACCACGCCGACGGCGATCCAGATCTTCTTCAGGGCCGGGTTTCCCGCCGCCTTGTCGGCGGTGCGGGCACCCTCCTTGGTTGTCAGCGACATGGAAATGACCCCCTGATCTAGCCGGCGGTGACTGGCTGCTTGGCCTCCAGCAGCTGCGTGAGCTGCGGGAGGATCTCGAACAGGTCGCCCACGATGCCGAAGTCGGCGATGTCGAAGATCGGCGCGTCCTCGTCCTTGTTGATAGCCACGATGCGCTTGGCGGTCTGCATGCCGGCCAGGTGCTGGATGGCGCCGGAGATGCCCACTGCAACATAGAGGTCGGGTGAGACGCTGACGCCGGTCTGGCCTACCTGGTGGCTCTGCGGGATGTAGCCGGAATCCACGGCGGCGCGCGAAGCGCCAAGGCCTGCGCCCAGCGAGTCGGCGAGCGCCTCGACCAGCGAGAAGTTCTCCTTCGAGGCCAGGCCGCGGCCGCCGGAGACCACGATCTTGGCGGCGCGCAGCTCCGGGCGGGAGGACGCGGCGGCCAGCGGGGTCACGGATTCGATTTCAGCCGAGGCGGCGGTGGCCACCTCGATGGCGGCGGTGGCCAGCTGCGGGGTTGCTGCAGACAGCGGCTCGGCACCGCTGGAGGCCACGGTGACCAGCGGGATGCCGGCGCCCGCGGTGGATTCGGTGACGTAGGTGCCGCCGAAGACCGAGTGCGAGGCGGCGATGCGGCCGTCGCGCTGCTCAAGCTCAACGGCTTCGAGCACCACCGGGTTGCCGGTGCGCGCCGACAGGCGGCCGATGACCTCGCGGGCCACGGCGCTGTTGGAAGCGAGCACGGCGGCCGGGGCGTAGGCCTCGATGGCAGCCTGCAGGGCGGCGACGGCGCTGGCCGCCGGGTGGGCGGCGGCCTGGGCGGTTTCGCCGATGAATACCTGCTCGGCGCCCTGCCCGCCGATGGCGGCGGCAGTGGCGGCGGAGTCGGCTGCGGTGGCGACGGCCACCGGGGTGCCCAGCTTGGAGGCCAGGGCCAGCAGGTGCGCGCCGCTGGCGGTCGGGGTGCCGTCTTCGGCCAGTTCGATGTGTACCAGGATGTTAGTCATGTCATTCGTTCCTTAGATCAGCTTCTCGGCGGCCAGGTACGCGGCAAGTTCCTGCGCGGCCTGTCCCTCGTCGATGATTTTGACGCCGGCGGTGCGGGCGGGGCGGGCGGCGGAGGCCAGCACCCGGTTGCCCGCGGCGTGATCCGGCGCGCCCAGGCCCAGTTCTGCGGCGCTCTGCACGGCGACAGGCTTGCGCTTGGCGGCCAGGATGCCCTTGAACTTCGGGAAGCGGGCCTCGCCCATGGCCTCGGCCACGGAGATGACTGCCGGGATGGAAGCGCGCAGCGCGGTGGCGCCCGAGGCGTCCGAGCGGGTGCCGCGCACGGTGCCGCCGGAGATCTCCAGGGTGCCCAGCGGGCCGAGGAACGGAAGGTGCAGCAGTTCGGCGACCATGGCGGGGACCACGCCGCCGCGGCCGTCGGTGGACTCGTTGCCTGCGACGATCAGGTCGGTCTGCAGGCCCGAGAGCGCCTGGGCCAGCGCCCGGGCGGTGGCCAGCGCGTCGGATCCGGCCAGTGCGTCGTCCTGGACGTGCACCGCCTTGTCGGCGCCCATGCTCAGTGCCTTGCGCAGCGCTTCATTGGCGGCGGCCGGACCCATGGTCACCACGGTGATCTCCACCGACTTGTCAGCGTCCTTCTGCTTCAGCGCGGCTTCCAGCGCACGTTCGGTGATCTCGTCGATCACGCGGTCGCTGGCGTCGCGGTCTGCGCGTCCGTCGGAGGTGAGGTGGCGGCCTTCTTCGGTGTCCGGCACCTGCTTGATCAGCACTGCAATCTTCATGGTTTGCTCTTTTCTTGGTTCGGTTCCGCACCGCCCGGCTCCTCCGCCGGGTTGGGTGCGTTCACGGTGTGGCCGCGGGCGCTGCCCGTGCGCCGCCGCGCTTTCGCGTGGCGCGGGTCACGTTTCTGAAATACTATAACTAGATTCTAGTTTTTGTCTAGGGCAGGGAGTGGACGAAGTTCCGCTTCGCCCGCACCCCGCCCTGCCCGGCCGCTCAGTCCTGCGGCGCCGGGCGGTTGCGCGGCGGCAGCCACAGCCCGCGGGCCTGGGCCACGACCTTGCCGCCGGCCTCGATCTGGCCCCTGACCCAGATCTTGCGGCCGTCGATTTCCTCGACCCACGCGGTCAACTCCAGCTCTTCGAACAGCGGGACCGCGTGGTCGTAGTCCACGGTCAGCGACCGGGTGAAGATCCACTGGTCCACGGTTCCAGCGGCGAAGCCCATCACGTGGTCCAGCAGCGTGGCCACCCAGCCTCCGTGCACCCGGCCCGGAGGACCCTGGTAGGGCAGGCCCAGCCGGGTGGAGGTGCGCACGCCGTTCTCCCCGTCCATGCGCAACGACACCGGCGGGGCCATCGGGTTCAGCGCCCCGGAGACCGGCGAGCGGTCCATGTAATCGCCCTTGCGGTCCTTGAAGAGGTCGGGAACCATCGCGCTCTCCGGAGCGATTTCCACGCGCAGCAGCTCAAGCACCTCGTCCAGGCGCTCGACCAGTTCAGGGGCGGCCGGGGTGCGCACATCCAGCCGGACCATGGCATCCAGCAGCTCGCGCACCTGACCGGCGGCTTCCAGCAGCTTCTCCCCGCCGGCCGCGCGGACCTTCTCCCCGCCGTCCGGCAGGGCCACCTGCCTAGTCATTGCCCAGGATCAATGCGCTCGTCGGTACGCCGGTGCCGGCGGTGACCAGCACGTTGCGGGCGTTTTCCACCTGGTTCACCGCGGTGCCGCGCAGCTGGCGCACACCCTCGGCGATGCCGTTCATGCCGTGGATATAGGCCTCGCCCAGCTGGCCGCCGTTGGTGTTGATCGGCAGGCGGCCACCCAGCTCGATGGCGCCGTTCTTGATGAAGTCCTTGGCCTCGCCGCGGCCGCAGAAGCCGAATTCCTCCAGCTGGGCCAGCACGAACGGGGTGAAGTGGTCGTAGAGCACCGCGGTGTCGATGTCCTCCGGGCGCAGCCCGGTGTCGTTCCACAGCTGGCGTGCCACGTTGCCCATCTCCGGCAGCGGGCGGTCGCCGTCCTTGCGGTAGTAGCTGACCATGGTGTGCTGGTCGTAGGCAGCGCCCTGGGCGGCGGCGCGGATGGTCACTGCCTTGCCCGGCAGGTCCTTGGCGCGTTCCGGGGTGGTGATGACAAACGCCTGGCCGCCGTCGGATTCCTGGCAGCAGTCCAGCAGGTGCAGCGGATCGGCGATCCAGCGCGAGTTCTGGTGGTCTTCCAGGGTGATCGGCTTCTCGTAGAACCAGGCCTTCGGGTTGGTGGCCGCGTGCTTGCGGTCGGCCACCGCCACGCGGCCGAAGTCCTCCGAGGTGGCGCCAGTCAGGTGCATGTAGCGCTGGGCGAACATGCCCACCCAGGAGGCCGGGGTCATCAGGCCGAAGGGCAGGGTCCAGGCGTAGGCGGCGGCGCGGGCGTCCGGGGCCATGCCCGCGGTGCTCATCGCCTGCCCGAAGCGGGCGCCGGAGCGCTCGTTGAAGGCGCGGTAGCAGACCACGGTCTTGGCCACGCCGGTGGCCACGGCCATCGCCGCGTGCAGGATGGTGCCGGCGGCGGCGCCTCCCCCGTAGTCCACGTGGCTGAAGAAGTTCAGCTCCTTGCAGCCCAGGCCGCGGGCGACCTCGATGGCGGGGTTGGTGTCCATGGAGTAGGTGACCATGCCGTCCACGTCCTGCGGGTTCACCCCGGCGTCGCGGCAGGCGGCCAGGGCGGCCTCCTGGGCCAGCTGCAGCTCGGAGCGGCCGGAATTCTTGGAGAACTCGGTGGCGCCGATGCCTACGATGACTGCCTTATTCAGCAGGTTGCTCATGCCGATTCCCCTTTCGATGGGATCACGATGCCTACGGTGCCCGTCACGTGCGGGCCCAGAGAGTTGGTGCCGACCACCTTCACCACGACGTTTTCCCCGTCCACGGAGTCCACGGTGCCGGTGAAGACCATCTCGTCGCCCGGGAAGTTGGTGGCACCCAGGCGGATGTTGATGCGGCCCACGCGGGCGGCCGGGCCGGCCCATTCGCCCACGTAGCGGTTGACCAGCGCATTGGTGGTCAGGATGTTCATGAAGACGTTCGGGGTGCCGGCGGCCTGGGCGACGTCCTTGTCGTGGTGCACCTTCTGGAAGTCGCGGGTGGCGATGGCCCCGGTGACGATCAGCGTGGCGGTGATCGGGATGCGCAGCTCGGGCAGCGCCTCCCCGGCCTGCACCTGCTCGGCGGTCAGCTGCCCGGCGCGGGCGGCGGTGTCGACGGTGCTCATGCGGCGCCCCCTGCCGGACGGGCTACCGGGAGGACCAGCTCGGCGTCCATGCGCTCTGCGGCGATGTGCAGCGGCATGCCGATCTGCACGTCTTCGCGGGCCACGCCCTCCAGGTTCATGACCACGCGGACGCCCTCTTCAAGCTCCACCACTGCCACGATGTAGCCCGGCTCGAACGGCGGGACGATCGGGTGGTACATGACCACGTAGCTGTGCAGGATGCCGCGGCCCGACATGGTCTTCGGCGACCAGTGCAGCGAGTTGCACTCGGGGCACATCGGCACCGGCGGGTGGCGCAGCTCGTTGCAGTCGTCGCAGTGCTGGATGCTCAGCTCGCCGCGCTCGTTCAGGGACTCGAAGAAGAAGGCGTTGTCCAGGTTGATGGCCGGGCGGGGACGCAGGGCCTGGCTCTTGGCCGTGGCCGGGGTCTCGGTCAGCGTTTCGCTCATTACGAGTTCCTCTTTTCAGGGTTGTACCACAGGGTGCGGAAGCGCATGGTGCCCACGCGGTCGCCCTGCTGGTCGGTGTAGGTGGTCAAGGTGGTGATGAAGTAGCCTTCGCCCAGGCCCGTCTGCTTGGGGCCGACGAAGGATTCGACCTTCTCGCTGGCGGTCAGCAGGTCGCCCGGGACCAGGTAGCGGTCGTATTCCTGGTCGCAGTTCACTGCCACGACCTTCGGGTAGCCGCACTCGGCCAGGTGGGCATAGGCGCGGTCCACGTCGGATTCGATCTCCGGGTCCGAGGGGTTGATCATGTTCCAGACCTGCAGCGCCGAGGGCGGGGCCACGACGTCCGGGTGGCCGGCGGCGCGGGCGGCCTCCGGATCCAGGTAGATCGGGTTGGTTTCCTCCATCGCGTCGCACAGGTGGTGGATCATGGGCCGGTTGACCTCGTCGCGGGCGACGCTGATCCTCTCGTTGCCGGCGGCGATCATCTCGCCGATCAGGACATTGGGATCCTGGCTCATACTGTCTCCTTAATGGTGGTTTCGGCGGGCTTCAGCGGCAGCAGGTGGGCGCGGCCGTTCTGCTCGAACAGGGCTTCCAGCTGCGCCAGGGCGGATTCGTCCAGCACCTCGAAGGCGATCTCCCGCCCCGGGCGGTGGAAAACGTTCTCGTTGACCAGCCAGGCCTCGCGGCGCAGGCTGGGCTTGTTGATCTTCTGGGTGGCGGTCACCGGCACGTCGGAGACCACCGAGAGGAAGCGCGGGGCCCACTTGGTGCCCAAGTCCGGCTGGGACTCCAGGAACCGCGCGAAGTCGACCGGGTCGAAGGACTGCGGGTCATCGAACTGCAGCGTGGCCATGACCTGGTCGCCGGTGCGGGCGTCGGGCACCGGGTAGACGGCGGCCAGGGTGACCCCCGGGTAGCGGGAGAGCACACGCTCCACCGGGGCGGCGGAGAAGTTCTCGCTGTCCACGCGCAGCCGGTCCGAGGTGCGGCCGGCGAAGTAGAAGTAGCCCGCCTCGTCGCGGTAGGCCAAATCGCCGGTGAGGAACGCGGTGCCGCGCACGCGCTCGGCCACGGCTTCCGGGTTCTTATAGTAGCCCTCGAACAGGGCCGCGCCGGTGAGGTTCACCAGTTCGCCGATGGCCTCGTCCGCGTTCAGGATGCGCCCGTTCTCGGAGAAGATCGCCCGCGGGCACTGCTCCATGGTGTCCGGGTTGACCACCGCGGCGTCCATGCCCTCGGGGGCTGTGCCCAGCGCGCCCGCCGGGCTGTCGTCCGAACGCTTCAGGGTCAGCCCGCCCTCGGAGGCCCCGTAGCTTTCGGTGGGCCAGACGCCGTAGCGGCGGTGGAACTCGGCCAGGTCGAACTCGCTGGCCTCGGTGCCGAAGCAGGAGCGCAGGTAGGTGTCGGCCTCCGCGGCCTTCTCCGGCTGGGCCAGCACGTAGGACAGCGAGCGTCCCACGTAGTTGAAGTAGGTGGCCTTGTAGCGCATCAGATCCGGCAGGAAGCCGGAGGCGGAGAACTTGCGGGCCAGCGCGAAGGTGCCGCCGGTGTACAGCGGGTTGGCCCAGCAGGCGAAGATGCCGTTGCCGTGGAACAGCGGCATGGAGTTGTAGCTGACATCTTGGCGGCCCAGGCCCATGTGCTGGAATTCCGCAGTGCGGAACAGCCGCCCGGTGGTGCAGATGACCGCCTTCGGGTCCCCGGTGGAGCCGGAGGTGAACAGCAGCAGCAGCGTGGTGTCCGGGTCCCCGGCCGCCGGAGCCTCCGGGCGCGGCAGGTGGCGCAGCGAATCCAGCTCGCGGGCGTACTCCGCGCTCTCGATGTAGCGGGTCTGCGCGGCCGGCACCCCGGAGTCCACCCCGTTGAAGTAGCCTTCCAGCTCGTGGGTGGTCAGCAGGATCTCCACGTCGGTGTACGCGATGTCGCGGGCCAGCTCCTCGCCGCGGCGGGTGAGGTTGATGCCCACCACGGTGGCGCCGGCGTAGGCCGCGCCGCCGATGGCGAAGATGTATTCGGGGTCGTTTTCAAGCATCACGCCCACGTGGAAGGGCTTGCCTTCGTCGTGCATCGAGAGCAGCAGATGCGCGCGGACCTTGCATTCTGCCACGACTTCCGCCCAGGTCCAGATGCGCCCTTCGAAGAGCAGGCCGGGGTGGTGGTCCTCGGCTCGCAGGTCAAGTAGATCTCTGGTAGTTTGAAGTTTCGTTTCGAGAACGGTGTTCATTGTCAATCCTTAAGGGTGAGGTTGGAGACCTGTGGCTTGCCGCTGGCCGCGCCTGCCGGCTTCGTCGCTGGAATGAAAAGGACCACGACGATGGTCAGCAGGCAGGTGGCGATGAGCACACCCACGACGAGCAGGAAGCCGGTCATCGAGACGAACGTGTTCTCGCCTGCTGCAACAGGCGAGAACACGAGCAACAGGCCCACGACCGAGGCGGCAACCGCCTGGAAGGCCGTACGGGTCACTGCATTGACGCCCGTGGCGGTGCTGGTCTGTTCCGGCAGCACGCATTCGACGATCACTGTCGGCATTCCCGAGTAGAGGAAGCCGGTTCCGAAGATCACCACCACCATGCCGGAGATGACCACCGCGATGCTGGTCGGGTCGATGCACACGATCAGCAGGCCGATGATGGTCAGCAGCGAGCCGATCATCAGGCCCATGCGGGCCCCGAAGCGGCTGGAGATCCGGCCGATCAGCGGCGAGATCGCAAACGCCGCGGCGGCGGTGATGAAGCCGAGCAGGCCGGTCACGGAGGCGCTCAGCCCCAGGCCCACCGGCAGCTCCATGACGCTGCCGTCCGCCAGCGGGATGCTGTTCGGATTGCGGTACAGGGTCACGGTGAGGATATTCGTGGTGCCGATCGGGCCGATAGCGATCAGCGCGGTGGCCAGCATGCCCAGGGCGAACTTGCGCTGGGCGAACATCCGCACGTCGATCATCGGCTCGCGGGTGCGCAGCTCCCAGCGGACCCACAGCGCCAGCAGCACCAGTCCGCCGACCAGGAAGAGCAGCACCTGCGGGTTGGTGAAGCCCAGGGACTTGCTCAGGGTCAGGCCGTACAGCGCGCCGGCGATGCCGATGCCGAACATCAGGCCGCCCGCCCAGTCCACGTGCACCGCGGAGGCCAGCGAGGACTTCGGTTCGCGGGTGATGCCGAAGTGCACCAGCGCCGCGGCCACGCAGGCGAAGATCGCCGCGGTCCAGAAGATCCAGTGCCAGGTGGCGTAGTCGAGGAACAGTCCGCCGCCGAGCATGCCGCCCGCGCCGGCGATCAGCGCGGAGGTGGAGACCACCGCGATGCCGGTGCCGATCTTGTGCTCCGGGAAGGTGGAGCGCACCATGCCGATGGCCAGCGGCAGCACCGCGCCGGACACGCCCTGCAAGGCGCGGCCGGCAACCAGGATGCCGAAGGTCGGGGCGATCGCGCTGATGACCGAGCCCAGTGCCGAGAGCAGCAGCACCCAGACCAGGATCTTGCGGCGGCCGAACTGGTCGCCCAGGCGTCCGACGAAGCTGGTGGCCAGCGCCGCGACCAGCGAGTAGGAGGTGACCACCCAGACCAGCTGGGAGAGGTCGGAGGTGAAGAACTCGCCCGGCGTGTACAGCAGCTGCACCGCCATGGAGGTTTCGAAGGCCGCGACGACCTCCGCGATCACCAGGATCGCCAGTACTGCCGCCACGCTCTGTCCGGCGTGGGTGCGGGCCTTGCCCGCTGCTGCTGGCGTGCTCACGCGGTGTCTCCGTCCAGGATTGCTGCTGCGAGTTCTTCGGATACCTGCCCTGCGGTGCCCCAGAGCACGTCGAGTTCGCGCATCCACAGGAAGAAGCGGTGGATGTGGTTGTCCAGGTCGGCGCCCATGCCGCCATGCAGGTGCTGGGTGGTGTGGACCACGCGGAAGCCGGCCTCGCGGGCCAGCCAGGACGCGCCGAAGGCAGCTTCCACGCCGTCGCCGTCGTTGTCCAGCTGCCAGGCGGCGTCGATGGTGGACAGCCAGGTGGTTTCGGTGTCGATGAACGCGTCCGCCGCACGCAGGGCCACCCCCTGGTTAGTGGCGATGGCGCGCCCGAACTGCTTGCGCTCGTTCGTGTAGGCGGCGGTGCGGCGCAGCGCCTCGGCTCCCACGCCGGAGATCAGCGCGGCGGCTGCGGTGAGCAGGCGCGGGCGGATCCAAGCGGAGACCGCGTCGGCCGGCTGGTCGGCGCCGATCAGGTCGGCTGCCTCGATCTGCACGCCGGTGAAGGACAGCTCGGCGTGCTGCTGGCGGGACAGGCCGCGGTACTCGTCCACCGCGATGCCTGCGCGGTCAGCCTCGATGAGCGCGGTCAGCTGGCCGGATGCGGTGTGGAACTGCACCATCAGGTGGGTGGCCGAAGGGACCAGGTAGCCCAGCTCGATGCCGCCGTCCAGCACCCAGCCGGTGCCGGCGGCGGTGCCGTTGACGCGGCGGCGCACCTCCGGCTGCAGCGCGGCGATGCGCACCGACCCTTCGGAAATGCCTTCGAGCAGCTGCTCGTGGCCGCCGAATTCGGCGATGGCCAAGGCGGCGACTGCGGTGGTGATGAACGGGATGCGGCCCAGGGTGCGGCCCTGTTCACGGGCGACAAGCGCCAGCCCGGCCATGCCCAGTCCCGGCTCCTCCTCGTCCATCGGCAGCAGTGCGTCGATCAGTCCGGATTCAACGACCTGGCCCCACAGGGCCTCGTCGAAGGCGGCGCCGGCCTTTTCGCCGGCGGTGTACAGCTCGTCGGTGCTCAGCGAGGAGAAGATCTGCGCGGCCAGGTCGGTCAGGCCCTGCTGCTCCTCGTCCAGCGAGAACTCCATGCTCGGGGCCTCGATGGTGTTGTTAATGCTCGCGGTGCTCAACGTGCGCTCCTTGCCATGCCGAGGGTGGTCCAGGCGACGATTTCGCGCTGGATTTCGGCGACTCCCCCGCCGAAGGTGTTGATCTGGGCGCCCAGGTTCATCAGGGCCAGGCGTCCGGTGTCGAAAGTCCATGGGGCGTCCGAGATGCGGGTGGCGGTGCCGCCCACGATCTCCAGCAGCGACCGGTACACGTCGATCACGGTTTCGGTGGCGAAGACCTTGGCGGCGGAAGCCGAACCCGGATCCAGCGATCCCTGGGCGGTGGTCTCCACGAGCTTCCAGTTCAGCAGGCGCATGGCGCGCAGCCGGGCGGTGGAGGTGGCCAGCAGCGAGCGGACCCAGGGCTCGTCGCCCAGCGGGGTGCCGTCGGCGGTGACCTGGTCCTTGAGCCATTCGCGGACCTCGTCCAGCTGGGCTTCGCAGATGCCGCTGAAGGCGGCCAGGCCCACACGTTCGTGGTTCAGCTGGGTGGTGATCAGCTTCCAGCCTTCGTTTTCCTTGCCCACGACGTTGGTGACCGGAACGCGGATGTTGTCGTAGTAGGTGGCGGTGGTGCTGAAGCCGCCCACGGTGTGGATCGGGGTGGCGGAGAAGCCGGGGTCGGTGGTCGGCACCAGGATCAGCGAGATGCCCTTGTGCTTCGGGGCATCCGGGTCGGTGCGGGCGGCCAGCCAGATCCAGTCGGCGCCGTCGCCGCCGGAGGTGAAGACCTTGGAGCCGTTGACGACGTACTCGTCGCCGTCGCGCACCGCGCGGGTGGTCAGCGAGGCCAGGTCGGTGCCCGCCTCCGGCTCGGTGTAGCCGATGGACACGACCAGCTCGCCGGCCAGGATCTTGGGAAGGAAGTAGTCCTTCTGCTCCTGGCTGCCGTGGCTCATCAGGGTCGGGCCCACGGTGGTCATGGTGATCATCGGGATCGGGGCGTCGGCGCGGTAGGCCTCGTCGTAGAAGACGAACTGCGCGGCTGGGCCGCGGCCTTGGCCTCCGTACTCGACGGGCCATCCGATGCCGAGCCATCCGTCCTGGCCCATCTGTCGCTGCACTGCGGAGTGGACCGGGCCCCCGGCCTCACCTTCTTGCTTCAAGCCCGCGCGCACCTCGTCGGTGAGGAGCGTTGCGAAATAGGAGCGAAGCTCCTCGCGGAGAGACTGGATCTCCGTGGAAGAACGTAAATGCATTACGTTGCCTTTCGTCTTTGACTAGGCGTTTACCGAAAATAACGGTGGAATGTGATTCAGATTACTTACCGGCCGGCAAGTAGTCAACGCCTTGCGCGCTGAACGTTGTTCGGCTACCCGGAGGAATTCCCTAGGGATAAATATTTCTTTTCGCAAAGCCCTCTTCGCGGGGCGCAACGACCCCCGCTGCGAAGAAATGCGTTTCTTTCCACCGAACCAGAGCCCACCGGCGCCGAACCGTCATCCGCGAATCTGTTAGCCAGGCTCCGCGTCGCAAAGTGGCAATGGATCCTGGCTGAACAAAAATTGGAATCTTATTGCAGTTCAACGGGGGGGATCCAGCGGATGCAGGTGACCCAAGCGGCACTGGGCGCCGGACGGCACAGGGACCCGGGCCGCAGTGGGCCGGTGAAGCCGCCCCCGGACGGCCACGAATGCCGTCCGCAGCAAGAAATGATGATTTTTCATTCCCGCTGCATCGCGGAGCTTCGGTAGCGAGCAGCCAATGGCTCCTGTGAAAATCCAGCAGTCCCGGCCACTGGGACGAAAAATCCCCCGGAAATTTTTCCGGGGGAAGATCGGTGGCAGAAAACTGCCGAAATCAAGCAATCGACGGGGGCTCTCCTCGTAATAAACCCGTCGATTCGAGCCTTCGGAAGGTGGTCCGTATTGCTCCTCGGACGAACGCCTGCCGCTGGTTCCCGCTGGTCGATCAAGCGCGGTGCCCTGGACTCATAGTCCGCGCGCCGGCCAGCGGTTCGGCAGTTTCATTCCAGCGGAAACCCGGACGCGCAACGCAGCCCTGGCATGGAGTCAGTGGGCGGAGCTGGTCGCGTCGAGCACCTCGTGGATGAACGCATAGACGATCTCGCGGCGGCGTTCGGGCGTCATCCCCGGAACCACCATGCGGTCATCGGTGAAAACGATCTCCCGGTGCAGCATGTCCATGATCAGGATGGCCTTGACCTGGTCCTCGTCGCTCATGTCCGGGAGCATTGCCAATTCCATGGTGCGGCGGCGGTGGTACTCGATCCGTTCCTTGATCTCATCCGGCAGCCAGGTATTGCTGCTGTTGATGGCCAGCACTTCCACCGCGCGCGAGTGCGAGAGCAGGACTTGCGAATAGGTGTAGAGGAATTCCCAGCGCTGCTGCGCGTCGGGGAAACGCTCGGGAGCCTGCTCCAGCAGCTCGTCAATGGTGTCCAGTAGGGGCGAGAGGATTCCGGAGAGGATATCGACCTTGCTCTTGAAGTGGTAGTACAGCGCGGCCTTGGTGAAATCCAGTTGCGCGGCGATGGCGCTGAGCGGGGTTCCTGCATAGCCGTGCTCGACAAACAGATCGGTAGCGACATCGAGGATCTTTTCGCGGCTGCCCTGCTTCTCTCCGGACGGCTTCATGGGGCGTTGCTCAGTCTTCACGTTCTTGATTCCTTAGCTGTGGACGCTAAACCCGATCATATCCGGTGCGCGGGAATGACACTGAGTCGCCGTTTGCCTGCAAAATAATTCGCCGCACCCGGCTGGCCTTTTCGGCAGCCCGGTGCGGCGCATGGGTCGATCAATTGCCGGCTACTTCACGGCAGCGTCCTGGAGCTCAACGGAACCTTTCGCGGCAGCCGCGGCCGTGGCGACTCCGCGGTCCAGCACGATCTTCCCGTCGGCGAGCACCTGGAACAGGGCGCCGTCGCTGGTGTTCCAGATGCGGGTTTCCAGCATTTGCCCCGGGAAGACCGGAGCGGCGAAGCGGGCGTTGATCGAGCCCAGGCCTCGTTCGGCCAGCAGCCGCGAGTTGCGCACCAGCGCAAGGGCCGCCATGCCGTAGGTGCACAGGCCATGCAGCACCGGGCGAGGGAAGCCGACCTTGCTGGCCATCACGGGGTCGGAGTGCAGCGGGTTGCGGTCGCCGTTCAGGCGGTACAGCAGCGCCTGGTCGACGCTGGTCGCCTGCGTGATGACTGCGTCAGGTTCGGTTGCCGGATCGGTCCAACCGCCAGCTCCTTCCGGTCGCGGCCCATAGCCGGTTTCGTCGCGGATGATCATGGAGGTCACTGTCGTGGCGACCAGCTGGTCTTCAGGGTCCACCAGATCGGTGGTCAGCTCGATGATTGCGTTCTTGCCTTGGTCGTAGACGGCGCTCATGTAGCTGCGCGGGGTGAGGGAACCCTGCGGGGCGAGTTGCCGGTGCAGTACGAGCGACTGGCCTCCGTGCAGGATCTGGTGCAGCTTGAAGTCTCCGAGGTGATCCATGGAACCGCCACTGCCGCCGAGGACGACAGGGAAGGTCGGGAAGACCTTTTGGCGGACCCCAAAGGAATTCTCGGTAGTGTATTCGATGCCTTCGGCTGCATCGGGACGCCCGGCGCCGATGCTCAGCGCATAGAGCAGGGCTGCATCGCTGTCCCAAGTGACGGGTTCTCCTACGGTGACCTTGCCGATATTCTCAGTAAAAATTGCCATGATCTTGCCCTTCCATCCCGCAATCTTATGATGCGAGTCACTTATCTCCACCAAGACTATAACTAGATTCTAATTTTCGTCTAGGGCTTCCCCGCGCAAAATCTGCTTTGGGTCCTTGCCTCAGGGATTGCCCAGATCAAGAACGGGAAGCTGCCTGCCCATAGCAGAGCCATAGGCCAGCTTTTGGCATTGCTGGCAATGAACACCCCTCGAACCTGAGAGAAACCTCTTGATTCTCGAAGATGCCTCCTTGCCCGAAGACCCACTTCTAAGCTCAAGGGCATACAGGGTCGCTCTGTATAGATCCATGGCAACCGAACGTCGGAATGCGCATCCGACTTCACGTACGTCCCTAGAGAAAGGCGTGACATGAGCAACGAGAACTTTCCCAACACCAGCCCGTCTCCCGATCTGTCCGAGCCGGCCAACGGGACGGGAGTCCCTCCCCAGCCACGGGTGGCCCCGGCTCCGCCAGTTCCTCCAATGAATGACCAGTTCCTCCCTGAGCACGTGGAAACCGACTCTGCATCGCGCGTCGGCGCTGCCCACGGCGGGGAGGACGAATCCAAGCTAGCCCAGGCCGGCGAGGCGACCAAGGACCTTGCCGCCGAGAGCCAGCATTCGGCAGCCGAAGTCATGGACACCGCGAAGCAGGAAGCCACCCTGGTCGCTGGCCAGGCCAAGGAACAAGCTGCCCACCTCTTTGAAGAGCTCGGCGCGGATTTGCGCGAGCAAACTTCGCTGCAGCAACGCAAGGTTGCCGAGAACCTTCGAGATATCAGCAACGAGTTCCGCTCAATGCTCGACCAATCGCAGGCCACCGGCACCGCGGCTACGCTGGTGGATCAGGCGTCCCATCACAGTGGCCGCGTCGCGGACTGGTTGGACCAACGCGAACCCGGCGATCTGGTGGACGAGGTCAAGGATTTCGCCCGCAAACGCCCCGGCGCGTTCTTGGGCATCGCCCTGGGCGCTGGCTTGCTGGCGGGTCGAATCACGCGCAACGCCAGCGCCTCGAAAGAACGTCAGCGGCAGTCGCCAGAGGCAACCGCCAATGCCCCGGCGGGCACCAGCTATCCTTCCGAGCGACCGCACGCCGAACCGCTGAAGACCGCTCCCCGTGTCACGCCGCCACCGGTGGGGCAGGCCGATCCATCGGCGCTTCGCACCGGCACGACCGAGGACGAGCTGAACGACAATCCACTTCAGAAATACCCAGGGCTGAACCCGCGCCCTGAAGACTACCGGTAGGAGGCACCGATGAGTCATTCTGCTCCAGACTACGAACCTCATCCAGAGAACCCCGATACCCGCCCCCATAACCCCCGGATGGAAGAACCAAACACTCTGGGAACCCTCTTCAGCGACCTGACGCAGAACGTTTCGGTCCTGGTCCGGCAGGAAGTGGAGCTGGCCAAGACAGAGCTGAAGGAGTCCGCGAGCAATGCGGGCAAGGGGGCCGGGATGTACGCCGGAGCCGGGATCGCAGCGCATTTCGTCCTGCTTTTCCTCTCCGTAGCCGCATGGGTAGGAATCGGCCAGTGGACTGGCCATGGCTGGTCCGCGGTGATCGTCGCGGTGATCTGGGCAGTCATTGCCGCGATTCTCGCGGTCGTGGCGCGCAAGCAGCTCAAGTCAGTCAAGGGCATGCCGAAGACCGCCCAAACAGTGAAGAAGATCCCGTCAGCTTTCAATCCGAAAGAGGAAACCCGATGAGCAAGGATTCAAATGAACTTCGAGCAGACATCGCGCAGACCCGCGATGAGCTGCGCAACGATGTCGATGCGATTGTCGACAAGGTCAGCCCCAGCCACATCGCACACCGGCAAACCGCCAGAATCAAGGATTCGGTGAGCAGGGTCAAGGAAACAGTCATGGGACGGAGTGAAGACGTGAGCGAACGAACCCAGCAAGCAGCGCACGATGCCAGCGACGCAGTCCATGAAGCACCGCAGAAGGTCGCAGAGCAGACCCGCGGCAACCCCCTGGCCGCCGGGCTCATCGCTTTCGGTGCGGGGCTGCTCGCCTCGTCCCTTATTCCGGGAAGCCGCCAGGAGGAAGAGATGGTTCAACGCTTGAAGGACAAGGCCGAGCCGTTGACGACTGAGCTTAGCGATGCGGCCAAGCAGGTGGCTGAAGACATGAAAGAGCCGGTGTCGGCCGTAGTGGATGACCTCAAGGACACCGCTCAGCAGTCCGTGGATCGGGTGAAAGCGGAGGCCGTGAGCGAATCCGAGCATCTGAAGCAAGAAGCCAAGAGCAGCGTCCAGGACTACAAGGACCAAGCCTGACGAAAACCGATTAGCGCCAGGGCCGGCATCCCTCACAGGATGCCGGCCCTGGTGCGCGACGCGAGCGAGTCACGACAGGAGCATCGGCGTCCCCTGCTGAGCGGGCAGGGTCTGCTCCGATACGCTGGGCGCATGGGGTTGGATCCCGTATAACGATCGATTGATCTGGTCGATGAGATCTTGGAGCGATGCGACTTTCCCGCGCCAGAACGCATCATTCTCCCGAGCCCGGAATCCCTCGTACCCGTCATTCGACTCAATCAGCTCAACAAAGTGATCGCGATAAGCGCAAAGCGCAGCATTCAGCTCGGCGATTTGATCATCGTCGAGGTGGATGTTCAATAACGACCCTGACATTTCAGACCTTCCTTGCATCCCGGGGTGGGCCTGACGGCTTTGCCAGGCACACACTTCGAACAACTACTTAGGCCCTACCAGAAATTTCCCGCTACGACAGCGGAAATCGTGAATAAGGCCGCCACTGCATATCTCTCCGCTTCGCTGTTTCGCGCAACTGCGAAGCACCTTGTGCTTCTTGGCAGCGCATACCGAGCCTCGAAGCTTACCGCGGCGAAATGGACCCGTGTGGGGAAAGTGCCTGATCTCGACATGCCTCAGCGGCCAATCCAAGCCCGCACATTACCGAGAACAACGCGCCATCGACAACCAGCGGTTCATGAATCAGGCCAGCGGCACTGCGATGGCCGCTCGCCTCGGCTCTCGTCCCAATTGCTGTGGCTAGGGTCAACTCGCTAGTTCCTTGGGAGCCTCGCCCTTTGCCGCCGTTGAAATCTTGATGCGACGCGGCTTCGCGGCCTCAGCCACCGCGATGTCAAGGCGCAGGACACCGTCTGCGTAACGAGCTTGGATGGATGCCGGATCGAGATGGTCGCCAAGCACCAGCTCTCGGCTGAACTGGCCCCAAAGGCGCTCGGAGCCCGCGATATATTGACGGCCTTCCGGCTTGGCGCGTTCGGCACGAATCGTGAGAATGCTTTTTTCCACAACCATCTCGATTTGCTGGGCGTCCACGCCCGGGAGGTCGAACACCGCGTGGAAGCCCTCCTCGTCCCGCCACGCCTCCATCGGCATGGCGTGGACTGGCTCGGAGCTGAGCTGGGTGTTGAAAGCGCGTTGGACCAAGCGGTCGAAATCACGAAGAACGTCGGTTTGCATCATCGAAACTCATTCCTTTCGAAGCTGACATACGGTGATGGTGCAATTCACATTCCGCCAGATCTATGTCTGACGATGTAGATTTTATAACACGGCCTCGTGGCGGTACGCAAGATGCCTCGGGGAGTGTTTTTCGGGAAATGCGGAGAAACTTGGGCAGGCGCAGGCCTCGCCTTCGACGGCTGCCGATGCCCCGGCATGACCCCACAGTGAATAGTAGAAGCCGCATCCGTTGCCATCCGGCAAAGCAGCGGCACTGGAGTTCAAGCTTCACGGAATGCAGGCAGCTGCTTCACCACCGGCTCCGAGGCGTCGATGTTCCTGGAGCATAGTTCCCCGCTGTCCACCGGGCCTCGGCAACCGGGCGTCGTGATATCGGTGCACCCGGTTCAGGGGAAGCCCCGGTTTGTCCCAGCGGCCCTGGGCTCCTACGCATCCCGTACCCTTCCGCTGGGCGGGAGGAGCCCTTTGCCGACCAGAACCTGCAGGTGCCTCCGCGCGGGGGCACTGAGATGCCCTGGATAATTCTTGAGCTGTTCCGCCGTGGGACGTGATACTGGTGGGTTCCCGGCAATGGCGTAATCGCACGACATCAGGAATCCAAATGCGCAAGAAGGCAACGCCGCTGGCGGGATGCTTCCTTGCTGCATCCCGCACCTTGTCCGCGCGGGCACGCGAACCTGAGCCAGCTTTTCTTGGAAATGATTCTTGCCCAGCGCCGATTCGAGGGGAGTTTGCGCAGGATGTCCGCAGGGACAGTTCACACGCCAAAGGGTGCAGCACCCCCCGGCGGGCTCCGGGGAGTGCTGCACCCTTTGGCGTGTTGCCCTAAATCAAGTCGCCAGCCGGTTCGGCCTTGACCGGCGTCACCATGGCGGCATCCTGCGGTACCCAGACCTTCGGGGTGCGGCTGAGCATGAATGCGATCACCAGGGCGGCGAGGCCGAAGACCGCGACGAAGCCGAAGGCCTCGAAGACGCCCTGCTCCCCCACCGCGGTGGTGACCGGGTCCTGGTGGCGGGCCAGCAGGTAGGCGCCCACGGCGGTGGCCACGGACTGGCCGATATTGCGGACCATGGTGTTGGTTCCGGCGCTCTCCGAGGTATGCGTCTCGGGAACCGCCTCGATCAGCACGTTCGGCAGGGCGCCGAAGGTCAGGGCGATGCCCACCGCGTTGACCGACATGGCCACCAGGAAGACCAGCATGTTGCCCAGGGTGAACATGATTGTTGCGACAGCGGCGAGCATCAGCAGCAGGCCGGTGATGAACACGAAGCGCGCGTTGAACACCTGGGCGAGCTTGCCGCCCAGCGGGGAGAAGAAGTAGCCAAGCAGCGC
Organism: Glutamicibacter soli; assembly: GCF_052322135.1. Lineage (NCBI taxonomy): Bacteria > Bacillati > Actinomycetota > Actinomycetes > Micrococcales > Micrococcaceae > Glutamicibacter > Glutamicibacter soli. The sequence goes on from NZ_CM125969.1 coordinate 3,334,595, forward strand.
GGTGCCCCCGCTGAAAAGGCCCGCGGCCGCGGCGGAGAAGCCCAGGCCGAAGCCCATTTCCACCGGGTACTGCAGTACGTACTGGCTCGGCACCGACATGCCGCCGATCGGCCCGACCGCAGCCAGGAAGGTGGCGGTCATGACCAGGGCGATCTGGCGGTTCTTGAACATCTTCAGGTTCACGATCGGGCGTTGGGAATGCAGTTCCCACCAGACCCATACGGCGACGATTACCAGACCGGCGATCAGCAGTCCGCCGCCGCCCAGCGAGGCCCAGCCGGCCTTGGCGCTGTTGGACAGGCCCAGCAGGATGCCGGAAGCACCCAGCGGCAGCAGCAGCGCGCCGGCGACATCCAGCCGGCCGGAAGTGGTTTCGCGGGGCTTGTCCTTCGGAAGCACCACGAGCACGGCGATGACCGCCAGCACTGCCAGCACGCCGGCGAATAGGAAGATTCCATGCCAGGAGAAGGAGTCGATCATCAGGCCGGCAATCAGGGCGCCGCCGGCGCCGGCGATCAGCGCGGAGGCGCCGATCATGGAGACGCCCACGGGCAGGCGCTTCTCGTCGAGGTGCTCGCGGGCCAGGCCGAATGCCAGACCCATGACGGCACCGGCCGCACCTTGGATGCCGCGGCCGAGGATGATCATTTCAAGGCTGCTGCCGACCAGGGAGATCAGCGAGCCGATGGCGGCCAGGGCTAGCACCACCACCATGACCCGGCGCCTGCCGTACAGGTCGCCGAAGCGTCCGCCGAGCAGCGCCGCCGACGCGGACACCAGAAGGTAGATGGTGACCACCCAGGCCACGGCATTCGCATCCACGTGGAAGTCCGCCATGAGCGTCGGGAGGGTTACGTACATCATTGAAAGCTCGAACGCTGAAACAATCTCTGTCAGCACCAAGACCGCGACTACCGCCACGAATCCCGGAGCCGATGCACGCGTCGCACTCAGCTTTGGGGGTCTAGCCTGAGACATCTTTGTCCTGCCTTACCGCGCCGTTTCGGCGCTCTGAGGGGTCACCTAGGCACCCTCCGGACAGGACGCCCGGGCAAGGCCATGCGGTGATGTTCTTGCCCGAGCGGGCAGCTGTTCTAGTGGGTTGCGATACCCACCGACTTGGTCCAGAAGAACTCTTCCAGACCTTCAAGTCCGCCTTCGTTTCCGATGCCTGAGTGGCCGATGCCGCCGAAGGGGCGTTCGGCCGTGGCATTGAAGGCGCCGTTGACTGCGATCTCGCCGGTCTCCATCGACTCGGCCAGCCGCAGCCCGCGTCCCAGATCAGAGGTCCAGATGTACCCCGAAAGTCCGTAATCCGTGCCGTTCGCGATGTCCAGCGCATGCGCTTCATCGCGGAACGGAATCACCGCCAGCACCGGGCCGAATACCTCGTTCTGCGCCAGCGATCCATCCGGCTCCACGTCGGCCACGATGGTCGGCGGGTAGTAGAAGCCCTCGGCCAGATCCCCGCCCAGGCGCTGCCCGCCGGTGACCAGGCGTCCACCTTCTTCCAGCGCGTCGCCGAGCATCGAGTCGATGCGGTCGATCGCGGCCTGGTTGATGACCGGTCCGCACATGGTGTATTCGCCGGCCGGATCCCCGATGGGGAACTGCGCCGCGGCCTGCGCGACCTTTTCGATGAACTGCTCGTACACCGATTCCTGCACCAGCAGGCGGGTCGGCAGCGCGCAGGCCTGGCCGCTCATCATGCCGAAGGCGAAGAATGCCGCGTGGCCGGCGGCCTTGTCCAGGTCGGCGTCTTCGAAGACCAGGTTGGCGGACTTGCCGCCCAGTTCCAGGATCATCGGCTTGAAGGTCTTGGCGCAGGAGGCGGCGATGATTTGCGCGGTGGCCGGTCCCCCGGTGAAGGTGATCTTCTTGACCAGGCGGTGCTCGACCAGTGCGGCGCCGGCCTGCGGGCCGCCGGGAACGATGTTGATCACGCCGTCCGGGATCCCCGCCTCGCGGGCCAGGTCCGCGAAGACGGTCGGGGTGAACGGGGTCAGCTCGCTGGGCTTGATGACCACGGTGTTGCCGGCGGCCAGGGCCGCCGGGACCTTCATGGCCAGGGACATCAGCGGCGCGTTCCAGGTGATGATGGCGCCGATGACGCCGTAGGGCTGGCGCAGCGTGTGGCCGAAGGATCCGCCGGCCCCGCCGTTGCTGGTGATGCGGCCCAGCGGCAGCTTGTCCGCCCAGCCTGCGTAGTAGCGGGTCCATTCCACTGCGGCGCCGACCATGTTCCCCGCGGTGATGCGCGGGGCGCCGTTGTCCGCCATGCCTGCGGCGGCCAGCAGCTCGGTGTTCTCCTCCATGAGCTCGGCGAGCTTCATCAGCTTGCGCGAGCGCTGGCTGGCGGGCAACGCGCGCCATTCCAGGAAGGCGGAGTGGGCTGACTGCACGGCCTGGTCGATCTGTTCCGTGGAGGCCATGGGCACCAGGCCGTTGACCTTCCCGGTGGCAGGGTCGATGTGCTCGTGGGTGGTGTCGCCCTGAAGGATCACCTGCGCACCGATGCGCAGGGACGGGGCAGGCAGCTGGATGCCAGTTTCGACGCTCATGAGTTGGTCTCCGGTTCGTAGCGAAGCATGGTGATGTCTCCCTCGGGGTGGTCGCAGAAGACCGGGCGGACGCGCATGCCGATCTCCAGCTGCGCCGGATCGGCGTTGACGATTTCGGTGGAGAACTTCGGTCCCTCGTCCCACTGGACGATGGCCAGGATCATTTCCCCGGCCGAGGCGAAATGGGCGGCTGGCGGGCGGGTGGCCACGGTGTAGGTGTACAGCGTGCCGGCGCCGGAGATCTCGCGCCATTCAAGGTCGTCGGCCAGGGTGCGCGGGGCCAGCGGGCGCGGGTAGAAGATGTACTCCCCCAGGGACGGCGAGTACTGGATGCGGATCTTGCGCTCGGCAAGGGCGTCCCAGAACGGGCGGGTCAACGGGGTCGGAACCGGCAGCGGCCGGGACAGGGTTTCCGGGGTGTAGGTGGTCATTTTCTGGTTTTCCCTTTCTAGTCGCCCTGCAGGATCAGCGCGGTCTGCTCGCTCATGATGCCGCCGTTGCCGCTGACGAACGCGCGGTTGCAGTCGGCCACCTGGGCGGCGTTGGCGCGGCCCATGATCTGGCGCGCCCCGTCGATGACGTGGTGCATGCCGCCTGCCACACCGGCCTGGCCGAAGGACAGCTGCCCGCCGGCGGTGTTCATCGGGAAGTCCCCGCGGAAGGTCAGATCGTGGTTGGTCACGAAGTCCATGCCCTTGCCCTTTTCCGCGAAGCCCGCGTCTTCCAGGCTCATCAGCACGGTGATGGAGTAGCAGTCGTAGATGGAGACCATGTCCACCTCGGAGCGGGTGATGCCTGCCATGGAGAACGCCTGCTCGGCGGCGTGCACCATCGGCGAGGTCATCAGGTCGCGGGCGTAGGTCGGGGTCTTGTAGGGCACGCGTTCACCGAAGCCGGTGATCCACACCGGGCGGTTCTTGGACTTGCGGGCCAGATCCGCGTTGCCCACCACCACTGCCGCGCCGCCCTGGCAGGGCATGACGATTTCAAGCATGTGCAGCGGGTCGGCGATCATCGGCGAGTTCAACACGTCGGCCACGGTGATCGGCTGGCCGTGGAACACCGCCTCCGGGGTGGCACAGGCGTTGGTGCGCTGGTCCACGGCGATCTTGGCCATGGCCCGCTCGTCGTAGCCGAACTCGTAGCCGTAGCGCTTGGCGATCTGCCCGTAGGGGCCGTTCTGGCCCAAGTTGCCGTAGGGGATCTCGAACTCGGCCTGTGGGGAGCCGAAGGCGTTGGAGGAAGCCCCGAAGTGCATCTTGTCGTCCATCACGAACGGCTTGCGGTCGTCCATCGGGAAGTGGTGGGTGCCGGGGAAGGTCACCAGCACCGCGTCGCACAGGCCCAGCTCCACGGCGGCCGCGGCGCGCCAGATGCCGGCCGCGGATCCCGCGCCGCCCAGGTCGACGATCTCCGCGAAGTTCGCGTCGATGCCCAGGTATTCGGTGACGGTGGATGGAACGAACATGTCCGCCTCCCCGATCAGCGGGGTGATCACGCCGTTGACGTCCGTGGCGGACAGTCCGGCGTCATCCAGCGCGGCCTTGGACAGCCGGGCCCACTGCTCCAGGTTGAACGACGGTTCGCGGGTGAGCTTTCGCTGCGGTGGAAGTTCGCAGTAGCCGAGGATGGCGGCTTCGCCTCTCAGTCCCATGGGGTGACTCCTTAATGCTAATTCTTTGATGGTGAAGTTCGTGTGTCAGGCGGCGGGCGCGTGCTGGCCGGCGAGGATGTCCAGGCCCAGGGCCTCGAACCTGCTCCCGGATTCGCGCAGCGCCTGCAGCTGGCCGGCGTCCATGATCGGTGCGGGCAGCGCGGGGTCGGTGAAGGACAGGGCCTGCAGTCCCGGTTCGGCCTGCTCGTCGACCTGGAGCACCAGGCTGGAGCCCAGCGGCCAGGAGAACATGAGGGTCTGCGGGTCGTCTTCCAGGTTCATCACCTGGGCGCCGAGCACCGTGCCCAGCACCAGCCGGGCCTGGGCCGCGGAACGGATGCGGCCGGCGATGAAGTCCAGCCGCTGCGGCGGATTCTGCGCCCGGGGCTGTTCGTCCCAGGGGCAGTCGACCGCACCGGGCGCGGTGATCTCGTCCTGGCCGTCCAGGGTCAGCTCGGTCTGCACCAGCTGAACCAGGAAACCCAGTCCGGTGTCCTTGGGGTGGAGGAACAGCTCCTTCCACCACTGGTTGTCCAGGTTTTCAAGGATGGTGCGCACCCCGGCCGCGCGGGCGAGGGTCATCGAGGCATGGATGTCCGCCACCTTGAAGGTGATGTGGTGCGGGTTGGCTGCGCCGTGGCTGCGGGCCAGGTGCTCGGCGACGAAACCGCCGCCGTCTGCCGGAGGCTGCAGCAGTTCCAGGCGCATGCCCTCGGCCAGTTCCAGCTGGCAGGGGCTGAAGGCACCCTGGTGGAATCCCGAGACCCAGCGGGCGCCGAGCGCGCGGTGCACGCTGTCCCCGGCAGTGCGCCAGGAAGGCACGGCGAAGGCCACATGGTCCAGTTCGAGGGCGCTCATGAGACACCCCCGAGACGGGAGATGGAACTGGAAGGGAAAGGGCTGCGGCCTAGGCTTCGGCCTGCTCCAGACGGTGCTGGATCAGCGCCACGAAGCGGTCGAGCACCCCGTAGGCCTGTTCCATGGTCTTGTCCTTCAGAATCACCCGCGAGACGACGTCCAGCAGCAGCGCCCACACCATCACGGTGATGTCCGCGGCTTCCGCATCGTCCAGAGCGCTCATTGCCTCGCGGATCGGTGCTTCCAGCACCTCGCCGAGCCGGGCCATGACCGGGGCGACGTCCTCCGCGGTGCTGCTGCGCAGCTGCAGGATCGCTTTGTAGAAGTACGGGTGCTTCTCGAAGCTGCTCAAGGCATTGCGCAGCCTGCGGGAGATCACTTCCGTGGTGCTCAGCCCGGCATCCGGAGCCGCCGTCCGCTGGGCGAAGGGCAACGCCCAGTCGTAGACCACGTTCGCGTACAGGTGTTCCTTGGAATTGAAGTACCGGTACAGCGTGCCCAGCGCGACGTTCGCTTCGGAGGCCACGTCGCGGATCTGGATCGAGTCGTAGTCCTGCACCCGCAGCAGGTCCTTGCCCGCATCGATGATGCGCTGGCGCCTGACGACCTGGTAGGCCGGGAGCTCTACCTGCTCCGTGGAAATGGTTCCTGCCATGATGTGCCTCGTAAGTGGTGTGTGCCGTGGATTCCCACGGTATCACCAAGTTTTGGGCGAATTGCCTATCTCCGGTATTCATTTACCGGTCCTTCCAGCGGATCAGGGCGTCCAGTGCCTCGATCTGGTTTCCGGCAACCCGCAGCGGATTGATTTCAAGTTCTTCAAGATCCTCACCCAGCCCCTGGGCGACCTGGGTGATCTGGAAGATCACCTGGGCGAGCTCGTCCAGGTCGGTGGGTTCGCTGCCGCGGAAGCCCTTGAGCAGGTCGATGCCGCGCAGCGATTCGAGCATGCGGCGGATCTCCGCCGGGCTGACCGGCAGCAGGCGCAGCGCGGAATCCTTCAGGATCTCCACCAGCACGCCGCCGAAGCCGACGGCCAGCACCTTGCCCCACTGCGGGTCGGTGATGATGCCGACCAGCAGCTCGTTGCCGGCAGGGCGCATCGGCGAAACCGCCACACCCTGGACCTGCGCGTCCGGAGCCAGCCTGGCCACGGAGTCCACGATGAATTCATAGGCCTCGGACACCTCTTCGGCGTCCTTGAGCATCAGGCGCACGCCCCCGACCTCGGTCTTGTGGGCGATGTCCTCGCTGGCGACCTTCAGCACCACCGGGTAGCCGATCTCCTGTGCGGTAGCCACGGCGTCCGCGGCGGAGGTGACAACACGTCCCGGCACGTAGGGCACACCCTGTTCGCGCAGGAAGTCGCCGGTCTCGATTTCGGTCCAGTGCTCGGCGCCTTCTGGCTTGGCGATGGCGGCCGGAGCCTCCAGCTTCGGCTCGGCGGACAGCTGCGCGGTGCGCTGCCCCCACCAGAAGCTGTGCCCGGCGGCTTCGATGCCGCGGTCGAAGGAGTCCGAGGCGTGCGGCAGACCGTGCTTGGCGGCGAAGCTGCGCGCGAACTCGTTGACCTCGGTGGGCAGGAAGCTCATGGCCACCACCGGCTTGGCCGAGCCCTTGAGCTGGCGGTGCAGGCCCTCCTGGGTCGGCTTGCCCAGGTCCACCATGAACTGGTTGTTCGGCCAGGAGGTGTTCAGCACCACGAAGTCGAAGTTCTCGTCGTTGATGAACGCGTCCCCGGCCTTGGTGAGGATGGACGGGTCCACGGAAATGTAGCCTGTGGTGTCCATCGGGTTGTTCACCGCGGCGAATTCAGGCAGGCCGTCTTCGCGCAGCTGGCGCACGGTGGACTCCGCGGGGGCGGGCAGCTGCAGGCCGGCGGCCTCGGCCTTGTCCGCCACCAGCGCGCACATCGCGCCGGAGCCGGTGACCACGCCGAAGCGCGGGCCGGGCAGCGCGCCGTAGGATTCGAGGATGCCTGCGGTGGCCACCAGGTCCTCGATGTTCGCCACCCGGATCACGCCGAATTGCTTGCAGACCGCGTCGAAGATCTTGTCGTCCCCGGCCAGCGAGCCGGTGTGCGCGGCGGCGGCCTTGGCGGAGGCCTCGGAGGCGCCGGCCTTGAATAGCACGATCGGCTTGCCGGCCTCGCGGGCGCGGCGGGCCACGTCCAGGAACTGCTTGGTGTCCGTGACCTGTTCCAGGTAGGCGGCGATGACCTTGGTGTTCTCGTCATCCACCAGCAGCGACATGACGTCGATGGCGGAGATCATGGCTTCGTTGCCGACGGTTACGGAAATCGAGGTGCCCACCCCGCGGCTTGCCATGTACGGCAGCAGGTAGATGGCCAGTGCGCCGGACTGGCTTGCCACGCCGACCCCGCCGGCCACCAGCGGCAGCTCGGTCATATGGGCGAAGGACGCGACCTTTGCATGCGCGTTGATGAATCCCAGGTTGTTCGGGCCCAGGATCAGCTGGTCGGCTTCGCGGGCGCGGTCCACCAGCTGCTGCTGCAGCGCCTGGCCTTCGGCCCCTGCCTCGCCCAGCCCGGAGGCCAGCACGATCAGGTTGCAGATGCCGCGGGCGATGCACTGCTCCTGGATATCCGGCAGCGAGTTGGTGCCGGTGAGCACGATGGCAAGTTCCGGGGCTTCGGGAAGCTCGGCGATGCTTGCGTAGGAGGCCTGGCCGTGGCATTCTTCGGCGCGGCGGTTGACCAGGTACAGCTGCCCGGTGAAGCCGGCGGCCAGGAGGTTCGAGTGGGCGAAGTGGGACCAGGTGGACTTGCTGTTCGCCCCGATGATCACAATCGAGCGCGGTTCAAGCAGTTCCCGCAAACGGCCCGGGGTGACGGGGCCTGCGGTGTTGATTTCATTGGTCACAGCGGTCATGCCTTAGTTGTCCTTTCACGGCGCGCTCCGTCATCGTCGGCGGGCGCATTTCGGGCTGGGGGCCCGGAGGAATACTGGAGGGTCGAGCTCTGGGTACTGCAAGGGCGGGTTAGCTGCGCGGCAGCCCCAGGATCCGCTCGGCAATCACGTTGAGCTGGATTTCGATGGTGCCTCCGCCGATCAGCGCCGCCGGAATGGTCAGCTGCGAATTGACGGCGGCGGCCGGCGCGTGGGCGAAGAGCGCCGCGGGGCCGGCAAGCTTCAGCAGGTCCCCGGCGGCTTGGCGGGCCAGGCGGCCGTGGGCCACCTTGGCCAGCGAGGAGCCGGCCCCCGGCTGCAGGCCGTTGACCTGGCGCAGGGTTTCGCGCAGGTTCATCGCGCCGATGGCGGTGCTGATCGCGGCGGCGCGGCCCAGCACCTCCAGCGCGTTCTCGCGGGTTCCAACGAAATTGTCGCCGGAGATCAGTTCGCGCAGCCCGTCCTCGGTGCCGACCGAGACGCCGGAGGAAATCTGGGTGCGCTCGTTCTGCAAGGTGGTGGCGGTGATGCGCCAGCCCTGGCCAGGCTCCCCCAGCAGGTAGTCGTCCGCGACGAACACGTCGTCAAGGAAGACCTCGTTGAATTCGGCTTCTCCGTTGGACTGGCGCAGCGGGCGCACGTCCAGGCCGGGAGCTGACATGTCCACCAGGAAGTAGCTCAGGCCCTTGTGCTTGGCGACCTCGGCGTCGGTGCGGGCCAGGCAGATGCCCCAGTGGGCTTCGTGGGCCCCGGAGGTCCAGACCTTCTGGCCGCTCAGCTTCCAGCCGCCGTCGACCTTGACGGCGCGGGTGGACAGGCCTGCCAGGTCGCTGCCGGCTCCGGGCTCGGAGAACAGCTGGCACCAGATCAGTTCGCCCTTCAGCGTGGGCAGCGCGAACTTCTCCTTGATCTCTTCGGAGCCGTAGGCGAGGATCGTGGGCATGGCCCATTCGCCGATGACCGAGGATGGCTGCAGCATGTCGCGGCGTGCGTATTCCTGGGAGATGATGACCTGTTCGGCCGGGCTGGCGCCCAGTCCGTAGGGGGCCGGCCAGTGCGGAGCGGCCAGGCCGTTCTCTGCCAGGAAGCTGCGGCGCGAGCCGCGGGAGTACCAGCGTCCTGCTTCGTGCTCGTTGCGCAGGCCTGCCGCGGTGTCCAGCAGGGCGGCGATGCGGGTGCGGAATTCTGGGTCCTGCTCGTCCAGCTCCACCTCGATCTTGCGTTCGGTGTGCAGCGCGGCTTCGCCGGCCGCCGCCAGTTCGCCGGACAGCGGCGCGTTCAGCGCGTTCAGGCTGATGGCGCGGCGCCAGTACAGGTGGGCGTCGTGCTCCCAGGTGAAGCCGATGCCGCCGAGGATGGTGATCGCTTCGGTGACTGCTTCAATGGATGGGACAATCGCTGCTTCCAGCGCGCCGGCGGCGCCCAGGTGCTGCTGGGCTTCGTCCTGGCCGACCGACACGACGGCGGACCAGGCCGCAGAGGTGGCCATTTCGGCGGCGATCGCCAGGTTGGCGCACTTGTGCTTGATGGCCTGGAAGGAACCGATCGGGGTGTCGAACTGTTCACGGATCTTGGCGTATTCGGTGCTTTCCTCGCTGGCCCAGCGCATGATGCCGGCGGCTTCCGAACCGGTGAATCCTGCGTGCAGCGCGGCGATCCTGCTGGCGGTGGCGTTGCCCAGCACCGCATCAGCGGGGATGACCACGTTGTCCAGGACCAGGGTGGCTGCGTCGCGGCCCAGGTCGGTGCCTTCGGCCGGAACCAGGGAGACCCCGGCGGCCTGAGCTTCGATCACCGCGTAGCGCACGGTATCCGCGACGGTGAATCCCAGCACCAGGTACTTGGCGGCAAGTGCGCCGATGACCTGCAGCTGGCCGGCAACGGCCCAGCCTTCGGCGATCTGTACGACCTTGAGCTGTTCGGAAGCCAGCACTAGGGTTCCGGTGGCGCCTTCGGCGAAGTCCGCGAGGATTGGCTGGTTGTAGCCGTTTGGTTCGGCCAGGGTGACGGCGGCGCTGGCCAGCATGGTCGGCAGGAAAGGGCCGGAGACATAGCGGTGGCCGAATTCCTCGATGACGATGGCGGTTTCCACCAGCGTTCCGCCCTGGCCGCCGAGCTCCTCAGGGATGTGCAGGGCGTGCAGACCGGTCTCCAGCATTTCGGTCCAGAAGCTTGGCAGTGCACCGGTAGCCAACTTCTCGTGCTCGTCCCGAGTGGTCATCGTGTCTACGCTGCGGCGGGTAAAGTCAACCACTGCCGACGCGAGATCAATCTGTTCCTCGGTCAAGGATAAGGCCATTTCCGGTGCTCCAATCAGGGAACTGCATAACCCCGGAATCAGTGTGATCGGGATTACCTATTGCTAATAACTGAAACTAGACTCTAGTTTACGTTTGTGATTCAGGCAACACCCCGAGCGAGGAAAAGTGAACAAAAATTTTGATCACTGCGCGCCCTCGAAAAAATTTTTATGTCAACCATTTTCCCTGCCGGGATTTGAGTCCAAGCACCCGGAGGAACAGCGGAAGCCGTGGTTGCGGAGGACGAAAATCCTCCGCAACCACGGCTTCCATTTATGCCGGGTTGCTACGAATCCAGGCCTTGGCCGGCTTCCGGAGCCGGCGCGCCGAGCACTGGAATTCCTCCGGTGGCGGGGATCGCCGACGCGTCCGGATTGGCGTCGACCTCCTCTGCCGGGCCGGAGAACTGCGACTGGTACAGATTGTAGTACGCGCCCTTGGCCGCCAACAGTTGCTCGTGGTTGCCCTGCTCCACGATGCGGCCGGCTTCCATCACCAAGATGGTGTCGGCGTCACGGATCGTGGAGAGGCGGTGGGCGATCACGAAGCTGGTGCGGTCGCTGCGCAGCGCAGCCATGGCCTGCTGCACCAGCAGCTCGGTGCGCGTATCCACGGAGCTGGTTGCCTCGTCCAGGATCAGCAGCGACGGGTTGGCCACGAACGCGCGGGCGATCGTGATCAGCTGCTTCTCGCCGGCCGAGACATTCGTGCCTTCCTCGTCGATCACTGTGTCGTACCCGTCGGGCAACGCGCGCACGAAGCGGTCCACGAAGGTCGCCTTGGCGGCCTGGATGACCTCCTCGTCCGTGGCGTCCAGCCGGCCGTAGCGGATATTCTCCATGATGGATCCGCCGAACAGCCACGCATCCTGGAGCACCATGCCGACCTTCGAGCGAAGGTCCGCGCGGGAAAGCTCGGTCACGTCGCGGTCGTCCAGGAGGATGCGCCCGGAGTTCAGCTCGTAGAAACGCATCACCAGGTTCACCAGCGTGGTCTTGCCTGCGCCCGTCGGCCCCACGATGGCGACAGTGTGCCCCGGGTCGGCCTCGAAGGACAGGTTCTCGATCAGCGGCTTTTCCGGGGTGTAGGAGAAGGTCACGTTCTCGAAAGCAACGTGCCCGTCGGTGCGTTCTGGCAGCGTGGCAGACGCCTGGTCCGGCTCCTGCTCCTCGGCGTCCAGCAGCTCGAAGGTGCGCTCGGCCGAAGCCACGCCGGACTGCAGCATGTTCGCCACGCCGGCGATCTGGCCCAGCGGCTGGGTGAACTCGCGCGAGTACTGGATGAACGCGGTGGCGTCGCCCAGGCTCATGCTGCCCGAAGCCACACGCAGGCCGCCGACCACGGCGATGCCGACGTAGGCCAGGTAGGACACGAAGTTCATGACCGGCATGATCATGCCGGAGACGAACTGGGCGCCGAAGCTCGCCTTGTACAGCTCCTCGTTGCGCGCGGTGAAGCGGTCGACCATATCGTCCTCGCGGCCGAAGACCTTCATCAGCTCGTGGCCGGAGAAGGACTCCTCGATCTGGCCGTTCAGCGCGCCGGTGTTCTTCCACTGCGCGGTGAACAACTTCTGCGCCCGGCTGCCGATGATGCCGGCGGCCGCGGCGGACAGCGGCAGCGCCACCAGGGCGATCAGCGCCATCTGCCAGGAGACCACGAACATCATGATCACGATGCCGATCACGGTCATGACCGACTGCACCAGTTGGCTCAACGCCTGCTGCAACGCATTCTGGATATTGTCCACGTCGTTGGTCACGCGCGAGAGCAGATCGCCGCGCTGGCGGGTGTCGAAGTAGTTCAGCGGCAGCCGGTTGAGCTTGTCCTCCACATCCTTGCGCAGCTTGTAGACCACGCGCATCACCAGGCGGTTCAGCAACCAGCCCGAGGCCCAGGAGAAGACCGAGGCGATGAAGTACATGGACAGCACGATCAGGATGTACTGCGACAGCTGGGTGAAGTCGATGCCTTGGCCAGGCACGAAGTCCACCTTGGACAGCATGTCAGCCTGGGTCCCTTGGCCGGAGTCGCGCAGCTGCTGGATGATGGCATCAGCTGGAGTCCCGGCCGGGATGTTCTTGCCGATCATGCCGGCGAAGATCACGTCCATGGCCTTGCCGAGTACTCGTGGGGCAACCACGGAGAGCACGACGTACACCGCGATCAGCGCGAACACGACCACCATGCCGAGCTTGTACGGCGACATCAGCCCGATCAGACGCTTGGCCGACGGCCAGAAGTGCTGCGCCTTGCGGACCGGCGCGCCGCCGCTCCAGTCGTCCGAGCCGGCTGCGGCGTCGAACTCGTCGACTGCCGCCAGCTCGGCGTCCAGGTCCGCCATGGTGTCGGTGCTGTTGGTAGCGGATCCGCTCTTGTTCTGCTTCTTCGCCATTTAGGCCACCTCCTCCACGCTGAGCTGGGACGTCACGATTTCCTGATAGGTTTCCGAGGATTCAAGTAGTTCCTCGTGGGTTCCCCGCGCCACGATCTCGCCGTGGTCGAGGACCAGGATCTGATCCGCGCCGGTGATTGTGGAGACGCGCTGGGCGACGATGATGACCGCCGCGTCCTTGGTCGGCTCGACCAGTGCCGCGCGCAGCTTGGCATCGGTGTTGACGTCCAACGCGGAGAACGAGTCGTCGAACAGGTAGGTCTTCGGCTTGGCGGCCAGGGCGCGGGCGATGCACAGGCGCTGGCGCTGGCCGCCGGAAACGTTGGTTCCACCCTGGGATACGCCGGATTCCAGCTGGCCTTCGCGTTCGAGCACGAAATCCTCGGCCTGGGCCACGCGCAGCGCATCCCACAGGTCGTCCTCGCTGGCGTCCTGCGCGCCGAAGCGCAGGTTGCTGGCGATGGTTCCGGAGAACAGGTACGGGCGCTGCGGCACCGCGGAGATGTTCTGCGAGATGGTCTCGCGTCCCAGCTGCTTCAGCGGCATGCCGCCCACCAGGATTTCGCCCTCGGTGGTGTCGTAGAGCCGCGGAATCAGGTTCAGCAAGGTGGTTTTCCCGGAGCCGGTGGATCCGATGATCGCGGTGGTCTGTCCCGGCTTCGCGGTGAAGGAGATGTTGGACAGCACCGGCGCTTCGGCACCCGGGTATCCGAAGGTCACGTTGCGGAACTCGACGGTGCCCGGCTCAGGCAGCAGGGTGTCGTGTTCCTGGGCGTCGCGCATGCTCGGATCGGTATCCAGCACTTCGCTGATGCGGTCTGCCGAAACCATGGCGCGAGGAACCATCATGGCCATGAAGGTACCCATCATGACGGCCATCAGGATCTGGAGCAGGTACTGCAGGAATGCGGTCAGCGCGCCGATTTCCACGTCGCCGTTGTCCACGCGGTGTCCGCCGAACCACAGCACCGCCGCCGTGGACAGGTGCAGGATCATGGTGATCGCCGGGAACATCAGCACAAACAGGTTGCCGACCTTCACGCCGAGGTCGGTCAGCTTCTGGTTGGCGTCGGCGTAGCGTTCGGTTTCATGCTTCTCGCGGACGAAGGCGCGCACCACGCGGATGCCGGTGATCTGCTCGCGCAGCACGCCGTTGATCCCGTCGATGCGAACCTGCATGTCGCGGAACAACGGCATGAGCTTGATGACCAGCAGGCCGACGACAATCAGCACCACCGGCACCGAGACCCAGACCAGCCAGGACAGCCCCGGATCTTCCCGGATCGCCATGATGACGCCGCCCACGGACATGATCGGAGCATTGATCATGAAATTCAACGCCATCAAGGTCAGCATCTGGATCTGCTGGACGTCGTTGGTGCCGCGGGTGATCAGGGTTGCCGCACCGAACTTGTTGACGTCCTGGGCGGAGAACGTGGAGACCTTCTCGAACACCGCCTGGCGGATATCTCGCCCGATACTCATCGAGGTCTTGGCGCCGAAGTACACGGCGGCCACGGCGGTGGCCACCTGGACCAAGGCCACGATCAGCATCAGGCCGCCGGTGCGCCAGATGTAGTCGATATCTGCGTTGACCACGCCGACGTCGATGATCTTGGCGTTAAGGCTTGGAAGGTAAAGCGTGGCCATGGTGGTGGCCAACTGCAGGATTACGACCGCTGTAATCCATGCCGAATAAGGTTTTGAATGTTTCAGGATGAGCTTCAGAAGCATCGGGTTTGTCCTCGCTAGCATCGGGCTCCATGACGCCATCTCCCTCCGGGTTAGGGGCATGGCGAAATAAGAGCGATTGCTAGTCTAACCCCCGCAATCGACATGTGAAGTCATCCTTGCGATTGATTTTTACCAATTAGTGAAATCCCGCGGAATTCCGGGAAAAATCACACCAGAATTTGCCGTGCGTTGGGTCACGGGAATTACCCCTGTCGACCTTCCCGTTCGGCTTCGTCGAGTGCGGAATTTGCCTGCTCGGCAGTCTCCCGTTCAGGGCTCCTGCCGCGTCGAAGCCACAGCCAGAATACGACGGCGGCCAGGACCGCCAAGGCCGCGACATCCACCAGCGGGCTCGACAGCGCGGCGCTGTTTTGCTGAAGCCAGTCCTGCACCTCGAGCGGCACCAGCTGGGGAGCGGATATCAGGCCATTGGTCAGCCAGAAGACCACCCCGACCACAATCAACAGGATGCCGGTGGCCATCGAGATCACGTGCAGTTCACGCCCGAAGATCTTCACGGTGCGTCCGCGTAATTTGCTGCGGCCGCCCGCGTCGAGCCGGTTCCAGATCCGCGCCAGGATGAACATCGGCACCACCATGCCCCCACCATAAACGGCCAGCAGCACGCCACCGGAAACCGCATCGCCCTGGACCGCGGCGAGGGTGAGCATTGCCCCGAGGATCGGTCCTGCGCAAAAACCGGAGACGCCGCCGACAGCGCCCAAGGCCAACGTCTTCAGCATGCCCTTGCCCCCGCTGGCCCGATGCTGGAGCTTGGACATGCCCGGAATCCAGCGGGCCAGGTCGAAACCGACGCCGAAAAAGTACAGGACACCCATGATGATGAGCATCAGCGAGACAATGAGGACAATCAGATCTCGTTGGGTCGCGAGGAACAGCCCCACCGCGCCCATGCCCAGGCCTGCGGGAACCAGCACCACTGCGAGGCCGAGGTAGAAAACAAGCCCGTGAATATACAGGCGCGGCCCGCTGCCGACGGTGGAAGCGAAGAACGCCGGCAGCAACAGCGCACTGCATGGGCTGAGCAGCGCCAGCATCCCCCCGAGGAACGCCGAGAGCAGGCCGATATCCATTAGTTGGCGTCCTGGGCAGCCAGCGCGGACTCGATCTTGTCGATGAACACGTCCTTGGGTTGGGCGCCCATGACCGGCTCACCGTCAATCAGGAATGCAGGGGTCGAGTAGACGCCCAGCTGCAGCCCGAGCTGCGCATTGCCCTCGATCACGGTTGCGGCTTGTTCCGACTTCAGGTCCTTGGCGAATTGTTCCGTGTCCAGGCCGAGTTCGGCCGCGAGCCCGGTCAGCGACTTTTCGCTCAGCTCCGCGCCCTTGCGAATGGCGCTTCCGGCAAACAGTTCGTCGTGGTATTCCCAGAACTTGCCCTGTTTGGCCGCGGCGTAGGAAGCCAGCGATGCCCGTTCGGAATCCTCGCCGAAGATGTTGACGTCGCGCCATTCGATGCGGACCTTGCCGTCCTTGGCGTAGTCCAGGACCTGCGGGAGGGTTTCGGTCGACCACTTGGCGCAGAACTTGCACTGGTAGTCGGAGAAGACCACGATCCCCACCGGCGCGTCTACCGGTCCGGCGGCCAGCAAATCGTCAGCTGCACGCAGCTCGAACTGGGTCAGGTCCGGCATCTCCTCCGTTGCGCCGGTCTGCTCCCCCGGCTGCTGGACGGCCGGCTGGTCATTCGGTGCGGCTTGTCCGTCGGAATTGATATTTCCCAGATTCAAGGCCACGAAGACCAGTGCGGCGATGGCCACCAAGGCCAGGACCAGGCCGGCCCACCGGCGTTTCGGCTTTGCCTCAGTCTGGTTTTCCATGAGCTCTCCTTGATGTCCAGGTCCCGCGGAGCCTGCGTCGGCCATAATTTACTATGAAGCATAGTCGACTATGTGTCATAGTAAAGAAACGGCGGCCAGTCGCACCGATCAATGGGTGCTATCGTCAACCCTCAGGACAACGTGAAATTCTCTCGGATTGGAGCGCAATGACTAGCGAGCCCCAGCGGCTGGGACCACTTGAATCCCAGGTTCTCGACGTCCTGTGGCAGGCAGGCTCGTGCACCATTCGGCAAATCATCAATCACCTTGAACGCGACCTGGCGTACACCACGATCGCCACCGTGCTGGGAAACCTAGAACGCAAGGAACTGGTCGCGCCGTTGCGTGGCCAGGGCAAATCCGTGAGCTACCGGGCCGTTGTAGGCCGTGAAGAGCATGCGGCGAGCGTGATGTCCCATGCGCTGGAGACCGGCGGGGATCGTGTAGCCTCCATGCGCTTTTTCGTTCAGTCGATGTCCGCCGAGGAAATCGAGCTGCTCCGGGGATTCCTCGACTCGCCCCAGCCGGGGACCGACGCATGACGGCGCTGGTCACCGCCCTGGTCCTGGCCGCCGGTCTGATTGCGCTTGGCGCATGGGGACCGAAGCTCGTTCACGCCGCCGGACCGTCGTTCAGGCGCCGACCCCGGATGGCCGTCGGGCTGCTGGGAACCGGAATATTCCTCTGGATCGCCGCCGCCCTGTCACTGGCGCCGCTGCTGGTCTGGGCAGGCACCGGCCCGCAGATCCTCTCGGACCGAGCTTCGCAGATCTGCGTCAGCTGCCTGCAGGCAACCAACCCGTTCGCGTCCGCCCAGCTGCCTTGGGCCCCGCCGGCGTTGCTGACCATTTCTTTCTCGCTGCTGGCCTTGGCTGGCTTGATCGCCATCGGTTTGGTGCGCTTGGTCCGCACCGAGCGCAGCACCGAACAGTTATCTCGGGATCTACACGCCCAGGGAGAGTCCCGAACCATTGCCGGAGCCACGGTGCTCGTCGTCCCGGATTCCCGCCCGCTGGCCTTCACCTTTCCTGCACGCAGGGGTGGAATAGTCCTCTCCACGCAGACGTTGCATCAGCTCAACGAGAACGAACTTGCCGGGGTGCTTGCCCATGAAAAAGCGCACCTGTCCCAGCGGCACCATCTCACCAGCCAGATCCTCGAGGCATTGCCGCTGCTGGTACGTCGCATCCCACTGGTTTCAGCCACGCTTCAAAGCATTGCGGAACTGCAGGAGATCGCCGCTGACAACGCCGCCCAGCGTGAGGTCGACACCGCCACCTTGGCTTCGGCACTGCTGAAAATGGGTGGCGGTTCCGCTCCCTCCATGCCAGCTGAACGGCAAGGCGTGGCAGTGCTTAACGCTGCAGGATCCGGACGCATCCAGCAGCTAGTCGGCGCGCACGCTGGGAAGACGAATTTCCGGCCCGCGCTCGCACTGACGCTCTGCTTCGCGCTGCTCGGCGCCGCATGGCTGGCCATCTGCACCCCCTACCTCCAAGCACTGCTCCAAGGCTGCTGGTAGGCAACCTGTTCATATAAGGTTAACCGCCGCTCACAAGGACAATCGGGAAACGGCAGGTAGATTCAAAGCGCCTTGAATGGACAAGGTCTTAACTTAAACGGAACTTGTTTGAACAAGCCCCATTTCACGTTGTCACCGAGCTTGAAGTGGCTTCACTATGGTTTTGGCTCGCCGGGATGCCGGCGGTCAAATCCCCCATTTTCATAAAATCTGGAGAACATCACAGTGAAGTCATCCTCGCGCGTCCGTGCTGCAATCACCGCTTCGGTACTTGCCCTGGCAGTTGTCATTCCCACCGCGGCCACTGCCTCGCCTTCGCCTGCACCGGAGCCTGCCCCGGCGGCGGCAAAGAAGTCGACCCCGGTCTACGAAGGCCTGCCGTCGGGTGTCAACAAGAAGAAGACTCTCGTCATCGGCCTGGACGGCGCCGCCATGGCGCAGATCAACAAGAAGAACACCCCGAACATGGCCAAGCTGATCAGCGAAGGCATGGTTTCGGAATCGAACCTGTACGCGAACCCGATGGCCCCAACCGTCTCGGGTGCAGGCTGGTCCAGCATCGCCACCGGTGTCTGGCCCGACAAGCACAAGGTGCCGGACAATTCCTTCTCCAACCCGAACTACGACCAGTACCCGGATTACCTGACCCGCATCGAGAATGCCCGCGCCCAGAGCTCGACCCTCGTGGTCGGCACCTGGTCCCCGATTCCAGACAAGGTCTTCGCCAAGGGAGCGGACCTCAAGCTGCGCGGCGGCAATGATGCAGGCACCACCGCCAAGGCCGTGGACTATCTGTTGAACGGCAACCCGGACAGCACCTTCGTGCATCTGGACGAGATCGACGGCGCCGGGCACAGCAACGGCAGCGACTCGATCGCCTACACCCGAGGCCACAAGACCGCCGACCAGCAGATCGGCCAGATGCTCCAGGCCATCGAGCAGCGCAAGACCTATAACAAGGAAGACTGGGTCGTCATGGTCACCTCCGACCATGGCCACACCCCGGGTGGCGGCCACGGAGGCAGCAGCATCCGCGAGCGCGCGACCTTCGTCATTGCCAACGGCAAGCAGTTCAAGGCCGGCACCGAGCGCCACGATGTCAAGATCACCGACATCGCCCCTACCGTGCTGAAGCACCAGGGCGTGCGCGTCGAGGACGAGTGGAACCTCGACGGCAAGAACATCAACTCCATCGCCGCCGACGAGTTCGATACCCTGCGCCCGCACCTGAAGAAGGCCAAGGACGAGGCCAAGCTCAGCGCCCAGACCAAGGGCTGGACCACGACCGCACCGAGCGGTTGGACTATCGACAACTCTGCCATGCCCAAGGGCGGCGTGCGCGAGTGGCGCGGCTGGTCCTTCACCACCGACGAGTTCTGGACCAACACGGATCTGAACCAGGGCCGCGAAACCAGCGTCCACAACCGCAACGTCTTCGCCGTTGCCGACTCGGACGAGTGGGACGACAAGGCGCACGATCCCGGCCAGTTCGACTCCACCCTGATCAGTCCGGAGTACAAGGTCAAGGGCGGCCAGAGCGCCACCCTGAGCTTCGCTTCGAACTACAAGATCGACGGCCCGCAGTCCGGCGAAGTCTTCGTCAGCTTCGACGGGGGCGAGCCGGTATTGGTGAAGTCCTACGACAAGAACTACAACGGCGTGGAGAGCATCGCCATCGATGTTCCGAAGAAAGCGAAGAAAGCACAGGTCTCCTTCCGCTACACCGGCACCAATTCCGCATTCTGGTCCATCGACCAGGTCTCGCTGAAGAAGTAGCCAGCGGCCGCGAACGCATGGAACTAAGTGATAGTAAGGAATTTCCTTACTATCACTTAGCGGTTAAGTGATAGTAAGGTGGATCAGTAACTATCACTTAGGAAGTGCGAAACCATGGAGTCCAAAGAGAGCAACAGCTTCGTGGAGATTCCTGCGCTTGGCTCGGAAACACATCACTGGCGGCCGCAACAACCCCAAATCTTTTCAAATGCACAAGTCTCCAGGCAGACAGGCGAATACCAATCGGCAGTGGTTCCATCGATCGCCAACTGGTCACCCGATTTTTCATCATCCCTGATGTCCGAACTCGAGGAAGCAAACGATGCATTGCGTCTCTTCGATGCCTATACGTTCTTATTGCTGGGGCAAGAGAACCCTGCGCTCGCACCCATGTCGAGCATTCTCTTGCGCACGGAAAGTGCCTCCAGCAGCCAGATCGAGCAGCTTTCCACCTCCGCCCGGCAACTTGCGCTCTGGGAAATCAACGAAAGTGAAAAATCCAATGCTCGCACGGTAATCGGCAACGTACGCGCAATGGAAGCCGCATTACAGCTCTCGGAAGAACTCAACGTCACCAGCATCTTGTCCATGCATCACGAATTGTTGCGGCATCAAGACGACCTTGTCGAAGAAGCAGGAAAATTCCGGCAAGAACTCGTATGGATCGGTGGCAAAGATTCCGCCGGCCCCCGTGGCGCCAGCTATATCGCGCCCCAGCATGAACTGATCGCGGGGGCATTGGCTGATCTTGAAACGTTCATTCACCGTCAAGACCTGCCTGCCCTCATCCAGGTTGCCATCGCGCACGCCCATTTCGAGAGCATCCATCCCTTTGTCGACGGGAACGGCAGAACTGGACGGGCCCTTGCCCACGCAATGCTCCGCCATCGCAAGGTGACCACTCATTCGACCGCGCCCATTTCAGCAGGCATCCTGCGGGATACCACCGGTTATTTCGATGCACTCACCGCCTATCGGCAGGGAAACGCCTACGGAATCATCAAGATCTTCATCGATGCTTCGATCTACGCAGCGACAACGGGGCAAGTGCTGTTGCTGGCTCTGGCAGATGCATTGGAAGATTCACGCAGGCAGCTGGATGGACTCCGGTCGAATTCGACTGCGTTCAAGGTACTACCGCTGCTGATAGCGCAACCCGTCGTCAACGCCAGCTACTTGAAGAACGCCCTGAGCGTTACCGACGCAGTCGCTCATCGCGCCATCGCAACCTTGAGCGATCGCGGGGTCCTGAAAGAGAAGTCTGGTTTGCGCAGAAACCGCGTCTGGCAGCACGACCGAATCCTGAAGATTCTGGATGACTATGGGGCCACGATTCGCCGGGACTCGGTGCGCTAGGCGCAGGCACCCGCTCTGGCCAAGCACTCCGAGCAGGCTGGCTGACTGCCTGTAATTTTCGTACCCACTAGGAGACTTTCACTGCTAGGCTCTGCTCATGGATGCAGAATTACGTGCCTTTATGATGTCCTTCAACAAGCTGGCGGACCTCGCTGAAGAATTCCGCCAGAAGCCCAATGGTGCTCAGCTGGCACCCGTGTTGGAAAAACATCTGAAAGTTTCGCCTAGCTCGCTTCCGCTGATCACCGAGGCTTTCGGCTCCCACCGGCTCGCGGATGCGAATATCGTTCTCGACCGCATTGCCGGCAGTGATCCCTCCGCCAAGATCGTCGGTATCGCCGGGCAGCAAAGGTACCATGCGGATCTGGCCGATCTGCTGATGCCGGAGAACCACATGGGTATTGTGGGTGAGCCTTCCTACGCTTCACTTGCCGTGGGCCCGGACCAGCAGCGTCGATTCCTGACACTGGGAATCCACCTCTTCCATTACCACTCCAGCCCGCTGGCAGTTTTGATCCGGAAGGCCAATCCGGAGTACGGGAAGCCCGAAGCTGCATTGGAGATCCTGTCCCCCGACGAACAGGTGACCGACGCATTCCTCAAGGAATTTCGCAACGGGTTGCGCACCTCGAGCATCTTCAAGGGCCAGGTCATCTCGTTCAAGGGCAACGAGTACCAGGAATCGAACGCCGGAGTCGCCTTCCACCGGCGCGAACCCTTCCCGCGCGAACAGCTCGTGCTGCCCGACGGCCTGCGTGAACGCATTGAGGAACAAGTCCTCGGCGTCGGAACCCACCGCGATGTCCTGACTGCGCTCGGTGCGCATCTCAAACGCGGTGTCCTGCTCTACGGCCCGCCGGGCACCGGGAAAACCCACACCGTCAGGTATCTGGCCTCGGCGGCTGAAGACCACACTGTCATCCTGCTCAACGGCGATTCGTTGGCCTACATCTCCCAAGCCGCCGCCATGGCGCGGGCGCTGCAGCCATCGATCGTCGTACTGGAAGATTGTGACCTGATCGCCGAAGACCGCAGCTTCAGCCACGGCCCCCAGCCGCTGCTTTTCGAAGTCCTCGACACCATGGACGGCCTGGAACCGGACGCGGACGTCACCTTCCTGCTGACCACGAACCGCGTGGATTCCCTGGAGCGCGCCTTGGTGCAGCGCCCCGGGCGCATCGATCTTGCAGTGGAGATTCCACGCCCGGATCTCGAAGGACGTATTGCCCTGCTCGAACTATACGCAGCCAAGCTGAAGCCCAGCTCCGACACCGTGCAACAGCTTGCGCACCTTGTCGATGGAACGACTGCCTCGTTCACCAGGGAATTGGTTCGCCGATCCATCCTCAACGCGGCAGTCGCGAACCAGGCTCCGGGTGACGCCCATCTGCTCGAAGCCGCCGCGGAGCTTATGGGCGATGCGGCCACTCTCACGCGAAACTTCCTCGGGGGAACCAACGACCCGGATCTTGACGAGCCGGAAGAATTCAGCGAAGACGCATCCTTCGGATGGTTCCCCGGGGTGGCAGGGAGCTACGAAGCGCCCAGCGGATTTGGACAAGATCCGGAAGCTGAACAGGACGGCGGCAGCAAGGGGTTGTAGGCCGCGCCTTCCTCCTTGCCGGGGAGGAATATCCCCCTGCTGCGCCAGCGCACCGCATCGTTGCCGCTTGAAGGCGTTCCTGCCGTGGGGCGATTCAGTTGGTGATCCCTTGATGGAGCGGGTCACCGTAAATAAACTGCTGAAGCGCGGCAGATGGCCGGCCGAAGAGCAACCGTTGCGGAAACTCCGCCCATTCCTCCGGTTCCAGCTGCACAACATGCGCCGGGTAGCAGCGGTCCACCAGAACCGCCCCACCCCGCTCATCGCGTTGCAGTTCCTTGTAGAGCTGCCCTGCCCTCGGGTTGGGCGCCAAGATGCCCAGCCGTCTCATCCGATCTTCGAGGCGAAGCAGGTCCTCCGGACTCTTGCAACGCCGACGTGCGTGCGCTGCTGCTTCCCTGATTCCCAAACTGACGGCCCAATACAGTTCAGGTGTGAAGCCTGCGGCGATCCAGCGGAGGATGTAGTTCTGCAGGTGTTCCGGCGTCTCGCTGAGCTTGCCGCTGGCGAATTCCCCGCTGCGGGTTGCCTGCCGGTAAGCCGACTGCTCGACCGGACGTTCTCCGAAAAATGGGTAGTCCATGACCACGCTGTTCCACAGCCGTTCCTGCAGGGTGCCTTCTGGGTGATTGATCGAGAATTCTGGGTTCTGCATTGTTGTTCGCTCCTGCTCAGGGAGCCGGCCGAGCACCTATTGTGCCGGACTGGCCCACCGACTTACCCGGGACTTTTGTCCGGGTCGGTTCTTCCCCTGGGGCACCCCGCTCGATGAGGAGGGTTGCCGTGCGACCAGCCAGGTACTTTGCGTCGCAGCTCTTGAACTTGGAATCCAGCCTAACCCGCAGCTACCGACAGTATGGCCGCGGCGCCGGATACAGCAGATCCGGTGCCCATGCCTTCACAGGTACGGACACCGGATCAGCCATCGACTCTGGTGGACAAGTCCACCTTTGACTGCAGTTCGCTCGGTGCTAGCGGTCGACCTCGGTGCAGATGCAGAAGCGATTGCCCTGGGCGTCGGTGATGACGGTGAAGGACGGCACGGCATCGCCGTCGGAGTGGGCGCCAACTTCTTCCAGCTTCGTGAGCACCGGACCGCTTTCCGAATACGGAACCCACACGTCCAAGTGCAGCCGGTTCGTATTGGGAGTGTCGGTTTTCTGGAACCAGATCGCCGGGCCGCGACCGTGGGGATCGGCGATGCTGCCGTCCTCCAGCGACTTGTACCCAAGCCCGGCGGCCCATTGCTCCGCGATCTCCTGGGGCTTGTCGGTGTCGATGGCAATCTCCACTGCGCGGATCAGGTCGACGCGGGGTTTGGCCCTGAGGGCCGCGGCCCGCTCGGAGATCTTGCTGGCCAGCGCAATGTCGCGGGTGGTGACCTGGCCGCCGGCGTCATGGGAGGTGGTTGTCACGAACACGCGGTTGTAGCGCCAGTCCACGTCGGGGTGGTGGTTGTCCATCTCTGCGGCGCTTGCGATATCGCTGAAAAGCTCGATCGCGGCCGCGGAGGTCTTGGTCTCGAAAACCGCGGCAATGGCTCCGGGGATCTGGCGCCACTGCGGCATCCCCTGGAGGTATTCGTTGAGCTGGTCTTGGGCAATTACGTCCTGTGCAGGCATGCGTTTCTCCTTTCTCCGGCAACCTTCCCACCCGAGGGGGCGAAGTTCAATGGACCTGCGCAGACTGCCAGAAACAACGGACGGTTGCGGCGTACTGGATAACTGCTGTGAACATCCGTCTTCCGTGGAGAGCGGCACCGGCCGCGGCTAATCTCGGCAAATATGGGCACAAGGAGTTTTGATGACTAATATTCACAACGCCAAGGTCTCTGATTCAACGTTGGACGATGTCATTGACGAGACTGCTCACCGCACGCGACGCATCGTGAGCCGGATCATCATCCTCATCGTCGCAGCCATCGTCGCGGCCGCGGCGCTTGGAGCGTTCGATGTGGAATCCAGCACCGACCAGTCCGAGGACCGTATGCAAGTCCACGTGCGCCACCCGTTGGTGGCGCGGGCAGGCAATGAGGTCGAGCTGGAAATACTTGTCAGTTCCGACGAACCGCTGCCCGATACCTGTAAGCTGCGCCTCGCCGAGGACTACCTGTTGTTCTTCGAGGACTTGGCGGTCTTCCCGGACCCGGAATCGCAAAGTTCCGACGCGGCCGGTGCGGTGGAATTCGAGGTTGCTCCCCAACCCGGGGCCACGCAAATGCTGGTTCGCATCACAGGCCGGGCCTCTGACCAGTGGGACTTGCGCACCGACGGGAACCTCGAGGTCGAAGTCGGCGCTTCCACCGTCAACGTACCGTTCACCACCTGGAGGGTTCCCTAATGGAAATTGTCATTCGCGCCGCCATCGCCTTCGTGGTCCTGTGGCTGGTGACCCGTGCCGCAGGCCGTTCCACCCTGGGCGAGCTGAGCTCGTTCGAGTTGATCCTGTTCGTCGCCCTCGGGGACCTGGTGCAGCAGGGCATCACCATGGAAGACCGGTCGCTGACTGGAAGCCTATTGGCCGCGCTCACCATGATCGTCCTGGCAGTGGTCCTGTCCTATGCCAATATGCGCTGGCCCAGGATCGGAAAACTCACCCTGGGCCGGCCCATCGTGCTCGTGCGTGACGGCGTGATCGACCGGCGGGCATTGAGCGGGGAACGCATCGGCCTCGACGAGTTGAGCATGCTGGCACGCCATGCGGGGATCGAGGAATACAGCTCGATCAGGCTCGCCATCCTGGAGTCCAACGGAAAGGTCTCCTTCTTCACCAAGGAAGCAGAGGCCAAGCCATGAGCGTCAATACCGAAAGCAAGTTGAAGAAGGGCATCACCGGCCCCCTGCTGTACCTGTTCATCCTCGGCGACATCCTGGGAGCCGGCGTGTACGCGCTGGTGGGCGAGGTGGCCGCGGAAGCAGGCGGAGCCATTTGGGCCCCGTTGCTCGTCGCCTTGATTCTGGCGCTGCTCACGGCCACCTCCTATGCGGAGCTGGTCACGAAATATCCCAGGGCGGGCGGTGCGGCCATTTTCGCCGAGCGGGCCTTCAAAAAACCTGTGGTGTCCTTCCTTGTGGGCTTCTCCATGCTGGCGGCCGGCGTCACCAGTGCGGCGGGCTTGAGCATTGCATTTGCCGGGGACTATCTTTCGGTGTTCTTCGATGCACCCGCCATTCCTGTCGCAATAGCCTTCCTGGGTTTGGTCGCGCTATTGAATGCACGCGGCATCAAGGAATCGGTGCGGGCGAATGTCGGGATGACGGCAATCGAACTGTCGGGATTGCTGCTGGTGATCGTCGTGGCGGCCATATTCCTGGGCGACGGCAACGGGGACGCGTCACGTCTGGCCCAGTTCCCCGAAGACACCACGCCGGTTGCCGCGATCTTCGCGGGCTCGCTGTTGGCCTACTACTCTTTTGTCGGATTCGAGGTCTCCGCCAACGTCGCGGAGGAAGTCGTGGACGTGCCGCGGGTCTACCCCCGGGCGCTGTTCGCCGCACTGCTCACCGCCGGAGTGGTCTACTTAGCGCTTGGCGTGCTCACCTCGATCGCCATGGATCCCAAGGAGCTGGCAGGATCTTCCAGCCCCCTGCTGGATGTCGTGCAGGCCACCGGGGTCGGGATCCCCAGCTGGCTGTTCAGCCTGGTAGCCCTGGTGGCGGTGGCCAATGGCGCTTTGCTGACCATGATCATGTCCAGCCGGCTGGCGTTCGGGATGGCGGAGCAGGGGCTGCTGCCGCCTGTCCTGGGGCGCGTCCTGCCGCATCGCCGCACCCCGTGGGTGGCGATCATCGGAACCACGGCGATCGCCATGCTATTGACGCTGACCGGTGATCTGGCGACCTTGGCCAAGACCGTCGTGCTGCTGCTGCTCTTCGTGTTCACCAGCACCAATCTTGCCGTCATCGTGCTGCGGCGGGACCGCGTGGAGCACCGGCATTTCCGGGCTCCGATCATCATTCCGTATCTCGCGCTGGCTTCCTGCGCTGTGCTGCTCGTCCAGCAGGATGGCGGGATCTGGCTACGCGGGCTCGCGTTGCTCGCCTTGGGTGCGGTCCTGTATTTCGCAACCCGCTGGATCACCTCCCGGTCTACGAAGCGCCCCTCTTAGGCCGCGTCGCAGCCACGGGCGGCGGCCTCGCGGAACGTCGAGGAAAGCCGCGGGCCTTGCGGATGGATTGCCGTCCGCAAGGCCCGCGGCCGCTTGAGGTCAATGTTCAGAGCTGGTCGGGACTCTCACGCTGGTCGGGGAGGTTCACCCGGCGCTCGTGGTCGAGACCGATATCCGCTGCATCATCGGCTTCGTCGTCGGGCTCGACCGCGCGATCTTCATCCAGCGGCTCGGGAAGCAGCGTTTCCGGGTTCAGCTGCAAGGGGTCAGCGTCGCTTTCATCCAGGATCCGGTCCGGCCCGCGCAACGGATCCTCGGCGTCCAGCGACTGCGGGGCGTCCGAGGAACCTGCGGCAGGCTGGCTGTCGCGGCCGTCGAATGGCTCATCCGCGTCCTCGTCGCGTCGCACATCGTCGAATTCGGCATTATTCAAGGTCATGTCCTTCTCCTTAATTCTTCGTGGCGGCGGCACCGCCAGGGAGCTGTGCTATCAGTTGTTCACTGCTGAGGATCCGCTGGCGGTAGTGCTCCTCCAGAAACTTCAAGGTCACATCCTCGAAGTCCGGGTCCGCGGAAGCCAGGGCGTCTCGGGCAAGGAACACCGGCAAATTGGCGCTGAAGGCGTCGGTCGCGGTGGCGGCAATGCAGGTTTCCGAGGAGACCCCGGCCAGGATGAGGGAGGCAACCCGGTGCTGCAAGAGCAGCGTCAGCAGCTCCGTGGCCCAGAAGGCGCTGTCGCGCCGCTTGATCAGCTCGATGCTTCCCGCCAGATCCAGCTCTGGCAGGATCCGCGCTTGGCCGGTCCCCTCGAAAAGGTAACCCTGGTCGTCCTCCAGCATCTTCAACGTCCAGGTGGACTTGTCTTTCTTGTGCACGGTGCGCACCACAATGACCGGCAGCCCGGCCTTGCGCGCCGCGGCGGCGAGCTTGTTGCACGCGGATGCCAGCCGAGCGCGGTGCTGCGCCAAGTCCTCGGTTTCAAAAAATCCCTCCTGCATGTCGATCAACAACAGCGCCGGGCTTTGAAGGGATCCCGTCGCGTCCATGGCTCAGCTGCGTCCCGAGCAGTGTTCGCAGCAGTACGGCGCTTCTCCCGCATATACGGCATGGCCCAGGATCACGCAGTCGCAGTGCGAGCAACGCTCGGCCACATCATGAATGGCGCACTCGAAGCTGTCATAGATTCCCGACTTGCCTTCGAAGTCCACGCTGATAGGGCGTTGCGCCGGTGCTCCGCAAGTATTGCAGTTCTGCATTGTTCGACTTCCTTCCGCTCGATGGCCTGCGCGCTAAGTTGTGCTGCCTAGTCCTTGTCGTATTGGTCGTCGGTTGAGTTATCCAGCTCCGGATCGGTGCCCTGGATGGGATCGAGATCCAGCTCTGGATCGGTGACAGCCTCTTCTCCGATCCCCAGGTCCTCGGGTGTTTCACCTGCCGGCCAGTTGTTCTCAACTACGTCCTTGTCCGGGTCCTTGATGCGCTCGGCGGCGTGGCTGATGGCATCCTTGGCCTTGTCCAGAAAACCCATGGTGCTGCTCCTTTCGGTTGCCGTCGCCGGTTGGCAACGTCCTCGGTTCTACCGATTATCACTTGGCGCCAACGTGAGTACAGGATTAATCGGGACCTGTCAGGATGCTTGCCACCGGGCCTTTGAGGTCGCTGGGAACGCTTGAGCGCCAGCGGCAATGCAGACAGCGGGGAAAGGGCCCGAATCGTCGTGGGCGCGCTGGCCAGCGGCGTGGAAACGTCCAAGGCCAAGGTCGTGGAGCATGCCCAAGGCAAGCCGATCACCATCGGCGCGGACGATACCCTCGAAGAGCCAACCCGAATTAGGCAACAGCATCAGGTTCACCGCCTGCCCGTGATCGGCGGCCACAAGCTCGTGGGAATGCTGTCGCAGGCCGACACCGCCCGGCACGCCGACGAGCA
The DNA here is from genome assembly GCF_052322135.1 of Glutamicibacter soli. Lineage (NCBI taxonomy): Bacteria > Bacillati > Actinomycetota > Actinomycetes > Micrococcales > Micrococcaceae > Glutamicibacter > Glutamicibacter soli. The sequence continues at coordinate 3,363,143 of NZ_CM125969.1, forward strand.
CCGCACCGGCGAGATGGTCTCGGAAATTTCCGAGCCCTAACCGCTTGCCGTGCACCCAGCAGATGGCCGCCTCCTTGCCGGAGGCGGCCATTGCGCATCTCGCGCGGAAAACCTTGCTAGCGCCCGTTGGCGTCCGTTCCACCGCGCCGGTGGTCCAGGCTGCTGGGTCCCTTCACGACCCGGTACAGTCCGTAAAGGAAAACCAGGACACCCCAGCCCACAACGATCCACAAGGGACCGGGTGAACTGTCCGGAGAGGCGAGAAGTGCGAAGATGGCGAATCCCACCGCTAGCAATCCGCCGATGAGCATGAGCCAGATTCCTGGACGTTTCTTGCGTGGTGCTGCTTGACCGTAGGACATGGGGACCTCCTTGTTGTTCCTTGATACCTGCTAGTTATCCTGCGTCGAACCGTTCGTCATCCTCGTCGTGGCTTTCCGAGGTCGAGGTGGTCTGCGAAATCCGGCCCCGCTGGGCTACCTGCTCGTCCTCGGTATGCTCCCGGGGCTCCGTTTCCTGGTCCGGTTGAGTAGTGCGTGCCGATTCGTCCCGGCTTCGTTTCTGGGTCATCTTGATCTCCTTGAGAGACTATGAATTGCGCAGGGCTTCGATGAGCTCGCTCTTGCGCATCTTGGAGCGCCCATTGATACCGACTTCACGGGCTTTTTCCATCAGTTCGCTGACGCTCCAGTCCTCATAGCTGCCCGACTTGCCGCCGCGCTTTCCAACAGCCTTGCGTCCATCCCTGGCTGCCGCGTTGGCGATCCGTGCGGACTTCTGCTTGGAATTGCCTTCTTCGCGGAGCTCTTCGTACAGTTCTTCGTCCTTGATACGACTGCTAGATTTCTCGGCCATGAAAATCCTCCGTTTCCGAGCCTCGATCCCCGGATGCGTTGCGGATGGCATCCGGCTGTTCAGCCCACGCTAGCCGCCTGGGCCGAGGACCGAAAGGAACTGGTTCCCGCTTTGCGGGAAAACCCAGACTTCGACCCCTAGCACATATCCCGCCAGCATCGGCGGTTGCTGAGTCGAATCCGTGAAAATGCTGGTTCCCACCGCTAAACCCTCTGCAAAGGTTTATCGACGGTGCGCCTGGTCGAACACTGGGCTTGTACCGCGCGACGCCCGACCTAGACCGGTCCGGGTGTCTTGGAACTCTGGAAGGAATCTTCATGACCGAGAAATCTCAGCCAGAACACACTGAACCCGTGAACAAGGAGCGCATCAGTCCTCCCGAGCAGCGCCAGCCCGAGCCGGGGCTGGACAGCGAGCTGAAGCCGCAGGCCGATCACGGTGAGCGCAGCTATCAGGGTCGCGGCCGGCTGGAGGGCAAGCGCGCGCTGATCACCGGCGGCGATTCCGGGATCGGCGCCGCCGTGGCCATCGCCTTCGCCCGTGAAGGCGCCGATGTGGCCCTGGCTTATTTGCCGGCAGAGAAAAGCGATGCCGTGACCATTGCCTCGGTTCTGGAGGACGCCGGGGTCCAGGTGCATCATCTGCCCGGCGACCTGCGCGACCGCGAATACCGCGACAAGCTGGTCCACGAAGCCGCCTCCGCGCTGGGCGGCCTGGACATCCTGGTGAACAATGCGGGCAAGCAGATCAGCGTGGACTCGCTGGAGGAATTGAGCGATGACCAGGTCGAGGCCACCTTCGACGTGAATATCTTTGCGATGTTCGCCCTCAGCCGGGCCGCGCTGCAGGTGATCGGAGAGGGAGGCGCGATCATTAACACGACCTCCATCCAGGCGTTCGATCCCTCGGCGCACCTCATGGACTACGCGGCCACCAAGGCGGCCATCAGCAACTTCACGAAGTCGCTGGCCGAACAGGCCGCATCGCGCGGCATCAGGGTTAACGCAGTAGCTCCCGGGCCCATCTGGACCCCTTTGCAGCCTTCGGACGGCCAGCCCATCGAGGCGCTGCCCGAGTTCGGGCACGACACCTGGCTGGGGCGCGCTGGCCAGCCGGTCGAGGTCGCCCCGGCGTACGTTTTCCTCGCCAGCGACGACGCCTCCTACGTGGTCGGGTCCACCGTGCATGTCAACGGCGGCAAGAACCAGCCGTAGGCCATACCGGCTGAAGACAAGGTGCGGGTGCCAGCCAATGAGCTGGCACCCGCACCGTTTTGCGCGTCCTACAACTCGTCCGCGTCATCCAAGCTGAGATTGCGACGCTCGTATTCGCGTTGGCTGAAGGTCGCTCGCTGCACAGATTGCACGTCATCGAAGCTCGAACCGATGGCACCGCCCAACGTGCCGAGCGACGCCGCGAGCCAGGCAAGGTTCAGGTATTCGGACATCGACACCTCGTGGCCCAGCTGGGAGGCGAGGAACTCCTGGTCGATAACCACCAGCGACGCCACGAGCAGCGCCAGGAACAGCAGGAGGTACATGGCGGCTGCGGCCGAGGCCACCGTGAGCACCGTAGCTACGTTGTAGATGAGCAAGCGCTCCTTGCGCCGGTGTCCGCGCGGTTTTTCCCACAGCCTGTTATGGAAAAGCAACCACAGCGAAAGCATGAGGATGCTGGCGAGCGTGATGAACGCAAGCCTCGAACTGGCCAGGTAGTCGGCCATCGACCAAATGCTCGTGTAGAAGACGCCGAAGGCACCGGTCGCCGCTGCGCCGGCCATCGCGGAAGACAATTGCGGCACCAAGCGCCACGGCCGGTTGATGCGGATCATCCCCATGGTCAGCAGCACCCGGCCGCGAAAACCCTCGATGCTGTCGATGCGCGAGGGGGTGTCCTCGTCGCTGCGCATGCTGCCGCGCACGCTCAGGGCTTTACCGAGGGGAGACGGGGACGGCTCCGGCAGATTCCCGGTGGCAAGCTCGGCCAGAACCTCCTCAAGCGCTCGGGCAACGCTCCCCGCGGTCACCAGTCCGAGACTGGGCAGGCTCAGCGTCGCCGTGCCCTGTTCCGGGCTGAGCACCGATCGCACCGGCCGCCCCTGTTCGTAGTGGGGTGCGTCGGTGAGGTAGATGATGTAGTCCCACGTGTATTTCTCCCTCAATCGAGGGACATTCTCGTTCAAGATCACGCTTCCCGACTCGCTCAGGGGAAGGCTGAGCGGATCGATCATGATTTCCCAGTTGAACTGCCGCTCCGCGTCGCTGTTGAGCTTCTTCTCCAGCTTCTGGTGGACCTTGTTCGCCATGCCCTGGGCGATCCCCGGGTCGGCAATAAGTCCAACCACCCTGGAAGGTCTGGGCTGCGCCTCCCGATGATCTTCCACGCAAAATCCCTCCCTATCACTTGGAATCCGGCCTTTCGCATCACCGTAGGCAGTCACGAAAGCCCTTCCAAGCTGTGTCCAGCTTGCTTGCAGGTTCCCGGACCAACAAATGCTGGAAATCCGCGGAATTCCGGGGTTCGGCATTCCCAGCAAACGCTTATGCGCAATCTCTTGAAGACCCGCAACGCATGTGGAATGGTCAGGATCGCAATGCTCCCCGCCCCATTTCCAGGTAAGGAATACATCTATGAACCACTCAGAGCCTTCGCAAGATGCCAACGAACCATCGCAGGATCAGCAACTGCCCGAGCAGGAGGATACGCAGTCCGCATCGCAGCAGCGCTCCCGGAGGGAAAAAGCCAAGGAGCAGGATCCGGACCAGGAAGAGACCGCCCAGTTCAACACGGACTGACATCAGCGCACCAAGCATTGGGACGCACTCGGAAACAACGAAGACTGGAGGGAAAATGAAGGCACTCACTTGGCAGGGCAAGCGGAAAGTCGAGGTCAGCGAGGTCCCGGATCCCCGGATCCAGGAACCGACCGACATCGTCATCAAAGTCACCTCAACCGCGATTTGCGGTTCCGACCTGCATTTGTATGAGCTCTTGGGTCCTTTCATGCACGCAGGCGACGTCCTGGGGCATGAAACCATGGGCATCGTCCAAGAGGTCGGCTCCGCAGTCACCTCCGTGCAACCCGGAGACCGGGTTGTCATCCCGTTCAACATCTCCTGCGGGCACTGCTGGATGTGCACTCGTGGGCTGCAATCGCAGTGCGAAACCACCCAGGTGCGCAGCCATGGCAAAGGCGCGGCGTTCCTCGGCTACTCGGAACTGTATGGCCAGGTTCCCGGCGGGCAGGCTGAATACCTCCGGGTCCCGCACGGGGACTATGGTGCGATCAAGGTGGGTTCGGACCTGCCGGACCACCGCTATCTGTTCCTCTCCGACATCCTGCCTACCGCATGGCAAGGCGTACGGTATGCCGACGTCCCCGAGGAAGGATCGTTGGCCGTCTTCGGCTTGGGCCCGGTAGGCCAGCTCGCGGCACGCATCGGCAGGCATCTGGGGTATCGCGTCCTCGGCATCGATCCGGTCCCCGAGCGCCGCGCCATGGCTGCCCGCCATGGCATTGAGACCCTGGACTTCACCAAGGAGACAGCCACTGCCCTGCGGGATCTGACCTCCCGCGGCCCGGACGCGGTGCTCGATGCCGTGGGGATGGAAGCGCATGGCTCCCCTACCGCGGCCTTGCTCCAGCAAGCCACCGGCCTGCTGCCGGATCCTGCCGCCCAGCAGGTCATGCAAACAGCCTCCATGGATCGCAATATCGTGCTGACCGCCGCCACGGACGCGGTGCGGCGCGGAGGCACGATCTCCATCAGCGGCGTATACGCCGGTGCGGCCACACCGATGCCGATGGTCAAGCTGTTCGACAAGCAGATCCAGATCCGCCAAGGACAGTGCAACGTGAGGTCGTGGACCGATGAGCTGCTGCCGCTGACCGAGGACTCCAAGGATCCGATCGGCCTGGATGACTTGGTAACGCATACCAAGCCCCTGTCCGAAGGGCCCGAGATGTACAGCACCTTCCAGAAGAAGCAGGACGGCTGCATCAAGGTGGTCCTGCAGCCCTAAAGCCGACTCAGGCGGACTTCTCGGCGTCCGAGGAAGCCTTCTTCTTGCTCGCCGAGGAGGAGGCTTTCTTCTTTTTCGCTGTCCCGGATTTCCCGGCTTTGTTGGCGGAAGCCGTGGATTTCTTGGGTGTCCTGGTCCCGGAAGCACGCCCGGATGGCTTGCCCGCAGATCCCTTGCCGGCGGACTTGCCGTTGCCTGCAATGCTGCGCTTGAGCGCTTCCATCAGATCAAGGACACCTTCCTCGCCATCCTGCGAGGAGGCCGCTCCGAAAGTCGCTTCGGTATCAAGGTCTTCACCCTGCTCGATTTTGGCATCGATCAGCTGCTGCAGCTGGATCTGGTAGTCGTCGCTGAAGTCCTCGGGCGTGAAGTCCCCGCTGTAGGATTCCACCAGCGTGGCGGACATCTTCAACTCCTGCGCGCTGATCCGGGCGGTCTTCTCCGGTTCGGCAAACCCGGCATCCCGCAATTCATCGGCCCACATGATCGACTGGAGCACCATGGCCTTCGACCGCACCCGCAGCACGCCCAGCCGGGTCTTCTGGCGCAAGGCGAAACGCACCACGGCCAACTTGTCGGTATCCTCCAAGGTCCGCCGCAGCAGCTCATAGGCTTTGGGCGATTTGGAATCGGGCTGGAGATAGTAGCTTTTCTCCAGCATCAGCGGGTCCAATTGGTCAGCCGGGATGAACTGCACTACCTCGATCTCGCGGCTTCTCTCCGCGGGCAACGCGTCCATATCTTCGTCCGTCAGCACCACGGTGCGCTCGCCGTCATCGTAGGCCTTGTCGATGTCCTTGTATTTGATCTTCTTGCCGCAGATCTCGCAGCGGCGTTCGTATTTGATCCGGCCGCCGTCCGCGGAGTGGACCTGGTGCAGGGAAATATCGTGGTCCTCGGTCGCGCCGTAGGCTTTCACCGGTACATTGACCAGCCCGAAGGCGATTGATCCAGTCCATATAGCTCTCATAGGCCCAGTGAAGCACCGCTTCCGCCACAGGCATAGAGCGAAACCATGCTTGCCAGCCCGTTTCAAGGTCATCGATGGTGCCCCTGCAGCCCAATCGCAAAAGTCCCTAGGAAAGGTGGATTTGCCGGGCACAGGCAGGGAGAGTGTTGGTCAAAGCCTACGGAAAGGGGTGGATATGGCTCGCAGGGAACAAACGGTCACCGTTGATGGCCGCACCCTGAAGGTCAGCAATCTGGATAAGGTGCTGTACCCGGAAACCGGGACGACCAAGGGCGAAGTCATCGACTACCTGCAGCGGGTGGCCCCGGCGCTGCTGCCGCATGCGGCATGGCGCCCGGCAACCAGAAAACGCTGGGTGGACGGGATCGGCACGGCACAGAACCCGGGAACCGTGTTCTTCCGCAAGGATCTGGAGGATTCGGCCCCAAGCTGGATTCCCACAGCCCGTCTGGAGCACAAAACCCATTCCAATACATATCCCCTGGCCAACGATGCGGCAGTACTGGCATGGTTCGGGCAAGTCGCAGCGTTGGAGATCCACGTTCCCCAATGGCGTTTCAATGCGAGCCTGGAACAACAGCATCCCGACCGGCTCGTGCTGGATCTGGATCCCGGTCCCGGCGCAGGCTTGGCCCAGTGCGCCGAAGTGGCTTTGCTATGCCGCGAAATCCTTGAAGGCATGGACCTGCGGCCTTTTCCGGTGACCTCCGGATCCAAGGGAATCCACCTTTACGCCGGTCTTGACGGCACGGCAACCTCCGACCAGGTCAATGAGGTGGCCAAGGAACTCGCCGCCTCGCTGGAACGCAAGCACCCCCGGCTTGTGGTGGCAAATATGAAGAAATCCCTGCGCGAGAACAAGGTGCTGGTGGATTGGAGCCAGAATAACGCCGCGAAAACCACGGTATGCCCGTATTCGCTGCGCGGGCGTTCGCGTCCCATGGTGGCCGCGCCTCGCACATGGGAAGAAATCGAGTCCCCCGGTCTGGAGCACCTAGACTTCCACGAAGTATTGGACCGGCTGTCCGACGGCCTTGATCCCTTGGCGGCCCTGGCGCCTTCGGCTGCGCAGGGCACGGATCGGCTCGCGGTCTACCGCTCCAAGCGCGATGCAAAGCTCACTCCAGAACCCGTGCCCCACCCGCCCGCGGTCGGGAAAACCGCGCGGGCTGCGGCTCCGGATTCGGAAAAATCCGTGTCTTTCGTGATCCAGGAGCACCATGCCCGCAGGCTGCACTGGGATTTCAGGCTGGAACACGAGGGGGTCCTGGTCTCCTGGGCCGTCCCGAAGGGGCCCCCGCTCCAGAGGGGGATCCAGCGGCTGGCTGTGATGACCGAAGACCATCCCTTGGACTACGGAACCTTCGAAGGAACGATTCCCAAGGGCCAGTATGGCGCCGGAGAGGTGTCGATCTGGGATGCCGGTGAATGCACCATTGAGAAATGGCGGGATGGCAAGGAGATCATCGCGGTGCTGTCCGGACGCGAAGACGGAGGGCTCGGCGGCATTCCGCGCCGCTTCGTGCTGATCCAGGCTCGCGGCATGGGAGACCAGGACAATTGGCTGCTGCAGCTCACCAAGGAGCAGCCTTCCGAGGATTCGACGGTTCCGGAAGACATCCCTGAATCCAGCCTGCTGGACGAGGTTCCCAAACCCATGCTGGCCAGCTCCGGGGTGCCGGAGGACATCATCGAAGGCGACGACTGGTGCTTCGAAATGAAATGGGACGGGTACCGCGCCCTGGCCAAGGTCGAGAACGGGAAGGTGAAACTGCTCAGCCGCAACGGCAACGACATGACCGAAGATTTTCCCGAGCTACAGGAACTTGCGGTGCTTGCACCCGAGGGCGCGATCGTGGACGGCGAAATCGTCGCCCTGGACGGTTCGGCGCGCCCGAGCTTTTCCCTGTTGCAGCAGCGCATCTCGCATCGGCGCAAGAACCGGCTCCGGCAAGCGCAGGCCATTAAGCTCAACTTCATGCTTTTCGATGCCCTGCAGCTTCCCCGGAGCAAGGGCGGAAAGCCCGAGAACCTGATCGGTGAACAATATGTGGATCGCCGCAAATACCTTGAACATGCGGTCTCCGACGGACAGTACATCAAGGTACCTCCTGCTCATATCGGACCCACCTTGAAGGCCGCGTTGAAGACAAGCCTCGAGCTGGGATTGGAAGGGGTGCTGGCCAAGGAATGCACCGGCGACTATGAACCGGGCCGGCGCAGCGGCAGCTGGGTGAAGATCAAGCACCTGCTGGATCAGGAGGCCCTGGTTATCGGATGGACCAAGGGACAGGGAAACCGCGCGTCAAGTATCGGCTCGCTGCTGCTGGCCGTCCCCGCCGGCGATGAGTTGGAGTTCATCGGTCGGGTCGGCACGGGGTTCTCGGATCTGCAGTTGAAGGAGATCCGCGAACGTCTGGAGAAGATCGCGCGCAAGACTCCCCCGGTCAAGCACATCCCGGCGCAGTTCCAGCGCGATGCGCACTGGGTGACCCCGAAATACGTGGCGGAGGTCCGTTACAGCGAACTGACAAAGGACGGGCGGCTGCGGCATCCGGTCTGGCGCGGTTGGCGAGATGACAAGGAGCCCGCTGAGGTGCGCTGGGAACACCCCGGCAGTCTCATGAAGTAATCCAACGAGCAATGCACGTCAACGGAAGGTATGAACAATGAAAATTCTGGTCAAGCTCTTCGGTACGGTGGTTTCCCTGGCTGCCGGGTGGGTCGGAACCAAGCTGGTCAGCACGGTGTGGAAGAAAACTACCGGCGACCTCCCGCCCACGCTGACCAACCCCGAGCAGCAACAACAGGAAAAGCTGGGCAAGGTGCTTTCCTTCGCCGTGATCTCCGGTGCCAGCGCTGCGGTAATCCAGGCAGTCACCAAGCGCTGGACGCGCGGCTTGGAAGCCAAGGTCCGCTCGCACTAGCGGCGGCAGACTCATGGCGGCGTTCCCCTCCGGGAGCGCCGCCATGCGCTTAAGATGCACAGTCCGGGTCAGCGGCTGGAGACCTTCACGAGCTTGCGGTTGATGAATTCTTCCATGCCGTACTTGCCTAGCTCGCGTCCGATGCCCGAGCGCTTCACGCCGCCGAACGGCAGCTCTGCGGCCGAGCCGGAGGGCTCATTGATGGAAACCATGCCCGCCTGCAGCTGCGCGGCGATGCGGTGCGCACGCTCCAGATCCTGGGTGTGGACGGACGCACCCAGCCCGTAGTCGCTGTTGTTGGCCAAGGCGATGGCTTCTTCTTCCCCGTCCACCTTGTACAGCACTGCCACCGGGCCGAACAGCTCCTCGGAGAACGCACGCATATCCGGGGTCACATCGGCAAGGATGGTCGGTTCGAAGTAGGCGCCGTCGCCAGCCACCGGCTTGCCGCCAGCCAGCACTGTCGCACCCTTGGAAATGGCGTCTTCCACCTGGGACGCCAGCCCCGACTGCGCAGAGGCCGAGGACAGCGGGCCGAGGAAGGTTTCCTTCTGCGTGGGGTCCCCGGACTTGATGCCGGCGACCTGCTCGGTCAGGGCCTGGGCGAACTGGTCGTAGACCGAGGAATCAACAATGAAGCGCTTGGCCGCGTTGCAGGCTTGGCCGGTATTGCCGAAGCGCGCCCGCATCCCGAGCTTCGCGGTGCGGTTGATGTCCGCGTCCGGAAGCACCACGAAGGGATCGGAGCCGCCGAGCTCCAGCACGACTTTCTTCAGGTTGCGGCCGGCAATTTCCGCCACCGCAGAGCCTGCACGCTCGGAGCCGGTCAGCGAGACGCCCTGGACGCGGCGGTCGGCAATGACGTCTGCAACCTGGTCATTCGTGGCGAAAATGTTCACGTACAGCCCCTGGGCGGCACCTGCGTCCTTGAAGATCTGCTCCATGGCCAGGGCCGATTCCGGGCACTGCGGGGCGTGCTTGAGCAGGATCGTGTTGCCGATCATCAGGTTCGGAGCCGCGAGCCGGGCCACCTGGTAGTACGGGAAGTTCCACGGCATGATGCCCAGCAGCACGCCCACCGCTTCCTTGCGGACTACTGCGGTGCCGCCGCTGGCGACCTCCAGTTCCTCGTCTTCCAGGAACTTCGGCCCGTTCTTGGCGTAATAGCGGTAGATGGAAACGACCAGCCCGATCTCGCCCAGGGACTGGCTGATGGGCTTGCCCATTTCACGGGTGATGATGGCGGCCAGCTCCTCGGCGCGCTCCTCGTAGATGTCCGCGACTTTCTCCAGCAGCGCCACGCGTTCGTCCAGCGTGGTGCGGGACCAGTCCGCATAGGCGGCATCTGCGGTGGCCAGCGCTTCTTGGATCTGTTCATCGGTGGCAGTAGGGTAGGTTGCCTCGACAACTCCGGTCGCGGGGTTGGTCACTGCGTACTGGCTCATGATGCTCCTTGCTGACGTTCGGCTGCGCTCGGATTTCTGCGCGATGTTCCACATCCAGCGTTCCATGTTCGGGCAGGAAGAGACAGCGCTTGAAGCAAATCATCATCTCTGTTCGCAGCCAATGAAATCCCGCTGCCGCTTCAACCGGCTCTGATGGTATCCAAGGAGTTGTCAGCGCAGGTTCCAGTTTCGCCGGCGAGCGCGGAAAGATAATCCGCGAAACCGGATTTCAGCCGCCCTTCTAAGCGGCCTGAGGTGACCGCATGCAATTGGTCCGTGGCGACCACGCGGTATCCGCGACGCCTGAGTCTGGCCACGAGCTCAACGTCCTCATGGGCTGCCAAGGTCTTGAAACCCCCGACCTGCAAGTACGCCGTGGCGCTGACCCCGAGGTTTGCCCCGTGGATATGCGGATGGTGGGGCGCCAGCACGTAGCGTTCCCGCCACTGCCGGTACAGTTGCGGGGCCAATTCGACCCGGTCGGGTTCCACAGTGCCGGTCACCGCATCAGCTCCCCCGAGATAGGCCACGGCGAATTCCTTCAGCCAGTTCTCTGGAACCCTCGTGTCGGCATCGGTGCAGGCAATCCAGGTTTCTGATGTCCCGTGCGGCCCCGGCAGTCGGTTGAGCCCTTGGGCAATACCGAAGGCGCGGGTCGCTCCGACATTACCGAAGTTCACGTGGTGGGCAAAATAGCCCGGGTGTGTGGCCGCGAAGTCGCTGGCACGCTGCGCAGTGCTGTCCGTGCAGGTGTCCAGCACCACCATGGTGTGCACGGCGATGCCTGGGCAAACCGCTTGCAGGTTCAACTTCGACCGGTCCACGGCTTCCAGGCAGTCGAGGATGTACCGCTCTTCGTTATGGGCGGGAATGACAACCAGTATTGTCCGCAGTCTTCTAGCCATCCAACTGCCCGGGTTTGCGAAGGATTTCCAGCAAGAAGTCCCGCTCTTCATGCATCACCAGACGGTCCCACCGCCGGCGGTGGGCAATCCGGTGAACAGCCTGCCCGTCCAGAGGCCATCCCTCGATGGGGTGGAGCCAGTGGCAGAGCAGCAGTTCACCGCCGGGGGCCAAGACAGATTCGCACAGGCCTAGGAGTTCTTCAAGCTCGTCGGCGGCCAAGAAGTAGCCGATCTCGCTGATGACGACCAGATCGACCGTGCCATGGGCGAGTTCCGGCCATTGCTCGGGAAGCAGACGCTGTTCCAATCGCACGTGCTCGAAGCGCGCGGTTTCGCGCTGCGCTTGCTCCAGCGCGGTTCGGCTTGAGTCAATCGCCACCAGAGACGTACAGCGTTCAGCCAATGCCGAGGTTTGGATTCCAATGGAGCACCCAAGTTCCAGCACCGTGCCGTAGTGCTTCCGGGGCAGGGAGCTGAGCAGTATTCCGCGTTTCCTTTCCTCGTACCCGCTGTCCCTGTAGTTCCACGGATCAGGTTGATCCAGATAGAGATCTTCGAAAACCGAAGAGGTCATGGCGGTATCTTTCTCTCCGGAACGGGTCAGCCGGAAGATCTCCTGGGACTGCAGGAAGTGCTCCATGACTTCGGCACTGAGCATTGCCTCGTCCCCGGGCTGGTCGGACAGGGGCTGCGTTTGCGACTGGTGCGCGGATAAGGCTTTTCGCTTGGCATCCAGCGCTGCCGAATCCAGTTCGAGCCTGTTCCAATGCCACCATCGGCCGTCCTCGAGCGGTGAGGCCCAATGCCAGTACCAAATGGGGAACTCCAGGTGGAAGAGCGACAGTTGCTGCGCGATGCCCGCGGCGACGAGTCCGAGGACATCATGATCCGTATGGGCATCTGCCCGGTAGGTGCTGGCCAGCACGCACGGTGCTTCCTGTGCACGGTCAAGCAGGGCTTCGTGGAGTTCTGCGCGATGTGCGGCCAGCTGTCCGTCGGGAAGACCCAGCCTGCGAACCGTGATCCCGGGGCCGGTGCCGCTGTCCCGGCCAAGCTGCATCATGGCTTGGGAGACTTCCCCTGCACGCAAGCGGGCCAGCTGCTGTGCGGAGTGGGTCGAGGAGCCAGGATGGGAAGCTTCCCCGTCGGTGCAGAGGAGCACCTCCACGGTGATGTTGCGCCGCAGGGCTTCCTGCATCAAACCGCTGGCGCCGAGCGTTTCGTCGTCGGGGTGGGCTGCGAGAACCAGCAGCCCTTGCGCTGATTCGAAGACCTGGTCCAACGGCAGAACCTCCAGATCCTCGATTCCGCAGTCACGCCAAGCTTGGGCAGAGGTTCCTTGCTGCAGATGGCTGAACGTCACCATGGTTCTTGTTCCTTACTCCGGTCCTCCAGAAGCATCCGTCCCAGCGCGGCATCATCGCGTGTGGCATGGTGCTGGCGAATGTATATCGAGAGATCTGCAACCCGGCGGGCATGCTCTTCATCCAAGGCCAACGGCCCGGGCCCAGTGGCATGGCCGCTGATGTGGATCATGCGTTCACAGATCCGGGCGATTTCTCCTCTGGTCTGCGCGGCTTGACGCGGGCCGAGCTGTTCTCGATCCGCAAGCTCCGCAGCGCGTTCGAGCATGGCGGCCCCGGAGGCGAGGAGCCTGTCGGCCTCCCCCAGCCAAGCCAAGGCCAGCTGGTCTGGTTCGCGCGTGCGCGCCGTGCCCAGCAGGTGCCGGAACAACCCGACGGCCCCGCCGAACCAGCACGCCGCGACGCCAACGCCTCCCACGGCGAAGCCGGAGCGTTCAAGATACCAGCCGGCTTCCCCCACCGGTTGCGCCGGAGTATCCATGCACCGAAGCGATCCGCTCGGGACATCTTGCAATCCCCGGCTGACCCAGCTGCTATCGGCAAGTTCCGTTTCCGGCCCACCCAGCTCGATCATGAACAATTGCCGGCCCTGCGAGGTGTGCGCGCTGATCAAGGCATGAGTCAATTCTCCCGCCAGGGAACACCAAGGCTTGATTCCAGTCAGCGTCCATTGCCCTGAGAAACGGCTGGCTTCGAGCCGCTGGCCAGGCGCCTCCGCGGCAAAAACACCCCACGTGGTCGCTTGGGGCCACGGCATGTCAGCCTGGTGCAGTATTGCGGCGGCATCAAAATGCGGTTCGAGCGTGCGCGCTGCGACGAGATCCAGGGCCGCGACCGAGGCGAAAAATTCCCACAACTGCCGCGTCGAGCCGTTGCCCGGCACCGGCAGCTCTCCTTCGATCTGTTTCAGCGCATGCAGGATGGGGGTGGCGTGGCCTTTGCACCCGGCGGCCACATCCAGCAGATGAGGCGCGCTGGCCCACCATGTGCCCTCTTGATCTGCGGCATCAGCCCTATCGCCACGCGAAAACATAACTGGTGTCGATTCCACTGGGGCTCCTCTCTGTCGTTGCCACTCAGTGTAAGTCAGCGGCATGGAGCCCCCAGGCAATCTGAAAATTTCCACAAAACGAACTCGGTGCGGCAGTCCCTACATGCCCTTGAGGTGCTGTGCACTATTGCTGAAGCGCTCGAGTTCTTTTCGGGCTTCCCCCTAGCAGGGGAGACCGGAAACACCTAGAATGAAAAGAAATTACCGTAATACGAAAGTTGAGATCGTGGCTGAACATTCCGCTCCCCTGGCCGTGGGCCAGCAGGCCCCCGCATTCTCCCTGCGCAACACCGAATCCGAGGTTGTTTCGCTTTCCGACTACGCTGGCAAGAATGTCATCGTCTACTTCTACCCAAAGGCGGCAACCCCGGGCTGCACGACCGAAGCCTGCGACTTCCGCGACAACCTGAATTCGCTGCACGCTGCTGGCTATTCGGTTTTGGGCATCTCTCCCGACGAGCCGGAAGCCAATAGCCAGTTCGCTTCGGATGAGTCCTTGAACTTCCCGCTGCTCTCCGATCCGGACAATGCCGTGGCGAAAGCCTACGGATCTTTCGGCGAAAAGACCTTTGGGGACAAGACCTTCGTGGGCACGCTGCGCTCAACGGCAGTGGTGGACCCTGAAGGGAAGATCAGCCATGTGGAGTACAGCGTGGATGCCAAGGGCCACGTGGCCCGCCTGCGTGATGAGCTGGGTATCTAAAGCCCTTGGGCCCAGGCGGCCCTCCTGAATTCGGCCGAGGATGGGCGCAGGAACCGAAGGTTCCCGCACCCATCCTTTTGCGTCCGCACAGTCGCCATCTGATACTCCGCACCATAGTGGACTTTTGCCGGGCTAAAAGTTAGCTAAGCTAGCATTATTCCCAAGCCAAAGGAACTGCATGCCTCGCACAACCGCCCCGCTCCAGCTTGTCTGGTTCCGCGACGACCTGCGCACCGCAGACCATCCGGCGCTGACCGCCGCCATGGCTGCAGGTCCGGCCATCGCCGTCTACGTCTTCGACGAGCAATCCCCCGGACTGCGGGCGCTTGGCGGCGCCGCGCGCTGGTGGCTCCACCACGCTTTGCTCAGCCTCCGCGAATCACTGGCCGAGCTGGGTGTTCCACTGGTTCTGCGTAGCGGACAGGCAGCGGAAATCATCAACACGCTGGCCGAGGACTGCGGAGCGCAGGGCATCCATTGGACCCGCCGATACTCGGAAGCCGAACGAGAGGTCGATGCGCTGGCCAAGGCGAAGCTTCGCGGCGCGGGACGCGAAGCGCACAGCTACGCAGGCTCATTGCTGCACGAGCCTTGGCAACTCCAGACCCAGGAGGGCAACTCCTACAAGGTCTTCACCCCGTTCTACAACAAGCTGCGCGATGCCGAGCTGCGCCCGGTCCTGCCAGTCCCTGAACCGCAGGAAACCGTGAACAGCCTTCCAGACAGCGAGGACCTGGAGAGCTGGGACCTGCTTCCCACCAACCCCGACTGGTCCGGTGGGCTGGCCGCAAGGTGGGTCCCTGGAGAAGCCGAGGCGCACTCAAGATTGGAGGAGGTCGCCGAATCCATCGCCGCCGACTACCCGCAGCATCATGACCGGCCGGACCTGGACGGGACCAGCGCGCTGTCCCCCGCCCTGCGCTGGGGGCACCTCAGTCCGCACCAGGCCTGGGAAGCTCTGGGCCGGCAGTCAGCGTCGAATCCTGGCGCGTCCGAGGGCGTCGCCGCGGTCCGGCGCCAGCTGGCGTGGCGCGATTTCTGCTGGCATTTGCTCTACCACCACCCTTCACTGCCCACGCAGAACCTGCGCGGCGAATTCGACGCCTTCGACTGGGCGTGGCCGGACGACGATCCGCAGGCCGCGGCCCACGTTGCCGCCTGGCAGCACGGCGAGACAGGCTTCCGCCTGGTCGACGCGGGCATGCGGCAGCTCTGGGAAACCGGCTGGATGCATAACCGCGTCCGCATGGTGACGGCCAGCCTGCTGGTCAAGAATCTAGGAGTGCACTGGAAGGTCGGCGAGCAGTGGTTCTGGGACACCCTGGTGGACGCCGACCTGGCCAGCAACAGCGCCAATTGGCAGTGGGTTGCCGGCAGCGGCGCAGATGCTGCCCCATATTTCCGGGTGTTCAACCCCGAGCTTCAGGCGAAGAAATTTGATCCGCAGGGATCCTACGTGGCGCGGTTCGCCCCGGTGGCCCACGAGCCCATTGTGGATCTGAAATCCTCGCGAGCCCAGGCCCTTGAAGCCTACGACCATATGAAAGCCCGCCACAAGGGCTAGTCGTCTGACAGGCGCTCCCTGATCCGGGCATCGATGTCGGCGGACAGTTTATCGATGCTCGCCAGTGCGCGGTCCAGCTGTTCAATGGTGCCATACAGGCCTGCGGCTTCGCCCTCGGGTCGCCCAGAGTCCCGGTGCGCTTGCAGCGTCGACAAATCAAAGCAGACGTTGGCACGGCACCCGGAGATCGAGGCCCGCAGCGCTCCCAAGGCGACGACCACGTCGGCAACCAGGGCCTGGTTTCCATATTCGGCCAGCCATCGGATGTCATCAACCGCCGCCGCGGCCCGCTTCCCGATGGCGGCCGAGGACCGGGCAGCTTGCAGTGCCGCACCACAAATCGCCGCCGACCGGGCGGCGTCTGCCGGAGCATGGAAAGCCGCGCCGAAGGATGCAGAGCAAGCAGCGTCCTCATCCGCCAGCTGGAGGGATTCGTTGCGCAAGATTTGCCCTCGTCGCCTAATGCGCCCCGCTTCTCCCTCAGCCTCTGCATCCTCGCTGTAGCCGGCGGCCATGCAGATCAACGCCGCTGCCACGGACAGCATCACTCCGCTTCCCGCTCCCCCGCCAGGCACTCCGGTGGTCTGCGAAAGCTTCTCGGTCCATTGCGCGACCGTCAGCTGCTGCGTGGATACGGATTCCGGTTTTTCCATGCCACCAGTGTGCGCGCAGACCGCCGCAGGCCAGCGCTTCCTGAGTGGCCCCTGAGTTCCGCCAACTGCCTTCCCGCACCGAAACCCCATTGACCGCCGCGCGCGGCAGTTCCGCAACTGCCGGAATGACCTGCATGGCGACATCGGGTCAGGCAGCCGCACACGGCGCGATTCGATGCCCTCGAATCCCCGGGCGGCAAAACATGCAAGTGCAACTAAAGTGACCCCGGCTACACAAAACCTCAAAGTTCCCCGAGAAGTCTTGCTTTGCTGGGCACTTGGTAATTCAGGTGGTCGCTTGCTGAAATATAACCATATTTCATTAATTGACTAGGCCGTTTTTAACTATCCACGGTGATAATAATTCATCTAAAACGCAATCTGACATGGAAATTTCTGAGCTCGCTCCCTGGCGAACTGGACTTTCCTTCATGTTTCGAGACAACCAAGTCCAATTAAGATAGAACTCCTTAAGTGACGTAAATGCAGTGGATTTCGTGCAGTTCGCAAGCTCAAGCCAGAGCTGCACGAAGTTCCAAGAACAACGGGATCACCCGGACAGTTACGAACAAGGTGGAGGTCAAACAGATGCCAGGACGTATAGTCAGGACGAAAACGGCCGAGCGAGTCTCGGAACTTCTCGGGTCACGTGAAGGCCGCAAGCACTTGTCCGAGTACGGATGGGCCCAGGGCATGCCAATCGTGATGACGGTGTCAACGGAATCCGTCAACGACGTGATGGGACTAGTAAGCATGCATGGCCGCTCAGTTCTGGTCGCAATGCTCGATCCCCGGACGGACGAGCTGAAATTCCTCTATGTGGCTACGCCTAATCCGGCCTTGGAGACCGTGGGATGCGAAAAAGATTCAACCCCGATTTCGGATCTCTTCGAGCGCGCCGAGTTGCAGGGCTTGGTGACTTTTCGCTCGAAGTACTGGGAATGCAGCACGGTCACGCACCCAGTCCCCGTTTTCCACGGTGCACCCGAAGTGAAGAGCTACGCCCAGCATTTCAATAGTTGACGAGGATTTTGCACGGTACGTATTCCGGCGCTTGGCTGCTGGGCAAAGACCAGTAATCGGTCGCCCAGCGGCCGGGCCGCCGAAGAACGTTCTGTGGGGCAGGCATACAAGTGATGTCATCGGGAGCCTGGAATCCCGCAGGGACGGAGGAACACCCGCAACGGGTTATTCCGCCCCATCGCCACGAGCACAATGCCGGACCGCGTCGATCAGCTCTTGGATCTCATTCACCCGTCCATCCCAATAGGGGTTGCCAAGGCCAAAACCGTTCGCCGCTTCCTCGCTCAAGCGTCGGAGACAATCCCGGTGGCTCTCCAAGGCGCTGATGAGATCGTCGAATTGGTCAACGTTGAGATTCAGATGCAGGTGCTTGCGAGGTCGGCGGTTCATCGGCAATTTCTGTAGGTTCATTGGCTCCACGTGGGTTCGACCTTACGCCTGCCGCTCCTGCCGCAAGGGGGTTGCCAGGGTTTTAACTGAAACTCACAAGTTGGCATCTCGTCTCAAAGCGCATCCCAACCAACTAAAACAGCCCAAGCAAATCCAATACTTCTTTTTGGAGGAACACATGAGCACCAATGACGTAGAAAAAGTCGTCAAGATCATCGAGGACATCAAGGTGGGCATGCTGACCACCCGGTCGGGAGAGAACCTGCTCAGCCGGCCCTTGACAGCAGTTCAAGTCACCGACGACGGCGACCTCTGGTTCTTCATCGCGACAGAATCCGAAATCGCCCAGGAAGTGGCGAAGGATCGCAACATCAACATCTCGTTCTCCGACAAGACGAGCTGGGTCTCCGTCCGCGGCACCGCTGAGATCGTGCGCGATGTCGGCAAGAAGGAGGAACTTTGGAACCCTGCGGTCGAGGCATTCGCCCGCGGCGGAGCCAAATCGCCGAATGTCGCGCTGCTGCATGTGAGTTCCGAATCCGCCGAGTACTGGGAAAATCCGGGAGGGCCGGTCAGCCTGGCCGCCAGCTGGGTCAAGCACAAGCTGACCGGAGAGCAGGCGCACCCCGGCGATTCTGGGGTGGTTGACCTTTAAATTCGCGCGCGCCGACTAGTGACGCGTGAGTCAACTAGTCAAGAGATTGAATGCAACCTCGACATGAAGCAATAAGAGTCACGTCTGTTGGAGCGTTCAACACTGCACAGTCGGGAACGTACCAAGTTTAGGAGTGGCCCAGCTAGACCTCAAGTTCAGAAAGGACATATATGAGCCTACGCCAACGAGCATGTATAGCAAGGGAACGTGCCACATGCCTCTCTACTGCAGACCCCCGCCTACTTCCAAGGAATTCGGGAAGTAGGCGGGAGCGGAACTATCTCTAGGCAACCGCGGGCGCATGATCGTGCGCGCTAGCCTGGAAATTTCACCAGCTTGTGGTTCACGAATTCGGCCATCCCGAACTTGCCCAGCTCACGACCCACTCCAGAGCGCTTCACGCCGCCGAAGGGCAGCTCCGCGGCGGTGCCGGACGGCTCGTTGATGGAAACCATGCCGGTTTCCAGGCGGGCGGCAATGGCCTGCGCACGCGCAGGATCCTGGGTCTGCACCGAGGCGCCCAGCCCGTAGTCCGAGCTGTTGGCCAACTGAACCGCGGCGTCGTCGCCGGAGACCTTGTAGAGCACTGCCACCGGGCCGAACAGCTCTTCCGAATACGCACGCATGTCCGGGGTGACGTCGGCCAAGATAGTCGGAGCGTAGTATGCGCCTGTGCTTTCGATCTTGGCTCCGCCGGCGAGAACCGTAGCGCCTTTGTCGATGGCATCCTGCACCTGCGCGGCCAGGCCGTCACGGGCCGCAATCGAGGACAGCGGGCCCATGAAGGTGTTCGGGTCGGTGGGGTCGCCCACGATGATCCCGGCCACCGCGTCGGCGAAGTTCGCGGCGAACTCGGAGTACACCGACTCGTCGACGATGAAGCGCTTGGCCGCGTTGCAGGCCTGGCCGGTGTTGCCGAAGCGGCCGAATAGGCCCTGCTTCGCGGCGGCCGGCACGTCGGCGTCATCCAGCACCAGGAACGGATCCGAGCCGCCCAGTTCCAGCACCACCTTCTTCAGGTTGCGTCCGGCGATCTCCGCCACCGCGGAACCGGCACGCTCCGAGCCGGTCAGCGAGACACCCTGGATGCGGGCGTCGGCTATGACGTCCGCGACCTGCTCGTTGGTCGCGAAGATGTTGACGTAAGCGCCCTGTGGGGCTCCTGCGTCCAGGAAGATCTGTTCCATGGCCAGCGCGGATTCCGGGCACTGCGGGGCATGCTTGAGCACGATGGTGTTGCCGTTCATCAGGTTCGGCGCGGCGAAGCGGGCCACCTGGTAGTACGGGAAGTTCCACGGCATGATGCCCAGCAGCGCGCCGACCGCTTCCTTGCGGACTACTGCGGTGCCGCCGCTGGCGACCTCCAGTTCCTCGTCTTCCAGGAACTTCGGCCCGTTCGCCGCGTAGTAGCGGTAGATCGAGACAACGATATCGATCTCAATTCCAGACTGGAAGATCGGCTTGCCCATCTCGCGGGTGATGATCGCGGCCAGCTGCTCGCGGCGTTCGGCATACAGGTCCGCGACGCGGTTCAGCAGGTCCACGCGGTCCTGGATGGCGGACTTCGACCAGGTGCGGAAGGCCGCATCGGCCTGCGCGACGGCCTGGGCGACCTGCGCATCGGTGGCCGTATCGTAGCTGGCCTCCACGCGCCCGGTGGCGGGATTGGTGACTGCATAGGTGCTCATTGACGTGCTCCTTGGAAAAGTTGGGATGTTCTCGGCGGACCGGACTGCGCTAGGGCAGGGCGATGGCCTGGTCGGTGACCACGTGGATCAGGGCCGGGCGGCCTTCGGCCACGGCGGCCAGCGCACGCTGCACGGCCTCGGCGGCCTGGGCATCGTCGTCAACGTATTCGCCATGCCCGCCGAAGGCACGGGCAAAGGCGGCGAAGTCAGGGTTCTGCAGCTGGGTGCCGGAGACGCGGCCCGGGAAGTGGTGCTCCTGGTGGTCGCGGATCGTGGCAAACTGGCGGTTGTCCATGACCACGGCCAGGATCGGGGCGCCGAACTGCGCCGCGGTGGCGAACTCCTGGCCGTTCATCAGGAACTCGCCGTCGCCGCACACGGCCACCGACAGGCGCGCCGGGGCCTGCTTGGCGGCCACCACGGCGGCCGGGATGGAGTAGCCCATGGAGCCGTTGCGGGTGGACAGCGCCGAAGGGAAGACGTTGGTCGGCATGTACCACTGGGCCCAGGCGGTGTGGTTGCCGGCGCCCACGGAGTTCACCACGTCATCGGGCAGGCGCGAGATCAGTTCGCGCATCACCACGGACATGCGGGCGGTGCCCGGGGCGGTGGCCGGAAGCTGCTCGTCGCCCGGGATGGTGGAAACCTTCACCTGGGCCTCGCGGCCGGCGGCGCGCCAATCCTCCCAGCGTTCACCGGCGCCCAGCTCGATGCCTTCCAGCGCGGCGGCGAAGGCCACCGGGGAGGCCAGCACGTGGGCGCTGAGGTTGCCCGAGCGTCCGCGCAGCGTGGTGTCGGGGCTGATCACGTAGTTCACGGCGTCCGGGTCCTGGCGCAGGGTGTAGCCGTCGGAGGAGACATCACCCAGCACGCAACCGATGCTTACTAGCACGTCGGCGTCGGCGAGCATGGTGGCCGCGGCGGCCGAGCGTCCGTAGCCCAGCGAGCCCATGTTGACCGGGGAGCCGAACGGGATGCGGTCCGCGGCGTGCCAGTCCTGCACCACCGGGATGTTGTTCTTCTCGGCGAAGGCGGTGACCTGGGCGGCGGCCTGTGCGCTCCAGCGCTGCCCGCCGACCATCAGCAGCGGACGCTGCGCGCCGTCCAGCGCCTGGGTGATCGCCTCGAGCTGCGCGGCGTCCACTGCGCCCTCGGCAACCGGGATCGGCGCGGTGAGCGCGGCGGTGAATTCCTTGGTGATTACGTCTTCGGGCAGGCCCACGACCACCGGGCCGGGGCGCCCCGAGGAGGCGGCGAAGAAGGCCTCGGCCACGACATCGGAGGCGCGGTTCGGCTCGTCGAGCACGAAGACGCGCTTGGTCTGGGTGCCGAACCAGGCGTAGGGGTCGAATTCCTGGAAGGATTCGCGCATGCGGTCCGCCACCGGGATCAGGCCCACGAACAGCACCATCGGGGTGCCGTCCTGCCAGGCGGTGTGGATGCCCACGTAGGCGTTGGAGGCGCCGGGGCCGCGGGTGACCATGGCCACGCCGGGACGTCCGGTGAACTTGCCGTAGGCCTCGGCCATGTAGGAGGCGCCGCCTTCCTGGCGGGCGATCACGTTCTCGATGTTCGCCCCGTGCAGGCCGTCGAGCACGGCCAGGTAGGACTCGCCCGGGACGGTGAAGACGCGGTCGACCCCGTGGAGGGCCAGCGAGTCGACGATGGCCTGTCCGGCGTGGGTGGGGTTGCTCGGGGAGTTGCTCATGGGGTTGCTCCTGTGTGCTGCTGTGCGGTGTGCGGGGATGGAATCGGTGGGATGTGCGGGGGCGGCCGGTGCGGCCGCGGCCGAGCTAGAGGTCGCCATAAACCAGCGCCCCGCCCACCACGGTGGCTTGCACGCGGGTTTCGGCAATCTGCTCGGCGTCGATCTCGTAGAGGTCCTGGGAGAGCACTACGAAGTCTGCCAGCTGTCCGGGGACCAGCTTGCCCTTGTAGTGCTCCTCGTGCACCGCGTAGGCGCTGCCCACGGTGTAGGCATGCACCGCCTGGGCCACGGTGAGCTTCTCTGAATCGGTGAAGGGGGCACCGCCCTGCGTGGTGCGCTGCACCAGCGAGGCGATGTTCAGGATCGGATCCGCGCTGACCACCGGGGCGTCGGTGGAGCCGGGGATGACCAGGCCGGCGTCCAGGAAGGACTTCACTCGGTAGGCCAGCGGCTGGCGTTCGGCTCCCAGCGCGGTGGCCACCCCGTCGCCCAGCTCGTGGATGAACCGGCCCTGCGGGACCGGGACCAGTCCCAGCTGGACCATGCGGGCGATCTGCGCGTCGGAGGCCATCGAGGCGTGCTCGATGCGGTGGCGGGCGTCGGTGCGCGGAAGCAGCGACTGCGCCTCGGCGACAATGTCCATCACCACGTCCAGCGCGGCGTCGCCGATGGCGTGCACGGCCAGCTGCCAGCCGGCCAGGTGGGCGCCGATCAGCTTTTCGCGCAGCGTGTCCTCGGGAAACTGCAGCAGCCCGCGGTTGCCTTCGTCGATGGCGTAGTCGCAGCACATGAATGCGCTGCGCCCGATCAGCGAACCGTCGGAGAGCACCTTGGTGGGGCCCAGTCGCAAGAAGTCGTCGCCCAAGCCACTGCGCAGGCCCAAATCCAGGCCGTAACGGGTGTGTCCGTCAACCTTGTCGGTGTCCAGCTGGTGCAGGGTGGTCAGGTAGGGCATCAGGGTGGCGCGCACGCCCAGCTGGCCGCGCTCGCGGGCCAGCTGGTAGCCGGCCAAATCCACGGTGCTCTGCCCGATGTGGTCCGGGGCACCCACGCCGGGCTCGGTGATGGAGGTGACGCCCAGCTTGAGCATTTCCTGCGAGCCGGCCGCAACCAGCTCGGCCACGTCCTCAATCGTTTTGGCCGGGATGTGGTCCAGCACCAGGCTGCGGGCGGTTTCCTGGAGCAGGCCCAGGGCCAGGCCGGCGGAATCCTTGGGCACCGCGCCGCCGTCGGGCACCGGCACGTTGCGGCGTTCCGGGTAGCCGGAGCGCTCGAAGGCGAGGGTGTTGGCCACGGCCATGTGGCGCGAAACATGCCAGAGGAAGACCGGGTGGCCGTGGCTGACCGCGTCCAGCGCCAGCGCGGTGGGGTGTGCATCGCCAAGGAAGTTCTGGTCGTAGCCAGTGCCGATGACCCAGGCACCATCGGAGGCCTCACGAGCCGCGGAATCCACAGCGGCCAGCAACTCGTCCATGGTCTTCACTGCCTGCGGACGAAGGTCGACCTGGCGCAGGGCATCCCCGATGAAGGTCAGATGCAGGTGGGCGTCGTTGAAGCCGGGAACGACTGACGCGCCGCCGAGGTCGACCACCTGCGCGAAGTGGCGGGTCTCCACTTGGTCATCCAGGCAGATGATGCGTCCTTGATGCACCCCCAGTGCCTTTGCCATCGGACGTCGCGGGTCTTGAGTGTGGATGGTTCCGTTGGTGTAGAGCACGTCGAACATGGGTCCTCCTGCGTCGAGCTTGAAGTGATCTGCCTCAAGTATCCGCACGCAAAGTCCATGCTGTCTAATGCATAAAAGATCTATTTAACATGCTCAAAAGTTATGCATCGCGCCCTGGAACATCCCAGGACTCCTGCCGCCCTCCCACCATTTCCATCAGCCCTGAGGCCAGTTCGCGAAGCTTCGCTTCCGCGTAGTGGCCTCGACGCCAGGCCATGTACATGTGAAGCGTCAACGGACTGGCATCTGGCACGCCTAGTTGCTCGAAAAGGGGTATTCCGCGCACCCCGAAGGCAGGATATTCGGTATTGACCGCGATGCCGCGGCCGGAGGCGACCAAGGCGTGGGAAACCAACCCGTCGTCGCACACCTCTGCGCGCTCAATCCGCAGCCCTTGGCGTTCGAGCGCTTCAGAAAAAATCCGGCGACTGACCGAGTGTTCCGGAGAGAGGATCAGCGGCTGGTCAACCAGCTCCGAGAGTTCGATCCCTCGGCGGCTTTCCCCCAGCCAGCGGTGCCCTGCTGGCACTTGGGCGCGGATCGGCACATCTCCCAGCATGACGGTTGCCAGATCGCCAGTGGGAATAGTCGGGGTGATGATGAAGTCGAGGTCATCGAGCAGGGCCGATTCCAGCTCGAAGTGCCCCGTTTCCCGGGCCACAATTGTCGGCTGGTCCGGCCCGAGCTCGGCAATGAAGTTCGACAAGAATCCACGCAGAGAGGCCGTCGTTGCCGCGCAAGAGAGACGCTGAACCTGGCCCGTACGCAGAACCTGAACGGCCGCGTCCAAGTCACGGGATTCGGCCAGCAGCTTGCGCGCCATGGGGACGAAGGCCCTCCCGCTGTTGGTCAGCACGAGCCGGTTGCCCGCAGACTGGAAAAGCTCGATGCGCAATTCGCGCTCCAGGGTCTTCAGCTGTCGACTCAGGGCCGGTTGGGCGATATGGAGGACCTCCGCGGCGGCCGTCACGGTACCGTGCTCGACAACGGCGATGAAATACTGCAGTCGGCGAATGTTCATGCTTAAGAAGATAGCAACATGGCGACCAGTGCAATCGAGAATCCGACAATCCATAACCAAACGGCATGATGTCACTTCCTATCTGGTCTTAGACGCAGACAGCACGGCCCGGCAATACTGAAAGTGACGCAAATCTATGGCGCGGCTCACTTGAACAAGAACGCGCATCACCCAAGGACAACCGCATGAAAACATCTCGCTCCCTGACGCCCCAACAGCGTCAAACCCGGGCCACCGCCGGCGCCTTCGTGGGCACCGCCATCGAGTGGTACGACTTCTTCATTTTCGGCACCGCCGCAGCACTGGTCTTCGGAAAGGTGTTCTACCCGGACATCGCCCCGGGCGCCGGCATCATGGCCTCCTTCGCGACCTTCTGGGTCGGCTTCCTGGCCCGTCCGCTGGGCGGGGTGCTCTTCGGACACCTGGGCGACCGTTTTGGGCGCAAGAACGTCTTGGTGGCCACCCTGTTCCTCATGGGCAGCGCCACTACGCTGATCGGCCTGCTTCCGGGCTATGCAACCATCGGGGTCTTCGCCCCAGTCGCCCTGGTCGTGCTGCGTGCGCTGCAGGGCCTGGCGGTGGGCGGCGAATGGGCCGGTGCCACGCTGATGGCCACGGAGTCCGCCAGCGAGAAGAAGCGCGGCATGGCCGGCGCCTGGGTCCAGCAGGGCTCCCCCGCCGGCGCCATCATGGCCACGCTGATGTTCCTGCTGGTGGGTACGCTCGATGACGCGGCCTTCCTGTCCTGGGGCTGGCGCGTGCCGTTCCTCTTCTCCGCGGTGCTGGTCATCGTGGGCCTGGTGATCCGCGCCAAGGTCGAGGAGTCCGCCGACTTCACCGAGTCCCGCGCCGCCCACGAAGTGGTCAAGGTGCCGCTGGTGCAGGTCTTCAAGACCGCTTCCTCCTACGTCTGGTTGGGCGTGGCCGCCTCGGTACTGGGCATCGCGATTGCCTTCTTCAACAACACCTTCCTGCTGTCCTGGACCACCACGTCCGTGGAAAACGGCGGCATGGGCATGAACCGCCAGGTCATCCTGAACATCCTGCTGGCCATGGCCATCTTGCAGTTCATCTGGCAGCCCATTGCGGCCAAGATCGCCGAACGCATCGGCGGGGTGCCGGTCATGCTCTGGGGCCTCTTCCTGAACCTGCTGATCATCGTGCCGCTGTTCCTGGCCATCATGAGCGCCAACGCCGTGGCCATCTCCCTGGTGCTGGGCGTCTCGATCCTCGGCGGCACCGGCTACTACGCCATGCTCTCCTCCTTCCTGTCCCAGGCCTTCCCGGTCAACGTGCGCTTCACCGGCGTGGCCTTGGCCAACGGCCTGTGCGCTTCGCTGATCGGCGGCTCGACCCCGCTGATCGCCCAGGCGGTCCTCGGCTCGCTGGGTCCGTGGGGCGTGGCCGGGTTCTACGCGATCATCGCGCTGGTCACCATTGGCGGCGTCTGGGGCCTGCACCGCAAGATGAGTGCGCGCGATGCCCGCGCCTCACAGGTGCCAACCTCCTCCTAGTCCCGGGGAATCCGGGACCTGTCAAAAAATCAGGGCGGCTCCACCACCACATCCGCGTCGTGGTAGAGCCGTCCTTTGCCAATGCTCGCTGGAAGTTGTGACAACTGGATAGATGTGGGCCAACACCCTGCAAGCTCACCCGAACGCGTCGAGTGGCCGCCCCATAAACAGGACCATGAACGCACCGACCCGAGGGCAAAGGACGGTGGCGAAAGCGCACCATGGCCGTGGTGCTCGAACCGGCACGACCACTGCCAACCTTGGGGTTTTGAAAGACATCAAGAAGTTCCTCGAACACAACGCGTACTTGGTAGACGCGTGATGTGGACATCCAGAAAACGAGCGAGTGGCCGCGGAATTGCGGGCTTTGGTGGGAACAACAGGTTTCTGGAGCTGGCAGCATGCCGAGGTGATCTGCTTCTGGCGCTGCGAAATCCCTAACTCCGATTTCGGTAGCGGGCCACGAAATCGGAGAGGGCCATGGCATGGATCTGCTAGACGGCCACCCTGGGATGCACCCACACCCAAATGGCTTTCCGAGCACTTCTAACTTGCGCACTAATCGTGATCCTTCAACTGTCCAACACCCCGGTCTGGACGGACCCTGCGGATCTTTAGTTCGCATGAACTTTCACCCATCGTCACAAGGCTCGCACGGCGGTAGCGCTCCCTGTGCGATGCCGGATAGTCCTACAGAAATATCTACCTTCAGCAATATGGTTCGCACCCTCAGATGACCTAGTACCAGAATTGTCTCTAAGCTACGTATGCAGGGGCCCAATGATCGCTGGCGTACCTTCACAACCCTTCATTACTTCCCTTGCTTCAGGGAATCCGCCCATAACCTCCAAGGATTAGGAGCCGGTCGGAAGGAACCAACTTGCAGGTTTACTTATACTTGTCCGTGCGCTGCCGATTGCGGGTCTCGGTAATCTGCCGCTCATAGGACAGGTACAGGCTTGCCACCAAGCGCACCTCGGCCATGCTGCCGCCGAGCAGCTCGGCGGCCTTCTTGATCCGGTAGCGCACGGTGTTCTGGTGCACGAAGAGCGCCGCCGCCGCCCGTGAAATGTCCTGGTCCAGCGCCAGATAGGCGATAAGCGTCTCCTCCAGCTCCGGCTCTTCGCGCAGCGGGGCGATGAAACGCACCAGCCGCTGCCGATCCAGCGGGCTGTCCACGCGGGCCAGCATCCAGGTGGCCGGGTCCAGGTCGTCCGCTCGCAGCAGCAGGCCTTCGGTGCCCGGTTCGTGCTCGGTGTCGCGCAGCGCCACCTTGGCCGCGAGCTCCGCCCCGCGCAGCAGCTCCGGGATCCGCGAGAGCGACCCGGAGGCCTCGCCCAGGCCGATGGCCAAGTTCTCCCGCTGCTCCGCCAGCCACCCGACCGCCTGTTTGGTGTCAGGGATCAGCGCGTTGAATCCCGCGCGGATGTCATTGCTGCGCCCGTTTTCCGCGAACAGCAGCGGCGCCCCGGCGCGTTGCGCGGAGCTGAGCAGGGTTTCCACCCGGCGCGGGCCCAGGCTGCCCTCATGCAGCACCACGGCCGCGACGCTGCGCACCGGCTGGTAGGCCTCGAAGCCGAAGGGCTGCAGCAGCTCCCAGTAGCGCAGTTCGCGGGAGACCTCGATGCCGTCCTGCAGGCTGGTGAGCAGCTGCGAATTCTCGTGGCGGCGCCGCGAGGCATCCAGGTGCTGCAGCCCCTTGATGGCGCCGAGCATCTTCTGCGTGGTGTCCAGCAGGATGTCCCCCACATCGCCCAGCACCTGCTCGTTCCGGCTGGCAATGGCCAGGTGGTAGCCGCGCCCGCGCATCACGATGGTGCGGTACATGACCTGCCAGCGGCCGATGCTGATCTTCTCGTAGTGCACCCCGTGGTTGGTGATGGCCTGCAGCACCAGGTGCACCGGGCCGTCGCCGCTGGACTCGACCAGCTTGCCGGTGTCCTCGTAGAGCATCGCCGCGCCGCGGCAGTTGGCCGCCACGCGCTGGATCAGCGAGGCGATCGGCTGGTCGGAGGCGATGGAATCGAGCAGGTCGTTGGTCAACCACATGGCGCGCTTCATGCCGTAGTCCTCGGCCACCGGGCCCAGCGCATTGACGTACTTCTCCACGTGGCTGAACGGCACGTCCCGGGCCACGGTCAGCAGGTTCACGTCCGCCCGCTGGCAGGCCTCGATGAGTTCCACGGGAACCGCCTCGAAGTAGATGCCCAGCCCGAAGCACAACGCGGAGACCCGCGCCCGGCGCAGCGCGGCGGCCAGGCCCGCGGCGGCCGCCTCCAGGTCCTGCTCGCCTTGCAGGCGCAGCCCGGTGGTGAGCATGATGTTTCCCGGATCGAACCAGCGCCCGGGGTCGTGGATCTCGGAGGTGTGCGCCCCGCTGACCTCGATTTCGGGGTGCGGCAGCACTTCCGCGTGCAATCCCAGTGACCTCACGTGAAGCAATTCCTGCACCGTCAATGGCTCGCGCTCGCCCACCGCACCAACTTTCTTGTCCCGGCCGGCCCTGATTCCCGCGGAACTCCGGGGCCGTTGTAGAAACTACAATCTACGCGCGCCGAGCTTTGAATTCCACCAATGACAGAGATGTGGGTCACACATCACAGTGGATACCACAAGTTCCAAGCGTCACCACGAGGAGAGATCATGGCCAACCTAAGAGTCGCCGTAGATGTTGGAGGAACCTTCACCGACGTCTGCATCTTTGATGATGAAACCCAGAGCATGCGCGTCACCAAGGTTCCCTCCACCCCGCATGATCCGATGGAAGCGGTGATGAGCGGCGTGCGCCGCGCCGAGGTCAACCTGGCCGACGTCTCGCTGTTCTCGCACGGCACCACCGTTGCCACCAACGCGCTGATCACCCGCCGCTTCCCGAAGGCCGCCATGGTCACCACCCGCGGCTTCCGCGACGCCATTGAAATCGGCGACGGCACCAAGGACGATTTGTGGGACGCCTACAATGACGTCTCCGGCCCGTACATCCGCCGCCGCGACCGCTTCGAGGTCACCGAGCGCACCGACTACGCCGGCAACATCATTACCGAACTGGATGAGACCGAGGCCCGCCAGCTCGCAGCCCTGCTGCGCAAGCGCGGGGTCACCACCGTGGCGGTCTGCTTCCTGAACTCCTATGCCAACCCGGCCAACGAGATCCGCATGCGCGAGATCCTCGAGGAGGAGCTGCCGGACACCGCGATCTCCGCTTCCGCGGAAATCCTGCCCGAGATCTTCGAGCACGACCGCTTCAACACCACCGTCTCCAACGCGGTGCTCGCCCCGCTGGTCACCGGCTACGTGGACCGCCTGGCCACCGAGCTGAAGGCCGGCGGCTACGCCGGCGACCTGCTGCTGCTGCACTCCGGCGGCGGCTCCATGACCCCGCGCATGGTCAAGCGCTACCCGGTCCGCCTGGCGGCCTCCGGCATCGCGGCCGGCGCCATCGCCGCCAAGCACGTCGCCGCCCAGTGCGGCTTCGAGAACGCGGTGGGCCTGGACATGGGCGGCACCTCCACCGACATCTGCCTGGTCTCCGGCGGCGAGCTGCGCATCACCAAGGAATGGCAGGTCGAATACGGCCACCCGATCGTCTTCCCGTCCATCGAGGTGCTGACCATCGGCGCCGGCGGCGGCTCGCTGGCCCATCTGGACATCGCCGGCTCGCTGCGCAACGGACCGCAGTCCGCGGGCGCCGCCCCGGGCCCGGCCTGCTACAACACCGGCGGCGAGGCACCGACCAACTGCGACGCCAACGTCGCGATGAACCGCCTGGGCACCACCCTGGCCGGCGGCGCCCGCGAGCTGGACCGCTCGCTGTCGCTGGAGGCCATCGACCGGGTCATCGGCAAGCCGCTGGGCATGAGCACCGAGCAGGCGGCGCACGCAATCGTCCAGGTCGCCAACGCCAACATGGCGGACGCGGTCCGCCTGGTCTCCATCCGCCGCGGCTACGACCCGCGCGACTTCGCGCTGATCGCCTTCGGCGGCGCCGGCGCCCTGCACGGTGCGGAGGTGGCCCGCGAGCTGTCCATCCCGACCGTGGTAGTCCCCGCCAACCCGGGTGTCACCTCGGCGCTGGGCTGCCTGCTGGTGGACATCCGCCACGACCTCTCGCTGATGTACAACGCCCCGGCCAACCAAGTCGACCCGAAGGACGTGGAAGCCGAATTCGCCGCCCTGGAAAAGGAAGCCACCGCCCGCCTGCGCCACGAGGGCGTGGCGGACGAGGACGCCATGCTGCAGCGCGAGATCTCCATGCGCTACGCCGGCCAGTGGCGTTCGCTGGCGGTGCCGATGGGCCAGGGCCCCGGCGCCCTGCAGCAGGCGGTTCAGACCTTCCACCAGCAGCACGAGAAGGAATTCGCCTTCAGCCAGGAAGACCAGCCGGTGGAGATCTACCAGCTGGGCCTGAGCGCCATCGGCAAGACCCCCAAGCCGGGCTTCGTGCCGGCCACCGAGCTCACCGCGGACCCGGGCGCACCGGCATCCCGCCGCGAGGTGTACTTCGGCGCCGAGGGCTGGGTGGACACCCCGGTCTACGAGCGCAGCCTGCTTCCCGCCGGCGCCACCTTCGAAGGCCCTGCCATCATCGACCAGCTCGACTCCACCACCGTGGTCCCACCGCACACCACCGCCGAAATCGACGGCTGGGGCAACATCCGCATCCACCTGCACAACCTAGAGAATTCTTCGGAGGTCTAAAGTGACTCAGATTATCCAGACCCCAGCAGTCCGCAGCACCGGTCCGGCGCTGGACCCGGTCACCTTCGAGGTGCTGAAGAACGCGTTCGCCACCTCCGTGGACCTGATGAGCGAACAGATCCTGCGCACCTGCTACTCGTTCGTGATCTACTCCCGCGACTTCTCCTCCGCCCTGTGCGACGCGCAGGGCAACACGGTGATGCAGGGCTCGGGCGACATCGCGGTGCACGTGGGCACCCTGCACTTCCAGTGCAAGGCAGTCCTGGAACAGTTCGGCACCGACATCCACGACGGCGACGTCTTCGCCATCAACGACCCGTACCGCGGCGGCACCCACTTCAACGACGTCTCCTTCATCCGCCCGATCTTCTCCGGCGGCGAAATCATCGGCTTCGCCCAGAACAAGGGCCACTGGGCGGATATCGGCGGGAACGTGCCCGGTTCCTTCGACGTGAACGCCAAGGAGCACTTCGGCGAGGGCCTGCGCATCACCCCGGTGCGCGTCTACTCCAAGCACGTGTTCCTGCACGACGTGGCGCAGCTGCTGGTCTCCAACACCCGCGCCCCGGAACAGGCCATGGGAGATTTGCACGCGCAGTCGGAGGCCACCGCGGTCTGCGAACGCGAGGTGCTGCGCCTGGTGGACAAGTACGGCAAGGACACCGTG
Source organism: Glutamicibacter soli (assembly GCF_052322135.1). Taxonomy (NCBI): domain Bacteria; kingdom Bacillati; phylum Actinomycetota; class Actinomycetes; order Micrococcales; family Micrococcaceae; genus Glutamicibacter; species Glutamicibacter soli. The sequence continues at coordinate 3,394,693 of NZ_CM125969.1, forward strand.
GTCACCGCGATGCAGGAGACCCAGGACTACGTGGAGCGCATCGTGCTGCGCCAGCTGCAGGACCTGCCGCGCGGCACCTGGGAAACCACCGACTACCTGGACGTGGACCCGGGCAAGGGCGAAGGCCTGGTGCCGATCAAGATCAAGCTGACCCTGGACGGGGAGGGCATCCACTACGACCTGTCCGAATCCGCTCCGGCGGTGGCGACCTTCCTGAACTCCGGCTACGGCACCAGCCACTCGGCCATCTACGCGGGAACCAAGACTTTCTTCCCGGAGGTTCCGCTGAACTCCGGCTTCTACGCCGCGGTCCAGGCGGAAATCGGCAAAGAGGGCTCGGTGGTGAACGCCGGCTGGCCGCACGCGGTGACCGGCTTCTGCTCCGGACCGTATGAGAAGATCATGAACGGCATCTTCGAGCTGTGGAGCCAGATCATGCCCGAGCGCGCCATGGCCTGCGCCTTCAACCTGGAATACCTGCTGGTGGGCGGCCGCGATGCCCGCACCAGCGAGGACAACTACTTCATGTGGTACGACTGGATGGCTGGCGGCTGGGGCGGACGCTCCTCCAAGGACGGCGCTTCGGCCACCGCACCGGTCTTCGGTCCGGGCCTGGCGGTGCAGCCGGTCGAAGGCCAGGAACGCCTGTCCCCCGTGCTGACCACCAAGCACGAGATCGCCATCGACTCGGCAGGACCGGGACGCTTCCGCGGCGGCCTGGGCATCGAAAAGGGCGGCATGCTCACCGATGCGCACTCCACCGTCATGAGCTACTGCTGCGACCGCTCGCGTTCCATCACCTGGGGCATCGAGGGCGGCCTGCCCTCCATCCCGCACGGCGTGTGGCTGAACCAGGGCACCGAGGACGAGCGCTTCCTGGGCTCCATCTTCTCCTCGGTTCCGATCCAGCCAGGCGATGTCTTCACCCGCCCGTCCGCCGGCGGCGGCGGCTTCGGCGACCCGCTGGAGCGCACCGCGGAGGAAGTGCTGGAAGACGTCATTGACGGCTATGTCTCCATCGACCGCGCCGCGGCCGACTACGGCGTGGTCATCGAGGAAGTCGACGCCGAACTGGACGACTACCGCATCCTGGCCGAGGACACCGAGGCGCTGCGCACCCAGATCCGCGCCAACCGCCGCGGTTGGCTGGAAGAGGATGCCGAAGCGGTGGCGGCACGCTACCGCGAGGGCAAGGTCGGAATGCTGGATGTCATCCGCCGCCACGGCGTGATCCTGCACTGGGGCACCGGCGAACTGCTGGAGAACTCCACCACCGAGTACCGCCAGCTGATGCAGCGCCGCTCGGCCGCCCACTGGGACGCCTAGTCCCGGCAGAGCACGCAACATTGCACCACCCATTGCACCATTAGGTGCAGCCCGGGCGGTGCGGGGAAGATCCCACGAAGATCGTTCCCCGCACCGCCCTGTTTCACCCGCCGCCACCTGCGGCTTTTGTTGGACACGCTTCACCCGGTGAGCCCGCCCGGACGTTCTCTGTTCCCCGCCGGCTCCGGCAGTTTTTCCTTGCACCACCCACATCAGGCCCAGGCCATACTCGCGCACTCGCTTCGGGATGTGATGGCTCACGCCATATTCAAAGGAGAAGTTCTATGTCAGCAAACTCGTCCACGGATCTTCCCGAGATGGAGCAATCCGCCTCGACGAAGATGAGCGCAGGCTCGCTGTCCATGGCCTGGTACGGACTGGTTTCGGCCATGTTCTTCATTTACATCGGGGCATCGCTCGCCCAGGCCTACGGCACCATCGATACGCTCATCGGCCTGGCCATCACGATTGTCATCTACGGCGCCATCAACCGCATCCTCGCAGGCTACGCGCTGCGCAGCGGGCTGACGGTCGCCCAGTTCTCCCGCACGCTGCTGGGCCGCAAGGGCGCGGTCCTGGCCACCCTGATCTTCGCCGCCACCGCCATCTACTATGCGGTCTTCGAAGGAGCCATCCTGGGCTACGCATTCCAGGCGCAGTTCGGCGGACCGATTCAGCTTTGGTACGCGCTGGTGGTGCTCTACACCCTGCCGCTGATTGCCGGAGGCATCCAGCGCTGGCTGGACAAGATCAACGGCTGGCTGCTGCCCATCTACTGGGGCGGCCTGCTCACCGCGGTCATCTGGGCATCCATCGCCCACCCGGGCGGCAGCTCCTGGTTGACCCACTCCACCGGTCCCCTGCCCTTCACTGCCGGCGGCCCCGGCTGGCTGGCCACCTGCGCAGCCTTCATGGGTGTGTGGATCCTGATGATGTACACCGTGGACTTCGCCTCGCTGGGACGTGCCAAGGACATCAAGGTCCACGAGCGCTACACCTTCGGCTGGCTGTTCTACACCCTGGCCTTCGGCGCCAACTCGCTGATCGGCATCTACCTGACCTTCACCATCCCAGGTGCCGAAGCCACCGAAACCGGCGTCGCCGGTGCACTGGTGCAGCTCATGGGCCCGCTGGGCCTGCTGGTTATCTTCGTTTCACAGACCCGCATCAACACTGCGAACTACGCCCTGGGCATTTCCAACCTGAAGGAATTCGGCGCCCGGGCATTGGGGCTGAAGCTGCCGAGCCTGGCCTGGGTGTTCATCGGCGCAGTCATCATCTACCTGCTCATGCTGCTGCCTGTCGTGCAGTACCTGCTGCTGGCGCTGTCCTGGCAGGGCGCATTGGTCACCGGCTGGGTCGCCATCGCCCTGGTGCACATCCGCTACGAGAAGAAGTTCTCGCTCCAGCCGGACAGCCCGAACCTGCCTGACCGCACGTTCCCGGCATTCAACGCCGCCGGCGTCAGCGCTTGGGTCATCTCCGCAGCGGTGGGCATCGCCATGGTCCAGTCGGGCAGCGCATGGGGCGCGAACGTGGGTGTCTTCATCACCCCGGTCTTGGCCGCCACCATCTACTTGATCTGGAATCCGGGTGCGCGGGCCATGCGGCACCACGATGCATTGGCATCGGTGAAGCAGCTGTAGGAAACACACGAGTGGAGAAGTCGGTGTCGTGTGGTGCGTTCAATGATTGCACCCCACGGCACCGTTTTGGTTCTAACGCAATAGTTTGATCATCAACGTGCGACCGCGTTTGCCGCTGTGAACACGCTGACCGGCATTTCTCGCTGTAGTTTCCAGGTGATGGCTATCGGTTTGCTTCCTTGATGATTGACGTAGTCAACGCTGCCCAAGCAAGTGAATGGGACGACCAGCCCATCTTCCTCCGCAACATCACGGGTAAACAGCAGAATGTGCGATCCATGCGACTTTCGATCTAAGTAGCGCTTACCCGTCGGGCTGGTAGGCGCCGTCGCATTCTGCGATTCCCAATGAAAGATCCGCGGGCTTATCGCGTAGTCCTTGTACAGCGTATTCGGGTTATGGACCGCTTCATTTTTGTTCAGGGTTACGAATAGGACGTCTGTACTTGTCTGGCGGCACCAGGCAACGCCTTCACGGTGGTTGTTGACACCTTTTCCTAGTTCTAAGGAACCATAGCCTAGTGCTGCGAGCACCTCCGAGCGCCAATACGTTGCATGGGAGCAGAGAGGAATCTGTTGCAACCCCAAAGGCAATCCCTTCGGTGCATGCGGGCTCCGGGAGACGCCACGCTTAAAAGCCGCACGCAGTTCTCGAACGAGATACCCATAGGCTCGGATTCGATCCAGACCCTCGTCATAAGAGGCATGTCCTCCTCCATCGTCCCAAAACATGAAAAAGAGCATTCTGGCAAAAGTCTGATCCCGCTCGCTCAGTTGTTCATAGCGTGGTGATTCAACAGACAGCAGTTCGGAATACGCTTTAGCCCGTTCTGCATCATCAACGTGGAGCAAAGACGTTACCCTCTTCAGTAACTCCTTTTCTTCATCTTGTTGCGCGGGACCGAAATTATCTAGATCGTCTTCCCACGGTGAGCGACCTGCTACCAGTCCCGCACGGCGGACAAGAGCCGTCCAGGAATCCCCCGTCTTACGGTAGACATCCTTGAGATCCCGGCCCGATGCTTCGAGGTAGTCGTCTACCTCGAGCAGTCCGTAAGACTTGATTTCTCGAACCAGTGCTGGCTTGTTGAGCTTAAGTTGGGAACGAATGTTGTCCAGCACGATGGTGCGCGCGACCCTATCAAGCATGAGTTGACATCCCGAGGGCAGTCCCGGTGCACCATCGTCAATGACACGTTCCAGCTTCTTGCGCGTAACGTCCAACAGGGCACGGTATTTGACGTCGAAGCGGAACTCCCTGCGTTGCTGGCCAATGAAGTCCAGCACAGTAAGCACGGCCTTGTCGTCGGCTCGGCGCAGGCCCCGGCCTAGTTGCTGAAGGAAGATAGTTGAGCTTTGAGTGGGGCGTAGAAGGAGGATTGTGTCGATCTCTGGCACATCCAGTCCTTCGTTGAAAAGATCGACGGCGAAGATACAGTTCAGTTCGCGGGCACGCAACTTGGCCAATGCTCCCTCACGTTCGTCGGTTCCTGAGTTTCCGGAAACCGCTACCGAGGGAATGCCGGCCTCGTTGAAAACCTTCGCCATGTACTGCGCGTGTTGTACAGAGACGCAGAAGCCCAGCGCGCGCATCATTGAAGTACTGAGCACCTTATCGCGAAGCTCGTTAATAATCTTCAATGCACGCATGTCGTTGCCCGTGTAGATGTTGCTCAGCTGATCCAGGTCATACGAGCCGCGCTTCCATTCGATCGCACTGAGGTCAACATCATCCGCTACTCCAAAGTAGTGGAAGGGAACTAAGAGGTCTGCGTCCAGGGCATCCCACAAGCGCAGCTCGGAAGCTATCCGACCGTCGAAGTAAGTGTCCGCAACATTGACACCATCACCACGTTCGGGCGTTGCTGTCAGCCCTAATAGCTCAACGGGTTCCAAGTGTTCAATGAGCTTGCGGTAGGAAGAAGCCTCTGCATGATGGAATTCGTCGATCACTACAACGTCGAATGCACGAGAGTCGATCTTGTCGAGTCCGAGTGCAGCCAGTGATTGGACACTGGCAAATACGTGTTTCCATGCAATCGGCTTTTGGCCATCGACAAACATTTCACCAAAGGAGCCCGTGCCCAAGACCTTGCGGTATGTTTTCAGCGATTGTTCGAGAATTTCCTTGCGGTGTGCCACGAACAGGAGCGTGAGTTCCCGACCTGCGGCTTCGCAGAGTCGCTTGTAGTCCAGAGCTGCCAGGACTGTCTTGCCGGTTCCCGTCGCGGCAACCACCAGGTTTTGATGCTCGTTGCGGTTGGTACGGGCAGCATCGAGTTCTTCAAGCATTTCCTTCTGGTGCAACAGCGGGGTCACTTCTAACCCTGTGGAGCCGAGCATGCGTTCCGCCGTTGTTCCGCCGGCACGACACAACGCTGCATCCAGGCGTTCAGCGTCGGTATCTGGGTTGTAGGGAACAAAAGCGTTGTTTTCCCAATAGCTGTCAAAAGTCAGCGCAAACTTTTGTAGCAGTCCAGGTGTCGCCACACCTGAGAGCCGAACATTCCATTCGAGCCCGTCGAGCAGTGCAGGCCTGCTGAGGTTGGAGCTTCCCACATATGCAGTATCAAAACCGGAATTTCGGTGGAACATCCAAGCCTTAGCATGTAACCGCGTCGCATTGGTCTCATAGTTGATTCGCACTTCCGCGCCGAATCTACGCACGAGCTCGTCGATTGCATAGCGTTGGGTCGCTCCCATATAAGTAGTGGTTATAACGCGAATAGGAATGCCGAAGTCTTTGAGCTCTTGAAGCGACTCGGAAAGTAGCCGCAGTCCTTCCCATTTGATAAAAGCACATAAGAGGTCCACCCGATTAGCTGAGGACAGCTCGGCCCGTAGTTCGGCGGCAAGTTGTGGATCCTCACGGCTGTTCGTGAGCAAAGCCGCAGCACTCAGCGAAGTTTGCGGCCGCTTAAAAGTTCGCATGCGGATGCCAGAATCCTTCTTGAGCTCCATCAGTTTCTGAGGGCCGGATAATACATTGTCGGTGTCCCCGACTATCTCAAGGATCTTATTCGACATCGCGATCATCTGACTCGGCTTCAACGCACCAAGCCGGGCTTCGATCGCACGTCCAAGGTACCGAGCCAATTCAGTCGGGGCTTCATCCTCAGCCACGGGTTCGACTAACTGACTGTAACCGATCAGTTCTTGGATTTGTTTAGCTAAGCTATTGGTAATTAAACTTTCGAAAATTCCTTCACCGAAGTCAAAATTGCTACCTACGCCGCAGTTATCCATCTAGACAGGCTACCCGACGTCAACGACACTTTCGGATAATGTAACGTCAGATTGTTATCGTGCCTAGAATTAAATGCGAGTTATTCGCCGATGTATGATTGCTGCAAGTATGGATAGCTCTAAGAATTATGACAGCAGAAACATTTACTTGATCGTTGACGTTCGAACTAAAAAGTCACCAGTTTCCTCAACAGATTTGAACTCTCCTTCAACGATAAGACATGATCTCTTAGCGCTAGGTTAACGGAGCGCAATCTGCGACGAGGGCCCGCCGCGCCCCTGCAACTATCTCCTCGAAACCTCTACGACTAGAGATTCCCTGAATTTGAACTTCGAAACCTCTAATCACACTTTTACCCACTGTGACTCTGTCGAATTCAGACCATTCTCCGAGTGGTTGATCAACAACAGACTGAGTAGAAGGGTATAGGAGCATGATGTCGTCAACGTTTGCCGCGGTAAGAAACGCCAGCGACTCATACACATCACTTGAATTGATGCTGGGGTTTTTTCCGACCCGTGTCTTGTATTTCGCGTCGAGAAGAAACTCTACTGTTCTATCTTTCAACGGCGAGATATCCGGGGTGGTATAGATAGGTTCTTTACCTTCATCTCCGCGATGACCGAGCAGCCAGCGCTTCTGCCCAACTACTTTGTGGTCGATCAATGCCCTTTTGGCCACTTCCTCGCACAGAGATTGCCACGCTGACCAAGTTGACAACACAAATCCGGGTCCCGTGAATGTCCCCCCTTTGAGGTCCAGGCCGAGACCTTCCACAACAAGTCGCGCCAGATCGTACGCATGTTGCATTGAGCTATGACGCTGTGGAAGCGGCGGAAAAACAGCTGGAGGTGGGAGCTGTTTCCCTAAGGTGTGGGACAGCATCTTCAACTGTGCCTGTGTGTCGCCGTCCGCGACCTCAGGGATGAGTATCCTCACCGCTGCGGCGAGAACCGCATTATAGGGGTTTTGCTGAACTAGTTCCAGCCTCGACATCCGAAAGCCATCAGGTTCAGGCAAGAAGAGGGATTCCCATTCGACATCACCATCAATGGCATAGTCGGCCTGTTGCACACGTTTGTAGCCGCGTATTGGCCGACGCTGGTATTCGGCGTAGAGGTTTAGGAATGATCGCGCGATCAGCGTCGCAAGGTCCCCACGGTCTTGTGCTCCAGCAGAGATATCGTCATGCACTAGTAGATGCCCGGTTTTAACTAAGACTGCGAGAAGGAAAAAATCCAGACGCCATGAAGCGTTTAAGGGCTCTAGGAACTTGGGCACGACCTCAAGCTCGACCTGCGAGTTGAGACGCAAGAGTCCTGCTATACCGTCCACTCTCCAAGCGCCGTTTGAGGATACGGTGATCGGGTCCTTTTCATATCCTAGGAGTCTTGTGATGTGGGTGTTAAGATCACGAAGTTGGAGCATGACCCTATCACTCGAAATATTGCAGAGTTTCGCGATCTCGGCAGTCGTATTGGGGCGCACCCGTAGTTCCTGAAGAACGATCCGTTCGATTTTACTCACTCTTTGGAGATGAGATTTAGCAGCTTGTAGAGCTGATCAGCTGTCGGCCGGGTGGGGCCGTTGATTCGTCTCACGGTCTGCCCAGCAAAGAGCTCCTCTTCCATCGAGTATGGGCTCTGTGAGTTCTCTGCCTGAAGGACATCTGATATAGCACGTGTATTCCCGAAGAAAACCTCATCAATGTGTGCTCGCAATGTCGCCCATGCCGCGGCAATGTACTCCTGTGCAAAGCCAACCGAGTTTAGGTCTACTTCTGCATGCATTAGAGCACCATGTCCAAGTTGGTACGCCTGCCCTCGACCTAGAAGAATCTGCCTGTTGATCTTAGGAAATGCCTGAGCAAGTGCTTCATAGTAGTCCTTAGCGCTAGTGGGCGCCGATGGGAGGACTCCCGGGGTTGTAGGAAGACCGAGGTGCGCTCGAAGTGTTCCCAGATCAGGTTCAAGACGGTGTAGGTGAAAGCGTCGAAGAAAAGCAACGTCAAGTGGCTCGACACTCGTGTCGGCTTCATTCATGGCTGCAAGCACATACAAGTCATGGGGAAGAGCAAAAGCTTCATGCTCGCCGGCGTCACCCAGTATCTCAAAGTATTGCGTGCTTGGCGTGTCATTACCATTGGTGGGGATACGCTTGTCTGCCTCGAGCCCAACAAGAGCACTGCCGAAGGCCGCGACTGCGGGGCCTCGGTTTATCTCGTCGATTATTACGAGAGCGGCCTGGCCAGCCACTTTGGCATGCAAGGATGCCCTATAAAAAGTACCTTTGGTCACCTCAAAAACACCGGGTTCCGAAACTTTGGGCACAAGGCCGCGCATAAAGTCACGGTATTTTGTATTTTGGTCAAATACCGTCTGAAACACTACCCGATCGTCAATTTGGTTAGGACTCGGGAACCATGCCGGGATAGGGCCTCGGGCTGGAGGGAGCGGGATTCGCGCGGCAGGTGCCGAACCTGTCGTCCCCTGGTCCCACGTGAAAAGTTCTCGAACCAGATTAAGTAAGCGTGATTTGCCAGTTCCGGGTGGGCCGGCAATAATCACGTTCTTACGTGTAGCCAGGGCCTTCAATACTGCTTCGGCGTCGGCCTCGATGTTACTTTGAATCTGCATGACAGTACCTCGTCCCGTTGCTGAAGTCATAATAACCCAGTGCTGGAGCCTGCAGCTTTGACCTCGTTCTGTTCTTGTCATTGGTAGAGGACGAACAGCCAAGGACCACTGACTTAAGTTCCGGGGCCCAGACGTTAGCCTTGAGGTCGTTTTCGTAGGCATATTCGCAGCGGACGATTCCATCGCTGAACTGTATTAGTAGAACGAACACCCTACCGCTGTCGGTTCGAGGCAGCTGTCCACCAAGGGCAGGACTCTTGTGAATCTTAGAGATTCTACTTTCGGTCCTCCGTGAAGCGGTCGGAGGCCAATACTCAAGCTGTGTTTTCTGCAGTCGTTCATTTGAATCGAGATACATGACGTCCCCGATCCTGATATCCTTTCCACCGCGCCCGACAGCGTCTTTGTTAAATATCTGTCGCAGGACAGCGTCGAATGCCCTCGCAGGGAATCGAAGGTCCCGTGCACCTCCCCCTGTTTGCGCATCATTAGATTCCGCGAGCAATTTGCGCATATCACCGTCGACAATTTCCTTGAATACAACAAGGATCGGGCGTGGTTCTGTTGTCAAAATGCTCCTTTATACGTACTCAGCTGGGATATATGGCATAGCGCCTTGTTCCTGAGCATATTTTAGACGGAGGCCACTGGCATGTTGGACTTCGTGAAGTTTGGCCAGTTCAGCAAGTACGGAATCCTGTGTGATGGTGGATTTATCCTCACCAAATAGAGGCGGTTGGCCTCGGTCGAGAAGAGGGAAATCCCGGAGCACGACTTCCATGTCCTCGAGACTAAGCGACCAGACCGAAGCCACGAGGGCATCAATACGGGCTCGCCGCTGTCCGAGATCCCAAAGACTAACTTCTGGGTCACCTTCAGCGGCTGAGATGCTTCGTGCTAGTTGCACTAGTTCTTTACCAATCGCTGAATCCTCATCCAGCTTCGGTAACGGGAGTGAGTTAAGGAGGAAAAAGTTGACCGTCGTCGTCACGAGGCGCCGCATCATCCAGTCCACAACGAGAGAATTTGTCAGTGCTAGAAATAGGTCTTCCCGATCGGCGTTTCCATCAGCAAACACGAGCGTTGGGACCTTGTTTCCGCAAGAGACCCCAGCCGGAATTCTGGCTAGAAGCAGGGATCGTTCATTCGTTTGTCCTGTTATGTCACAGAATCCGATCCTGCTTCGGGCAGCTCTCTCCGCGGACGCTGGGTGGATCGTGCTCGGCTGGATGTACCATTGGGGCTTTAGTGTGGCTTTCCCGGTTGGTTCAGGTCGCCAAATCGCGGCACGCCCTTCTCCACTCTGATAGGTTTTGGCACGCCATCGGTAATGGGAAATGTGACGCCCTTCCAAGAGCGGGAGGGATTCATTGTCCGGTGTGCGCTTGAACTTCTTCTTATCGAGCGTCATATCGACTTCACGTCGGTACGTCGGGCGCCAAGGCCCAGTCGGGTCACCGATGGAGATGGAATTCTTAGCTAACCGAGCAAACAATTCCCACTCGTCTGAGGTCCTAACCTCGGGAATGGATAGGTCGTTACGCACAGCGTGGAGCTCGGATCTAGAAATACTGACCGATTCGTTAGGCAATACCCCAGTCCGGTCAGCAACCTTGAGATTGATCGGCAGGTGGTTATCCCCACCGACACGTGCAACCATGGTCAAGAACTTAAACCGCGTATCGATAGCAAAATGGCGCGCACGATTCTCAATGACAGAGATAGACAGCTCGCGTGCCGATCGGATGAGTTCACGTCGTAATGTCTCGGTCCCCTGCGATCGGATAAGTCCAGCGGGGAGTATCATTGCAAGAATGCCGTCTTCGGCAGCAAGCGCCAAGCCAAGTTCAAGGAATAACTTGTACAGGTCATGCTCGCCCTTACCTTGAAAGCGAGTTCCCATTGCAACTTGCTCGATATAGGAGAGTAGGTTAGCTCTCGAGTGGGTCAGGTCAATCTCGTCTTTGTAGCGTTGGCCATAGTGCCGAACCTGGCCAAGCTCCGTCGCGAGTTCGTGACGTGAAACCTTCAGTTTCTCCCATGGTGGGTTCCCGATGACTAGCGCTGCACCCTTAGGTACCAGCTCTGCCCAGGTATTACGACTTCTCAGACTATCCTGCCGGAATAGACGACTAGCAAAACCGTATACAGCGTCAAGGTCCGCGGTGAGACTCGCGACAGAGAGAAGTGCACCTCGGAGCGCTCGGGCTGAGAGATCAGCCCCTGTCAGTTGCTCGCGGATAACGTGGTTACGTTTCGCGCCTGGTTGCAGTGTCATAGCTGCTGCCGCCAGGAGCACACCAGAGCCGCATGCAGGATCAATCCAAAGCCCGTCAGTGCGAACCATTGGGACGCTCTGAGCGGCAAGCTGTTCCGCTAGCCTCCAGTCTGTGTAATATGCTCCGCTTTTTCGCTGCTGAGCAGACGGGAGTACTTCACGACTTAGTGCCGACAGCGCCAACGAGACTGGAATTGGAGTGGCAGCGATACTGGCGCGCAGCTTGTCTGCCCATGGATGAGGGTCGCTATGAAGCTCAGGACGGCTTTGCTGGTTACGCTCCCAAAATTCTTCTAGGTTCCAGCCACCTACTGCTGAGGCCACGGTCTCGAGTATTGTCAGGCGAGCATCGCTCAGTTCCGCGGAGGGACAGACTTCAGTGGCAGCCTGGTCTAGCAATGTATTCGCAAAAAGTAGGTGGTTCTGTTCCAGACTTCTCACGCAGAAACCGCCGAATTATTCTCAAGAGGACCCACCATGTTCAATTCAAGGGGGATAATTTCTATAACGTACTCGTCGACAGTATTCCCCGACGCCGAGGCTTGCGCATTCGGACGGTAGCGACCAATGGTCTTGATCTCATGCACGGTGACTTGGCCAGCCTCAGATAGAGAATTCACTAGACGGTCTTTGGCTACATGGCCTTCCGTACTATAGCTCAAGAGTATCCGCCGGGCTCTAGTTCCAAGGATAAGGCTAGTTAGAGCATCTAGGGCTCGCGTCTTATAGCAATAATCAGAAGCTTTTTCCTGCCATGGACGGAGCCCAGTAACTCCAGAGACCTCAGGTTCATCACCAGCGTGAATGGTTTCCAGTAAATGGTAGTACGCGCCGTACTGGCGCTTAGTATAGGGTGGATCATAATAAACAGTGTCTAGCTCTGTTGTTTGGAGTTCAGAAACGTCTCCAATAACGGCCTTGAAATCTGTATTTCGCGAAGGAAGTTTACGAGGCTTTACAGTCACTGCTTTGAGAGCAGACGGTGTCCATCGTTTAAGGAAGCATCCGTACGTTCCTGAGATATTAGCCACGCTGTTCGCTGCTTGCATCAGATCAGCAAGCAGGAGTTGTTGTTCCGTCCAAGTGAGCATGCCATCGTTAGACCACTTCCGGATTTGGTTCCGCATCGAGTCTAGGCGTACAGCGTTCGTTTCGGTGAAGTAACGGCGCTCTACGTCCCCGAAAATCCCTGATGCGGGACTATATTGGGCGTGAATGAAGCCTGGAGTTTCTTTAGCCTCATTGAGGCAAGCCAGAGTCTTGTTATATCCACCCAGTGAAGCAAAAGGTACATTTTGGCTGCCGACGATTGCTCCCACACTCATCGCCACGGCAGATGGAAGAGAGTCGTTGACAGTTACATCCCAGCCTCTATCAGCTGCCGCCGATGCCACTGATCCGGTTCCGCTGAAGGCATCAACAAACCGTCCAGATATCTCGTCTCCCGCGAGATCCAAAATGGTTTCCGCAACACGTGCTTTGCTCCCGATGTAGCGAACGCCCACGCACTCCTCCTCTGTTCCTGCCGCTCGAACATCTCTGATTGAGAAATTGAGGGCAACGTCTAGTTTATCGCTCAGCAGTTCTTGTCCCACCCTCCACGCTACTGAGTGGACGTGTAGAGGCTCACTAAGAGAACCGAAATCTTGTTCCCTCTGTCTTATAGGTTGCCAGTCTTCTCCGACAACTTCACCCAAGGATGCCTCCCGAGACTTCTGGCAAGTAGTCTTATACGGTCACACGGGCATCTTTGATTTGCAACTGCAGTGCAGGATGCCGTCCTGAAAAATATTCATCGTTCAGTGGAACCGAAGAGTTTTCGGAGTTTCGTGTGTCTTACTTGTCGGCATCTATGATCTTTGTTGGTTTATCGTGTAAATGATCTTGCAAAGCTATGGCGAAAACTCCAGGAACGGGGTGAACCGTTCCCACGCGTTGCGCCACGTCTCCACCGCCGACGGATACTTCTGCCCCAGCTTGGACGCTTCGAAATCATCCAATGCCTTGCGTGCTGATTCGATGTTCGGTGCTGTGCAAGTACATTTCAGCTACGCACTGACGACCTCGCGGTCGCCGTAGGAAGCGAACCAGTTAGCCGCGCGGACAGGTGTACCACGCAGGTCTGCACGGTCATCCTTGAGTAGCTCGATTCGATCGTCTCCGGGAAGCCAGTAAGGCTGTCGTTGCTTGCGATCAATGCGTCTTTAACACCGCAGTTGGCCAGTTGTGCACAGACTTGCGCCCAAAACTTCGCGCCTTCATTATCCGTTGGCGCGGCTTTGTTGCACATCTATTGTCTGCCATGAATCTTGGCCAAGAGCACAACCAAATACAGGATAGGGCATAACTCTTCGAACTGGCGTTCCAGCTATGCGGAGGCTTCTTTGAGCACTTCGTCTATGATCTTGCTGATGGTGTCGTGTAACAGCTGGGTGCCAACCGTGGTTTCCAGGTGATTGGCGATATCCCGGACGGTCATGCCGCCGGCATAGATATAGATGATCATTTCATTCGGGTCACCGGTGCGAGGCAGGCCTTTGAGGCAGCAAGATTCGCGTGAAGGTGCCAGCCCGGTCATGTGGAACCTGCAGATCGGAGTCCCCTTCCGATCGCGGGCACGGATGGCGGATAGGACTCATTGCGGGAGCTTGGGAGGAACCTACCGTGGCCTTCGACTTGCTCATGGCCCAGGTGGCTGCTCAGCTCGGATTTCAGGCCGCGTTCCAGGCCTGCGCGAATAATCAGATGAACGAATCCCATCATTGACTTCAAGCTGGACTTCGCTATGGATGCTAAGGCCTATCAGCCCATCAAAGGACCCCGCGCCATTGACGGCGCCCATGGAGCTGTGAATAGCGATCTTCTCGACGAAGTCAGGGTTGTTTTTCACGCTCTGTTCAACCGGCTCTTTCTGGGTAGCCATATCAAGTTTTCCTAGTCTCTTTCTCCCAATAGATTAGGGAGCTTGCACAATCAATTCGGCACACTCCTCTCGGATCCAACCCAGTTCGATCTCAATGAACGGCGCTGAGAAACGTTTCGTGATTCGCCCATCTCAAGATCAAGAGAGTCGCTGATCGTAGTTACTTTTCAGAACAACTTGCCACTGTGACCCGCAACATCACTAACTCAGAAATGACTAGCACTTCAGATCCAGAGCTATGTATATTAGCGTTTACTCATGACTGGTTGGGACATCTCAAGGCACCCAGAGTGGGACATGATGTACGCAGCAGGACTCACTGCGCGGGAGATTGCTGATCTATGCCATCAGAGCGTAGCCACTGTACATGTACATCTGCGGGTAAGAGAGAAATATACTCCAGGCTTTAAAGCTACGCACCAAGCCGCTCTCAATGAACGCGACCCCGATAGGCCGTCGGCTCGATGGCGAACAAGGCTTAATGAAGTCATTAGCTTTCAAGCGACCCACGATCAGCTACCAAGTCGCGATGGAGACGAACATGAAAAGGCGCTTTTTCGCTGGGTCGCTGTACAACGTCGTGCGTACGAAACAGGACGCATATCTAAGACCAAGGTTGAATTGCTTAAAGATCTTGCCGGCTGGACCGTCAATATTCACCAGAATGAACTTGACGAACTCTGGAAGACGAACCTTGCGAACTTACAAGACTTCATATCGGAGTTCGAAACGATGCCGCGTTACAAAAACTTCACTACAGAACATGAACACACACTTGGTGTATGGCTTCATTGCCAACATCAAAGAAGAGCCGAGCAAAGACTCATTCAGTGGCGGCTTGATGCACTGGATGAGGCCGTTCCAGGGTGGCGAAGCATGATGTAACCACTTGTGAAAAACCATTAGTCAACTAGCTCGGGCATTTCACGAAAATAGGTAGTCATAAGTGGCTTTATCGAAGAGAACGTAACCTGAACGGGGAACATAAGTGTTGCTGGCTCCCTAGATCTCCACCCCCGAAGATTAACTTTTGCAAGCCGATCTACCAACGTTTCTCCGCTATTGAGTTCAATCTCAATCGGTAGGCCCGAGGCTCTCGCACACAAAAATCGGCGGCACCAGTTTCCCATATACGCTAGACTCTTAGCTGAACTGCAGACTTCACTTACCGCGGCTGGTGCGCGCCACAGCGACTCACTGGACTTCAAAAGCTCTCGACTAAATTTTCCATCGAAGTGTCAACGTTCTATTGCGGCGCGTTCGTCGGAGGACCTGGCTACGGCGGTATGTCCCTTGACGCCATCAAGCAAGATCAACTCACGACGGTGACTTCGATCGCCTGCACTCGTGAAAACAGTCGCCCCATTCCCAGCGCTATTGACGATCTGCAAGAACTGCGGACGGCCCGCACTCACTTTCCAGCAGCACGACGTCCAGACACCGATCCAAAGCGATCCCTGAGCCGAGACGCAGTCCCGACACTTGATACTTGACGTCGAAGGTTTTGCGGTTGCTCATGTACGCGGGTTTCAACGGTCAGTGTATGCACGCCGGGCATCACAATGTCTAGGCCCTCGATGGTCCCTAGTTATTAAATTTCGGTGCGACCACAACCGACACTTCCTCCCCACAGCAACTTTGCCGACGGTGTTGTGGTTGCGTCGCCTCGCCGGTAAGTAAGTACTACGGAATGGAGGATAACTCGGCTTGCAAAGAATCTTGGCCAATCCTTGCATGAAGCGCGTTGACCATCCTTGCGCCTCAGAATTCGCAACCGAATAGTCTTATTCCAAATATTTAAATTATCGAGAATTCAGTTATACGAAACGCCTAAATTCGTAAATCTCGATTTTCTAGATAATTTTTCAAGAAACACCGGATTCCCGCTCCATTATGCGTCCACCACCCTTACCTACCCACATAACGACATCCCGCCAAGCCAAGAAAACTCCGAACTTGACTTGTGGATATACATCAAATCCTAAGGTGCGTGACCTCGAACAACATCCGATAAAATCACCCGCAAGATTGGTGACTTTGAAATTTAGATTAATCATTTACCTGACCGCGCGTAGCGGGTAATCTATTTCACACTGGGCCTGGATCCCGCAGCTTCATCCAGTTTTTATGATCATTCTCGATAGCAGAGGAATGTGGGTAGAGTGGACAATTTTAATACGAATAAAGATTTGCCAGTGGAGGATCTGCAAATTGCCGATTGGTCTGATCTCGGCCAACAATTGTGGTCCTACCTGACCGGGCGTGGTGCAGCTGTGAACTACACACTTGTGGACATGATGGTTGAAGTACCGAGAGACATCGGTCCAGATGCACCCCGGGCTACATGGAAGTTCAACGGCACGCTGAGGGTCACTACGAGCGATGACCACTCACTGGGTTCAGATCAGTACCGCGAGTGAACGGGTAGCCTGATGCGCTTCGACATTGACCTGAATTTCACGGTCGACCAGCCACTCGAGGGCACTGATGACTCGGAACAAGTACATGGAACTGTCAAGGCCGAAGGCCGGATCATCCATATCAAAGCCGATTCAGACTCAATATTCCGAGTTTCTAGAGGTGCCAGCCGTCCTGCCCTAGGCCAGCTTGCGCATCGCCTCAAGAACTCTGGAATCCAGATTGTGATTGATGGGCCGAATGGGAATATCGCCACGCTCGGTGACGTCAAGCCCAATTTAACCGGTCGCCTCGCGATGAAATCGAACGCCGTGCGGATTGGTTCAATGAAAAACGTCAAAGGGCTGCTGCAGAAGGATCGAAGGAATGGAAGTCTGGGCATTCCAAGCACCCTGTTTCCGCTGTTCCCCACCTTCCAAAGGAACCAGCGCATGCGGCCTACCACCACGCATTATGCCGATCGCGGCGGTAGGCCGAGGCTCATCTTCGTCAAGGACAGCGAGTCTTGGGATGGGAAAGCGCCGAAGGTGCTCAACCTCGTTGACGACGTCGTGGTCATTGGCAGTGCCCAGGATAGCGGACTGATATTAGAAGGCCTGGAACCTGTCCATGCACGAATCGTCAGGGACGACCTCGACGAATACGTCCTCCAAGCAGTCCATAGGGTTGGGGGAAGCGCAGGGTTGAATGCTGGCCAAGAGTACGTCCTGCGAAGCGGGGCGAGAATCGAGCTTGGAGGCTGGCGGCTGGTTTTCTACCGGGAAGAGTACGCCGATCACGGCCGGCCTTATGGCGGGCGCAATGGCGGAGAACTGGCCTACCAGAGGCCTCAGGTGAATCCGCGTACCGGCATTATCGAGCGCGACTCCACCGATTAGTCGGTCGCAGGCTGCCGCAGATTCTGCGTGGTGTGCGGGAATCCGAACGGCCCGTAGACCAGTCTTCGGCCAACCCGCTGAATTTTGAATGCTCGGGTGGAAACCGCGGCGGCCCGCACAGGCGCGCCGCCGCGGTGCTTCAGAGATGTGATCCATCCATGAAGCGTTGGATACCTGCACGCCGGGCTAGGAATCCGCAAACGGAAACGATGGGAATGGCGTTCGAATTTCTCCGTGTTAGCCAGCTCGTGGCGGTAACAGAAGCACGGGTCAAGAAATCTTCAATGAACGGCTCCCCATGAATACCGAGGTGCTGGAGTGGATGTTTCGGAAGGCTAAGTCAGGGCCAAGCCGTCAGGTAGCTAATGGGTTGATGACTGGCGCTGCCTAGCGGAGACTTGGTCTCCCCCACGAAGTCACCTAGCCTCCAGCACTCGACCAAGTATGCAATCCACAATGATGGGCACAGCAGACGGTCATCGGCCACCCTTGTTATTCACGCTCCGCGCTGCGAGCAACAGGCTATAAGGTCTTTCACCGGCACAGCTAGCTGGTGCAGGATGATGGTCACCCTTGCACAGTGTGGGCTTTGCCAGCACCGGTTTAGGACAGGCCGACCGCGTTTCCGTTCTCGTCCACGTCCATGTGCATGGCGGCAGGCACCTTGGGCAGCCCCGGCATGGTCATGATGGCACCGGTGATCGCCACGATGAACCCGGCTCCGGTCTTCGGAATGAGGTCGCGAACCAGCAGCGTGAAGCCTTCGGGCGCGCCCAGCAGCGTTGGGTCATCCGAGAAGGAGTACTGCGTTTTGGCCATGCACACCGGCAGGTTGTCCCAGCCGTTGGCATGGATCTGTTCCAGCACCCGCTTTGCAGCGGGAGTGTAGTCCACTTCCGCCCCGCCGTAGATCTCCTTCACCACGGTGAGGATCTTCTCCTCTACCGGTTTCTCCAACTCGTACAGCGGGGCGAAATCGCTCGGCGCGTCGATGGCCCGCAACACCGCTGCTGCCAGGTCCCCGGCTCCGGCGCCGCCCTGGCCCCAGACATCTGCCACGGCGCATTCAATGTTGTTTTCCGCGGCCCATTCCGTGACCACGGCCAGCTCGTCCGCGGTGTCCGTGGCGAACTTGTTGACGGCGATGACCGGATGGATCCCGAATTTCCTGACGTTGGAAGCATGCCGGGCTAGGTTCACCATGCCGTCGCGTACCGCTTGCACGTTCTCGCCCTTGAGCTGGTCCTTGGCTACTCCTCCGTGCATTTTCAAGGCACGGATGGTGGCAACGATGACCACGGCGGAAGGGTCGCAGCCGGCATAACGTGCCTTGATGTCCATGAATTTCTCCGCGCCCAGGTCCGCGCCGAAGCCCGCTTCGGTGACCACGACATCGGCCAGCGAGCGTGCGGTGTTGGTGGCGATGGCCGAGTTGCAGCCGTGGGCAATGTTGGCGAACGGCCCGCCGTGGATGAATGCCGGGGTGCCGCCGATGGTCTGGACAAGGTTGGGCTTGATGGCGTCCTTGAGCAGCATGGTCATGGCCCCGGCCGCGCCCAGGTCGTCAACGGTGACCGGCTTCTTCTCATAGGTGTACCCGATGGTCATGCGTCCCAGCCGGTCGCGCAGGTCTTCCAGCCCGGTGGCCAGGCAGAACACCGCCATGACCTCCGAGGCCACGGTGATTTCGAATCCTGCTTCGCGCGGCACGCCCTCGGTCGGGCCGCCCAGGCCGATCACGATATTGCGCAGGGCGCGGTCGTTCATGTCGATCACGCGCTTGAAGGTGATCCTCCGAGGGTCGATCCCCAGGGCGTTGCCGCGGTGCAGGTGGTTGTCGATCAACGCCATCAGCAGGTTGTTCGCGCTGGTGATCGCATGGAAGTCGCCGGTGAAGTGCATATTGATCTCGTCCATCGGCAGCACCTGCGAATACCCGCCGCCGGTGGCACCGCCCTTCATGCCGAAGATCGGGCCCAGCGATGGCTCGCGCAGCGCAATAAGCGTCTTGGCTCCTGCCAAGGACAAGGCGTCGCCAAGTCCCACCACCACGGTGGACTTTCCCTCGCCGGCCGGGGTCGGGGAGATTCCGCTGACCAGGACCACCTTGCCGAGCGCGGCATTGCGGGCAGGAAGATGGGATGGGTCGATCTTGGCCTTGTACCTGCCGTAGGACTCGACAGCTTCTTCCGGGATCCCTGCGGCTTCGGCAATCTGCGCAATTGGCTTGAGCACCGCACGCGAGGCAATAGCAAGATCGCTCATATCGATTTCTGTCGTCTCTGACATCGTGTCCAGCCTGTCTGTCTTCCAATAGTCCGGCAGCTGAGGAAGGCCAAGTTCCTTGGGTATCCTCGATTAATCTTCAAGCTATCATCACTGGGGCTGCAGGTGCTGTCATGGCATGGTGGCGGGTGCCTGACTGTGGTGTCCCTGCCGCGGATGCGGTGGCAACAGGGAGACACAGGTATGCTCATCCACGGACCGGGCGGCCGTGCAATGACCCTTCATACGGCTGTCGAATACAACGAAGAAATTGGCAGGACACAGCGCGGTATGAGACTTTCAATCCTCGATCAAGTTCCGCTCACCGAGCATGCCCCTGATAGCCCTGCCGCGCTGACGAGCGGCTTAGCTCTGGCCCGAGATGCCGATGCGCTGGGATACCACCGCATCTGGTTTGCCGAGCACCACAATTCCCGCTCATTCGCCAGCGCCGCACCTGAAATGATGACTGCGCTGGCGCTTGAACGTACAAGCAGGATCAGGGTCGGTACCGGTGCGATCCTCTTGCCGTACTACCCGGCCCAAAAGGTCGCCGAAACGATGGGACTGCTCTCGGCGGTGCATCCGAACAGGGTCGACACCGGCTTGGGACGGGCGGCGCTGTCAGACCCGAACTATGCCGCAAAGATCGCTGCGCTGGTGCAGGAATTCGGCACGAACCACCCGCAGCCGGACAGCGAACCTGTTGGAGGCGTGTGGGTGCTGGGAGCCGGCGGCTCGTCCGCACCGCTGCCCGGCACGCTGGGCGCCGGATACGTCCATGGCCATTTCCTGCGTCCTACCGGCGGGGAGGTTGCTACCCGCGCCTATCAGGAAGCGGCCGCGCAATCCGGACACGCTGCCCACACCGTCCTGGCGGTCCGCTTCGTCACGGCTGAAACAGAGGAACGGGCCCAGGAACTGGCCGAGGCCCTGCTGCTCTGGCGGGTGCGCAAGGATTTCGGGCACGACGGTCCGATCCCCTCGACCGCCGGCGCCGGGAGCTACCAGTGGAGCGCCCCGGAACGAGCCCGGGCCCAGGAACGCAGCCAAGCACTGATCGTCGGCACCCCGGACAAGGTTTGCGCCCGGCTTCTGGCCTTAGCCGAATCCCACAATGCCGACGAGCTAATGCTCAACACCCTCGTCAGCGACCCGGAGGATCGGCTGAACGCCTACCGGCTGTTGGCAGACCGCCTGATCGGCTGAAACGCCTTGCATCAGGCATCCACTGGATGGAAGGATATTCTTCCCCCTCACGGTTTCTGCTGGCACGATGAGCCCCATGACCAAGCTGCAGCCCCTGGCAAACCACTACGGCCACGATGTCAGCGGATTCATTCCGCCAGCAGAACCCGGCGTCTTTGAACAATTCCCCGTGCTGGAAAGGCTCTGGGAGAAGGCCAAGACCTATCTTGCGGTGCGCAGCAATGACGCCCACACCCTGTATTCGCTTTCGCTCGCTCAGTCGCTGCTCAAGCACCACCCGCAGGCGGATCCGCTGGTGGTGTTGCCGGCCATTCTGCTTCATGACATCGGCTGGTCGCAGGTGGATCCGCAGCTGGTGCTGTCTGCCATCGCGCCGGGAGCCGGCGACAAGGAGTTGGTGCTGCAGCACGAGAAGTTGGGGGCGGAACTCGCCCGGGAACTGCTGCAGGCAGAGGAATTCGATAACAAACGCAGCGAGCGCATCACTTACATTATCGATGGCCATGATTCACGCAAGGATTCCACCAGCTTGGAAGATTCGCTAGTGAAGGACGCCGACAAATTGTGGCGCCTGACCCCGCATGGCGTGGACACCGTGATGGATTGGTTCGGCCTCACCCGCTCCGAAGCCTTCCAGCTGGTCGAGTCCCGGGTCAGCAACCATCTGTTCACCGACGCCGCGCGGTTCATGGCCAGCGCCTTGGTTGCAGTAGAAAGCGCCAACCTCTTCGAGCAGAGGCTGGCGCTTTCAGACTGATCTTAGGCTGCTACTTGGAGAAGGCTGGGGTGGTGACTGCGCAGTCTACGCGTTCACCCGGCTTCGAGGTTTCAGCGGCAATTTCCTTGACGCCGTCAAGCAGGATTCGGCAGGTGGCGGTAGAGCCCTTGCCAGGAACCGCTGAAATAGCTGCGTCCTTTTCAGCGGTCACAATGCTCTCAAGGCTCCAGACTGCCGTGCCCTTGCCCTCGGCCGTCGTCTTTCCCGAAGGCAGCGAAAGTTCGGTGCCGGCTTCGCCGCGCTTTTCCGATTCAAGGTACTTGATGTCGGTGATCTTGCTGGTATCCCCACCGGTGACCGATACCTCGTAGGTGACAGCCCAGGAATCCGAGGTTGACTTGTTGAAGTCTTCAACCGCGCTGCAACCGGTTGCCCCTGCCGCCAGTGCCAGCGCAGCACCGCCCAGGATCATTTTCTTGGCAAAAGATGCGCGAATTCCGGTGGCTGCTGCCGACATTAGATGTTGCTCCTCAAGTAGCTGTTGTCATGCGGTGACTTCGTTCTTGTTGTCTCCAGCCTACTGTTTCCCCCAATTCCTGACCTCGCTCCGTCGGCGTAAATCCCCTGGCTCCGACCTCAGTCCTGGGTTGTAGGTGCTGCGTCACAGTTCCGGCTGTGCCGGGGCCGCGCCGCTCGCCCTTGAACCGGATACCCTTGTCTTCAGCTGGCAAAGACACCGAGACTTGGGAGAACACATGGCCGGAGGAAGCTCGCAACCCGGACGCAGCGTCACGTCCAAGATCCTGGCGATACTCTCCGCCTTCGAAACCTCGCGCCGGGCGCTGAACCTCACGGAGATCTCGAAGGCCGCAGACCTTCCGCTGTCCACCACGCACCGGCTTGTCGGTGAACTCGTGGATGAGGGGATCCTCAGCCGCACCGGCAACGGCGGAATCCAGCTCGGGCTGCGGCTGTGGGCCATCGCCCAGAACACCGGACGCCAGCTGCGCGACACCGCGCGACCCTTTGTCCAAGACCTCTTTTCACTTACCGGGGAGACCAGCCAGCTGGCCATCCGCGACGGCAACATGGCGTTGTACATCGACCGCGTCTATGGCACCAAACGCATCGCGCGGGCTTCACGGGTGGGCGGCCGACTCCCCCTGCATGCCACCGCCGTGGGCAAGGCCATCCTCGCGTTCTCGGAAGACTGGGTCATGGACGCCTACCTCGAACAGCCCTTGGAACCGCTCACCCCGCACACCCGCAGCAACCCCGTGCAGCTGCGCAATGAGCTGAGCCGGGCACGCCACAACGGGTACGCCATCACCCGGGAAGAAGTCCGGCTGGGAACCTGTTCGATTGCCGTTCCGGTCTATCACACCGGCCGTTTGGGCTGTTCCATCGGCCTGGTCATTCCCACTTCCCATGCAGCGAACATGGAACGCCACCTTCCGGTGCTCTACGGCATCTCCAAGCGCATCGAAGCAGCCACCGCGCATATTCCGCTGGAAACGCTGCTGGGCATCATTTCCGGGCCTGACATGAATGTGCCCGGGAGGGAGAACTAATCACCGCTAGAAATTAGCCTTCCACTGGATGGAAGCGTTAGCTTCCCATCCTGCTGCGCCATGGACAACACTAGGGATCGATCAATGTTGCACGGATCACACCGTGACTCATCGACTTCCCAAGGAGCAGATTCCATGACCAGCACACCAGCCGTATCCGGCGGATGCCCAATGGGCTTCGGAGCAGAAGCCCCGGCAGACCACCACGGGTATGAGCCGTTCGCTATGGAGAACCCTTTCCCCGCTTACGCAAAGATGCGCAGCGAACAGCCGGTGATGTTTGACGAGCGCACCGGGCTGTATGTCATCACCCGATATGACGACGTGAAGTCGGTTTTCGAAGATTGGGAGACCTTCTCCTCGGAGAACGCCCAGGCTCCGGTGCGCAAGCGCGGCCCCCAGGCCACCGCAATCATGACCGAGGGCGGATTCACCACCTACTCGGGCCTATCCGCCCGCCGTCCGCCGGAGCACACCCGCATCCGCGCCGTGGCGCAGAAGGCTTTCACCCCGCGCCGTTTCAAGGCCCTTGAACCAATGATCCGCCAGAACGTCAAGGACTCCATCGCCTCGATGCTCACCAAAGGCACCAACCACGCGGAAATCGTGGCAGACCTGGCCTATGCGCTGCCGACTATCACCATCCTGACCCTGATCGGCGAAGACGTGACCATGGTCGACACCTACAAGCGCTGGAGCGACTCCCGCGCTGCCATGACCTGGGGAGACCTCAGCGACGAGGAGCAGATCACCCACGCGCACAACCTGGTCGAGTACTGGAAACGCTGCCAGGCCCAGGTGGCCCAGGCCCACGCCGCCGGCGGCGACAACCTCACCGCGGACCTGGTCCAGGCCCAGAAGGACGGCGCGGACATCACCGACCACGAGATCGCCTCGCTGCTCTACTCGCTGCTCTTCGCAGGCCATGAAACCACCACCACGCTGATCTCCAACTGCGTGCGCGTGCTGCTGGAGCACCGCGAAGCCTGGGACGCCGTCGTGACGGATCCCAAGCAGATCCCCAAGGCCATCGACGAGGTGCTGCGCTACTCGGGCTCCATCGTGGGATGGCGCCGCAAGGCCCTAGCCGCCACCGAGGTCGGCGGCGTGCAGATCCCGCAGGGTGCGGAACTGCTGCTGCTCATGGGCTCGGCCAACCGCGACGAATCCCGCTTCGAGAACGGCGAGGACTTCGACATCACCCGGCCCAACGCCCGCGACCACCTGTCCTTCGGCTTCGGCATCCACTACTGCCTGGGCAACATGCTGGCCAAGCTCCAGGCCAAGATCGCGCTGGAGGAACTGACCAGTGCGCTGCCGAACCTTGAACTGGTCGACGGCGGTGCCATCACCTTCCGGAAGAACCTGTCCTTCCGCGTTCCCGACTTCGTCAACGTCGAGCTGAATGCCGACTCCACTTCCCGATCTGAGGCTTAACGATGAGCAACAACGACTTCATTGAATTCTTCGACGGCGGCAAGGAACCCACCCTGGACAGCCTGGGCGGCAAGGGCGCCTCGCTGGTCACCATGACCGCCGCCGGCATGCCGGTCCCTCCCGGCTTCGTGGTGAACACCGCCGCCTTCCGCGCCTTCATGGGCACCGGACTGGAAGACAGCATCAACGCCCAGCTGGACGGCCTGGACCCGGAGGACATCGCCGCGGTGGACGCCGCCAGCGCCGCCATCCGCGAGCTGATCACTTCCCGCCCGGTTCCCGCCGACCTGCGCGAGGTCACCCGAGCCGCGTACGACGCCTTGCAGGCCCGCTTCGATTCCGAGGCCCCGCTGGCCGTGCGCTCCTCCGCCACCGCAGAGGACCTGCCCGATGCTTCCTTCGCCGGACAGCAGGACACCTACCTGTGGCTGACCGGGTTCGATTCGGTCGGCGAGCACATCCGCGCCTGCTGGGCCTCGCTGTACACCAGCCGCGCCATCCTCTACCGGCTGAAGAACAACATCCCAGATGACGGGCTGTGCATGGCCGTGGTGGTGCAGAAGATGGTCAACGCCAAGACCGCCGGCGTGGCCATGACCCTGGATCCCACCAACGGCGACCGCTCCAAGATCACCGTGGACGCCTCCTGGGGCGTGGGCGAGATGGTGGTCTCCGGAACCGTCACGCCGGACAACATCCAGCTGGACAAGGTCACCCTGGCGGTAATCACCGAGCACATCGGCGACAAGCATGCCGAAATGATCCCCGACCCGGCCACCAACACCCTGGTGGAAAGGGATGTCCCGGAAGAGCGCCGCACGGTGCGCTGCCTGAGCAACGACGAGCTGTCCGCCGTGGCCCAGCTGGCCAAGCGGGCGGAAAAGCATTACAAGTCCCCGCAGGACATCGAGTGGGCCATCGACGCCGACCTGCCCGACGGGGAGAACCTGCTGCTGCTCCAGGCCCGCCCGGAAACCGTGCACTCCTCCAAGCCCGCGGCGCCCAAGGCCTCCGCCGGAGGCTACGCCTCCTCGCTGGGATTCGGCGGCGTCTCCTCGATCACCGCCTCCCTATCGAAGATCGTCAGCTGACCCACGTATCCACGCTGTTTCCACGCTCCACCCCACACCTCGGCCACTCGCAAAGTGCCGAACCTTCTGAGAAAGGGTGCACGACCATGACAATGAAGTCCTTCCCCAAGCCATCCGACCTGCCGGTGCCCGCCGGCGCCGAAGGATGGGAAGAGATCTACCCCTACTACCTGGTGTTCCAGGACGCACTGAAGGAGCAGGAAGACGCCAAGTTCTGGTTCTGCGATTCGCAGCACTGGCCCACCGTCTTCAAGCCCTTCGAAACCATCGGCGGCGAATTCGCCGTGAAGTGCCTGGGCCAGTACAACGCCCGGCACCTGATGATCCCCAACGCCAACGGCATCGACTTCCGCATCCACCTGGGCTACCTGTACATGTCCCCAATCCCGGTCCCCGAGGAGCAGATCGCCGCCCGCGTGCCGGACTTCGAAGCTCGCATCGGCCACTACTTCGCCAACTGGGAGAGCAAGCTGGCCAACTGGCATGTGAAGGTCAAGGGCACCATTGCGGACATGGAGGCGCTGTCCTTCGCACCGCTGCCCGAGAAGGTCCCCTTCGAGGACATCGAGAACGGCATGGGCAAGGACGGCTCGGAAGTCCTGTTGGAGAACTACGACCGGCTGATCCAGCTGGCCTACCAGAACTGGCAGTACCACTTCGAGTTCCTGAACCTGGGCTACATCGCCTATCTGGACTTCTTCAACTTCTGCAAGGAAGTTTTCCCGAACATCCCGGACCAGTCCATCGCCACCATGGTGCAGGGCGTGGACATGGAGCTGTTCCGCCCCGATGACGAGCTCAAGGCGCTGGCGCTGCTGGCCATCGAGCTGGATTTGGACGAGCACTTCGCCAACACCGATGACCCGGCCACCACCCTGGCGTCCATCGCCGCAGCCGCCGGCGGCGAGCGCTGGATGGCGCAGTGGGAGCAGGCCCAGGACCCGTGGTTCAACTTCACCATCGGCAACGGCTTCTACGCCCACGACAAGTACTGGAACGTGAACCAGGAGATCCCGCTGGGCTTCATCGCGGACTACATCCGCCGCGCCCGCGGCGGCGCGCAGATCCTGCGCCCCACCGAAAAGCTCATCGCGGAGAAGGAACGCATCGTGGAGGAATACCGCGAGCTGCTGGATCCGGAGGTCGCCGCGGTCTTCGACGCCAAGCGCACGCTGGCGGCCACCGCCTACCCGTACGTGGAGAACCACAACTTCTACATCGAGCACTGGACCATGGGCGTCTTCTGGCGCAAAGTCCGCGAGCTCGGCCGCATGCTCGCCGACGCCGGGCTGTTCACCGAGGCCGAGGACATGCTCTACCTGAGCCGCAACGAGGTCCGCGACGTGCTCTTCGACCTGGTCACCAGCTGGGGCGTCGGCTCCGGCGCGCCGATCGGCGCGGTGGTGCTCCCGGAGAAGATCGCCCACCGCAAGGGCATCGTGGACGCGCTGCAAACCGCCCGACCGGCCCCGGCGCTGAACACCCCGCCGCAGTCGATCACCGAACCGTTCACCCGCATGCTCTGGGGCATCACCACCGAACAGGTGCAGCAGTGGCTGGGCGCGGACGAGACCCAGGACGGCAGCACGCTCAAGGGCATGGCGGCCTCCCCCGGCCAGGTCGAGGGCCCGGCCCGCGTCATCATGCACGCGGACGAGCTCACCCAGGTGCAGCCCGGCGAAATCCTGGTGGCTCCGGTCACCGCGCCGAGCTGGGGCCCGATCTTCGGCAAGATCAAGGCCACCGTCACGGATATCGGCGGCATGATGTCCCACGCGGCCATCGTCTGCCGCGAATACGACCTGCCGGCGGTCACCGGCACCGGCAGCGCCTCCACCACCATCAAGACCGGAGACCTGCTGCGGGTTGACGGCACCAAGGGCACCGTGGAAATCCTGGGCGCCGAGCCGGCCCTGACCGGGCCGGGAGCCCACAGCCACTCGCACGCCTGATCCCCGGGCGCCGCAGACCGGTTCCGGAGGTTCCCCCAAGCTTCCGGAACCGCAAGGGTGCCGGCCGGTTCCTTTCCCCCCGATTCCCGGCCGGCACCCGCAACACCACAGTTCTCCACCACTTGAAAGGCACATTCCATGAACAGCTCTCCTACGGTGCTCATCACCGGCGCCGCCGGCGGCCTGGGACGGGCCTTCGCCCTGGGCTTCGCGGCCCGCGGCTACGCCATCGCCGCCGCGGACATCGACACGGCCGGCACGCAGGAAACGGTCCGTCTGGTGCGCCAGGCCGGAGCCGAGGCGGCGGCCTTCACGGTGGATGTCACCGACACCGCATCCACCGACGCGCTGGCCAAGGACGCGGCGGAGTTCGCCGGCGGCGGCATCGCGGTGCTGATCAACAACGCCGCCATCTACGCCACCGTCACCCGCACCCCGTTCGAGGAGATCAACCCGGACGAGTGGGACAAGGTCATGAATGTGAACCTCAAGGGCCCGTGGATGGTTTCCCGCGCGGTCTCCCCCTTTCTTGGAGCGGGTTCCCGGGTCATCAACCTGGCCAGCGCCACCGTCTACTCCGGCTCCGAGCAGTGGGCCCACTACGTGGCTTCCAAGGGCGGGGTCATTGCGCTGACCCGCGTCATGGCCAAGGAGCTGGGACGCCGGGAAATCACCGTGAACACCATCGCCCCGGGCTTCACGCTGACCGAGGCCAGCCTGGGGCTCATGGAGAACGCCTCCAGCTACGGCGTGGACCGCGGGGCGCTCAAGCGCGCCAGCCAGCCGGAGGACATCGTGGGCGCCGCGCTGTTCCTGGCCAGCGAGGACTCCTCGTTCATCACCGGTCAGACGCTCGTCGTCGACGGCGGACGCCAGTTCATCTAACCCAGCTTTACGCCTAACCGTTCAGGAGGAACCATCATGGCGACTATCAACTTCACCGACTTCGAGGGCCAGACCCGCACCGTGGACGCCGCCGCCGGCGACTCCGTCATGGAAACGGCGGTCCGCAACGGTGTCACCGGCATCGTGGGCGAGTGCGGCGGCTCCCTGTCCTGCGCCACCTGCCACGTGTTCGTGGCCCCGGAAGACTTCGAGTCGCTGGATCCGATGGGCGAGATGGAGGACGAGATGCTCTACGGCACCGCCGTGGACCGCGAAGAGAATTCCCGCCTGTCCTGCCAAATCAAGATGTGCGAGGGCCAGACCCTCAACGTCGCCACCCCAGAAACCCAGGTCTAGCCATGAACACCGCAACACTCCCCTCCACCGGCGGCGCCCCGGCCCCCGCGGCGGGCACCGCCACCGGGCTGCTGATCATCGGCGCCTCGCAGTCCGGGGTCCAGCTGGCCATCTCGCTGCGCGCCCTGGGCTACACCGGGCACATCACGCTGCTCGGGGACGAGGACCACCGCCCCTACCAGCGCCCGGCGCTGTCCAAGGAATTCCTGCAAGACAAGGTGGGCAGCGAATCGCTGATCTTCCGCTCCAACGACTACTGGATCGAGCACAACATCACCCTGGTCAAGGGCGAACGCATCGAAGACATCGCCTCCAACCCGGACGGCTCCGGCGTGGCCACCGGCCGCAGCGGGGCGCGGTACCCCTACACCAGGCTGGCGCTGACCGTCGGCGCCCGGCCGCGGGTGTTCGAGGTCCCGGGCAGCGAACTGGACGGCGTGGTCTACCTGCGCAACGCCGACGATGCCCTGAAGCTCAAGGAGCTGGCCCCGGCCGCCACCGACGTGGTGGTCATCGGCGGCGGGTTCATCGGATTGGAGGCGGCCAGCTCCCTGCAGGCCATGGACAAAAAGGTCACCGTCATCGAATACGGCCCGCGCCTGGTGGGCCGCGCCGTCGGCGAGGACACCAGCGCCTACTTCCTTGAGCAGCACCGCGCCCGCGGCCTGGACATCCACCTGAATGCCAGGGTTTCGCGCATCGTCGGGGACGGCGCGGTCTCCTCCGTGCACCTGGAATCCGGGGACATCATCCCCGCGCAGATCGTGCTGGTGGGCATCGGGGTCATCCCCAACACGCAGCTCGGCGAGCAGCTGGGACTTGAGGTCGACAACGGCATCGTGGTCGACGAGGCGGCCATCGCCTCCGACGGGCACACCCTGGTGGTCGGGGACGTGGCGAACATGCCCAACCCCGTCCCCGGCGCCCCGGACGGCGAGCGCATCCGGCTGGAATCCGTGAACAACGCGGTGGAGCACGCCAAGGTCGCCGCCTACGCCCTGATGGGCCAGCGCGAAGCCTATGCCGGCATCCCGTGGTTCTGGTCCAACCAGGCTGACATGAAGCTGCAGATCGCGGGCCTGTCCATGGGCTTCGATTCAACGGTCAAGCGCGAGGTCCCGGAGAAGGGCAAGTTCACCGTGCTGTACTACCGCGGCGGGCAGGTCATCGCCGCGGACTGCGTGAACGCGCCGCTGGACTTCATGGCAGTGAAGCAGGCCCTGGCCGCCGGGAAGAACATCGACCCGGCCGCGGCCGCCGACACGGACACCATGCTCAAGACACTGATTTCCTAAGACATTGATTGCAAAGGCCTGAGGACACCATGACAACCCTGAACGACGCCCGGCCGCTGCCGGCCACCGGCACCATCAACACCAGCCCCATCTCCCTGGAAGTACACGCGGACGGCGAGCTGGAGGCCCTGTGGGCGGCGGTGGTCCCGGAGACCCGCGCCCGCGGCAACGACATCCACCTGCCCATCTCGCTGTCCTTCGCCCGCCGGCTGTGCGACGCCTACCCGGAGGCCGACCGCACCTTGGTGCTGGTCTCCACGCTGCTGCACGACACCGGCTGGGCTCACGTGGACCAGGAGAAAATCATCTCCGACGCCTTCCGCGGGGACTGGCGCAAGGCGGACATCCGCTACGAGCACGAGCGCGAGGGCTGCCTGGTGGCCCGCCGTGTGCTGCCCCCGCTGGGCTACGACGGGCAGTTCATCGACGAGGTCTGCAAGATCATCGACGGGCACGACACCCGCCCCCACGCGTACACTCTGGAGGACGCGCTGATGCGCGATGCCGACAGGCTCTGGCGCTTCGACCACGCGGGCATCGCACTGGCCTCGGGCTGGTTCGGGCAGGACCCGGCCGCCTACACCGACCGGCTGGAAACCGAGATCATCCCGGAGCTGATCACGCAGGCCGCCGTGGACATGGCCACCGCGGATCTGGCCCGTTCCCGCGCTCTGCTGCGCACGGCGGTGCTGCGATGAGCACGCGGGCAGGCGCCGCGGCCCGGCGCCAGGAACTCCTATTGCCCTACCGCCACGTGGACACGCACTTCATCGACGGCGGGTGGACCGCCTCGCAGGGCACCGGCCGCATCGAGGTCACCGACCCGGCCACCGGCGCCGTCTGGGGTTCGGTCCCGGCCGGCACCAGCCAGGACGTGGACACCGCGGTCCGCGCGGCCCACCACGCGCTGCATTCATCCCCGTGGAAGAACACCACACCCTCCGAGCGGGCGGCATTGCTGCTGCGCATCGCGCATCAGATCGAAAACCGGGCCGGTGAACTGTCGTTGACCAATACGCTGGAGAACGGCTCGCCGGTCTCCGAGACCGGCGGGGCCGCCGCCAACGCCGCCGGCATCTTCCGCTACTTCGCATCCCTGGCACCGCTGCTGGAGCAGGAGGACCTGCGCCCGTTCCCCAACGGCGCCGGCGAAACGCTGGTCCGCCGCGACCCGGTGGGTGTCTGCGCGCTGATTGCCCCGTGGAACTTCCCGATCAACCTGATGGTCATCAAGCTGGCCCCGGCGCTGCTGGCGGGCTGCACCGTGGTCATGAAGCCTGCATCCCCCACCCCGTTGTCCTTCCGCATCATCATGGATGCGCTGGACGCCGCCGGGGTCCCGGCGGGCGTTGCAAACCTGGTCACCGGCCCGGGACGGATGGGCGACGAACTGGTGCGCCACCCGCTGGTGTCCAAGGTGGCGTTCACCGGCTCCACCCCGGTGGGCCGCACGATCGCCGCGGCCTGCGGCGAGCTGCTGCGCCCGGTCACCCTGGAGCTGGGCGGCAAGTCCAGCGCGCTGGTGCTTCCGGACGCGGACCTAGACCTGTTGGGTTCGAGGCTGATCCGTTCCTGCATGCGCAACACCGGGCAGACCTGCTACATCTCCACCCGCATCCTGGCCCCGGCCGAACGCTATGACGAAGTGGTGGACGTGGTGGCCTCCACCATTGCCGAGGCCCCGCAGGGCGACCCGCTGGATCCTGCCACGGTCTTCGGGCCCTCTGCCAACCGCAGCCAGTACCAGACGGTGCTGGGCTACCTGGAAGCCGGCCATGCCGAAGGCGCCCGCGCGGTCACCGGCGGCGCCACGGCGCAGCTGGCCGGAGACCTGGCGGACGGGTTCTTCATCCAGCCCACGGTCTTCGCTGACGTCACCCCGGACATGACGATTTCGCGCGAGGAAATTTTCGGTCCGGTCATCACGGTGCTGAAGTACGATTCCGAGAACGAAGCAGTCTCCCTGGCCAACAACACCGAGTTCGGCTTGGGCGGGCTGGTCTTCGGCGCAGACGAGGAACACGCCCTGTCCGTGGCCGAGCGCATGGACACCGGCAGCGTCGGGGTGAACTTCTTCGCCTCCAACCACGCGGCGCCCTTCGGCGGACGGCACGATTCGGGACTCGGCACCGAGTACGGGCCGGAAGGACTGGCCGCCTATCTGAGCTACAAGTCGATCCACCGGCAGGCGCGGTAGATCAGGCTGGTACATACTTGAAGGCGTTCATCCGGAGTTGTGGCCGGATGGACGCCTTCATTATGTTCCGCTGTACAGACCTGCGCGCGAACACCTAGGTTGGAAGTGCGAGCCAAAAAACGTACTACCGGGCGTCAACGCACCAGTGACGTGGAACAACAGCGACGAAGAACAATCCATGAAAACCCCGATTCCTGACTACCTCGACGAGGTGCTCGACAGCCTCCGGAACGACACCAGCGGAAATACCGCCCAGTACATTCCCGAACTGGCGCAGGCCAACCCGGATCTTTTCGCCCTCTCCGTCACTACGGCTACCGGCAGCACCTATTCCGCCGGGGACCACCTCGAAGAATTCACCATTCAATCCATCTCCAAGCCGTTCGCCTACGCGGCGGCCATCATGGACCGGGGCTTGGACCGGGTGCTGCGGTCCGTCGGGGTCGAAGCCTCGGGCGAGGCCTTCAACGAACTGTCACTGGAAGAAGGGACCCACCGGCCGAAGAACCCGATGATCAATGCCGGAGCCATCATGACCCACGGTCTGCTGGTCGCAGAGGATGCCAGCACCGAGGCCCGCGTGGCCCGCGTGCTGGAACTGTTCTCCCAGTTGGCCGGACGCGAACTGCGCATCGACGAGAGCGTGTACGCCTCGGAAATGGAGACGGCTGACCGCAACCTCGCCACGGCCCATATGCTGCGCAGCTACGGGATTCTCGGCACCGACGCGCATGAGGTGGTCTCGGGATACACCCGCCAGTGCTCCATCCTGGTCACCGTCGAGGACCTGTCGCTCATGTCGGCAACACTGGCCAACGGCGGCGTGCAGCCACGCACCCGCGAAAGGGTGCTGAGCGAGGGCATCGCCCAGCAGGTCATGTCGGTCATGGCGGTGGCCGGCATGTACGACGGGGCCGGCGATTGGCTCACCCGGGTGGGAATCCCCGCCAAGAGCGGCGTGGCCGGAGGACTGGTCGGGGTGCTTCCGGACCAGGTGGGCATCGGAGCGTTCTCGCCGAGGCTCGACGCCCACGGCAACAGCCAGCGCGCGGGCCGGGCCTTCGAGCGGCTGTCCACCGACATGGGCCTGCACCTGTTCGCACCCAGCAGCGGCCAGCTGGACGTGGTGGACGTCCATCAGGAAGCCGCCCGCGAGATCTTTGTCCTGCAGGGCAACGTGCAGTTCACCGCCGCCTCCGAACTGCTGGATTTGATGGCGGCCTCCACCTCGCGCACCGCGGTGCTGGTGGATATCTCCCGGGTCTATTCCTTCACCACGGTGGCCCGCCGGATGGCCTTGGAAGGACTGCGCCGGCTGCGTCTGAATGGACGCAGGGTGTTCCTCAACGACCCTCTGCAGGTTCTGGCCAATCCGGACCTCGGCGATGGGACCTACCCGGAAACCCCCTGAACAGGCAAAACGCGCGGCCTTGGTTCCGGCGTTCATCCAGCCGCGAATCGGTTCGAAAATTAGCCATCCAATCGCTCTGGACTGATGCAAACCTGGGGAGCGGTTAGCCCGGCACTGATCATAGTCTCATCGCATGTTTTTGAGTATCAATTTCGAGTCGTTACATCCTTACGAAGGACGCGAATTGCCTTTATCGGTGCGGAACCACAGAATTATCTTCGGTATTCATTCGCACGTTTGAGGAATTTAGTATGTCTGAACTTGGGTCACCCTTTTCACCCGGCAATTCTGAGCCGCCGAAAAAGCCGGGCCGCAAAGTATGGTGGATCATTCTAGGGGTTTTTGCAGTACTCGTCGCACTGCTTTTCCTAATCCCTGAGCTGTTCGCAATCATTGCCTTCGTAGGCCTGATTCTAGGAATTATCGGACTCGTAAAGGGACGCGTCCCTTGGCTCGGCATGCAAGGAAAAGGCAAGGCCGGCGGGCTCACTGCCGCGATGGTAGTCCTGATGGCCATCACGGGCGCAATCATGGGCCCGGCAGAGACCGCGCCCACGGTCGCGTCACAGCCACCCTCGCCAATTGTGACAAGCAGCGAGTCGCCCACCCCTTCCCAGTCAGAGTCCCCTTCACCCACGGCCATTGCAGACTTCGTTGGTGAGGAATGCGACGGCGACGAGCTCGTCATGGAACAGGGAGCCGACAAGCTCTACTGCGACGGAAACGCGTCGAAGGTCTTCGTTTGGACTACTCAGGACGATCACGACAAGGCGATCCTTGCCGCCAAGAAGGCCGAAGAAAAGAAGGTTGCCGAGGCGAAAGCCGCGGCTGAGAAAAAAGAAGCCGATGCCAAGGCCGCTGCGGAGAAGAAAGCAGCAGAAAAAGCCGAAGCCGAGAAAAAGGCAGCCGACAAGAAAGCCGCGCAGGAAAAAGCAGAACGTGAGGCCTACACTCCCCCACCGGCCAAGGCTCCAAGCAGCACATACTACGCCAACTGCAGCGCAGTTAAGGCGGCGGGTGCCGCACCGATTTACAGTGGTGACCCGGGTTATTCGCGCAAGCTCGACCGTGATGGGGACGGCGTAGCTTGCGAAAACTAAACAACGCCGCGGTAGCCTGGCTAGCGGCTCTGGCTCTGTTGCTTTCTGGATGCGGTGCCACGCCGGCGACTACCCAGGCTGCAGAGCCTTCGGCGACAGCGACGCCGTCGGCGCCTCCCATCGTGATCCGGTCGGAAGCTCCGCCGATCACTATCACGACCGAGTCGCCGACGGCTACGGCCACCACGCCAGCGGCGACCAAACAGCCTTCTTTGACACCAAGCGCAGAATCCAAAAGCCCTTCAACAGGCGGGACAACGGCCAGTACGATGCTCGAAGAAATCCCCATCAAGGGGCGCGCCCCGAAAACAGGGTACGAGCGCAGCATGTTCGGCAGCGGTTGGGGCGACACCGACCACAATGGTTGCGACACTCGAAATGACATCCTGAACCGGGACTTGACGGTGACATCGCACAAGGCCGGCACCCGGGATTGCGTCGTGCTGACTGGTTCCCTGGATGATCCTTACACCGGGGAGACCATCGAATTCCAGCGAGGCCAAGGCACGAGCAACGATGTGCAGATTGACCATGTTGTGGCGCTCTCAGATGCATGGCAAAAGGGAGCTCAGAAGCTTTCTGCTGAGCAGCGTCTCGAGTTCGCGAACGACCCCCTCAATTTGCTGGCGGTTGACGGCCCCACCAACGGGTCCAAGGGAGATGGAGACGCGGCTACATGGCTTCCCCCTAACAAGGGCTTCTGGTGCGACTATGTGACGCGTCAGATCGAAGTCAAGCACAAATACGATCTTTGGATGACGAAGGCTGAGGCTGAGTCCAGCCGCACCGTTTTAGAAGAGCGCTGCGTCTAGGCTAGCCCAGATTGAAACTGGCCGACTATGCGACGTCGCGATCCACGAGCAAGGCCCGGGCGAGGAATTTACGATTCCTCGCCCGGGCCTTGCAGTTCCTAGAGCTAGTTGATTTCGCCGAAGGTGACTACCGGCGTGTAGCCATCGAGGTCAATCGCGTCCGGAACAATGACGAGCTTGACCTGCTCGGCGGTTTCCTCCGGGCTGGTCTGCACGAAGTCCTTGCGGAGCGTGTAGGCCTCGACCCCAAAGCTGGGGAGGCGGTCTCCGTACACGTGGAGCCTGTACCGGTCGAATGCTTCCAGTGCTTCTTCGGTCGAGTTGGCTCCGATGGCGCGGATAGTGCCTCCGTCGGTTTCGCTGATGACAATCCCGAGGATTGCGGGTGCAGAGCCGGCTGTGCGGCAGTTGTCGAGCCCGGTGCCGGTGCGGACGTAGAGGTTGAATGCGGTGGTGTCGTGCTGGATCTTGCTGTTGCAGTTGCTGCAGAGTGCGAACACGATCTGCCCTTTCCCTAGGGGTGGCCTGTGGTGGCCATGGATGACCGGAAGGATTTTCGTCTACTAGGGATGTGTAGGTCACCGCTTTTACAGTTCACGGAAATCAGCCCATTTCAGAATGACCTTCGTCACTATTGCCCGAAATGGGGTCGAACACCGCAAAATCAGCCCCATCACAACCGGCGCACTCCCCCGCGGCCGTATTTCCCAGACGCCCGGCATTTCTCGTTCAAGAGTTACTTTGATGGTTTCCCAGCGCTCGGCCAAGTGCGCTCAGGCTGGAGACGCGCCGGTTATGCGCGGCAACAGTGGCCGAAGCGCAGGCACCTGCTTCATCAACAGGGCGCACTACCGGAAGTCCGCCGGATGGGAATACGCTGGGCCATATCGCTAGGCTTCCCAGCTCGCCACCGTGGTCTGGTCGCGGATCTGGCCGACCAGCTCGGCGAGCATGTCCTCAAGTGTCACGATGCCGGTGACCTTGCCGGTGGCGGCGTCCTTTACCAGCGCCAGGTGGGCGCCGCTGCTCTGCATCTGCTGCAGGGCGGTGCGCACCGGCTGCTGTGCGGTGAACTCGGGCAAGGCGCGCACCGCAGCCTGCTCCAGCGTCTGGGAGCGCTCGGCGGCCCCGCGTCCCAGCACGTCCTTGATGTGCACGTAGCCCACCGGCTTGCCGTCCTCGATCAGCGGGAAGCGGGAGAAGCCCTGCGAGGCGGCCTGCTCCACTTGGGCCACCGTGCTGCTGCGTGGCAGGGTGCGGACCTTGCCGAAGTCGATGGCCACCGACTCGATGCTGTGCGCGTCGAAGTTCAGCGCACCCATCAGCAGCTGCTCGTCATGGTGGTCAAGCAGTCCGCCGGAGCGCGACTCGGCCACCATGTCCGCCACCTCGTTGCGGGTAAACGCGCTGGCCACCTCGTTCTTCGGGGTCACGCCCATCAGGCGCAGGAACAGGTTGCCCAGCGCGTTCATGGTCCACAGCACCGGGCGCAGGATCTTCACCAGCACCACCATGCTCGGGCCGAGGATCAGCGCCATGCGCTCCGGTCCGGCCAGGGCCATGTTCTTTGGCACCATTTCAGCCAGCACCACGTGCAGGTAGGTAACCAAGATCAGGGCGATGGCATAGGACAGCGGATCGATCCACGACACCGGGACGCCCATGGCCTCGAACGGCCCGGCCACCGCGTACTTCACCAGGGGCTTGGTCACGTAGCCCAGCGCCAGGGAGCAGACGGTGATGCCCAGCTGCGCGCCGGCCATCACCAGGGAGACGTTCTCGATGGCCCACAGCGTCATCTTGGCGCTGCGGCTGCCGGCCTGCGCCTTGGGCTCGATGATGCTTCGGCGGGCGGAGATCAGCGCGAACTCCGCGCCGACGAAGTAGAAGTTGGCGGCCAGCAGCAGGACTGTCAGGATGATTCCGGTTAAATCGCTCATCGGTTCTGCTCCTGTTCATCCAGTTCCACCGCGGTCAGTTCCACCGTGGCGATCCGCGAGCCGTCCATTTCAATGACCGTGAAACGCAGTTCCTTCTCGGGCTGCCCCGGGAGGCCAGGGACCACCAGCGTCGCCTGGTCTCCGACTTCGCCGAGCTTGCCCAGCTGCAGGGTCACCAGGCCTGCCAGAGTTTCGTAGTCAGCGTCGCGCGGGATCTGGCAGCCGACCAGTTCATTGGCTTCGTCCGGCCGCAATGCCGCATCGAGGATCCACGAGTTCTCGCCTAGCACCTGCACGGTGCCGTCTTCCGGGTCGTGCTCGTCGCGCACTTCTCCGACGATTTCCTCCACCAGGTCCTCAAGGGTCAGCAGCCCGGCGACGTCTCCGGTTTCGTCGATCAGCACTGCCATCTGCAGGTCCTCGCGGCGCAGCTGGTCCATCAGCTCGTCCAGCTCCACGGTGTCGGGAACCAGCGTGGCTTCCTCGGCCAGGGTGCCCACCGCGGTGGTCTCCCGCCGCTCATAAGGCACGGCCAGCAGGGTGCGGATGCGCACCAGGCCGTCGACCTGGCGGCCGTCGTCGCTGAGGATCGGGAATCGCGAGTGGCCGGTGTCGGCGGCCAGCGCAAGCACTTCCTGCACACTCTGCTCGGCGGCGATGCTGACCATGCGCGAGCGCGGGGTCATGGCGTCGTGGCCGCGGCGGTTGCCGAAGGCCACGGTGCGGCGCATCAGTTCCGCGGTCTGCGAGGGCAGCACGCCTTCGCGGGCCGAGTGGCCCACGAGCGCCACCAGTTCCTCGGAGGAGCGCGTCGAGGCCAGCTCTTCCTGCGGTTCGATACCGAAGCGGCGCACGATCCAGTTGGCGTTGCCGTTGAAGAACACCAGTAGCGGCTTGGTCACGGCGCTGAATCCGCGCTGGAAGCCCACCACTGCCTTGGCGGTAGCGAAAGGCTTGGCGATGGCGAGGTTCTTGGGAACCAGCTCGCCGAAGACCATGGTCAGGATGGTGGCCAGCACCAGGGCGATGGCCACGGAGACCGAACGCGCAAGCGTCGGATCCAGCCCGGCGTCCTGCAGCGGCCCCACCACCAGGGCGGCGATGGCCGGCTCGGCCAGAAAGCCGATACCCAGGTTGGTCAGGGTGATTCCAAGCTGGGCTCCGGACAGCTGTGTGGACAGGGTGCTCATGCCCTTAAGCACGCCGGACGCGCGGCGGTCACCGGATTCCGCGGCCTGCTTGACCTGATTGCGGTTAACCGTGATCAGGGAGAATTCTGCGGCCACGAACAGGCCGCATCCCGCGATCAGGACGATGGCCAGCAGCAACGATATCCACTCCATTATTTACACCCCCTGCCGCAATGCGTCTGAACGGCATTCCTACCGGGCAGAGGGTTAGGCCTGTGACATCTACTGTCGCCTGAAGCGTCCATCGTTCCCTTCCGATCGGAGTATCTTCCTCCGATCCACATCATGTGAATATTAATTATGCGGGGTCTGTGGGCCCCGAAAAGACCGAATTCCGAAGAGTTTGCCAGATCCCCTGCCCGCTCACAGGAATCTCAAAACTTCGTTCCCTGCCGGGGAGCTGGAACGCGCCAACGGGGCGCAGTGAAGGCTGTGCTCCGGGTCTAGCGGCGAACCGCTATCCCTGCCGCAAGCCTGCCGCTGGCCAGGGCGCCCTGGATCGAGGGCTGGGCAAAGTCCCCGGCCAAGGTGATCCCGGGAAGCTTGGTATCCAGCGGTTCCTGTCCCGGGGCCAGGGACGGCAGTGCGTCGGGAATGTCGTGGCGGACCAGCAACCGCCAGTCCCTGCGGGTCTCGCCGAGCAGGTCGGCGGCCTGGTCCAGCGCCGCCTCGTCATCCAGCCCGTGGTCCCCCACGGCCGTCGCCTCCACCAGGTGCCAACCTGCCGGGGCGTAGGAGGGCGCAACATTGGAGATCACCGCGGCATGCGCGAGTGCCGCGCCCTCCCGGACGTCTACGTGCAGGAACGGAAGTTCCGAGGGACGGTGCGGCGTGGCAAACCACCAGGTGCTCAGCGAATTCGTGGGTGGTTCCGGTTGCCCAGAGAGCCTGGCGCTGTGGCGTGGGCCGGCGGCAATGATCACGTGGTCCGCCACGAGGTCGCGACCCGACTCGCAGCGCACCTGCACCTGGCCGGCCGCATCCACGGCAACGGAATCCACGGGTGCAGACAGCTGGATGTGCTCGCGCAGGGGTTCGGCGAGCTGGTGGGCAAGAGCCGCCATACCCTGGGCCGGGAGCGCAGGACGCCCAATGGCGAAGTACCACGAGAGCGTGCGGGCCAGCGCGGCTGGCACCTGCAACTGGGAATCGGCAACGACCCCGGAGAAGAATTTCTCGACGACCTTCCGGAACTGGGCGGAGAACCCTGACCGCTCAATGGATTCGCGCAGCGTCAGCGAAGAGTTGCCGGCCAGGCGGACCCAGCGCCAGGCAGCCGCCAGATCCGGTGCCCCCACGGATCCGCCGAACAGATGCGCGGCGCGTACGGGGTGGTGCAAGGGATCGGCCAGAACCTCCAGCGAGGATTCGCCGCGGACCGCTACCCCTTTGCCGAAAGGATGCAAATCCAAACTTCGCAGGGACGCAGTGCGTCTGGCTTCCGGATAGCTGGGGTTGAGCAGCTGGAAACCGCGGTCGCAGCGGAACCCGTCAATGATGTCGGTGGCCACCCGGCCACCGACCGTCTCAGCCGCTTCAAGCACGGTGACGTCGTGCCCCTGCTCGAGCGCCACGCGGGCTGCCTGCAATCCGGCGAGCCCCGCCCCGACAACTATCAGCTTCACGCGCATCTCCCTTGCCCAACGACCCGTACTGCCACCCTGCGCGGAGCAGCAATGGCCCCGCGGTTGCTCCAAGGGTATCCACGGGCCGTTCCCACGTCACCTCCCATGCAAACCAACCCAGCCCACGCCAAGGATTACGTGCTCGTGATGGCAAACGCCCCAGCACCATCAGGTGCCGGGGCGCAGTCAGGGGATGCCGTGCCTACAGTTCCACGACCTCGAACTCCATCAGGTCCGCGC
This sequence comes from Glutamicibacter soli, assembly GCF_052322135.1. Lineage (NCBI taxonomy): Bacteria > Bacillati > Actinomycetota > Actinomycetes > Micrococcales > Micrococcaceae > Glutamicibacter > Glutamicibacter soli. Next base: position 3,435,339 of record NZ_CM125969.1, read on the forward strand.
CGCTGGCTACCGGCTTCTTGCCGTCGTTATGCGCGTGGGCAGCTTCGGAACGCTTGTTGCGCCAGTTCTCGAAGTCATCGCGGGTGGCCCACTGGGTGTAGACGAAGTAGCGGTCCTCGCCGTTCACCGGACGCAGCAGCTGGAAGCCTTCGAAGCCAGGCTCCTGGTCAACCGAGTGCTTGCGGGCAGCGAAGCGCTTTTCCAGCTCCGGTCCTGCTTCGCCGGGAATCGACAGGGCATTAATGACAACAATCGACATGTCTCACCTTTCGTGACCCGGCAGATTCCGGGGTTGAATGCTACATTTCCCAGCCTACGCGCGAGCACCCTGATCCGGGCGGCGTATGACGCCGCAACAGGCCAGCGCACTGCGGTCTCAGAGCCTCGCTACCGCCTGAGCGAGCAGTTTTCCGTAGGCGGCGCTGCCATGCGGTCCGGGATGGATCTTGTCCCGGGCAATGTCGTCAATACCCTCCGCGGTTCCGGCCCAGTCGACCAGATGGGTTCTGGAATCGGCTTCGGCGGCCGCGTGGAGTTTGCCGTTGACGCTGCCGATCCACTGCCGCGGAGCGTACGCCGTGACCAGCAGCAGTTCGCGCTTCGGTCCGAGGATCCGCCGGACTTCGTCCAGGGTTCCCGCCGGCAGGTCCCCATTGGTTCCAAGGCCAAGCACCACCACTTGGCGCAACTTACCAGCGCTTTTCAACTCCCGCAATTGTGCAGGCGCGTCCCAGATCTGCGCTCCGACCGAGGCATCAATAGAAATCCCCGGCAGCCTCTTCAACAGCTGCTGTGAGGAGGCGAGCATCACCGAATCCCCCAACGCCGTGACATCGCTTCCAGTGAAGTTCCGTGGGCTGCGCGCAGGTTTTCGCGAATCATTCGTCGATTCATGGGCAATTGCGCCAGGAGGCGTCGCGTCGTTTGATTCCGGAACCCGGGCGGATTCTTGCTGTTCCGCCAAAACATCTTGGGCTTGGGCCAGCTGCTGTTCCAGCTGGCTTTGCTCCGGAGACGCAAGGAGCACGGACACAGCGCATGCCGGGACCAGCACCAAGGCCAGCAGCGGCAGCACCGAGGCGAAGCTTCCCGTCGTTCCGTTCCACACCCGTTTGACCCGCTCGGCGATGCGCCCGGACCAGCCAGCCACGGCGGTTTTGAAACCGTAACGCAGAATCGGCTCCTCGACGAACCGCCAGGACAGTTCGGCGGCCAGAATCACCAGCGGGATAGTGCACAGCACCGCTGCCGTGGCCGCCTGGGGCGGGAATACCGTTTGGGCCAGCAGCAGCAGGGGCCAGTGCCACAGGTACACCCCGTAGCTCCGGTTGCCCAACCAGCACAGGCCTTTTATGCTCAGCATCGCCCGTGTCAAGGTCCCGGATATCATCAGCGTGAGGATCAGCAGCGTTCCGAGCAGGCTGAACAGCGCCATGCCGCCCTGATAAGCCGCGGCAGAAGTGTCCGGAAGGAAAAAGAATCCGCCCAGCATCGCCAGCAGCATCAGGACCTGGGACAGCTGGATGAACATCAGCTTCCGGCGCGGCACCGTCGCGTCCGCAGGTTTTCTGCTCACACTGGCTGCGGCGCCCGCGGATCCGAGCAACAGGCCGAAACCGTGCGTCCAGGTTCCGAAATACAGCACGCTTGAATCCTTGGACGGGTCGAAGCCCCAGGCCATACTCGCCGCGGAGGCAATGGCCAGGACCAGGATTCCGAGCATCAAGGCCCGGCGGCTTCGCAGCAGCCACGCCAGCGCGGCCAACACCAGCGGCCACAGCAGGTAGAACTGCTCCTCAACTGCAAGTGACCAGAAGTGCTGGAAATACGCCGGTTCCATCGACGCGAAATAGCTGTTGCCGTGGGCAATCTGCATCCAGTTGCTGGTGTAGGTCAACGCGCCGGCCCACTGCCAGCGCAGCCCGGCTGGAAGCTGCCCCGCAGCCAGCAGTGCCAGCGCCGTTGAAACCACCAGCACCAGAACCATGGCCGGCAGCAGGCGCCTGGCTCGTCGGCTCCAGAAGGCGCGCAGGTCGGGGAATCGTCCGGCTTCCGTGCTCCGAAGCAGGCCGCCGGTAATGAGGTACCCGCTCAGGACGAAAAACAGGTCAACTCCGAGGAACCCTCCGGGAAAGGCCGCAGGCCAGAAATGGTAAACGAGCACGGCAAGCACCGCGATGCCGCGCAGTCCGTCCAGGGCGAAATTGCGGGTCGGTGTTTCGCGGATGGGCGTGGCCGCACCCGGTGGTGGAGCTGCGAGGGAGACTTGATGATTCACGGTTAAGATGCTTCCAACACGCACCGACTGCCAGCTCCCGACCACCTATCGGCAATCCATCGGTTTTGTTACACAATCGACAGATTGGTCGACGGCAGTTTCAGGCGTTTTCACGGACTGCCGCGGGCATAATTGGCAGTGCCGGTCAGCGCTCCGCACACTTCCGGCAGACAATCGAAAGGGATCCCGTGGCTTTACGGCGTGCACTCGGCATGCTCTGCGCACTGCTGCTATGTTGTGGAACCAGTGCCTGCAGCACCAACGATCCGCTGCGGATCGAATCTCCGGCGCTCCCGACCACGCCTGCCGCGCGGTCCTCCGCACCATCAGTCAACGACGAAGGGGCTTGGGAACGGCCTTTCTCTCCCGCGCAGGTCAGGCAGGTCCTGCTGGCCACCGACCTGGACGCCGTGAGCACCCAGGAGAACTCCGAAGCGGACGTCCGCGAGTATCTAACCGAGTGCGACAAATGCTTGGTCGCGATGCCCGCCTACGAAACTGCAGGCGAAAAGTTTCAGATCTACTCCGTGAGCACCGCCGGGGACGCCTACAGCTTCGCTTCCTTCGCCATCCGTGATGCCAAGGGCACACCGGAGGTCGCGCTCGCCGTCGGAGGCTCCGACGTGTACCTGAGCGCGGGCAAGGAAGGCAGCCTTGTCGCGCAGGAAGCTGTCTACAGACCCGATGACCCCATGTGCTGTCCCTCGGGCTGGTCGGTACGCATGTTCCGCTACCAGGATGGGCAGTTCATCCAAGGCGACTCCTTCTCCAGCCCGGTCGATCCGGCCCAGGACCAGAGGAGGGAACAGTGAGGGCCGAAGGCGTCCGAGTGCTGATGATCGAGGACGACGCGGTCATCCGGGAGGCAACAAGCATCGGCCTTGAGCGCCTGGGCTACCACGTTCTGGGAGCCGAGGACGGCCTGGAAGGCCTTGAGCTCTTCCGGCGGCTGCAGTGCGAGGACCCGGTGGACGCGGTGCTGCTGGATGTCATGCTGCCGACCATGAACGGAACTCAGGTCTGCCGCCAGCTGCGCAGCTTCAGCAACGTACCGGTGATCATGCTCTCGGCCCGTGGCGAGGGTCTGGACATGGTCACCGGGCTGGACGCCGGGGCGGATGACTACCTGGCCAAGCCGTTCGACCTGCAGGTGCTCGACGCCCGGTTGCGGGCGGTGCTGCGGCGCACCGCGATGCCGCAGGCCAACACCGTTGCCCATGGAGAACCGGTGCCGGACGCGAAGGGGCTGGACATCGATCCGCACCGGCTGGTGGTGACGCTGGATGCGCGGGAGATCCACCTGACTCCCACCGAGATGAAGATCCTGCTGATGCTCAGCGAGGATCCGGGGGTGGTCGTCTCGCGCAGCGATATCCTCTCCGAGGTCTGGGGCTACACCTGGGATGCCGACCACCGCGTCATCGATGTCCATGTCCAGCGGCTGCGCCGGAAGATCGGAGCATCGCGCATCGAGACAGTCCGCGGCTTCGGCTACCGGCTGCAGGACGAAGCCCCATGAGCCTTCGGTGGAAAATTACCGGGATGACCATCCTGTCGGTCCTGCTGACCTTGGTGATCTCGGCGCTGCTGGTGCGCCAGATGATCACGATTTCCGAGGAACAGCGGCTGCGCGACGAGGCCACCGGCTCGCTGAAGCAGGCGGTGCGGATCCTGGATGAGACGGGAATCAGCATCCTGGGAGCCAAGGTCAACGATCCGCAGCTGCCGGCCGAGGCCCGGGATGCCGCCAAGGCAGGCCAGTACATCACCTACCGCGCGAGGCTCGACGGCCAGGACATCATCTACGCGGCAGCCCCGGTCAGCCTGGGCACGCAGCCGGCAGTCCTGTCCCTGTCGGTGTCCTGGGCCAACAGCCAGCAGATGCGGCACAGCGTTGACACCGCCCTGCTCTGGGCAGGTGTCGCGACGCTGGTTCTGGTCTCGGCATTGGGCACGCTCATCGTTTCCCGCCTCGTCCAAAGGCTGTCCAAGGGCTCCCAGGCGGCGCGCGCCATCGCCTCCGGCGAGCGCCGGGTGCTGGTGGAAGACGCGATCGGCAAACCCTTCGGAGGCAAGGACGAAGTCGACCAGTTCGCCGAGGCAGTGGACGCCATGGCCCAGAAGCTGAACGCGAAGCTCGCGGCCGAGCAGCGTTTCTCCGCTGATCTCGCCCATGAGCTGCGCACCCCGTTGACCGGGCTGGTCACCGCCGCCAGCCTGCTTCCCGAATCGCGTCCCACGCAGCTTGTCCAGGACCGGGTCGCCAAGCTGCGCAACCTCGTCGAGGACCTGCTCCAGGTCTCGCGGCTGGAGTCAGGCGTTGAAACCGCCCAGCTCTCGGAGCTGGACCTTGATTCCTGCGTTGCCGACATCATCGGGCGCATCTGCGAACGGCGGCCCGAGCAGTGCGCACATCTCGAGCTTCAGCTGCAATCCGGCGGCAGCACGGTGCTGGTGGAACCCAGGCGTCTTGAGCGCATCCTGGAAAACCTCGTCAGCAACGCGTTGACCCATGGCTCCGGGGCAATCCTGGTCGGCACCCGGGGCACGAGCGTCAGCGTGCTGGACCACGGGCCGGGTTTTCCGCGCAGCATCCTCGACACCGGTCCTGAACGCTTCGTCTCCAAGGGTGGCGGCATCGGGTTGGGGCTGACCATCGCCAGCGGACAGGCGCAGGCCCTGGGCGCCACGATGAAACTGTCCAACCACGGCGGCGCCCGGGTGGAGCTCACGCTTCAGGCGCGCACGGCAACAGCGGCAGCTCCCAGATCTCCCAGTGCCTGAGCGCTTGGCGGCTATCGTGCATGCCCCGGCAGGGCAGGCAGGCTGCGGTGGCAGGCGGCCACTCCCGCGCGAATATGTCGTAGGGTCTGTCTGGCGCAACTGAGCAGGCCACCGGGAACCGGGTACTCGACGTCACGGCAACGCACCCGACGCACATTCCGAACATTCGCTGAGGGCAAGTTCTCTATTTAGCTTTGACCCAAGCGGTAATAATCCAACTTATAAGATTGAAGTTGGGCATTTCGTTCGTTGGTATCGCTTGGCAGTTGCGCTATTCATCGAAGAATGGAAATTAGTGTCTAATGAGCCAACGCCGCGGCTTCAGGCGCTTTGTCCTGCCCATTTCCTGGCTGCTGACCGGTTCGGTGATCGCCGTCAGTCTTGTCAGCCTCGCCTTCACCGGCAGCAGTTCGGCCAACGACGATCAGCTGGATCCCACTGGTGAAGTGCCGGCGGAAACCGTCACGGTCGGCAAGGCCACGGTGGAGAACACCCTGGCCATTACCGGGACCATCAAGCTCGATGAAGCCCAAACGCTCAACGCCCCGGTGGACGGCGTCGTGAACTGGGCCTTCGTCAAGCCCGGCGACAAAGTGAGCAAGGGCGCCCGGATCTTCCAGATCCGTGCCGAAATCCAGCCCGAGGCCACGGACACCGCCAGGTCCGCTGACAACGGCTCGAAGTCCGCGGACGAACAACACCAGACGCCGGCCAAAGCCGTGGTGACGTACCACGACGTGCGCGCCACAGCCACGGGCAAGGTCGGCAAACTCGCCATCGCGCTCGAGGACGAGGTCACCAAGGGCGCAGCCCTGGGCAAGATGCAGCCGGAGAACTTCTAGGCAGTCGGCACCATCAACCCGTTGGACCGCTACCGGCTCACGGAACGCACCCAGAGCGCCGAGATCTCCATCGAGGGAGGTCCCGAACCATTCGATTGCAAGAACCTGTCCGTAGCGGACTCCGCCTCGGAAACCCTTGAGGCGGCGCCGGGCTCCGAGCTGGAATCCGACTCCACGATCCAGGGCATCGAGCCGGGCATGGGCTCCTTGGACGACGGAGGGCAGCCCGACGGTGGGTCGGGCAGCGAAATCTCCTGCGACGTCCCCGAGGATGGGGTGGTCTTCGAAGGTCTGTCCATGTGCATGGACATCGCTGCCGGATCGGCCGAGAACGTGCTGACAGTGCCGGCCACCGCGGTGGCCTGCGGGCTCGAGGTGCTGATCTCCATGGCAATCGTCAGCAATCCGAAGCTGATCGATTCGGTGCTGGCCACCGGCCTGGACGAAATGCCGGGCTTCCTGGTCAATGCCCCCTGCTGGGCATGGGGGTTTCCGTTGCGGTAGGCGCGCTGACAGGTGTGATGCCGGCACGCGTGCGGATCGTGGACGCGATCCGCGTCTAAACCGTCTAGCGCTTGCGGGACCGGCGGGCATCGAGACTATTCCTCGGTGCCCGCCGCCTGCAATTAACGTCCCATATGAGTGCGATATGACCGCGATAGCGATATAGGCATCACCGGCAGGAGCCGAATCATGGCAAAGTCAATTACATGGCACCTGATGAACCCAAGCGAACAAATATGTCGGCGGACCCCGCTCCCGCCCCGGCACGCGATGATGCGCAGCCGAAACCTTCCGTCATGACACGGGTCAGCGGCTTCCTTCCCGGTATCATTCTGTGCCTGGCAATGGGCGGCGTGTCGCTTGCCGCGGCCCGGCTGGTGCCGGGCATGAGCGCGCTGCTGATCGCGATCCTGCTCGGCGCGCTGTGGCGCAACCTGGCGCCCGTGCCCGCAGTCTTCGGCCCCGGGGTCACTCTCTCCGGGAAAAAGCTGCTGCGTACCGGCATCGTGCTGCTGGGCTTCCAGCTCTCGCTGGGCGCCATCCTGGCCCTCGGCCCGGGCGTGCTGGTCATCGTGGTCCTCTGCGTGGGCGTCACCTTCCTGGCTACCGTATGGATCGGCGGACGCATGGGCATTGAGCTGCCCCAGCGCCTGCTGATCGCCGCCGGATTCTCCATCTGCGGCGCGGCCGCCGTGGCCGGCGCCGAGGGCGCCACCCGGGCCAAGCAGGACCAGGTGGCCACCGCCATCGGTCTGGTGGTGCTCTTCGGCACCCTGATGATCCCGCTGACCCCCGCGCTGGGTGCGCTGCTGGGCCTGAGCGAGACGAACATCGGTGTGCTCATCGGCGCCTCCACCCACGAGGTGGCCCAGGTGGTCGCCGCCGGCGGCGCCGTGGGCGCCACCGCGCTGAGCGTGGCAGTCACGGTGAAGCTGGCCCGTGTGGTCATGCTCGCCCCGATCATGGCCGGGCTGTCCCTCTACATGAGCCGCAAGCACAACATTGAAGGCGGAAAGAAGCCGCCGCTGGTCCCACTGTTCGTGGCGCTGTTCCTGGTCGCCATGCTGATCCGCACCAGCGGCATCCTGCCCGAGTCGTTCCTGTCGCTGGCTTCCACCGCGCAGACCATCCTGCTGGCCGCCGCGATGTTCGCCCTGGGCCTGGGGGTGCACCTGAAGTCGATCGTGAAGTCCGGCGGACGCTCGCTAGTGCTGGCGCTGCTGTCCACGCTGGTCATCCTGGTCATCGCCGTGGTCGGCGCGCTGCTCTACAGCCCGATGTAAATATCCAAGCCAGGCGGATCCACCGCAACCGGAAAGGCCGTAGTGGATCCGTTTTTCCCTGCGGACCGGTCGGTTTCACCGCGGAACAGTCCCGAAATCCTGATCACGCCGGCGGCACCTCCCGCTTGGGCAAACGTTGTGACTTGATACTGCGCATTGGGCGATAAACTGTCGTTTTACTCGCGCTTCCATGGGGTACTTCATGGCATCGACATGGGACTTTCCCGTCGAGGCGGCAATTCTGCATCATGGAAACGCGTTCCCTCAACAACGTGAGTCTTTTCGCCGTCGTTCTCAAAACCACGAATGAGAATGCGTAGTGATGCCGTTATTTCGTTGTCCGGGCAGCGCAACAATATGAATTCTGGATCACTAGCTCAGATTCTTTCATTTATCCAACAACTTTCCACCCATAAAGCGCGATGATAGTTGTAATAGGTGGTGAACAAGGATATTGACGTTGTTTCGCTCCTACGAGAGCTGGATTCCAGTATTGAAGAAAGAACGAGTGCGCGTTCGTGGCTGCTACGCTCAACGGAGAACGACATCTTCTCGGTGGTGGTGCCGTCGGTTTAGCACGTCCTTGCTCGTACGGTTCGCATCTTCACCTTTCATCAGGGTTCTCCGGTACGCCCCTTGTTTGTAGGCCGCCCGGCCACCGCTGGTGTGCTTGAGCAGGCCATGTCGCGGCACGTGGATGTGCTCACACAGCGGCCGCTACAACTGATTACCAAAGACACAATTTTCACTCCCGGCGTTGAGCATCCGGCTCCTACTCTCAGAAAAGCAACCTCCGGAAAGAAAGCATGAAGACGTTGGGCCATCGCGCGGTGCCTTCTACTGGTGGATAGGCCGGTGCACCAATCAGAGTTCGCTAGGGGTGAGTCAGCAGATGGTCTCTCGTGTTTGCAAGCAGCTTCGCCCCTTAGCCACTCACACCGTTGATGGCGTGGAAACCCACGAGCCGGTAAAGCTACAGGAACGGTGGCCAGAAAATTATCCTGGGGCGGGTGGGCAGCAATTCGGAAGGTACAGCTTGGACCCCATCGTTCAACAAACCTTTATAGCCGTGTGCGAAGTGCAGCTACTCGACGTGCATCCTCTGGTCAGCGAGGATATGGCTACGGATCGGTTCATAGCCCCGTCGACCTTGCCGGCTGCGGCATGGGACCCGTCCCTTTGGAGGAGGCCACCCTGGTATCCCCAAGAGCCCCAATGTGTGGCGGTTGACTGGGATCGGCGCCTTCTTCCTCAGCGAGAACCTGAAACTTGCTGATGCCACCATGGTCTACTGGGACGTTTTGAACAGCAGCGATATCGAGACCCTAGATGCAGCAGAACACCTCGCCGCTCTGATCATCGCAACCCTTTCGCTATGATCATTCCGCCCAAAATCTATACCTTAGCCACAAGCGTCGCAGACGACTTGGGACTGGGGAGTGTAGGTTCAGCCACTAAGGCAGGACTCACGACGGCCTTGTTCGGCGCGAAAGCTCCTCCGTTGCCTGCTGATTTCAGCCCCGTGGTTGCGTTGTTGCGCACTATTCGATCCTCTATTCGCAAAGTTCAGAGTGCGGGGCTAGCCCTGCGCGTGCAGCTAGGCGCAGAGCCTGCCTCGCTTAAAGCAGATCTTCCGGACATCGAGCTCCAGATCGTCGAACCCAACCTGGCGAACCATCTGCCCGGCATGGTTCCGGTATTCGTAGACCGTTTGCGGCAGCACCACCCCGGGCGCTGCTCCAGTCACTGCCATGACCATCGAGAAGTCTTCACCCTGGGGGGGGGGGAGCCCGCCCCAGCCGCCGGCGGCGCGCAGGACTTCAGCTAGGACCATCAGGACTTGAGTCGACATCGGGAACTCGCCAGCCGGCTCCGACCAGAGCGCATGGATCTGACCTGGTAGGTAGTGCGCTGGTTGTGCGGGGCTAGCCCAGTGGCCGATGAGTTGGTTGGCATCGTCAATGTTGGCCATCTGTCCGCCGCACCACCCGATTGAAGGGTTGGCTTCGGGTTCTTCGGCCCGGGCGATCAGGCCGCGGCCGGCACACGGTCGTCGTCATCGGCGCTTGTGATGTACTCACGGTGGTGTGCAAAAGTCCGATGTTGCGTGCCAGGACTTGGCCGAGCGGCCGGCCCGTGAAAATCACCTCAGCGCCCCACTGCGGGAGCTCAGTTTTGGCGCCGTCCACGACGACGACGTACTGGATGTCTGGGAGCTGCAGCTGCTCGTTGAGCTCGTCGAGCCACTTGACCCGGTGGGGCTGCAGGTTGGTGGCGGTGATGACAGAAATCTAGGGCGTGACAGCCCTTCCGGTTTCCCACTCTCATGCGCACATTTTCCTTTAGTGCGGCCGAACAGCGTGGCCGGTCAGGGCTTATAGTGATGACCACCGATCTGGCGCGACAACAAGATCGATGGTCATCAGTGCTGGACTCGAGACGTTGCCGTTGGGGTGGCTTAGAACGGCGAGTTTTCCATCTCTAGCACGTCCTTGCCGCCCTTGTCCCAGGCGGTAATTGAACCTGTGTTCCAACGCAGTCCGTCTACCATCCACTTGCCATTGATCTTTGCCATGGTGATCTGTACGACGCTTGTGGCCTCTCCTCCATGATCATCAGCCAGCTTGTAGCGATCCACCTCGGTGAAGTTGAATTCCAAGATCTTGTGGCCGGTGCCGTCAGCGCGGCCAGCTACGAAGTCGAGCCCCTGGAAGCCAATGGACTGCTCTTTAGTCGTGTCGATGAGGAAGTACTCATGATCGCTGAGGTCCGAACCGTCCTGGGCCCACAGCCACTCGGACAGCACGAAGTGGTAGGGGACAAAATTGAAAAGGCCATCTTTTGCGAAGGCCTTTTTGGCGTCAGAAACCAATGCCGGACTCAAGGTCTTGTACTTGCTGAGAGCCTTTTCGTCGCTCTTGGTGTTTCGAGTTGCACGACTGAACTCCGGGTCGGTCCGCAACTTCAGATAGGTGGCCATGCCTGCCTTGTATGCCTCCTCAGCTTCTTTAGCGCTGAACGTGACGGTTCCGTCGTCGGAGACAACCTTGGCGAACTCAACCTCATTGCCATCCATGGGAAGCATGCCGTAAGGGTCATCGCTGGTCGCGCGTTCGACGCTGAACTTCATGTCGTGCTTCGCGTAGTCCAGATGCGTCGTTGGCTTTGTCGGTGTGGGGCTTGGTGTCGGCGTAGCTTCTGCCTGGGCGGTGGTGGTTACCGAAGAGCTTGCGGGTGTTTCGGCGTCGGCAGCGGCTGAACAGCCGGTTAATCCGGCGACAGCCAGTGCTAAGGCTGCGATAGACGCGACTGTTTTGGCGCGCATGATGGTCCCCATTTTTGTCCTTTGTTGCGAAATTGATGTGAGCGAATTAGACGGAACAAGAGTATCTCTTACGGCTTCGGAGTCCGACATTTATTCCATGATGCTGTTAAAAAGACGGCCGGTGAGATAGCAGTTCTCCGAACCCTGTTGCACCTGGAAATGATGGCAACGCCCGAGAACAGCGCTAAGGTCGAGCGTGAATGTGCCAGGTGCGATGCCAGAGGAAATACCAAATTCGCTGTCCGTCGACAGAGCGGTCAGCGCCGCAATGGAAGCCATTTCGAGATGCTCGGCGATCGTAGCCATGCTCGAACGGTCGACAATCGATCTGCTGAGCACTAATGTCGCGCCATCTGGCTCGAACGTAAGCCTTAAGGCTTGTTCTTCAGGAGCGACCGTCAAGGTCCGAAAGTCGGCATATCGCGCGGTTACGCGAGCGAGGGTCTTCGGCCGTGAACTGGGCGCCGCCGGCATCGCGAAATTCTTCAACAAAAAACTGATCCGTACCCCCGCCTAACCGGACCCGGCCAGCCCGATCCGGATGCCTGCACCTCCTTGCACGCACCCTGGCCGGGCTCGCCGTTTTAACTGTTTGTCACACGCCCGGCGCATCCGCGAATTCCGGCGGCCAGCAGATTTCATCGCGCTCCAGCAGCAGCTCCTCGCCCGGCTGCGTGGTCTGCTCCGGCGTCCAGTCGCTGCCGTTCTCCGCCTGGGTGCGCGTCCAGTACTCCCGGTGCACCCGGCGCCAATATTCCAGCGAGAGATCCCCTTCGCCTTCGGCGGCGGCGAACTCGGCGGGCACGTCGAAGAAGCTGGATCGCTGCACAGAAACCACACGCTGGATGATCCTAGGTTCTCCCGAGCCGTCGCATACCACCCAGTGGTCCCCCGCCATGGGTTCAGCTTCGCCGTGCTGCCTGTATTCCTTGGCCAGCGATGAGGTGGCACGCTTGGTTCCGTACATGACCTCGTGCAGCAGCTCTTCGGCCAGCTCGGCGCTGTCCCCGTAGCATTCGACCACATAGCCCGGAGCGTCCTCGGGCGCGATGGAGCGGGCGGACAGGTACGCGCGCCACATCTTCTCGGCGGCTTCCAGGTTCAGCTCGGGCAGTTCGCTCATTGGACAATCGTACTAGTCGCCCAGCTCGAACTCCTTGTAGAAATCGGGGTTGGACGGCATGGTAAACCGAATCGACTGGCCGTCGTGCACATGGATCAGGTTCACCCGCAGGACGGCTTCGCCGACGCAAGAAATCGACATTCCGCTGAGGCTGTATTCCTTCACCCGGCAACTGCTCGTCGGATCCGGCCAGATGACGTCCGCATGCTTGCATCGCAGCTTCAGGTCGTATTTCTGCGCAGGGTCCGCGGGGGTAGTCACGAAGTCATAGGCGGGCACCGATTGCCCCTCGACGCGCTGCATCGAGATCTGAACCGTTTCCCTGTTCAACTCATCTTCCGGCTCGTCTGAAGGGATCGGAGCAGGCGTTGGGGTAGGCGTCGGAGTTGGCTCCGGAGCCGGTTCCGGCGTCGGGGTCGGTTCCGGCGTCGGGGTTGGTTCCGGTGTCGGCGTTGCAGTAGGTGTCGGAGTCTGCTTTGACTCCGGCGTCCTGGATGTCTCGGGAGTTGGCTCGGACGACGGAGTCAGGGTCGGCTTTGGCTCAGGGGTGGAGACCGGGGCCTTGGTTGCCTCGGGAGTTGGTTCAGGTGGCGGGGGAGATATGGGCGACGGTTCGACAGTGGGCACCATGACCGGCTTCGGGGATGGTGATGGCTTTACCGGCGGTTCCGGGACCGACGTGGCGGATGGCTCCGGTGCCGGAGGCTCGGCCGAAGGCGCCGGAGATTTCTGAGCGACCGGAAGCTCGGTCTTCGGCGCGTCCGCGACGATGTACTTTTCGAACGTTGCACGGTCACCGAACATCTGATGAGGTTCGATCTTCGGTGACGTGGTTACCGCGGTAGCGCTTGGAGCAGGAACGGCCGGGGCCTCCTGGACAGCGACCTTCTCCTGCTTGTCATCAGCGGCGATCGGCGGGATCAAGCCAGCCGCCGACGCAGCAACGGCCACGGTAGTCAGGCCTACGCCAACCGCGGCGACACTGCCGGCGGCGAAGCCCGATCCCACACCGCCCGCGGCCGTGGTCGAGGCTGCCGCCGTCTCTCCGGTCGCCATGCTGAAAACTGTTGTGCCGCCGGCGACGGCGGCGGTGCCGGTTGCCACCCCGCCGACCGCGGAAATGCCCAGCGCAGTAGCTCCGCCGACGACAAGCGGAAGCACATAGGCCCGCAGTTTCAGGCCAACCTGGCTCAGCTCGCCGAAGACGGACGAGCAGTCCTCGCAGACCGCCAGGTGGGTCTTCACCATGCGCTGGTCTCGGTTGCTCGCGTTTCCGCGGATCAGCGAGGGCAACAGCTTGCGGGCGTCGGAACACGTCGGTGCAAGATCGATGTGCTTGTTCAGGTGTGCCGCCAGATACGCTTCGCGGAGGCCCTCGCGTGCGCGTACTGCAAGCGCGGAGACGGCATTGGGCGTCAGGCCCAGCAACGGCGCGATTTCGCGCGGGCGCAGATCTTCGATTTCGATATGCCAAAGGACAGCACGCCAGCGTTCAGGCAAAGACTTGAATGCGCTGATGACAAACGATGCTTCGGCACGCTTCAGGGCTTCGTCGGCGTGGGGATCCCCCACCTCGAATTCCTTGACGTCATCGGTGACTACGTGTTTCGAAGCGGCCTCGTTCCTCGAAAAGGCTTCACGAGAAACGACAGTCAGAAGATAAGCACGGAAGAACTCGTCGGGTCCGAGCCCGCGGCGAAGCGCGTCGAAAACCCTGAGGAAAGCCTCGGAAACAACATCTTCCGCTTCCGACGGAGTATCCGTATGCCGATAGGCAACGGCCAGCGCCAGCTGCTTATGGCGTTTAAATAGCTGAGCTTCAGACTCGCGATTCCCGTTGCGAACCCCCAGAATCAGGTCTGCATCGCTGACCCCAGCAAAACGATCACTTGAATCTATCGTCATAACGCCCCAATCACTTCTATTGCCTCAACGCACCGCGCTTCTGGAAAGAAGAGTTTCTGGCCTTCTGCTTTCCATCCCCCCCAAAAAGCAGATAAGTCCATTTTCGAAGACTATAGCGAAAATCCAGCGAACGTACGAAACAACGGATTCACCCGTTATGCACGTCACCAGATTCCGGCGATGTAGCCCTCATCGCTGTCATCGGCATCACGCCCTGCATCAACATGGATTGATGCATTCCGTTCAACCGCTCCAACGGCTCCTACCAGTGCGCATGGTCCGTGCAGACATCACAAAAGCGGGTTCCCTCCAGATGGCCACACTGATTAAGAGGAAGGAATGCGGCTTTCATGACGCCAATAATTGAAATTTCCAGAAAATTTTTTGGTGGAAGAAAGAGCGCCGGATGTCCAGGCCCCAAAAGGGTACCTGTGCATCCGGCGCTCAGTCAGCCGTTAGCTGCGTTTAGCTGTGGCGTCCGCGGTTGCGACGAGTGATCATCACACCGGCAGCAGCCAGCAAAAGCCCGGCGACCAGAACAGACAAGGCCGTGAAGCCCGTGCTTGCCAAGTCGTCCTTCTCCTCGTCCTTCGGATCTTCAGACGCACTAGGCTTCTGCGAATCCGCAGTCGAGTCGGTGGAGTCGGCAGGCTCAGACGGTTCCGGGCAATCCGAAGGTCCGGCCGGTTCGGACGGGTCCGAAGATTCGCCCGGCTCGGACGGATCCGATGGCTTCGCTGATTCAGACGGCGCTGGGCACGTCGGTTCAGTTGGCTTGCTCGGCTCTGAAGGATCAGCCGGCTCCGTCGGAGTCGTAGGCTCAATCGGGGTCCATGGCAATGGCTTCTGGAAACCGAAGTCCAAGGTTGGATCACGGTCCCCGTCCTTAGTTAGGCCCTCCGACTTAGCTTCCCAAGTCGACGAATCCTTATCACGATCACCGCGGTTCTCCGGAGTCGGCGCGTAGTCCTTCAGCGCGTCCTTCGAAGCTTCCTTGTCGATCTTGACGGTGTACGACACGCCGTCCTTCAGAACCGGTAGGTTCTCGAAGGTGTACTTACCGTTTTCATCGGTAGTGACTGGGCCGACAGGGTTGCCGTTCACATCGGTGACAGGCTCGCCATCCGGGCCAACGACGATCAGTACGACATCCTTGATGCCATTCTCATCGTCATCCTGAATGCCATCCGCATCCTCGTCGAACCATACGTAGTCGCCCACGGAAACCTTCGGCTTCACGAAGCCGAAGTCCAGGGTGCCGTCGCGCTGGTCGTTCTCGGTAAGTCCTTCAGACTTGGCTTCCCAAGTTGAAGAGTCTTCGCTGCGGTCGCCCTCGTTTTCACGCGTCGGAATGTACGGAGCAAGTGCTTCTTCCGACGATTCCTTGTCGATCTTGACCGTGTACGACTCGCCGTCCTTAAGAACTGGCAGGTTCTCAAAGGTGTACTTGCCGTTTTCATCAGTGGCGACCGGGCCAACCGGTTCACCGTAGATATCGGTGACAGGCTCGCCGTCCGGACCAACGATGGTCAGAACGACATCCTTGATGCCGGGCTCGCCGTCATCCTGCTTGCCGTCTCGGTTGGTATCAACCCAGACGTAGTCGCCAACCGAAACCTTCGGAACGATGAAGCCGAAGTCCAGGGTGAGGTCTTCGTCTCCGTCCTTGGTCAGGCCCTCGGTGGTGGCCTCCCACACCGACGAGTCATTCTCACGGTTGTCATCGGTCACGATCGTTGGCACGTACGGAGCCAGCGGTTCCTTCGACGCTTCTCGATCGATCTTGACGGTGTACGAATCGCCATCCTTGAGAACCGGAAGGTTCTCGAAGATGTACTTGCCGTTCTCATCGGTCGTCACCGGGCCAACAGGGTTGCCGAAGACGTCGGTGACAGGCAGTCCATCTGGGCCGACAATGGTCAGAACGACATCCTTGATGCCCTTCTCGCCCTCGTTCTGGATACCGTCGCGGTTCTCGTCGACCCACACGTAGTCGCCCACGGTGACCTTTGGCAGCACGAAACCGAAGTCCAAGGTGAGGTCTTCGTCCTCATCCTTGGTCAGGCCCTCGGTCTTGGCTTCCCAAGTCGAGGAATCCTGATCGCGGTCGCCATCGGTTTCGATGGTCGGGATGTACGGAGCCAGGGCTTCTTCCGAAGCTTCCAAGTCGATAGTGACCGTGTACGACTCGTTCTCGCCCAGAACCGGGAGGTTCGGGAACAGGTACTTGCCGTGCTCATCGGTGGTCACCGGGCTAACCGGATTGCCGAAGACATCGATTCACAGGATTGCCATCCGGACCTGCAATGGTCAGAACAACATCCTCGAGGCCCTTCTCGTCAGCATCCTGGATACCGTCACGGTCCTCGTCAACCCAGACGCAGTCACCCAGAGCCGGATCAAGCAACCATTAATGCCGAAGTATCAAACGAAGTACCGTTGAAGTTGCAGAATACGGCAATCACAATCGCAACGTACGAGTCATTGCCGGGCCCTTCACCCTGCTTTGGTGACGGGTGGCTATGGCAGCTTTGGGCGAGCGCCTGTGGCTTGAAGTCTTGTTGTGCCCGTCCCCGTTGACACACTGATACCCCGGACTCAACATTTCGATTCCGTGGCACCAGCCATTAAAAACTTTTGGGTCAAGACTCGATGAAGAAATATCCGCCGTTTAGGCCATCCACGATGACCCGGTAGTTTCTTCCCTGGATCCGGACGTCCAGAATCCAGTTGGGTTTCCAGACTTTTTCTACGGAAGCAGTTTCCTTCACGCCGCCTTTCCACGTGAGACGGGCCTTTCTCAGCGCAGCCGTGGACAAGAGTGCCTTCGCACGCTGGCGTGCTGTTTCAAATGAAATACTATTCCAGCTTGGGTCGGAGACCGCTTCCACGTCGTCGACTTCAAGGACTGGATCGCTCTCCCAGCGATCGCTGATAAATGCCTTGCCGGAATAGTAGTCCACCAAGGCGCGGGCAGTTTCCCCACGACCTGCGAGCGCAGGTACGTGGAACTCAAACCCGGCGAAGGGGTGACGTCTCAGGCTGGCCGAAACAACCTCAAGGTCCGGTGCCTTGGCCTGAAGAACTTTCGCAGCGTGCTCAGCGTCGACAATGGTCTTCAGCAGAATTTCATTCATGACGCCCAGCCATTTCAGCCTGCCCTGCAAGCAGCTGGTCCTGACCCAGCAGAAGCTTCGCCGGGATACGGCCGACCTTGGCGGTCTCGTCCAGGGCGCGGACAATACGCTCCGGAACTGGATGGGATTTTTGCGATGTCAACGAGCCGATGATCATGGCTGCGGTCGATGCAACGATACCCGTCACCATCGGGTCGATGCCCGTAGTATCCGGCAGACCGGAAACCTGCCAGAAGACGGAAACCAAGGTACCGGCAATCATCGACGAAATCGCGCCAACAGTATTGGCCTTCTTCCACCAGACCGCGCAAACATAGGACGGCACAAACGCGCTGCCAAGAACGGTGGTGGAGAAGATCACGACGGCGGCAACAGCTGGCGGATCGAAAGCTGCAATTCCGTAGCCCACCAAGGCCAAGGCCAACACCGTAATGCGGGAAACCCACACCATCTGGCCATCGCTCATCTTCTTGTTGATGAACCTGGCGTAGATATCCTGGCTGGCAATAGTTCCAGCCTGCAGGAGGAGCGCGTCCGCGGTAGACATGATCGCTGCCATGATCGCGGCCATCACGATGCCCACGGCAAAGGTCGGCAGTACTGCATCTGCCACCGCAAAAATCGCGGTTTCCGGGTTCGCCAGATTAGGCAGCAGGATCAATGCGAACATGCCCACCAGATACGGCCCCGGGATGAACAGCAGGTTGAAGATCACCGAGTAGACACCGGCAGTTCGGGCCACCGAGGGCTTCTTCATCGCCATGTGGCTGACGACTACGTGCGGCCACCCCATGTAGCCGATGGAGAACACGAGCAGTGCGCCGAGAATGACACCCCACTGGCCCTCGAAACCGAGATCGGCTCCCCACATGGTAAGCATGTTCGGGTTGATTTCACCGATGGCATTGTTTCCTGCGGTAAAGCCGCCGATGGCGATCAGGGTCGCAATGAGGATCCAAACCATGCCGATCACCATGATGATTGCCTGCACGAAGTCGGTGTAAGCCACAGCCAGGTATCCGCCCATGAAGGTGTACAGCACGATGACGCCGATGGCGATGGCCAGGGCCACCGGGAAGGAAACGCCGGAGACCATCTCAAGTCCTCGCCCGCCGGCGATGAACTGAGCCAGCACGTAGAAGAACATGCAGAACAGCGCCACTGGTGCCGCGATGAGGCGGATCCACTTTGACGGGTAGCGGTGCTCCAGGTATTCGATCGAGGTGATGGAACCCAGGATCTGCGAGAGCTTGCGCATCCTTCGGCCCAGAACGGACAGGTTCAGGATGCCACCACCAATGTCGCCCAAGGCGTACCACATGCCGAAGTAGCCTTGGGTGTAGCCGAGCGATCCGGCACCCATGAACATGTAGCCGGACA
Source organism: Glutamicibacter soli (assembly GCF_052322135.1). Taxonomy (NCBI): domain Bacteria; kingdom Bacillati; phylum Actinomycetota; class Actinomycetes; order Micrococcales; family Micrococcaceae; genus Glutamicibacter; species Glutamicibacter soli. Next base: position 3,453,900 of record NZ_CM125969.1, read on the forward strand.
TCGAGGAGCTCTGCAGGCGCAATGCGGTCACTCCGGGCCCAAGGCTGCGGCCTCCCAGGAGGAATCCTTCAGAATCCGCATTGCCTCGCTTCATTGCCCAGAACCCGATCCCTGCCATGGCGAGGAAGTAGATGATCAGGAAAACAATTTCAATGCTCACAGTTCATCCTTCGCATCTTCTCGTTTCCAACCACGGCTCAACCACATGAATCCGGCTGTATATAGGACCCACGCGGCAGGAACCGCAAGGATCACAAAGGTCGTGAATGCTGGTAACCCGAACATGACGACGTACCTCCTTGTACATCAAACACTCTGTATCATGTGAAGCAGATCACTGATGAATCTAGTGATAGCAAGCTTTCCATAGAGCAGGAGGTCCCGAACAGTGGCAATCCGTGAGGATTTTTCGGCTTTCCATACAGTCTGTCCGGAAAGTTCCATGCTTACCGTTGAACAGCTGCTTCGTATGCCTTCCGTGCTAGTTGGTAGGCCACAGGTTTTTGCGACACCGGATGAACTTCTGCGCACCATTGGATGGGCCCACATTCTGGAAAACTTCGAAGCAACTGAATTCCTTCGTGGCAATGAGCTAGTCCTGACCACTGCGATTGGTTGGGACGAAGATCCGGACTTCGAACGCTACGCGGCGAGCATGGCTCAGCTGAACATAGCGGCACTGGTTCTGGAACTCAGCGAACGTTTGCCCGCTGTTCCCCAAGGATTGGTGGACGCCTGCAATAATTTCGCGCTTCCCTTGATCGTGATGCACAGGCCAGTCGCCTTCGTCGAAATTACCGAGGCGATCCACCAATGGCTTTTCGCCCAGCAAACCCAAAGGGTCAAAGCCGGTCGTGAAATTACCGAGCACTTCACGAAAAGCATGCATCAAGGCACTCCGACGGACGCCATTCTCATGGATTGCGCACGAATGCTATCCAGTACCGTGCTCCTTGAGGATTCCGGTTACAACATCCAGAACTATGCTTCCGTGGACATCCTGCCCAGGAATTACTTTGAGCAGTGGCAGCATCGTTCACGGGCATCCCACAATTCTGGCAACTCGGACAGGCATGCTGTTCCCATCCGAATGCACGGAAAGCTTTTCGGTTCGCTCATCTGCCCGAAGGAGGCTGCGCACCCAGCCGGTATCGAACACGTACTGACCATGGCCGCCACCGCCATTGGTGCAGACCTCCTGCGGCGTCCGGAATCCCGGCTGTGGAGCTTGGGCACCGGCAGAGGGCTCCTCGAAGACCTGCAAAGCGGAATGGAAAGCAATCTGGAGTTCGTGCACGGACGGTTGGAAGCTGCTGGCCTGCCGATTGATGATTCGGTGCTGCAAGGCTTCGCCATACGGCTATCTGCAGGCCACGACATCCAGCGTGCGGCGCAAGAACTCGAAAGGACTCTCTGCCCCCTGGCGAGCTGTCTTGTCGGGCTGATTCATGCACCTCATGCCAAGCTTTTCGGTCTGCTCTCCCACAAGCAGGATTCCCGGGGTCCGCTCGATGAAGCACCACTGCGAGAAATTCATTCGGCGCCCCATTTCGAGGGCGCGCTCTACCTGGGGCCGGCCGCGGTCGGACTTGCGCAGGGGCAAGCTTCCATGAACCAAGCCGTTGCTGCGTGCGAGCTAGGACTGAATACCCAAGATGAGCTCGTCAACGCAGGAGAGTATCCTTTGGCTTTGCTAGCCCATGAACTTCGCCATGAGCCGTCAATGCAACGGCTGCCGCAAGAACAGCTTGCAGGCATTCTGGCACTTGAATCGTCTCGCCGGTTTGAATACCTGCGGGTGCTGGAGGCCTGTCTGGCCTCGCCGACCAACAGATCCCAGGCCGCGTCATTAAGCCATTTGTCCCGCTCCGTGTTCTACCAGCGGCTGGCAACGCTTGAGCAGTTGCTTGGAGCAGATCTCAACGACGCACAGACGCTGACGATCCTGACCCTGAGTCTGCTCATCTACCGCCAAAGCCATCAGGATACCTAGCCGTCCCATCAGCAAGCGCTGCCTCTGCCCCGTTCAAAGCCAATTTGATGGTTATGCTCAAGCATCGATTGGGATCCAGCCAAGGAACATTTCATTGGTTGCTGGCTTCGGGAAACCGAGTTCTCCGAATCAGGCAGCCACTGCTCAGCTCCTGAAATGCCCGAACCGTCCACCAGTCCCCCCGGATCAGCAACGTCATCAGCGGTTGTCTCTCACGAAGTCGAACCGCACATCAGGATTATCGTCACGCAACGACATCACCACGCCGAACTCGCGGCTCCACCCATCGTGGATCAGGAAATATTGCCCACCGACGTGCTCAAGCAGCCTCAATCCGTCGTAGCGGTAACCGTATCCCTTGTCAGAAATTCTGGTGAGTTCCACGCAGGGTGCATCAAGGTTCAACGCCGTGGTGCTATGCACCACTACCCCAGGCAACAGCGGGACCTGTGCTTCGAAATTCCGCGCCAGCTCCGTTCCCTCGACAGTCGCATAATTCGAAGCCGAACTGAATAGCGCGATGCCGATCAGCACCGCCGTCCCGGCCCGCAGCAGACCACCGTTGTCGGCAGACAGGGACGGCACTTTGCCAGCAGCGCTCCGGAGCCCGAACGCGTACAGCAGAAGCAGCAATCCGGCCGCGCACAGCAGTGGAAAGGCAATGTATGCCGTCGCAGGAAATCGCCCGCGGAGCACCCATCCGGCCAACGGCAGAACGATGATCGCTACGGGCAGCAACCTGCACGTCCACCGGTAGATCCGGTCGTTCGCGCCGCGGCGCCGCAATCTCATGGACAACAGCTGGTCCATGAGCACCCAGACCAGAACGGCCAAGGCCACCACCAGCATGAGCACCAGCACTGGCCGCACGCTGCGCAGCAGATAGTCGCGGGTGCTCATGTTCAGGATGCTCTCATCGATGCCCAGCGCCTTGGCCTGGACTTCGCTGCGTACCCAGCCGAAGTACACGAGCAGCGCGGTGAACACACCAACGTTCCCGATGACCGCGGCGATCCTGCGCATGAGCTCGCCGCGGTCGTGGGATTCCACAGGTTCGGTGCTCATAGCGTTGGCGATACCTGGCCAGAGGTATCAGGGAGGGATTGCGTCGGCTCGGTACTCTCCGCAGGGCTCTCGCTGCTCGAGGTCTCGGTTGCCGTCGTCGGCGTTCCCGGATCTTCGGTCGGAGTCGGGGTGTCCGTGGGCTGGCTCTCGTCGAAGTCCATGGTCAACGGGTCGTCAACCAGTCCCGTGGGACCGACAATGTTCTCCGGCGGCAGGCCTCCGGGGCAGGGAAACGCGGTGCGCGGCTGCTGTTCAAGCACGCTGCGCACCGACTTGTAGAGTTCGCACTCGGGTTTGCCCTCGGGCAACCCCGACAGGCCGTAACGCTGGGTTCCATAGGCGTACAGTTGCCCTGCGCCAGCCACGTCGCCAGTGCAGAGTTTCAGCCCTGCTGCAAAAAGCACCACGTTCAGCGGGCTACGGAAACCATATCCGTCGGGCGCCACCGCATCCAGATAGGCCTGGCCTTCGGCGCAACCGTTCTGCAGCGCTGCATAGGCCGGCCCGTCGTTCCCGGCCACGCTGGTGTCGCTGGCCGGCAGCCCCCACGAGTAGCTCTGCGCTTCAGATCCATTCCCAGCGGAGGAGGATCCGTTGCCGCTCTGTGTATTCTCGAAGGAGCTGGTCGCAGCGGTCGACGGCGCTGTGCTGGAATCGTCTTGCTGCCCCGGGTTCGCACAACCTGACAGGACCAGTGCCGCAACCAGGCTGAGCATGGTCGACCCCATGGCTTGCCGGTGATTATTCATCTTTGCGCCCCGTTCCGTGCGTGGCGGGCGGTTGAGGATTTCACCGTTGGATACCCGCACCGTGGGGTCAGTATGGACCTTCGGCATTACCTTGGCGTTACAGCAGACGGCTCGCTCCGCCTGCTATGGGGTTTCCACCAGCTCCGCGCCGTAGCCGGATTTGGGCATGTCCACCTCCAGCACACCGATATCGTCCGCATCCGCGGTATCGCTGTCGGCCGTGCGGCACGCGCGGTAGCGCAGCCCCTCCGGGAGACTCGAAAGCCAGTTGCTCTGCAACAATCTCCGGCTTGGACTTGTCCCCCCGGCGCGTCGAAGACCTTGCGCGCAAACTGGTAAGGGGCACAGCGAGCACCCAAGTCGTCCCGCGGTTCCAGCGAGGCTGCAAAGGCTTCTTTCGAGCGCTGGGTGATGCGTTGCTGCGAAACGTCGAAAGGCACCCGAACCTCGATGGTCTCCACGCGGTATCCCGCAGCGTCGAGTTCGCCGATGGGTTGCCGGGCGCCGTCTGCTGAATGCAACACCTTGTCCACGACGATATTCAGTCCCTTGGCAATGCAGTCGCTGCGCAGGGCTGTCGACAGCTGGGAGGATTCCTCCGGCACTAGCGTCGCCAGCTCCACCGGGAAGAACTCCTCCCCCGCAACCTCGCGCCGCTTGATCTCATTAGGCTTGATCTCGGCTTCATAGTTGCCGTTCGCCTGCGCTTCGCGTAGCAGAAGCTCCTTGAATTCATCGGCGTCCAGCACCAGGTAGTCCTCGAGGTGCTCCCCCAGCAACTCCGTGAGCAGTGTGCTTTCCCGGCCCCCCCGGGTGCTCCGGTCAGAATCATCGCGCGCCGATGCCTTTGTGCGTGCGGCCAGTGGCCCCGATACTCCTTCTTAAGCGGTTTGCGCAACTCGCGACGCTGCGGTTTCGGCTTCATGGATCCGCTGCCGGCTTGGTAGAACTCTTCAGGATTGCGCACCGTGATGTTCTCGGAATCCTGCGCCAGCGCCTGCCCCGGATGGGACAAGCGATCCACGCTGCTTAGGTGGTGTTCAATCTTGTCGTTCTAGCTTTTCGATTCCTCCAAGGTCCCTCATCAGCCATTTATGATGTTGAGAGTCCCCGACGAGTGGGATCGCAGGGACCTTCGACCTACCAGCCTGGGCATGGTGGTTTGCCCCTGCTATCCGGTCAACAGCGCCCATCACGGCCGGCAACGAACTCGGCGCAAACGCCAGAATCAGGCGTTCATCGCGCGGGTCCATCGGATGTTGACTGCGTGGCGCGTCATCATCCGAGCTGGAGCGCATCACGAGGTTCCAGTGCTTGACGAAATGCCTTGGAGCGCCCCATCATCGACACCACCTAGAACAACAAGCAGAACGGCGAGTTTCCACAACTTCTTAGATGCAGCCGAGTTTTTCCTGCGGCTGGAGGGTGTGGGGATGCCTATCTCAGAGCTGGCCAGCGGTCTTCCTGCGATGTGTCTTCGCCCGGTTACCCAGGATCCACGGCAGGCAGAGGCCAATGAGGAGAGTGATCTCGACGGGCATGCCGGCGTAGTACATGATCTGCGCGCCCGTCTGGGCGTCGGCTACTTGCAGGCCTGCAGGAGGCATCGCGTAGAGGCTTTTGGCCAAGATGTTGTGGGCAGCAATGGCCATGACCATCACAGCCGCACGTTCTCCGGGGCTTCGCCGGTGTGGCGCGGGATCCGGCCCGCCGAGAATTGCATAAGCGAACAGATAACCCGCCAATAGCACGTGCAACTGGATGAAGGCACCCACCAGCAGGTTGTGGTGCATCAGTTCGAACAGCGGCGATCTATAGATCAACCAGAGTCCGCCGACATTCAAGATCGCCGCCACGAACGGGTTCGCCACGAAACCAGCCGCTTTGCCGGAAAGAAGCCGTCCAAGCCGTCGGGCGGTGGCATGCGGCAACGCCCGCAGGGCCAGCGTGACCGGCGCTGCGAGCACCAGCAGCAAGGGGGCCAGCATTCCCAGTAACACGTGGACGACCATGTGCACGGGGAAATCGTGGTGCGCAAGCTCGGCCAGAGGACCATACACGGAAACCAACACCAGCAGGCAACCGGCAAACCAGGATACCGTACGGTGCGCTGGCCAAGTGCTCCCCTGTTCCCGAAGCTTTTTATGCGCCAGCCCGTAGAGCACCATGGCCGACATAACTGCCGCCACCCAGATGAGCTGCGCGGGATCCGTGGCCCACGTTTGATCCACGGCCTTAGTCACGATTCGTGCCTGCGCTGCATTCGACTCGTCATGGCCCGGAGGGCAATCCCGGCTGCGAGCATCACGGCGGCGACCACGTTCCACACCACATCATAGGGAAGCAGCGGAACTCCATACCTGATTTGGTGCAGGCCCAGCAGCTTATGCTGGACCAAGCCGTCATACAGCTGGAAGAATCCCGCTCCGGTGAGCATGCCGGCGGCAAATGTCAGCTTGGCGAACTTGGCATCGCGGACCAGCCCCACCATCATCAGCAAGCCCGCGACGGTCGCAAACCAACTGAACGCATGGAATAGCCCGTCGGACACCAGACCCATGGAACTGCTGGACTTGTCGTAGAAGTGGTGCCAACGCAACAGCTGGTGGAACACCACTTCGTCCAGGAACGCTACGCTTCCGAGCCCCAGGAACACTCCGGCGGACAGGTTTCGGCCACGCGCTGTGACGGGAAGATCCATCGGCGCTCACTCCCGGGGGGTGCCGGTATCCGGCTTCGAGCCGTCGTAGGCCTCGTCCAGGTCTTCCTCGCGTTCCAGCTCTGCAGCGATCCGCAGCTGCTTGCCCTCGCGGATGTCCTTCTCCTCCTTGGACAGCTGCTTCTCGCTGGCCTTGATGTCCCGCGGAGGAAGCTGGATTGAGCTCTCTGCGGCAATCCCGGACTGAAGCTGCCGGGCGCGCTCCACTTCCGAATCGAACACGACGCCGAAGAGCAACGACAGATTGCCGATCCAGATCCACAACAGGAGCACGATTACGCCGCCAATGGCGCCGTAGGTTTTGTTGTAGTTCGAGAAGTTGGCGACGTAGAAGAAGAATCCAAGGGTGGCAATGGCCAGGATCAGCAGTGCAATAGCCGATCCGAGGCTGATCCAGCGGAATTTTGGTTGCCGCACGTTCGGCGTCCCGTAGTAGAGCAAGGCGATCATGAGCACCGCCGCCAGCACAATCACCGGCCATTTGGCGATATTCCAGACCATGATCGTGGTTTCCCCGAGCCCGACGACATCTCCGATGGTCTGGGCCACTGGTCCCGAGACGACGAGCAAGATGATCAGCAACGCCGCGCACAGGAGCAAGACCAAGGTCACCAGCAGCATGATCGGCTTCAGCTTGTACGCCGGGCGGCCTTCCTGCACGTCGTAGATCTGGTTGATGGAACGGCCGAATGCCCCCACATAGCCCGAGGCGCTCCACAGCGCACCGATCAAACCGACAGCAAAAGCCAGTCCGGCCGACGGCGCCGCTGACAGCTGTTCAATCGGTTGCCGGAGCGTCTCAACCACTTGATCGCTGGCAAACCGATCGAGAATATCGATCATGGCCTTGGTGGTGGTTTCGGCTTGACCCACCAATCCCAGCAGCGAGACCAAAGCCAGCAGGCCGGGGAAGATGGAGAGCATCGCGAAGTAGGTCAGTGAGGCGGCCAGGTCCGTGCACTTGTTGCGGGAGAACTCGCTCAGCGAACGCTTGAAAATGTACTTCCATGAATTGCCGTGAAGCTGGACCGGGGAATCCGGTTTCGAGTCGTCCTCCGGTTCAGGGGCATTCTTGTACTTGCGCCGCGTATCCGTGGCCGTTCCTTCATCCACGTCCGGGCGACCTTCAAACGGGTGACCAGATGCCCCGGTTGACTTGACCATTTCCAAACCTCCGCGAGATCTTCGACTGCTCGTGTCCTTTTGCCGACATTGAAGCAGGATCCGGTGAAGCGCATCAATGGCATTGCCGAAATACTCAGGAAGAGTGGCGCGCGGCTAGGGTTGCGGCGTGGCTGCCAGTTCCGCTCCGTAACCGGATCTGGACATGTCCACTTCCAGTGAGCCGAAGTCATCAGCATCTGCCGTGTCGCTGTCGGCAGTGCGGTACGCGCGGTAGCGCAGCACCGCAGGCGACTGGAAGGCCAGTTTCTCGGCAATGATCTCGGGCTTGGACTTGTCCCCCGGGGCGTCGAAGACCTTGCGCGCAAACTGGTAGGGAACCCAGCGGGCGCCCAAGTCATCCTCGCCGTGCAGCGAGGCCTCGTAGGCTTCCTCCCAGCGCTGGGTGATGCGTTGCTGCGAGACCTCGAACGGCACGCGCACCTCCACGATCTCGACACGGTAGCCTGCCTCGTCCAGCTCGGCCATCAGCTGATTCGCTCCATCCGCCGAGTGCAGCACCTTGTCCACCACGATATTCACTCCCTCGGCAATGCACTGGCTGCGCAACTGGGTGGAGAGCTGGGAGGATTCCTCATGCACCAAGGTCGCCAGCTCCAACGGGAAGAACTCTTCCCCCGCCGTCTCACGCCGCTTGACCTCATCGGGCTTGATCGTCGCTTCATAGCTGCCGTCAGCCTGCGCTTGGCGCAGCAGAAGCTCCTTGAATTCATCGGCGTCCAGCACCAGATAATCCTCCAGATGCTCGCCGAGCAGCTCCTTGAGCAAGGTGCTCTTCCCCGCCCCCGGAGCGCCAGCCAGGATGACAGCACGCCGCTCCTGTTTGGCCCTGGGCCATTTGCGGCGATAGTCGGATTTCAGCCGTTCGTGCAGCTTGCGGCGCTCCGGCTTGGGCTTCATGGTGTCGCCCCCGTCTTGGTAGAACCATTCGGGATTGGACACCGTGATGTTCTCCGAGTCCTGCGCCAGCGCCTCGCCCGGCCGCGACATGCGATCCACGGTGCGTCGGTGGTGTTCAATCTCCTCTTTTGCCGCCATGTGCCGTTCCTTCCTTTTCCTCCACCGTAGCGGGGCGGATTTCCGGGTGCGAGAACGCGGCCCGGAATTCCAGCCGGTTTCCAGCAAAAACACCCCAGGATGCCGCCGGCCACCGGCGGCATCCTGGGGTGTTGCGACTCTCTGCGGTTCTAGGCTTCGCCGCGGCGGATCAGCTTCCCGCGGGGGGTCGCGAAGTCCACGTCGTTGCCGGCGATGATCGAGCGGCGCACCACGCCGGCCAGGGTCTTGCCGTGGTACGGCGAGATCGGGTTCTTGTGGTGCAGCTTCTCCACGTCCACCACGAAGGCGTCCTCCGGGGCGAACAGCGCGAAGTCCGCATCATTGCCCAGGGCGATGGAGCCCTTGTGCTTCAGGCCCGCCAGCTCGGCAGGCTTCACCGCCATCCACTGCACAACCTGTTCCAGGGCGATGCCACGCTTCTGCGCTTCGGTCCAGATGAGCGGCAGGCCCAGCTGCAGCGAGGCGACGCCGCCCCAGGCCACGCCGAAGTCGCCGTTCTCCACGTCCTTCAGGTCGATGGTCGAGGGCGAATGGTCCGAGACGATGCAGTCGATGATGCCTTCTTCCAGGCCCTTCCACAGCAGCTCACGATTGGAGGCCTCGCGGATCGGCGGGCAGCACTTGTAGGCGGTGGCGCCGTTCGGGATCTCCTCGGCCAGCAGCGTCAGGTAGTGCGGGCAGGTTTCCACAGTGATCTTCACGCCGTCCGACTTCGCGGTCTTGATCATCGCCAGCGCATCCGAGCTGGACAGGTGCAGCACGTGGGCGCGTACCCCGGTCCAGCGGGCGCGCTCGATCACCTGGGCGATCGCCACGTTCTCCGCGCCGCGCGGACGCGACTTCAGGAAACGGTCGTACTGGTCGCCCTGGGCTTCCGGGGCGTGGTCGATGGCGCTGGAGTCCTCGGCGTGCACGATCATCAGCGAGTCGAAAGACTTCAGGACCTCCATGTCCTCTTCCATCTCGTCCACGGTCAGCGACGGAAACTCGTCGACGCCCGAGTGCAGCAGGAAGCACTTGAAGCCGAAGACGCCGGCGTCGTGCAGCTCGCGGAGGTTCTCCTTGTTGCCGGGGATCGCCCCGCCCCAGAAGCCGATGTTCACGTAGGCCTTCGGCTGCGCCGCGGCCTTCTTGATCTCCAGCGCTTCCAGATTCACCGTCGGCGGGATGGTGTTCAGCGGCATGTCGATGATGGTGGTGACACCGCCCGCGGCGGCGGCCTTGGTGGCGGACTCGAAGCCCTCCCACTCGGTGCGGCCCGGCTCGTTCACGTGCACGTGGGTATCGACCAGGCCCGGGAGCAGCACCTCATCGGCTCCAACGTCGATCACGCGTTCGCCCTGCAGGTTGTTGCCCAGGGGTTCGATCGCGACGATCTTGCCGTCGCGCACGCCGATTTCCCGCGCGGAAATCCCCGCGGTGGTCAAGATGCGTTCTCCGCGCAGCACCAGATCGTACTGGGCCTGTGCGGATGAACGTGCGTCGTGTTCAACAGCTTCGTTGATGCTCATGAGGCGTTCCTACTCGTTTGAAATCTGTACTTCGTGATTCAGGCTCTAAATGAGTCTAATTGGTTGTGGCGCGGGACACACCCTTTTGGTGAACCGGTGTCCCGCGCCAAACTTCGTGGTGACTAGGCAGTGACGACTGGCCTTCAGGCATCCACGGTGACACTGCCGCCCAGCGGCACCAACGCGGTTGGCGCATCGCCAGGCTCCAATGCCAGGTCCTCGAATTCATTGACGGCATCCAGCTGCGCGCCCATCGCGATGTTGGTGACCTTTTCCAGGATCACTTCCACCACCACCGGCACCTGGTGCTCGTCGGCCAGGTCCTTGGCCTGGGCGAAGCCCTCGGCCAGCTTGGCAGGGTCCTGAACGCGCACTGCCTTGCAGCCCAGGCCCTCGGCGACTTTGACGTGGTCCACGCCGTAGCCGTTGGTCTCGGGGGAATTGATGTTGTCGAAGCCCAGCGAGACGTGGTAGTCCATCTCGAACGGTCGCTGCGACTGGCGGATCAGGCCCAGGTAGGAGTTGTTCACGACCACGTGCACGTACGGCAGCTTGAACTGCGCGCCCACGGCGAGCTCCTCGATCATGAACTGGAAGTCGTAGTCTCCGGAAAGGGCGACCACGCGCTCGCCCGGCTTGCCGCGCACGACGCCCAGGGCGGCCGGTCCGGTCCAGCCCAGCGGGCCGGCCTGTCCGGCGTTGATCCACTTGCGCGGACCATAGACGTGCAGCATCTGCGCGCCGGCGATCTGGCTCAGGCCGATGGTGGACACATAGGTGGTGTCCTGGCCGAAGGCCGCGTTCATCTCCTGGTACACGCGCTGCGGCTTGATCGGGATGTTCTCGAAGTTGGTCTTGCGGTGGCCGGTGCCCTTGCGGGCGGTGGCCGCATCGGCCCACTGCGAGTAGTCCGGGAGCGATCCGGCGGCCTTGCGCTCGCGCACGACCTCCAGGATCGCGTCGATCGCCGCGCCGGCGTCCGAAGCGATGCCCAGGTCCGGGGAGAACACGCGTCCGATCTGGGTGGACTCGATGTCCACATGGATGAACTTGCGCCCCGCGCGGTAGGTGTCCAGCGCTCCGGTATGCCGGTTGGCCCAGCGGTTGCCCAAGCCCAGCACCACGTCGGACTCCAGGAAAGTGGCGTTGCCGTACTTGGTGTGGGTCTGGATGCCGACCATGCCCGACTGCAGGCGGTGGTCATCCGGGATGGCGCCCCAGCCCATCAGGGTCGGGGACACCGGGATGTTCAGCTCTTCGGCCAGCTCGACCAGCTTCCCGGACGCATTGGCGTTGATCACGCCGCCGCCGGCGATGATGATCGGCTTGGTGCCGCTGGTCAGCAGGTCGACGATCTTCTCCGCCTGGCCGCGGGTGGCCTTGGGCTTCTCAACCGGCAGCGGCTCGTAGGCGTCGATGTCGAAGTCGATTTCCGCCAGCTGCACGTTGATCGGCAGGTCCAGCAGTACCGGGCCGGGGCGCGAGGAGCGCATGACTTGGAAGGCCTTGGCGAAGGTCCCCGGAACCAGGCCCGGCTCCAGGATGGTGGAGGCGTACTTGGTGACCGGCTTGGCAATGGACTCGATATCCACTGCCTGGAAGTCTTCCTTGTGCAGCACGCTGGTCGGCGCCTGTCCGGTGATGCACAGCATAGGGATGGAGTCGGCGATCGCGGCGTACAGGCCGGTGATCATGTCGGTGCCGGCAGGGCCGGAGGTGCCCAGGCACAAACCGATCTTGCCGGTGGCCCGCGAGTAGCCGTCAGCCGCGTGGCTGGCACCCTCGACGTGGCGGTGCAGGGTGTGGCGGATGCCGCCATGCGCCTTCATCGCCGAGTACAGCGGGTTGATCGCGGCGCCTGGCAGGCCGAAGGCCTCGGTGGCGCCTTCCTTTTCCAGAATCAGCACAATGGCGTCTACAGCGCGCATTTTTGCCATGGGTTTCACGTCCTAAGAATTTTCGGGTGCCCGGTGCCGGCGGAACTGAGCGGGAACGCCGGCGGCGGGTCTTGGAGAGAGGGAGAGGTAGTGTCCTGCGGCGGACACCCGGGCGCATGAGTCACCATGACTTCGCGCCCTTGAGCATCGGAATCCGGCACTGAACTGGAACAGAGCTCAGTGCGCGCCGCTGATGTTTTCTCGTGCGGTGCCGTGTCATCACCGGCAGCAAGTCAGCAGCATCTGTGGGATCGGCGCGCGGCCGGATATCCGAGGGATTGAAGGTGCCCGGCGAGTCCGCCGCAGGAAGTTTTTCGGTCGGCTAGGCGCCGACGGTTTCCTCGACCTTGCCCGACAGGCGCTGTACGCCGCGGAAGAGGCCCGAGTGGTCCAGCGCACCGTCGCCGCTGGCCACGGTGGAGGTCACCAGCTGGGCGACGAGTGCGCCGAGCGGAAGCACCACGCCGGCCTCGCGGGCGGCGGAGGTGACGATGCCCATGTCCTTGTTGTGCAGGGCCAGGCGGAAACCCGGGGCGAATTCGCGGTCCAGGATCTTCTGGGCCTTCTGGTCGAGCACAGCCGAGCCGGCCAGGCCGCCGCCGAGGACCTTGATGGCCGCGTCGGCGTCCACGCCGTAGGCCTCGAGGAAGACCACTGCCTCGCTCAGCGCCTGGATGTTAGCGGCGACGATCAGCTGGTTGGCGGCCTTCACGGTCTGGCCGGAGCCCGACGGGCCGACCAGCACGATGGTCTTGCCCACCGCGTCCAGCACCGCCGCGGCGGCATCGAAGTCAGCCTGCTCGCCGCCGACCATGATGGACAGCACGCCGCCGATCGCGCCGGCTTCGCCACCGGAGACCGGGGCATCCAGCGGACGCAGACCCGCGGCGCGGGCGTCTGCGGCCAGGCTGGCCGAGACGTCAGGGCGGATCGAGGAGGTGTCGATCCACAGTGCGCCGGCCTTCGCGTTGGCGAAGACGCCGTCCTTGCCGGAGACAACGGCTTCCACGTCCGGGGAGTCCGGCACCATGGTGATCACCACGTCAGCGTCCTCCACGGCCTCGGCGACGGATCCGGCGCCCTTGCCGCCGGCGGCGACCAGGGCGTCGATGGCCCCCTGGCTGCGGTTGAAGCCGGTGACGGTGAAGCCGGCGTTGACCAGGTTCTTCGCCATTGGCAGGCCCATGATTCCCAGGCCGATGAATGCTACGTTCTGCGACATGTTTCTACTCCAAAAAATTTGCGGTGGTGCGATGGGTGCTTAGGCGCTGGCGGAAGCGGTCTTCAGCCAGTCGAAGGCGGTGGCGGCGTCCTGCTTGTATTCCAGGGAGACCTTGCCCGCGTAGCCCAGCTCGCGGGAGCGGCTGATCCAGTCCAGCAGAGGCAGATTGCCGGTGCCCGGAGCTCCGCGGCCCGGGGCGTCGGCGATCTGGATGTGGCCGAAGTCCTTGGCGTGCGCCTCGATGACGGCTGCCACGTCGTCGCCGTTGACCGCCAGGTGGTAGAAGTCGGCCAGCAGGGCGATGTTCTGGCCGCCTGCCACCTTGACCGCGTCCACCACAGCGAGTGCGTCCGCGGCGGTCTTCAGCGGGTAGGCCTCGGTGCCGGAGACCGGCTCGATCAGCACGGTGCCGCCGATCTTGGCGACTCCCGAGGTGGCGGCGAGCAGGTTCTTCACTGCCAGCTCGTCCTGCTCCGCCGCGGTGAAGCCGTCCAGGCGGTTGCCGTACAGGGCGTTGAAGGAGGTGCAGCCGGTGGCTTCGCCGATGGCGGCGACCACTTCCACATTGTCCTTGAACTCGCCGCAACGTCCCTTCCAGGAGACCAGGCCGCGGTCGCCGGCAGGCATGTCGCCGGCGAAGAAGTTCAGTCCGTCCAGCTGCACGCCGGCGTTCTTGATGGAAGCAACGAATTCGTCGACCTGCTTATCGGTCGGCACGGCCTCTGCGAAGGGCCACCAGAACTCGACGCTGTCGAAGCCGGCAGCCTTGGCTGCGTCGGCGCGCTCCAGGACTGGGAGTTCGGTGAGCAGGATCGAGCAGTTCAGAGTGTACGACACTGGTTTTTCCCTTCGAGACCGTGCCCCAAGATTCCGCTTTATGGAATTTGGGTTTTGCTTTATGAAAACTGTAGGGCGAGATCCGCGTCACTGTCAAGCGCTACCCGGAACCCCGCGAAACATCGCGGGCAGCCGGCGCTAAATAAGTCTCCGTGCACCTCCGAACCGCCCGGGCCGACGCGCGAAAAAACTGATTTTTTTCCACGAGGCGAACAAATTTCTCCGAGATTTTTCCAAATTTGGCCCGCAGCACGAGGGGGCCGATGGCACCCCTCAGCCCGACCTGATGAATTTCTTGCATCAGGGCGCCGCGCCCCCGCGCCCCTCTAGTGCGAAACGAAATATTTCACCCGCGTCCAGTTATCTCGCATTGCGGAATCTGTATTTTTTATTGCGGTAATGTGACCCATCACATACAGTTAATTCACCAAGCACGATTGGCACATATCTCGGAGTCAGATTCAATACTCAGGAGCAGCCATGCAGAATCACTTCAGCACGGAGCACAGCATGAACCCGGTCGGCGAAACTTCGCTTCCGGTCCTGCCGTTCTCCGGCACGCCGGCAGAGTTCTATTCGAACTTCGGCATGCCGATCTACCCGTAGCGCCCCTCCCGCCGCCGTCGAACCCACGCGTTCAGACCCGCCGCGCACGCCTACCAGTAGATCCCGCCGCCCCGCCATCATCCAGGCACTTCCCGCCTTCCGGCCGCGGCCCCTGTTAAAGGATGTCCATCATGGCGCAGAATACGCCTCAAGCTTCGTCTGCCCTTGCGGCAGAAACCGGGCACAACCGGTCGGGAATCGACCCCGCCAACCCCTATGAGCTCAGCCCCTCGCTCTACAACCAGGATCTCGCCCCGACCACCCGGTCCGGACGCACCTGGAGCGCCTACAGCATCTTCACCCTGTGGGCCAACGACGTGCACTCGCTGGGCAACTACGCTTTCGCCATCGGGCTCTTCGCCCTGGGCATGAGCGGCTGGCAGATCCTGGGCGCGCTGGGCATCGGCGCGGTCCTGCTCTTCGCGCTGCTGACCCTCTCGGGGTTCATGGGCGAGAAGACCGGCGTCCCGTTCCCGGTCATGAGCCGCATCGCCTTCGGCATCAACGGCGCCCAGATCCCTGCGCTGCTGCGCGGGGCTGTTGCCATCGCCTGGTTCGGCATCCAGACCTTTCTGGCCTCCCAGGTGCTGTCCGTCATGGTTATCGCCCTGGCGCCCGGCGCCGCAGGCCTGACCGAGACCAGCTTCCTCGGCCTGAACACGCTGGGCTGGATCTGCTTCGTGGCCCTGTGGGGCATCCAGCTGGTCATCGTCAGCTACGGCATGGAGATGATCCGCAAGTACGAGGCATTCGCCGGCCCGATCATCCTTGTCACCTTCCTGGCGCTGGCGATCTGGATGCTCTTCGAATCCGGATTCAACGTCTCCATGCACACCAGCACCCCCAAGTCCGGGCTGGACATGTGGGTCGGCATGTTCGGCGCCGCCGCCCTGTGGGTCTCCATCTACGGCACCTTCGTGCTGAACTTCTGCGACTTCACCCGCGGCGCGGTCTCCAAGAAGGCAATCGTGCGCGGCAACTTCTTCGGCATCCCGCTGAACATGCTGTTCTTCGGCGCCATCGTCGTGGTTCTGACCGGCACGCAGTTCTCCATCAACGGGGACATCATCAGCTCGCCGTCCGACGTGGTCGAGGCGATCCCGAACACCTTCCTGCTGCTGCTGGCCTCCGGCGCGCTGCTGGTGCTGACCATCGCGGTGAATCTGATGGCGAACTTCGTCGCCCCGACCTACGCGCTGACCAACCTGTTCCCCAAGCACCTGGACTTCCGGAAGGCGGCGCTGATCTCCGGCGCGATCGGCCTGGCCATCCTGCCGTGGAACCTGTACAACTCGCCCGAGATCATCAACTACTTCCTGGGCGGCCTGGGCGCGCTGCTCGGCCCACTGTTCGGCATCATCATGGCGGACTACTGGCTGGTGCGCCGTGCGCGCATCAACGTCATGGACCTGTACCGCTCCGAGCCGGACGGCACCTACTACTTCACCCGCGGCTTCAACTTCCGCGCGATTGCCGCCCTGGCCATCAGCTCCGTGATCGCGTTGCTGCTCGCGTTCGTCCCGGCCCTGCACGTTCTCGGCGCCTTCGCCTGGTTCCTGGGATCGGGCGCCGGCGCGCTGACCTACCTGGCCTTGGCCAAGCGCCACCAGAACCTCGTCGACCTGGACGGCGAAGCCATCGCCGTCACCCCGAAGCACTAGGAGCCGACCATGCGCATTCTTGTACTGAACGTGAACACCACCGCATCCATGACCCACGCCATCGGCGACTCCGCCCGCCAGGTCGCCTCCCCCGGCACCGAAATCGTGGAGCTGACCCCTGACTTTGGCGCCGACAGCTGCGAGGGCAACTTCGAAAGCTACCTGGCCGCGCTGGCCGTCATGGACAAGGTCGCGAACTACACCGAGCCCTTCGACGCGGTCATCCAGGCGGGCTACGGCGAGCACGGGCGCGAGGGCCTGCAGGAGCTGCTGGACGTTCCGGTGGTGGACATCACCGAGGCCGCCGCGTCCACCGCCCAATTCCTGGGCCACAAGTACTCTGTGGTCACCACCCTGGACCGCGCGGTGCCGCTGATCGAGGACCGGCTGAAGCTGGCCGGGCTCACCGACCGGCTGGCCTCGGTGCGCGCCAGCGGGCTGGGGGTGCTGGAGCTGGAATCCGACCCGCAGCGCGCGGTGGAAGCCATCGTCGAGCAATCCCGCGCCGCCGTGGAGCAGGACAAGGCCGAGGTCATCTGCCTGGGCTGCGGCGGCATGGCCGAGCTGGAGGAGCAGGTCGCTGCGGCCACGGGCGTGCCGATCGTCGACGGAGTCCGCGCCGCGGTCACCATCGCCGAATCACTTGTCCGCATGGGGCTGAGCACCTCCAAGGTACGCACCTACGCCCCGCCGCGTCCCAAGCAGATCACCGGCTGGCCCATCACCCGCCAGCCGGCCGACGCCGGGACGCGCGCCTAGCAAACAGGGAGTCCCAGCCTAGTTGCCGCACAGAATCCCGTCCTAGACTCGTAAGTACCTCATGAAGGTGCGAGTGATGACATGGAGATCCCCGCTGCTGATGCAGCGGGGATCTCTTCACGTCAGCACTAACAGATAAAAGAAATCAACGCGCAATTGTCACGATGTGCGGGTTTCCAAGTCCAACCTAACCCCACCGGGCAATCCCTCCAATCGGAGCGATCCGCGAATTGAACGGTAGATATGGCCAATTATGTGTGCAGCTAGAAGTTTGCTGGATATCAATTCCTACATTCCGCGGGGATTGCGCCCATCACTGTCTTCTCGGGCCGCCCAGTAGATCGAAAAGGCGTCGACGTTGGCTGTATCATCGCCTGACCGAACCAGCACAGGTCTCCCGGTCTTGAAGTGCCGCTCCATCTCAGCTACCAATGAGCAGTGCAGATCGAGGACCCTTCGAATGCATACTACGAACTTCCCAAGGCACGGGACTAGCTATCCGAGCTAGTCACGAACTTGGATATCAGGACCAAGGCCGAGTTCTGCCAGCTGGCCTTCGTTGAATAGCGGAGCGCAAGAAGTCACGTCATGGCCGCGGCTTCATGAGCTGTTCATTTGCACCGGCGAAAACAAGGCTCGAATGATTGATGGAACGATCAGGTCCGCCATTCGTGTCATGGTTCTTCTCAAGCCGGTCCGAGAGACCCGAATGGCGGCCTCAAGACGACTGGCAGCTCCATTGCAAACTTCAGAATGCAGCGATGCCCTACCTCTGTCTCGATCTCTTACAGGAGTGATGCAGTGCTGGCGTGGATTCATTCATGGTAGATGACGTCCTCGGCGAAGCACCAGATGCCAAAGAACTCATCCTTGTCGTCTGTCGTAAGGACATAAACCAATCCCTGGGCCCGTTTGGTCGCTCTTGCTTCCAAACATACATTGGCTCCCAATATCGGCAGAGTTGCTGAAACTTGCTTAAAAGGTGAGTAGTAGACCGTTTTAGCGTTCCTGTTTGGATTGAAGCGCAACACATCGTAGGTGGCTCCGCGGTAATTGAACTTGCGACCTGAGGGGTCTTTAGTAGGGGGCGGCTTCTTTGATTCACTCACTTCTGGAACTTTAGACCCAAAAGCAAATATTCGACTGCACCACGGAGGCACCACACAGGTCCGCCGCGGGGAAAACACGAGGATTTGCAATCCTCAATACCCTGTTAGGCTCAAGTAGCCGCTGACGTTACGCCGCAAGTACTGAAGAATCATCCGGTTTCATCTTCACTGACAGGAATATCGCATGGGCAACAGCCCTGAAGCAGCATTAGGCATCGCCTTACTCACCTCTCTCGTTCGCCAAGACCGAGAAGCATTCCTGATCATCGCTTCCGAGCTCAAAGGCGGTAATGCACAAGCCGTGGCTATCCTTGCACGACTCGGAGAAGCAATGGTCGGAATGATCGCTGAGTTGCTCCAAGTTAGCAATGAGGAAGCCCTCACGCGCATTGCAGCATCCCTCGCACTCAACGCTGAATAGATTCCGAAGAACCAGGTGGCCGGACATGCTCTGACATCAAAAGAGAAACGAGCGTAAGCACCTGCCGTGGATAGTGATTCGGTTAGCAACTAACCACTTCTACCAAGCACTTTCCCGAGGAAGAATGAAAACTTTGGAGCTGTCGTTGAAGGCACTGTAAAGCCGAGTAGACTTTTGAACTACAGGCTCGGTCTGGTAGCACACCTCCACGACATAGCGAGCACTTTCAAACAAGGACATTATTTGCCTCGTAGTTCTCTGCTGGTATCTCCAGCTCCCACCGTGAAACCCGGTGATCCTCAAAGCTTTTTCCACGTCAAGAAACTGGTCGGCGATGCCGGGCTGATCCGGCGCCGGCCCGGGCATTACCTGGGCATCGGCATCGTGCTTGCCGCGTTGCTGGCGGGCACCGTGGCAGGCATGCTGCTGCTGGGCGAGAGCTGGTTCCAGCTGCTCATGGCCGCCGCGCTTGGCCTCTTGCTCACCCAGTTCGCCTTCCTGGCCCACGAAGCAGCACACCGCCAAATCCTGGCCTCCGGCAAAACCAACGACAAGCTCGGCCGCTTCCTGGCCAACTTCGTGGTCGGCATCAGCTACCAGTGGTGGATCAACAAGCACAGCAAACACCACGCCACCCCCAACACCATCGGCAAGGACCCGGACATCGAATGGGACACCATCTCATTCCAGCCCGCCGACGCCCAACGCCAACGCGGCCTGCTCAAATGGATCACCCAGCGCCAAGGCTACCTGTTCTTCCCGCTGCTGACCTTGGAAGGGCTGAACCTGCATCTGCAGTCCATCAAGTACCTGTTCGTCGGCCAGCGGGTGAAGCACCGCCGCCGCGAACTGATCTCGATCGGCCTGCGCATTGCCCTGTACCTGGGCGCCATCTTCTTCCTCTTGCCGATAGGCATGGCCTTCGCCTTCCTCGGCGTGCAGCTGGCGATCTTCGGCATCTACATGGGCGCCTCGTTCGCGCCCAACCACAAGGGCATGCCCCTGGTGCCCACGGACGCCCGCATCGACTTCTTCTCGCGCCAGGTGCTCACGGGACGCAACGTGTTGGCTCGCTCCAGCTTCGGCAACAGCGTGCTCTCGCACGTCTACGGCGGGTTGAACTACCAGGTGGAGCACCACTTGTTCCCCTCGATGCCGCGCGCCAATCTGGCAGGGGTTTCAAGGATCGTGCGCAGCTACTGCGCCGAGCACCGGATCCCCTACACCGTGGCCAGCGTCCGCGAGTCCTACGCCCAGGTCATCTCCTACCTGAACAAGGTCGGGCTTTCGGGCCGCGACCCGTTCGAGTGCCCCATGATTTCCGGGTACCGGCTCTCGTAAACAGCATTCGTTCAGCAGGTGAAACGCTGAAGATGGCTCCAGGCATGCTCACCGAATCCGCCTAACCGCCGACCTGAATGAGTCAACCGCGCTAAGCATGGTAGGCTCACTCGTGGATGCTATGCCGCTAAGCAAAAGTTGTATCGCCTCTTTTTTGGATTTTTAATAAGCGCCTCCTCGGAAGAAACTTCCATATGAGCGAGTCGCGTCTCTTGAAATATTCGTCCCGACTTCTTATGTCGGGCATTCGGTTGGACACCTGGTTTCTATAGGACCTATCCGACCGCTCACACATGCATCTGGATCGAAGTTTCTGTATACCCGGACTCAGAATTCGATGTTCTGGTCGAAGAGCCCACTTGGGCTCGATGAAAATTCATTTGATGCATCCCAGACTTACTGCGTGCTGCCCAGGCGGCACATGCTTAAACCCCGGTCTCACCGCTGGCAAAGATTTAGGAATACACATGGCTACTGGCACTGTTAAATGGTTCAACTCGGAAAAGGGCTTTGGCTTTATCGCTCCTTCAGACGGATCCGCCGACGTTTTCGCACACTACAGTGCGATCCAGAGCTTCGGCTTCAAAAACCTTGAAGAAGGCCAAGCCGTTGAATACAAGCTTGAAGCTGGCCCTAAGGGTCCTCAGGCTACCGAGATTCAGACGCGCTAAACGCATCTAGCAATTACCAAATGAGTCTGGGTGGGCATAAAGCCCACCCAGACTCGTTTTTATTAAGGTGTCTCGTCGCTCATCATGAAAATTCGAGAAGCACAGCAGCGGACGGAGGATTTTCCTGCGGCTTCGCGAGGAGGCCTAGGAGTTTATCAGCTCTACCTGGCTGCAAGGGCGCTAGCTCCAGGCTTCCTCCATCGGTGTCTGCCCGTCGAAGAAGTTCGCCGTCTGGCGAATGAGCAGGCCCTTGCCGATCACCAGCGCGATCGCCTCGGCGACGTTCTCGCGCGAGGTATCGGCCGAGGCCGGGTCGCTGCCATCGATCTTGCCCGACGCGTCGGCGACATCGACCTTGCCCGTCGCCGGACCCAAGGTCAGCGTTCCGGGGCCGAGAATCGTGTAGTCCAAATCCGAGTCGCGCAACGCTTGGTCCGCATCGTGCTTGGCGCGGGCATAAGGGTAGAAGGAATGCGCAGGGTCGAGGTTGTCGACATCGACCAGGGCGCGCGAGTAGGACACCATGACAAATCGCTTTACGCCGCTTTGCTGGGCCGCGCGGATCGCCCGCGTTGCAGCTTCGAAGTCCACGGCGTTGGTGCGCCGGGGGTTGCCTCCGCCAGCGCCTGCCGAAAAGACGATGGCCTGCGCACCGTTGAACACCTCGGCCAGCTCGTCCATCCCCGCACGTTCGATGTCGAGCACCACGGGGTTGGCCGATGCGGCCTCGACATCCGAGGCATGTTCCGGGTTCCGGATCAGCGCGTCCACCGCGAACCCCTTGGCCTTCAATTTGGGGGCGGCCAGCAATGCGATCTTGCCGTGGCCGCCAATGATGACTACTCGTGGTGATTCGGTCATAAACCTTCCTTCCTGCTTGGTCTCCACTTCGCATAACCTCGCGATTCGGCCCACTATTCCATGGACCTGGTGGTGCGCGGCGCACCTCGGGCCGAACTCCCGGCTCCTGTACGGACTGCATCTGGGCAATCCTCATGAACGGTTGCTGCCTCCGTGCCCGGCTGGTTCAATGGCCGTAACCACCAAGGAGGTTCCCATGGCACGCACATTCAAGGTCGGCGACCACGTTTCGTGGAATTCCGAGGCAGGACGCGTCTCGGGCCGCATCGTCAAGGTCCACCACCGGGACTTCGACTACAAGGGGCACACCCACCGGGCGTCCTCGGAGGATCCGCAATACGAGATCAAGAGCGACAAGACCGATCACATCGCGGCGCACAAGGGCCAGGCGCTTCGGCTGCTCGACGACTAGATCATGGCCGAACCAACGATCCTGACCATCGGCCATTCGACACGCAGCATCGAGCAGTTCATCGAACTGCTGCGCGCCAACGAGGTGCAGACCGTAATCGACGTGCGCAAGCTTCGCGGTTCGAACAGATACCCGCAGTTCAACGCCGACGCCCTGGGCGCCTCGCTGGCGGAATACGGCATCGGGCTGCGCGCCGATCCGGCCTTGGAGGGACGGCGCCCGGTGAGCACAACGGTGCCGTTCGAGACCAATGCCTGGTGGGAGAACCGCAGCTTCCACAACTACGCGGATCATGCGCTGGGACGGGAATTCGACGCCGCCGCGCGGGATCTGGTGGCGCAGGCAGGCTCCGAGCGCATGGCGCTGATGTGCTCCGAGGCCGTATGGTGGCGCTGCCACCGGCGCATCATCGCCGACCACCTGATGGCCCGCGGTGCCAGGGTGCTGCATATCGTCGAGTCGGCTACGGAAGCCGAACTCAGCCCGGGCGCGGTGATCGGCCCGGAATGCCAGGTGACCTACCCTAGGCGGTGACCAGTTCTCCCCACTCGTCGGCCAGCATCGCGTAGACCACGCCGTCCATCCACTCGCCGCTGCGGTGCAGCCCGTTGCGGCGGTTGTAGGACTCGCGGCGCATGCCGACCCGTTCCATGAGTTTCCAAGACGGGTCGTTGGCCGCGAAGCTCTCCGCGACAACGCGGCGCAGCCCCAGCGCGCCGAAGCTCAGCTCCAGCACCGCCCGGACGGCCTCGGTGGCGTAGCCCTTGCCTCCGTAGGCAGGGTCGAAGCTCCAGCCGATCTCCGCTTCGACGTGGCGGGTCTGGTCAAGGATTTCGCTCTGTCCCCAGGCATCATGCACCTTGAGCATGACCGTGCCGATCAGCACCTTGCTGCCGTCGTCCTCGGTGACCTCGACTGCCACATCGCGCTCCACCCGGCCTTCCTCGTGGAAATACACGCGGTACTCCTCGAGGGTTCCGGGAGCGGAGGTGATCCATCGGGTCACTTCCGGAAGCTGGCGATACCGCCAGGTGGCCTCCAGATCCTCGGATTCGAGCCTGCGCAGGGTCAGGCGTTCGGTGGCTACGGGCCAGGCGACTTTATTCAGAGAATCTTCCATACCAAGAAGCTTATTCCATGGCGTTTCAGCCGGCCTGAGCCAGAATTCGGCCCATTGGTCGCCACGGCAAGTCACAAATAGCTAACTTTTTTCGGTTGCAATTATCAACCATGAATCTTAGGTGCGTCTATTAATGCCCGGAAAACCGGGGTTTTCGCCCGAAATTAGCCAATGCAGGCCTATTTTATGTGTCCCACACAACAGGACAACGGCTTAACGTATTTCCTGCAGCTAAGGCTAAGCTAATACTTAGATCACTTGTTCCAGCAACCTTTACGGTTGCTTCGACACGAAGGAAACCATGGCCTCCATGAAGCTTCGCGCAGCAGCCTTGCTGAGCATCGCAGCCCTGTCCCTGACCGCCTGCGGTTCGACCACCTCGGCCGCTTCCGACGACACCGACACCGCAGCCAAGACCGTAACCATCACGGACAACGAGGGCGAGAAGAACATCGCCACTCCGCCGGCCTCCGTCGTCGCCACCGACAACCGCACCTTCGAGACCCTCTCCGACTGGGGCGTGGAGCTGAAGGCTGGCGCCGTTGCGCTGATGCCGGACACCATCGCCTACACCAAGGACGAGAAGATCGTCGACCTGGGCAGCCACCGCGAGCCGAACCTGGAAGCAGTCGTCGAGGTCCAGCCCGATCTGATCATCAACGGCCAGCGCTTCACCCAGCACGCCGACAAGCTCAAGGAACTGGCCCCGAAGGCCACCTTGGTGAACCTCGACCCACGCGACGGCGAGCCGCTGGACGCCGAGCTGGAGCGCCAGACCACCGTGCTGGGCGAGATCTTCGGCAAGCAGGACGAAGCGGCCAAGCTGGTCGCGGACCTCCAGGCCGCCGAGAAGCGCGTCACCGACGCCTACAACCCTGAAGACACCGTCATGGGCCTGATCACCTCCGGCGGCGAGTTCGGCTACTCCGCGCCGGGCACCGGCCGCACCGTCGGCCCGCTGTTCGACGTGCTGGGCCTGACCCCGGCGCTGAAGCTGGACGAAGCTTCCACCGGCCACGAAGGCGACGACGTCTCGGTCGAGGCCATCGCAAAGTCCAACCCGGACTGGATCATCCTGATGGACCGCGACGCAGCCGTGGAGGCCGACGCCGAGGGCTACAAGCCGGCCAAGGAACTGCTGGAGAACTCCGAGGCGCTGAAGAACGTCACCGCCGCCAAGGAAGGCAACGTCGTCGTCATGCCGGCGGACACCTACACCAACGAAGGCATCCAGACCTACACCGAGTTCCTCAACGAATTCGCCGACGCCCTGGAAGCGGCGAAGTAATCCAACCGCGCATCACAGCGTAGAAGTGGCGGGCCCGGCGACGGTCCCGCCACTTTGCACCACCACCACACTTTCATCGGCGGCTTCATGACTACCACGTTGTCCACACCTCGCACCAAGGGCAGGCTCTTGAGCTGGCAGCTGCTCCTGGGCATCATCGGTGTGCTCATCCTCCTGGCGTTCTCCCTGTTCACCGGCGTGTACGACGTCTTCGGCGCGCAGGACGGCGCCGAGATGTTCGCCATCACCCGCATCCCGCGCACCATCGCCCTGGTGCTGGCCGGCGCGGCGATGGCGATGAGCGGGCTGGTCATGCAGCTGCTGACGCAGAACCGGTTCGTCGAGCCGACCACCACCGGCACCACCGAATGGGCGGGCCTGGGCCTGCTGGTGATGCTGGTGCTCTTCCCGCAGGCCTCCATCCTCTCCAAGATGGCAGTGGCGATCGTCTTCGCCTTCGCCGGCACCATGCTCTTTTTCCTCTTCCTGCGCCGCGTCTCGCTGAAGGCCTCGCTGACCGTGCCCATCGTGGGCATCATGCTTGGCTCGGTGGTCGGGGCGTTTTCCACGTTCCTGGCGCTGACCACCGACAAGCTGCAGTCTCTGGGCATCTGGCTGGCAGGCTCGTTCACCTCGGTGATCCGCGGGCAGTACGAGGTGCTGTGGATCGTGGCCGCCGTGGCCGTGGCGATCTTCATCGTCGCTGACCGCTTAACCGTGGCGGGCCTGGGCGAGGAGATCGCCACCAACGTGGGGCTGAACTACCGCAACGTCATGCTGCTGGGCACCGCGCTGATCGCGGTGGCCACCGGCGTGGTGACCGTGGTGATCGGCAACCTGCCGTTCCTGGGGCTGATCGTGCCGAACCTCGTGTCCATGGTGCGCGGCGACGACCTGCGCAGCAACCTGCCGTGGGTGTGCCTGCTGGGCATCGCGATCACCACCGCGTGCGACCTCGTGGGCCGCACCATCATCATGCCGTTCGAGATCCCGGTGTCGCTGATCCTGGGTGTGGTCGGCGCCGTCGTCTTCATCATCATGCTTCTAAGGCAGCGCAAACGTGGCTAATCTGATTTCACTGCCGGAACTTGCCGGCCACAACTCCTCCCGGGCTTCCGGAGCGATGCCCACCTCCAAGGTGCGCAAGCGCTACTGGATCACCTTGGGGATCATGATCGCGCTCGCGCTGGTCTTCGGGTTCGGGCTACTGGCCTGGGACAATCCCATGCCGGTGGGCTCCGAGGGTTTCTGGATCATCGCGAAGATGCGCGCCGGAAGCATCCTGACCATGGCAGTGGTCGCCGCCTGCCAGGCGATCGCCACCGTCTCCTTCCAGACCGTCACCAACAACCGCCTGCTCACCCCGTCCATCATGGGCTTCGAGGCGCTGTACCGCGTGGTGCAGACCGGCGCGGTGTTCTTCCTCGGCGTCGCCGGCATCACCTTCTTCACCGGCGTCGGCCAGTTCGCGCTGCAGGTGGCGATCATGGTGGCGCTCTCCGTGGCCCTGTACGGCTGGCTGCTGAGCGGCAAGCTGGGCAACATCCAGATCATGCTGCTGGTGGGCATCATCATCGGCACCGGGCTCGGCTCGGTGGCGACATTCATGCAGCGCATGCTCACCCCGAGCGAGTTCGACGTGCTCACCGCGCGCCTGTTCGGCTCGATGACCAACGCCGACATGAGCTACATGCCGCTGGCCATCCCGCTGATGCTCGTCGCCGGCAGCTACCTGGTAGCCAGCTCCAAGAAGCTGAACATCCTGGCCCTGGGCAAGGAAACCACCATCAACCTGGGCATCAACCACCGCCGCGAAGTCATGGTCACCCTGTTCTTCGTCTCCATCCTGATGGCTGTGAGCACCGCCCTGGTCGGCCCGCTGACCTTCCTGGGCTTCCTGGTCGCGACCCTGGCCTACCAGCTGGCCGACACCTACGACCACCGCTTCATCTACCCGATGGCATTCCTGGCCGGCTTCGTGGTGCTGGCCGGGTCCTACTTCATCATGAAAAACGTCTTCTACGCCCAGGGCGTGGTCGGCATCATCATCGAAGCCGTCGGCGGCATTACATTCCTCATCTTCATCCTGCGAAAGGGCCGGCTGTGATTACCCTCAACGACGTCCAGAAGAAGTACTCATCCGAGGTCTCGATCGGCCCGGTCACCTTGCAGATCCCCACCGGCGGCATCACCGCACTGGTCGGCCCGAACGGCGCCGGCAAGTCCACCATGCTGACCATGGTCGGACGCCTGCTGGGCATCGACTCGGGGTCCATCGAGGTCGCCGGCTACGACGTCTCCAAGACCAACTCCAAGGACCTGGCTAAGATCGTCTCGATCCTGCGCCAGGAGAACCACTTCGTCACCCGCCTGACCGTGCGCCAGCTGGTGGGCTTCGGCCGCTACCCGCATTCCAAGGGCCGGCTGACCATGGCGGACGAGGAGATCATCTCCCGCTCGATCGACTTCCTGGACCTCTCCGAGCTGGAAGGCCGCTACCTGGACGAGCTTTCCGGCGGGCAGCGCCAGCGCGCCTACGTGGCGATGGTGCTGGCACAGGACACCGACACCGTGCTGCTGGACGAGCCGCTGAACAACCTGGACATGAAGCACTCGGTCATCATGATGCGCCACCTCAAGCGCGCCGCCGCGGAGCTGAACCGCACCATCGTGATCGTGCTGCACGACATCAACTTCGCCGGGCACTACGCTGACTACATCTGCGCTATGAAGCAGGGCAAGGTCGTCGAGTTCGGCACCCCGGAGCGCATCATGGATGACGAGATCCTCACCAACGTATTCGAGACCCCGGTGCGCGTGATCGCCGGGCCGGAGGGACCGCTGGCGGTGTACTACTGACGATCAATCCTCGAGGAGTCTGCGATAGCGTTCAATAAAGTTAGCCATCCCCGGAACGGTGTAGGCGATGAAGCTTCGTTGCGGCGAATAGATAATACCCTTGGTTATTAGCGAAGCCCTGACTGGCGCCAGCGCTTGCGGGGTTTTCGAGAGCCGGCTGGCAACGTCGGAGCTCCGTGAACCTGCGTCACCATCCAAGGCCATTGCCTTCATATAGTCTCGTTCCGCCGGGGTTGCCCGTTCCCAACGAGCAGGAAAGAAACCAGAATCAAGTTTCGCCCGACCTAGAGCAGTAGCAGCTTCGGCGTTCTGCGATGTGAACGGCGATGCCGTTGCCACCGTCCACATTGCACTACCGAATTCTTGCAAGAAATAAGGGTAGTTCCCTGCTTCGGCTACCAATATGTCGAGCGCCTCATCGGTATAAGTTTGCCCCATCTGGCGAGCTGGTCCTGCTAAGGATTCTCGTGCTGCTGCGTCATCGAGCTTTCCAATCCCCCGATATTCGAAGAGCCTTTCGGCATAGCTTCTTGAATCAGTCAGCTTTGTTGGCAGGTTAGGAAGTCCAGCGCCTATGACATAGAACGGAAGCTCTCTTTGCAAGGCAAAATGCTGGGCGGTGAGTAGCGATTCCAAGAGCTCACTGTCCAACTCTTGCATCTCATCAATGAAGATCATCAATGCGCTTCGCTCGTTTCGAAGCAAACGCGAAATGTCTTCGATGGTGTCCTGGAGGTCAAGATCGATTAATCCGCTTGACGCACGCGTTACGTCGCGTTCAATTCCCAGAGAGACCCCTTCAATGCCAAGGCTCACGGAAAACGAAGAAACGGTTCCAAGCATGCGTTTGACCAAGTCTTTCGATATCTGAGAGCGAAAGCGTGCGGAGATTTTCACAAAGCCTGCGGTCAATTCCCTGCGTGCAGCCTTGCCACCTGCATCGCCAGGCCTAGCCTCGAATTGAACAACATGAAAACGGTGATGCTCAGCGAGACTTCGAACTCGATTAAGCAGGACCGTCTTGCCAACGCCGCGCAACCCACTGAAAATAATGGGACGTACGGGTGAGAAACGTTTCGCTCGTGCGATGAGAGCGTCAAAAGCATCGATGTCACCGCTGCGACCAGCCAAAACCCTAGGCACCATCCCCGCGCCCGGATGATAAGGATTGAGCTCCGCTTCCATCATTCACATCCCTAGTATAAGAAAATATATACATGTATAACTTTTCACTATACTTCACTATATTTCCCTATACCCGAGCACCGAAGATACACGACGTCACCTTGTCGGGTTCCTTGCACAGGTGCGTGAACTGAGCATGGACCAGTATCAAAGCATCGAGGGCTTACACCATGACGAGACCCTTACCGATTTACCCAACGCCTCGAGTCGCTTCGTCCGTGAGTCCAGGTCACATACTTCAAGTCATGTTGCCACAACAGCCAACGGTATCTGCCACTACCGTCGGCCCTTCGATCGGCGCGCATTCAGCACCGGCGAGCACAAGAGCACGATCACCCCGGCGGCCGGCACCACCAGCAGGCCAGCGCGCAGCGAGAAGGCCTGCGCGATGAAGCCCACCAGCGGCGGGGAGAGCAGGAAACCCAGGCGCATCAGCCAGGAGACCACGCTCAGGCCCGTGCCCGGGGCCAGGCCCGGGATCTTGTCGGCCTGCTCCATGGCCGCCGGCACCAGCATGGCCACCCCGAATCCGGCGGCAGCGAAACCCAGCAGGCTTCCGGGGATGCTCGGGAAGGCCAGCGCCAGGCCCATGCCGCCGGCCACCAGCACCGCACCGAGCTGCGCGACGAGCCGCTGGCCGAAGCGGTGCACCAGACCATCACCCAGGATGCGGCCGATGAATTGGGCCCCGACCAGCGCGATATAGCCCGCGGCGGCCAGCGCGGACGGCGCGCCCAGGGACCCCAGGTACAGCGTGGCCCACGAGTTGCCCGCGTCCTCCACCATGATCCCGGCCGAGGCGATCAGCACCAGCGCCGCGATCGCCACCACGATGCGGGCGCGGGTGAAGACCCGCACCGGCCCGGCGTCGGCGGCCTGCTCCCCGACCGGTTCGACGGGCCCGCGCGCCGGCAGGCAGAACTTGAACGCGGTCAGCGCCACGGCGGCGAAAAGCAGCGCGGAAATCGTGAAGTGCGCGGCCAGCGGCAGGCCCAGCGCCATGGCTCCGGCCGCCATCAGGCTGCCGAGCACCGCGCCGACGGACCACAGCGCGTGGAAGGAGTTCAGGATCGGTCGGCCGTAGCGCCGCTGTATCTGCAGGCCGTGCGCGTTCTGCGCGACGTCGGTGATCGCGTCCATGGCCCCGCCGACGACGAAGGCCGCCGCCACCAGGACCAGGCTTCCTGCCGAGCCTGCGCCCAGCACCGCCAGCCCGGTGGCCAGCGTGCCGAACACCGCGACCGCGGCCGATCCGAACCTCCGGATCAGCGACCCGGCGGCCAGCCCGGCGATGATCGCCCCGGCCGGCCAGGCGGCGACCAGCAGTCCGTAGGCCCCGGCGTCCAGCCCCAGCTGCGCCTTGAACTCGGGCAGCCGCGGCGCCATGTTGGCGAACAATGCCCCGTTGGTCAAAAACAGCGCGGCGACGGCCCCGCGGGCACGGCGGTTCTCACGGGTGGGCGCGGCCGGTGCGTTCACTTGGCAAAGGGGGCGGCGCGACGCACCAGGTCCAGGGCGTTGGCCAGCGCGCCCTTGAGGGCGACATCCGCGCCCAGACTGGAGGCCGCCAGCTGCACAGCGGCCAGCTCGGGATCCTTGGCCAGCTCGCGGTGCGCGATGCACAGCACCGGGTCCAGGTATTCGGCCATGGCCCCGCACAAAACGATCCTTTCCAGCCCCAGGAATCCGGCGGTCACCGCAGCGATCCGGGCCAGCCGTTCGCCCAGTGACTCCAGGATTTCCCCGGCCAGCAAGTCCCCTGCGGCGGCCACGCGGAAAACCTGCCGCGCGTCCAGGTCCTCGCGGCGCAGGGTGCTCACGCGCCCATTTTCCAGTGCCTCCCGTGCTTCCTTGCGGGCCAGGTATCCCAGGCCCAGCGCGTTGCCGACCCCACTGACGTAGGACAGCGCGCGCATTTCCCCGGCAAAACCCTGGCCTCCGCGCAGCAGGGCGCCGTCCACGACAATGCCCGCGCCCAAGCGTTCTCCGACCATCAGCGCAGCGAAGGAGCCACTGGCGCCGGCGCGCATTTCCGCGACCGCGGCCAGGTTCGCGTCGTTGTCCACCGCCAGCAGCTGGGCGTAGGGCTCCAGCGCTGTAATCCAATTCGGGTTCATCCGCTGCCAGAAGCCTTCAGGGTGTTCCGGCGAGCGCCCAGCGGAGTCCACGGGGGCGGGCACGGCGATGACCAGGGCGGCGAAGCGCTGCACTCCCAGACTGCCCAGGGTGCGCTGCAGCAACCCGATGACCGCTGTGATGCGTTGTTCGGCGCCGGCCTCCGGATCGGTGCGGACCTCCTCGCGCAGCAGTTCAGCGCCGGTGAGGTCGGCCAGGGCCAGGGTGATGCGATGCTGGCCGGCGTCCAGGCCGGCGATCAGCCCAAAACTGTCGTCCAGTTCATAGCGCAGGGCAGGGCGTCCCTTGGAGTACTCGCCAGCACTGCGGGTGTCGGCGGCTTCGCGCAGCCATCCGGCGGCGACGAGCTCCTTGGCCTGGTTCAGCACGGTGGCGCGGGTGAGCCCGGTGGCTTCAATCAGCTCGCTGGCGGTTACCGGACCCTGGTCCCAAGCGGCATGCAGGATCTTTCGCGAGTTGCTCCGGCGCAGCTGGTGGGCGCCGGGTTGCTGGGCTATTGGTGCATCGCTGGAATTCACAATCTCGAGTATAGACTCGACTTTATTTAGATGCTAAATTTATATCCGATCAGCATGTGAACCACATCACCCCACCCGGAGGAGCCCATGAGCATACCAAGGCATTTCGGCCGCCGCACCTTCCTCGGCGCGCTGGCCAGCACCGTGGCGCTGGCCGGATTACCCGGGTGCAGTCCGGCCCAAGCGCGCTCCACCATCCGCTTCAACCAGTCCAAGCCGGAGGTCGTCACGCACTTCCGCACGCTGCTGGAGCAGTTCAACACCTCTCAGGACTCGATCACCGCGGTCCACGAAGTCACCGCGGGGCTCTCGGCGGCGTTCGCCCGCCAGGATCCGCCGGATCTGGGCTGTCTGAACTACAACTTCGAGATGGCCCGCTTCCAGGAGCGCGGCGCGCTCAGCGACCTGTCTGACCTGCCGCAGGTGAAGATGAACGCGCCGTTCATCGCGGAGTTGCTGGCCCTGTACCCGGACTACCCGGGTCGCACCTCGGTGCTGCCGTATTCGATGATGGGCGCCGCGGTGCTCTACAACAAGGAGATCTTCGCGCAGCACAATCTGCCGATCCCACAACGGTACTCGGAGCTCGTCGAGCTGTGCGAGCAGCTCAAGGACCTGGGCATCACCCCGATCTATTCCACCTTTAAGGACGCGTGGACCGCCAGCCAGGGCTTGGCCGACTATTCGCTGGGTGGCGCGGTGGACATCGGTGCGTTGTTCGCCGCGTTGCGCGAGGCCGGGGCGGATTTCACCCCGGGCTCAGAGCTCTCCTTTTCCGCCTTCTTCGCCGAACCGCTCACCCGGATGCAGCAGTTGGCCCGATACTCCAACGAGGATGCGACCAGCCGCGGTTACGGCGATGGCAACCTCGCCTTCGCCCAGGGCAAGGCAGCGATGTACCTACAGGGCCCCTGGGCGCTGCCGGAAATCGCCAAGAGCAACCCGGACGCGTCCATCGGCACGTTCCCGCTGCCGATGACCGAGGACCCGGCGGACCTGAAGGTCCGCGCCAACATCGATTTGGCCCTATGGATCCCGGAGCAGTCCGAGCACCAGCAGGAGGCCCGGGCCCTGTTGGAGTTCCTGTGCCAGCCCGAAATCCAGAACGCCTACAACGAGCTTGCCCTGGGCTTCGGGGTGCGCAGCGACTCCCCGCCGGCTACCGACGAGCGCCTGGCGCAGATGCAACCGTACATTGATGCCGGCCGCATCTACCAGGGCGTGTCCACCGCCATCCCGCGCACCATCCCCTTCGAGAACTACATGCAGTCGGTGGCCACCGGCGGCAACGTGCACCAGACCCTGGCCACCCTCGACGCCGACTGGGCCCGGCTGGCCCGACGCAGTTAGGAACGCACCATGGCACTAATTGAATCCCCGGTCAGCGCGCCTCCGGCCGCAGCGCCCCGCCCGCCCCGCCCGGCCCGTCCGCGACGCCGGCCCAGCATGCACCTGCTGTTCCTGCTGCCCGCTCTGGCCTGCTTCACGCTGGCGATTACCGTGCCGGCGATCATGGGCATCTTCTTCAGCTTCACCGATTCGGTGGGCTTCGGCGAGTTCGAGATGGTGGGGCTGCGCAACTACGCGGCTCTGGTCACGGATCCCGCTGTGCTCGGCGCTTACGCCTTCACCATCGGCTTCTCGCTGATCACGGTGCTGTTGACCAACGCCCTGGCCTTCCTACTGGCACTCGGGCTGACCGCGCAGATCCGCGCCCGAGTGGTGCTGCGCACCGTGTTCGTCATGCCCATGGTGATCTCCGGCATCGTAATCGCCTACGTGTTCAACTTCCTGTTCTCCAACACGCTGCCCGCCGCCGGCCAGGCGATGGGACTGGAAACGCTGGGCAGCTCGATCCTGGCCAACCCGGATCTGGCATGGATCTCGATCGTCATCGTCACCGCTTGGCAGGCGATCCCCTCGGCCATGCTGATATACATCGCCGGGCTCATGGCGATCCCCTACGACCTCTACGAGGCCTCCGCGCTGGACGGCGCCGGTGCCGTGGGCCAGCTGCGCCACGTCACCTTGCCGTTAATGGCCGGGTATATCGGCATCAACATGATCCTGGGGTTCAAGAACTTCCTCGCCGCGTATGACATCATCGTCGGCCTGACCAATGGCGGCCCGGGTGTTGCCACCCGCTCCATCGCGATGACGATCTTCACCGGGTTCGAACGCGGCGACTACGCCTACCAAATGGCCAACGCCACCGTCTTCTTCCTCATCTCGCTGCTGATCGCGCTCATCCAGCTGCGCCTGACCTCCAAGGAGTCCAAGTGAGTACCCTGCAACAGCGGTTGACCCGTCCCTCCCGCGCCCGCATCGGCCGCGAGAAGACCAACTGGCTAGCCACCGCCATACTGGCCGCCTGCGCCTTCAGTGTGTTGATGCCGCTGTTCGTCACCGTCTCCATGGCGTTCAAGTCCGCCGGGCAGGCAGTGGACGGCAAAGCCTTCTCCTGGCCCGACCCGTTCTCCGTGGAGGGCTTCACCGCGGCCTGGGAGCTGGTGAACTTCCCGCGGGCATTCACCATTTCCTTGTTCATCACGCTGATCTCCGTCTGCGGCGGGGTGCTGGTGGCCTCCATGGCCTCCTACGCGATCCACCGCAACTGGAACCGCAAGTTCTACCGCTACAGCTTCTACTACCTGCTCGGCGCAATGTTCCTGCCCTTCCCGGTGTTGGCTCTGTCCCAGGTCAAGCTCACCGGCCTGGCCGGGCTGGACACCCCCTTCGGCGTGGCGATCCTGCACGTGATGTTCGGGCTGTCCTTCAACGTGCTGCTGTTCACCGCATTCATGCGCGGGCTGCCCGCCGAGCTGGAGGAAAGCGCCCGCATGGACGGGGCCAGCACCTGGACCGCGTTCTGGCGCATCATCTTCCCGCTGATCGCCCCGATGAGCGCGACCGTCGCGATCTTCGCCTTCCTAGGCTCCTGGAACGACTTCATGATGCCCTCGCTGATCATCGCGGAACAGGCCAACCAGACCCTGCCGGTGGTCCAGCAGCTATTCCAGACCCAGTTCTCCAACAACTACCACGTCTCGTTCGCCTCCTACCTGCTGGCGATGGCTCCGAGCATCATCGCCTACCTCTTCACCCAGCGCTGGGTCATGTCAGGCCTGACCCAGGGCGCCATCAAGTAAAGGAAAACCCATGACCATGCAGGAAACCGAAAAGCACTCCGCCATCGACGCCAGTTGGTGGCGCCAGGCCGCCGTCTACCAGATCTACCCGCGCAGCTTCGCGGACTCCAACGCCGATTCCCTGGGCGACCTGCCTGGCATCACCTCGCGCGTGCCCTACCTCAAGGAGCTGGGCATCGACGCGGTCTGGCTCTCCCCCTTCTACCCCTCGGCACTGGCCGACGGCGGCTACGACGTGGACGACTACCGCAACGTCGACCCGCGGCTGGGCACCTTGGAGGACTTCGACGCGATGGCCGCCGCCCTGCACCAAGCCGGCATCAAGGTGATCGTGGACATCGTGCCGAACCACTCCTCCAACCGCCACAAGTGGTTCCAGGCCGCGCTGGCCTCCCCCAAGGGCTCGCCGGAACGCGAACGCTACATCTTCCGCGACGGGCTGGGGGCCAACGGGGAACTGCCGCCAGCGGACTGGGAATCGGTCTTCGGCGGCCCGTCGTGGGCACCGGTGGGCGACGGTCAGTGGTACCTGCACCTGTTCGCCCCCGAACAGCCGGACTTCAACTGGGCGAACCCTGAGGTCCGGGAGGACTTCCTCACCACGCTGCGCTTCTGGTCGGACCGCGGGGTGGACGGCTTCCGCGTGGACGTCGCCCACGCGCTGACCAAGGACATCGCCGAGCGCGACCTGCCCACCAAGGCGCAACTGGACGCCATGCCGTGGGACGGAAGCCACCCGATCTGGGATCGCGACGAGGTGCACGAGATCTACGCCGAATGGCGCGCGCTGTTCAACGAGTACACCCCACCGCGCATCGCCGTGGCCGAGGCCTGGACCGACGCGGAACGCCGCCCGGCCTATGCCCGCTCCACCTCACTGGGCCAGGCGTTCAACTTCGACCTGCTGCAGGCCGATTTCCTCCCCGAGGCCTTCAAGAACATCATCACCTTCAACCTCGACCAGGCCGCGGCTGCAGGGTCCTCCACCACCTGGGTTTATTCGAACCACGACGTGGTCCGCCATGCCACCCGCTACGCACTGGAACCCGCCGGCGATCCGGAGGCCGCCCGCAAGTGGCTGTTCCGGGGCGCCGATGCCTCGGTGGCGGACACCGCGCTGGGCCTGCGCCGCGCCCGCGCCGCCACCTTGCTGCAGCTGGCTTTGCCCGGCAGCGCCTACCTCTACCAGGGCGAGGAGCTCGGCCTGCCGGAGGTGCACGAGATCGCCGACGAGCAGCGCCAGGATCCCACCTTCTTCCGCAACCGCGACGTGGATCTGGGGCGCGACGGCTGCCGCGTACCGCTGCCATGGGCAACTACCGGAAGCTCGCTGGGCTTTGGCGGTGGCGGGACGCACCTGCCGCAACCGGCCGTGTTCGCAGGCCTGTCGGTCGCCGCCCAAGACGGGGTGCCCGGCAGCACCCTGGAGCTCTACCGTTCCGCACTGGCGCTGCGCCGCGAGCTGCAAAGCGGCGAATCGCTGGCCTGGCTGCCCTCCGCACCGGGGGTGCTGGCATTCAGCCGCCCGAACGGCTGGACCTGCATCACCAACTTCAGCGCCGAGCCGCAGGAACTGCCCTCCGCGCCCTTGCTGGCTAGCGGGGAGCTGGTGGACGGCAGGCTGCCGGCTGCCACCACCGCGTGGCTGCGCGGCTAAGCGACTGACAGGGCGCCGGGACCTCGAGGGTTCCGGCGCCCTTCGCGCTATTCCTGCCAGCGACGCCCTTCGCGGCCGGAAACCCAGGCAAAAATTCGGCGCAGCACGATGTTTTCCGGGTCGTCCTTGGGTACCTGGCGCCACCCGGGCCGTGACAGATAGGCCTCGATCTTCGCCAGTGCCCGGTCGTACTCGGCGCGCGCGAAGACCAGCTCCTGCGGCATGAGTTCCAGCGGATTCCCGGGCACAGACTCCTCTGGTTCCTCAGGCTCGTCGTCATCAGCCGCCCAGTGCGGCCGCGACCATGTCACTTGCTCCGGGCCGAGGTCCAGATCGACCGCCAGATTACCGCATCCCAGATCGCCGCAGGCGCAGCAGACGTGGAGTTCGATTTCGCTCCCGCTCATCCGGTCATCACGACGACTGAAGTCCGCGCGGTAGGTCGCAAGCGTCTCCTTCAGCGGCCTGCGCAGAAATCTCCGGGCAAAGGGCGACACCCCCAGGCGCGCTCCGGGTCGACGATCTCCTCCAGGCTGCGCCCGTCGACCACGAGTTCTGCGCATTGTTCGCGCACGTTCCACCGCACGTCGATCCGGTTCATTCGCCCTCCCGAAGCCAGCCGCGGTACGGCCACCGCCAACGTTGTTCCATGGGCTTCAGCATATTCGCTGTCAAGAATCGTCGCTTCAACAGCAAAACCCAATCAAGTGATTGACATCACGTGGCGGCGTGCGGTGTACTGGGGGTCAATCGATCGATTGGGAGCGGCATGCAACTGGGACAGATCCACAAGGCGGCGGTGTCCTGCTTTGCGCGGCAGGGGTTCGCGGCCACCGGGATCCGGGAGCTGGGCGCCGCGGTCGGGCTGAATTCGGCGACCCTCTACCACTACGTCGGCGGCAAGCAGGAGCTGCTGCTGGGCGTGATCCGCAACTGCCTGGACGCGATGATCGACGGCGCGCAGGACGCCATCGAGGACGCCGACCCCGCGCAACGGCTGGCCGCGCTGGTCGCCTTCCACGTCGGCTTCACCGCCACCAACCCGCAGACCGCGCGCGTGGCCGAATACGAGATGCGCTCGCTGTCCGGCGAGCACCGCGCTGCCATGCAGGCCCTGCGCGACGAATACGAGCAGCTGTTCACCGACGCGCTGGCCGACGGCGAGCGCGCGGGCCTGTTCCATGCCCCGGATGCGGGCATGGCCCGGCTGGCCATCATGGAGATGGGCACCGGCGTGGCGCACTGGTACCGCCCCGGCGGGCGGCTGGCCCTGGCCCAGGTGCAGCTGAACTTCATCCAGATGGCCCTGCGCATCCTGGCGGCCGACCCGGCCGTCCCTGAAGAGCTGCCGGTTCCCGCCCGGCTGGACAGCGAACCGCACGACCCCGAAGGAGCACGATGAAGACCCTGCCCACGCACGTTGACGCGGATTCCGAGGATTTCGCCCGCCGCCGCGGCGAGTACAAGCCGCTGGTCGACGAGCTCCATGAGCGCCTGGCACGGGCCGCGCGCGGCGGCTCGGAAAAGTCCCGGGCGCGTCACGTTCAGCGCGGCAAGCTGCTGCCCCGCGACCGGGTGGACCGGCTGCTGGATGACGGCTCGCCCTTCCTGGAGGTCGCGCCGCTGGCCGCGGAGGACATGTACGACGGGGCCAGCCCGGGCGCGGGAATGATCGCCGGCATCGGGCTGGTGCACGGCCGGCACGTGATGGTGGTGGCGAACGACCCCACCGTCAAGGGCGGCACCTACTTCCCGATGACCGTGAAGAAGCACCTGCGCGCGCAGGAGATCGCGCTGGAGAACAGGCTGCCCTGCGTGTACCTGGTGGATTCGGGCGGCGCCTTCCTGCCGATGCAGGACGAGGTGTTCCCGGACCGCGAGCACTTCGGGCGCATCTTCTACAACCAGGCGAACCTCTCCGCGTCCAAGATCCCGCAGCTGGCGGCGGTGCTCGGCTCCTGCACCGCCGGCGGCGCCTACGTGCCGGCGATGAGCGACGAGACGGTGATCGTGCGCAACCAGGGCACCATCTTCCTGGGTGGCCCGCCGCTGGTGAAGGCCGCGATCGGCGAGGTGGTCACCGCACAGGAGCTCGGCGGCGGCGAGCTGCACGCCAAGACCTCCGGGGTGGTGGACCATCTGGCGGACAACGACGAGCACGCGCTGCAGATCCTGCGCGACATCATCTGCACCCTGCCCGAGCCGGAGCCCCGGAGCGCCGTGTACGCCGAGCCGCTCTACGACGCGGCCGAGCTGGCGGGCATCGTCCCGGTGGACGTCAACACCCCCTACGAGGTGCGCGAGGTGATCGCCCGGCTGGTGGACGGCAGCGGGTTCCACGAGTTCAAGGCCGAGTACGGCACCACCCTGGTCACCGGGTTCGCGACCCTGTACGGGCACCGCGTGGGCATCATCGCGAACAACGGGGTGCTGTTCTCCGAGTCGGCGCTCAAGGGCGCGCACTTCATCCAGCTGTGCGACCAGCGCGGCATCCCGCTGGTGTTCCTGCAGAACCTCGCAGGGTTCATGGTGGGCCGCGACTACGAGGCGGACGGCATCGCCAAGCACGGGGCGAAGATGGTCACCGCGGTGGCCACCGCCCGGGTGCCCAAGTTCACCGTGGTCATCGGCGGCTCCTTCGGGGCTGGCAACTACTCCATGTGCGGGCGGGCCTACTCCCCGCGCTTCCTGTGGATGTGGCCTGCCGCGCGCATCTCCGTGATGGGCGGGGCGCAGGCCTCCAGCGTGCTGGCAACCGTCAAGCGCGACGGGCTGGAAGCCGCCGGGCAGGACTGGCCCGCACAGGACGAGGAGGCCTTCAAGGCGCCGATCCGCGAGCAGTACGAAACCCAGGGCAGCCCCTGGTACTCCACCGCCCGGCTGTGGGACGACGGGGTCATCGCCCCGGCCGACACCCGCCGCGTGCTCGGCCTGGCGCTGGACGCCTGCGCCGGGCAGCTGCCGGACACCACCTTCGGCCTGTTCAGGATGTGAGCATGTTCAACACAGTACTTGTCGCCAACCGCGGGGAGATCGCCGTGCGCGTGATCCGCACCCTGCGCGCGCTGGGCATCCGCTCGGCCGCCGTCTACTCCGACGCCGATGCCGGCTCCCCGCATGTGGCGGCCGCCGACTTGGCGGTGCGCCTGGGCCCCGCCCCGGCCGCCCAGAGCTACCTCGACATCGACGCGATCCTGTCCGCCTGCCGGGCCGTGGGCGCGCAGGCGGTGCACCCGGGCTACGGTTTCCTCTCGGAGAACGTGGACTTCGCCCGCGCCCTTGAGGCCGCCGGCATCACCTTCATCGGCCCGCCGGTTCACGCCATCAACCTGATGGGCGACAAGATCCGCGCGAAGAACCACGTCGCCGCCCACCGGGTGCCGACCACCCCGGGCATCGCCGAACCCGGGCTCGACGACGCCGCGCTGTCCGCCGCCGCGGCGGGCGTCGGCTACCCGCTGCTGATCAAGCCCTCGGCCGGCGGCGGCGGCAAGGGCATGGTTCAGGTCCACTCCCCCGGGGCCCTGCCCGAGGCGCTGGCCAGCGCCCGGCGCACCGCTGCCTCGGCGTTCGGCGACGACACCCTGTTCCTGGAGCGCCTGGTCCCCAGCCCCCGGCACATCGAGGTGCAGGTCCTGGCCGACGCCCACGGCACCGTCCTGCACCTGGGCGAACGCGAATGCTCGCTGCAGCGCCGGCACCAGAAGGTCATCGAGGAGGCGCCCTCCCCGCTGGTTGGCCCCGGGCTGCGGCAGAAGCTGGGCGCCGCGGCGGTCGCGGCCGCCGCCTCGGTGGGCTACGTCGGGGCCGGCACCGTCGAGTTCCTGCTCAGCGACGCGAACCCGGACGAGTTCTACTTCATGGAGATGAACACCCGGCTGCAGGTCGAGCACCCGGTCACCGAGCAGGTGGTGCGCGTGCGCGGGCAGAAGCTGGACCTGGTCGCCTGGCAGGTGCGCATCGCCGCCGGCCAGCGGCTGGACTTCAACCAGGAGGAGGTCGGCCTGCAGGGGCACGCGATCGAGGCGCGGCTCTACGCGGAGGACCCGGCCGCCGGGTTCCTGCCCTCCGTCGGCACCGTGGAAAAGCTGCGGCTGCCCGGCGCCGTGCGCGTGGACGCCGCGCTGCGCGAGGGCCAGCAGATCAGCCCGCACTACGACCCGATGCTCGCCAAGGTGATCGCCGACGGGCCCGACCGCGCCGCCGCGCTGCGCGCCCTGGACCGGGCGCTGGCGCACACCGTGGTGCTGGGCGTGAAAACCAACATCGAGTACCTGCGCCTGCTGCTGGCCGACCCCGACGTCGTCGCCGGCAAGCTGGACACCACGCTGATCGAGCGCCGCAGCTTCGAGTTCCGCCGGCCCGGTCCGGCGCAGCTCGCGCTCGCCGCGCACCTGCTCAGCCCGGCGCCCGGCACCGGCCCCTGGGCGGCCGACGGCTGGCGGCCCGGCGCCCCGGCACCGCGGCGGATGCAGCTGGAGGCCGGGGACCGGGTGCACGAGGTGTCGCTGTCCGCCGGCACAGCGGTGGTGGACGGCGAGGCCCACGAGCTGCTCGACACCCCCAACGGCGTGCAGCTGGACGGGCAGCTGGCCGACATCTCCTGGGCGCGCGAGGGCGACACCCTCTGGCTGGGTTCCGAGGGCTGGAGCACCGCGGTGCGCCGCCTGGGCCGGCGCGAGCAGATCCGCCAGGCCGACGGCTCCGCGAGCATCTCCCCGCATGTCACCTCCCCCATGCCCGGCACCGTGATCGCGGTGAGGGCGGCCGACGGCGACGCGGTCGCCGCCGGGCAGGTGCTGCTGATCGTTGAGGCGATGAAGATGGAGCACCAGCTGGCCTCGCCGGCCGACGGGATCGTGCGCATGCCGGCGCTGAAGCCCGGCGATCTGGTCACCACCAAGCAGACCCTTGCCACCATCGAGCCGAGCGCCGATGATGAGCATACGCGAAAGGACGAAAATGGCTAACCGCATCGTGCAGCGCGGACTGTACCTGGACGAACTGAGCGTGGGCGAGCTCTACGAGCACCGGCCCGGACGCACGATCACCGAGTCGGACAACGTGCTGTTCACGACGCTGACCATGAACAACCAGGGGCTGCATCTGGACGCCGCCTGGGCTGCCACGCAGCCCTTCGGCAAGCCGCTGGTCAACTCGCTGTTCACGCTGGGCACCATGATCGGCCAGTCGGTGCCCCAGCTGACCGAGGGCACCATCATCGGCCAGCTGGGGCTGGACACGGTCAGCTTCCCCCACCCGGTGTTCCACGGGGACACCCTGTACACCGAAACCGAAATCGTCGAGGTCCGCCCCTCGAAATCCCGCCCCGGCCAGGGCATCGCCACCATGCGGCACACCGGGCGCAACCAGGACGGGGTGGTCGTCGCGACCGCCACCCGCACCTGCCTGATGTGGACCAAGGCCGCCCACGAGGCGGCACTGAGCAAGGAGGAGCAATGAAACTCGGACCTGCGATCCTGTTCTGCCCGGCCGACCGGCCCGACCGCTACGCCAAGGCCGCCGACCGCTCCGACACCGTCATCCTGGACCTGGAGGACGCCGTCGCCCCGGAGCACAAGGAGTCCGCCCGGCAGGCGGTGCTTGAGAGCTCGCTGGACCCCGAACGCACCATCGTGCGCGTGAACCCGTTCGACACCAACTACATCGTCGCCGATCTGCGCGCGGTCAAGCAGGCCGGGTACACCCGGATCATGCTGCCCAAGTGCGAATCCGCCGAGCAGGTGCTGAAGCTGGATCCCTTCGAGGTCATCGCGCTGTGCGAAACCGCCCGCGGCATCAACGCCGCCGCGCAGATTGCGGCGGCCGCCAACGTCTCCGCGCTCATGTGGGGCGCCGAGGACCTGACCGCCTCGCTGGGCGGCACCTCATCGCGCCACCCCGACGGCAGCTACCGGGACGTCTCCCGCTTCGCCCGCGCGCAGGTGCTGCTGCAGGCCGCAGCGCACGGCAAGGGATCCATCGACTCGGTCTACCTGGACATCGCGGACCTGGACGGGCTGCGGGTCGAGGCCGCCGACGCCGCTGCCAGCGGCTTCACCGCCAAGGCCAGCATCCACCCCAGCCAGATGCAGGTCATCCGCGAGGCCTTCGCTCCCTCCGCGGAACAGCTGGATCGGGCGAGGCGGCTGCTGGCCGCCGCCACCGGGAACTCCGGCGCCTTCACCTTCGAAGGGCAGATGGTCGACGAGCCGTTGCTGCGGCAGGCCCGGGCCATCGTGGAGGGCGGAAAGTGACGGCCTGTTAAGCACACCGGGCAAGCGGGCACCGTGCTGGCCTCCGACACCGACCGCTGAGGGTTTGGCGGCCCATGGCGCCTGCGCCTAGCGTTGATAATGTGCCGCCTGGACAGGCCATGCGCTTCGAACGCTCAAAGGTAGTTCGCCTCTTCCAGTCGCAAACCCGGCTACGACACCCTGGTCTTTTTCTGGTGCGCCATCATCCTCTGGGCTCTGGGCATTGCATCCAACAGTGCCAACGCCTACTTGACGCTGAACGGTGCAATCACCATCAACTCATGGGGGCTGACGGTGGCCTCCATGTCGGGCATCGGCCTTTTCC
The DNA here is from genome assembly GCF_052322135.1 of Glutamicibacter soli. NCBI lineage: Bacteria > Bacillati > Actinomycetota > Actinomycetes > Micrococcales > Micrococcaceae > Glutamicibacter > Glutamicibacter soli. The sequence goes on from NZ_CM125969.1 coordinate 3,496,509, forward strand.
TACTGGCCGGAATCTTCTCCATCGTGGTCCTGCACAAGATCATCGCGATGCTGATCCATCTGGTCCACCGCCAGCCGTAGTCGCCCCGGGATGCAAAATCGGCACCGGAGAAGACCTCCGATGCCGATAGTTTCAACCTGTCACTAGGCGATGGCGAGTGCCTGCGCTTCGGTATGCAGCTTCTTGTTTCCGTAGTGCACGGCGAAGAACCACGCCACACCGGTCATGATGTGGATGAGGCTCAGGGTGATGGCGGTGGCGGCGTCGGCGGAATTCATGATCGGGAAGGCGATCGACGCCACGGCGATGATCAGGCCGATCCACTGGGCCACCTTGGTGATGCCCTTCTTGGCGCGGCCGAGCAGGAACACCACGAAGCCAAGGACAATCACCGAAGCCCAGGTGTAACCCAGAACCTGGGCGAAGTGCACGACATCGTGCGAAGTTTCACCGATCTGCATGGAGGCTCCGGCCGAGCCGCCGATGAAAAAGATGATGACGTTGAGGTACCCAGCGCCGAGCGCGGCGATCGCTACCTGGATGAAGTTGAATGGGCTATTTGGGGTTCCCTGCGGGGCCATTGACGTTCCCTAAGATATCGTTGACAGTTCTCAACGATTCTATAGTCGAACACATCCAGCCAAAACCCTTGGGCCGGGTGACTTCTACAACACCCGTCCCGCACAGAAATATCCGCAAATTGACACGCCCCCAGAACGTGCCAAGCCCAATCACCCTGCCATGGCTCGCTCGTTGGCCCTCCTGTTGGAGTTGTTCACCGCGATGTACCAGCTGGCGCCGACGATCACGTGCATGACGGCGACCGCAACCGCGCTTCCTGCATCTTCGGCGAAGAACAGTTGCGTCACGGCCGAGAGGAGCAGCAGGGCAAGCCCGATCACCTGGGCGACGCGGCAGAAGCCCGGACGGCCGCGTGCGATGAGGAAGGTCAAGAAGCCGAGCACCACGATCGGAGGCACGGTGAACCGGATGACGTGGATGAAATCGAGGTTTCGGAACATCCCGTCGGAGAATTTCATGGATGCCCCGGCGGCCTCCGCGATGAAGAACGTGAGCACGCTCAGGGCCATGGCGCCAAAGGCGGCGATCAACACCTGGACGAAGTTAAACGGCATTTTGAATTTGACGTCAGCTTGCATGGCTGGACATCTCCTTTGATGTGAAAAACCGAATACCCGTTCTTTCACTGTACGCCCGAAAACAACCTTTGAACCCGACGATTTTACGGCTCGCAGTTTCGATCGCCCGAGATGCGCTCAGGCCTCGGCGATGGTCACTTTCAGCTTTCCGGATTTCCAGAGCTGGGTCGCTTCGGCGGCCCAGGCCAAGGCGCGTTTCGACTCGGCAGGCGTGAGGAAGTGCGTGTTGATGTGAAGCCGCTGCTCGGGGTCCACGCTCTTGGGCAGCAGCACCATGGGCCTGCTGCCTTCGACCTTGACTGCATGGAACAAGCCGCAGTGGCGCCCGATGTGGTGCACCGTGCAGTAGAGGTCGCCGCGGTCGATGTCCGTCCGGCCTCCCTTTTCCCATGCGTCCAAATGGTCGAGTTCGCAGCGTTCGGCGGGCATGGTGCACCCCGGGAAGGCGCAGCCGCGTCGTGCGGTGCGCAGGGCCTTGGCCTGGCTCTTGGAAAACAGCCGCTGCGAGCGACCGAGGTTGAGGATCCGGTCGCGCCCGTTCAGCACCACCGGGTAGATGCCGGCATTGCAGACCGCGGCCCTGGCTTCGCCTGCGGAAATCGGCTTGCCCGTGATGGTCACCGCGAAGTCCTGCCCCGTTTCGACCATCTTGTCGTAGTCGATGATGATGCCGACCTCGGTGGCAGAGCCTCGGCGTTTGCCGGTTCCGGCGGATCTTAGCGTCGCAAGCAGGCCCATCAGGTGGCGCAGTTCGGGCCGCATGTCCTCGAAGGGAACCAGCAGCTCGGCGGCTTCAGGGTCTGCCGGCGGTGTGTCCTCGGCGGTTTCTCTGTCGACGTCGAAGCCTTCATGATCAGTGCGGCCTGTATCCAGATCTTCGTGGTCCGGCTCTTCAGCGGCCGCGTCGTCGGCTTCCTTGGGGTCCTGCGCCCAATCCGGCATGGTCTCGGAATCGTCCCAGTCCGGCGGGGCGGGGTCGCCGTTTTCAGCGGCCAGGTCCTCGGCGGCCTGGCGGTGGAGTTCTTCGCGGTTGCCGGTCTCGGTTTTGGGGTTGTCCACCTTGCGCAAGTGCGCGTCGACCACTTCGGCCTGCGAGGGCAGCACCCGCAGCAGGTAGTGTTCCAGCCCCTTGCGGCGGCCGAGCTTGAACAAGCCGATCTCGGAGAGCAGCGCGCCCAGCGGCCGCTTGCCGTACTTGAGCTGGTGGATCAGGTCGGCGACGTGCTTGCGGGCGGTTGCGGGCTGTTCGCGGATCAGCGCGACGGCCTCCGCCTGGATGTTGGCGCGCGCTTTCTGCCCGGCGGGGCCGGGGCCGAAGTCCTTCTGGGCGCCGTGGATCAGCCGGGAGGCGGAAAGCACCAGACGCGGGTCGGAGCGCGGGGCGGTGAATTCGGCGGCCAACTGGGGCAGCAGCGGCGCGGCGCGGTGCCCGGCGGTGGTGACCTGGGCGATGAGGCAGTCGGTCTGGGCCAGGCGGTCGCGGGCGGTGCCCAGCGGGATGCCCAGCCAGTTGTGCAGCAGCCCGGCGGTGTTCTTGTAGGGGGTGCGGCCCATGGTGGTGCGCCCGGCAGCGCGGGCGAGGTCCTCGGCGGAGGGGTGCTCGCCGGCGTCGGCGATGGCCTGGAAGGAGTCGGCGTCCAGCTGGTGGGCGCCGGTGCGGCGCAGCAGGTCGGCGGCGAAGAGCTGGGCGCGGGCGAACTCCTGGCCCAGCTGTTCGACAAGCAGCGCGAAGTAGGCGGCGTGGCCGGCGGGGAGGTCCGCGTCGGCCACGTCCGCCCAGGCCGCTGCGATGAGGCTGCGGGCCTCGGCCAGTTTCCCGACCGCTTCGGTGCTTGTGGAGGTCTGCATGTCCCCAGCGTGCGGCGGGCGCCGGGAGGGCCGGCCGCCGCAGCTGCGGATTGTGGATTACTTCGAGGCGCCGATCGCCCAGACGCGCGGCAGCTGCGTGCCGTTGACCGCGAGGTCGCCGATCAGCCGCGCCTTGAACACCCACGGATTGTGGTTGCCGGCGGTGCGGGCGTTGCGCCAGTGGCGGTCGAGGTTCTTGGACACGCTGGTGGCGGAGGCGGCCAGCGCGTCGAAGGCGTGGGTGAGCGCGGTGAGCACCAGCGGGGTCAGCACCACCTGACCCTGGGCGGAGGCGAGCTCGGCCGCGTCGTTGGCGGCCTCGTCCTCCTGGATCGAGCCGCCGGAGTGCAGCGCGATCGCCGACTCGTAGGCGCCCTGCAGGGCGTGGGAGACGCGTTCCACGGTGGCCGCCGCGGCGAAGGCGGCCGCGGAGACCTCGCCGATGACCTGCAGCAGCTGCGGATCCTGCCCGGCGATGTTGGCCGCGGCGTGGCTGAAGGTGCGCTTGCGGGCCGCCAGCTGCGCGGCGAACTCGCGTTCGGCGGCCTTGGCGGAGCCGGCGAGCACCGCCAGCAGCACCTGCTGGTAGAACGCGGTCTGGTACTTGAAGCGGGTGTCGAACTCGATCAGCTCCTCCACCGCCGCGCCGGTGAAGGTGGAGGTGCCGGTGCCGGTGGTGCGCTGGCCGAAGCCGTCCCAGTCGTCGGCCAGGGCCACGCCCGGCTGGTGTCGGGAGACCGCGGCGATGACGCGGGTTCCGGTGTCGGTGCGCTGCGCGTAGGTGTCAAGCCAGTCGGCGAAGATCGATCCGGTGGAGTAGTACTTGGCGCCGGTGATCGTGAAGCCGCCGGAACCGTCAGGGCTGACCTTGGTGGCCACCTCGCCCACTGTCACCGCTCCGACCTCCGTCCAGGAGTTGCCGGCCAGCTGGCCGGCGGCGAAGCGGGCCAGCCAGGTATCGCGCGCCGGACCCGGGGCGGCGACCAGCCGGTCCTCCACGAACGCGAAGTGCGCGCGCAGCGCCTGGGCGATGTTGGAGTCGGCGGCGGCCAGGTCGGTGAGCAGTTCGAACAGCTCGGGCAAGGTGGCGCCGGCGCCGCCGTGGGATTCCGGGACGCGGATCGCGCCGAAACCGGCGGCGGCGAGGTCGGCGACCTCGCGGTAGGGCAGTTCGCCGGTGCGGTCGCGGTCGGCGGCGCCGTCGGCGATGGCCTGGAAGTGCGGGGCGAAGCGTTCGCGCAGCCCCGCCAGGCGGGATGTGGACAGGGCGATCATCTGGTGTTCCAATCGGTGTTGCAGGCAGGGTGGCGTAGGCGTCCAGTGTCTAGGTGTACAGCGAGAGCGGCTGCGATTCGCCGCGCAGGAAGTAGGCGCCGACCTCGATCTTCTTGTAGTCCACCGGGTCGTGCAGCGAGTGCGTGCGCACGTTGCGCCAGAACAGGTCAAGCCCGACGTCGCTCTTGGTGGAGGAGGATCCGGTGACCTCGAAGATGCGGTTGGCGACCTCCACGCCGGCCTCGCTGGCCACGACCTTCAGCTCCGCGATCGCCACCGCCAACTCGGCGCGCTGCGGCTGGCTGACTGCCCCGCCCAGCACCTGATCGAAGCGGCGGCCCAGCTTCTCCGCCAGCGCGGCCACCGCGGCAGTGCGGGCCTTCAGCTCCCCCACGGTGCGCTGGAAGACGACGTCCTGCGAATAGGTTTCGGCCTGCGAGAGGAACCAGGCGTTGGTGCGCCCCAGCAGAATCTGCCGGCCCCGCGCCAGCGCGCCCTCCGCGATGCCCAGGTAGAAGTTCGCGAAGGCCAGCTGGATGCCCGGGGTGAGCAGGGTGGCCACCGGCTCGTCGGTGACCGGGCCCAGCACGTCGGACGGCTCGATGCGCACGTTGCGGTACACCAGCGAGTTCGAGGCGCTCAGCCGCTGGCCCAGATAGTCCCAGTCGTCGACGATCTCCAGCCCCTGCGCATCGCGCGGGACCACGAAGGCCAGCAGCTCGCCGGTGCCTTCGACCTGGGCGTTGACGACGATGACCTCGCCCACCCCGGAGCCGGTGGAGAAGCGCTTGGCCCCGTTCAGCCGGTAGCCATCGCCCTCGCGGGTCAGCACCAGGTTCGGGTCCACCGGGTTGACCGAGTCGCCCCACAGCCAGCTTCCCTCCACGGTGCGCCGCCACCAGTCGGCCTGCGCCTCGGCCGGGGCGTAGAACGCGATGGAAGACTGGTTGATGTAGTGGTAGGCCAGCAGCTGGGAGATCGACCCGTCGGCGGCGGCCAGGATGCGGATGACCTCGAAGGCGGTCTCGAAGTGCCCGCCGGCTCCGCCGAACTCGGCAGGGACCAGCAGCTCCAGCAGCCCTGCCTCGCGCAGCAGCTTCACCTCGGCGAAGGGCTGCGCGTTGGCGCGGTCGCGGGCCAGCGCGTCGGCGGCCAGGGTGCCGGCAACCTGGCGGGCGACGGCGCGCCAGCGCTCCAGTTCGGCCTCGCTGGCGGTGCCGGTGTACGGGACGCGGGGCAATGCGGTGACGGTCATGATCGGGCTCCTTGGAATTGGACTTCCGAGGGATACCGGGACGCGGCCCGGGCTCCATCGAACCTGGCGTTAGCACTCCCTGCGGATTGCAGGCTTGCTGCGGCGTCGCGGAGCCAGGTCTCTCAGCCGCTCTGGATGGTGTGCACCGATTCAAGCACGCCGCCGAAGCCGGAGGGAACCGCCCCGTCACGCGGCGGAACGCACCGCAAAACTGCGTCATATTGGGAGTTTGGAACCCGCGCCGGGCCCAGATCGCGACGGCGCGCGGCAGCATCCAGCCGTCGCACGACGTCATATTGGCGCACGCAGTGCCCGGGCCCGGCGGGCCTTGCTGCTAGCGGGAGAGGAAGCCGAGCAGCAGGTCGTTGACCTCCTTGGCGTGGGTCCACAACAGCCCGTGCGGGGCGCCATCCACCTCGTGGTACTCGGCGGCGGGCAGCGCCTCGGCGAAGCGCCGGCCGGTGACGTCCACGGGCAGGATCCGGTCGGCGGTGCCGTGCACGATCAGCGCGGGCACGTCGATCTTCGGGATGTCGGCGCGGAAGTCGGTGGTCCAGGTGTACTGGGCCGCGACCGAGGCGTAGGGCGAGGCGGCATAGGCCAGGGCCTTGTTCGCGGCCAGCGCCTCTTCGCTCAGCCGGTTGCCCAGGAAGGTCTCGGTGTTGAAGAAGTTCTCGAAGAAGCTGCTGAAGAACGCGTAGCGGTCGGTTTTGGCGGCCTCGGCCATCGGGTCCAGCGCATCCTGCGGCACACCCTCGGGGTTGTCATCGGTTTGCAGGATGAACGGTTCCAGCGAGCCGAGGAAGGCGGCCTTCGCGACGCGGGCCGAGCCGTAGGTGGACAGGTAGCGGGCTACCTCGCCGGTGCCCATGGAGAAGCCCACCAGCACTGCGTCCTTCACGTCAAGCGTTTCCAGCAGCGTGTGCAGGTCGGCGGCGAAGGTGTCGTAGTCGTAGCCGACGGCCGCCTTGGAGCTCTTGCCGAAGCCGCGGCGGTCGTAGGTGATGACCCGGTAGCCGGCGCCGAGCAGCGCCGCGGTCTGCAGCTCCCAGGAGGATCCGTCCAGCGGGTAGCCGTGGATCAGCACCACCGGCTGCCCGGAGCCGTGGTCCTCGTAGTACAGCTCGATATCGGTGGTGTTCTCTTCTCCGACTTTCACGGTTGCCATGCTGGCCCTTTCTCCGACGAAGGTCGCGGCGGTTGCCGCGCTGCCTCCCACGCTAGGCATCGGTCCTCGACGGTGGCAAGGGTTTTGCGCAAAGCGACAGCGAGCGCTTCAGCGCAGGTAGGTCCGTGCGACGCTGAACGCGGTGCGCTCCAGCAGCTTCAGCGCGTCGGCGGACAGCTCGGCCAAACTCGCCGGGCCCGGAGCGATCGAGTAGGCCGCGAGGATTCCGGCGTCGGCCAAAACCTGGTCTTCCAGGCTGACCGATCCGGCGATCACGATAACGTCTCCCCCGGCGGCCTGCAGTACCCCGGATACCACCTTGCCCTGCAGGGACTGCGAGTCCAGCCGGCCCTCGCCGGTGATGACCAGATCCGCGCCGCCCATGATGCGGTGGGCGTCCAGCACCCGGGCGACCAGCTCCCACCCGGGGACCAGGTCGACCGCGAAGTAGCTGCCCAGGCTGAAGGCCAGGCCTCCGGCGGCGCCCATGCCTTCTCGGTCGCGCAGCACCCGGCCGGTGGCGGTTTCCAGCACATCGGCCAGCCGGCCCAGCCCGGCGTCGAGGGTTGCGACATCCTTCAGGGAAGCACCCTTTTGCGGCCCGAAGATCGCTGCGGCGCCGTTCTCGCCCAATAGCGGGTTGGTGACATCGCAAGCGATCTGCCACACTACCCCGGCGGCGCGCGGATCCAGCCCGCTGACATCGATGCTGTGCAGCTCGTTCAACGGGCCGCCTCCCGATTGCAGCTGGTTGCCGTCGGCGTCGAGGAACTTGGCGCCCAGAGCGGAAAGCAAACCGGTGCCGCCGTCGGTGGTCGCGGAGCCGCCCAGGCAGAGGATGATTTGCTCGGCCCCGAGGTCCAGCGCCTTGGATACCAGCGCGCCGAGCCCGTAGGTGGTGGCCGACAGCGGCTGGCGCGGCGCATCGGCGACCTGCGGCAGGCCGGCTGCTTCGGCTGCTTCGACCACCGCGATCTTCCCGTCGGCAGACAGCCCCAGCCGTGATTGCACCGGTCTGCCTAAGGCATCAGCGGTTTGCACCGGAACCGGTTCGGTGCCCCACGCGTCGATCAGCGCTTCCAGGGTTCCCTCGCCTCCGTCGGCGAAGGGCACCGCGGTCACGGAGATTTCACGGCCCAGGCTGCCGGCACCTGCGAGGAATCCGGTCCTGATGGCTTCGGCGACCTCGCTGGCGCGAGCGCTGCCTTTGAAGGAATCCGGCACCACGGCGATTTGCAACCCAGTGGCCGGCGAAGAGTTCGGTGTTGAGGTCATGCATTAACCCTATGGAGATTCCTCCACAAGTCCTATAGGCCGAAGCCCATACTTCAGCTGCTTCGAATACTGGAATATGTGCATTTCGCCCAGCCGGACCCGGGCGTAGATGGAGTTGAGCAAGGCCATCAGCTCGCCGGGAACCCGCGGGTCGCTGCCGGTGACCTGCTTGATCCGGTCCATTCGTTGGATCAGCGTATTGCGGTGGACCGTGAGCCTTGCGATGGCTTCGGACTGCGTCGAACTGGCGGCCAGCGCCAGCAGCGTGAACGCATGCTCCTCACTGATCTGGGCCGTGCGCCGGGCCAGCGAACGGCAGTACGCTTCCGGTGCTCTGGCCGCCGACAGCGCCATGTCCTCGTTCCAGAGCTCGCGAAGTCCGGCAGCCGGAACCAGCGCGGGCACCGCGCCCAGGGTCCGCAGGTTCTCGGCGTCGACCAGAAGGTCGCTGGGCTGTGTCCGAGGGGGCCCGAGGATCGCGCGGGCAGAAGCAGGATCCTCGATTGGACCGGAGGACAGCACCCATCGGGCATTGTTAATCGTCAATGCTGCTTCGTACTGCTCAGGCCCGTCCTCGTCGAGCAGCAGACTCAGCGACCATGGCGCGCTCAAGCCCAGCTGCTCGAGCTGCTCAGCCAAGGCTTCGTCGCTCGCGGATCCCGACACAAGTCCGGAGAGCATGTCACTAATCTGGGTGGCGCGCACCGTGCTTCGGACATGCTCCTCGTGCTGGGTAAGCAGCAGCTGCACGGTCAGCGAAATCAGCTGGGCCAGCGACGCAACCTCCTGCGGTGCCCCTGTCACCCCCACGACACCCTGCACGACGCCGTCCGCATAAAGTGGCACGTTGACGCCCGGCAGCTGCCCGGACACCGGGTCGGCCTGGGCGGTGACAATTGTGCGGTTCTCCGACAGGGCCCTGAGCGCGTCCGGATGCGGGTTCCCCAACCGTTTAGGGTCGGACGAAGCGATGATGATCCCGCGCTCGTCCATGATGTTCAGCGGGTAGTCGACGCGCGGGGCGATGGTTTGGACAACACGCAGCGCCACCGTGTGGGTGAGTTTTCCTGTTGCCTTCTGCGCCATGCTTGGTAGTCTACCCACCATCTGACCACGCGTCTTTTGACAACGTGGAGGCTGAGCCAAGCTTCTGCACAGAGTCGGGCAGTAATGTCGTAGACACCTCCTTGAGGTGCGAGTGATGATCGTAAACTCCCGCCGGCTTCAGCCGGCGGGAGTTTTCACTTTCCTGCGTCCCATGGCTGATGCAGACTCTTTGCCTGCGCCGGGCTCGGGCAAAGCCGAGGCATAGCCTTGCTCCCTAAAATGGAAGTTACCTTCCTCAAAGGTGCGAGTGATGATGTAAGTCTGGCTCCGTTGCGCACGGCAACGGAGCCAGTATTTTTAAGAAACCTTCGAGCGCCGCATCACCGATGCGCCGGCATTCTCCAGATGGTGTCCAGGCCCGGCATAGGAACCGGAAGTGCAGTGAAGATAACTCAAAAGGTGCGAGTGATGATCGAGAACCCTCCAACGAAATGATTTCGGTGGGGGTTTTGAGTTTAACGTCCGGCCAGCTGCGTGGACACCGCAGAAATGCTTAGCTTGCGGCTCGGAATTCCAAAGCTCCGGCACAGGGTGCGTTCCTAGAATTGAAGTACCTCATAAAGGTGCGAGTGATGATCGTGAAGTTCCCGTTGGATTTCCTCCCAACGGGAACTTTTCTTTAACCGCCCTGGCCTCCGATATGCCAGCCTTTGCACTGTTCGCATGCGTAGGTGCCCAGCTGCTTGCCAGCTACCGTGGAATGCCTCAGCGCGGCCTTGAGTGCGATCGCGTTAGTGCGGTACCGCTGCTTCCCCGCGGCTTCACAGATATTGATGGTGCGTTTGGTGGGATCCTTCAATATGGCCATGGCAGTAATCTAACAGCCAAGCGCAGTGCTGGAACCTGCCGGGCAACTAGAATACATAGGTACGGAATTCGGCGAGCCAAAGAACAGGTCCACCATGGCAACGGCGGCATTGACCCCCTTAGAACGGCAGTCGGTGTGGCGAACCCTCAAGTCTCCCCGATTGCTGAAAACCGAGCTGCTCGCCGGGCTGGTGGTCTCGCTGGCGCTGATTCCGGAGGTCATCGCGTTCACCGTGATCGCCGGGGTGGATCCGCGGGTCGGCATTTTCGCCTCGTTCACCATGTCAGTTGTCATCGCCTTCACTGGCGGACGGCCGGCAATGATTACCGCGGCGGCTGGAGCGGTGGCCTTGGTGGTCGCTCCATTGGTGAGGACCCACGGCGTGGAGTACCTGTTCCCGGCCGTGATCCTGGCCGGAATCATCCAGATCCTGCTGGCCGCGCTGGGCGTGGCCAAGCTGCTGCGGTTCATACCGCGGCAGGTGATGATCGGCTTCGTGAACGGCCTGGCCATCTCGATCTTCCTGGCACAGATGCCCGAGCTGGTCGATGTGCCGTGGGCCGTGTATCCACTGGTGGCAGTCGGGATCGCGATCGTGTACCTGTTCCCGAAGCTGACCAACGCGGTTCCGGCGCCGCTGATCGCCATTGCGGTGCTCACGGCGGTGACGGTGTTCGCGAAGATCACGGTGCCCACGGTGGGCGACCAGGGCGAACTGCCCGAGTCGCTGCCGGTCTTCACGCTGCCCACTGTCCCGATCGACATGGAAACCCTGCGGATCATCGCGCCGTTCGCGGTGGCGGTGGCGTTCGTCGGCCTGCTGGAGTCGCTGCTGACGGCGAAGCTTGTCGACGACATCACCGACACGCCGTCGAACAAGACGCGCGAGTCCTGGGCGCAGGGGGCCGCCAACGTGGTGACCGGCTTCTTCGGCGGGATCTGCGGCTGTGCGATGATCGGCCAGACCATGATCGGGGTGAAGGTTTCCGGCGGGCGCACGCGCATTTCCACGCTGTTCGCGGGCGTGTTCATGCTGGTGCTGGCCGTGGCGTTCGGCGACGTGGTGGCGCAGATCCCCATGGCCGCGCTCGTCGCGGTGATGGTAGTGGTCTCCGCCGCGACTTTCAACTGGCACAGCATACGGCCTTCCACGCTGCGGATGATGCCCAAGAGCGAAACCTTCGTCATGCTCGTCACCGTGGTGCTGACCGTGGCGACCAGCAACCTGGCCATCGGGGTAGGCGCCGGCATCCTCACGGCGATGGTGCTGTTTGCCAACCGAGTGGCGCATTTCGTGACGGTCGACCGCAGGGTGGACGGGGACACCGCAATCTATACGGTGACCGGCGAACTGTTTTTCGCCTCGTCCAACGACCTGTACACGCAGTTCGACTACGCGCAGGATCCGCAGCAGGTAGTGATCGACCTAAGCGCCTCGCACGTGTGGGACGCCTCGACCGTGGCCGCGCTGGATTCCGTAGCCGCCAAGTACGCCGGCTACGGCAAGAGCGTCGAGGTCCGCGGGCTGAACGAGCCCAGCGCCAGGTTCCGCGACCGGCTCAGCGGCAACCTGGATTAGTCGCGCTGCTCCGCCCGCTCGCGCTTGGAGATATACATGGCGCGGTCCGCACGCAGGATGACCATGCTCAGGTTATCGTCCGGTTCCGCGGTGGCCACCCCAAAACTCCAGCTGTGCTCGGAGGATTCGTGGACGCGTTCCATGAGCTGCTGGGCCTGGTCGTATCCGGTCTGGGGCAGCAGGAGCACGAATTCGTCGCCGCCCAGCCGGGTGATCACATCGTTCTTGCGGGTCGCGCGCTTCAAGTGCCGGACCAGCCCGCGCAGCACCTCGTCGCCGGCCGCGTGGCCGAACTGGTCGTTGATCTGCTTGAAGCCGTCCATGTCCACCAACGCGACGCTGACCGGCTGGTTCTGCCGGCGCCCCTGGGCCAGGGCGGCATCGCCCATCCGGCCCAGCGCCCGGCGGTTGTAGGCGCCGGTGAGCACGTCGATTTCCGTCTGCTGCTTGAATTTGCGTTTCACGAAGCTGCCGACAAACATGCCGACCACGGTGAAGAACACCAGGCTCAGGACGTTAAGCAGGCCGTTCTGGTGCTCGGTGCCCACCGCCGGGCCGAACAGCAGCGAATAGGTGAGGGTGAAGACGAGGATGGGATAAATGGTCATCCGGGAGATCACCGAAGGGAAGAGCCACGCCATGTACAGCGCGATCAGCGGGAATTCCTGGAGCCGGAAAACGAACTGCTCGTGGTCGACGGTGAAGCCCACAAAGTAGACGAAGGCCGTCAGTTCCGCCAAGGCGCCGAGGTAGGCGAGCCACAGCGGGAACGCGTCGCGCAGGATCACCACCAGCGTCACGACACCCAGGGCCCCGGCAAACCGCCCTACGGCCACTAGCTGCAGCGCTTCCGAAGGGAAGGTCCTGAACAGGTTCAGGCCGTAGAAGACGGACAGGAAGCAGGCGACGATGCCGGTCACCGCGATCTCCATACTGGTGATGGCGCGGACTCGCGCGGGAAGCAGCCTGGAGCGCCATGAAATACCCGTCTGACTTCGCCGCTCTACCTGTTTTTCCAAGCCCCGCCACCCCATTGTCTACAAATTGTTCAAAAACGGACCGCATCGGATCGGCCGGATGTGTAAAATCTGCTTCGGGCGTAAGCTCCGGCTGACCTTGGCCAGACGCAACGTACGGTCCCTCACCCGTTAGGCAAATAGTGAAGTTCGTTTTCCAGCCCCTCATTGATCTTCGAAACAAAACTCTACTGGGTTTCGAGGCACTGACCCGATTCGACGACGGCCGCGGCCCTCAAGAGCATTTCAGCGAAGCCCGCGCCGAGGGCCGGATCGTCGAGCTGGAGCTGGAGGCCATAAAGGGAATCCTCGACGCCAGCCGCCGGCTGCCAGACGAGTACCTGGTCACGCTCAATGCCTCGGGCCCGACCATCGAGGCCTTCGCCGCTTCCGCGATGAAGCTTGATGGGCGGCTGGTCTGGGGGCTGGAGCTGAATGAGGAATCTGAGCCCTGCAGCTCCGGCCGCGCCCGGCAGTACGCCGATACCCTTGGCTGTCTGCTGCTGATCGACGACGCGGGCGTCGCCTACGCGAACCGCGAGCGCATCGAATGCCTGCATCCCGACATCGTGAAGCTGGATCGCAGCATGATCATCAACTACGAGTCCTCCGCCGAGGTACGCGGCATGGTCGCCAACCTGCTGGAGGCCGCCCGGGAGACCGGGGCCCGGACCCTGGCCGAGGGCGTCGAGACCCCGGAGCACATCGAGCTGGTCGACCGGCTGGGCTTCAGCTACGCCCAGGGGTTCTACTACAGCCGGGGCCTGCCCGCCGCGGAGCTTGCAGATGCCATGCGCGAGTTAAACCGGCGCGTCGGGATCGATACTCCGGGTTTCTGAGCGCCGCTCGCGCCCCTTGGAGCCGCCGAAGCGGATCGGCGGCAGGATCTTGGTGATGCCCAGGATCAGGTAGATCACCGTGTTGATCGCGACGAACGACGCCAGCACGCTGAACCACTGCGCGTAGAGCACCGACTCGGGAAGCAGTATGCCTCGCGGGACATGCATCGCTAATTCCATCATGACTAGGCTTCCTTTCGGGCCGGTGCGTGCTCGACGTGCTTCCAGTCGGCGCTCTTGGCAAATGCGATGTCCCAAACGCCCTTGAGGAACGCCAGGTCCAGGAAGGCGTCGTAGACCAGCTCCGGCAGCACCAGCGCCGCCAGGAGCCGGGCCTTCCAGCCGCCGCTCCAGGCGGTGACCACGCGTTCAACCGCGAAGACCAGGCCGAGCAGCATCCAGAACGGGAACCACACCCAGGTGTCCATGGAAACAAGCATCAGCACCATCAGGAAGAAGTAGCTGAACAGGGCGATGACCCCGTAGCCGATGCCGATCTGCTGCGACCAGTAGCGCACGGTCTGCGGGGTGACGCCGTAGGCGCCCAGGTTCTCCAGCGCCCCGCGCTGCCAGCGCAGGCGCTGCGCCCAGAGCATCTTCCAGTTGGGCATCAGCTCGGTGACCACGGTGCACTCGTTCGGGGAGGTGATCAGCGCGCCCAGGGACTTCAGCGCGATGGTCAGCTCATTGTCCTCGGTCAGCGCCGCGGTGTCGTAGACCTCGCCATGCTTGCCCGGGATCGTGGTGCCGCGGGCGGCGGCCACCTCGCGCAGCGCGGTGGCGCGGAAGACCGAGGCGGTCCCGGTGAGCACGAAAACGCGGCCGTCGCGGCGGGCGATCTCGCGCTGGTAGCGGGCGTATTCGTTGCGCTGGAACTGGCCCAGCACCCCGTGGCCCTCTTCGCCGTGGAACAGCCCGCCCACGGACATCAGCGCGCGGTCGGCGGTGAAGCGGTCGCGGGCGGTGGCCAGGAAGTCGGTGCCGATCTGGCTGTCGGCATCCATGACCATGACGCAGTCGTTGTCGCCCATGCCGGGCAGGATCTGCGCCAGCGCCTGGTTCAGCGCGCCACCCTTCTTGTGCTTGTTGTCCACGGATTCGAACACGTCGACGCCGTGCGCTCGGGCGACGTCCACGGTGCCGTCGGTGCAGTTGTCCGCGACCACCAGGATCCGGGCGGGCAGGAAGCTCTGCTGCTTCAGCGCGTTGATGGTGTGCCCCAGCGAGGTTTCCTCATTGTGCGCGGGAATCAGCACGGTGACGGTAACCGGCCCGGCGTACACGCCGCGGGTGCGGTCCATGATGCGCTTGGGCGCCAGCGGCCGGGAGGACTTCTGGATCGGGGTGCGGCGGTAGCGCAGGGTGACCACGCGTTCGCCGACCACGACGAACAGGATGAGGACCAGGGCGATGAGCACCGCGCCAATGAGGATCGACAGGTCGGGCAACTGGGTGCTGTAGAACGTGGACCAGATGCCGCCGAGCTGCACCTTGACCGGGTGCCACATCTGCGGAGTCGTCCCGCTGGCGCTCAGCACCCACCAGAGCAGCAGCGCTGCCAGCACGACGATGACGATGACGGCGATACCCACGAGGCGACCGAAATGCTTGTGCATAACTATCTTTCGGAAATAGGCAAAATATTCAGCTGTGGGACCCCAGCTAAAACCTATCCCATCACCTCGGAGTTCGTACAGGACTCGCCGTGCGGTGCACCCGGAATCCGCAGCTTTGCGCGCCTAGGAAAGACGAAGCTGCTGCGCGGCGTCCTCGCGCAACTGGTTCTTGCGGATCTTGCCGGTCACGGTGGTCGGGAATTCCTCCAGGATGCGCACGTAGGCGGGGATCTTGTAGTGCGCCAGATGCCCTTCGCAGTAGGCGCGAAGCTGCTCGACATCCAACGGTTCGCGCCCGGTTTTCATCCGGATGCAGGCGCAGATGGCCTCGCCGAATTTCGGGTCCGGCACTCCGATGACCGAGACGTCCTCGATGTCCGGGTGCTTGTAGAGGAATTCCTCGATCTCCGCCGGGTAGATGTTCTCCCCGCCGCGGATGACCATGTCCTTGATGCGCCCGACGATGGTGCAGTAGCCATCCTCGCGCATGACCGCCAGGTCCCCGGTGTGCATCCAGCCCTCGGCGTCGATGGCGGCGCGGGTTTTCTCATCGTCGTCCCAGTAGCCGAGCATCACGGAGTAGCCGCGGGTGCAGTATTCCCCGGTTTCGCCGCGTTCCAGAGTCTCGCCGCTCACCGGATCGATGACCTTGATTTCCACGTGCGGATGGACGCGGCCGATGGTGCTGGTGCGGTGCTCGAAGTCGTCGTCGCTGCGCGTCTGGCAGGAGACGGGGCTGGTCTCGGTCATGCCGTAGGCGATGGACACCGCGCTCATGCCCATGTCTTCCACGCAACGGCGCATGACCTGAACCGGGCAGATGGATCCGGCCATGATGCCGGTGCGCAGCAGCGAGAGGTCGTAGTCGGCGAAGTTCGGATGGTTCTGCATGGCGATGAACATGGTGGGTACCCCGTACAGGCCCGTGCACTGCTCCTCGGCGACCACCCTCAAGGTGGCTTCCGGGTCGAAGCCGGGCGCCGGAATGACCATGGCGGTGCCTCGGGCCACGCAGCCCAGATTTCCCATGACCATGCCGAAGCAGTGGTAGAAGGGCACCGGAATGCACAGCCGGTCTTCTTCGGTCAGGTCGATCATGCCGGTGACCTGGTGGCCGTTGTTCAGGATGTTGTGGTGGCTGAGCACCGCACCCTTGGGGTAGCCGGTGGTGCCGGAGGTGTACTGGATGTTGATGGCGTCCCCCGGTGAGGTGGCTGCCAGCCGCTCGGCGAGCGCCTGGTCCGTTACGGATTCTCCCTGCGCCAGCAGCTCGTCCCAGTCCCCGGTGTCCAGGTAGACCACGCGCTCTAGGCTCGGGGTGTCGGCCGCGGTGGCCTGCACCATGCCCCGGTAGTCGCTGGTCTTGAACTGAGTGAGCGTGATGAGCATGCGCATCCGGCTGTGGTTCACGGCATAGGCGTATTCGTGGGTGCGGTAGGCCGGGTTGACGTTGACCAGGATGACGCCGAGCTTGGCGGTGGCGAACTGGGTGAGCACCCATTCGGCGCAGTTCGGCGCCCAGATGCCCAGCCGGTCCCCCGCGTGCAGCCCGGCGGCGAGCAGCCCCTTGGCCAGGCGGTTGACGTCGGCGTCCAGTTCCGCCCAGGTCCAGCGCCGGCCGGCGGCGGCGTCGACAAGCGCCTCGCGCGCCCCGAAGCGGGAAGCGGTGTCCTGAAGCGTCGCGCCGATGGTCTTATCGAGCAGCGCTGGTTCGTTCTCGCCCTTGGCATAGGCCTTCATGCGTGTACTCCCTGGGTCTTCAGCGGATGGGCGGCAGCGGCGCCGTGGTGTCCGGCGTCACATTCCACACCCTAACGCGCGGCCCGTGTCCAGCCAAGCAGCGGCGGACCCTGTGCCTGTCCACCGACGCTTCCCGCCATCGGGGTCGGAGCTAGCCGGCCGCCTTGGCCACCAGCTCCCGGATGCGCTGCTCCGTGGCATCGTCCAGCGAGGTGAGCGTCCAGGCTACTGGGTGCATGTGTGCGCCCTGTTCGAAGGCGGGGTTCGCTACCTCGCCGAAGCCGAAGACCAGGTAGTCCTTGTCCGGCTTGATGTAGCAGACGTCCTCGCCGTCCTTGACATAGAACGGCAGGCCCCAGCGGAGAACGGGCTCCAGGCCGGGCGCGGTCTCGCGGATGATGGCGTGAAGGCGTTCGGCGATCCCGCGGTAGGGTTCCGGTGCCGAGGCGAGCTTGGCGAGGACCGCGTCGTCGCCCTTTTTACCGAAAATCATTGGCTGGCTCCTTCAGGTGGCCGGTGGATGTCCACGGGGCAGGCTTAGATGCGCCACGCCCCGCCTGCAATTCTAGATCCTGCCTCCGGCGGCATGCAGAAGAATTTTTTTCGCGTCTGAATTCGCCGACAGCGGCCAACTGCCGCTTCCTTCCGTACAGGTCAGCACAGGATCAGACAGGTTGCGGCAACCGTTGGAGCAGGCAGGGATTCGCGCAGCGCCTGCTGACTCTGTGGGTGGGTGTCCGTATCCTTTTCACTACCGATATACGCTGCACCGACCCGAGGAATCGACATGAGCGAGATCCCGCAGGGAAGCGATGTTCATGATTCGAACCCGCAGGTTCCGGAGCATGGAATGCGCTCATTCCTGCATATCCTGATCAATACCGCCGTGGCCAACCTGACCACGAGCTACCTGTGGTTCGCGCTGACCTTCTGGGTGTACCTGGAAACCGAGAACGTCATGGCCACCGGCATCATCGGCGGTGCCTTCATGCTGCTGATTGCGCTGTTCTCCATGGTTTTCGGCACCATCGTGGACCAGCACCGCAAGAAAATCGTATTCGTCTTTTCCGCCGCCGTGACCGCGGTGATGTTCACGCTGGCGGGGCTGCTCTACCTGTGGCTGCCCACCGAGCGAATCCTGGACATCGACGGCTGGGAATTCTGGCTGTTCTGCATCGTGATCCTGCTCGGCGCCATCGTGGAGCAGATGCGGGGCATCGCGTTGTCCACCACGGTGACGCTGCTGA
Organism: Glutamicibacter soli; assembly: GCF_052322135.1. Taxonomy (NCBI): domain Bacteria; kingdom Bacillati; phylum Actinomycetota; class Actinomycetes; order Micrococcales; family Micrococcaceae; genus Glutamicibacter; species Glutamicibacter soli. Next base: position 3,514,442 of record NZ_CM125969.1, read on the forward strand.
TCCCGGTGGAACGGCACGCGAACGCCAACGGCCTGGTCGGCACCGTGCAGGGGCTGGCGTTCATCGTCACCAGCGTGTTCTCCGGGCTGTCGATCGGCTTGCTGGGCATGGGCTGGACGCTGGTTATCTCCATCGCGCTTGTGGTGCTGACGATGCTGCATCTGGTCACCATCTCCATCCCTGAGGACAAGCCGCAGGCCGACCCCGAGGTTTCGGGCGGGAAGACCGCGCACCTGCGGCTGGGCTTCACCACGGTGATGGCGATCCCGGGGCTACTGGCGCTGATCATCTTCTCGATGTTCAACAACCTGATCGGCGGCATCTACATGGCGCTGATGGATCCCTACGGGCTGACCGTGATGTCGGTGGAGGCCTGGGGCATCACCTTCGGTCTGGCCTCGACCGGCTTCATCGTCGGCGGCGCGCTGGTGGCGAAGTTCGGCTTGGGCAGGAATCCGATCCGCACGCTGCTGATCCTGGTCGCCTGCATGGGCTTCCTGGGCGCGGTCTTCACGGTGCGCGAATGGGTATGGCTGTATATCGCGGGCATCTGGCTGTACATGTGCCTGATTCCTGCCTGCGAGGCGGCCGAGCAGACAGTGATCCAGAAGGTCGTGCCGTTCCGGCGGCAGGGCCGCGTGTTCGGCTTCGCCCAGATGATGGAGGCTTCCGCGGCCCCGATCACCGCATTCCTGGTCGCCCCGCTGGCCCAGTACCTGATCATCCCGTTCATGAAAAGCGCCGAGGGCGACGCCGCCTTCGGCTGGCTGGTCGGGCAGGGGCAGGCGCGCGGGATCGCGCTGATCTTCCTGGTCGGCGGCCTGGTCATGATCCTGGCCGCGCTGCTGGCCATGACCACCGGGCAGTACCGCAAGCTGTCCGCCATCTTCCTTTCGGACGAGCCGACGCCGGCCGCCGAAGCCAGCTAGAACCAGGAGCCCGCCATGGCCAGTGCACCCAAGACCCAGCCCACCGATGCCAGCGTCGAGGAGTTCCTCGCCGCCGCCACCCCGGCCAAACGCCGGACCGACGGCGAGCAGCTGGCCCGGATCTTCGCCGAAACCACCGGGGCCGACCCGGTGATGTGGGGGCCGTCGATCGTGGGCTACGGCCAGTACCGGTATGTCTCCCCCGCCAATGCGCGCACCACCGGCATCTGGCCCAAAACCGGATTCTCGCCGCGCAAAACGGCGCTGTCCATCTACGGGCTCAAGGACCTGCCCGCAGGCGCAGCGCTGCTCCCGGAACTCGGCACGTATACCGAGGGAGCAGGCTGCGTCTACGTGAAGAAGCTGGATGACGTCGACGAGTCGGTGCTGCGCAGGCTCATCGCGATTGCGTTTTCACGCGGGGATGACTAGACGGCTTCCTCGAAGAAGGCTTCCACCTCGCTGATGCCGGCGGAGACCACCGGGACCAGGCGTTCGTCGATGCTGTAGGTTTCCCCGTCGCGCTGCAGCAGGCCGAAACCTGCCAGCGAGGCCATTGCCTCGGTGGCCTCTGGCAGCACCGAGTCGTAGATCTTCGCGCCGACATTGCGGCGCAGGCCTTCCAGGTCCCCGTCGCGTCCGGTGGACGCGGTGACCAGCAGGTTGCGCACCACCAGGTAGTGGGCTTCGTCGCGCAGGCTGGTGTCCATGGTCGGGTTCAGGTGCGCCTGCACGCAGGCGACGGCCATCTCGAAGAGCAGCTGGGCGCTGTCGGCCTGCTCGCCGTCCAGGAATTCGGCGAAGGCTTCCTCGTCGCGCACGATGCTGGTTTCGGTGGTGGTCACCACGGACATCATCGCCGCGTTCCAGATGTAGTTGAAGCGCAGCGGGGCCGGGGCGTCGGCTTCCACGGACTGCGCGTCGATGCCCATGGCCTCGAAGACCTGGGCCCGCGAGGAGCTGGCGGAATCGGTGAAGTCGTTGGTCGCGATGCCGTCGCCGATGGCCACCGCGAAGTTCTTCACGGCGTCGAAGAGCGGGGTGGCGCGCAGCAGGGCGCAGATTTCCGCATCGCCTTCAGCGAAGCCGTCCAGGGCGTCTTCCAGCATCTCGCGCACTTCCTCGAGATTCTCCGCGCCGCCCTGCCACAGGCTGGTGTCCTCGGCGAAGCTGAAGAAGTCCAGCCAGGTGGAGAAGATCGGCTCGGGCGCCACGTTGTCCGGCAGGTTGACCAGGAAGTCGGCCAGGGCCTGGCCGAAGAGCTCCGGGTCCAGGTCGAACAGGTTGGAGCTGCGCGCGGTTTCGGCGTACTCCCCGCCGATGGTGCGGATGACGTCCAACTGGATCTCCGCGGCCTGGGCTGCGTCCGCCGGGGAGAAGGCAGGAACCTGGGCGGCGACCCAGGCGACGTACTGGCCGCGCAGCGCGTCAACCGACAGCTCGGCCTGGATCTTGTGCACGCTGCGGCCGCGCTGGGCCGCCTTGGCAGGGTTTCCTGCGCCGGAGTTCTTTTTGCCTTGACGCTTCTTGCTGGCCATGAGCCGTCCTTCGCTTATGTGGAGGTTTGCCATTAAGCCTACGGGCAACGGCTGGCCTCCTGCGACCCGGATGCTAGCGCAGCACCACGGTGCGGTTGCCGTAGAGGAACACGCGCCCTTCGCAGTGCCAGCGCACCGCGTTGGACAGCGCCTTGCATTCCGAGTCGCGGCCGGCGGCCACCAGGTCCTGCGGGCCGTAGGTGTGGTCCACCTCCACCACCTGCTGGGCGATGATCGGGCCCTCGTCGAGTTCCGAATTCACGTAGTGCGCGGTGGCGCCCACCGTTTTCACGCCGCGTTCCCACGCCTGGTGGTAAGGCTTGGCGCCCTTGAAGGATGGCAGGAACGAATGGTGGATGTTGATGGTCTTTCCGGTCAGCTCGCTGGCCAAGTGGTCGGAGAGCACCTGCATGTAGCGGGCCAGCACCACCAGCTCGGCGCCGGTCTGATCGATCAGTTCAAGCAGCGCGGCCTCGGCCCGCGGCTTGGTGTCCTTGCTGATCGGGATGTGGTGGAAGCCGATTCCGTACCATTCCACCAGCGAGCGGTGGTCCGGGTGGTTGGAAGCAACCCCGACCACCTCGATGGGCAGGTCCCCCGAGTGCATGCGGAAAAGCAGGTCCTGCAGGCAGTGCTCGAACTTGGAGACCATGATCAGCACCTTGGTCTTCTGGCCGCGCTCGCGCAGCTGCCAGTCCATGTCGAATTTCGCGGCGACCTCGGAGAACTCGCTGCGCAGGGCGTCCAACAGATCCGGGGCGGAGTCGCCGGCGAAATCCACGCGCAGGAACAGGCGTCCGGCGCTCATGTCGTCGTACTGCTTGAGCTCCACGATGGTGCGCTGGTGCCGGACCAGGAAACCGGTCACCGCGTGCACGATGCCGATGCCTTCAGGGCACTGAAGGGTCAAGACGTGCCGAACCTGTTCGCTCATGATCCACTTCCATTCAGGTGTCTGGGGCGGAACACGCACTCGGGGCGTGCTCCGCGAAAAAGTTTGTGTCTGGTTTCTTCGCCCGGGGTGCTCCCAGGCTACTCCCCCTCGGCGGGCTGAACCGGTGAAGCCCCGGTGCCCGGCGGGAACCATCAACCCGCCGGGCAGGGACCGCTCAACGCTCCGCCGCCGGACCTCCCAATGCGGCGGCGAGGCGCAGCCCATCCCGGCTGAGCAACGCCGGCGCCGGTCGCCACCGACCGGTTCCCGGCACTGGACGTGGCGGGAACCGGTCGGGCCGCAAACCAGCCAGCGCCCGGAATGGAGGACTACGCCGCGCTAGGCGACCGGCTCCGAGGCGAATTCGCTCATCGCGTCGATCAGCCAGTGCACGGTGTGCTCGGTGAACGAGGCGCGCGGCAGGATGTACCAGGACTGCTCGCCGGTGCGCCACAGCAGCACCGGGATGTTCGCCAGCGTGGTGGTGATGGCGCGGTTGACGCCGAAGGCGCGCGGGTGCAGGTCCGCCGGGCAGCTCTTGCGCAGCACCAGCGGCGCGGCCGGTCCGGACAGTTCAAGCACACTGCGGTTGGCCGACAGGTCGACCACCTGGCCGGGCTCGTCCCCCAGCGCCGCAACCAGCTCTGCGGCAAGTTCCGCGCCTTCCGGCGCGATGGCCAGGAACTCGTCCGGTCCGAGCCAGAGCACCGCGGTGCCCTCCACGGAGCCTGCGACCTCCCCGACCTGCTGCGGCAGCCCGGTGCCGACGGCTTCTGCCAGCGCGGCGAATCCGCCGCTGCCAGGCACCGCGCGCACGCCGACCTGGGTGGCGAAGGCGATTTCCCGCAGCTGGACCGTGCCGGCGGTGGAGCCCTGGGCCATGGCTTCGGCCAGGTGCTCGGCCGGGGAACGGCGCACGGAGGTTGATTCAATCAGGGTGTTGCTAGCCATCGCGGCGGCTCCCTTCCGGGTCGAAAAGTACGAGATCGGAGACGAGGACATCGACCAGCTGGCCGTTGACCGGGGTCTTGAGCACTTCGCCGATGCGGCTGCGCCCGTTCTTAATCAGTGCCAGGCCGAAGGTGCGGCCCAGCGCCGGCGAGTTGTAGGAGCTGGTGACCCAGCCTTCCATCGGGGTGCAGCCCTCGGTTTCCACCGCGCCGTCGGCGACCAGAGCGGCGCCCTCGGCCAGCCGCAGCGCGGTGTCCACCGGCAGCACGGAGACCAGGTGCTTGCGATCCTCGCGCAGATTGTCTTCCCGCGAGAAGGAGCGCTTGCCCACGAAGTCCTTGAACTTGGAGACCACCCATTCCATGCCGGCGTCCTGCGGGGTCACCGTGCCGTCGGTGTCCTGGCCGACGATGATGAATCCCTTTTCGGCGCGCAGCACGTGCATGGTTTCGGTGCCGTACGGCGTGATGTTGAATTCCTGCCCGGCGGCGTACACGTCTTCCCAGACGCGCAGGCCGTGCCAGGACGGGATCGCGATCTCGTAGGCCAGTTCGCCGGAGAAGGAGATGCGGCTGATGCGCGCCTCGATGCCCGAATCCAGGGTCACGTCCTGGAAGGACATGAACTTGAACGCGTCGTTGGAGACGTCCAGCCCGGTCACCAGCTTGGCCACCACATCGCGCGACCGCGGACCGACCACCGCCACGGTGGCCAGCTGCTCGGTCACCGAGGTGCAGGTGACATCCAGCTCCGGCCATTCGGTCTGCAGCCATTCCTCCAGCCAGTCCAGCACGCCGGCGGCGCCGCCGGTGGTGGTGTGCATCAGGAAGCGGTCCTCGGCCAGGCGCAGGGTCACGCCGTCGTCGAAGACCATGCCGTCGGCCTTGCACATCACGCCGTAGCGGGCCATGCCGACCTTCAGCTTGGTGTAGCCGTTGGTGTAGATGCGGTTCAGGAACTCGGCTGCATCCGCGCCGCGGATCTCGATCTTGCCCAGAGTGGTGGCGTCGAGCATGCCCACCGACTCGCGCACCGCTGCGCATTCGCGGTAGACCGCCGCGTCCATGTCTTCCCCGTCCTGCGGGAAGTACCAGGCGCGCTTCCACTGGCCCACGTCCTCGAACTTCGCGCCCTGCGCCAGGTGCCAGGAGTGCATCGGGGTGATGCGCGCCGGGTCCAGCAGCTCACCGCGGGTCCGGCCGGCCAGGGCGGCGAAGGCGACCGGGGTGTACGGGGCGCGGAAGGTGGTGGTGCCGATCTCGGCCGGGTTCTCGATGCCCAGCACCGCGGCGATCACGCCGATGGCCGCGACGCCAGAGGTCTTGCCTTGGTCATTGGCGGTGGAGATCGAGGTGTACCGCTTGATATGCTCCACCGATTCCAGGCCTGCGCCGGTGGCACGCAGCACGTCGGAGACGGTCTGGTCGCGCTGCAGGTCGACGAAGTGGGTGGTGTAGTTCGTTGCCTGGTCGCCGTTCAGCGAGGGCACCAGCCAAACCGGGCGGGTTTCCCCGGCCGGCACCGGCAGCGCCTGCGGCACCTGGGCGATGCGCTCGAAGCCCGCGGCGGTGGCCGCCGCGGCCCCCACCGCGGCGCCGGTGGACAGCGCGCTGGCGGTGTCGAACAGGCCGGTCAGCGCGCCGGCCAGGTGCTGGTTGGCCACTGCCGCGTCAGGGACGAAGGCGTGGATCGAGGTGTCCCACACCAGCTTGCCCTGGCGCTGTGAGTGCAGGTGCACCACCGGGTTGAAGCCGCCGGCCACTGCCAGCACGTCGGCCTCGAAGCGCTGCGGCTCGCCCAGGTCGCGGTCCTCGCCCAGCTCGGCGACGATCACTGCCGACAGTTCGCCTGACTCGTTGGCTTCGGTGTCCACGACGACGGAGCCAGTGATGACACGAACCCCGGCGCCCACTGCTTCCGCCGCCGCGGCGGACACCGTGGTACGGGCATCGATGACGGCGACTACTCCACCGCTGGCGGCGAGGTCCGCAACCAGCGGGTAGGCGGAGTCGTTGGTGGTAGCCACGACGATCTGCGCCCCGGCGCGCACGCCGTAGCGGTTCAGGTAGCTGCGCACGGCGCCGGCGAGCATGATGCCCGGGCGGTCGTTGTTCTCGAACACGATCGGGCGCTCGTGGGCGCCGGTGGCCAGCACCACCTGGTTGGCGCGGATGTGCCAGATGCGTTCACGCGAGACGCCGGCGCCGGAAGGCCTATCCAGGTGCACGGTGCGACGCTGCACGGCGACCACGTAGTTCGCGTCGTAGGAGCCGAGCACTGTGGTGCGCTGCAGGTGGGTGGTTTCCTCGGCCGCTGCCAGCTCGGCGACGGTCGCATCGATCCACGCTGCGGCATCCTGGCCGTCGATCTGCTCGCCGGCGGCATCGCGCAGCGAGCCTCCGGCTTCGGCGCGCTCATCCAGCAGCAGCACACGGGCCCCGGAGCGGGACGCCTCGCGGGCGGCGGCCAGGCCGGCAGGGCCGGCGCCTACCACCAGCACATCGGTGTGCACGTGCACGTGGTCGTAGTAGGCCGGATCGGTGCTCGGGTCCAGCACGCCCAGGCCGCGCAGCAGCGTGGCGCTCAGGTTGGCGGTCACCGGAACGGTGGTGGCGGCGAGCATCGACTCGTTGATGTCCTGCTCGTGGCGGGCCTCCACGGTCACCAGGGCGTTGGGCTCCTCGACGCCGGCGGAGAAGATACCGCGCGGGCGGTCCAGGTACATCGAGTTGCCGCAGGCGCGCTGGCCGTTGGCGAGCATGGCGCTGGCTACGGTGTCGCCACGGAAGGCTTCCAGCTGCTTTCCGTCGACCGTCAGGACCAGGGCTTCTCCGCGGTCGATCCGGGCGGCCGGGGACTGCTCGGCCGGCAGCCGGTAGGACGTGTTCTGGCTCATCGGGATCCTCCCTGGGTGTTCAGTTCCGGACGCGGTTCCCCGGCCCGGTAGACGGCCTTGAATTCATAGGTTGCGGTATCGCGCAGGGCGTTGAACCACTTGCGGCATCCGCCGGAGTGGACCCAGCGTTCGGCGAAGATCCCCTTGGAGTTCTCGCGGTAGAACAGGTAGCGGGACCATTCCTTGTCGCTCAGGGCGTTCGGGTCCTCGGGGTAGGCCACATGGGCCTGGCCGCCGTAGGAGAATTCGGTTTCGTTGCGCGGCCCGCAGTTCGGGCATTCAATCAGCATCATGGTGGCTGCTCCTAGTGGGCCACGGCTGCTGCGCCGTGTTCGTCGATCAGGTGGCCGGTTTCAAAACGTTCCAGGCTGAACGATGCGTTCAACGCGTGGGCCTCGTCGTTGGCAATGGTGTGCGCCAGGGTGAAACCGGCGCCCGGGGTTCCCTTGAAGCCGCCAGTACCCCAGCCGCAGTTGACGTAGAGGTTCTGGATCGGCGTCTTGGAAATGATTGGCGAGGCGTCCATGGTGGTGTCCACGATGCCGCCCCAGGTGCGCAGCACGTGCGCCCGGGCGAAGATCGGGAACAGCTCCACCGCGGCGGCCATCTGTTCCTCGATCACGTGGAACGCGCCGCGCTGGCCATAGCCGTTGTAGCTGTCGATGCCCGCGCCCATGACCAGTTCGCCCTTGTGGGCCTGGGAGACGTAGACGTGGATGTGGTTGGACATGACCACCGTCGGGTGGACCGGTTCGAACAGCTCGGAGACCAGGGCCTGCAGCGGGTGGGACTGGATGGGCAGTTCGAAGCCCGCCAGTTCCGCCAGCACCGAGGAGTGCCCGGCACCGGCCAGGGCGACCTTGCCGGCGTGGATGGTGCCGCGCGTGGTCTTCACGCCGGTGACCTTCTCGCCGTCCTTCAGGAAGCCGGTGACTTCGCAGTTCTGGATGATGTCCACGCCCATTTCGTTGGCCTTGCGGGCGAAGGCCCAGGCCACGTGGTCGTGCTTGGCGATGCCGGCGCGCGGCTGGTAGGTGGCGCCCATGACCGGGTAGCGGATGTCGTCGCCGATGTTGATGATCGGGCAGACTTCCTTGACCTGTTCCGGGGTGAGCCACTCGGCGTCGACTCCGTTGAACTTGTTGGCCTCCACGCGGCGCACTGATTCGCGCACATCTCCCAGGGTGTGGGCGAGGTTCAGCACGCCGCGCTGGGAGAACAGGAAGTCGTAGTCCAGTTCCTCGGGCAGCTGCTCCCACAGCTTCAGGGACTTCTCGTAAATGCCCGCGGATTCGTCCCACAGGTAGTTCGAGCGGATGATGGTGGTGTTGCGGGCCATGTTCCCGCCGGCCAGCCAGCCCTTTTCCAGGACGGCGACGTTGGTGATGCCGTGGTTCTTGGCCAGGTAGTAGGCGGTGGCCAGGCCATGGCCGCCGCCGCCGACGATGACGACATCATAGGACTTCTTCGGCTCCGGGTTGGCCCAGAGGAATTCCGGGTGCTCAGGCAGCAAATCAGCCATGGCTATTCTCCGATCTTTTTCAGGTTTGGGTACAGTGGGTGGGCTGCGGCCAGCTCCAGAACCCGGGCCTTCAACTCCGGCAACACCCCGGTGTTGCCCTCGGCCCCGGCAATCAGGGTCTGCGCGATGATCTCCGCAACCTCGGCAAAAGCCTCCTCGGAGAACCCGCGGGTCGCCAACGCCGGGGTGCCAATCCGCAACCCGCTGGTAGTCATCGGCGGACGCGGATCAAACGGCACCGAATTGCGGTTCACCGTGATCTCCACCTGCGCCAGCAGATCCTCGGCCTGCTGCCCATCCAGCTCGCTGTGGCGCAGGTCCACCAGCACCAGGTGCACATCCGTGCCGCCGGTCAACACGCTGATGCCCTTGGCGGCCACGTCGGCCTGGGTCAACCGCTCGGCCAGGATCCGCGAACCGGCCAAGGTGCGCTGCTGGCGCTCCTTGAACTCCGGCGAGGCGGCGATCTTGAACGCCACCGCCTTGCCCGCGATCACGTGCTCCAGCGGGCCGCCCTGCTGGCCAGGGAACACCGCCGAGTTCAGCTTCTTGGCGATCTCCGCATCGTTCGACAGGATGATGCCGCCGCGAGGGCCTGCCAGGGTCTTGTGCGTGGTCGAGGTGACCACATGCGCATGCGGCACCGGCGACGGGTGCAGCCCGGTGGCGACCAGGCCGGCGAAGTGCGCCATGTCCACGAACAGGTACGCACCGACCTTGTCCGCGATTTCGCGGAAGCGGACGAAGTCGAGCTGGCGAGGGTAGGCCGACCAGCCGGCCACGATCATCTTCGGCTGGTGCTCGATGGCCAGGCGCTCGACCTCGTCCATGTCCACCAGGTTCGTCTCCTCGTCCACGCCGTACGGGACGATGTTGAACAGGCGGCCGGAGAAGTTGATCTTCATGCCGTGGGTCAAATGCCCGCCGTGGGCCAGGTTCAAGCCCAGCACGGTATCGCCCGGACGCACCAGCGCGTGGTAGACCGACGCGTTGGCCTGGGCCCCGGAGTGCGGCTGGACGTTGGCGAACTTCGCGCCGAACAGTTCCTTGACGCGCTCGATGGCCAGGGTCTCGATGACGTCGACCTCTTCGCAGCCGCCGTAGTAGCGGCGGCCCGGGTAGCCCTCGGCGTACTTGTTGGTCAGCACCGAACCCTGCGCCTGCATCACGGCCTGGGCCGTGTGGTTTTCCGAGGCGATCATTTCCAGGCCGCGCTGCTGGCGGGCCAGCTCAGCATCGATCCGCTGCGCGACCTCCGGATCCAGCTCGACCAGGGACTGGGTCAGCGATTCAGCAGCAAGCGTTTGAGTTTGAAGCACCACATTCTCCCTAAAAGTATGAATTGCCGACAACTGATATATCAATGTCTGCGTCTTAGCGTATGATGTAAGCCACACCCCGTCAATGGGTGGGACGAAGATTTCTTTACCGGCCCTGCCCGCGGCAGAATAGACATCAACAAGGGAGCGTGAAATGACAAGCTTGACCAGAGTAATCACTGGCACCGAATCCATGGCGGAACGCTCGTATCGCATTTTGCGCGACCGGCTGATCATGATGGATATCGCTCCCGGCGACCCGATCAACGAGGCGCAGCTGGCGGTCGATCTGGACATGGGCCGCACGCCGATCCGCGAAGCGCTCAAGCGTCTGGAGGTCGACCATCTGGTGGTTTCCTACCCCCGGCGCGGGACTTTTGCCACGGGCGTCGACATCACCGAGCTGGCCGCGATCTCCGAGATGCGCCTGGTGCTCGAGCCCTTGGCCTCGCGCCGTGCGGCCGAACATCGCGGGGGCGCCTATCGCGGGGAACTCGAACGCACCATGAGCGCGATCCTGTCCTTGGACCTGAGCGGCGACCGGCGCGAATTGATGGAATACGACCTCGAAGTGCACCGGCTGATCTACCGCGCGGCGCAGAACCAGCATCTGCAGGAGACGCTGGTGCGCCTGGACAACCTGGCGACCCGCATCTGGTGCATGGTGCTTGACCGGCTGCCAGATCTCCACGGGCACATTGCCGAGCATGCAACGCTGATCAAGCTCATTCTGGACGGGGACGCCGACGAGGCGGAACAGCTGGCAGCCAAGCACGTCATCGGTTTCGAAAAAACCATCCGCAGCGTGCTTTAGCGCGCTGCACTGCTTTTAATCCCGCAGCGCCAGCCACGCCGCTAGATGCACGGGCAGTACCCTGCCATTGACGCGCGGGTCTCCCCCGATCAGCGCGAAGATCTTCGCCAGGCGCTTGTGCAGCGTCTGGCGCTCCACGTATAACCGCGCCGCAGTCTCCGTGGCGTGGCAGCCGCTGGCCAACCAGGCTTCAAGCGTCTTGAGCAACTGCCCGTCCTTGTCGCGGTCCGCGTCAAGGAGCTCCCCGATCTGCTCTGCGATGAATTCCCGCAACTTCTCGGGTTCATCCAGCTGCGCCACCAGGCGCTGCAGGGCGTAGTCCAGCGCATCCCGCACCGTGCCTTCGTCCCCGCTGGCCGCGCCCCAGGACTCGATGGACTCCGCCTGCGTCAGCGACCAGCGCGCGCGGGAAACATCCAACGCAATGGGGCCGACACAGCATTCCAGCTGTTCGCCGCGCAACGCCGCGCGCAGGCGCTGGACCAGTTCGGCCCGGGAACGACGGGGCGCGACTGGATCCAGGATGCACAGTGCATACAAGCGGTGGCCCTGCACATAGGTGAACACCCGCTGGCCGCCGGCGCGCAGGTGGCGTGCAAGTTCCGCACGATCCCGCGACACGTCCACGCCTTGCAGCACCAGCATGCACAACGGCGCCCCCGCGGCGATCTGCGCCTCCGCGGCCCGGTGCACCACGTAGTTCTCGCCTCCCGCGTTCACGATCGACTGCAGCAGCGCCAACGTGGCAGCCTGCTGGGCGCTGGGTTTGTAGTGCTGGGAGAATGCCAGCGTCACAATGCTCCCAAGCCTGTCCGCCACCAGCTCCAAGCGCTGCTGATGATGTTGCGCCTGCGCATGCAGCACCAGCCGCGCCGCGGCATCGCCGCCGATATACAGGTTCACCGAGACATCGAACTGTCCAGACTTCTCTTCCTGCAGCCTATGCAGCACCGCCCGCTGCGAGGCGGCGATCACCGCTCCTTCCTGATTGACGATCTCCGCACCCAGACGCAGCTGGTTGTCGATCATCTCCAGCAGCGGCACCAGGGCCGGACCGGCCACCGCCAGATGCTGGGCCAGCTGCTGGGAAATGGCATCGGCCTGCTGCAGCGCCGAAGCCTGCTCGGAAACAATCCTGGTATTGATCTTTTCAGCCAGAGCCACAAAGGGCACCGTCGCCTGCAGCTGGTACAGCGGCAGTTCCAGCTCTGCCGCCGCCTCCACGAACTCCTGCGCCAACTGCTTTTCCGGCCCGACGCGTTCAATCACGAGCGCTGCGACACGGCATTCAGCCAGCATCGCCAGATATTGCCGCTGCTGCTCGAAGGGAAGCTTCAGCACCGACTCGCCGGTAGTCAGCAAGAGCTCCGCGCCGTGGATAAGCCCGGCAAGCTGCACCACTTCACTGGTATGCACCCAGCGAACGTACACCTCGCTCTCCACCGTGCCCGCTGCCAAAAGCCGCGGCCGGGCCGACCGCATCAACGGGTCGGCCATGATTTCAGACAGGGTAACGAGCATGGCTTCCTCCCGACGGCGCGAGTACTGCACAGTAACTCTCAAATATTGGAGCACAAGTGACTCTTTGTCACTCAGAACCTCGTATATGACGACATTTTGCATGTATCAGCCATCACACTACGCTCCCTATGCTTTGAGTCAACGCACTTCCCTCACTTCTTTTTCGCACGAATCGAGGAGATATGAAAAGTCTGCGAACGACAGCATCCCGGCATTCCATCCGCGAGGATGACGCCAACCAGCAACTCAGACTCGGTGGCGGGTAAGCCGGAAACCGCTTTGCCGCTCGCGGCGCACCGGCCGCGGCCGTCGGGCCCGGATCCAGACAGCTTGATCCAGGGCCATGGCGGCGGCGAGTAACCGAGGACTTCCCCGCACCCCACCACCTGCTAGTCAAGGAGAGAACGTTGCCTTCTGTTTTCCTAGAAGAAATCGATGCCCAGAGTTACGCATCCTACGTATCGCGCATGGATTCCACTGTCATCATCCCCACCGGAGCCACCGAACAGCACGGCCCGCACATGCCCCTGGGAGTCGACGCCATGCTGTCCAAGGCCATCGCCGGACAGGTTGCCCAGCGTATCGGCGCGCTGGTAGCCCCGGTCTTCAGCTACGGCTATAAGTCGCAGCCGCGCTCCGGCGGAGGAAACCACCGGGTGGGTACCACCAGCCTGGGCGCCGGCACCTTGATCGGCAAAATCGAGGAGATCGCCGCGTCCTTCATGGCCCAGGGCTTCAAGAACGTCGTGGTGCTCAACGGGCACTTCGAGAACTACCAGTTCCTCTACGAGGGCCTCGACAAGGCCGTGGCTGGCGCATTGCAGGCCGGTTCAACCTCGCGGGCGGTGCTGACGTCCTACTGGGATTTCGTGGACGAGCAGACCCTGGAGCAGGTGTTCCCCGAGGGGTTCCTGGGCTGGGACATCGAGCACGGAGGCGTGCTGGAAACCTCGCTGATGCTGCTGCTGCATCCCGAGCTGGTGCAAATGGACCGCGTGGTGGATCATCCCCCTGCGACGCTCACCTCCTACGACGTGTTCCCGGAGGATCCTGCACGCACTCCGGCCAGCGGGTGCCTTTCCAGCGCGAAAAACGCCACCGCCGCCCGCGGCCAGCTGCTGCTGGATGCGGTGACCTCGGCCCTGGGCGCTTCACTGGGCCAGGAGCTCAACCTTTCAAACCAGATGATCGAGGTGGACTAGCATGTCTACCGATCACGTGCCGATGCGCACCGACAAGGCAAAGAACCCGCCGGTGGAGCTGCCGCGCTTCATGGGCCGGCATATCCCGCCGCTGGACCGGCTGCTGATCCGCATCATCCCGCCCATCCTCATCGTGGCGGTGATCATCTGGGTCCTGCTCAACCCCGACGGCGCCTCTGCGGTCATTTCGGACCTGCGCACCTTTGTCACCGGGAAGTTCACCTGGTTGTTCATCCTGTATTCGGCGTTCGCGCTCGTGGTGTGTATCTGGCTGGCTTCCAGCAAGGTGGGCAAGGTGCGCCTGGGCGGCCCCAAGGCCAAACCCCGGCACAGCAAATTCGCGTGGTACTCCATGCTCTTCGCCTGCGGACAGGGCATCGGCCTGATCTTCTGGTCGGTCGCCGAGCCAATCATGCTGCGCAACGAGAACCCGGTGATCCCCGCAGGACCCGAGGGGGCGTCCGAGGGCGGGATCATCTGGACCTACTTCCACTGGGGCCTGACTGCTTGGGCCATGTACTGCGTGGTCGCGGTCTGCCTGGCGTACTCACACCACAATCTCGGCAAGACCTTGACCTTCCGCGAAGCCACAGTCGACATCCTGCCGAAATGGTCCCAGCGCGGGGCCGGAGTGGTGGTGGAGCTGCTGGCGATCATCGCCACCGTCCTCGGGCTGGCGACGTCCTTCGGTTTTGCCACAATGCAGTTCAGCTCCGGCCTCACCTCGTTCCTGGGCATCGAGGCATCTCCGATGATGTGGATGATGGTCATCGCGGTGTTCACCGGCATTACCGCCATCTCGGCCATCGTGGGCATCAACAAGGGCATGGCGCGGATCTCCAGCCTGAACTCGATCCTCAGCATCGTGCTGGTCGGCGCTGTCTTCATTTTCGGTCCGACCCTGTACATCGTTTCCACCTTGTCCCAGACCTTTGGCGGCTTCATGGCGAACTTCGTCAACATGAGCCTGTGGACCGACGCGGGAATCACCGCGCAGTCGCTGGAATCCTGGCAGGACAGCTGGAACGGCTGGTGGACTGTCTTCATCTGGGGCTGGGTCATCGCCTTCTCGCCCTTCGTTGCCGGATTCATTGCCCGCATTTCCCGCGGCCGCACCATCCGCGAGTTCGTCATCGGCGTGACGGTCATCCCGACGCTGATTGTGATGACCTGGATCGGCGTCATCGGCTCTGCCGCGATCTACTACGACGACCAGAGCAATCGAGGCATCAGCGAGGCGGTAGCCACGGATACGTCAGCCGGCCTGTTCGCCATGCTGGAGCACATCCCGTTCGTCGGCGCCATCCTGCTGGTGGTCTCCACGATCCTGGTGGCCACGTACTACGTGACCTCCCTCGATTCGGGAATCTACGCTCTGAGCGAGTTCGTTTCCGCGCCGAACAAGTCCGGGCCGGTATTCCGTGTGGTCCTGGTGGTCAGCATCGCCACGGTTGCCACCGTGCTGCTGACGCTGGGCGGCACCGCAGTGGTGGACACGGTCCAGACCGGCACCATTATCGGCGCGTTCCCGTTCTCCTTCGTGATCCTGCTGATGATCGTGAACCTGATCCGGCGGCTGCTTAAACGCGACAGGGCAATTAAGCAGCTGGAAAAGGACATCAACAACCCGGATCCGTCGCTGCTATTCGTGCCCGACCCCAACGGGACGGGCGCAATCAGCAAGAAAATCACCGATGACATCGGCGAATCCTAGATTCGCCGGCACTGATTTCGCAGCGCTTACAAGGCGCCGCGTGGCGGATGCTCAACATTCGGCATCCGCCACGGAACGGTCCTTGGCCTGCATCCAAAAGATTCTTCAGGCACCCACTTGACAGTGACCTGAAGCACAAATACGCTGAGTGCAACGGTGTTGCAATGAATGCAACTTAATTGTTCCCAGCTTTCTAAACACCTCAAACAACTTCCAAAAGGAGTCAAGCAATGACCACTTCCTCGAACATCGCCACCAACGTCTCCGAGTTGGCCCGCCTGAAGACCCTGCATAACGGCACCAAGGAACAGCTGACCTTCTCGGACGCGGAGTTCGAGCGCCGCTTGGCCGGACTGCGCCAGATCATGGCAGCGAAGTCCCTGGACGCAGTCATCCTGACCAGCTACCACGGCATCAAGTACTACTCGGACTTCCTCTACACGACCTTCGGCCGCAACTACGCGCTGGTGGTCACCGCAAAGAACTCAACCACCGTCACCGCGAACATCGACGCCGGTATGCCATGGCGCACCAGTTACGGTGAGAACATCGTGTACACCGATTGGAAGCGCGACAACTTCTACTACGGCCTGCAGGAAGCCCTGAAGCGCGACGGAGTGAAGGCCTCGCGCATCGGCGTCGAGGACGACTTCCTGCCAGGCCTGACCCGTCAGAAGATCCAGGACACCTTCGCAGGCGCCACCCTGCTCGACGTTTCGCAGGACGCCATGCGCCAGCGCATGATCAAGTCCGCCGAGGAAATCGAGGTCATCAAGCACGGCGCCCGCATCGGAGACCTGGGCGGCGAGGCTATCAAGGCGGCGATCCGCGAAGGCATCTCCGAGTACGAGGTCGCGCTGATCGGCACCGAGGCTATGGTGCACGAGATCGCCAAGACCTTCCCGCACCGCGAAGTGCGCGACACTTGGGTCTGGTTCCAGTCCGGAATCAACACCGACGGCGCCCACAACTGGGCCACCACCCGCAAGCTGCAGCGCGGAGACATCCTGTCGCTGAACTGCTTCCCGATGACCTCGGGCTACTACACTGCCCTGGAGCGCACCTTGTTCCTCGGCGAGCCGGATGCCCGCAGCCTGGAACTGTGGAACGTCAACGTCGAGGTCCACAAGCGCGGCCTGGAACTGATCAAGCCGGGCGCGGTCTGCAAGGACATCGCCGCGGAGCTAAACGAAATCTACATCGCCCACGGCCTGCTGCCGAACCGCACCTTCGGCTACGGCCACTCCTTCGGCGTCCTGTCGCACTACTACGGCCGCGAAGCAGGTCTTGAGCTGCGCGAGGACATCGATACCGTGCTGGAGCCGGGCATGGTCGTCTCCATGGAGCCGATGATCACCATCATGGACGGCGAGCCGGGCGCCGGCGGCTACCGCGAGCACGACATCCTGGTGATCAACGAAGACAACACCGTTGAGAACATCACCAAGTTCGGCTTCGGTCCGGAAAACAACATCATCGACGCCTAGGCCGATCCGCCCCGGGGCCCGGATGAGCGATTCCTGCGCTCGCCCGGGCCCCGAACGCGGCTTTCGCCGCTTTTATCTTGAACCGCAGCGGAGCAGACTCCGCTCCGAAGAAAATAGCTTTTCAGCATCCACAGGGCATTGCAGGCCCCAGCCTGCCGAGAATGCCAGCGGCCAGCCAGGCCGCACCGCTGCAGGGCCGGCCACGCCGCCCGCCAGGGATTTCACCGCGGCAACTCAGCCTGCGAACACTCAATGGCGATGAACTTGCGCCATCCGTTTATTAAACACCTCCACGCCGCAGCCGCTGCGGCGCAAAACAAACATGGTGGTACACCCAATGACGAACGAAAACTCATCATCAGGAAAAGGGATTGCTCCCAAAATCGATTTGGGGCCAACACTCAGCGGCCAGAACCGGCCAAACCCCGAAGGGGTCGGCTCGGCAACCCGCCGCAAGGTCGTAGCAGCCAGCTTCATCGGCAACTTCGTCGAATGGTTCGACTACGCGGCCTACGGATACCTGGCTGTCACCATCTCGGTGGTGTTCTTCCCCGAATCCGCACCGGAAACCGCGCTGCTGCTGACCTTCGCCCTCTTCGCAATTTCCTTCCTGGTCCGCCCGCTGGGCGGCTTCGTCTGGGGGCATATCGGAGACAAGATCGGCCGACGCGAAGCGCTTTCCTGGTCCATCCTGCTCATGTCGGGCGCGACCTTCTGCATCGCCCTGCTTCCCGGCTACGCCACCATCGGCCTCGCGGCTCCTCTATTGCTGCTGCTTCTGCGTCTGGTCCAGGGCTTCTCCGCTTCTGGCGAATACGCCGGCGCTTCGGCCTTCCTGGTGGAATACGCCCCGGCCAACAAGCGAGGCCTGTACGCGGCCGTCGTGCCGGCCAGCACCGCCACCGGCCTGCTGCTGGGTTCGCTCATGGCGGCGCTGCTCACCGGCCTGCTAACCGCCGAGGACATGCAGTCCTGGGGCTGGCGCATCCCGTTCCTGCTGGCCGCTCCAATGGGTCTGATCGGCCGCTACATCCGCACCAAACTGGAGGATTCGCCGGTCTTCCGCGAGCTCTCCCAGGAAGACGAAGTCATCAAGGCACCGGTCAAGTCCCTCTTCCGCGACCACTGGCGTCGCCTACTGCTGGCTGCGGGCGCGGTATTGCTGAACGCTGTCGGTTTCTACGTGATCCTTTCCTACATGCCCACATACCTGTCCCAGGAACTCGGCCTGGATGCAACCGCCTCCTATGTGGCCACCACCGTGGCGCTGGTGACCTATATCGGCTTCATTTTCCTCACTGGCATGCTTTCGGACAGGTTCGGGCGCAAGCGCGTGCTGATCAGCGCGTCCATCGCGTTCGTCATCGCAACGGTTCCCGCATTCATGCTCCTGAACACCGGGAATTTCCTGGTCATCGTCCTGGTGCAAATTCTGCTTGGCGCGATGCTGACCCTGAACGACGGAACCTTGCCGAGCTATCTGGCTGAAATGTTCCCCACCAAGGTCCGCTACTCCGGATTCGCCGTATCCTTCAACCTGTCCAATGCGCTATTCGGCGGGACCGCGCCCTTTGTCGCGACCCTGCTCGTCGCCACCTCCGGGAACCTGCTGGCTCCGGGTTGGTACCTGATGGGCGCGGCAGTGATCTCGCTGATCGCAGTGGCTTGCTCGGTTGAAACCAGCCGCAAACCCCTGGACTGAGCGCCCTCAATAGAACCGCAACTTCGGCAGGTGCACGTCGCATGAGGCAATCGCGATGTGCACCTGCCGTTGTGCTTGAACCCCAAGTCAGCGCCCCCCCGGAGCCCCGTGCGGCGGTTCCACCGAGGGCCGGCTGAAAACTTTCCCCGAGCCCCTTGACTGTGAACTGGAGCACATCTAGCATTAAGCAACACGGTTGCGTTGATTGCAACTGCCCGAATTCCCTCCAACCGACGGCGGTGGACCATGACCGAGCATGACCAGTCCCAAGGCTCGCAGACCCGGCTGCTTCCGGCAGCACCCGGCGCAGGCACGGCGCAGATCGACCCAGGTGTTCGCCGCAAGGTTGTCGCGGCCAGCTTCATCGGAAACTTCGTCGAATGGTTCGACTACGCGGCCTACGGATACCTGGCCGTCACCATTTCCGCAGTCTTCTTCCCGAGCGAAGACCGCCAGCTTGCCCTGATGATGACCTTCGGCGTCTTCGCCATCTCGTTCCTGGTACGCCCGCTGGGCGGTTTCATCTGGGGCCACCTGGGCGACAAGATCGGCCGCCGCACCGCCCTGTCCTGGTCGATCCTGCTGATGACCGGCGCCACCTTCTGCATCGCGCTGCTTCCGGGCTATGCCGCCATCGGCGTGGCCGCGCCGCTGATGCTGCTGGCGCTGCGCCTGGTGCAGGGCTTCTCTGCCGCCGGAGAATACGCCGGGGCCTCGGCGTTCCTGGTGGAATACGCTCCAGCCAACAAGCGCGGCCTGTACGCCGCGGTAGTCCCCGCCAGCACCGCCACCGGGCTCCTGCTCGGTTCGCTGATGGCTGCGGTGCTCACCGGGGCGCTGAGCGCCGACCAGATGGAAAGCTGGGGCTGGCGCATCCCGTTCCTGCTGGCCGCCCCGATGGGCCTGATCGGCCGCTACATCCGGACCAAGCTCGAGGATTCACCGGCGTTCCTCGAAGCCTCCGAGGAACCGTCGCAGGACAGCTCCCCGGTGCGCGACCTGTTCCGCAACCACTGGCGCCAGCTGCTCCAAGCGGCCGGTGCAGTGCTGCTGAACGCCGTGGGCTTCTACGTGATCCTCTCCTACATGCCGACCTACCTCTCCGAGGAGCTGGGACTGGATGCGACCCGCTCGTACCTGGCCACCACCGTGGCACTGGCCACCTATATCGGATTCATCTTCCTGACCGGCATGCTCTCCGACAAGTTCGGCCGCAAGCGCGTGCTGATCTCCGCGTCGATCCTGTTCATCGTGTTCATCGTCCCGGCCTTCATGCTGCTGGAGACCGGCAATTTCCTGGTCATCGTGCTGGTGCAGATCCTGCTCGGCGCGATGCTGACGCTGAACGACGGAACCCTGCCCAGCTTCCTAGCCGAGATGTTCCCGACCAAGGTCCGCTACTCCGGATTCGCCGTCTCCTTCAACCTGTCCAACGCCCTGTTCGGTGGCACCGCACCGTTCGTGGCCACCCTGCTCATTGCCACCTCCGGCAACCTGCTGGCCCCGGGCTGGTACCTGATGGGCGCCGCGGTGATCTCCCTGGTCGCGGTGGCCTGCTCCGTGGAAACCAGCCGCAAGCCGCTGAGCTGAAACAACCCAAGCTAGCCGGGCGCACCTGCCGCCCGGCTAGTATCTTTTAAAGGACGAAATGATCCAAGGAGTTCAGATGACAGCGGTAGAACATGACGAGCGACAGAACGCCCGCGCCGACCAGTCCGGCGAGTCGCGCGGCGCCTCGGTGATCGTCAATGTCATCGACGTGCTGCGCTGCTTCAGCGTGGAACGCCCGGTCCTGGGCGTCACGGACATCGCCGCCGAGGTGGGGCTGCACAAGTCCAGCGTCTCGCGCATCCTGGCCACCCTGGAGCAGGAACGCATCGTCGAGCGCAACGAGCAGACCCGCAAGTACAAGCTGGGACTGGCGCTGATCGCGATCGCCGGCCCGCTGCTGGCCAATCTGGATGTCCGCCAGGTCTCCTATCCGCTGCTGGAGGAGCTGCGCGACGCCAGCGGGGAGAGCGCCATCCTGAGCATCTGGGATGGCAGCGAATCCGTCTCGGTGGAACAGCTGCCCTCCACCCGGCTCGTGAAGCACACCTCCGTGCTGGGAAGCCGCTACCGCACCGGGCTGAGCGCCTCGGTGCAGATGTTCCTGGCCCACCAGCCCGCGGAGACGGTGCGCTCCCTGCTCGACGGCGGCAGGATCGAGTTGCCCCAGGTCATGGCTGTGGAGGACTACCTCCCGCGGCTGGAGGCCGTGCGGCGCCGGGGCTACTCCATCAACTACGGCGAAACCTCCCGCGACGAGGTCAGCGTCGCCGCGCCGGTCTTCGACCACCGCGGGGACGTCGTGGCGGCGGCCATGATCGCCGCCCCGTACTACCGCGTCTCGGCGACGGACCTGGACGAGCTGTGCACCCAGACGGTGCGCACCGCGAAGCAGATCAGCGCCCGTCTGGGGTACCAGGAACAGGCATAGCGCCCAGCCCGCCGCGAGCCGCCCTTAACCGCGAGGGGCCCATCCAAGTTTCCTTGGACGGGCCCCGACGTTTGGCTACTTCACGCGGACGGTGCGAACCTTGCTGCTCGATTCGCCTGCGTCGTTGCTCAGCTTCACCTGGTACTCATAGCTCCCCGGCGTGCGGTCGCGGAGCACCGTCGCCACCTGCTGGGCGGCCGGCGTGGCCGCCACCAGGTCCTGCGAGTCGATCAGCTTGCCGTTCTCGAACAGCTGGTATCCGGTCGCGTTGGTGCCCCACCACATGTCGGTGGTCAGCGTCAGCTCCCCTGCTGCAGAGCCGGTCCTGGCGCTGAGCACCGGGGTGCCCGGGTTCGCGTCCTTGACCTTGACCTTGAGCATTTGGGTCTTGGTGCTTCCGGCCGCGTTGACCAGCACGCCCTGGTATTCGTAGGTGCCGTTCTTCTTGCCCTTGACCTGAACCCGGGCCTGCTGCGCCGCCGGGGAGGCGGACACCAGGTTCTGCCGGGAGATCTCCCGGCCGTCCTCCATCAGGATGAACTGCGAGGCGTTGGAGCCGTGCCACAGGTTCATGGTGACGGTGTAGTCCCCGTCTTTCAGGCCGGTATCGTGCCCGTTGTCATCGGAGAGCACCGCTTTGGCAGGCTTGGCGGTCGCGTCGTCCTTCGGCGCCACATTCAGCTTCAGCTCGGACAGCTTCAGCTCCGCGCTCGCCACGCGCAGGCCATTGAATCCCTCGACGGTTTCCGTGCCTGCGGCCAGCACGCCGGCCTCGATGTGCGCGGCCGTCAGCGTGCGGGTGATCTTCACCGTCGAGCTGCCGCCTGCGGCGAGTTCCTCCGCTTCCCAGCCGGCGCCTTGCAGACCGGTCAGGCGGACGTTGCCGCTGTTGCGCACGCTCGCCTCGTAGGTGACGGTGTCCCCGGCCGACGCGTAGCCGTCGGCATCCAGGTCCTTGAATACCGGGTCGGAGGCCTCGGCGGACAGCGACGGACGCCGCTCCAGCACGTCGACCTCGTCGGAGGTGATCACGTAGTCGTTGAGCACCTTGGCGTGGTCGTCGAGCTTACCGGCGGTCCAGGTGGTCTTCGGGACGAAAAAGCCGTCGGCGAGCTCCGCCTCGGTCACGGTGTGGCGAGGGGTGGCGCAGCTATAGGATGTGCCGGCCGCGAGGTTCGAATAGCGGCAGTTGCCCGCGTCGCTGGGCTGCCCGACGGGCCGGGCGGCGAACGGCGCGAAGTTGCCCTCGGTCGGAACCACCCACTGGTTGACGTTGCCGGCGTTCTTCACGGTGAAGGTGTAGGGCAGCTTCTCACCGGCCTGGTACGGGGCGGCCGCAAGGTCACGTCCCGCATCGGCCCGCTCCCCGGAGATCTCCAGCCCGGTCACTTCCTTGCCGGCGATCTCCGCTTCCACGAGAGCCTGCGACATCTTGCCGCCGGCCTCGGTGAACTGCAGCTGCAGCCGCTGCTTGCCGTTGGCCACCACGGAGGCGGTGACCGGAAGCTGAATGCTGCGCTGCTCCTTGGCTGCGAGCTGCTCAACGGCGACCGGCTCGGAGGAGACCTGGCTGCTCTGCTGCACCTGCAGGATGCCGCTGATCGCATGGTTTTCCTGGTTGGTGATCGTCACCTCCATGGTGGCGCTCTGCCCGGCGTCCAGGGTGAGCTTCGGCGCGGACATTGGTGCGCACACGTAGTTCAGCCATTCCTCGTCGAAGGAGGCGTACATCATGGAGTCGGTGTAGTTGCCTTCGTAGAAGACGCCGAACTGGCCGTCGGCCTGGGCGGTTGCCACCGAATAAGCGGAGAACCCGCGCCGGATGGTGCGCAGTCCCGGCCAGGTCTGCCCGTCGTCGCAGGAGACGCGGGCCGAGACGTTCTCGCGGCCGGTCTGCGAGTTGGCGCCGGTGTAGAGCAGCTTCTTGGCCTCATCGCTTCCCGCGGCGGCGTCGGGGAACATCTGGGTCAGGTGCGCGTTGTTAGTCGGATCGGGCAGCTGGCGGTCCTGGCTCACCTTGGAGTAGCTGTGCCCGCCGTCTTCGGAAATGGCGACCTTGCGGAAGCCGCCTCCGGCGGAATCGCGCGAGTTGAGCATGATCCTGCCGTCGGAGAGCTCCACGATCTTGTTCTCGTCCATGGAGGTTCCGGTGAATTCGCCGCGCTGCCAGGTGGCCCCGTGGTCGTCCGAGTACACGGAGTACGCCTGGTAGGTCCGCGAGCCGTTGGCCTGCATCACGTCGCCGGCGTATTGCTGGATCAGTCGGCCTTTGTACTCCCCGCGGGTGACCTGGATACCGGCGCCGGAGGTGGCGAAGGTGCTGCGCACCGCGCCCGGCACGGGACCGTCCCCCGGCTTGGCGACGTCGGTGATCAACCGCGGAGCGCTCCAGGTTTCGCCGCCGTCCGTGGACTCGATCACGGCGGCGCTGATGACCTGGCGGTTGGCGTCGTCATTGCCCCAAGTGCTCCCGTGGAAGCCCTGGTCCTTGGAGTAGACGAAGAAGTTGAAGATCTTTCCGGATTCCTCATCGACGACATAGCTCGGGTCGGAGTAGCCGTATTTGCCTTCGCTGACGCTGCCGGTGAAGCCCGCAGCCACGGTGGTCATCGGTCCCCAGGTCTTGCCGTTGTCGACGCTGCGGCGCTGGACGATGGTGTTGGGGTTGGGGGCATCGGCGGCGCTGCCCGGGCGCACGTCCCAGGAGGCCAGCACGACGCCGTCGCCCACGTGGGCCAGAGCCGGGATGCGGTAGAAGAAGTTCGCCTCGGTGCGGTCCTGCCCGAGGTTGACCTCTGAGAACTGGCCGGGTGCGTCGGCGGGGTTTGGCGTGCTGAGCGAGCCGGAGGCATTGGCTGCCGGCATCATCGACAGCGGCAGAGCCAATGAGACTGCCACGGCCAGGGCAATGGATCGGCGGCGATGACGATCGGGGAATTTCATCGGGGCTGGTTCCTTTCACTCGGGAAATGGGGGTTCCGAGTTTCTTCAGATGTACGACGTGGGACGTCACACCCAGCTTATGTGTTCGGCGTTACGTTTGGTAGTTAAATTATCAATATTTTGAATATTTAAATACTAGTCAAAAGCGAACTTACAACTTAAATATGCGTAGCCCGTGCAGCGCGCCGAGGGGCTCGGCCCGCCGCACGGGTGGGGTGTTCGACGCGGTGCCGCTGGCAACTCAGTCGGCGGCCAGCGCGTCGCCGAACCAGGAGGCGATGGTTGCCGGGTGGGTGATGGCGGTGCCCACTACCACCGCGAAGGCGCCGGCGTCCACGGCCGCGCGGGCCTGCGCCGGGGTGTGGATGCGGCCTTCGGCCACCAGCGGGCGGTCCAGCCCGGCCGCGGCGATCTGCCCGATCAGTTCCAGGTCCGGGCCCTTGGTCTTCGCGCGTTCGCCGGTGTAGCCGGCCAGCGTGGTGCCGATCAGGTCGGCTCCGGCCTCGGCAGCGGCCAGCGCGTCGCTCAGCGAACCACAGTCGGCCATGACCAGGGCGCCGGAGCGCTCGTGCACGGCGCGCACGGTCTGCTCCAGACTCAGCCCGTCGGGCCGCTCGCGGCGGGTGCCGTCCAGCGCCACGATGTGTGCCCCAGCCTGGGCCACGGCCAGCGCGTGGTGCACGGTGGGCGTGATGAACACGCCCTCGTGGCCGTCCTTGAATAGGCCGATGACCGGAACTTCCACCGCGGAACGGGTGAACTGGATGTCCGCGAGCCCCTGCACGCGCACCGCGGCCGCGCCGCCGACGACCGCCGAGGCGGCCACCTGCGCCATGGTCTGCGGCAGCCGCATGGGTTCGCCGGGGTAGGCCTGCGCGGACACAATAAGTTTGCCCCGCAGGCTTTCAAGTTGGGCTGGGGTCAGCAGCATCAGGGAGTTGTCCTTTCGGGGGTCCAGAACAGGCTGGCGGCGCCGTAGAAGGCGGCGCTGGTGCCCAACTTCGCGGGCACCAGCTGCGTGCCCTGCAGCGAGTCGATCGCGGAAGCCGCGTAGCCTTCGCGCAGCCACTGCCACCAGGCGGGCCCGGCGTGCGCCATGCCGCCGGAGATGATGACCAGCTCGGGGTCCAGGATGTTCGCCAGCGATCCAGCGGCCCTGCCCGCGGCCAGGGCCCCGGTGCGCAGCGCCGTCACCGCAAGTTTGTCGCCGGATTCGGCCAGCTTTGCCACCGCGCGGGTATCGACAGCCTCCGGGTTTCCGCCCAGCCGCAGGTAGTGGCGGTGGATGGCAGGCCCGGCGGCGATGGCTTCCAGGTGCCCGGTGCGTCCGCAGGAGCACCGGATCCCTGCGGCTAGCGGGGAGTCGATGTGGCCCATGTGCCCGGCCACGCGGTGGGCGCCGGTGTGCGCCTGCCCGTCAATGAGGTGGGAGCCGCCGATGCCGGTACCCACGGCCAGCAGCAGCACCTCGCGGGCGCCGCGGCCCGCGCCGAACCGGGCTTCGCCCAGCCCGTGCGCGTGCACGTCGTTGACCGCACGGGTCTCAAGACCCGTGCGCTGGAACATCTGGCCGGCAAGGTCGGTGCCCGCCCAGCCGGAGATGGTGTCGGTGGCCGAGAGCACGCGGGCGGTGGCCGGGTCGATGACCCCGGCCGCGCCCAGGCCCAGGCCGTCGATGCCGCACCGGGCCCGGGATCGCAGGTCGGCGACCAGTTTGGCCATGGCGTCGAGCACCGCGTCGGCGCCCTGCGTGGCAGGGGTGGGCAGTCCGCCCGAGGCTAGGATGCCGGCTTGCGGGTCCATGACGGCGCCGGCGATCTTGGTGCCGCCCAGGTCCAGGGCGATCACCGCACCGGCGCCGCGGGGGTTGTGCTGCATTCCGGGCGGACCTACTTGGCGCCCAGCAAGCCGGTCTCGGCCAGGATTTCGCGGATGGCGGCGGCCTCGGAGTCGTTCAGGTCGGCCATCGGCGCGCTCATGGTGTTGCCGGCGATGACGCCCATCTCCACCAGGGCGGTCTTGAAGGCGCCCAGGCCTGCGGCGCCGCCGGAGACGCGGGAGGAATCAGGAGTGTAGACGATGTCGAAGACGCGGGCCAGGCGGTCCTGCTCCTTGGCGGCCTGCGCCCAGTCGCCGGCCACGGCGGCGTCGAACAAGCGGCGGTAGCCGGCCGGATCCACGTTGCCCAGGCCCGGAACCACACCGTGCGCGCCGCCGAGCAGCGCGCCGTCGACGACGACCTCGTGGCCGGTGAAGACGGAGAATCCCTCGATGTGGCTGGTGGCCAGCAGCAGCTGGCGGAAGGAGACGTCATCGCCCGAGGAATCCTTGACGCCGGCAATGACCCCGTCGGTGGCCAGGCGGATCGCCACGTCCAGCGGCAGCTTCACGTGGGTGCGCACCGGCACGTCGTAGGCGAAGATGTCGATGTCCAGGGCTGCGTGGATGATGCGGAAGTGCGCCTCGATCTCCGCGGCGTTGGACAGCGCGTAGTACGGGGTGGTGACGACCAGCGCCTGGGCGCCGAGCTCGATCATGCGGCGGCCCTCCTCGATGACGCGCTGCGTGGTCTGCTCGTTGGCGCCGACGATCAGCGGCACGCGGCCGTTGTTGGCCTCGGCGATGGTGGAGACCGCCAGCTCGCGTTCGGCGTTGGTCATGTAGGGGACCTCGCCGGAGGAGCCGAGCACGAACAGGCCGGTCACTCCCCCGGTAACCAGGTGCTCCACGACCGAGCGCAGGCCCGGCACGTCGATGGCGCCGTCGGCGGTGCGCGGGGTGACTACCGGCGGGATGACGCCGGTGTACTTGGGGTTGTTCGCAAATGCCACGAAACTTGTTCTTTCTACTGATGATCCGGCGGACGCCGGGTCGAATTCTTCTGTGCCCGCAAGGATGCCAGCGGCTAGTGCTCCAGCAGCGCGGGGGCGGCGCCGAGCAGGGTGCGGGTGTAGTCGTTGGTCGGGGTGTCGAAGACCTGCGCCGCGTCGCCCTCTTCCACGATCTGGCCGGCGTTCATCACGCAGATGCGGTCCGAAACGTAGCGCACGGTCTGGATGTCGTGGGAGATGAACACCATGCCCAGGTCCAGCTGCGACTTCAGGTCGGTAAGCAGATTCAGCACCTGTGCGCGCACTGAGACGTCCAGCGCGCTGGTCGGCTCGTCCGCGACGATGACTTCGGGCTCAAGGGCCAGCGAGCGGGCGATGGCCACACGCTGGCGCTGGCCGCCGGAGACCTGGCTGGGCAGCGCGGAGGCGGCCGAGGGCGGCAGGCCCACCACGGAGAGCAGCTCCAGAGCCTTGGCCCGGCGGCTGGCAGCGGTGCCTATGCCGTGCACGCGCAGCGGATCGGTGAGCGTGTCCATGATGCTCATGCGCGGGTTCAGCGCGGTGGACGGGTCCTGGAAGACCACGCCGACCGAGCGGCCGAAGCTCTTGCGCGCGGCGGCGTTGCGCCGGCCCACCGGCTCGCCCTGGAACAGGACGGTGCCGCTGGTTGGCTCCTGCAGGCCCACCAGCACGGAGGCCAGGGTGGACTTGCCACAGCCGGACTCGCCCACGATGCCCACGGTTTCCCCGCGGCTCACCGAGAAGTCCACGCCGTTCACCGCCTTGACCAGCCGCGGCGAGAAGAGCTTGCCGCCGCGGATCTTGTGGTGCACGTGGATGTCCTTGAGTTCGATGACCGGACTCTGCACGGTGTTACTCATCGCGCTGCTCCTGACTGTTCTGCAACCGGGGTGTCGCCCGCGCCGCGGTGGCTTGCCCAGCGGTGCTCGCTGCCGGCGGACACCGGCACGAAGGCCAGGTGCGCATCCGGGTCGGCATCCGGGCGCTGGGAGCGCTCGGCAAAGCGGTCGCCGTCGGCGAAGTCGTACGGGCTGGGGACGGTGCCGGGGATCTGGTGCAGGCGGTCGGCCTGCGATTCGATGGAGAGCACCGCGCCGAGCAGGCCGCGGGTGTATTCATGGTGCGGGGCGATCAGCACGTCGCTGATCGGCCCGGATTCGACCACCTGTCCGGCGTACATTACGGTGACACGGTGCGCCAGCGAGGCCACCAGGGCCAGGTCGTGGGAGACGAAGACCATCGCGAAGCCCAGCTGCTCGCGCAGCTCGTTGAGCAGGTCCACGACCTGCTTCTGCACGGTGACGTCCAGCGCGGTGGTCGGCTCGTCGCAGACCACCAGCTTGGGGCTGCGCGAGAGGGCCATGGCGATCAGCACACGCTGGCGCTGTCCGCCGGAGAGCTCGTGCGGGTAGGACTTCATGGTCCGCGCCGCATCCAGCTTCACCAGGGTCAGCAGCTCCTCGGGGCTCTTGCGCCCGCCGCGGCGGGTCAGCTGGCGCAGCTGGTCGCCGACGAGCATCGAGGGGTTCAGGCTGGACAGCGCATCCTGGTAGACCATGGCGATCTGCTCGCCGCGCAGGCCCTTGTAGACCTTGTCGTCCCCGGCCAGGGTTCCGCCGTCGGCGGTGGCCGGCAGCAGCTCGCGGCCCTCGAAGGTGATGGAGCCCGACAACTTGGCGCTGGGGCCCAGCAGGCCCATGATGGCCAGCGAGGTGATGGACTTGCCGCAGCCGGATTCCCCGACCAGCGCCATGGTCTCGCCCTCGCGCACCGAGAATGACACGTTCTGCACGATCGGGGTGTCCTCGTAGCGTTCCGGGAAGCGGATGGACAGGTTCTTGACCTCGAGGATGGTGCGCGGGGCCCCGGAGGACTCGTCGAGCACCAGGCGGTCGGTGCGCGCGGCCTCGGTGCGGGCCAGCGCGGCGAGTTCGGCTTCCAGGCGTTCGGCTTCGGCGGTGTCAGCTGCCTGCTTGGCAACCTGCGCCTTTTCCTCGCCGGCGGCCTTCTTCTTGGCCGAGCCCTTGACGTTGACCAGCGCGTCGGTCATTCCTTCGGCCAGGATGTTCAGCGCCAGCACGGTCAGCAAGATGGTCAAACCGGCGAAGGTGGTGGCCCACCAGGCGCCGTTGAGCACCAGGGTGCGGCCGTAGGAGATCACGTTGCCCCAGCTCGGGGCCGGGTCCTGGATGCCCGCTCCGAGGAAGGATAGCGAGGCTTCGAGGATGATCGCGTCGGCGACCATCACGGTGGCGAACACCAGCACCGGGGCGGCGCAGTTGCGCACCACGTGGGTGATGAGGATGAAGAAGCGTCCGGCGCCGATCACGCGTTCGGCGCGCACGTAGTCCTCGCCCCACTGGGCCAGCACGTTGGCGCGCACCACGCGGGCGATCTGCGGGGTGTAGATCACGGCGATGGAGATGATGATGACCGGCAGGGTGTTGCCCAGCGAAGCCAGCAGCGCGGCGGCCAGGGCGATGCCCGGGAACGCCATGAGCATGTCCATGATGCGCATGATGGTCTCGTTGGCCCACTTGGAGCCGGTGGCCGCCAGCGAGCCGAGCAGGCCGCCGGCCAGCAGGGCCAGCGCTACCGAGCCGAGGCCCACGAGCAGCGAGGACTGGGCGCCGTAGAGCAGGCGCGAGAAGATGTCTCGGCCCAGGCGGTCGGTGCCGAAGGGGTTCTCGGCGCTGGGCGGCTGGGCGGGGATTCCGGTGGCCAGCGGGTCGTGCGGGGCGATCAGCGGCGCGATGACCGCGATGATGCCGATGACCAGCAGGAAGGCCAGGGCGATTTTCGAACCCAGCGTCAGTGACTTGAAGCGTGCGCCCGAGTCGCTCAGGCGCGCCACGAGCTTGTTGCGCGGTGCCATGATGGTCATTTGCTACACCGTCCTAATACGCGGGTTGATCAGCAGGTAGAGCAGGTCGACGACGATGTTCACCAGCACGAAGGTGATCGCGATGGCCAGCACCACGCCCTGGACCAGGTTGGTGTCCTGGTTGGTGATGCCGTTCATGATCAGCTGGCCCATGCCGGGCAGCGAGAAGATCATTTCGATGACCACCGCACCGCCGAGCAGGTAGCCGATGCGCAGGCCCAGCACGGTCACCGGGGTGACCAGCGCATTGCGCAGCACGTTGCGGCTGATGACCTCGTTGCGCGGCACTCCGTTGCCGATGGCGGTGCGGACATAGTCGCGGTCCAGCTCCTCCACCATCGAGGTGCGCACCACGCGGATCAGCGAGGCGGAGACCGGGATGGCCAGCGCGAGGGCCGGCAGCGCCATGTGCTGCAGCCAGGTTCCCGCACCGGATCCGGCCGGGGCCGCGCCGCCGGAGGGGAACAGCGGGTTCTCACCCAGGGCCAGCCACTGGATCAGCAGGATGCCAAGCCAGAAGGACGGGGTGGCAATGGCCGCGATGGAGAAGATGCGCACCAGCTGGTCCGGCCACTTGTCGCGGTACAGCGCGCCGATGACGCCGAAGATGAGGGAGATGACCACGGCGATGATGACGCCCAGGAAGGTCAGCTGCAGGGTCAGCGGGAACGCCTTGGCGATCATCTCGGAGACCGGCTGGGCCGGCGGAGTGGTCACGCCGAAGTCCAAGCGGATCAGGCGGCCCAGGAAGGAGAAGTACTGGATGAATAGCGGGTCGTCCAGGCCGCGCTCCTCGCGGTAGGCCTCTTTGGCCTCGGCGCTGGCGCCTTCGCCCAGCGCGCTGGTCGCCTCATCGCCGGGGGCGAGTTTGAGGATGATGAACACCAGCAGCGAGATGCCCAAAATCATCACCGGCAGCGCCGCCAGGCGGCGCAGCAGCAAGTTCAGGAAATTTCCCACGCAATGACTCCGTTGGGTTTTGGGGAAGAATATTTCGGCGGGTGTGCAGGGCGCCGCACCCGGGTGCGGCCGGACGCGGCGCCCTGCACGAGGCCTTCATCGAAGCAGGAAGGCGCTAGCCCTTCGGTGCAACTCCGACGAAGGAGATTCCGGTGGTCGGCAGCGGCTGGAAGGCATCGAGCTTGGCCGAGTCCCAGGCCGTTGGCAACTGGCGGTGCAGGATCGGGTACAGCGGCACCTGCGCGGCGACCAGGTTGATGGCCTTGGCCCAGGCGGCCTTGGCGCCGGCCTCGTCCTTGGCCTTCACCGCGGCGTCCAGGTTCTTCTGCAGTTCCTTGTACTCGGCGGTACCGGTCCAGCGGAAGCGGTTCTTCGGCCAGACGTCGCCGCGGTAGAACCAGGACAGCAACAGGTCCAGGTCGTTGCCGAAGACCGACGGGTCGCCCGGGGCGGCCACCACGGTGAACTTGCCGGCGTCCACGTTATCCGCGTACAGCGCGCCGGACTGCAGGTTCTGCATGGTCACGGTGACGCCCGGCAGCTTGTTCCAGGATTCGAGCATCAGCGGGGCGATGTCCTTGACCCAGGAGGTGTCGGTGGTCAGCAGCTCGAAGTTCAGCGAGGTGACGCCGGCTTCCTTGAGCAGCGACTCGGCCTTGGCCGGGTCGTAGGTGTAGACGGTGTCGGCTTTCACGTACTGCGGATGGGTGTCCTGCACGTAGGAGGTCGCGGCTTTGGCGTTGCCCAGCAGCGCGGTCTTGATGATCGATTCGGTGTCCAGCGCGTAGTGCAGGGCCTGGCGGACGCGGACGTCGGTGAACGGCTTCTGCTCGCAGTTGAACATCAGGAACAGCAGCCCGAAGGACTGCACGGACTCGACGTTGACCTTGGACTTCAGGCGGTCTACGTCCAGGTACGGCACGTCCTCGATGGCTGCGACGCGGCCGGACTCCATGGCGGTCACGCGGGCCGCGGCGTCCGAGAGCAGGAACCAGGTCATGGTGTCGGCCTTGGCGGCGTACTTGCCGTTGTAGTCAGCGAACTTGGCGAACTCGATCTTGTCGTCCTTGGTCGCCGAGACGAACTTGTACGGGCCGGAGCCGATTGGCTTGGCGTCGAAGCCTGCCTGATCTTTGGAGGCAACGGCCTTCGGGACGACCTTGACCACGGAGATGCGGGTCGGGAACAGCGGGAAGGCGTAGTTCAGCGTGAAGGTCACGGCGGAATCTCCCTTGGCCTTGACCGACTTGATGAACGGGATGAACTGGGCGAACAGCGAAGCGTTCTTCTCATCCAGCACGCGCTCGAAGGAGTAGACCACGTCGTCCACGGTCACCGGCTCGCCGTTGTGGAACTTCGCGTCCTTGCGCAGTTCGACTTCCCAGGTGGTGTCGTTGACCTGCTTCGGATCGGCCGCGGCGAGGGCCAGGTACGGCTCGCGGGTTGCCGGGTGGAGGTCGACCAGGCCTTCGAAGATGTGCATGTTGGCGGCGAACGGGGTCGCGCCCGACGAGGTCATCGGGTCGAAGCCGGTCGACAGCGCGTAGGAGATGCCGGCGGTGAGCGCCAGAGACCCTGCCGCGCCGCCGGCATCAGCGCCGGTGCTGGTGCCGGTGTCGCCTGAGGAGCAGGCGGCGAGGGTCGACGAGAAGACCGCCGCGGCACCGATCATGCCGCTGATCTTGAGAAAATTTCGACGTTCCATGGATTTGTTTGCCACGTCCTTGATCGGCATTGTTTTCCACCTCCGAGAGAAAAATGTCTGTTCGTCGGACGTGGGATGTCCGATCTATGGATTAGACTGTAATAGGAATCACGCAATTTCGTCAACAGCGTCACATTCCGCACCGAAGCCCCCAGAAAGGAAACCCGAAATATGAGTACAGCCACTCGGCGATCCGACGCCAGATCTCGCCTTCGCGCTCTGACGAACGACATCACGGGGATCATTCTGGATCGCAACCTTGCTCCGGGCGATCCCATGCCCACCGAGCAGGAACTCATGGCCGAGCTGGGCGTCGGACGCAACTCCCTGCGCGAGGCGATCAAGGTACTCCAGGCCCAGGGCATCATCGACACCCGCCACGGCTTCGGCATGTTCGTCGCCGAGGAAAATCTCAGCGCCCTCTACGACACGCTGTCCTTCCGCGGCCAGATGTCGCTGCGCCAGAACGGCCAGAGCGCCAGCGAACTGGTTGACGTGCGCCAAGCCCTGGAAACCGGACTGATCGGCATCGCCATCGCCTCCGCCACCGAAAGCCACCTGCAGCGCTTGGGCGACTGCGTGCAGCAGATGGAGCAGCACGCCGCCGCCGGCGAGGGATTCACTGAAGCGGACCGCCAGTTCCACCAGATCCTCTTCGAACCGCTGGACAACCGGCTGCTCTCCAACCTGATGGGCGTCTTCTGGGACGTCTACCACTCGATCCACGATTCAATCAGCAACTTCCCGCACGACCAGGAAATACTGGTCGAGACTGCCCGCGGCCACCGGCGCATCCTGGATGCGGTCATCGCTAAGGACGTCCAGACCGCCCAAGCGCTGATGGCACACCACTTCGACGGCATCCGCACCCTGCTGGAACAGCGTTCCGCGGCGACCTAAAGAAGCTAGCGGCTCCGAGCCCCGCGCACCCCTCCTCCCCCTGCCGGCGATTCGCGCTTCACCTCGCCTTTTCCATGACATGACGGTGAACCACGACCCGCAATCCGACACCAGGCGGCATTAATCAGTATTGTGTTTTACAACACATGCTTCATTTGGCGGTCGGCATCCTCGACCGCCCGACAGCGGCCCGACAACCAC
Source organism: Glutamicibacter soli (assembly GCF_052322135.1). Classification (NCBI taxonomy): domain Bacteria; kingdom Bacillati; phylum Actinomycetota; class Actinomycetes; order Micrococcales; family Micrococcaceae; genus Glutamicibacter; species Glutamicibacter soli. The sequence goes on from NZ_CM125969.1 coordinate 3,547,895, forward strand.
CGGGCTGCGTGCAGCGCGTGGCGATTAGCTGAGGAGAGATTGATGAAGATCGCTGTTCTGATCAAGGAAGTCCCCGACACGGGGGCGGACCGGCTGCTGAATCTGGAAACCGGTTTGGCGGACAGAGCGGCATCCGAGGCAGTCCTCGATGAAATCGGCGAGCGCACCCTGGAAGTCGCGCTCAAGTACGCCGACGGCACCCCGGGAACGGAGATCACCGTGCTGACCATGGGCCCGGATTCCGCCCAGGCAACCCTGCGCAAGGCCCTGGCCATGGGGGCCGCGTCCGCAGTGCACATCAGTGACGAGCAGCTGCTCGGCGCCGACCTCCTGCTCACCGCAGACACCTTGGCCGCCGCGCTGCGCCGCGGGAACTACGATCTGGTCCTGACCGGCAACATGTCCACCGACGGCGCCGCCGGGGTGCTTCCCGCCATGCTGGCCGAGCTGCTGGACCTGCCGGCCGCCACGGGACTCTCCGAAGTCCGGATCAGCCCGGAGGCTGTGGAAGGATCCCGCGAATTCGACGGTGTCCGCGCCCAGATCAAGGTGCCCCTGCCGGCCATCGCCTCCATCACCGAGTCCCTGCCCGATGCGCGGTTCCCGAACTTCAAGGGCATCATGGCCGCCAAGAAGAAGCCGATCGAGGCCCTCGGCCTGGCGGACCTGGGCATCGACCCGCTGCCGGCGGACACAGCGAGGACCATCATGCTCTCGGTGGCCAAGAAGCCGCCACGCGAGGCCGGCACCGTCATCACCGATGACGGCGAGGCGGGCAACGCCCTGGCCGATTTCCTGGTCAAGAACAACCTGGCGTGAACGGAGAACACTCATGACAACTTTTGCCACCGATTCAATTCTCGTTCTCCTGGAAACCGCGCCGGGTCCCGCCTTGGCCAAGAACCATGCCGAGCTGCTGGGCGCCGCGGCGGCCGTGGGAACCCCCGTGGCACTGGTGTCCGGGCCGGCGCAGGCCCTGCCCGCGCTGGCGGCGCAGGCCAGCTCCTCCGGGGCCGTCCAGGTGCTGACGGTGCCGTTGGAGGGCCGGCCGACCGTCCCGCTGGTGGATGCCCTGCAGGCAGCCGCCGCTCTGGTCCAGCCGCAGGCGGTCCTGGCCGGCCACACCGACTCCAGCCGCGAGGTCGCGGCCCGTTTCGCCGTGCGCGCGCGGGCCTCGCTGAGCGTCGACGCCGTCGGAGTTTCCCGGGATGACCAGGGTGTTGTCGCATCGCATGCGATCTACGGCGGAAGCTTCTCCACCACCAGCGCCCCAACCTTCGGCGCTCCGGTGATCACCGTGCGGGTGGGCAGCATCGAGGCCCGCGCCGACGCGCAGCCGGAGCAGTCCACCGCATTGGAGGTCGCCGCCAGCGGCAAGCCGGACATCGAGGTCACCAACCTGGAGACCATCGAGTCGACTTCCTCTCGCCCGGAACTGCGTTCTGCGGACCGGGTGGTCTCCGGCGGCCGCGGTCTGGGCAGCGCGGAGCAGTTCGCGCTGGTGGAGCAGCTGGCCGATGCATTGGGGGCCGCCGTGGGCGCATCCCGCGCCGCAGTGGATGCGGGCTTCGTTCCCCATGCAGCGCAGGTTGGCCAGACCGGCGTCTCGGTCTCCCCGCAGCTGTATGTGGCGCTGGGAATTTCCGGGGCCATCCAGCACAAGGCGGGGATGCAGACCGCCAAGACCATCGTGGCCATCAACAAGGACGCCGACGCACCGATCTTCGACATCGCCGACTTCGGCGTGGTCGGCGACGTGTTCAAGGTGGTTCCGCAGCTGATCGCGGCGCTGGAAGCCGCGAAGGGCCGGTAGCCATGAGCACCCCGACTCGTCTGCCGCGGCAGGGGCTGCCGCGCATTCCCGGCGGCGAACCGTGGCCTCCTGCCAAGTTCCTGGCCGCGGCCTCCGAAGCGCTCCCTGCCGATCCCGGCCAGCTCGATGCCGCGCAGCCATCCGCCACGGCTCCCGCTGTCGAAGGTCCCGCCGCCGAAAGTTCCACTGTGGACAGTCCTGCGGCCGGGAATCCGGTGGTTGAGGCTCCTGCGCCACCGGTGCAGTCCGCTTCCCCGGCGGCTGCAGTAGCAGGCACCCTGCGTCGCGGTCTGCCGCGTGTGCCGGGCGGGGAGTCTTGGCCTCCGGCGGAAAGGTCCGTGGCGTCGGCCGGTTTGGCCGATGCAACCGAAGCTGCCTCCCTGCCGGCGGAAGTCGCGCCCGCCGCAGAACCGGCCGTCGCCGCGTCAGCTGGCACGGTAGCTTCCGAACCATCTGCCCCTGAGGTCCAGGCATCGGCCGATCCGGCCGCTGAATCCGCTCCGGCGGAGAAGCTACGCCGCGGGCTGCCCCGGACACCCGGCGGCCAGCTATGGCCTCCGGTCTCGGCCGCTCCGGCCCACTCGGCTCCGGCGACTCCTGCCCCCAAGAGCACTGTACCCGCACAGCCCGCAGCCCCCGCTGCGCAGGAACCCGTCGCACCGGCAACGCCGACCAAACCTGCCGCGGCACGTGTGGCGAAGCCCGAAGCACCTGAACCCCAGGCTAAGTTGACCCAGCCCGTTGCGGCGGCGGCCTCGGTTGCCGAGCCCGCGCCAGCGCCTGCCCCAGCGGCGGCCGCATCGGCCAAGCCGACTGCGGCACCACAGCCGCGCAAGCCGCTCGCCCCGGCAACTGCCCCAGCAAGGCCTGCCGCGGCTGCCACGGCGGCACCCAGGAAGTCCGAGCCGAAGCGCCACGGCCCGCTGACCACCAGGCAGTGGGTGCTGGCCGGGGTGCTGGGCGCCTTCTGCGCACTGGGCATGGCCACCGCGGTCGTCCTGCTGGCCCGCTGGTTCGTCGGGTTCGACGCGATCTCCAGCTTCATCGCCCGCTACCCGGGCGAATACCACCTGCCCGAGTCGGCACCCGTGGGAATCCCGGGATGGCTGGCCTGGAACCACTTCTTCAACCTGTTCCTGATGGTCTTGATCATCCGTACAGGGTTGCAGGTCCGGCACCAGCGCAAACCGCCTGCCTATTGGTCCTCGAAACGCAGCCCCAAGGTGAGCATCAACCTGTGGCTGCACCAGAGCCTGGACCTGCTCTGGCTGGTTAACGGCCTGGTGTTCGTGGTCCTGTTGTTCGCTTCCGGGCACTGGATGAGAATCATCCCGACCTCCTGGGAAGTTTTCCCGCACGCCATCTCCGCCGCACTGCAGTACATGACGCTGGATTGGCCCACGGAGAACGGCTGGGTGAACTACAACGCGTTGCAGCAGCTGGCCTACTTCGCGACGGTATTCATCGCCGCGCCGCTGGCAGCCGCCACCGGATTCCGCCTCAGCGCGTTCTGGCCCAAGAACGCGACGGCGCTGACCAAGCGCTATCCGATCGAAGTGGCCCGCGCGCTGCACTTCCCCACCATGCTCTACTTCGCGCTGTTCATCGTGGTGCATGTGGCGATGGTGTTGTCCACTGGGGCCCTGCGCAACCTGAACCACATGTTCGCAGCCCAGGGTTCCACGGATCCGACCGCGTTCGCCGACAATTGGACCGGTCTGTGGCTGTTCGCCGTGGCCATCATGGCCACCGCGGCCGCCTGGGCTGCCTGCCGGCCGATGATCCTGGCGTCCATTGCCCGGCTCTTCGGAAAGGTCAGCGCACGGTAGGCAACGTATGGGTTTTTGCCGGTGGCGCAAACTGCCTCGCCCGGCCCGCCGCCTGCGCCTAGGATCGTTGATGAGGACCCATCGGATAGGAACTAAAGGGGAATGCAGGCATGGACCACCATCACGATACCGAGGAGCTTCGCGGAGTCGAGTTCTGGGAGAAGCACTACGGCGGCTCCGAGCGCGTCTGGTCGGGCAAGGTCAACCAGGTCATCGAGCGACTGGTCACTCCGCTGGCTCCCGGAACCTCCCTTGACCTGGGCAGCGGCGAGGGAGGCGACGTGATGTGGATGGCCTCCCGCGGGTGGCAGGCCACCGGTGTCGACATCTCCCCGACCGCCGTGGAGCGCGCCCGGCAGGACGCGGCGAAACACGGCTTCACCGAGCCGCGGGCCACTTTCATCGCCGCGGACCTGTCCGAGTGGAGCACCTCCCAGACCTTCGATCTGGTGACGCTGAGCTTCTTCCAGGCGCCGTTCGAGTTCGCGCGCGCTGAGATCCTGCGCAAGGCCGCGCAGCTGGTGGCCCCCGGCGGGCATCTGCTGGCGCTGTCCCATGCCGCACGGCCTTCCTTTGCCCCGGCCTTCGATGGCGAGGTTCCCGCCTTCCCGCAGCCGGATACCGAGCTCGAAGCGTTGCAGCTGGATTCCGATCAGTGGAGCGTCCTGCAGGCGGAAGTCATCGAACGCGAGATCACCGATCCCAACGGGAACCCGGCCACGCTTGAAGACACCGTGGTGTTCATCCAGCGCAAGCAGTAGACGCCAAAACCAAAGATCCCCTTGGACCTTCATGACAGCAGGTCCAAGGGGATCTTTTGCCGGCCTGAATACCGGGTCGCAACGCGGCCCAAGGGAAGTTGGGCGCTGCGGGGCCAACGACGGCTTGGAGTCTTAGAACTCCGCCATCAGCCGTTCGTTGACCGATTCAATGGTGAACTCCGCAGGATCCGGGATCTCAAAATACGTGTCGGCCAGCCACTCCTGGACTTCCTCGTGTTCCGGATGCCCAGCGTCCCGGATGATGTCCATTTTGGCGTCCCACCCCTCGGTTCCGCCCGAGTTCTCCAGCGGCGAGAAGCGCCGGCCTCCGGTGCACCGCGGCAGGAATTCCCCGTCCCCGTCGAGGACCTTCTCCACGTCGATGCGCACCCGCCAGTCGTCGCCGAAGTCGTAGCTGTACTCCAGCCTGTCCTTCTCGGCCTTGAGCACCTCCGAAACCAGGGCCGCGGTTTCATCGACGTCGACTTCCAGCTCGGGGATGTCCGCCCCGTAGCTGGTTCCGTCGTAGAGTCCGGTGCGGAAGATGTGCAGGTGGGTGTTGTCCCAGTCGAAGGCGGCTTGGATGATGTCATGCAGGTCGCCGAGGTGCAGGTCCATGGGCACCAGCACCCGGCGCCAGATCGGCGGCTTGGTATCCCGCAGTCCGAGCTTCAGCTGCAGGACCTTCCCGGTATACGGCTCGGTGCGTGCGGGGCGGAACAGCTCTTCTTCCTCCCAGTCCGCGGCGTCGCCGTAGAGTGATTCCTCGTCGTCTTCGGGGCCCAGATCCTCGTCTTCCAGGTCTGCCAGAATGGTCTGCACCATGGGCGGCACCGTGTAGTAGTCGCCGGATTCGACGATTCCCAGATCAATCATTTCCCGCATTCGTGCGTGGGCCTTCGCCCAGACTTCCTCGCTGCGGTCCGGGTACCGATCTTCCGCCACCAAATGGGGCTCGCCGTCCTGGGCTGCGGTAAGCCAGCCCAGCGTCAGATCCCAAACTTCGTCGGCTTCCTCGTTGCCTTCTTCCGGCGTCGCGATCAGCAGCTGGACCATCGAACGCACCAGCAGATAGGTGGCACCCAGGCCCACGTCACCTTCGGCCGTCGCGAATCCCTCGGCATTCTCCATGAGCTGCGGCTGGCCGAAATCGAGGCTCAGCACCCCTGCCATAACCAGGCTCATGAAGACATAACCCATGATGATCTCACGGCGTTCGCCGGTAATTCCGGAGGGAATTGATGCTTCCAGCTCCTGCATGGCGGACTGGATGAAAGGCTGCGGATCATTGGAGTCCCACCGGCGTTCCGGCGATTGGGCAACCCACGCGGCCATCGCGTGCCCGAGCGCGACTACCGGCATGGCATCGAACTGCGCTTTCGCAGCAGCCTCGCGCTCTTCCGTGCTCAGCTCGGCTTCTTCCTCGAAGATCCCGCCGATTCCAGGACCCCCGTTGAACGAAAACTGCGTGCTGTGCAGGCCGTCGCGCAGCATCTCCAGCTCTCTGGCGTGATGCTTCCAGAGTCCGGACTCCTCGAGGAACAGGCTGTAGGAAATCCAGGCCTCGGACAGGATCATGCCGAGGTGCTTCTGGTCCTCGCGGTGCTCCTCGCGCTCAACCAAGCCGTGGACAATGGCCACGATTGCCTGGGGATCGAAATCCGTCACCGAATCCAAACCAACGAGATCCGCGTAGAAGCTCAGCGAATCGCGCACCGCCATCAGATCCATTTCCACCGCACCGGTGCCCTGGTAGGTCTGCTCGTACCACCGCACGTAGTCCGGCGTCAGCGCGTCGAGACCCCGCTTGACCTTTGCATGGGCCAGCGACATCACGTTGGCGTTGACCTTCGCCGGATGCCCCTGCTTGCGTTGCGGCTTCTTCTTTTTCTTGGCCATGGGGACCACCTCTTTCCAGCGTCACCTTGCTTTCTTCAAGGTTACGGTGGTTCGCGTCCCGTTATCGCCTTATTGCCCGCGCAAAATACCGAACGACTGGAAATGCTGCCAGACTTCCGTGGAGCAGGGGCTGGCAGCATACATGCGATGCCGGTCAACGAGCGGAGCGCCGCCGGGTGCGATTCAGGCGGTCATGGAGGCCGGAGCGCTCAGCGCTTCGGAGATTCGATGCGCAGTCTGCTGGACCAGCGGAGCCACCAGCTCCATGGAGTCGCGGCCTCGCCCCACGAGCGACAAGGCGGCAACCGGCTTGCGGCGAACGCGGATGGCCGCTGCCACGCAGGTGATACCCTCATAGCTCTCGCCGGATTCGTAGGCCAGTCCCCCACGGCGTCGAATGCGGGCGAGTTCCGAGTACAGCAAGGTCGAGTCGGTCAGCGTCTTGCCGGTGACCCCGGGCAGGCCGTTGGCGAAAATCTCGTCCAGGTCCTCCGGATCCATCCACGCCAGCATCGACTTGCCCAGTGCGGTGCCGTGGGCAGGGTTGACGCCGCCCACGCGGGACGGGATGTTCACCGCGGTCGGGCCGCCCAGCTTATCCAGATAGCGGATGTTCACGCCCTCCAGCACCGCGAGGTGCACCACCTTGCCGGTGCGGATCTGCAGATCGTGCAGCAGCGGCGCAGCTTCAGCGCGGATGCGGCTGCTGATCGAGTCGTTGTTGCGGTACTTCAGCGAGCGCCACCCCATGCCATAGCCGTCGGGTGCGTGCTCCAGCCATCCGAGTTGCACCAGCTGGTCGAGGATGCGGTGGGTTGTGGACCGCGGAAGGCCGGCACGGACGGTGATCTCGTCCAGAAGCAGGCGAGCATCCTGCGGCTCGAAGGCCTCCATGATCATCGTCATCCGGGAGACCATGGACGGTGCCTGGGTGGTGGCCTGAACGGTCGGGACAAGGGTTGGGGCAGAGGTCAGAACGCTCATTTGGAAACCTTCCTGGGAAAAGGGATTCAAGTCTTCTACTGCGCTTCGCTGCGCAGGCCATGCTTGTGTCCACCTCGCGGAAGCTGCTGCAAAACTTCCATGTGATGTGAACCACGTCTTCGTTTTCATTCACTGTACACGTCACTACAGAGAAAAACTAGAACTAGTTTCAATTTATTTATCCCGCTCTCTGAGACAACAGAATCACGCCCCGAAGCGAGCTGTAGATACTGGAGTTTCACTTTGGAGGACGGATGACTACACACACTCAAACGGTTCGCGCACAGTCCACGGCACTGGCGGATCTCGCCCTGCGTCTGCGCGAGGCTGAACTCAACGGCGTTGCCATCAGCCCCATCCGCGACGAGCTGGCAGCCGGCGGCATCGAAGCCGCCTACGAGGTCCAGCGCCTGAACGAGGACCACGCGATCAGCGCCGGGCGCCGTGTCGTCGGCCGCAAGATCGGACTGACTTCGCCGGCCGTCCAGGCCCAAATGGGTGTGAACCAGCCTGATTTCGGGGTGCTGTTCGCAGACATGTGCCTGGCCGACGGCGAGCCGCTGGCCGCCAACGCGGTGCTGCAGCCGCGGGTCGAGGCGGAAATCGCGCTGGTCCTGAACAAGGACCTGCCGCACCCGGACACCACCATCAACGAGCTGATCTCCGCGGTGGACCACCTGCTTCCGGCCATTGAAATCGTCGGCTCCCGCATCGAGAACTGGGATATCTCGATTCTGGACACGATTGCGGACAACGCCTCCTGCGGGCAGATCGTCACCGGCACGGTGCCGGTGCTGCCCACGGCGCTGGACCTGTCGGCCGTCGGCATGGCCATGGAAGTCAACGGCAAGGTCCGCTCGGTCGGATCCGGCGCCGCCTGCCTGGGCCACCCGTACCGCGCCGCGCTCTGGCTGGTGCGCCGCATGGCTTCGCTCGGCCGGCCGCTGCGCGCCGGAGAAATCCTGATGACTGGGGCGCTGGGCCCCATGGTCGACTTCCCCGCCGGAGCCAACGCGGTGGCAACCATCCAGGGCCTGGGACAGGTCCGCATCACGCACGAGGAGAACTAATGGAACAGCACAATCGCTGGCCGGTGGCCATCATCGGCTCCGGCAACATCGGCACCGATTTGATGATCAAGGTCATGCGCGGCTCGACGCGCCTGGAAATGGGCGCCATGGTCGGCATCGACCCGGAATCCGACGGCCTGCGCCGCGCGGCCAAGTTCGGGGTGGCCACCACCGCCGAGGGCATCGACGGGCTGCTGGCGCTGCCGAACTTCAAGGACATCAAGATCGTTTTCGACGCGACCAGCGCCGGCGCGCACCGCGCCAACTGGGAGAAGCTGAAGGACACCGGGGTCCGCGTCCTTGACCTGACCCCTGCCGCCGTCGGCCCGTCCTGCATCCCGGTGGTCAACCTGGAAGACCACCTGGATGACTCGAACCTGAACATGGTCACCTGCGGCGGCCAGGCCACCGTGCCGATGGTCGCGGCCATCAGCGCCGTCGCCCCGGTGCGCTACGCGGAAATCGTTTCCTCGGTCTCCTCGCGCTCCGCAGGCCCGGGCACCCGCGCCAACATCGACGAATTCACCGAGACCACCTCGCAGGCGCTGGTGGACATCGGCGGCGCGGGCCGCGGCAAGGCCATCATGATCCTGAACCCCGCCGAGCCTCCGATGCTCATGCGCAACACCGTCTACGCGCTGGTGGAGGGCGATCCGGACCTGGGCCGGATCGAATCCTCGATCCTGGAGATGGCCGCCAAGGTGCAGGGCTACGTCCCGGGCTACCAGCTCAAGCAGGCGGTGCAGTTCGAGACCTTCACCGAGGAGAACCCGCTGCACCTGCCGGAATCCGGCAACTTCACCGGCGTGCGCGTCACCGTGATGCTCGAGGTCACCGGTGCGGCGCACTACTTGCCGGCCTACGCGGGCAACCTGGACATCATGACCTCGGCCGCCATGGCCGTGGCCGAACGCTGGGCGCAGCACCACTCAACCACCGCAGAAAACCCAGAACTCCAGGAGGCCCGGGCATGAGCAAGCTCTACATCTCAGATGTCACCCTGCGCGATGGCATGCACGCCATCCGCCACCAGTACAGCGTCGATCAGGCGGTCGCCATCGCCACCGCCCTGGACAAGGCAGGGGTCGCCTCCATCGAGGTGGCCCACGGCGACGGCATCAACGGCTCCTCCTGCGTCTACGGCTTCGGCGCCCACACCGACCTGGAGTGGATCTCCGCGGTGGCCGCCGCGGTGAAGAACGCCAAGGTCGCCACCCTGGCGCTGCCGGGCATCGCCACCATCACGGATCTCAAGGCCGCCAACTCGGCCGGCGCCACCGTAGTGCGCATCGCGACCCACAGCACCGAAGCCGACGTCTCCGCGCAGCACATCGCCGCCGCGCGCGAGCTGGGCATGGACACCGTCGGCTTCCTGATGATGTCCCACATGACCGAGCCGGCCGAGCTGGCCCGCCAGGCCAAGCTCATGGAAAGCTACGGCGCGACCTGCGTATACGTGGTGGACTCCGGCGGAGCGTTGACCCCGAAGGGCGTGGGCGAACGCGTCGACGCCTTCCGCCAGGTGCTGGATCCGGCCACCGAGATCGGCATCCACGCCCACGAGAACCTCTCGCTGAGCATCGCGAACTCGCTGAACGCCGTGGAGCACGGCGCGAACCGCGTGGACGCGTCGCTGGCAGGCATGGGCGCAGGAGCGGGCAACGCCCCGCTGGAGGCGTTCATCGCCGCCGCGGACAAGTACGGCTTCGAGCACGGCTGCGATTTGCCAACCCTCATGGACGCCGCGGACGACCTGGTCCGCCCGCTGCAGGACCGCCCGGTGCGCGTGGACCGCGAGACCCTCTCGCTGGGCTACGCCGGGGTGTACTCCAGCTTCCTGCGCCATGCCGAAGCCGCCAGCGAGCGCTATGGCATCCCGACCACCGACATCCTCATGGAACTGGGCAAGCGCCGCATGGTCGGCGGCCAGGAAGACATGATCGTGGACGTCGCGCTGGACCTCATCGGCCAGAAGTAGCTGCGCCAGCGAAGTACTGAAAGGAAAAGACCGTGAATGCAGTAGCACTGGGGGCACAGACCCCGCCCGTCTCAGATCCGATGGCGTTCCGCAATGTCTTGGGACACTTCCCGACCGGCGTCGTGCTGATCACCGGCATCACCGAGGCCGGCGAACCGGTCGGCATGATCGTCGGCTCCTTCACCTCGGTGTCGCTGGATCCGCCGCTGGTGGGCTTCCTGCCCACGGTGGCCTCCTCCACCTTCAAGAAGCTGCGCACCGCCAGCTCCTTCTGCGTGAACGTGCTGGCCGCCGACCAGGAAGAGCTGTGCCGCCGCTTCGCCGGCCGCGCGCCGAACAAGTTCGAGGACATCGAGTGGACCCCCGCTCCGTCCGGCGCCCCGGTGCTGGACGGCGCGGTCGCCTACATCGACTGCACCTTCGAATCCATCACCGACGCAGGGGACCACTACATTGTGGTTGGCGCGGTGCAGGAATTGCAGGTCTGCTCCCCGGTGCCCCCGTTGCTGTTCTTCCAGGGCGGCTACGGCCGCTTCGCCCCGCTGTCGCTGCATGCGCCGTTCGAGACCGACCTGATCCGCGGGGTGCGTCGCGCGGAGCGCCACAGCGCGAAGATGGAGCAGCTGGCGACCTCGCTGGACGCGGATATTTCCATCATGGCGGTTATCGGCGATGAAATGGCGGTGATCGTCTCCGGCACCGGCGAATTCCATGACGGACAGCGCCTGGGTGAACGCATCCCGCTGATGCCGCCGATGGGCGAAATGTGCCTGGCCTGGGAGGACGAAGAAACCATCGAACGCTGGCTGGCTCGCGCCCTGCCGGCGGACGAATGCACCCCCCAGGACTACCGTGCCCGCCTGCAGGTGGCCCGTGATCGCGGCTGGTCGGCTACCATGCGCGGGGACTACGCGGATGACGAGGTCTACTCGGTGCTACGCGAATACTCCTCGGGCCTGTACACCCCGGCCCAGGAGCGTAGGCTGCGCGAAATCATCGCGCAGACCTCCTCCGGCTACGCCCCGGTGGATTTCGTTGACGAGCGCAGCTACGACGTGGATTCGCTGATGGTTCCGGTCCGGGACGCCGCGGGCAAGGTCCGCCTGGTGCTGCGCGCCTCGGACCTGCCTCAGGGCGTTTCCGGCGCAAAGGTGCTGGATTGGGTGCAGGAGCTGGCGCGCACCGCTGAGGAAATGAGCGGCACCGAAGACTAGGCTGATTCGGCCTTTAGCCTGCGCGGACCCCCGGCGGATATGCACTTCCGCCGGGGGTCTGCGCGTCACGGCTCTTTGCTGGAGGCTCACGCTCCGAGCCTGCGGGACATTCCTCTGCCGGGCTTGAAACGACGTTCCTGAAGTTAGAAAATTCTCGACCTCGCGAGTATATTGGCCGTCATTTAACTCGACTGTCGAATATGTTAATCGGGATTATGGGCGTATTCTCGGAGGAACACTCCACGATGATCACCGATCGCCATTGGCGACACCCGGGGATTCCAGCTGGCAACCAACTGCAGCGGGATTTCGTGGGCAATCACCTTTCGGAGAGCTGCCATCAGCGGAGGAACATATGGACTATCCTGAGCTGCGATCACGCACCACCCAACGCGTCAGCGAGCTTCTCAGCTCGCCGGAAGCCAGGCGCCATCTGGCCAGCTATGGCTGGGTCGAGGGCATGCCGGTCGTGCTGGCGGATCGCAACGAGCTGCTGGAAGACGTGATGGGGTTCGTCTCTATTCACGGACGCGCCGTTCTCCTGGCGCTCTGCGAAGCGGAAAGCGACAACTTGGAACTGTGGCACGTCACCATTCCCAGCCCCATTTTCACCAGGGTTGCTCCGCTTCCGCCTGAAACCACCCTGGGCGACGTGTGCGTCAGGAACCGGCTTAGTCGGCTCTCGCCGTTTCGAGTTTCCTTCTGGGCTCACAGCGCCGCAATCCACGAGGTGCCGTGTTTCGTCCGCACGGACATGAACTTCACCAGATCACCCGCTCCCGTGCAGCCGCGCTAGGCCAACAGCCCCTCCTGGCGCCATTCAGCTAGGATTCTTCATGGTCCGCCGCGCGCGACTCGACGTTTCCTTCCTCGGCTAGGCGATGCACGGTGTCGAGCAAGCTCTGGACGTCGACCGCCCGGCCGTTCCAATAGGAGGCGTCCAGCCCGAAGCCGAGTTTCGCATCTGCAGCCAGCTTCGTGAAGCTATCGCGGTGCGCTTCCAGCCCGCTGGTGAGATCGTCCAACTGGTCGTGTGTGAGCGACAAGTGGATGTCTTTGCGCCGGTCCATCATGATCTCCTCGGTAATCCAATAGATTCATGTTCCTTCGTCCTTGCGCACTGTCGTGCTCAAGAATCGCGACCGGTGGTGGTTTCCTCGAGCCGCTCCGCGTGGAGGATCGCTAGAGCAGTCTGCGTTTCGTTTCATGTCGTAAGCTTAGCGGGGAATATGAACGCTGTTTCATTGAGTATAAACGCCTTGAATAGCCCACTGCATATCGTTGGTTCTCCGTCCCCTAACATGGTGCGTTTGACGGGGAGTGGAACTGGACGAAAACTGCGTTTCACTGCGGTCCCAAGGAAGCGGTTCAATGGGCGAGAGCAAAATTCGCCGGCGGCTGCACGCTCGGATGCCTTTCTGATCGCCGCCAGATCAGCGCGCGGTTCGTTAACGGCCTCCCGTGTTTTTGGCCGATGCGGAGGAAACGGTGGGCTTCATCGTTTTCGCCATGGCACGGGCTCGCATCCGTTGTTCCGAACGCCGCAATTTTCCAGTGCCATCTTCGGGCAGCGGTGCTGCGCACCTGACAGTCCTGGCAACCGGCAGAAGCACGCCAGCACACCGCATCCGCAAGGGGCCGGTGGACAAATGCCCGCGCGACAATTCGGCTCGCGAACCGAATACCGGCTGGTTTCTTCGGCGAATTATTCCCGGCGCCCAGGCTCAGGCGGCTTGGGCGTCCCGTTGCGCAATCTGGACGATGGCGTTGCTGATCAACGTTGCCAGCAGCTGCGGATCATAGAACTGCTCGTCGACACGGCGTCCGATGAGCATCCCGTCAAGCATGCGGAACAGACAAACGGCAACGTCCTGGGCATGGCGTCGTTGAGGCCCGGCTACGGAGCCCAACAGCGCGGAGAACCAATCGACGGTCGCTTCGAAGGTCTCCTGCAGGACTTCCTCGAGCTCGCTGCGACCCGTTTGAATATGCTCGGCTCGTTGCAGGAGCAGCAGCAGGCTCATCGGCACCGCGCCCTGGCCGTGCTCCGCGTCCCTAAGTGACGGCAGGATGAACGTGCGCATTTGTTCGGCCCAGTGCTCGCCCGGGGGCAGACCGAAGTCCTTTTCACGCAGTTGCTTCCACCCTGCACACGTATTGGAAATCACGGCGGAGAGCAGCTCGTCCTTGTCCTTGAAAGACCAGTACAGGGAGCTGGCGGGAAGTCCTGCGCGTTCGCACACCTTGGAGATGCTTACTCCATCATATCCCCATTGTTCGATGGCCTCCTGGGCCCCCCGCAACAAGGCCTCACGACCCGATTCCGCATCGTCGGCGGATGCCAGTACCGCCATCTGCGGCGGGGTCGGCGTAGATGGAGCGAGGTCGTGGACCTCGGCCAGTACCACCAGCTGTTCTGCCACCGCGTCCAGGGCGGCTGCTATGATCCGGGTCAACCGGGCGGTATCGGTGGTCCGCGGGCCACGCAGCTTCAGGAAGCTGCTTTCACGCTCGGCGACCGTGAAGTTCCCCATGAGCCGGGCCGCTGCACGGCGCTGCGGCATGTTTTCCGGCAGCGTGCGCTCCCACCAGTCCGCCGTCCATTCGATGGCTTCCCCTCGAATTTGCAGGAAGCGGTCGCGAGCCGGAACCGGTTCTTCGGGTTTGGTCAGAGCCAGCTGCAGGCCTACACGCCAGTACCCCATTTCGCCTTCGCCGTTGGGCGAGTGCATGAGATGCGAGTACAAGTCGTTGGCGCGCGAGGAGGACGGCGGGGTGTCCAGCCAGTTCGGCAACCGCTGGGCCTGGGAGCGGTAGGCGTGCTCGAGTGCGGCCGCGACCAGCTCCTCCTTGCCCGAATAGTGCCAGTAGATGGAGCTTGCGGACAAGTTGCAGGCTCTGCGCACCATGCTGAGGCTGGTTCCGGAGTATCCGTGGACCGCGACCAGCCGCATGGTTTTTTCAAGAATTCTGGTTCGGGTTTCTTCGCCCTGCAGGTTCTTTCGTTCTGTCTTGCGCTGCGCCAAACGTCTGCTCGTTTCTCAATCCTGCCCGGTCCCCAACCAGAAATGATGGACTCTCAATAATCAAGTGAACCCTGCACAACGGAACCGTGCAAGGCCAGTCCCGCTTTCGCACTCTCAAAGATCAAATAATTCCTTATCATCCAGTGGGAAACCACGAAGGACCGCCCCGTCGCAAAGATGCGCGGAGCGGTCCTTCCAGAGTGCAGCAGCTAGCGCCCGACCTTGCCGAACAGCGAGGCCAGCGGGGCCAGCAGGATCGGCCGGGCGGCGAACCAGCCGCCGACGATGACCAGCAGCGAAGCGAAGAAGATCCAGAATCCGGTCCAGTTCACCGCGTCCTGCGCCGCGTACATGTGGTTCAGGTTGCGCAGCGCCCCGGTGGAGAAGACCAGGGCCACGTGCACCACGATGAATGCCACGAAGTAGAACATCACCGGCAGGTGGATCGCCCGGGCTACCTCGATCGGGTAGGCGCGCGACAGCTTCTCGGCCCTCGTAGGCCAGGCCCCGGACATCCGGAATCCCGTGATCGCGGCCAGCGGCGCGGCCAGGAAAATGGTCGCGAAGTAGGCCAGCACCTGCAGGCTGTTGTAATTCACCCAGCCGTTCTCGGTCGGCCAGTCCAGGGACAGGTACTGCAGCGCGGCCGAGAGCGCGTTCGGGAAGACTTCCCAGCTGGTCGGCACCACGCGCATCCACTGGCCGGTGGTCAGCAGCAGGATGACAAACACCGCGCCGTTGACCAGCCAGAGGATGTCGAGGAATTGGTGGAACCACAGGTTGATGCTGATCTTCTTGGGGTTCTTGCCGAATTTCGCGGTCCAGCTGGCTGGCGGGCGGCGCTGCGTGCGCACCTGCCATCCCGAACGGATGATCAGCACCATCAGGAAGATGTTGAAGAAGTGCTGCCATCCCATCCACGCCGGCAGCCCGACCGGAGCTCCTTCGGGCAAGTGGGTCTCTCCCGGGTAGCGGGCCAGGAAGGATTGCACCGAGTCCAGCGAGACCAGCCAGCGGGCAGCAAGCACCGCGGCGCCCAGCAGCACCAGCAGTCCCACGGCCAGCAGCAGCGTCTTGCCGCCGGCGGTGGCCCAGAGCTTGGCCAGGGCGCCGGGCTCGCTCGGAGCCGGCTTGGCCGGAGCCGCAGACGGCTTGACGGCAGGCTGGGCCTGAGTCTTCGCCGCTGCGGGTTGCGGCGCGGCAGGGACCTGCGCTTGCTCCTGAGCCGGTGCAACAGGCGCGGCGGGTGCCGATTCCGCGGCGGCCGGGGTGCTCGCGGCACCCGGGCGCGGAAGCCCGCGACGTCCGGACGTCGCGGCCGGCGGCGTGGCCACCGGTTCGGCGACCCGCTCAGCCTGTTTAGCTGTCGCCGAAGCGGCCGGCTGCACCGGCACTTGGTCGGCCGCCGCCTGCGCGGAGCCTGGACGCGGCAGCCCGCGGCGCACGCCGCCCGAGGCCGCGGCGGCAACGGGCTCGGCGGCCTGCTGAGGCTGTTCGTTTTCCTGCACCGGAGCCGGAGGCTGGGCCGGGGCGGCTCCGGGGGTTCGCGGTAGTCCCTGCCGTGCCATCAGTTAGCCCGCTTCCCCTCAATAGCCTCGACCAGCTGGGGAACCACCGTGAACAGGTCTCCGACCACGCCGAAGTCGGCGACGTCGAAGATCGGCGCCTCCGGGTCCTTGTTGATGGCGATGATGGTCTTGGAGGTCTGCATGCCGGCCCGGTGCTGGATGGCACCGGAGATTCCCAGTGCGATGTACAGCTGCGGGGCGACGGTGACGCCGGTCTGGCCCACCTGCATGGTCTGCGGCACGTAGCCGGCGTCCACCGCGGCGCGGGAGGCGCCAATGGCACCGCCCAGGGCGTCGGCCAGCGACTCGACCAGGGAGAAGTTCTCCCCCGAGCCCAGCCCGCGTCCGCCTGAGACCACGATGTCAGCTCCGCGCAGGTCGGGGCGCGAGGACTCGATAACCGCTTCTTCGCGGGAGGTGATCACGGCGTCCGGCGCGCCCGAGGACTGCACGGCCAGCAGCTCGAGCTGGGCCGGCTGCGCGGTGGCGCGGGCATCGCTGGAGCCCTGACGCAGGGTGATGACCAGGGCGCCGGTGGTGGCTGCCGAATCAACCAGGTAGGCGCCGCCGTACACCGAGTGGTGCGCGATGATGCCCTCCTCGTCGCGGTCGATGCCCACGGTGTCCACTGCCAGCGCCAGGCAGGCGCGGGCGGCGAAACGCGCGGCGGCGTCGCGGCCGCGGATGGAGTTCGGGGCCAGCACCGCCTCGGGCTGCACCTGTGCGTAGGCGGCGGCCAGCGCATCTACCAGGGGCGCGATGACCGCGTTGCCGGCGGCCGCGGAGTCGGCGACCAGTACGCGCGTCGCGCCCAGTTCAGCCAGCTCCTGCGACAGGCGCTCGCCCTGTGCGGCGGGGGCCAGGGCCAGCGCCACGGCGCTGCCCACCGAGGCGGCCGCGCCGAGCAGTTCGCCCGCGCCTGCGCGCAGCTGCCCCTCCGGCGAGGTGTCCACCAGGACCAGGATCGGGTTCCCGGAATTGCTGCTCATCTTAGTGCCCCTTGATCAGTTGGTTCTTGGCCAGGAATTCGGCGATCTGCTCGCCGGCGTCGCCTTCGTCGACGATCCGCGTACCGGCGCTGCGCGCCGGGCGGGCGGCGGCGGAGATCACGATGGACCGCGCTTCCTCTTCGCCCGGGGCCATGCCCAG
This sequence comes from Glutamicibacter soli, assembly GCF_052322135.1. Lineage (NCBI taxonomy): Bacteria > Bacillati > Actinomycetota > Actinomycetes > Micrococcales > Micrococcaceae > Glutamicibacter > Glutamicibacter soli. The sequence continues at coordinate 3,565,186 of NZ_CM125969.1, forward strand.
GGCTTGCAGGTCCAAGGTCTCGAACGGCTTCTTCTTGGCCGCCATGATGCCCTTGAAGTTCGGGAAGCGGGCATCGGGCAGCGCCTCGGTGATGGAGATGACGGCCGGCAGGTCAGCGCTGGCTTCGTAGCGCTCCACGTCGGTGTTGACCTGGCCTGCCACGGTCAGCGCGTCGATCTGCACGCTGGACAGCGTCGCCAGCCCGGCCACGCCGAGCAGTTCGGCCAGCATGGACGGCAGTGCGCCGCCTCCGCCGTCCGTTGACACGTTGCCGGCGATCACCAGGTCGAACCCGATCTGCTTGGCCGCGGCGGCGATCACCTGGGCGGTCTGCGTCAGGTCCGCGCCGAGCAGCGCCGGATCCTGCACGTGCACCGCGCGGTCCGCGCCCATGGCCAGGCCCTTGCGCAGGGTGGTCGGCAGGCTGCCTTCCGGACCCACGCTCAGCAGCACCACTTCGGTGCCCGGCTGCGCTTCGCGGTGGCGCAATGCCACCTCCAGCGCGCGCTCGGTGATCTCGTCGAGCACCGGCTCGGCGTCCGCGCGCTTCAGCAGCCCGGTTTCCAGATCTATGGCGCGTTCGCCGTAGGTATCCGGGACTTCCTTCATCAAGACGATGACTCTCATGTGTTCCCTCTATCTAGCTGTCGTGGCGCTGCCGCGCCCCGGTCTGCGGCTGTGCTTAGCCGAAGACCGCCAATCCGTCGGCGATTACCGTACGGTCGGCCACTGCGGCCTCGAATCGTCCGTTGTCCCAGGTCTTGACCTCGATGCGGTCCCCGGGGAAAACGACCCCGGAGAAGCGTCCGCCGAATTGAACCAGGTCCGCCGGGTGCGCCCCGGCCAGTTCGGCCAGCGGCAGCGTGGTTGCGGCCAGCGAGGACAGCCCGTGCAGGATCGGGCGGTCCTGCCCGATGCGCTTGGCTGCCTGCGGATCGATGTGGATGTGGTGCTTGTCCCCCAGCAGCCGGTAGAGCGCTGCCTGGTTCGGCGCGGTCTGCATGCTGGCGGTGCCCGTGGCCGGGGTCTCGGGGGCGGCGGCGCGGGCCGGGCCGCGATCGCCGTCGAAACCGCCGAAGCCGGGGGCGAAGATCTGCCAGGTGGCCTGGAAGTAGTCGCATTCGACGATGATGTTGAAGACGGCGGCGCCGCCCTTGTCCCAGACCTCGCCCACGCGGGCGTTCAGCGCCAGCTCCCCGCTGCGCGGCAGCGGCTTGGAGACCAGCAGCTCCTGGGCCCCGTGCACGGCGCGGTTGTCGAAGGCGCCGCGGTCGGCCAGCAGGTCCGGGGCCCACTGGGCCAGGGTCAGGCCGAAGGACGGCAGCACGCGCAGCCGGTCCTCGAAGATCAGGTCGAGGTCGGTGGGCCGGGCGCCGACGGCGAGCGCGTACAGGATCGCCTGGTCCTGGGTGTAGCCGACGGTCTTCTCGCCCAGATGCTGGCCGGCCCAGGCGCCGGCGGTCATCGGGTCCACTGCTGCGGTGCTCATGATCCGTACACCGGTTCCGGGACGGCGGCCTGGGCCAGCAGCTGCTCGATCTGGGCGCCGACGGCCGCGGCCTCCCAGCGGGCTCCGGAGTCGACCTGCGGGCCGTGGTTCCAGCCTTCCTCGATGCATACGCGGCCGCCTTCGACCTCGATGACGCGGCCGGTGACTTCACTGCCGGCGCTGGCCAGCCAGGCCACGACCGGGGAGACGTTGGCCGGGTTCATGGCGTCGAAGCCCTCTTCCGGGGCGGCCATGGTCTCGCCGAAGGCGTCTTCGGTCATGCGGGTGCGGGCGGCCGGGGCGATGGCGTTCACGTTGACGCCGTAGCGGGCCAGTTCGTGGGCGGCGACCAGGGTCAGGCCGGTGATGCCCGCCTTGGCCGCCGAGTAGCTGGCCTGTCCGACGCTGCCCTTCAGGCCTGCGCCGGAGGTGGTATTGATGACGCGGGCCTGCGGGGTGCGCCCGGCCTTGGCCTCGTCGCGCCAGTACTTGGAGGCGTGGCGCAGCGGGGCGAAGTGGCCCTTGAGGTGCACGCGGATGACCGCGTCCCATTCCTCTTCGGTGGTGTTCACCAGCATGCGGTCGCGCACGAATCCGGCGTTGTTGACCAGGATGTCCAGCCGGCCGTAGGTGTCGATGGCCTGCTGCACCATGGCGCCGGCCTGCTCGAAGTTCGCCACATCGGCTCCGTTGGCCACGGCCTGCCCGCCCTCGGCGCGGATGGCCGCGACCACTTCGTGGGCCGGGTTCGCCGGGTCGATGGCGCCGCCCAGGGTGGTGCCGAAGTCGTTGACCACGACCATCGCTCCCTGGCGGGCCAGTTCTAGTGCATGTTCGCGTCCGAGTCCGCGGCCTGCGCCGGTCACGATGGCGACGCGGCCGCTCAAAATGCCAGTCATGGGCTTTTTCCTTTCGTCGATGTGGTGCTTATGGATTGCCAGTGTACCTGAAACCAAGCAAGTGCTAGGGTAACAAACAAGCAAACGTTTGGTACAGGGAGGTCCCAATGTCGATCACTTCAGCAATGCACTCCAACGGAGTCCGCGTCATCACCATGAACTACCCGCCGGTCAACGCGCTGCCGGTCGCCGGATGGTTCGGCGTCGCGGACGCCATGAACGAAGCCACCAAGGACGCCAAGACCCGCGCGGTCATCCTGCGCGCCGAGGGCCGCGGCTTCAACGCCGGCGTGGACATCAAGGAAATGCAGTCCACCGAGGACTTCAACGCCATCCTCGGCGCCAACCGCGGCTGCTTCGCCGCATTCAAGTCCATCTACGAGTGCGCGGTGCCGGTCATCGCCGCGGTCAACGGCTTCTGCCTGGGCGGCGGCGTGGGCCTGGTGGGCAACGCGGACACCATCGTGGCCAGCGACACCGCCTACTTCGGGGTGCCGGAGGTGGACCGCGGCGCGCTGGGCGCAGCCACCCATCTGGCCCGGCTGGTCCCGGCCCACATGCTGCGCACCTTGTACTTCACCAGCAAGAACATCAGCGCCCAGCGCCTGGCGGAGCTGGGCTCCGTGGCCGAGGTGGTCAGCGCCGACAAGCTCGACGAGACCGCGTTCTCCTACGCCAACGAGATCGCCGCCAAGGACCCGCGCGTCATCCGCGCGGCCAAGGAGGCGCTGAACTGCATCGACCCGATCGACGTGAACCGCAGCTACCGCTTCGAGCAGGGCTTCACCTTCGAGCTGAACCTCGGCGGCGTCGCCGACGAGCTGCGCGACGACTTCGTCGCCACCGGAGCCTAGGCATGACCGGCAAGGTCATCGCGGCGCAGTCGCTGCAGGGCTTGTTCCAGGACGGGATGACCATCGGCATCGGTGGCTGGGGGTCCCGGCGCAAGCCCATGGCCCTGGTTGCCGCGCTGGTGCGCTCCGGAGCCAAGGACCTGCGCATCGTCAGCTTCGGCGGCCCGGACGTCGGCACGCTGTGCGCCACCGGGCAGGTGCGCGAGGTCGTCCACGGGTTCGTCACCCTGGATTCCATCGCAGTTGACCCGCACTTCGCGGCCGCCCGCCAATCCGGGGCCATCGCCACCACGGAACTTGACGAATCGATGCTGGTCTCCGGGCTGCGCGCGGCCGGCCGGCGCCTGCCCTTCGAGGTCACCCGCACCGGACTGGGCTCGGACGTGCTGACAGTCAACCCGCAGATCCGCACCATCACCTCACCCTACGAGGACGGCGAAACGCTGGTGGCGATGCCTGCGGTGCCGCTGGATCTGGCGCTGATCCACCTGAACCGCGCCGACGCGCTGGGCAACGGGCAGTGCCTGGGCCCCGACCCCTACGTGGACGATCTGTTCGCCCGGGCCGCCGCGCGCACCGTCCTCAGCGCCGAATCGGTGGTTAGCACCCGGGAACTGACCGAGGGCGCGCACCCTTCCACGCTGCTGCTGAACCGCACCATGGTGGACCACGTCTACGAGGCCCCCGGCGGCGCCCACTTCACCACCTGCCTGCCGGCGTACCCGCGCAACGAGGAGCTGCAGCGCGAGTACGCCCGCGCGGCGTCCGATCCCGCACTGTGGGAGCGCTACCGCGCCGGGTATCTGGAAAATGAGACCATCTGGCGGAAGGAGGCCGTACATGCCTGAGACCCTGAGCACCGCCACCCGCGCGGAGATCGCCGTGGCAGCCTGCAGCGACCTGTTCCGCGGGCAGCACGACATCCTCGCCAGCCCGGCCGGCATCATTCCCACGCTTGGCGCCCGGCTGGCCGCGCTGACCCACGCGCCCTCGCTCATGCTCAGCGACGGCGAGTCCACCATCTACGGGGACGTCCCGGCCCTGGGCGGGGTAAGCGAGTTCAGCGCCGGCTACCTGCCCTACCGCGAGCTCTTCGAGCTGATCGCCGCCGGCAAGCGCCATGTGGTGATGGGCGGAGCGCAGATCGACCGGGAGGGAAACCACAACTTCTCGGCCATCGGGGACCACTTCCAGCCGCACCGCCAGCTGCTCGGCTCCCGGGCCGCGGCCACCAACACCATCAACCACGCCACCAGCTACTGGATCGCCCGGCAGTCCACGCGCAGCTTCGTGCGCGACGTCGACTTCGTGACCGGGGTCGGCGCGAACCGCGCCAAGGCCGCCGGCCCCGGGGCGGCGCGCTTCCACCACGTGCACCGGGTGGTCACCAACCTCGGAGTCTACGACTTCAGCGGGCCGGGCGGCACCATGGCGCTGCTCAGCCTGCACCCCGGGGTTCCCCTGGACGAGGTGCTGGACGCAACCGGCTTCGAGCTGCACGTGCCGGAAACGATCCCTGCCACCCGCCTGCCCGACGAGCAGGAGCTTCGACTGATTCGCGAGGTCCTGGACCCCGCCTACCGCAGAGAACAAGAGGTCAGCCCTTGAGCACCACGAACCGCATCCGCACCTCCCTGACCGAGCTCACCGGAATCCAGCACCCAGTGGTGCAGACCGGCATGGGCTGGGTCGCCGGGCCAAGCCTGGTCACCGCCACCGCCGAGGCCGGCGGCCTGGGCATCCTCGCCTCGGCGACCATGACCTACGACGAGCTTGAAAAGGCCATCGTGGAGACCAAGTCCCGCACCGACAAGCCCTTCGGCGTCAATCTGCGCGCCGATGCGGCCGACGCCATGGACCGGGTGAATCTGCTGATCAAGTACGGCGTGAAGGTGGCCTCCTTCGCACTGGCGCCCAAGCGCGAGCTGATCGACAAGCTCAAGGAAAACGACGCGGTGGTCATCCCCTCGGTCGGCCTGCCGCGCCATGCGGAAAAGGTCGCCTCCTGGGGGGCCGACGCGGTGATGATCCAGGGTGGCGAAGGCGGCGGCCACACCGGCGCCACCCCGACCACCCTGCTGCTGCCCACCGTGCTGGATGCGGTGGACATCCCGGTGATCGCGGCCGGCGGGTTCTTCGACGGGCGCGGCCTGGCCGCCGCGCTGTCCTACGGCGCGGCCGGCATCGGCATGGGCACCCGCTTCCTGCTCACCAGCGACAGCGCCGTGCCCGAGCACATCAAGAAGCGCTACCTCGAATTCGGGCTGGACGGCACCGTGGTGACCACCAAGGCCGACGGCATGCCGCACCGCCTGCTGCGCACCGAGTTCATCGACAGCCTGGAATCCGGCTCGCCGCTGGGCCGAATGCTGGGCACCGCGCGGCGCACCCTGCAGTTCAAGGAACTTTCCGGGCAGACCTGGCTGGGACTGGCCCGCGACGGACTGCGCATGAAGCGCAGCACCGGGCGCAGCTGGGGCCAGATGATGCTCGCCGCCAACACCCCGATGCTGCTCAAGGCAGGTCTGGTCAATGGCGATACGCAGGCCGGCATGCTGGCTTCCGGACAGGTAGTCGGCGTCATCGACGACCTGCCGACCTGCGAGCAGCTCGTGGACCGCATCATCGATGACGCTGTTGAACGCCTCTCGGTGCTTCCGGGCTTCGTGCAGAACAGCAAGGACGCCCTCGCGTAGGACAGTCCCTCAGGCCATGCAGCCCGCCGTGCGGGCAGCGAGTTATCGCTGCCGGCACGGCGGTTTTTGCGTGCCGCCGCGTCCGCGCGGCAGTTCCAGCGACCGGACCGCGGGATGCGCGCTCTGGAATCACTCGAATTCTGGCAGGGCCCGATAGTTCTTGCCAGGCGATTCGACATGTTTGCGCCAGTGCAGCGCACCCTGGATTCGAAAAACAATTACCAGCCCGCTGAGGGAACCAGTCCGACTTTGTCGCGAAGCTCCGGGCGCTTTGCATGGGAAATCCCCGGCGCGAACTTCACCGTCCACCGGAACATTCACGTGGGGCTTCGCGCAAGTTCCTCGAAAAGTGGACTACTTTTTCCCATGGTATTTCTTGGACACTGCGCAGCATCGCGAATCCACGCCGAAACCTGCGTTGGCGAGGTGTGCGCCGTGACTGATGTGACCGCTCGGAAAGATACAAACAAGGTGGAGCCAGTACACATGCCGGTTGCCATGATTGGAGCCAAGGAATCCGTCACCGATGCCATGGGCCTGGTGTGAATGCGCGGGAAAACGGTCCTCGTGGCCATCATCGACCCAGCTTCCGATGAGCTCAAGCTACTGAGTTGCCAGGCCCAATCAGGCATTGAAACCGTTGACGTTGAAGCGGATGCCATGCAGATCGGATCGCTGTTCGCGCGAGCCGAGCTCGAAGTCATGCTCACCTGCCGGGTGAAGTATTGGAAGCACAGCGCAGTCGCGCATCTGGTCCCGAGTTTCCGGGTACGCCGGCACCAGGATGCCGCAATACGTGCGGCGGCTCGCCATCTAGTCCGACACGGCCATTGCGGAGCGTCGGTACGCCGCCCGCGCATGATTGAGGCCGTTCCATCAAGATGGAACGGCCTCAACTCTTGTGCCAAGCAATCCTGCTCCGGAAAGCTCGGACGCCGCGAATACAGCTGGCAACTCGAATCGCCCTTTCGACTATCAATATGAACTGCCCGTCATTTCGGAGGGAAGCGCCTCGACGAATTACCTGAAGCATCATTGACTCCGGAGGAATTTTCGCCTTTCGCAAGCCGGCGCACACAGCTCAAAAGCTCCTGGACTTCCTCGGCCCGCCCATTCCAGTATCCGGAACCCAGACCGAAGCCGTTGGCGGCTTGGCCGGCGATGCGGCGCAAGCCGTCACGATGCGCTTCCAGCGCGGTTGTCAGGTCGTCATATTGATCCGTTGTCAGGGACAGTGACAAGTTGTAGTTTTTGCTTTCGCATCCATCCATTGTTCACTCCTCGCTGGTCCAAACGTTCAACGGTCGTCCCGAGACTACGCTTCAATACACCGATCTTCGATGCATCCAAGGTTTCATTCAGACTTCGTGCCCGTCTGGCCATGGTCGAGATGGCAGCTGGAAAAGCCCCGCACGCGACTACCGCGGGGGTCAACGTGAATTCTTGACGTCCCGGAACTCCTCGATGGCCCCGTTGTAGCGCCGCAGCAGTTCGGCAAAAGTGTTGACGTCCTCCGCCGACCAGTCTGCAGTGATGGCGTCGAGGTCCTGGATATATCCGTCACGATCGGTTTCCAGCATGTCGCGGCCATGCGAGGTCATCGTCAGCTTTCGGGCGGCGCTTCCGTTCGGGTCCAAGCCCCGCTCCAGCAACCCGTCGCGCACAATCGCGGCCACTTGCCGCTGCAAGGTCGAGGCGTCCAGACGCAGCGCGGAGCTCAGCTCGCCGATCGTCATCGGCCCGCGCGCATCGATGTGGCTCAGGATCAGGTACGCGCTGCGGTCCAATCCGTCTCCCCGCCGATGCTGCGCCACGAAATAGCGGCTGAGAAGCATCTGCTCGTACTCGATATCTGCAGTGTGTCGCTTGATGGTATTCACGCCCTTTCAGGCCTTCCATCGTACCCCGGAATGTGTATTATGAATACTGTATGTATCTTACACATCACCCTGAAAGGACCCCTTGACGCATCGCGCCAAAAAATCCGCCACTCCTCCGGGAACCGCCGTCGGCATCCTGGCAACTGCCGGCATCGCTTCTGCACTGACGCAGACGATGGTTGCGCCCCTGATCCCGCAACTGCCCGAGATCTTCAATACCTCCGCCGACAACACCGCCTGGATCGTGACGGCCACGCTGCTCGCCGGAGCGGTGGCCGTCCCGATTTCCGGACGCCTGGGTGACCTCTTCGGCAAGCGCCGGATGATCCTGATCCTCGCTCTGCCTTTGATTCTCGGCGGATTGGTCTGCGCCTTCGCCCCCAACGTCACGATCATGATCATCGGCCGCGCCCTGCAGGGCTTCGGTTCGGGCATGATCCCGCTGGGCATCGCCATGCTGCGCGACCTCGTGCCCAAGGAACAGCTCTCCTCCGCCATCGCCACAGTCAGCGCCACCCTGGGAGCTGGCGGCGCCATCGGGCTGCCGATTTCCGCCGCGGTCATCGAATTCTCCGATTGGCGCGCATTGTTCGTCGGCGGCTCCGTGGTCACCTTGATCGTCGCATTGCTGATCTGGAAGTTCATCCCGGGCATGAAGGCCGGAGCCGCCGGCCAGCGCTTCGACTGGCTCGGCGCCATCGGCCTGTCCACGGGCATCCTGGCGCTGATGCTGGCCATCTCCAAGGGCTCTTTCTGGGGCTGGGCCTCGCCGCTGACCCTGTGCCTCTTCGGCCTGTCGCTGCTGGCGCTGGTCTTCTGGGGCTTCTGGGAGCTGCGGACCACCGACCCCCTGGTTGACCTGCGCACCGCGGTCATCCCCCGCGTATTGCTGACCAACATCGCCTCGATCTTCGTCGGCTTCGGCATGTACGTCAGCATGCTGCTCATGCCGCAGATCCTGCAGCTGCCATCCAGCACCGGATACGGCTTGGGCCAGTCCGTCCTGGCCGCCGGTCTGTGGGTCGCCCCAGCCGGCTTCATGATGCTGATCCTCTCCCCGGTGGGCGGCAAGCTCTCCGACAAGCTGGGCGCCAAGTTCACGCTGATGCTGGGCATCTCTATCCTGGCCGTCGGCTACGTGGTGGGCCTGTGGGGCATGGGAAGCACCTGGGGCCTGCTGCTCACCGCGACCCTGGTAAACAGCGGCGTGGCCTTCGCCTACGGAGCCATGCCGTCGATCATCATGAGCTCGGTGCCGCGCAGCGAAACCGCCGCGGCCAACGGCTTCAACACGCTGATGCGTTCGCTGGGCACCACCGCCAGCGCCGCGGTCATCGGCCTGGTGCTGGCCCAGATGTCCACCGACTTCCATGGCGCCATGATCCCGACCGAGCAGGGTTTCCGCACGGCACTGCTGCTCGGCGCCGGGTTCTCCGTGGCCGCCGTGATCCTGGCCGGCTTCATTCCGAAGAACCCGCCGCATGGCGAGCTGGAGCCTGTCGACGTTCCGTTGTCGGCCAACGCGAAGTAGTTCCCCGGGCAGTGCCGATGCCCTGCATAGGGCAGGCACAGTTCCGGGCCCTACAGTTATAGGTACCTCATAAAGGTGCGAGTGATGATCGAAAAGATCCCCGCCGGGTTTACCCGGCGGGGATCTTTGGTTAATGGGCTTGCGGGCCGAAGGCTAGAGCCGCTCGATGATCGTGACGTTGGCCTGGCCGCCGCCCTCGCACATCGTCTGCAGGCCGTAGCGGCCGCCGGTGCGTTCCAGCTCATTGAGCAGCGTGGTCATCAGCCGGGTGCCGGTGGCGCCGATCGGGTGGCCCAGGGCGATGCCGCCGCCGTTGACGTTGACCTTCTCGCGGTCGATGCCCAGCTCGTCCATCCAGGCCAGCACGACCGGGGCGAAGGCCTCGTTGCATTCGAACAGGTCGATCTCGTCCACGCTCATGCCTGCGCGCTCCAGCGCATACTTCGTTGCGCGGATCGGGCCGGTGAGCATCCACACCGGGTCGTCGGCGCGCACCGACATGTGGTGGATGCGGGCACGCGGGGTCAGCCCGTGCTCTTCCACCGCCTTCTTGGAGGCGATCAGCACGGCGCTGGCGCCGTCGCAGATCTGCGAGGCCACCGCGGCGGTCAGCCGGCCGTCCTCGGTGAGCGTGTTCAGCGTCGCCATCTTCTCCAGCGTGGTGCCGCGGCGGATGGTCTCGTCCTGCTCCAGGCCGTTCAGCGGAACAACCTGCGAGTCGAAGCGGCCCTCGTCCACGGCGGCGGCTGCGCGCTCATGGCTTTCCAGCGCGAACTGCTCCATGCGCTCGCGGGTGATGTCCCACTTCTCGGCGATCATCTCCGCCCCGCGGAACTGCGAGACCTCCTGGTCGCCGTAGCGGGCGACCCAGCCAGGGGACTCGGCGAAGGGCGTGGTGAATCCGAACTCGGCGCCGGCGATCATGGCCGCAGAGATCGGGATCTTGGACATGTTCTGCACACCGCCGGCGATGATCAAATCTGCGGTGCCGGACATGACGCCCTGCGCCGCGAAGTGCACCGCCTGCTGGCTGGAACCGCACTGGCGGTCGATGGTCACGCCCGGCACATGGTCCGGCAGCCCGGCCACCAGCCATGCGGTGCGGGCGATGTCGCCGGCCTGGGAGCCCAGGGTGTCGGTGCATCCGAAGATCACGTCGTCCACCGCGCCGGGGTCGATGCCGGTGCGCTCGACCAGCGCCGAGATCACGTGGGCGCCCAGGTCGGCCGAGTGGATTTCGGCCAGCGAACCGCCGCGGCGGCCCACCGGGGTGCGCACGGCGTCAATAATGTAAGCCTCAGTCATCTGTTCTCTCCTTTAGGCCTGCTGGCTGCTGACGGGGACCACTTCACCGGTCATGTACGAGGAATAGTCGCTGGCCAGGAAGACCATGACGTTGGCGATTTCCCAGGGCTCGGCGGCGCGGCCGAAGGCCTCGCGGGAGGTCAGCTCTTCCAGCAGCTCGTCCGAGGTGACCTTGGCCAGGAACGGGTGCATGGCCAGCGACGGGGCGACCGCGTTGATGCGGATGCCGTGCGGAGCCACGTCCATGGCTGCCGAGCGAGTCAGCGCCATGACGCCTGCCTTCGCGGCGGCGTAGTGGGCCTGCCCTTCCTGGGCGCGCCAGCCGATCACCGAGGCGTTGTTGATGATGACGCCCTTGGTACCGTTCTTCACCATGCGCTGGCTGGCGGCGCGCACGGAGCGGAAGGTGCCGGTGAGGGTCACGTTCACGACCTTCTCCCACTGCTCGTCCTCCATGTCCAGGATGGAGGCGGTGCCGCCCAGCCCGGCGTTGTTGATCATGACGTCCACGCCGCCGGCTTCCTCGGCGACGTCCAGCAGCGCCTGGATCTGCTCCTCGTTGGTCACGTCGCAGACGGCGAAGCGCACGCGCTCGGCGCCGAATTCCGCGCCCAGTTCACTGGCGGAAGCCTCGAGCCGGCCGGCGTGGGTATCGCCCAGCACCACCAGGTCCGCACCTTCCTCCAGGCAGCGGCGTGCCGCCGCGGCCCCAATGCCGGCTCCGGCTGCGGCGGTCACGACAACGCGTCGTCCGGCGAGCAGACCATGGGCGGGAACGTATTCTGGCGCCGGCTGTGCGACGCGCTGGATGGTCATACTCGTGCCTCCTTGGGCAGGCCGAGCACGCGCTCGGCGATTACGTTGCGTTGGATTTCGTCCGATCCCCCGTAGAGGGTATCGGCGCGGCTGAAGAGATACAGGGCCTGCAGCTCGTCGAGCTCATACGGCGCCTGCGCGACGGTCAGCCCGCCAGCGCCGGCTACGGCCATGGCCAGCTCGCCCAGCGAGCGGTGCCATGGAGCCCACAGCAGCTTGGTGATCGAGGCCTCGATACCCTGCTCGCCGCTGAGCGTGCGCAGCCCGTGCATGCGAAGCATATCCAGCCCCATCTGGGACTTGACGATCTGGTCTTGGATAATGGGATCCTCGATCGCTCCGTTGGTGCGCGCCAGGTCGATGATCAGCTGCAGCTCGCGCTGGAAGGCGATCTGCTGGGCGAGCGTGGAGACGCCGCGTTCGAAGCCCAGGGTGCCCATGGCCACCGACCAGCCCGCGCCGGGCTCGCCCACCACCAGGTCCTCATCGGTGGTGGCGCCGTCGAAGAAGACCTCGTTGAACTCCGAGGTTCCGGTCAGCTGCAGGATCGGGCGGATCTCCACGCCGGGCTGGTCCATCGGAACCAGCAGGTAGGACAGGCCGCGATGCTTCACGGATCCCGGCTCGGTGCGGGCGATGACGAAGCACCAGTCAGCGGTGTGCGCCAGCGAGGTCCACACCTTCTGGCCGTCGACAACCCACTTTCCGTCTTCCAGCCGGGCCTTGGTCTTCACCCCGGCCAGGTCGGAGCCTGTTCCCGGCTCCGAGTAGCCTTGGCACCACAGTTCCTCGACCGCGATGATCTTGGGCAGGAACCGGGCCTGCTGCTCGGGAGTGCCGAAGGCGATCAGGGTCGGGCCCAGCAGTTCCTCGCCCAGGTGGTTCACGCGAGCCGGCGCATTGGCCCGGGCGTACTCCTCGTGGAAGATGACCTGCTGCTGCAGGCTCAGCCCGCGGCCGCCGTGCTCCTTGGGCCAGCTGACGCAGCTCCAGCCGTGGGCGGCCATGTGCTGGTTCCACTCCAGGCGTTCCTCGAAGGCTTCGTGCTCGCGCCCCGAGCCGCCCAGTCCGCGCAGTGCGGCGAACTTGCCGACGAGGTTTGCTTCAAGCCAAGCCCGGAATTCCTGACGAAACGCGTCATCTTCCGCCGAATAATTCAGATCCACGACATCTCCCTCACTCTCGATATCCATTGGTCTCTCGGTTGATCTTCGCTTATGCTAGCAAACCAAGCACTTGTTTGGTTACTGTAGTCCCAAGCAAGTTTTCACGGCTGGGTTCCCAGCCGAAATGCGACACAGGATAAGGAGGCCCGCGATGACTCTGAACGACAGTGACGGCGTCGTAACCTACGAAGTGCGCGGCACCACGGCGATCATTCGACTGAACCGCCCCGAGTACCGCAACGCACAGAACTCGAAAATGACCTATGCCCTGGACGCCGCGTTCACCCGCGCCGTCGAGGACGACGCGGTCAAGGCCATCGTGCTGGCGGGCAACGGCAAGCACTTCAGCGCAGGCCACGACATCGGCACCCCGGAGCGCGACGCCGACCAGAGCTTCGAGCGCAAGGCAGTGGTCTGGTGGGACCACGTCGGCGCCGAGGGCGTCGACTCCCGCTTCGCCCGCGAATCCGAGGTCTACCTGGGCATGTGCCGCCGCTGGCGCGAACTGCCCAAGCCCGTCATCGCCATGGTCCACGGCGCCTGCATCGCTGGCGGCCTGATGCTGGCCTGGTCTTGCGACTTCATCGTGGCCAGCGAAGACGCATTCTTCTCGGACCCGGTGGTCCGCATGGGTATTCCCGGCGTGGAATACTTCGCCCACCCGTGGGTCACCAACCCCCGCGCGGCCAAGGAAATGCTGTTCACCGGCGACCGCTTCACGGCCCGCCGCGCCTACGAGCTGGGCATGGTCAACCACGTCGTTGACCGCGAACTGCTCGAGGAGCACACGCTGAATTTGGCCGAGCGCATCGGCGCCATGCCCCGCCTCGGCCTGGCCCTGGCCAAGAAGGCGGTCAACCAATCCGAGGACCTGCAGGGCCTGCGCGCCGGCATGGACTCGGTCTTCGGGCTGCACCACGCAGCCCACGCACACAACGCAGAGGTCGGCAAGGATTCCCTGGCCGGCATGGGAGCCAAGAACATGGCGGAGGCGGCAAAATAAATGGATCTTGACCTGACAGAAGAGCAGCTCGCGTTCGCTGCCGAAGCACGCGCTTGGCTGGCCGAAAACGTGCCGGCCACCCCGCTGCCCTCCATGGACACCGAGGAGGGCTTCGCCGCCCACCGTCAGTGGGAAGCCAAGCTGGCCGAAGGACGCTGGTCCGTCGTCTCCTGGCCGGAGGAATACGGGGGCCGCGGCGCCGGGCTGATCGAGTGGGTGCTCTTCGAGGAGGAGTACTACCGCGCCGGAGCCCCGACCCGCGTGGCGCAGAACGGCATCTCGCTGCTGGCCCCGATCCTGTTCGGGCACGGCACCGAGGCGCAGCATGAGCGCTTTTTGCGCGACATGACCGACGGCACCCTGATCTGGGCCCAGGCCTGGTCCGAGCCGGGCGCCGGCAGCGACCTGGCCTCCATCCGCAGCACCGCCAAGCGCGATGACGAGCGCGGCGGCTGGATCCTGAACGGCCAGAAGACCTGGAGCTCGCGCGCCCCGTGGGCCGACCGCGGCTTCGGCCTGTTCCGCTCGGATCCCGAGGCGCAGCGCCACCGCGGCCTGACCTACTTCCTGTTCCCGCTGGATGCGCCGGGCCTGACGGTCCGCCCGATCACCCAGCTGGATGGCACCACCGGGTTCGCGGAGCTGTTCTTCGACGACGTGTTCGTCGCGGACGAGGACGTGCTCGGCGCCCCGGGCGACGGCTGGCGCGTGGCCATGAGCACCGCCGGCAACGAGCGCGGCCTGTCGCTGCGCTCCCCCGGCCGCTTCTGCGCCGCCACCGACCGGCTGATCGACTTGTGGCAGCGCAACCAGGAGCAGGATCCATTCGCCCAGGATGCGGTGGTGGATGCCTGGATCAAGTCCGAGGCCTACCGCCTGTACACCTGGGGCACCGTCAGCACGCTGCAGGAAGGCGGCGACATCGGCGCCGAGGGCAGCGTGAACAAGGTCTTCTGGTCCGAACTGGACATCGCGATCCACCAGACCGGTCTGGATCTGCTCGGCCCGGCCGCGGAACTGCGCTCTGCCTCCGCGGAGGCCGGCGGACGCTGGGTGGATGACTACATCTTCGCCCTGGGCGGCCCGATCTACGCGGGCACCAACGAAATCCAGCGCAACATCATTGCAGAACGCATACTTGGCCTGCCACGCGGCGGCGACGGACGGAAGGCGTCATGAAATTCGTAATCAGTGAGGAACAGCGGGCGCTGGCCGAGGCCATCGACCAGGTCATCGAATCCGTGGGCGGCACCGCCGTGGCCCGCGCGGCCTCGGAAGGCGATGCGGCTCCGGCCCGCGCACTGTGGGAGCAGCTTGCCGAGCTCGGCCTGCTGGGCCTGTGCATCGACGAGGCCGACGGCGGCATGGGCGGCACCCCGGTGGACCTGATCGTCGCCTTCGAGCGTCTGGGCTACCACGCAGCCCCGGGCCCCTACCTGGAATCCGCGGCGCTGCTGCCGGATCTGGTGGATCCAGCGCTGCGCGAATCCCTGGCCGACGGCTCGGTGATCGCCACCGCCGCGATCCCTGACTTCGTGCCCTACGCGCTGGATGCGCAGCTGTGCTCGCAGCAGTTCATCGTCACCGAGGATTCGATCACCCCTGCCGAGGCAGGGGAAGGCCAGGAGTCCATCGACGCGGCCCGCACCCTGCATGAGCTGGTCCCTGCCGGACCGGCCGCCGCGCTGGATCCGCAGGCCGTGGCGCTGGCCATCGACCGCGCCACTCTGGGCAGCGCCGCCATGCTGCTCGGCGCCGGCGAACGCCTGCTGGAAGAGGCAGTGGCCTATGCCAAGCTGCGCGAGCAGTTCGGCCGCGTCATTGGCGAATACCAGGGGCTGAAGCACCAGCTGGCCAACGTCCGCGTGGCGCTGACCTTCGCCCGCCCGCTGCTCAAGGGCGCGGCCTTGGATCTGGGCACCCCGGCCGGCGAACGCAGCGTGTCCGCCGCCAAGGTCGCCGCCTCGGACGCCGCCATCCTGGCCGCCCGCACCGCACTGCAGGTGCACGGCGCCATCGGCTACACCCAGGAGCACGACCTGAGCCTGTGGCTCACCCGGGTGCACGCGCTGGCTTCGGCCTGGGGCACCGGCCGCTACCACCGTTCACGCATCGCCGCGTCGATCCTGGCTCCCGCCGCGATCCTGTCGCCTGCCAGCTAGAGGACATCATGGACTTCTCATTAACCGACGAACAAAACGAACTGGCCAAGACCCTGCACGCGGTACTGGCCCGCCATGCCGACCCGCTGGCAGTGCGCAGCGCGGCCGAATCCGAGCGCGGCTACGACCCGCAGCTGTGGCAGGTGCTCGCCCAGGAAATCGGCGTCGCCTCCCTGGCAATCCCGGAGGAATTCGGCGGGGCAGGCTGCGGCTGGCTGGAGACCGGACTGGTCCTGGAGACCCTCGGCTACCACCTGGCTCCGTCCCCGCTGCTCTCCTCGGCCGTGCTGGCCACCGCGGCCATCCTCGAATCCGGGAACACCGAGGCCTGCGAGCGACTGCTGCCGGGCATCGCCGAAGGCGAAACCCTGGCCACGCTCGCCTGGGCGGACTCCAAGGGCCGCTGGGATCCCGCATCCAACGACCTTGCCGCCGCCCCGCAGGGCGAGGACTGGGTGCTGAACGGCGAGGCAACCCTGGTGATCGACGGATTGGGCGCCAACCTGATGCTGGCCGTGGCCCAGACCGAGAACGGACCGGGCATCTTCGAGATCCTGGATCCGGAAGCGATCGGGCGGATCTCCACCCCTGCGGTGGACACCACCCTGCGTTTCGCCACCTACACCCTGGACCAGGTGCCGGCCCGCGCACTGGCCCTGGACGCCGAAGCCGCCCTGGCCAAGGTCCGCGACATCGCCCTGGTGTCGCTGGCCTGCTGGCAGGCGGGCACCGCCCGGCGCGGACTGGACATGACGGTTGAATACTCCAAGCAGCGCGAGCAGTTCGGACGCGCCATCGGATCCTTCCAGGCGCTCAAGCACCGCATGGCCGACATGCTGGTGCAGGTGGAGACCGCGCGCACCGCGGCCTGGGCCGCCGCATGGTCCGCCGGCACCGGAGCCGACGACCTGCCGCAGCGTGCGGCATCCGCCGCGGCCTGGTGCTCGGACGCGCTGGACCACATCGCCGCGGAGTGCGTGCAGCTGCATGGCGGCATCGCCATCACCTGGGAGCACGATGCCCAGCTGGTCTTCAAGCGCGCCCATGCCACCAGCCAGCTCTTCGGGCAAGCCCGGACGCACCGCCAGCGTCTCGGCGAACTGCTGGGCCTGACCGCGGCCTAACCGCATCGGCCTCGCAGCAGCCATCCCGTCCGCCGCAGATTCTCGGCGGACGGGATGGCGTCTTTTTTTGCCTCATGCCGGAGCCATAGCCGGCCCATCGTTCAAATTGTGCACACAGGAGCACCCGTTAGACTTTGGTGGGTTCTAAACGGAGAACCGACTTATTCGCAATCCCGAGGGACAGAAATCAAGTTATGTCACCACGCACCCTATTCCGCATCGTTGCCCGGGCCGAGGCTGTCACCTGGACGCTTCTGATCATCGCCATGCTGTTGAAGTACGTCGTGAAGGTGGGCGACTGGCCGGTTTCCATTGCCGGATTCATGCACGGTTTCGTGTTCCTGTCCTACGTTGCCACCGGCGTGCTCGTCGGCATCAACCAGCGCTGGACCAAGCGCTCCATCGTGCTTGCCGCAGCCACCTCGATCGTCCCTTACCTGACGATTCCCTATGAACGCCGCTTGGAGAAGCAGGGACGCCTGGAAGGCGAATGGCGCACCACCAAGAGCGATCACCCGGACGATGACAAGTGGATTGACACCCTGTTCCGCTGGATGGTCGGCCGCCCAATCCTGACCGCGGTGATCGCAGTCGTGAGCGTCGCACTGATCTTCACCGTCATGCTGATCCTGGGCCCTCCAGAAGGCCGCGCCTAGCCCCGGCTTTCCCCGGCAACAGCGCCTCTAACTACGACAAAGCCCCGTCATTTGGCGGGGCTTTTCGTTATGCAGTTCTTGGTCCGGGAGGAACGTAATTTGCCAGGGCAATAATCGCGTCGCTTGGCCTCTTACCGTCCAAGGTAGCCAGTTGGTAGGCTGACTTCGCCCCGTCCGTTATGTATCGAAAGCTGTCAGCGGGATACCTTGCAGTCAGTGGCTCATTGTTCTGGCCGAGCACAATGTAATTATCCCCAAGTTTAACCACGCGAGCCTTGGTCGTCAGCTGAATATCCGTATCCGTCGCCTTCTTTTTTGGGCTCATCTGCTACCTCCTCTCCCATGCTCATTCTACGGCCGGACCCATGATTCGGCTGAGAAGTTTTGTTTTTGGCAGTTGACGTTTCTATCGTCGCATCACTTGGATCGGCGTTCTCCAACTGGGCGGCACACGATCTCTTACCCTCTTTCTCCTTAGCTTCTAATTCTTCGAGCTCCTTGTCGGTCAGGGAGTCCGGTGCGCTCCCTTCCAAAGCTCTTTGAAGAATTCGATTCAGCATCTCTTTCTCATCCTCCGACACCCGCCATCCGTAGGCTCCAGCTCGCTTGCGCGCTTTCCTTGCCTTTTTCACCGGGGCACCGTCCTCGGCGTTTTTGAGCCAAGGACCGAGAAGCGTCTTGATGAGGTCACTCCCCGCAGCCTTCTGCGCGGCAGTCCCGTGAACCAGATCGATTCCGTATTGCGCTCGTTTCCACCACTGATCCGCGTCGTCAACACGGGTCCTGTAGCGAAGTGTTCGATAAGCGAGGAATGATGCCGTGCCTACAGCTACCAAGGTGCCAATGGGTGCGACCGCCGCCAATGCCTGAGCACCGGGGTGCATCCATTGGAACACCCCGTTTACATAGTCGGCAGGCCTCGTAAAAAACCAAAACAGCCCACACACCGTCAGTGTTCCTGCCACCAGCCAAGCAATTTTTCCTCTGCCCATGCGCAAATCGTAGTTTGTTCTCCGTCATGCCGGCTGCACTCTCCACAGGCAAAACACGCAACCGTCGGCCAGATAATTTCGGCAATTGGCCTACTTCTCGTGGTCAGCCACGCAGCGATGCAATCTACGGAGATGAATACAACGGAGCACCCAAGAGAATGAACCGCAGTGCAGGAAATGAACCCACTCTTGGGCAAAAGCGGATTATGTTCGCAATTCCGGATCCGTCCCGCACAGAATGCCCAGCTCGGGCTCGGCAGAAATCGTCCGGGACATGCCAATACGTTTTCACGGGCGATGACGTGCCAAATCCTTCGATCCAGCCGTTCGGCCTGCAGATCGCTTGGCCGACCCAACCAACGTTGGAATGTCTACTCGGGATTCAAGCACCGCTTGGTACCTTGCTAGCGCTTGCCGCAGCTGGCCAAACTGGGGCAACTACGTTGCGACCGCAGGCTTCACACTGATGCGAACCTCATGAACCATGAATCAAGTCAACATGCATCACGGTTGCTGACCGATGGGACTGCCCTGACTGATTCATTTCATTCATGCTAGCCTTACAACCAAGCGAGCGCTAGGTTTATTATTCGGTGAAGAAATGAGGGAAACCCAATGCCTGACAAGCGATTGGAACTCAGTGACGCGGTAGCGTCCATCAAGTCTGGAATGACCATCGGCATCGGCGGCTGGGGCTCGCGGCGCAAGCCCATGGCCTTCGTCCGCGAACTGTTGCGGACCGACGTCAAGGACCTGACCGTGGTCTCCTTGGGCGGCCCGGACGTCGGATTGCTGGTCGCAGCCGGCAAGGTCAAGAAGCTGATCTACGGCTTCGTCACCCTGGACAGCATCCCGCTGGATCCTCTGTTCACGGCAGCCCGTGAACGCGGCGAGCTGGAGCTGCAGGAATACGATGAGGGCATGTTCGTGACCGGCCTGCGCGCCGGCGCCGCACGTCTGTCCTTCCTGCCAACCCTTGCAGGTCTTGGCTCCGATGTCCTGCCAGCCAACAAGCATCTGAAGACGGTCAAGTCTCCGTATTCGGACGACGAGTACGTTGCGGTTCCGGCCATCCGCATGGATGTCGCGCTGATCCACGTCAACCGTGCCGACGCAGCCGGCAACGTCCAGTTCCTGGGCCCGGACCCGTACTTCGACGACCTCTACGCAATGGCCGCCGACCGCACCTTCGTGAGCACCGAGAAGATCGTTCCGACCGAAAATCTGCTCGATGAAGGTTCGTACCACACGTTGATGCTCAGCCGCATGTACGTCACCGGCGTCGTCGAGACCCCGCGCGGTGCGCACTTCACCACCTGCGAGCCCGACTACGGCCGCGACGAAGTCTTCCAGAAGCACTACGCTGCATCCGCCAAGGACCCGGCGGCGTGGGATGCCTTCACCGCAGAATTCCTGGCAGGCGACGAGGCGGCATTCCATGCAGCCGTCGAGCGCTTCCACGCAGAAAAGGAGAAAGCCAATGTCTAACGACGTCACCATTGCTGAGATCTGCGTTGCAGCCTGCTCGGACATCTACCGCGAGTCCGGTGAGCTGCTCGCCCATGCGGTGGGCATTGTCCCATCCATTGGCGCACGCCTGGCCAAGCTGACCCATTCGCCGGACATCATCCTCAGCGACGGCGAAGCATTCATGATGAGCGAGGCCTCCCCGCTGGGCAAGCCGGCCGCTGCTGGCGGCGTCATCGAGGGCTGGGCCCCGTTCCGCCGCATCTTCGACATCGTGGCCACCGGCCGCCGCCAGAGCATCATGGGCGCCAGCCAGATCGACCAGTACGGCAACCAGAACATCTCGCTGATCGGCGCCTGGGACAAGCCAAAGCGCCAGCTCATCGGCGTGCGCGGCGCTCCTGGCAACACCGCCAACCACCGCGTGGACTACTGGATCGCGCGCCACGGCGCACGCCTGTTCGTCCCTTCAGTGGACATGGTCTCCGGCGTGGGCAACGACCGTGCGAAGGCCGCAGGGCTGAAGCACCACCATCTGGGCGTGATCATCACCAACCTCGCAGTGCTCGGCTACGACGAGAACGGCCGGGTCAAGGTGCTGTCGGTCCACCCGGGCGTGGATCCGCAGGAAGTCACGGACAACACCGGGTTCGCGTTGGATGCCTCCAACGCGCCGGAAACGCGCCTGCCAACCGACGAGGAGCTGCGTCTGATCCGCGAGGTCATCGACCCTCGCGCGCTCCGCAACCGCGAGGTTCCGGTACCGCAGCCAGTTGGCTAACCTATAGAATCGCGAAGCCGGGCCGGGAAGCTGTTTCACAGTTTCCCGGCCCGGCTTATTTAGGGTCCCAACATTCCTTGTCACGAAAAGAGCCGGCCCTTCCCAGCAAGGCACAACTCCTCTTGGACGGGGATGGAAATCTCTGCTTGGTGTGAATTTGATGTTCGAGGGCTGCCGCCGAGCAACCATGCTGAACGGCACGTTGTGCGTTCCATTGCCACAGGTCCTGCTTATCAAGTTCGCTCAAAAGAGCGACATTCTGGCTCCAACTCGATTGTCCAGACGGTGTCTGGACAATTGATTTTTCACCAATCCACGCTGCTGCGAGAGCCCGCATGCGGTATAGGTTCGTTCGTGAAAACCCCTTCATATTCAGAAATTCGTTGCGCAGATCTCGGGTGACCTTGTCGAGCACATTGCTTCCCCACGGAGGATCAGCCTGACGTTCCAGGATGATCTTCCCTATGCTCCAATAGAGTTCAACCAGAGCTATATTAACCGTGCGCTGAGCACGATGTTGCGCATCATGGATCAAGGATTTCAAGGTTGCCAGAGCATCAGTGTATCCATCGGGAAAATCACGTTGAATCAGGGACATGCACCAACCATAAAGGCCGAAAATGCAGTGTGCCGATCATTCCCAACCGCAAGTGGACAATACCGCTGCCAATAATTTTGCGGCATGATTCCAGACAGGTTCCCATAAGTACTCGATTTTAATATGGTGATGACTCTGCAACGTGACGGTGACGCCTCGCCGTTGCCCCGGAACCCTTGGTGAGACGTAGATTATCTGCCGGCAATTGCAAAGCGCACGCTCCCGGAGCTATTTCCGGAAGCGTGCGCCAAACTGCCCACTATCGCTGCTAGTACTAGTTCAAACGCTCCAGCACCAGTGCCATGCCCTGGCCACCGGCCACGCACATGGTTTCCACGGCGAACTGCTCGTCGCGTTCCTGCAGCGCGTGGATCGCGGTGGTGGTCATGCGGGCGCCGGTCATGCCAAACGGGTGACCCAAGGCGATCGCGCCGCCGTTGACGTTGACCTTGTTCGGGTCGATGCCGATGTCGTCGATGGACGGCAGCACCTGGGCGGCGAAGGCCTCGTTGAGCTCCATGATGTCCATGTCCTTGATCGACATCTTGGCGTTGGCCAGGGCGCGCTTGACTGCATCGACCGGCCCCAGGCCCATCAGCTCGGGAGTCATCGCGGCCACGCCGGTGGACACAATGCGTGCCAGCGGCTTCAGGCCCAGTTCCTTGGCCTTGGTGTCGCTCATGATCACCAGTGCTGCGGCGCCGTCGTTCAGTGGGCAGCAGTTCGCGGCGGTCACGGTGCCGTGTTCGCGGAACACCGGGGCCATGGTGGCGAGCTTCTCCAGCTTCACGCCGGCGCGCGGTCCGTCATCGGTGGACACCACGGTGCCGTCGCCCAGGGTGACCGGGGTGATGTCCTTCTCCCAGAATCCGCGCAGCCCTGCGGCCTCGGCGAGGTTCTGGCTGCGCACTGCCCATTCGTCCTGGGCTTCGCGGGAGACGCCGCGCAGCTGCGCGACATTCTCTGCGGTGTCGCCCATGGCGATGTAGATGTCCGGCAGCTCGCCCTTGGCACGCGGGTCGCTCCAGCGCGAGGAGGTGTCCTCGTTCAGCGCCTTGGTGCGGTCCATGGCTGCGAAGAATGCAGGGTTCTTGGTGTCCGGCATGCCGTCGGACTTGCCCAGTCCGAAGCGCGATACGGTTTCCACACCGGCGGAGATGAAGACGTCGCCTTCGCCGGCCTTGATGGCGTGGAATGCCATACGGGTGGTCTGCAGCGAGGACGAGCAGTAGCGGTGCACCGTGGTGCCCGGAACCGAGTCCAGGCCCAGCTGCATGGCGACCATGCGGGCGATGTTGTAGCCTTGCTCGCCGGCTGGCTGCGCGCAGCCCATCATCAGGTCGTTGATGGTGTGCGGGTCCAGTTCCGGCACCGCACTGAGCGCTGCCTGCACCATCTGCGCCGCCAGGTCGTCGCCGCGCATTTCGCGCAGCGAGCCCTTGTAGGCTCGGCCGATCGGCGAACGCGCCGCTGAAACAATAACTGCCTCTGCCATTAGAGTGCTCCTTCTACTTCAAGTTCAAGTGGTTTCAGTTCATCGGCATTCGGGGTGTGCGCCAGGAAGGCCGGCCATTCCCCGCCGCCGTCCACGTCCAGCACCGCGCCGGTGATGTGGGATGCCATGTCCGAAGCGAGCATGACGCAGGCCGCGCCGATCTCGCTCGGGGCAGCGAGCTGCCCGCGCGGGATGGTTGCAGCTACGCGTGCGAAGCTTTCCTCGTCGCCGTAGTGGTCCACCGCGCCCTCGGTGGCGACCAAGCCGCAGCTGACCGCGTTGACGCGGATATGCGGAGCCCACTCCACGGCGAGGCTTCCGGTCAGGCTCTCCAGTGCCGCCTTGGCCGCGCCGTACACCGCGGTGCCCGGGCTCGGACGACGGGCACTGATGGAGGTGATGTTCACGATGGAACCCTTCTCCGGCTGGCGCATCATCACCGGCAGCACAGCACTGGCGACGTGCGCGGCCGAGAGGAAGTTCAGTTCCGTAATCGCCTGCAGGTAGCGGGCCGAACCCTTTTCGAAACGCCCGAAAGGCGAACCACCGGCATTGTTGACGGCAACGTCAATGCGGCCGCGGCGGCTGTGCACGTCGGCAACCCAGTCCTGAACCTGCTCTGCGTTGCGCACATCCAGCTGGGTGAAGTGTACCGAAGGATGTTCGCTGATTCCGTCGGCCGCCGGGAGGCTGCGGCCGCAGATCTCCACGATTGCCCCGGCGTCGAGAAATGCCTGGGTGATTCCGGCACCGACTCCGCGGGCGCCGCCCGTAACGAGCACCACCCGATCCTTAAGGTCAATAACGACTGACATCGTTTTCCTGCCCTTCTTCTCAACAGCGGTGCCGCTGGGATGACCAGCCCACCGTGTGCCGATAGTTGTTTGCGTGTGATGGTTCGCGGGGACGAAGCCGGGCTCCCGAGACGGCTCGGTCATCGAGAATGGCCAGATAGCCGTCGATTCGCCGGTAAGCCGGGGTGGATCCGAGGTTTGCTTCCCCTGCGGCGAACCATCAACCTAACGCTTGCTACATTGAGCATAAAGGCTTAATCTCTCAATACCAAGCATGCGTTTGGTTGGTTGGGAAAATTTTGCAGATCACAGCACCTCCCACGACAAGCAATTCAAGGGGATCCGCAGGCATATGCAGACCAATTCCGACACATCAACTACGACACTCAAACCCGTGCACGAGCACACCCAGCGCCTGAGCTACGCGGACACCGACCCTGCCGGGATTCTGTACTACGCCACCTGGTTCCCGCGCATGGAAGCCTTGCAGACCGAGTGGCTGCTGCTGAACGGATTCCGCCAGGACACCTTGCTGGAACGCTTCGGCTGGTGGACCGTCTCACGGGCCACCCACTGCAACTACCTGCAAGCGGCGCGGCTCTTCGAGGAAATCACCATCGAGCTGCGGGTCGGTGAAATCGGGAATTGCTCGGTCCGCTTCGACTTCCAGATGTGGAGGCGCAGCGACCAGACCTTGGTTGCGACCGCCTCCAATTGGCTGGTGACCGTCAGCCCCGAACAGAAAGCCATCCGCCTGCCGGAAGTCTTCCGCACCTTCCTTGAATCCGGCGCCGCCCAATGACTTCCATTGCCGTTGCCAGCCCAACCGCCGGCGAGCGCCGGTTGCTGCCATGAGCGCTACCCACAGCTTCGAAACCGGCGAGCCCCAGGCCAAGTGGGCCGCCGCCCGGTGGCCCACTGTCCTCCTGCTTGCCGTCAGCGGCATGCTCTCCTCTATGCAGTTCACGCTGATCGTCCCGTCGCTGCCCAGCTTCTCCGAAGACCTCGGGGTCTCGGCGGAGGATGCTTCGTGGCTGGTGACGATTACCCTGCTCGCCGGGGCCGTGGGCACCCCGGTGCTCTCGCGCATGGCGGACATGTACGGCAGGCGGCGCCTGCTGCTGGCCGCCTTGGGACTGCTGGTGGCCGGTTCGCTGACGGCCGCGGTGGGGCCGGGCTTCGGCTGGGTGCTGGCGGGCCGTGCCCTGCAGGGCTGCGCCTCCTCCATTGTTCCCATCGGCATCAGCCTGCTGCGCGACATCATGCCGGCGGGCCGTGCCGGTACCGCGATCGCCGTCATGAGCGCCTCCGTCGGACTGGGGTCGGCCGCCGGGCTGTTGCTCTCCGGGATCCTTGGCAGCAGCGCCCTGGGCACCTCGGGGATCTTCGTATTCTCCGCCGCCGGAGGGCTTCTGGCCATGGCCGGCGCACTGGCATTGGTCCGCGATGCGGGCGCCTACCCCGGCGGACGGTTTGACGTGCTCGGTGCGCTGGGATTGTCGGTGGTGCTGGGCAGCGTTCTGTTTGTCCTCTCGAAGTCCGGCTGGTGGGGCACGCATCCGCTGCCGCTTGCGGTGATTTCAGGCCTCGGGATCCTGGCAGCCTGCCTGTGGATTCCGCAGCAGCTGCGCAGCGCCCGCCCGGTCGTCGATCTGCGCACCGCCTTCCGCCGTCCGGTGCTGCTGACCAACATCGCCACCTTCTTCGCCACCGCCGGAATGTTCGCCAACCACCTGCTGACCGCCCACGAGGTGCAGGCCCCGGCGGGCCTCGGCTCCGGGCTGGGCCTCAGCCCGGTGGACGCCGGGCTGGTCATGATCCCGGCATCGCTGACCATGGCCGGGCTTTCACCGGTGGCCGGCATGCTGCTCAACCGCATCGACGGCCGCAAGGTGCTGGCCTTGGGCGCGCTGGTCATGTCGCTGTCCTTCGTCTTCCGCCTGTTCACGCACGGCTCGCTCACCGCCATCGTGGTTGGCACGGCGCTGGTGGGCGTGGGCACGGCACTGAGTTTCGCGGCCATGCCCGCACTGGTCATGGGGTACAGCCCGGCGCAGGATGCCGCGGCGGCGAACGGCATCAACTCGCTGATCCGCACCTTCTCCGGGGCCGCCGCCAGCGCCCTGTTCGCCGTCCTGCTCTCCGGCTTCGCGGTGTCCGCCGGAGGGTCGCAGTTCCTGACCCAGGCCGGCCTGGCGCTTGCCTTCGCAGCCGTCGCCGCAAGCTGCCTGTTCGCCTCGGTGCTGGCCCTGCTGCTTCCTTCGTCGCGGGACACCGCACGGCGCTGAGCTGGCGGTTCCGGGAAATGGGACTGGCGGCCCGGGCCGCCCGGCTGCTCGGTAGAGTGCTGGCATGACTATTGACGCGTGCACAGCAAACCCCGAGGAGCGGGCGCTCTTCACGCCCCTGACCATCCGCGGCACCACGCTGCCGTTGCGGGCCGGGGTCTCGCCCATGTGCATGTACGCGGCTGTCGACGGCTTCGTCAGCGACTTCCACCTGGCCCATCTGGGGCGCTTCGCCCTGGGCGGCGCGGGGCTGGTCATCGTCGAGGCGACGGCCATCGAGCCGCGCGGCCGCATCTCCCATTTCGACCTGGGCTTGTGGGATGACGCCCACGTGGAGGGCATGGCCCGCATCGCCAACCTTCTGGACGCCCACGGTTCGGTCCCCGGAATCCAGCTGGGCCATGCAGGCCGCCGCGCCTCGGTGCGCGAGCCGTGGCATGCCGGCGCCCCGCTGGACGAAACGGACGCCCAAGCGGGCAACCCGCCATGGCAGACCGTCGGCCCCTCGGCCTTGCCGGCCGGCCCGAACTGGCCGGTACCGACCGAGATGAGCGAGGCGGAGATCGCCGAGTCGGTCGCCCAGTGGGCGGCCGCCGCGCGCCGCGCCGCCGAGGCGGGCTTCCGCTACATCGAGCTGCATGGCGCCCACGGCTACCTGCTGCACTCCTTCCTCTCCCCCATCTCCAACACCCGCACCGACGGCTACGGCGGGGACACCGCCGGGCGCATGCGCTACCCGCTGGAGGTCATCCGCGCCATCCGCGAGGTGGTCGGCGACGAGATCATCCTGGCCTACCGGGTGTCCTCGGTGGACGGCGTGCTGGACGGCGGCCTGGGCATCGAGGACATCGTCGAGTTCTCCCGGCACGCGAACGCCGCCGGCGTGGACGTCATCGACACTTCCTCCGGCGGCATCACCACCGACCGTTCCAGCGACACCCGGGTGCGCCGCGGCTTCGGATTCCACGCCGACTTCGCTCGCGCCATCAAGGCCGGCACTGATGCGCTGGTGGCCTGCGTGGGCTTCATCGTGGATCCGGAGCAGGCAAGCCGGATGATCGAAGACCAGGACGCGGACATCGTGCTGCTGGGACGCGAGATGCTGGACAACCCGAACTGGGTCCACCACGCACGGCGCGCGCTGGCGGCCGACGAGTTCGACCACTGGGACATACGCTTCGGAAGCGCCCTGGGCCCGCGCCTGTCCACCCTGCAGCGACTGGCGGAGTCCGGGGAAACCCCGCTGACGCGCTCCGAGCAGTACACCGGCGCCTAGCGAAACTCGGCTAATACTTGTGATGCTCCTGGAAAACCAGGAGCATCACCTGCTTGGTGCCAATGCCTGTCGTTGAGTGTCTCTGATAAACCTATGCGGTGGGCGTAACCCGTGGCCCGCGTGCTCACGTGGGCACCGTCTATGTGCATAACGTGCAGGACCTCATCAGAGAAGAACCGTCTTGGTGGTTCGGAAATTTTCAAGTCAAGTGAGACCAAAGGATGCTAAGCAGCGAGCATCTCTTCACCTTCCTCCTGCTTCACCGGTTCGTTGATCCACGCGGCCTCAGGCATCTGTAATTTCTTCGGCATGCGACGCTGACCGAACCGTTCGGGATGCGCGTCCCACGCCTTCTGCAACGCCATCAGCCGCTGGTCCTCAACATGCCCAGTCATCCCGAAATGCACGTCCGCAGGCGTATGGAACCCGATCCCCGAATGCCGGTGATGACCGTTGTACGCCTTCACGAACCGGTCCATGAATTCCCGGGCATCGGCCAGCGAACCGAACCGCTCGGGGAACACCGGAAGATACTTCAAGGTCTTGAACCAGCTCTCCGAATACGGATTGTCGTTGCTGACCTTCGGCCGCGAATGCGATTTGAGCACGTCCAGATCCGCCAGCAACGCCGCCACCGGCTTCGAGGTCATCGACGTGCCACGGTCAGCATGGACCACCTTGGGGATCTGGTCGGTGGCGAATACCTGCGCGATGAACTCACGCGCCAATTCCCCGGATTCACGGGCATGGACCTAGCAACCGACGATGTAGCGCGAATAGATATCGATCATCACGTACGCGTCAAAGTAGGTCCCCTTGGCCGGCCCAGCGAGTTTCGTGATGTCCCAGGTAAACACCTCTCCAGGCTGGTACGCCACCAGTTCCGGGACCTTTCGGGCTGGATGCCGGGCCTGCCGGCGGCGTTCGGCCACCTGCTTCTCACGACGCAACAGCCGATACATGGCCGAGACCGAGCCTAAATACGTTCCTTCAGACAACAAGGTGGCGTAGATCTGCTCGGGTGCCTGATCGATCAACCGCTCGCTGTTCAGCGTCTCCAAGATCAGGGCTTCCTCCTGCGCGGTGAGCTTGTTCGCCGGTGCCGGACGCGGCGCCGTGGACGCTGATTTCGGGGCCCGCGCGGCACGCTGGTGGCGGTGCATGGTCGCCCGGCTGACCCCGGACAGGGCGCTGGCCTGCCGGGTGGGTACCCCGCCGCCGAGCAGCTGCTGGTAGGTGTCGGTGAGCAGGCTGCGTACTTCTACTTGGAATCCGCGCTCTTTTCAGATTTGTTCCAAGAGCGCGTGCGCTTTTCCCATGATGTCCAGGGCGGTCTGCGTGGTGGCCAGCTTCTGCTCGCTGGTGGCTAGCTGCTTTTTCAGTCGGGCGATTTCCGCTTGCTCCTTGCTCAGCTTGCCCGTCCTGCTCCCGGTGCTGGAGGTGGTGTTCCCGTCGAGGATTCCCGCGTCGCGCAGCCTGCGCCATTCGACGATCTGCGAGGAGTACAGGGCGTTGGCGCGCAGGTAGCCGCGGCCTTCGCCGGTTTGGATGGCTTGTTCGTAACCGTGCAGGTAGGCGAGTTTCTGGGCCGGGGTGATGGTGCGGCGCTGCGGTTGCTCCGGGCGGGGCTGGGTGGAATCCATGGTCCTATTCTCCGGCATGGTCCCGGTGGCTGGGTGGATGGAGGCGATGCTCATGGTGGAGGTTGGTCCTGTTCTCGCCCTGTCTGGGGAGGGTGGTTTGCTATGAACCGGTGGTCTCACTCAACCCTGACAGACAGGGCGGTGACCTCCAGGCCCTGTCGGTGGGCCAACTC
Organism: Glutamicibacter soli; assembly: GCF_052322135.1. NCBI lineage: Bacteria > Bacillati > Actinomycetota > Actinomycetes > Micrococcales > Micrococcaceae > Glutamicibacter > Glutamicibacter soli. The sequence continues at coordinate 3,594,274 of NZ_CM125969.1, forward strand.
CACTGTGTGCCCCCCCCGACCCCGCCGGCCGCGCCAGCGGACGCCCATTTCTTCCAGGCCCGGGCCTGGGCATGCAATCAGTCTCAAGGGATCAGGATGCAGTGCATGCTGAAGAGACTGGCACTTACGCAGTGAAAGAGCTGCTTAGCAGATCGAACGCTTAGCGGTGACGAATGCTTCTTCGCCTGGCGCAATCAGTACAATCCGTTACGGGACAAGACGCGCGGTTAATGAACGATGAGGTAAGCCTCGTCGCAGAGTTCCTCTGCATGGGCATAGTGCTTGCGGTGGCTGTATTCTCTAGGAAGATCCTGTCAGGTTGCTTGCGCAAGTGACTATGGAAGTATCGATGCGGACTGGATCGTTGGCTTGAATTTTTGCGCCTGTATAATTCCGCGGTCAAGAATAATATGCAAAAAAATCGATGTCACCGATTACTCCAGAGCTGTTTGGACCTTCGCTCGATTCATAATCTTCAGAGCGAGGCGTACTGCATGCCATATGACTGCATAGATTACGAGTAAGACGGATGCCGAGGATATCCCGCTTTTTACAAATACAGTGATTACCGATGCCCACTCGAGAGAGGATTCACCCGTAAGGGTTTGAGCGATACTCCTCACTGATAATGCGATACTCACCAGAGCGATCGATGAGGCTATGAGGATGCGCGTCATGAGTGTTTTGGGCGCAACCCGCATTTTGCTCGACGATCGCTCCGCTGATTTCAGCCGTCGTGCGCCCCAGAACGCCAGAAAGAAAACGCCGAGAATGCTACTCGCATGTTGCAAGAAGCGGTTGACGGGAATATTGAAGATCATGGGTGCTTGCAACACTTGGATTCGGCTTACGAGCCAACTATCTCCGTGCGTAAAAGAGTCCCACACCACGTGAGTAAGAATCCCCAATATTACAGAAACAAGCGTCCATAGCACGTGGTGCGTGAGGGGGCGCATCTCAGAAGTTCCATGTTCGCTCCGGCCAGCTAGATACTTGAGAGGTCGCTTGAGGAACCGCAGGAGTAGAAAGATCAATAGCGCGATTGGCGCGGTGGCTGTGATCATTCCTGCTAGTGAATGGGTGTAAGTTGCGTTCACGAATGGTTCGTACCAGTCTTCGGCCGCAACAGGAATCCTCATAAAGTAAGGAAAATCTGGTGCAACTGCCCCCGCGACGAGGGCTGCTGGAACAAATGGATACCTCAGCAAAGGGAGTATCGCTGCTGGATGTGCAAATGTGGCTGGCAAGTGAGCTCTCTTATGAAAATGATGACAGAATGGAGCCGAAAATTGACAGTGCTTCGCCCTGGCGGGCAAAGTAAGCTAATCCTTTTCGGCAATGCTAGGAATATTCACTATAGAGCCGGGGCGCAAGCCCTGATAGCTCGATCCCCGTCCGCTGCAACCGTATCCACTGAGGGGTGGACATTGTTGTCACGACCATCAGCACGGCTTCGATTCGGGCTAGAGATCTAATACCGTTGGTCGTTTCGTCTTCAGCGAAATCTGAGGCGTGGATTCCCGAGACCTGGTGAAGAAAAACCGCGGGAGTATGACGCGCTCCCATAGTTTGAGAACTGGATCCGAGTAATCCACGCAGATCCACGATAGGTGTCGTCTCCTCTCTTGAAATGAACGTATGGGAAGTCGAACTTCCGGTTGGCGGTTCTCCTGAACTTCAGCCCATAGCCCATAGACGGGATTCGCAACGAGCTCACGGTGCAATACGTAATAAACCAGTCCCACGCCCTTGGCCACACCGGCCTGCATCCACTAGGCACTACCCGCTGCGGAACTTCAAGCGCTGCCCCATGGTGATGATTCGTTGCTGCTTTCGCGAAGCCTGATTTGCCTGCAAACTCAAGCTCTGAGCGCATTGATGCATAGGTTCAGCCCATAGCCGAGTGACTCTAAATCCGAAGGTTTGAGTCCCGAGAGCATTCGCTGCTCAACTTTGTCCACTTCGGCTTGTGCAGCGGAAAGAAGCGTCGCACCCGCCTCTGTGAGCGCAGCGGGCAACGCACGGCCGCCCGCCGATGGCTTGGAGCGTTCAACCAGCCCGCGTTCTAGCAGTTGCTGCAACATTGTGCCCATTGATTGGCGCGTCATGAACGTGGCTCGAGCCAACTCTGCAGCGGAGATGCCCGGATCGCGAAGAAGGCTGTGCAGGCATGAGTACTGTGACACGCTGAGGTCCATTGGACGCAACGCGTCTTCCATGTGAATGCGAAGTAATGACTGTGCTTGCTTAATCAGATACCCGACCTGAGGTTGATGTTTGCTCATGTAAGAATTCTGACATAGAATTTTCATGTAAGAAAACTGACATATAAGGAGAATCATCATGTCCGTCACAGGCCCCGATTTCATTGCCCTGCAGGTACGTGACCTTGAGAGGGCCGCAGCCTTCTACGAGAACACAGTGGGCCTGACCCGCGCACCATTCTCGCCCCCGCACGCCGTCGTCTTCGACACCCAGCCAGCCTTCGCTGTCCGCGATCCTGAGCCTGGTGCGGATCTCGATTCCGGAAAGCCAGGACTTGGCGTCGCGATCTGGCTCCATGACCCTGAGGCAGTTGCTATGCATCGCGCACTGGTGAGCGCGGATGCAACCATCTTGCGTGAACCATTTGAAGGACCCTTTGGGACGACCTTCGCCTTTCAGGATCCCGACGGTTACACAGTTACTATTCATGACCGCGCCACACGCGGCTAGCCCAACATAAAGCGGCACAGTCCCCATGTGGCAAGCGGTTGCTTGCAACGACGCTCTCGGCCGGAAGGTTCGCCCGTGGATTCGTTCAGCGCAGCCTGCGCACATTAGTTGACAACGTCCCGTAAGCCGCTCGACTTACGGGACGTTGTGAACTATTGACTTGATTGTTTCAGGAACTTCGAACCCTCAATTTTTCGGATGTACAGATATTCGCCCGAGAAAATGCCCAGTGAAGTTACGGCGCACTTTGACGCCATCCGACGCAACCGCATCGCCAGAAGATTGATGCGCCAACTTCAGGGGCTCTGGACACAGAGAATGCCGAATCACAAACGGTCGTTATTGACACCCCCATCCGCTGACTTGCCCGAGAATCTTCGACAGCTGAAAACTCAACATGTGACTGTTAGTTTAGTTTGGCGGTTATTTGCAGCAAAGATGGCGGTCTATGCGTGGCCAATGACAAGCGTTGAACGAGCGGCCTCTACGACTTCATCAGTGATCGTCGTGAGCTCATTGATCTTCATAACCCGTTCTATTTGAGCGAAGAGCCGGATGATCAATCGGAAATTCCCACGAGTCAGTCGGAGAATAGCCCCTACCGCTTGCGCATCGGTGAAATCATCCATGTTGAGCGTCAGGCCAAGTTTGGTCCACCACCGTTGCAACACAAAAACTATTTCATCTTGCCCAAGTGCCTTGTACTCATGGGCGAACCCGATGCGACTATATAGTTGCGGATAGCGGCTGAACTGCTTTTCCATCCCAGGCATGCCGATAAGAATCAGCGCGATTTGGGTCCGGTCATGAAAGTCTCTCAGATATTCCACTGCAACAGCGTTCAGGCGTTCGCACTCGTCAACGATTATCAGCTGAACGTTCCCAGGTCGGTCGTGGGGTGGTGAGCTACGGTTGTTTTGGCTGATCAAATGTTCATCAACGCAAATGCTAAATCTCGTGGATACGAGCCGTAATTCGGATTTGAGCAGTTTGGCTGTGGTCATGACTTGAGGGTTGTAGAACACTGTACGTTTTCGATTACATGCCGCATACATACGCTCGTCGTTGTCGCTACGTGGCCCCCACGCTTGAAGAAATGGCTCTAGCTTGTCCCAGCTCGCATAAACCCGAGCTGAGTTCGTTTTTCCTACACCTGCCTGCCCAAAGCAAATACCGATGGTTTTCTGTCTCCTGACCGAATCCGCAAACTCTATAAAGCGACGATGTTCTTTGGTGACGATGAGTTTCGAGCTCACTATTAGCTTCCCTCCTGATACGTACGCAGCTTCTTTCTGGCTGATGGTGCAGCACTCGTCAGTGGCGCTTGTTCCGAATCTGTGTTCGCCTCGGTTGGGGATCCAAGTGACAGTTTGAGATTGATTTGATTCCGCAGTTCGCGCTTGCGCGCATTGCGTGCGGCTTGAATATCTTTGAGCGTCACCGTACTTGACTCATGTTCAGGATCGACCGCTTTACAAATAAAGGAGTCTCGGTAGAACACTCGGATCTCCGAAATATCTCTAGGGTCATACCGAATAGTGACTTGTTCCCGCACGTATGCTGCTAGCAAGGGCGAAATGTAGCGAAGCCCTTGGAAATGCACTCCATCTCGGTGCACCATTCGAGATTTAGCAACGGTGAGCAACAGCAGATTAAGATCATCAATGGACTCAGGGATGCGCGGGAGCCAGCCTTGACTGAGCCATGCTGCTGTGGGCGCCACTTTAGTCTCCGGGTGTGTTCGCTGGTGATAGTCCTCAGTAATGAAAGACTCGATTTTGCTGTCGAGCTCTTTAAGGGTGAGCTTCGGTGACGAAGATGGTTTACCGCGAATGAGATGGCCAGGCAATGTCGGTAGCAGCTCAGTATTGACCGTTCCGAAGATCCGTTCAATCTTCCCTCGTCCTTGTGGACGTGCAACCGCTGAATAAACGATCTCGAAGTTCAGATCCTTAGCAACCTGAGATAAATGCAAGCTGGTGAAGTCAGTGCCGTGATCAACGTACAGACGATCAGGTATCCCGCACATCGGCCATACTGGGTCACCAGAGGGCCAAATAGCATCTCGAAGGGCCAGCGCTGTAAAGATGGCAGAAGGCGCACCGAGGAAAACCATGTATCCACAGACCGCGCGCGAGTAGTCATCCAGAATCACTGTCAGCCATGGCCTGGCTGGTTTCTGATTCGCATCAAGTATGAGAATGTCCAGTTCGGTGTGATCAGCTTGCCAGACTGCATTTGGTGCCTCTGCACGGTGCCGCCACACCAACTCATATTTATCTCGATAAGCGACTGGACCTTGAAGTGCTAGCGTTCGCATTGCTGGATCTAGGTTTTGCACGATTGAACGGACGCTGCCATAGGAAACTGTTGGCCACCCATTCTTTTCAGCTGCACTGAGGGAATCTCGATAAATTTGAGCGATGCTCAGTACCGGTGTCTGCAGCGCGCATCGCTCAATGAAAGCTACCAATTGCGGGTGGATTTTCGAATCTCGTCGGGCCGGCCTGGCAGGCAGTAATCCGGCGATCCCATCGTGGGCGTAGGCATTTTTCCATCGCTGCAATGTGCGCAGCCCTACGCCGCTTTCATTGGCTAGCTCAACGAGAGTTTGTCCACCGTTGATATGCCGGGCAAGGATGTCCCATCGGTTGGCGGCTGTTTCTTCGCGTGCCTGATGACTTGCTGGTTCAGGCCGTGCACCGTTCGAAGGCATGGCTACATTCTGAACCTTGGCATGGTCTGAGGTCGAGGGTTTTATTCTTGCGCTGTTTTCGACAATGCACGATAGACGGTGCTTCGACTAACTCCTAGTACTTCGCCAATTTGAGTGAGGGTCATTTCCTGCTGCTCATAGAGTTGTCGGGCGGTGCGCAGCTTATCAGCCGTGAGCAAGGCGGGACGGCCGCCGACTTTGCCACGCGCACGAGCAGCCTGTAGACCGGCTTTTGTTCGCTCTCTGATCAGATCCCGTTCGAACTCGGCCAAGGAGGCAAAAATATTGAAGACTAACCGTCCTCCCGAGGAACTGGTATCAATATTCTCCTGCAACGAACGAAACTCAATACCCCGTTGCTGCAAAGCATCAAGGTAGTCAATCAAGTGCCGGATGGACCGACCTAAACGATCGAGCCACCACACCACCAAAGTATCGCCTGGACGCAGCTGGTCTAATACTGCGTCTAGTTCGGGGCGAGACTCTAGAGCACCTGACGCGGTATCGGTGAAAATTCGATAGCACCCGGCAGCAGTGAGCGCGTCGTGCTGCAACCGCGCGTCTTGATCACCAGTAGACACTCGCGCATATCCAAGAAGATGTCCCATGCCATGAAATGTATCAAAACTCGTCAAACATCAATAGAACTGACCCATAGAATATGGAACTGGGTTTTGAACCCCTGTGCGAAAAATTGACCCTTGAATTTTCAACTGAAATGGCGTGATGCAAATCCTTCAGTTTCAGGGTGTCAAAAACGAACGTTTTTGAAGCGCGGTAGCTCGGTGGAGAATTCGACGACACAACGAGGTTCTCCATACTCTGTTTCGAAGTCGGAAATACAAGAGGTTCGCGCCCGTTTAGACTCTCTACTATGACTTCATCAAAGCGCTCTGCTCCTCCAGCGGTACAGAAGTATTGGAACGCTGTTTCCAATATTTTGCGTATCGAATCTCAAGAAATTGCCGGCCTAGTTAATCACATTGGGACCAGAGGAACAGCCGACGAGAATTCTATAATTAAGGTGCTGGAAAAGGTGTTGCCACCGTCGACTCGGGTTTCCAACGGGGAAGTCCTTGACTCAGATGGTCAAATATCCGCGCAGATGGACGCACTTGTGCTGTCGAATACCTCGCATCCAATTCTCTTTGGCCAAACACCTGACGAGTTGATTTTCCCCGTCGAATCAGTACTTCTGGCCATCGAGGTCAAAGGAAACTTGAGCAAGACCGATGTTCAAAATGACATTGTGGAGAAAGTCCGGAAGCATCATGCACTGAACAGCCACCAACACCCACGACCGGTTTTTGCGGTTTTTGCGCATGAGGCAACGTCTCATCCCAAAACTGTTGCAAAATGGTTCTACGATTTGCCTGAGAATGCCCGACCAGAATTCTTTCTAGTAAATGATGCAGCCTTATTCGGGACTCTTGATCCCCGCTCAGCTGACGGATACGAAATTCTCATGCCTTTCGCACCGAAAGCCGGGGAGAAAGATTCAAAGCCACTTGCAGAGCTCGGCGGCTTAGAACCAGGCTTCTGGAGGCCTTATAACCTACCCATGGGTGAACAAGTGCGGGTCGATCATGGGACAGGGATGTTGTTATTCATCAAGGCCGTTCTGGACGTCCTTAGTGCAAGAGGGTTTGCCGATGTGGCCTGGCTGGATCGCTATCTGGACAAGGTGAGCACCAAGAGAATTCGATATGCTAAAAATCATGATCCTGTCATGGAGCTATCGTAACAAGCGTGATGGCTTCCTGGTCCAAGAATTCCTCCACCATGCAGCAGTCGATTCGAAGGAAGTTGCAGGCTTCGGGCACAGTGCATCGATCCTCTGTCGTCCATTCCTCATTGGAGACGACCGTGACGTCGTAGGTCGCCGTCAGCTGTTGAGCCAAAGCGATCGTAACGATGGCTTGCTGCTGGTCGGTTTCCTCGTTATTAATATCCAGAATGTGTTGTTGGGATGGATCCAATCCAAAATCAACGCACACCGAATGGACACTTTGGTAGCGGACTTCCGCTGCGTCTTTCAAACTCCGCCAGCCAGAGGCAGCCCATATAGTTACAGGTTCGCCCTTGGCATACTGCTGCCGTTCATTTTTTGCCGCCTCACAGTAAATGATGCGGGATTTATCTCGCAGATCTGTGAGTTTTTCAGTGAGTGTGACATCATGCGCTGCTAGCTTATTCAAAGCCTGCAAAGCCGAGCTGTCGAGTACATAAATCTGTGTCACCTCTACACGGCCTCCCGGCCCAATGTAAGGAAACTACGGAGCTCATTTTGAGACTTAAGATTGAGGCTCTTTCGTACTTCAATCTCAGAGAGATTAGTGCGTTCAAGAGCCTCACCAAACAGCCGGGCTATGCCGGTGCCATAGGCAGCAATCCGCTTCTGCGCCCGTGTCTGTCCTCCACGCGCAAATCCGTCTTGCTCGGGCTCTACAAAACCGCCTGAAACTGCATTTACGAGGCCACCGTTTGCGAGTCCGAGCTGCTTCAAGCGGATAGCCACACTAAAGTAACTGCAGTAGAAGTACCCAGCAATGCGTCGAACGGAGTCGATGTCGTCGTCTTGAATAAATTCCTTCTTCAGGTATTTACCCATGTAGGCGCTGAGTTCCTCCCTCGGCATGAGAAAAGCCGCAGCAAAGCGGTTGCACCAGGCTTCTTCGCTTGTACGAGACTGCAGGTCATGCTTATCACATGCCTTATCGATCCCCCGTAACAGATGTGCGAGTTCGTGCAAAAGCGTGAAGGAACGAGCCGCGGGGTGTTTTACAGCAGAATTTACGAAGATTAGCGGCACGTACTCATGGTGGAGAGTAAAGCCCCGAAGGGAGTCGCCTTGGATCGGCAACAGGTTCGTCATCACGCCTTGGCCTTCTAAGGCATCCCGGATCGCTACAAACAACTGGGACTTGCTTTTTATTCGCCTGCGACGGGTACCTACATCCTCCCATTGCAGCCATGTAGCAATCCTCAGTGCTGCTTGCTCAGGGTTCGAGTTAGTACCAATAGAGGGGAATTGAACCTTGGCGTGTCCTAGTTCCGTGCTTATTTTTGCGGCGGCTTGCTGGCGCCGCTTCGCTTCTCGGAGCGCAGCACGTTCGTCCGGGCTGAGTGTCCGGGCTTGGCCGGAGTGGGACATAGGCGCCCGGAAATTCGCATCCACCGAATGCCGGCTAGTTGTGGGGGGAACAGGAAGAGCAAAGAAATAGACCGAGCGCCGCGTTGCCTTCGCAATGTATTTCAGGTCTTCTTCGTCGATGGTGACAGGGCCGGAAAGATGTGTAGATTGCCCCGCAGTCGCACTAAGTCCAACTGCTTCCAGGATCTCGACCCTATTTACCCCAGCATCCTCCAATGCCCACTCAAGAACAGCTCCTTGAACGGTGGCAGTAGTCATGTTGGCAATCCTAGGATATTTCAGACTTTTCTAAGCTAAGCGGGTCGCTTCCAATACGGACAGTCGCGGTGGATGTTGTTAATTCTACCGGTCGGACAGACAATTAGGGACAAACCGAACGAGCCGAAGCGCAGATTCCACCTTGGGCAATTTATTTGGTGAGAATCTACATAGCCATTTTTGTCGTAAGCCGACTGGGGCCTGGCGCACTCCTACAAGTTATATAAAGACTCATGACAGGGATAACACTCACTGACAAGCTCAGAAGATGTCGCAAACCTGACGGACCCGATTACTGATAAACCTCAGTCCAAGCCAGAGTGGGGATCGATGCGAGGCTTTACCCGAAAGTTCATTATGTGCAGTAGAAGCAAATAAGGTCTTTTCAATTTTACATAACGTCGGTTATCGGCCAAAAACTCCGCTTAGGCGAGTAGGTCTTAGTAACAGCGTAAGAACGATAAAAGGTTATGTTAGTACTGATATTTTGATTGGAGAATCGTCACCCCGCGGTCCTCAGAGATATACACCATGCGATTGACATCATCGATGCGTCGCGGCCAGACGTCAGCCAGTGCGTGCTTCAAAAGTTCAAGCTTTCCGAAACCTTCAATTAGATCGTCTCGTGGCACGTCCTCGATCAGCAGTTTAACGCGCTTGAGTGTTTTTACGGCCTTAGGTCTTCCAGTGCGCGGTCAGCGAAGTCAGTGACCATTTCCGGGGGCAACATCCTTGGAGGGCAGCAGCAATGCTTCCGCAAAGGGTTGTCGGCACCGACGTTAGAGATTTGACGAGGGTAACTGGAAATCTGGGCGATGCCTGCTCTCCAGCTATCCTCAACGTTGCTCTACTTCACTGCTGCTTTCTGGGTGTGCCGCACAAGAAACACGCCCAGACCTGCCAAGAACCATTAGAGATGTTGTGAGACACGCGTTCGTAGGAGAATGAGTGCATGTCCACACGTCAGAAGTTCACCCCCCGGGGTTCCGTGCCGAAGCAGTCGAACTAGTGATCTCCTCCCAGAAGAGCCTGGTCGAGGTCGCAGCCTCTCTAAGCATCAACGAAGGAACCCTGGGCAACTGGGTCCGCACTTACCGCACCGAGCACCCCGAAGCGGAAACCGAGGAACGCGGGCCGGTGGAATGGGCCCAATACGAGAAGCTACGCAAGGAACTGCTGGAGGTGAAACGGAAGAACGACTTTTTTCTGAACCGCGGCGATTTGCTGCCTGCCCCAGACGCTGATAGCCCGCGACGATCGCTCCTAGACCAGCGGCTTTACTTCCCTCCGAAACATCGTCATGCGGTAACCAACCCGCTGATATCAGAATCGACCACGTCGTCGGTGAAACACAGCACGAGTCACGACCCGGCCTGCAGATCGAGGTCCACTGGAACCATTAAGGCGACCCCGCACCCTTTCGGATGCGGGGTCGCCTTGCCATGCCCACCTTGACAAAATTAACTACATATCATTTGCGGGGGAACCCTATGCCCAGCTCGGGATTACTATGTGCCGTCAGCTGACTTCCCGGTGTGGGTTAAAGCAGACCATGAAGAGCACACCCGGTAAAAACACTACAATTAGTCCTCTACACGCTTTCACCGGGTAGCTTATATGCAAGCACATCGACGTTCTCAATGTTCGGGTCTACGCTGAACAGATCTGCTCCCTGGGCAGCGAGCGCCTGACCAACGCCTCCAGACAAGTGAGTCTGGCGGGCCTCGTCGTCTGGGAACACGTCAAAGATCCCGAAGGTCGATGCATTGAACTTCAAGGCGAACCAGGCTCTCGTGCCTTCTTCTTGCTCGACAATGGAGCGCGCGCTACGGAGAAACTCCGCGACTTCCTCTTCTTTGCCTGGCTTGGCTCGCAGTACTACTGACAACGCAACCTCAATCATGGTCGCCTCCCTTGTCCTCGCTGAGCTGTTCTACGATCGCGGAGCAAAAAGCCGGAAGATCGTCGGGCCAACGACTGGTGATGAGATTCCCATCAACTGCTACCTCTTGATCCACGACATTCGCACCGGCGTTGCGCAAGTCGGTGCGGATGCTCGGGTAGGAAGTCAGCGTCCGACCGTTCGCGACACCGGCTTCGATCAGCGTCCATGGGCCGTGGCAGATCGAGGCGACCAGCTTGCCGGTGGCCGCGAAATCGCGTACAAAACCTACCGCATCGGCATCCAACCGAAGCTGGTCCGGGTTGACCGTGCCACCAGGAAGCAGCAGTGCATCATAGTCATCGACCGAAACTGATTTCACTAGGGCATCTACCGAGAATGTCCCCGCTTCATCCAGGTCATTCTTTCGGGCTTTGATCTCGCCCTCGTGCAGTGACAGCAACTCAGTCGTGGCGCCGGCATCAAGTAGAGCCTGTCTCGGCTGTTCCAGCTCGACGCGCTCCACGCCGTCTGCGGCAAGGATCGCGACCCGCTTGCCTTTCAAATCGTCTGCCATTTTGCGCTCCGTTCTGTAAGAGGTGGTGACCTGCCTGTGTAGGCGGGTCATCAGCTGTCCATAAAGGACAACATAATCTAGGTGCAGCACTCCCCTGGGCCAGTCGTCAGTGTACTCATCGAAGTTCCAATAGGCATCAGCCCGCCTGCCCAAGGACAAGGCCTAGGTGACTACCTGATGCGACTTTGTCTTGTCGCCAACGATGAGATCCCTGTGTCGACTGTTTTACTTTTATATCAGGGCCAAACTTGCGATGACGACTGGCCCTTCAAGCAGTGCAAACCGTCAAAGAACCACTGCATATGGCAATCCCGGGTGCTTTGACTTTCCTTTCTCATCTGATCCGCCCCAGGGTTTTGAGGCATAAAACGCCTGGCATCTGATGCCACCAGTGAACTGCATCAACTGCACCAGACGATTCAGGGAATTTTGTCCGAACATCCCACCGGCTCATCGTCAATGCCTGCGCCACAAGCACGCAACCTGGATTCCATATCAGGCAAAGCACATACTCTTTTGATGTGCTCACCAGTCGGGCCAGCTCCCTCCGCGAAGCCCACCGGCACTCACCCGCGGGAGGCGGCCTCATGGAATGCCGTCTTGAGGTACGGTGCCGACGCGCCGACTCCGCGCGAGGCGACTTCCTCGGGAGTTCCTTTGGATACCACTGTGCCACCGTCCTCACCCGCGCCCGGGCCGAGGTCGATGACGTAGTCGGCCGCTGCGACAACGCGCATGTCGAGCTCGACCGCGACAACAGTATTTCCTGCTTCAACGAGTGTCTGTAGGTGAGCCACAAGCCGGTCGGAATCTGCACAGTGGAGCCCTGAGGTAGGTTCGTCAAGTACATAAAGAGTGTCTCCACGCTGGGATCGTTGAAGCTCAGAAGCAAGCTTGACTCGTTGCGCCTCACCTCCGGACAGCTCGGTAGCCGGCTGTCCGAGCCGCAGGTACCCGAGACCGACGTCGATCAGCGCCCTGAGCGAGCGCATGATATCGAACTCCCCATGGAAGAAATCGTGGGCCTCTTCAACACTCATGGCGAGAATCTGCGCGATGTTGCAGCCGCGCCAGATGATCTCCAACGTGCTGGATTGGTAGCGGGTACCGTGGCAGTCAGGGCATTCGGTGTACACCGAGGGCAGGAATAGCAGTTCTACCATCACCGATCCTTCCCCCTTGCAGGTTGGACAACGGCCACCAGCGACGTTGAAGGAGAATCGACCCGGTTTGTACCCGCGTGCACGAGCCTCGGGCGTTTCGGAGAACCTCCGTCTCACATGATCAAACAGCCCGGTGTAGGTGGCGACGTTCGAACGCGGGGTACGTCCAATAGGCCTCTGGTCAATGCTTACGACGCGGCGCACCGCAGAGAGGTCTCCACGGACCGATCCTTTGACCTCCTCGGGTTCATCCGACAGCAAAAGCTCGTCATCTTCGGGCGTGTTAGTATCCTCCGCCTGCGCAGTCCGACCCAGTCGTTCGCCGATCAGCGCCGGTAGTGCCTGGCTGACTAGGCTCGACTTGCCTGATCCTGAAACACCGGTGACAGCGGTGAACACCCCGAGCGGAACGGATAACGACACATTGTGCAGATTGTTACGGGTGACTTGCTCGAGGCGCAGCCATCCCTGTGGCTGGCGGGGCGTCCGCTGAAGCAGTCCGCTGCTCTCGAACAGATACCGGCGGGTGACGGATTCCTCCACCTCTGCGAGCCCTTCGGTAGGCCCGCTGTAGACGACGCGACCGCCGCGCTCTCCCGCGCCGGGTCCGATGTCAACCAGCCAGTCAGCATGGCGCATCACGTCCACCGAATGTTCGACGACGAATAGACTGTTGCCTCGTCGCTTGAGACCGTCCAGAATGCCGAGCAGCGCGCTGACATCCTGCGGATGCAATCCAGCGGAAGGTTCATCGAGAACGTATACCACCCCGAAGAGTTCAGAGGTCAGTTGGGTCGCCAGACGCAGTCGTTGCAATTCTCCGCCGGAGAGTGTGGGAGTGGTTCGCCCCAGGGAAAGATACCCCAGCCCTAGGTCAATGATGGGCCGTAGCCTATTGACGAGTTCTGCGCCAAGCCGGGCTGTGGCGGCCAGCCTTCCCGCTGAGTGGTTCGCTTCCCTGACATCGACGCGCTGCTGCGCTGCATCTGGTTGGGCTGCGTCGTCTGTTGTGTGACTTGCTTTCTCGATCCCGTCGAGATCAGCGGTGGCCTGCTCGACTGCTTTTTCGATCAGCACCGAGAGTTGTGCCAGCGGCAGGCTGGAGAGTTCTGAGACATCTAGGCCTTCGAATGTCACCGATAGAGCCTCCGGCTTGAGCCGTTTACCATGGCAAGCGGGGCAAGGAGCGACTGTAAGGAACTGCGCCACACGCCGCTTCATTGCCTCGCTCTTGGTACTCGCGAACGTGTCGAGTACGTACCGGCGAGCACCCACGAACGTTCCCGAGTAACTAGGTTCGACACCCCGCGCGATTGCGGCCCGCGCCTCGGCGAGAGTCAGCCGCGAATGGACCGGGACATACGGAGTCTGATCTGTGTAAAGGATCCAGTCACGCTCTTCCTTTGGCAGATCCTTCCAGGGGACGTCCACGTCGTACCCGAGGGCGACAAGCACATCGCGCAACTGATGACCGTGCCAGGCCTTTGGCCACGAGGCGATAGCCCGCTCGCGAATCGTTAGCGAGGGGTCGGGCACCATCTTGTCTTCAGGGACTTCGTACACCCGGCCTATGCCGTGACACTCCGGGCAGGCTCCCTGCACGGTGTTGGCAGAGAAGTCTTCGGCGTAGAGCATCGGCTGATCATCAGGATAGTGTCCGGCCCGGGAATAGAGCATGCGCACTAGCGAAGACACCGTCGTGATGCTACCGACCGAAGAGCGAGCGCTACGACCTCCACGTTGCTGCTGAAGAGCAACGGCCGGCGGCATACCTGTAATCGAATCGACGTCCGGAACGCCAGCCTGGTCAATCAGACGACGCGCATAGGGAGCGACCGACTCTAGGTAGCGGCGCTGGGACTCTGCGAACAGCGTTCCAAAAGCCAGAGAGGACTTCCCCGAGCCAGAGACCCCGGTGAAAACCACCAGCGCATCACGGGGCACCGTGAGATCGATATTTTGAAGGTTGTGTTCACGAGCGCCTAAAACACTCACATTTGGCTGAACGGGCAAGGACTGCGCTGACGCGGGCACGGATGCTTTGACCATATTCGCGATACTAGCAACTACTAGCGACGCGTTTCCCCAATCTCGCAGGCTCGGGGACTGAATTTCTGACGGTTCACGTGTCTGTGGCACGCTTTGTGAGCGCGAGGAACGACCGATCCGCTGGGCGTGGCTTTCTACCTTTAAGGCGGTCCTCATGTAATTCAAGAACAGACCAACCAAGGCCTCGTCGCAAAAGGCGTTTATCCAATGCTTATGTCTATGCATTGACCCGATTCATTTATGGCCCGACCAGCATGGCTAAGGAACCGAAACCCATGGATTTCTGAATTTCACACCGCGCGATCAGTCTCTGACACGCGTCGCACGACCTTGCAACGATACCAAACCGAAAGAGAACACCACCGCCAACCTGGGTTCCAGCGCCTAAGCGACCTGTAAATCACCTAGCAACGTGCCACAGCAATCCAATAACTCTTGATCTGAATTTCTTGCAGGTCTACGCTCGGCAATAGCTAGAGTCGCGGAGCACGGACTCCTAAATAATTAGGGCACCGTCGCGCTCAGGCCATCCACCAATAAAGGAGATCGTCATGGCAAGTAGCAATCGCGCCGTCGTGTTCGACGGCGTTGGGAACATGCGCGTCGAATCCCTTGACTTTCCGAAGCTCGAAATGCCGAACGGCAAGAGAGCGCCTCACGGAGTCATCCTTAAAATCGTCGCCACTAATATCTGCGGATCCGACCTGCACATATACCGTGGCTCCTTCCCCGTCCCGCAGGGCATGGTGATGGGTCACGAAATGACCGGGGAAGTCATCGAAGTCGGCGCCGACGTCGAGTTCCTCTCCGAGGGTGACCTCGTCTCAGTCCCCTTCAACGTCGCCTGCGGTCGCTGCCGCAACTGTCGCGCCCGTCGAACCGACGTGTGCGAGACCGTAAACCCCGACACGGCCTGCGGCGCGTACGGGTTCAACTTGGGTAACTGGCAGGGTGGACAGGCTGAGTACATGTTCGTCCCCTATGCAGACTTCCAGCTGCTCCGCTTCCCCGACAAGGACCAGGCTATGGAGAAGATCCGTGACCTCGCCCTGCTCTCGGACATCCTGCCAACCGCGTTCCACGGCCTCATGGAAGCCGGCGCCAAACCCGGCTCGACCGTCTACATCGCCGGCGCAGGACCCGTCGGCCGTTGCGGGGCAGCAGCAGCACGGCTATTAGGTGCCTCATGCATCATCGTTGGCGACTACCATCAGGACCGTCTGGACCTGATGAAGAACAACGGCTGCGAGACCATCAACCTCAACGAAGATGTGCCCTTGACCGACCAGATCGAGGCTATCCTCGGCGAACCCATGGTGGACTGCGCTGTCGACTACGTTGGTTCTGAAGCCCATGGCATTGGCCGTGAGTCAAAGGATATGAACCCTGCGTACGCCATCAACCAGGTCATCGACGCTACCCGTGCCGGCGGCGCCACCGGCATCATCGGCGTCTACGGCCCCGACCCGTTGGCCACGTCCAAAGCCGAACAGGAAGGTACATTCCCTCTCGACTTCGGCAAAGCGTGGATCAAGTCCCCTAGAATTTCCGGCGGCCAAGCCCCGATCATGCACTACAACCGCGACCTGATGATGTCGATCCTGTGGGACCGGATGCCCTATCTGAGCAGCATGCTCAACACCAAGGTCATCAGCCTCGACGAAGCTCCGGAGGCCTATGCCACCTTCGATAGCGGCGTCTCGGAGAAGTTCATCATCGATCCCCACGGTATGATCCCATCCTGATCCTTGCCCGTGTTCCCCGCTCGGAGCTGTTCTAAAACCAGGTCCGTGCGGGGCCGACCCCACCTCTGCTAGCCTGATGCATCGCTCACCTCGGAATACCACATGGGTCGATGAGATTGATTACTGGCGACAGACCCGCCGAGAACCGTGCGTCTTGTTCAGGATAGATCCCATCGCCGCCGGGCTCGGAAGGGTGAACTGACGAGGCTAGAACGCAGACTTTTATCTATCCACCGAACGGAGCTGCTCGCAGGATGTACTGCGCTACCGTTTCTACAACGACCTGGCGATGTTCAAGGTGATTTCCATTTCCTGTTTCAGATCTCCGCGATCTGCTCGGCCGTCAGCTCTGAAGCGAAGCACTCATTTTCTCGAGCTTGCTCGTCATCTAGGACAGCGCGCTCCCATCACCGTTGCAGCTGGGGGTTACTAAGAACAAGTAGTGTTCGTTCTCCCGACGAAGCGTTCGCTCTACAGTCGTCGTGGACAGCAACAACTTTCGTTGGGCGAAGCATTTCGGATTGGTGGTGTGAGGAGATCAGTCGCTGCTTTCTCGACGAGCCTCGCCCTCCGATCCAGGGTGGCGATCTCTCCGGAGCGAACCTACTCCCTCAGACACAGGGGTTGGCCCGGTCCCCTGATCATCGACCTCCACTCCAAAAAGATTATCGACGAGTGTCTCGCTCCGCCCACTCCTAGAAGGATCGACGACAGACCTTTGAAAGGTGGCACCGTCTTTCGGCGCCGGCCCGCGCAGCGGACATCTGCAGTCAAAGGCAGCACTGGATCAACCGACGTCGCAAACTCGGCAAAAGAACGCGCCTGCATCATCACCGTCTTCAGCAGCTGAGGAAAGCCGGGCAGGGAAATCGATCGAACTCCCCGCCCTACCTTGTTTCAGGCTTGATGGTCAGCATCAAGCTTGGCTCTCCTTGGTGCGTGCCCCGCGACGGCTGGATTCCAATGTCGCGGTCAAGGTGCGTGCATCATAGCTTCCCGTCAGCCGGCAACCATCAACGAAAAACGTCCGGGTAGCATGGGCGCCACTTGCCGCTGCGCTTGCCATATCCCGCTCGACCCTCGCGGCAACTTCAGCGCTGTCCAGGTCCTTAATGAACGCCTCGACATCGAGACCGAGCTCGGCCGCATAACCGATAAGATCCTCGCGTTCGAGAGCATGCTGACGAGCGAAGACAAAATCAAGCCAAGGCCAGAACATGTCCTGCTTCGCAGCCGCTTCTGCTGCCCGTGCCGCAAGCGGGCCGTGAGGATGATGAGGAAGATGCCTCACGACATAGCGCAAATCGTCCCCGAAACGCTTGTGCAGATCCTCCCACGAACCGGTGGCATGCGCACAGTACGAACACTCAAAGTCCACGAACTCCACCAAGGTGAGCTGGGCGTCCTCGGAGCCGCGGATATGGTCCACCTCGGGATCCACTGGAGAGTCAAGCGTCATCGGCAGATCCGCGGTCTCTTCTCCCCACCGACGGGCCGCGACCTTGAAGATCGTCCAGCCCAGAACGGTGGCGAGCGCCATCGCCACAAGAACACCCACAGTCGCCTGACGCCCAAGATCTGAGGAGGCGTCGAAAGCAAGGCCGATGATCAGCAACGACATGGTAAAACCGATCCCAGAAAGAGCTGCCCCGCCAAACACGCTACCCATACCGACTCCCTCCGGAAGTCGGCCTGCACCCATCCGAACAGCGAGGAACGTCGCGATCCCGACTCCGAGGAACTTGCCCAGCACGAGCCCCGCGATAACACCCCACGTCACCGACGAGCCCAGGGCTTCGGCCATCACGCCACCGCGCAGGTCAACCCCGGCATTTGCCAAGGCGAAGATCGGCACGACCACCAACGCCGTGGGTAAACGAAGATACTCGTGGGCTGCTGCTCCTGCTGGCAATCATCGTCATGCTGGTCGTGGTGTGGCGGCGCAGCCGAGGCACCAGCTCACGCATTGATCATCTGGCCAAAGAGATGGGCCACGCCAAAGACTTCAAGGCCCTGGAAGAACCCGCAGCCCGGGCGGATGCTGAACGCCTCGGCGCCACCAAGGCCGGCATCGGGGTTCCGCTGGCCAAGCTGGTCAACAACCGCAAGTCCTTATTTGCTTCCTATGAGTGGGTGCAGATCTGGTTGATGGGGCCACGCGCCGGTAAGACCTCCTGCGTGTGTGTCCCGCAGATCCTGGAAACCGGCGGGCCGGTACTGGCCACCTCCAATAAGCGCGACATCGTAGACATGACCCGTGGCCCCCGCGCCCGCGTCGGCGCCGTCTGGGTGCATGACGTGCAAGGCATCATCGGAGAAGAAACCTCCTGGTGGTGGAATCCCCTCTCCTTCGTCACCGATATGGAAACCGCTGAAAAACTCGCAGACGCGTTCTTAGCTTCCGCCACCGACGCGGGCGCCAAACAGGACGCGTATTTCGAGTCAGACGGTAAACGCCTGCTCTCCCACCTATTCTTTGCCGCCGCCGTAGGCCGGCGCCCGATCACTGACGTGTTCGCATGGGCGCAAGATCCCGAGGATTTCACGGCCCGCGACCTGCTCAAAGACCACGGCCACCTGCCTCTAGCGAACTCCTTGGAGCAGATCCAGAAGCTCACCCCCAAGCAGCGTGACGGAGTGTATGGCACAATGCGCCCATGGGTGAACGTGCTCTCCTATGACAAGGTAATCCCGTGGATTCGGCACAATGGGACCAACCGTCCCGAGTTTGATCATCGCAAGCTGGCCACCGGCACCGACACTCTCTATCTCATCTCCAAGGAAGGCGGAGGATCAGCCCGCGCGATCACCGCCGCCCTAGTCATGGCCGTCATGACCGAAGCGGAGAAAACCGCTGCCAGCCAGCCCGGAGGCCGGCTGAAAACCCCACTGACCGCTGTTTTGGATGAGGCCGCAAACGTGGTGCGCTGGCGCGAACTGCCCGACGTATATTCGCACTATGGCTCGCGGGGCATCGTGGTGTCCACGTTCTTCCAGTCCTACAGCCAAGGAGTGGAAGCCTACGGAGAGAAAGGTATGAACAAACTCTGGGGCGCCGCCAACATCCGCGTTGCCGGCTCCGGACTCTCAGATGACAAGTTCTTACCGTTCCTTGCTCAGCTCGTCGGCGAACGGGACGTACTCAAACGCTCCTCCAGCACCAGTGCCCGCACCGGGCGCTCAGTGTCTAGCTCGATGCAGCGCGAGAGGATCTTGGACGTGGCGGACTTGGCGGCGTTGCCTCGGGGTCGCGCGATTCTGACCAGCTCGGGCCTGCCCGCCGGATTGATCGAGCTACAGCATTACTCGACCAAACCGTATGGGGAAGATGTGAAACTCTCACAGGAATACTATGAATCAGCTTCCTCGCACGATCGGTCTGTGTGATGGAAATTTTTCTAGGCTTTCTTCAAAAATTCCCTATCCGGCTGTTCCATGCTCTTGCCTCCGTGATTGCTCTTTCGGTCTTCATTTCAAGCATTCCAGAGTCAGAGTCCCTTAGACCATCGCTGTACCGCACCGGGTAAGCCATTCATCTTCCTCTACTAATGGTTTGTTTCACAGCGTGTCGCGGTCGGAATCGCGCCCTACGTGAGGCAGGCAAGTTCATGCTCCCACACGGGTGGTCCAACCCAAACCTCTGAATCGTTAGCAGCAAGATTCGCCAGAATTGTCGTATCTTGCTGGGCTGCCAATGCCCCCCACGAGACGGCGCGGCGAAGCCCTGCGTGGGACCTCTGATGTTGACTCTGACTAAGGGGGACGCTGAGATAGCCAGCTAATGCGGCATCTCCGGCGCCAGTCGTGTTGACAACAGTAATTTTCGGGCCTCTGGCCCACTGAATCGAATCCTCTGTGACCTGCAATATTCCATCGGAACCAAGACTTGCCAAAACAGTGCCGATGCCACGGGTCCTTAACACGTTGGCTGCCTGAACCACGTCTCCCAGAACATGGATTGGCGTTCCCGTCATAGTTGAGAGCTCAGCGACGTTCGGTTTGATCAAATCCGGTTGGCAATCCTCAACCCACGTCGACCAGCTTTTCTCAATGCTCGAATCAATGCAAATCAAGACTCCGCGTGAGCGTACGGCGCTCAGAAGCGCACTGATATCAACCGTCCTACCGGTATCTGCATCAGTGGGTAGCGCTCCGCCAAGAACGAACCAGTCTGCGTTGATCCTTTCGACCTCCTCTATCGCCGATTGGCAAAGCTTCTCCCACTGGGACGATTTCACCGGTGCAGGTAGGGAATTGATATTCGTGGTCATGCCCGATTCGTCTGCCAGTACCACGTTAGTGCGAATTTCGTGCTCCACATCCACACCGCAAATCGCCTCCTTAAAATCCTCCTCGCCTCTAATCTGTTTCAGGCCTTCGCGCCCTACGGGAATGACTGCAGAAACCACGTTTCCGGCCAAGCGTAGGCTTCTGGCCACGTTGACGCCGTTTCCGGCAAGATAGGATGCCATCCGTTTAGCCCGGTTTACCTCTCCCTGACGAACCTTTTCCAGGAAAAAAACCTGGTCAACCGAGGGCGCCGGGGTGAAAGTAACCACCCGGGGTATTCTCATCATGGCATCGGATCCATCGTTCACTCGAAGCGCTCCACGGCTTCGAGGATCTTGGGACGTGTCGTGTCTCCAGCTGCGAAGCACTTCAATGCGTTCTTGTGCCGTTGGCTGATTGACGATCATAGATGCTCCCTTCCTCCATTTACGGGCAGCGTGTCGGCAGGGATGGTTCCTGCCGCTTCCATGAGGTCCGGAAGTCTCTCGGCTGGATCCGGCCTACAATGCCCCAGCCGTTCAATGGCTGTGGAAACCGTGTCTAGCAGTTCATTCCAAGACGCTTTGAATTTCTCGATGCCCTGTTCCTCCAGCAGAGCAGTGGTATCGCGGTAACTGATGCCTACCTTGGAGAGCGCCTCCATGATTTCGGCAGCCTGCGCGTAACCGCTCTCAATGGTGTTTCCACGCACGGCTCCCTGTCGGAAAGTGGCTTCAAGCGTGTATTCCGGCATGGTGTTCACAACACCCGGAGCAGCAAGTTCAACAACGTAAAAAGATTCCGGAACGGCAGGGGCTTTTACGCCTGTGGAGGCCCAGAGCAAGCGCTGTATGTTCGCACCGGATTCCAGCAGACGCTTGGCCCTTTCGGTGTGGAATTCCCTCACGTGCACTTCATGAGCAAGTCTGGCGTTGGCAACGCCGGCCTTGGTCCGTAGTTCATGTGCCTCATTTGTGCCGATTGCTACCAGTCTTTCATCGATCTCCGTGTCCAGGCGAGAGATGAAGAAAGAAGCAACCGAATGGATCTTTGAGAGTTCCAGCCCTGTGGCTTGCGCTTTTTCGAGTCCTGTGAGGTACGCACGAACCACTTCTCGGTAGCGCTCTATCGAGAAGATCAGCGTGGCGTTAATAGAGATTCCGGCAGCTGTCAGAACA
This sequence comes from Glutamicibacter soli, assembly GCF_052322135.1. NCBI lineage: Bacteria > Bacillati > Actinomycetota > Actinomycetes > Micrococcales > Micrococcaceae > Glutamicibacter > Glutamicibacter soli. Next base: position 3,615,980 of record NZ_CM125969.1, read on the forward strand.
GTGATGGCTTCCAGTCCCTCGGCCGTGGCGGGGATCTTGACCATCATATTTTCACGGTCGACCTTTTTATACAGGGCCTTGGCCTGCTCGACGGTGGCCAAGATGTCGTAGGCGAGGCTGGGATTCACCTCAATGGAGACACGACCGTCAAATCCGTTGGACTTCTTATAAATTGGCTTAAGGATGTCGCATGCCTTAGCAACGTCATCGGTGGTAAGTTCCACTACTGCCGCTGCCGGACTTGCACCGGCTTCAGCCAGGGTCTTGAGCTGGCCATCGTAAGCGTGGCTTCCGGCTACTGCCGCGGCAAAGATCGTGGGATTTGTCGTCACGCCCACGACATTCATCTCTTCAATGAATTTGTGCAAGCCACCGGATTCGATGCTCTCGCGGTTGAGGTCATCGAGCCAGATGCTGACGCCTAGGTCGGATAGCTCTTGGGTGGGATTGATCGCCTTCATCGCTTGTGTCTCTTTTCAGTAGAGGGTAGGCCACCCCCCAAAAAACCGGTGCTTAAGATTTCGGGGGATGGCGGGCCGTTAGAGCGGGTAGGAGCCGGGTTCCCGTCGCATGGTGATCCAGCGGGTCTCTGTGAAGGCATCGATGTTCGCCTGCGCACCGCCATGGCGAGATCCGGTGCCGGAGGCACCCACGCCGCCGAAAGGTGCATTCGCTTCGTCGTTGACCGTTTGATCGTTGATGTGCACGATTCCTGTCGGAATGCGACGTGCCATTTCGAGCCCCGCCATCACATCGTTTGTCACGATGCCCAGCGATAGCCCGAACTCGGTATCTGCGGCTAGTTCGACGGCCTCATCATCGGTAGAGTACTTCACCACTGAGGCGACCGGTCCGAACACCTCGTCGCAGTATGCAGCGGCCCCGCGCGGTGTGTTGGCTAGCACCGTTGGACGGTAAAATAATCCCTCGTATGTGCCACCGGCGCGCAAGTCGGCACCTTGTGCGATGGCATCCTGCACTAGGTTGTGCACTCGGTCACGCTGCGTTTCATCGATCATCGGACCCAAGTGCACTTGTCCCGTTGCCGGGTCCCCGACGTGCATCGACTCCGCCTTCGTCGCGAGCTTTGCAACATATTCCTCATACAGGGACTCATGGACGATATGGCGCCCTACGGTCATGCAGATCTGCCCTTGGTGCAGGAACGATCCCCAGGTGGCCAGGTTGACTGCCTTGTCAACGTTGGCATCATGGCGTACGACGAACGCGGAGTTGCCGCCCAGCTCGAGGTGAGCCCGGGTCAGGTTCCGGGCGGCCAATTCACCGACGCTGCGGCCAGCACGTGTGGAACCGGTGAAGGCGATGACGCGCACGCGTGGGTCGGCGATCATTGCCTCGCCAACCTCTGCACCGCCGGGAAGCAGTTGTAGCAGCCCCGGTGGAAGTCCTGCCTCCTCGAAGATGCGTACCATTGCAACACCTCCAGTAATGGTCGTGCGCGGGTCCGGCTTCAACAACACCGCGTTGCCAAGCGCTAAGGCCGGTGCGACGGCCCTTATGCCCAGAATCAGCGGAACGTTAAAGGGCGAGATCACGCCAACAATACCCACCGGAATCTGTTCTGCCAGCGACAGCCGCGGTTCCGCACTGGTAAGCATGCTGCCCCGCGGTGCCGAGGGAAGGGCTGATGCTTCATAGCACTCGGCAGCGGTGACGTTGAGCGCAAACTGGGCAAGGGGAGGGATTGCCCCGACTTCTCGCGTATTCCAGGTTGCGATCTCCGCGGTGTGCTTCTCCCACAGGTCCCCGGCCCGACGCAGCACCGCAGCCCGTGTCGAGTGAGGCGTAGTTGCCCACTCCTGCTGGGCACGCGCGGCACCCTCTGCGGCCCGCGCTACGTCGCTGGAATCTGCGACGCCCACGATAGCGAGAGTATTGCCAGTGGCCGGTTCGATGGAAGCAATTGTTCCGCCTGCCCCGGCAACCCATTGGCCGTCCAAGTAAATTCTTCCGGCAAACGTTTCCTCGTCAATGAGCGTTTGGTTCTTTTGCATGGTTGTGGTCATGGTCCTGCCTTTCAATATGTATCTTGGATGGTTAGATATCAGCGGTGGTGGTGGATTCAACCAGTGCCGCTTTGATCAGGTGAGCGGCATCGTGTGCAAGAGCGGCCCCGTCATGGAAAGGGGAACGCCAGATGGAGAGCGTGTCGGCGGCGGCACTGTCCAGCGTTGACCGGGCAAATGCCTCGATTCCCCAGCGTCCTTCATAGCCATCCAAGAGGGCTTGGCGGATGATTGCAGGAATATCGAGCACTCCACTACCCAGCGGTCCCCGCGAGGACTGCCCGAGTTCGAGAAAGCCGAGCCGGGGCAGTGCTGTGCGAATAGCAGCGGATAAGTCCGCCTCTTCGAGGGCCATGTGAAAGGTGTCAAGGTGAATCATCAGATGCTCGGATCCGCTTGCCGCAGCGAAGTCCATTGCCTGTGCCGCGGTATTGACCATAGAAGTCTCGTAACGGTTGAGCACCTCGAAGCTCATCTTGATGCCGTGATGGTGTGCTTCCTCGGCCACATGCCCCACCGCCAGTGCTGCCCGTTCAAATCCCGCGCGGTCGATGGGAGCGGTAGGGTGGCCAAAAACGGCGTACGGGACACCGTTGAGCTGATCCGCACCGATTGCGAGCGTGAGCTCGAGGCTCTTGCGAAGCAGTTCGGTTCCGGCCCGGCGCACCTGCGGGTTTGCCGAGGAAACGTCGGCTGAACGCGTCTGGCCCGCAATGGTGATCGGAGCCAGTCCGTGTTCTTCGAGCAGTTCTCGCAGTGCCGGAAGATTGACGGCATCCGGTTCTAGCGGAGGCAACACTACCCGCCTGTACCCGGACGCGGCAATGGCCGCCAGAGCCTTAGGCAGACGTGAGAACGACAGATCCGGAACAAGAACATTCAGGTGGCAAGCCACGTCCAGTTGGGTATGCACGGTTCCTTCCTCAGAATACCGGCAGGTTGAAACGCTGCTTAAAACTCGAATACCCGTCATCGACGCGCACCACGGTTCCGTTGATGACGTTCGATTCATCGGAGGCGAGGAATGCCACCACATTGGCGATTTCCTCGGGTTCGGTCATCACCCCACGCAGCTGTTCCGCAGCAAAGGTGCTTTTGAGATCGTCGCTGAACTGATTGATGATTGGGGTTCCCACCCGGCCCGGGGTGATTGCCACAGCACGAACCCCGTACTCTGCAAGTTCGAATGCCGCCGAACGGGTGAAGGAAATGACAGCTGCCTTCGCGGCGCTGTAGGAGAATGCCAGCTCCGCGGCCTGTTCACCATAGATCGACGAGGTGCTAATGATGACTCCTCCCCCACCCTGGGCGCGAAACTGTCGACCCGCAGCAAGGATGCCGTGGTAGACACCGTCCTGATCAATGCGGATCATTGGTGCGTAGTCAAGCTCAGGATCGTGCTCAAGTAGCGGCTTGCCACCGGCGATGCCTGCGTTGTTGAAAATGACGTCTAGTCCTCCAAACAGCTCAACGGCGCGCGCGACGGTGGCTTCCACTTCCGCAAAATTCGACACATCGACCTGGGCTGCGGCCGCGGCGCCTTCGAAACCCATGGCGCTTACTTCGGCGACCACTTCCTCAGCCTGCTTCAGGTTGATATCGGCGACCAGGACCCGTGCGCCCTCACGCACGAACTTGAGTACGGTCGCACGTCCGATTCCGCTGGCGCCGCCGGTGATGATGGCGGCTTTTCCTTCCAATCTCATGGTTCTTCTCCTCCGTGCCATTCTGCTGTCGGGCACTGTTGCTAGATTTTGGTATGTGTTTTTAGGTGTGGACAGACGGTACAGGTTTCCCCGCAACCCGCATCAATCGGTTGGCTGGATGTCTTTGACATTGGTGCGGTCCACGAGCGTTACATCGGTCTCGACGAAGTTTGTGGCCGGCTTGGTCCCGTTTTCGGCGTAGGCAGCCATGTCGTCCATAACAAGTTCCAGTACCTTGGGCCAGTCTTGTACGACGGTTGCGTAGAAGGGTCCGTTTTTCTTGATTTCGGCGAGTGCGATACCCACCGCGTCGACACCGGTGACAAAGATGTCGTTACGACCCGCCTCGTTGATGGCCTGCACGGCACCCATCGCCGCGTGGTCGAATCCGACCCAGACCCCGTCAAGCCCCTTCGGGTTTGCCTGGAGGTAGTCGGTGACAAACTTCAGCGACTCCTCATGCGCGGTCCCCGGGTTGAGCACCTGCTTAATTTCGCCACCGGCAATGTTTGCCCCGGATTTCTTGAGAATTTCCTCGGCCATGTGGCTGCGCGTCATGATACCAACGTGCGGGTCGTGGCCAATGACCATGACGTTTTTGCCCTGCAGCCCGCCCATGGCTTCCTCAAGAGATGCGACGGTGGCGTCAGCGATCTGCTGCTGGTTTGAAGTCACGTCGACGATGAAGTCGTCATTTGGTTCCACCCCACCGTCGATCGAAAAGATCGGGATGTCTGCATTCTTAGCGGCGTTGGCCAGCGGAGCTATCTGGCGCGGATCGGGGAACCCCGCCAGGATTGCGTCAACACCTTGGGTGATGGCGCTGTTTACATCTGTGTTGATCTTGTCGTAGTCAAACTCGCTTGTGTACAGCCGGACGTCCCAGCCTCGTTCCTTGCCCTCTTGGACGAATGAGTCTAGTGTTGCCTTTCCTACCGGAGTTCCGTATCCGGCGGTGAAGGCAGCGACCTTGAATGACTCTGATCCTCCTTCGCTGGCGGCACCTGCACCAGAGCATCCGGTCAGTGCCAGTGCCGAAACGAGTGCCGTGGCGAATAGCGACGTCATCCTTTTACGCATGGTTTACTTCCTAAGGGTGTGTGGGTTTCTATTTTGGGTCGATGTTGTGATTCGGCCCCGTGTCGGGGCCACTACGATTCGCGTGATTTCAGCGCCGAGAGGGTCACTGCCGCGATGATAATCAAGCCGGTGAGCACCTGCTGGATATAGGTGTTGACACCGATAATGTTCAGGCCGTTGCTCATGACGCCGATGATGCCCACGCCCACCAGGGTGCCTCCGGCGTTTGCCTGTCCGGACTTGAGCAGCGTCATGCCTAGGAAGACCGCGGCAACGGCCAGCATCATGTAGTTGTTGGCGCTGGCCGAACTTGCGCTACCTAGGCGGCTGACCAGGATGATGCCGCCGATCGCCGAGGCTAAGCCGGCGACCACGAAGGCCAGAAATCGGGTCCACCGGACGTTTACGCCTGAAAGACGGGCAACCTCGGTGTTGCCTCCCACCGCGTACCAGCGCCGGCCCAGTGTGGTGTAGCGCAGCGTGATCCACAGGACGGCGGCCACGACGAGTGCAAAGAAGATAGGCATGGGAATTCCCAGTGGACGACTCTGGCCGATCCAGAAGAAGCTTTCGGGCATCCCGTAAAGAGTTGTGCCTTCGGTAACGATGAAGGCAAGGCCGCCGACGGTTGTCATAGTTGCCAGGGTTGCAACGAATGCGGAGAGCCTGAGGAACGCTACTAGGTATCCGTTGACGACGCCGACAAGTATGCCGACCGCCAGGGCTGCCAGAACCGCGAGTGGAACCGGGGTACCTCCGATCATCAATGCCGCCGCCGTTGCCCCGGAAAGGGTGGCATTGGTGCCCACCGAGAGGTCAAAGTCGCCTACCACCATCACTACGGTTTGGCCCATGGCGATTATGGTGAGGATGGCAATTTGCTCAAGGATGTTACGGATGTTGCCGAAGCTGGGGAACACATCTGGACGCATCATGGTGAAGAAGCCGATGAGCAGAACCAGTGCAATAATGGTGCCGCCCTGCAGGAACAGCTGTGTCAATGGGGTGCGCCCGGGTGCCCTGGGCGTCGTAGCCGGGGCAAGGGTAGTTGTCTTGGTCATGTCAGTTGACCCTTCCGTAGCAGTAGGAGAGGAGTAGTTCATCGTCGGCGTCATTGGCCTGCACTTCGCCCGAGATTCGCCCCTCATGCATGATGATGATGCGGTCGGACATGCCGATCAGTTCGGGCAGTTCCGAGCTCACTGCCACGACGGTGGTGCCCCCGGCTACCAGCTCCCTGATGAGTCTGTAGATCTCGGCCTTGGTGCCGACGTCGATTCCACGGGTTGGTTCATCCATCAGCAGCACCTTGGGCTTTCGAGCAAGCATCTTGGCAAGAACAACCTTTTGCTGGTTGCCGCCGGAGAGTTGGCCAACTTCCTGTCTTGGCCCGCGTGCCTTGATGCGCAGGTCGGCGAGCCTCCACTTAGCTAGGTTCGCAATGCGGCGGTCCGAAACCCAACCCAGCGAACTAACGCTGCCCAGATTGGCAAGGGCAATGTTGTCTTCGATCGGGGCGCTGAGGATCACGCCTTGGCTACGCCGTTCCTCGGGAACTAGTGCAATTCCCATGTCGAGCGCTTGAGCCACACCGACGGCGTGGGGCATTCTCCGACCGCTGACGGAAATGGCACCGGAGGAGGACTTCTGTGCGCCCGCGAGTAGCCGCAGCAGCTCGCTTCGACCTGATCCGGCCAATCCCCCGATACCCAGTACCTCCCCAGCATGCGCTTTGAACGAGACATCCTTAATCCGGCGACCGTTCAGCCCCTCGACGTCCAGTACCACCTGGTCGGTCGCGGTTCCGGAGGCCGGGAAGAGATCCCCAGCGGGACGTCCAACCATAGTGGAAATGACCTCGTTGACGTTGCTCTGAGCAACTGACTTGGTAAGCATGGTTTCGCCGTTGCGCATAATGGTCAGCCTGTCGCAAAGCTCGAACACCTCCTCGAGCCGGTGTGAAACATATATGATTGCCACACCTTCGTCGCGCAGTGCCCGCAGAACCGCGAACAGGTCGGTGATTTCCAGGTCGGTTAGTGCCGCGGTTGGCTCGTCGAGGATCAGCACACGGGCATCAGTGGCCAACGCGCGAGCGACGGCAACCATTGTCTGCTGCACCGGTGAGAGATCTCCGGCGAGTTTTCCCAACGCGATCCGCTGATTCAAGCGATCGAGTTGTTCCTTGGCCCGTTTGCGCATTCGATTCCACATCACCAGCCCGCCGCGGCTCGGCGTCTGTTCACCAAGCAGGATGTTCTCAGCAACGCTGATGGTCGGGATAATCGATAGCTCCTGGTACAGCGCCACCACCCCGGCTTTGTGTGCGGCCTGCACGTTTGCAAATTCGATCTGTTCACCGTTGCGCAGGATCGTTCCGGAGTCCGGAGTGTAGAGTCCGGTAAGGATCTTGATCAGCGTTGACTTGCCCGCACCGTTCTCTCCCAGCAAAGCATGGATCTCGCCCGGTTTCACAGAGAGTTCCACCCCGTTCAGCGCGTGCACCCCGTCAAAGCGCTTGACGATATTATGGGCTTCGAAAGCTGCAGCGCCTTCAGCCAAGTCGATCTCGGTTGCGGGGGGATCTAAGGTTTTCATCTGGGTTCTCCACCGTCTTCAATATCGTTGCAACGGATCACGATTTTTGGATGATCACCACTGATGTGCGCCGAGAATGCCTCTTCCGCATTCTGGAGATCGAACACCACATTGGTCAGTTCATCGACCCGGAGGTGCGGCAGGATCTGCAAGGCGCGCGGGAAGGCATACGGGGATACGAAGACCCCCGTGAGGGTGAGCTCCTTGAGGTAGAGGTAATCTGATATATTCAGCGGCATTTCGTAGTCGTGCGGGTACATAGCACCATAAACAACTGTTGCCCCCTTGCCGGCAATGTCCAGCAACCCGGCGACTGCATGCTTGGCACCGGAGGCATCAATCACCACGTCGAAACCGACGCCGTCCGTAAGCTCCATTGTGCGTTGGTGTTGGTCCTGCGTGAACGGGTCGATCACCGCATCGGCACCATTTTTCAATGCCATCTCACGACGCTTCGCGATCGGTTCGATGAGGGTCAGCGACGTCGCTCCGCTCATCTTCAGCACTTGCAATGCCAGTTGCCCGATCGGTCCTCCCCCGCAGATGGCGACACGGTCACCGACTTTGATATTTGCCTTGTCGGCAATCCGCACTGCAACAGAGGTTGGTTCCAACAGGCATCCCTTGAGAAGGGAAACATTATCGGGCAACTTGTAGACCTGAGACTCGTGCCAGGTCACCGTCTCTGCCATCCCGGGACGGTTATAGTCCTGGATATGTTCGCAGAACTGCTGGTGGCCCCCGCGGCACGGTGTGCATATCCCGCAGAAGCGCAGGAAATTCCCCGCTACGCGATCGCCGATCTTCAGCCCGTTGTACTGCGCTTTCCCACCGAGTGCCTCCACCACTCCCGAAAGCTCATGGCCAAGTCCGATTGGTACGTCAGTGCCGAAGAAGCCCTCGGCTAGGTGGGGGTCTGACCCGCAGATCGCGGAATACGCAACACGGATGCGCACGTCTTCGGGGCCCAGTTTCGGCTCCGGGAACTCGACCAAGCCAATGCGCCCTCTGGAATCGGCATTCGGATCGCGAAGGCTTCCGATCTTGGTAACAGCTACTGTTTTCATTCGTTTCTCCGTTGAACGATTGACCTATTGAGCGATCAAGGTTTAGTTGCGATTACACGTTGGGTGGCAGCGATCGTTGCGCCCAGTCCATAGCCGTGCTTGTCGCGCAGCTCCTCGTCCTCCCCGAAGCCTGCGTAAACCTGAGGAATTCCAAGGCGTTCAAACGCGGTGAGGTGAATGTTGCGGTCGGCTACGACATCGGCAATACGTGAGGCAAGACCCCCATAGGACAGGTGGTCTTCAACGACGACGAATTTGCCGTTCGTTTCTTCCGCACTCCGCAGGATGAGATCCTCGTCGATCGGCTTAAGGGTGAACATGTCAACGACTCGGACCGAGAATCCGTCCTTCGCAAGTTCTTCCGCTGCATCCAGGGCCTGGGCCACCACGGTGCCGTGTGTGAAAATCGTAGCGTCGGTGCCTTCACGAGCAACGATTCCCTTGCCAATGCGAACCTCATGCCGGCCGGGCTCATATAGCACCTTGTCTTTCTTACCGACGGCGAGACGAATGTAGATCGGCCCCTGCATGTGCATCGACTGGCGGATAACTTCGCCCACCATTGCAGGATCTCCGATAGAGGTAACCGTCATGTTCGTTAAGGCGCACATGAGTGCAAGGTCTTCAACTGCATAATGCGTAGAACCACCGTTGCCAACCAGACCGCCATGGGTTCCGATGATTTTCACAGGCAGGTTCGGATAGCAGACATCGCTGCGAACCTGCTCCAGTGCACGCATGCTCAAAAACGGCAGCATTCCGGATACCACCGGAATGTTCCCGTCGTAGGCAAGTCCTGCGGCGATCCCAACACAGGCTTGTTCCGCAAGGCCCACGTCGAGGAAGCGATCTGGGTATTTGTCACGGAATTCCACGAGCGTGGCACCGATATCAGGGGTAAGGACCCACAAGTTTTCGTGCTCTTCGCCGAGTTCTGCCAGAGTCGTTCCGATGACAGAACGTGCGGAGAGCATTTCTCCGAAGGTAAATGTTGCGGGCATTAGACGGATTCCTTCTCTCGGGATGCTTCAAGCGCTTCCATTGCTCGTTTGAGGTCTTCGGCACCCAGTGAGCCGGCATGCCATGCAAGATTGCGCTCCATGAAGTCGATGCCCTTACCCTTGACCGTTTCGCAAATGACCACTGTCGGGCGATCCGAATCAACCGCGGGCAGCGAATCGAGCGCGTGGACAAGTTGGCCCATGTCGTGTCCGTCGATGTTGACCACGTTCCAGCCGAATGCCGCCCATTTATCCGGGTAGGGTTCAAAAGCAACCCGTTCCTCAGCAAAACTAGTCATCAGCTGACGGTTTCGGTCTACGAATGCGATCAAGTTGCCAAGGTTGTTGCTATACGCGGACATCGCGGCCTCCCATACGGATCCTTCGCCGGTCTCCCCGTCACCCAGAAGACAAAAGACACGGTGGGATTCACCGCGGCCTTTTGCACTCATAGCCATTCCGACGGCAAGCGGGAGACCATGCCCCAGCGATCCGGTCGAACATTCAACTCCGGGCAGCTGCACCTTGCATGGGTGCATTCCGTAGGCCGAATCGAGTTGGCCGTAGGTCTCAACAATTTCTTCGTAAGGGAAAAATCCACGCATGGCCATGGCGATGTACATGCATACCGCAGCGTGCCCCTTACTAAGCACAAAACGATCTCGATCGGGATTGGCGATGTCGGTGGGGTCGACGTGTAGGCCGTAATGGTAGAGCACCGTAAAAATATCCGCAGAGGAAAGGTCCCCGCCGATATGGACTGCCCCCTCGTAGGTACCGCACAAATGCAGAAGCTTTGACCTCAGCTCAAAAGCAAGATCTTCCAGTTCCTCGACGGTGCGCGTGCCGGCAACTGTCGGCAAGCTCTTTTGGCTCATCTGTTGTCTCCTCATTGATGGACATGAACGTCGGTCCAACGTGATATTCCTGTACTTGACCTCTGTTTTTCCTGGGGTTTATCGTTTCCGCGGGATTCCTCGAAACCGGCAACCTTTGGCGGTAATGTGACGAGCCTAACAGTATCTCGTTTATATGTAAACAGGTTTTTAACTAACCTTATTCTTGGTAAGGTAGGAATCTAATGGCACGTGGAATAAATCAACCAGAACAAGCAAGATGATGTGGAATCGGTCAGGGGATCATTGAAGACATCCTTCGTTGGACACCAACAGCGATTGTCCTGGCTACCCTCGGGTGCGCGAAAACGGCAAGGGGCGAAATAAGTTCCGAACAAGTCACATTAGTAAGATTTGACATCAGTCAGGCAGTGCCAAACTGAATCCTGTCAGCTCTGCTGTTAGAGTGCCGGAAGCGACGCCGCCACCCGACACTCCCCCAAATATCAACAGTGGTGGTCGGAAACCCGAGCTGCCGTAAGGAACACCATGTCAAAAAAGGACAACCAGAGGTCGCGAGACCTGGCACCTCCCGAAGCAGTCACAGACCCCCTCCCTGGCTCACTTGACCCTGAGAACTTCACTCCACGGTTACTTCACCTACTCTCCAATGCGCTCGTGTGGCGTGAGTCCCATGAACTGCGACGCAAATTCCAACTTGGAACCAACGATTGGCGGGTTATCTCAGCCTTGGCCACGCGCCCTGGTGTCGCCGCAACCGAAATATCGGATTTCCTCGCACTCAACAAGGCAATTGTCTCCAAAAGCGTAAATGTCTTGCTCGAACGCGGGCTTGTGCTGATGGTCGACGGGCCCCGGGGCTCCCGCCCCATATATCTGACCCAAGCGGGCGCAGAAATGCATGACTCAATGCTGCCAATCTCGATGTGGGGACAGAAGATCATTCAGGAAAGCCTTGCACTCAACGATGTCGATGAGTTCAATGGATTACTCCGTCGCATGCTCCAGAAGACCCGCGAGGAAAATCCAGGCGGGAACTAGCCTTACCAAGTCGGTGCCGTCCCGCTTGGTGCGGTAGATGAGAGGAACATGGCCGCCGCGGCGAGCGCGGTGGTGCCCAGCAACATCGGCCTGCGTCCGAACAAGTCGGCAAACGGGGCTAGGAACAGCGAGCCGGCGGCCATGCCGAACAGGCCGGCGCTGAGCAGCACGCCCAGCTGCGCTCCGTTCAAGGCGAATTCTCCGGAAACCTGGTTCGCGGTAAACGCCATTGCCAAGACGTCGAAGCCGTCGAGGGCGTTGAGGAAGGTGCAGGCTGCGACGACCAGCCATTAGAAGGCCGACATCGGCGAATTCTCGATTCTCTGCTTGATGTCCATGGGGAGCTGTCTCCAGTTTCGGGGTGCACCGAGCCGCCCGCGAGCCCGTAATTGCGCGGGCGGTGGTGCCAGGATGGATGTTCGGCTAGTTCGGTTCGATGGTCACCACGGCGGGACCGCTGCCGGTGGCGGCATCGGCCTTGGCACCGGTCGGTGAGGTGATAGCGCGTGAGACGCAGCAGTTCATCTTGCTCGACTGGCGTTTCTGCCGTTCGGAATAGAACACGTCACGGTGGTCGATGCGGCCCAAAAGCTCGGTAATCCTCACTTCGCACAATCCGCACTCGCCCTTGCGGCAGTCGGACATCATGTCCGCACCGGCATCTTCCAGGGCTTCGAGCATGGAACGGCCCTGGGGAACGGTGACTTCCAGATCCAGCTTGGGGACCCTGACGATGAATTCCTCCGGGTCATGCCAGCCCGAGTTGCCGAAGGTTTCATAGCGCAGCGCCGAAGGTTCCAGCTCGCGTGCGAGCCAGCCCCGGCGTACCGCATCCATGAGCCTGATCGGTCCGCACATGTACAGTTCGGTTTCTTCGCCGGCGCGGGCAAGCAGCTGATCGACCTGCAGCGAGGTGCCTTCGTCATCGACGTGCACCTCCAGCCGGGAACCGTGCTCTGCCTGCAGTTCCGGAAGGTAGGCCATGGCCGAACGCGCGCGTCCGGCGAACACCAGGGTGTAGTCGGCGTCCAGCCGTTTGAGCACCGACGCCATGTTCACTATGGCGGTAATGCCGACCCCGCCAGCCAGCAGCAGATAATGCCCGGCGCCCACGCGCAACGGGAAGTTCTGCAAGGGCTGGGTGATCTGCAGCCGATCCCCCACCTCCAGCTCATGCATGTACGACGAGCCTCCGCGGGACAGCGGTGCCTTGAGCACGCTGATCACCAGGGTTCTCCCGTCGGCGCTCGATTCGACCACCGAATAAGAACGCTTGGCTTCGTCGCCGTTGATCCGCACCATCAGGTCGATATGCGATCCCGGTTCGGCACGCTTAGGCAGCTGCGGGGCGAGCTCAATGCGCTTGATCCCGTCGGCCACCTCCACGATGCGGGTGACTTCTGCCTCCTGCCAGACTTCAATATTTGTCGCTGCCATGGTCGAGGCACCAACCTTTCATCTCGAGGGAGGGACGCGCTAGGCCTTGGCCGGCTGATTCGCCTCGGCGGCGATCATGGATTCGAGGATCCGGCGCACCCACATGCCGCCGGCATCGATGTTCAGGTTGTAGAACTCGTAGTCCGGGTTCGCGTCAATGGCTTCCTGCTGGGCCTTGAGCATCGCTTCGTCTTCGCCGAAGACGCCATGCACGCCATCGCGCAGCTGGGTGGTGATCAGCTGGCTGTCCAGGCAGTAGTTGCGCATGAAGGCCCAGAAGTAGTGGGAGGAGCGGTCGGTTTCCGGGGTGATGGTGTTCATGACGAAACCGTTCACCCCTTGGCTGCGGTCGCCTTCCGGCGCCCCGGTCCCGGCCTTGGCGACGCCCACGTCGATGGTGATGGTTGCCGGTGCCTCGAAGTGGATAATCTGCCAGCGGTCCACTTTGCCTTCGAAGCCGGGGAACTTGTCGCGCATGTTCTTCAGCCAGAACGGCGGGGCGTCGATGTTGTGCATCCAGCGGGTCACGGTGACCTTGTTGCCCTCATGGGTGGTGATGAATTCCGAGTCGCTGAGCTCGTCCTGGCCGATCGAGGAGGAATGCACGAATTCCTCATGGGTCAGGTCCATCAGGTTGTCGAGGATCAGCTGGTAGTTGCAGTCAGCGGCGATGGTCATGCCGTCGCCGGCCCACTGGTCGGAAGTCATCTGGTGCATGTCCGGGACCAGCTGCGGGTCGGCGAGGGTCGGGTCGCCCATCCAGACCCACACGTAGCGGTAGCGCTCGACCACGGGGAAGGAAGGAACCGTTGCCGAGGGGTTGATGGTTTCCTGGGCGGGCATGGAGACGCAACGACCGGCGGAGTTGTAGACGATGCCGTGGTAGGGGCACTGCAGCCCGTCCTTGCCTACGGTCTTGCCCATCGACAACGGAGCCAGGCGGTGCCAGCAGGAGTCGGCCAGCGCGACAGCCTTACCGTCCTCGGTGCGGTACAGCGCCACCGGGCGCTTGGCGATGGTGCGGGACATCGGCTTGCGGGTGACCTCGTGGTCCCAAGCGGCGACGTACCAAGCGTTCAACGGATGGCCCATGATCTTGGCGGTGGTGGTGCTCTTGGCTGCAACCTCTGTCATGACGGTCCTCTCGGTCATGGATCCGGCAGGGCTCGGCTGCGGCAGATCCAGCGTGTGAATTAGGGTGAATTACGGGAAACTATCTATGTGCATAGATAGTTTGCACGCCATTAGACTAGCTATACAGATAGTGATGTGCAATACATTTTTGGAAAGAGGCGGATTTGAGTCTTCGCAACGCGCTGCTTTCGTTGCTCACTGTTGAGCCGATGACCGGCTACGACTTGTACAAAGTCTTCGAATCCTCGGTAGGCCACGTTTGGCACGCCCCGGACTCGCAAATCTACCCCGAGCTCAAGCGCATGGAATCCGAAGGCCTCATCACAGGCCAAGACGTGCCGTGGGGCCAGCGTGGCAAGAAACGCCAATACACCATCACCAACGAGGGCATTGCCGAATTTAAGGGCTGGATGAACACTCCGCTGGAGTACGCGCGCACCCGCGACCCCGCCCACCTCAAGGCTGCCTACCTGGAATGGGCCGAACCTGAGGCGGCACGCGAGCAAATGCGCGGGCATATCGCCCATTACCAATCCCTGCTCAAGCAGTGGCAGGAGCGGATTGATGAATTGGAACAGGGAACGAACTCCATGCTTGCCAAGCGCCTGAACAGCACGCCGCACAAGGATTGGGAAGCCACCATCGCTTATAAGCGGTTCACCTATGAGGGCCTGGTTTCCCGGGCAGAGGCCGAAATCCAGTGGGCCGAGCGAGGGCTGGAACTCATTGACCGCTTAAACGCGTAGAAGCTGCTGACGGGCACGAGCAACTCGGTGAACCGTGGCAACGCCCCGTGTTGACTCATAAAAACCTCCAGCACAACATCTCTTGCTTCTCGGACTCTACGGGTATCTGCTCAGCACCATGGGGCTGACAATGAGCGCATGCAAAGAAGTCATCACACGACTCGCCCACCGATACCAGCGCGCGGACAAGCCCGGAAAATCGCAGATCATGGACGAGCTGACCGACTGACAGGCTGACACCGCGACTACGTCCGCGCCGCCCTGCGCCAAGCGCTCCAACCACCCAAGCCCCGCATCGTGCGAGCCGGCCGGAAACCCACCCACCTAAGCAGACCTACAACCAGCACTGATCCTGTGCTGGGCGGTGTTGCCCGACCCGGCGTCCAAACTCCTGGCGGCCTCCATGCCCTACCTCGTGCCCATGCTACGCACCGAGAAAGCTTTGGACGTCACCGACGAGCAAGCAGCTCTGCTGCTGAGGATAAGGCGCCTCGACCATAGACCGCAGGTTGACGAACGAACGGAGAAAGATGGTTCTTCGAGGCCGCTCGCACACCAAACCCGGTTCCCTGTTCAAGTCCCAGATCCCGGTGCGCACCTGGACCGAATGGGATGACGCCGTGCCAGGCTTTGTGGAGATCGATCTGGTCGGCTACGAACGCGGTAACAACCGTGACGAATTCTGCTTCACCCTGACCGTTACCGATATCGGCACCGAATGGACAGTGAACCGCTCGGTGCGCAACAAAGCCCAGAGGCACGTGTTCGCCGCCTGGATACATGTCATGGAGGTCTTCCCGTTCCCGATCATCGGCATTGACTCGTATAACGGCAGCGAGTTCATCATCCAACAACTGCTGCGCTTCTGCCAGGAGCGGCCGATCACGTTCGCCCGTTCCCTGTCAGGGAACAAGAATGATGGCGCGTGCGTGGAGCAGAAGAACTGGTCATGGGTTCGGGATCTGCTCGGCTATCAGCGCTACGACAGCCCAGAGGAGCTGGAGCTACTCAACCAGATTTAGGAGCTGGATCGGATCTTCACGAACTACCTTCTGCCGCAGCAGAAGCTGGTTTCGAAGACCCGTCATGGCGCGAAGGTCACCAAGGTCCATGACCGGTCAGCCACACCGCATTAGCGGGCGATAGTGCATCCGGCGGTGCGGAAGATGCCGGTGATCCGGACGAACGCGGCGTTCAAGAAGAACCGGATGATGCCCAGTTGGCTATTCTCCTCTCCCTTAATTCATGTCCCCCAGCGACTGGCTCACTCTGCTTGGGGAAAATGTCCCTTGGGCGCGTTATACACCGGGAACGGTTCGGGCAGTTCTGGGCGCATCACCTTGTCATACGCATGGAACGGGCCGTCCTCGCTGGTGAGCACATTCATCAGCGGGTAGAAGTAGTCCCGGAAATACACCAGCATCGCCTGAACGCCATCGAGCCGCGATTGTTCCCAGTACTCCCACAACAACTGGATCAGGGTGTCTGCCTCGGGGTAATCGAACCAGTTCGGTGCCCACCGGTGGCCAGCTCCGCCCAGCTTGCGCAGGTAGTGCGGTAGCGCCAGCTCCTGCAACCAGTGCTCAGCATCCCGATACACAAACTCCGGCTGCGGATCAGATGCGGGCGCCTCGGTGGATGGTGCCGGCGGTTCTTCGTTCAGTGCGCCAAAATCATCGGCGTGATCATCAGGCATTTTCATCGCGACAGCCCCTGTTCCTTGCCTCGGCCTTGGGTTTGCCCGACCAGGATTTTCGGGCGCTTCGCTGAGGTGCCGGACTTGGAATGCTCCAGCGTGGGCGCCTGGGCCAGCGAGGGATTATTCGCTCCCCCGGATTTCTCCCGCCACACCGACAGAATGCGTTGGGACGCATCACTGTGCTGGGTCAACGGCACAGTGCCCGCGTCCTCCGGCCCAGCCCCAGCCTGGGGTGGGGTGCGTACTTCCTTAGCTTCGGCAGTGTCCGCGTTCGCCCGGTCAAGGTGCTCTTCGCCCTCGGCTCGTTCAGCTTGTCCCAGATGCGTGGCTTCGTCTTTCTGGGCTTCTGCCGCCTCGCCAGCAGTGCTCTCCGGCGGCAGCTTCGCACCCTTGGGCACTAGGTGCGGGAATTTCTCGGCAATCGCCCGGTCTACCTCATCGTCATGCCCATACCAGGACGGAACAAAACTGATCGTGTCGCGCCCGCCAATAGATGGGTCACGCACCGTATCCGCCGGCATCAGCTCCAAGCGCCGTAGCGCTTCCTCTTTGCTGATCTCCACATGGCGTTCCAGACCATCGTTGTAGTCATAATCCCGGAACGTTCCCTGCGGCTGCGCGAACCATGGCTCCTGGCCCATGGGTGGTGGCTCGGCCGTGGCTCGCTGGCCGGCTAAATAGTCGTCCAGGGCATCACGCAACGCGCGGTGACGGTCGGTGGCTGCCGTGGGATGATCCCGGTTCAGATCCTCCACATTGATCCCGAACTGGTTGCGGATACGATCAGCACCGGTCATGAACGCGCGAGCTGCTTCACTGCTCGCACCGTGCTTGGTGGCCAGCTCCAAGGAAAGAGTCATGCGGTCGGCAATAGCTTCGGAACCGGCAGAACGCCAGAACTTGTCGGAGGCAAAATCTTTGCCGATCATCTGAGCGACGCCGCGTTCCTTGGCTTCGTTCATCGCTTGCTCTTGGGCGCGCATCGCAGCTCGACGCTGTGCCTGTTCAACAGCTTGCAAGCCCGAACCCATGACCGTTCGCAGCATCTGTCCGAAGTCCTGCATGATTTCAGATTCTTCATTGTCGTTCATGGTGCTCACTCTCCTTTAGCGTTCGTACCCTGGATCTCGTGGCGTCCTGCCCTGCCCGGTGCCAGCCAGCCCGCGAGCTGGCGCCGTGTGAGACTGTTCTTGTTCGATCTTGCGCATCTCAGCGCGCACAATACTCTCGGCATCGTTGAGCAACCGATCCACACTAGCGGTGAACCGTGGCCTATCGGTACGCAAGTTGTTTTCCAACATCAGCCGGCCCAAACGTCCTGCCTGCTTGGCAACTGCCACCCAACCGCGACCGTTGCCCGCCGCGAACCTTTGATTCAACCGGGCAGCATACCGGGCGTTACCCATCCCCTGGGTAGCGCGGGCATAAGACATGGACAGTTGATGCAACGTTCCAGGCTTATTGCGTTCCCATTGCAACGACAACCGCGCGTAAATGTTCGCCAGCGTGTCCGGGCCGGTCTTATGGCTCATCATGCGTTCCAGTTGCGCCACCGATAAGGCGTGGCCCTTCGTGCGAGTTTTCATTGCCGGGTTATTCGAGGAATGCAACGAGACAAGGTACGCGTCAGCAGCCGCTTGACCCTGTGCCCCGAACCGCTGGTTAATGTCAGGCCAACCTAGCGTTCGGTCAATCTTTGACGGTGCGTACCAAACAGCCTTTCCGTCCGTGGCGCTATGGCCAAAGCTCACCCGGTAGCCGCGCACTTCCGTGTTTGATCCTGGTTTGAAGCTGGGCGCGATATGCACCCCGTGATCCTGAGCATGGCGTAAGTATTCTTCGGCCGAATTCGCGGTCGCCAATGCTGCTCTGAGGCGGCGTTGCAACTCGAACTTATCCGACAAGGCCATGTGGTTTCGGTCGGCCCTGGCACGTTCTGCCGGCTTCTCCCCCGCCAGTCCCTGCCCGTGTTCCTGGGACTCCAACCGTGGCAACCCGTACTCAACTTCCAGTTCACGGCACGCCACCTGGGCGCGGTGAAAATCATTATGTGTGCTCGCCTTGGTGCCGTCCTCACGAACCATCGACACCACCAAGTGAATATGGTCATTCCCGTTCTTCGACGCCCCATGATGCACCGCAACCCAGCGCGAAGATTTCGCGCCGTCCGGGTCAATGAAACCCATCTTCTCCACGAACGATCCGGCGATCTTCGCCCACTGCTCATCCGGTACCGAACCATACCCAGACTCAACGGCCAAAGAACAATGCCACACGTGCGCATCCTTCGAACCGGTACGGATCTTCTTACCGTTCTCGTCCGTCAAAAATGCGCCGGTTTCCTCGTCTTTCGCATACACCGGCTTCGTCACAGACGTGCCGTGCAGCTTGCGCGGTGCATCCAAGATTTCGGCAATCTCAAACGCATCATACTTCGACAACTCCACACCCGGAGCGTAAGCAAAAGTCACCCGGTCATCACCGGCGATCAGCCGCTGATTCTCGTGCTCGTTCGCACGACCCGGCCCGACCAAGTAGTTCATCAAACCAGCCATGCGACCACCGCGCACCACGTTCGGGATCATGCCGGCTCCCCCACGATCTTCAACGACTCCAAAACGTCATCAATGCGCTTCACCGTTTCGCGCAGATGCTCCAAAGAATCGTGCAGCTCGTCCTTGACTTCACCGGTCGCATTCGCCACCCTGGCGATCTGATTGATGTTGTTCCCCGCAGCGGCAAGGCCACGCTGCAACAAGAACAATGAGGTAATCAGCTCGTGACGTTCGGCAGCAGTCTCACCACGAGACTGCGACAACGTGGACTCCACCAACAACCGAGGAACCGACACGCCACCCTCGTCGGCCATGACCTGCAACGCCAAGTTCTGCTCCACGGTCAGCTTCACCTCGCGACGCACCGAACGGCCACCGGCCGCGTTCGGCTGGCGCTTGCGCGAATCAAAACGAGCCATGCGAACCAACCTCCCGCCCAGTGCAACGCCAATCGACCTAACAAGGTCAATTGTCCCACCCGCCAAATCGAAGATCAAGGACACAGGCCACTTAGCCGTGCTAAGTGTATAGCTTGCTCCGCTGTCAACAACGTGAACGCGCTACCCTGCGAAGTATCGGAGCTTCGCTCCGCTGTCAACAACGTGAACGCGCTACCCTGCGAAGTATCGGAGCTTCGCTCCGCTGTCAACAACGTGAACGCGCTACCCTGCGAAGTATCGGAGCTTCGCTCCGCTGTCAACAACGTGAACGCGCTACCCTGCGAAGTATCGGAGCTTCGCCGGTCGGACCCGCTGAGACGGCGAAGTTCCGCTGGAAGGCTTGACTCATGGGTGACGCAGCAACCCGGATTCTTGAACAGCTTCAAGCACAAAATAATCTGCGCATGGAAGCGGCCAACGACATTGCCCAGGCCGTCACGAGCGTGTTCGGATCCGCGGGCGCCAGCCTGCTCCAGGTGTTGATTACCTGCACCAGCCGTTCGTGGTCGGCTAGCGCTCGAAGTTTCATCTCCCGCATGCCCTCGCGTGACCCCCATAAGTGCGCCGGAGCAGTCAAGCTGATCTTGGATTCCATCTGGAAAAGCACTTCTCGCAAGGTGGCGTTATGCGCAGCCTTACCGATGGCCAGGTGGAAGCGTTCATCAGCTCTCTGAGATTCCGAACCCGTGTCCGCCTGGCGGTAAAGGTCTGCGACAAACGAAGTGTCATGGTTTCTTCTATAGCGTGCTCTTGTGCTTCTTCCGTGATCCCCGGGAAATCAAAAATGAGAGGATCTTTAGCAAGTTCCCTCGCCAGGTCACTGCCTTGGCTTGGCGGACTAGATTCAAGATTGTTCGGAGCTGCACTTTCTCTAGCAAACCTTGGTACCGAGCAGAGCGGCGGGTGACATCCTTCGCATAGAGGGACACCACCCGCCGTTCTGTGGGAAATTTACAAGTGCAGGTTGTTAGCTTTTAGAGTCGAACAATCTTCTTGTTCATGAATTCCTCCATACCAAGGGGGCCCAACTCACGACCCACGCCGGAGCGCTTGATGCCGCCGAAGGGCAGATCTGCCTGCGAACCGCCGGCTGCGTTGATGTAAACCATCCCGGCCTCAATGTGCTCACCTACGCGGCGGGCACGCTCGAGATCGTCGCTGAAGACTCCCGAACCGAGTCCGTAAACCGTGTCATTGGCGAGCTCGATGGCTTCCTCCTCACTGGTGGCACGGTAGATAACTACGGCGGGGCCGAAAAGCTCCCCGTAGTAGGCGTGCATGTCCTTGGTGACCCCGGTCAGCACCGCTGGCGACACATACGCGCCCGGCCCTTCAATGTGCGTTCCGCCAGTGTGGAGTGTGGCTCCCTTGGCAACCGCATCGGTGATCTGCTCAACGAGTTCGTCTGCCGCGGCTTGCGAGGAGAGCGGAGCCAGCGTGGTGCTGGGGTCTGCCGGGTCCCCAGGCTCGAAGGCGGACATCCTCTCGGTCATTTTCGCAACGAACTCGTCGTACATCTCGTCCATGACGATCATCCGCTTCGGTGCGTTGCAGGCCTGGCCGTTGTTTCCCATGCGAGCGTCGATGGCAATCCCGACGGTTTTGTCCAGATCCGAGCTATCGAGCAGCACCAGCGGATCCGACCCACCAAGTTCCAGGACTACCTTCTTAAGGTTTCGTCCCGCCTCCATGGCCACGGCCGAGCCGGCCCGCTCGCTGCCGGTCAACGAAACGCCTTGGATCCGGGGATCTGCAAGCATCGAAGCAACTTGTTCGGCCGACGCATAGACATTAATGTAGGCGTCTGCGGGAATGCCGGCGTCGTGCAGGACCGACTCGATCGCCGCCGCCGATTCCGGGCAGTTGCGGGCATGCTTGAGAATGATGGTATTACCAAGCACCAAGTTCGGCGCCGCAAAACGGGCTACCTGGTAGTAGGGGTAGTTCCACGGCATGATGCCGATCAAAGCGCCGATTGGACGCTTCTGAACCACAGCGTTTCCGCCCTGGATCGCCAGCGCCTCATCGGCAACCAACGCGGGACCGTTCTCTGCATAGTAGGTGAAAATTTCTTGGACGATCTGCAGTTCTCCCCGGCTCTCATCGATCCGCTTACCCATTTCACGGGTGATGATCGCGGAGAGCTCCTCGGCGCGCTCACCGAAGATCTCTGCAGCGCGCTTGACCCGGCGGGCTCGTTCTTTGATGGGGGTCTCGCGCCACGAGAGGTAGGCCTCGTGGGCACGACCGACCGCATCAGTGATCTCGGCGTCGGTCGCCATGGGGTACTCGGCGAGGAGCTCTCCGGTGGCGGGGTTAATAACTTGGTACACGGTAAATAACCTTCCTTTGATGTTTTAGAGTAGGCCGCGGGCGCTCAGGTTGCGGGCAAAATCCCAAATCCCCTGAGTCCATGGTTCGGCCTCTTCGGCGTACTTGACGGTGTTGCGAAGCATCCCCAGTTTGGGGTTGGAAATCGAGACCACATCGCCGACTTCATGGGTGAAACCGGCACCCGGCGCGTGCCGGTCCTGTGTTGGAGAGAACAACGTTCCGGTGAAAAGCACGAAACCATCGGGGTATTGATGGTGCTTGCCGTGGGCGTGGGTGATCAATTCTTCGGGGTCGCGGCTGATCTTTTTCATCGAGCTCGTGCCATCCATGGAGAACCCGTCAGGACCGGTAACCTGGAGCGCGATGTCCAGTTCGCGCACGTCGTCCATAGAGAAAGAATCATCGAACAGTCGGATGAACGGGCCAACCGCACAGGAACGATTGTTGTCCTTCGCTTCGGTCAGCAACAACGCGCTGCGGCCTTCAAAGTCGCGCAGGTTAACGTCGTTGCCAAGCGTTGCGCCGACTGCCCGACCATCTGAGCGAACCGCAAGAACAACCTCGGGCTCCGGGTTGTTCCAAGTAGAACGGGAGAGTACACCGATGTCGGTGGCGGTGCCCACGGAGGACAAGACCTGGGACTTGCTGAAGATTTCGGGGTCCGGGCCGATTCCAACTTCAAGATACTGGGACCAGAGCCCTTCGGACTGCAGGATCTCTTTGACCTGCACAGCCTCCGGGGAGCCCGGCTTGACCGAAGAAATCGCGCCACCGATCGCAGCAGAGAGACGCTCGCGGATGGCCAAAGCCTTGGAGGAATCCCCCTGAGCGCGTTCCTCGATGACGCGTTCCAGCATGCTCTCCACGAATGTGACACCGGCTGCCTTAATCACCTGGAGATCGATCGGGGAAATCAGGTGGGCCTGGGTGGCATCGCCCGCGGCCGAGGCGTTAACGAGGTCCTGGAGATTCCAGCGCCGGCCACTGAGATCCTGCTTGACGGCGTCTGTGACATCGTTTCGTTCCAACAGAGTCGACACCGTGGGTTCTACTGCGGAGATGTCCACGGCCTGGTTTCCCACGACGACCACGACGCAGGGACCGCCAACAGCCGGGTCAAAGACGCGGCCAACTAGCGATGCCTTTTCCGCATCCAGCGGCAGCAGATCGGATATCAAGAGTTCCATTTTTTCCTCATTCATTAGAGTGATACCGACTTCTGGGCGGAGGGCGCATCGACGGCACCCGGCTCTCCACCGTCGTACCAGGCAAAGAATTCCCAGAGTTCCCCGCAGGGGCCCGCAAGGTAGAGGCAACGCGCGTTCCAGGGATAGTCTGCCGGTGCGTCATAGAAGTCAACGGAGCGGGCCAGTAGGTCATCGTGCATGCGGTCGATATCGTCGGGGGAATCAAGCTCGACGGCCAGCATGACGTTGTGGCCTTGGGGTTCCTCGCGTTGGGACACCACACCCGTGGTCTTCTGGATGTGTTCGGCATCCCAGAGGGCCAGGATCACACCTGGCCCGGCGAAGTCCGCAAAGCCCGGCATACGGTGCTTAAGGGTGTAGCCAAGCTTCTCCGTGTAGAAAGCGATCGATCGGTCTAGATCGCGGGTAATGAGGCAAATATCGGTGATGGTTGGCTTCTGCATTAGTTCGCTTTCTTTGCTGCTATGGGATCTTCAACGATCCAGTTGTTTTCATGCGGGAAGAGCCACCGTTGTGGCATGAGATCTGGGGCCGGGACCTTGCGGACAGCACCGTTGTAGTCGATGACCACCTTGGACTCAAGGCAATACGTGCCCATGAGTTCACGGCAGACTCCGCACGGGTTGGTGACAATGGCCCGTCCGTCGTCGCTCAGGCAAAGTGCCACCATGGTGGCGATCTGGTGGTCTTCGGCCATTTCCGCGTTGGCGATGGCGGATGATTCGGCGCACACGTTCACCCGCCGGGAACCCAGGTGCAGGCCCAGATAGATCTCGCCCGAAACGGTTCTTACCCCGGCCGCGACAACATGTTTTACCGGATCGTGTCGGGCCAACAGCAACTCCTTGACCTTGTCGAATAGCTCGATGTCGCTGTGGTTTAGTTCTTCTATGTGCACGGCTAAGACTCCATCGTCGGTGTGGCGATTCTGACTCCGCCGTCCTTGGACGTACGGGCCAGAACCACTAGGCCCACGAAGGCGATCAGGTACGGGAGCATCTGTGCGATTTGCGGCGGCATGACCGAATCGTTGACCTGAATGGCGACGGCTGATGCCAAGCCGAAGACAACGCTCATGAGTGTCAGCAGCAGGACGCGTCCGCGGCAGAAGATCACGGCAGCCAGCGCAACAAAGCCCAGGCCGTTGGTCATTCCTTCGGTGAACAAGGTCAACTGGCCGATGCTCAGCTGGGCCCCGGCAAGTGCACACAAGGAGAAACACCAAACCTGCGCAAGGATCCTCATGCGCTGCACGTTTCCACCTGCCGCGGCTAATGCGGCGGGGTGTTCGCCAGCTGCCTTGAGATGGCGCACCAGTACGGTGTGCTTGACCGCGAACAGTGCCCCGACGACGATGGCCCAGCTCAGGTAGGTGAGTACCGTGTGCCCCGATAGCAGCGGTCCCAGTACCGGGATTTCATCGATAAGCGGAATCCGGTAGGTGGGGAGGGATGGAATGCCCGGGGCACTGAGGGTGCCCTTGACGCCAAATAATGAGCGCAGCAGGTAGACGGTCGCGGCGCCGGCAAAGATGTTCAGCACGATCCCGGCGATGAACACGTTGACATTCAGTCGGGTAATCAGCCAGCCGAAAATCATGCCGCTGAGCGCTCCGGCGGCAATGGTCAGGGTGACGGCCGCGAATCCGGAGCCGAAAGTCAAACCGAAAACCACGCCCCCGAAGGCGCCGAAGAGCATGGCGCCTTCCAACCCAACGTTGAGGTCCTTGGTCCATTGCGTGGGCAGGCATGCCAAGGCGGCCAGAAGGATGGGCGTTGTCAGCCGCATCCCGGATCCTAGAAAGGAATCAAGCAGTTCCATTGGTTACTTACCTTCCGAACGAATGAGGAGTTTTTTCAGCTCGGCGACGCGGGAGAACAGTCCTGCTCTTGCAGTTGCAGCAATGATGATGCCGGAGATAAGGATGAGGGAAAGTTCCGAAGGGACGGTGGAGACCTGCTCGATACCCCGTGCTGCAGAACGCATGACGCTGTATACCAGAACCCAGACGACGGCCGAGAGCGGCCTGGCCCTGGCAATCATGGCCAAAAGCACCGCGTCCCAGCCGATGCCGGTGCCAATCTCTGTCCAGAAACGGCCTTGGGATGCGGTCACCAGAAGCGCGCCGGCGATTCCGCACAACGCCCCGCTGACTCCCATGGATCCGATGCGTGAACGGCGGACATTGATGCCCACGGCGGCGGCAAAAGCAGAACTTTCCCCGGTCATCCGCCAACGGTAACCCGTGACAGAACGTTCGCTGAGCCACCACGTGGCGGCGCACAAGACGATAACCACGAAGAGCGCGGAGGTCAATTGCGTCTGTGGGATGAGCTCGGTGAACATCGCGGTGTCATGTACGGCCTTGGTGGTTCCGCTTTGACGTGCGGGGTCCCGCAACGGGGCAGTGGCCAGGTAAGCGCAGAAGAGCATGATGATGTAGTTCGACAGCAGTGTGGAAAGCACTTCATCAACGTTCCAAACGGCACGCAACCAACCCAAGCCTGCGGCAACTGCCCCACCGGTGAGCGCGGAGACCGCTAGGCACAAGAACAGGTGTAGCCCGGTGAACATGGGGCCAATGTAGGCGCCTGTCAGCGCCGCGGCCATGGCTCCGGCATAGATCTGACCCTCGGCACCGATATTGAACATTCCAGAACGGTAAGCCAGCGCAACACCCATGGTGGCAACGAACAATGGCAACCCCCACGCGAGGGTTCTGGCGATGCTCGTGGCATCCCCGATGGCATAGTCAAGACCAGCAAGGATGGTCGGCAGCGGCTGGTAGCCCTGGGCTTGGATCAACGTGACAGCCAGCACCAGGCCCACAGCCAGAGTGAAGAACCCCGGACCCATCCGTTTTACCAGCGAACGGGCAAACGATGCGGTTGAATGTCGTTCGCGGTGATTGGCCTTTGGAACAGTCTTCAGCGAGGTATTCATGCTCGTTTTTCCACCTTCATTGTCTGGGCTCCCACCATGTACATGCCCAGTTCTTCCCGACTGGTCGCTTCGGTCTGTTGTTCGGCGACAATCGCGCCCCCATACATCACCAGCACGCGATCGGAAAGGCGCAAAATTTCGTCCATGTCAGCGGAGATGAGGACCACCGCGCAACCGGCCGCGGTGGCCTCTGCCACCTGGTTGTAGAGGAATTCGATGGCGCCGAGATCCACGCCGCGGGTTGGCTGGGCGAGAATGATGCAATCCGGCTTGTCTTCGAGCTCGCGGGCCATGACGATTTTTTGCTGGTTGCCACCGGAGAGCGTGCTGCATTTGGCCCCGGGCCCGGAGGTCTTGATGCTGTACTTCTTGATCATGTGGGTGGACCAGTGGCGCACGGTGCGGGGGAACGCCAGCCCTAGGCCGCCCGGGGAAGAATCCCGCCGGATGAGGCCGGCACTGATGCCTTCCAGCACCGTTCCGTTAAGCGGAATCCCTTCCAGATGCCGGTCTTCGGCAACGTAGGAAAGACCTTTAGATCGTCGTTGGGCGACGTTGAGCCCGCCGAGCTCGAAATTCCGGAGGCGAATGGAGCCCGCATTCAGGGGCTGGATGCCAATCAGCGTCTCTGCGAGGGTGCTCTGGCCATTTCCCTCAACACCCGCAATGCCCAGGACTTCACCCGGACGGACGCTGAAGGTGATCGATTTCAAAGCTGCATCCGCGCCGGGCTTCCCGGTTTCCAGTCCAGTAACTTCCAGCACCGTCCCGTCCGTGGGCACGGTGCGTTCCACCCGGCCCAGATTCACATCGGTGCGCCCCGTCATGGCAGCTACAACGCTGGCCGCATCGGTCTGCGCGGCGTTAAAGGTTTGAATGGTCTGACCGTTGCGCAACACTGTGATTCTGTCGGCCACCGCAAACACCTCGCGGAGCTTGTGCGAAATGAAGATGACGGAGGAGCCGTCGCTTGCCAGCGTCTTGAGCAGAACGAAGAGCTCCTCGGTTTCCTGCGGGGTAAGGACCGCGGTGGGCTCATCCAGGATAATGATTTTCGCGCCACGGTAGAGGACCTTGATGATCTCAAGTTTCTGTTGGGTGGCCACGTTCAGCGTCCCTGTTATCGTCTCCGGATCAAGCCTGATGCCTAGGCGTTTCATGGGTTCGACCAAAGAATCATTGGCTGCCGCGTGATCGAAGAACCCGTTGTGCCGAGGCTCGGCTCCGAGGGTGACGTTTTCGGCCACTGTAAACCCCGGAACGAGCATGAAGTGCTGGTGCACCATGCCAATCCCGTGGTTGATGGCATCCATGGGCTTCTTGAATCCAACGGGCTGCCCATCCATGACGATGTTGCCGCCATCGGGTTGATACATCCCGTACAAGATGCGCATCAAAGTGGTCTTGCCCGCGCCGTTTTCTCCCACCAGAGCGTGGATTTCCCCGGCTTTGAGATCGAAATCAACGTCCTTGTTGGCCACGACCGGCCCGAAAGTCTTGGTAATGCCCCGCAGCTCCAAAACGGGCTGGGCGTCTTGCACTGCGCTACTTAGCATCGAGGCTCACCGCACCACTGACCAGATCCGCTTGCAGGGCTTCGAGCTTCTGGATGCTATCCGCAGCAACCAACTTCTCGTCGTAAAGCATTTCCCAGCCGTCTTCGGCAAAGCCGTAGCTGCGCTGATCACCATGTGTCAGTTTGCCGTCGACGAAGTCCTGGGTCATAGAGGTGATGACCTTGTCCACCCGCATGATCAGGCTCCCGGGGACTTTGCCCGGAGCGAGGGCGCTCTTGTCTGCCACAATGCCGATAGGGGCAATGTCGCTGCCGGATTTGGCGACGTCGAACGCACCCGCACCGGACAGTCCGGCATAGGCGAAGACGCTGCGTACCCCGCGGGTCTCAAGTCCCAGGGCAACTTCCCGGCCCTTGCTCGGATCAGTGAAGGAACCGACATACTGCGCGAGCACCTTCATGTCCGGTGCGATGTTAGCGGCCCCGGCAGTAAAGCCGTCCTCACAGTTCTTCACCACTGGGGCGTTGACGCCACCGATGAATCCGGTCGACGACGCCGAAGCTTCTGCACCCACCACAGCAGCAAGGGCACCAGCCATGAAACAGCCCTCAGCCGTGCGGAACTCGGCGGAGAGAGCCTCCGGGCTGTCTACCTTGCCATCTACGAATACGAAGGTGGTGTCCTTGTTGCGATCTGCAACGCCGGTCATCGCATCAATGGCTTCGAAACCAAGGACAAAGACCAGCTCGTTCGCATCAGCAGCATCCTGCAACAGCGGCGCAAAGTTCTGTGCCTGAAGCTGGCCCTCATAGGTCTTCACCGCAGCACCGAAATCGGACTCGAGTGTTTCAACTGCAACACCGGCCTGGTCGAAGAAATCCCCATCGCCGAAGGCGTTGTCTACGAAAATGCCCACCTTTAAACCCGAATCGCCAGCCGCGCTGGAAGCGGGAGCCTGCCCTCCGCAGGCGCTGAGGCTGAGGGTGAGCCCAAGGCCCAGGGTCAAGGCTGAGAAGACCGATTTCTTAGACAATTGAGCGATGGTGGGAATCGATGCCATGCTGTGCGCCGCCTTAAAGTATGTTTGCAAGTTGCGAATTTTTCCGAGCCTGTTGGCTGCTGGATATGGGTCACGAGGAACCTATGTGCGATAAATCCCACTAAGACTTGTGATGACCATCATGGTCTAACATATAATCATCATATGATCCGAACAAGCGATCAATGAAATATTTCTCCGAAAAATCAACGAACGCGGTCCCCAGGGCCCGCCGGATGGGATACCAACTAATGAGTCAGCGAGTAGTGGTAACGGACCACGCGTTCCGTGACGTGGAATTTGAGAAGGCCGTCTCGGCCAAGTATGGGGCCGAGTTCGAGTGTTTCTCCTGTGTCGAAAAAGATGAAACTATCCAGGCCATCCAGGATGCGGATGTCGCTTTCGTAAATTTCGCGCCCATGACTCGCGAAGTCCTGTCCCGGTTTAAACCCGGCGCGACAGTAATTCGCTACGGAATCGGCTACGACAATGTGGACATCGAAGCTGCACGGGAATTGGGCGTGGCAATAGCCAACGTTCCCGACTATGGAGTGGAGACCGTCGCAGATCACGCCGCTTCCAGCCTGCTGTCCCTCCTGCGGCGACTGCCGGTGTACGACGCCCTGGTCAAGGCCAACGGCTGGGCTAAGCCCGCCGAGGTCGGGCGGCTTCGGGGATTCAGGTCCGCCACCATAGGACTGGTGGGACTGGGGCGCATCGCCCAAGCCGTGCATCGCCGTCTCGAACCCTTTGGCTTCCGCTTCGTCGCCTTCGATCCATACTGCAGCCCCGAGGTCTTCAAACGGTTAAACGTCACTCCCGTCAGTCTCCAAGAGCTCTCGGAACAAGCCCACGCCGTGTCGCTGCATGCGCCAAGCACGCCCGAAAACCACCATCTGATCGGGCCCAACTTCCTGGCCAGGATGCAACCCGGAAGCGTCGTGGTGAACACCGCACGGGGGCCCTTGGTCGATTTGGATGCCTTGGCCGAAGCAGTACGCGACGGGCGCGTGGCTGGTGCTGCCCTAGATGTCACCGATCCCGAACCGCTACCGGCTAACTCGCCGCTACGCGGGTTCCCCCAGGTCGTGCTGACGCCGCATGCCGCCTTCTATGACGACGATTCTCTGGCAAACCTACAGCGTCTGGCCAGCGAAGAAGCCGGGCGCGCTCTTAGTGGCCAACCTCTACGCTGCCAAATTGCCTAGAAACTAGGACACTTGAACCATGGACAACGAAAACCATTCAACAATGGCATTGCTTTCCACTCCCAAGCCGAAACGCAACAGGCTCTCTGAGCAAGTTGCCGATCAAATCACCGCCGACCTTATCGGCCGCGGCCTGAAGCCGGGTGATCGGCTGGAAACGGAGCCGGTACTCGCTGAGTACTACGGTGTCAGCCGATCCGTGATCCGCGAAGCAGGTCGGATCCTAGACGAACGCGGGTTGGTGGATATCCGTCCCGGGCGGGGCATGGTTGTTGCACATTTCGATGGATCCGGCATTTCCCGGCAGTACGCGCTCATGCTCGAGCTCACCGGCGGAACCTTCCGGCAACTCATGGAAATGCGTCTGGTGATGGAGGTCGGAATGACCGAGCTGGCCGCACTGAACCACACGGATGAGGACGAAGCACGGATCAGGGAGACCCTCGTAGGCTACAACTCCGCCGGCACCGACCAGCAGACGGCGTTGGAATGGGATCTAGCCTTCCACCGGGCCATTGCCATCGCCTCCACTAACCCATTCTTCGTGCATAGCGTCGAGCCAATCAACGAGTACTTGCGCAAGACCTACAAAAAAAGTTTGGGCTATGTTGCCGAGCAACACGCTACCTTGAACGAACACACGGCCATCGCCGAGGCAATCTTTGCTCGCGACGGCAGCAAGGCGGCGACAATGGCCCGCGCCCACCTGGAGCGCGTCCTCGCCGCCAGCGAACACCTCACGACAACCAAGAAAGACAACCCATGAACACGGCAAGTAAAGAACAACAGGCAAGGGACACGCTAGCTTGCCTGCCCAGCAGCTTCAGCCTGGCAGGAAAACACATCCTCGTCACCGGAGCCGGCCGAGGTCTGGGACAGGGCATGGCCTTGTCGGTGGCAGCCTGTGGCGGACGCGTCACTGCGATCTCCCGTTCGGCCGACGAACTGACCCAGACGGCAGAACTGGCAGCGGAACGTGGCGGGGAATGCGCCATTTTGCCCGCAGACCTGTCGGACGTGACCGGGATTGACGAGATGGTCCGTGCTGCGGCAGAGAACGGACCGATCGACGGAGTGATCCATGCAGCAGGCGTGCAATTGCGCAAGGATGCCGTGGACATCACCCCGGAAGACTGGGACTTTGTCCAGACCATGAATCTGAAGGCACCGTTCTTCATGAGCACTGCCATTGCCCGGCTGCAGAAACAGGAGAAGCGTGGAGGCTCACATGTATTCGTCGGCTCTCTCAACAGCAGCATCGGGTTGCCACGTATCGCACCATATGTCGCAACGAAGACTGGGATCGTCGGTGTCGCCCGCTCATTGTCGGCCGAATGGGCCGCGGATGACATCCGGGCCAACGTCATCGGCCCGGGCTACTTCCGTACCAAGCTCACCGAGGACCTGCTGGCACAACCGGAACAACACGCACGGATCATGGGTAGGATTCCCATGCGTCGCCTGGGCGACCCGTCCGATCTGGGCGGCATGGCCGTCTTCCTGCTCTCCGACGCTTCGAGCTACATCACCGGACAGCTGATGAATGTCGATGGCGGCTGGCTGGGAGCCTGAGCACCGCCCGGGCATTCCGCCGGCACACGAACAGTACAAGACTCACAGGAGGAGAACCATGACATTGGTCGCTAGTTCAATCATTGCGGGACATCCCGTCACTGGCAACGCAGGACAGGTGTGTGGCGTTAACCCGGCCACCGGGGAAATCCTGGAACCCACGTTTACATTCGTTGACGAAGTCGCCGTAGACCAGGCAGCAGAAGCTGCATGGCGGTCCTTTGACACGTATCGCGGCACTTCGCCCGAGCAGCGCGCTGCATTCCTTGAGCTCATTGCTCAGCACATCGAGGCTGACAAGGATCGCATTGTGGAACGGGCCGGACTGGAAACCGGTCTACCGCAAGGACGCCTGACCGGAGAACTGGGTCGGACCACCGGGCAACTGCGTCTCTTCGCCGAAGAATTGCGCATCGGTGCACATCAAGAAATACGCATCAACAGTGCACGGCCAGACAGAAGCCCAGCACCAGCCCCGGACCTGCGCCAGCGGCAGATCCCGTTGGGTCCGGTTGCCATCTTTGGTGCAAGCAACTTCCCCTTGGCCTTTTCCACGGCAGGCGGCGACACCGCTTCCGCGTTGGCTGCGGGATGCCCCGTCGTCGTCAAGGCCCACAATGCCCACCCCGGCACCGCGGCACTGGTTGGCCAAGCCGTCACCCGGGCCGTCACCGAAGCGGGCTTGCCTGCCGGGGTTTTCTCACAGCTCTTCGGGGCTGGTTCCAGCGTGGGACAGCGCCTGGTAGCCCACCACCGAATCAAGTCCGTTGGCTTCACCGGATCGCGCGGAGCGGGGATTGCGCTCATGAAAACCGCTGCAGCACGCCCAGAGCCGATTCCCGTCTATGCGGAAATGTCCAGCATCAACCCAGTGGTTCTTTTCCCAGGTTCCCTCTCAAACGGCGCCCAGGACCTCGCGGCCGGTTTTGTTTCGTCCCTAACTATGGGATCAGGTCAATTCTGCACCAATCCCGGACTGATCTTCGTTCCGACCAAGGATATGGGCTTTATCGCTGCGGCAGGTAGCGCATTAGCATCCGCCGAGGGGCAGACAATGCTGACCGCCGGCATCTGTGCTTCCTACCTCGATGGGGTCACCCGGCTTTCCGAAACCCCGGGGGTCGAGGCCGTTTCCGAAGGAAAGGAACAGTCGGGCAGGAACGCACCAGCACCGGCGTTGTTCCTTACCAGTACCGATACCTTTCGTAGCATTCCGGAACTGCAAGAGGAAATCTTCGGATCAGCGGCACTGGTAGTGCAATACCAGGACGAAACAGACCTGGCCTCGGCCCTGGAAACCCTGCAGGGCCAGCTGACTGCAACGGTGCACGCAGTTGAGGAAGATTCTTTGAAAGTCCAGGCCATCCTTCCTGTTCTGGAACGCAAAGTCGGACGGATCCTTTTCAACGGCTGGCCCACCGGAGTGGAGGTCAACGATTCGATGGTGCACGGCGGCCCGTTCCCAGCCACCTCCGATTCACGGACAACCTCAGTAGGGACTCTGGCTATCTACCGTTTCCAACGGCCAGTGAGCTACCAAAATATTCCGGCGAACCTGTTGCCGGAAGCACTACAGGATGCCAACCCTTGGGGATTGCCCCGCCGCGTTGATGGTGTGCTGCATAGCTAAATAAAACCCAGGCGCATATCTGAGAACCTTATGGGTTAGTAAAATGTCGTACGCTAGGGCCTTGCCTGCCTTAGCGTACGACATGACTATGTTCGGGTCTTCCCGGCAAGGACGACCACTCTCAAGTCCCCAGCCGCGAAACGTGCCAGTGCTGCTTTGGCGCGTTCGGGGATCAGTGCGCGTTAGAGCCAGGTGTAAGCGGCCATGAAAAACTGCCCATAGGCGGCCACCGTTTTCAGATCAGCCCGGCTTCCCTCGCGGGCCAGCTGAGCAGCCACCCGCGGGGCTCCGTAAACCTGGTGCGAGTCGTTGAAGATCTTGGCGATCTTCGCATCCCTTTCCCGCTGCGCGGCGGCCCTGGGCGACGGGCCGGCGCTCTGGCGATGCCGCCAGGCGTAGTAGCCGGACTTGGAAACCTGAAGCAATGCCGCCATCCGGGTCAAGGCGAACTCATCCTTCAACGCGTGCATCAATTCGAACCGTTCGACCGATGTTGCTTCGACGCGAAGAAGGACGCTGCTTTTCCCAAGAACCGATTATCCTCGCGCAGATCGAACACTTCCTTGCGCAAGCGCTTGAGTTCCTCACGTTCGGACTCGTCCAACGCTCCAGTCGCCTCACCGTCGAGGCCGCGGCGGGATCGTTCCTTCTTCACCCAGGTGCCCAGTGTTTGCTCCCCGAGGTTCAGCTCTTTGGCGACCGCCTTGATAGTGCGTCCGGTGTCGATAACCAGACCGGCGGCTTCCCTGCGGTACTCCTCGGTGAAAGACCGACGTTGCTTTTTCATATTGCTCATTAGTGACATCCTCTCAAATGCGAGATCGGCTGATCCCGCTTATTCGGGTGTCCACTAATTCAGGCTAACCCCAAGCTCGAATCGTTCTCATGCTGGATGATCAACGACCAGAAAATCTAAAGCGGCTACAGCTGCAAGCCAAACTTCACCAAATCAACAAAATCGCATCCCGTTCCTTGTCTGTTACACACGAGGCCCCGCTACAAATTTCCCATGACTTAGCCAGTCCAAATGCTACGCATCAGCCTTTATTCGAATACGTCCAGGAGACTAAACGGGTACACATTCTCGAACCCTACCTGGCATTTGCGCTTAGTTATGGATCCGATGATCTATTGTCGTAGAGTTTACTGCTCTATAACTCCACGACCTACCAATGGGTTGCAAGACGTCTCACCGGCGCAGCTAGCCTTATGGATCCTCAAAAGCGTCTGCTTTAGCATCAATAAGTTCGCGAATCGTCGCGATCTTGCGCTGACGCCGCACCGACGGCGTTGTCCGCATTGTTACACAAACCTACATTCGGTAGTACACATCCGGTTCAAGGTCCGGCTTCCACCCTTGGTTTTTGGGGTGCGTGGACAACCACCGGACCAGCTCTCTGAGCAAGTCGTTCAGTTCCTCGAGCAGTACGATTTGACGATGCACGAAGGTCTTGTCTGTGATGTTATTGCGAAGGGCGTGGGCTGGCCTCTGTCTGGCCTGGCGGACCTCCCGTAGCGGCCGCATAAAATCCTTCACGACGGTCGCTTCGATACCCCTGTCCTCCTCCAGATAAGCAGCTAACCGGGTCAGTGTGCCGAGATTCTGGTTGTTTTTATCCTTGCGTCGCGCACCGGCTGCGTCCAGACCGTCGTGACGGATATTGTCCGAGAGCAGCTTATCGAGCTGGACGATGAACTCGTCCCACTCACGCTGCGAAGGACGCAGGAGCCAACCAAAATCCAGTGGTCGGTCGGTGTGCTTGAACAGGGTTTCACTGAAGGCTCCAGTCCATAGTGCGTTGAGGCTCTTGAGTTCAAGGAACAGATGGTCGAACGGGCCGATGCCGTCTTCCCAGTGGCCCATCTGAGCACTCCACCACGCTGGGTGCGGTTCGAGACAGTCGTCTTTCACCTGATATGAATGCCATCGCTGCTGGTGCTCAGGAGTGAGTTTGGCCAGGTCTCCGTAAAACGCAGCGACGCGGCGCACGATCGGCGTATTACCGTCAGTTCGGTCATAACTGGAGAGGTCGTAGGCGAACCCGATATGGCTCAGCGAGACCTTGTCCCTATCGAGCTCGGTCTCATCGAGATAAGCATCGTCGCCAATGCCCATCTCGACGCCGAAGTCCCAATATCGGAAGTGATAGCGCGGATCGTTTCGATACGGCTCGAGCACGTCGAAGCTGAAATAGGCCAGTTCGAGCGCCCCACGTCCCTTCGCCAACGCCGAGCCGAACGGTTGCCCCTTTAGGCGAGCAGGAACGCGCACACTTTTCAATGCAAGCGGCGTTGGGTAGAGCACCACGCCGTATCCCTCGCTGGCTATCCCGTCGAGCGAATCGCTCTGTGATTCGATTGTGCGCCGCGAAGGCCAAGGACGGATGTGTGGGTTCGGGTAGTCAACCTCCGACACCATTACCTGGAGATTGCCGTCAATGACCAGTCCCTTCGCTACCTCCACAAGAGCGGGATCGACATCCGTATAGAGGTAGAGTCCGTTGAAGTCGCCGGATTTCAAGTACTGTCCCACGACGGCATTCATCAAGTCATCGGGTACGGGATCGATTCTAGGATTGGTCATGGGGTAATTAAAACGCACGCAACATTCCCTGTGAAACGCCCGATCAGGAATCTGACTAACCGACGCAAGCATGGTGCCGTCGGATTCGTACGTGTGTGTCACAACACACGAACGTCTCACAACCCATAGGTTGCAAGACGTCTCACCGCACGCCACTCCCTGGCAAAAAATCCACAGAATCTCAACGGTCCAAAATTCTCACAACTATGTATCGCAACCAATGGCGTAAAATCATGTCTGCACCATTAGTTGCGAGACACTTCTTGAAGGACCGATGACTAAACTGATCGGCTACGCCCGCGTATCCACCAATTCGTTCGTTGGGGTCCATGGATGTCCCGGGCCCCGGGTTGCTCGCCGTGGTGGTGGGGATGGGCATCGGCCTCCTGAGTCAGGGGATGAGGACGAGCCGTCCGCGCAGGCTACCTTCAGCCAACCTGGCGTGGGCTGCCGTTACCTCATCGAGCGGGTAGGTCTGTGCGACGCGGGCCCTAA
Source organism: Glutamicibacter soli (assembly GCF_052322135.1). Lineage (NCBI taxonomy): Bacteria > Bacillati > Actinomycetota > Actinomycetes > Micrococcales > Micrococcaceae > Glutamicibacter > Glutamicibacter soli. Next base: position 3,651,898 of record NZ_CM125969.1, read on the forward strand.
TTTCACCTTGGTCGGCGAGGCGGGAAAGCTCGGCGAGCTGGGCGCCGTCGGCCCGCACGTCGAGCGCATCGACACGGACGCCGCGTTCCGAATCCGGTTCCTGTCCCGGCCACAAGCCGACGTAGGAGCCACCGTCCCGGACTGCGGCGATCGCCTCGTTCCCCAGGCCTGCGGCGTCGAGCACACCGTCGAAGCCGGCAGGTGCAAGGTTCGCCCCGCGGGTCAGGAAGTGGTTGGCGCCGCGAGAGACGAGGAACGGTATGTCGCCGGCGGAGGCCAGCACGGTGACCTCCAGGCCCTGTCGGTGGGCCAACTCCACTGTGTGCCCCCCGACCCCGCCGGCCGCTCCCGTGACGAGCAGGCTTTGCCCCGGCCGCACCGCCAGCAGGCCCAGGGCCTGCGCTGCGGACAGCGCGTTCAGGGGCAGCGCCGCGGCATGGACATCGTCGAGGGAGGCAGGGGCCGGGGCGATGGCTTCTGCGTCAAGCACGACGTAATCGGCATGTGTGCCCAGCGGCTCATTGTGGCCCGTGGCCAGGCCTATGACCCGGTCCCCGACAGGCCAGTTGACCCCGGCCCCCACGGCATCAATCGTGCCGGCAACATCCCAGCCGAGGCCGATCCGTTCCCCCTCACCGCCGAAGACCCCCGAACGCATGGCAGCGTCCACCGGATTCAGCGCAGCCGCGCTGACCTTGATCCTCACCTGCCCGGGTCCCGGTACAGGTACCGGGACCTCTGTGATCTCGACTGCCTCGGGTCCACCGAAGTGGGAAACTGTTGCGGCGCGCATGAACATAGCCTTCCTATGGTTTGGGTGTGGGCGGTCGTTTCTGCCGCATCGGCTGAACCTTCCGCTGTTGGGTGCGTGCGAAGCCGAACGTCAAACGTGACGGCCCGGGGTGATGGTCTCGACCGTGCAGGTCCTGTCGGTCTCGGCCAAATGATTGAAAACGAAGATGGCCATTCTTTTCAAGTGCCTTGGTCGGATGGCCCTAAACCGGTTTCTTACACATGGTGCGTAACTCCATAATGGGACAGTATTGAATTCGATACAAAAGGCACACGCGTGTGCGTAACAGGAAGGGCAGGTGCGCCATGAAATCCGACCCGAGCATCCGGCAGGCTGGGGCACTGTCCGGGCCGTGTTCCCGCTGGCCGGCGGAACACGGGGAAACCATCCGGCAGATCATCGAGCGGGCGGGCAACAAGTGGGCCGTGCTCGTGGTCAGTTCGCTTCAGGGCGGGCCCCTGCGCTACACCGACTTGCTTCACTCCATCCCGGGTCTCTCCCAGCGAATGCTCACCCACACCCTCCACCAGCTGCGGCGTGACGGTCTCATCACCAGAACCGCCTATCCCGAGGTGCCCCCACGGGTGGTGTATGCACTGACTGATCTGGGCACCACCCTGCTCATCGCCATCACCACTCTGATCGACTGGGCCGGAACCCACCACGACGAGATCCAGGACAACCGCATCCGATTCGACACGGCAGAGGCCATCACCTGACGCCCCGTGCCGGCCGGACACCAAAAGCATGCAGGGCAAGGCCGATCGGGGGCAAGAGGGCACTTCCTTATCTACCACCGGAGTCCGCGTCCGCCCGCGCTCCATGGACCCGTCGGGATACAGACAACCCGCCGCGGAGCCGGCATCACCGGACCAACCCGTCACCTATTATCGGCTGTAGGCCGACCTGAGGCACCGGCCGCTGCCCTGAAGAGCTAACAGGATCGCCTCCAAAGCAGGAATGCCAGGGCTGGCTCGCGCCAGGTGCTCACGACCAACCAGCCACAGCCGGGTCCGAGACAGCGCAAGAGTACAGTCCATTAGAATAACGGCTGATACCAGTACTAAGCCCGGGACCGGGCCCCTGTCTGTCAGGGTTTGAATAGAGGGTCAGCAATCACCGGGTAAGTATTATCTGAACTGTGTTCGACCTTCTGGACTACGAGATTGTCTCTGATCTCATAAGTAGTCCGAACTGGGCGTCCAGCACTGTCTACAGCCCAGGGTGCTGCAACAGTTCCATAAATTTCTTCGTTCGCATCCTGAATAAGGACATGCTCTTCGAGAATCTCAGCAGACCCGTTACCTTGTTGATAGCTCCCTCACCCGAGGATGATGGGAGCTGTCGGCCGGCCAATCCCGGCACGGTGTCTTGCCCCTGCATATCCAATAGTCCGGGGGGGTGTTGCCACCGGGATTGGATGGCAGCGAGGTGATTGCTAATCAGGGGCACGGCGCCAGGAACACTGGACGCCAGTCGTAACGTGGGTGTAAGGCTTTGCTACCGACGGTTGGTCGACCGTGAACAAATCATCGGTTCAAAGGAGCACCGGTCATGAACACCACGGAAATCGATATTTTCCTCGGGCTCGACGTCGGAAAGACCGACCATTGGGGCTGCGCCGTGACGGTGGAGGGCACCACCATCTGGAATAAAACCCTGCCCAACGACGAAGCAAAGCTCACCAAGGTCTACCAGGCTCTCAGCGCCCAAGGCGCCGTACTGGTGGTCGTGGACCAGCCTGCGACCATCGGTGCCCTGGCCGTCGCGGTCGCCCAGCACCTGTGCATCACCGTGGCCTACCTGCCCGGGCTGACCATGCGACGGATCGCGGACATGTATCCGGGCACGGCCAAAACCAACGAAAAGGATGCGTTCATTATCGCTGCCGCGGCCCGCACCATGCCGCATACGCTGCGCAGCGTGCGGGTCTCGGATGAGGAAGAAGCCGCCTTGGGCATGCTCACCGGCTTCGACCTGGATCTCTCCCGCCAGATCACCCAGACCAGCAACCGGATCCGCGGGCTCTTCACCCAAATCCAGCCCTCGCTCGAGCGGGTGGTCGGTCCGTGGCTGGAGCATGATGCGGTGCTCTAAGTCCTCGCCGCTTGGCCTATCCCAGCAGCGTTGAAGCATGCCGGCAAGGCCAGGATCGATGCGAACCTGACAAAGCACGGAGCCCGCCGGCACACCGCCTGGGCCGGCGCCATCCTGGACGCGGTGGATGAGCAGACAGTGGTCGTGGTCGGCACTGAGGCGGCCGGGCTGGTCATTCCCCACTTGGCCCGGCAGCTAATCGCCCTGCATGCCCAGCGAGCCGACGTAGCCTCCCATCTTGAAGCTATGGTGGAGTTCCGCCCTCTTTGCCCGGTCCTGACGTCCAGGCCAGGGGTTGCGGTCAGGACCACTGCAGTATTCATTGCTTCAGACCTCCGGCAAGACCTTTGATAGTGCCGCCGCCTTGGCTTCCTATGCTGGGTTGGCGCCCGTCACCCACCAGTCGGGCACCTCGATCAAATCCGAACGCGTCAGCCATTCAGGCAACAAGAGATTGAAGCGAGCGTTGTTCCTTTCGGCGTTCGCGTCCATCCGTTTCGACCCTGCCAGCCGCGCTTACTATGACCGGAAACGGGCCCAGGGAAAACGTCATAACCAGGCGCTCATCGCGTTGGCCCATCGCCGGCTGACGGTGATGTTCGCCATGATCCGGGACAGGTCGCTTGACGATGCTCCGGTGGTGGATGCTGCTTGACAAAATACATAGGGGCACCCCCCATCAGGGATTAGATCGTAGAAAATTCCTGGGGCTGTGAAGCATCTGTAATCGCTACGGATAACCGAACCGAAGCATCTTGCAGAGGTTGAGCAATCAGCCTCGTTCCGTCTTCAACTTCATAATGGACAGAGCCCTCCGATGATTCTTTACCCTCGGAGAGACTCTTATTGGGCAGAGGAACTAATCGGGCCGTTCCGCTAGAGTCAGTAATCTCAATTTTTGCAGATGATCCTGAATCGATAGCCACCTCAGTGCGGTCAATTTTCGCCTCGAATCGGCCACTTTCCATATCCGTCTCAGCCATCGGTATCTCTTCAGGAGCATAATCAGTGATCAGTTGCTCTAAGGAGCTGCTTGGTGTTTCTTCACTCGCGTATGCCGGGAAAGCAAGTGTCGAACTACACACGATACCGAGCACAGTTACAGAAGAAATATGCCGCCAGAGTCTCATGTCACCTTTACTTTTGAATTGATGAAGAACTTCAACAAAGAAGCAATACACTGCTTCTGTCTGAATAAATTAAATCAAACAGTAGCATGTATAAACTTCACTTCGGCAAACGAGGAAGTTGAGCCTGCATTAATTGTGCTCCAGCGCTTCTGCACTAGCTATTGAAGCAGTTTCCTTATCTTCCCGTTGGTTCGTTCCTGCGACAACAGCCCTATTGCACGGATGACCGGAAGTACCCCTCCGGAGCCTCAGCCACAGGGAACATCTCCGGTAGCTGCGGGTGCATGACCTTGTCATACGCGTGGAACGGGCCATCCTGCGCGGTGAGCCGATCCATCAGCGGGTAGAAGTAGTCCCGGTAGAACACCAGGATCTGCTGCGGGCCGTCCCACCGCATCTGCTCCCACGTCTCCCACAACGCGGTAATCACCGAATACACTTCAGGGTACTCATACCAGTTCGGCGCCCACGCACGCCCCGAAGGCCCATACTTCCGCAGGTAACGCGGCAGCGCGTAGCCGCGCAACCTCTGCTGCGCATCCTCATACGCGAAAGGCCGCTCCGGCTCCGCGTGCCCGGTGTCCCGCGACGGGGCCGCTGGCCGTGCCGTCGGCTCCTGGGTCTCGTCGCCGTCCAGATCCAGCTCATCGTTATTCGGTGGGATGCCGATCATCGCGACAGCTCCTGTCCTTGGATTCGAGCCGGGGCCGCCGCGGACACAACGCGTTTGCGGTGCTTCATCGCCGGCTGCGGATTCTGCGTGCTCGGCGGCAACGGGAAATCAGCATCCTTACCACCCTTCTGCTTCCACACAGCGATCACCCGTTCAGAGGCGGCACTGTGCCGATCTAACGGCAGCTTGCCCGCATCCTCCGGGCCAGCCCCAGCCGGGGCCGGCTTACCGGCTTCTTCGGCTTCGGCAGTTTTAGCGTTCGCCCGGTCAAGGTGTTCTTCGCCCTCGGCCCGTTCGGCTTGCCCCTGATGAGCGGCCTCATCCTGCTGGGCTTCCGCCGCCTCGGCAGTAGCGGTCTGCGGTGGCAGCTTCGCGCCTTCGGGCACCAGGTGCGGGAACTTCCCGGCAATCGCCCGGTCTACCTCATCGTCGTTCCCATACCAGGACGGCACATGACTGATGGTGTCGCGTCCATTAATAGACCGGTCACTCACCGTATCCGCTGGCATGCTATCAAGCAGACGCAACGCTTCCTGCTTGCTGATCTCCACATCACGTTCCAGAGCGTTGTTGTAGTCGTAATTCCGGAACGTTCCCTGCGGCTGCGCAAACCACGGCTCCTGACCCATGGGTGGCGGCTCCGCGGTGGCTCGCTGACCAGCCAAATAGTCGTCCAGGGCATCATGCAAAGCCCGGTGCCAGTCAGTCGCCGCCGTGGGATGATCCCGGTTCAGATCCTCCACATTGATCCCGAACTGGTTCCGGATACGATCAGCACCAGTCATGAACGCGCGACTGGTGCTATTGTTTGCGCCGTGTTTAGTAACCAACGCCAAAAGAGTCACCTGTCCAGCACTTGCCTCAGAACCGGTTGCATGCCAGAACTTATCGAGTACTGATTCATTGCCGGTTATCTAAGTTACGGCGCTTCAGCCTTCGCTCCGTCTTGTGTCAGCACGGAAAAACTGAACGCACCACAGTGTCATGAATGTAGCAAATACAACTTGGTTAAATCGATCGCTTCGAACCCTCGTCTCGGCTCATGCCGCGATAGTTCCCATGTCTGCCGCATCACGAGCACCACTAGACGATATGAGGTGTAGGGCTCGGCAGGTCTGGTCAGGGCTGGAACCTCCGCTTCATAATGATTGAACGCTCTACGGCGTAGCGTGGATCACCAACACCATCACCACGAACCCGTGGATTTCCTCGGGTCGGTGGCGCCACTGTTGTGTTGGTGCCAACAGATGAACGAGGAGGTTCCAGCTATGTACCAGCGTACTTTCATCGGCATGGACGTGCATGCCCGTAGCGTGAAAATCTGTGCCATCACCCCGGAAACCGGCGAAGTGCAACGCGCAGCCTTGGCCATGGACGCAGCCGGTGTCCGCCACTGGATCCTGACCCATGGTGGTGAGATTTCCACCGTCCGGGCTACCTACGAGGCCGGACCGACAGGGTACGGACTGGCCCGCACCTTGGCTGCGGCCGGGATCGCGTGTGTCGTTGCGGCCCCGTCCCGGTTGATCCGGCCTTCCGGAGAAAGGATCAAGACCGATGCCAGGGATGCCGAGCACCTGGCCCGGCTGCTCTCCTTGGGCCAGGTCACCGAGGTGCGGGTCCCGGACCTGGACGAAGAAGCGGCCCGGGACCTGGTACGGCTGCGCGAAGACGCCCGGATGGATTTGATGCGTTCCCGGCACCGCCTCTCGAAACTACTGCTGCGCCACGACTTGCTCTATCCCGGCGGCAAAGCCTGGACCGCGGACCACCGGGCCTGGCTGGAGGCGATCAGGTTCGATATCCCGCCCCTGCAGATGACCCTGCACGAGTCCATCGGGATGGTCGACACCGTCATCGAACGCAGGGACCGACTCGATGCGCAGATCGAGCTGATGGCCACGACCAGCAGTTATGCGCCGGTGGTCACCGCGTTGGAGTGCCTGCGCAGGGTCGGCCCCCTGACCGCGTTTGGCCTGGCCGTGGAGATTGGGAACTGGACCCGGTTTACCGGGAACAGCATCGGCGCTTATCTGGGCCTGGTGCCCAGTGAGCATTCCTCGGGGCAGACCCGCTCCCAAGGATCGGTGACGAAGACCGGGAACAAGCATGCACGCCGGCTGCTGGTCGAGGCTGCCTGGCACCATGCCCGCCCGTACTACGAGCCCAGCAGCACCCTACGCCGGCGATGGGATGCCGCGACACCGGAAACCAGAGCCCTGGCGCACCGGGCGAACCAGCGGCTGCACCAGCGATGGGAAGCGTTTGAGGAACGCAAGAAGCGCCGGTGCGTGGCGAACGTCGCGATCGCCCGTGAACTGGCCGGCTGGTGCTGGGCACTGGCCGAACCCCAGCAACGCACCACAGAGGACACCGTCATGGAGTCCTGAACCTTCTCCCCCGGACTTCCCGTGAACCCCTGACTCGACGGAGAGGTTCGTGACAGCGTGGAAGCAACCCGCGTCGCAACTATGAACCGCGGCGATTTGCTGCCTGCCTCAGGCGCTGATAGCCCGCGACGTTCGCTCCTAGACCAGCGGCTCTACTTCCCGCCGAAACGTCGTCATGCGGTAACCAACCCGCGGATATCAGAATCGACCACGTCGTCGCTGAAACACAGCACGAGTCACGACCCGGACTGCAGATCGAGGTCCACGGGAACCAGTAAGGCGACCACGCACCCTGTCGGATGCGGGGTCGCCTTGCCATGCCTACCTTGACAAAATCAACTACATATCAGTTGCTGAACAACTGTCGCGCCCATTCGCTGCCGGTCAGCAGCCGGTTCTCGCGCTTGGACACTTTCCAGCCCTCGGCGGTGCGGACGAACTCCCAGCGGTTGGCGCTGACGCGCTCGGCGGTCCACGGCTCGCCGCGGCGGGCGAAAACCAACGAGTGGTTCGTGGCCACTGCGGCGTCCCCGTCGATGCGCAGCGACGGCGCGGTGCCGACGTGCGCGCATCCAGCGGCCATGAAGTCCTTGTGGGTGTCGAATTCGACCAGCCCTGCCAGGTCTTCGTACTGCAGCGTGATGGTGTCGAAGGAGTAGGTCCCGCCTTCCGCCCAGAGCCTCTCGATGGCCTGGCCGTTGCCAGAGTCGGCGAAGGGGCCGTAGCTTGCGATCAAGTCCAGGATTTCAGCCCGGTCTTCCAGCGCCTGCAGGCGCTCTTCGATGTTTTTCACCAGTCCCTCCAAGGAACGATTGTGCTCAGTGTCGAGGAGAAGAGGACTTCTCCGGCCTTTGGCACCGAGGGTTCGGCGGCAAGTTGCTGTTCGGCGCCGCGGATCGCTGCACCGGTGCTCTCCGGTTCCCCGTCCACGTACAGCAGCCGGATCCGCAGTTCGCCCGGCTGGTGGCTCACGGTGTCCGCGAAAGGCAGCGTGCTGTGCTTCTGCGCGTGGCTGAAGGAGAAGGTCCAGCCTCCGGCGACCCCTGGGACTTTCAGCAGTTCCGGCATCAGCTCGGTGTCTTCCCAACGGAAGCTGTCGTGTGCGTCCAGACCGTGCGGTTCCGGGTAGCGGGTGAGCGTGATGTGCATGCCCTGGTTCGGGCGGAACGGCAGCACGTAGGGGCTGACCAGCGCGTGCGGCGCGGAGTAGCCCTTGACCGGGCGGAAGAATGCCAGCAGCTTGCGTTCAACCCCGGGAATGATGGGCCCGCGGCCCCACTGGAATGACGCTTCGCCCAGGCGGTCCCAGGCATCGACGCTGTGCTCCACTGGATCCCGGAACCAGTACATCGCCACGAAATCGGTGTCCGCGAACGCCGAGTCGGCGGCGTGCGCCGGATCCTCTTCACGGACCCGGGCCCAGCGGTCTCCCCAGGCCACGCCGGGCAGGGCCAGGTTCTCGGGGCGGTGATCCAGCTGGTGCCAGCGGTTGTACGCGCCATGCAGCGAGTCATCGTCTAGCTGGACGAAGGAGAAGAACGCCAAATCGGAGAACATGAAAATCCTTGCTCCGGAAGCTTCCGGGTCGCCGCGCGGACCCGGTGGGGGTCCCCGCCCTCCATGCTCGCGCAACGGCGGCGGGCGCTGCCGGAAGGATCCCGGAGAACGGGATCATCCCAGGCCCGCCACTAGGACTTTTTTGTAACGTGGCAGGCATGTGGCATGGCCGTGGGCCTGCATTAACTACCAGGATCTAAGGAAGCCGACTTGTCTACAGAAAAGATCGCCATTCTCGACGGCGCACGCACCCCCGTAGGCCGCTACGGCGGGAGCCTGAATTCGGTGCCGGCCCATGAGCTGGGCCAGATTGCCGCGCGCGAGGCGCTGTCCCGCAGTTCGGTCGCCCCGGAACAGGTCGACGAGGTCATCATGGGCTGCGTGGGCCAGGTCGGCCCGGACGCGTATTTTGCCCGGCGAGTGGCCCTCGGCGCGGGGCTGCCCGAATCCACTCCCGCGTTCACCGTCAACCGCCTGTGCGGCAGCGGGCTGCAGGCCATCTGGTCCGGTGCCCAGCAGCTGGCCTGGGGCGGCTCGCAATTCATCCTCGCCGGCGGCGCCGAATCCATGTCCCGCATGCCGTTCCTGGACTACGACTCCCGCGGCAACTCCCGGCTGGGCAACCGCACCGTGCTGGATGGCACGGTAGCCATGCTCACCGACCCGTTCTCCGGGCAGCACATGGGCGTCACCGCTGAAAACGTGGCGGACAAGTACGGCATCAGCCGCGAGCAGCAGGACGAATTCGCCGCCGAAAGCCAACGCCGCTCGGGCACCGCCGAAGCCTTGGCCGCCTTCGCCGAGGAGATTACCGCGGTGACCACCGGCGGGCGCAAGCCGGCCACGGTGAGCGTCGACGAGCACCCGCGCCCGGACACCACCGCCGAAAGCCTGTCTTTGCTGAAGCCCGCCTTCCGGGCCGGTGGCAGCGTGACCGCAGGCAACGCCTCGGGCATCAACGACGGCGCCGCCGCGGTGCTGCTGGCCAGGCAGCAGACCGTGCAGGAGCTCGGCCTGGGCTCGCTGGCCACCTTGGAGCATGTCACCACCGCCGCGCTGGATCCTGCCTACATGGGCTACGCCCCGACGCTGGCCCTGCACAAGCTCTTCGCCGAAACCGGCCTGTCCCCGCAGGACATCGACACCTTCGAGGTCAATGAGGCCTTCGCCGCGCAGGCGCTGGCAGTCATCCGGGACGCGAAGCTGGATCCTGCACGCGTGAACCCCTACGGCGGCGCCATTGCCCTGGGCCATCCGATCGGCGCCACCGGCGCCATCCTGCTGCTGCGCGCGGCCAAGGACCTAGTGCGCCGGGACCTGGACCACGCGGTGGTCACCATGTGCATCGGCGGCGGCCAGGCGCTGGCCGCGCTGATCAAGCGCACCGGCGCCTGATCCGCGCCGCACCCCGCGCACGGCACAGAGGCCGGGGAGGGACACCGATTACTGGGTCCCTCCCCGGCCTCTTGCCTGTGTTGCCTGCTGCCCGCTGGGCTTAGCTTTCGACGGCTCCGACCAGATCCTCGTTACCGGCGGCAGCAGTGCCGGCGGCACGCTTCCCGTTCTTCCGGTCGCGGATCAGCCAGGAAACCACGAAGCCGATCAGGCTGGTGGCCAGGACGATCGTGTAGGTCAGCGTGTAGGCGGATTCCGACGGAACGCCAACGCCCTCCACGGTGGAGGAGGCCAGCGCCATGGTGGTCACGGTCGTGCCCACGCCCATGAAGATGGTTCGGGTGACCGTGTTGATGCCCATGCCCTCGCTGGTGTTCTCCACCGGCACCGACTCGGCGACCAGGTTCGGGAACGCGGTGTAGGCGAACATGGTGCCGATGAACACCACGTTGATCGCGATGATGTAGCTCAGCACGCTGTACTGCGCCCAGAACAGCGCCCCGTAGCCGATCACGCAGATGACCACGCCGATCAGCAGCGAACGGCGCGCACCCACCTTCGCGGCGATCTTCCCGCTGATCGGCGAGCAGATGAACGCCACGGACGCGGCGCCGAAGATGACCAGTCCGCCCATGGTCGGCGACAGACCCAGGCCCACGCCGAAACCGGCCGGGGAGAGCATGATCATCGGGCCGATGATCTGCGCGGCGACCAGCGGGCCCACGCTCAGGATCGCGGTGGCCAGCTGGGTCAACGCCATCTTGTTGGTCTTCAGCAGGCGCAGGTTGATCATCGGGTTCTGGACCCGCAGTTCCCACCAGATCCAGATCGCGGCGAGGGCCAGGCCGCCGAGCACGAACTGCAAGGTGCGGGCGCTGGTGATGCCCCAGGCGGCCGCGTTCGAAACGCCGTAGAGCACCAGTGCCACGGCCGGGGCGAAGAGCAAGCCTCCGATGTAGTCGATCCTCCGGTCGTCCTTGCTCAGTCCGGTGGAACGGTCAAGCATGGTCATGGCCATGACCGCTGCGATCAGGCCCAGGATGCCGGAGACCATGAACAGGCCGTGCCAGTTGCCCAGGTCCAGCAGCACGCCGGCGACCAGGCTGCCGCCGGCGCCGGCGATGAAGGATACCGCGGCGACCAGCGCGATGGCACCGGGGACCTTGTCCTTCTCGATGCCCGCACGGGCGATGCCCAGGCCCAGCGGCAGCGTTGCGCCCGCCGCGCCCTGGAATGCGCGGCCGATGATGACCCCGATGATGGAGCCTGCCGTGAAGCTGATGATCGAGCCGACCACCGAGATGCACAGCACGATCACCAGCATCTTCTTGCGTCCGTAGATGTCTCCCAGGCGGCCGCAGATCGCGGCGGAGGCCGCGGCGACGAGCAGGAAGGAGGTGGCCGCCCAGCCGGCGGTGGCCGCGTCCGTCTGGAACTCGGCCATTAGGCTGGGCAGGGCGATGAAGATCATCGCGGATTCAAAGGTGCCGACCAGTTCCGTGGCGATCAGCACGGTGATGATCTTTGCATAGCTTGACCGAGTGGTCGCGGCTTGCTGCTTGTCTAGAAACGACGCCATCGTGTTTCCTTTGCTGTTGTCAGTGCATGGTTGCGACAGCGCCCGGGGAACCGGGCGCTGGGTAATGCGTACTGAAAGAAAGTCCGGAACGGCGCGCGATATTTGGGATGCGCCACCGGCGGACGGGTCCCCGCCCCGGACCGGTCGATACGTCGAGCAAGCCGGGGCGGGTGGAATATGGCGGGTCCGGGTGGTGCCGGACCCGCTGCGCGCGGGGCCTAGCGTCCCTGGACGCTCAGGGTGGAATCCTGCGGATCCGCGGCGTCGGTGCGCGGCGCATCCTTGATGCGTAGCGCCAGCAGGAAGCCGATCACGCAGGAAGCGCAGATGATGATGTAGGCGGTGTTGAACGCTGACTCGGTGGAGACCATGGTTCCCTCCACGGTGGAGGAGGCCAGCGCGACGGTCAGCACCGTGGTGCCCACGGCCATGAAGATCGTGCGGGTCACCGTGTTGATGCCCATGCCCTCGCTGGTGTTCTCCAGCGGCACCGATTCGGCGACCAGGTTCGGGAACGCGGTGTAGGAGAACATGACGCCGATGGAGATCACGTAGGTGTTGATGATGAAGGTCAGCAGGTTGTTGTCGGCCCAGAACATCATCGAGTAGCCAATAAAGCTGATCACGATGCCGATCAGCAGCGCACGCCGGGCGCCCACGGCCGCGGCGACCTTGCCGCTGAACGGGGAGCCGACGAAGCTGAGCGTCGCGGCGCTGAAGATGATCAGGCCGCCCACGGCAGGCGAGACGCCCAGGCCGGCCGGGTCGGTGGCCGGGGCCAGCAGGATCAGCGGGGTCAGGATGCCCACCGCCACCAGCGGGCCGATGCCCAGCACCGCGGTGCACAGCTGGGTCAAGGCCATCTTGTTGGCCTTGAGCAGGCGCAGGTTGATCATCGGGTTGGAAACGCGCAGCTCCCACGCGACCCAGAGGGCCGCCACTGCCAGGCCGCCGAGCACGAAGCTCAGGGTCCGTCCGCTGAATACGCCCCAGGCGCTGGCGTTGGTCAGGCCGTAGAGCACCAGGGCCACGGCCGGCGCGAAGAGCAGGCCGCCGACGTAGTCGATGCCGCGGGCTTCGCCGCGGGCCACCGGGGAGGTCTTCAGCATGGTGATGACCATCAGCGCGGCGATCAGTCCCATGGCGCCGGAAACGATGAACAGCGCCTTCCAGTTGCCCAGTTGCAGCAGCACGCCGGCAATCAGGTTGCCGCCGGCGCCGGCCAGGAACGAGGACCCGGCGATCAGCGCGATCACGTTCGGCACCCTTTCCTTGGGCAGTTCCTGGCGGGCCAGGCCCAGGCACAGCGGCAGCGTCGCCCCGGCCACGCCCTGCAGCGCACGGCCCAGGATCACGCCTTCCAGCGAACCGAAGGTGAAGCTGATAATCGAGCCGACCACGGAGATCGCCAGCACGATCGCCAGCAGCTTCTTGCGCCCGTACATGTCGCCCAGTCGTCCGCAGACCGCGGCGGAGGCGGCGGCCACCAGCAGGAAGGCCGTCGCGGCCCAGCCGATGGCGGCTGCGTCGACGTTGAACTCGTGCATCATGCTGGGCAGCGCGATGAAGATCATCGCTGATTCAAAGGTGCCGACGAATTCGGCGACCAGCAGGACGCTGACAATTTTCGCGTAGCCAGGGAACTTGGCCGTTTTCGGTGAGGCATGCTGCCCGGAGGACGCCATGGCGCTTCCTTTTCTGTGCGGTGTGAGTGATGTACGCCCGCGGTGCATCGGTGGTTCCCGGGGCTTCCTTCCCGGGAGTGCGCGGATCGCCAAGCGTCCTGCGCGACGCAGTTAACTGCGTGGATCGGGGGCCGGATGCCGGCCGCCCTGCGCGAGCGTGAAATCAGTATGTTGCCGATCCGAAAACCGCTCCGCGCAAAGTCCCAGACAGTGGGATAAGAGGAGATCCTCGTCACATCCGCTTGGCACACTGAGTGCTGAAGCGTTGGCAACGAATAGGAGCAGGCATGGGTGTACTCGACGGCCGGGTGGCTTTGATCACCGGAGCGGGGCAGGGCGTAGGCCGCGGCATCGCCCGCGCATTGGCGTTCGAAGGAGCGCGGGTAGCGCTCGCCGGACGCACCGCGCAGAAGGTGGAAGACACGGCCGCCCAGATCCGCGCGGAAGGCGGAGACGCCCATGCGTTCACGTGCGACGTCATCGACCCGGAACAGATTGAAAAGCTGGTCGGGGACGTGGTGGAGCATTTCGGCTCCCTGTCCATCCTGGTCAACAACGCGCAGACCACCGTGCACGGACAGCTGCTGGACCTGGCGGAGCAGGACTACCTGCGCGGCATGGAATCCGGCCCGCTGGCCACCTGGCGCTTGATGCGCGCCTGCCACCCGCATATGCAGGGCAATGACGGCGCCATCGTGAACCTGGGTTCGGCCGCGGGCGTGCGGTGGAACCCGACCGGCTACGGCGGCTACGCGGCCGCCAAGGAAGCGATCCGCGTGCTGACTCGCACGGCCGCCTGCGAATGGGCAGCCGACGGCATCCGGGTCAACGCAATTCTTCCGCTGGCCACCTCGCCCTCCCTTGAGCATTGGGAGCGCATCAACCCGGAGGAAGCCCGCGAGTACATCGCGACGATTCCGCTGGGGCGCATGGGTGACACCGAGAAGGACATCGGCCCGGCGGTCGTGTTCCTCTGCTCGGAAAACTCCCGCTACATCACCGGGCATTCCCTGCCGGTGGACGGCGGGCAAGTGCTCATGCGCTGAGCAACCCTGCAAGACCCCCAGCTCGCTGCACCAAACAGGCCTTCACCGATGATGGCCCTGCCATCGGTGCGCAGCTACCCTTCGGCGGCACCTTACGGATCGCCGGCACCACACCAACGCAAAGGAGAAGCCATGTCCATTGACATGACCGAAATCACCGATTCCGAGCAGTTCGACGAAGTCCGCCTGATCGACGCGGGCAGCAACCCGACCCGCTTCGCCCGCGGCTGGCACTGCCTGGGCCGCTCCAAGGACTTCCGCGACGGCAAGCCGCACACCATCAAGGTCTTCGGCACCAAGGTCGTCATCTGGGCCGACACCAAGGGCAAGCTCAACGTGCTGGACGCCTACTGCCGCCACATGGGTGGCGACCTGTCCAAGGGTGAAATCAAGGGCGACGAGATCTCGTGCCCGTTCCACGACTGGCGCTGGGGCGGCGACGGCAAGTGCAAGGACGTGCCGTACGCACAGCGCGTGCCGCTGCGCGCCCGCACCGCCGCCTGGGAAACCATGGAGGTCAACGGCCTGCTGTTCGTCTGGAACGACCCGCAGGGCAACCCTCCTCCGGCTGACGTGACCATCCCGGAGATTCCGGGCTTCGGCACCGACGAGTGGAGCGACTGGTCCTGGAACACCTTCCTGGTCGAGGGCTCGAACTGCCGCGAGATCGTGGACAACGTGGTGGACATGGCGCACTTCTTCTACGTGCACTACCAGATGCCGCAGTACTTCAAGAACATCTTCGAGGGCCACGTCGCCGCGCAGCACATGCGCTCGACCGGCCGCGACGACATCCACACCGGCGTGCAGCTGGACATGCCTGACTCGGAGACCATCTCCGACGCCGCCTACTACGGCCCGTCCTTCATGCTGGACACCGTGTACACCGTTGCCGGCGACACCACCGTTGAAACCAAGCTGGTCAACTGCCACTACCCGATCTCGCAGGACTCGTTCGTGCTGATGTTCGGCACCTCGGTGCACACCATCGACGGCGTCACCCAGGAGCAGGCCAACGCCATGGCCGACATGTTCACCGAAGGCGTCGAGACCCAGTTCAAGCAGGACGTGGAGATCTGGAAGCACAAGACCCGCATCGAGAACCCGCTGCTGACCGCCGAAGACGGCCCGGTCTACCAGCTGCGCCGCTGGTACGAGCAGTTCTTCGTGGATGTCGAGGACATCACCGAGGACATGGTCGCCCGCTTCGAGTTCGAAGTGGACACCACCAAGGCACTGGAAACCTGGAAGGTCGAGGTCGCTGAAAACGTGGCCAAGGGCATCGTTCCGGAACAGGATCCAACCAAGGCCAAGGCCTAGCCTTTACCGACTAACCACGCACCCGGCGCATCGATGCAGGGGAAAAGTACTATCGGCCCGGAAACGGGCCAGCGAGGAGCACCTCATGAAACAGATCGATTGCCAGCAGTGCGGGACCGCCGTCCTGGTGGAGAAGTTCAGCATCCCGCACACCAGTGTGCAGTGGGTCAGCGATGCGGCGACCTCGTGCCCCCGCTTCGCCGAAGCCACGGCCGATGCCCGGGACAGCGTGTGCGGCACCACCGCACTGAGCTGCTCGTCATTGAGCCAGAGCATCGATGACGCGGTGCGCGAGGGCCGCCTGCCTATCAAGTCCCGCGTGGAGCCGGTCATCGGCGACGCGCTTGTCGCCGACGCCCTCTAGGAATTTCGGCGGCGCACCCGGCAAAGGGGCTCCCACCACGGTCCGCACCATGGTGGGGGCCCCTTGTCTCTGTTTGTTATCCCCTATCCCACCACCCGGCCTCGTGCCGCGAAAAGGATGAGCATGACCACGACAATTCCCGATCCGTTCGCCCCGGTCACCCTGGGCCCGGTGACGCTGCGCAACCGCATCATCAAGGCCGCCACCTCCGAGGGGCGCTCCCCCAAGGGCCTGGTCACCGACGACCTGATCGACTTCCACCTGGACTTCATCCGCGGCGGCGCGGGCATGACCACGGTGGCCTACTGCTGCGTCTCCCCCGAGGGCGCCTCGGCGCCGGGCCAGATCCTGATGAGCGAGAAGTCGCTGCCAGGGCTCAAGCGGCTCACCGACGCGATCCACGCCGAGGGCGGTGCGATCTCCGCGCAGCTGGGCCACGCGGGCATGGTCGCCTCCAAGAAGATCACCGGCGTGACCTCCATGGGACCGAGCAAGTTCGTGAACCCCTCCTCCATGGAATACTGCCGCGCCATCCGCCGCGAGGAAATCGCCATGGTCATCGAGCAATTCGGGGCGGCCGCCCGGATCGCGGTGGAAGCCGGCTTCGACGCCGTGGAGCTGCACTTCGGGCACAACTACCTGCCCAGCTCCTTCCTCTCCCCGCTGCTGAACCGCCGCAAGGACGAATACGGCGGCAGCATCGAGAACCGTTCGCGCTTCGTGCGCGAGATCGCCCAGCGCGTGCGTGCGGAGGTCGGGGACAAGATCGCGGTCATCGCCAAGATCAGCATGGACGACGGGCTGCCGGGCAGCATCTGGCTGAACGACTCGATCCGCACCGCGCAGCTGCTGGACGAGGACCGCAACCTTGACGCGATCGAGCTGACCCAGGGGTCCTCGATCATCCGTCAGATGTACCTGTTCCGCGGCGACGTGCCGGTCTCTGACTTCGCGGCGGTGGTGAAGGAACCGATGAAAACCGGCGTGCGGCTGTTCGGCAAGTTCGCCCTGGGCAGCTTCCCGTACAAGGACCTGTACATGCTGGACGCGGCGCGCCAATTCGTGCCGGTCATGAGGCACACCAAGCTGATCCTGCTCGGCGGCATCAACAACCGCGAGCACATCGACACCGGCATGCGCGAGGGCTTCGACTTCGTGGCCATGGGCCGCGGGTTGCTACGCGAGCCCGACTTGGTCAACCGCATCCGCGAGGATTCCACGGTCACCAGCCGCTGCATCCACTGCAACAAGTGCATGTACACGGTCTACGGGCGCACGCACTGCGTCATGGAGCCGAGCAGCCACCACGGTGCGCTGCCGGAAGCCGACTCGCCGTACGCGGCGGACCGCGAGCGGCTGCTGCCGCTGAGCAGCGTCGGCTAACCGTCCGCTCCGAGAGCATCGTGCGGCTGCCGCGGCATTCCTACCGCGGCAGCTGCACGAAGCCCTTCATCAAGACCCTCGCGGTGCGCAGCAGCGAGGTGTGCTCCAGCGTTCCGGCGCTGTCGAAATGCGCGGCGGCGGACACCGAGCCGGACGGCGTGCCCAGACGGATGGCTTCGCCCTGCCGGGCGCCGGCCAGCGCGGCGGGGATGCTGCCGGTAACCTGCGCCGCGGCCGCCAGGCACATGGCCCCGGTGCCCGGAACCGCCTTGTGCGTCTGCCCCATGGAAATCACCCGGATCACCAGGTCCGACTCCGCGGCATCGCTCAGCGTCCCGTCCAGCAGCGTCGCGGGAGCCGGGGCCGAGGCGAGCACGATCTTCGGCATCACCAGCGCGGCTTCCTCCGGCGTTGCGCACAGCCCCATGGCCGCCGCGCCGGCCCGGCGGATCTGCTCCAGCAGTTCCATCACGGGCTTGTTTGCGTCGATCTGCTCCGGGCTTTCGGTGCCTTCCAGGCCCAGCCGGGACGCCTCGATCACCACCGTGGGCAGCGCGGCGTCGACCAGGGTGACCGGGTAATCGTGCCCCGCGACGCGCAGCGTGTCCACCGGGTTGCCGGTGGGCAGCAACCCCGCGCTGCGGCTTCCCGCCGGGTCGGGGTAGCGCAGTTCAATGGGCGCGGCGGTGCCGTGCACCCCGGGCAGCGACAGCTCGCCGCCTACCGCGGCGCGCCCTTCGATGACAGTGAGGACCACCCGGACGATTTTCGCGGTATTCGTGTTATATAGCGTGAATTCCCGCCGACCGTCCCGGGCTTTGACCAGCCCTGCTTCCAGGGCGAAGGGAACCACACCGGAGGACAGGTTGCCGCAGTTCCCGGCGTAGTCGGTCTTCCCGGTATCCACCGCGACCTGCCCGAAGGTGTAGTCCAGGTCCACACCCTCGCGCTGCGAGCGGGAAACCACCATGACCTTGGACAGCGAGGAGATCCCGCCGCCCAGGCCGTCCAACTGGCGGCCGAAGCGGTCCGGGGAGCCCAGCGCCTCGGCGAAGACCCGGTTCCGGTCGGATTCATCCTCCGGAAGCCAGTCCTGAGCGAAAAACAGGCCCTTGCTGGTTCCGCCGCGGACGAATGCCGCCTCAATCCACTGCACGCAAACTCCTCATTGCCGTCCTCGCAGACCGCAATGCGGCCCCTGCGGCAATTCTAGGTGCGCTTCAGCCTCAGGCGTTCACCCGGTCCATGTCGTGCAGGAATTCAAGGAACTTGTCGGTGACCTGCGCTGCGCGCTCCATGGCGATCAGGTAGCCGCCCCCGGGCACGGTCTGCACCGAGCGCACGTCCTCGTGCTGTGCGTCGAGCTGCGCCTGGATGCCGTCGCCGTACTGTTCGGCCAGCTGCAGGTCGGTCTCCGAGCCCAGGAAGTAGTACGGGACATTGGTGCGTCCGGCGGCGCGGGCATTGCGGTATTCCCAGTTCAAATCCGCCACCCGGTACCAATTGATGCCGCCGCCGAAACCGCTGCGGGAGAAGTCGCTGACATAGGTTTCCAGTTCCCATTCATCCAGCCAGGACCAGGGCAGGGCCGGCGGCTGCGGCAGCGCCTGGCGGTAGGGGGTTCCCGGCGGGTTGGCGTACACCGCGCCGAAGTCGCCGTCGGTGGACAGCACGTGGAAGATCTTGGCGATGATCTCGCGCGGGTTCGCGTCGTAGTCGGCTCGGGCGCCCTGCGGGTCCACGTGGTAGTAGGCCATGTGGTTGAAGGCTTCCTTGCCGCGCTCGATTTCGGTGAGCGAAGGCAGCGCGTCGTAGTGCGGCAGGCCGGCGTATTGCAGGCCGATCAGCGCGCGCACCCGTTCGGGGTGTTCGGCGGCCAGGTCGTAGGCGGCGAACATGCCGTAGTCGATGCCGGAGACCACCGCTTGTTCCTCCCCCAGGTGGTCCAGCAGGCCCACCAGGTCCGCGGTGATGACATCGGCCCGGTACGCCGCAAGCTCTTCGGGCGCCTCGGTCTGGCCCATGCCGCGCAGATCCGGAGCCACCACGCGGTAGCCGGCCTCGGCGAGCGCGGTGATCTGGTGCCGCCAGCTGAACCAGGTGTGCGGGAAACCGTGCAGCAGCAGCACCAGCGGGCCCTGGCCTTCTTCCACGTAGTGCATCTGGATGCCGTTGATCCGGGCGTAGTGGTGGGTCCAGTTCCTCATGGGCTGCTCCTTCGGGGAAAGAAATCGACGGCGGTTACTTCGCGCCGCCCACCATTACATCCCGGCGCCATGGCGGGCCGAGCGGTGCATCCCGGTGGCCGGGACGCGCCCCGCGCCAATAACGAGCGCTTGGTTAGTTGTTAGGATGGAATTCGACTCCGCAGCGCCCGGCGCGCGGTGAATACCCGGAACCTCCTACACCTGCACCTTCTGCGAAAGAGCGACATATGGCTGAAAAGACCGCCCCGGCCCGACGGACTGTCATCCTCGACAACGCTGCCCGGCTCTTCGCCGAGCAGGGCATCGGCGGCACCTCGGTGCGCGAAATCTCCGCCTCGGTGGGCATGCTTTCGGGCAGCCTCTACCACCACTTCGCTTCCAAGGACGAAATGGTCGAGGAGATCCTGACCGAGTTCCTCGAGGAGCTGCAGGGCCGCTACCGCAGCGTCACCGATTCGGGCACCGAACCGCGCGAGGCGCTGAACCAGCTGATCCGCATCACCCTGGAAATCATCCGCGACTTCCCGTACGCCACGCAGATCTACCAGAACGAGGTCGCGTACATCCAGAAGCTGCCCAAGTCCACCGGTGCGCGCGCCATCAGCAGCGACATCGCCAAGCTCTGGGTGGAAGTCATCGAGCAGGGCATCGCCTCCGGCGTGTTCAAGAAGGACCTGGATGCCCACGTGGTGCACCGCCTGATCCGCGACGCCCTGTGGCTGACCGCCCGCTGGTTCTCCCCGTCCAAGAAGTACACGCTGGACCAGCTGACCAAGGACTGCAGCGCGCTGTTCCTCGACGGAATCGTGGCCTAGGTTTCCGCTGCTGCGCCCGGCTCCAGGCGCAGCTCGTACAGGACCGTGTCGATCCACTGGCCCGCCAGCGGGCCTGCCGGCGCCTGGGCAATGCGCTCCCGGCAGCCCACTTCGCGGAATCCCGCCTTGCGGTGCAGCGCCCTGCTCGCGTGGTTCTCCGCGAAGATGGCGCACTGGATCGTCCAATAACCCCGCGCCCGGGCCCGGGCGCCCAGCGCTCCGAGCAGGGCGGTGCCCACGCCCCGGCCCGCCTGCGCGGCGTCGACGTATACCGAATGCTCGATCACGCCGCGATAGGCCCAGCGTGCGGACACCGGCGACGCGGCAATCCACCCGATCACGGCACCGTCCCGGTCGACCGCGACCAGGCCCAGCTGTGCAATTTTTCGCGCCGAGAAGTCCTCCCAGGAAGGGACGGCGCTCTCGAAGGTGGCCAGCCCGCCGGCGACGCCCTGGCGGTAGATGCGTTCCACCCCCGGCCACTGCCCAGCGGCCATCGGGCGCAGCTGAACACCGGCGGGCGGCGTCACGCTCAAAGCTCCGAGATCAGCGCGGCGGCCTTGTCCAACGACCCCGGAACCAGGGTGTAATAGGCCCAGGTCCCGCGCTTCTCGCGGGCGAGCAGCCCGGAATCAACCAGGATCTTCAGGTGGTGCGAGACCGTGGGCTGGCCCAGCTGCAGCGGTTCGGTCAGATCGCACACGCAGGTGCCGTCCGCGGGCCCGTGCTTGACGATGGACAGCAGCCGCAGACGGTTCGGGTCGGCAATCGCCTTCAGCAGCCGCGCGGCCTCGCGTGCCCCGGCTTCGGCCAGCGCCGGCGCGGCACAGGCGGAACAGCAGGCCGCGCTCGCGGCGTCGTCCGCCACCGGGGTTGCCGTCATCTGGAGCACCTACCTAAATTGACATTCTTCGATATAAGTCATCATACTCGAACCGGAAACCTATATCGATGAACATCAATATTGCCTAAGGATGCTTCGTGCCACCAACGACAACTCCCGCTGCGCGCCGGGCTCCGGGGAAGCTCTCCACCCTGGACCGCTACCTGGCGGTCTGGATACTGCTGGCCATGGCCCTGGGTCTCGGCCTGGGCCGGCTGGTCCCGCAGCTCGGCCAGATCGTGGATTCCATCCAGGTCGCCGGCGTCTCGCTGCCCATCGCGCTGGGACTGCTGGTCATGATGTACCCGGTCCTCGCCAAGGTCCGCTACAACGAAACCGGGCGCGTGCTGGCCGACAAGAAGCTGATGATCACCTCGCTGGTGCTCAACTGGCTGCTGGCCCCGGCCTTCATGTTCCTGCTGGCCTGGCTGTTCCTCCCCGACCTGCCCGAATACCGCACGGGACTGATCATCGTGGGGCTGGCCCGCTGCATCGCCATGGTGATGATCTGGAACGACCTGGCCTGCGGCGACCGCGAGGCCGCCGCCGTGCTCGTTGCGGTCAACGCGATCTTCCAGGTGGTGGCCTTCGGCGTCCTGGGCTGGTTCTACCTGCAGGTCCTCCCCGCCTGGCTGGGCCTGCCGACCACCAGCGCGGAGTTCTCCGTCGGCGCGATCACGCTCTCGGTCCTGGTGTTCCTGGGCATCCCGCTGCTGGCCGGATTCCTCACCCGCACCGTGGGCGAAAGGGCCAAGGGCCGCGACTGGTACGAGGGCGCCTTCCTTCCCAAGATCGGCCCGTGGGCGCTGTACGGGCTGCTGTTCACCATCGTGCTGCTCTTCGCGCTGCAGGGGGACGCGATCATCAGCAACCCCTGGGACGTGGCCCGCATGGCCCTGCCGCTGCTGATCTACTTCGTTGTGGTGTTCGGCGCCGGGATGCTGATCGGACGCGCCCTGAAGCTGGGCTACGAGCGCACCACCACCCTGGCCTTCACCGCCGCCGGCAACAACTTCGAGCTGGCCATTGCGGTCGCCATCGCCACCTTCGGCGCCACCAGCGGCCAGGCCCTGGCCGGGGTGGTCGGCCCGCTGATCGAGGTGCCGATCCTCGTGGCGCTGGTCTACGTGGCGCTCTGGTCGCGCAAATTCTTCCCCGCCGCATCTTCGCCGCTGAAAGGCTGACCCATGAATACCAAGCCCTCGGTGCTGTTCGTCTGCGTCCACAACGCGGGACGCTCCCAAATGGCCGCCGCCTACCTGCAGCACCTGGCCGAAGGCCGGATCGAAGTCCGCTCGGCAGGTTCGGCCCCGGCCGACCAGGTGAACCCGGCCGCCGTCCAGGCCATGCAGGAAGAGGGCATCGACCTTTCCTCCCAAACCCCGAAGATCCTCACTACGGCGGCCGTGCAGGCCTCCGACGTCGTCATCACCATGGGCTGCGGGGACACCTGCCCCATCTTCCCCGGCAAACGCTACGAGGACTGGACGCTGGATGATCCAGCAGGCCAGGGCATCGAGCCGGTGCGCAAGATCCGCGACGAGATCCGCACCCGCATCGAACATCTCATCAGCGAACTTCTCCCACAGCGTTAGGAACCCCCGTGAACAACAGCCATCCCATCGTGATCATTGGCGCAGGTCCCATCGGACTGGCCGCCGCCGCGCACCTCAGCGAGCGCGGAGAGCAGTTCCTGGTCCTCGAAGCAGGCGAAGCTGCCGGGGCGTCCATGCATGAATGGGCGCACATCAAGCTGTTCTCCCCGTGGAAATTCAATGTCGACGCGGCCGCCCGGCGGCTGCTGGAAACACCGGCGGGAAGCTGCCTGGGCGACTGGGACATGCCGCGGGAAACCTCCCTGCCCACCGGCGGCGAACTGGTGGAGCACTATCTGTTGCCGCTGGCCGCGCACCCCGCCCTGGCACCCTCGATCCGCTATCTGCACCGCGTCATCGGCGTTTCGCGCGTCTTAGACGACGGGATCGGCCTGGACAAGACCCGCACGGCAGGTCGCGACCAGGCGCTGTTCCTTGTCCGCACCCAGTCCCCCGAAGGCATCCGTGACGTCACCGCCCGTGCGGTGATCGACGCCTCCGGCACCTGGAATACCCCCAATCCCGTCGGACGCGCGGGGCTCGAAGCCCCGGGCGAGGCAGAAGCCCGCTCCCGCGGCGCCATCACCTCGCCGCTGCCCGATCCGCTGGGCGCGGACCGGGACGCCTTCGCAGGCAAAACGCTGCTGGTGCTCGGCGCCGGGCATTCGGCGGCGAACACCCTGATTTCCTTGGGCCGGCTGAAGAGCGCCCAGGCGGACACGAAGATCATGTGGGGACTGCGCGGAACCGCCAACCCGGTCAAGCTCTACGGCGGAGGCGCGGCGGACCAGCTCCCGGCCCGCGGGCAGCTGGGCACCAGCCTGCGCCGCCTGGTCGATACCGGGCAGGTCGACCTCATTGAAAACCTCTCCATCGTGCGCCTGGAAAACGGCGAGCGCACCCTGGTCGTGGGCGCCGACGGGCGGGAACTGCACGTGGACTACATCGTTCCGGCCACCGGCTTCCGCCCGGATCTGTCGATCCTCTCCGAGCTGCGCCTGGAGATGGACCCCGCGGTGGAAGCCCCGCGCGAACTCGGGCCGCTGATCGATCCGGAGTTCCACAGCTGCGGCACCGTCAGCGCGCACGGGGAGCGCGTGCTGTCCCACCCGGAGCCGAACTTCTACATTGCCGGCATGAAGAGCTACGGCCGCGCCCCGACCTTCCTGATGGCCACCGGCTACGAACAAATCCGGTCCATCGCCGCCCATCTGGCCGGCGACCTGCAGGCCGCCGCGAGCGTCCAGCTCTCCTTGCCGGAGACCGGGGTCTGCTCCACGGATCTCGGCGGATCCTGCGATGCCCCGGCCCAGGACGCCTCGGGCTGCGAAACTGGCCAGCCGGAGCCCGAATCCTGCTGCGCGTCGCCGCAACCGGTCACCTTGGGTTTCCCGACCGGCACCCTCCACGGAAACAAGGGCCTGGTGAAGTAGGTCCGCTCTCCGAAGCTCCGCTGGATGAACCATCGGCCGGCATTGCTTGCACAGCCGGACCGCGGTTTGCCCGACTCCCGCCCACCGGGACAGCTCCCGCGTTGCATTCCCAACCTCAGTAGCCTCAAACTATTTCCCCCGCGCACGCCCCGACAGGCTTGCCCGGGGTGAAGTTCCAGCTGGATTACGCCAATACAGAGCGTCCCAACAGTTGAGGACGGTGCTGCGAAAAGACAAGGGAGCCACGTGCATGCAGAGCCATGAGCAACCGCAAACCATCCCCGCCCTGGTGGCCTACGCCGCCGAGCATTTCACCGACCGGGAAGCACTGGTCGACGGGCCGGTGCGCCTGAGCTTCGCCGAGCTGGCCGAGCAGGTCCGCCGGACCTCCGCGGCGCTGATCGCCAGCGGCGTGAAGCACGGGGACAAGGTCGCCATCTGGGCGCCGAACACCGCACGCTGGGTGATCGCCGCGCTCGCGGCCACCAGCGTGGGAGCGGCCATGGTTCCGCTGAACTCGCGCTACCGCGGCATCGAGGCGCACCAGATCCTCTCCCGGGCCGAGGCCCGGGTCCTGTTCGTGGCCGAAGGCTTCCTGGACACCTCCTACACCCGGCTGCTCGTCGAGGGCGCCGCACAGCTCGGCTACACCGACGAGGCCCACGTGGTCCCGGGCCTGCCGAAGCTGAAAACCCTTGTCAGCCTGCCAGCTGGGGAGTCCGGCGCCCCGGTGGACACCGCGGTGCTCCCGCTGTCCGGCTGGGACGACTTCCTGGCGGCCGGCCTCGGCGCGGACCCGGCCCTGGTGGCCGAACGCGCCGCGCAGGTTACCGCGGAGGACATCGCGGATGTCATCTTCACCTCCGGCACCACCGGGCGCAGCAAGGGCGTCATTTCCGCGCACCGCCAGTCCCTGGGCGTCAGCTACGCCTGGGCCGACCACGCGCAGATCACCGAAGAGGACCGCTACCTGGTGGTCAGCCCGTTCTCCCACACCTTCGGCTACAAGGTCGGCATCCTGGTCTGCCTGGCCACCGGCGCGGCCATCTACCCCATGGCGACCTTCGACCTGGATGAAACGGTCCGCCTGCTGCGCGAGGAGAAGATCAGCGTGATCCCCGGCGCCCCGACCATCCACCAGTCGATCCTCGACCACCCGAACTTCCCTGCCGCCGAGGAAACCAACTGGCGCCTGGCCGTGCTCGGCTCCGCCATGGTCCCGGACCGGCTGCTTGAGCGCCTGCGCACCGAGGCCAGGGTCCAGCAGCTGACCACCGCCTACGGGCTGAGCGAGGCCGTGGTGGTCACCATGTGCCGTCCGGGCGACAGCGCGCACACCGTCACCAGCACCGCAGGCCGGCCCACCGCCGGCTTCGAGGTGCGTGTCGTGGACACCGCCGGACGCAACGTCCCGGCGGGCACCGCCGGCGAAGTCCTGGTCCGCGGCGAGAACGTCATGCTCGGCTACCTGAACGACCCGGAAGCCACCGCCAAGGCCATCGACGCCGATGGCTGGCTGCACACCGGGGACATGGGCAAGCTCAACGAGGACGGCTACCTGAGCATCGTGGACCGCATCAAGGACATGTTCACCGTAGGCGGGTTCAACGTCTACCCGGCCGAGGTGGAGAACACCATCGGATCGCTGGACGGGGTCTCCGCCTGCGCAGTGCTCCCCCAGCCCGACGACCGCATGGGCGAGGTCGCGCACGCGGTGGTCGAGGTGCTGCCGGGCTCGCAGCTCACCGAGCAGGACGTGATCACCCACTGCCGCAAATGGCTGGCCAACTACAAGGTGCCGCGCAGCGTGGAAATCACCGCCCAGCTGCCGCGCAACGCGGCCGGCAAGATCCTCAAGCGCAGCATCCGCCCGCTCGCACCGGCCTCGGCAGGTGCCCGTGCCTAGCTTGCGACTCATTGGCACCACCGCCGTGCTGGATCTGGGTGCGGATCAGAACCGCCAGGGCGTCATCTGGCTGCAGGAAGTCAACGACCTGCTCGATGAGGTCCTCGCCTCACCGGCCACCTCGCTGGTGACCACCGGCACGGGAAAGTTCTATTCCAACGGCCTGGACGTGGCCGAGGCCGAGGGCCCGGTGGAACTCGACCCGGACTACGTCCGCCAGCTGCAGGCGGTGTACCGGCGCGTGCTGACGCTGCCCATGCCCACCGCGGCGGCCGTCAACGGCCACGCCTTCGGCGGCGGGGCGCTGCTGGCCATGGCCCACGACTACCGGGTGATGCGCACCGAGCGCGGCTTCTTCTGCTTCCCCGAAGTGAACATCGGCATCGCCTTCACCGAAGGCATGGCCGCCCTGGTGCAGTCCAAGCTCAGCGCGGCGCAGGCGCGCGACGCCATGCTGACCGGGCGCCGCTTCGACGGCGACCAGGCCGCGGCCGCCGGACTGGTGGACGAGGCAGTACCGGTGGATCAGCTTGTCGAACGAGCTGTCCAGCTGGCCTCCGCCCACGTACCGGCCCACCCCCAGACGCTGGGCGCCGTCAAGGAAATCATGTACGCCGACGCGGCGTCCGCGCTGGAACGTGGGCACCGCCCCGCCGGAGCGCTGGCGGGCTAACGCAGCCAGCCGCCTGAACGGGCGCGAGGAGGACCGGAATCCACAGGGATTCCGGCCCTCTTCGTTGGTGCGCCCGCCGCCGTTGCACCGGCCAGGTGGCGCATTCGACAGGCATGCCGAAGGCCGGGGCCGGCGGGAACACCATGCTGTTCCCGCCGGCCCCGGCCCTCATGCTGCACGGTTCCGGAGGCTAGCCGACCTGCGCCTGGACCGGAGCCTTCAGGGTCTGGGCCGCGCGGTAGGCGAAGACCATGCCCGAACCCAGCGGGGTGCCCGGACCCGGGTAGAAGCCGCCGGAGAAGGAAGCGCTGGTATTGCCCACCGCGTACAGGCCCTCGACGGCGGTGCCGTCCTCGCGCAGCACGCGGGCGTCCACGTCGGTGCGCAGGCCGCCCTTGGTGCCCAGATCGCTCAGGACCATGCGGGCCGCGTAGAACGGCGCCTGGTCGACCGGGATCAGGGTCGGGCCCGGGCCGTAGGCCGGGTCGGCGAAGAACTGGTCGTAGGGGTTCTCGCCGCGGTGGAAGTCCTCATCCACGCCGGTGACGGTGAAGCCGTTGAAGCGCTCGATGCTGGCCTGCAGCGCGTCGGCCGGTAGGCCGGTGGCCGCCGCCAGCTCGTCGAGGGTGTCTGCCTTGACCCAGGTGCCGGAGTCCAGGTGCTCCTGCGGGGTGGTGTTGAACGGGCGCATAATGCCCGGCAGTTCGCCGCCGAAGCGCGAGTCGAAGATGAACCAGGACGGGATGCGCTCCGGCGCGGCGGCCAGCACGCGGCCCATCTGGTCGTACGGCAGGCATTCGTTGGCGAAGCGCTGGCCGTTGGCGTCCAGCCACACGCCGCCGCGGAAGCCCAGCGCGAAGGCCGCATTGCCCTTGGGCTGCGCCGCGCCCGGGCACCACCAGGCCTGGTGCAGCTGCTCAACCACGCCGCCGGCCTTCTGGCCGGCGCGGATGGCGGTGCCGGTGTTGGCGCCGGCGGGGGCCATGGTCCAGCCGGAGTTGCCCGGGGTGCCGTTCAACGTGCGCAGGTCCTGATTGGCCTCGAAGCCGCCGGCACCCAGGATGACGCCCTCGGTGGCGCGGATGCGGCGGGTGCCCTCGGCGTTCTTGACGATCGCGCCGGTCACGCGGCCGTCCTCGGAGACCACGTCCACCAGTTCGGTCTCCAGCTGGATGGTGCCGTTGCCGGTGTTGGTCAGCGCCAGCAGCAGGCGGCCAATCAGCGCCTGGCCTGCGGTCAGCGGTCCGTCGGGATGCGGCTGGTTGTAGCGGTCGTATTCGACCAGCGGACGCACCAGATCGGCGAGCTCGCCGATTTCCTCGCGCGGCAGGTCCACCGGCATCATGGAGCGGCCCAGCGGCTTGCTCTCATGGGCGTTGAAGTAGTCCGGGAATGCGGTCCAGTAGAACTCGATGGCAGGATCCGACTCGAAGAATTCAACCAGTTCCGGGGCGGTGTCCACAAACGCCTCGCGGCGTTCAACCTCGTGGTCACCCATGACGGCCTGCAGGTAGGCCTTGGCGGACTCGCCGGAGTCCTCGACATCCGCGCGCTGCTGCACTTGGGTGCCCGGCAGCCAGCAGGAGGCGCCGGAGTAGGCCGAGGCCCCACCCAGAAGGTTGGTCTTTTCCACGAGCAGGGTCTTCAGGCCGCGCCGTGCCGCCGTGTAGGCGCCGGCCAAGGCCGCAGCGCCGGAGCCGACAACTACGACCTCGTATTCATCGTCCCAAACCTGATTGTTGGACATAGTTTCTCCTTTGTCGTCCACATGGGTGTGAGCGCTACCCAATCAGACCCGGCAGGATGCGCGGATGGCGCATCCCATCCAGTAGGACAATTCGGGACAAACCCAAGCCGGCGGTTTTTGTGACGTCCCGCACACCGGGATTCACCGTTTCCAAAACGGAAATTTATGGCTAGATATAGATTTACGCCTTCTCCGGGACCAGGTCTCCGGAGGAGCGTCTCCAGGTCAGGTGTGACGAAGGAATGGGATGCACATGGTTCGGGTCGATCCGCAGCCGCTTGGCGATCAGCCGCCGAACGCTGTTCCCGCGCGCTACGCGCGAGGCTGGCACTGCCTTGGCCTGTCCCACAGATTCCGCGACGGCGGCGCGCACCGCCTCGCCGCCTTCGGCGCAACCCTGCGGGTGCAGGCCGATGGCCAAGACCAGTTGGCGGCCCGGCTGGAGACCGAACAGTCCCCGCAGGAGCTTTCCTGCCTTGAGCAGGACGGCCTGTTCTACGTGTGGCACGACCCGCAGGGCAATCCGCCGCCGCAGAACCTGGCGATCCCCCGCCTGCGCAGCGGTACTGGCGCGGAGGATGACGAGGACCTTGAATGGTCGGCTTGGGCGTGGAAGGAAACCACCCTGGCCGCCAGCACCGGCCAGGTCATGGAGCACGTGGTGCATCTGGCCGATTCGCCCCACGTCACCAAGGGCGAGCAGCTGTACTTCAAGAACGTTTTCGAAGGACAGCTGGCCACCCAGTACTTCGAGGGGCCGCTGCACCACAGCTACCAGCTGAAGGATCCGGCGCCCAACGCCGCGGCGATCCAGCTGGCGGACTCGGTGGCCAGCTACTACGGGCCGGCCGTCATGATTGCGCAGCTGGACTATGTGATGGAAGACCGCAATCTCGATGCCATCGTGCTCACCGCGCACTACCCCATCGATGAACAGCACCTGGTGCTGATGACCGGGGTTATGGTCCGCACCGAGCAGCCTCCGGCCCCTGAATTGAAGACCGCCGCCGCCGGGCACGCCACGCAGATCCTGCGCTCCATCACCGGGGCCGTGCGCGCGCAGCTGGACGACGCAGCCGCAACGGGCTGCCGGGCCGCACGCGGGGCTAGCAGCCCCGTCGCGGCACTGCACCGCTGGTATTCCCAGTTCTTCGTCGACGAGCAGGATGTCTCCCCGCAGATGACCGAGCGCTTCGAATACGAGGTGGACACCACCATGCCGATGGACCTGTGGACCAGGTCCTCGGCCCGCAACCTGATCCTCCGCCGAGTCAACGGAAAGCAGCTGGCGTAATGTCGAACCTCGAGCAAGAAAAAGACGCCGCAGTGCAGCAGGTGCGCTGCATCGAATGCCTGGCCAAGGTTCAGGTGCGCAAGAGCGCGTGGGAGCAGACCAGCGTCCAGTGGAACGACGAGGCGCTGGACCTGTGCCGCGAGCGCCCCGCCCGCTCTACGGGCAACCTGCCGCGTGACCAGTTCGTGGGCTGCGAGACCCTGCGCGCGGCGGTGCGCGATGAGACGGTGCAAGGCCACCTCAAGCTCGCAGATCGGGCCGCGGCTTCCTGACCGGGCCCGGCTGCCGCGGTTGCCGGGGGATGCCCCGGCCTGCGCCTGCGGGCTCACTGTAGCCCGAAGTCATACCACCAGCTCCAGTGCCGCCTTCTGCCTGGCGACGGGTCGCGGTTCCCTCCCCTGGCGAGCCACTGCGCCGGAGTGCAGCGCTGCCCTCCTGCCACCAGTTCCGTATTCTCCGATGTGAAGAACCCTTCGGTTGCCTGCGGATGGATTCCCACCGGGAGTGGCGCCATCACGTAGGAGAGCCCCGGCTGCGCTGCAGCGCCTAACCGCGGCCAGGCCAAGCAGCTCGGCTGTTTCCCGGGCCGAGAGGGTGGAGTTCAAGAATTGGGCGCGAGCGACGACATTCCTTGCAGATGCCCGCGCAACGTCGAGTTTTATGCCGCGAAGCCCCTCATCCCGAACTTTCCGCTCCTCACGGTCAAACCCTGCGGTGTCGATGCGACCCCCGAGGGTCCCGGCATCATCACGAATCTTCTTTTCGACCGCATACAGCGCGTGGGGCATCGAGGTCATTGGAACCCTCCACTTGCATGCCCTGCACAACAGCGGGGAATGTTGCGGGAATCCCGATAGAAGAATTTCAGCCAAAAACAGCAGATGCCCCGCCATTGGCGGGGCATCTGATGGTGGTTCTAGCCTTCGTAGGTGATCTTCACCTTCGGGCTCAGCGCCTTGGCCTGGCAGGCCAGGATCAGGCCCTCTTCCAGGTCCTGCGGTTCGAGCACCTCGTTGCGCTCCATCTCCACTTCGCCTTCCAGCACGATGCAGGTGCAAGCGCTGCAGGCGCCCTCGCGGCAGGAGAACGGGGCGTCGATTCCCGCGTTGAGCAGGACGTCGAGCAGCTTGTTGCCGGCAGGCCAGGCAACGTTGCTGGTCTTGCCATCCAGTTCCACCTCGACCTCGGCCGTTTCGCCATCGGCATCCACCACCAGCGGATCCACCGGGGCGAACGGGTTCGCCTCCAGCGAGTTGAAGCGCTCGATGTGGATGCGCTCCGGGGCGGCGCCCAGGTTCTGCAGCACTGTCTCGATGCAGTCCATGAACGGGCCCGGGCCGCAGATGAACGCTTCGCGCTGCGCGTAGGGCTTGGCCAGCGCGGTCATCGAGGCGAGGTCAGGGATGCCCTGGACGCTCTCCAGCCAGTGGATCACGTGCAGGCGGCCCGAGTAGGCCTTGGTCAGCGCGACCAGCTCGTCCTTGAAGATCACGTTCTGCTCGTCGCGGTTTGCGTAGATCAGGGTGATCGACCCGGTGCCGGCGATCAGCGCGGACTTCAGGATGGAGAGCACCGGGGTCACGCCGCTGCCTGCAGCGAACAGCAGGAAGTCGGTGTCCAGGGAGGACGGGACGAAGGTTCCGGCAGGCTTGAGCACCTCAAGCACGTGGCCGGCTTCCACGTTGTCACAGATCCAGTTCGAGGCGTACCCGTCGCGAGTGCGCTTGATGGTGACCTTCAGGCGTTCGTCCTGCTCCGGGGAGCTGCACAGCGAATAGCAGCGCGCGGCGTCCTGGTCGCGGTCGCTGGGGATGCGCAGGGTCAGGAACTGGCCCGGGCGGTAGCGGAAGCTGTCGGCCTGCTCGGCCGCAGGCTCCAGCACCAGGGTGTGGGCGTCGTGGGTTTCCTTGATGACCTCGACGACGCGGGTTTGCAGCGCGGTGATCCGCGGGGTGCTGACGATGCTGGTCATGACGTGCTCTCCTCACGGTTCAGGAATTCAACGACAACGCTTTCGAAGGCGGCCTTCTGCTCGATCATGGCCCAGTGCCCGCACTTCGGGAACACGTGCAGTTCCACGTCCGGGATGGTGCGCATCGGGATCAGCGAGGCGTCCATCGGGGTGACGCGGTCATCGCGGCCCCACAGGATCAAGGTCTTGGCCTTGACCTTGTGCAGCATGGACCATGCCGGCGGATCATCGGATTCGGCCTGGGCGGCGATCTGCGCCTTCATGGCGGCGGAGCTGTACATGCGGCGCGCGCTTTCCAAGGTCTTCGGCTCGGTGGCCAGGGCCCAGCGCTTCTCGATCAGTTCCTCGGTGACGGTTTCCTCGTCGAACACCATGGAGCGCAGCCACTGGATCAGCCGCTCGCGGGTCGGGTCCTCGGTGAAGGCGATCAGCAGGTTGATTCCCTCGGCGGGGAACGGCGCGAAGGCATTCAGGCCCAGGCCGCCCACGGTCACCAGGCGGCGCACGCGCTCGGGGTGGCTCATGGAGAACAGGGTGCCGACCATGCCGCCCATGGAGTTGCCGATGATGTCGACCTTGTCCAGGCCCAGCCCGTCCAGCAGGTCGATGACCGCCTGGCTGGCCGCCGGCATGGGGTGCTTGTCGGTGGGGTCACTGACGCCGAAGCCCGGGAATTCAATCACGTAGCAGTGGAAGTGCTCGGCGAAGGCCGGCAGCACGTCGCCGAAGTTCTGCCATCCGCTGACGCCCGGTCCCGATCCATGCAGGAACACCAGGGGGCGGCCCTGGCCGGCTTCCCAGTAGCGCAGCGTTCCCTGCTCGGTGGGCAGTTCACGCAGGATTGCGTCGGCGCCGGCTGCAGGCGATCCGCCCGGCGCATTGCGAAGTTCCGTAGTCATCTGATTGGCTCCTCGATCTGCGGATACAAATTGGTCTTTGGTGAACCTTATTGCGGTGGAGCGAGCCAAAACAGGGCGGATCCCGATGACCGGGATGCCGCATTCCAGCCCGGGAAATCGAGTCGAAATCGACAATCCCGATGGCTGAGACATAGGTCACGTTAAGCCGATTCTTTGCCTAGATTTTAGCCAGCAGCAAAGTTTGACGAGCTTGATTAGGAAGCGAGAATTCCATGACGATTACCACCGTGAGCGACGTCCTCACCACCCGTGCCGATGAGCTGCGCGCATTGGCCTCCGTCAACGAAGAACTGGGCAAGCTCAGCGACGAGACCGTGCAGATCATGCGCGAGTCCGGCGTCATGAAGCTGCTGGCTCCGGTGGAGTACGGGGGAACCCGCGCCCACCCTGTGGAATTCGCCGAAACCGTCATGAAGCTCGCAAGCCTGGACGGCTCCGCCGGCTGGGTTGCCGGCGTGGTCGGCGTGCACCCGTGGGAACTGGAACTCATGTCCCCGAAGCTGCAGGAAGAAATCTGGGGCGAAAGCGACGAAGTCTGGGTCTCCTCGCCATATGCACCGATGGGCACCGCGACCCCAGTCGAGGGCGGCTACCGCTTCTCCGGCCACTGGCAGTTCTCCACCGGCACCGACCACTCGGACTGGGTCATCCTGGGGGCCTTCCTGGGCGACTCCGAGGGCAAGCCGGTCCAGCCGCCCCGCTTCCTGCACGTGGTGGTTCCGCGCAAGGACTACACCATTATCGATGACTCCTGGAATGTCGTGGGCCTGAAGGGCACCGGCAGCAAGGACGTCGTCATCGATGACGTCTTCGTTCCCGAGTACCGCGCCCTCGACCAAGCCGAGCTGTTCGCGGGCGAAGTGGCCCGCAAAGCGGGCAAGACCGAGCCGATCCACCGCCTGCCGTTCTACAGCATCTTCCCGGTAGGTCTGACCTCCGCCGTCATCGGCATCGCCGAGGGCGCGCTGCAGGCCCACATGGACTACCAGCGCGAGCGTGTGCAGATCAACGGCTTCAAGTCCGTCGAGGATCCGTACACCATGTACGCGGTCAGCGAGGCGGCCGGCGAGATCAGCGCTTCCCGAGACACCCTGCTGGCCAGCATCAACCGCCTGTACGACACCGTGGCAGCCGGCGGCGAGATCAGCTTGGAGCAGCGTGCCGTCGCCCGCCGCACCCAGATCCAGGCTGCATGGCGCGCCACCAATGCGATTGACATGATCCTCTCCCGCTCGGGTGGCAACGGCCTGCGCCTGAACAACCCGGTGCAGCGCTTCTGGCGCGACGCCCATATGGGCCTGGCCCACGCGATTCACGTCCCAGGCCCCAGCTACCACGGAGCAATCCTTACAGAGATCGGTGTGGAACCGGCGGCCAACCTGGTCTGGGCAGTCTAGCCATACAGCCCGCAAGCGAAAGGAGACGCAATGGCACGCAAAGCCAGCTGGAGCCAGTTCTCGGGCAAACACGTGGAACTGCGCAAAGATGGACAGTTGGTCCGTACAGGTTTCGTCAAGGATGTTCTTGACTCGGACGAAGCGCTTTGGTTGGAAGCGGAACGCTTCCAGCAGCGCATTCTGATTGATAAGAGCATGGGATTCACCATTCGCCCGATTGCCGACCCGCCAATGAACTTAAGGTTGCCCGCGGCAGTCTAGGACCAGATCACCAAGAGCACCGGGCGACGCCCGGGAACTCACTAGATACAAACAAGGAACAGACAATGACTCACATCCGTGGACTTGGATACCTGAAAGTTCAGACCCAGCACATTGCCCGCTGGCGCGAACTGACCGTCGAGGCCCTGGGCTTCGCAGAAACCGTCGGCCCGAACCCTGACGGCTTGTACCTGCGCATGGACGAGCGCGAAGCCCGCCTGATTGTGCTCCCGGGCGACGTAGACCAGGTTGTCGCAGTGGGCTGGGAGGTCCGCGACCAGTTCGCCCTGGCCGCCGTGGCCAAGGACGTCGAGGCCGCAGGCATCGCGGTGACCTGGCTGACCGAAGAGGAAAACGACGAGCGCGGCCTGGAGCAGGTCATCACGTTCACCGATCCAGCCGGCCACCCGGTGGAGATCTTCTTCGGCCCGCGTATGGACCACACCCCGCTGATCACCGGCTACGCGCAGAAGTTCATCACCGGCGCGCAGGGCATGGGCCACGTCGTGCTGCCGACCACCAAGATGGAGGAGACCACCTCCTTCTACACCGAGGTGCTCGGCTTCCTGCCGCGCGGCGCCGTCCGCCTGGGCCCGGAGCGCCCGGCCACCCGCTTCCGCTTCTACGGCTGCAACCAGCGCCACCACTCGCTGGCCATGGGCCCGGCACCGCACGGCGAGGCACCGGGCCTGGTGCACCTGATGGTGGAGGTCGAGGACCTGGACACCGTGGGCCGCGCCTACGACAAGGTGCGCCAGATGGACTTCAACATCACCGCATCCCTGGGCCGCCACACCAACGACCACATGGTTTCCTTCTACGTCCGCGCACCGGGCGGCTGGGACATCGAGTACGGCACCGACGGCATGCTCGTCGACGAGTCCTACTACACCGCCGAGGAAATCACCGCTGAGAGCTACTGGGGCCACTCGCACGAGGGCGCCGAACCGCTGGCGGCCTTCATGCCGCCGGCAGCAGTCGCCGCGGCAAACTAGTCGCAGACGCGCATGACGCTCCCCGGTGCCTGGTTGGAAACAGCCAGGCTCCGGGGAGCGTTTTTCTGTCCGGGACGACCCGTGGGGCGGATGCGCAAGACCGCTGGATGCTGGCAAGGTGGAGGCATGAAAGAACACGGACCGCGCGGCGGGTGGTTCCACCGCTCCGCGATGCGCCCCTGGCTGGCGCCGGCGGCACTCGGCTCGGCGCTGCTGCTGGGCGCCTGTTCGAACACCGAGCCCCCACCACCGACCGAAAGCGGGCAGCATACCGTGGACACCGAAGACCAGACGGCAGCGCTGCAGGCGGCGGTGGACTCCGGAAATCTGGCGGCAGCGCAGGCGGCCATCGCGGGCGGAGCGGATGCCAATGCCCGCTACGCCGACCGGATGCCCCTGCTGGTGCGCGCGGTGAAGAACGAGGACACCTCGCTGGCCGCGGCGTTGATTGAAGCCGGCGCTGACGTGAACGCAAAGGATCCGATCGAGGACTCGGCATTCCTCTATGCAGGTGCCGAAGGCCTGGACAACATCCTAGAACTCACCATCGCGCACGGCGCCGACGTCGCCAGCACCAACCGCTACGGCGGAACCGCGCTGATTCCTGCCTCGGAACACGGCTATACCGAAACCATCAAGATCCTGCTGGCTGCCGGGGTGCCTGTGAACCACGTCAACGACCTGGGCTGGACCGCGCTGCACGAAGCCATCGTGCTCGGCGACGGCGGCCCGAAGCAGGTCGAGTCGGTACGGCTGCTGCTGGACGGCGGGGCTGACCCGGGCATTCCTGACGGCAATGGTGTGCTTCCCCGCGAACTGGCAGATCTGCAGGGGTATACCGAAATCGTCAACGTGCTGGATGAGCACCTGGCGGAGCATTGAACCGCTAGTTGCTGGCCGCCGACTCCTGCTGGCGCTCCTGTTGGATCTTTTCCACCGTAGCCACCGCATCCGGGGCGAAGGCGTAAAGCTTGCCGTCGCTCTGGTGGACCCAGAAGCGTCCGCACAAGTCGGTGGTGCGGGACTGCGCTCCGTCCGGCCACCAGTCGGCTTCCAAGGTCCGCGTTGCTGAAATCTCTTCCGGGTCCATGCGCTTGACCCGCTCATCCGTGGCATAGGCCGCGGCAAGTTCCTTGCCGCTCGGCTTGCCCGGTGTTTTCACCGGGGTGCAGGACTTGCCCGGAAGTTTCCCGGCATAGTCCATGACGAAGATCCGTTCGCTGCCGGTGTTGCGCTGGACCAGTTGGACGTTGCTTCCGCCGGACGGGACCCAGCCCGGCAGGATGCCGTCCTTGACGGCCTGCTCAGAGGTGGCCGCGTTGCGGGTGGTCGACTTATCGGCCTTGTCCTGCATCAGTTCGCCGACATCGCAGCCGGTCAACGCCGCGGCGAGGGGCAGTGCCAGCAAGCTGGCCATCACATACTTTTTCTTGGGCATGCTTCAACCCTATGAATTACCGCCGCGGCGAGCATCAACGCAGGGGCGGAACCATCCCGGATACGTCTCCTACCCTGGGTGGACTCGATGCGGGACGGTTTCCGCACCGGCCCCGGTTTGGCTTCGTATCTCGGTTCGGCTGCCTACTGTTGGCGCGCCAGCCGAGAACGCTCTTCCGGAAGGGCAAAAAACCGGGGCCAGCGCCCGGCGATAACCCGTACGCCAGTTCACCACGTCCGAGCAAAAAGAAACATCACTGGAACATGAGGTGGACATGGTGCGCCGACGTACGGCGGGTTCTCGCGGGCTCCGGCCCCGGAGCTCTAGGTGGAGATCAAGCTACAACGTGATCTGCCGGTTCTGGTCCTTGTACAGCAGGTAGCGGAAATTGCTCGGTCCGCCGGCGTAGCAAGCCTGCGGGCAGAAGGCGCGCAGCGCCATGTAGTCGCCGGCTTCGACCTCGACCCAGTCGTCGTTCAGGCGGTAGACTGCCTTGCCCTCCAGCACGTACAGGCCGTGCTCCATGACGTGGGTTTCGGCGAACGGGATCGATGCGCCCGGCTCGAAGGTCACGATGTTCACGCCGAAGTCGTAGGCCAGGTCCTGCGGATCCAGCATGCGGGTGGTGCGCCACTTGCCGTCGGTGTCCGGCATGTGGCCCGGCTCGATGTCCTTCTCGTTGCCGACCACTGCCTTCGGGGCCGGCACGTAGTCCAGCGCCTCGTAGCGCTTGCGGATCCAGTGGAAGGTCACGATCTCGGACTCGTTGTTCTTCAGCGACCAGACGGCGTTCGGCGGAACGAAGGCGAAGCCGCCCTCGTCCAGCACATGCTCTTCGCCATCGAGCGTCAGGGTCAGCGCGCCGCCGACGACGAACAGGAAACTGGAGACCCCTGCCTGAGGTTCCGGCTTGGCGGCGCCGCCGCCCGGGGCGATCTCCACGATCACCTGGGAGAAGGTGGTGGGGCCGCCGGCGACCGGGCGGTTCAGCACCCAGGCGCGGGTGTCGGTGAACTCCGGGAACACGCTGGTGACGATGTCGCGCAGCACACCCTTGGGGATCACGGTGTAGGCCTCGGTGACGATCGCGCGGTCGGTCAGCAGGTCGGTCTGCGGCGGGTGGCCGCCGTAGGTGTTGTAGTACGGGCTCTTCACCTGGGCTGGAACGGTCATGGGAAAATCTCCTAGTTTGCGTGGGAGCGATTCAGCGCGATCGCTTCCAGTTCGGCAAGTGTAATTTGGGCAAGATCGGTGACTTCCTGCGCGCCCACCGCGCCGCAGGCCACCCCGCGGTGGATGTAGCGCGCCAGGGCACGGGCGGTGGCGGGCTCGTCCATGATGGCCGATTCGATCTTGTGCACGTAGTTGCGCAGGCGGGTGCCGGCCGCTTCCAGCCCTTCGCGGAAGAAGGCGAAGGTGGCCAGGTAGCGGGTCACCAGATGGTTTTCGTGCATGTCCCAGCCCTGGTAGATGCCGCGGGTGAGGTGGCGGG
The DNA here is from genome assembly GCF_052322135.1 of Glutamicibacter soli. Classification (NCBI taxonomy): domain Bacteria; kingdom Bacillati; phylum Actinomycetota; class Actinomycetes; order Micrococcales; family Micrococcaceae; genus Glutamicibacter; species Glutamicibacter soli. Next base: position 3,690,338 of record NZ_CM125969.1, read on the forward strand.
TGACCAGGCGGGCGTGCAGCGCCCAGGCGGCGGCGACGTTCTCCGGGTCGCCGGCCGGGATGATGTTGGTGGAGCCGTCGGACAATTCCACGCCGGTGCCGGCCACGGCGACCTGCATGACGTCCTTGGCGAAGTCGGCCACCGGATGCTCCATGGACTGGTAGCCGGCGGCCACCCCCAGCGAGGCCGAGTAGTCATAGGTGCCGTAGTGCAGAGAGGAGACCCGTCCCTGGCCGGCGTGGATCAGGGCGGCGACCGGGTGGCTGCCGTCCGCGGCGATGATCACCTGCGGGGTCTCGACCTGCACCTCGAAGCGGATGCGCCCGTTCTCCAGGCCGTGCGCTTCCTCCAGCTTTTCGGCCAGGAAGACCATGGCTTCGACCTGGTCCACGGTGGTGACCTTGGGCAGCGTCAGGCGCAGCCCCTCGGGAAGGGGGCCGTTGGCGAGAAGCCGCGAGATAAACAGGTCCAGGGTGCGGATGCCGCGGGCCCGGGTGGGGGCCTCGAAGCACTTGAAGCGGATTCCGATATAAGCCGGGGCCTTGCCGGCGGCTACGGCGGCGGATACCGAGTCGGCGGCGGCCAGGGCCGCTGCATCCTCCTCGGCATCCGGCCGATTGCCGTAGCCGTCTTCAAAGTCCAGACGCAAATCTTCGATGGGTTCGCTCGCCAGCTTCGCGGCCACCAGCTCGCCCAGGCGCTCCGGTTCGGCCAGGTTCAGCTTGGCTGCCAGCTTGGCCAGCCCCGCGGCGTTGCCGGCGGCGGCCAGGGCGTTGGAGCCCCAGGCCTCCGGCAGGCCGATGGTGAACTTGTCCCCCGGCACGTACACGGTGTGCACGGGCTGGCGGACGCCGGTATCCCCCGGGTAGGCGGATTCCAGCAGCTGGTCGGTAGCGGCCAGCTTGGCTTCTACCGCGGCGAGCGTTGACTCATCGAAGACGTTGCTCATGGCTTGGTCACGTATTCCTTTTCCAGTAGTTCGTAGGCGCCGGTGGTGAGGAAGTCTGCGAAGTCCTCGTCGCGTCCGGAGACCAGGGTGCCGATCAGCGTGGCGGCCGGCTCGTAGTACTTCGCGAAGCGCTCGGCGTCGTTGACCTCCCCGCGCAGCTTCTCTACCTCTTCGTCCAGGATGCTTGCCACCAGTTCGGCGGTGATGGTGTTGCCGGTGTCGGCGGCCACGACCTTGTTGCGGATCTGCTGCCAGATCTGCGAGCGGGAGATTTCCGCGGTGGCGGCGTCCTCCATCAGGTTGTGGATTGCCACGGCGCCGTTGCCCGAGAGCCACACGGCGGTGTAGGCCACTGCCACGTAGAGGTTCAGGCGCACGCCGGCCTCGGTGACCGAGCCCGGGGCGCTGGCGATGTCCAGCAGCTGCTCCGCGGTGACCTCGACCTCCGGACGCTGCTTGTCCAGCTGGTTCGGCTTGCTCCCCAGCACGGAGTCGAAGACCTCCATGCAGGTGCCGACCAGGTCCGGGTGGGCAACCCAGGAGCCGTCGAAGCCGTCGTTCGCTTCGCGGGTCTTGTCCGCGCGCACCTTCTCGAAGGCCGCGGCGGTGACTTCAGGTTCGCGGCGGTTCGGGATGAAGGCCGCCATGCCGCCCATGGCGAAGGCGCCGCGCTTGTGGCAGGTCTTGACCAGCAGTTCGGTGTAGGCGCGCATCATCGGCGCGGTCATCGAGACATCCGCGCGGTCGGGCATGATGAACGCGTCGCCGGCTTCGCGGAAGGTCTTGATGATGGAGAACAGGTAGTCCCAGCGCCCGGCGTTCAGGCCCGAAACGTGGTCGCGCAGCTCGTAGAGGAACTCGTCCATCTGGAAGGCGGCAGGGATGGTCTCGATGAGCATGGTGGCGCGCACCGTGCCGTACTCGATGCCCAGTTCGGCCTGCGCGAAGGTGAAGACCTCGTTCCACAGGCGCACCTCCAGGTAGTGCTCCATCTTCGGCAGGTAGTAGAACGGTCCCTGGCCGGATTCGGCGAGCACCTTCGCGTTGTGGAAGAAGTGCAGGCCGAAGTCGACCAGCGCGCCGACGCCCGGCTTGCCATCGATCAGCACGTTGTTCTCCGGCAGGTGCCAGCCGCGCGGGCGGACCACCACGGTGGCCAGCGGCGCATCGGTGCGCAGTGCGTAGGACTTTCCGGTCTTCTCATCGGTGAAGGCCAGCTTGCCGCGGGCGGCGTCCGACAGGTTCTTCACCGCGTCGATAACGTTGTTCCAGCTCGGGGTGGAGGCGTCCTCGAGGTCCGCCAGCCACACCTTGGCGCCGGAGTTCAGTGCGTTGATTGCCATCTTGGCGGGGGTGGCCGGGCCGGTGATCTCCACGCGGCGGTCCTGCAGCGCTACAGGCGCCTCGGCGACCTTCCAGTCGCCGTTGCGGACCTCTTCGGTGGCCGGGTCGAAGTCGATGGCCTTGGCATCGGAGAACTGCTTGCGGCGCACGTCGCGGGCGGCCAGCAGCTCGTTGCGGGTTCCGGCGAACTTCTGGTGCAGCTTCTCGATGAATGCCAGCGCGTCATCCGAGAGGATGTCTGCCGCGCCGTCGAACTCCGGAATGCGGGATAGTGAAATGCTCATGTGGGTTGCTCCTTAACCTCTGTGCTCTGTTCCAGTGATGCGGCCCGAAAGGGCCAGGGGTGACTAGCCCCGGGTTGTGGTTAGTCCTTTGCCGCGGCGAGTTCCACCGCGACGGCCACGTCGGTGGCGACCTGCGGGTCGAACACCGAAGGGATGATGAAGCCGGGGTTCAGCTCATCGTCGGTTACCCGGGCGGAAATCGCGTCTGCGGCGGCCAGCAGCATCTCATCGGTGATGTCTGCGACGCCGGCATCCAGCAGGCCGCGGAAGAAGCCCGGGAAGGCCAGGACGTTGTTGATCTGGTTCGGGAAGTCACTGCGTCCGGTGGCGACCACCGCCGCGTGACGACCTGCAACCTCCGGATCCACCTCTGGATCCGGGTTGGCCATGGCGAAGACGATCGCTCGCTCGTTCATTGCGGCGATGTCGGCTTCGTCCAGGACATTCGGGGCGGAGACGCCGATGAAGACGTCGGCGTTGACCACGGCTTCCTTCAGCGATCCGGAGAAATTCTCGGGGTTGGTGTTCTGCGCCAGCCACACGCGGTGCTCGTCGGAGTACTGCTCGTCGCGGGTGATCGCGCCGTTGCGGCCGCAGGCGATGATGTTCTTCGCTCCGCGGGCCGCCAGCAGCTGGATGATGGCGTTGCCTGCGGCGCCCACGCCGGAGACCACGATGCGCACGTCCTCGATCTTCTTCTCGACGACCTTCAGCGCGTTGGCCAGGGCGGCCAGGGTGACGATGGCGGTGCCGTGCTGGTCGTCGTGGAAGACCGGGATGTCCAGTTCCTCGCGCAGCCGGGCTTCGATCTCGAAGCAGCGCGGGGCGGCGATGTCTTCAAGGTTCACGCCGCCGTAGACCGGGGCCAGCGCCTTGACGATCTTGACGATTTCGTCGGTGTCCTGGGTGTCCAGGCAGACCGGCCAGGCGTCGACGTCGGCGAACTGCTTGAACAACGCGGCCTTGCCTTCCATGACCGGAAGGGCCGCCGCCGGGCCGATGTTGCCCAGTCCCAGCACGGCGGAGCCGTCGGTGACCACGGCGATGGTGTTGCGCTTGACCGTCAGGTTGCGGGCATCGGCGGGGTTCTCCGCGATGGCCATGCAGACGCGGGCCACACCCGGGGTGTAGGCGCGGGAGAGGTCGTCGCGGTTGCGCAGGGCGACCTTCGGGACGACTTCGAGCTTGCCGCCAAGGTGCATCAGGAAGGTGCGGTCCGAGACGTTGCGGACGTTGACGCCGTCCAGCCCGTTGAGCGCGTCGCGGACCTTCTCGCCGTGGGCGACATCCATGGTGTTGCACGAAACGTCGACCACCATGTGGGTGTGGTGCGATTCGGTCACGTCGAGGGCGGTGATGTGGGCACCAGCCGAGCCAACCGCTGCAGCCAGTTCGCTGGTCGCGGTAATCGACGCTGGGGTCTCTACGCGAAGCGTCAATGAATATCCCGGGCTAGGTGCTGCCATGAGGTCCTCCTGTAAAAGTTTCCGTATAGTGGATACTAATATCCTCAAAATGAAAACGCAAGGCCATTTTGTGCAGTATGACACAACTTTTCTCACTAATATTTCTCGCATCATGGAATCCTTGCTCGTCATGGGGCTATTCTTAGAGAAAAGATTTCGCATCGCAGAAGTTAAGTGCCGACAACTTCCACGATTCAGAGGCACCGAGGAGTCGTATATGACGCAGACAACCAGCAAGTCGACCACCGGCGGCGTCCAGTCCGTCGAGCGCGCCTTTGAATTGCTCGAAGTCATCGCCCGAGCCGGCGGCGAAGCCGCGCTGAGCGAATTGGCCGCCGACACCCCGCTGCCGCTGCCGACCATCCACCGCTTGCTGCGCACGCTCGTGGGCGTGGGCTACGTGCGCCAGCTGCCCAACCGCCGCTACTCGCTGGGTCCGCGCCTGATCCGCTTGGGCGAGGTCGCCAATCGCCAGCTGGGCGCCCTGGCCTCGCCAGTGCTCAAGGAATTGGTCTCCAAGCTGGGCGAATCAGCGAATATCGCCGTGCTGGACGGCGACATGGTCACCTATATCGCCCAGGTGCAATCCCCGCACTCCATGCGCATGATCACCGAGGTGGGGCGCCGCGCCATGCTGCATAACTCCGGCGTCGGCAAGGCGGTGCTCTCGGTGCTGGACGACGAGCGCGTCCAGCGCCTCGTGGCCCAGGCCGGCATGCCGCCGAAGACCGCCAACACCATCACGACCCTGGGCAAGCTGTTCACCGATGTGGAGGCTACCCGCGAGCGCGGCTACGCCATCGACGAGGAAGAGCAGGAGCTGGGCGTGCGTTGCATCGCCGTTCCGGTGCCCGGAGCGCCAACTCCGATGGCCATCTCGGTCTCCGGCCCCGTCACCCGCGTCGACGAGGCATTCATGCAGCATGCGGTCCCGGAACTGCAGGAAGCCGCGCGCGAGCTCGGCCGCCAACTGGTGGCCGCCGCCGACTAGCCATTCAAGCCCTGCTGCCCCGGGCCGCCGGCATGTCATCATGCGGCGCCCGGGCAGTTTCTTGTTAATAGGCGTGGAGCTTGATGCGCGCTATTCGAGGATCTCGCTGGCAAAGCTCACTGAGCCCGAGCTGGTCTTGGTGCTCCACGCCAAGGCCTTGTCGTTGCCGAAAATATTCTCGAAGTTGTTTTCCGGGCTGAAGGCGAACAGCTCGCCCGTCGACGCATCGAGAGCTACCGCTTCGTTGCCAAGAGACCCCAGTTCCTCCATCTGCTCCGCAGACCAGGCAATGAAGGAGTAGGATCCCGAGGTTGACTGCCCGAAGGGGATCCGGCCATCCGGTATCTCGATGAGCCAAGCCTGCTTGGTCTCGAAATTCAGCACGGCCACGTTGAAGCTGTTCTCGCCCCTGTCAAGGTTGAAGCTCAGGGTGGAACCGCCATTCATGATCGGCCTCGGGCTATACGGATCGCCGCTGAATCCACCCAGTTCGAACTCTTCCGTGGCGTGGAGCAATTCAGTGCCGTCGAGCAGCTGCACGCCGCCGATCTGGTTCATTGTGTCCTCGGATTGAGGATCTTCCTGCGTGAGCACGGCGACACCCCGGTCGGTGCGGTAGACGGCCCCCGCGTTCTCTGCTTCCACTTTTTTGCTTCCGCCGGCCAACGGGATCGATACCACCCGGCGGCTCTTCGCGTCCGCTTCGCTCCAGTACACCTTGCCGCCGTCCAGAACGAGGGACTCGCTGTTCGAGTCGCTGGCCTTCTGGAAGTCCTTGATCTCCTGGATCCCGTCCTTGTCGTCGTAGGCCATCAGGGTGGTTGCGCTTCCGCCGTCGACTCCGCGGACCGTAGCCACCACGGTATCGCCTTGGATGGACCAGGAGGTGTCGTCAGTGGCGGCGTCCCGCTTGGAATCGGCCCAGTACAGCGAGTACTTCCCTGTTTCGTCGACGGTGTACGGCAGGCCCTTGCTCAGTACGACGGGTCGGGCATCACTCAAGACGCCCAGCAGTTGCTCCCCCTCGGGAAGATCGTGCGCTGCGCGATCGGAGATGGCGTCGCCGGGCGGCTTCACCGCGTCCCCCACTGAAACAACTGAAGCCTCAACCGTCGTGCCATCCGCCCAGCTCAGACCCTCGATCTGGCGCCGCCGTTCCGCCGCCGGCTGGCTGGCATCCTCCGTCGTCGAGGTGCCCGAAGCGCTGGAAGAAACGCGCGGAGGATTCGAGGCTTCCGCAGACTGCTCCACGCCACTTACTCCGCTGGAGCAGGAGGCCAGGACGAGTCCAAGTCCGCATATTCCTGCGATAACGGTCGGAGGACGGATTGTTCGAGTCGATGGTGGCATGGATGGATTACCTCCATAAATATCGGATTAGGTCCGTTCCGCCCATGGTTCATTAATCTATCGATGTTTACAACCCCTGGCCGGGAATCGTGATCTTCGCGCTACCGCACGTTAACCAGTCCCCGGCCAACAAGCCAGGTCCCCGCCGGGGAAGCGCCGCCGCACCCCTATAGGACAGTTCCCCGGCCATCAGGCTGCAGATCCCTGTTATCGGGACTGCGCGACGGACAGGGCTGCGGCTTGGCTAGCATGATCTAACTCAGGACCCACTTCCCGGCGTCGTTCATAGGAGACCGCTTCATGGCATCGAAAACCGTTCTTGCACCCGTCAAAATCGATCAGCTCGAAGTCGACCTGCTGGTCATCGGTTCCGGCACCGGGCTGGCCACTGCGCTGGCCGCCAAGGAGCTCGGCCTCAACGTTGCCGTGGCCGAGAAAACCAAGTACGTGGGCGGCTCCACCGCCCGCTCGGGCGGCGCCTTCTGGATTCCCGCCAACACGGTGCTCAAGCGCGACGGCGCCGTCGATTCCCTGGACCGCGGCGAGAAGTACATCGAATCCGTCGTGGACGGCTCGGGCCCGGCGGAGCGCTGGAAGGCCTTCCTGGAATACGGCGACGAAACCGTCAAGATGCTCGAACGCATGACCCAGCTGAACTTCTTCTGGTCCAAGGGATACTCCGACTACCACCCCGAAAAGCCGGGCGGCAGCGCCGCCGGACGCTCGGTCGAATCGCGCCCCTTCGACCTGAACAAGCTCGGCGACCAGCTCGGCCGCTTCCAGCCGGCCACCATGGCAGCGCCCATGCCAATGCCGGTGACCGGCGCCGACTACAAGTGGATGAACCTCATTGCCAAGGCGCCGCACAAGGCATTCCCGCTGATCGCGAAGCGCCTGATCCAGGGCGCCGGCGGACTGCTTCTCGGCCGCAACTACAGCGCCGGAGGCCAGGCCATCGCCGGCGGCATGTATGCCGGGGCCCTTGATGCCGGCATTCCCGTCTGGACCGAAGCGAAGCTGGTCGACCTTGAATTCACCGATGGCGTTGTCACCGCGGCGGTCCTGGAACAGTCCGGCGAACGCGTGAGCGTGCGCACCAAGTACGGCGTGGTGCTGGCCGCCGGCGGCTACGACCACAACATGAAGATGCGCCAGGAGCACCAGAGCCCCTCGCTGGTCGAGGACCTGAGCCTGGGCGCCAAGGGCAACCACGGCGATGCCATCGAATTGGCGCAGAAGCACAACGCCCAGCTGGCAAGCATGCAGCAGTCCTGGTGGTTCCCGGCCGTGTCGCCGCTCAAGCCCGGCGGCTCAGCCAAGATCCTGCTGGCCGAGCGTTCGCTGCCCGGATCGTTCATGGTGGACCGGTCGGGACGCCGCTTCATCAACGAGTCCACCGACTACATGAGCTTCGGCCAGGAGATCCTGCGCCGCGAGGCGGACGGCGATCCGGTGGGCGAGATGTGGCTCATCTTCGACCAGACCTACCGCGACAGCTACATCTTCGCCGGGCAGTGCTACCCGCGCATGGCCCTGCCCGAGTCCTGGTACAAGGCGGGCATCGCCCACAAGTCGTCCTCGATCAGCAAGCTCGCGAACAAGATCGAGGTTCCCGCGCAGGCGCTGGAACAGACCCTGTCGGCATTCAACGAGGGCGCCGGAACCGGCATCGACGACCAGTTCGGCCGCGGCGAGTCGGCCTACGACCGCTACTACGGCGACCCGACCCAGAATCCGAACCCGAACCTGCGCGCGCTGGACGGCAAGACCTACTACGCGGTGAAGATCGTGCTATCGGACCTGGGCACCTGCGGCGGCGTAATGACCGACGCCCAAGGCCGCGTGCTGGACAATTCCGGCGACGTCATCGAGGGGCTCTACGCCCAGGGCAATACCGCCGCGAACATCTTCGGCAACGTGTACCCGGGTGCCGGCGCCACGATTGGGCAGGGGCTGGTCTTCGGCACCATCATCGCCACCCATGCAGCGCAGAAGGCCCGCGAACTGGTCCGCAGCGCCTAGCCTTCGTTACCTTCCGAGACCGCGGCCGCGCCGGCTGGACAGGCAGCAGTGAACACCGGATCCTTCGGATCCGCCCACTGCCGCCGCCCCAGCCTGGCGCGGCCGTCTGTGTCTAGGAGGAACCGTGCACCGGTCCACCACGGTGCCTGCGGCTACTGGGCGAACTGCGTCTCGTAGAGTTCGGTGTACTTCCCGCCCAGGCCCAGCAGCTCGCTGTGCGTTCCGCGCTCGATGATGCGCCCGCCCTCGACCACCAGGATCTGGTCCGCAGAGCGGATGGTCGACAGCCGGTGCGCGATGATCAGCGCGGTGCGGTTCTCCAGCGCCTCGGTCAGGGCCGCCTGGACTGCTGCCTCGTTGGCGGAGTCCAGCGCGGCGGTGGCCTCGTCCAGGATCACGACCTGCGGGGCGGCAAGCAGCAGCCGGGCGATGGTCATGCGCTGGCGTTCGCCGCCGGACAGCCGGTAGCCGCGCTCGCCCACCACGGTGTCCAGCCCGTCGGGCAGGGCGGCGATGACCGGCTTCAGCCGCGCGCGTTCAAGCGCTTCCCAGATCTGCGTATCGTCGGCCCCGGGTCGGGCGAGCAGCAGGTTGGAGCGGATCGACTCGTGGAACAAGTGCCCGTCTTGGGTGACCATGGAGACGGTTTCGCGCAGCGAGTCGAGCTTCAGCTCGCGGATATCGGTTCCCGCCAGCTCGACGGCTCCGGAATCCACGTCGTAGAGCCGGGCCAGCAGCGAGGCGATGGTCGACTTTCCGGCACCCGAGGAGCCGACCAGGGCGACGGTCTGCCCTGCCTTCACCTCGAAATCGATGTCATGCAGGACTTCCTGCCCGCCGCGGGTATCCAGCACCGCGACCTCTTCCAGGGACGCGAGCGAGACCTTGTCAGCGCTCGGGTAGGAGAAGTTCACGTGGGAGAACTTCACGGGCACCGGCCCGGGGTCCAGGCGGCGGGCGTCGGGCGCATCGGTGATCAGCGGCTGGAGGTCCAGCACCTCGAACACGCGGTCGAAGCTGACCAGCGCACTGGTGATTTCCACGCGGGCATTGGCCAGCGCGGTCAGCGGAGCATACAACCGGGTCAGCAGCATACCCAGGACCACCACGTCGCCAGCGGCCAGGTCGCCACGCACCGCATACATGCCTCCAAGGCCATATACCAAGGCCAGCGCCAGTGCTGCGACCAGGGTCAGGGTCGCGACGAAGTAGTACTGGCGCATGGTGACCTTGATGCCGATGTCCCGCACGCGGCCCGCGCGGAGCGCGAACTGGTGGGATTCGTCCTTGGGCCGGCCGAAGAGCTTGATCAGCGTCGCTCCGGGCGCCGAGAAGCGCTCGGTCATCTGCGTCCCCATTGAGGCGTTCAGATCCGCGGATTCCTTGCGCAGCAGCGCCACCGACTTGCCGAAGTGCCGCGCCGGCAGCAGGAAGACCGGAAGCAGCACGAGCGCAATGGCGGTGACCTGCCAGGAAGTCGTGAACATGACCGCCGCGGTGAGGATCAGGGCCACGGTGTTGGACACCAGCCCGGACAGGGTCCCGGCGAAGGCCGCCTGCGCGCCGATGACGTCGTTGTTCAGGCGGCTGACCAGCGCCCCGGTGCGGGTTCTGGCGAAGAATGCCACCGGCATCTTCTGCACGTGGTCGAACACCGCGGTGCGCAGGTCGTAGATGATTCCCTCGCCGAGCTTGGAGGAGAACCAGCGGACCACGACGGAAACGATCGCGTCCAGCACCGCCACCAGCGCGATGACCAGCGCCAGGTTGACGATGATCCGGATGCCGCTGCGGGCGACGATTTCATCCACGATCCGGCCGGCGAGCACCGGGGTGATGACGGCAAGCACCGCCGAGCAGATGGAGAAGAGCACGAAGATGAGCAGCCGGGTCTTGTAGCCTGCGGCGAATTGCAGAACGCGTTTGGGTGTTGTCGGCGCGTAGGCCTTGCCTTTGTCCCCCGACAGCTTCCAGAGGGAATGCCAGGCGGCATTTTCCATGCTCATTGTGTCTTCTCGCGTTCCTACTCGGGCGAATGCTGCAACCTACCTGCCCATGGTGCCAGCTGGCAGGCAGCTGATTCCAGCTAGGGTCAGCTTAGGCGGCGGCCCTCGCCTCCAGAACCGTTACCGGCCGAGTTTCCGGACGTCCCGCAAGCCCGGAGCCTCCGCCGCGCAGCATGGTACCTCGAAGGCAATCCGTCCGACCTGCTGGATTCCGCCGCATGGCGAGGCCAATTGCCAGCACCCCCGGAGCAGCACCCTGGACTGCAGTCCCCCGCGCGCCGCAGCCTCCCCTACGCCGCCCGGATTGCCGATCTCGAATCTTGACCTCTCCGGAAAGATCGGCATACACCCTAGACTTATACCCCCGGGGGGTATATTCTCGATGCTGAACGGCGGATCCGAGCACCTCTCGGAATTTGCCGACCCATCCGAAATTACAAGCAAGGGAGGACATCATGAGTACCCAACGGCATTCAGGGCATCCCGTGGAGCACGACCAGCACCCCGGACATGAGCATCCAGCGCCCCGGAAGCACGGCGCATCCCATGGGCACGGAACACCCGCAGGCCACGGGGAGCACCAAGGCCATCAGATGCACGAAGATCACTCCGCGCATTCCGGCCACGCGGGACACGGCGGGCACGGCGGTCATGCCGCCGCCTTCCGGAACAAGTTCTGGCTGAGCCTGGTCCTCGCGCTGCCCGTGGTGTTCTTCAGCCCCATGGTTTCGCACATGCTCGGCTACCACCTGCCTGAAGTCCCGGGCGCCGCCTGGATTCCACCGGTCCTCGGCACCGTCATCTACTTCTACGGCGGCTGGCCGTTCTTGGCCGGCGGCGTTTCCGAGATCTCCTCGCGCCGGCCAGGCATGATGCTGCTGATTTCCATGGCCATCACCGTGGCGTTTGCGGCCTCCTGGGTGACCAGCCTGGGCATCGGCGGGTTCATGCTGGACTTCTGGTGGGAGCTGGCGCTGCTGGTGGTCATCATGCTGCTGGGCCACTGGATGGAAATGCGGGCGCTCGGCCAGGCCTCCGGGGCGCTGGATGCGCTGGCAGCGCTGCTGCCCGACGAGGCCGAACGCGTCACCGAGTCCGGCACGGAAACCGTCTCGCTGGGCGAGCTGGCCGCCGGCGACCTGGTGCTGGTCCGCTCCGGCGCCCGCGTTCCGGCCGACGGCACCATCGAGCAGGGTGGCGCCGAATTCGATGAATCGATGATCACCGGCGAATCCAAGACCGCCGCGCGTTCGGCCGGGGACAAGGTCGTGGCCGGCACCGTGGCTACCGACAACGCGGTGCGCATCCGGGTCGAGGCGGTGGGCGAGGAAACCGCGCTGGCCGGAATCCAGCGGCTGGTCTCCGAGGCGCAGTCCTCCTCCTCCAAGGCGCAGGCGCTGGCCGACCGTGCCGCCGCCTGGCTGTTCTGGTTCGCGCTGGGCGCGGGCGTGATCACCTTCATCACCTGGATGCTGCTCGGCGCCCCGGATGATGCCGTCATCCGCACGGTCACCGTCCTGGTCATCGCCTGCCCGCACGCCCTGGGCCTTGCCATTCCGCTGGTCATCGCGATTTCCACCGAGCGCGCGGCCCGGGCCGGCGTGCTGATCAAGAACCGCATGGCGCTTGAACGCATGCGCACCGTCGACGTGGTGCTATTCGACAAGACCGGCACCCTCACCGAGGGCGCCCACGCGGTGACCGGCATCGCGGCCGTCGCGGGCATGCCCCGCACCCGGCTGCTGGCGCTGGCCGCAGCAGCTGAATCCGACAGCGAGCACCCAGTGGCCCGCGCCATCGTCCGCGCAGCGAACGAGGATCCCGAGGCGAAGTCCTTGGGCCTGGCCGGACGCGATTTCAGCTCGGCCACGGGCCGCGGCGTGCGCGCCGAGGTCGACGGCTCGCTGATCGAGGTGGGCGGCCCGAACCTGCTGCACGAGAAACAGCTGCAGCCTCCGGCCGAGCTGGCCGGGCAGACCGGGCAGTTCATGCAGCGCGGAGCGGGCATCCTGCACGTGCTGCGCGACGGGGAAATCATCGGTGCGCTGGCGCTGGAGGACCAGGTGCGCCCCGAATCCCGGGCCGCTATCCGGGAACTGCACGCCCGCGGCGTGAAGGTGGCGATGATTACCGGCGATGCCCACCAGGTGGCCGAGGCAGTCGCCGCGGACCTGGGCATCGACGAGGTCTTCGCCGACGTGCTGCCGCAGGACAAGGACTCCAAGGTCCGCGCCCTGCAGGAGCGCGGGCACAAGGTGGCCATGGTGGGCGACGGCGTCAACGACGCCCCGGCGCTGGCTAGAGCGGAGGTCGGCATCGCCGTCGGCGCCGGCACCGACGTGGCCATGGAATCTGCCGGCGTGGTGCTGGCGGGCAGCGATCCGCGTGCGGTGCTCTCCATGATCGACCTGTCCCGCGCCAGCTACCGCAAGATGCTGCAGAACCTGGCTTGGGCCACCGGCTACAACGTGCTCTCCGTGCCGCTGGCCGCGGGCGTGCTGGCGCCGGTCGGCTTCGTGCTCTCCCCGGCGGTCGGCGCGGTGCTGATGTCGCTGTCGACCATCGTCGTCGCGCTGAACGCGCAGCTGCTGCGCCGGGTGGAGCTCGACCCGCGGCAGCTGGCTTGAACCACGGCGCACTGACTCTGGATAGACTGATGCGGGTGAGCGACGACCAAGAATCCAGCACTGGCGCACCGGCCCCCGCCAAGCGCGGCCGCCCCCGGCAGGCGGGGAAAAACGAGCAGATCCTGGGCGCAGCGCAGCAGCTGCTGGCCGAATGCGGATTCGCGGCATTCACCATGGACGCAGTGGCAACCCGCGTCGGGGCGTCCAAAGCCACGATTTACCGCCGCTGGTCATCCCGCACGCAGCTGCTGGCCGAGGCCATCAGCACCCTTGAGTGGTCCGCAAAGGCACCGGACACCGGGAGCCTGCGCGCCGACCTGATTGCGCTGGCCGACGTATGGTTCGCCGAAGACCCACAGCGCGATGCGATCTTCGTGAACCTGCTCGCGGCGCTGCCGCAGGACGATACGCTGCACGAGCTCTACATCTCCAAGCTCGCCGGACCGCGGGCCGAATTGGTGAAGCAGGTCCTCGACCAGGCGGCGGCCCGCGGCGAGCTGGCCACGACGGCCGCCGTGGAGAGAACCCGCGGCATCATCCCGGGACTGGTCTTCCACCGTTTGGCGGTCGAACGGCTGCCGGTGGACCGCGCCTACATCACCTCGCTCATCGACCACGTCGTCCTCCCCGTGCTGCAGCGCTGCGCCATCAACGCCTGAGATTCCAGCAAGCGCCGCGAAACCCCGTTGCCAACAAGTCGCTGACAACCGCACAAGCCGCGCGCCGAGACCCATGTTCCAGTTCGCTACGGAGTCTCGGCACGTTTTCATGCCGCTGAAGCAGCAACCCGAGCCAGGTCCGCAGCCCCGATAAGTCCCGCCGAAGGCCCCAGTTGTGCGCGGCAGACCTGCGCGAAGGGGCGGTATCCGCGCCCGGACAGCGTGCGCCGGTAGTGCGCTTCGGCGACGGCCAGCAGCTCGGTCTGCGCGGAGCCCAAACCGCCGCCGATGACCACCATGCCCGGATCCAGCACTGAGACCAGATTCGAGATGCCCAGGCCCAGCCACTGGCCCATCTCCTCGATCAGGTCGCGGCAGGCCGAGTCCCCGGCTGCTGCCAGCTCGGTGACCAGCGCGCCGGTCACCGCTGCAGGGTCGTCGTTGCAGGCCTCGCGCAAGTTGTGGGCGATGGGCGACTTGGAACGCACCAGCTCCGCGCCGTCGCGGCCCAACGCATTGCCGGAGGCGTATTGCTCCCAGCAGCCGCGGTTACCGCAGGCGCAGCGGTGCCCGCCGGGCACGATCACTTGATGGCCGAATTCGCCGGCGATGCCCGAGTTCCCGCGGTACATTTCGCCACCGAGGATAATCGACCCGCCGATCCCGGTGCCAAGGGTCAGGCAGACCACGTCGTTGACTCCGCGGGCGGCGCCGAAGCGGTATTCGGCCCATCCCGCCGCGTCCGCGTCGTTGACCAGGGTGACCGGCCGGCCCAGCTGGCTTTCCAGCCGATCGCGCACCGGCTCGTCGCGCCAGGACAGGTGCGGGCTGAACAGCACCCGGCTTGAGTCGCGGTTCATCCAGCCGGCGGCGCCCACGCCCACGGGGCAGTGCAGGCCGCCGTGGTCCAGCTCCCGGACGAGCTCCACGATGGCCCGCTCGGTGGCGGCCACGTCACGGGCGGGCGTGGGGCGGTGGATCTGCCTGGTGACGGCGCCGTGGGCGTCCACCAGTGCAGCCAGGATCTTGGTTCCGCCAATGTCGACGCCGATGGAAGGTTCGGAGGGTTGCATAGTCACACAGCATAAACCCGGCCGCGGCCATCCCGGAAAGCGGAGGACGTTCTTGATGCGCTACCCGGCCGCTGGGGCCGTGCCGGGCTCCTCCTGTTCGCGGACCCCGGAGGCCTCGATCAGCACCACCAGCAGCACCATGACGGCCGCGGCGCCCAGCACCGAGATCACCGCAATCTGCACGTCGGATTCGGCGGTGGGCGTCAGCTGCGCCAGCAGCGGAGCGCAGCCGATCAGCAACGCGCCCACGGGGAACAGCCACTTGTACGCGCCGCGCAGGCACAGTCGCAGGATCAGCACCCAGACGCCCAGGAGGAAAACCGACACCGGAATGCTCAGCGTGGCCACCGCCGCGGCGGAGCTCAGCCCCGAGCTGCCGGCCTCGTGGTCGAGCAGCACCTTGACTCCGGCGGAAAACGCGCCGGCGGCGGCGAAGACAAAATAGTGGCCGTAGCCGAAGATCATCGGCGCCCGGCGCCTGCGCAGCCAGGCACTGGCGTTCGAAGAGAAGTACACCCACCACAGGCCGGCGGCCAGGATGAATCCGCCCACGCCAAGCAGCGAAAACTGGAGCAGCTGGTTGGCGTTCTCGACGGCGTTGGCCGCCGCGATGGTGGAGGCCAGCACCGATTCGCCCAGCACGATCAGCGTGAAGCATCCGTAACGGTCGGCGATGTGCTCCGGATGCCATGGCGTCTGGCCGCTCCGTTCGGCGATCAACGGCACCAGCAGCTCCAAGGCGACCAACAGGAGGAACATCGGTACGGCCCATCCGGCGGGAGCCAGCGGATAGCAGACCCAGAACACCTGCACCACTGCGATGCCCACCGCGTAGCGCAAGGCGGTGTTCCGCAGCCCGGCATGGCTGCGCGAGGCCCGGATCCACTGCACGACCAGCGCCAGGCGCATCACCACGTATCCGGCGATGATGAGGTGGAAATTCCCGTCGGCCATCGCCGGGGTGGTTCCCACCGCCAGGATCACCACGCCAGCCATCTGGGTTAGCGCCAGCACCCGGTAGAGCCAGTCATCCGCGTCGAAGGCGCTGGCGAACCAGGTGAAATTCATCCAGGCCCACCACACCGCGAAAAATACCATCAGGTAGGCCCGCAGCCCGCCGGCGATATCGGCGTGGGTTTCGGCGGCCACCAGCTGGGCGGAGGCCAGCGAGACGGATACCGCGAAAATCAGGTCGAAGAACAGTTCCAGCGGACTGGAAGACCTGAAGATCTCCGAGGGATCCCTCGGGCGCATGCGTTTCACCCGCAGTTTGCCCGGGGCGTAGGGATGGTTGTCCTGCACGGCGACCACGCTTCGTTCCTGAGTCTAAAAAGTATCTGTTGCTCAAGAATACGAAGCTCGGCGGCAAATATTCCACGTCCGGTGTGGAAAACCTGTGTTTGGTCCGGCCGCCTTGGCCGCGTGGGATGTACAATTTTTCCGCCCCGGCGAGCGCAACGACGCTGCTCTGCCAAGGTGGTCTGGCGTGGAGCATTGCTGGCGGCTTTGCGGACAAGGACTAAACCCTGCCTCATCAAAATGCAGGCCGTGCTTGTGTGGGCGAGTGTCCATCTGCAGCAGCCCTGTCTCGCAGGGCTTTCCGGTGCTCGGGAAACAGTGATCCCTGCACCTGTCGCGAGATCGGTGCCTTCCCTGGCTTCCGAGGCCGGCCGCCTGCGCTCCTGATCGACCGCACTGGAAAAACCGGCGTCCGGCATGAGTCGAGTCACATGGCCGCTTGTCCGGTCCGCCTTTCACCACACCGTGCCGACGTCCTGGATCGAATCACCCGCCAAATCACGACTAGGGTTGTTCGATGTGCATGAAAACGGAAAGCACCGTATACCAAAGGAGAGCTCCGTGGCCCCGGAATCACCCAAACCACCGCAGCAGGACCATTCTGCGGTGCCCGAGGCATCGGAAGAAATGCGGCGCGGACTGAAAAACCGCCATCTTCAGCTGATCGCCATTGGCGGTGCTATCGGCACCGGCCTATTCATGGGTTCAGGCCAGATCGTATCGGTGTCCGGGCCTTCGAGCATCTTCGTCTACGCGATCATCGGCTTTTTCGTTTTCCTGGTCATGCGCATGCTCGGCGAGCTGCTGTTGTCCAATCTCCACTACAAAACCTTTGGCGATATTGCCAAGGATTTCCTCGGGCCTTGGGCCGGCTTCTTCGTGTCATGGAACTACTGGTTTTCGTGGGTGGTTGCCTGCGTCGCCGACATTACCGCCATCGTTGCCTACACCCAGTTTTTCTGGGAAGAAGTGCCCCTTTGGCTACCGGCCCTCGCCGCGACCCTTTTCCTGCTGGTGTTGAACCTGCAGCCCGTCCGCTGGTTTGGCGAAATGGAATTCTGGTTTGCGATCATCAAGATCGTCGCGATCCTGGCCTTGATTGCAGTTGGCGCGGTATTGATCTTCACCGGGTTCACCCATGATGGATTCCAGGCTTCAATCACCCACCTCTGGGACCAAGGGGGCTTCTTCCCCATGGGGATCAGCGGCTTCGTGCTCGGTTTCCAGATGGGCGTATTCTCGTTCATCGGTGTTGAACTGGTGGGCACCGCCGCCGCTGAGGCTGAAAACCCGCGGAAGAATCTGCCCAAGGCCATCAATTCGATCGTGGTCCGCATTCTTGTCTTCTACGTCCTCTCGCTCTCCGTGATCATGAGCATTTCGCCGTGGACAGCGCTGGAAGCGGGCAAGAGCCCATTCGTGCAGACTTTCCTGCTTGCCGGATTTGTCCCGGCCGCGCTGGTGATCAACCTCGTGGTGCTCAGCTCCGCGGCATCCAGCGCGAACTCCGGCGTCTACTCCGGAACGCGTATGCTGTTCGGCTTGGCCAAAGACGGCCACGCTCCACGCAAGATCGCGTTCACCGATTCACGCGGCGTTCCACGTCGGGCCGTATTCGCTACCGCGGTGCTTCTGTTCACCGCAGTCCCGCTGCTTTACGCTGGAGACGACGTGGCAACGGCCTTCGGGTTCGTCTCGACGATGTGCGCCACGATGGTTTTGTTCACTTGGGGTTCGATAGTCGTCAGCTACATCGTTTTTCTGAAGAAGCATCCGCAACGCCACCAGGAATCAAAGTTCCGAGTACCCGTCGCCCGCTTGGCGCCCTGGGTTGTTCTCGTATTTTTTGTATTCCTAATTTGCACGTTCCTCTACAGTGACGGCACCCGCTGGGCCACATTGGCGGCCCCGGTGTGGTTCATTATCCTGGCGGTCTTCTGGCACCTGCGCAAGCGCGCGCTGCTCCGCGAGGGGAAGCCGTTGGCGGGCACCGTTTCAGAGCTTCCCCACCCGTTGGATGAGGCCAAGTAGCAAGCGATAGTACGTAGGCAGGCCCTCATTACATGGTGCGGCCCGCGTCGAGTCCGGAGCTGAGCCGCCCACCCAACGTGGGAACTGCGCTCAGGTGCTCGACGGCACCGGGTGCTGGGATGGCAGAATCGCACAAAGGTCTGCAGCTTCTGCCGGCCCCTGCGTGGACTGCCCACCGAGGTCCTCGGAGTGCGGCCTCCACGCCAGTGTTCCGATACGCCGTGAATCCATGACAGTCAGCCAGCAGAACGCACTAGGCTTCGCCGAGCAGCACGTCCTCGGCGATCTCCTGCGGCGTCTCATGGGCAGCGCCGATGTGGCTGAGCTTGTGCCCCGCGAGAGCCAGCACCAGGATCGACACCACTACCGCCCCGGCACCCAGCCAGTACGGGGCGGCAGCGCCCAGTGCGGCGGCCAGCGGACCCGCGACAGCAGGGGCCACCGCACCACCCAGGAAGCGCACGCCGGAATAGGTGCTGCTGGCGACATTGCGCGGCAAGTCGGTGGCTTCCATGACCGCTTCGGTCAGCGCGGTGTTCATGACGCCAAGCACCAGGCCGGCGACGACGACCAGAATGATCAGGACCTTCAGTTGCTCGTGGAAGACCGCCATCGCACCCAGCAGCACGGCCAGCAGGCCCAGCATGGTGAATAGCACCGGACGCAGCCCGAACGTGCGGGTCGCAGGCGGCGCCACCAGCACCGAGGTAATCGCCAGCGCCAATCCCCAGCCGAAAAAGACAAGCCCGAGTTCGGTGGCGCCGAAGTCCAGCCCCGCCGCATGCGCCGCGGCCTCCAGCGGGAAGGGAGTGTAGGCAAGCAGGATGAAGAAACCGAAGTTGTAGAACACTGCCGTGACGGACAGGGCCAGCAGGGCCGGGTTGCGCAGCGCCTTGAAGCTGGCAGCGATGGAGATCTTGGCCGGCGCCGGCGCCCCGGCCGGGAGCTTCAGGAAGGCGAGGATCGCCACCAGGGCAATGGCCATGAGCACCGCGGTGCCGAAGAACGGTCCGCGCCACGACAGATTGCCCAAGACGCCGCCAACCAGCGGCCCAACTGCCATTCCGACACCTAGCGCGGCTTCATAGAGGACGATGGCCTGCCGGCTTCCGCCGCTGGCGGCGCCCACGATGGCCGCCAAGGCGGTGGAGATGAACAGGGCATTTCCCAATCCCCAGCCGGCGCGGAAGCCCAGGATCTCGTTGACGTTGGAGCTGGCACCGGCAAGCGCGGCGAAGGCGACGATGAGGACCAGGCCGATAACCAGGGTCTTCTTCACACCCAAATGCCCGGAAACCCAGCTGGTGAAGAACATCGCAATGCCGGTGATGAACAGGTAGCTGGTGAAGAGCAGCATGGTTTGGGACTGGCTTGCCTCCAGCGCTCGGCTGATGGCCGGAAGGATGGGGTCGACCAGGCCAATGCCCATGAAGGAGACCATGCAGGCAAAGGCGATGGCCCAGACCGAGCCAGGCTGTTTCAACAGCGATGTCTGTACGTTTCCGGCTTGCGTCATTCGATCGTTCTCATTCCTTGCTGGTGCGATGTTTTGTGCGTAGTCTGCGCTCTTCGTAGATACTCGTGGCAAACGCCTGTCCTCCCGCGATGCGGCCACGCCGAACGGATGCCCCGGGGGGACGATCCGGCCGCGCGATCGCTGCAATCCGCTTGGCAGCTTCACGGTGTTCGGGGATCTGCAACTCGCAGGAGCACTCGGTCCCACGCGTTATTGCATAGTCCCACTATACATTTATTTACATAGGTTTGCTATGTAAATTTTGGCAGACGCACGGAAATGCCGCACGTCCGCAGCGATCGAGCACGCTAGGCGTGTAGAACGGTGCACCACTAGTGCACTATTATGCATTTGTGGACGAAAATACCCAGATCCTTGCACATTCCATCGGCGCGCGGGTCAAGCAGGAGCGGTTGGGCCTCCAATGGACCTTGGATCAGCTGGCAGAGCATGCCGGGATCAGCCGACGCATGCTGGTCAACGTCGAGCAGGGAGCCGTGAATCCCAGCATCGGCACGCTGCTTCGGCTCAGCGACGCCCTCGGAGTCGGCCTCCCCGCGCTGGTCGAACCGCCGACCGCCAAGGCCGTCAAGATCACCCGCCGGGGCGAAGGCGCCGAGCTATGGAGCGGGAAGCACGGCGGCCGGGGCGTGCTACTGGGCGGCACCCGCTCCCCCAATGTCATCGAACTGTGGGACTGGACGCTCAAGCCGGGCGAACGCCACGGCAGCGACGCGCACGTCGCGGGCACCGAAGAACTCCTCCAGGTGCTGGAAGGCGAACTCACGGTCCAGGTCGGCGCAGAAATTTACGCGCTGTCCGAGTCCGACGCACTGTGTTTCCCGGGCGATGAGCCCCACTCCTACGAGAACAATTCAGATGCGCCGCTGCGTTTCACGCTGGCCGTCTTCGAACCGGGCGTCGGAACGTCCCACCGCCAGCTGGAATCCGATGCTCCAGCCGACTAGCCACACCCCGGCTTCAGCCCAGAACCACCCAAGGAGACCCCAATGACGGCCCGCCTCACCGGCACCAGCCTTCCTCCATGGACCATGGCCATCGCGGCCATGCTGTCCATCCAGCTGGCCAACGCCCTGTCGGTGGGAGTGCTGCGCGAAGTCGGCCCGGCGGGCACCGCATGGCTGCGCCTCTGCTTCGGAGTGGTGTTCCTCTGGATCATCTCCCGTCCGGCGCTCCGGTCCATCCGCCGCAGGGATCTCCCCTCGCTGCTTATCCTCGGCATGGTCACCGGCTTCATGACAGTGTTCTTCCTGGGCGCCGTGGAGCGTATTCCACTGGGCACCGCGGTAGCCATCGAGTTCCTCGGTCCACTGATTGTCGCCGGCCTCATGAGCGGCAACCGCAGGGCGCTGATCTGGCCTGCGATGGCCTTGGCGGGCATCGTCCTGCTGACCGAACCCTGGTCCGGATCCTTCGACCCCATCGGCGTCGGGCTGGCGCTGGCAGCAGGCGCATGCTGGGCCTCGTACAACGTCCTCACCCAGCGTGTCGGCGACCGTTTCGCCGGCATCAGCGGCCTGTCGCTGACCATCCCCATCGCCGCACTGGCTACCATGCCCGTCGGGCTCCCCCAGGTGATCAACGGCAACCTCGCTTGGTGGGTCCTGCCTGCGGCAGCCGGCATCGCCTTGATCACCCCGGTCATCGCATTCGGGCTGGAGATGCTGGCCCTCAAGCGCATGAACCACACGGCCTTCGGCACGCTACTGTCAGTCGAACCGGCCTTCGGCGTGCTCATCGGACTTCTGGTCCTCGGCCAAGCCCCGTCGGTCTTCCAGGCTGTCGGCGTTGTCATCGTCGTGACCGCCGGCGCCGCGGCCCAATGGGACGGAGCGCGCAAGACCAGCGGCAACCTCACCGAAGTCCCCGCTCCCGAGCAAAGCACGCAGTAGCGCTCGTTCCCTGATCCCTGATTCGAACCGAGCAGACAAGCAAGGATGACCACATGACACCCAGCGCACTGATTACCGGAGCCACCGGCGGCATTGGCCGCGCCATAGCCGAGGCCTTGGCGCCAACCCATCACCTATTTCTGGTGGGGCGAAACTTCGAGCCGCTGCAACGCGCCGCAGAAGGTTTTCGATCCGCCACGCCGCTGCTCGCGGACCTTGGGTCCCCCGGCCGCATGGGCGACCTTGCCGCGCAGATCCCCGCACTCGATGTTCTGGTGCACAGCGCCGGCATACTCCGCATGGGCACCGTGGAGGAGACGAGCCAGGAGGATTGGGCACAGAGCATGCAGATCAACGTGTTGGCTCCGGTGGAGCTCACCCGCGCCATGCTGCCTGCCTTGCGCCGGGCACGTGGCCACGTGTTCATGATCAATTCAGGTCTCGGGCACCGCACCATTGCGGGATCGGGCGCATACAGCGCCAGCAAATTCGCCATGAAGGCATTCGCCGACGCCCTCCGGATCGAAGAAGCTTCGAACGGCATCAAGGTCACTTCCATCCACCCGGGGCGCGTTTCCACGCCGATGCAGGAACAGCTGCACTCTTGGGAAGAGAAAACCTACGATGCGGAAAACTGGGTCCGCCCCGAACAGATTGCCGAGGCTCTAATGACCGCGCTTTCCCTGGGTGACCGCGCGAACTTGGATTCGATCGATATCAACCCTTCACCGCAACCATAGGACTGAGGCCGCCATGCGAAGTTGAACAAAAAATTTGTTCATCCTCTCATGGTTCCTGGCAGTCTCCCCGCATTCATTTTCTTGATGCCCGGCAAGACCCGATCGGCAAATTGATCAAAAAATTTGTTCAGATGAGACCTCACCGGGTCACCCACAGCTTCCACGGGCGGCAGTATCGCGAGCGCTCGGGTACCGTCGCGCCGAACGATAGTCTGCGGAAAAATGATCAAAAAACTTGTTCAGTTTCAGTTTCCGCTTGCGGATCTCCACTGCGAATGAGACTTCCACGAGCTCCACGAGAAGAGGCGTTCTACGATCAATAAATTTGTTCATTTCAGGTCGTTCGCGAGACCGGCAGGTGCCATGGACGGAATTTCGGTCACGTCTAATGCGAGCAGCTTCTTGCGTATGCTGAATTCAGAACGGACGAGTATGCTTCATTCTGAATTTTCATCTAATTTCTAGTGGCGCTTTCGCGTCAGAATCAGTCTTTCGATCAATTAGTTACACTCAAGGTGACTTCGAAACTTCGTCGGATGATTGGGGCGACAACATGAGTGCAGGAAGCAACCAGAAGCACCCAAGTTCACCGACTCCTTTCGGGACGCGATGTTTCGGCAAACAGTCCCCCATAGTTCTGAACATCGACTTGCCGATCCAGCACCCCTTTGACGCCCAAGGCATTTTCTCGTTTCTGGAAGCAAGGGCGATTGCCGGTGTAGAGACGACAGATCTCTCGCAGAAAGACAGGCTCATATATGCCCGAACACTCATGTTCCCAAGTGGGCCAGGGGCTATTAGGCTTATCGCTCGTAACTATGGATCCGCCAGCTGGGTCCTGAAAGCTCAGCTTGAACTCCAAAATTTGCGCGATCAAGCTGCCGCAATTTTCCGGATACGGCGCTTCTTGAATCTGGACGCCGACTCAAGCGCCATCGATCTCAACCTGTCCAGAGACCCGGCACTGGAAGCGAGTATCCTTCGAACCCCGGGCATCCGGGTGCCCGGCGCAGTCGACCCTCATGAGCTGGTCATCCGGGCCATCATCGGCCAGCAGATTTCGGTCAAGGCCGCTCGAACCCATCTTTCCCGACTCGTAGCTCAGGCCGGAGCCGCCTACACTTCGAGCTTTACCGGTCTGGACAGGATCTTTCCCGCTCCGGCGGACATCATTGAAACCGTGCACGACCCCGGAGCAGATCTACCGCTGGATCCCGATCGCGTCCTGAAGCTCCCCCGCCGCTCGATCTCTACGCTTCGAAGTGCAGCCATTGCACTTCAGAGCGGTAAACTGGAGGTCGGCTTCGAGAGCAATCCCCAGCTGCTGCGGGAGAGCCTGCTCCGAACACCTGGAATCGGGCCTTGGACCGCCGCCTACCTCGCAATGCGCGTGCTTGGTGATCCCGACGCTTGGATGCGCAGCGATGTTGCATTGGTCTCCGGAGCAGTGCGGCTCGGCATTCTGGAGCCGCAGACCTCGAAAAGCGCCAGTCACCGTTTGCTCGAAGAGTACGCCCGGCGCTGGTCCCCTTGGCGCTCCTATGCCTCCATGCACCTATGGCAGGCAGCCTCCGGCTGATCCTCTTCGTATATCGACGACTTGCCGCGCAAGATGACCCCGTCCATCCAACGCCTCGGAAACCCGGACGCTCGCGATCCGGATGGATGGCGAGTGCCGGAAGGACACCTGGTCAGCCGTCAGGGACCGCGAGGAGAATCAGCCCGCACGGAGCAGGAAACCGCGACGGATCAACGCCAAAACTCCCGGATCTCTCCGACCTGTTCCCGGCCTTGGCGGAATCCCTCGCGGGCGGCCGTCGAGCGCAGGGACTGGTTCATGGCGTTGACGCCCACGTAGGCTTCGGCGGCGGCATCCGGCACGATGATCTGGATCTTGCTTCCGGACGCGCGAAGCTGGTCCGCCTGCGCCGACAGCTGCATGCCCCAGCTCTCCGGGTGCAGGCTCCGACCGCCCAGCGGAGACAGCACCAGCACCTTGTCGTATCCCTGCGCCAGATCTGCGTTTTCATTCCGGCGGTAGCCGCCGTCGATGTAGGCGCGCTCCCCGAGCCAATACGGCGGGCCGCTGGAACAGCTGGCGGCCACGGCATCGACCAGCGGAACCCCGCTGGAGTTGTCGAAGACCACCGACTCGCCGTCCTGCGCCTGCACTGCGGTGAGATAGACCAGCCGCTGCGGCCAGTCGGCCTGCGCCATGCGTGATTGCACGATGGATCTCCACCGGGCGCTCAGCTCCCTGTCCCAGGCACCGGGCAGATCCAGCGCGGCGGCAACCATCCTCCGGTGCATGTCCCCCGGTCCGGAGGAAGCGGAGCTGATGGACCTGATGCGGGACAGCTGGTCGGGAACTCGGGCCGCAGCCGGTGCGGTTGCAGGTCGAGGGGCAGCCGCCGGAGGCGCCGGTGCGGCGATGACCGCTTGGTAGAGCTCGGTCGGGGTGGAGCCGACAAGCTGGGCGGCCGCGGTGGCGCCGGCGGAAGTTCCCACCGTCAATTGCGGCGCGCTGACGTCCAGGCCTTCGGAGGCCAGCCCGGCGAGCACGCCGATCAGCCAAGCGTTCCCCGTGGCTCCTCCGCCGCCCAGCACCAGGGCTCGGGCGCCGGTGGTTTTGGGCAGGCCGGAAAGATAGGGATACGCCGTGCTGGCGCGGGAGGTCGGATAGGAGGATGAGTTCATGGCGGGTGCCTTTCGGAAGAATTCCTCGGGCTCACCCGCAGGCCGGCTAGGAGTTCCGGGCCGTCGTACGGGACAGGGGTGCGCCCACGGTCGATCGTGCGGACATCGGGTACCACCTCCCTGCAACGGGTTTGAACTGCGTGCATTCATCATAAGGCCGTATCAGACGCATGCGACCGGCCGCATTGCCATTTTTTGGCCCGCCTACGTAGAGTCGACGTAGATGCGGCGTACTCCACGCGCCGCCGGCGAAGGGACGGGAACATCATGAAGATCGCGCTGGCACAGGTATTGAGCACCGGCGATCCCCAGCGCAATCTGGCGATCATCCGCGACCATGCCAAGCAGGCCGCCGAGGCTGGCGCATCGCTGATCGTCTTCCCCGAAGCCATGCAGGTTGCCTTCGGCAACCCCGTGGAAAAGTTCGCCGAGCCGGTCAACGCCCGCTGGGCCGGGCTGCTGCGCCAGCAGGCCCGCGACCTGGGCATCGCCATCGCGGCGGGCATGTTCACCCCCGGCGAGGGCGGCCGGGTGCGCAACACCCTGCTGGTCGTGGGCCGCGGCGTGGACACGCACTACGACAAGATCCACCTCTACGACGCCTTCGGCTATCTGGAGTCGGAGGCCGTCACCCCTGGCGACACCCCGGTGCAGTTCGAGCTGGATGGAGCCACCATCGGCATGGCCATCTGCTATGACCTGCGCTTCCCGCAGCTGTTTGTGCGCCATGCCCGCGCCGGCGCCCAGATCAACATCGTGACCGCGTCCTGGGGCGGCGGCGAGGGCAAGGCCGAGCAGTGGAAGGCGCTGGCCCAGGCCCGCGCACTGGACACCACCACCTTCGTGATCGCCGTGGACCAGGCCGATCCCGAAAGCGTCGGCCGGCCGCTGAAGGGTGCCGCTCCGCTGGGTGTGGGCTACTCGATGGCCGTCGACCCGCTGGGCCGCGTCATCGCTCAGGCAGGACCCGCGCCCGAGTTGCTCATCGTGGATTTGGACCTGGGCCTGATCGAGGAAGCCCGCAGGAAGCTTCCGGTGCTGGCCAACGCCGTCGACCTCTAGGCTCGCTCGCTCAGAACCCCTGGACAACACCGCGGAGCGGGCACCGGCGATTGCCAAGTGCCTGCTCAATAGCGCTGCATGGATCCCCGGTCTGGCCTTACCCGGGCAGGCGATGCGCTCCCGCTACTCGGATAGATCCAGCATTGGCGCCTTGCGCTTGAATCCGCCGGTGACGTAGCCGAGGTAGGCAAGACCCAATACAATCCACGCCAGGCCGATCTGGAGCGACAACGGGCTCAGGCTGGTCCAGAGCCAGATGGTCAGGCATAGGCCGACCAGCGGCAGCAACAGGTAGTTCACGGTCGACGCCAGACCTCGCTGACGGTGGGCTAGGAAGTAGTACTTGATCACGGCAAGGTTGACTGCGGAGAATGCCACCAAAGCGCCGAAGCTGATCATCGCCGACACCATTTCCAGGCTGGCGAACAAGGACGTGAGCGAAATGAGCGAGACGATCAGGATCACGTAGGTCGGTGTCTTAAATCGCGGGTGCAGATAGCCGAACACCTTGCGCGGCAGAACTCCGTCCCGGCCCATGCTGTAGAGAATACGCGCCACCGATGCCTGCGAAACCAGGGCGGATCCGAGTGCGCCGCAGATGAATCCTGCCGTGAAGAAGATGGCCAGGAAATCTCCGCCCGCCGCGAAAATCACCTGGATCGATGCGGAGTCAGCATTTGCGAATTCGTGGCTGGGGTATACCAAGTGAGACAGGTAAGCCAGGCCCACGAACATTAGTCCGCAGATCAATGTGGTCAGCAGAATTGCCCGCGGCATGTCCCGTTTCGGGTTGCGTGCTTCTTCGGCGAAGGTCGTGATGGAGTCGAACCCGAGGAACGACAGGCACAAGATCGCCGCTCCCGCAGCCAGTGGCGCGAAGCCGCCGGGCTCTCCGTTCCCCCGGAACGGTGCCCAGAGATCCACGGAGACCTGCTCCTTGAGGTAGGCAACCGAAAAAATGACGAACAGGATGATGAAGAGAAACTGGAAGCCGATGATCACGATGTTCGTCCGCGCCACGGAGACAATTCCAACGACGTTCAGCACCGTCACCACGACCATTCCAGCCAGCATGAACGCCCATGGTGGGATCGCCGGGAAGAACTCATGCATGTAGATCCCGAGCAGCAGGTAATTGATCATCGGCAAGAAGAGGTAGTCCAGCAGCAGCGCCCAGCCGGCCATGAACCCTATATTCGGGCCGAAGGATCGCTGCGTGTACACATATGCCGACCCGCCCACCGGGAAAGCCCGCGACATCAGCCCATAGGAGCGTGCGGTGAAGATCATCGCCACCATGGTAATCAGGTACGCCAGCGGCAATCGCCCACCGGTAATCTCGGTGACGATGCCGTAGGTGCTGAAAATAGTCAACGGAACCATGTAGACCATGCCGAAGAGCACCAGATTGGGCAGGCCCAGGACCCGGTTCATCTGGTCGGTGGCAAGCACTGCGCCACCCGGTGGCTTGAGTGGAGATTTCGACATGATGGGCACCTTTCCGTCCGCTACCCGGCATAATCCACCTGCCAGAGGTGCAGGGGCTGGAAGCCAAGGGCCAGATTTAAATGAAGAACGTTCACTAAAGGTAGTGACTGGAGTCACTTGGCGCAAGGGGTGGGCTGGCGCAACCGCCAGCGCAAAGGCGCCGAAAAGCCCGCCCGGCATCGCGAGCAAGGCTTTAATTGCAAGGAAAAAGAGCACCCCACTAGGCGAAACATGGGATTGTTGATATTCGAACCGGCCGATGGACATCGAATGTTCGGCCGCAAAAGAAAATTTATATTGTTAATCTCCACGCAACATTGGTGTTACATGCCTACGTGATCACGCTGTCCCACTTCTCGCTCTACGGCCGCGATGATGGCGCGCAGCCCGAAGTCGAACGATTGCTCGCTGACTGTCGAGCGCGCTTGCCGCGCAAATTTCTCCCCCAGCTCCAGGACTTCCACATGGCGGGTCTGGCGGGCCCCCGAATCCCCCTCGGGCACCACGGCAACATGGGCTCCGGGAGCCACGATGTCCAAGGCTGCGCCAACCACGAGGGACTCAAAGGCAATCATGATCATGAGGATCCGGGGAACAGCCACCCCTGCCCGGCGAAGGATGCCGCCCAGCTCCTCATAGATGAGCCCAGATTCGGATTCTTCCGTGATCGGCGTGGCCACGATCAGCTCGACGGCCGCAGGAACCCGCAGCAAGGCGTCACGGAACAGTTGGCCGAAATGGAACAGTGCTTCTGGCCACGGGAGCTCGGCGATCAGGCTCTGGTCAATGGAGCGAATCATGTCGCGACGCATGAGGTTAACCAGGTGCTGCCGGTTGTCCACGTGGTTATAAAGCGCCGGAGTCCGCACGCCCAGCGAACGGGCGAGCTTACCCATCGAGAAGTCTTCGGCCCCACCCTCATCGAGCAGCGCGAAGGCGGCCTCGACGATGCGTTGCTGAGTGAGGATCGGCTTGGCCGGGCGTCCGGCAACACGATGCGGCGTAGAAGACATGCACTAACTCCCTTGGTTATTTCCTATCCAATCATGGACAGTAGAGGGCCCAGTGGTTAGACTCAACGATAATTAACACTATTCATTTAGGAGTCGAGCTGATGCAGACGCCCGAAACCGTGATCTTCGCGGACACCATTCACAGCCTGGACGGCGAAAAGCAGTACTCCGCCATGGGCATCACCGCGGGAGTAGTGACGCACCTCGGCTCCCGCTCCGAGGCAACGGAGTGGTCAGGACCGGATACCAAGGTGATCGACCACGGGACGGCAACCATCACCCCAGGCCTCGTCGATGCGCACATTCATCCGATATTCGGCCTGTCGGTCGCCCGCGGGGTATTCCTGGGTGATGCCAAGGACCTGGACGACGCACGCAAGATCTTCGCCCGCCATGCCGAGTCACAGCCTGCAGATGCACCGGTGCTCGGCTACGGACTGAACGTAGCGGTCTTCGGCGAAGCCGAACCCCACGGCGGGCTGCTCGACGAGGCAGCTCCCGGCCGGGCCAGCTACGTCACCTGCTTTGATGCACACTCGGCGCTGGCTTCGCAGCCCATGCTGGCAGCAGCCGGCATCACCGGCACGGAGACGTTTGACGACGCCTCCAGCATCGTGGTGGATTCCGAGGGCCGGCCTACGGGTTTCATCCGCGAATTCTCCGCCATGGCCCTGGTGGAAGAGGCCCTGCCGCCGCTGACCATCGAGGGCAAGGTCGACGGACTGGAACGCCTGTTGCGCGGCATGGCCGCCAGCGGCCTGACCGGTGGTGAAATGCTGGATTTGGCGGATCCCGACTCGCTGGAGATCCTGCGCAGGCTCGAAGAACGCACGGAACTGCCGATCAAATTGCGAGTCGCTCCCTGGATCATGGCCAGCGACGCTCCCGAACAACTGCGGCATCTGATCGAGCTGCAAGGACAGCACGGCAGGCGCTGGCAGGTGCGGGGCGTGAAGCTGATGATCGACGGCACCGTCGACAACGGCACCGCTTGGCTTTACGAACCGGACACCGAGGGCGAGTCCACGGAGTCCCTGTACTTTGAGCCCCAGCGGTACGTCGACAACCTGCGGACGCTGGCCGCAGCCGGCATCACCACCACGACCCACGCCATCGGCGACCAAGGCATCGGGTTCGTCATCAAGGCCATCAGCGAGCTGCCTGGGAACGGGGTCCTGCACCGGATCGAGCACCTGGAGGAAATGAACGACGAAGACTTCACCGCGCTCAAGTCCAGCGGCGCCACGGTGAGCATGCAGCCGACCCACTGCACCCACTTCGTGCGCGCCGACGGCTCCGACGCCTGGTCCCGCCGGCTGGGCGGCCACCGCGCGTCGTTCGCCTTCCGCCTGCGCGATGTGCAAGACGCAGGCATGATCCTGGCCCTGGGGTCCGACTGGCCCATCGCGCCGTACGATCCACGCCTGATCCTGGCCGACGCCCAGACCCGCCGGCGTACCGAGGTGCCGGGCAGCGATTCGGCCCAGCCTCGCCACAAGCTCAGCGCACGCGAGGCCCTGGAGGGGTACACCGTGAACGTGCACGCCAGCACCGGTGCTGTTGGCGGGCGGATCGTGCTCGGCGCGCCTGCGGACCTGACAGTTTTCGCGGAAGATCCGCTCTCGCTGGCTCCCGAGCAGCTGTGCACGGTCGACGTGCTGGGAACGTACCTCGACGGGCAACCGGTCAACGCCGGCGACCCGCTGCTGACCGCCTGAGCAACGGCAGGCAGGCACCCTCCCGGCGAGCGCGCATCGCGGAGGCGTGATGGCCTAGTCTGGGCAGATGACCCGCCTTCGCCTGACGCATCCTTCGGAGCTGCTGTTCGCGCTCTTGACCCGCGGAACCATTGCCGGTGTTGCCGTCGCTGTGTTGTGCATCGTGATTCTTGAGTTGCGTGAGTATACCGTCATCACATTCCTGTATGGCGTGCCCTTCGGTGCGCTGTACGGACTGCTGGTTGCCGGTGGGATCTACGCCGTGCTCGCCTTCGGGCATCGGCGCAGGCCCGAGGGCGTCATGCAGCGGCTGGTTCCGATAGCCGCCGCAACTGCGGCGGTCCTCTGCATTCCTGCGGGTCTGATGACGACCGGGCTCGCCGGCTGGGAAGGCGCAGGGTACCTGCTGCCGGCCGCGGCGCTCGTCGCCTTGGGCTCAGCGGTCGCCGCTTGGTGCATGCAACGGGCGATACGCGCTACCGGGCAAAAGCTGAACGCCGGTCGCCCGGACCCGATTCCTCCTCGACCGGCCCGAGGCTAAATGGTTCCGGACCCTTCGAGCACCTCGATGGAATAGTCCACCGCAGCCTTTGCCCGGCCGGTAAGCCCCGGGGCGGGCCGCGTGCCTACCGGGCGCGCGAAGCCCGCCAGGCGCTGTCCACCATGTCCTGCAGGCTGTGGCGCATTCTCCAGCCCAGGTCCCGGGCGGCCAGCGTGCCGTCGGCCACGATGCGCGCGGGGTCCCCAGGGCGCCGCGGCTCGAGCAGCGGGGTGAATCCGATGCCGGTGACCGCTGCGACCGCATCCATGATCTGGCGCACCGAGGCCCCGTCGCCGGAACCCAGGTTGTACACCGGCTCCAGCCCGGATCCGGCCGCCAGCTGCTTCGCCGCCTCGACATGCGCCAGGGCCAGGTCCGCGACGTGCACGTAGTCCCGCACGCAGGTGCCGTCCTCGGTGTCGTAGTCGGTGCCGAAGATCTTCGGGGCCTGGCCCGAGTTCAGCGCGCGGAATACCAGCGGAAACAGGTTATGCGGGCTCGTATCGAACAGCTCCTCGCTGCCCGAGCCGACCACGTTGAAGTAGCGCAGCGAGGTGTGCTTCAGTCCGGCGGCCACCGCTTGGTCGCGGATCAGCCACTCGCCGATCAACTTGCTCTGCCCGTACGGGGACTGGGGGAAGGTGCCGGTCTGCTCAGTGACCAGCGCTTCGCCCGGGGTTCCGTAGACGGCGGCCGAAGAGGAGAACACCATGCGGTCCACGCCAGCCCGTTCCATGGCGGCCAGCAGCCGTGCGGTGCCGGTGGCGTTCTGCTCGAAGGCCAGCAGCGGATGCGACACCGACTCCCCCGCGTACTTGTAGCCGGCCAGATGGATCACGCCGGCCACCTGGTGCTCGACCAGGAGCGCGGTGAGCGTGTCCTCGTCGAGGATGCTCGCCTGGATGAAGGGCACGTGGTCCGGGACGAATTCGCGCAGCCCGCTGGACAGCGAGTCCACCACCACCGGGGCCAGCCCCGCGGCATCCAGCGCGCGGACCACGTGGGATCCGATATATCCGGCGCCGCCGGTCACCAGCCAGCTCATGCCCTGCCCGCCCCCTCGTCGGCGCTGACGGTGAAGATCGACGGCCGCTGGAAGCCGGCCCGGCTGAACGCCCGGTACACCGCCTCGCTGGTTTCCTGGATTTTCCCCCGGTCGATCAGCGCGATGGCGCTGCCGCCGAATCCCCCTCCGGTCATGCGCGCCCCGACGGCGCCCGCGGAACGCGCCGCCTGGACCGCGACGTCGAGCTCGGGCGCGGAAATCTCGTAGTCGTCCCGCATGGATTCGTGGGATTCGTAGAGCAGCCGGCCCACCTCCTGCAGATCCGAGTCCCGCAGCGCGGCCACGGCATCCAGCACCCGGCGGTTTTCGGTGACGATATGCCGGGCCCGGCGCTTGACCAACGGATCCAGCCCTTCCAGCTCCGGCACCGAGCTGATCTCGCGCAGCGAGGCGACCCCCAGGGCGGCGGCTGCCTGCTCGCAGCTGGCGCGGCGGGCCGCATAGCCCCCGTCGATGTGCGAGTGCTCCACCCGGGTGTCGATGACCAGCACCACCGCATTCCAGTGCTCCAGCGGCAGCGGCACCGCGGTGGATTCAAGGCTGCGGCAGTCGAGGAACAGCGCGTGCTCCGCATGGGAGATCAGCGAGGCGCTCTGGTCCATGATGCCGGTCGGGGCGCCGACGAACTCGTTCTCCGCGCGCTGGGTCAGCCGGGCCATGCCGGTCTTCTCCAGCTGCAGCCCAAGCAGGTCGTTGAGCGCCACGATGGTCCCGACCTCCAGCGCATGGGAGGATGACAGCCCTGAGCCGACCGGAACGTCCGAGTCGACCAGCAAGTCGAACCCGGTCAGCTCGACGTTTTCCTGCTGCCCCAGCACCCAGGCCACGGAGGCCGGGTACGCGGCCCACCCCGGCACGGCCCCGGGGGCGAGGTCTTCGAGCCGCACGCTGGTCACCTGCCCGCCGCCGAAGGTGGAGGCGAACTGCAGCAGCTGCGGATCCGCGCCCTGCGGATCGCGGCGCCGCACTGCCACCAGGGCGTTTTTGTCGATGGCGAAGGGCAGCACGAAACCCAGGTTGTAGTCGGTGTGCTCGCCGATCAGGTTCACGCGCCCCGGCGCGCGCCACACGCCCTCCGGTTCCTGGCCGTAGATTTTCGCGAAGCCGGCGCGCAGGGCCTGGATGCGCACAGCGGTCCGGCGGGAGTTGCTGGCGCTCACTATCCCACCTCGCGAAGCCGTGCGGCGGTCTGCTCTGCAGGTACGTCGTTGATGAACGCACCCATGGCCGCTTCGGAGCCGGCCAGGTACTTGAGCTTGTCAGCCGCGCGCCGCGGGCTGGTCAGCTGCAGGTGAAGCCGCGACGCCTCGCGGGCGCCGTCGACCAGCGGGGCCTGGTGCCAGGCGGCGATATAGGGGGTCGGAGTCTGGTACAGCGCGTCGAAGCGCCGCAGCAGGCCGCGGTACATGAGCGCCAGCTCGTCCTTTTCTTCCTCGGACAGCGCCGCGAGATCCGCGACGTGGCGGTGCGGCACCAGGTGCGCTTCCAGCGGCCAGCGGGCCGCGTAGGGCACGAAAACCGAGAAGTGCTCGCCCTGCTCGACCATCCGTGAACCGTTTTTTTGTTCAAAATCCAGGATGTCGCCCATCAGGGTGCGGCCGGTTTGCGCCAGGTGCGCCTGCGCCTGCTGCGCCATCTTGTGAGCGGTCGGGGTGAGGTACGGGTAGGCGTAGATCTGGCCGTGCGGGTGGTGCAGCGTCACCCCGATG
Organism: Glutamicibacter soli; assembly: GCF_052322135.1. Classification (NCBI taxonomy): domain Bacteria; kingdom Bacillati; phylum Actinomycetota; class Actinomycetes; order Micrococcales; family Micrococcaceae; genus Glutamicibacter; species Glutamicibacter soli. The sequence goes on from NZ_CM125969.1 coordinate 3,723,902, forward strand.
TCCTGCCCGCGGTTCTCGAAGACGAAGACCTGCTTGATTCCTTCCATGGCCGTCAGCTGCGCGGTGCGCTGCGCCCAGGCTTCCACCACGGTGCGGGCGCGCCGCTCGTCCAGCGAGCCGAAGGATCCTTCGTGGTCCGGGGTGAACACCACGACCTCGCAGCGCCCGACCGCGGCTTCGGGCACGGCGGCGGAGGCTTCCGGCGGGATCTGCCCCAGCAGCGGCCCGAGCGACGGGAAGCGGTTTTCGAACACGACGACGTCGAACTGCTCGGCCGGGATTTCGCTCAGCCTTCCGCCGGTGCTCGGGCACAGCGGGCATTCTTCCTTCGGCGGCAGGTAGGTCCGTGACTGCCGGTGCGCCGCGACGGCCACCCAGTCCCCGGTCAGCCGGTCGTAGCGCAGCTGGCCCGGTTCGCCGCGCGGATCCAGCGGGCGCAGGTCGTGCACCTGGCGGGGCGGCAGGTTTCCGGCATCGGCGAAGAAGATCGCCTCGCGGCCGTCGGCCAGGTGGTGGACGCGGTGGTGGTGTTCGTGAGGTGCGGTGCCCTGCGGCATGGCGTGTTCTCCCATTGACGGTGCACGGTGTGGTGGCGGTTCTCAGCGCGGCTGGACCGGGCCGATGAGCCAGGATGCTTGGTGGCTGGCGCCGGGTTCCAGCGCGATGAGGTGCTGGTGGCTGTTGAAGGCGTCAGGAGGGCAGGTCATCGGTTCCAGCGCCAGTCCCGTACGGTCCAGTTCCGGCTCCGGGCGGTCGGCGGTATGCACCTGGACCCACCGGCAGGCCTCGTCCCAGGTGATCTGGGCGCCGACCCCCTGGGCGTCGGTGACGCTGGCGTGGAAGAGGCCGGAGGAATCCGCCTGCAGGCGGGTATAGGCGTGGTCGATGAAGGTCTGCCCCAGCGCCCGCGGCGCGCGGAAATCCAGCGCCCCGTGATCGAATTGCTCCACCGGCACCAGCCGCCCGGGCAGCAGCCGCTCGCCGCGGGTTTCCTGCACGGCGGCGGCGGGCAGCGTAAGGACCCAGTCCTCCGGCCGGCCGGGGGCGAGCAGGTAGCTGTGCGACCCCCAGCCCAGCGGCGCGGTGTCCCGGCCGATGTTGGCGGCGGTCACCAGCGTGCGCAGCCCGTCCTGATCCAGCCGGAATTCGACGGCCAGCTCCAGCGCGAAGGGGTATCCCTCCTGCGCCGGGAGAAGCGCCGCAAGCCGCAGGGACGAGGCGTCCTCGGCGGTGACGGTGAAATCGGTATTCGCCGCCAGCCCGTGCAGCGCATGCCCGCGCGCCGGCTCGGTCAGCGCCAGCTGGTGTTCGCGGCCCTGCCAGCCGTAGCGCCCATCGACCACCCGGTTGGGCCAGGGGGCCAGCAGCGCCCCGGAGTAGACCGGGCGCGCCCTATCCGTGTCGAAGGGGCGCACCAAGGGCCTGCCCCGGAATTCCAGGCCGGCCAAGGCGGCGCCCACGCTGGCGATGCGCGCGGTGAACCCGTGGGCTTCCAGCGTGGCGATTTTTCCGTTCGCGGTGGTGCGCATGGCGTCCGGGCTCAACTGCCCTGGCCCACGCGGCGCTTGTTGTAGATGTCGAAGGCGACTGCCAGCAGCAGCACGATGCCCTTGACGATCTGCTGGGCGGAGGCGCCCACGCCCATCAGCTGCATGCCGTTGGAGAGCACCGCCATGACCAGGCCGCCGACGATCGCGCCGGTCACGCGGCCCACGCCGCCGGTGGTCGAGGCGCCGCCGATGAAACAGGCGGCGATCGCGTCGAGCTCGAACATGTTGCCGGCGCCCGGCTGGGCGCCGTTGGAGCGCGAGGAGAACACCACGCCGGCCACGCCGGCGAGCATGCCCATGTTGATGAAGATCCAGAAGTTGATCTTCTTGATGTTCACGCCGGAGAGCTTCGCCGCGGACAGGTTGCCGCCGATCGCGTAGACATGGCGTCCGAACACGGTCTTGGTGGTCAGCACGTGGTACGCGATGATGAGCACGCCCAGGATGATCAGCACGATCGGCATGCCGCGGCTGGTGGCGATCTGCCAGAAGAACCACAGGATGATCGCCGCGGAGAGCAGGTTCTTGCCCAGGAACATCGCCATCGACTCGACCTGCTGGCCGTACTTCACGCGCCCCTGACGGGTGCGCCAGGCCGAGACGACCAGGCCGGCCACCGCGATCACGCCGATGACCAGGGTGAAGGTGTCGAAGCCGTAGCCGCCGAGCAGGCCGTTGAGGAAGCCGCCGGCGATCTTCTGGTATCCGGCGGGGAACGGCGAGAGCGAGATGTTGTTCAGCACCTCGTAGGTCAGGCCGCGGAAGAGCAGCATGCCGGCAAGGGTCACGATGAAGGACGGGATCCCCACGATCGCCACCCAGAAACCCTGCCACACCCCGCACAGCGCGCCGGTGAGGATGCCGGCGAGCATGCCGACCCACCAGGGCATTCCGCCCTTGATGACCAGCACCGCCGACACCGCGCCGGTCAGCGCGACCAGCGATCCCACCGACAGGTCGATGTGCCCGCCGACGATCACGATGATCATGCCCAGCGCGAGCACCAGCACGTAGGAGTACTGCAGGACGATGTTGGTGATGTTCGTCGGGCTGAGCAGCAGCCCGTTGGTCAGCACGGTGAACAGCAGCACGATCAGCACGAAGGCGATGTAGATGCCCGAGGTGCGCAGGTTCTTGGTGAAGATGTCTTTCAGCTCGGATGAGATCGTCATCGGGCGCTCTCCCTCTCAATGGTCATGAGCTCCATGAGGCGTTCCTGGGTGGCTTCGGCTCGTGGCAGCTGGCCGGTCATCCGGCCGTAGGCGAGTGTGTAGATGCGGTCGCAGATGCCCAGCAGTTCCGGCAGCTCGGAGGAGATGACCAGCACCGCCTTGCCGGCGGCCGCGAGTTCGTTGATGATCGTGTAGATCTCGTATTTGGCCCCGACGTCGATGCCGCGGGTGGGCTCGTCCAGGATCAGCAGCTCCGGCGCGGTGTGCAGCCATTTGCCCAGCACGACTTTCTGCTGGTTGCCGCCGGAAAGGTTCCCGGTCTTGGCCATGACGTTCGGGGTCTTGATCCGCATGGACTTGCGGTAGTGCTCGGCGATCTGGATTTCCTTGTTGCCGTCCACGAATCCGTTGGAGGAGATCTTTGCCAGTCCTGCCGCGGTGGTGTTCACGCGGATGTCCTCGATGAGGTTCAGGCCGAACTTCTTGCGGTCCTCCGAGACATAGGCGATGCCTGCCTTGATCGCCTTCCCGACGGTGGAGGTGTCCACCTTCCGGCCGTCCATGTGGACCTCGCCGGTGATGGCGCGGCCGTAGCTGTGCCCGAAGACGCTCATCGCCAGTTCGGTGCGCCCGGCCCCCATCAGCCCGGCGATGCCGACGATTTCCCCGGCGCGCACCTGGAGCGAGGCGTTGTCCACGACCTTCCGGTCCTGCTGGGTCGGGTGGTACACCGACCAGTTCTTGACTTCGAAAACGACCTCCCCGATCTGCGGGGTTCGGTCCGGGTAGCGGGCGGAGAGCTCGCGGCCGACCATGCCGCGGATGATGCGGTTCTGGGTGGAGGCCGGGTCCGACATGTCCAGGGCTTCCACCGACTGGCCGTCGCGGATGATGGTGGTGGTGTTCGCGATGTCTTCGATCTCCCCGAGCTTGTGGGAAATGATGATCGAGGTGATTCCCTGCTCGCGTAGCCCGCGCAGCAGCTGCAGCAGGTGGGCGGAGTCCTCGTCGTTCAGGGCCGCGGTGGGCTCGTCGAGGATCAGCAGTTTCACGTTCTTGCTCAGCGCCTTGGCGATTTCAACGAGCTGCTGCTTGCCTACGCCCAGCTGGCCGACCGGGGTGACCGGCAGTTCGTCCAGTCCCACGCGGGCCAGCAGCTTGGCGGCGCGCTGGTTGGTTTCGTTCCAGTCGATGAAGCCGCCGCGCTGGGTTTCGTTGCCCAGGAAGATGTTCTCCGCCACGGACAGGTAGGGCACCAGGGCCAGCTCCTGGTGGATGATGACGATGCCCTGCGCTTCGGAATCCTTGATGTTCGACGCTTTCAGCTCCTGGCCCTCGAACAGGATCCGTCCCTCGTAGCTGCCGTGCGGGTAGACCCCGGAGAGCACTTTCATGAGGGTGGATTTCCCGGCGCCGTTTTCACCGCAGATGGCGTGGATTTCTCCCTGCTGCACGGTGAGGTTGACGCCGTCCAGCGCCTTGACGCCGGGGAAGGTCTTGGTGATGTCCTGCATCTGCAGGATAGTGGTGTCCATGGGTACCCAGGTCCTTGCTGTGATCTTTGGTCGATGCGTCGGGTTGGCGGGCCGTGCCGGCCCGCCAACCCCCAGCCGGTAGGAGCGCTACTTGCTCTGACCGGACTTCACTTCGTCCGCGGTGTAGTAACCGGAGTCAACCAGCAGCTTCTGGATGTTGTCAGCAATCACGATGTCCGATTCCAGCAGGAAGGAAGGAACTGCCTTGACGCCGTTGTTGTACGACTCGGTGTCGTTGGCGGTCGGCTCGCCGCCGCCGGCGTAGGCCTTGACCGCGTCGACGGCCTGGCTGGCCAGCTTGCGGGTGTCCTTGAAGATGGTGGAGTACTGGACTCCGTCATCGATCAGCTTCACCGAGGCGATTTCCGCGTCCTGGCCGCTGACGACCGGCAGCCCGGCCTTGATGTCCTTGCCGTAGCCTGCGTTGCTCAGGGCGGTGATGACGCCGCGGGAGATGCCGTCGAATGGCGAGAGGACGCCGTCCAGCTGGGTCTTGCCGCCGGCGTAGTGCGCGGTCAGCAGGTCTTCCATGCGGCTCTGGGCCTCTTCCTGGCTCCAGCGCAGGGTGGCTGCCTGCTCGATCTTGGTCTGCCCGGACTTGACCACCAGGGTCTTGTCATCCAGGTACGGCTGCAGGGTGTCGATGGCGCCCTTCCAGAAGAAGTGGGCGTTGTTGTCGTCCAGCGATCCGGCGAACAGCTCGATGTTCAGCGGACCCTTCTTGTCGGTCTTGTTGCCGTCGGCATCCAGCAGGCCCAGGCCGGTCAGCAACGAGGTCGCCTGCTGCACGCCGACGTTGTAGTTGTCGAAGGTGACGTAGAAGTCGACGTTTTCCGTGCCGTTGATCAGCCGGTCGTAGGAAATGATCGGGATGTCCTGGTCCGCGGCGGCCTGCAGCTGGTTGGACAGCGCCGTGCCGTCGATCGAGGCGACAACGAGGATATCCGCGCCCTTGGTGATCATCTGGTCGATCTGCTGCTGCTGGGTCGGGATGTCGTCGTTGGCGAACTGCAGGTCCACCGAATAACCGGCTTCCTCCAGCTGCGACTTCACGGCATCGCCGTCGGCGATCCAGCGTTCCGAAGTTTCGGTGGGCATTGCCACGCCGACCTGGATGTCCTCCGGTGCGGTGGATTCTCCGCTGCCGGCTCCGGCGCCGCCGCCTGCACCGCTGCCGCCGCATGCGGCGAGGGTCGTGACCAGTGCGACGGATCCGAGGGTTGCCGCAGCCTTGCGGGCCCAGTTATTCCATGCCATTTTTCCTCCTTGAAAAGTCCGCCTCGCCCGGAAATGGGACCCGGCTCACACTATGTTAGCGCTAACAAGTGATATGAGCCACCCTTCCTTACAAAAATATCTTTCCGGGTTCGAGGCAACGAATGTGATCCACGACATTACGCGCAGGTCGTGGAGCCCAACCATCTCGTGACCTGATGTTACTGTCGCGTAATGCGTAGCGGTGATTGCCGGTAGCCGGGAATACCGGATGCCGCCTGAAGTTTCAGAAACCTTGGGCCAGCCGGAAATACGCCTGGTTAACCCGGATCTGCTGGGCGAAGTTGCGCCGGGTGGTTTCCTCGTCGATGACCAGCAACTCGGTGCCCGCGATCTCGGCGAAGATTTCGAACTCTTCAATTCCCGCACCCGTGGACATGACGGTGTGATGCGCTCCGCCGGCAGCCAACCAGGATTCGGTCGAGGTATTGAAGTCCGGACGCGGACGCCACACCGCCCGTGCCACCGGCAGGTTCGGCAGGTCGGCCGGCGGCGCGAGAACGTCCACCACATTTGCCGTCAGGCGGAAGCGTTCTCTCATGTCAGCCATTGATACGACCACCGCTCCCTCGGTTGCGCCGGCGTTGAAGACCATGCGCACCGGGTCCTCGCGCCCGCCGATTCCCAGCGGGTGGATTTCCACGCGGGGTTTTACGGTGGTCAGCGAGGGGCAGATTTCCAGCATGTGCGCACCGAGAATCAGTTCCCTGCCCGGGGTCAGGTCGTAGGTGTAGTCCTCCATGAGCGAAGCGCCGCCGGGAAGCCCTGCACCCATGACCTTGGCCGCGCGCACCAGCACTGCGGTCTTCCAGTCGCCTTCGGCGCCGAAGCCGTAGCCCTTGGCCATCAGGCGCTGCACCGCTAGGCCGGGCAGCTGCCGCAGCCCGCCCAGGTCCTCGAAGTTGGTGGTGAAGGCCCAGGCGTTGGCCTGGCGCAGGAATGTTTCCAGCGCGATCTCCTGCGCCGCGGCATAGCGCAGCGATTCATGGCGCGCGCCTCCCGCACGCAGCTCCTGCGCGACGTCGTAGTCGCGCTCGTATTCAGCGACCAGCGCGTCGACCTGCGCCTGGTCCACCGCGGCCATGGCGTCGACCAGGTCGTTGACCGCCCAGCTGTTCACCGACACCCCGAAGCGGATCTCCGCCTCGGTCTTGTCGCCCTCGGTGACCGCGACATTGCGCATGTTGTCGCCGAATCGCACCAGGTTCAACCCCTGCACCGCATCCCATCCGGCGGCGCCGCGCACCCAGGCGCCAACACGCTTGGCCACGGCCGGGTTGGATACGTGGCCCACCACGGTGGTGCGCGCGGCGCCCAGCCGGGTGGCCAGATAGGCGTACTCGCGGTCGCCGTGGGCCGCCTGGTTCAGGTTCATGAAATCGAAGTCGATCGATTCCCAGGGCAGCTCGACATTTGCCTGCGTGTGCAAGTGCAGCAGCGGCTTGGCCAGCGCCTTCAGGCCGGTGATCCACATCTTGGCAGGGCTGAAGGTGTGCATCCAGGTGATCACGCCCAGAACATTGTCATCCGAGTTGGCGTCGAGCATGGCGCGGCGGATGGAGTCGGAGTCCTTGAGCACCGGCTTCCACACGATGCGGGCGGGAACCTGGGCCGAGGCGTCCAGCGCCTCGGCGACTTCGGTGGACTGCTGCGCCACCTGGCGCAGCGTCTCCTCGCCGTAGAGGTCCTGGCTGCCGGTGAAAAACCAGATCTCCTTGGTGTCATAGGCCTTGGTCATGATGTCCTTACTGTCCGTAGACGTTCTGGTAGCGCTCGTAGAGCGAGTCGATATGGCTGGCGTCGAGAGGCGTAGGTTCGCCCAGCTGGAGCGAGATGTGGACCGTGCGGGCCACCTCCTCGCACATCACCGCGGCCTTGACCGCGGCGCGGGCATCCGGGCCGATGGTGAACGGCCCGTGATTGGCCATCAGCACCGCGGGGCTGCGCGAGCCGGACAACGTGTCCACGATGCCCCGGCCGATGGAGTCGTCCCCGATCACCGCGAAGGGGCCCACCGGGATGGGTCCGCCGAATTCGTCGGCCATCATGGTCAGCACGCACGGGATCGGTTCCCCGCGGGCAGCCCAGGCGGTCGCGTAGGTGGAGTGCGTATGCACCACGCCGCCCACGTGGGGCATGTGCCTGTAGGTGTAGGCATGGGCCGCGGTGTCCGAGGACGGGGCCCGCGTGCCGTCCAGCAGCTGCCCGTCCAGCGTGCAGACCACCATTAATTCCGCGGTCAGCTCGTCATAGGAGACCCCCGAGGGCTTGATGACGAACAGGTCCTGGCTGCCGTCAGCCACCTGAGGGTGGCGCACGCGCTGGGAGACGTTGCCGGCGGTCCAGACCACCAGTTCGTAGCGCGGCAGCTCGGCGTGCAGGCCCGCGACGACCTCCCTCACGCGCCGCACCTGATCGCGCATGGCCTCCGGGTAGTCCTGGAGGGTACGGCTTGAACTCATCGATGGCTCCTTCAGATGGCGTGGATGGCGGCGCGCTCGACGGACAGCCCGTCGACGTAGGCGCGCAGGTAGGCGGCGTAGCCGGCCACGTCCGTTGGGTCGGGCAGGACGGTGTTGACTGCGGCACCCGCGAAAACGCGGTCCGCGAGATAGTCGGACAGTTCCAGCTGCGGCTGCTCCGCGCGGGCCAGGCGGTAGGCTGCGAGTACCGCGATGCCCCAGGCACCGCCGTGTCCGGCGGTGCTCCCCACGGCGACGGGGACGTCGAGTGCCGCCGCCAGGAAACGCTGGGCCACGCCGGCAGTGCGGAAAATGCCACCGTGGGCATACATTTTTTCAACCGCCGCGTGTTCGGCAGCCAGGATCCGCATGCCCAGGCTGAGGGTGGCGAAGACCCCGTAGATGTGGGCGCGCATCAGGTTGCCCAGGTTCAGCGAAGAATCCGGGGTGCGCAGGAGAAGCGGACGGCCCTCCTGAAGCCCGGTGACCGGCTCCCCGGAAAGGTAGTTGTAGGCCAGCAGTCCCCCGCCGTCCCGGCAGCCTTCCAGCGCGGCGGCGAACAAGGTCGAGAACACCTTCTCGGAGTCCGCCGGGGAACCCAGCGCGGCCGCGAATTCGCCGAAGACCCCTGCCCAGGCCGCCAGTTCGCTGGCGCCGTTGTTGCAGTGCACCATGGCCACCGGATCCCCGGCGGGGGTGGCCACGAGGTCGATCTCCTGGTGCGGGAAGGCCAACGGGGCATCGAGCACCACCATCGCGAAAATGGAGGTGCCGGCCGAGACATTGCCGGTGCGCGGGGCCGTGGAATTGGTGGCGACCATGCCGGTTCCGGCATCGCCCTCCGGAGGGCAGAAGGCGGCCCCTGGCTGGAGGGTTCCGGACGGATCCAGCAGCCTCGCCCCTTCGGGGCTCAGCCTCCCCGCGTCCTGCCCGGCGGGCAGCACCTGCGGAAGCAGGTCGAACAGCCGCCCGCTGGCTCCGCTGGCTGCAGCGAGTTCGTCGAAGCGCCGCCCCAGCGCTGCATCGTAGCCGCCGGTCGCGCTGTCGATCGGGAACATCCCGGACGCGTCGCCGACCCCCAAGACCCGGCGACCTGTCAGCTTCTGGTGGACGTAGCCAGCGAGCGTCGTCAGGTGCCCGATGCGCGAAGTGTGCTCCTCGCCATCCAGCAGCGCCTGGTAGTAGTGGGCCACCGACCAGCGCAGCGGGATATTCACGCCGAAGGCTTCCGTCAGGGCCGCCGAGGCCTGCCCGGTGGAGGTGTTGCGCCAGGTGCGGAACGGTACCAGCAGCTCGCCGGCCTGGTCGAAGGCGAGATAGCCGTGCATCATCGCGGAAATGCCGATGGCCGCGAACTGCTGGGGTCGTACGCCATGGCGCTTCTCGGCGTCGGCCAGCAGCATGGCAACTGCCTCCTGGAGTCCGGAGGCGACAGCTTCGAGCGAATAGGTCCAGGTGCGCTCCACGTACTGGTTTTCCCAGGCGTGGCTGCCGCTGGCCAGTTGCTCATGGTCCGCCCCGATGAGGCTCGCCTTGATGTTGGTGGATCCGAATTCAATGCCCAATACGGCCTGCCCGGCGGCAATGCAGTCGCGCGCGGCGCGATCGGTCGGCACAACAGCCATGGGTACTCCATCCTCGGCCCCGGTGCGGGGCAGCGTCTTTACAGCGTCAACCCCTCGGGAGCGAAAACGGGGGCTGACGGGAACTTGGACTTAATGTTAGCGCTAACAAAATGAGATGCGCAATACATTCGGAGCTATTCTGCTCAGACCGCGGCGGCTGGAACCTATGCGGAGGGAGGCGGTGCGGTGCTCGCCCTGATCACCATGGTCGGGGCGGTCACGCGCTGCAGCGAATTCCCTTGGTCGGGGCTGAGCAGCTCGTTCAGGGCCGCCTGGCCGACCTCTTCGAAGGGCTGGCGTACCGTGGTGAGCGCCGGAATCAGGTAGTTGGATACCTGCAGGTCGTCGAACCCGGCGACCGACACGTCCTGCGGCACGTTCACGCCGCCCTCCCAGAAGGCGCGCAGCAGGCCGATGGCCAGGTAGTCGTTGGCGGCGAACACCGCTGTCACCTCGCCGGCGCGCACCTGCTCCACAAGGCGCTGGCCGGCTTCATAGCCGCTGGGAGACAGCCATGATTCGGCCGGAACCTCGATGGCGGGGGCCTTCGCGGCGGACATCTCCTCGCGCCAGCCGATCTTGCGTTCAACCGCATCGAACCATCCGGTGGGGCCCGAGACGTGGGCGATCTTCCGATGGCCCAGCGCCAGCAGGTGGCGGGTGGCCTGCCGGGCGCCCTCTCGCTGGTCGACGTACACGTAGCGCGCCGGGTCGTCGTCCGGAACGGAGGTGCGCGCGGCCACCACGACCACTGGCACCTTCAAGTTCGCTGCATCGATGGCATCGGTGATCTTCTCGAACGGCGCAACCACGACGACCCCGTCCACCCCTTGGTCGATCAGGTGGTTCAGCGCTGCCATGGAGGTACGCACGTCGTAGCGGTCCAGCGCGGTGACGGTCACGAAGTATCCCTTGCTGCGGGCGGCCGCCTCGATGGCCAGCACCGTGGACTGCGGTCCGAAGAACTCGCTGCCGACCGTCAGGATCCCGACGATGCTCGAATGGGAGGTGGCCAGCGTGCGGGCCGCGCGGTTGCGGCGGTAGCTGAGCTGCTCGATGGCTTCCAACACGCGTTCGCGGGTTCCCTGGCGGACGTTGGGGTGGTCGTTCAGCACCCGGGAGACGGTTTGATGGGATACCCCGGCCACCGCCGCGACGTCGGCCATGGACGGCGGACGGTGCGCGGCTGGCCCTTCAGTGGGCTGAACAGTATTCACATCCGTCATTATTGCAAACCATTCCTCCCGCCAACATGGGCGAACGCCCGCAGGCGCATGGCCTGCGGGCGTTGAGCCCGCTCAGGATGGACCCTTGTCCATCTCTTCGCGGTCGTTCTTGTTTTGTTCGGGATCCCCCGGGTCAGACTCAGTGCTCCGAGCTCCCGGCGAGCCTGGGTGCAGGCATCTGGATCGCTCCGGTCTGGATCTTCTCGTAGTCTTCGGAAGTGACCACGGGAATCTCGTAGCCGTCCTTGTCGATCAGCTTGCCGCCCTCGAAGTGGTCTCCTTCGATCAGGCCGCAGACTTCCTCTTCCTTCACCATGCGCGGCGGGGCCGCGGCAAAGACCGAGTTGTCCTTGGTGTTGCCGGCCTGCAGGACGTTGAATAGCAGGTTCAGCAGCACCGCCATGACGGCGGCCGAGGAGATCCCCGAGTGGAAGATGGTCTGGAACCACACCGGGAAGCTCTCGTAGAAATCCGGCTTTACGATCGGCACGCAGCCGAAGGCGATGGAGGCCGCCACGATGATCAGGTTCTTGCCGTCGTACTTGACCTTGGACAGGGTGCGGATGCCCGAGGCGGCCACGGTGCCGAACAGGACGATGCCTGCGCCGCCCAGGACCGGGGTCGGGATCGCGGCCACCACGCGGCCCAGGACGGGCAGCAGGCCGAGGACCACCAGGATGCCGCCGCCGGCGGCGACCACGAAACGGCTGGTGATGCCGGTGATGGCGACCAGGCCGACGTTCTGCGCGAAGGCGGACTGGGTGAAGGTGTTGAAAATTGGAGCGATTACGGAGGAGGCCATGTCGGCACGCAGGCCGTCGGCGATGCGCTTGGAGTCGACCTTGGTATTGGCGATTTCACCGACGGCCAGGATGTCTGCGGTGGTCTCGGTCAGGATTACGAGCACCACAATGGTCATCGAGATGATGCCGCCGATTTCGAAGATCGGCATGCCGAAGGCCAGCGGCTGCGGGAAGGCGAAGATCGAGCCGTTGCCGACCTTGGAGAAGTCCGCCATGCCCAGCAGGGCGGCGGCGACGGTGCCGATGACGATCGCCAGCAGGATGGACATGCGGGAGATCGCGGCATTGCCGACCTTCGAAAGCAGGATGACTACCAGCAGGGTGCCGGCGGCCAAGCCGATGTTGGCCAGCGACCCGTAGTCATCCGCCTTGGCATTCCCGCCCATGGCCCAGTTGGCGGCCACGGGAGTCAGGGAGATTCCGATCATCGTGATGACCGTGCCGGTGACGACCGGCGGGAAGAATCTGATGACCCTCGCAAAGAACGGGGCAATGAGGAAGCCGATGAGCGACGCCACGAGAACCGCGCCAAAGACCGCTTGGATGCCGCCTCCTCCGTTGACGATGGCGACCATGGTGGCCACCGAGGCGAAGGACGTGCCCTGCACCAGCGGGAGCTGCGCGCCGAAGAACGGGATGCCGATGGTCTGCAGGATGGTGGCCAGGCCGCCCACGAACAGGCAGCTGGCGACGAGCAGGCCGATTTCCTCGGGTGATAGACCGGCTGCGCTGCCGATAATCAGCGGCGGTGCGATGATGCCGCCGTACATGGTCAAGACGTGCTGCAAACCGTAGGCAAAAGTCTTGCCTAGTGGTAACTTGGCATCTTCGGGACGCGTCCCTTTGATAGATTCATCTTGTGTAGCGCTCATGGCTGACCTCCTAAGTCAGTCGCTGCCAAGGGTGTGCCGATGTGTCCGCATCGGCACACCCTCGCCGCTTATCAAAATTAGATAAATGCTGGAATGTTCGACCAGATCGGGTGCTTGGCTGCGCCGCCCTCACGGGTCACGGTGGCTTCGATCAGGCCGTATGGACGGTCCGCGGCGAAGAACACTTCATTCGGGTTGTCCTGGCCGAAGACCTCGAGGTCCACCAGGAAGTGGTGCTTGTTCGGCAGCGAGAACTTGATCTCGGCGATCTGCTCGTTGGCCTCCAGCGCGGCCTTGCCCATCTCGAACATGGTGTGCTGCAGCGCCAGCGAGTGGGTGTTGGCGAACAGCGTCAGCAGCTGCTCGCGCACCGAGGCATAGACCGCGTTGAAGTCGATGCCCGCCTCGATGGCTTCCGAGGTGTAGCGCCAGCGGGCGGTCACGTCGGTGGCCAGGATGCGGTCGCTGGTTTCCTTCAGGGTGGTGTAGCGGTCGACCGGGAAACCATGGAACTCGGAGCCGGTGGACTTCAGGACGGTCAGGTCCTCCAGACCGGCGACGATGCTCTTGGAGCCGTCTTCAGCGATTTCCAGCACCGCGGTGCGGACCTCGTTCTTGTTCTTCGAGAAGGCGTGGTCGTGGTCGTTGATGCGGTCCCAGAAGTACTGCTGGGCCGCCCAGCGGCCGCCGGTGATCCACTCGAACTCGCCGGTGAAGTGGGCGCCCAGGCGGAGCAGGAATTCCTCCGGGCTGTTCACACCGTCGCGGGCCAGGCCGTAGACGGTGTTCTTCTGGGTGTCGGTCGGGACGACCTTGCCGTTGTCCCCCTCCAGGTGGGCTTCGGTGAAGTCGCCGTGCAGCTGGCTGGTGACGTTCAGGTCTTCGATCTGGTGGCGGGCGGTGTCGCGGGTGATCTTGACCAGGCGGACCTCGGCCTTGCCGTACTGGTTCTCGCCAAGGACGATTCCGGTGGATGCTGGGGCGGTGATTTCGGTAGTCATTGTTCTAACTCCCTCGGTACGTGGAATATGCAAACGGGCTGATAAGAAGAGGTACGTGGTAGTGCTCATCGACGTTGTTGACGTAGAAGTCGATGGTTACCCCGGGGAAGAAGCTTTCCGTTCCCTGCTTCCCGAAGTAGTCCCCGATTTCGAATGAAACCCGGTAGTGGCCTGCTTCAACCTGAGTCGGGCCGAGGTTCTTGATGCGGCCGTCCGCATCGGTGATCCCCGAGCCGATTTCTTGCCAGCCGGATGCCGTCTTGGCTTCCAGCGTGGCCTTGACACCGGAGGATGGCCTCCCGGTCCCGGTGTCGAGAATGTGGGTGGTGATGTGGCTGCGCTCTGCGCTGGCATCTGCCATGTGTTCGTCTCCTGACTAATGAGTCGGTCGCTGGAGGGAAGGTGCTCTGGAAGTTAGTTCTTGACCGCGTCCTGCAGTCGCAGCAGGGCAATTTGGCGCAGCTGGTCGGCTACTTCGGCCAGCTCCGCCTCGTCGGTGTTTTCCAGTCGTCGCTGGCATTCGGCGAGGATTTCCTCGCTGCTTCGCCCGGCGGCGCGGATGAGGAAGACGCGGTCGAAGCGCTGTTCATAGGCCCGGTTGGCCGCGGCAAGGCGTTCGATGATGTCCGCATTGAGGTCCAGGGCCGCCTGCTCTCCGCGGGAGAGGGTTGCTTCCTGGCTGTTTCCGCCGGCTCGTTCTCCGATGCGCGGGTGATGAGCCAAGGCCGCGGCGATTTCGTCGCGGTTGAATGGTGCGGCGCTGCGGGTTGCGGACTCGTGGAGGGCAGCCAGCGAGGAGAAGGGGCGAGCAGAAACCAGATCATTGATCCAGCGCTCAACATCGATGCACGGACGCAGAATTTCGGCCGCTTCGGCGGCGGAGACTTCATTGAATACGTTGAGGTGCATCGGGTGCTCAGCTCATTTCTAGCTCAAGGGTTAACCCAGGGAGCTTTAGCTGAACACCCTTACCACCGAAAAATTCGGCTTCGACTAGATGTTGGCTCCGTGGAACTTGTTCACCACTGTAAGCCAGTTCACACCATGGCCGTCAAGTCGTGTTCCAAAAAAACTTGGATAAGTCAGACTTTAGGGTTTTTTCCGCACCATGGATAAGTTTTTTTGCCCGGGACTATTGCCATCAGTGCAGTGAGACCCCCATACTAGTTTCGTAAAGCAAAATAAAACTTCCATAATTCGGAAGTTGAACCATCTGAAGGAGGGTCGCAATGACCGCTATCAATCCAGCCAACTTCAACTGCTCACCGGAGGGACAGCGTCTGGTCGCGGCCACCGAGGCACTGCGGACAGGGCTCTTTCAACCGATCGAGAACCTGGACCCCGACATCGCTCCGCGCATCCGCATCACCCCGCAGGCGCCGAGCATCTGGACCAAGCTCTTCGGCCGGTAACCAGCACTGCACCTAGGTGCACCCACAAACTGCGTAGAGACCATTCTCCTGAGGCGTCGGGCATGGTCTCTGCGTTATTTAACGGGAAGTCACCGCCCGTTCTTGGCCACGCTCAAGAGAATGCTCGATTCCTCCAGCGCGGTGACCTGGATGCGGCCGTCGGGAAGGACCAGCAGGTCCTGGCTGCGCCCTTCCCACTGCTCGCCGCCCGAGCTGATGCGGATCCTTCCGGAAATCACCAGAATGGTGGCCTCGCCCGGGTTTTCATGCTCCTGCAGCTCGGTGCCCCGCGCCAGAGCCATCACCGTTTGCCGCATGACGTGCTCGTGCCCGCCGAAGACCGTGCGCGCCGCACGACCGTTGCTGGCGTTCACTGCTTCGCGCAATTCAGTGCGCGCAATGGCCGCAAGTGAAAATTTCTTCATGTCATCCCCATTCCGCAGGCGATACTGCCGTCAATGCCCCGAGCAGGTCAGACTCCGCCCGGCACCTTGGCTTACAGCATGTCCTGCAGTTCGGTGCTGGTCAAGGAATTCACGCCGATCCACCCTCCGGACACCGAGACATATCGCACCCGAGTGCGCCTAGGAATGGGCCAGCAGCTGCAACGCGATGACCACGACGCCGACCAGGACGAGCACGAGCATCAGCCACAGGGTGCGCCAGAAGCCGAGCTTGCTCCGGCGCAAAGAGAGCCAGGCAAAGAATGCCAACGCCGCCACGAGCATCCACTGCCCCCCGATCAGCGCCGTGGACGTGGAGAAGACCCCGAGCGCGCTGAGACCCAACAGGATCAGCGGACCGACAATGGCTCCACCAGCTCCCCACGCGACTTCCAGCTGGTGGCGCAGCTCTGCGCGTGTGGGCAGCGACGCGTGGACCGTCGAGTGGGAAATCAGGTCGGCAACCAGTCCTGCCATCAGGATCGCGGCCACGGTCACCAGCAGGCTCACGGCCGATGCCCCGGGTTTCGGGTCATGGCTGTGCAGGTTCATGGCCAGCAGCACCGCGAGCGCGGTGAAGGTCACGTAGACGCGCTCCTTCAGCCTGCTGGCCATCTCCTGGGGCGAGGGCTGGTCATCGCTTCGGGATTTTCCGTTGCTTTTCATGGTGTCCTTCGATACGTCGGTTGATCTGCGGATTGTCCTCGGCTTCTATCCGCGGGATGGCCCGCCGAAATCGAGGAACTCGGATTTCGCGGTGCTCGGGGCGGCGACCATGCCCACGATGGAGTCGACCAGGAAGTAGCCGAGCTCCTCCCAGGTCGCCGCATGCTCCCCCTCGGCCACCTGGCGCTCGAACTCCGCGCTGATCCCGAGCACCATATAGCCGAGGATTCCCGCGCGGGCTCGGAGCACCGAAGCGGGAATGCCGCGCAGTTCGTGGCGCGTCCTGCCCACCAGATCGGCCTGCAGCTCATCACCACGGAGCATTTCTGCGCCGATTCCGGACAGGCCCGGGTAGCCGCGCACCTGATAGAGGAACTGCGCCCGGCAGAATGGCTCGGGTTGGGCGGCCAGGTAGTAGATCCACGGCAGCACCCGATGGGTTACCACTTCGCGCAGGCCGCCGTCGAGGTCCTCGCTGACCGGCAGGGCCTCCCGGAATTCCGAAACTTCGGTGATGGCGCGGCGGATCAGCGCATTGAGCAGGTCGTCGCGGGTCCCGAAATGGTACTTGATCGCCGAATGGTTCGCCGTGCCGGCATGTTCGGTGATCTTCCGGTTCGAGACGCCATCGATTCCATGGATGGCGAAGAGTTCTTCCGCCGCATCCATCAGCGCCTCCCGCGCCTTGTCGCTATGCCTGCTCATGCCCGTACGACCCTTCCTCCGTGCCGCTTGCTTCGGTCGCCAAGTCTATCCTCATGACCTTCACAGGTAATTTTACGCCATGTGGCGTAAATTAGTTGATAGACTGCAACGAAGGCATTTTTCGAATGCAGTTTAAACAGATCAATATCGAGGAGCACGACAGCTTGAGCAACCACACCACCGGCCCCGGACACCAGGCTCCGCCCCGGCGGAAGTCCAGGACGGAGGGGGAACCCCTCGATCCGCAGGCACTCGCGGCCAAACGCGCCAAGGCGGAGAAGATCGGGCGCACCGCGGCAGTTTTCATCATGCCGCTGCTGATCGTCGGCATGATGATCTGGGGTTACCTCGGTGCCATGCACCACCAGGAGGCCCGGGACATGCCGGTGGCCATCGCAGCAACCAGCACCGCTCAGGCCGAGGACTTCGCCGCCGCGCTGGAGCAGGCCAACGCCGAGGCAGTGGAAATCAGCATTGTCGACTCCCAGCGCGAGGCCCGCGACGAGGTCTACGACCGCGACGCCAGCGCCGCGGTCTTCCTGGACGGGAAGAACGCCACCTTCTACACCGCCGGCGGTGCCGGCGTATCAGCCGCCTCCTCCATCCAGGCAGTGATCACCCCGGTGATGCTCGAGCAGGACCTGAAGATCTCGGCCGAGGATGTCGCCCCGCTTCCGGCGAACGACCCGAGCGGCATGGGCGCGATGTTCCTGGCCACCGCGATGGTCACCGCCGGCTACATGCCGTGGTCGATGGCCTTCTCAAACTCCCCCGAGCTGCTGCGCCGCCGCCGCGCCTTGCCGCTGCTGGCGGGCTGGTCCCTGCTGATGTCCGCGCTGGGCGCGCTGATCGCCGGACCGATCCTGGGTGTGCTTGACGGCGCGCAGAGCGTGCAGGTCATGGGTGTGCTTGCGCTCGGCGTATTCGCCGTGGGCGCCGGTCAGCTGCTGCTGACCCGCCTGTTCGGCGCGATGGCGGTGATTCCGGGGATGTTCCTGTTCATGGTGCTCGGCCAGCCGGCCTCCAACCTGGGCATGTCCATCCACGTGCTGCCCGAGTTCTACACCTTCCTGCACCAGTTCCTGCCGATGCCCGCCCTCGGCGAGGCCCTGCGCTCGGTGATGTACTTCAACGGCGACGGGGCGGCAATCCACCTGCTGATCCTGACCATCGGCGCCGTAGCCGCGCTGCTGCTGACCCAGGTGATCGACAACGCCCGCACCGCCAAGGGCAAGAGCACCATTCCCACCGAGATCAACGTGGCAGGCCTGCACGGCGGCCCGCGCCCGAAGAGCAATGCCTGGCGCTACATCACCCTGGGCGCCATCCCGCTGGGCATGGTCGGCGTCATGTTGACCTTCATGCTCGGCGCCATGCAGTCCCCGACCGTGCGCGACATGCCGGTGGCCGTGGTGGGTTCCACCATCGAGCAGGCCGAGCAGACCGCCGCGGGACTGGAAGGCGACATGGAGGGCATGTTCGACTTCACCGTGCTGGATGACCCCGAAGAGGCCAAGTCCCTGATCTCCCAGCAGGACCTGGCCGGCGCATTTGTGCTGCCCACCGCGGAGAACCCGCAGGCCGTGCTGTACACGGCCCAGGCCTCGGGCAACTCCAACGTCCAGGTGCTGAGCACCGTCTTCGGCCAAGTGGCCGGCGCGCAGCAGCTGCCGCTTGACCACCAGGAACTGGCTCCGCTGCCCGAGGGTGACAATGTCGGCATGACCGCCATGTACCTTGGCATGGGCTGGATCATGGCGGGCTTCATGGTGATCATCGTCGGCGACACCGCCGCCCCGCACGCCCGCCGGCTGAAGAACCTGCTGCCGCTGCTGGCAGGCTACTCGGTCTTCATGTCCGCCGTGCTCTACCTGATTGCCGGCCCGTTCACCGGTGCGGTCCACGGGCACTTCTGGGCCCTGCTGGGCACCGGAGCACTGGCCATCTTCTCGGTGGCGCTGTTCAGCACGATCTTCAGCCGCCTGATGGGCATGCTCGCCATGCTGCCGATCCTGGCAGTGGTGATGTTCCTGGGTGTTCCCGCCTCCAATGCGTCGCTGTCGATCTACATGGTGCCGCAGGCCTTCGGATGGCTGCATGAGATCCTGCCGATGCCTGCCGCCACAGAATCCATCCGCTCGATCCTCTACTTCGATTCGGTCGGCGTCGGTTCCCACCTGATCACCCTGGCCCTGTGGGGCCTGATCAGCCTGGCCGTGGTCATGGTCCTGGACCAGATCAAGCCGGTTCGCGGCCACATGCATCCGGTGCCTGAGGAGGTGCTGGCCGAGCTCAGGGGCCAGACTCCGGCGGACAAGGCCGCCCTGGCCGCCGAATCCGCCAATGAGATCGATGATGAGGCCAGCCACCTGGCCGATGACGAGCTCGAGAAGGACGCGCTGGGCGTCTAGCCGCCTCAACGCCAGCCGTGCCCCGGGGACTTCCCCCGGGGCACGGCCGTCTAACCGGACGGGCGAAACATCCCGGGCGTTTCTGGGAGCTGGCCGCCGCGGTTCCTAGGATGGGAGCAGACGCCTCACCAATGACCCGCTGAATCTTCCAAGGAGAATTGATGACCTCGGCACCTGAGAACCCGTCGGCCGCCCGCACCATCGTGATTACCGGCGCCGGATCCGGCATCGGCAAGGCCACCGCGCAGCTGCTGCTGGCCCGCGGATGGAATGTGGTGCTCGCCGGGCGCACCGAAGCGACGCTGGCCCAAGCCTCCGACGGCCATGACAAGGCCCTGGTGGTTCCCGCCGATGTCACGGACCCGGATGCCGTCGATGCGCTCTTCACCCGGGCGGCGCAGCGCTTCGGCCGGGTGGACGTGCTGTTCAACAACGCCGGGGTCTTCGGCCCCGCGGTGCCCATCGACGAGCTGTCCCCTCAGGCATGGGAGGAGGTCTGCAGCATCAACCTCACCGGCGCGATGAATGCGGCGAGGGCCGCCTTCGCGCACTTCAAGCTGCACGGCGGCGGACGCATCATCAACAACGGCTCGATCTCCGCGCAGGTTCCGCGGGTGAATTCGGTCGCCTACTCGGTGACCAAGCACGCGATCGCGGGCCTCACGAAATCTCTGGAACTCGACGGGCGCCCGTACCGCATCCGGGCAACCCAGCTGGACATCGGGAATACCGCCAGCGACCTGCTTGATGATTTCGGGGCGACGCAGGGGGCATTGCAGCCCAGTGGCCAACGCCTGGTTGAACCGACCTTTCCGCTGGCCGAAGCGGCGGATGCAGTGGCCTACATCGCGGGCATTCCGCTGGGAACCTCGATCAACCAGTTCACCATCACCGCCGGCGGCATGCCGTACATCGGGCGGGGCTAGCGCCACGGCCTGCCTGGTCCGATCCGGCGCGGCCTAGAAGAACTCGGACAGCAGGTTCTCGAGCTTGGAGAACGCGGAATTCCAGGCCTTGGTGCTGGATTCGATGACCTCGTAGGGCAGCGGGCTCTGCGTCAGCGTGATGCTTGTTTTCCCGGCGAATTCCTGGAAGTCGACACGGGTGGTGATCACCAGTTCAAGTGTCATTTCATGCGGCCCGTCGTCGCTGACTAGGCAGGTGTACTCGTCAAAGGCGGTGATGACCGCCTTCAGCGGGACCTTGGCTTCCGGGTTGTCGACCTGGACCATGGTCAATTCATGGCGGCCGCCGACCATGGGCTCGAAGACAATCGAGTCCTCTTCGATGGCCCAGCCGTGCGGGCCCCACCACTGGGAGATGATTTCCGGTTCCACGAATGCCGCCCAGACCGCGGTGCGCGGTGCGGAAAATTGGCGGGACATAACCAGTTCAGTCATCGAATCCATGCCTAGTAGATTATCGCGTCCGGGCCGCCCGGGTCGATGTGAGATCTACTGCTGCGGACGGCGGCGCGGTTCCATGCGGCTGGCGGTATAAACGGTCAACTCGTCAGCCTGGGTGCCGGCCGCCTCATGGGCTTTGAGCACCTTGTAGGCGCGGTCCCACTTGTGGCGTTCGCGGGGGCTGTCCTTGAGGTTGCGCTCCGCCGGGCCGAAGATGCTCAGGCCGAGGTACTTCAGGCGCCACAGTGCCCGATAACCCAGCCCCAGGCCAGTGGTGTCTTCGATGATGGGCAGCGGTGACTCATCCATGATGGTCTTTCCTCTTCGGTGTTATCGGACATGCAGTCGGCATCCCCTGGTAACCCCAAGTCTACGATATTAGTTGGTGCACCAACTAATTAATGATTCAACCCTTCGGCGCGGCCGAACCGGCGGCAATCATCCGGTCCAGGATCGTGCGGAGCTCCACCGCGTCCTCCCGGCTCAGGTTCAGGCGCTTCATCATTTCCTTCGGCACCTTCACGGCCTCGGTGCGCAGCGCCGCCCCCTGCTCGGTGGTGGTGATGACAATGGCCCGCTCATCCTGCGGATTGCGGGTCTTGACGATCAGGCCGGCTGTTTCCAGGCGCTTGAGCAGCGGGGAAAGCGTTCCCGGATCCAGGTGCAGCTGGTCGCTCAGTTCACGCGCGCTCATCGGCGCGAATTCCCAGAGCGCCAGCATGACCAGATACTGCGGATGCGTCAGCCCCATGGGGTCGAGAACCGGCTTGTAGGCCGAGATCACCGTACGTGAGGCTACCGCCAATCCGAAGCACACCTGCTTCTCCAGCTGCAGCAGTTCTTCGTCTTGCAGATTCATGCTCTCCACGGCCCCTACTTCTTCTCGTCGCAATGCTGTCCTCCTATTGATCGTACGCTGTTGCCGGACTTTGGCGGCCGAGGGCTTTCCTCGCCGGCGACCGGCTTCATCCGCCACGCCGCCGCGGAATAGGTAGCGAAACCCGGTTGCACTGCATAGCCTTGTGCCTATGAGCAACCTTGAGCAGGCGCCGGCAGAAATCGACTGCTGTGCGGGTCAATCCCCCTCCGAAATTGAGATCCTCGAACCGCGCGAGGTCCCCTTGGGCGGATTGAGGGCCATGACCGTTTTCCGCACGCTCCCCCAGAAGCAGCGCAGCCTCATCGGCGCCTGGTGCTTCCTCGACCACTACGGCCCCGACGACATCACGATCACCGGAGGCATGAACGTCCCGCGCCATCCGCACACCGGGTTGCAAACCGTCTCCTGGCTGTTCACCGGGGCCATCAACCACCTTGACTCGGCAGGCTTCGCGGCCACCGTCCGCCCGGGCGAAGTGAACCTGATGACCGCAGGTCACGGCATCAGCCATTCGGAGATCCTCACCGAGGGCACCACGATCCTGCATGGCGCCCAGCTGTGGACCGCGCTGCCAGAGGGCGCGCGCGACATGGAGCCGACCTTCGAGAACTACCGCCCGGAGCCGATGCACGGCGATGGCTGGTCGCTGTCGGTCTTCCTGGGCAGTCTCGCCGTCGGATCGCAGAGCTCGACCTCGCCGGTCAAGACCCACACGGAGCTGTCAGGCGCGGAGCTGCGCCTTGCACCGGGCGCCGAGATCGAGATCGTGGTTCCGAAGCATCACGAACACGGCGTGCTGCTGGATTCCGGAAGCCTGGAAGTCAACGGGCACCAGCTGGAGGCTCGCGAATTGGGCTACGTTCGGGCCGGCGGCAGGTGCCTGCGCCTCAAGGCCGGGAATGAACCAGTCCTCGCCCTTGTTATCGGTGGTGAACCGCTGAATGAAGACATCTTGATGTGGTGGAATTTCGTGGGACGGTCCCACGAGGAGGTCCTGGCCTTCCGCGCCCAGTGGCAGGCGGAAATCGGCGCCGAACCCGGCGATGCCAGCGAAGACCGCTTCGGGCCGTTCCCTCCGAACACCCCCGCGGCGCTGCCGGCGCCAGCGCTGCCGACCGTCAAGTTGCGCCCGCGCGTCAACCCGTCCTAGTACATCTGCAAAGGAAACATGAACATGAGTGAGATCAAGCCGGTATTCCTCCCCGAGCGCCAGCGCTTCTCCCTGGACGACAACGGCAAGCGCATCGGCGCGGCCCACTACCGCGACTACGACGGCACCGACGGCGTGGAGCGCATTTTCTTCCACACCACCGTGGACGAGGAGTACGGCGGACAGGGCTTGGCCAGCGTCATGGTGAAGTTCGCGCTGGACAACACCATCTCCAGCGGCGCGAAGATCGTGGCAGTCTGCCCGTACGTCAAGGGATATGTCGCGAAGCATCCGGAATACCAGGCGCATCTGGTGCAGCCGACCCCGAGCCACTTGGAAATCCTTCCGCGCAGCTGAACCGGGGATTTCAGGGTTTCATCTCCAGGCCGCGCGCGGCCAGCTCCTCGCGGAGAATGCGAATGGCTTTCGGTCCGATGCCGTGCAGCGCGAGCAGCGCTGCGGCGCCGGCCTGCCCCGCCTGCTCGAGGCTGGTGATGCCGGCCTGCTCGAAAGCCCTGGCGGCGGGCTTGCTGGTCTTCGGAAGCTGCGTATCCATGCCCCCAGCGTAGTCAAGCCGCTGGCCGGGCAACAGGCTTGGTGCGCGGCGAAACGATGATGAGGACCAGCGCCAGGGCCAGGCAGAAGCTGAACACCGAGATGAAGCCCCACCCTGCGGCCACCGTGGCGAAAATGACGCCGCCCAGCGCCGTGGCGCCGGCGGTGCCCAGCGAATCGGCCAGCGTCATGGCCGAGGAGTTGAATCCCTGTTCATGCTCGGCTGAGAGCTTGAGCATATTCACGTTCTGGCGCGGGTAGATCATCCCCATGCCGAAGCCGCCCACGGCCCAGCCGCAGATCAGCACCGCCACCGGCGGGTGGTACACCGCGGTGAGCAGCGCCGTGGAGATCGCGACCGTGCTGGCCAGGGCTCCGAGGGTGATGCTGTGCGAATTCGAGAGCTTGTCGCCCAGCTTGCCCTGCAGCCACGAACCCACCGACCAGCTCAGCGCCGAAGCGGTCAGCACCAGTCCGGCCCGGTCCGGGCTCAGCTGGTAGTCCTCGCGCAACAGGTAGGGCAGGTACACCTCGACACCGAAGAACGCGCCGGCGACCAGCGTGCGTGTGCTCATGGTGGCGGGCAGCCCGCGGCGCACGCTGAAGGTACCCTTGGGCAACAGCGGGCGGATGGTCAGCAGCGCCAGCAGCAAGGCCGCGAGCAGGGCTGGCAGCGACCAGGCGCCGCCGCTGTTGCCCAGCAGGTTCATCGCGATGACAGCCGCTCCGGCCAACCCGGCCAGCAGCAGGCGTTTCCAGGAGACCGGGCCCAGCTCGGAGTGGGACTCCCGAGGCAGCCGGTCCAGCGCCGGGATGATGGCGCAGAAGGCGAGGGCAACCAGCCCCATGACACCCAGGAACACCCAGCGCCAGCCGATGAACGTCGCAATCAGCCCGGCCAGCCAGGGGCCGATCAGCGCGGGCAACACCCAGGCGGTGGCGAAGAGCGCGAAGATCTTCGCATGCAGGCTGCCGGGGTACGCGCGCGCGATGAGCACGTAGATCGCCACGGTGATCGCGCCGCCGCCGATGCCCTGGAGGATGCGCCCTGAAATCAGGATCTCCATGCTGCCCGCGGTGCCGCACACCAGAAGGCCCGCCAGGAATACCGCCACCGAGGCGAACAGCGGAATCTTCGGCCCCCAGCGGTCGGTGATTTCGCCGGCCGCCACCATGCCCAGCATGCCGCTGGCCATGGGCGCAGCGAAGGACAGGGCGAACAGCCGCTTCCCGTCCAGCACCTCGCTGACCAGCGGCATCACCGTGGTGACCCTTCCACAGGTGTGGTTGGGAAACCAGTTAGCGTTGCAGATCAGATTACATTTAGATCTTTCGAGATAGTATCTCTTTAAACTCACCATTTATTGGCCAAAGAGCCACTAATAATCAAAGGCGGCACAATCTTGCGCAAGTCTATTTTTCTATTGCCCGCGCTGGCCCTGAGTCTGGCGCTTGCTTCCTGCTCCGGAGGCTCCGAACCCGCGCCTGCACCAACACCTAGCGAAGCACCCGCGGCGAGTGCGGCGCCGGTAGAATCGTCTGCCTCGCCCTCGGCATCAAAACCCGCGGATGAGTCAGGTGTGAAGGAGTACGCTTTCGCCACCGGAATGACCTTCGGCAAGGTCGCCACGTCCGGCAAGCCCAGCCCTGAACTGGATGCCTTCCTCGATGCCGCCGGCGAAGATGCTGGCGATGCCTACGAGGACGACTTCACTTTCTGGACCGTCACGATCGACAACCGTGAAGGACATGCCGAGGCATTCCCTTACGAGTTCCGCGCCTATGACAAGGACGGCAGTGAGTACATTTTCAAGCGGACCCTAGATTTGGTCGAAGCCGTGCAAGAGCAGCTCCCTGATGCTCCCGATGCCACCGAGGACAGCCCCGAGTGGAAGGCCTACGAGAAGCGATTCGACCTCTACGAGGCCGCGTTCGAGTCCGAGAGCGTCGTGGCGAATCCTGGAGCGTTGAAGAAATTCACGGTGGTTACCGGAGATGACCTTCCAGAGGAATTTACGCGGATGAGCATTGACCTAGGCGGGCTCGTTGGCGAAGCGGAGGTCATCACTTTGGAAGACGCCAATTCACAGGGTTACCCGATGGACTTCTAAAAGTCTCGTCGTAACGCAGAAAACCGCCCCACCCTCGCAATGAGGGTGGGGCGGTTCGTCGTTCAGGTGGGAACGCGCGCGAGCTGAATTCCCAGATATGGCTCTCTGTGGGAATCCAGCGGACTGGTTTATTCGGTGGTGCCCTCGGTGTCGATCACGATGTCTGCCGGCAACGGTTCTTTTTCGACGCCGGTGCCGAGGCCGATCTTCGCGAGGAAGTCCTGCGCCTTGGCCAGCGCCATGAGCCTGGTGATCAGAGTGGCGAGGGCAACGAGGAACGCCACGGCGGCGGTGATCCACGCACCCCACGATGGAGGCAGGTATTCGCCCATCACTTCCTGGAGGATCGGCAGGGCCGCGGCCAGGAAGCCGATGGCCGCGAGCAGGTACGCCACACCTGTGCGGGCGGTCGCTTGCCATGGGTGCGCCACCTGAGTCGGGACGCCAGTTGCAATATGCTTTGCCATGATTACCATGCCTTCACTTTCTTGAGGTTGGAGATGTACTTCTTGGTGAGGTAGCCGTGGGGGTTGTTCCACCCGTTGCGGCCCGAGGTGTAGGCGGCCCATTTCTTCGAGGTCACGCCCCAGTAGCCGTCGGATGCCCAGTTGTCCGGGACGCCCTTCATCTTCTTTGTGGCGTTCTGGGCGCGGACGACTTCCTGGTACTTCGCCTCGGTCTTGGCCAGCCACTGCCCGTCCGGGACCAGCCCGTGCCATGCCTGGTAGGCCTCGACGTCGTTGGCATCGAGGTTCTTGTAGCCCATGGCCTTGAGCTTCTTCTTCACGTCTGTCGGCACGCTTGGCTTGGCGGCAGGCTTGGACGGCTTGGAACCGCCTCCGGCAGGCTTCACCGGCGCGATGCTCGTGCGATCCGGGGCGGAGCCGATCTTGACGCTGAACTTCTCGAACGCAAGTTCCGGCGCGTAATCAGAATTGGAATTGCGCCAGTCCGCCCACAGTTCGAAGTGAAGGTGCGGGCCGGTCTGGGTGCCGGAGCGGTCGTTGTAGCCGAGCAGCTGCCCCGCGACAACCTTATCCCCCACCTTGAAGTGATCCAGCGGGCGCATGTGGTTGTAGCCGTTGCCCTCGCCGTCCGGGTTGGAGATCAAGCCACCGTTGCCAGTGCGGCGCGGTGCCCAGGTTGAGGACTTGTTGCCAGGCTTGGCGTTGCGGACGATCTCCTGCCACGTGCCGGCGAACGCCGCGTAGACGGGCATGCCGACCTGGCCAGGCTTCGGCGGTGCGATGTCCAGACCCTTATGCCCCGGGTAGCCGTCGCGGTCGTTGTGGTGGCCGGTGAGCCGGCCTTCGAATGGGTTGATCATTCCCACTGGGTTCTCCTTCTGGTTGGGGTCGGTGAGGTCGAGGAATTCTTTCCAGCGGCCTGCAGCGCGCATCTTCGACGGGCAGTCCTTGCCGGTCCAGTGCGCGTGGTCGTACACCTTCGAGCGGCCGATGCCATGCTGGCGGCGCAGATCGCGGACAACCCTGGCCGCGTTCTTGAACGCCTGGTCGTAGTCGCCGTCCGAGTTGACGCAGATCTCCACCGCGATGGATGACTCGGCAGCTTCGCGGGTGCCGCCGTGCCAGCACTGCGCGGTGTCCGGGTAGGAGCGGATCGCTTCGGTGTCGTCCACGGTGATGTGCCAGGACGCTTGCCGGACGTTGCCGGAAGTTTGCAGGTTCGCGTGAGCCTGGGCGTCGGCGCCCTTGGAAGTGTTCGCGGTTTCGTGGACCGTGATAGACGTGCACCGGTTGGTGCCGCCGTAGATCTTGTCTTTCTTCTTGACCAGCTGCTCGCGCATAGGCCAGCCCTTTCTTTCGGGTATGGGTATGCCCGGGAGCGGCGTGCCCCCGGGCATGAAAAAAAGCCACCGTTCCGGGTGGCTTAGTCGATGGTGATGTTCGGGCGTGCCGGCGGGTGCTCGGATGCCCGGTAGTGATGCCAGCGGTGCGTGAGGTCATCCCAGGCGGCGTTGAACGTCCGGACTGCTTCGCGCAGCCGTTGGATCGTCCGGTTCTGCTCCCGGATCTGTGTTTCCAAGGAGTCCACCCGGCCGGCCAGCTTCTGGCGCTCTTCGCGTTCGGAGTTCAGGTCCGTGCGCAAACGGCCGTAGTCCTCCCGCAAATCGTCGGCGATGGCCATGGCCATCTGCTGCGACTTCTCCGCCACTGCGATATCCGCATCACGCTTGCGCACTGGCGCTTCTTTTCGGAATTGCTTATGCCCCCAGTAACCTCCGCCAACAGACCCAACGAGGGTTAGTACGCCGAGGATGATCGCGACAATGGAGGTTTCACTCATGCTGGTGTCCTTCCACCTCGGCCAGAGTCCGACGCACAGACCGTTCGATCATGATGATCGACACCGCCCGCACTACCGATCCGATGCCTAAGGCCAGTGGCACGCCCCAGGCGAAAGCGCTGCCCGGGTAATGCCAGGAGACGGACAGCGCGTAGGTGGCGAAGCCGCCAGCGGCCATCCACCATCCCAGCTGTTCCATGGCCCAACCGGTCGAGACCTTGTCACCCCACCAGTTCAGGCCGGTGAGCGCGAGCAGTCCCCCGGTGCCGAGGAATCCCGACACTAGGATGACGATGGGCCACGGCATCTTGTCCATGCTCTTGGACGGGATGAAGTCCGGGACGATCAGCGACAGGACAACGAGCACCCCGAAAAGCACGGCGACAGCCGCGACCGTGGTATCCATGGGGTGGACCAGTAGCCGGTCCCACCAGCGCGGCGGGTTCCGGGTCGGCTTGAAAACATGCGTCGGCATAGCGATCACCCCAGCGGATTCGTAGGGTACTTCGACGCGACCAGAGGCCACGCGGTGCGGACACGAGCGAGAATCAAATCATCCGGGACCGAGGAAGTATCTACGGACTGGCCATCCGGTGAAACTTGTATCGCCTTCGCGATGCCCTCGTCCACCAGAACTAACGCCATCATGGTGGCGTCCAGTGTCTGCGGGTCTAGTAGCGCCGCAATAGCGTAGTTCGTTTGGTTCCCGTTGTCGGATAGCAGTGTTTGGGCGTGGAAAGCGACAGCGGCGCGGATGCGCTGCTTGATCGCGAAGTCATCCATGGCGCGAGCAGCCGCCAGGAACAGTGAGGTAGACAAGAGTCGACTCCTAATGTTGGGACACAAAAGGGAAGGCCCGCGTGCGTGACGCTGAGCCTTCCCCGTTGGGTTCGATTACTTGGTGTACTTGATCCTGATTCGCGTACTGGACCCGCGAGCGTAGCCGTATTGCGCGGTGGTGGTGCCGCCCAGCCCGACGCCGGTGTAGTCGCCGTTCTTGAAACCATTCCAGAACTGGGATGGGATCTTCACCCATCGCCCTGATCCCGGTTTCCAGTTACCGGACTGCACTGCATAAGTTTGCGGGGCGATGGTGTCATTCACTCCGCCCACGTCGCTGTGCAGGTGGATTCGTGCGGTGCCTCCTTGCGGGTAGTACCAATGGTCGAAGTAGAAGTGCGCTTCGACGCTGGTAATCGTCGCTCCGGACAAATCGCTAATCATTGACGGGAACACCGCATTAGACCGAAGCGCTCCAACTGCTGGCGAGTTGCCTTGGTACATGCGACTCGTCTGATAGTTATACGTACTCCCGTCCGACCTGTAAGACCGCCAACCGTTCGCCTCGTATGTTTTGGTGTAGTTTTTCTTCTCCGGTGCAGGCGGAGGTGGAGCAACGATGACACCGTTCTCGTCCGAGTCGTTGCGATCGATTCCTACTTCACCGAAGATTGGACCAATGTCGGTGACGACGATCCTCAGGTTCGCGGCTGCTGCCTGGTTGAGGATCGTGGTTGTCTGATTCCCGGTGAATAGGGCGACGAGCACTCGCCTCCGTCCCGTTCCGTAGGCATTGTGCAGGAATGTCCCGCCGATTAGCGTGGTCACCGTTCCTCCGGCGGCAAATCGATACCATTCTGACGAGCTGAACGTGGGCTTCCCGGGCGAAGTTCCCACTTCGGAGAACAGCCGTAGCAGTGAGTTCGTATTGATCGTGCTGGTGATCGGGACAGGTTGTACAGTGACTTGATAGGAACGCCCGGCTACCTCATCGAACGAGAATTCCAGCAGTGCCCGGTTGCCGTTCGAGCACTTAATACCTGCGACGTTTCGGGCTGCGTAGGCTACGTTTCCGCGTGGCAAGTAGTCCAAGATGCCCGGCTGGTCGCTCTGGAACGCGTCTGGCGTGGTGCTCCCGAGAAGGGGCATGCCCATAAACACCGGATCTTGCGCAATGTCCAGCGCCTGGCCAGCGATACCGCCGTCAGCACCCATAGTCGCCAAGGTATCGCCAGTGGCAGGGTCAGTGATTGAGTACACTGTCCCGCCGTCAGCGCGGATCTCCGTGACCGGTTCACCACCTTCCGGTCCGTAGGCGCGGAAACCGGTGCTGTCGATTTTCAAGCCGACGTTATCCAAAGGACTGGTCCAGAAGTAGGATCCTATGAACTTGCCGCCGAAGAACTCCTTACCTACGAACATCTCCGACTTCACGATGCGGGCCGTCAAGTCAGCGATAAAACCGGTGTTGGCTGCGAGATCTTCGACATCAATCTGCTTCGATTTCAGAGACCCATCAACGATCACTTCACCACCGAAACGCCGCTTCACGGAGAGACCCGCAATGCTGACAGTAGCCCCACGTTCCGTCCCGGCCGTGTGGTTGAAGTAAATAGCTCCGATACGAACCTGGCGCACCCCGGCCTTAGGCACCAGTCGGGCACGCCATTTAGTCCAGGAGGTCGGCACGAGAGCCGAATTCACAGGATATGAGGAGTTCCCCCAGAACAGGTCCGCATCGTCAATGCGGGTGGCCACCATAGCGTGAGCACCGCTCTGATCTCGCATTTCTATATACATGCGGGAGTTGGGTTTATCAGCTTTTACCCACACAACAAATTCGTACTCATCGCCCGGGTTGACGTCGAAGAACGTGGACGTGGAAGCCTTGGTACCTTGGCCGGCACTGGAACTGAATGCTACGGTCAACCCTTCCGGAACATCTGCGAAGTCGGGAGTGAGATCCTGAGCCCAGTCGATTGCTTCGTTATTGAACCCTAAGCCAGTTGCCAAGTAGTTCTGAAAATCGCCAACCGCCAACATGCTGAACGCGGCTTTGCGGGACATCACCACATCGGCATAAAGCTTGTTGATGACCGCTTCGGCCATCGTGCCAGTGGTGACAAATAGGTTCTTCACGTCAACCGTCTGGAACGCCGCCGTGCTGGCCGCGATGGACTGCGCCACCAGATCAGCGATAACGCCAGTCCCAACAGTCAACTTGCCAACATCGAGGTTCGCGATAGCCGAGGTAGTGATTTGCGAGGACACCCACGCCGAGCCGGACCAGTACCACTCACCGATGACGTTCTTCGAGCCGTCCACGCGCCGCCACAGGTCGCCTTCAGCGGTGCCGGTGCCGGACGGGGTGGAGGTGCTGTAGAACACCTTGCCTTTAGTGCCGGCCATCGTCAGTGCGTTGTCAGCGGTGTTCTGCGCTGAACCTGCCGCCGTCTGAGCGTTAGCCGCTGCTTGAGCTGCCGCATCAGCGGCAGACTTGGCGTTAGCCGCCGCCGTTGCCGCGTCCGTAGCCGCCTTGTCGGTGACCGCCACCCAGGCCTTTGCGGTGGCATTGTAGGTGTGCGGCTTGTTGTCGGTCGTGCGGATCCACAGGTTGGCCGGGTTAGCTCGTGTTCCAGTGGGTGCGCTCAGCTGGTAAATCACTTCACCCTTGGACCCGGCCAGGCCAGCCGCCGCCAGGGCATCCGCTGCAGCCTGGTCCGCTGCGGACTTGGCCGTGTCAGCTTGGGTCTGCGCGGTAGCGGCCGCCGAAGCTGCCGCCGTGGCTTTGCCGTCCGCCGTGCTGATCTGGACGAAGGCGTCCGTGACCCGTTGCTCAGCCGTCCCCAGCCGGCCCGCGTGAGCTGTGAGCTCCTGCTGCGCCTGGTCCAAACGATCACCGAGGTTCCCCGCTTCGATCTGCAGCCCACCGGTCACTTCGTCGAAACGAATCAGCTCGTCTTGAATATCCACCGGTGAAGGGTAATCGGGTACATCCACCGTGACCGTCTCAGACATTTCCGACCACTTGCCAGCCTTCGATACCGCCACCAGAGCGAACGACCACTCGCCCGGCTCCAGCAGCACCACGGCCACGTCTCCCAGCTCGCCTGTGATCGTGGCCAGCTGCGTCTCATTTGACGGGGTGAAGACCTCCAAGCGGGAAGCGTGCAAAGCCACATGGGATAAATCCATCGGCGACAACGCATCGCCAGCGAACTTCCCCGACCAGCGGGCCTCCACGCTGCCGATCCCTGCGGTGATCGCGGGTGCTGAGGGTTCAGGCGGTACTGGACCGTTCACGGTGACCGGGGTATGGGTTCCGTCGTGCTGCTCCCCGACAATCTGCACCAGTGTGCCGTCCTGGTCGTACTCCTCTATCCGACCTGCTTCGATAGCCGAGTTCGCCAGCTGCGGGCGTCCGTTAGCCGAAGCCATGCGCTTGGCTTCGGCGATCTGTTCGACCAGCCAGGCGGCGTCATCATTCAATCGATTCAACTGCTGCTCACTTTCAGAATAATTTGGCCCGTCGGGCAGTCAATTTCTATCTCCCGGACCCGCACCCACTGGTCCAGCTGCACCCAGCCCGCATCACCGGTCAAGTACAACCAATCGCCAGCATCGAAAGAGCCATATGGGCACATGTCGTGGTCCACCAGGGAAAGGCTGTCGAAGGCCCAATCCGAGGTGCGAGCATCAAGCTCATTTCGTGCTTCCCGGCCTGTCTGCGCTGTTTTCGTGAATTCCTTGCGTTCAACCACGAGCGCACGTCGCAAACGTCCCGAATCTCGCACTGCCGTGGAACGGACCATGCTGCGGCCCTCGCCTGCGCCCAGGACCATGACTTCCGAAGCGTAATCGCCTTCGACCAATGGTGGCGGAGCGGTGACGTTCACACCGATTTCCAGTCTCAAATGCTCACGTCTGACCCCGAACTCCGGGTAACCGATCCGGAGTCGATGCGCTAATGCGTCGTCACCGTCCCATGTGGTTTCTTCTCGGTAGTCAAAAGGTGTCTGTGTCGCCAGGTCCGTGATGATGGACCCCACATCAGGGGTATCCCACCACGAAAGGGTGTACGGTTCGGCCTTCTGCTCCGAGAACTCGCTGACCTTGGACTTGGCGGTGTTGAACTCTTCCTTGGTTTTCGTATGCATCGCCTTGGAGTCCTTGAGGACTTCCTTTTGGTCCAGCCATTCAAAAAACCAGTCGCTGGCCGAGTTGAACTTCGACGCCGAAAGCTCCACCCATTTCTTGCCGTTCCACGTCGACGCCGAGGTAAGTCCTTCGGCGTTGCCTTTGAACCAAAGGTTTCGTTTCGATCTCTTGTCCCCCGTGGGTTCGCTCGTGGAGCGAATCAACAATCCACCGGCCGGGAGCCCCGCTGCAGCGAGCGCCTTGGTCGCGTACTGGTCAACCAGTTTCGCATCCTCTTCAGCCTGCTCCTTGGTGTAGTCCAGCTGCTCCTGCATGTACGCCTGATGCTGTTTGGCGGCCGCGAGCTGGGCCCCCTCTGGCTTCCCCAGAAACTGTCCGGATTTCACAGTGTCCACGGCGACCTGCAGATCTCCCGACGGCTTGTTCTGTAGATTCGTCCAGATCAAG
Organism: Glutamicibacter soli; assembly: GCF_052322135.1. NCBI lineage: Bacteria > Bacillati > Actinomycetota > Actinomycetes > Micrococcales > Micrococcaceae > Glutamicibacter > Glutamicibacter soli. The sequence goes on from NZ_CM125969.1 coordinate 3,756,854, forward strand.
CGAACGACGTCCAAAGGATCAACACGGGTCGCGGAGAACTCCTTATCGACCCACGGCATCCCCGTCGGGTAGGAAGTGAATCCTCCTGCTGCAACGTTCAGCCAGTCCCCATCGGTAGTCAGACCGTCAACTATGGCGAAGACCGGGTCTCGGCCTTCCTGCTCAGCAACGATGGCCGATCCCCATTCGGTGAGTGCCCGCTGCCCGGAGGGAGCGTTGATCATCCGGTAGCCCAAGGGCAGACGGCCAGAGATGCTATCCGGGCGAGAAAGCCCAACAGTCACCTTCGCTCCCTGTAGCTGCAGGTCTCGATCGACCCACACCCTGTCAGGGAGTGTCAACAAGTGAAAACGCCAGTCGGACATCACGCCTCCTAATCAGCAGCCTCGATGAACTCCAACTGCACCACCACAGCTGTTCCAGAATCCGAGGTCAGGCGCGCCGCGGCCGACGACTCACTCAGCACGTTCCCCGACGGATATAACTTCTGGGACGTGCCACGCAAACCGGCCGGCACATACTTCTCATCCGCGGCAACCATTGTGGTCCGCTGAGTGTTCGTGCTGTTCGGGCTGTCATATTTGACCGCCTGAGTGATGATCCGGTCAGGGTTGGCATTGGCTCCGATCTGTGCCCACACCCAACCCACCACGTTGCCCGGCGGGACCTTCACGCCGGCCCACGTGACTATGACCTTCACACGCGTTGCCCACGCCGGAACCTCGAAATCAGCCATCGCGTTAGCTGATTCCAAAGGCCACGTGGACTGTGTGGGGTAAGCGCCCTTATTTCCGAGCGTGTGCCCTTCGCCAGATGTCAGGTTGTAGGTCCGCAGCACTGTCTCTCGACGCGGGATGGCGACTCTGCGTAGATCCGTGATCATCCCGTTCGTGATCGTCCCGGTGGATGCCGGGATGGTGATCTTGGCCAGCAGGATCGCGGGGTAGGTCAGGCCGAGCTGGTTGATGCTCGAAAGGTTTGCTGGGACGCTGGCGATCCGCTCCAGTCGGGCGTAGTTGAACGTCACCGGGTCACTGGGCACTGCCCCCTCGTACTGGGGGTCCAATACTCGGGCGATGATAGCGTCCGTGCGGCCGCCGGTGGATCCGGTGGCCGGGATCGTCACCGAGGTAGACGATGGGTTGCGCAGTACGTAGGTCTGCTGGGTGCCGCCGGCATACCGGTTCAGGATCAGAGCTGCGCCGGGCCGGACGGCTACTGTGCCGTTCGGGGTGGACTGGGCCTTCACCGCCAGCGATGCGGGTTCCACGATGCCCTCCGCGCCGGAGGTTGCGGCGTATGCGAGCAGGCGTGCTACCTCCGGAGAGTGCTGGGCGCCGCCGCCCACGAACCAGGGCGTGAGATCCAAAGCCACAAGGGCCTCCTTAGATTGAGTAGTAAGCGTTTCGCCAGCGCAGTTCGACCAGCGCGGTGCCGGTTGGATCCACACCGCCGAACGTCAGGTCAGAGATCCCGACCGGCAGCACTGCGGAAGACAACCGGGTTTTGCGGGTGAGCATGCCACCCACCGGAGCGGACCCGCGCAGGACGGTGCCGGCGAAAGAATCGACGGTGACTGACTGGCCAGGCAGCAGTGTCCCCTTCAGGGCGATCTCCCACCCGGCCGCTGCGCGCACATACGGGTCAGTGATCGGCCCCTTGAATACGGCTTTCAGTGGCGTCGCCGCAGTGCCCTTGTTGTCCACGTACCCGGCGCGCGGTGCCGACGAACGGACCGTGGACAGTGGCCCGACAAGCGGAGCCATCAGGCCGCCTGTCGAGGCCGGGACGATCGGAAGCGTCAGCACGGTTTCGGACTCATCGAAGTGCCGGCTATCCATCAAGCGGAAGTCGCAATCGATGCGTGCCCCACCCTGTTGCGCGCGGATGTCTCCGTTGGATCCGGAGAACCGGTCCGGCCGCCCGTACACTCGTCGCCACCGGCCGTCCAGCTCGTAGGACAGTGGGGACATCGTAAGCGGTGTCAGTCGGTGCTTTGGGTCGTGCCAGCGACTGGCCAGCGCGGATTCCAACGAAATCGCGCTGGCCAGGTCTACAGCATCGGTTGTGAGGCTGATGCCCCACGTTTTGCCACCCAGGAAGTCGCGACCGGGAATTACCCCATCGCGCTGGGAGCGTTCAGCATCACCAATTCGCAAGCTGGATGTGCCCGAGTTGAAGCTTGTGTTGACCAAGGCCGTGTCCGTGCCGAATGTCAGCCCGTCAAACCTGAACTTCACTTCTTCCCTCCTCGGTTATTCCGACGTCGATGGTGATCCAGTGCGGAGAGGAAGTCATCAACATCAGCATCCTTAGGCAGTTGCATGGTGATCTGATCCCCTCCGTGCTGCACCTGCTCCGCTCCGCGAGCCGCCAGGTTATGAATCGATCGCCACTGGGCCCCGTTGAAAACAGGCTCCGGCGAGCGCGAGGCGTTCATTACCTGGGTTTGTCCCGGTTGCACGTATCCGCCTTGGTCGTACAGGTATGACCGGTAGTTGAACGGTGTGCCGTTGCGCCACAGCTCCGCGTGAAGGTGCGGTCCTGTGGAGCGTCCGGTGTTGCCCGAGCGTGCGATGACGTCGCCGGCTTTGACTCGTTGGCCGGGTTTTGCCGACCATCCTGAGAGGTGGCCGTAGTACGAGGACAAGCCGTTGGTGTGGTCCATGACTGTGCCCTTGCCGGTGCGGCCGGTGACGGCGTTCCATCCGGTTTTTCGGATGATGCCGTCGTACATGGCTCGTACTGCGGATCCGATCGGCACTGCGAAGTCGATGCCCGCGTGGGGGTATCGGCCTCGGGAGGTGCCGAAACCTGAGGTGATGGGGCCGCTGGCTGGCTTCGCGAATTTTCCGAGTGGACCGTCGTAGAACATTGCTCCGCCGTCGGCGACTTGTGCCGCGGCTTTCGCGTCATCTTTCTTGACGGCCCATCCGGTCATGGAGTCGATCAGCTTGTGGCCGGCTCCTCGGATCAGCTCGTTGATTCCTTCTCCCGGGAGCATGGCAGTGATTGAACCCTTGATGGGTTCAGTCAGCGCCCGTACGCCCGCGGCGATGGTTCCAACGGCCCAGTCCTTCACCGCGCCGACGGTGCCTTTCACACCGCCCCATACGTCGGACCAGAAGCCGCCGATTGGTAGTTTCGAGTTCCGCTCGTCGTGACCGCCGGTGAGCGTCGGCAGGGATTCCATCGGAGCCTGCTTTTTGCCCGCCAGCATCGCTTTGGTTTCCGCTGCGGTGTAGACGTACCCTGGACCGGTGTTGATCAGCTCGGGGCCTTCCTCGCCAACGAGTTTCCAGCCGTGCGCCATTTGGCCGCCGTCGGCGAATGCTGGGAGTGAGGCAACGTCTGGCAGCTTCCATCCGAGGCCGAGCTTCTCGGCGATGCCGTTGAACATGGCTTTCAGACCATCGTTGTACACCGTGTTCACCACGAAGTTGATGGGCTTTCTTACGATGTTCGCTACGGAATCCCAGATCCCTTGAACTGCTTCCTTGCCGGATTTGAAAGCGGCAGGGAAGTCGCCCTTGAGCAGGTTCGCGATCGTGTCGAATACGGGCTTTCCCCATTTATCCCATACGATCCCGAAGGCTTGCGTCAGGGAGTCCCACCCGGATTTAATCCAGCCGAAGGCAGGCTTGAGCGCATTATTCCAGAGCCACGAAGCGCCGGAGGACACCGCGTCCCAGGCTGGTTTCAGGATGTTCGTCCAGGCCCAGCCGATCCCTGTGGCCAGTACGTTCCAGCCAGCGCCGATCCAACCGAATACGGGTTGCAGGATCGAGGTCCAAAGCCAGCCTGCGGCCACGGCGAGCGCGTCCCAGGTTGGTTTGAGGATGTTGTCCCAGGCCCATTTGGCGTTGTTGGTCCAGTTGGTCCAGGCTTCGGAGATCCAGGTGAAGGTTGGCTGGAGGATGGTTGTCCAAAGCCAGCCCGCTGCGGCTGCTATGCCGTCCCAGGCCGGTTTGAGGATGTTCTCCCAGGCCCAGTTCATTCCCGTCATGAGCCCGTCCCAGGCTGGTGCGATCCAGGCGAGGAAGGGTTCGAGGATGTTGGTTTGCAGCCAGCCCATGATGGTGCCCCAGTTGGCGACGGCGACAGCGACAAGTGCTGCGCCGGCGACGATTGCAGCGACGACCCAGGTGATGGGGTTGGCGAGCATGGCCGAGTTCGCTGCCCATTGGGCCACGGTGTAGATTCCCCACGCGGTGGCCAGGCCGCCGAGCCCGATGCCCATTGCTTCCATGACCCCCGGTGTCTGGGTAACCCAGTTGAGGACTTCTTGTGCCGGTCCTAGGAAAGGCTGGATTCCGTCGGCGATGAGGCCTTGGAATCCTCGGCCGAGGGATTCGAGCGATGCGGTTGGTCCCGAATTGATGGCGTCTGTCATCTGCTGGGCGGCGCCTGCGGTGCTATCGAAGGCGTCACCCATGGGGTCGATCATGCCGAGGAAGTTCGGGATCTGGTCAGTGCCGAGGTCTTCGAGTGGTGTTCCGAAGAGCGCGAGGCTGGCCGCGGCTTGTTCGCCTGGATCCTTGATTTCCTGGAGGCCGTGAACGATTTGCGCCATGGCGCCTTCTGCCCGGTCGCCGCCAGCCAGAAGATCGTTGGTCATGGTCGTCATGTCCAAGCCGAGCGCGGAGTATGCGCCAGCGGTGCTCTTGGACATGTCTGTCGAGCGGATCGTGAACTCTTTGAGCGCGTCGCCCATTTTGTCCATGCCGATCGCGCCGTCCTGCGAGGACGCTACGATGATGCCCATGGCGGTGTCGCCATCGATGCCGAGCTGCGCAAAGTGCTTGGAGTACTCGTCGAAGACCGGCAGGATTTCCCCGCGCATGGCTTGGGGTACTTTCTGCATGGATCCGGCAAGCATGTCCATGGCTTGGTCGGCGTCCTTGGCCAGACCGTTCTTGATCAGGATGCCGGCGGTCGTCGCGGATTCTGCGACTCCCACGCCCATGGCCTTTTCGAGGCTTAGGGCTTTGGCGGTGATGGATTCGATCTGCTCCTCGGAGGCATTGCGCATCCCCTGCATGGAGGACACGACGGCGTCCACGGCACCCGTGACGCCTTCCATGGAGTCGCCGAAATTGTCAGCGTAGAGATCGCCGGCGACAGCTCCCCATTTTTGGGCTTCTGCCGGGGTGGCCCCCAGCGAAGCTCCGAGTACCGCGGCGCCATCGGCTTCACCAACTGCGCTCGTGAAGCCGCTGGCCACCAGTGCGGTGGCGCCGGCGACGGCGGTGAGCTTCGTAATGAGCCCACCCATGCCGCCTGTTGCCGCTTTGAATGAATCGTTGGCTGAGCCTACAGAGGACTTGACCTTGTCCCATTTGCTGGGTGCCTTACCTACTTCGGCGGTCTGCTTCTTCTGGGCCTCGGTCAGCTGTTCGCTGATCTTGGCAGCGGCTTTTGATTCTTCCTGAAGCGCAGCTTCTGCGTTCTCGTACTTCCGAGTCGCGTTCTCTGCTTTCTCCTTGGCCGCGGCCAGCTTCAGCGTTGCCGACTGGGCCTGTGCCGATTCGCTACCGTACTTGCTGATCGCGTCGTTGAGCTTTACCTGCGCGTCCAGCTCGGCGGCTTCGGCTTTGTTCTTCGCCTGTCGAGCGGTGGAGATCTCCTGCTTGAGCTTGCCCAGGGCGGCTTCGCTCTTCTTTGCGGAGATCTCCAGCTCTTTGACGAGCCCGTCCGTGGCTCCGGCGGAGTTGTCGGCCATGGCCCTGGTGAATTCATTGCCAGCTTGCCGGCCGGCATCGCGGGCGACCTGGGTAGCTCCGCGCTTGAATCCTGTAGCGAATGGCGACATGTTGGCCAGTACGTCGACCCATACTTCGTCGGCCACAGTGCGCCCTCCTTTCTCTGAAATGAATCAGTGAGGGTTTGGGCGCGCCAGGACTTTCAGAAGGTTGTCCTGCATCTGGTGCTCTGCGGCCTTTTCGAGTTCCTGGTGTTCGCCGGTGCCGGCTTCGGGCCGTGGCAGATACTCCGGTTCCAGTGCGGCACTATTTCCGCGGAACAGGTTATGCAGCTGGATGGAAAGATCGCGGAGCCGGCCGCTGATGTCCCACAGCATCCATTCCTCATCGCCCCACTCGCCGGACACGGCCCGGGCAACGGGGTTCTTCGGCGGGAGGTTTTCCACCATGACGCGGAATTTGCGGAGACTGATCTTCCCGGAGAAAACATCACTGAGCGGGTCGCGCCCGGGGTACGCCTGCAGCAATGCCGCCTCGTACGCCTCGGGCTCGGCCCCAATCAGTTCAGCTATCCCCTGTACCGGAATTTTCCCAGCGAGTCCTTGTACTCCTGGGTTTCAGCTCCGAAGACCAGTGCCAGGTCATCGGTGGTGTAGCCGGCGGCTTTCCACTTTTCCAGCTGCTCTTCACTCGACAGGTCCGGGTGTTCACCCAGGATGACCATGGCGGATTCGTCGCCCGGTGAAGCAGTCTGCAGGCGCTTCATGAAGTCCTGGAAATCTGGGGTGTCCTCGACCTGGAAACCGAGGCGGATGAACACGCGCTCGTCCTTGCCGATTTCAATTGGCAGCAGCTCGTCGGTTCCGACGTTCTCTGCCAGCTGCCTCTTGAAGCGGTCCATGCGTACGACGCGGCGGGTTGGTTCAGCCATGATGATGGCTCCTTTCGTGGGGAATCTGGGGAATCAGCTAAGTGGTTGGGGCTGGCAGGATTCCCCTCACTGCCAGCCCCAACCGGTTCGGGGGTCGCCCGGTTATGGGACTTGGTGGTAGAACGGTCCGTCCTGCAGCCGCGAGTACGACTTCTTAGCGACGGCATCGCGGAAGAGGCCCCAGGTGCACGAGTAGGTCTCCGCAGCGTTGCGCGCCAGCTTACGGGCGCCCTTCGCGGTGATTGCAGCTCGGTAGGCGTACTCGTAGCGGTAACGAGCCATGTCGCCTACCCCGTCAATTGCGATCACGCCGAGCCGCATGTACGGGTAGTCGGAGATGGCGCCGTCGTGGTAGATCCACGGGCCTACGCTGGTTGCCGGCCAGTCTTCGACCGGCACGCCGTGCCACAATGCCTGGACGTAGGCATTGTCTTCGCCCAGGTTCGTGAGGAGGGTCTTCTCGATACCGGTCAAATCGCGACGGACAGGTTCGAGGGCCTGGTCCATCTGGGTGTTTTCCGAGCTGACCGAGTCTTCCTGGTCGATGCCGTCGGTCGTGATGAATCCGAAGATCTTCGCGTCTGCGGGCAAGATCGGCAGGTGGTCTTCCACCCCGAAGAAGGTGGTAGGTGGCGCGGAAGTCATCGGCTGCACAAACAGCAACTTAGACCCCCACTTGCGGACGTTAGTATCCACGTTGGCCTGATCCAGATCGATTTCTGGCATGATCGCGGCCCCTTTCTAGATATAGAAGAAGGGCCGCATCTGCAGCCCTCGACGGTGGTTATGGTTTCGGTCGGAAATCGACAGTGTACGAAGCGGTTGCCTGGTGCAGGTCCTTGTTTCCATATGGTTCGGCTGTCGGGTGGAAAGCCAACCGCACGTCGTCGGCGTAGCCGTCTGCTGTTCCCTGGCATCGGAGCTTGCGCATCCGATAGTCAGCTTCATCGAGCAGGTCCAGAGCGTCGCCGCGACCTACGGCATAAGCGCAGATCTCGACTGTCGGCGAGCGAGTTATATCTTGCTCGCCGCCGCCGACAACCTGCACCTTGTAGGCTGGAGCGGTTATCTGCAGGTTTTCATCGGTCTCAGTGAAAATGGGTGGATCGAGCCCGGCCCGCAGCCAGCCAAGCACAAACGCTTCAGCCTTCGGGTAACGGCTCATGCTAGGCATCCGTGGCCCGCCTGAGGATCTGCTGCCGAGTCAAACGGCCGTACCCGTCGATCTTGCGCATGTCTTCGGTGACCGTTGCTTCGACTCGCGCAAAGGAGCGAAGCAGACCGCTGGGTGACCCGGTGCCAGGACGCGTCCCTTGCCGGACTTTCAGCGCCTGCGCAAACTGGCGCTTGCCATCCTGCAAGGCGATCGACTTCGCCCGGGGAAGAACCCGCTCAGCTTTTGCGGCGAGCGCTGCCCGGACCGCCGGTGACTGCATCGCCTGGTTCAGCTTCTCGGTACTGAGGTTCGGCTGTTTCAACGGCCACCTCCTTTACCGGTGCAATCAGGCCCAACGCGATCGCGTCGGCTTGGCTGTACTTGTTCCCGCGGAAGTCGACACGACCGTCTTCTTCCAGGGATGGTTCATGCTGTGCCATGGTGTCTAGCCTTTCTGATCAATGAGGTTGAGTTCGGTATGGTCGAGGCTTCCCGAGGCGAAGTGCTTGGGTTCGGCTTTCACCTTGTAGTGGTTCCCGGCCACGGTGATGATCGACCCGGCGGTGATGCGTGGGTCGAGGGGCCCGCTGATGAAGTACTCCCCGGTGACGGTGTGCTTTCCGGCTCGGTCCTCGGTGGATGAGGCGGGCTGGAAGTTGCAGGGCCCCCAGTCGATCCGGGTTCTGGTTTTGGCTGGTGTGCCGTCCGGTGCCGGAGTAGTTGCCCCGGTCGGCACTTCTGCGGTGACCATGACCTGGTGCAGTGCGTCGGTCATTCGTACACCTCTTTCCAGTCCGGGAAGATCCGGTTCAGGCCGTAGGCCTTGGGGGCTTTGATCTGGGGCAGCGGTGTGGATGCCGCGGTCCCTTCGAAGATCTCCACCATCCACTCTTCGAAGCTGAGCCGTTCGTCGCCGCCGGAGGAGTCCAGGGTGATGGCCCTGGACTCGGCTCCGGCGGCGACGGCTACGGATTTCACTCCGTTGTTTTCGATCTTCGGAAGGACTGAGAGCACCATGCTCACGACGACGTCGGTGACGTCTTCGATTTGCAGTGTTCCGGCGGCGATCCGCTGGTCTACGTCTTTCCAGCGGCGTCGGATCTTTCGGGATGCTGCTCCGATCCAGTACTCGACTCGGGTGGATTCGACCGGGGTCAGCGGGCGCCATGCGTTGACGATGTCTTTGACCTGCGCAAGGTCAGCCATGGCTACCCGCCTTCCTATTTCGTGCCGGTGGCCTTGGACGCCGGGGCCTTGGCCGTGGCCGGCTTGTTGTCAGCGTTGGCGGCTTCGAGCTGCTCGTTCGCTTCGGCCAGCTTGCCGTTGGCTGCGGCAGCTTCTGCCTTGGCTGCTTCGGTGGCAGCCTTGGCTTCTTCCAGCTGGGCCTTGAGCGCTTCGACCGGGTTCTGCGCCGGTGGCTGCTCGGTCACGGTGACCTTCTCGATCAGCTTGCGGCTGACCAGGTGCTTCAGCTGTTCCTCGTCTACGCCTTCGGGGATAATCCCACCGGCGCGGACGATGCGGGCAACACGGTTGCCGCTTGGCGAGCCCACGGCGACCTTCACGACGGAGGCCTTGGCCTTGTACAGAGTTGCCATGGCTTAGGCCCCCGTTCCGGTCATGTAGATGCCAGCCAGCGGGTTGGTGACGACTGGCACGTGCGGGTTGCGGGCCTGCAGGCGGGTTTTGTCCGCCTTGCTCTCGCGGATGGATGCAACCTCCACTCCGGTGTCGTTGCCGACCGGGCGGTACTCCGGCGACGGGATCGACTCGCGGGCGATGCCGCCGAGCAGACGGCGGTCCAGGAACAGCGGGTCGGTGACTTCGCCACCGTCTGCTGCCACCCAGGTGATGCCGCCAATGGTCGGGAAGGCACCGGTCTTGGCTGTGTCGTCGCTGTCCGGCAGGACGTCCAGCAGCTCGGACACGATCTCGGCGTGCTGGATGCCGTCGAGCACGACGGTGTCGATGTCGTAGCCCAGCTTCAGCGCGCGGACAGTGGCCTTGGCGCGCATGGCATCCTTGAGGATCTGCTTGCCGTTGGTCCATGCGCCGCCGGCGATGGTCTGGGTCACCGAGGACTGGATGACGCCCAGTGCCGCATCGTTGGCGCTGAACACCAGTTCGGTCTGCAGGAGCAGCAGCGCGTCATCGATTGGCTGGCGCAGGAGCCGGCCCACCTGTTCGTCGGTGACCTCGGTGGCGATGCCTTCCTTCAGGGCAGTGTACAGCTCGTACTGCTCGGCGCTTAGCGGGGTGAGCTTGTACTCGGCGCCCGGGGCGACGGTCTCGGCGCCGCGGTCGGTGCGGATGATCTCCTTGGACGGCACCATGATGGCGCCACCGCTGACCTGGTAGCGGCCCTGCAGCAGGAAGTTGCCGAGGAACTGCTGGGACGTGAGGATGTCCCCCAGACGGCGGGCAAGCAGAGCAGGAGACTTGATGAAAGCCAGCAGGTCCGCGGCGCTGGCGTTCTCCGTCTGGCTCGGGGTGAATGGGTAGGTAATCATGTCTGGATGATTCCTTTCTTCTAGCGCTGGAGAACCTGGACCAGCTTGCCGTCAGCGGCAGCGGTCAAGGCCAGACCGATGACGGTCCCGGTCGTAGCGGTGCGGACGGCTCCTGCGCCGGCGGCTTCCAGGCTTGCGCCCAGAGCCACTTCGCCGGAGGCCTTCAGCTCGTGGATCACTTTGCCGACTTCCACGGTGACCTTGTCACCGATCGCGGCGTCGTGGCCTGCAATTCCCACGTAGGAGGTGCTGGCGGCCGCGGCCGGAGCCACGGAACGGTCGGTCGCGCCGACCTGGACAGGCTGGCCACCGACTACTGCGGTGGTGACATCGAAGGTGATGGTGTCACCCGGACGATGGATTGGCAGGTACTGGCCCATGGTTAGGACTCCTTCTGGGTCTCAGCGGTCGCGAAGACCTTGCTGTAAACGGTGTCTTCATCGGTGGCTTGGTCCACGCCACCGGTGTAGCCCTTGGCTTCGACCGGCACCAGGCCGGGGGCCAGCGCGTTCAGGCTTTCCTCGGCGCCCGGGTCGGCCTTCAAGGCCTTGATCCAGTGTTCGCGGCGTGCCGGTGGGATGCGGCCCGATTCGATCGCCGAGTCCACCACCCGGTTGCGGTGCTCCTCGATCTGCTGGTTGCGGGCGTCGCGGCCGGCCGAGGCGTCATTGAGCAGCTGCGAGTACTGCGCCTCGTCGAGCACCACGGTGCCCGGCGCAGGCTGCTGGGCGGACGAGGAGGCGGCAGTATCCTGCGAGTCCTCGGCACGCTCGGCGAGCGCTTCGTCCAGTTCGGCCAGGACCGCTTCCTCGGAAACGTCGGTGGCCTTCGGGTCGATCCCCAGACGCTTGATCACGCCCTGGAGTAGAGAGTCCGACATGTCGGCTCCTTCCTTTGTGTGGGGCTGGTTCGGGGATTCCGTTTCAGCCAGATCGTTTCGCCACTGGCCGGCGACGGCGAGCGCCTCGTCCAGGTGGGCTTGGATGTCGCGCCGGGCTGGCGTGGCATTGGTCGGTGTGGGTGCCGGTGCGGCGCGGCGGCCGGCGTAGGCGAAGACGCTGAAGTCCAGGCGGTTCTTCAGGTCTTCGGCTTCGGTTTCCGCGGTGCCGACGATGCTGTCGGCGAGTCCGGCGGCTACGGCTTCCTCGGCGGTGTACCAGGTCTCGGCGACCATGCGTTCGCGCCATTCGTCGCGGGTGCCGCCGGCGCGGTCGGCGTAGACCGAGGCGATGGTGTTGGAGATGCGGTCGAGGAAGTCGGCGGCTTCGCGGAAGTCGGCTGGGTTGCCGATCGCGATGGTGAGCGCGTCATGGATCATGATTTCGGCGCCCTTGCCCATGACAATCTCGTCGGCTGCCTGGATGATGAAGCTGGCGGCGGAGGCGGCCAACCCGTCCACGGTGGCGATGACCTTGGCCTTGTGCCGCTTGAGCGCATTCATGATGGCCACCGCGTCGTAGACGTCGCCGCCTGGCGAGTTTACGCGGAGGTTGATCGTGTTCGCGGTGACGCCGGAGAGATCCTGCACGAACTGCGATGCTTCGACTCCCCACCATCCGCCGATCTGGTCGTAGATGAAGATCTCGGCCGCGTCGGATTCGGTGCTGGCTTCCATGCGGTACCAGCTGGTCTTGTTCTCAATCCGCGGGGTCCGGGGGTTCTTCTGCTTCTGGTGCGGCATCGGCGGGTGCTCCTTCCGTGGTTAGCTTGGTGCGCGCCGTGGTGTTGTCTGCCGGGGGCAGACCGTAGACGGTGCGCAGGTAGATTTCGAGCGGTTCGTCTACGACGATGGCGCCGCAGTCGATGAGCGCCTTGATTGCCTCGGCTGTGGGCTGGTGGCGTGAGCCGATCTCGTCGAAGGTCACCAGCGGGGCTGGTTCGTCGGGGCCGAAGTTCAGGTCGACCAGGTCTTCGACGATGTGCTGCGAGGCGGTCTCCGCGATATAGCCGGCGAACGTCTGCAGGGACAGGGTGAAGAAGTCCGCGAAGGTGCTTCCCAGCGCCCAGGAACCGGTCTCGGTGCCGAGGTTGAGGAAGTGGGCCAGTACTGCGCGGGCGATCTGCTCGTCGTAGTAGCGGATGGGGGCTTCCGCGTCCGGCAGCTGCCCGGTGACTCCGAGCAGCTCCAGCTTGGCGGACGGCGGGATGGAGGAGCCGGCGGTCTCTCCGGAGCGCACGCCGCGGGCGATGGCCAGGCCAGCGTCCACCTGCTGCTGCATTGCCGCCTGGTACTCGGCGACGGGCATGTTCTCCGGCAGCTCTCCGGCGGTGTACACCGGGAAGCCCATGCCGTTACGGTCCACCGACTGCAGCTGGACCCGGAGCATGCGGTCCTTGAGCAGCCAGAACTTGTATGCCGGGCGAAGCAGCGACTGGCCGAGCCAGTTGCCGCCCTCCCGGTCGAGCACGTACGCGACCAGACGCTCCACACCCATGCTGGATTTCTTGCCGCTCGGGTCGCCGAGCTGGTGCAGGGCCTTGAGCCCGCCGTCGGCGTCCACGTCGATCTGCGAGATGGTGCGCTGCGGGCGGAAGCCCAGCTTGCGGAGCCGCGCGCGGCCTTGGTCGTCGATGCGGTAGACCTGCTCGAAGTACGCGTGTCCGAAGGGAAGCATCAGCAGCGCGAGGCGCAGATGCTCTTTCCAGGAGAACCTGTCTCGGGAGCGCGGCGCGGTGACGGCCGGCTGGCCTTTGATCGGCAGGCCCAGATCCTCGGAGACCAGCTGCACCACCTCGGGGCGCGCCCCGTTCGGGTCGATGCGCCATTCGGTGCGGATAATCGGCAGGGTCACTGCCCGGAGCACTGACATGACCTGCGCGTCCTGCCGTCGCATCTTGTCGTACACCTCGATGTTGAGGGGCCAGCGCAGTTCCGGGGTCTCTTCGTCCTGCTCATAGCCCCAGAAGCTGGAGGCTTGATAGCCTCGCTCGTCTTGCGGTGCGGCCATTGACCCTCCTCTCAAAATCCGATGCTTCCGATGTCCGAGGTGTAGCCCTGCCCGCTGTCATAGCTGGTGTGGCTGTCCTGGACGTGGGTCGCAACGTCGCTGGTCTTCACCGCGGCCGGGGCCGGCGGCGGTGGCAGTTGTCGGTCTTCCTTGCGGGTCAGCAACCACAGCGCGGCCACGGCCGCCATGAGCGGTGCCGTATCGGATGGGGAAGCCTTGTCATCGGGCAGCGTCGCGCCGCCGCTGAACTTCTTCAGCACCGCGGTAGTCGCCGCCAGATCCAGCGGAGGCTGCTTATGGTGGCGCAGGCTCTTGCCGGTGACCTCGTCCATGAATCGAGACCAGCCGTTGGTGAGGTCGGTTCCCTGCCACGGGATCACCGGCACGTCGAAGTCGTTCTCCGGGTCATCCTTGGCTTCGGCCAGATCCTCGATCAATGCGGAAACCTGCGCGCCCTTGGACTGGCCTGTGACGGACTTGATGCGCCCGCGGCGCTTGGAGTTCATCAGGTATCCGCTCGTCCAGCTGGTGCCGTGCCTGGCGGCTACGATCTCCACCTGCGGGCGGCCGTCGGTGCGGTGCCCGGCGAATGCCATGTACACGTACTCGCGGTCGCTGGACTGGGCCAGCCCCACTGTCACATCAGAGACGATCCTGTCGGCTTCCGCGATCTGCGGCATGCCGTCCGGGCCGATCTCCGGCTTGTTCTGTCCTTCTTCCCACACACCTGGCGGGAACGGCCCTTCAAGCACACCGTCCGTCCACTGGCACAAGCACTCGGTACGAAATACCCATTCGGGGTCGGTCTTGCAGGCCGCGGCCAGCGTGCGCTCGGTGAAGCCTGGGTTCCAGCCCACCGAGGGGTTAGCCTGCGCCCAGCCCTCGCGGTCCCACTTCGAGCACCCGGGAGGAGCTGACCATTCGAACAAGCCGAGGGTGTCAGGCTCCTGCTCCCACTCGTCGTCTTCCTCGTACTCCTCGTCATCATGGTCATCAGCGGACTCCATGCCTAGATCGATCACGTCGGGCAGCAGGTCTTCACCGGACTTGCAGATGCCGTCCGGGTCCCCTGCGCCCTCGTGGCCCATCTGGCGAAGGTAACGCAGTACGATGCTGGTCACGTCGCCGGCGTTGGACAGCGCGAGGATCAGCGCTTCCAGCTGGGCCATGGTGGTCTTGGTGATCGCGCCCCAGGCATCCCAGTTCTGATGCTCGCGCAGCTCGTCGAGCAGGATCAGGTTTCCGGTGAAGCCGCGGCCCGCCTTGCGGTTGGCCGCCTTGACCTTGTACCGGGTCTTGACCCGCTTGGTCTGCTTGAAGCTCTCGACGTCACGGATGATCTCCAAGGCCTTCTTGCCGTTGACCTTCACGACCTTGTCGATCAGCGGGGCCAGCTCTTCGGACTCCTCGACCATGTCGACGGCGCCCTGCCAGACTTCCTCCGCGGTCTCCAAGTCCTGCGCGGTACCGAGCACCAGCGGCCAGCCCCACACGCAGATGATCCATAAGGCGAGCACCTGGGACAGCGTGGACTTGCCGTTCTGTCGGGCAATCAGCACCACGACGGTGCGGAAGCGCAGCTGGCCATCTTCCAACAGCTCCAGCATGTGCACCAGCAACCACTTCTGCCACGGAAACAGGTTCACCTTGAGAACCTGCTCCGCGAAGTCGATCACGTCATAACCGAGCGTCCACTCCTCCGCCTCCGGCGAGCGCGGTTCAAGCTGATGCAGCGGCGGGGTGTAGACGCGTGGCTTTTCCTTGCCGTAGAGCTTTGGTCGCTTCTTCCTATCCGGCTTGGCGGCGCTTGTTTGCCCGTTCCTGGAAGCTTGAGACGTTGCTGCCACCGCTTACCCCCTTGTCCTGCTTCGGAGGCTTTGGCGCGGCTCCTGCGCTCAGCGCGGCGGGAGTGATCTGGAGTTCGGAGCACGTCTTCACGTACTGCGGGAGGATCTTCACAACCGCGTCGTTCAGGGCTTCCATGGAGTCGCGCTGCGCTTCGTCGATCATCCATGCCTGGGTGCGGGCCGCGGCGATCAGGCCGGTGTACTTCTTGCCGGCGTCGCCCTGCAAGTGCGGCGAGTTGGCGATGGCCGCGGCGGTGGCGTCGGCCATGTATCCGCGCTTGCGGGTCGGACGGACGAGCGGGGCGAAGCGGTCGCCCCAGGTGCGGACCTGCTCGTTGAGCTTCCGGGCGACTTCCAGAGCGGGGTGGGCTTGGACTTTGCCGCGGGAGTCGCGGACGACCATGCCTTCCTCGTCGATTCGGCTTTCAGCTTCGCGGAGTCGGGAGACCAGGAAACAGTAGGCTTCCAGCGCCTGCCGGTCCACGGTGCCGGCAATGTCGTTGGTGGCCACGATCTCGTCCCAGACTTCCTTGACCTTCTCGGGTAGCCGGTCGGGCGCGTTCAGGCGTGGGTCGCGTTCTTCAGTTCCGTCCACCAGGTCACCTCCTGCGCGGTCAGTTCGCGCGCTTGGATGTCGGCGATGCCGAGCAGCTTGAGCGGCTGGAAGGTTCCCGCGGTGATCGTTTCCAGCTGGGCCGCGGCGATGCCGTTGCCGTCGGTGGCTTCGGAGTCGGCGCGGTCGATGTACTCCGGTCGGAGCCGGGCGACCAGGTCGGAGAGAGTGCGCCGGGATTTGCGCCAGTCCACCATCGTGGCGATGTCCGGGACGCTCATGTGAGGGTAGTCGGCCAGCACGTCGCGGACGGCCGGCTCGAATTCCTCAGTGGCGTTCGGTCTCCAGTACTCCATGCGCGCGTCCTCGGCGAGCGCCCTGCGAACTGCGTTGCGGGACACCTCGTGGTCTCGGGAGATCTCGCGGATGCCTCGGCCGTCGGCGTGCAGCTGGATGATCTTGGGACGGTCACGCATGACGGCTGCTATTCGAAGTGGACGATCGGTTCGGTGGAGGTGGCGACGATCGGCGTCAGCACTTCCATCTGCTCGTCGGTCGTCGAGTCATGCACGTAGAGGATGTCAGCTACAGCGCCGCGGCACTCGCACGAGTTCGCGGCCAGGACGCGGATGCTTCCGCCATTCTGAAAGTTGATGAGACGTTTGCCAGGGACTCGCGAGATGCGCGACGGGTCCAAGTCCAATGCTGGATCAATCAGCGCGTCCAGCCCGATCTTGGCGCTCTGAGCACCGGGGAATGCAATGGCCACGCGCTTGCCCAGCGCGGCTTCGGTGAGCACCGCCTGCAGCGCTCCCTTGGTTGGAATCACGGTTTTCACGATGGGGACCTTTCGCTCATACAGTGAGGCGGGTTCACTTTCACCGCCATATTGCCTTGTCAACCCTAAAAATGGTTCCGAAATCCTCAGGGGGGAGAGGGAGGTAACCGGCGCGACTTTCTCCCAGCTCGGGGTGCTGGATTTTATTGGGCCTCGACCCGTTTACCAGTCATCCTTGAGGCCCAGACCGGTCTGGACGTTCGGGCCGGCGGACTTGTTGCAGTCCAGATGCGCCGGCGCCCAGTTGCTCTTGTCCCAGGTGAGCTGTGGAAAGAGCTTGCGGGGCTTGACGTGCTGCACACTGCACGACTGCGGATGCGGATACTCCAACGAGTAATCGATGGTGAGCTCACAGATCACGCATGGTGTCTTCGCTCGTCGGCCCTTGGCCTTGACCTGACGCAGCGCTTCGGACGCAGCGCGTCCGCTCCACGGCTTGACCGGCATCTGACTCAGGCTCATGAGCTGATCACCTCCTGAGTCCGGACACAACGAAGCCCCGAACCTCTGAGAGATTCGGGGCTTCGATTGAGCCACTAAGGCCATTCAATCAGTAAATTTACGGTGCTATGTCAAGTCCGTCAAATCAAGCCAACTTCTTCGATAGCCTCGGTCCTCTCCGCTTCTGCGCACCCATGGACTTGAGCATGTTCGTCCAGGTGTCCCACTGCACCGCATGCCCTGCATTACTGGAGCACTGCACGATGTGAGCACCTGCCCTGTTCTCCACCACAATCAACTGAGCACCACAGCCCGGGCGCTTGCAGAACTGGTCCGGCAGATCAACCTTTGTCTCAGACCCATGCGTTGCCGTGACCGTCCAGCCCGCCGCGTCCCGGATCCACCAGTAGGCATTCTTCGTGAACGTCTTGTCCGCGGCCCCCGCGATCTTCACCGCCTGGCTCCGAGACAACCACTCCGCCAAACTGCCGGTGTCCTGGTACACGGGCAACTGCACACCATGGTCATCGACCAACCGCAGCACCACAGACCAGATGTTGTCCCTCACCACAAGCAGTGCATCTGACACCGCCACGTTGATCGGCACCGGCGCCTCGATCCGCTGTGCATGGCGCTCACTGCCACCACCACCGAACCCGGCATGCAACGCTTCCTGCGCATCATCCCATCGAGCGGCCACGAACCTCAGGTCGGCAATCATCTGGTCATTGCACTCACCGCACAAGCTCAGCCCAGGCAACGAGGCCGGGGGCCAACTATCAGGGTTATCCAGCAGATGAACCACGCACACCCCCGCCGCCTTCCGTGCCATCTGGATGCAACCCCAGCACCCGCAATACGGCGACTCCCTATGCTCTCCCAACAACAGCACCCCCTCGCAGCACTCGAATGATCTGACCCGACACGTAATCGATCGGGCGCCACACCTCGGCCGTCGCGCCACCACGACGCAAGCCGTTGATCCAGGACTCCTGATCCGGGCTCACCCGACCGGTCTGGGTCTTCAGCTCAGCGAACACGATCTTTCCGGACCTGCCGTGCACGAGCACCAGATCTGGGAAGCCAGGATTAGAGCGCCGGCTATCGGCGGTGTGATAGGTCAGCGTGTATCCCAGCGTCTTGGCCAGCTGGATCACCTGAGATTGGAAGGTTGCTTCGCTCCACAACAGAGCAGGATGGTTCTTCATCATGAGTTCTTTCTCTTACGAGGTCTTCTACGTCTTGAGCGGTTGGCAGGAGGGCTTGACGGTTTAGGAGATTCAGGGTGGGAAAGATCGCGTCCCCCGCCCCTACCCGTCACGTCCCGGCCCGACCCGTCCCGACCCGTCCCGGCAGATCTAGATCCGACACCCTCAGGTTTCTTGATGATCAATTGATTATTTTTTGATTCGGAGTTGATCGGAGCCGGTGCGTGGGACGAGCCGGTGGTTACCGTTGCGTCGTCGCCAGCTGGAGTCTCACCCTGGTGGGGAGTCTCGACAGCCTCGCTGCCCAGTGCTTCGAGCATCTCCGAGTAGTCGTGGAGCCCTGCGTCGATGTCCGAGAAGGACACGCGCTCTTTCCTGGCCGGTTGCACCGTTGCCTCGGAGTGCTCAACCACGGGCGCTGCCGTTGCTTCCTGATCGGTGCGGGCGGACGAGCCGGTGGTAGCCGTTGCGTCGTCGTTTGCCGTTGCCTCAGCCGAAGCTGTGGCCGGAGCCTGCGCCTTTTCAGGTGCCGGAGCGGTTGTGGGAGCGTGCAGCTCAACACGTTCGGTGGAAACCTTAGCCAGGATGCCCGCCTTGTCGCGCAGCCACGCGACGGTGTCGGCGGTGAAGTACGGCGTTCCTGGTGCCGGTCTGAGTTCCTTGTCCCAGTACTCACCAGCCTTTCTCTTTGAATTGCAGGACTTGCAGGAGACCACGAGCCGTTCGATCGGCGTCGGGTCGGAATTGTCCAGGTCCTTCGGGTCGAGGTGGTCAATCTCCCCGGCCCGGATGGACTTGCGGTCATTGTTGAATGTGACCAGGCGGCCACACCAGCGGCACTCGGCGCCATCACGCTTGATGATGGCGCCCTTCTTGGCCATGTCGTAGGTGTCCGCGCGACGGTTCTTCTCGCGGTCCTTGTCCGACTTGAGGATCATGTGGAAGAGATCTTCATCCTCCACGAGCTTGAGTACCCGGCGCATACTGCCGTTCTCCTCAATCTCCTTCTCTTCCAGAATCCCGCAGTACAGCGCCGCGCCGAGCAGGTCCTTGTACCTGCTCAGGCCGGCGAGCTGCTTGGCCGTGCCGATCTCCACGATGTAGTCCCGGTCAAACGCGGCCGATTGCGTGGCGCAGCGGTTGGCCCAGCCGTACATCTCATTCAGGAGACGATCGTCAACCTCGTCCAGCTCCAGAACACGCAGCACCAACGGGTGATTCGCCGATACGTCCGACTGCTTCAACCACGACATGCTTGTTCCTGTTCGTATCTCTCGCACACGGCAGCCTGAAGGCTACGGCGAGCGCTGGTGGGTGGTGTTTGGTGTTTCTGTGGTTTAGCACTGGTTCGCGCCTGCTGGAGGCTCTGGGAGGCGGTAGAGGTGCCAGACGAATGAGCCGGCCAGGCAGCTGGCGAGGTGCTCGGCGCCGTCGGGGATGCTTTGCCCGGTGCCGAAGATCTGGACCCGTTGGCGGCCTATGGACTTGGCGAGCGTGTGGTCTGCTACCAGTTGGGTTTCGACCCAGACTTCGACGCGATCCTTCTCATGGGTGATGTGCTTATTCCGGTATTCGGTGAAGTGCACGATCTTCCCGGCCGGGATCTCGTGCGCCTGGTCGTTGACCTTGAGTTCGTGTCGGTAGATTCGACGGTTCATGGTGTGGCCTCAATTCTGATGATGTGTTCGGGGTGGGCTTTGGTCTCCATCTGCTCGCCGTTCCACTTGACGGTGAGCTTGCTGGAGAACTCGCTGTGCGAGGTGAAGACGATCTGGCCGTACATCATCTTGTTTCCTGGCAGCGGGACGCGTGCGTGAAGTCCGTGGTGGAAGGAGTTGATCTCTCCGATGCGGATCTCTTCCATGTCGTGGAGCGGGTGGAGCAGCTGCGGCGGTCCCTGGTGCTCGTGGTCTTCGGTCATTCGGTCTTGGTCTCCTTCCTGATCTGTGCGGCGCGGGTACGGATTATCCGCATGATGTGACGCCCAGCAGTCATCTGGCCGTTTCCCCGATCGCTCCCAGGCATGTCTGCTTCGAGAACATGTGCCATTTCTTCGAGTGCTTCGGCGCGTACGTTGGCCAGTACCCTGTCGAACTTCGCTGGGTCTAAGCGCACCTGCCCGCCCCACTCGAAGTGTGTACGGAGCGTTGAAACTGTCCACCGACCGCTGGGCGACCCCGGCAGGGCAGCCGCGAAGTACCCGCCGACGAGCTCTGCAACCTTGTCGATGTACTCGGCGCGAATTCGGGGGTGCAGGTGCTCCCAATCAGCGTCCCAGTTGCCCTTTCCGTACTGGTTGTAGAGCTTCTTCGCCGTCGATTCGATCGCGAACGGGTCGAGCCGGGGCTGTTCAGGCATTGATCTCGTCCTCCCACTGAGCTCCTACCGATGGGCCTCGTTCGGGCATCCGCAACGGAACCCGAATTCGGTACGTGCGGACCTTGATCGGCAAATACGATCGCCCGTTCCTCTTCTTGTGAGCCCACTTCTGGTTCTTCTGCCCGATGCGCTCAATGGCGAAGGTCTCCACGGTGAACTTGTTCCCGGTGATCACCATGCGGGATTCAAGTGGCACGTAATGCCGCACGCCATTCGCCGTCGCCCATTCGAAGAGCACATCTCGCTGTGCCTGGTTCAGCTTCGCGAGGTTGATGATTCCTGGCTTCATGGTTACCTCCTCCTAGTTGGTTCCGGCGATGCGTGGTATTGCGATGTGTGTTGGTTCGGCCTGTCGGGTGGCCGGTGCCGGCGGTGCGGTCGGGGCTTCTGGTTCTACGTCCGGCATGCGCAGGGCTGGGCCTGGGCTGTCGCCGGCGTAGAAGTGCTGCATCTGGATGAGCATGGTTGGGGTGATTCCGGTCCAGACGCTCGGGACGATAGCCCGGGCGCCGAACTCGTCCATCCACGGGTTCAGGGACTCGGGCTTGTATTCGTCCTCGGCCCAGATGATCCGGTCCCCCGCGCGGCCAACGTCGGCCAAGTACTCGCCGATGGCCGTGGACTTGTGGAAGGTATCGTTCCGGCCCAGCTTGAGCCATGGCCACAGGCCCGCGCCCTGCAGGCCGATCTTCTCCCCGAAGGTTGGGGCTTGGCGTTGCCAGGAGCTGGACCAGATGACCTGCACGTCGTAGTCGTGGATGAGCTGGTTCAGGCCGGCGATCATCCGCGGCGAGATGATCTCGCCCCACTGCTTGCCGTCCACGCGCGTGAAGTCAGCCCAGGCCTGCTTGTGTTGCGGGACGGTGTAGGCGCGCCATGCGTTGAGCACGCCGTCGATGTCGAGAAAGAGGTAATTCGTCATCTCGTCTCAGGCCACCTTCGCGACATCTGACTGGCGGATGTTCTGCGCAGTGGCAACTGCTCCGAAGATCTCATTCACGGCAGCGAGAACGGCGTCCCAAATGAGGCCACCAGCGTCAGCGAGATCCTCGCCGAGGTACTGAAACGCCCGAAATGGGTTGGCCTGGATACGTGCAGTGCGGATCTCCTGCTTGACCTGGTGGAGCGTCTGGCGCAGGTTCTTCTCGTACAGGGCTGTCATGCGCGGCTGCCCGGTCTGCCGGCAGTGCTCTGCGCGCTTGGCCAGGTCGATTGCTCTAGCGATGCTCGGGCTGCTCATGATCGGCTTTCCTTTCGTTGTCGATGGAGGTTCGTAGGAATCTGGCGAGGATGTAGGCGGTGATTGGAGACTGGAAGACGAGCAAGCCGATGCCCAGCACCAGCCAAGACCAGGCGCTCATTGCCCGGCCTCCGGCGAGCGCTTGCCAGCGATGCTGATTTTGGTGCTGGGGGTCAGTGCGTATTCGCCGGTACTGGTCGTGATCTTGACGGCCTTGAACTCCATGGGAATCAGGTTGCCGTTGTCCTCTTCGACCTCGACCTGCATCGTTCCGTGCGAGACGCTTTCCAGCGTTCCGAAGGTTCCGATGGTGCGTCCGAGGTCGGTGCCGTTGAGGCGGCGGGCTTCGATTGTGACGCTCATGCTGAGACCAGGTATCCGTGGAAGGCTTCGTGGTCGTCGCAGACGTCGGCGGCTGGGTACAGGCGCGAGCGTTCCCAGACGTTGCCGTTTTCGTCGAGGTTGCCCCAGGCCCACCAGTGGTTCTCGTGGAAGGTGAATTCCACGAGGTCGGCGGCGTCGAGCAGGGCTTCGATGGTTTCGCCGGTGACGTTTTCGACGTGCTGGCGGATTGCTTCGTCCGCGCTGTGTGCGTCGGTGGTGCCGGTGACCAGCCACTGGTCTCCGTCTTCGCCCATGTCTCTTACGGTGATGGTCTCGTTCATGGCTGGAGCCTTTCCTTGAGCTTCATGATTTCGGTTGGCTGGTAGCCGAACCAGGTGTGGGTGTCGTCGGTGCTCGCGTCGTAGACGACGACGCAGGGAAGTTCGCCGGTCACGCCGAGGAGCTTGGCTTCGCGCTTCAGCTCGTCGATCAGGGTCTTTTCTTCGTCGTGGACCAGGATCTTGTTGAAGGGAATGCCTTCTTTGTCGAGCTTCCGCATGGTTGCCTTGCACGGCTGGCAGCCGAAGGGCTTCGCGTACACGGTGACGCGCAGCGGGCTCGGGGCCTGCGAGACGTCCTC
Organism: Glutamicibacter soli; assembly: GCF_052322135.1. Lineage (NCBI taxonomy): Bacteria > Bacillati > Actinomycetota > Actinomycetes > Micrococcales > Micrococcaceae > Glutamicibacter > Glutamicibacter soli. Next base: position 3,779,571 of record NZ_CM125969.1, read on the forward strand.
GGCGAGCGCTTCGGTGGTGGTCTGCTGGGTCATGAGGCCACCCCGCTGGATTCGAGGAAGTCGGCGGATCTTCTCAGGCTGGCCAGCAGGCGGGCGATGGCAGCGGCGCCGGCGGCGGTGACCTTGAGGGTGTGCATGACTTCGCCCTTGAAGCGTGGTGCGTCGTGGGCGAGGACGGCTTGGAAGTACTGCTTCTTGTCGGCCATGGCGCTGTAGCGGTACAGGGGGACGAGCTTCTGGGCTTTCTCGGACCAGCGGGTGGAGGTTTGCTGGTAGATCCACTTTTTGGAGATCAGCAGTGCGCGCAGCTCTTGTTCGCCTACCTTGAGGTCGGACGCGATGGTGCGCAGGGTGAGGAGGTCTTCGTCGGCGACGAAGGTTTCCACGTACTCGATCTTCGGGCGGGCGGCTTCGAGCTGGCGAGCCTGCTCGTCTACCTGGGCTTGCAGTTCGCCCATCAAGGCCATGGTGCGTTCGGCCAGGGACATGGGGCGCTGGTACTGGCCGGTCTTGCGGATGGCTGGCAGGACTTCGTGCGTCAGCCAGCGCTTGAAGGCTTTGGCTTCGGGCTTGCGGGAGCGCAGGACCAGTGAGTACATGCCGGCTTCGGTCACGTAGGCCATTTGCTGGGCTCCGCCAAGGGTGTCGGCAGTAACGACACCCTTTTCGTCTTCGTCCAAAGTGGATACTGCATCGCGGGCGTTGCGGATTTCGAGCACGTCGCATAGGTCGTTCGCGATGAAGCAAGGCTCGCCATTGATCAGCAGGGTGCGCACTTCCTCGTCTTGGTAGATCCAAGTTTCGATTGCGGTCAAGGTTTCCTCCTTACAAAGGTTTTCGGTTGTTATTTGTGAAACAAGGTTTCACGGTGGCTGGTTAGCCTGGGGTGGGTGCGTTGAGGTCGTGGCGGGCCAGCAGCAGGGGCAGGTCTTCGGGCTTGACCAGCACGTCGCGGGCTTTGCTTCCCTCGTGAGGCCCGACGATGCCCAGCTTCTCGATTTCATCCATGAACCGCATGGCTTTAGCGAAGCCGATGCGGAGCTTGCGCTGCAGCATCGAGACGGAGCCGAACTGGCTGGACACGATCAGGTCGATGGCCTCGCGCATCAGCTCGGCCTCGTCCGGGTCATCCGTTGGCGCCGGGGCCACGTCGATGGTCACCGTGTTTCCGTGGATAGAGGCCACGTTGCCCAGGTGCTCGGCCGCGGATTCCACGACGGCGGACATCAGCGCGCTGGTGGTCTCCGGACGAACTCCGCCGCGTTCCTTGAGCGCGTAGGCCAGCGCCGGCAACCTGCGGGTCCAGCCCTCACGGGAGGACGCGAGCTTCACGGCCAGCTCGGTTCCTTCCTCGGCACTGACCGGCATCAGCATGCCAATGAACGACTCACCGCAGCTGATCAGCATGCGGGTCTTGGTGCTGGTCGGCTCAATCGCCAGGGGCTCCTTATAGGCGGCCGAGGCGTGGGCGAACAGCTGCAGCAACTTGCCGTTGGCCATGATGCGGGCCGGCACGCGCTTCTCCGAGGAGACAGCGTCCAGGAACAGGCGTGGCAGGTTCGGGAACACCTCGGAGCTGTTCCCGTTCGGGACGATGTAGGTCTTGCCCGGGAACAGGCCGGAGATGTCCGTGAAGGTCAGCTCCTTGCCGGTCATCGTGATGCGCAGCGAGTCGCCGATCTCGTCCTCCGGCTGGTTCTTCGACGTCTTGAACACGGACAGCAGCTCCTTGACCACTGTCGGATCCAGATCGAAGCAGTCCTCCTGCGGGTCTCCCGTCAGGCCCTCGGCCTCCCAGACACTCACGATCGCCAGCGCGGCCGACGCGGTGTTGGTTGCCTGGACGTAGATGTGGCCATCGTCCGCGGTGAAGTGCACAACGTCCAGGCCGGTGCTCGCGTCGTTGTGCACGTGCGGCTGCACCGACACCAGCGCGTGTCTCAGGTCTGCGGTATTGATCGTCAAGATCATGATGTGGCCGCCTTTCTCTTTCGTCTCTGGTCTGCTTGTCTTCTCTTGAAGTTCTCCCGCTCCTTCGCGGTCATGCCGCCCAGGGTGCCGTGCTGGATGTTCGCGGTGAACGCGTAGTCCCTGCAGGTGAACTGAACCGGGCAGCTCGCACAGATGCGCTGGCCCTCGATCGCGGCGGCCGGGGCCTCGCTGACCGGGAACCACGGGTCGGGCTGGCCCTTCTCGAACTTGTAGCTCCGGCAGACAGCCAGGTCTCGCCAGTCGGTCGCGTCCGAGTGCGTTGCCGGCTGGTGCCGGACGGTGCTTGCGCTACTCCTGGTCAGCACGGTGGCTCCTGCTCCGGCGGAGTACCCGCCAGGCGGAGCCGGCCGCGTTTTGACCAACGCAACTCCTTGACCCGCTGTCCGGCCTCACGGAGCACCTGGTCACGGTCGTGGCCACTTAACGCGAGCAGCTTCCCGCCGTGGTCGCGTGCCGGCTGGCCCGGGGCTTCCCAGATCTTCGCGCCCCACACCAGCTCACCCGCGGCCAAGCCCGGGCTGCAACGCACCACCGCGCGCGGCCATTCCACCGCCTCCGGGTCCTTGTTCTCGAACTCGGCGTACATACGGCCGCGGTCGATCACGCGCGGCGCCGGAGCGGCCGCAGCAGGATGCACCGAGCTGCTCCGGTTGCGGTCCACATCGGCCAACGTGATCTTGCGGTTCCGGCGCAGCGACCCGGCGCCACCGGCCGGCGGGACAGCCTGCTCGTCGGAGGTCTGATGCCACGGCATTAGTTGGCCTCGCCTTCATCCGGAGCGCAGCCGGTGCAGATGGTCGCGCCGGTCGGCTCGAACGGCTCCGTACCGCAGGACTGGCAGGCATCGTCCGGCACCTCGACCAGGTCCAGCTCGCGGTTACGCTGAGGCTCCTTGGCGGCGGAGTACTGCATTGCCTCCACTTCGTCCAAGTCGAGCTCGTACCCAAGCTGCTCCATCAAGAACAGGTAGTACTCGCTGGTGCGAATCCACGCACCCCGGAAGTTCTTACCTTCGTACCGCGAGCGTTCGAAGCCCTTGAGCTTGCCAATGGCTTCTTCGGCTCTGATCAGGCTGCTGAACGCGAGCATGCGACCAAGGTTGGCCAGAGTGAAGCGGCTCAGATGGTTCGTGACACGCTCCGACCACTGCTCACGCGCTTCCACCGATCCGGGGTTCTCGGCATCAACCTCCGGAACCGGCAGGCCGATGATTTCGCCGAGTACCTCACGGCCATCTTCGTCGTAGCGGATGTTTTCAAAGATCTGCTCGGCGATGGCCTGCTTGGCGAACGCCTCGTCCGCCTTGGTGCTCTGGAATGCTTCGGCAATGAACGCGCGGCGGGTGCGGGACACGATGGACAGCATGCTGTTGAGCTTCGACTGGGTCTGCTTTTCCAGCTTCTCGGCTTCGGACAGCTCAGGCTTGGCCTTCTTCTCCTTGGCATACCAGGTCGGCTCCGCGTCCCGGTAGGCGAAGTGGTAACGGTGGCCGGCTTTCACGTGCTCCTGGTCGGACATCTCGTCCTCGACCTTGGCCCACGCGCTGCTGTAGGTCATCTCGTAGTTGCCCTCGATGGCCTCGGCTGCTTCAAGCTCCGCCTTGCGCTCGTCGCGACGGATCGAGACTTCAGTTTCGGCGATGATGCGCTCGACGGTTTCGACGCTAGCGCCGTTCGGCATCCCCTCGATCTTTTCCAGCGAACGTTCATAGAGGCCAGCGACACCGGACTGGTCTTCGAGGTCCTGCAGGCGCTGCACAGCGTCCAGACCCAACCGACCGGAGGTGTAGGCCTTGGACAGCCCATCATTGCGCTGGGCCACCTTGGCGCGGGTCAGGACTTCCTTGCGTGACATCTTGGCCTTCTTGCCGATGGTCGTCACGTCCTGGCCAAGGTCGAAGTACCGCTGGATGCCGTGCGAGACTTCGGCATCGCTGGTGCGCTTGTGGGTTCGCCCGGTGGTCATGGCCATATCCACGTCCGCGACCTGGTCGCGGTCGGTGGCCGGCTTCACGATGCACGGGACTTCCGTGATCTGGGCCTTGAGCGACGCGAGGTAGCGGCGGTTTCCGTCACGCACGATGTAGTCGCCCTCGATCTGCGGATGCGGGTACACCGTTAGCGGCTGCTGCACGCCGAACTGCTTGATCTGCTCGGCCAAGAACTCAAGGTCACCCATGTCCTCACGGATGTTGTCCTCGTTCTCGTGCAACGAGCTGATAGGCAAGACTTCGAGTCTGCCGACGAATTTAGGCAAAGAAATACACCCCTAGGTGAGAAAAGAATGATTGGTTGGCCGGTTCCTCCGGCCGAGGTGCCAGCTAGTGGCCAGCGGTGGCGCTCAGCGCCTGGTGTCCTCGCAGCTCGGAGCTGGCCCAGTCCACAACGGCACCGAAACAGGTCGCCGTGAACAACAACATGGTCAGCAGGCCCAGCCCGTTCGGCAGCGGAAGGACGAAGTACAGTGCGAGAGCCAGGACGGCGACGGTCGGAATCCAGATGCGCCACATGCGGCGCGAGTTGGCCTGGTAGATCTGATCGGCGCTCACTAGAGTCCACCCCCAAATAGGGACTCTGCCGGCACCGGCTCAGGAACGACCACGGTCGAGAAGTCGGCGACCTCCATGCCGTTCACATGGATGTGCCCGGCACCCTGCTCGCCCTCGGAAGTGAGCGAGCCAGCTTCCACGAACACGTTGCATCCGCGGTATTTGTTCTTAGCCCAGGACTGCACGGCGGCCACGGCCTTCTTCGTACGGTCCGACTTCGGGTAGTCCAGCCAGGACACATGCAACGTCGCCGACGGGCGACCGGAGCCTTTCGGGTTGATGACCACGCGGCCTTCGATTCTCGGCACGACTAATCCCTTAGCTGTTGTTGTTCGGGCGGATCGGGCAGTTCGGGTTCTCGCAGTTCGCGGCATGATCCCCGGCAGCCGCATCGAAGATTTCCTGGAACGAACTCCCGGAAGCGAGTTTGCGGCCCATCTCATTGGCCGACCGGCCCATGGCCTCCATGGCCTTCGTCTGGGCCTCGGCAGCCTTAGCCGTAGCGAGGTTCCGGCGGCGCAAGCTACGCACCAAGCTGATGCCCTCGATGGCCAGCCAGTTCGCAGAGAACGCCAGCGACAACGCAGCACCGGCGAGCGCGGTGGTGATGATGTCGTTCATGCTGCTGCTCCTGCGGTGGTTGCTGGGCGGGTTGCGGTTTCGGCGCGCCAGCTGGCGTAGACGGCGGCTGCGGCGCGGAGGCACTGGGCCCGAGTTGGTCGAGGTGCGGGCGGCTTCGCCGTGACGTTATTTTGTGGGTTCGATACACTAGGCATTGGAATCACACCTTTCTTGCTTACTGGTTTTGGTTTCGCCGCTCCCAGCAGGTGCAACTGCTGGGGGCTTTTCGTTTTCTGCAGCTTCCTCCGTGCGGATGATCTCTCCGCCGAGGCTCACGCTTTCCGCCCATTCCTGGAATGCCAAGCCGTACGCGGCCGAGGCCTGGACGAACAGGATCTGCGCGTCGTCCGCCTTCGCTTTCGCCGCCTTGTAGACAGCTAGGTCAAGCGGGTCATACCGGTTATCGCGGACCAAACGGTCGGCAATGTCTCGTGCAGCCAAATCAGCAACTCCCCTGGCTTCCGCCGCGTTATGGCGCGCCTTCGCCACGACCACCCTCGCTTGGTCGCACTTCAGTCCAAGTTCTGCACTCATGCCGTCTCCTTCTTCTTGACTTCACGTTCAGGAAAATCTGACACGTGAGTCAAAAAGAGATCTTCGACCCCAACGCCCAAGAACTTTGCGATTCGCAACGCCGGCTCGGGCTCCAAGGTCTTCACTTCTCCTTTTACTAGCCGATTCATGTAGCTGTGCGAGCGCCACCCCGCGGCCTTCGCGAGGGTGCGATTGGAAACGTCCTGCACGATCATGAGTCGCTGGAGCATCTTTCTGTCCCGGAGTTCCATCCAAAGACCTCCAATTGCTCGTGGGTTCTTGACGATGTTCACTGTACCGCCTTTCGTTACTGTGTGTCCAGTGAAACTTTACTTTATGGATTCTCCGGTGTCCACCCCCACCTGCGCCCGAACCCCCTAATCCGCGCCAATCTAGGGGAATATTGCCAAAAAATGATAAGTTTCTAGTGTCCAGTTTGGCTGTACTAATGGTGTCCGCGTCGCTTGTGCCAGCCACTCCGTCTAGTCCAAGGTTGCTTCGTGAACGAAATCCACGCCCTAGGGGCACTGCTTCAAGAAGCCATGGACCGCAACGGGTGGTCACTGCGCGCGTTGTCAGCAAGGGCCGACGCCAGGGGGTTCAAAATGAGCCACTCGAATTTCGGGCGACTCAAGGATGAACCAGTGACCAGCATGAAGGGAGAAACAATCAAGATGCTCTCCCAGGTGCTTCAGGTTCCCGAATCCCGCGTAGCAGCCGCAGCCCTCGCCTCAATGAACATCGACCTACCCACGGTCGAAGATCAGCGCCCCCTACTGGATCTCGTTCTCTCCTCAAATGAACTAAGCGCACGCGATCAGCGGATACTCCTATCCGTAATTTCCGCAATGCGCGACGACGAGAGCGGAACCGATGGACAACCTGACCCAGAAGCACCAAACGCATCGAAACCTCCACGCCTCCGAGCCGTGGCGCCCACGAGTGACTCTGGCGCTGGACAGAAGACTGGGCTTACCGAAGCTGAGGACAAAGTAACCCCACCTCCCATCGAGCAGCTCGCTGCGCACTTCCCGTTCGAAACCGAGCACGAGAAGTTCGAGCGCCTACACGGCGAGCGCGGTGAGGAGAATCAGGATCCGGGGTCTGATTTTTAGGTTCCTGGTTTAGTCGGGTTCGTTTTTTCATATTTGGTAGTTGTCGGGCTCTACCCATATATTCGAACGTATGTTCGATGTTTTGGGCAAGTTGAGCACGCTTGTCACCGCCGCGGTTGAGTTCACACGCCCGCACCCTTCCGTACCCGCAGCCACTGACGGGCGGAGGATTTGGGTAGATCCCAAGTTGAAACGCGCTGAGCTGCGGTGCGCGCTGGCTCATGAGGCTATGCACATCAAGCACGGGCACACCTCATGCCAGGGACCAGCCAAAGAGCGGCAGATACGCTTGGAGGTCGCTCAATTCTTGATCCCTTTTGAGGACCTGCAGCGCGTGGCAGGCTGGGCGCGCTGCCCCGAAGACATGGCGGAAGAACTGGACGTGCTGACGGAAGTCGTGATCGATCGCCTGCAGACGCTTGATGGCGATCAGATCCAGCAGCTCTGGCCGGCCAACGAACATAGCGCTTAGCGCTTATCCACACACCGTACTTTCTTGTTCTCCGCGTTCCTACGCGCTTAGAGACTAGAAAGTATCACCGATATACACAGGAGAATCCACAGTGACTACGAATGAACTTCCGACCAACGATGTGCCTTTCGAGCTGCCTGCCACCGCTTTCGGATGCGCGCCAAGAGAAGTCACCGCCGAGGAGGACAATCTCCTGAAGCTACTCATCGGCCGCCTGGATGAGCTGACCCGCCCGAACCGGCCAGGGAGGTTGAAGTGACCAACACAGCACGCCCTCGGGCAATCCTCTACCTGCGTCAGTCCATCTCTCGCGAAGACTCCATCAGTTTGGAGCTGCAGGAGGAAGCCGGCCGACAATACTGCGCACAGCGCGACTACCAGGTGGTCAGCGTAGAAGCGGACCCGGGCATCAGCGGGCGCACCTGGAACCGGCCCGCCGTGCAACGCACCATGGCCAGCATCGAGAACGGTGAGGCGGACGTCATCGTCCTCTGGAAATGGTCACGGCTCTCCCGCGCACGCAAAGACTGGGCCCTGGCCATCGACAAAGTCGAATCCGCCGGCGGCCGCATCGAATCCGCTACCGAACAAGTGGACGTCACCACCTCCACCGGACGCTTCGCCCGCGGCATGCTCGCCGAATTCGCCGCATTCGAATCCGAACGCATCGGCGACACCTGGAAGGAAGCACAGCACCGCCGCATCACCCAAGGAAAGCCCGCCAACGGCCGCAAACGCTTCGGATACACATACACCCGCGAAACCGGTTTCACGCCCCACCCAGACGAAGCGGCGGCTCTACGGGAGCTATACAGGATGTACCTCGTCGGGCACACCACGCGAGAGCTCGTCGAATACCTGAACAGCACCGGCATCAAGCCAACCCACAAGTACAGCAGCGTCGTCGCGGAAACCTGGTCAGGCGACACCATCATGCGCATCCTGGACAACCCTTTCGCCACCGGACGCTTCCGGCACGGCGGCCAAACACACCAGGGAATCCACGAACCAATCATCGACGAAGAAACCTGGGCCGAATACCAGGCACGTCGCCGGGACCGGGTGAAACGCTCACGCGCCGAAAGCTCGCAATACCTGCTCACCGGCATGCTCTATTGTGCGATCTGCGGCAGCAAGGCCTACGGCGGCCGACACGCCCCCACCGGCCGCGTCGCCTACTCCTGCAAGCAAGCCAGTTACTACAAGCTCCACCGCGGCGGCTACGTCAACGAGGACAAGATCCTGGAGCACCTGCTCCCCTGGCTGGAAAATCTTGCCGACGAAATCAACGCACTTGCCGACGCGGAACCCGCACACGTTCAGGTCGCCGACCCCGCGCCGGCTATTCGGCGAGCAATCATCAAGCTGGACAGCCGTCGCGATGCGTTGACGGACAAGATGCTGGATGGGCTAGTTCCGGATGATGTGTACCGGCGGAAGCTGGCAGAGCTGGATCAGGAGAAAACGCAACAGCAGCAGCGGCTGCAGGACATCGAGGCAGCACAGAAAGTTGGAGACCTCCACCTGACCGCGGACCTCATCCGAGACTGGCCCAGCATGCAGCTCAGCGCACGGCGCGAGCTGCTGTCTAGGCTCGTCTCACGGATCGAGTACACCGCTCAGCGGCCGAACCTCGATGTAGAGGTCATTGCGAAGTGGTCTTAGAATCTTGTTTTTCCATAGGGGCAGGGAAGAGGTACTTGGCGATGATGTGCATGATCGCGATAACTTCTGCCACAACCGACACCAGCCAAGCGGATAGCACCAGATGATGCGCAGCCCCATTGGTTTGGGCGATGTACACCAGAACCCCCATATTGCTGCAAACCAGAACGAAGAATGCCATAGCTACAGCAACACTAAAGAAGCTAGAACGCAGCTCGTTCTCCTGCTTGGCTTTCTCCTGAACATGCTTTCGCATCTCATCGCGATGTTGCGCATTGTTCAAGAAACTTTGCCGTTGGCGCTTCTTGTAGTCTTCTTCTCCCGAGTCGTTCTCAGGGGCTAAGCCCGGCTTGCCGCTTTGGTCTCCTGCCGGAGGCCCGCCAACCGATTGATCCATCCCGGGGAGCTGATCTTGAGATATTAGAGCCTCCGCGGACTGAGTGCGAAGAACATCGACATTCTTCAGATCAGCCATGCTGGCAGAGAAGGGAACCTTCTTACTGCCAGCATTCGGCTTCTCCGGGTTAGATGAGCCCAAGCTTGTTGATCCTCATTTGAGCAGCCGATTTCGAAACAGCAAAGTACTCCGCAACCTGCGATGCGTCCGAAGTCATTTCGTACACGGTACGAAACTCGAATTCCGGCATCAGTAAGTTCGCTGCGTAGGTGTCTGCATAGAGCTCATGGAGGGAGTACCCGTTGCCACCGCGGCGCTCAACGAAAGAATACTCCGCGTCTCCAGCGATAACGCGTTCAAAGTAGTGACCCAGTTCGTGAGCAATAGTGAATCTCTGTCGCGTAAAGTCTTGGGTCTCTTCCACCAAGATGGTTACGTCGCCAGGGCGAGCCACGATCGCACCGGAAATATCTTCAAGCAAGCGGGCAAATTCAACCTTGATACCCTGCGCTTTTGCAAGCTTGCGGGGATCAATTGGGAATTCGCCATCCCATAGTTCACGGAGAGTTTGCTCAGCAGCTTCTGCTGCGGCATCCTTGACAAGCATCAATACCCCCTATGGTCGCAATCTTGTTATCCACAGATTCTGTGGATAACAATGTTGACAGTTACATAGTATCTATGTATCTATCCGAACAATAGACACTACAGAAAAATTGCACCTGTTGCGAATTGTTATAAATGCTCCGTAACGAGAATCGCATCGTTGCAAAGTGATTAAACGTGTGCATGCTTTATCGGTTCATGATTGCAAGATTGCGAACCACACATAACGCGCAGTAACAGTGGTCACCGCCATGGCCTCGAACGCGACCAGGAACACCAGGATGAACATGCCCAGAGTCGTGGACAGGTACTGCGGCGCGTAGATGGTCTCGACGCCGGGCGCACCGGTACGAGAGCTTTTGTTCTGGGGCATGGAATCATTCTCGCAGAACCGCGGCGGCTTCAGTCCACCCGTGGGATCGGCGGCTATCCGCCCAGTGCGTGCAGCGAAAAGGCGCTGAGGAATCCGGCGGTGACCAGCAGCCCGGTGTAGTCGTGGTCCACCGCGTAGGCCTCGGGAATCATGGTGTCGGCGATCATCGTGAGGATGCCTCCCGCGGCCACGGCGGTGGTGAAGGCCAGCACCTCGGCAGGCATGCCCTCCAAGGCAATCGCCCCGATGAAGGCGGCCAGACCGCTGGCCAGCACGATCGAGCCCCACAGGGCGAAGATCGACCGGCTACTGCGCCCGGAGGCCTTCATATCCGCCGAACTAGCCAGCCCCTCGGGAATGTTGGAGACGAAAATGGCGATCAGCATGGTCGGATTCACGCTGGCTCCCGCGACAAGCCCCAGGCCCAGCGCCACGGATTCCGGGATGCCGTCGATCAGCGCGCCGACGGCGATGGCTGATCCGGAGGAGGATCCGGAGCTGCCTGCCTGGGTGCGGCTTCTCTTGCGGCTGCGCCTGGCCAGCAGCGCGTTGGCGCCGAAGTAGAGCAGGGCGCCGGCAGCGACCCCGGCGGCCGTGGCCGCCAGCCCGCCCATGGTGAAGGCCTCCAGCACCAACTCGAAGCTCAGCGCGCTGACCAGCACGCCGGCGCCGAACGCCATGACGGCGCAGACCCAGACCCGGGGAATTCGCAGCCACCAGGCCGCTACGGCCCCGATCAGCAGCGCTGATCCGGCCACGGTTCCCCAGAGCAACGCTTGGAGGGAGACGAACATGACACCCACTATAGTTGGCGGTCAGCCAACCCAGTAGGTGCCCTGGAAATGCCGGCCGGGGCTACCCTTCCGAGGACATGTTGCTGAAGCGCGAGTAATGTCCCTGGAATGCCACGGTGATGGTCTTGGTGGGACCTGCACGGTGCTTCGCGATGATCACGTCGGCTTCGCCCGGACGGTTCTCCTTGTCGTACACATCGTCGCGGTGCAGCAGGATGACCATGTCGGCGTCCTGCTCGATCGAGCCCGATTCGCGAAGGTCCGAGACCATGGGCCGCTTATCGGTACGCTGCTCGGAACCACGGTTCAGCTGCGACAGCGCAATCAGCGGCACGTCGAGCTCCTTGGCCAGCAGCTTGAGGTTACGCGAGAACTCGGAGACTTCCTGCTGGCGCGATTCCACACGCTTGCCCGAACTCATCAGCTGCAGATAGTCGAGGATGATCATGCGCAACTCGTTGCGCTGCTTCAGGCGTCGGCACTTGGCGCGGATTTCCATCATGGACATGTTCGGCGAATCGTCGATGAACAGCGGGGCCTCGTTCAGCCGGCCCATGGTGGTCGCGATCTTGGTCCACTGCGCGTCCTCCACCGAGCCCTTGCGCAGGTCCTGCAGCTGGATGGATGCTTCCGCCGAGAGCAGGCGCATTGCGATCTCGTTGCGGCCCATTTCCAGGGAGAAGAACACGGTGGCCATGTTGTGCTTGATGGCCGCGGAACGGGCGAAGTCCAGCGCGAACGTCGACTTGCCCACGGCGGGGCGGGCCGCGATGATGATCATCTGGCCGCCCTTCAGGCCCTGGGTCAGCTCGTCGAACTCGTAGAAGCCGGTGGGCACGCCGGTGATGCCGTCGCCGGCGTTGGCGGCGTTCTCGATCTCGTCGACGGTACCCTCGATGATTTCGGACAGCCGCACGTAGTCTTCGCTGCCGCGGTTCTCGGAGACCTTGTAGACCTCGGCCTGCGCCTCGTTGACGATGGCATCCACCTCGCCGTCGGGCGAGTAGCCCATCTGGACGATACGGGTTCCGGCGTCCACCAGGCGGCGCAGCACGGCGCGTTCGCGCACGATTTCCGCGTAGTAGCCGGCGTTCGCGGCGGTCGGCACCTGCTGGATCAGATTGTGCAGGTAGGCGGCTCCGCCGACGCGAGCGATCTCGTTGCGCTTGGTCAGCAGGTCGGCCACGGTCACGGCATCCGCGGGCTCGCCGCGGCCGTACAGGTCGATGACCGCCTCGTAGATTGCTTCATGGGCGGGACGGTAGAAGTCGGTGCCGCGAAGGACTTCGACGACATCGGCAATGGCGTCCTTGGAGAGCATCATGCCGCCAAGAACCGACATCTCGGCTTCGATATCCTGCGGCGGCTTGCGCCCCGCATCCGATGCTCGCTCTTCGTAGATCGGCTCTGCGCTCATTACAGACACTTCCATCCCCTATGTACCCGCCGGGAAACCACTTTTGCCATGTCGGCAACTGTCCATCGTGTCAGCACCAACCGACAGTTGGGCCCGGAGCCCTTGTGGATAGTCTTTCCCAGTGCCAACACTAGGTGGGTTATTAACAGAGGTAAACCCTGATATCCACAGAATATGTGGATAACCTACAACCTCCTGTGGATTCCCCTGTTCACTACGTGGGGATAATCCTGTGGATTACCCCACTTAAATGCCGGACATTAGAACTTGACTTGGGTATTTATGTTTTCACAGCTGTGGATAGAGAGTTAATTTTTTCCACTGCACACAGGCTCCGAAAACGTTATCAACAGCCAAAATCCCGGAATCAAGGTGTTTTTCACAAGTTATCAACCCCAATCAACAGGCTATCCACAAAGCTGTGGATAGTGCTGTGGATAGCAGCTCCGTCATAATCGCGTGATGAGCGGTGGAAACCCGCAGGTCGGCGAACTCCAGTCCATGGATACCGGGCATCCGGGCCCGGAGCTGCGCAGTTTGGAATTAAAAACGCTGCGGCGCGAAGGATGATTCTTCGCGCCGCAGCGTCTGGTGATGTCAGTTAAACGAGTTCGGGCACTGGCAGTGAGTGAAATCGCGAATCGTGGAAGATCTGCGGGGAATGGTTGGAGAAGTCATGACCGTGGACCTCCAGGAAGATCACCCAATGGTCGCCGGCTTCCACTTCGTTGTAGATCGAGGTCTCCAGCCAGAGGGTGGATTCCTGGATGAACAGGGCGGCTTGCTCAGTCTCATGGGTATCTACGCCGGCAAAGCGGTCGCCGTGCTTTGAGGCGATCTGCCCGCAAATCCCGTCGTTGCGCTCGCTGAGCACCGAGACGCCGATACGCTCCGCGGCACGCAGCTTGGGCCAGGTGTTGGAGGTTTTCTGCACCGCGAACATGACCAGGGCTGGCTCCAGCGATACTCCGACGGTAAAGGACGACGCGACGAGGCCGGTTTTCTCCCCGTCAATGACGGCGCAGAGTGCGGCGACGCCTGATGGATGCTGCGCGAAAACCTTGCGCAGGGTCAGCGGGTCAAGATCCTGATTCAAAGACATGGCTCGATTCCTTCGGGTCGTGCCCAACGAGCGGGAACGTCCGGCAACAGCCCGTGGAGTTCACTTCTGCGCGCTGCCAGATGTTTGCACACTCGATGTGCGGTACTTGTGCCACGCGTTCTTGCGTGGGACCGAATCCTCACCTGGAGCACCCCACTACCGTTGAGAGGGTTGCCGGCCAGCAAGCCAGGGCTTATAGCTGACGCTCTTGATTCTGGTTAAAACCATATTGCTCGTTACGCCGCACGGTCAAACATTTCACTTCTCAAATCGCAATATTCAAGAAATTGTTCGACTTCTTCGGTAATTTCCGTGTTCCGATCATCCTTTTATTCGGAAGTTTCAGTCATTTTGCACGCATCTCCAGCCAACTTGTGCGGTTTGATTTCAAAGAATGCAGCGGGCCAAGGCAATCAAGCCGCTGGCTTCGTACATCTGCCATGCCGAGGGCAGGCGTCGCCCAAGCCCCCACAGACTTGCAGAACCCGACTCCCCGGACACCCCCGGGCGGTCCACAGCGATTCTTCCGCCAGAAGTACCGCCGCGCTGGCGGCCAGCCCGCCCGTCACGAAATGACGTTTCGAACGAACTTCACCGGTTCCGCGCCGGCATTCACGTAGGAATAGGACTGCGAACTGGGGTAGGTTGCATGTTCCCCCGCGTTCAGGTCCAGGACCGTCGAGGCGAACTCAATGAGCAGCTTGCCGTGAACTACCAAGATCATTTCCGACCAGCCTTGGGGATCGGGCTGGGCGTCATATCGTTCGCCGGGCGCAAGCACCCACGTCCACAATTGCACCTCTTCGCTGGCGGGGGCCGACCCCAGCAGCATCGCCCGACTCTGCGGACTACTCCCCTTCCACGCCAGTTCATTGATTTCGGAACGGGCCGCAGTAGGCGCGGTCACCAGATCAACGAAGCGAATTCCCAGCGCTTCCGCCAATTGGTCGAGTCCCGCCAGGCTGATATTCGCCTCGCCGGCTTCGAGGTTGATGATCGTGCGTCGGCTGACCCCCGAGCGCTGCGCAAGAATTGCCTGGCTCAGTCCCGCGCGTTTTCGGAAGTCGCGGAGATTGGATCCAACGTTGCGGAGAACCGGAGAGTCACTGGAATCTTGCATGTGCACTATTCTGCACTATATGATGTGCAGAATGGTGCACATTTCTGCCATACGGGAAAATTTTTCACTCAGCAGGCAAGATGCCGCCCTCCTTGCCATCACGTCCGTTTGGGGCGGAACTTTCCTGCTGATTCACTTGGCCATGCGCCACAGCGGACCGATGTTCTTTGTCGGCGTCCGATTTGTCATCGCAGGCTTGGTCGCCGCGGCCATTTTCTCGAAGTCGCTCCGCAGGATCACCGGCAGGGAGTTATGGGCCGGAACGGCCATCGGCGTGATGATCTTCCTGGGTTATGGGCTGCAGACCCAAGGGCTTCAAACCATCAATAGCAGCACTTCGGCGTTCCTGACAGCGCTGTACGTGCCGATGGTTCCGCTGTTGCAATGGCTGGTCTTTCGCCAGCGCCCCCACACGATGGTTTTGCTCGGGGCGGGTCTCGCCTTTGTCGGACTACTGCTGCTGGCTGGACCGGGTGCCGTCACCCTGGGCTTGGGCCCTGGAGAGATCGCAACCTTGGCCAGCACCCTGCCCATGGCCGCAGAAATCCTGTTGATTGGCTTCTACGCCGGCAAGGTCAACCTGGGCAGGGTCACCGTCATCCAGCTGCTTGTTGCCGGCGGCCTCGGATTCTCCGCCATGCCGGCAGCCGGTGAATCCGTCCCCGAGTTCTCCTGGCTCTGGGCCGCCCCTGCCATTGGTCTGGGAGCCGCAAGTTTCCTGATCCAGGCGACCATGAACTGGGCGCAGAAGTCCGTCTCCCCCGCCCGGGCCACCATTATCTATGCCGGGGAACCGGTCTGGGCCGGAATCTTCGGCCGCATGGCCGGTGACCGGATGCCTGCCTTGGCCTTGCTCGGCGCGGCGGTCATCGTGGCCGGGACGTTGCTCAGCGAGATCCGACCGAGACCGGGGGACACGACACGGGATCAGGCTCAGGCTCCGAATCAGGACGCCCTGACCGAATAAGCCCGCAGACCTTTGGCACGCAGCCCTCGGCCCGCCCGGTCGCACCATCGAACCGGGCGGGCCGAGGACCCTCCAGACGCATCCCCGCGTCAGAGCCGGTGGAAGCTTTCGGCGAGCGCGTACACAGGAGTGTCCAACCCCTCGTAGCGTGCCTTGAGCTGCAGCCCCAGATACTTGGAGTAGTGCCGGGACTGGTGCAGGTTGCCGCCGTGGAACCACAGGTTCTTGACCCTGGTCGGCTTCCACATGTTGCGCAACTCCCCCTCCCACGGCCCGGGATCCTTGGTGGTGCCCGAGCCTAGGCCCCAGCATTTGCCCACTTCGTCGGCGACTTCCTGGGAGATCAGCTGCGCGGCCCAGCCGTTCATGGAGCCGTAGCCGGTCGCGTAGACCACCGCGTCGGCGGGCAGCTCGGTGCCGTCGGCCAGCACCACTGAATGTTCGGTTAGGTGCGAGACCTCGCCCTTGGCCAGCGCGATGGACCCGTCGGCCACCAGCTCCGAGGCGCCGATGTTGATGTAGTAGCCTGAGCCGCGGCGCAGGTACTTCAGGAACAGCCCCGAGTCGTCGTCGCCGAAGTCCAGGTCGAACCCGGCGTCGGTCAGCGACTGGTAGAACTGCGCGTCGTCCTCCCTGATCTGGGCGAAGGCGGGTTTGTGGAATTCGGGCAGCACCTTGTACGGGATCGAGGCGAAGATCAGGTCCGCGGTATCGGTATCGATCCCGTTGGCCAGCGCCTCCTCCGAGTACAGCGGCCCGAGCACGGTTTTCATCAGCGATTCGGAGCGCACGATGTGCGTGCTGGAACGCTGGACCATCACCGGCTTGGCGCCGTTGTGGACCAGGTCCGCGCAGATGTCGTGAGCGGAGTTGTTCGCGCCGATCACCACGACGTTCTTGCCACGGTAGGACTCGCCGCCCGGGTGGGTCGAGGAGTGGTTCTGCTCCCCGGCGAAGATCTCCTGGCCCGGGTACTGCGGAAGGTTCGGGATGCCTGACATGCCGGTGGCCATGACCAGGTGCGTAGGGCGCAGGGTCAGCGGCTGACCGTCGCGGAGAACCTGGACGATCCAGCCTTCGGACTCGGGGTCCTTGCCCGCGCTGACGGCCTCGGTCAGGGACCAGTAGTCCAGTTCCATGAGCTTGGTATAGCACTCCAGCCAGTCCCCCATCTTGTCCTTCGGCGTGAACACCGGCCAGTGGTCGGGGAACTCGATGTACGGCATATGGTCGTACCAGACCGGGTCGTGCAGGGCCAGGGAGTGGTAGCGCGAACGCCACTGGTCGCCGGGCTTGGGGTGCTTGTCGATGATCAGCGCGGGCACGCCCATGCGCTTGAGCCGTGCTCCCAGGCCGATGCCGCCTTGGCCGCCGCCGATGACCAGCACGTAGGGCTGCTCGGTGACGCCCAGGGACTGCTGCGCCTTCTTTCTCCGGTCAAGCCAGTTCTCCGAGACCATGGCCGCGCCGTGGTCCGCGCCCAGTGTGCGGCGCGGGCCGGAGGGTTCGGGGAAATCGCGCAGGCTCTGAGCGGTGGAAAGCATGGTCCAGCCCAGCGAGTCGCGCAGCCGGAACAGGCCCTTGCCCTGCATCGCGTTGTTCTCGAAGGTGTACCACGCCTCGATGATGCCGTCGGCTTCCGAAGCTCCGGTGACCTGCAGGTTGCGCGGCCAGGCGCCAGAGTCGATGCCCAGCAGCATGGATTGGATGCCGTCGCGCCCCTCGGCGGTGTGCAGATTCCAGGTCAGCGCGGTCAGATCGCGCCAATAGGATTCCTCGCCGAACAACTGCGCCGCGGCGGCGGAATCGTCGGCCTCCAGCGCCTGCTGCAACTTGGACAGCCATGCTTGCGCCTGGACTTCCGGGGAGTTCTCAGCCATCGTCATCACTTCATTTCTTCCTGGAACCATTGGGATGGTGCGGCGCCAGCTGTGCCGCGTGGAATCCAGAATATGAGGTGGATCACAATTCGAAAGGGTTGCAAAAGGTTGCAACCGCGCCGAAGGGCTCTCGTTCGCGACCATTGGCTTCATGGATGGCAAATCGTTGGCCTCGTTCAAGCGCAGAAAACCATGCAGCCAACGACGCAGCACCGACGGGTCGGGTACAGGGCACCCTAGATCCATCAAGCAGTTTCCTGCTCGTCGGCGGAGCGCGAACACCGCCCGCGGGGCCAGTGTTGCCCCGCGCAGTGACCGCGATGCTGCTCGTCGTTTGGCCGCACAATCATGACACCAGCAGTCGCGTGGCTCCTCCGGCCAAAACGATGGCCACGCCAAGGATTCAAGGACTTGGAAAAACCGGCAGTACTCGCGGATGCTGAATGCCCCGGGGCCGCCAGAGCCGGTCTCGGCTTACTTTCCACAGCCAACTGGCGCCCCTGGCCGGGCGCCAATCTGACTCCGGCGGATCCACGGTCTGCCCCAAGCAACGTGACGGCGCGCAGGAAACCGCAAGAGCGTGGATCAGGGCGCTCGCCCACGGGATTTCAGCCCTGGCTTCGCCGGAATGACCATCTCGCCCGGACGGAGTTTGATCATCGCAAATACGCCGCCAGCACTGATACCAGAAATCCAGGGCCCGAAGAGGGCGCAGGCACAGATCATGCAATCATCGCGGGCCACGGGGTGACGGTGATGGAGTCTGCCGAAAGACCCCTGCCGCGCTGCCAGCTGAGGCATTGAAAAATTCCGTGATAGCCGCGCTGGACACGGTCGGGGACGGGGTGCACAGATGGCAACTACGCCGCGTGTATTCTCGCTTCGGCCTGCGTGGCATCGTCACGTCGCCACCGCCCAGTATTACAGGAAAGGACGGAGCCCTACGGGCAAGACGGCATAGGTGATTCACCAGGGCGTGGTATCTCATTTTATAAACTTAAGCGGTACCCTCAGAGAGAAACTCCACGATGATCACCGAGCGCCGAAAAGCGAAACACGGGGAACCTTTCCGCAACTTCACAGCGGACTTCGTGAACGACCACTTTCTCGGCAAGCTGCCGTCGGCGGAGGAACAAATGAATATCCCAGAACTTCACACCCCTGCTGCCCAGCGCATGCAAGAACTCTTCGGATGCCCCGAAGCCAGGAGGCATCTCACCTCATATGGATGGATGGAAGGCATGCCAGTAGTTTTCGCCCACGCCTGTGAACGTGTGGAAGACATCATGGGGCTAGTCTCCGTGCACGGGCGCGCTGTACTTCTGGTACGCATTGATGGCCAAAACAATGATCTGCAGTTATGGCACATCAGTGTCCCGAGTCCGATCTTCACGCGCGTGGAGCCGGTCTCTCCTGAGTCGACAATTCAAGACCTTTGCGTCAGACATCCCAAAAGCCGGCTCACTCCGTTCCGGGTGGCATTCTGGTCACACAGTGCTGCCATCCATGAAATTCCACTCCATCCCTATACCAATTGACATGACTTGCGGAAATTAATTTCGTCTTATCACAATTAGATTACGAAGAACGAAATCATTCCTAACCTGCGCGAATCCTGATAAGGGTTGCGCCGCGTAAGAATGGTAAAAACACACCCCTAATCCGTAAGCCTCTCATATTCTGAAGTATCTACTGACTAGGCGCTACGCGCGTCGATCAAACCAGGGACTCCTCCATTCTTAAAGCGGTATGGCCACGGAAGATCCTTGGCGCATTCACGAATGCTTATTAAGCGATAAAGCCGAACTATCCTTCAGTGGCCTAATCTTTTAGGGTAGAAATAACACCGCAAACAGGCAGGATGAAAGGTAGCCGGTTTGCATGGTGACTTGTTCCAAGTTGATGGGGATCACTCGGAAGACTCAAGAACACAGTGGAGGTAGTACCAATGCCAGGACGTATCGTACGCACCAAAACCGCCGAGCGCGTGAGTGAACTGCTCGGTTCCCGCGAGGGGCGCCAACACCTGACGAACTACGGATGGGTCCAGGGAATGCCAATAGTGATGTCGATTCCCACGGAGCCTCTCAATGATGTTATGGGCCTAGTCTCCATGCACGGCCGCCCGGTCTTGGTAGCCATGCTCAGTGCCAAGCTCGATGAGTTGAAGTTCCTCTACGTCTCGACCCCCAACCCAGCCCTGCGAAACGCCGCGGTCGAGAAAGATTCGACCCACATCCAAGATCTGTTCGAGCGCGCCGAAGAAGATGGGCTAGTCACCTTCCGAGCCAAGTACTGGGATGCGAGCTCAGTGGCGCACCCGATCCCTGCGTTCCGTCCGGCCACCGAGAGCCCCACCTACGCACACCGTTTCAGTGGTTAGTCACCAAGGCAGTTAAAAGCCTGCAAACTGCGACACTTATGCCTGCGGACATCAAGACTTGTTATCGGTTCTGCCATGGCAATTACCGCGAGGTGCTGGAATGCCGGCCCCATGCGCTACCCCCTCGCAGCTTTGCAGGCTGGCTGGCGGTAAGTATTCCCCGCCACCGTCCTTAGCCTCTAGCCTTGCGGGCCGATCTCGGTCCCGGAATCCGGACTCGCGTGCTTGGTCGCGTTTTCTTGCGCCTCGTGCCTCACGACCTCCGGATTCGCCCCCAGGGCCAGCCGGCGAACTGTATCAAGCAATTGTTGCACCTCGGTAACCCGCTGAGTCCAATACGCGGTATCAAGATACCCAAATCCGTTATTCGCGTCGGTAGCGAACTGCTCAAAGCTGTTCCTCTGTGTTTCTAAGGCACTAGTCAGATCGTCATATTGGTCGCCAGTAAGGGAAAGATGGATGTCTTTACGAGGTCTATTTGTCATAAGTTTCAGGATTGTTCACTAGATAGCAAGTCCCTTCGACCCTACTCCTCGGCAATGGGTATAGGTCAAGGATTTCAGGATTTACCCAGCACCATCCTATAAGCAAGCGATCCCCTAGCA
Source organism: Glutamicibacter soli (assembly GCF_052322135.1). Lineage (NCBI taxonomy): Bacteria > Bacillati > Actinomycetota > Actinomycetes > Micrococcales > Micrococcaceae > Glutamicibacter > Glutamicibacter soli. The sequence goes on from NZ_CM125969.1 coordinate 3,800,162, forward strand.
GTCTAAGGAAAAATACGCCGATTTCTGCTGCAACCAAATGTCTTCCATGATTGCGAAACCCTGTGACCAGCCCCCGAGCCGACGACGGATCCACGCTCCGCGGCGTTCGCCCTCAGGACCCAACGCGCGCCGCGATGCGGCCTCAAAACACCGTAGCTGCTTGCTACCCGTTGCCGATAAGACGGAACGCGTCACTATCAACCGCTGCGAACGCCAACAGGTAGACATCTTGTTCCCCCGGTTGCGGCCCATGCCCAGATAGCCAGCAGTTTCGTTGGCCGACTTGCGAGCCGGTCGGAACCGGCTCTCCCGCGCCTGAAGCGACCACCCATCCGATCGCGGCCGCGGCTGGCAGGTACGATCCCAACTTCTTCTCAACCAGGTAAAACCACTGGAACGGTCAGCCGGTAAGGGCGCGCGGCGATGATCCCGCCGAGCTTGGCCCGCAGCCGCGAGACCTCGGCACGCACGGTTACCGGGGTTACCGGTTCCTGCCAGAGCTGGCGCAACCCGGCCGCATCCACCCCCTGCTCCCGGCGGGCCAGAAGCTGCAGGATCCGCCAATGCCGGGAGTTCAGCGGCACCTCGGTACGCTCTGATCCCACCCAGATCACCGCGCGCGGCATCGGGCTGGGACACAATTCCAAGACGGTTTGCTCGGCGATGGGGCGCAACATCCATCCGCCCGGCACCGGTGCCGCGTGCATGGCGCCCAGCCCGCGCACCCAGACGCTTCCCTCGTGCAATCCGCCGATCGCCGAAAGCCGCACCGGGCAGTCGAAACCACGGCTGGCAGCTACCGCGTACTGCTCGTCAACCAGCACGTAGTTATCGGCCGGCTGGTCCACTGCGTCGCGCAGTTCGTTCAGCTTCAACTGGTGCACGCGCAGCAGCTCACCCTCCGCCTCGCGGGCGGTCGCGGACACCAACGCGAGGGTGTGCGGGTGCGCAGTGCGGAATGAACCGGCTAGTGTGACGGTGGCAGTGAGCATTCCGGTAGCCGGGCTGACGATCGGCGCCGAGGTGCACACCCAGGCATGCTGTTCCTCGCGGGCGTGCTCCGGGCCGAAAACCTGCACGGGAATCCGCTCGGCCATGGCGGTGCCGATGCCGTTGGTTCCGACATCCGCTTCACGCCAGCGCGCGCCAGCCACGAATCCGATCCCATCGCTCTGCCTGCGCACCGCGCGGGGTCCGAGCACCGTGAGGATGTAGCCCTCGCCGTCGGCGATGACCAGCTGGTTCTCTGCCTGACCCGCCATCGGCAGCAGCCGGTCGCTCAGCAGCTCGCCGAGGATCGACAGCTCATTATTCTCCCGTTGGCGCGCTGCCAGCTCGCCGCTCGGCAACGGGCGGGATTCGCCGCCGCGGCCCTGCGCCCGCTCCCAGGAGCGCGCGATGACCGGGCGAACTTCGCGCTGGATGCGCGCTCCTTCGGACCAGCTGCGGTGCAGCGGCAGCAGCTGGCGGGCGTAACCCAGCGGATCCACGCCGGCGCCAAGCGCTGCCTGAAGGCTCGGAGCGGCCGGAGGGCGGGCAGGTGTCATTCATAGAGGATGACACGCATTCATGCGCAGGAAAAGACTTGTTTTTCGGCGCGGCATTGCTTCCATAGCGCCCAGAGCGCGGTGGTGCGTTCGGCGCGGCATTGCCTCCGCATACCGACATGAAACTACGTTTCTTGAATTGAACCTGCGTTTCATGCCACGATATTTGTTGGACGTGCGCCAGCTCACAGGATCGCGGGCGGTGCTACGTGACAGGTACAGAGATCAAAGGACGTCACCCCCATGGCCATGACTCACGCTAACCACTCCGAGCTGACCCCGCTGCGCTTCCTGGAGCGCTCCGCCGAGGTCTACCCGTCCAAGCAGGCAGTCCTGCACGGTACCCGCAGCTACACCTACGCGGAACTCGAAGCCCGGATCCATCGTTTCGCCCAGGTCATCCGCGAGCGCATCACCCCCGGCGACCGCGTGGCCGTGCTGGCCCCCAACACCCCTGAGATGCTCATGGCGCACTATGCCGTGCCGTTGGCCGGGGGCGTGCTGATCGCCCTGAACACCCGGCTGTCCGCCCACGAGCTGCAGTACATCATGGACCACTCCGAGGCGAAGCTGCTCTTCGCCGACACCGAGCTGCTGGGCAACACCAAGATGCTGCGCGCCGAGAACCCCACGCTGCAGGCGCTGATCGAGCTCACCGACGACCAGTTCACCGGGCGGCGCCCCGACGTGGCGGTGGACGCGGTGCTCGACGAGCTGCTGGCGGAGGCCAGCGAAGTGAAGCTGCCCTATTCCGTCGAGGACGAGCGCGCGCCGATCACGCTGAACTACACCTCCGGCACCACCGGCAAACCCAAGGGCGTGCTCTATTCGCACCGCGGCAGCTACCTGAACTCGCTGGGCGAGGCCATGCACCAGGGCATGAACTCCGCCACCCGCTACCTGTGGACCCTGCCGATGTTCCACTGCAACGGCTGGTGCACCCCGTGGGCGGTCACCGCCGCCGGCGGCACCCATCTGTGCCTGCGCGCGGTGCGCGAGGACTCGGTGTGGGACGCCATCGAGAACCTGGGCACCACCCACCTTTGCGGCGCCCCGACCGTCTGCTCGATCATCGCCGACGCCGAACGCGCCCACGAGCTGGCCGAGCCGCTGCGCATCACCACCGCCGGGGCCCCGCCCTCGCCTGCCATCATCTCCAAGCTGCAGAAGCTGGGCATCGAGGTGGTGCACGTCTACGGGCTGACCGAGGTCTACGGCCCGTACACCATCTGCGAATACCAGGACGCCTGGGACGAATTGGCGCCGGCCGAGCGCGCCGAGCGGCTCTCCCGCCAGGGCGTCGGCATGATCACCGCCGAATCCGCGCGCGTGGTGGACCTGGACATGAACGACGTGCCCGCCGACGGGGAAAGCATGGGAGAAATCGTGCTGCGCGGCAACAACGTGATGATCGGCTACTACCGCGACCCGCAGGCCACCGAGCAGGCCTTCGCCGGCGGCTGGTTCCACACCGGGGACCTGGGCGTGATGCACCCCGACGGCTACATCCAGGTCCGCGACCGCGCCAAGGACATCATCATCTCCGGCGGGGAGAACATCTCCACCATCGAGGTCGAGCAGGCGCTGGCCGCACACCCCGAGGTGCTGGATCTGGCGGTGGTCGGCGTGCAGGACGAAAAGTGGGGTGAACGCCCGGTGGCCTACGTGATCCGCGCCAGCGGCTCGCAGCTGGATGCCGAGGGGCTGATCAGTTTCGCCCGTGAGCGCCTGGCCGGATACAAGGTGCCGCGCACCATCGTGTTCCCGCAGGATCTGCCGCGCACCTCCACCGGCAAGGTGCAGAAGAACGTGCTGCGCGCGCAGGCGCTGGAAGAGGCCGCCGGATAAGCCCCGGCGGGGTTCCGCGGCGCACCGCAACGGCGTAGAGTTGGCGCACCGCATAGCCTACCGGCCGGAAGGTCCGCCATGCCCGCAACCTATACCTTCGACGTCTTCAGCTCCCTGGACGGCTTCGGCAGCGCCGGCGGCGACTGGGGCGGCTACTGGGGCAAGCAGGGCCCCGAGCTGCTCGAGCGCCGGCTGCAGCTCTACACCCCGGCCTGCCGCATGGTCTACGGCGCCAACACCTTCCGGCTCTTCGAGCGCTTCTGGAACGAGATCGCGGACAACCCGGAAGTCGAGGACCCCTGGGGCATCGCCATGCACGAGCAGCCCGCCACGGTCATCTCCACCACCCTGTCCGAGCCGTTGGACTGGCCCGACGCGGTGCTCGAACGCGAGGACGCGCTGTGCGTGGTGGCCCGGCTCAAGGCCGAATCCGCGGTGCCGCTGCGTTCCCACGGTTCTCTGGCGATGAACCACTCGCTGCTGGCCGCCGGGCTTGTGGACTTCATCCAGGTCACCGTGTTCCCGGTGCTCACCGGCCGCAACGGCGCCTCGCCGGTGTTCGCCGGGGTGGACGACTACGACCTGGAGCTTGTCGACTCCCGGCTGCTGGATGGCAGCATCCAGGAATTCACCTACCGCCCGACCCGGCACGGCTAGCCGCCCCCGGCGGCTGAGAGGAGGTCCAGGTGGCCAGGAAGGGCGCACCGGCGCACCGCACGCGTTCCACGCTTTCCCTGCGCGCCCTGGGGCTGCTAGCGGCCGGGGCGCTGGCGCTGGCCTCCTGCTCGATTCCCAACAACCCGGCGCCGGCCGGCCCCGTTCCCACCAGCGATGCACCCACCAGCGGCTCGCCCTCCGGGGCGGAAAACACCCAGGGCGCAAGCTTCCAAACGCTGGCCTCGAATCTCAACGCTCCGTGGTCGGTGGCGGATGCCGGGGATGCGCTACTGGTCAGTGAACGGGACTCCGGGCGCGTCCTGGAGATCCTCGATTCAGGCGCCGTGCGCGAGGTCGGCCGGCTGCCCGATGTGGACTTCGGCGGCGAGGGCGGGCTGCTGGGCCTGGCCTTCAAGGCCCCGGACCGGCTCTACGCGTATTCCACCGGCCCGAACGGCAACCGGATCCAGCGTTTCACGCTGGCCGGGGCGGTAGGAAGCTATTCGCTGTCCGAGCCCAGGACGCTGCTGGACGGGCTGCCTTCAGCCTCCAACCACAACGGCGGGCGGCTGGCCTTCGGACCGGACGGCATGCTCTACGCCAGCGTCGGGGATGCGGCGCGGCCGGCGAGCGCGCAGGACCTGGGCAGCTTGGGCGGCAAGATCCTGCGGATGGACGCGGAGGGAGGCGTTCCGGCGGACAACCCGTTCCCGGATTCCTACGTGTACAGCTACGGCCACCGCAACGTGCAGGGGCTGGCCTGGGACGCGGACGGCGCCATGTACGCCAGCGAATTCGGGCAGAACACCTGGGACGAGCTGAACAGGATCACCGCGGGCGGCAACTACGGCTGGCCGGAAGTGGAAGGCACCGGCGGCACCGGGGAGTTCACCGACCCCGTCGCCCAGTGGAGCACCGACCAGGCCAGTCCCAGCGGCATCGCGATCGTCGATTCCGTGCTCTACCTGGCCAACCTGCGCGGGCAGCGGCTGCGCGCGGTGCAGCTGGACGACCCGGAAATGCAGCGGGAGCTGCTGGTCAACGAGCTGGGCAGGCTGCGCGACGTGGTCCCGGGGCCGGATGGGCGGCTGCTGGTGCTGACCAACAACACCGACGGGCGCGGCGACCCGGGCCTGCAAGACGACCGGCTGATCTCCCTCCCGCCGTCAGGGACCGGATAGAGGGCTTCCACCCTGCAGACGCCGACGGCCGGCACCGCCCCGTCAGGGGAAGTGCCGGCCGCCGAGATGACCTCGGGCGCTACTGCGCTGGGCGCATGTCCCCGGTGGTGCGGAAGCGCTCGTGCCAGGACAAGGCCTCGCCCAGCAGGTGCGGGGTGTGCTTGCCGTAGCTTTCCTTGCGGGCGCGGTCGAAGTAGTCCTGCAGCAGCGGACGGTAGTCCGGATGCGCGCAATTGTCGATGATCATCTGGGCACGCTGCTTCGGCGACAGGCCGCGCAGGTCCGCCAGGCCCTGCTCGGTAATCAGGATCATGGTGTCGTGCTCGGTGTGGTCCACGTGGGAGGCGAACGGGACGATGCCCGAGATCTTGCCGTCCTTGGCGGTAGACGGGGACATGAATACCGACAGGTAGCCGTTGCGGGCGAAGTCGCCCGAACCGCCGATGCCGTTCATGACGTGCGAGCCGAGCACGTTGGTGGAGTTCACGTTGCCGTAGATGTCGGCTTCGATCATGCCGTTCAGGGCGATGCAGCCCAAGCGGCGGATGATCTCCGGGTGGTTGGAGATCTCCTGGGCGCGCAGCAGGATGCGGTCGCGGTAGTGGTCAACGTTCTTGTTGAACTCGGCGATGCCTGCCTCGGACAGCGAGAAGCTGGTGGCGGAGGCGAACTCGATGGTACCGTCCTTGATCAGCTGGAGCATGCCGTCCTGGATGACCTCGGTGTAGGCGGTCAGGCCCTTGTAACCGCCGCGGGCCAGGCCCGCGAGCACGGCGTTGGCGATGTTGCCCACGCCTGACTGCAGTGGCAGCAGCTTCTCGCTCAGGCGGCCGGCGCGGATCTCGTAGTCCAGGAAGCCCAGCAGGTGGTCTGCGATCTTCTCGCTGGTGGCGTCGACCGGGGCGAACGGGCTCAGGCGGTCCGGGGCGTCGGTCTCCACGACGGCGACGATCTTGTTCACGTCGACGTTCAGGTACTTCTGGCCGATGCGGTCGCGCACGGTGGTCAGGTCGATCGGCTTGCGGTGCGGAGGCAGGGCGGTGCCGTAGTAGACGTCGTGCATGCCGTCCATGGCGGCGGACTGCTGGGAGTTGACCTCGATGATGACCTTGTCGGCCATTTCCAGCCAGGTCTTGTTGTTGCCCACGGAGGAGGAAGGGATCAGGTCGCCCTCGGCGGTGACGCCGACAACCTCGACGATGGCCAGGTCGATCTTGCCGTAGAAGCCGAACCAAGCGTGCTGGGCGACATGGGACAGGTGGATGTCCATGTACTCCATGTTGCCCTCGTTGATACGGCGGCGGAGCTCCGGGTCGGACATGTACGGCAGGCGGAGGTTCATGCCCTCGGCCTTGGCCAGTACGCCGTCCAGTTCCGGAGCGGTGGAGGCACCGGTCAGAACGTTGATCTTGAAGTCTCGGCCGGCGTCATGCTCGTCGCCGATGAGCTTTGCCAAAGCGCCTGGCACGGCTTTCGGGTAGCCGGCGCCGGTGAAGCCGCTCATGGCCACGGTCATGCCCGGCTTAACGAAAGTGGCAGCCTGTTCTGCGCTCATCAGTCGTTCGGTGAAGGCGCGATGGTGGATACGCTGGTGCAAAATAGCCCTTTCTCACTTCTTTGTGATCCACGTCTGTAACGAGTATCTCAACCTACTACTCTAGTGTCGCTTTCGACCTTCCGGGGCCAGCTTCTAGGCCCAATGCCGAATAAAGCAGGGGCAAAGCGCTGACCTGTCCAGAGTTTGCGGTGACCGGTCGCCGGAAATTCACCGCGTGCGACTAATATTCTCCCGAACACCGTGCGCGGTGCAGTTTCAACCTCGTTCTAAGTCCATTGACAGGCTCGGTGGCTAGGTTGGGTAGTGATGACTACAGCACGAGCCGCCGCACCCCGGCACCGCCTCACTGCGGCGCTGGTCCTGTTGCCGCGCGCAGTGCTTCTCTCCCTGCTGCTGATTCTCGGCCTACTCTTGATGCACGGGATGAACCTGCACAACGAGCATGCGGCCGGTACTGGCGCCGCGGCTCCCGCCCAGAGCGCCCACGGGCACGCGGCAGGACCCCTGGCGCCGGGATCGGGACTCGTCGCCACGGGAACCCAGCATCTTGTCGGCCAGCCGAACGCGCTGGCCTGCACCGACTGCGATGAGCAGGGCGCGCAGGCGGCCGCCGCCGGATGCGTCCTCGCGTTCATCCTCTTTTTCCTGCTCTTGCCGCGCCGCGGCAGCGTACTGGTCCGCCGGGTCTTCCCGTCGCGGGCCGGGCCGCGACGTTCCCGGGCAAACTGGAGCGTGCTGCGCGCGCCGAGCCTAATCAGCCTGTGTATTAGTCGCACGTGATGACCGGTGGCGGCCGGAAGCGTTTCGCCGATTCCCTGGCCGCCTCCCGGTAATCCGGCGCGTTTTGCGCGCCCTCGACAACAACACAGGAGATCTTCCATGAAGTCCACCCCTCTGACTCTCAGCGCCCTCGGGGCGGCGGCTGCGCTGGCCCTGGCAGGCTGTTCCGCGCCAGAACCAAACGACCCGGCGGAGCATTCAACCCACGACATGAGTGCCGCCCCGCCTTCGAACGAATCCGTGAACGCCGCGCAGAACGAGGCCGACGAGATGTTCGCTTCGATGATGGTGATACACCATGAACAGGCCATTGAGATGAGCGACATCCTGCTGTCAAAGCAGGGACTGGCCCCGGAAATCCAGCAGCTGGCGCAGGACATCAAGGAGGCTCAGGGCCCAGAAATCCAGACTCTGCGAACCTGGCAGGAACAGTGGAACGTCCCGTCGGACCAGCCCCATTCGATGGGCGAGGATGACGGAATGGTCAGCGACGAGAATCTGGAGAAGCTGCGCCAGGCCACGGCAGCGGAAGGCACCACGCTGTATCTGGAGCAGATGATCACCCACCACGAAGGCGCCGTTGAGATGGCAGAACAAGAGCTCTCAGAAGGACGTTACGCCCAAGCCAAGGACATGGCCCAGCGCATCGTCGACACCCAAACCGCAGAAATTGAGCAGATGAATGATCTGCTTTCCGCACACTAAGCCCGAAGGAAGCAATGAACTCCACCGAAAAACCAAGCGTCTGGAGCCGCCAGGCGGTGCGGCTCGCCGCTCCGTTGGCCATGCTTGCCATGGTGCTCAGCGGCTGCTCGCAGGCACCGGCCCCAACACCTGCTCCGGCATCCCAGTCCGACGCCGAATCTACCGCAGATTCAGGCGAACTGCTTGAACGGTTCGGCCTGCAGGGATTGGACGCGGCGCAGATCATCTATCAGCTGGAGCAGCTGCCGGTTGCCGAACGCCCGGCCAATCTGATGGCCTCGGTCCGTCCCGGGCAGCTGGTGCTCAGCGACGAAGCCGGTCGCCAGGCCGCCATGCAGCTGCCTGCGGACAAATTCTACCTTTCCGTCGCTCCCTACGAGAGCCAAACCCACGACTGCCATTTCCACAGTCTCACCACCTGCCTCGGGGAGCTACAGAATGCTGACGTCATCGTCGATTTCACGACAAACGATGGCACGAAGGTCCTGGACGGCATGCAGCTGGCAACCAATGACAACGGCTTCGTCGGTCTCTGGCTGCCCAGCGGAGTCACCGGTGAACTGACGATCACCGCCGGCGGCAAAACCTCGACGCAGTCCATCTCCACGGCAGGGTCCGAGGACGCCACCTGTCTGACGACCATGCAGGTCGTCTAGGACCGGCTTCCCTTCACCTGGTTCGGCACGGCAGTACACTGCGTGCCGAACCGGTGTGGGCATGGGCCCATGAACGTCGCCACGCCCGAGTTCCGGAGCTTCGAGACGCTCGCTTGGTGCGAAAATCGCCAAATTCCTAAGGAAATCTGGCTGTTACCGTTTTGTCCCCGAATTGCCGTTGACCCGTCATGGGGTCGCTCCTACATTTAAGGTGACTCCCGTCGGGGCCCTCTGAAAATTCATGTTGGAGGTCGGATTCAAATGAAGAAATGGACTCGGTGGCAAGACTGGGTCGGTGTCGCGGCAGGTCTGTATGCCGCAATCGCATCTATCTGGCTCAATGGAACGACAACATCCATGACGCTGATGATGGTCTTCGGTTTGCTGATGGTCGTCACCGCAGTGTGGAGCGTTGCGATGCCGCGTCTCGTTTCGATGGAATGGGCACTTGCCATTTCCGGTGCACTGCTTTTTGCCTCGCCGTGGATGGGACAGTTCACCAGCTACGCCATGAGCACATGGGTGTCATGGATTTGCGGTGCCGTTGGCATCGCAGCGGGCTTGATGGCCTTGGCCCCGGCCATGGAAATGCGCCACGCAACAGGCGGCTCAAGCACCGCACACTAGATTCCTCGTGAAAGACCAGTGCATTCACATTGCCTGGGCTCCGGATGATTGGCGATCCGGAGCCCAGGCAATGGTTTTTTAGTTGTTCAGGTGCCAATTGGCTCGCCCAGCTCCGTGAGATGTCCCAGCGCTGGGATGCACCCGAACCAGCCGCTTAGTTGAATGCCGCGTGGGGTGCCTTCGGCGACGTAGCGCAACTCCAAGCGGCAGCCGATGGCCTCCGCATGCCGAGGCAGGGTTGCCAACTGGACGCGGTCCAGATCTCCTGATTCAAGTTTCTTGACCCGGTCGGCGCTGACCTTAAGGCTTCCGACGAGATCCTTGGTGCTCAAACCTGCCACTTCGCGAAGCTGCGCCAGCTAGGTATATCCGTCGCAATCCTTGGGAAATCTGGCACGCCTCTTCTGGGATTCCTTAGCCAGATTTTCGATCATTCGGGGATAACGGTACACAAGAGATTCGGCTTTCTCGATGCACGCGAACTATCAACAAGGCCACGGGAGGAACCAACGCTTGCTAGCTTCGGCAGCTGGGCAGGATGATCCGTGATGTCCGTCGTGCTTCTAAATGCGGCCGATTCGGCGCGCTTCAAGCCGTCGGCGTACTGCGGATCCGGCTTGTTCCACGGCGTCGGCGATGCCCAGACCTTGGTGCAGCCCTGCCACGATCGAGGCGGCCATGACGTCCCCGGTTCCCTTGACACGCACGTCCAGGCGCTCGTAGCCGATGGCGGCGACCTCATCTGCTGTCACGACGAGATCCTCGCCGTGCTGCCTGTCCTGCCCCTCCAAGCCGCTGGCAACCACCCATTGGCAGCGTCCGGACAGCAGTCGGCGCGCGTCCTTGATGATCTGGTCGACGGGTTGCTCGCGCGCCGGGGGGCTTTCAAGCAGCTGCTGCAGTTCAAAGAGGTTGGGAACGATCCCGGTAGCCAGCGGGAGCAGCTCCTTGCGCAGGGCAGCGGCGACCTCGGGATCGGTGTAGGCGCCCACGTCGTAATCCCCAAGCGTGGGATCGACGACGACGCGCAGCTGCGGGCGGCGTTCGAGCAGCATGCGAAGCCAGCTGGCTACGGCGACCACCTGGGCCGGGCCGGCGAAGTACCCGGTGTAGACGGTGGAGACCTCATCTGCGATGCCGAGCGCGGTGAGGTCATGCAGCGCGTCCGCAACCCATGGGCCCGACAGGTCGGCGGCGTGCACCTGCGGGTAGTGCGGCAGGTTGCTGAGCATGGCGGTGGGCAGCGCCGCGACCTTCAGGCCGCGCTCCGTCAACACCGGCACCGAAGCGCTCAGGCCGACCGTGCCGTAAACCACTTGGGATCCGATGGCAATGATATCCACCGGGCAGGAATCCAGTTCCCACCGTTCACGCGACAATGCGCTGTTTTCATCCTGTTGTTCCACACCCATATCTTAACGAGAGGGAGCCCCTGCCGTTCTTTCGGAGTGCTTTGATTAAACGCCAACGGGTGGCGCGCTCCCCTCGCGGAGAGTGCCCCACCCGTCGGACAGGAAGCAGGTCTGGAGGACTTACTTCTTTGCAGCAGCAACAACCTGCAGGCGCAGGTTTGCAACAACGTCCTCGTGAACGCGAACGGTTGCGGTGTAGTTGCCAGTCGACTTGATGTGGTCGCTGACCTCAATGTTGCGCTTGTCGATCTTGCCCAGACCAGCGTTTGCAACAGCAGCAGCAATGTCTGCGGTCTTCACGGTGCCGAACAGGCGGCCGTTAGCGCCAGCCTTGACGGTAACCTTGACCGGCTGGGACTTCAGCGATGCTGCAAGAGCCTGAGCTTCCTCAAGGTTTGCAACGGCGCGAGCAGCGCGAGCAGCCTTGATGGAATCAACCTGCTTCTCACCACCCTGGGTCCAAACGATTGCGAAACCGCGTGGCAGCAGGTAGTTACGGGCGTAGCCGTTCTTTACCTCGACAATATCGCCAGCAGCACCGAGACCGGATACTTCGTGAGTCAGAATGATCTTTGCCATTTTGCTATCCCTTCTTCCTTAGCCTCGGCCAGCGCCGGAGTAAGGCAGCAGGGCAACTTCACGTGCGTTCTTGATTGCCTGTGCGATCTTGCGCTGTTCCTGCACGGAAACGCCGGTCACACGACGAGCGCGGATCTTACCGCGATCGGAGATGAACTTGCGCAGCAATGCGGTGTCCTTGTAGTCGATGACGGTGATGTCAGCGGCCTTCAAGGGGTTGGACTTTGGTTTGGGCTTACGGATTTCAGCCTTAGCCATCGTGGAGCTCCTTTAGTTTGGGAGCCCGCAGATTATTCTGCGGGATGGTGAATAAATAGTGGTTAGAAAGGCGGTTCGTCGTTGCCCGGGTTGCCCCAGCCGCCACCGTTGTTTCCGCCAGTGCTCCACGGGTCGTTGGCTGGAGCGTTCCAGCCACCACCCTGCTGCGGCTGCTGTTGCTGCGGCTGCTGTGGTGCATTTTGCTGTGGTGCGTTGGAGAAGCCTCCACCGCCAAATCCGCCGCCGCCACCGCCGGAGCGCTGGGTGCGGGTTACCTTGGCGGACGCAAAGCGGAGCGACGGGCCGATTTCGTCGACCTCGAGCTCCATAACGGTGCGACGTTCGCCTTCCTTGGTGTCGTAAGAACGCGAGCGCAAACGACCCTGGGCGATGACGCGCATGCCCTTGGTCAGCGTTTCTGCAACGTTCTCTGCAGCCTCGCGCCATACCGATGCACGCAAGAACAGGGCTTCCCCGTCCTTCCATTCATTGGTCTGGCGGTCAAAGGTGCGAGGAGTCGAAGCGATCGTGAAGTTCGCTACGGCTGAGCCGGACGGCGTGAAACGCAGCTCCGGATCGGCGGTCAGGTTTCCGATAACGGTAATAACAGTCTCGCCTGCCATTGACTCTCCTTAGAAAAGTTTGAACGTTTGTCCTACGACGGAAGTACTTGCGTAATTAAACGCGAGCCTCTTCCGGACGGGTGACCTTGTGGCGCAGGATCAGTTCGTTGATCTTGAGCTGACGCTCAAGCTCAGCCGAAGTAGCTGGATCTGCGGTGTAGTTCACCACGATGTAGGTGGCTTCTGCCTTCTTCTTGATCTCGTAAGCCATCTTGCGACGACCCCAGACATCAACCTTGTCGATGGTGCCACCGTGGGAGCGAACAACCTCGAGGTACTTCTCGATGGTTGGCTCTACGGTGCGGTCATCGACCTCTGGATCGATGAGGACCATAAGTTCATAAGCACGCATGTGAACCCACCTCCTTTGGGCTAAACGGTCGCGGCCTTTCCGCAACAGGAGGTTCTTGCGTTGCCTGAGCCGGACACACCCAAGTTTCGGGCGTGCGGTAGCACAGACCTTCCAAGCTTACCCGAGGGTGCCCGCCTTGTAGTAGTCAAGGTGTCGCAGATCATGAAATGCGCTCCGCGCTCGCGACCCGTACCTAATATTAGCCCTCCAGGTCGCGGTCGATCAGCGGTTGGATCCGGTTGATGAAGTCCGGGGCAAGGGTGCGCATGTAGGTGTCTGAGACATGGTGCTTGTCCCGGTACACCAGAACGTTGCCCACGAGCGACGGGCAGGTTTCCTCGGTGCAGAATTGATCGGTGAGATCCAGGACCTGCACACGCGGCTCCAGCTTCCCTGCTTCTCCGGTGACATCCCCCGGCGGCAGGGCCTTGTCCCGCGGGGTGACGCACCGTTGGGGATTCTCGGGATTCTCGGCCAGGCAGTCCCTGGCGTAGCCTTTGAGCGCCGGACGGGGTGTGTCCACCAGCGAGATGACGTCAATCCCCGCATCTTCGAGCTCCGACCAGGCCTCGGCAAATCCCCGTGCAGCGTCCGAAGTGTAGGACGGTTCGGCCCAATTGGCAGTCAGCACCACGTCGATGTCGCCGCGCTCGGCCAAACGCCGCGCGGTTTCCCTGTTCGCCTCGCTGCAGGAAATCGACCCGTCGGCTTCCGCTGTGCGCTGCGCCTTGGAGAACGGGCAGGAGTCCTTCAGATAGGTAACCAGCTTCCAGTCGTTGGCATCAGCCAGCGCCTGCACGGCCTGGTACCAGTGCGTGGCGTGCGAATCGCCGACCAGCGCAATGGTGGTCTTTGCTGACGGGTTGCCGAATTCGCATTCCTTGGCCTGCGTGGACTGGGGTTTTTGCACGCAGTCCCCGAGCTGCGGAAAATCACCGCTGGCTTCGCTGAGCGTGGGAACAATCTGACGGTTCTCGCCCAGATAGGCCGGCATGCCCTGCGCCAGCGAGGCGGCGCCGAAACCGGGAGGCGGGTTGCTGGTCAGTTCGGCCGCCTGCTTGTTCTGCTTCTCAGCGAGGGCGGACTGCGCCTGCTGCGGGACGAATCCCAGCGTCGCGACAAGACCTACGGCAGCTGCCCCGGCCAGCACGGTGCGGCCGGCTCCGCGCGACAAGGTCGGCCAGCGGCGCACCGGATTCTCGACATAGCGGAAGCTGAGCTGCGCCAAAAGCAGCGACAGGGCAAGCAGGCCCACGGATTCCAGCGGGCCGGGATCACCGCCGGTAAGCTGCGCGGCAAAGACGATCAACGGCCAGTGCCACAGGTACAGGGAATAGGACACTGCGCCGACCCACTGGATCGGTCCGCTGTCCACCACCGGGTGCAGCGACAGCAGTCCTTCGGTGCGCTCCGCGGCGATGATCAGCACCGTGGAGAGGACCGGGACCAGGGCGGCAACACCGGGGAAAACGATATCCCCGCTGTATGTGAATGCCGCGCCGGCCAGCGCGGCCAGCGCAAAAAGCACCAGGACATTGCGCAGCACGGCGGGAATTCCTTCCAGAATCCGCCGTCCGGTTTGCGCCCGCTGTGCGGCAACCAGGGCCAGCAGACCGCCAGCCGCCAGTTCCCAGACCCGGGTGGTGGTGACAAAATATCCGCTGGGATCACCTGAGAAACCCAAATAGGCCGAATAGGCCAGCGAAGCCAGCGCGGTGGCCGAGAAACCGATCCACAAGGCGCTGGTTCTCCAGCGGCGAAGCGGTCCGGCAAAGGCGGCCACCACCAGCAGCGGCCAGAAAAGATAGAACTGCTCCTCCACACCCAGAGACCAGAAGTGCTGCAGCGCGCTCGGGGCTTCCTCGGCTGCGAGATAGTCCACCGACGACGCGGCCAGCACCCAGTTCTGCACCGACAGGGCGGAGGCTACGGCCTGGATGCCGAGCGATTCCCACAAGGTGCTGGGCAGGAGCAGCAGCGTTCCCGCCACGACCACCACGATCACCAGCAGCGCCGCAGGCAGGATTCGCCGCACCCGCCCGGCGTAAAAGGACAGCAGGTCGATGCGGCCGGTGCGGTCGGCTTCGCGGAGCAGATGGGAAGTGATGAGGAACCCGGAGATGACAAGGAAAATATCCACCCCGATATACCCGCCGGGCAGGATCCGCGGTTCCAGATGGTAGACCACCACCAGCAGGACCGCCAGTGCGCGCAACGCCTGGATTTCGGGCCGGAAGTTTCTGATCGGGGCGGCAAACGAACTCATAGTGCTTGATCGAATCAGCCCCGGGTAAACATCCGGTGAGCGCCAATCAACGGGCGCAGAAACTGCGCGTCTGAAATGACTGAAAAGGCTGGCGTAATTCAATTGTTTCGCAAGCCGTTCATCGGTAGCGTTTCCAGATGTTCCCGTGATCTTCCGCGCTGCCCGACGTTAGGACCCGCAATGCCCCAAGCCAAGTCGTTTGCAGTGGTAGGTGCCGGGATCATCGGCGCCGCGGTGGCCCGGGAGCTGCTGGCCAGATATCCCGGATCGAGCGTCACCGTCGTGGAGAAGGAACAGGCGGCAGCCGGGCACCAGACGGGGCACAACTCCGGGGTAGTCCACGCCGGGCTCTACTACGAGCCGGGAGGCCTCAAGGCCAAGCTGTGCCGACGCGGCGTTGAACTGCTCCAAGACCTTGCCCAGGCCAGGTCTCTTCCCTATGAGCAATGCGGCAAATTGGTGGTGGCGCTGGAAGCCGACGAGGAACAGCGGCTGAAGAACATCTTCGAACGGGCGCAAGCCAACGGTGTTCCCGGGGTGGGGATGCTCGGTCCGGATGGCATCAAAGACATCGAACCCAACGCGGTGGGGCGGATGGCCCTGCACTCCCCAGGTACGGCGATCATCAGCTATGCCGCGGTGACCGAAGCCCTGCTCGACGAAGTGCGGCTGGCAGGCGGAGAAGTGCGTTTCGGCTGCGCCGTCGAGCGTATCGAGGAACTAGCCACCGGGGTGCGCCTTCATACCAGCACCGGGCAGTTCCTTGCAGACCACGTCATCGTGTGCGCAGGATCCCAGTCCGACCGGCTGGCCCGCGGTTCCGGGGCCAACGCCCAGCCCAGTGTTGTGCCGTTTTTCGGCCAGTATTTCCAGTTGGAGGAAAGCTACCGCACCATCCTCAACGGGCTCGTCTATCCGGTCCCGGATCCGAAATACCCTTTCCTCGGCGTCCACCTGACCAAGCGCGTGGATGGCCAGATGATGGTCGGACCCAATGCCTTCCTCTCCCTGTCGCGGGAGAAGTACCACGGCCTGGGACTGGATTTCAAGGATCTCGGGGAGGTCATGGCCAACCCTGGTTTCTGGAAGTTCGCGTCGCGGAACTTGCCCACGGCTGTCCGCGAGATCCGCACCGTGGTCTCGGAACAGTTTTTCCTCAGGGAAGCTGCGAAGTACGTTCCGTCGCTGGAGGGAGCCAAGGCGACCCGCCTCACGCGCGGCATCCGGGCGCAGGCCATGGACGCCGACGGCAAGCTGCTGGACGACTTCGCCATCGACTACCGCGATCATGCCACGCATATCCGCAATGCGCCGTCTCCCGGCGCCACCAGCTCCCTGGCCATCGCCGAGTACATCGTAGATTCGCTGGTCTCCAGGAGCATCGCCTAACCGCGGGACTGCTTCTCCCGGATCAGGTCCAAGGCCAGCACCGCGCCGACGGTCATCAGGCGGTGCCCCGGGCTGAGGTTCGGTGCGAGCCGCACCGCGTAGGTGGACTTGCCGATCAGCGCGTTGCCCAGGCCCGACCAGCTGCGCGAAACGGTGGCGATGACCTGGCCGCGGGCGCTGATCTGGAATTCGAAATCCCAGAGATTTCCGTCCAGGTCGATCTCTTCGCCTTGGAAATCCACGGTGACCTTGGTCTTGAAGAAGGTGATCCGCTTGACGAGGGTCGCGATCTGGTTGCCCTGGCCGTCCATGATCTCCATGCGGTCGCGCCCCACGCTCATGGTGTCCTTCACCTGGAGTACCGGGTTGTCCGGTCCATCGAACACCGTCAGCTGCCGGGACCCGGCGAACATGCGGCCCAGCGCGCTTCCGCCGGTCTCTACATGGGCGACCTGCACGCCCTCGCCGTTCAAGATGGCGAAATCGTTCTTCATGAGGTTCTTGGTCTGCTGGATGACCAGCACGTCAGATTCGAAGATCGTCATGCCAGCGATTATGCCATTTGCGGCTTGCCGTCCCCGGGCCATCGAACGCGATTCAGCCCAGGAATGTGCGGTCCGCCTTGGACAGCGGCACCGTTCATCCAGCTTCGGATCCAGTCTGAGGCGGAAGGGGATCCAGTTTGAGGCGGAAGGCCGCTTCCAAGGCCAGCCGCCCGGCACCCCAGCACACCGGGATCACCAGCCATACGTGCCATCCCCAATGCATGGTCAGGGCGAGGATGGGAGTAGCAAAGAGGACCGCAATCCCCAGACCCCGGGAGATCAGCTCCACGCCCTTGGTGTAGGAGTCGCGCTGCTCAGCAACTCGGTATTCCAGCCCATCGACCGAGGCTTGGAACTGCGGCGTTTCCACGCTGGCAAACAAGTCTCCCACCGGCACTTGCAGAGCGGCGGCGATTTTCGACAGCGTGTCCATGCTGGCGTCCTGGCCGGCTTCCAGACATTGGACTGTTCTGACGGTGACCCCGCTTTCGTGGAGAATCGTTCCTGCGTCTACCCCATGGTGCGGCGTATTTCCGATATGCGTGATTCGTTCATGCAGATCACACTAGCCATTGAGGACACGACAACACCACGACTTTCTGCCGACAGCTACCCGACAATGTCACGTCATCGCGCATTTTCGGCTTCATGAGACCCGTGGCTACGTTTTCAGGAAAGCTGCTCGGAACGGTGGAACTTCGCGCGAATTGCATATACCTGATACTGCATATGCGATACATTCGAAGGCCGCGACCGGACGTCCTCCCTCTGAGATTCCGGCCGCGGCCTTGGGTCAACTACTCGCCGAAGAAGACGCGGGCCACCTTGGACAGGTACCACGGGTCGTCGACGCCGCACATCTCGCGGGCCGAGTGCATGGACAGCAGCGCCACGCCCACGTCCACGGTGCGGATGCCGATACGGGTCGCGGTCAGCGGGCCGATGGTCGATCCGCAGGGAACCCGGTTGTTGGAGACGAATTCCTGGTACGGCACCCCGGCGGCGGCGCACCAGCCGGCAAACGCGGCGGCGCCCACGGCATCGGTGGCATACCGCTGGTTGGCGTTGATCTTCAGCAGCGGGCCCGCATTGACCTGCGGGCGGTTCGCCGGGTCGTGGCGCTCGGCGTAATTCGGGTGCACGGCGTGGCCGGCGTCGGCCGACAGGCACACGGAGTTGGCCAGCGCGCGGGCGGTGTCTTCCACCGTGGCGCCGAACGAGGCCTGGATGCGCTGCAGCAGTTCCTCCAAGAAGGGGCCGCTGGCGCCCGAACGCGACTCGGAACCCAGTTCCTCGTGGTCGAAGGCCGCCAGCATGGCGATGCGCCGGCCCTCTGGCTTGCGCGCGTAGTCGGTCAGCGCGATCAGGCCGGCGTGCACCGAGGACAGGTTGTCCAGGCGCGAGGAGGCGAAGAAGTTCTTGCCTTCGCCGAACACCTCGCCGCGCTGCGCCGGAGCGGTCAGCACGTCGTAGCCGGCGATCTGCGCCGGATCCACGCCGGCCGAGGCGGCCAGCACTGCCAGGATGTCAGCGTCAGCCAGGTCTCCGGCACCGAAAATCGGGTTGGTGTGGGTCTGGCGGTCCAGGCTCAGTCCGTCGTTGACCTGTCGGTCCAAGTGGATGGCCAGCTGCGGGATACGCAGCAGCGGCTCGGTCTGCGCCAGGTGCACCGATCCGTCGCGCAGCACCAGACGGCCGGCGAGCACCAGCTCGCGGTCCAGCCACGAGTTCAGCAGCGGTCCGCCGTAGACCTCCACCCCGACCTGCCACCACCCGTTGGATCCGGTGGTCGGCTTCGGCTTCAGCTTGAAGCCGGGCGAGTCGGTGTGTGCGCCGAGGATGTGGAAGCCAGTGGTGGCAGCGGCCCCTTCGGGCTGCACCCAGGCGATGACCGCGCCGTCGCGCACCACATAGTAGGCGCCGGCCCCGAGGGTCCATGCCTCGGCTTCGTCCAGCGCCGTGAACCCGGCGGCATCCAGCCGCTTCGCCGCGCTCGCGGCGGCGTGGTAACTCGACGGGGAGGTCGCTACGTATTCGGCCAAATCTGCAATGTGTGCCATTGCCGCGGCTTGTGCCATGACTGGATGCTCACTTCTTTCGCGATCGATTGTCATCAAGTGCTGCTGCCGGCGGGATCTGCCGGGTTGTCTCCAGCTTAGTAGTCTGCGCCGCGGATTGGGTCCGGCGAAGTGCGCGGGCGACCCAGGCGGGGAAATGCCCGCGAATTGCGCGACCGGACTTGACGCGGATCGCGGACGGCGTAAATGCTGTGATCAGGCCTACGCCGACCAAGAAAGCGAGTACATCATGCCAAAGACCAACCGCACGCCCGAAGATTTCCCGGAGCACCGTGATTCCCTCGAGCCGCAGTCGGAGACCAAGGCCGGAGTAGACCCTGAGCAGGTCGATGGGCTGGGCACCACGCTGGATTCCAGCCCGGCATCCGTTGAGACCGAACCCTATGTTCCGGCGGAGCCGGATCCCGAGGGGCTGCGGCCGCTGCCCGTGGAGGACTCCGAGGACCGCGCCCACTCGACCAGGCTCGCCCGGCTGTGGACGGCGACCGTCATCAGCGTGCTGCTGCTGATCCTGCTGATTGTTTTCATCGCGCAGAACCAGAACCCTGTCACCGTGCTGTACTTCGGGCTGCGCGGCGAGATCAGCCTGGGCCTGGCCCTGTTCATCGCGGCGCTGGGTGGCGCGCTGGTGGTCGCAGCCATCGGCGCGGCGCGCGTCATCCAGCTGCGCGCCTCCGAACGCAAGAAGCGCCGGGCCGAGCGCAAGGGCCGGTAGCTAGAAGTCCAGTCCCTGCGAGGGGATGACCAGCCCGGTCTCGTAGGCGTAGACCACTGCCTGCACCCGGTCGCGCAGGTGCAGCTTGGTCAGGATGCGCCGCACGTGGGTCTTCACCGTCGCTTCCGAGAGGAAGAAGCGATGGGCGATCTCCGCGTTGGACAGGCCTTCGGCGAGCGCGCGCAGCACCTCCTGCTCACGCGGGGTCAGGTCGTCCAGCAGCGGGTCGCGCTGCGGGGCGGCGGTGCTCGCCGGGGCCTGCCCCGCGTTGCGCACATAGGTCTCAAGCAGCCTGGCGGTCACGCGCGGCGCCACCACGGCGTCGCCGGAGGCCACCAGGCGGACCGCGGAGACCAGCTCCTCCGGGGCGACGTCCTTGAGCAGGAAGGCGCTGGCGCCGGCCTGCAGCCCGGAGAAGGCGTATTCGTCCAGGTCGAAGGTCGTCAGGATGATGATCTTGGTTTCCGGGTGCGCCTTGGCGATGCGTTCGGTGGCTTCGATGCCGTCCATGTTGGGCATGCGCACGTCCATGAGCACCACGTCCGGGTGCAGGGCCGCGGTCTGGGTCAGCGCTTCCAGCCCGTCGGCCGCCTCGCCGGCGATCTGGATGTCCGCCTCGCCTTCGAGGATCAGGCGGAAGCCCATCCGCAGCAGGGGTTGGTCGTCGACCAGCAGTACCTTGATGTTTTCGTCCATGTCCTACCCCTTTGATGCCTTCTGGTTACCATTCTTCGCGCTGCACTCGGGCAGCTGCAACATCGCCTTGACAATCCATCCGCCGCTGGCCACGGGGCCGGCGTCCACCGTGCCGTCGAACAGCTCGGCGCGCTCGCGCATGCCGCGCAGCCCGCGGCCGCTGCCCACGCTGGGCACCCGGGTGGCGTCCCCGTTGTCCAAGATCTCCAGCCGCACCTGGTGCCTGCCGCGTTCCAGGCGGACCTGGACGTCGGTGACGTTGCGCGCATAGCGCAGCGAGTTGGTCAGCGACTCCTGGACGATGCGGAAGATGGTCAGCGCGAACGCCTTGTCCTCCGGCAGCGGCTCCCCCACGTAGGTGTAGGTCAGCGGCAGCCCGGCGGCGCGGAAGCCTTCGAGCAGGTTCTCCATGCTGCCGCCGGTGGGCTGCGGCGCCAGCTCCCCGCCCTCCCCTTCACGCAGCACGCCGAGCATGCGCCGCATGTCCGCCAGCGCGGCGCGTCCGGTGCCGGACAGCTCCGCGAGCACCTCCTCGGCGCGGTCCTGGTCCCGGCGGCCCACCACGCGGGCGCCTTCGGCCAGCGCGATCATCACCGACAGCGAGTGCGCCACCACGTCGTGCATCTCGCGGGCAATGCGGTTGCGTTCCTGCACCTGCGCCAGCCGGGAGACCTGCGAAGCCCAGTGGTTCAGCTCCGCCTCGTGGATGCGGGCGTTGCGGATGTACACGCCGATGGCGGCGGCGGTGACGTAGAAGCCGATGAGGAACGCCGCCAAGACCCCGATGATGATCACGGCCAGCGTGGATTCGCTGATCCCGTCCGAGGTGTCGAGCTCCATGCCGCTCATGTCGGGGAAGCCGACCAGCACCATGAGGACCATCTGGAAGCTGCCGGCCAGGATGGCCAGCGGAATCGAGCGCTGGGCCGAGTAGCTGGTGGCCACCATGTACAGGGCGAGCATCATGCCCAGGCCCTCGGTCCCGTAGACCGAGCCGACGTCCAGGATCGAGATGCATTCCAGGGCGAACACGATGCACAGCACCGTCATCGGCGCCCGGCGGCGGAACAGCAGCGTGCCGGCGGTGGCCAGCGTGACCAGCAGCAGCGCCAGCTCGTTGCTGGCCTCCATATCCGCCATCAGCAGCACCCCGGGCAGGGTTCCGAGCAGGTAGAAGACCACGACGCCGATGGACACCAAACGCGGATGGGTCCTCAGGTACCTGCGTACCCGGCCCATCCGCTTGGCGGCCAGTTCGTCGAAGGAGGCTAGCGACTCCTGCTGCGAAAGGTTGCTCATGGTTTCCAGTCTAGTTTTCCAATTCCTACTTGATGTCGCGGCTCTTGAGCAGGATTCCCGCCAGTAGCAGCGGGAGCACGATCCATCCGGCCACCCCGACCAGCTGCTGCCAGGTTTCCAGCGTGCTCGGGTAGCTCAGCGGCAGGGCCAGCGACAGCCCCAGCTGGTCCGGCATGAACCGGGCGTAGTCCTTGAACCAGTCGGTGACTGCCATCAGGATCTGCGCGATCATCGGCAGCACGAAGAACAGCGCGACCAGGCTGGTGATGCCGCCGGCGGAGTTGCGCAGCAGCAGGCCCAGAGCTAGGCCGATCAGGGAGGCCATCACCACGGCGAGCGCCCCGTACCAGAGCACCCGCTGGAAGGCCTCGCTGCCCAGGTCCAGGGTCATCGAGTAGTTCTCGGCCAGCGGCCGGCAGACCAGGTAGGCGGCCAGCGTGGACACCAGCTGCACCACCGCGGTCAGCGCGGTGATCAGGATGATCTTGGCGGTCAGCACCCGCAGGCGCTGCGGGCTGGCCAGGAAGGTGCTCACGGCCGAGCCGGTGGTGAATTCGCCGCTGAACAGCAGCACACCCAGCACGCCGAGGATCAGTTGGGAGAACATCAGGCCGGAGGCCATCGTTTCCACGGCGAAGTCAGCGGTGCCCATGCTTTCGGTGCCCGGGATCTGCCCGAGCTCCGGGCTGCTGCTCATGAACGATCCCACGCCCCACACGCCGATCGCGGCGATGCCGATGTACACGGCGATCGAGACCAGGACCAGGATGCGGGTGGAGTTCAACGAGAAAAAGCGGATCATTTCGCTGCGCAGCACGCCGCCCAGGGTGACCCTGCCGTATCCCCGCGCCGCCGCGCGGGATGCTAGTTCGGTGCTCATGGTTTCCTACTTCCCAGCCTCGTTGTCGGTGGACACCTGCGAGCGGTACTCGATGGCGTCGCGGGTCAGTTCCATGTACGCGTCCTCCAGGGTGCGCTGCAGCGGACGCAGTTCGCTGAGCACGATCCCGGCCTCCAGCGCGCGGCGGCCGATCTCCTCGGACTGAGGTCCGGTGACCTCCAGCGTGGCGGCGTCAAGCCGCCGCAGCTGCACTCCCTCGGCCGCCAGGGAGTTCATCAGCACCTCGATGTCGCGGGCGCGGACCACGGTCTGGGCCAATCCGTTGTCGATGAATTCGCTGATCGGGGCGTCGGCCATGATGCGGCCGCGGCCGATCACAATCAGGTGGTCGGCGGTCTGCGCCATCTCGCTCATCAGGTGCGAGGAAATGAACACGGTTTTCCCGGCGGCCGCCTGCTGGCGGGCCAGGTTGCGGACCCAGGCCACGCCTTCGGGGTCCAGCCCGTTGACCGGTTCGTCGAGGATGAGCACCTGCGGGTCGCCCAGCAGGGCGGTGGCGATGCCCAGCCGCTGCCCCATGCCCAGCGAGAAGCCGCCGACCTTCTTGCGCTGCACCGGCGCCAAGCCGGTCAGCTCCAGCACCTCGTCCACCCGGGACGCGGGCAGGCCGGCGGTGGCGGCCATGGCGCGCAGATGCGAGCGCGGGGTCAGCGACTTGTGGACCGATTTGGCCTCCAGCAGGGTGCCGACCTCGGTCAACGGGTGGGTGGAGGACTTGAAGTTCTTCCCGTTCACGAGCACCTGCCCGCCCGTGGGGTTTGCCAGTCCAACGATCATGCGCATGGTGGTTGATTTGCCTGCGCCGTTGGGGCCGAGGAAGCCGGTGACGATCCCCGGTTGAACCGTGAACGACGCATTGTCGACCACGGTTTTTGCACCGTATTTCTTGGTCAATTCCTGTACCTGGATCATATCTCCAGCATAGAAAATCATCCGGTTGGGCGAACCGCCCGGAATGCTGATCTTGCACCTCCCTCGAAAGGTGGATCAACGAGCGGCGGCCGCGCAGTCATATGCACCCGAAGGTGCATGCGACGGCGCGGCCGCGGGTTCTGCAGGTGCAGCTGCTAGGCGACGGCGGTGGCCACGAACAGCGCGCCGACCACCATCACCGCGAAGGGCAGGGCCAGCACGATCATGAATTTCAGGTTGTCGCGCACGATCGCCACGCATTCGCGCAGGAACGCGCTGGGACGGTAGTAGGCTGCGGTCTTGCCGCCGAAGGCGCGGGCATCCAGCCCCAGCTGCCGCGAGGCCAGCCCGGCGCGCAGCGCATGGTAGTCGCTGGTCACCAGCCACAGGCGGCCGTCGGTGCGCTGGGCGCGCACCAGCTGGTCGGAGAACTTCAGGTTCTCAATGGTGTCCTTGGCCCGGTCCTCGATGAGGATCTGCTCCTGCGGGATGCCCTGCTCGGCCAGGTAGCGGGCCATGCTCACGCCTTCGGGCTCGACCTCGTCGCGGCCCTGCCCGCCGGTGGGCACCACCAGCGGCTTCGGGTTTTCCTGCGTGCCGTAGAGCTCGATGCCCTTGTCCAGCCGCCCGCGCAGCAGCGGGGTGACCTTGCCGTCGATGGTGCGGGCGCCGAGCACCACCACCGCCGCCCCGCGGCCCTTGGCAGGGAACCGTGCGTGCACCCACGAGTACAGCAGCAGCATGGCGAAGACGCTGGCGCTGAACACGGAGGCGAAGAACATGATGAATGCCAGGGACAGGCTCCACCACTGGGAGATCACCACCAGTCCGAGCGCGGCCACCGGCAGCGCGAACACCAGGATCCCGGCGATCAGCGACAGCAGGTTGGGGATCCGCGCGCCTTCGCGGCGCCACATCAGGATGCCGTTGTAGATCAGGGCGGCGCCGAACACCACCAGCATCAGCGGCGTGAGCACCACCAGGATCGCGACCAGGAAGCCGAAGCCAGGCACGAAGCTGGTGAGCAGTTCGGAGAGCGTGGACAAGCTGGCCAGCACCAGCGGCAGCAGCGCCGCGGCGAGCACCAGCCGGCGCGGTTCCCTGCGGTACAGCAGGATGAAGGCGGCCCACAGCGCGGCGAGCAGGGCCAGTGAAATGAGGTCGTAGCCGAAGTCTTCCATCAGGATCAAGCCTAGACGGCGTTCCGCCGGGAAATGCCGAATTCGCGCTCCAGCATGGACTTGGCACCGAGGAAGCCGCCCATGCCGTGGACCGACGGGCCAGGCGGGACCGCCGAGGAGACCAGGTACAGGCCCTTGCTGCGCAGGTACCAGGGGTCGGTGGACACCAGCGGCCGGCGGACGCTGCCCAGCAGGTCCATGGTGCCGCCGGACAGGTCGCCGCCCACCAGCGCGGCGTTCTGCTTTTCCAGCCCCTGCGCGGTGACCACATGGGATTCGAGGACCAGGTCGCCGAAGCCCGGGGCGGCGGCCTCGATCATCGAGCGGATCCGCCCGCTCATGTCCGCCGGGGAGCCCAACGGCACATGGCAGTAGGCCCACAGGACCTGCCGGCCCTGCGGCGCGCGCGATCCGTCGAAGACCGAGGGCTGGGAGACGATCATGAACGGCTTGCCCGGCGCGCGGCGCCTGGCTTCGCGCTCCGCCCGGCCCACCTGCGCGGCCGTCCCGCCCAGGTGCACGGTTCCGGCCTGCGCGAGCACCGGGTCCTTCCAGGGCACCGGTTCGGAAAGCACGTAGTGGACCAGGCAGCTGCCCGGGGACCTGCGGGTCTTGGCCAGCGCCGCGGAGAGCTTCTGCGGCAGCCGGTTCCCGGCGATCCGCCCCGCCATCTCCGCGGAAGTGTCGAACAGGACGATGTCCTCGGACAGCTGCCCGAGGCTGGTGATGCGCCGCCCGGTGTGCAGGCGCCCGCCGTGGGCCCGCACCTGGCCGGCGAGCGCATCGGTAATCGCCTGGGATCCGCCGCGCGGGATGGGCCAGCCCTTGGCGTGCGCCGCGGCCGCCAGGAACAGTCCGGCGCCGGCGTTAGCCGGGCCGCGCGATCCCCCTGCCACGTGGGCGGAGCAGCCGGCGTACAGCGCGGCGGCGCGTTCGTGCTTCGCGGAGAACAGGTCCTTGAGCCCCATGCCGCCCAGGGTGCTGGCGCCGAAGGCGGCCAGCGTCGCCGGGTGCGGGGGGACTTTCAGCAGCGGGTTCAGCAGGGTGTCGCCCAGCTCGTCCATCCGCTGCACCAGGAAAGAGAGCAGCCGGGAGTACAGCTCCCCGCTGGCGCCCAGCTCCTGCGCGGTGCGCTCGAGGTCCCGCCAGGCGTAGGCGGTGCGGTCATCGAGCACGTGGGCGAAGGACAGCTCGGGGATGATGAAGTCCACCTCGTCCAGCACCCCCAGCTCGCGCATCGCTGGCGACTGCAGGGCCATGGGGTGCACCGCGCTGCCCAGGTCGAATCGGGCTTGGGAACCGTCCAGCGGCTGGGTGCGCGCCGCCCCGCCGAGGGTGTCGTTGGCCTCGTATACGGTGACGTCCAGCCCCGCGCGGGCGGCAACCGCGGCGGCGGCCAGCCCGTTCGGGCCGGAGCCGATGACCGCTACGGCGCTCATGCTTTGGCCTCCGGGGCCGGCGCGTTCGCCGCGTGCTCGGCGTGCTGCGGGGCGCTCGGCTTCAGGCCGCGCAGGGTGAAGGCGTCCGGCGCGCCGGCGAACGGGCCGGCCAGCGGGTCCTCCTGCCCCACCGCGCGGATCGGGTCGCGGCGCGGGTCGAGCACCGAACGCGCCACCAGATACATCAGGTACCCCAGCATCAGCATGTGGGCGAGGACCAGCACAATGTACCCGGTCTCGGGGAACACCTTGTGGATGTCCTCGGCGCCCAAAGAGTCCAGGTAGAACCAGAGCCCGTAGAAGTGGGCGACCTCCACCAGCATCCAGACCACGAACTCGCGCCACCTCGGCAGCGCCAGGGCGAACAGCGGGATCAGCCAGACGATGAACTGCGGCGAATACACCTTGTTGACCATGACGAAGGAGGCCACGATCAGGAAGGCCAACGAGCCCAGCCGCGGGGTGCGCTTGGCAACCAGGCCGAGCACCGCGATGCCCGTGCAGCACAGGAAAAAGAGGACCAGGCCCCAGAAGGACATCTGCTCGGCGTTGACAGGCTCGAGCACCTCGGACTTGCCGGCCAGCAGGTTCCAGACGTGCCAGAAGCTGGAGAAGCCGGCGCCGCGCTCGGAGGAGAAGGCGAAGAAGTGCTTGAACGAGTCCGGGTAGGCCAGCGCATAGGGCAGGTTGACCAGAGCCCAAGTCAGCGCCGCGGTGCCGCCCGTGACCCAGAAGGGCTTGAGCTTGCCGGTGCGCACCGCGATCACCAGCACCGCGCCGAGCACGAAGAACGGGTAGATCTTCATGGCGGCGCCCAGGCCGATGAGGATGCCCGCCAGCACCGTGTGCCTGCGCGCGAAGCTGAGCATGCCCAAGGCCAGCAGGGCCACTGCCCACATGTCCCAGTTGACGCTCCCGGCCAGGATGATGCCCGGGGCAATGGCCACCATGGCGGCGTCCCACGGGCGGCGCCCTCCCATGCGCAGGGTGCAGACAACGGTGACGATCCACAGGATCGCCACGAGGACCAGGTTCATGTCGAAGTAGATCAGCGAGCGGTTGGCGGCCCCCTCGGGCACCAGCCAGGCCACCGCGGAGGCGACCGCGCTCATCAGCACCGGATACTCGAACTGCGCTTGGGCCGAGAACGGCACCCACGGGTTCTCAGCGAAGCCGCGGGCCCCGAACAGCGGCACCCAGTCGCTGTAGCAGGCGTAAAGATAGGGATTGCTGCCGCCCCAGCCGTTGACGCGGCAGGGGTTCTTGGCCAGCAGCATCAGCAGCGATGCCGCGATGGTCATCAGGATCAGCACGCGTTCCACCGTGAAGAATCCGGGGTTCACCCGTCCGGGGTCGCTGTGCCTGCCCAGCGGCCCGCCGATCACGGCGGTGAACTGGCGCAGAAACCCGTCGGCCCTCGAGGGCACGGTGATCCGCAACGGGCCCCGGGTGGACTGTGGCTGCTTAGACTCGCGCATACCCTCCAGCCTAGTAGCTGGGCCTATTTGAACGGTGCCGCCAGCCCATGTTTCATCACTTGGGTTCACAAAATTACGGCCGCCGCGGTCCACGCGCCGATGCGGGGCCGCGAAATACCCCGACGGATTCCCCGGTGCGGCCAGGCCCCCGGAAGGTCCGGAGACATGGCACCGAAGAGGGGACGGCAAGGCCTCCAGGGAACCAACAGGTAATTAAACCCGCACTTCACCCTGCGTTTACCTCAGCGCACCCGTGTGGTTAACTCGGGTGTTTAACGTCGAATTCGTGAGCAACACCAATCAGCCGCAGGTCCTGGCCATCATCCCCGCACGGGGAGGATCCAAGGGCATCGAGCTTAAGAACCTCCGCCGGATCCACGGCAAGTCCCTGCTGGGACGCGCCATCGAATCCGCCCAGGCCGCAGCCTCAGTCAGCGATGTTGTGGTGAGCACCGACCATCCCGGGATCAAGGCCGAAGCCTTGGCCTACGGGGCCCGCGTGGTGGACCGCCCGGCAGAAATCGCCGGCGACACCGCCACCAGCGAATCGGTCCTGGTCCACGTGCTTGAACGCGAACCGGACCTGCCGCAGGCCACCGTCTTCATCCAATGCACCAGCCCGTTCATCGATCCGGCGGATCTGGACGCGGCGGTCAACCGGGTGCTGCGCGGCGAACTGGACGTCAGCTTCGCCGCCGTCGCCGACCACGGCTTCCACTGGTCGCTGGATGCCGCTGGGCTCGCCCAAGCGGTAGGCCACGACATGTCCGTCAGGCCCCGCCGGCAGGACCGCGAACCGCGCTTCCGCGAAACCGGCGCGTTCTACGCCATGGACTCGAAAGGCTTCCTGGCCGCGAACCACCGCTTCTTCGGACGTGTAGCGGTGCATCAAGTCCCTGCCGAGCACGGGATCGACATCGACACCGAAGCGGACCTGCTGCTGGCCTCCCTGCAGGAGGAACAGCATCTTGACCCGGTGCTGGTGGACGCGGTGGTCACCGATTTCGATGGGGTGCACACCGAAGACACCGCCTACGTCGACCAGTTCGGCACCGAAGCCGTGCGGGTATCCCGCTCGGACGGCATGGGCGTCGCCCGGCTGCGCGCCGCCGGGGTGAAGTTCCTGATCCTGTCCAAGGAAGCGAACCCCGTGGTCGCGGCCCGCGCCGCCAAGCTGAAGGTCGAGGTGGCGCACGGCATCGATAACAAGGCCGAATACCTGGCCCGCTGGCTGGCCGACGAATCCATCAACCCGGCCCGCGTGGCCTACGTCGGCAACGACGTGAACGACCTGGGCGCCATGTCCCTGGTCGGCTGGCCGGTGGCCGTGGCAGACGCCCAGCCGCAGGTGGCCCAGGCAGCCCGGCTGACCCTGGCCCGCAACGGCGGGCACGGAGCGGTGCGGGAACTGGCCGAGCTGGTGCTCGCAGCCCGCGCCGAAACCGGTGCGGCAACCCAAGAATTTACACATTTCACCCACTGAAAGGCAGTACCATGACCTCGATTACCACTGACATCAAGCCGGTAGCCATCGGCGAGAACCTGCTCGGCGCAGGACAGCAGGTCTACGTGATCGGCGAGATCGGCATCAACCACAACGGCGACTTGGAGATCGCCAAGCAGCTGATCGACATCTCCGCCGAGGCCGGCGCCAACGCGGTGAAGTTCCAGAAGCGCACCCCGGAGATCTCCACCCCGCTGGACATGCGCGACAAGATCCGCTCCACCCCGTGGGGCGAGATGACCTACCTGGACTACCGCTACCGCGTGGAGTTCGACGCCGCGCAGTACAAGGAGCTGATCTCCTACGCCGCGTCCCAGGGCCTGCACGCCTTCGCCTCCCCATGGGACGTCCCGTCCGTCGAATTCATGGAGGAGCAGGGCGCGGTGACCCACAAGGTCGCCTCCGCCTCGGTCACCGATGTCGAGCTGCTCACCGCCCTGCGCGAAACCGGCAAGCCGATCATCCTGTCCACCGGCATGTCCACCATCGAGCAGATCGACAAGGCGGTGGAGACCCTGGGCACCAGCAACCTGGTGCTGATGCACGCCACCAGCACCTACCCGCTGCCTCCGGAAGAGGCCAACCTGCGCATGATCGAGACCCTGCGCGACCGCTACCAGGTGCCGGTGGGCTATTCGGGCCACGAGCGCGGCCTGCAGATCTCGCTGGCAGCCGTCGCCCTGGGCGCGGTGACCGTGGAACGCCACATCACCCTTGACCGCACCATGTGGGGCTCGGACCAGGCCTCCAGCCTCGAGCCGAAGGGCTTCGCCTCGCTGATCCGCGACATCCGCATCCTGGAAGAAGCCATGGGCGACGGCGTGAAGAAGGTCTTCCCGGGCGAGCTGGCCCCGCTGTCCCGCCTGCGCCGCGTGGACGGCTAGGCAGTTCCCGCACCGCAGTCCCCGGCGGCCGGACCATCCCGGTCCGGCCGCTTAGGTGTTATCCACCTCCACCAGCACCGAACACAAGGAAGCCGAGCAGCAATGACGAGCTTGACCCCCGGCCGCATCTCCGTGGTCATCCCGGCCTACAACCAGGAGGCGTACATCTGCGATGCGCTGGCCTCGCTGGCCCGGCAGAAGCTGGGCCGCTGGGACCTCGAGGTGCTGGTGGTGGACGATGCCTCCACCGATGCAACCGCCGCGCTGGTGGAAAGCTTCAACGACTCGCTGCCCAGATTGCGGCTGGTCCGGCTGTCGCAGAATGCAGGGGTTTCCGCGGCCCGCAACGCCGGGCTGCAGCTGGCGACCGGCGAGTATTTCACCTTCCTGGATCCCGACGACTGGTACAGCCCCGAGCACCTGGCCGTGCTGGCCGACGCGCTGACCGGGCTGCACGTGGACTTCGTGCGCAGCGACCACGTGCGCGTCACCGGCACCAACCGGGTCATCCACCGCGCCCCGCAGGCGTTGCGCGGCATGCCGCTGAATCCGGCGGACGACATCGAGCCGATCGATTCGCCCTCCATGGTCGACTACGCGTTCGTCTGGGCGGGCATGTACCGCACCGAGCTGATGCGCCAGCGCGGCCTGTTCTACTTCGACGCGGACCTGAGCAGCGCCGAGGACCGGCTGTGGCTGTGGAAGGTGCACCTGGGCACCACACGCTATGCCGTGGTCTCCTCCCCCAGCGTGTTCTACCGCCGCGGGCTGCCCGGTTCGCTGACCCAGGTATTCGACGAACGTCAGCTCGGGTTCATCCCCGCCTACGAGCGGATTCTGGCCGCCGTGCGCAGCCACCCGGACGCCGAGCGCCATCTGCCCAAGGCGCTGCGCCAGTTCTTCGCGATCGTCTGCCACCACGAGAAGCGCGCCAAGCACTACCCGCCGGCCGTGCGGCTGGCCATGAAGCAGCAGCTGCGCCAGGTCTTCACCTCGATCGACCCGCAGTCCGCCCTGCAGGTAGCGCTCGAGATGGATGTGGCCCGCCGCCGCCATATCCTCTCCTTCCTGCAGCCCGGAACGATCGGAGCCGCCAAGTGATCGCATTAGTCGAGGCCAGCAGCTATTTCCAGCTCGCTTCCCTGGCCGCCATGGCCGATGCAGGCCTGCTCCCGGCCGCTGACGAGCGCATCCTGGTGCTGGCCAACGGCTCCCAGGTGCCGGAGCTGACCACACCCTTGCAGGACTCCCCCGGCTTCGAGCAGCTCGCCGCGCGCTTCGACCGCGTGGTCGACTACGCGCAGCTGATGGCCCCGCGCCGCCCCGCGCAGTTCAACCCGCGCGAGGACGAGCTGATGGTCTTCGAGCGGCTGCTGCGCGACGCCTGGGACCTGGACGACGAGCCGTTGCTGCTGGTGCTGGAATCCATCCAGGTCAACCCGTCACAGGCGCTGGCCAGGATCTTCTTCGACGCGGAGATCTGGGTGCACTCGGACGGGCTGATGTCCTACGGGCCCACCCGCAACCGCCTGGCCATGCCGCTGCGCCAGCGCATCACCCGCACCCTGCACGTGGACCTGGTGCCGGGGCTCGAGCCGGCGCTGCTGGCCGAGCTGAACCCGCTGCGCGAGGTGCTGCCAGCCTCCGCGCTGGCCGTCGTGTTCGAGCAGCTGGCCGCGCAGGCAAGACTCGAGCTGCCGCAGGGCGCGGCGCTGGTGCTCGGGCAGTACCTCGG
The DNA here is from genome assembly GCF_052322135.1 of Glutamicibacter soli. Lineage (NCBI taxonomy): Bacteria > Bacillati > Actinomycetota > Actinomycetes > Micrococcales > Micrococcaceae > Glutamicibacter > Glutamicibacter soli. The sequence continues at coordinate 3,831,967 of NZ_CM125969.1, forward strand.
CTCGCTGGGGCTGCTGGATTCCGAGGAGGAATTCGAGCTGCACCTGCAGATGCTGCGCGAGGTCGGCGCCGCGGGGCTGGACACCGTGCTGTTCAAGGCCCACCCCTCGGCCAGCCCCACTGCCGCAGTCCGGCTGGCCCAGGCCGCCGCGGACCTGGGGCTTGAATTCCGGCTGCTGCGCACCGACCACCTGGCCGAAACCGTGATCGCGCTGGCCCGGCCGCAGCTGGTGGTCTCCTGCTTCTCCACGGGCCTGGCCACCGCCCGCTACATCCTGGATACCGAGGTGCGCGCCGTGGGCACCGGCATGATGTTGCAGGCGCTGGCGCCGTACGAGAACTCGAACCGGATCCCGCTGTCGATCATCCATGCCTTGTTCGTCCAAGACCTGCCGGTCCCCCGGGACAGCGGGGACTTGGCCGGGCAGGACATGCTCTCGAGGTTGCTGGCCGCGGTTTCCTTCTGCATGCAGTCGGCCCGGGTCCCGCACCTGCGTGATCAAGCGTCGGCCTTCCTGGAAGAGCACTATGCCGAGTTCTCGGCGCATTTCAAGCGCCGCCGGATCACCAAGCTGGGGCTCCCGCCGCTCTGGGCCCATCTGCCGGCCCGCCGTAGCCTGCCCTCGAAGGTCCGCGGGGCCTCGCGCCACGTGCTGCGCCGCGGCTCCAAGGGGCTGGATTCCTTGTCCAAGTCGCTGAGCCGCCTGGCCCAATGACCGTCGCCGTCCGCAGCGAAGGATTCTCCCGTTCCATGTCCATTAATCTGTCCCGCCACGACACTTCCGAGGTGCCGCGCCCGCGCTTCGGCGCGGCCTCGGTTTGGGTGGAGTCCCCGCTGCAGCTGCTCTCCGCGGTGGAGACCCACGCGGCCGGCCTGCTGGGCCATGAGGTGCGCATCGTGCCGCGGCAGGGTATGCCGTTGGAAGCCACGACTCAGGCCCTGTTGGCCCAGGCGCCGGCCGGTGTGGAATTCGTGCAGGCTGCGCGGAAGCCGCCGGCGCCGAAGTCCTCCACCGACCGTTTCGTCGCCGGGGACGCCTACTCGGGCAAGGTCCAGCGCGCGCTGCTGGCCGGGGTGAAAGCCAAGGAAGTTGTCATCATCGACGACGGCCTGGCCACGTTGGCATTGATCAACCAGCTGGTGGCCGAGGAACCAGCCCCACTGGTCCGCGCTCGTGCCAGGAATTCCGCCGCGCGCACCGCCATGGGCCTGGCCATGTGGCATCGGCTGCGCCAGCTGGCCCGCGAGGGCCGGTTGCTGATCGTCTCCGCGCTGCTGGTCTCCCCCGACACCCAGCGCCGCATGGCCGAGCTGGGCATCAAATTTGCGCAGCATAAGTTCGAATGGCTTTCGACCCAGCCGGTGGCCGAACGCTTCACCGAGCCGACGCTGCTGATAGGCTCCGCCATGGCGGCCGACGGCCTGATCCATGAGGAGCCCTATCTCCAATGGATCAAGTCCATCGCCGCAGACGGTCCGGTCGCGTATTTTCCGCACCGCCGCGAAACCGCAGAATTCCTGGAGAAGATCAGCCAGATCAGGAACGTTGTGCCCAAGCAGCACACGGTTCCGATCGAGATGCGGTTGCGTGTGCTGCGTCCCGGCCAGGAAATCCGCGCACTGCCTTCGACAGTCATCCCGTCCCTGCGCCTGCTGCTGGGCAATGACGCGCGGCAGCTCTATCCCCAAGCAGTCCCGGAATCATGGTGGACTGAGTCAACCCCGGTGCCGCTGCGCGAACACCTTTCCAGCTCTTTGAAGGTTTGACATGTTCGTGAATCCATCCATTCTCGCCATCGCCGATTCTGATTCCTACCTGAAGCTGGCAGTGACTTTCCTGGACCGGCTCGGCCCTGCGTGGGACCGTCGGGTTGCCCTGGTTCGCACACCGGTGATGCCTACCGAGGAACAGATTGCCGCGGCGTTCGCCGGAACGAGCTTGGACCAGCGAGACCTGCAATTCATGACGCTGCATCAGCTGAATGCGGATTCGATCCCCGAGGACATCGTGTTCGCCGCGGCCACCGGGCCGGTGGTCGCCGAAGCCTATTCGCGGATCCTGCGCTCGGAGCCGGCGCAGGCGCGCCGTACCGCCTTGGTCTCCGCGCTCCCCGGTGTCGCCTACCCGGCTACTGCGAAGGGATGGAACTACCGCCGCGCCGGGGATGCGTTCATCTGCCATTCGCACGCCGAGGCCCGGGATTTCTCGTTCATGACGGAGGAACAGCCGGGTCACCATCCGACCATCATGGTCAGCAAGCTGCCATTCCTGTATTCGGCCGGGTTCCCGCCGGTGACCCATGGCGAGATCCGGAGGGTCGTTTTCGCTCCGCAGGCAAAAGTTCCCTACACCCGAGAAGATCGCGAAAAAATCCTGCTGGCCCTCGAGCGGGCCGCACGGCTGAACCCAGGTCTCGAAGTGGTCGTCAAGTTGCGGGCCCGCGCAGGAGAACCGCAGACGCATCTTGAAGCATTCCCCTATGATCAGCTCTGCGACGAGCTTCAGGCCGCCGGCAGGCTGGGGCCTCATTCCCACCTGAGATTCGAAACCGGCACAATGTCCAACGCGCTGACGCCCGGCAGCGCGCTAGTGACAGTATCGTCGACTGCCGCGCTCGAGTCATTGGATCGAGGACTGCCAACAATGATCCTTTCGGATTTCGGTGTGAACGAACAGATGATCAATGAGGTTTTCCGCGGATCGAACATTCTCGGCACCATGGATGAGCTCGAAGCTCTCAATTTCCCGGTTCCCGCCAAGGCCTGGTTAAGGGAGAATTATTTCCACCGGATGGACGGCAGTGTTCACGAGTCGATGTCGATCTTGGCTTATCAGGCCCGTCAAGGCCGGCTGGTGACCGACGCTGAAATTCTTGCGTTGGTCAGGAACCAGCCGATGCGTCAGCGGCTGCGCACAGCGCTTCCCACGCCCGTAGTGCGCATACTGCAGAAAATTAGAAGATTCCTGAACAACGATGGCCGGCAAGACCTCAAGTCTTCGTCATGAGCAAAATTCGTTTTGATACTGATAGTTATCTATCGCTGACAACATGGTCATTGTCATTATCTAAAAGATTTACACACCTGTACAAAATGCCAGTTATCTAATGTCATGGGCAATCCTTGCATTGCTCGAATCAAGCCCGTATTCGGACATTCGAGCGCCAACTACTGCATTTACCGGCATTTCCGGGAATGTTTCCGGGCCCCGAGGACTTAAGATCAATAGGGGCATATCTCTGTGCCGCGTCTTCTGCGCGCCCAGTTGCCCGGAGGTTTATACATTTCAATAAGGAGTTCATGTGTCGGCGAACCCGATTCGCGTTGCCATCGTTGGCGTAGGCAACTGCGCCACTTCACTTATCCAAGGTGTCGAGTACTACCGGAATGCCGATGCAGATTCCACCGTTCCCGGTTTGATGCATGTGCAGTTCGGCGAATACCACGTCGGCGACGTGCAGTTCGTCAGCGCCTTTGATGTCGACGCCAAGAAGGTCGGCCTCGATCTGTCCGAGGCAATTCTCGCCAGCGAGAACAACACCATCAAGATTGCCGATGTCCCCACCACTGGCGTGACCGTCAAGCGCGGCCACACCCTAGACGGCCTGGGCAAGTACTACCGCCAGACCATTGAAGAATCGGCATCCGAGCCGGTCGATGTTGTCCAGACCCTGAAGGACGACAAGGTCGACGTGCTGGTCTGCTACCTGCCGGTTGGATCCGAGCAGGCCGCGAAGTTCTACGCACAGTGCGCCATTGACGCTGGCGTTGCCTTTGTCAACGCCCTGCCGGTGTTCATCGCAGGTACCCCGGAGTGGGCCCAGAAGTTCACTGATGCAGGCGTTCCGATCGTGGGCGACGACATCAAGTCCCAGATCGGCGCCACCATCACGCACCGTGTGATGGCCAAGCTGTTCGAAGACCGCGGCGTGGTGCTCGACCGCACCTACCAGCTCAACGTCGGCGGCAACATGGACTTCAAGAACATGCTCGAGCGCGATCGCCTGGAATCCAAGAAGATCTCCAAGACCCAGGCCGTCACCTCCAACACCTCGGCCGAACTGGGCGAGGACGACGTGCACATCGGCCCGTCGGACTATGTTGCTTGGCTTGACGACCGCAAGTGGGCATTCGTGCGCCTCGAGGGCCGCAACTTCGGCGATGCCCCGGTCAATCTCGAATACAAGCTGGAGGTCTGGGATTCCCCGAACTCCGCTGGTGTCATCATCGACGCCGTGCGCGCCGCCAAGATCGCGCTGGACCGCGGTATCGGCGGACCGATCCTGTCGGCATCCAGCTACTTCATGAAGTCGCCACCAGAGCAGTACGACGACGAGAGCGCCCGCCAGAAGGTCGAAGCCTTCATCCGCGGAGACGTCGAGCGCTAAGCTTCGCCAATTCAACAGCCGGTGCTGAAATCCTTGATTTCAGCACCGGCTGTTGTTGTTGCCGCAGTATTTGATTCAAATCCGAGATGGGGCCTTGTTCGTTCCGATTCCGACGGCCATCCGCATCTATCCATTAATGCGGGAAGCCCGCCGGCTTGCAGGCCGGCGGGCCTCTGAGAATTGATCGGCGAGTTCATAACGTACTCCTTGGTTCGATGGTGCTGATAACGGTAATGGCGCTATCAGTACTTATCGAATGCGGAAGTACATTTCTGGCGGCACGTGGTTCTTCAACTCACGCTGGCGCATGTTACGGCTGAATTCGGCGCTATCAAGGTATTTGTTCTTGCGCTTGTCCTGGCGTCTTGTCATTTGCTTTCCCTCCCTTCGCGCATGGTCAGAGGTGAAGGAAGATCTTGACGGGTTGTAGAGATTGCACGAGCCTTCAGGCTTTCCGGTCCAGCGAAGATTAGTTCCGAGGTCCGAACTGCGCGTTGGGCTGCCGTGGCGAAAAGTGGAGCAGACATGAAAAAAGTTCCTAAGGTGTGAGTCGATTACTGACTTTCAACCTCAGGAACTATGTCGTGATGCCTAGATGATTTTAGGAATCCGCTGTTCCGGAGGTTGGGGAGACGAAGCGATGGCCATTGGGCGCAGAAATGCCATTGCCGGATCGCACCGGGCGATCGGTCACAAAGGTCTGATTCATATTCATCGTGTCCCACCTCCTAAAATCTGCTCTGAGTCAATCGCGTTCAACGCGAGACTGTATTTGGATAACTTTTCGATTCGGAATTCTCATTGAGACTTCCCAATCACAGTATTCAGCATACATGGGCAAATGCACCTACGCCAGCTATTTCAATATTTTATTTAAGCAAATTTCAGCTGGGAACACGGAGAGCCTGATTTCCCGCAGGGAATCAGGCTCTCCGTTATCAAACTAGTCAGACGCTACTATTCAGTAATGCTCGGTTGGGACTCCGGCTGCTGCGCCCACCATTGGCGCAGTCGCTCGCTGGCGATTTCCTCACCCAGCACGCCTTCGTCAAGACGCAGGTTCAGCATGAACTTGTAGGCTCGGCCTACTACCGGGCCCGGGCGAATTCCGAGGATAGCCATGATCTGTTCGCCGCCCAAGTCCGGGCGGATCGAATCAAGCTCTTCCTGCTCGGCAATGGCAGCGATACGCGCCTCGAGGTCGTCGTAGGCGAAGGCGAGCCGTTCTGCCTTCCTCCGGTTGCGCGTCGTGACGTCCGAGCGGGTCAGCCGGTGTAGCCGCTCCAGCAGACTGCCGGCATCCGTCACGTAGCGGCGCACCGCCGAGTCGGTCCATCCGGCGTCTCCGTAGCCGTAGAATCGCATGTGCAGCTCGACCAGGCGAGCCACCGCCTTGGTGGTGTCCTTGTCGAAACGCAGGGCGCGCATGCGCGCCTTGACCAGCTTGGAGCCAACCATGTCGTGATGGCGGAAAGATACTGCGCCGCTAGGCTCGAACTTCCGGGTCGCCGGCTTTCCCACGTCGTGCATGAGCGCGGCGAAGCGCAGAATGAAGTCCGGACCGGGCACAGCGCCTTCCGCATCCGTTTCAAGTTCCACGGCCTGCTCGAGCACCGTCAGCGAATGCTGGTACACATCCTTGTGGCGGTGGTGTTCGTCGATTTCCAGACGCAGGGCAGAGACCTCGGGCAGAACACGATCGGCAAGGCCGGTATCCACCAGCAGATCGATGCCCGCGCGGGGATCCGCTCCGTTGATCAGCTTGACCAGCTCATCGCGCACGCGCTCGGCGGAGATGATCTCGATGCGATCGGTCATTTCGCTCATGGCCCGACGTACTTCCGGGCTCACTTCGATCTTCAGCTGCGAGGCGAAACGTGCCGCGCGCATCATGCGCAGCGGATCGTCGGAGAAGGAGATGTCCGGCGAACCGGGAGTGCGGATCTGCTGGTCGGTCAGCGACGAGACGCCGTCAAATGGGTCAACCAGCTCCAGCTCCGGCAGGCGCAGCGCCATGGCATTCATGGTGAAGTCGCGGCGGAAAAGGTCATCATGCAGGTTGTCGCCAAAGGCCACCACCGGCTTGCGGGAATCCTTGTCATAGGCATCAGCGCGGTAGGTCGTGACCTCAAGGGTGTGCTCGCCCTTCTTGAAGGCGATGGTGCCGAACTCCCGACCCACATCCCAGGTATTGTCCGCCCAGCCGGAAACAATCTTCAAGGTTTCCTCGGGCCGTGCGCTGGTGGTGAAGTCGAGATCGGGCGAAACCCTGCCAAGGTACAGGTCGCGGACCGGACCGCCCACCAGGGATAGCTCATGACCTGCCCGGACGAATCGGTCGGCGAGCTCAAAAATGACCGAAGGCAGGATTTGACGCAGCGCGTCATGAGTGGGGAGTGCATGCATAGTTCCTTAAGCGTGCCAGAAATCCCGCGAGTTTGCTTCAAAAATCAGTGACATTGCCAGCGAGATCACTTACTTGCCCACGTCGATAAGGCGAAGGAGGGCACTTTCTAGATAGAGTGGATTCATGAACCGACCGATCCCGTCTGCCCCAAAGCGCACGCCGTTGACTGCGTCAATGGCCCGCGCGCAGGCAACTGGCGGTCACACGAGTCTGCCAACCGTCGAGGAAGTCTCCTCCGGAGGCATCGTCATCGACTTCGAGAAACCGGATTTTCCGGTGGCGATCATCGCGCGCTACAACCGTGGCGGACGCCTTGAATGGTGCCTGCCCAAGGGCCACCCGGAAGGCGAAGAAACCAACGAGGAAGCGGCCATCCGCGAAATCGAGGAGGAAACCGGCATCGCCGGGCAGATCCTCGCACCCCTAGGTTCGGTTGACTACTGGTTCACCGTGACGAATTATCGGGTGCACAAGACCGTGCACCATTTCCTACTGGAAGCCACCGGCGGGCATCTGACCATCGAGAACGATCCCGATCACGAAGCCGTGGATGTTGCCTGGGTGCCGCTCGATGCCCTGGGCAAACGCCTGTCCTTCCCCAATGAGCGCCGGATTGCAGAACTGGCACGCGAGGTTCTAACGAAGTATGTCTCAGGTTCCTAATTCCTTTCAGGGCTCCGACCACCCGGTAACCGGAGCTTTGGAAATGGTTCCCGAACCGGCAGCCAAGACCCCGGCCGCCTCCGGCGGTTCCAGGTCGAAGGTCTATGCCCTGATGGCCTCGGGCACCCTGGTGTCCCGAATCCTGGGCTTCGTGCGCACGGCGCTGCTGGCCATGGCCATTGGCTCGGTGACCTCGGTGGCGGACATCTTCGAGAAGGCGAACGTCATCCCGACGATCATCTTCATGCTGCTGGCCGGCGGCATCTTCAACGTGGTGCTGATCCCACAGCTGATCAAGGCCTCCAAGGCCGCGGACCGGGGCGCCGCCTACACCTCCAAGCTCATCACCCTCACGATGGTCGTCATGGGCGCGATGGCCGTGATCCTCACGCTGTGCGCCAGGCCCCTGATCGTGGCATTGACCCACAACTGGACCGAGCCGATGATCGTGCTGGGCACGGCCTTCGCCTACTGGTCGCTGCCGCAGGTCTTCTTCTACGGCCTGTACGCGGTGCTCGGCCAGGTGCTCAACGCCAACGGCAGGTTCGCGGCGTTCATGTGGGCCCCTGCGGTCAACAACATCATCCAGCTACTGGTCATCGGCGCATTCATCATCACCTTCGGTGCCTACTCCTCCGGCGACCCGATGGATACCTGGACCACCGGCAAAACCATCTGGCTGGCCGGCGGAGCGACGTTGGGCATCGTGATGCAGTCGGTTGTGCTGCTGTGGCCCCTGAAGAAGACCGGGCTGAAGCTCAAGCTCGATTTCTCTTGGCGCGGCATGGGACTGCGACACGTGGGCAAGCTGGCCATCTGGACCTTGGCCGCCATGGTCATCGGCAACGTCTCCTCGCTGCTGTACTCAAAGATCGTCTCCGCCGCGACCGCGGCGCGTACCGAGCTGCCTCCCGAACAGGCTGCCTCCGTGGCCGGCGAGTACGCGCTGAACACCTCGCAGCTGATCACCGTGCTGCCGCACTCGCTGTTCGCGCTGACCGTCGCCACCGTGCTGTTCAATGACTTCACCCGCGCCTTCCACGAGAACCGCCGCAAGGACGTCGGCGGCCTGCTCAGCCAGGGCATGCGTTCGACCGCGATTCCCATCGTCTTCTGCACGCTGGTCTTCATCGTGCTCGCCGGCCCGCTGGGACGCCTGTTCGCCGGCAACTCCGAATACGCCGCGCAGGCCGCCGGTGCGCTGGGCCAGCTGCTGGTGCTGACCGCGCTGGGCCTGCCGTTCAAGTCCCTGCAGTTCTTCATGCTGCGCGTGTTCTTCGCCGACGAGGACACCCGCACCCCGATGCTGATCCAGACGGCCACCGCCGCCCTGGGCCTGGTGCTCGCGTTCACCGCGGCCGCCGTGGTCGACCCGCTGCACATCGCCTCCGCCATCGCGTTCATCTACGGCCTGACCAACGTGCTCGGCGCGATCGGCACGCACTACCTGGTCAAATGCCGGTACGGCGACTACGGCGTCACCGGGGTCATCGACACCTACGTGCGCATCGGCTGGATGGCCACCGTTTCAGCCCTGGTGGGCTGTCTGGTGCTGTGGCTCATGGGCGGTTTCAACTTCGGATTCGCCTACGACTCGCTGATCACCGCCATCATCACGGTGGTCGTCGTGGGCGGCGTCATGGCCGTGGTCTTCATCGGTTTGCTCTACAAGACCAAGGTTCCTGAACTGGACGGGTTCCTGGGCCCCCTGCTGCGCCGAATCCCGGGACTCAAGCGGTAGCGCAGACACCGCGAAGAACCACGGTGATTCTGCCCGAATAGGCACCAATCCACGGACCTCGGCAGGTAACATGGCAGATGGCGGTGCCTCACTGCCATCGAACCGCAAACCAACCCCTTGGAGATGCACGTGTCGCAGCCAATCGATGTCGGCTCCGTTCTCAGCGGCCGTTACCAGGTCACCGAGACCGTCTTGTCGTCCGCAGAAGGCGATCTGGTCCTGAGCGGCATCGATCAGGTGCTCAACCGCGCGGTGAGCATCATGGTGGCATCGGTTCACAATTCCTCCCAGCTGGCCACCAGCGCCCGTGAAATCGCCATGGGCGAACGCACGGCCAACGTCCAGGTCCTGGATTTGGGCATCACCGATTCGAATCAGACCTATTTGGTCGCCAACGTGGCCCGCTCCTCGGACATGCTGGACCTGGTGCTGGAAACGGACGACGCCCCGTACGTAGAACCGTTCTTCACCGATACCCTGGGCACCGAGATCTTCGGCGAATCACGCCAATCCGTCCCCCAGACTTACGAAGACGACGCCGAGTACTACGAGAACCTGCGCTACGAGGACGCTCCCGAGCAGCAGGGCAAGGTCGGCACCGCGCTGTCCAACGGTTTCGCCGGTTTCAAGAACCGCTTCGGCAAGAAGAACCAGCAGCCTGCCGAGGACGTCTACGACGACTCGGACTACCAGCAGGACGACTACCAGCAGGCTGAGGCGCCGGCAGAAGCCGACGACCAGACCGCTCCCAACGCCCAGGTGCCTCCGACTGCCGCCACTCCGATGGCTCCGGCGCAGCCCGGGGCTTCCAAGCCGAAGGTGACCCGGCTGGATGACAAGGACGAGCCCAACGTCACCGCGACAGCTGCCTTGGCCGCCGCGGCACAGTCCAAGGGCCAGGCTTCCAAGACCAAACCTGAAGAATCCAGGCCCCAGCAGCAGAAGCAGCAGCCTAAGGCCCAGCAGCCCAAGCCTGCCGCCGCCTCGAACGACGCCAAGAAGAAGGCCGCAGCGGCGGCTGCCGGCGTCGCAGCCGGTGCTGCTGCATCCAAGGCCTCAACCTTCCCGGCAGCGGCCAAGAACGCCCCGGTGCAGAATCAGGACGTCGAGCAGGTGGACGACGAGGAGAGCACCTCACGCGGCACCCGCCTGCTGGTCGGCGCCGTACTGGCGATCGTCCTGGTCATCGGTGTGGTCTTCGCCTTCAACTTCCTGGGTGGCGACAAGGACAACGTGGCCGAAAACAACGGCGCCACGACCACCAGCGAAGCTCCAACCACCCCGGGTGAGTCCAAGACCCCTGAGGAATCCGAGGCTCCATCGCTGCCGGCACCGGCCATCGCCGACGTCTCACGACTGGTTCCGGGCAACCAGGAATTGAACTCGGCAACCGACGATACCTTGTCGAAGATGACTGACGGCAACGCCTCGAGCAGCTACAAGTCCTTCTCGTACACCACAGGAAACTTCGGCGGATTCGCCTCGAACATGGTTTTCATCCTCGAACTTGAAGAGAAGTCGGCTGTTTCCGAGATCTCGCTGGACGGCCTGAACGCCACCGGTGGCGCCTACGAAATTCTCGTGGGCAGCTCGGATGATCTGGGCAGCGCCACGTCCGTGGCCAAGGGTTCCTTCTCCGGGCCGTCGGTCACCGTACCGGTCAAGGATGGGGACAAGGACTTCATGGAAGGCCAGTACATCTTCCTGAATGTCACCGATCTGCCTCGGCGGGCCTCGGGAGCCAATCCTGATCGTCCGTACGGCCTGCAGATCGGCGAGTTCTCCGCCAAGTAACACGCGCGGAATTTTTTACCAAAGCAATGCGTTGAGGTGGATAGTGAGGTAAGCCCTCGCTATCCACCTCGCATTATAAGAATGAAAGGGTTCTACCCCCGTGACTTCAGTACAGAACGATGAAATCCGCGACGTAATCATCGTGGGTTCCGGCCCTGCCGGTTACACCGCTGCGATCTACACCGCGCGAGCAAACCTGAATCCCCTGGTGATTGCAGGTTCCGTAACCGCCGGTGGCGAGCTGATGAACACCACGGACGTGGAGAACTTCCCGGGCTTCCCGCAGGGCATCATGGGCCCGGACCTGATGGACAACATGCAGCAGCAGGCTGAGCGCTTCGGCGCCGAGATCCTCTTCGACGATGTGACCGAGATGAATCTCGAGGGCGAGATCAAGACCCTCTCGCTGGCCGACGGCACTGTGTACCGTGCCCGTGCCATCATCGTTTCCACCGGATCCGCTTACCGCGAGCTGGGACTGGCGGACGAGAAGCGCCTGTCCGGACACGGCGTTTCCTGGTGCGCTACCTGCGATGGCTTCTTCTTCCGCGAACAGACCATCGCCGTGATCGGCGGTGGCGACTCAGCCATGGAAGAGGCGCTGTTCCTGACCAAGTTCGCTTCCAAGGTCATCGTCGTGCACCGCCGCAGCGAACTGCGCGCTTCCAAGATCATGGCTGACCGTGCCCTGGCGCACGAGAAGATCGAGTTCGTCTGGGACTCCGAGGTTGTCGGCATCAACGGCGAGGACAAGGTCAACGGGCTGGTTGTCAAGAACCGTAACACCGGAGAAGAGTCCACCTTGGACGTCACCGGCGTCTTCGTAGCCATCGGTAACGACCCTCGCGTGGATCTGGTCAAGAACCAGCTTGAGCTAACTGCAGAGGGCACCATCGCCGTCGACGGACGCAGCTCCAAGACTTCGCTGCCAGGCGTGTTCGCCGCAGGCGACGTCATCGACTCCACCTACCGTCAGGCCATCACTGCTGCCGGCTCCGGCTGCGCAGCAGCGCAGGATGTCGAGCACTTCCTGGCCAACGTCAAGACCCCGGCAGAAGCCGCAAACTAATTCCTCAGAAAGGGGTTGCATCTCATGAGCAACGCTAAAGCAGTTACCGAAGCAACGTTCCAGGCAGAGGTTCTGGAATCCGACAAGCCGGTCATCGTGGACTTCTGGGCAGAATGGTGCGGTCCATGCCGCCAGCTCGGCCCGATCCTGGACCAGATCGCTGAAGAGCACGCTGAAAAGGTCACCGTCGTTAAGCTGAACATCGACGAGAACCAGGCACTTTCCGCCAAGTACGGGATTACTTCCATTCCGGCCATGTTCGTGTTCCAGAACGGCGAGCACGTAGCGTCCTCCTTGGGTGCCAAGCCTAAGGCTGTCATCGAGAAGGAATTTGCAGCCTACCTGTAGCCAGTACTCGGCATCTTGAGTGGTGCGGCGGGATTTGTTCCCGCCGCACCACTTTTTTGTTCAAAGGGTTCGCAACTGCCCCTACCTCTTGTTAGAGTCGACATGGTGTTCGATCCTGGACGCGTTCTGCGCATCATTGCAGATAAACATATTCATGCGATTGTTTTTGATTCAGCGACACCAAAATGTTCGTGGAGCTCGCGTTGGTGTCCTGCCAACTGTTCATAACCGTAAGCGGTTGGGGCAGGCTTTCACCAAAGGCGGCCAGAACTTCATCCGTCAGTTGCGCAGGACGTTCTGGTCGTCGGCTGCGATACTCAGGTAACCGAATCCACGAGAATCGCAATGTTCTGGTCGCGAACCGGCAGGATGCCGATTGCGCTGGATCGGATAGTACTGGAGGCCGCGAGCTATCAATTCCCATCACGTTGAGACGATGCCCCGTCCAGCGACGTGAACGATCCGTATCAATGCCTTCCTGCCGCCATTCCCGGCGGCAATGATCCGAGGCTCCAAGGCCGGCCCGTACACCAGCTAACGACTTCATCCAACCACACTAAGCCGTTGCGCCGGCCTCGACAGCCAACCTGCACCACCCCATATCGCTGGAACACAATTGAAAGAAAGCGGGAACTCTTCAGTCGGCAAGACGAAATCGTTCTGCACCCGGAACTTGTTAACGTTGAGCATGCGCTACCGAAGCTTAGTCATTCATGGCGCGGCCAAGCCTGGAATCCTCAGCGTAATTGCGTCGGTACCTGATGACTCAACGCCGAGTTCACATACTTGGCACCCCGCAGCTCGTCGGACCGAAGATTGCCCGATGCGCCCGTCGAGCGGTGGCAAAGATTTGTTCTGGCCCGGCGACGCGTGCAGAATGCAGGCTTCATCAGCACACAGCATTTTTGGTAAAGACAATTGCCGCCCAAGAGTTCACGGCCGCCCCGAAGTGAAAACTTGCTAGTCCTTCGCTGTTCTCCTCAATAAACGCGAACGCACTTGCATCCCTGGCCAGCGCCCCATGGGGGTTCCGGCACCTGTCGCCAACACCGTTGCAATTCCAGGCTCAACGGCACCCGCATAGCCACCTTGCCGGCACCTTTCATCAATCAATCTATTCAACCGGACGCAAGTTCCTACCTGCTGCTCGAACATAGTCGTCACTGCGAAATATCGAAATCGTCGTTGAGTTCCTCTTCAGCACGCTGGCATACTCGCAGCGACAGTGGTGCAGTTGGAGTAGGTGGATTCGTTCGCTGTACTAATTCACGGCTCACTGCTGAAAGGCGTTTCTAGCCATTGGCATGGCATTCATGCTCGCGAATACCACCCATTCCTCTCTGCAGCCCAGGCGTGTGGCTTTACGCCGCCAGGAGGTAGTTCATGGTTGTCCTGCGTTCTGCGACTCGTAGACTGGGCTGCAGATACGCGTTTCTTCGGATACTGCCCACTCCCCTGATTGACGCTCGCACTTCGCATCATTCACATATTTCAAGTGTTCGCAGGAGCGAGTCGAATGCATCTGTGCGTGTTGACCGGACCCCTTTTCGTTCCCACCGACAGGCCATTCCCCATGTACTGTTTCACGTGAAACATGATCGCGCACGATACCCTATTGGTGCATGAGGCCTACACTCGACGAAGCTGCTTCCGTGGATCTGTTTCACGTGAAACATGAGTCGAAACAGACCGGTGCTACAGCACTGGTGATGTTCCACGTGAAACTTCGCGCCGAGGGCTAGCCTGCACTGGCACTTCGCCGCGTTGTTTCACGTGAAACATGCTCTGCTCCCAACAACGACAGAGAGCCTGCGTTCGGAACAGTGGCCAGTGCCGAGCAGCGCGAGTGAATGCCACGGGGATTAGGAGTGGCCCGGCGAAGGTCAACCGCTCCCCCGATCCCTTAAAGAAGGGTGTCGAGACGAACTGCATGTGCAAACCGCGCCGGGGACGCCTCACAAGCTTCACGTACTGCGCAGGCAAAATCACGAGCCCCAACTCCGTCCCGCTACCGACATTCAAAGACATCGTTTCAGGGGCAGTCCATCGGCCCCTCAAGGCTACGCAGCCGCCGGCAAGCTGCTGGGTCCCTCCTCACGCGTTGCCGTCGGGTGCAGTCGCCAATACCACCGCAGCTGCGAAGACGTCGCGGAGCCAGCCGCATGGTGGCTTGCAGATCCCTTGCATAGCAGAGGGCAACCAGCTTACAGTCATTAGTGGCCGCTCGGAAAGATCCAATCTTATGACCTCCGGTGAGCAAGACCGTTCAGTGTGGAAGCATTCGTCCCACGGACTTGACCTACCGTACACAGCCGAAGCCAGCCGCATGGACCATAGGTACCGTCTACTCCTTGAAGCAGAATTCCCCTATCTTTGACCGAACCAAAAAATGATGCCGAATCGAATGGAATCCGGAAATTACCCACAGGAATAACAACGGAGAGCTCCACGTAGGTCGACTTCCGCAGCAGCTGCCTCAGCTTGCCTGTGTGCCTTTCTGCCGGCATTTCAGACTCCATTGCCAGTGGAACAGCTGCTGAAGCACTCAGGCGTCGCAGATCGCTCTTCACGAGCCTGTGCGTGCGACAAGGAACATTGAGGGCAAAACTATTGAGCACGAACGGGATACGTTGGGGTTCAAATATGCATGGCAAGTAGATCCGATCTAGACCGTTCTGGCTTCGTTCCTTCTGTTCATAGTCCATCTCAAATCAGCACCCGCCTGGCCACCGAAGCTCATATCTAAAGTCGTTCCCCGACCCAACATCAAGATTCGGTGGCATCACTTTCGTATTAGAAACTGCCAAACTCAAGAACGAACCCGTACAAGCAATGCGATCGGCACCACGTTGCAGTCTTCATGGTCTTTTCCTCGAAGAAGCATGGGCACGATAATTATCGAGTCGGGCGAATTCAGCAGGCGATGCCCGCTCGACGATCCGGGCAATTGATAGGCCTCCACCCGGAATCACTTTAGCGGCAATCATGCACTGCACATTCTGGTTTTAGGTTGGGCAGCAGTACGTAAAGCAAACCTCGAGTGGCCGATAGTAGAACTCGCTCTGACCGATTCAGAGGCAGGATTAAACCAAGGCGCCAGTTCTTCCCCCGCGATTCAGTTGGCTGAATGCGGTCGGAAACTTCGTGGCCAGAACTTGGTAGAGTTCGTACCTCCAGATGCCTGGACATTCGCGGACACGTTGAATGACAGCCCGAAGAAGATCGGCCATCTCATTTCCAGGATTCTCGTCGTTTCCCTTCAGCAACTGAAGAATCAATTTCCTTCGGTGGGGCATCATTCATCGGGTGGCAACCAATATGCGTTCATGCTTCCGGCTCAATGGAAGATGCACATCATTTCCATTCTTCGGGGCCACTATCGCAAGCATCAACGCCATCTTCAGGGCAGAGGTAATCCTCTATCGACGGATTCGCGAAGTGG
The DNA here is from genome assembly GCF_052322135.1 of Glutamicibacter soli. Lineage (NCBI taxonomy): Bacteria > Bacillati > Actinomycetota > Actinomycetes > Micrococcales > Micrococcaceae > Glutamicibacter > Glutamicibacter soli. Next base: position 3,847,819 of record NZ_CM125969.1, read on the forward strand.
CAAAGTTGCACGCGGAAATCCGACATACAGCGCATCGCAACACACCTGATAGACCAAAAGCATTAAATTAGCAAAAGGACGTCCTTGAATTACACATCGCAATCTATCAGAGCTCTTGGTTCTGTTAATACCAGATTATTTGGTGTTCACGGATAGGAATCCAACCCCGAAAATACACAGATGAACTTCTGGAGGTCCTTTGCTTCAGCAGTCTCTACGGATGTGCACCGCAACGCTTGGCTGCTCAGGAATTGAACATGGCGCAGGCTCTACTACCAGCGTGCGTGGGAAAGGATCCCGCTGGCGCGGACGAGAGATTGCATACGTTGAGCAGCTGGCGGTGCTTGATGACGCTTGCAATTACCCCGTCGGGTAATTGTATGAGGTGCAGAATGCGTCGAGGTGATCGTGCCAGACTATTCCCCCTTCTGCCGGTATATTCCTCCTGAACTTCCTTCAATATGTAGGAGCAACGCCGCTACGCACGGTGTTGTACACACCAAGTACGGCAGATGCTGCTGTAGGTGATTCACTTTGAAGATCGTGTTCACCCGTGTCGTAGTTGCATCAATACCCGATCAGGCTGACCTTCTCTGCATCCAGGGCGAACGTTTCCAGCGAATAGGTTGCCTCTAGCCGGGGAGAGTTTTGGAGACGTACTCATGGCCGAGAGGACCAGTCTCTCTACTGCGTCGACGCTAGCTTCGTAGTTCACTGTAGGGACCTATCCTCCGGGGAAGAACCCAGAAGACTCTACTCATCTAGAAATTGACCGTTGTGGTTGTGCAGCTAGAATTTCTGCTTGTGTTGATGCCAATTTGATCTTCATCCGTGGCCCGATTGCGTCGAATTGAACATGAAACTGGGCAGCCCAAAGCAGGGTGAATAATCGGAGGTTTAGGAGCCACCGCTATTCCAATTCAGTGCCGCCTGCCAGGTCACCGCGCCGGCAGGCGGCACCGAGAACGCATCCCGCCAGTTCGATGCCCCGTCTGGAATGCCGCACCGGGTGCCCCGACTTTGCCCGTTTCTTCGGGGGCAGGATTTCCAAGTTGGCGTCAACCTGGCCGACTTCTTTGTGGAGTGTGCGCTAATCCAGTTACGTGAACACGCTCTTGTGCTCGTTGCGGCCAAGGAATAAGAACTGTCGGTACACCATTCTCCCTGTCAGCTCCTTCCACTCGTCCCAGCCGCTTGAGGCAACATTGGCCGCATTCAGGACTGAGGCGGCACTATTGCGGGACACCGCGAGCCGACACGATGTGGCGTCCCGGGAGCCCCTCGACCTGAAGCTGGAGTATTCGCTTCGCTTTGTTCTTTTATGGCATTGGCAACGGCTTCTTCCACCACACATCCAGTTGCAAGGCGGGGAGGAATTTTTGCATGGCGGCGCTGGAAGAGAATAACGCGGCATCCGGCAGGTGGTTCTCGAAGAGTCGAATATTCGGCACGGTCCCAAGAATCTCCGTAGTCAGTTCTGCGCCATCTTAGTGGTGAATTGGAACAGCGTCAGCGATACCCAGAATTGATTGAATCAGACGATCCCCTAGCGCCTTCCAGCTGAGCGACAACGCCGGGGGCGACGTATAAGGGCGGCGACACCATGCTGCGCGCCTCAGGAGGCCTCTGAGAGCCCATGGATCGCCTCAGGGGCGGGGTAGAGCCATATAGCGGGCCTGAGAGGCGCTGTGTACGGTTCTAGCGGCCAGCAGGGACGATCTTGGCAGCAACTTATCCGAGCTTCACTACATGGCAACGGTGCCATAGGTGAAAGATTGGTCCGGGCACCCACATTCATTGCCAGTGACGCTGTAATTCCCAGATTTATCGCTCTGGTCAATCGACGAGCCAACCGTAGCCACTCTCCCTTGGCTGATCCGAGCTAAATATCTTTCATGCGGGCCGGCGCTCCAATGGCAGTTGGGACTTCATCCAAGGACTCTGTTGTTGATCCACAGACTTTGTTGCCAGCTACAGTGCGCTCTTCGATTCCCCCGCTGCGGACTGATGTTTGACGGAAAATCCAGTGCGAGGAACAGCATCTGTTTCGGTCCGGATGGCAGGCCTCAAGCATAGTCCATGCAACTAAGCGCCCCAAGGAAAAAGTCCTGCACCATCGACACTGAACGTGCCCGCATCGCCGCTCCGATAGTTAGGACAGATTCGGACAGGTGCAGTGAATCAGGCTCGGCACGAGAAGCATGTTCGACTCTATGGTGATGCTGTTTGCCCTTGGCAGCATCTAAGAATTATTCGTGGCCATGTTCGCAGGTATCCCCCAATGCAGTACACCATTCGCAAGATCATGCTCTTCGAGCTATCCGAGTCGTGGGTGCGGACCGATTCGCCGGATTGGTCTCCGGAAACAAACTGGGTAATGACATAACGTTCGCACTAGCCATCAACAATGGAAACAAGTAGCCCCGGACTGCGCCCGATACCTCAGCTTCAGGATCAGTATTATTGCCCAAGCGGTCTATTGGCCAATAGGATTGTTGTGACCGCAGTATCCGGAGTTTTGCGTGTGACAATTGCATTGTCCGCTGTAGCAACTACCAGGGTCGGTTCCGGTCCATCATGTCCACTGCTCCGAAGGTCAAAGGAAGCGTTCCCAGATACCTTGGCAATGCGTCCTCTTGAGTCCTGGTTTTGTAGTGCATTTTCTTATCGATCCGGGTGTTGAAGCAGGAATTTCAAATCAATCGTCCATCATCTCGTCTCCCCAAATCAGTCCCTTCGACAAGTCGAGAGGTGTTTCACGTGAAACACGGCTCGTGCGAAACGCAGTTAAGGCAAGCAGGGTGCATGTTTCACGTGAAACATGCACCCTGAAGGGATGGGACTATTAGGATTTCATATTCGGATCGAGAACTTCCATGATTCGATTCAAATCTTCGACAGAGGCGAATTCGATACTGACCTTGCCTTTGCGACTGCCCAGCTGGATCTTGACGTTTGTATCGAGCCTGTCTGCAAGTGATGTCGCGATAAAGTCGAGCCTCTCATTCCGCTGCGCCTCGCGTACCTTCCGCCCCTTAGGTTTTGGCTTGTCATCGCTCAGGGCAACTGCTTCTTCGGTGGCGCGCACAGACAGGCCTTCGCTAATGATGCGCTGGGCGAGCTGCTCAATCGCCTCGTTATTGGAAAGCCCAAGAAGAGCGCGGGCATGACCTGCAGAAAGCACACCGGCGGCAACACGACGCTGCACCAGTGCCGGTAGCTTCATGAGGCGGATCGTATTGGAAATCTGCGAGCGAGAGCGCCCGATTCGATCCGAAAGCACTTCTTGAGTGCAATTGAACTCTTCAAGTAGCTGTGCGTATGCAGCCGCTTCTTCCAAGGGGTTGAGTTGCGAACGATGCAAGTTCTCCAAAAGTGCGTCGCGCAGGAGATCCGTATCTTGCGTATCCCGAATGATCGCAGGAATTGTCGAAAGTCCTGCTTCCTGGGTTGCCCGCCAACGGCGTTCACCCATAACCAGCTCATATGGTGCGTCGTTCTTTTCACGAGACGGACGCACGACGATAGGTTGCAAGAGACCGATTTCGCGGATCGAGTGGATGAGCTCATCCATATGTTCTTGGTCGAAATTGGTACGCGGCTGCTTGCGGTTCGGATGGATAAGCTTGACGTCAAGCTCGGCGAACTGTGCTCCAGGAACATCGACGAGCCCGTCAGTTTCAACCTCGACAATGGGTTCCGCGGGCTTCGGCTTGGTCGACGCAACCGTGGAAGTGAGTCCCGGCATAGTTGCTCGCGCCTTCTTGCCGGAACGCGATGAAGTGCTTGTAGACGCCGGAGAGGAGGATTTTCTCCCCGGTTCGAAGAACATGTCTACGGGGCGAGCTGGTTTGGCTTTAGACGGCGGAGGGGTCGTTTCCGGCGACGTTGTTTCACGTGAAACATCCGTTTTTTCTTCTGGAGCCGTCGCTGCTGGCGAGCTGGAAATCAGCGCACCTAGTCCCCTGCCCAAGCCACGTTTCTTCTCGGCCATTTAATGCACGCCCTTTCGTCCAGAATCTCAGCCCACGACTAGTCTACTGTTACCTGCGATAGGAGTTGGGACGCGTTGCACTAGTAATCCGGGTGTTTCCATCACTTCCGGAATTTGGTACAAATAATCCGCCTTAAACAACCAAAAGAAGAAGTTTTCCTTCTCTTCGTTGCTGAAATGCTTCGAGCTAGGCTTTGACTCCACGGTCAGCTATTTCCTGTGCTGCCTCCGAGTACGAAAGAGCTCCTGTGGAGTTCGGATCGTATGTGATCACGGTCTGCTGGTAGCTTGGCGCCTCGGAAATTCGAACTGAACGAGGAATCACGGCCTGGAGCACCTGCTCGGGGAAATGCTCGCGAACTTCGTTAGCAACTTGAGCGGCCAGGTTGGTTCGTCCGTCATACATGGTCAGCAAGATGGTTGATACTGTCAGTCGGGAGTTCAGGTGTTTCTGAATCATCTCGATGTTCTTCAGCAACTGGCTCAGGCCTTCCAGGGCGTAGTACTCGCACTGGATCGGGATCAGGACCTCGCGTGCTGCAACGAAAGCATTGACTGTCAGCAGTCCGAGGCTCGGCGGGCAGTCGATGAACACGTAGTCCAGACGCGGCTGTCCCAAGCGCTGTCGGGTACGCGCGTAGTCGTCTAATGCGCGTTGCAGACGCTGTTCGCGGGCTACGAGGGAAACGAGCTCGATTTCTGCGCCTGCCAGGTGGATGGTAGCGGGCGCAACCTGAAGCGAAGGCAGATCAGGGCAAGTAGCTACCACATCTGCCAGCGGTACGTCGTTAATCAGAACGTCGTAGATGCTGTCTACCTCGGCGTGGTGCTCAATGCCCAGCGCGGTCGAGGCGTTGCCCTGCGGATCGATGTCGATCACCAGGACATTCAAACCTCCCTTGGCCAATGCAGCAGCCAAGTTGACGGTCGTAGTTGTCTTTCCTACGCCACCTTTTTGGTTTGAGATAGTGAAGTATCGGGTCTTGTCAGGCTTGGGCACCTTACGGGCCTCCAAAGCTTCGCGTCGACGATGTTCGCTCGCCAGCTGGCTAGCTAACGGCGAGGAAGAGTCGTTGAAGTCAAAAGCGCTGCTCGACGAATCCTTGGTCTTAGACAAGGTTAAACTCCTCCTCATGGAATGATGCAGTCGCACTTTCTGACTGTCATCGACAATGTTTCACGTGAAACATTCAAAACAAGTCTTTAAGTTTGCAATCAGCTTTTTATGTCGAATTCCTTCAACATAACCGCGTCTGGCGCACCTAGAGCTGTTTCAAGCCTAACTCGTTGGACTAGCCAACCTTGATACGAACCACCGTAGTAGGTTCGGCGAGGAGTCCTTCACCGATCACCATAACTTCGGTTTCCTTACCGCCCAGCTTGCGGATGGCCTTCGAAGCCTTGTCGATTTCCTCGGCGGCAGAGCGGCCCTTGATGGCGATGAGCTCGCCCTCACCGTGCAGCAATGGAATCGTCAGTCCGGCAAGATTAGTCAGCGCCGAGACAGCGCGTGCGGTCACGTACCGGGCATTGACGACGTCTACCATCTGCTCGGCGCGGCCACGCATGACGGTGACGTTGGTCAGGCCCAAGTCATCGATGACTTCGGAAAGCCAGATGCAGCGGCGCTCCAGGGGCTCGATCAGCGTCAGGTTCAGGTCCGGGCGGGCGATGGCCAAGCAGAGCCCTGGCAGGCCGGCACCGGAGCCCACATCGGCTACCTCGGCGTCCTTCTCCATGACCGACTCGATGACCGCGCAGTTGAGTACGTGACGGGACCAAAGGCGGGGCACCTCACGCGGGCCGAGCAGGCCGCGCTCGATGCCGGAGGTAGCCAGATGCTCTACATAGCGCTTGGCAAGATCAAGACGGTCCCCGAAGATCTTTTCGGCGGCGAGCGTCTCTTCTGGGGTGAGGCTGAGGTCCTCAGTCATTGCATGGTCCTTTGGTTGTTCACGTACGCTTTCGGCCGGCGCGGATTAGTTGTCCAGCATTGACACAACGATGTGCCGGCGGCCCGACTCACCCTCGGATTCGGAGTGCAGTCCAGCGTCGGCAATGACGTCGTGGACCAGCTTGCGCTCATAGGCGCTCATCGGCTGCAGGTGGACGTCCTCACCGGTCTCTCGGGCCTTGTGAATCGCTTCGTCGGCGATGGCACGCAACTGCTCGGCTCGATCCGAACGGTAACCGGCGATGTCCAGAACCAGCCGCGAACGCTCTCCGGTAGCGTTTAGGACAGCCAGGCGGGTAAGTTCCTGAAGTGCGTCCAGGACTTCGCCATCCTTGCCGACAAGGCTGCTCAGATCGGCGCCTTCTTCCTCAGTCACGATGGAGATGTACGTGCGGCCACCGCGGATTTCGATGTCGATGTCGCCATCGAGGTCCGCGATATCCAGGAGCTCCTCAAGGTAGTCGGCGGCGACGTCGCCCTCGTCCAGAACTTCCTGTTCGGAATCGACCTGGTTTTCCAGATCGTTCACTTCAATGTTTTCGGCTGCAGTCATGGCTATTTCTTCTTCCGGCGGTTCTTACGCTGCGGCTGCTCGCGCTGGCCCTTAGGCTGCTCGATGACGGGCTGCTCAGCTTCTGCGTTCTTCTTCTGGCCAACTGGTGGCAGGCCCTTGGCGGCGCGTCGGGCGTTGAGCTCACGCTCTGCCTCGGAACCCGGAGTCGGGTTGTTGTGGATGACCCAGTACTGCTGGCCGAGGGTCCACAGGTTGGTGGCGGTCCAGTAGATCAGCACACCGATTGGGAAGTTGATGCCGCCGATGCCGAAGACCAGTGGCAGGATGTACAGCATCATCTTCTGCTGCTGCATGAACGGGCCCTGCAGGGCTTCTGCGCTCATGTTCTTGGTCATCAGCTGGCGCTGGGTGAAGAACTGGGAAGCGATCATGGCAAGGATCATGATCACGGCGACGATGACGACGGCCCAGTTGGTGTTGCCGGAGTTGAAGGTGCCCAAGAACGTCTCGGACAGTGGCGCGCCGAAGATGGTTGCTGCGTCGAAGCTGCGGATATTCTCAACCGACAGGGCGCCGACGGACTGTCCGGACTCGCTTGCATGGGAGGCGTTGTTCAGCACGCGGAACAGCGCGAAGAAGAACGGCATCTGGATCAGCAGCGGGAGGCAGGAAGACAGCGGGTTGGTCTTGTGCTTCTTGAACAGCGCCTGCTGCTCCTGCACCATGGCCTGACGCGACATCTGGTCGGTCTTGCCCTTGTATTTTGCCTGCAGCTTCTTCAAATCCGGCTGCAGGGCCTGCATGGCGCGCTGCGACTTGATCTGCTTGACGAATACCGGAATCAGCAGGGTACGGATCAGCAGCACGAGGAAGATGATGGACAGAGTCCAGGTGACACCCGAGTCGGGATTCATGCCGATGAGCGTGAACAGTTCGTGGAAAGCCCACAGAACCCAAGACACCGCATACGTAAACGGAGTCAATATCGTGTCTAGGAAGTTGTTCATCAGAGGTCGCGCTCCTTGCGGCCGCTATCCGCGGCGTCTTCATCGTCGGGAATCACAGGATGATTCAAAACTATGATCCTCGGCAGTTTACCTTCTGGCCAAATCCTCGGTCCCTCAGGAACGTGGTCGACGCCTCCGTGGGACCACGGATTGCACCGGAGGATCCGCCATGCGGTTAGCCCGACACCTTTAACGACGCCGTGCTGGGTGACTGCTTCGAGCCCATAGGCAGAACAGCTGGGGAAATATCTGCACACATCGCCGTACAACGGCGAAATGATTTTTCGGTAGATCTTGAGCAAGCCGATCAGGATATTGCGTGGAATGTCGATGACGAACCACAACACTCCTGTGCGGGGTGCTGAATCTTTGCGCATCAGCGTGCCTCGGTCTTTCGAACTGCCGAGGCAAATGCCGAGGAAACCTGCGAATGGAGTTCGTCCCAGGAGATTTCTGCAGCTCCAGGGAGCGCACGTACGACGATGTCCAGATTTCCATCCGCACGCCGAAGCTCATGGGCTATTTCGCGCATTCTCCGCTTGGCAAGGTTCCTTTTAACGGCAATACCTACAGCCTTGGACACAATGAATCCAAACCTGTCCCCCGATTTTTCATCAATCCGGGGTCGTGCATATAGCACGACGTTCCGGCGTCCGCTTCGGACGCCGGAACGTACAGTGGCTGTAAGGTCCTGCGCTAGGCGCAGTCGCTGATTCTTTGGCAACATGAGATTTCTTCGTGACTCTTAGCCGAGTCCAGGAAAACTACGCTGCCAAGAGCTGTGTCGCAAATTTATGCGGACAGCTCGCTGCGACCCTTGCTGCGGCGTGCCGACAGGATGGCACGACCCGCACGGGTACGCATACGAAGGCGGAAACCGTGCTTCTTGGCACGACGACGGTTGTTTGGCTGAAAAGTCCGCTTGCTCACGGTGATACTCCAAGACGTTTAGTGATACGCCCTACCCGTTGCTAGCTAGCTGGATAACAACTTGATGGCGCACATTTATTTTTTGAAAAACGCGAGGTTCGGCGGGCTCTTCTAAAACTGAGCAGGTCGCAAAACGCACGCATAGGACTAAATAACAATAGAAAAAACTGCGCGACAGGTCAAATTGGCGCACCTGTGGCTCCCCGTTTGATCTAACAGGGCAGTGCCTGTGAATAATCTACCCCAAACTTGTGGATTATTGGTGGACTCAACGAAAGAAAGTTCACATCCAAACGCGTACTTCCACGTCATCCTGTGCTTGAAAACGCTTGATTTCAAGGGAAAAGTAGATTTCCACAACCAAAACTCCGAGTTTTTCCACCGAGCTGTGCATAACCATGTGGATGACGGATAGAATCAAGGGGGATGATGCCCGATTCGGCACCACCTTAGACACCCATTCATGGGGTGTTAAGTGACCAAGATTGCATTAATTCGACGGAAAGCGGGGCGCCCTTA